>NZ_JAJNOD010000001.1 GCF_021044885.1 Microbacterium nymphoidis | reverse complement strand
AACAGGCAACAGGCAACAGGCAACAGGCAACAGGCAACAGGCAACAGGCAACAGGCAACAGGCAACAGGCAACAGGCAACAGGCAACAGGCAACAGGCAACAGGCAACAGGCAACAGGCAACAGGCACAGTGCCCCATAGCCCGACAATCCGGAACACGGAAGCGCATGCGCCCGGAACCAGGATCGCGGCACCAAGCGCGCGACCTGAGGAGACGCCGGGACCGAGCTCACCGGTCAATGGTGGTCCGCTTCGCCAGCCCGCGAGTGAGGGGAGAGTTGACCGTATGAGCCTGGCAACCACCGGCGGTCCGGGAGGGAACTGCGGATGACTCACGAGCAGGAGGACGCCAGGGAAAGCTCTCCATTCCAGGCCATCCGCCCGTCACAAACCACGATGTCGCTGCACCCAGCTACCTCGGGAGCGCGCCATCCACGAGCCCCGACCACCCGACTACCAGAGCTCAGCACTCACCCCGGGCCTCCGGCAGACCCTCGTGGCGAACCGTAGCCAGGAGAGGCCAACCAGCCACGAGCCGCGAACCCAGCGGCCACATCCTCCCGGACTGCGCACCCCGTGCGACTGGCAGCACAAGGTGTGAGGGATGGCGTCCATGCTCCAGAACACGGCACTCGCGCCGCCTGCCCATCGAGAACGGCAGCCGCGCCTAGCCTGAAACGTGTATTAATCATGTGCGGAGCGAGCACCGGACATCGGACACCGGACATCGGACCCCGGACCCCGGACCCCGGACCCCGGACCCCGAGCACCGAGCACCGAGCACCGAGCACCGAGCACCGAGCACCGAGCACCGAGCACCGAGCACCGAGCACCGAGCACCGAGCACCGAGCACCGAGCACCGAGCACCGAGCACCGAGCACCGAGCACCGAAGGATCAACTCACGCCGACGTCGATGAGTCAACCCGCGAACGCGAAGACACGAACCGGGCCGAAATGCCCCCGATCACGGCGGACCCCAGGTCCACTCACATCACAAATCGCGGAGAATCGCTCTCACAGCGCGAGAATGAAGGGAAACCAGATTTGATCAGGGTTTTATCGGACGGTGGCTCGAACGACGCGAGTCGTTTCCGTCAGCACGCCCTCGCCGAGCACCTCGACGCGTACATCTGACAGCTTGAACTTGCGGATCGGCTTCTCGGCAGCAGCGATCTCGTTGGGCGCCGAGGTGCCTTTGAACAAGATGAGCTCGCCGCCATCACGAACCAGGGGAGCCGTGAAGGGAATGAGGGTCCGAAGTGCGCTGACAGCGCGAGCAGTGACGGCGTCGAAGGTGCCGTCGTCTCCGAACTCTTCACCACGGCCACGGAAGATCGTGACGTTCGACAGCCCGAGCGCCTCGGTCTGCTCGGTGAGCCACGCAACCCGGCGCTCCATCGGCTCGATGAGCGTGAATTCCAGATCGGGACGCGCGATCGCCAGAACCAGGCCCGGAAGGCCGGCACCCGAGCCGACATCGGCGACCCGTCCGGAGAACAGGGGAGCACCGATGGCGCTGTTCAGAATGTGTCGCGTCCACAGCCGGGGGAGTTCGAGCGGACCGATGAGTCCACGCTCCTCGCCCTCGGCAGCCAGGGCCGCGGTGAACCGCCGGGCCAGCTCGATGCGGTCACCGAACAGCAGAACCGCAGCGGCGGGCTCTGTCTCCACCACTGCGGTGGTGCCTTCGCCGGTCACGATCAGGCGCGGCGGATGACGGTGTGGCGGTCGGCGCCTTCACCGTAGGACTCGGACACGAGACCTCGCTCGGCCACGATGTCATGCACGAGCTTTCGTTCGTACGACGACATCGACGGCAGCGACGCCTGAGAGGCACCCTCGTCGAGACGTGCGATGGCGCGATCGACGAGAGCGGTGAGCTCGACCTGGCGGGCATCGCGAGAGCCGCCGACATCGAGGATCACCCGCGAGAAACGTCCGGTCTTGCTCTGCACGGCGAGGCGCGTGAGCTCCTGGAGAGCCTGCACGGTGTCGGGGTCCGACAGTACGCGCAGCGTGGCGTCATCGGACTCCACCGAGACGTACGCACGCCCCTGGCGTACATCGAGCTCCAGATCACCCTCGATGTCGGCGATGTCGAGCAGACCTTCGATGTAGTCCGCCGCGATGTCGCCCTCTTCCTCAAGCTGGGCGACGGTTGCGGGCGTGCGGTCGTCGGAGACGGGGGAATCGGTCATGTCTGATCTTCTCCTACTTCGACGACTCGTCGGGACGTGCGGGTCGGGTCTCCGGGGAGCTCGTGCCCGGCTGCTTCTGCGCCTGCTTCTTCGCGCGGTTCTTGCCCATCGGCTGCTGGCGCTTCGGCTGCTGAGCCTTCAGACGCTCCGCCTCTTCATACAGGCGCTGCTGCTCGGCCTCGTACTCGGCGATCGAGATGACGTTGCCCTTCGGGTCCAGCGTCTTGCCCTTGCGCTCCAGGCGCGCCACGCGCTCCTTCCACGCCTCCGAGCCCGGGGTCGGCAGGTTGCGGATCACGATGAACTGCTGCGCCATGGTCCAGAGGTTCGACACGAACCAGTAGATGACCACACCGAGCGGGAAGAAGACTCCCGAGAAGACGAAGGCGAACGGCAGGATGAACAGCATGATGCGCTGCATCTGGTAGGCCTGGCCGGTCTTGGCCTCGGGGGACAGGTTCTTCGAGATGATCTGCAGCTGCGTGATGAACTGCGAAGCGATCATCAGGATCACCAGGATCACCAGGATCGTGACCGTGACCTGCCAGCCCTCGGTGTGCTTGGTCCATGCGTCGACGAGCGAGTCGTGCAGCGATGCGACGTCGAACAGCTTCGCGTCGTTGAACTGCTGGGTGAGCTCAGGCGACAGCCAGAACACACCGCCCTTCCCGGCGTCGGCGTGCGCCTTCACATCACGCAGCACCGAGAACAGGGAGAAGAAGATCGGCATCTGCACGAGGATGGGCAGGCATCCCGAGATCGGGCTGGTGCCGTGCTTCTTGTACAGCGCCATGGTCTCGCGGCTCATCGCCTCACGAGAGAGCTGGTCGCGCTTGCCGCGGTACTTGTCCTGGATCTTCTTCATCTCAGGCGCGATTTCCATCATGCGCCGCTGAGACTTGATCTGCTTGACCATCAGCGGCACCAGGGCGGCACGCACGACGATCACCAGACCGACGATGGACAGCACCCACGTCAGACCGCCGGCCGGGTTCATCCCCACCGACGAGAACAGCCAGTGCCAGGCCACCAGGATGAGCTCGACGACCCACTTCAGCGGCCAGAGGATGATGCTGATGAGGTCGAACCCACCACCCGCAGCAGCGGAAGAAGACGGGCTCGGCGTGGCGCTGGCCGCGGCGAACAGGAGATTCGTCACGAAGCGGTCCTTTCTGCGGAGGAGGGCACGACGAACCCACGCGTGGTGAGTCCGTAGTGGAAGTGCTTGTGGGGCCGGACGTCATCGACGCCGCCCAGTGACCAGGGGTTGCAGCGGAGAATCCGCCACACGGCGAGGGCCATGCCCTTCACCGCGCCGTGCTGCTGAACGGCACCCACGCCGTAAGCCGAGCAGGACGGGTAGTACTTGCACACCTCGCCGTAGAGCGGCGAGATCACCTTACGGTAGGCGAACAGGAGAGCCAGGGTGGCATCGCGCGGCCACAGCGGGATCGAACGGAAGAAGTCACGACCCGCGAAGCGCGCCGTGCCGGTGTAGGCCGCCGGGAGGACACTCATGATGCGCGCTTGCCGAGACAGCGAACGACCTCATCGCGCAACTCGGGAAATCCCGTGCCGGCAGACGACGGAAGGGCGCGGATGACAACATCCGCGCCCGGTCGCACGGAGGGCAGAGCCTCCGCGCAAATGGCCTTCAACCGGCGGCGCACAGTATTGCGCACCACGGCTCCACCCACCTGCTTGCTCACGATGAACCCGAACCGTGCCGGACGATCCTCACCGGAGTGGATCACGTACGTGACGGTCGACGGGCCCGCGCATCGACCTCCCCGACGGACGACCGACTTGTAGTCGGCGCCGCGGGTGAGACGATGCGGACGCGCGAGCACCGAGGGGGTTACGCCGAGAGCTCGACGCGGCCCTTGGCGCGGCGTGCCGAAAGGATGGCACGACCGGCGCGGGTGCGCATGCGGGCGCGGAAGCCGTGCTTCTTGGCGCGACGACGGTTGTTCGGCTGGAAAGTGCGCTTGCTCATAGTGTTAACTCCGGAAATGCTGTCACCCGGGATCACTGCGACCGGAGACGTGCGGACAAAGGCTCGTGCCTTAACAGGCACAAGTCAACCGATCTAGGCTACGTCGAGTGGGTGCTCCCGTGCAAACCAGCGGGCTGAACAGACAATTATCCCCAGGTGATGCCCAGTCGACAGCAGCGACGCGCACCGAGTTCCCACAAGGAGTTTGCTCTCGCCCGGCCACTCGTTTAGCGTGTCTCCAGCACGAGTTATCCACAGGTCCACCCCGACGTGACCGGCAGCCGTGCCGAGATCAGACCATTGGAGGGGGACGAACATGACGCAGCAGGAGATCCCGGACGTACCCGTCTGGCGAGCGGTACTCGCACACCTGGACACGGACGAGCGGGTCACCCCTCAGCTGCGAGGCTTCCTGAACCTCGCTGTGGCGCAGGGGATCATGGGCGGCACGCTCTATCTGGACGTCCCCAATGACCTCACCGCCGTCCAGATCAAGCGCATCCGCGCGTCGATCCTCGAGGCGCTCGCAACCGTGGACGCCCAGCCCGCCGCGAGCACCTTCCGCGTGGTCGTCAACCCGGAGCTGGAGAACCTGCCGCTGGCAGCCGCACCCGATGAGATCGCGCCGATCATCGAGACGCCCTCCACGCCGGCGCCCTCTCAGGCAGCAGTGCCCTCGTTCTCCTCTCGCAGCGACACCCGCCTCAACCCGAAGTACACCTTCGACAACTTCGTGATCGGCCAGTCCAACCGCTTCGCCCACGCCGCTGCCGTGGCAGTGGCAGAGGCACCGGCCAAGGCCTACAACCCGCTGTTCATCTACGGTGACTCCGGTCTCGGCAAGACCCACCTCCTCCACGCGATCGGCGACTACGCGATCAGCATGTACGCCGGCGTGCGGGTGCGGTACGTGTCCAGCGAGGAGTTCACGAACGACTTCATCAACTCGATCGCGAACAACCGCGGTGCGGCCTTCCAGGCGCGGTATCGCGACGTCGACATCCTGCTCATCGACGACATCCAGTTCCTGCAGGGACGCGCGGAGACGCAGGAGGCGTTCTTCCACACGTTCAACACCCTGCACGACCACGACAAGCAGGTGGTGATCACCTCCGATGTGGCGCCCAAGCTGCTCACCGGCTTCGAGGACCGCATGCGCAGTCGCTTCGAGTGGGGACTGATCACCGATGTGCAGGCGCCCGACCTGGAGACGCGTATCGCGATCCTTCGCAAGAAGGCGCAGAGCGAACGCCTGCAGATCCCCGACGAAGTGCTCGAGTACATCGCCACGGTGGTCTCCTCGAACATCCGGGAGCTCGAGGGCGCCCTGATCCGCGTCTCCGCCTTCGCGAGCCTCAACCGTTCCAGCCTGGACATTACGCTCGCCCAGACGGTGCTGCGTGACATCATCGATCAGACCGAGACCAATGTGATCTCGCCGACCGACATCATCAACGCGACGGCGGCGTACTTCAAGCTCAGCGTCGATGACCTCTACGGCTCGAGCCGCTCGCAGGCCGTTGCCACGGCGCGGCAGATCGCGATGTACCTGTGCCGTGAGCGGACCAGCCTCTCGCTGCCCAAGATCGGCCAGCTCTTCGGCGGCCGCGACCACACGACGGTGATGTACGCGTACAAGAAGATCAGCGACCTGATGAAGGAGCGCCGTTCGATCTTCAACCAGGTGAGCGAGATCACCACCCAGCTCGGACGCCGCTGAAACGACGCTCACCCAGCACGCGACTCCGCCACGGGGCGACTGGGTTAACCGCGACGCAGTTAACCGCTGAGTTAACAGGTCCATCCACAGCGCTCACCCCCTCTCACCCCTCACCAACGGGCACACGCGGACGCTCAGCGCCCCCTCGTTCGCGACCTCGAAAACCGCGCCAGGGTGCGAGAAACCGCGGCACGCGGACACCTCGGGCCGCGACGACACGCCTGCGACACGCCATGAAATCCCCATGTGGATAACCTGTGGACAACTCGAACGATACGGTGGGTGATTGTGAGCGATTCGGAGCAGCCTGTGGACAACTTCCGCGTTAACGCGTTCGCGCCGATCGTTGATTTCTCGGGGCTTTCCACCGCTCTCAACAGGAGTCCCGCGTCGCAATCCCTTGTCTCGACTGGAAAGCACTGAGTTATCCACAGTCTCCACAAGCGTTAACACTGTTAACCAGATCTCTCTCAATGAAGCCCGGTTCGATCACCTTGGGGATGGAGGGGGAGGGTGCGTGGCCGGGTCGAGGTCGGTCATGGACTCCGCAGACACGGGCACTACCATGGGAAACCCGGGAACCGGGATGAGCAGAGGGAGCGGTCGTGAAGTTCCACGTCAATCGTGATGTCTTCAGCGAAGCTGTGTCGTTCGTGGTGAAGCTGCTGCCGCAGCGCAACCCGCAGCCGATCCTTGCGGGCGTGCTGATCGAGGCCACCGAGTCGGGTCTGTCGCTGTCGGCGTTCGACTACGAGGCTTCCGCACGCACCACGATCGAGGCCACGGTGGACGAGCCCGGCACGATCCTCGTGCACGGTCGCCTGCTCTCGGACATCGCCAGCCGTCTCCCGAACGCCCCGATCCAGATCGCGGTGGAGGACGACGGGACCATCGTGCTCACGTGCGGTTCGGCTCGGTTCACCCTGGCTGCGATGCCCGTCGCCGAGTACCCCGCGATCCCCGAGGTCACCGGCGAGTCCGGTCTGGTCCCTGCGGAGGACTTCGCCACCGCCATCGCACAGGTCGGTTTCGCCGCATCGCGTGATGACGTCACCCCGGTCCTCACCGGTGTGCTGCTCGAGGTGAGCGGCACACAGCTCAGCCTGGTCGCCACCGACCGCTATCGCGTCGCCGTCCGTGACATCGCGTGGGACGGACAGGCCGCCGACACCAGCGCTCTCGTCCCGGCTCGGACACTGCAGGAGGTCGGTAAGACCTTCTCCCACGGCGACACCATCTCGGTCGCCTTCTCCGGATCGTCGGACCGCGAGATCATCGCCTTCACCGCCGGCAACAAGACCGTCACCTCGCTGCTCATCAAGGGCAACTTCCCGCCGGTTCGTCGCCTGTTCCCCGAGCAGACCGAGCACTACGCGGTGGTCAACACCGCCGACCTCATGGAGGCCGTGCGTCGCGTGGCGCTGGTGCTCGACCGCTCCGCCCCGCTGCGCTTCACGTTCTCCGCCGACGGCGTCACGATGGACGCCTCCGGCAATGAGCAGGCTCGCGCATCCGAGACCGTCGACGCGACCCTCACCGGCGGCGACGACGTCACTCTCGGCCTCAACCCGCAGTACCTGCAGGACGCCCTGTCGGCGGTGCGCAGCGAGTTCACCCGCATCACGTTCACCTCCAGCGACAACGCGAACAAGCTGAGCCCCGTGCTCATCACCGCGCAGACGTCGGTGGAGGGCGCGAGCGGCGACAACTTCAAGTACCTGCTGCAGCCGAACCTGCTGCTGCGCTGAGCCGCGATGCTGACGCGCCGGCTCGCAGCGAACGGCGTGAGCTGCTCACGCCGTTCTGCGATGGCGCACGGAGATCGTTGACGTATGTTCGTGGAGCACCTCAGCCTCACCGACTTCCGCAACTATGAGCACGCGGATGTCCCGCTGGCTCCCGGCTCGAACGTCTTCGTCGGCCGCAACGGCCAGGGAAAGACGAATCTCGCCGAGTCGATCGCCTATCTGGCCACCCTCGGCTCACATCGCGTCTCCGCCGACGCCCCGATGGTGCGAAACGGCAAGGACGCGGCGTTTGTGCGCGCCCGCCTCGCGCACGGTGAGCGTCGCGTGCAGCTCGAGCTGCAGCTGAACAAACAGGGATCCAACCGCGCGCGGATCAATGGCTCGCCGGTCAAGCCGGCTGAACTGCCGAGATACGCGCACGTCGTGCTCTTCGCGCCGGAGGATCTGCAGATCGTCCGGGGGGAGCCGTCATCGCGTCGGCGCTTCACCGATCAGCTCCTCATCCAGCGCCGCCCGCGGATGGCCTCGATCATCGCCGACTACGAGCGGGTCGTCCGTCAGCGCAATGCTCTGCTGAAGTCGGCGCGTGCACGTGGTGTCCGGGGCGAAGGGCTGTCGACACTGGATGTCTGGGACGAGAAGCTGGTGACACTCGGCTCGCAGCTGATCGACGCGCGCACGGCGCTGGCACAGGAGCTGGCCGCTCCGCTCGCCGCGGCGTACACGGCCATTGCCGGTGAGGATCATCATCCCGGCCTCGGGTGGGCGCTCTCGGTGACCGGTGCTCAGCCCGAGGACGACGAGACCACCGCCGAATCGGCGGCCGACGGCAGCACCGCCGATCTCTTCCGCACCGCTCTCGCCGCGAAACGACCGGCCGAGCTCGAACGCGGACTCACGCTCGTGGGCCCGCACCGGGACGATCTTCTTCTTCAGGTTCGCGGACTGCCCGTGAAGGGATACGCGTCGCACGGCGAGTCCTGGTCGGTGGCGCTCGCTCTCCGTCTCGCCTCGGCCGAGCTCCTGCGCGAGGAGACCGGAGTGGGCGACCCCGTCCTGATCCTCGATGACGTCTTCGCCGAGCTGGACGCCGACCGCCGCCGCCGGCTGGCCGACCTCGTCGCCGACTACGAACAGGTGATCATCACCTCAGCCGTGGAGGAGGACGTGCCGATCGGGCTGCGCGCCCGGACGGTGCGGGTGCAGCACGGCACCATCATCGGCATCGATGAATCGGCACCGGAAGACGCCGATGAGTGACGACGAGGTCCCGGAGACGCTGGCCACCTATCTGCGGTTGCGCGGACTGAAGGCCCCGCAGCGGCGCAAGCGCCGCACCCGCGTGGATCCGGATGATGCGAATGCGCCGTTCATGCCCGGGCGCGATCCGCAGGGACTGGGCGATGCCCTGGCCGCGCTCACCAAGCAGGCGGGCTGGAACCCGCAACTGGCCCAGGAGGACCTCCTCCTGCAGTGGCCGGAGGTGGCCGGTCCCGACACCGCCGCCCACACGGAGGCGGTGTCGTACGTCAACGGCGTCCTCACCGTCCGCTGCGACACCACGGCATGGACGAAGCAGCTCCAGCTGATGCGCTCGCACATCCTGACGCAGATCCAGTTGCGTCACCCGGAGGCCGGCGTGCAGAGCATCCGTTTTCTCGGACCGGACGTCCCCTCGTGGAATTGGGGCCCCAGAACGGCTCCAGGGCGGGGCCCGCGCGATACCTACGGCTGACCCACGTACGATCCCCTGCGCAACGATTCTGTGCGCGTACAGGCGCGTTCAGGGCGCTGGCGGACCGCTTTCTTGATAGGATGGAGGTTGCCTTTGGAAGATCTGGAGCAACCTGAGCGATGACGTCTGACACCCCTGAAAACCAGCCGGAGAACACGACCGACGCACAGGGGACGAACTCAACCCCCCGCGGCGACTACGGGGCCGACGCGATCCAGATCCTCGAGGGCCTGGAGGCGGTCCGCAAGCGCCCCGGCATGTACATCGGCTCCACGGGCCCGCGCGGTCTGCACCACCTGGTCTACGAGATCGTGGACAACTCGGTGGACGAGGCGCTCGCCGGCTACGCCGACAACATCGATGTGACGATCCTGGCAGACGGCGGCATCCGCGTCATCGACAACGGCCGTGGCATCCCGGTGGATCCGCATGCGTCGGATCCCACGAAGTCCACCGTCGAGGTGGTCCTCACCATCCTGCACGCCGGAGGCAAGTTCGGCGGCGGCGGGTACGCCGTCTCGGGCGGTCTGCACGGCGTCGGCTCGTCCGTGGTGAACGCGCTGTCGACGCGCTTCGAGGTGGAGGTGCGCCGGCAGGGGTACGCGTGGCGTCAGACCTTCAGCAAGGGCGGGGTGCCCGAGGGGCCGCTGGAGCAGGGTGAAGAGACCGAGGACACCGGAACGCACATCACGTTCTGGCCGGACGCGGAGATCTTCACGGAGACTACGGACTTCGATTACGACACGCTGCGCACCCGCTTCCAGCAGATGGCCTTCCTCAACAAGGGCCTGCGCATCGCGCTGCGCGACGAGCGCGAGGCGAGCGCCTACGAGAAGGACCTCGGCGAGGGCAAGATCGAGATCGTCCAGCCGAGCGACGTCTTCCACTACGAGCGCGGGCTCACCGACTACGTCGAGTACCTCAACCGGGTGCGCAAGGCCGATGTCGTCAACGACGAGATCATCGACTTCGAGTCGGAGAACAGCGAACGGAAGATCTCGCTCGAGGTGGCCATGCAGTGGACCACCTCCTACACCGAGAACGTCTTCACCTACGCGAACACCATCAACACGCACGAGGGCGGGACGCACGAGGAGGGCTTCCGCGCTGCGCTCACCACGCTGGTGAACCGGTACGCGCGCGCGAACAACCTCCTCAAGGAGAAGGACGACAACCTCACCGGTGAGGACATCCGCGAAGGACTCACCGCGGTCATCTCGGTGAAGCTCTCGGAGCCCCAGTTCGAGGGACAGACCAAGACCAAGCTCGGCAACACCGAGGCCAAGGCGTTCGTGCAGAAGGTTGTCGGCGACGAGCTGGGCGACTGGTTCGAGCGCAACCCGGTGCAGGCGAAGAACGTGGTCCGCAAGGCCATCGACGCCGCATCCGCCCGCATGGCGGCGCGTCGGGCCCGCGAGACCGCGCGCCGCAAGAGCGTGTTCGAGTCGGCCGCGATGCCCGACAAGCTCAAGGACTGCACCAGCAAGGATCCCTCGATCTCCGAGATCTTCCTCGTAGAGGGTGACTCCGCAGGCGGTTCCGCGGTGCAGGGGCGCGACCCGCACACGCAGGCGATCCTCTCCCTACGCGGGAAGATCCTCAACGTGGAGCGCGCGCGTCTCGACAAGGCGCTCGCCAACCGCGAGGTCCAGGCGATGATCCAGGCGTTTGGCACGGGCATCGGCGAAGAGTTCGACATCGACAAGGCCCGGTACCACAAGATCGTGCTGATGGCGGATGCCGACGTCGACGGCCAGCACATCACCACCCTGCTGCTGACCATGCTGTTCCGCTTCATGCGCGGACTCATCGAGGCCGGCTTCGTGTACCTCGCGATGCCGCCGCTGTACCGCCTGAAGTGGACCCAGGGCGAGCACGAGTACGTGTTCAGCGACGAGGAGCGCGACGCGCGCATGGCCGCGGGCCAGGCGGATGGTCGCAAGCTCCCGAAGGACGCCGGCATCCAGCGCTACAAGGGTCTGGGCGAGATGAACCCCAGTGAGCTGTGGGACACCACGATGAACCACGCCACCCGTACGCTCCGCCAGGTGACCATCGAGGATGCGGCTGCCGCCGACGAGATCTTCTCGGTGCTGATGGGCGAGGACGTCGAGTCCCGCCGAGACTTCATCCAGCGAAACGCCAAGGACGTCCGCTTCCTGGACATCTGATCCGGAAGCCCACGACGCCCTGCCCACGACGCAGAACTGACGAACGAAGAGAACGAACATGACGGACGAGAACGGCGAGAACATCGTCGACGGGCACGACCACGGCAAGATCGACCAGGTCGACCTGCAGCTGGAGATGCAGCGCAGCTACCTGGACTACGCGATGGCGGTCATCATCGGCCGAGCGCTGCCGGATGTCCGTGACGGCCTGAAGCCGGTGCACCGCCGCGTCATCTACGCGATGTACGACGGCGGCTACCGTCCCGACAAGAAGTTCTCCAAGTGCGCCCGCGTCGTCGGCGAGGTGATGGGTCAGTACCACCCGCACGGTGACTCGGCGATCTATGACACCCTCGTGCGCCTCGTCCAGCCGTGGTCGTTGCGCTACCCGCTGGCACTCGGCCAGGGCAACTTCGGCTCACCCGGAAACATGGGGGCGGCTGCTCCGCGATACACCGAGACCAAGATGGCGCCTCTCGCGCTGGAGATGGTCCGGGACATCGAGGAAGACACCGTCGACTTCACCGACAACTACGACGGTGAGACCCAGGAGCCCACGGTCCTGCCGGCGCGGTTCCCGAACCTGCTGGTCAACGGATCCGTCGGAATCGCGGTCGGCATGGCCACGAACATCCCGCCGCACAACCTCCGCGAGGTCGCGGCCGGTGCGCAGTGGGTGCTCGCCAATCCGACGGCCAGCCGTGAGGAGACTCTGGACGCGCTCATGGAGCGCATCCCCGGCCCGGACTTCCCCACCGGCGCGCAGATTCTGGGCACGAAGGGGATCCGGGAGGCGTACCGCACCGGTCGCGGCTCGATCACGATGCGAGCGGTGGTCAACATCGAGGAGATCCAGGGTCGCACCTGCCTCGTGATCACCGAGCTGCCGTACCAGGTGAACCCCGACAACCTCGCGGTGAAGATCGGCGATCTGGCTCGTGAAGGCAAGATCACCGGCATCGCGGACATCCGCGACGAGACCTCGGACCGCACCGGTCAGCGCCTCGTGATCGTGCTGAAGCGCGATGCCGTGGCGAAGGTCGTGCTGAACAACCTCTACAAGCACACCTCGCTGCAGGAGAACTTCGGCGCCAACATGCTGGCGATCGTCGACGGTGTACCGCGCACGCTGCCGCTGGACGGCTTCATCACGCTGTGGGTGGCGCACCAGGTCGACGTGATCCGTCGTCGTACGGCCTTCCGCCTGGCTCAGGCCGAGAAGCGCATGCACATCCTCGACGGCCTTCTCAAGGCGCTGGACGCCCTGGACGAGGTCATCGCGCTCATCCGCCGTTCGTCCACCACCGCCGAGGCCAATGAAGGACTCCAGGCGCTCCTGGACATCGACGAGCTCCAGGCCGACGCCATCCTGCAGCTGCAGCTGCGTCGTCTCGCCGCTCTCGAGCGCCAGAAGATCATCGATGAGGCCAACGAGCTGCGTGCGAAGATCGCGGACTACAAGGACATCCTCGCCTCCGACGCCCGCCAGCGCACGATCGTCTCGGAAGAGCTGTCCGGAATCGTCGACAAGTTCGGCGACGAGCGACGCACCCACATCCTCCACGGATACGACGGCGACATGAGCGTCGAGGACCTCATCCCCGAGGAGGAGATGGTCATCACCGTCACCCGCGGTGGATACATCAAGCGCACGCGGAGCGACAACTACCGTCAGCAGCACCGCGGTGGCAAGGGTGTGAAGGGTGCGCAGCTGCGCGCTGACGATGTCGTGGAGCACTTCTTCGTCACCACCACGCACCACTGGCTGCTCATCTTCACCGACAAGGGCCGGGTCTACCGCACCAAGGCGTACGAGATCCCCGAGGCCGGGCGCGATGCGAAGGGCTCGCACATCGCGAACCTCCTCGCGATGCAGCCGGACGAGCAGATCCGTCAGATCCTCGATCTGCGTGACTACACCTCCGCGGAGTACCTGGTGCTGGCCACTCGTCAGGGTCGCATCAAGAAGACGGCGCTCAGCGACTACGACACCAACCGTCAGGCCGGCGTCATCGCCATCCGCTTGCGTGAGGATGATGAGGTGGTCTCCGCGCTCGCGGTCAACGGCGATGACGACATCCTGCTGATCTCGCGGCACGGCATGTCGGTCCGCTTCACCGCGGATGATGACACGCTGCGCCCCATGGGCCGCACCACCGAAGGCGTCGGCGGAATGAAGTTCCGCGGCGATGACAGCCTGCTGTCGGCATCCGTCGTGGCGCCGGAGAGCTTCGTGTTCGTGGTCACCGAGGGCGGCTACGCCAAGCGCACGGCGGTGAGCGAGTACCGGGTCCAGGGACGCAACGGTCTGGGCATCAAGGTGGCCAAGCTGAACGATGACCGTGGAGATCTTGCGGGCGGCCTGATCGTGGCCGAGGACGACGAGGTTCTCGTGGTTCTTGCCAGTGGCAAGGTGGTACGCTCTGCCGTGGCCGAGGTCCCGGCGAAGGGCCGTGACACCATGGGTGTGGTCTTCGCCCGGCTGGGCAAGGACGATCGGATTCTCGCCATCGCTCGCAACAGTGAGCGGGGTCTCGGCGATGAAGAGGACGAGTCGAACACCGAGTCGTCCGAGACGTCCGGAGAGGGTGCTGAATGAGCACGGTAGCTGACAAGCTCGCCAAGAAGTCGAGCAACAAGTCCAGCACGAAGCAGGTGCGCCTGCGGCTGGTCTACATCGACTTCTGGTCTGCGGTGAAGCTGTCTTTCCTGGCAGCCGTCGCTGTCGCGGTCGTCACTGTCGTGATGTTCTTCCTCATCTACACGGTGGTCTCCACCACCGGTGTGGTGGACACGGTCTCCTCGCTGATCTCGAGCCTGAGCCCGTCGTTCGTCCTGAAGAGCTACCTGGGCCTGCCGCAGGTGATGGCCTTCGGTGCGGTCGTGGCGATCATCAACCTGATCGTGGTGACAGTGCTGGGCGCGATCGCCGCCGCTGTCTACAACCTCGCGGTCAAGGTGACCGGCGGCCTGCTGGTCGGCTTCACCTCCAACTGACCGAAAGAAGCGCCCCTTCCGCCGATGCGGAAGGGGCGCTTCTTCGTTTCCGGACCAGTCGGTCGTCCTCAGAACAGCCCCGTCGTCCCCAGCAGGGTGCCGATGAGCCATGTTGCGAGCAGTGCCAGCGCTCCACCGAAAACCAGTCGCAGCACGGACCGTCCAGGCGAGCTGCCGCCGATGCGCGCCGCGATGGTCCCCGTACTCGCGAGCGCGAGAAGCACCACGGCGAATGTCACCGGGATGCGCCACCCGATCGGGGTCAGCAGGATGGCGAGCAGCGGCAATAGTGCGCCGATGGTGAAGGCCAAGGCGGACGAGAGTGCCGCGTGCCACGGATTGACCAGATCATCCTGATCGATGTGCAGTTCCACCTCGAGGTGTGCAGCGAGCGCATCGTGCGCGGTCAGCTCCGTGGCCACCTGGTGCGCGGTCTGCTCCGTGAGCCCCCGGTCGCGGTAGAGCTGAACCAGCTCCGCGAATTCCTCGTCGGGCATGGTGGCCAGCTCCCGGCGTTCTTTCGCGATGAGAGCTCGCTCGCTGTCGCGCTGGCTGCTGACCGAGACGTATTCGCCGAGCGCCATGGAGATCGCACCGCCGACGAGACCGGCGACACCGGCCGTGACCAATGCGCCCACCTCCGCCGTCGCCCCAGCGACGCCCACCACGAGGGTGGCAACCGAGACGATGCCGTCATTGGCGCCGAGGACGCCGGCGCGCAGCCAGTTCAATCGCTGGCTGAGGCGGGTGTCGTGGGCTTCTCCGGGATGGGATGTAGGGGTGCTCATGTGTTCAGTGAACCGCACTGCGCCACGCCCGGGCAACGCGAAACAGCCGTGCAAACCCGACCGATTTCGCGTTGCGTCGATCTGTGGGCTAAACTCGTATGGTTGCCGAGCGCAAGCTCGGGGGTATAGCTCAGGCGGTTAGAGCGCTTCACTGATAATGAAGAGGTCCCAGGTTCAAGTCCTGGTACCCCCACTCCCTCATCTCGGGGCCTTAGCTCAGTTGGTAGAGCGCTTGCTTTGCAAGCAAGATGTCAGGAGTTCGAATCTCCTAGGCTCCACAGTTACAGACAGAAGCCGAACCCCTCAGGGTTCGGCTTCTGTCGTTTCCCGCGGGAAGGATCGAGAACACACCCCCGATCCGCTTCAGAAGTGCGCTCCTATCTTTCGCGCGGCTCAGGCGACGGCCGCTCGGATGATCTCGAGTCCGGATCGGTGATCGGTGACGGCGAAGTTGGCGAAGCGGGTACGGAACTTTGCCGAGTCGAAGAGGTTGTCCTGGGCGTAGCGGGGGAGCAGCTCGCGGATCTCCCGCGCCCCGAGGGAGAACGCCCCGACAGCGCTCAGCGCCCAGCGAGGCACCACCGTGTGCCTCGGGGGGCGGCCGAAGACGCTCGCGGCGCGGGCGACGAACTCCCGATAGGTGGGGTGTTCCTCCGGCGTGGGAAGGTGCCAGGTCTGGCCGAAAGCGTCGGCGGTGTTGCCCAGGAGCGCCAGCGCGCGACTGGCATCGGGAGTCCAGATGAGCGTGCGGCGACGGTCGTCGCGCACGGGTACGAGTGCCCTCTTGCCGGCCGCGATCCGGTCGATGACGAGCGTGTTCGTGAAGCTCTGGGTGCGCCCCGGTCCGTAGAACTCCGGCGCGCGGGCGATGAGGACGGGAATGTCGCCGCGGTTCATCTCCTCCAGGACCATCTCCGCCATGTCGGCGCGGACTCGGCCCTTCGGCCCGACGGGGGCGAAGGAGGTGTCCTCCGTCTGCACCCGTGCGTCCTGCGGATACATGTAGGTGTTGTCGAAGTACACGAAACCGGCCCCGGCCGCGCGCGCTGCGTCGAGCGCGCTACGCAGCATCGTGGGGAACTGGCGTTGCCAGAGTTCGGTGTCGGCGGGCAGCCCCGCAGTGAAGTACACGATGTCGCTGCCCCGAACGGCCTGCGCCGTACGGGCGGGATCGAGCAGATCGGCGCTCACGAGATGGTCGGTGGGATTGACCGCGCGCGGGTTGCGGCTCACGAGCCGGATGTCGTCCGTTGCCCGGTGATGCAGTTCCCGAGCGAGCTCGATGGCGATCTGCCCGTTCGCTCCGAGTATGGTCTGCACGATTCCCCTTCATGCGGTATGTTAACGGTGTTCACATCATAAGGAGGGGAAGTTAGCGGTGTCAACATCATCAGCGGGTCCGTACCACCACGGGGATCTTCGCGCCGCGCTGGTGGCGGCGGCGCGCCGGTCACTGGAGTCCGGTGAGGCATTCTCGCTGCGTGCTGTGGCGCGAGAGGTCGGTGTCTCATCGACCGCGCCGTATCGGCACTTCCCCCATCGCGACGCCCTGGAGTCCGCCGTGGCTGCGGAGGGATTCCGGGACCTGTGGGACCTCCTCGCCCCGGACGGTGCTCTGCCGGAGTCGCCGCAGGAGTTCCTGGAGTTCGCGGTCGTGTACGTCGACTTCGCCGCCGATCATCCCGCACTGTTCCGCGTGATGTTCGGCAAGGAGTGCGATGACGCCAACGATGAGCGCGTGCTGGCTGCGGAACGGCTGCACGACCTTCTGGCGCGCGCGACCGCGGCGCTCTTCCCCGATCGAGACCCGGTCGCGCTCGCCACCGGGCTGTGGGGCGCGGCACACGGCCTGGCGTTCCTCTTCCTTGACGGCAAACTGCGCGCCGCCTCACGTGAGGAGCGCGCTGACCGGGTGCGCGCCGCCCTCGCGGCACTCATCTGACAACAGCCCTTACTCGCAGAAGGAAGGTGCACCATGACCCGACGCATCCTGAACGTCGTGACGAACGTCGGACACTACGACGATCCATCACACCCAACGGGACTCTGGCTCTCCGAGCTCACTCACGCCCGGCAGGTGTTCGAGGAGCGAGGCTTCGAACAGACGATCGTGAGTCCTGCCGGCGGTGCGGTGCCGCTGGAGCCGAGGTCGCTCACGTTTCCCAATAATGATCGCTCCGCGCGGGCATGGCGGGAGGATCCCGCTCGCATGGCACTCCTGGAGGACACGCTCGCGCCTGCCGACGTGAACGCCGGCGACTACGACGCGATCTTCTTCACCGGAGGTCACGCGGTCATGTACGACTTCCCCGACAGTGCAGGGCTGCAACGGATCACCCGCGAGATCTGGCAGGGC
Source organism: Microbacterium nymphoidis (assembly GCF_021044885.1). Lineage (GTDB taxonomy): Bacteria > Actinomycetota > Actinomycetes > Actinomycetales > Microbacteriaceae > Microbacterium > Microbacterium nymphoidis. The sequence continues at coordinate 1,989,634 of NZ_JAJNOD010000001.1, read as the reverse complement.
GGCGGCATCGTTTCCGCCGTCTGTCACGGATATTGCGGTCTGCTGAACACCCGGCTCTCGGATGGGTCGCTGCTCGTCGCGGGGCGCAGACTCACCGGGTTCGCCTGGCGTGAGGAGGTGCTGGCGCGCGTGGACAAGCTCGTGCCATACAACGCCGAAGAGGAGATGATCGCCCGCGGTGCGCAGTACGAGAAGGGCCTGCTGCCGTTCGCTTCTCACACCGTCGTGGACGGTCGTCTGGTCACCGGACAGAACCCGGGATCCGCGAAAGCCACGGCACGGCTCGTCGCCGGGATGCTCTGACGACCTCGAACCGATGTCATCTGCTGGCTTGACCTTGTCACGGTGACAAGGTGGATGGTGGTGAGCGGAGGTCAGAAGATGACAGAGAACACAAACGTGAGCCCCGGGGAACGGCTCCGGGAGGCGCTGTGGGGACCGGACGCATCCGCCCGGCTTCAGGCGGCTCTCGCCGCGGGCACCAGCCCGCATCCCGCGTACGTCGCGGTGCTCGTGGAACGTTGCCAGCACGAGGCGGACTTCTTCGTCCGTGACATGCTCACCTGGGCGTTGACCCGCCAGGATCGCGACCTGACCGTGACGCGACTGCTGCCGGAACTCTCCTCGCCATCCGCCCGGGCGCGGAGCCAGGCTCTGCACACGATGTCGAAGATCGGTGACCGGCGAACCTGGCCGGCCCTCCGGGACGACCTGCTGACGGACGCGGACGTCGAGGTGGCCCGTGCCGCGTGGCGCACCGCGGCGGGACTCGTACCGTCGGGGGAGGAAGCGGATCTCGCCCGGAAGCTGGTCACCCAGCTCGGCCGGGGTGATGCCGACACCCAGCGAAGCCTTAGCCGCGCCTTCGCCGTGCTCGGTGACCTCGTCGAGCCGATCGTTGAGGCGGAGATCGAGAACGCCGATCCAGCCGTGGGCGCGCACGCCGCTGCCACGCTGGCCATCATGGCCGATCCCGAAACCGGGTTCGAGTCCGCGATCGCCGAGGCGAAACGCGTCGTGGCGCTTCGGTCGGCTCCGGCTCCGGGGGAGTGAGCGTCGTGCTCATCGGCGACGTGGCGCGGCATTCGGGCATCTCCGCTCGTATGCTGCGCCACTACGACCGAATCGGGCTGGTCTCTGCGTCTGGTCGCACGACGGGCGGTTACCGGGAGTACTCCGATGAGGACATGCGCCGGCTTCTGCACGTCGAAAGCCTGCGGTCGCTCGGGCTGAGCCTCGCAGAGATCAGTGAGGTGATCGATGATCGTGAGTTCGATCCGGCCATCGTGGTGACGAGAGTGGTGGAGCAGACCCGTCGCCAGATCGTGCAGGCACAGGAACTCGTGCATCGCCTGGAGGGGATCACCGCGACCGAGCCGCGGAGCTGGGATGACGTGCTGCGAACGATCCACCTCATGCACCGGCTGGAGAAGTCGGACGCCTCTGCACGCCAGCGACTCGCCTTGCGGACGCAGGATGCGGACCAGCGCGACCTCCCGGTGCTGATCGATGCGATGCTCCGTGAGGAGGGGGAAGACGCCGCCGGTGCTCTGCAATGGGCGATTGCGCGTACCGGCGACGCCGCGGTTCCCGCGCTGGCCGATGCCCTCGGGTCAGATGACCCCGGCCGACGGCGCCGTGCGTTCGACGCGCTGGTGAAGATCGACAGCCCAGCCGCGCGTCAGGTGATCAGAGAATCGGCGAGCCATCCGGATGAGCGGGTCCGGCGACGGGCGATCATCGCCCGCGCCGAAGACGACGAGGCGGATTCGATGGCCGCACTGGTGGAGCTGATCCGAAGCGGACAGGGCGACGTCGACGCATCGGATGCTCTCGCGGCGCTGGCCGATCGCACCGGGCTCATCGATGTTGCGGCGAACGTCGTCGCGCAGGCGCTGTCGTCGGCGGAGGCCCCGGCTCGGCGGCGGCTGGCCGCCGCGCTCGTCCCCTACCCGCCCGCGGTCACCCGTCCGGTCCTGGAAAGCCTGCTCGATGACGAAGACCGTGCGACCGCGCTGACCGCGCAGTATGTCCTCGACTCCCACGGCGCGGGGGAGTCGCTGTGATCTCAGCGCCCGAGTTGCAGCGTGGCGGGGCTCGGGGAGAACTTGTCGTCCAGCACCAGGCACGCCGCGCCGATGGCGGCAACATCGGCACCGAGCGCCGTGCCCTCGATCGTGACCTCGTGGAGCTGACGGGCGATGGAGTGCTGCGCGACCAGAGGGCGGATCGTGGCGAGGAAGCGTTCCGAGACGTGCTCCCACATCGCACCGCCGACGACGATCGAGTCGATGTCCAGCAGATTGGTGATCGTGAGAATCGCCGACGCGGTGGAGCGTGCGGCGGATTCGAGGAGACCCTGGGCGCCGGCGTCGCCGGCGTCGGCTCGCGCGCACAGCTCGCGGAAGGCCGCTTCGGCGAGAACGGGCGTGGACATGTCGGTGCCAGCGGGGAGGATACCGGCTGCCACCGCCTGCTCCGCCAGGCTCTGCGGTGAGCCGGACTGCCAGAACGCGCGGAAGTTGCCGGTGTAGCGATCGCCGAACTCCTCGGAGGACACCGGAAGGAGCCCGACATCGCCCGCGTTGCCGGAGATGCCGCGCACGACCTGATCGTTGATGACGATTCCGAGGCCGACACCCGTCCCCAGATAGAGGAAGGCGAAGTCTCGCGGACCGACGGACGCTCCGGCCCACTGCTCAGCGACGGCGCCCGCCGTCACATCCTTGTCCAGCAGGACGGGCAGGCCCGTGGCCTCGCGGATCTCGTCCCGCAGGGCCACGCGTTGCCAGCCGGGGAGGTGCGGCGGATCGAGCACGAGGCCGCGGGCCACATCCACCGGACCGGGGGATGCGATGCCGATGCCGATGATGCGCTCACGATCGATCGGCGCCTCCGCGATCAGGGCGGTGATCTGCGTGGTGATCTGCGACACGACGGCGCCGGGGTCCTGGACGGCGGGGGTCTCATGGCTGGCGTCCACCACCACGCGACCCGTGAAGTCGAGGAGGACGTACGTGATCACGGCCGGATCGATGTGCACGCCCACCGTGTAGCAGCCGGAGGGGTTCAGCTCGAGCATCGTGCGGGGTTTGCCGTACGCGACCGCCTGCTTGCCGGTCTCCACGATCAGATCCTGGTCGAGCAGCCGCCGGCAGATGTTCGACACGGTCTGGGCGGACAGGCCGGTCTCCTCCGTCAGCTCCACCCGGCTGCGTCCCGAGGGAGAGCGACGGATCGAACTCAGGACGATGCCCTCGTTGAAGTCTGCGACCCGCGGCATGTTGGTGCCGCGACTGTGGTTCTGCGTCACTGGAGCTCCTCGAATCGAACAAAGACAGCCGCGTCTGCGTTCCCCCACCTTATTCCAGCGGGTTGAAGAAGGGTCGGAGGGGCTTGCGGTCGACGCGGATCGGTGGCTAGCCTTCAGTCTCACGTTAGTCCATACATTTGATGAAGTAAGTCTGGATCGTCCCAAACGAAGGAGTTTGCATGATTGACGTGGGCAAGTTGAGATCGATCAGGGCCGGCGCAGTGGCGCTCGCCCTGGTCACAGCGGGGTTCGTGGCGATGTCGCCCACCCCGGCCATGGCGACCACGGCGGATGCCACCGCGGTCTTCACGGCCACACCGCAGCTGACCGGTATCAACGGCGTCCGGCCGGGGGACAACTCCGCCACGGCGGGGATGGTGGCCACCGCGGTGGATGGCCGCGAGTGCTGGCAGATGCGCAATGACCCCGCCGTCCGGTACCTCTACGTCGACGTCGCGGATTCGGTGATCCCCAGTGGGGCGAAGCGCGCCATCGTCACGATGGACTACTACGACGCCGGCACCTCGAACATGCTGGTCAACTACAACTCGACCACCAACGCCTGGGCGAACTCGAGTCTGTACCGGTTGACCGACACCGGCACCTGGCGCACGCACTCGTTCGAGCTGAGCGACATCAAGTTCACCAACCGGGCGAACGGATCCGACTTCCGGCTCCAGGTGCAGGCAGCGGACGGTGCCATTCCACCCGTGTGCATCTCCCGCATCGACGTGCGGTTCAGCGATCTGCCGGTCGCCGCGCTCGACTCGCTCGCGATCATGAACTCCTCCCTGATCTTCCACACGGGAGAGGCCTCCGTGCAGGTGGCGACTCCCGCGGATGAAGTGACGTGGCGACTCGGCGACGCGGACGATGTGCAACTGCGCACCGGGACGACGACGGTCACCGATGGTGATGGGGCGATTGATCTCACCGACCTGCCGTTCGGCTACTACACACTCAGCGTCACCGCGGACGTCGGATATCCGGTGACGCGGACCACCTCCCTGGCCGTGCTCGATGACCCGCCGCCAGGCTGGAATGGCGAGGACGCCTTCTTCGGAACGCAGATCCATCGCGGACACCAGCCGCGCGCGCACACCGACGCGCTCATCGACGCCATGGTCCTCGCCGGATATGGCATGAGCCGCATCGAGACCACCTGGAGTGAGGTGGAGAAGACCGCCGGGAACTACTCCTTCGACAGCGAGGGCGTGCGCGTCGTGGGCGCGCTCGCGGATCGTGGCCAGCAGGTGATGTGGAACGCCGGTCTCACCAGCCCGCTCTACGACAACAACCGGACGCCCGCGAGCCCGCAGGCCATCGCCGCCTTCGCCGCGTATGTGGGCGCAACCGCCGCGCACTACAGTGCAGCGGGCGACTCGCACGACATCGGCATCCTCAACGAGTACAACTCCACCGGCTTCAACAACGGCACCTGCGGGCTGACCGCCGCGTGCTACCTGCAGATCCTGAAGCCGGCACGCGCCGCAGCTCATGCCGCCGACCCGGACGCGAACGTGATCGCCCCGATCACGGCGGGCATCCAGCTCGCCTGGGCGCAGGACTTCATCGCTCAGGGCGGTCTCGACCATCTCGACACCTACGCCACCAACTTCTACGGCTATGCGCAGAATGGCGCCGGCACGGCGCCGGAGGCAACCACGGAACTTGCGAACCTGCAACAACTGACCGCAATGATCGATGCCGCTGACGGAGATCGCAACATCCCGGTGCGCATCACGGAGAACGGCTGGCCGACGCACAACGCGGGTTCCACTCAGGCCCAGCAGGCGGACTACGCCATTCGCGGTCCGCTGCTCGCGCAGCTCGCCGGGGCGGACGAGTACCTCTGGTACGACCTCTACGACGACGGATTCAACGCGGGTGAACGCGAGGATCGCTTCGGCCTCATCAACCGCGCCGATGACACGGCGTGCTTCCAGTGGAAGTGCCCGGGTGACAACTACACCTACGGCGGTGTCCACGGGATCAGCCCCAAGCCCGGTTTCGTGTCCCAGGCGGTGGCCATCCGTCAGACGGTGGGCAAGCACCTCACCGGTCGCGAGGATCTCGGTTCGGCGTCGGCGTACAGCCTGCGTTACGACACCGCGAACGCCACGGAGACGACGCGCGCGATGTGGAGCACCGGCACCGACGCGGTCAGCGTGGATGCGCAGAACGGCTTCACGCTGATCGATCAGTTCGGGCGCGCCACGACCTACCCGAAGGGCGTGTCGACGCTCGTGCTGACCGGATCGCCCGTGTTCGTGAAGGGTGAGGTGACGGTGGCGCCCGCGACGAGTCCGGTCACCCTGGATGTGCCTGAGACGTGGGTGCAGGGCGCCGATCTGCCGATCACCGTCACCGCCGGTGACGACATCACAGGAGGTCCGCTGACCATCGAGAGCTCTGGCGTGGTGCAGGAGGTGAACCTCGCCTCTGAGAAGTCGGCGTCCTTCACCCTCCCCGGCACCCTGCGTCTGGGTGAGCGGGAGGTGGCGGTCACGCTCACCGACAAGAAGGGCCGTCTCGTGGCACAGACACGTCGCGCGACGACCGTGGTCGATCCGTATGTCGTCTCGGCACGGCCCTCGATCCAGACCAGCGCGGAGGGCTACACGTATGGGCTGGATGTCAGCATCGTGAACAACGCCGCTGGTACCGACGTCACCATCGATGACATCGACTGGAAGATCGGCACGCAGTCGGGCACGGTGTCCGATGCGGTCACCGTGCCCGCGGGCGAGACCGTCACCGTCTCCGTACCGATCGCGGACCCGAAGCTGTTCGCGACCCAGACGTACTCCGTCGCGGCGCACTCCGGCGCTCTGACCCGCTCGGACACGGGCCCGCTCAGCTTCTCGCCGATCGAGAAGGACGACGCGCCGACGCTGAACCCGATCGATCTGAACACCCTCGGCAAGTGGAATGCGATCCGCACCGGAACGCGCACCGGAACCGCGGACCTGGGCGGTTCGCTGCGCTTCACGGCGACGGATGACGCGCTCGTGCTGCACGCGGTGATCACGGATGACGTGCACCAGGCTGATCGCACCGATCCCGCGCTGAGCTGGCAGGCGGATTCCATCCAGTTCAACACGTACGACCTGTTCCCGACGACGCTGGGTGGAGAGCGTGTGGAGATCGCCGCGGCACTGTACGCGAGCGGTCCGGTGGTCTACACGTTCACCGCTCCCACCGGCCAGGCGGCGGGTCTCACCCCGGGCGCCGTGGCGGACATCGTTCGTGACGACGCGGCAGGCACGACGACCTACGACGTGTCGGTGCCGTGGTCCGCGCTCGGATTCGATGCGCCTCCGACGGGTGCGTGGGGTCTGTCGTTCCTCGTGAATGACGCCGATGGCAATGTGCCCGGGACTGACGCACGCTCCGGATGGCTCGAATGGGGTGCGGGTGTCGGCGCCGCCCCGAAGAACCCGGCGCTGTTCAAGTCGGTGCAGTTGGTCGGCTGACGCCGAACCGTGGGGGGGCCGGGCCCCCCCCGCCCCCCCCCGCCCACCCGGGCGGGGCCCGGGACCCCCGGGCCCCGCACGGTCCCCTTCTTCCACCCACTACCCTGGAGAGCCATGCAGCGCCTGACGCATGACGCCGATGTCACCGTGATCGGCGGCGGCCCCGCGGCCGTCGCGGCCGCCATCGCTGCGGCGCGCAACGGTGCGCGCGTCGCGCTGATCAACAACCGGCCGGTCCTGGGCGGCAACTCCTCCAGTGAGGTCCGCGTGTGGATCGTGGGTGCCGCCGCGCACGGCGCTCAGAAGTTCGCACGGGAGACCGGGATCATGGGCGAGCTGTTCCTGGAGAACCAATGGCGCAACCCGGAGGGGAACCCGATCCTGTGGGATCACGTGCTGCTGGACGCTGTGCGCGCCGAGGAGCGCATCACGCTCTTCCTGAACACCGATGTGCACGAGGTGGACGCGGACGGTCCCGAGGATCGCCGCATGATCCGCTCGGTCACCGGATGGCAGAGCGGATCGGAGAAGCTCATCCGCTTCGAGTCGCCCGTGTTCATCGACTGCACCGGTGACGGCCTGGTCGGCTATCTGGCCGGGGCTCGCTTCATGAGCGGGCGGGAGGACCGGGCCGCGCATGGCGAGGACTGGGCGCCCGAGACCGCGGACGGCCGGATGCTCGGCAGCACCATCCTGTTCTATACGAAGGACACCGGCGCCCCCGTGCGGTTCATCCCTCCGGGCGTCGCACGCGACGTCGTGGCGGCGGGAATCCCGATCCGTCGGCACATCGACACCGCCATGAACGGGTGCGACTACTGGTGGATCGAATGGGGCGGTGAACGCAATGCCGTCGATGACAATGAGGCCATCCGAGACGAGCTCTGGGGTGTCGTCTTCGGGATCTGGGACCACATCAAGAACTCCGGTGAGTTCGACGCGGACACCCTCACGCTGGAATGGGTCGGAACGATCCCCGGGAAGCGGGAGTATCGCCGGTTCGTCGGCGACCACGTGCTCACCCAGCAGGACATCCTTGAACAGACCCGGTTCCCCGACAACGTGGGCTTCGGCGGGTGGTCCATCGACCTGCATCCGCCCGGAGGCGTGTACTCCGACGATGCGGGATCGCGGCACCTGCACGGACCGGGACTCTATGAGATCCCCTTCCGCTCGCTCTACTCGGTGAACGTGTCGAACATGCTCATGGCCGGCCGCGACATCTCGGCAACGCACGTCGCGTTCGGGACGACTCGGGTGATGGCCACTTGTGCCGTGACCGGCGAGGCTGCGGGGACCGGAGCGGCGCTCGCGGTCCGTCACGGGGTGACCCCGCGTGAACTCGTGCGATCGCACCGGGCGGAGCTGCACCGGACTCTGATCCGTCAGGACGCGTCCGTCCTCGGCATCGAATGGGACGACCCCGCCGATCTGGCACTGACGGCGGAGGTGACAGCCTCCACCACGGCGAGGGAGCTGGCCAGTGCGGGGGAGGGGGAGCGAATCCCGCTCGCCGACGTTGACTTCGCTCTGCTCCTGCCGGTGGATCCGCGGCTGGACACCGTCACGCTCGGAGTCCACGTCGAGTCGGAGACCACGGCGGTGGTCGAGCTGTGGGGGACCAGGAACGGGCTGAACCACATCCCCGTCGACCTCATCATGCGGCGGGAGGTGGTCCTCCGGGGCGGCGACGACGAGCTGCCGGTCCGGTGCGACTTCGCACCGGACCGACCCCAGGACGTGGTGGTGCTGGTGCGCCGGAATCCGTCCCTCGCCGTCGTGGTGGGTGACGAGACGCCTCCCTACGGCGTGCTGGGCCTGTTTGCCCGCGAGCCCGGGGTCGTCATGGCGGATGCACAGACGAACGAGTGGTCCGCACGCGAACTGCGTCGGCGCTCGCCGCGCTTCCGGGCGGAACCGGTGACCGCGGCATACGAAGCGCGCAGAGCAGTGGGGGGACTCGCCCGTCCTTTCGCCGGACCGCAGCTCTGGTGCTCCGAGACGCTCGGTGAGCAGGAGTGGCTGCGCCTGGATTGGCACCGCGATGTGAGCATCGCTCGCATCGAGCTGATCTTCAATGACGACGTCCATGAGGACCTCATCAATCTGCATCACCACACCACGCCGTTCCCGGTGATGCCCGAGCTGGTCCGCGACTATCGCGTCGAGATGCGAGACGCGCGCGGCTGGCGTGAGGTGGTCCGGGTCGCGGACAATCGCGTCCGTCGGCGCGTCCACGACATCCCCAGTACATCCGCCGATGCCCTCCGCCTCGTCGTCACGGCGACCAATGGTGCCTCGCGCGTGATGGTGGCATCCATCCGCGTCTTCGGCTGACCGCCGTTCCCCGGAGAGACGCACCGTCCGTACGGCGTCGCGGGGCATGATGAGCACTCGCTTGACTAACTCAATCAACTTGATTTAAGGTGTGGAACACCGACCACATCTCAACGAAGAGGGAAACCGTGCACGACAACCGGCTCATCGTGGAAGCTCGTCTCGAGCGTTTCATCGCCGAGTTCCTCACCCCTGCGATCTATCGCCGCGCCCACCCGCTTGAGGTGGCGGCCTTCGAGGTCGCGGACGAGCCCATCCCGGCGGCCGACGCACTGAGCGGCGCGTACGAGCCGATCTCGTTGCCGTACCGCTGGGGCCGTCCCTGGTCCACCGTCTGGTTCCGCGCGCGGGGAGAGGTTCCCGCCGACTGGTTCGACGCGAACGGCGAGCTGCCGGCAGGAACGACCGTCGAGCTGCTGGTGGACCTCGGCTTCATCGGCGATCGTCCGGGCTTCCAGGCAGAAGGGCTGGGCTACCGCGCCGACGGGTCGATCATCAAGGCGGTCTCCCCCCGAGCCTCCTACCTTCCCTGGGACGGCCGGCGTGAGGTCGAGTTCTATGTGGAGGCGGCCGGCAACCCCGACGTCGCCGGTGAGTACGATTTCCTCCCCACCCCGCTGGGAAGCAAGGCCACGGCTGGTGCGGAGCCGCTGTACACCGCGAAGCAGTTCGCGGTCGGCCTGCTCGATCTGAACGTGTGGGAGCTCTCGCGCGACGTGTGGACGCTCGACGGACTCATGCGTGAGCTCAGTCCGGAGGCTCCGCGCCGCCACCTCATCCTGCGCGCCCTGGAGCGGATGATGGACACCGCCGATCCTCGCGACATCGCGGGAACCGCCGCCGCCGCACGCGCGGAGCTGGCGGACGTGCTGGCCAGCCCCGCCCACGCCAGCGCGCACGAGATCGTGGCCATCGGTCACGCGCACATCGACTCCGCCTGGCTGTGGCCCTTCCGCGAGACCATCCGCAAGTGCGCGCGCACCTTCTCCAACGTGCTCACCCTCATGGACGAGCACCCCGAGTTCCGCTTCGCGTGCTCCTCAGCGCAGCAGCTGAAGTGGATGAAGGACTCCTATCCGCAGCTCTTCGAGCGCATCCGGGAGAAGGTCGCCACCGGCCAGTTCATCCCGGTCGGCGGGATGTGGGTGGAACCCGACATCAACATGCCCGGCGGTGAGGCGATGGCGCGCCAGTTCGTCGCGGGCAAGCGCTTCTTCCTGGAGGAGTTCGGCATCGACACCCGGGAGGTCTGGGTCCCGGACACGTTCGGCTACTCCGCCGCCTTCCCGCAGATCATGGCCGCATCGGGATCGTCCTGGTTCGTCACGCAGAAGATCTCCTGGAATCAGACCAACCAGATGCCGCACCACACGTTCCTCTGGGAGGGCATCGACGGCACCCGGGTGCTCACGCACTTCCCCTCTGCCGACACCTACATCTCCGAGCTCTCCGGCGCCGAGCTCGCACACGCCGAGCGCAGCTTCCGTGAGGCCGGAGCCTCGTCGCTCTCGCTCATCCCCTTCGGATGGGGCGACGGCGGCGGCGGACCGACCCGCGAGATGATCGCCGCCGCTGCACGACTCGGTTCGCTGGAGGGGTCACCGAAGGTCAGCATCGACTCGCCGCAGCGCTTCTTCGAACGCGTGGAGCAGGAGTACCCCGACCCGCCGGTCTGGTCCGGGGAGCTGTACCTGGAGCTTCATCGCGGCACGCTCACCTCACAGCACCACACCAAGCAGGGAAACCGACGCAGTGAGCATCTGCTGCGGGAAGCGGAGCTGTGGGCCGCCACTGCCGCCGTTCGCGAGGGCACCGCGTACCCGTACGACGAGCTGGAGCGTGCATGGCACGATGTGCTGCTGAACCAGTTCCACGACGTCCTGCCCGGATGCTCCATCGCGTGGGTGTACGAGGACGTCGCCCGGATGTACGCCGGCGTGGCGGAGGTCGCCGAGCGCACCATCGCCGATTCCGTGCGCGCCCTCGTGGGCGAGGGGGAGCGCGAGCTCGTCCTCAACGCCCGTCCGCAGGTGCACGATGCCGTTGCCGCGCTCGCGATCGGTGAGGCGGAGCCGGCCGCCGCGGGCGCGACGGTCACGGCCGTCGATGATCGGTTCGTTCTCGACAACGGCGTGGTGCGTGCGGAGATCGATGGACGGGGGCTCCTCGTCTCCCTCTTCGACGCCGCGTCCGGACGTGAGGCGATCGCACCCGGCGACGCCGGAAACCTGCTGCGTCTCTTCCGCGACATCCCGAACAAGTGGGACGCCTGGGACATCGATGAGCACTATCGCAGCGTGAGCACCGACCTCACCTCGCCGATCTCCGTGCGGGCCGTACAGGAGGACGGCGTTGCGTCGGTCGTCATCGAGCACCGCACCGGCGACTCGCACCTCACCCAGACCCTTCGGCTGGAGACCGGCGCCGCCGCCGTCGAGATCCACCACGACATCGACTGGCACGAGACCCGTCACCTGCTCAAACTGGTGTTCCCGCTGGACATCCACGCCGACCGGACGTCGGCTGAGACGCAGTTCGGGCACGTCTACCGCCCCACTCACACGAACACCTCGTGGGATGCGGCGCGGTTCGAGATCTCCATGCACCGCTGGGTCCACGTGGGTGAGCCCGGTTACGGCGTCGCCATCTCGAACGAGTCCGTGTACGGGCATGATGTCCGCCGCGACACCCGCGCGGATGGCGGCACCACCACCACGGTCAGCCTGTCGCTGCTGCGCGCCCCGGTGTTCCCGGACCCGGAAGCGGACCAGGGCCGGCAGCAGTTCACGGTCGCGATCCGTCCCGGCGCCGGAGTGCGCGACGCGGTGGACGAGGGATACCGGATCAACCTGCCCGCCAGAACCGTACGGGGCGATCACTCCGTGGCACCGCTGCTGAGCGTGTCCCACCCGGCTGTTCGCGTGGAGTCGGTCAAGCTCGCCGAGGACCGTTCCGGGGACCTCATCGTCCGCCTCTACGAGTCGGAGGGTGCCCGCGCCTCGACGGATATCCTCTTCGATGTCCCCGGCGCTTGCGGCCTGCGCGTCGTCGACCTGCTCGAGCGCGATGTCGAGGCCCCCGCAGGGACCGTGCTCGAGCAGTCCTCAGCGCGCCTCACGCTGCGTCCCTTCCAGCTTCTCACCCTCCGTCTGGCCCGGAAGGACGGGACCGCACGGCACTGAGAGGGCGACGATCATCGTCGCCGAAACCCCTGATGCACCACATGATCACTACGAAGGAGTAGCAATGCTCACATCACGCACGAGGAGTTCACTGGGGCTCGCCGCATTCGCGACGACCGCAGCGCTCGTCCTCACCGGGTGCTCCGGCGAAGCCGCCGGGGAGCCGCAGAAGCCCGCGGCCGTCGACACAGCGGCACCTGTGACGATCACCATCGGCGAGAAGCCCACCTCAGACCAGGAGGCGGCCCTGAAAGCGCTGGATGACCAGGTCGCCAAGTTCCAGGATCTCTACCCGAACATCACCGTGAAGACGGAGGAGACGCGATACGACGCTTCCACCTTCGGCCCCCTGCTGGTCGGCGGCACCGCGCCCACCACCGTCGGCATTCCGTTCACCGATATGAACGCGCTCATCGAACGCGGTCAGGCGGCGGACATCACGGACTACATCGAGAAGGGCTCGATTCTCAGCGAACTGAACCCCACGCTGCAGGATGTGGTGACCCAGGACGGTCGTCAGTACGGTGTCGTCCGTCAGGCGTACTCCATGGCGCTGATCTACAACCGCGCGCTCTACACGCAGGCGGGCCTGGACCCCGACAAGGTGCCCACCTCCTGGGAGGGCATCCTGCAGAACGCGCAGACGATCACCGAGAAGACCGGCAAGACCGGCTTCATCATCCCCACCACGGGAAACCAGGGCGGCTGGCTGCTGACCACGATGTCGTACGCGAACGGCTCGCTGGTGGAGAAGACCGAAGGGGAGAAGACCGAGGTCACCATCGACACCGACGCCATGGCGGCATCGCTGCAGTTCCTGCACGATCTGCGCTGGAAGGCCAACGCCGCCGGAGCGAACTTCCTGCTCGGCGGGGACGACATCCGCAACGAGCTGGGTGCCGGAAACATCGGTCAGACCATCAACGGCGGCTCCATCTACGGCGACCTCGTCATCAACCGCGGGATGGCCGGCGAGGATGTGGGTATCGCCCCGATGCCGCAGAGCAGCAGTGGCCTCGGCGCGCTCGGTGGCGGCACGATCCAGTGGTTCAACCCGAAGGCGACCCCGGAGGAGCTGGCCGCCGCGTTGAAGTGGACCGAGTTCCAGTGGATGAACAAGTACGTGGACGAGAAGGCCGCGGTCACGGCAGCGCAGGCGATCAAGGCCGACAACCGCCCCGTCGGCGCCCCCGAGCTGCCGCTGATCGATGACGCGGCGTACGAGGAGTACCTCGGCTGGATCAAGGACGAGATCACCGTGGACCGTGCCGCCTACGCGGCCTACCTCGACAGCACGCTGCCGGTTCTGCCGGAGCCTGCGGCGAAGGCCCAGGAGCTGTACGCGGCGCTCGACCCGATCGTGCAGGCCGTCCTGACCGACGAGAAGGCCGACATCGCGAAGCTGCTGACGGACGCGCAGTCCGCCGTGCAGGCCATCGTCGACGCCGGCTGACGCCCGCCGTCGCGGGCACCGTTCTACGGTGCGCGCGACGGCACATCTCCTCCCTCCCGAAACGACGACAGGATCGACGTATGACGCAAGTGACAACGGCTGCGATGCGACGGCGCTCGCAGCCCTGGGGCAAGCGCCTGATGGTGTGGGCGCGCGGGGGCGGCATCACGACCTTCCTGTTCTTCGTCCCGCTCCTGTTCTGCTTCGGCTATTTCGCGTGGTGGCCGATCCTGCGCAGCCTCCAGCTCGCGCTGCAGAAGACGAACCTCGTCACCGAACCGACATGGGTGGGCTTGGCGAACTTCCAGCGCGTGCTCGCCGACCCGCTGCTGGGCACCGCGGTGGGCAACACGGTGCTCTTCGCCGTGCTGGCGATGGCGATCGGATTCCCGCTTCCGGTGCTCATGGCGACCTTCATGGCGGAGATGCGCCGCACGCGCCAGCTGGCCAGTGTGCTGGCGTACCTGCCCGTGATCATCCCGCCGGTGGTGGCGGTGCTGCTGTGGAAGCAGTTCTACGATCCGTCGGCCAACGGCTTGTTCAACAGCGCTCTCGGTGCCGTGGGCATCGGCCCGCTGCCGTTCCTGCAGAGCGGTGACACGGCCATGCTGTCCATCGTGGTGATGGCCACCTGGGCCGGCTTCGGGCAGGCGACGATCATCTATCTGGCCGCGCTGATGTCCGTTCCGCCCGAGCTGTACGAGGCCGCCGAGGTCGACGGCGCCCGCGTGGTCCGGCGCTTCTGGCACATCACCTTGCCGCAGATGCGCGGCATCATGCTGCTCATGCTGCTGTTGCAGATCATCGGCACGATGCAGGTGTTCACGGAGCCGTTCGTGATGACCGGCGGCGGACCCGTCAACCGGACCACCACGGTGCTGATGCTCATCTACAACTACGCGTTCCAGCAGGGCGACTACGGCAAGGCGACGGCGCTGAGCCTGCTACTGGCGCTGGTGCTGTGCATCGTCTCCGCCGTCTACCTGCGCCTCACCCGGAGTTGGAGCAAGTCATGACCGCCACCCTTCCCGCTCCCGACACCCGCGCGGTCGTCACGGGCCGCGATCTCCTCACCGATGCCGAAACGCCTCGCCGGCGCCGCCGCCGGGCGGAGGAGCCGCAGGACCGCACGAACATCTCCGACCTGGAGCGCCAGCGCACCCGCGTGCGTGTCGGGCTCTGGATCCTGAACGCGGTGCTCATCGTGTTCCTCCTCGTCATCTCCGCTGGACCGTTGCTGTGGCTGGCGAAGGCTGCGCTGTCGACGTCGCAGGACATCCTGCGTGAACCGTTCGGCTGGTGGCCGAGCGGCATCCAGTGGCAGAACCTCGCCGATGCGTGGGTCAAGATCAACATCGGCCAGTACCTGTGGAACACGGTGCTGGTGGCGGTGGGGGTCTGGTTCTTCGGGATGCTGGTGGCCCTCACCGGTGGCTACGGGATCTCGATCCTCCGCCCCCGCTATGCCAAGGTGATCAACGCCCTCGTGCTGGCGACACTCTTCATCCCCGGCGTGGTCTCGCTGATCGCGCAGTATGTGACCGTGCTGGACATGCCGCTGCTGCACTGGAACCTGATCAACACGTTCTGGGCGGTATGGCTGCCCGGCGCGGCGAGCGCATTCAACGTGCTGCTGGTGACGCGGTTCTTCGACGCGCTGCCGAAAGACGTGTTCGAGGCGGCGAAGATCGATGGCGCCGGCCCGTTCCAGATCTTCTGGCGCATCGTTCTGCCGATGTCCAAGCCGATCATCGGCGTCACCTCGCTCATCACGGTGATCGGAGCGTGGAAGGAGTTCCTCTGGCCGTTGCTGGTGCTGCCCAGCCCCGCGCTGCAGCCGCTCTCGGTCGGCCTGTACCGGGTGACGGCCTCCGCCGAGCAGAGCCTGCTGATGGCGGGCATGTTCATCTCCGTCGTCCTGCCGGTGGTGCTGTTCCTGATCTTCCAGAAGCAGTTCCTGCGAAGCGCGGGTCAGGCCGGCGCCATCAAGGGCTGACCAACGAAGAGGACCGCCGCTCCCGGATTCGGGAGGGGCGGTCCTCTTCGTGTGCGGGTCAGAGAGCGTCGACGAGCGAGTCCAGGAACGCGAAGTGCTTGCGCACATGGGTCCACTGGCCACCCTCGTGGCCGTTGTAGGGGTAGACCTCGATCTGCTTCTCGCCGGCGTAGTGGTTGTACTGCGCATAGACCGTCGACGGCGGGCACACGGCATCGCACAGCGCCACCGAGTAGAGCGCTGGTGCGGTGGCGCGGGCGGCGAAGTTCACGCCGTCGAAGTAGCTGAGCACGCGGAAGACCTCCTCCTCCTCACCGCGGCGGGTCTGCAGGTAGCGCGTGAGCTCGCTGTACGGGGTGGAGTCGGTGATGCGCAGGGCGCGGCGGAAGTGGCTGAGGAACGGGACGTCGATCATCGCTCCGGCGAGCCCCTCGCTGAGACCCGCGGCCGCGACCGCGATCCCGCCGCCCTGACTGCCGCCCGCCACGATCACCTTGTCGGGATCGACGGCCGGGTGGGTGCGTACCGCATCCACGGCGCGAACCGCGTCGGTGAAGATGCGCCGGTAGTAGTAGGTCTCAGGCGCGTCGATACCGCGAGAGAGCTGCCCGGGCACCTGCGGTTCGCCGCCGTGGGGATCTGCCGTGTGAGATGCGTATCCGCCGCTTCCCTGTCCGCGGCTGTCCATCACGAACAGCGCGTATCCGGCGCTCGGGAGCGCAGTCCACTGCTCCGGGACGCCGCGGCCGCCGCTGTAGCCGATGTACTGCACCACGGTGGCCCGCACCAGCTCCGGGTGCCGGATGAACCAGCCCTTCACGGGCTGCCCGGCGAATCCCGGGAAGGTCACGTCCTCGACGATGAGCCCGCGCAGCGGGGAATCGATCCTGGTGAAGACGGGGTCGCCGTGCTGGCGTGCTTCGGCGATGGTCTCACGCCAGAAGGCGTCGAAATCGCTCGGCTCCTCGCGGTCGGGAAGGTACGCCTCCAACTGGTCGATGGGCAGGTCGAACTGGGCCATGGTGCTCTTTTCTGGGAGGGGGAGGGATCAGATCGTTCTCTGGGGGAGGGGTCAGATCGGGCGGAGGGCGATGCACGCGTGATCGAGGCGCGAACCGGGCCCGGTGGGCGCGACGAGGCGAAGATCGCCGGCCTCTGCACGAACGATATCGTCCCCCACGACGGCCGAGACCTCGGCGTCCGGGGCCGGGTCGGCGCTGAGGCGCAGCGCACCCACCGCGAAGGTCTCGCCCAGATCGGAGATGATCACGTCTTCCGGCTCATCGGCATCGATCCAGGCGATGTCGATGAGCACCTCATCGCCCACGCTCACGCGAGCTCGGACGTCCGCGCCACGCGCCCGCGCAGCGGCCAGCCGCCAATCCAGGTGCAGTCCCGCGGTGTCGATCTGGACCCGGTGGGCATCCGTGACGACGGCACCGGATTCCCTCAGCGTGCCGTCGACACGGACCGCGTCCGCCGGCGCACCGACGATGCGGAAGCGGATGATCAGCTCGCGCGTGGAGACAGCCGCCCCGGGGGCGATGGTGTCGAGATGGATGTGGGCATCGCCCGAGGGGGTCGCCGGCGCCACCGCCCACAGCACGGTGCCGTCCTCCTGTACCGACCGGAAGGATCCGCCCGCGAAGCCGTGGCCATCGCGCATCACCTGGATCTCGACGGAGCGAGCCGGCTGCGTGATGTCGGTGGGGTCATCGCCCGGCTCGGCCCAGAATCCGAGGATCGGGCGCCGCTGCACCCAGGTGTCGCTGAAGTTGACGCTGCCGAGGGTGACGCCGCGGTCGAACCAGGTGGTCCCGACGGTCGGCACCACCACGCTGTCCTGGCCCATCGCCCCGGCGGCGGAGATCCCCGCCACCTGCCCCGGGACATAGTGGGTCTGTGCGAACGTCTCGCTCACGGTGCGTCCCGCCTCTTCGCGATCCAGCAGGGGGCGCAGGTCCGCGGGGATGCGATAGTCCAGCACGGCATCCTGCATGAGGTTGATGTCGGGGCGGATCTCTCCGCGTGAGAGCAGCGGCCAGGTGTCGCCAGCCACCGCCTGCAACGGGGTGAGCACGCCCAGGCGGACGTGCACGTCGGTGACGTAGCAGCGGGCCATGGGCCCGCTGAGCTGGCCGGTGGCGGGATGCCAGTGGCGCAGGAAATGCTCCCACGCGAGGCGTTCGAGGTCGGCGGCCGCGGCGTGGACGCTCGGATCGTCGATGTACTGCCGAATGGCCGTCAGCGCCTGCATCACCACGTTCCAGTAGGTGGGGGAGTTGTACTCGGCGAAGCTCCCCTGTTCCAGCAGGGAGGAGTGCAGACGCTCCAGACGATGGCGGCCGTACTCGCGCAGCTCCGCGTCACCGAGCAGCTCGCCGGCGACCAGGGTGACGAATGTGCCCTTCACCGCGATGTTGGTGTAGTCCAGGTCGACGTTGCGTCGGATGATCGACCGCGCCGCATGTCCGAGTGCCGTGAGCGCCCGCGAACGGAGTCCGGCATCGAGCGCATCGCCATGGCGCCGCAACAGGATGGCGAGACACTCGCCGATGAAGTCCGCCCAGTTCCAGTCCGGCGGGTTCATCTCCGCCAGTGGCTCCTCGGCCCAGTACGACCAGATGCCGTAGGTCTCGCTGGCCGGGTCGGTGTCCTGCAGCTCGATCACCCGCGCGAGCACGCGTGCGGCGCGTGCGGTGCGTGCCTCACCATCGATCTCGGTGTCTCCGGCAGCGTCCAGCTCCAGAAGGGCGAGCGCGTACCAGAGGCTCTCGCGCACGCGGTGCGCCCGGCCGGAGACGATGCGCGTGTGGATCGGGTTGAACGTCGCCTCGGACAGCAGGAGGTCCCAGCCGGGATCGTAGTCGGCGTCGCCGGCGCGACGTGCGGAATCGAGGATGCGCTGATCGGCGGTGAACAGGGTGGCGGTCATGGGGTGCTGCCTTCGTCGGGGAGATCGTCGAGTGTGTGCATGGCCAGGCCGAGTGCGCGCGCCTCCGCGACGATCTCGGCCAGACGGGCGGGGTGGAGGTGATTCGCATCGCTTCGAGCGGCGATGTCATGTGCGTACAGCACCAGCGAGGCGTCGTGGTCGGCTACGCAGCGCAGCAGGGCTGTGAGCGTGTCCGCGTCGGCGAGGTGGGCCACGGCGCCGCGGCCGGTGTCGACCCCGCGCGAGGGCAGCACGCGCGGGGCCGGGCCGGAGGGGATCACCGCGATGCGAGCCTCGTCCAGGTCCGCGGTGCGGGGTCCGCCACCGCGCAGATACGTGAAGCGCCGTAGCAGGACGGCATCGGTGGCATCGGAGCGCCGCGAGTTCGGATAGGCGAAGCAACGCGCCGTAGCTCCCAGCTCCCGCAGCGCCATGATGCTCGGATCGATCTCGAGTGCGAGATAGCCATCGTCGCCGTGCTCGTCGATGGTGGTGTCGGCGTTGCGGTGGCGCATGCCGTGCGATCCCACTGCGTGACCGTCATGGAGGAGGGTGCCCAGACCCGCGCGCTCGCGGTCGTCGAGCTCATCCGCTTCCATCACGAAGAAGGTCGCCCGCGCGCCCGCGGCATCGAGGATCGGCCGCGCCGCCACCCAGGAGTCGATGTGACGGTCATCGAAGGTCAGAAAGAGCCGCCCGCTCATCACGGAACCTCCCGCAACACGATCCCCCGGCGCCCGTCCGCCGTGATGTGGTTGTGCACGATCTGCGTGCCGTCGGGAGTGAAGGCGGGATGGGGGTGGAACGGATGCGTGCTGAACCGCGTGTGCCCGATGACCGTGCGCTCCCCGGTGGCCATGTCGATCACCACGATCGAGCTCTCGTCGCCCGCTCGGCTCCAGCCGCGGCCGGGCCGGGTCGCGCGTCCGGTGGTGTCCACCACAGCGCGGCTGCCGTCACGGCTGATGTTGCAGTGCCAGTCGCGTGGTCCTGCGCTGATGAGGCGCGGGGGACGGTCCACGGGAAACTCCCACAGGCCGCGCGGATCGGGACCCTCGCCGTATGCCACGGCGATGGCGCCCGCGCGGTGGAACATCCAGCGTTCGTGGCCGAGCTGCAGCGCGCATGACCCATCTGCGGAGAGCGCCCGCTGATCGGTGAGGTCGTCGCCGTGCGGAGCGCGGTGCGGGTGGAAGGCGTGAAGGCGGTCAGTGACCCGGTCCGCCGGCCCCTCGTGCGAGAGACCGATCCAGTCGGGGTCGGCGAGGGAGAACTGCACGTGATTGGCGAGCCAGGGCACACGCAACTGCTCGGTCGTGCGTCCCGTTCGCGTATCGATCAGCAGCAGGCGATGCTCGTCGCGTCGGTGTTCGATGGCGGCCACGACCGTGCCGTCGGGTGTGATCGCCACCAGGTGATCCAGTGAGGCGTCCTTCGCCGCACGGTGCAGCAGGCGGGATTCGCCGTTGTCCAGGCTGACGAGAAGCAGGTGTCCGGCTCGCGCGGTCACGAGCAACGGTGCGCGCAGGGCGACGTCGAACCAGAGGATCTCCTCGTCGGCCAGATACCCGAGATCGATGAGCTCGCTCGAAGCGCCGCTCGGGAGGTCCACCAGGTGCAGCGCGGCCCGGGTCGCGTCGCCCACCACGGCCCGGCCGTCGGGGGCGAACCCGTTGCTGTGCGGATAGGCGGCGTAGACATCCATGACGAGGAGATCCTCGTCGGGGGCTATGGACACCGGTCCGCCTCCTTGCGCGTCGTCGGTGCGGACCACTCTAATTCAAATTGGTGGAGTAAGTCCAGTGTGCCGTGCCACGAGATAGGGCACGATGGTGCGATGGAGCAGCTTCATGAGTTTCGGGCGATGAACGAGCACCTCGGCGAGTTCACCGACAGGCTCAACCCCGAGTTCCTCTCCGCTCACCCGCTCGACTCGTCGCTCGACCCGGCGAGCGTATACGGCCGCCGGACGCTGGACGTCTTCGACCTGGTCGATGTGACCGGTCGCGTCCTCATCACAGCGGGCCGCCCGGCTCCGGGTTTCGAACTGCTGTACGCCGCGCACGCGGAGATGTCCGCCGTGGTCAGCATCTCCTCCTCTTTCCCCGGAGCCGCACGCACGGAGGCGTTCTGGGTGAGCCGTCACGGGGTCACGCAATCCCGCTTTGCCACTCCTCCCGCGTCCGATGACGGCGTTCTGTGGCTGCAGCCGTTCGAGAGCCTCGCCCCCGCGGTGCTCGAGATCGCGGGCCTCGCGAACTCCACGGACGTGCCCGCGGAGTTCCGCGTGCCCGTGAAGCGATCTGCGGTGCGACCCCTCGCGCCGCGGGGCGAGGTCTTCGCCGCGATCGCCGACGCCATCCGGGGCGTCAGCCCCGGCATGGCCGAGCAACTGGACGCGGGCAACGGGCGGCAGCTGAGCTTCTCCGTCGATCTGGTGGACGAGGGTGGCCTGCAGAGCATCGACCACACGTGGGTGGTCACGCCTGTCGGCGCCCTGACCGTCGTCTTCGAGAAGGAGCGCATGTTCCGCCCGGACACTTTCATCACGAGCCTGAGTCTGTTCGAGCTCCGCCGTCGCATCGAGGATCTTCTTCCCGGCGAGGCGCAGCGTCGCTTCTGGAACAGGCTGGCGGCCGAGACGGCGGAAGCGCGGGTCGATACGACGATTCCCGGCTGATGCTCGCATCTCCTCCAGGGATGCGAGCATCGCCTATGCTCAGCCGGGAGGGGGAGCATATGGATGAACCACAGCCGGGGGCCGTCGGGTCGTACGACCGGGCGCGGGCGATCAGGTTCGCATACGCATCGCTGGCGTGCGCTCTGGTCGGCCTGATCTGGATGTTCATCCGCAACGAACTCGGGGAGCCGAACCTGCTGCTGATCCTGCCGTGCGTCGCGGCGTCGGTGCTGGCGATCGTCTTCGCCGTCAGGACGCTTCGCCGGACGCACGGTCTTGCTCGTACAGCAGCGATCCTCGGACTTGTGGTGGGGGCCGTCGGAGCGGGCCTCGGCGGCATCTATCTGCTGCTGATGGGACCGTTCCTGCTGTGGGCGATGCTCGGCAGCGCCTGAGTCAGCGGATTTCGGTGATCGGCTGGGAGATGTCTGCCACCGTGGCGCCGTACGCGGTGATGAGCGCGTCGGCGTCGACGAACAGGCTGTACCCGTGTGCGCCGGCTCCCATCGCGATCCGGCGTCCGACGATGGACTCGTCTGCGTAGATGGGCCAGTCGGTCGTGCTGCCGATCGGGACGATCGTGCCGCGCTCGTAGCCCGTCGCGGCGAGGGCGAGATCGGGGGACGGGAGCTTGAGCTTGTTGACTCCGACTACGGCTCGCAGTTTCGGCCAGGAGATGGCCTTGTCGCCGGGGATCAGCGCGAACAGGTAGGTATCGTCGGCCCGCTTGACGACGAGCGTCTTGATGATGTCGGCGGGCTGGAGACCGAGGAGCGCGGCTGCTTCCTCCAAGGATCCCGCTTGCGGTCGCTCACGCACATCGACATCGAGGCCGCGCGCACGCGCGGCCTCGATGACTCGATCCGTGGACTGTGTCACGCGTCGGGCGCGGACAGCGGGTCGTCGGCGACCCAGAGCTCGTCGTCGGCGCGCAGCGTCTGCCACGCGGCGTAGAGCACGCCGATCGCCGCAGCCGCACCGAGGACGATGGCGATGACGCCACCCGCGCCGATGCCCTTCTTCTGCGGCTGGATCGGCTCGACGGCGCGAGCGAACGCGCGCTGCACGCCGGTGGTGTTGATGCGGTGGCGCGTGTTGTTGGCGGCGTCCCAGGCGGACAGCGCGGTGCCGATGGCTCCGCCCACGACCGGGACGACGCGGTGGTCGACGAATTCACGGCCGGCCTTGACGCTGCGATCCACGACCGGCGCCACACGCGACTCGTACGCGTGCTGCACGGTGGGAACGACCTGCTCACGGCCGAAGTTTCCGAGCTGGCGACTGGCCTCACGGGCGAGTTCGGCGGCGTCGCCTGCGAGGTCCTGCTGGTGGGCCCACAGCTGGTTGGCCGTGTCCTGGAGCTTGCGGAGCTCCTTCTTACGCTTGCGGCTGAGGTTCATGTGACCCCTCCCTATCAGAACGAACGTCCCCATCTTGCCAGACCACGCCTTGGAATCGACCCCCTTGACGGGCCTTTCCGCCGGTCTCACGGTCAACTCTGCGAGAATCGCCACATGGCTCTTCACTCTGCAGTCGCAACCATCCACACCAACCACGGCGACATCGTGGTCAACCTGTTCGGTGACCACGCACCCGTCACCGTCAAGAACTTCATCGGCCTCGCTGACGGCACCGGTGAGTGGACCGACCCCGCTACCGGCAAGCCGGGCGAGGGACCCCTCTACAAGGACGTCATCTTCCACCGCATCATCCCCAACTTCATGATCCAGGGCGGCGACCCCCTCGGGCAGGGCGTTGGCGGCCCGGGCTACAGCTTCAACGACGAGATCCACCCGGAGCTCGACTTCAGCAAGCCCTACCTGCTGGCCATGGCCAACGCGGGCCTGCGTCGCAATGCCATCACCGGCGCCGTCGAAGGCACCAACGGCTCGCAGTTCTTCATCACCACCGACCCCACCCCGTGGCTCACGGGCAAGCACACCATCTTCGGTGAGGTGGCCGACGACGCATCGCGCAAGGTCGTCGACGAGATCGGCGCAGTGCGCACGGGTGCCGGCGACCGTCCGGTCGAGCCCGTCGTGATCTCCTCGATCGACATCGCAGCGGTCTGACACACGTGACGTCCGCCGAGGTCACCCGCAACAGGGACAACTTCTGCTACCGCCATCCGGACCGGATGAGCTTCGTGCTGTGCCAGAAGTGCCTGCGCACGATCTGCCCGGAATGCCAGACACAGGGCGCCGTCGGCGTCGTGTGCCCGGAGTGCATGAAGCAGCAGGCCGCCCAGCGAACCGCGGCACAGAAGAAGGCGGAACGTCGATGGGGTCGCGGGAGCGGAGCGGTCGTCGCCGCCTCCGGCTCCCGCACCCCGCGTGTCACCTACGCGATCATGGCGGTGACGATCGTCGTCTCCCTGATCCAGATGATCCCCGGGCCCATCGGCGTCGCCGTCACCAGCGCGCTCTCCTTCGTGGGCTATGCCATCACCCCGGAACTCGGATCCAACGTGCAGCCCTGGCGCGCACTCAGCGTGACGCTGGTGCACGGCAGCTTCCTGCACCTGTTCTTCAACATGTTGTCCCTGTGGATGATGGGACGCATCCTGGAGCCACTGCTCGGCCGCTGGCGATTCCTCGCCCTCTACGTGATCTCCGCCCTCGCCGGTTCGGTGCTCATGGCGTTCCTTGCTTTCGACCAGTTCGTCGTCGGCGCATCCGGTGCCATCTTCGGAACGTTCGGCGCTCTCATCGTGATCACGCGGCGTCTCGGCGGTGACATCACTCAGATCCTCGTCATCGTGGGAATCAACCTGCTGATCGGGTTCATTCCGGGCTTCAACGTCGCCTGGCAGGCTCATCTCGGCGGTCTGATCGGCGGTCTTGTGGTCGGCGCGATCTACGCCGCCACACGTCAGCGGTCCCAGCGGGGACTGCAGATCGGCCTCCTCGCCGGCTTCGCGCTGTTGTTGTGCGCGTCGGTGTTCCTCCTGCCGGTGGTCCATCCGATCGTCGGCTGACACGCCCGGTCCGGGCGGGGTTGTCCACGGCTCGCCCGGGCTTCTGCACACGTTGTCCACATAGTTATCCACAGCCTGGGGATGAAAATCACATCCGTGTGATTTCCGGGTGCGGACGGCCCGGATCGTCAGATTCGGTGCGGGTCGATAGGATGTCGGCATGGCACGACGAGGAACGCCGGAAGAGCGCGAGAACGTACACCCCGACGCGACCCCGAACCCGGTGTGGTTCAAGCCGGTCATGATCGGGTTCCTGCTGATCGGTCTCGCCTGGATCCTGGTGTTCTACCTCAGCGACCAGCAGTTCCCCATCCCGGGCATCTACGGCTGGAACCTCGCCATCGGTTTCGGGATCGCACTCATCGGATTCCTGATGACGATGCGGTGGCGCTGATTCCACCGCGTGTGGATTCTTCCCAGAGTGTCTGACTAGGCTCGCGCTGTGACCACCGAGCTTCCTACGCGCCGAGCAGCGCGCGCCCGCAAACGCGGGCGCGTCACGGTGACCGGCGTTCTCGGCGAACTGCTGATCACGGGCGGTGTGCTTGTGCTGCTCTTCGTCGTCTGGCAGATGTGGGTCGGCGACATGATCCTCGGCGCCGCGGCCAACCAGCAGGCGCAGGATGTCAGCCAGACCTGGGCGGACGACGCGAAGAACAGCGGTCAGCCGTTGCCCACGTCGGACCCCTCGCAGAAGTACAACACCCTGGTCGCTGACCCGCCTCCCATCGAGGAGCCGGCCAGCGGTGAGGTGTTCGCCACCTTGCACATCCCGCGTCTGGGCCAGGAGGTCAGGATCGCGGAGGGCACCGCCACCTGGGAGAGCCTCGATCTCGGCATGGTCGGCCATTACAACGACACCGCGATGCCGGGAGACATCGGCAACTTCCCCGTTGCCGGGCACCGTGGCAGCCACGGAGCCCCGTTCATGAACCTGCCCGAGATGCAGGTGGGCGACGCGGTGGTCGTGGAAACCCCGGACGGCTGGTACACCTACCGGTACCGCAACATGGTCTACGTCACCCCGGATTCCGTGGATGTGCTCGACCCCACGCCGCAGAACACCACGGTGGAGGCGACGGGGCGCTATCTGACCATGACGACGTGCAGCCCGCGGTACGGCTTCTCGGAGCGCCTCATCGGCTACGCCGTGTTCGAGGCCTTCACCCCGCGCGTGGCAGACGGCAAGCAGCCGGCGTCGCTCTATCTCCCGAAGGAGAGCTGATGTACGGCGCTCTGTGGCGTGTCCTTCCCGGACCCTGGTTCGTGAAGCTGATCATCGTGCTCGTCGTGGTCGCCGCGATCCTGTACGGCCTGTTCTGGTACGCGTTCCCCTGGGTCAGCGCGACGTTCTTCCCGCCCGCGGATGCCAACACCATCACGCAATAGCGCTTCGCGCATCCTCGTCGTGGACAATCACGACTCCTTCGTGCACACGCTGGTGGGGTATCTCGTCGAGCTCGGCGCGGGTGTCGACTTCATCGAGGCGGATGACATCGCCGATGCCACCGCCGGTCTCCGCGGCTACGACGGCGTGCTGATCTCGCCCGGGCCCGGTCGCCCCGAGGATGCCGGCGCCTCGATCGACGTGGTGAAGGCCGCTGTGAGGGCGAATGTGCCCCTCCTCGGCGTGTGTCTGGGACACCAGGCCATCGCTGTCGCGCTCGGCGGTGTCGTGGGGGTCGCCCCCGAGCCGATGCACGGCCGGGTGTCCGCGGTCAGCCACGATGGCACCGGCGTGTTCCGCGGGGTGCGGGCGGAGGTTCCGGTCGGTCGCTATCACTCGCTCACCGTCGAGGAGAGCACACTGCCCTCTGAACTCCGGATCACGGCTCGGGCGGGGCAAGTGGTGATGGGTATCGTGCATCGATCAGCGCCGGTCCACGGCGTGCAGTTCCATCCGGAGAGCATCCTCACGACGGACGGATACCGGATGCTGGCGAACTGGCTCGAGGTGACCGGGGACGCGGGTGCGGTCGCGCGTGCGGCGACGCTCACACCGCATCGATAAACGGATGATTGTCTACACGACAATCATCCGTTAGTGTGGCGGCATACCTTCCCGTGCTTCGAAGGAGAAGCCATGTCCGCTCGTCCCCTGCACTCTCGTCCCTGGTGGGTCGCCGTCGTCTCCGGTATGGCGTCCTACATCGATTCCGCCGCCATCACCGGCTTCAGCACCTCGATCGTCATCCTGCAGCAGGACCTCGGCCTCACCCAGTGGCAGGTGGGCGTCGCGGCCGGAGCCCTCACGCTGTCGATCGCCTTCGGAGCGTTGATCGGCGGCAGGCTGGGGGATCGGCTCGGGCGTCGTCCGGTCTTCACCGCCACCATGGTGCTGATCCTCACGGCTGTGGGAGCGCTCGTCGTGGCACCGTCGTTCGAGATGGTGGTCCTCGGTGCCGTGCTGCTCGGCCTCGGCACCGGAGCAGACCTGCCGGTCTCGCTCTCGACCATCGCTGAGGCGGCGACGGAGCGGAACCGCGGGCGTCTGCTGGGCTTTTCCAACCTGTTGTGGATCATCGGGATCGTGGTCAACACGGTGCTCGCCAGCGTGGTCGGGGACTGGGGGCGTGCCGGTGCCCAGGTCCTGTTCGCGCACATCGGCGTGGTTGCCGCCCTCGTCCTGGTCGGACGGCTGACCATCCCGGAATCCGCCGCGTGGCAGGCCGCTCGCACCCGCAAGCGCGCCGGCACGTCCGGCGAGCGTGCTGATCGCGCCCGCATCAGCGACCTGCTCCGTCCGCCCTTCCTGGTGCCGTTTCTCGCTCTCGTCGCCTTCTACGCGTTCACGAACCTCGTCGCGAACACCAGCGGACAGTTCGGCACGTACATCGTGGTGACCTATGGTGGCGCCACCGTGGGACAGGCCGCGCTGATCGCACTGCCGATGGTGCCGGTCGCCGTGCTGGGATACCTCTGGTTCATGAAGATCGCCGACGGCCCGCGTCGCTTTGTGTACTTTCAGGTGGGCGCGGTCCTGATGATCGCGTCGAAGCTGCTCGTCGTGGTCGCGGGGCTCAACCTCGTCACGTACGCCGTGAGTGCGCTGCTGGCGGCCGTCGGGGGTGCGTTCGCCTTCGAGGGGATCATGAAGGTGTGGACACAGGAGTCGTTCCCCACGCTGCTGCGCTCCACCGCACAGGGCGCGATCATCGCGATCGGCCGGTTCTCGGCTGCGGGGCTCGCGGTGATCACGCCGCTGATCCTCGACACGAGCGTCACGGTGATGTACGTGCTGCTCACCGTGTTCAACGTCGTGGGCCTCGGCTGCGCGTGGCTGGCTTTCCGCCGTCGTCGTCCCGCTCCGATCCCCGATGAGGACCCCGGACGCTCGGAGACGGTCACGGCCTGGGAAAGCCGATGACCGCCGTCGCCGTCGTCACCCGGGTGGATGTGGAAGCGCCCCGTCGGGGCGATCCCACACCGGTGGCCGAGCCGCGGATCGGTTGGCGGATCACCGTGCCGTCGCCGTCATGGCGGCAGGCCGGTGCAGAGGTCGAGTGGAGCAGCGCGGGCGCGGTGGAGCGGGCCCGGCTGCCGGGTGGAGGGCGACTTCGGCGTACGTGGCCGTTCGCTCCGCTCGCGCCCCGACAGCAGGGCACGCTGCGTGTCCGGGTGTTCGGCGACGATGAGTCGGCGAGCGACTGGAGCGAACCGGTGCCGGTCGTTGCCGCATTTCTCGGGGACGGCGAATGGCATGCTGACTGGATCGGCCAGCGGACACCGGAGATCCACGCGCAGCCGGTACTGCTCCGGCACGAGTTCACGGCGCACGACGTGGTGCGCGCCACCCTGTATTCGAGTTCCGTGGGCGTGCACCAGGTGAGTGTCAACGGCGCCGACGTCACCGACCATGTCCTCGCACCCGGATGGACCCCGTACTCCGCACGCACCGTCCACGAGACCACCGACGTCACCGGCCTCCTCCGTGAGGGGGACAACTGCATCCTGATCCGCCTGGCCGGCGCCTGGGCCACGGAGCACTTCGGCTTCCGCCAGAACGCGCAGCCGCGCTACGGCGAGCAGCCGCGCGTGGCGATGCAGCTTCTCGTGGAATCGGCAGACGGTGCGCATCGGTGGATCTCGACCGACGGTGCCTGGCGCACTACCCGTGGCGCGCTGCGCACCAGCGGTCTCTACGCCGGTGAGTGCTATGACGCGCGTATGCACCTGCGGGACGCAGCGGGTCGCCCCTGTGACCAGCCGGGGTACGACGATGGCGGGTGGACACCGGCACTGATCCATCCCGCGGAGCACGTCCCCGGCCCGCGGATCTCTCCTCCCGTGCGCCGCACGGAGGAACGCCGACCCGTCGCGCTGCTGCCCGGTGCGGGCGATGCGACCATCCTCGATTTCGGGCAGAACCTGGTCGGGCGGGTGCGGCTGCGCGTGACGGGCCCGGCGGGCACGACAGTGACGGTGCGCCACGCGGAGGTGCTCGAGCACGGTGAGCTCGGCGTCCGGCCGCTGCGCCGGGCCGCCGCCACCGATCGCTACACGCTCAGCGGCGAGGGCGTCGAAGTGTGGGAGCCGGAGTTCACCTTCCACGGCTTCCGGTACGCCGAGGTGAGCGGCTGGCCGGGTGAGATCGTCACCGACGACGTGACCGCCGTGGTCATCCACAGCGACCTGGAACGCACCGGCTGGTTCCACACCTCTCATCCCTTGCTTCAGCGGCTGCATGAGAACGTCGTGTGGAGTCTGCGGGGGAATTTCCTGTCCGTGCCCACAGACTGCCCACAGCGCGATGAACGGCTCGGATGGACCGGCGACATCCAGGTCTTCGCCCCCACGGCCGCGTTCCTCTACGACGTCCGGGGATTCCTCGACTCCTGGCTGCGCGATCTTGCTCTGGAACAGGATGACGAGGGCGTGGTCCCGTTCGTGATCCCCGATGTGATCGGCCTGGCACGGCCCGCGGCCGCATGGGGGGACGCGGCCGTCATCGTGCCGGACGTGCTGGAACGGCACTTCGGCGACCGCGATGTGCTCACACGTCAGTACCCGAGTGCCCGGGCGTGGGTCGAGCTCTGCCTGCGACGGGCGGGGGCTGGCCGGGTGTGGGAGGGGGACTTCCAGTTCGGGGACTGGCTCGACCCGACGGCACCGCCCGACCGACCGGGCCAGGCGATGACCGCCACCGGGCTTGTAGCCACGGCCTATCTCGCCCACTCGACGCGTCTGTTGTCGCGAGCAGCAGAGATCCTCGGGCACACGACGGACGCGGAGCGCTATCGCGGCGTCGCGGACGAGGTGCGGCAGGCATTCGTGCGCGAGTACGTGACCGGGGCCGGGCGTCTGCTCTCCGACACTCCGACCGCCTACGCGCTGGCGCTGACGTTCGATCTGCTCCCCCCGGCGCTGCGTGACCCCGCGGGACGGCGGCTGGCCGCTCTCGTGCGGGAGAACGGCTATCGCATCGCGACAGGGTTCGTGGGCACGCCGATCGTGCTCGATGCCCTCACGTCCACCGGGCACGATGCCGCGGCAGGGCGCCTGCTGCTGCAGACGGCCTGTCCATCCTGGCTCTACCCGGTCACCATGGGTGCCACGACCATCTGGGAACGGTGGGACTCGATGCTTCCCGACGGCTCCATCAACCCCGGCGACATGACCAGCTTCAACCACTACGCACTGGGGGCGGTGGCCGACTGGATGCATCGCGAGCTCGCGGGCCTGGCCCTGACCCGACCGGGTCATCGCAGCGTCCGCATCGCACCGCACCCGCTGCCCGGTGTCGACGACGCCTCCGCGTCCTACGAGGGTCCGTTCGGCCGGATCGAGGCGGGATGGCGACGAGAGGACGCGCAGATCGTGGTCCACGCCGCCCTTCCCGCGGGCGTCACGGCCCAGGTGCGTCTTCCCGACGGGCGTGAGTTCTCCGTCGGCGCCGGCAACCATCGCTGGGTGTGCCCGGCGGAGGGTGGATCATCGCCGGGCGCAGTGGGAATGGACACCGCGCTCGCGGATGTCATCGACGATCCGGAAGCGCTGCGGCTGGTCGAGCAGCTGCTGGAGCAGCACCGCCCGGGATCGGTGGCGGCGATGCACGCGGGCACGCGCTGGACAGCACGGCAGACCCTGGCCGAAGTGGTGTTCCAGTACGCCAGCCCGATGATTCAGGCCGAGATCGCGCGTCAGCTGGCAGAACTGTCTGCGGAGCGGGTCGGATCCCATCGGGCTGCCGAAGGCTTCCAGCTGACGCCTGCCACACGCCGCACCCCGCCGTCCATCTGATCGTCGAGGTCTCGCACCAGACGGACGAGCAGTTCCTCGAACCGGGTCAGATCCTCATCGCTCCAGTGGGCGACCGCGGCGCCGAGATCATCGTCGCTGGCCGCGACGATGCGGCTCGCCACGGACCGCCCCTGCAGGGTCATCCCGATCATCGTCTCGCGGCCGTCCTCGGGGTTCGGCATGCGACCGACGAGACCGGCCTCTTCCAGACGACGGATCACCTTGCTGAGGTTGGATCGTCCCGTGTGCACGGCGTCGGCGAGCTCGGTGGGGCGGGCGAGGCCGCGATAGGCGAGCTGATTCATGACCAGGAACGCCAGCATGTCGTCGGCGAGCGGGAAGTCGCTGCGCCGCAGCAGATCCTCGCGGCGGGTCATCGACGACGCCCACGTGATCATCGCCTGCATCGCCGCCCGCGCGTTCAGTCCTCCGTCCCCGATGACCGATCGATCAGCGCCGGGAACGGATTCCAGATTGACGGACGCGGAGGGCGGACGGGGCATGCGCTCATTCTCTCGCAGGGCGTCACGAGGACGCGGTCAGCCCGCGCAGTAGGTCAGATCGACGGTGGAGTGAATGTCGACGTCGCCGATCTGCACCTGCGACTGAACGGTTCCGCCGGTGCATGAGGGATCGGGCGTGGCGTTCACGGTGAGCTCGAACTCGGGCCCCTCGAGCGTCTCCCGGGCGGCCTCGAGCGACCAGCCCTTGTAGTTGACGACGGTCACCTTGCCGGAGGCCACGAGAAGTCGCACGGTGGTTCCGGGCGCCACCTTCTCACCCGCGGCCGGCTCCGAGGAAATGACGGTCCCCTTCGCACGCGAGGGGTCGTTCTGCGCGTTCACGGCTCCGAGCTGCAGCCCCGCCGCCTGTAGCGCCTGGGCCGCGGACGTCTGATCCACCAGCGCCGGCACCTCCACGGTGGCTGCACCGGTGGACACCACCAGCGTGACCGACGACGCCGGCTCGATGGGAGTTCCGGGTGCGGGATCTGTTCGTATGACCGAACCCGCGGCCACATCCTCGCTGGCTTCTTCGGTCTTCTTGAAGCGCAGGCCCTTCTCGGTGAGTTCGTGCGTGGCCTGGTCGAACTCCATCGTCACCACATTGGGGACGGTGAGGCCGGTGGGAGTCGCCGTGGGAGAAGGCTTGCCGAAACTCACGGCCCAGAACACGACGGAGACGACGAGAACCGCGACGACCGCCACGCCCGCCCAGATCCACGCCACGGGCGGACCCTGCTGAGTGCGGGTCATTGTGGTGTCGGTGGAGAGCTGACGCAGTGATCGTGCCGTCTCGGCTGCGGCGCGCGGGTTGGCGCCGTAGAGCTCGTTGGTGAGGTTCTCCAGGTGTCGCTTGGACGGCGTGCGTCCGTCGGCGGCACCGGCCAGCGCAGCGCGGAAGGTGGCCGCATCGGGGTAGCGGTTGTAGGGGTCCTTGGCGAGCGCGCGCAGCACGACCTCATCGAGCGCCCGGGGCACGGCCTGATCCACCTCGGAGGGGGGTACGGGTGTCTCGCTGACGTGCTGATAGGCGACGGCGACGGGGGAGTCGCCGCGGAACGGCTGGCGCCCCGTGAGCAGCTCGTACAGCACGATGCCGGTGGAGTAGAGGTCGGTGCGGGCATCGACCGGCTCGCCCTTCGCCTGCTCCGGCGAGAAGTAGGCCGCCGTGCCGATGATGGACGTGGTCTCGGCGACGGTGGACGAGGAGTCGGAGACCGCGCGTGCGATCCCGAAGTCCATCACCTTGACGCGGCCGTCCTCGGTGATCATCACGTTTCCGGGCTTGATGTCTCGGTGGATGACCCCGGCTCGGTGCGAGTACTCCAGCGCCTCCAGGATGCCGTCGACGTAGCGCAGGGCGTCCGACGTGGTGAGTCGTCCCTCCGCGGCGTGCTGCTTGAGGGTGCGCCCCGTCACCAGCTCCATGATGATGTAGGGGACCGCGACGTCGTTCTCCGTGTCCTCGCCCGCATCGAAGACGCGGACGATGGACTGGTTCGCCATGCGGGAGGCGGCCTGCGCTTCCATCCGGAAGCGGGTGCGGAAGGTGCTGTCGCGTGCCAGGTCCTTGTTCAGGATCTTGACGGCGACGGTGCGTCCGAGCTTGAGGTCGTACCCGCGGTACACGGTGGCCATGCCACCGGTGCCGATGACGTCATCGACGCGGTATCGTCCCGACAGGACACGTGACGGTTCCGACACGGACTACGCCCCCCATATCTGTGTGGGACAAGCTTACTGGCTGCTGCCGCCGTTGCCCGACGTGTCGCCCCCTGCACCAGCGGTGGGTGTCGCGGTGGGGCCGGTCGGCGTCGGCTCGGGCTCCGGTGCCGGAGTGATCTGGACCTTCACTTCGGCAGACGCCGGGCTCGGTCGTTCACCGCACGTCACCGTGTAGCTGGCGATGGCGGCCTGCGGAGCCATGTCGCCGATCACCACGAGCAGGCGCTCGGGGCTGGAGACCTGCTTGGAGGTGGACTGGTCGTCCTGGAACACCGCGTTCGTCAGTGTGATCGTGTAGCCGGTGAGTGCCTCGTCCGCCGGGCATGCCTGGTAGGCGGGCCAGGTGAGCTCCACGGTGGAGCCCGCCTCCGCCTGCTGCACCGCGTTGCCGTTGACGGCGAACGTCGCCGCTGCGGGTGCCACCAGCTCGGACTGCGCACCGTAGAGCGTGAGCGTCACGGTGGAACCCTCCTCGACGTTGCCGCCGGCGGGCGCCATGGAGGCCACCGCGCCGACCAGGTCGGCGCTCGGCGCGGGCGTGGTGCCGTCCACGCACTCGCCGACGAGGTTGTGGGCGGCCAGCGTGGCCTTCGCGGCGTCGCACGGCTGGTTGAGGAGGTTGAGGTCCCCGAGCGGCACCAGCTTCGTCGTGGGAGTCGGCGTGGACGAGGGGGTCTTGGAGGGCGCGGCCGAGCTCGGCGGCGCCGATGTGGTGACCTTGTCCGCGCCGTTGCTGCTCGGGTTCAGCAGAGCGAACAGCGTCCCGGCCAGCACGATGAGCAGGAGCGCGATGAGCGCGACCAGCGGCCACGTCCACGGGCTGCGCTTGCCCTTCGTCGCGGTGGCGGCGGGCTGCTGCTCGGTGGCGTCCAGCATGCGGGTGGCTGCGGCGGTGTCTCCGAAGAGCAGCTGGGTCGCGTCGTCCTCAGCACCGGCCAGCGCACCCATTCCGGTCGCGATGGCGGGTACGGCCTGTACTGCAGCTGCCATGTCTCCGCGTCGGAGAGCGGTGGCGGCACGTGCCACTGCGGCCGAGGACGCGGGGCGATCCTCCGGCTTCTTCGCGATCATCGCCATCACGAGGTTCTGCACCGGCTGCGCCACGGTTGCGGGCAGGGGCGGCGGGGTGTCGTTGATCTGCGCCATGGCGATCGCGACCTGCGACTCGCCGGTGAAGGGGCGCTTGCCGGCCAGGCATTCGTAGGCCACGATTCCCAGCGAGTACGTGTCCGTGGCCGGGGATGCAGGATGACCGGACGCCTGCTCCGGCGACAGGTACTGCACCGTTCCCATCACCTGTCCGGTGGCCGTGAGCGGCACCTGATCGGCGATGCGGGCGATACCGAAGTCCGTGATCTTGACGCGGCCGTCGGGGGTGATCAGCAGGTTTCCCGGCTTGATGTCGCGGTGCACCAGCCCGGCGGCGTGCGCTGCCTGGAGCGCTGCGGCCGTCTGCGCCACGTAGTCGAGCGTCTTGTCGCTGCTGAGCGCACCATCGCGCTCCAGGATGGAGGAGAGGGCCTCGCCGGGAACGAGCTCCATGACGAGGAAGGCCGAGCCGTTCTCCTCGCCGTAGTCGAAGACGCTCGCGATGCCCTCGTGGTTCACGAGGGCGGCGTGGCGCGCCTCGGCGCGGAACCGCTCGAGGAACCCGGGGTCCCCCATGTACTCGTCCTTGAGGATCTTGATCGCGACGGTTCGCCCGATGACGTGATCGGTCGCTTCCCAGACCTCGCCCATGCCGCCGATGGCGATGCGGGACACCAGCTCATACCGTCCACCGAAGGTGACGCCCTGTGTCGGCCTCATTTGTTCAGCACCGCCTCCATGACCTGCTTCGCGATGGGAGCTGCGATGGCATCTCCCGATCCTGACTGCCCCTGACCGCCGCCGTTCTCCACGACGACCGCAACGGCCACTTCGGGGTTCTCCGCCGGAGCGAAGCCCGTGAACCAGAGCGTGTAGGGTTCGTCGGAATCGTTCTCGGCGGTACCGGTCTTACCGCCCACGTCGACTCCGTCTATTCTTGCACCGCCCGCGACGCCATTACTGACATCGGCGACCATCATGCTCTTCAGCGCATCCGCCACTTTCGAGGTCACGGGCTGAGACAGCTGCTGGGGTTCAGTTGCATTATGCACACTCAGGTCCGGCGCCACGACCCCGTCCACCATGGTGGGGGTCATCACCACGCCGCCATTGGCGATTCCGGCGGCCACGAGCGCCATCTGCAGCGGGGTGGCGCGCAGGTCGCTCTGGCCGAATCCCGCCATGCCGGTCTGCGGCACATCGAGCTTCTGCGGGAACACGGAGGCGGGTGCCTTGAGGGGCAGTTCGAACGAGTGGTTGAAGCCGAACGACTCGGCCATCTGGCGCAGGGCGTCATCGCCCAGCTCGATGGCCAGTTCGGCCATCGGCACGTTGCAGCTGAGGCGCAGGGCGTCGGCGATGGTCACGGTGTCACCGGGGCCACACGTGCCGCCGCTCGCGTTCATGACCTGGTGATTGGTCTGCGGCAGCGTGAAGCTCGCGGGGTTGGGCAGCGTGGATGAGGCGGTGTACTTGCCCGAATCCAGGGCGGCCGCGGCCACCACCAGCTTGAACGTGGAGCCCGGAGGGTTCATGTCGCCGCCGATGGCGCGGTTGATCAGCGGGTCGGGGTCGGCGGCGTCTAGGGCGTCGTACGCCGCATTGGCGGCGTCGGTGTCGTGCGTGGCGAGACTGTTCGTGTCGAACGTGGGCGAGCTCACCATCGCGAGGATGCGGCCGGTCTTCGGCTCGATGGCGACCACGGCGCCCTGCTGGTCGCCGAGCGCCTCGAACGCAGCCTTCTGCACCACCGGGTCCAGGGAGAGCGCCACGCTGGAGCCGCGCGGCGCCTGACCCGAGATCAGCTGGTCGAGCCGCTCGAAGAACTGCGAACCGCCGCGGCCGGAGAGTTCGCTGTTCATCGCCGCTTCGATGCCGGTCCACGACCCCAGGGCGGGGTTGTAATAGCCGGTGACCGGCGCC
Source organism: Microbacterium nymphoidis (assembly GCF_021044885.1). Classification (GTDB taxonomy): domain Bacteria; phylum Actinomycetota; class Actinomycetes; order Actinomycetales; family Microbacteriaceae; genus Microbacterium; species Microbacterium nymphoidis. Next base: position 1,953,805 of record NZ_JAJNOD010000001.1, on the reverse strand, counting down.
CACATCGCGGCGTCGGTGTAGACGCGCTGGAACGAGTAGAGATCGCTCGTCGGCACGGACGATGCGATCACCGAACCGCTGGCGATGATCGATCCACGCTGCACCTCGTAGCTGTCGTACTGCGCGCGCTTGTTGTTCGGGTTCTCCGCGAGCGAGTCGCTCTGCACACCCTGGATCACGGTCACCGAGCAGAACAGGGTGAGGAACATCGCGAGGATGAGAATCGCCAGTCGACGAACTTCCTTGGTCATCCGATCACCACCCGGGGCTGGCTGCGTACCGCGTCGGAGACCCGCAGCAGGAGGCCGACGATGATCCAGTTGGCCACCAGCGAGGAACCACCCGAAGCCAGGAAGGGCGTGGTCAGACCCGTGAGCGGGATCACGCGCGTCACGCCGCCCACCATGATGAACACCTGCAGCGCCAGGGTGAACGCGAGGCCCGTGGCCAGCAGCTTGCCGAAGTCGTCCTGGCCGGTGAGGCCGATGCGCAGGCCGCGGCTGATGAACACCATGTAGAGGCAGAGCAGAGCGAACAGGCCGACGAGTCCGAGTTCTTCACCGAGGCTCGGGATGATGTAGTCGCTCTGCGCCAGCGGGGTGAGGTACGGCCGGCCCTGGCCGAGACCGGTGCCCACCAGGCCGCCCTGGCCCAGCCCGAAGATGCCCTGCACCAGCTGGAAGCTGCCGTTCTCCTGGTCGATGACGCCCTGGTCGAAGGCGTTCAGCCAGTTGTTGAAGCGGTGTCCGACGTAGGGGAGCACCCGAGAGGCGAGGAAGGCGCCGCCGCCGGCGAGCAGCAGACCGATCACCACCCAGCTGGTCTTGCCGGTGGCCACGTAGAGCATCGCGACGAACATGCCGAACATCAGCAGACCGGTGCCGAGGTCGCGCTGAATGACGATGATGCCCATCGAGACGAACCACAGCACCAGCAGCGGGCCCAGCTCCCGTGCGCGCGGCCAGGTGAGGCCGAGGAAGCGATGGCCCACCGACACCAGGCTCTCGCGGGTGCGCACCAGGTAGCCGGCGAAGAAGATCGCCAGGCAGATCTTCGCGATCTCACCCGGCTGGAACGAGAACACGCCGGCGATCGACACCCACACCTGCGCGTTCCCGTCGGCGCTCAGGAACGGAATGAACGGCAGCAGCAGCAGGAGGATGCCCGCCAGTCCGAAGATGTACGTGTAGCGGTACAGCAGGCGGTAGTTGCGAAGCAGCAGGACCACGGCGAGTGTCGCCACCAGCGAGATGATCAGCCAGACGATCTGCTTGATCGAGTTCTGGTCCCAGCCCGGGCTCATCTCGCCCACGCTCAGCCAGTGCAAGTCGATGCGGTAGATCTCCGCGATGCCGATACCGGTGAGCAGAGTGGCGATGGGGACCACGAAGGGATCGGCGTTGGGCGCGCGCCACCGCAGGACGACGTGCAGGACGATCACGAGCAGGGCGGTGCCGCCGAGCAGGCCGAAGTACTCCGCGTCGAGGGTGCCGCTGGTGGCCATCTGGACGATGTAGACGGCGGCGGCGCTGATCAGCAGGGCGAACAGCAGAAGCACCAGTTCCCGGTTGCGCTGCTTCTTGGGCATGCGGATCTTGCGCAGCGCCTTGATGACGGCGGTGTCGCCGGATGCGGGAGCGTCTCGCGTGAGCGCGTCGGACATCAGTTCACCCCCGCATCTTTGCGCAGGCGTTCCACGATGGCCTGGGCGTCGGCGAGCGAGCGTGCGCTGATCGTCTTCTCGACGTTGGCGCGCTGGAACTCGGTGAGCTCGGCGAGCAGGATGTTGCTGTCCTCGTACGTATGGGACAACGCGATCGGGCCGATGCCTTGCTGGATGCCCTGGTAGATGACCACGGAGTCGTCATCAGCGCCCACGTAGTAGCGGGTCTGCGTCCACTCGTACGCCACGAACAGGGCACCCGCGATGGCGATCAGCACGACCACGAGCCCTGCGAACCAGGCGATCCGGCGCCGTTTGGCGCGGCGGCGGTCCTCTTCGATGAGCTCTTCGAGGAACTCGGCTGCGGGTTCGAAGTGCGTGGGCTCGTTTGCGGCCTGGCGAGCGGTGTGCAGCCATCCGGGGCGGGCGGTGCGCGCTGCCGGGATCTCGATGCCGATCGGGTTGGCCGCGGACCCGACGATGGTGCCTGCCGTCGCGAACGCCGGATGCGGGCCGCCGACGTCGGCGATGACGATGGTGACGTTGTCCGGGGCCCCGCCGTCGAGGGCCTGCTTCAGCAGCAGGTCCGCCGTGCGACCCGGCGCGTAGCCGTGGTCCAGGACCTTCTGCATGTGGATCTCATCCACGACGCCCGAGAGACCGTCGGAGCACAGCAGCCACCGATCGCCCTCCTGCGTCTGCATGATGAAGGTGTCGATCTCGGGGTGCGGGTCCTGATCTCCGAGCACGCGCATCAGCACCGAACGACGCGGGTGGTAGCGCGCTTCCTCGGGGGTGATGCGGCCGGAGTCCACGAGCCGCTGCACGAAGGTGTGGTCCGTGGTGATCTGGGTCAGCACGCCCTCGCGGTAGAGGTAGATGCGCGAGTCGCCGATGTGCGCGATGACGGCGTTGTCGTCGACCATCAGGATCGCATCGACCGTGGTGCCCATGCCGGTGAGCTCCGGGCGTCGCCGGGTCATGTCGATGAGGTCGCCGGCGGCCTCGGTGATGGCGTCGCGCAGATCGTTCTCGGCGTCGCGGGTGCTGGCGTGGGCGGTGTCGAGCGCCTGCAGCCGGCTGATCGCGAGAGCCGAGGCCACATCGCCACCGGCGTGACCGCCCATGCCGTCGGCCACGACGAAGAGATTGGATCCGGCGTAGCCGGAGTCCTGGTTGTTCGATCGGACCTTCCCCGTGTGGGAGATCGCGACGGCGGAGCCCTGGAAGACCATCGCCCTTACTTCCTCAATTCGAACGTCGTCGCGCCCACCTTGACGGGTGCGCCGACGCGGATCGGGACGGGCGAGGCGACGCGATCGCCGTCGTGCCACGTTCCGTTGGTCGAATCGAGGTCTTGGATCATCCACTGATCGCCCCAGAGGACGAGGCGAGCGTGGTGGGAGGAGGTGTAGTCGTCGCGGATCACGAGTCCGGACTCACGCGATCGCCCGATCGTGAGCGGCTGGTTTCCGAGCGGAATCTCCAGACCGGCCTTCGGTCCGGAGGTGATGACGATGCGCGAGACGGTCGATGTGGTGGCCGGCCCGGTCGCGGCGGAGGCGGATGCCCGAGGCGTGCGCACCGGCTCGACGGGGGCGGTGCGATCGTTGGACGGAGCCACGGGCGCCGCAACGGCCTGTGCCGGCCGCGGCGGAGTGTCGACTCCTTCAGGGCCATCGGGGAGCTTGCGCGCCCTCACGCCGAAGAGGTCCGAGCGCAGCGAGTACACCACACCGAAGACGAAGAACCACAGCAGCACCAGGAATCCGATGCGCAGCAGCAGGAGAGTGAGGTCGGTCATCAGCTGAGCTCCCTCGCGTCGAAGATGCGCGTGGCGTCATCACGCGCTGCAGAGCGCGCGGGACGAGCCTGCTGCGCGACGACGCGGAACACGATGCGGGTCTTGCCGATCGTGATGGTCGAATCGGGCTCCAGCGCGCTGGAGGAGAATTTCACGCCGTTGAGCTTGGAGCCGTTTGTGGATCCGAGGTCGCGCACCATGCCTCTTGTGCCGTCCCAGAGGATCTCCACGTGCTTGCGTGACGTGTTGGGGTCGGCGATGGTGATGTCCGCGTCGCTCCCGCGCCCGATCACCGTGCGCGCCTTGGTGAGCGCATGACGCTGGCCGTCGATGTCCACGACCGCACGCCAGGAGACGGAGGCGGCCTGCGCCGACTCGGATTCCACGCTGACCGTACCCGTGGGGGTGGTCGTGTCGGCCACGATCGTGATCGACAGTGGGCCTGCGAACGAGTACCCCTGCTGCTTCGCGTGCTTGCGCACGATCTGCTCCAGCTCGGTGGTGAGCGTGCCGCCGTAGTTCGACATCTTCGATTCGTCGGCGGGCGACAGCAGCACCGTGAAGGCGTTGGGGGCGAGGATGCGATCCCGGCTCACGACGGCCGCGTTCGTGTCCATCTCACGCCGCAGCGCCGAGGCGATCTCGACCGGCTGGATGCCGCTGCGGAAGGTGCGCGCGAACGCACCGTTGACGGCGCGCTCCAAGCCCTTCTCGAAGCTGTCCAGTAGTCCCACGTCTCTCCTCCGGCCAGGTGACGGCAGGCGTGCCGTACTGGGCCATGCTAGACGGTGAGGCTGGGACCGGCTGGGAATTCGGGTCACGATGGTCATGAGCACCGTCCAAACCGTGCTAATCTCATCAGGTGCTTCCGGAGCTATCCGGATGCGCGCGAGTGGCGGAATAGGCAGACGCGCTGGCTTCAGGTGCCAGTGCCCGAAAGGGCGTGGGGGTTCAACTCCCCCCTCGCGCACAGACGGTGTGTTTGGGAAACTGAGCGCATCTATTTGGCAAACTGGCCCCGTGTTTCTTGGGAAACTCGGGGCCAGAGTTGTTCTTACCCGTGGTTGGTGCTGACGCCATGGGCTCCGCAGCTGCTGCCACCGCCGCGCCGTAGAGGGTCGCCTAGAGCAACATCTCGGGGTACAAGCCCGCACGGTGGGTTGGAGCCGCCTATGCCAACGGTTTCGTCGATCAGCTTTATGAGTCAGTCCCTCGTTCAACGCGTCGCCGATGAGCCGGGACACCTGGGGGTTGCTTCCTGGGGAGACGGCGAGGCGCTAGCGGAGTGACGCGTTGGTGAGAGACTCATGGTCCACGAGCTGCAAGCGCGCGTGGGCGTCGACCTTCCAAAGTCGGTCTTTACGATGCGTGTGACGAGCTCGCGCGGGCCAGCAGATTCACCCGCATGGGCCGTCATCTGCCTGGACATGCGGCGAGGGAGCTCGGCAGAGTCCGTCTCGATACGCGATTCGATCTCAACCTGTGCTGTGACTTCACCGAGTCACGTCTGAAGCATGAGTTGCGCTAGTGCGATGTTGCGGGAGGCCCACTTCACGGTTGGAAGAATGCGTGCACGTCCGCTTGGAGCGCAGATCGCTTCGGCGCTGACAACGAGTGGCTTAGTGCCGACACTACCCGCGCCACCAAAAAGAAACCGGGCTCGGGATTTCGCCCCGCTTCGAGTTTCGCTATGGATCCGATGGAGACGCCGGCTTGTTCCGCCAGGCGCTGCTGGCTGAGGCCGACCGAACGGCGGGCGGTTCCAAGAACGCCGCCGAGGCGGGCTGCCTTCTGAGCGCTCTGAGGATCCGTGACGGAGGCTGGTGGACGTGGCATCTTCCCTCTATAATAGTAGCGATATAATAATAGTAAGCCCGCCGCAGGGGATAGATCGAGTATCGTCACCAGTGAGGAGGTGTCTGAGATGGCTTGGCAGGCTAAGCAGCTAGTGCGAGACGCAGAGCGTACAAAGCTCTGGTACGTGAGCAACGATTCCCACCTTGCTCCTCGCACCTTCGACGACAAAGCGCACGGGAACTTCGTCCCAAGGTGGGGCTCCACGGCTCTACTGCACCTCGCCATCCAGGCGCGAGCGGTTCACCTCGACCCAATGCGGGTTGAACTTCGCGACGTAGCGCTCATGCCGATGGACCATGAGATCGCGGAACAAGCCAGCGAAAGAATAGTGGAGGCCTTGCGCTCGGGCGACCTTGATGCCGCCGAAGACCTCCTCGATGGACCAGGTGGCCCATATGTCGTGATGTCCGTAGAGCTTGAGTCAGCGGATGGGGCGCGGGTCGTCGTTGAGCGATACGGAGGGTTCGAGGTGACCGAGGACGAACCGATCCCGGCCTTTGTCTCTGCCGCGCGAACGCTCCTCAGCATCAGCTGATGCCGGAGGACTATAAGGGTGCATTTTTCGATGCGCTCAAGATCGCCGGAGTGGGTGCACTGACGTTCTTCTTCGCTCCTTGGGTGGACGCGACGTTCCCGGATGTGTGGCCATGGGTGCGTTTTGCTGTGCCTGCGTTCCTCGGCGTCCTCGTTCTTCTTCTGCTCTACGTGTTCGCGGCAGGGAAAGCGGAGCTTGAAGTGGTCTGGCGGATAATCGGCGAGCCCGAGGTCGACGTTGACAAGGTGATCGCGAAGTTCTTGACGGCCAACTCGGGCGACGGTGGTGATCTTTTCGAGGTATCCGTCCGGCACAAGTATGGACGTGGCCTCGGAAAGGTCGCTTTGAAGCAGGCCGTGAAGTCAGGTTGTGGTCTCAGAGTGAGCGTTCCTCACTCCGACATCATTGTGGTTTCGGAGGGCGAACAGACAAGGGTCAACTCCGGCGAGATCATCATAGGTAACGACTTTTCCATCGCCTTCACCCTAAAGCCTGATGTTCCCTTGCCTGGGCACACTTGGACTCATCTGCCATTCCGGCTTAACGCGGTGACTCCAAGCTCGCAGACACACTGGACGGTGCGTCACGAGTTGGAGCCCCGCGGCAAGTTGGCGAGGGTCTATGCCAAGCTCATTAAGGTAGACGCGACAGTCGTGTCGCTCGTTGAAACATGGAGGTGAGCGGATGCCTACGTTCGCCAACACGCAGGTGCACATGACACCGCAAACGCTGACCACGACCCTTCAGCTCAACGAGATTCTCGACCTGCTCGTGGCGTGGTTCCCAGCTGGAACGACACACACACCCGGGTGGCGAGGGATAACGGACGATCTCCAGCGCCCTGTCATCAGCGATGATGGGGGAGATGTAGAGCCGCAGCTGTTGGCGGCTGATCCTGCCTATCAAGTTCCGGAACGCGTCGCTGCCCGTTTGGTCTGGTGGGAGAAGCGTCCCGTCGAGAACCTCACGTCTGGACCGACCGAGGCATGGTTCAAGGATGGTGTCGACGTCCTCATTAGCAAGGCGTCGGCCGGTTACCTACTTCTCTGGTCCACGGATGACCCGCGACTCATTAAGGATTCGACAGGCCAGAAGGTCGGATCCGCGGTTGATGCGCTACTTACGGCACTCCGGCGACGCGATAGCGGAGCGAACGTCTCCTCCTCTTCCGTCCTGTCGTTCGACCGTGAGGCCTACCTCTGGCTGACGAACGCGGCGGAAACAAAGAAAGACATCGGTCACTCTGTGACGGTCACGAAGATCGCCAGCATGGGAACCAATGAGCTGAACGGTCGAAGGCTTTTCACGAACAGGCTTAACGGTGAGGTAGACCTGGTTCGGACCTCCTTCCTAAGTGCGCTCGGGTCAGGAGCGGAGCTTGGGCCCGCAGACGTCGTGTTCACCGAGCGTGGACCGAACGGTCGAATCGAGCACACGACTGCTCGCATCAACGTCTCGGGCGGCGCAAAGCTTCTGGCCGGAGAGTCAAGGTACGAAGCATTCCTCACCGGCGTGTTCAAGAGGCTTCGAGTGGCCGAACGGATGGCGTATCGCTATCTTCCCCTGGTTCGTGATGGCCACATCAACGACACGAACTGGGGCATCGCTGAACGGGATCTACTGATCCTCGAGAAGCAGGTGCTGCTCGTCAAAGAGTTCCGTCGACGGGCCAAGCAGAATGCGCAGTATCCCGCGTGGGTGGCCGCGGGCGGAGACATCGACTCCGACTGAGATGAATGTGGAGGTCGGCCCGAGCCGCACCATCGCATGTTTTCGCGCGGCAGAGACTCATCGAGGACGACTACGTCCGCCACCTCAGCTCTGTCGTTACGTCTCCGTCCGGCGAAGGCAGTTCTACGACGAGCTCGTTCGAGCAGAATACGTCCACGAAGTCCTTCAGCATTTCGCTGGTGCGGATGGTCTCCAAGTCGTTGCTGGTGTGCTGGATGATCTCCCGGCTCGCCATGACGATGAGCTTCGCGCGGGCGCGGGTCGCGAGGACGTTGAACCGGTTGAGGTTATGGAGGAAGTCTTCCTCTTCGGCAACCGTGTCGGGGTCTCCCACTGCGTAAGTGGCAAGGATGATGTCTCGCTCTTGACCTTGGAAACGTTCGACGGTGTCGACGGCGCCTTCGATCCACCCGGGGAGCCGCGGGTCCGAGGTGGGGGCCACGAACGCCGATCTCAGCAGTTCGATGATGCGGGAACGCTGAGCGCGGTGAAGGCTCACCACTCCGAGGGCTTCAGTCCAGAAGTACTCGTCGGTCATGGGGGTTGTGTCCGCGGCATTCAGGCCGCAGACGAGTGTGCTGTGGTACCAACGGACGAGGCTCGCGATGGTCACGGCTTCAAAGTCGTTCCACTGCCCAGAAACACCTTCGAGGTAGGTGACGGCCACAGCCACACGGTCTGGATCCGCGACGGCCACGAGGTTCTCGCTGAGACCAAGCTCGATGCGAACGTCTTCGAGGGAGATATCGTCTCGATACTGGATGCGTAGGTCTGGGCGCTCCGCGCGTAGCGCGTCCGGGTAGCCGGCGAGTTTTCCTAGCTCCACCAGCGTGGTGTTCGACCGGTAGTTGACCAAGAGCTGCTCCTGGTGAACGCCTTGGTCGTGGAGGAGGTAGTTGTAGATCGAACCGACTTTGTTCTCCAGGCCCAGAGGAGGTTCAGCCGCGTGAATAGGTGCCAGCTGCAGGTGGTCGCCCGCGACGATGAGCTGAGCGCCGGCGCTGGCACCGGAAAGGAGAAGGGTCGCGTGAGCGACATCGAGCTGCCCGGCCTCATCGATGATGATGACGTCAAAGGTCTCCCGCACCCCACGAGCGCCCCGGGCGAGGATAGCGGAGTGTAACTGAGCAGCAGTCCCGAACACAAACATCGGCTGGCCGGAGCCGAGCTCGTCGATGAGGCCATCGAACTCGGGCGTGCTTCTCCTGACGTCCATGGCGGGCGGGAGCCAGTCCGGGGTCTCCCGTGATCCTGAGCTCAGGCGCCTCACCAGTACGGTGGGCGGGATCAGAGGGATTAGCCCTTGCAGCACCGTGTCGATAGCGGTGTATGTGAAGGCAGCGATAGCCACCCGCAGCGGCTGCCCAGTAGCGGCGAACCCTTGGAGAATAGAGCGGACCGTGGCCGTCTTGCCCGTTCCGGGCGGACCCCAGATGAGCGTCACGCGTCGTGAAAGTGCGCTTTCCCACGCGCTGTCCTGAGATGCATTCAGGCCCGCAAGCGTGTCGGGCATCACGCCTCGCAGACCCTGCGTGTCGCGGGTCACAATCGTCGCATTCAACGCCGCCGCGTTCCAGAGCAGGTCTCCCGCGGGATGAGCTGGCCCCGTGCGAGGGCGTACCGCTCGGCCCAGCGCCGAGTCGACAAGAGGATCTCGACCTGAGGCAGGAGGGTTGCCGATAGCTTTGGTCGCCTCCTCGAGCCGCTTGACGAAGAAGTCCCTGTTCACGGCCTCGAGGGTAAGCGGTCCATGACCAGCCAGGGCGCGAGCCTGTCCCAAGCGACGTCGGATCTCCGGACGAATACCCCAGGTATCGAGGTCAGTCACGAGCGTTGCGTTGTGCCTGTCGATATTGACGATGGTCGCGCCAAGGACGTCGCCGAGAGTAGTGCGGAAGTCACCGACCCCGTCCCACCACGCAGACAGCTGCGCATCGTTGACGCGGCGGACGAAGCTGTTGATCGTGGTGTCCAGTTCCATCGCAAGCATCTCTGGAACGACCGCCCACAAGAATTCCCCGGGCTTGACCCTTACATCGACACTCCCCGGACGAAGCCTAAACACCATCCGATTGGGCAGCGGAGGGAGGCCCAGACGTGTCAACTCCGCATCACGGTCGGGGCCTTGCAACGCGGTCATGACCGCAGTCTCGAACTTTGCTTCCTTCTCATCGGTGGGCAGTGCTCGCACCTGTGCCTGGTCCAGTTTTGTGACCGCACGATCGAGTTTTGAGTAAGCAACGAGCAGAACCCCGAGAGGACTCGTCGCGTTCTGCAGTGCCGGTGCCGATAGCTGGCGCAGCAGTGGTGCCCTCCGGGAGATGCGGTCACCGAACGCGGTGGTCAGTGCATCGGTCACGTCACTCAGCGCGCGTAGCTTCGTCTTGACGGTCTGCAGCAACCGACCAGAAAGCTCCGCGGGGGTCGGTGCGGAGGGCACACGCCGGGGGTTCCAGAGTTGATGGGCACGCTCAGGAGGGATCTGGTCGGTGAACGGATCCTCCCAGAACATCGGCACGTTGTACGGATACGGACTGTTCGGGTCCTGCAGCGCGCGAGCTACGCCAAGCAAGGTGTATGTATGGGCGAGGTTTACGGCAAGCGTAGCCTTCGCCGCATTTCGGACGATACTGACGGCGGGTGCTTCTGTCAGGGCAGGGCTGTCCAGTACCTCCTCCGGAGGGAACAGCCATACCAGCCGCTGCAGGCGACCGCTGGCGAGGATGCGGGCGAGGTGGCGTCCGATGACTCGCGTCATGTGTTCGAACGTGACGGTGTCCCACACATAGACCTGCATCGACTGCGTGCGGTCGTGAGCGGTGCACTCGTCGATGAGAGCAGCGAGATCGTCAAGCAGTCCTGACAGCGCGCCCCATTCGGCATCCGCAGACTTCCGGTCTGTATGGTGCACTCGACTCCGAGCGATGCTGGAGGGCTGCCAGCCCGTCTGCATCCACGACCAGGAGAGACCGAAAGACAGACTGAGGGCGCTACCTGGGTCGAAGTCGGCGGTGATGTAGATACGTAGGCGCGCCCAGGCGGGAATCGCTGCGGTCGTGTACAGAGAAGCGTCGAGGGGCACGACGCTCGTCCCATCTAGGGCCCGCGCACGGCGACTAACGATCTGTCGCTGCCCACGAAGCCGATGATGAAGATCGAAGGTCTCGTCTGTGGTGTCGAGCCCGGCGAGGTCAGTGACCGTGGATGTCCCCCGGTTACGGAGAACCTGGAATGCGCCTCTCGTGAGGAACGGGATTCGCGACAGATGCTGTTCTGTTTCAGCCTGAGGCAAGCAGTGCCGGGGGTCCCATGCGGAACCGCTGGTACCAGGCGTGCTGGCGAACTTCTGCCCGAGGTTCTCGCAGCCCTGGCAAGCAGGAGTAACCGACCAAGGCAGATCAGCGAAACGTTCGCCGAGCACGTGCGGGATATCGGTGCGGAGAACCCTGCGGACCTGTGCGAGGAACGTCCGCATCGGAACCGTCTCGAGGTCCTCATGGAACCCGACATATCGCTCCGCGGCCGACGCTCCCGCATCAGCCGCCACGTGCAGCGCAGATTCCGACTCGCTACCCGGCCAAATCGCCGGGTGAGCGCTCACGAAGTAGCGGTCGTCCAGGCCAACGTCTTCGAGGAACGCCGCGAGGGTCAGCGCGTAGTACGCGAGCTCGGCGAAGTACCGTGGGCCAGGTTCGCTGGTGAGCTTGACGTCAACGACTCGCAAGCCCAGCCGCCTGTCGTCCGCTTCAATTGCGACAATGTCGCCACTAACGCTGACGCCCTTGTCTCCGAGCAGGGACTCACCAGCTCGGACTACTTCGATGACGTCGGGACGCACGCGCCTGAACTGCAACGGTCCGGCCGTCTCAGCGAACGTGATGTTGTCCAACCCGTGAGCATTGCGGAAGGTCGGAGTGTCCGCTCGGAACTCAGTCTCAATGAGAAATTGCCCGGCACTCACACCCGCGACAAGGAGTGGTTCAAGCGGTGACGTGCTGTAGCTCAGGCCGGGCTGAGTTGTGCTCCCAGTGACGGCAAACGATCCGCCAAGCAGGTTTGCCGCACCGAAAGCTTCCTGAAGATCGTGAACCTTCGCCTGGCCCCATTCGTCACCGGCATCTTGAATACCACGGAGGGCGGGGCGAACCTGCCGGTGTGGCAGGTTCAACGCCTCGCGCTCGCGGATGAAGGTTCCACTATCTGGATGCATGGACAGGCGGAGCTGTCGTTCGCAGCCGGAGCCAACGAACTGTGTGATTGTTGTCTTCGCAACGCGAGGCATAGTCGTACCTTGTAGCCGGCGCAGGGTCCATTCCCCGCGAGTGGCTCCACTCTATGCGCGCGCTATGACACCTCGGACACAGCATTGTCGAGGGTTATCACTTCGTCATCCGTCGGGCGGTCGTCGTCCAGGAACGCCGCTACCGCAAATGCTCGTCGAAGGTTTGCGGCATCCGGCTCTGCTAGCTGGAGACTCTCGACCCACCGACCCGTTTCGGTGGCAACCCAGTTGAGGACGGATGATGAGCGCGTGGGATCGTGACGAACGGGTGCCAGCTCGTCCTTGGCCAGCACAAACACGGCGTCCCAGACGCTGGACCCCTGGTGACGGTGAAGGCTCATGTCACTATCTCCTCGGAGCGGAAAGACTGTCACATGGCGGAGACCAGTTGCTCTGAGCGCACCGCCCAACGCTGACCAGGCACCGGGCGATCTGTGCTGGAAGGTGAAGATCAGGCGCCCTCCGGGTCTAAGGATGCGCGCAGCTTCACGGAAGCAGTCGCGCAGGCCAGCTTCGAAGAGCGGGGCATGGTCCTTGCCGCGGCCTTTGGTCGCCAAGCTCGCCGTAGACGGGCCGCCGGGGTCGAGGATGGCACCTGCCGCGGCAAGCCACGGAACAAAGAAGTCCGCCAGCTCCGAATAGTCAATGTTGTCGAGGTACGGCGGGTCAGTGAGGACTATGTCGACGCTGTCGTCGGGGATATCCGTGAGCGTTCGGCTGTCGGTGTTGTACACATGGATGGTTCGTTCACCGTCTGGAAGCGGTGACTCGACGAAGCCTGTCTTGGCATACTCGCGTGGGCTCTTCGCGTAGGAGATTGCGTTCGCGACTTTACGCAGGGCGTTTGGGAACGTACCGCGTCCTGTGCCTCTCAGCCAGGGATTGAGCTCCACTGGCCTGGTCGAGTGAGCGAATGCGCGGAGGGAGAACAAAGGGGTCACCTGGCGCCAGCGTTCGGTATAGCGGGTGAGGTTGCAGTTCGACGTGAGGTGATTGGAGAACGCGAGAGCATATGGCAATCGGTGCTCCTCGGGGAGGACATCGATTGCTGCGAGAAGCCGGTTGGCGTGCAGGAGTTGGCGGTCATTGAACAGCTGCGTGTAGGACGTGTAGCCGTAAGCGGTCAGCCGGTTGTCGCTGCGCCCGAGGCGGGGGATGATGCGAGTCGGGAGGAGGTTTCGTTCCTTGACAAGGTCCGCTTGCGCCGTGGTCAGATTCTTGAAGTCAAGCTCGCTCGGACCATGAATGATCCGTTCTCGCATCGGGACGGCGCGTGCGGAAGGAGAGCCAGCGGCGATTGATTCGACGGCAAACAGTCGGAAAGATGGGCGTTCACCGGTGCGGCGGGCATGTTCGATGAGCGCCTCGGAGTGCCCGCAATGGGGACAGGTGGCGACGCCACGGAGGACGGGGCCGACGGAGATGTTCGTGGTTGTCCCGCAGGAACACTCGAGTGTGGTTGCGGTCGCCCTGATGCGGTGGACTTCACCGCACGTTCGGCAGAGGACTATCTGGTCGTCTCCATCGAGCGCAATCCGGTAATGCGGGTGAGCGTCGAACACCACATCGCAACGTGCGCAGGCCACTTCCTGGACCCAGAAGTAGTGCAGGCCGATGCGATGGTCGCCTTCGGGCCCGATGGTGGCGTACAGCGTCCGTTGGGCTTCAAGACGGTTCGCGAGGTCCTCGAATGCATCCCAGGGGTCGGGATAGCGGTGTGCCGTCAACTCGAACTCGGTGACGGCACAGGCCACAGGGTCGATGTCTGCCCCCACGACGTGTGCGCCCAGTCGTGATGCTTCGTACAAGCTGGTGCCACCCCCGATGAAAAGGTCAGCGACTGTAGCGCCGGTCAGCGGACTGCCCTGCTCGAACATCGCCCAGAAGTCGTCCTCCGTGGACGTCTGTGACCCAACGAGGAGGGCACGCATCGCGGTGCCGAAACGTCTCGCGAACCACTTATGCGCGAGGTACACAGGCCGAGGTCGGTGTGATTCACGGCGTGCGAGTTCCGCGAGCTCAACTAGCGGCAGCGCCGCACTGTCGAGAAGGGTCGGCGCAGGAGCGGGGCAGTGAGTATTCATCGGTTACTCCATTGTGAGGGGTCGCTCACCTATGCGCGTCCTGTCCTTGTCGTGGATCACCGCAGAGGCCGACCCATACCGGTTGGCCGTGGCATCAGGGCTCCGAGCTGTCTTCTTCGCTGCGTGCGGCCCGTCGAAAGCGGTCGCAAGAACCCTCGCAGTTTCAACCACGCCGCAAGCCAGAAGCGAAGACCGTTGGAACACTGCTTTGGGCATGGGAACGCGGGTTGGCAGATTGGTGCCGCCCTCCCCAACGCTGAGGGACTCGTCGGCATGGTGTCGGTGGTTGCTAGGCTCCGCATCATGCGCGTCAACGGGGTTCGATGCTTCGCGGCCGTGGCAACAATTGGAGCCCTGGCGCTTGGTGGAGGGTCACGAATCAGAGCTCTCGCGCTGTGGCCAGCCCTCTTCCTCGGCACGCTCTCCATTGCGCCGTTCTCGCGGATCTACATGACCGAGGATCGGAACGGAACTGTTGCGATTCGGCGACTGGGCCTTGGGCAGTATGTCGTGGCGCTGTTGGCCGCACCGATTCTCCTCATCGCCGTGTTCGCTGTCACTGCTCTGGTGAACCTCGTCTTCCCAGTAGGGGCGATCTATGTTCCGCTTGTTGCCGGCGGAATCCTCTTCATACTGAGCCTCTGGATCCTCGCCGGTCTCGTGGTCAGCCTGCGAGGGCGCCAGAGGGGTGCAAGTCTGCACGAAACAGGGCCCGAGACGCCAAAAGGACGCCGGTTCGCAATCAGCAACCTGGCACAGAGGCCCGGGACCTATTGGACTGCCCTCACTCTCGCCCAGCAGGTCATCGAGCAGTTGCCGCGTGGTTCCGTTCTGTGTGCCGTGGCAAGTGACGAGAAGCTTGCTGCTGTGTACGTCCGTCGAGGTGGATTCACGGCGGGGAGACGCATGCGGGTCTACCGAGTGATCTCGTAGAGAGGCGCGGTCAAAGAACCTGTACCAAAGTACAGGTTCCTACACTGTGGTCGGCCGCGTGCTCGCTTGAGCTTGAATGGTGCCTGTACCCGAGCCTGACCTCACCAAGCTTCGCGAGATCTTCATCACCCGCCGGCATCAGTCGGGCCTGACATTCGACCAGCTGGCGGAGCTGTCGGGGATCGGTAGGCAGACGCTGCTGAACATCTCGAGCGCGAAGTACAACGGCGACCTGCGAACTTGGCTGCGATTGAGCAAAGCGTTCAATGTCAGCTTGGATGAGCTGCTCGCAGACGTGTGGCCCTGACTTAGTGGAGCTGGCCCCAGACTGACTCGCTCGTGTCGACTATCGTTGATGCGGCCGAGGCTGTGCCGCGGTCATCGATGGTATAGGTGACGATCACCTTTGCCTTGCTCTGCATGGTGACCCATTCCTGGCTGAGGGCACCGATCCACTTGTCGCCGTCGAACGTAGTCAAGTAGCGGAACGTGACCTGGCTGTCGACATACGACGGCGGCAGGTACTCCGCGATTTCCGTGTACTTCACGTTCTGGCCCGCGTGGGCGCCTACCTGCAACCCGTCGAGCGGGATGGTGCCGGCGCTGAGTGCTTCCTTCGCTGCGGTCACCGCGGCCTGCTCCGCACCCGCCGTCAATGATGAGACCAGTTCTTGCACCTTCGCGTCGTCCTTTCGTGCTGCAATCGTGGTGCTTTCTCCCGGCATCACAGCCACCTCATCCTCGGCGATGAAGAACGGGAACGGCATGTCCGGTTTCGCGACGCCGTACGTTCCCGGGAACAGCGCGACGGAGCCGCCAGTACTATCGGCGCCCTTCACGCCGGCACGAACCCCCTCCATCTCCGGCAAGGCCACAACTCCGGTAAACGCGGTGGCTCCCGGGACTTGTTCACCCTCGTTCGTCCGAGCAACCGTCAGCACGCCAGTGAACGTCTCGCCGTTAAGCGTGAACGAGTACGGCACGTCCGTCTGCACGACGCCATCCGTCGCGGCGCCCCAATCGCTCACTTCCTCCACCTTGATGGCAGTGATGGGGCTGGTTGCCGCCTCAACATGCTTCACCGCAGCCACGACGCTCTCATCAGAGTCGTCGATGAGCTCGCCCAGCGTCTTCGCATCCGACGCGGACACTGCCTGCAGGAATCGCTGGGCAATGGCGGAGGGGCTCGCGCCTCGTGGGATGGAGATGGCGATGATGATAGCCGCGAGGGCGAGAAAGGCCACGGCTACTCCGCCGATGATCCACGGGAGAGCTCGGCGCTGGCGCG
Organism: Microbacterium nymphoidis; assembly: GCF_021044885.1. Lineage (GTDB taxonomy): Bacteria > Actinomycetota > Actinomycetes > Actinomycetales > Microbacteriaceae > Microbacterium > Microbacterium nymphoidis. The sequence continues at coordinate 1,937,628 of NZ_JAJNOD010000001.1, read as the reverse complement.
TGTTCGACGTTGACATAGATCCCTCATCATTCGGCCATTGGGCACCAGTAATGCTGCACGGTGCGCGGCACAGCATCTTGTACTCAAGACAGTACAAGATGCTGTACTCAATCTGAAGACGGACCACATACCCGCATCAGGGAGAAGGGTGCGCGTCGTTTGCGACGACCGTGACGGTCAGGTCATCGACGTTCAAGAGCACCGCGTTCATCGGCTGCCCGTCGCATCCGAGAGAGTAGACCTGACGCTCGTCCTTCACCGGACCGATGGCGGGGACGTGCATGTGTCCGTGAAACAGGAGCGCCGGGCGGACAGCGTCCCACACGCTGGTGATGAGTGCTCTGTGCTCCGCTGACGCGCGGAGCGGGCCCGCGGGGAAGCCGTAGGGGTTGTCGCGGAGGATCGCGTCGAGAGCTTCAATCCCACTGCCGTCCACCATGTCGTGGGTGAGCATGATGTGTATGGGGTCGCCCATAATTGCTTCTGCGGCCATGGCGGGCGTGACTGCCTCATCTGGCCACCATGTTTCCCCAGGCGTCCTCCATTCCTGATCCACGGAAACGGCCCCTCCGAGGCTGAGGAAGACGCGATTACGGACAAAGAGCCACTGTGGCCGTTGGAGCAGGTGCACATGGCGTGAAACCGGAACCGCGCCGAGCCACTCCCTCATCTGTGGAGCGATCTTGCCCCAGGGTTCATGATTGCCGAGGGTGACGTAGATCGCTTCGATGCCATACCTGTCACAGATGCGGTCCACCACTGGCAGGATGTGAGCATCTGGCCAGAAATCGCCGAGCTGGAAGATTGTCTTCACTCGGGCGTCAGTGGCCCGAATGGCGCGGATGATCTGCTCGATGTGGGTGGTGTTCCCATGCCAGTCGCCGGCTATCGCAACGACCTCGTCGTCGAGGTGAATGTCTCTCATTGTTTCTCCGTCCGTCGGCGCCGGTGATGCAGCATCCCATGCGCCACGGACATGCGTCGTCGCACTTGCGTCAGACGATTGGCGGTTGGGGCACGTATTACCATCGAGCGATGCCGATGCTGATCGATACCGAGGAGCGCCGTCGCGAGCTCGCGGAGCATGCGTGGGACCTGGTGAGCGAACAGGGGTACGCTGCGGCGTCCGTCCGTGCCGTGGCATCGCGCGCTGGCAGAAACCCAGCTTCCGTGAGGCATGTCTTCCCGGGGCAAGAGGCGCTCTACATTCGACTCTCGCGAATGCTCGGATCGCGCATGCAGCATGAGCTTCGGCGCATGACGGTCAGCGCTTCGAACCCCGGCCAGGCGCTCATCGCCTCCCTGCCCCGAGACGCCGAGACGATTCGGCTGTGGCGCGTTCGACGAGAAGTCGTCACGCACCGCCCGACGGATCCCTCGTCGATACTCGTCGAGCGAATGATCGCCCAAGCGATCGAACGCGTCGGAGCTGCATGCGTCGCGCGGAATATATTCTTGCGGCCATCTGAGGCGGCCGTCACGCACGGGCTGAAGGCTATCTTCGAGGGACTCGTAGAGCAGCTCGTCGCACCCGAGCCCGTCATCACTCGAACGCAGGCCGCCGACGCAATCACCCTTCACGTCAAGCTGATGGAACGCCCACGGACGCGTCGCTGAGCTCGCCACTGCCGACACTCGGCTATGAATGCTGCCGGGTCACGTTCCTGCGGGGCAGATCACGTCTGGGTTGACGTCATGCAGTGCGGGATGGACGTCAGTGATCCCTGAAACATATGCGAGCACGTAGCTCGCCGGCGCCCTGAGCGCATGCGCCGCCCGGACGAGGGCCCCTTGTTGCTCAGCCGTGACCGGGATGACGTGAAGCCCGCCGCGAGCATCCTCGAAGCCGTACTGGCCGGCAATCTCAAGCGCGGCCCGAGCATCGCGCTCTCGAGGAATGTGGAAGATTTCGTTGCCCAGATGGAGGGCGCGCAGGGTGAACTTGGACACAGGGCTGGGTGAAAGAGCGTCGAGTTCGGTGGCTGTGAGGAAGGTGAACGGCATGAGGGTCATGCATGCCTATGCGTCTCGCGTAGCTCGATCGAGCGCTCCGGGGCAGACTTGGTATGCGCTGACGGTCCGTGTGGCTTTCGAGGGTGGGGTTGCCCAGTGTGGCCCAGGGGGTTGCCCAGCTCAAGATCGAAAAATATCCCAGGTCAGCATGCAGAAATTGAAGGGTTGCCCAGGTTGCCCAGTGCGGGGTGTAGATATATAGGGAGATTGAGAGATATATCTCCCCTTACTACTACTTACTTTTACCTTACGTAGAACACTTACTACTGGGCAACCTGGGCAACCCCTCTCGATCTCAGTCGGGAGTATGGCAAACTCCAGCCCAGGGGTGGTGGGCAACCTGGGCAACCATGATCTGGACCGGTTTTCAACAGCGGAGCATCTAACGAGCGTCGGGTGGCGATGTGCCCCGAGTGTCGCGCGCTCGTGAAAGCCCAAATCTGCCAGAAGCGCTGTGCGCCTCTCTAACGCGCTCAAATTACAGGTGGCTACCCGCGGCAAGTGGGTGCCAAAAGCACCTCAGGTGAGCGCTGAAGGCTTCCGAGAGGCATTAGCGAATCCCGGGGGTGGTAACTCGGAGAAGATCGGCGTTCTAGATGGGAATTCCCCATGCTGGTGAACGGCGGCCTCCGCCCGCCGCATGCTGGGATTCTGCGCATCGCCGGGGTTGCCCAGTGTGGCCCAGGGGGTTGCCCAGTCTGAAATCAAACAATACCCCAGGTCAGCATATATAAATTGAAGGGGTTGCCCAGGTTGCCCAGTGCGGGGTGTAGATATATAGGGAGATTGAGAGATATATCTCCCCCTTTACTACTACTTACTTTTCTCTTACGTAGAACACTTACTACTGGGCAACCTGGGCAACCCCTCTCGATCCCAGTTGGGAGTAAGGCAAACTCCAGCCCAGGCCTAGTGGGCAACCTGGGCAGGTCACATCGAAGATCCGCGTGATTCCGCGGAAGTGAGAGATCGACGTTTTATCGCGATCGTGCTCAGGTTCGCGCACTACGGGCGAGATCACGTCTCTGAGCGGAGTGCGATGCGCGCAGAAACCACGGTCAGAGATGAGTCCTAGTCGTCGAGCAAAACGGAAAGTATGGTTGTCGCATGGCAAAAAAGATCATCCACCAGCTCGTCGACGACCTTGACGGCACCGTACTGGATGCGGGAGAAGGCGAAACCGTTCACTTCTCGCTCGATGGCGTGGCGTACGAGATTGACCTGACGGACGAAAATTCAGCAGCGCTACGCGACGCATTCGGGAGTTTCGTCGCAGCTGCCCGCCGAGTGGGTCGCGAAAGCTCCACACGTGTAACCGCCTCAACGCGCAGGACTGGCCGCACGGATCTTGCAGCTGTCCGGGCTTGGGCGAACAGCAACGGCTACTCGGTGTCGGACCGCGGTCGCGTTCCAGCAAGCGTGCTTGACGCCTACGACACCGCTCACTGACGGCCAGAGCGCCCCCTCACGCCGCGTCGGTCGCCGCGGGGATGAGGAGCGGGAGGCGTGGCCGGTAGTTCTGCAAGCTCGTGGGCGACTTTGTCCGGCGGCGTACCTCGACTGAGCTAGCCTTCGTCGCCTCGTTCTTGGCCCACGTGCGAATGAGTCGACCATTCGCTGACGCCATGGCCAGGGCCGCGAAGAGGGCTGCGGCTGCGAATCCTCGTGTGCGACGCAGCGCAGTGTTCTCGAGGTTCTCCTTGCCCTTGTCTTTGATGATGCTGTTGTACCGCTCGATATCGGACCGGTCAGAGCCGTAGACATTGCGCCACTCGCGCGTGCCGTAGCGGAGATGTTGTAGGTAGCGGACGTTGTGGTCTGGAGCGACCTTCACGCTCGACATGGTGCAGATGCGGTCCGGGTGCGCCGGCGGTCGAGTGATGTCCGGCCGCGCCCGGTCCGCTGCCTTGGGGTTTATGCGCCGCAGCGGGCACGTTACAGTGGGGGAGAGGCCGAGGGCAGGGCACTGAACCGGGTACGCGCCATGCTCGTCCGGCTTCTCTTTGCGTTGCACCTCATAGAGTGGCCGCTGTTCTTCAACGCGACGCAGGTAAACGTCGTCGCTGATTTTGCCCGCGTTGCGGTCCTTTGTCGCGTTGACCAAGCCTGTCGGCATCGCGGGGCAGTACATGCGTCCTTCCACGATGATGGCTCCACCCACGTGCCCTTGCATGCCGAGTGTGCTGTGGCGGTCATCGTCGGCGACGCGATAGTCAGTGACAGGTGAGTACCCCAGCGCTCTCACGGGAAGCGCGAGGTTCTCCGGCTTCTGCTTCGCGAAGTAGTCCTTATCGCCTGTTACGCGACCAGCGGGGTAGCCACGGTCAACGATGGACGCGAGCATGGCGACCGTATCGTCTGCCACGTTATCCACAATGGGTGTGGATAACTTCATCCCGACCGCGAGGGTCGGAAACGGGAGCGGCACGGTAGGGTCGTTCGTCGGCTGGGAAGGGACCATGACGGCGATATTCAGTGCATAGCCCCACGTATTTGCTCGCGCGCGTTCCCGTCCGTCGTCTTGCCCACGGTGGTCCGGAGCATGGTTGTACCAGTCGGCGTCCATCTCCATGATGAGTGAGTCCGGTTCTGCTCCCTGACCCACGCCGTTCTTGCGCTTCCATGCGCGGCGCCCACGCGAGCTCACCGCGGGGAGCTTCGTCTGGTCGATAGAGATGTCACCCTGCCAGGCTGAGCGGGCATGCTCGGGAAGCTCGCGAATGGACATGTCGAGGATGGCATTGCACAGCCAATCCAGCCGTGCGCGACGCAGAGCCACGGTGTCCGCGTCGCGAAGCGACCGCTGGTAGTCCCGTTCAGCTGTGTTCATCAGCTGACGTCGTGCGGGATACGGGTCAACGAGTGCCAGAAGCCGGTGCAATGCCGCCTCCGCACGGTCATACCACTTCTGAGACTCGACCTTCCAGGTATCCGCCCGGCGAATCGCCCCCAAGCCGAGCGCCTCACGACTCGCCGGGGCGAGCCGCTGGTAAAAGACGTTGCTGAGCTCCGTCGTCAGCTGCGGAGCCTGCTCATTCCTGAGAAGCAGCATCGCTGCCAGGAGTGCTTCCAGAGAGAGGACGGCAGGGCGGCCCCCGGCACCGGCGCGGTCCATCTTCTGCCAGGTTTCCAGCATCTGTGGGATACCCACGGCGCGCATTGCGTTCAGCACGGTCTGGACGTCCTCATGGGCGAACGTGCTGTTGCGCGGACTGCGTGCATGCAGTGCCCGCTCATCGAGTACCTGGGTCATGAGTGACGCCCATACAGTCGCGCCATCACGGCGTCCGGTTCCTCGTGCGGCAGCGAAGCAAGCGCGGAGTAGCGCTGAAGGTTGCTGGTGCTCGTCCACCCCGAGTAGGCCAGCATTTCCTGCACACTCGCTCCGTGTTCGAGCAGGTCCACGGCCCAGGTTGCCCGCAGTCGACGCGCGCTCAATCGTCCGGATGGGAGATGAGCGAGAAACTCTCGGATGGTGATGCCGGGGTTGCGGTGTCGCTTGCGGCCCGGGAGCACGACGTACCCGTCCGATGCCGGCAGATGTTCCGCAACGGCAGCGCGCCACTCCGGGAGAATGGGCGCGGTTCGAGCCCGGTCGCCGGGGACGTGAATCAGCGTTGGCGTCACGCTGTCGCGCGTGAGCATGCCCATTTCAAGCGCCGTGAGACCGGCACCGCGTCCCAGCAGCAGAATGCGCATCGCGTTCAGCCGCCTGTATTCGGTGCTGTAGGTCTGCACGTCGGACACCAACTCCGCAAGCTCCTCTCGCGAGTACGCGGTGGGGCCGTCATCGGGAGTACGGAGCGTAGCCGGCCGCGACCCGGTGACATGCTCCACAACCAGCGCGAGGGAGCGCGACATTATCGACCGCGTCGCAATGCTCGCCGCGCCCTCCTGAGCGAGAAACTGGGCGACATTAGCGGCGGTGAACAGCGCTGGGATGGACAGCTCGCATGCAGCGACCTGCCAAGCCCACACCACGAACTCATGCGCCGTCTTTGCCATCCGCTGCGCCTGGGTGAGCGAGTCAGGAAGTACCGGCGCTATCGCAGTCAGGACCACGTCACGAACCTCATTCCAGTGGGTGTCATCGCGCGGCCGATAGGTCTGCAGGTTCAGACGAGACGGCGACGCATGGTTATTTATATAACCATGCGCGGGCGACATACGATGGGGCGCATGGTCGGAGTTCCCCGCAGAAGCCCGGCGGAATTGACGCCCGGCTGGCCCGATGGCGTCGGTGTCACCGTTGCAGCTGAGGTCGCTCGCCTCATTGCTGTCGCCGTTCGGGATGCGGTCGCCGAGCGCGGCCTTCGTCCACTCGCTCGCGAGCTGGGGCTCACGCATTCGACGCTCATTGGCGTCATCGAAGGCCGAGCCTGGCCGAGCGTGCAGCTCGTCGCTCAGCTCGAACACGTCTTGGGTCAACGTGTCTGGCCGGACGTTCGGGTCGTGGGGGCGCATGTCACTCCTGGGTCGATGGGCAGTGAGTGACTATGCATGTCGTGTCGCGAACGCCGCCTTGCGGGTGCTGATGTGCGGCTTGGGTCGGCAATCATCAGTGATGATGCCGATCTGTGGCAGTACGGCTGTAGTGCCATGTGACTGTCGCTCCAGGCCACAGTGCCGTCAGGCGAATGTCCGTGGTTATTAGTACAACCAATGCATGACGGAATTGGTTGGCGAACACCTGCTAAACGAAGCGCTTGGCTTGGGGGCGGAAACGCCCTACTCGCCGAACGAGATTCGGATCGCGGTGCGACCGTTCCTGCACTGGTGCATCGACGTCGCCGCGTTGGATGCTGAGCTCACCCCCCTGCTCGATCCACGAGTGATCGAGAGGTTCATTCAGGAGGGTATCCGGGGCTACACGGGCGCTTCCGCAGGGAACATACGTAGCCGTCTCCTGCGTTTGTCGGAGGCTGCATCCCGCCGCAGTCAGGGGCGAGTCTTCCGCTCTCGGGCGCTTCCGCCTGCCCGTCCGCTGCGGCCCTATTCCGACATAGAGATTGCTTCCTTGCGGAGCTGGGCCGGCGCGCAAAGTACCGCAGAGCGGCAGCGTAATGCCGCTGTGCTACTCGCACTCGGGCTGGGAGTCGGACTGTCAGCAGCGGAGATCGCTGAGACACGCGCCCGCCACGTCCAGATCATTGACGGCGTGTGCATCGCCGTGCCCGGCGAACGGGCTCGTGTGGTCTGGGCGCAGAACGAATGGAGTGGTGTGCTCGTCGAAGCAATGGAGCCTCTCCAGCCTGACGACTACCTCTTTCGTTCTCGTCGTACATCCAGCTGGCCAAACGTCATCACGAACTTCGTCGGCTCATCTACCCAGGAGCTGCGTCCGCAAACGCAGCGTATGCGCGCAACGTGGATCGTCACCCACTTGAAAGCAGGGACGAAGGTTTCCATCCTGCTCCGCGCCGCAGGTGTCGATTCCCTCGAAGCTTTCACGCGCTACACGGTCTTCCTGCCGGAACCAACACCAGAGGAAGCGCGAGAGGCGCTCCTCCTGGAAGGTCACGAGTGGATTGTGCGGTGAGAGCCTGCTGTGCCTCGAGTCGTGACGGGACCTCCGGGAAATGTCCATTCGGGCCCAGCGTCACCACAGCGTGCTGACCGCTAATGGCGGGACGGTGACAGACGGTAACGTGAACCCAGTGACTGGGGGTCTTGAAGCTTCTTTGCCTTCATCCGCCAAGGTGTCCTTGGCCCGCACGAAGCGCAAATCGTTCCATCACAATCTGATGGTCGTCCGCGGCACGAGGTGCCTTCTCGGACACCGTGGTCCAGAGCACGTCCCAGTCGACCTTCTCGTAGTTGTGCGCGAGGAAGTCACGTTGTCGAATCATCCCTCTGTAATTCGGAGCAGGGTTGGCGAGGATGAACTCCGGGCTGAGACGTTTCGCTTGCTCCCCGAGGCGAATCAGCACCCCAAACGATGCCATCCGGTTGATCTGGTCACCCGCGTCGTAGGCTTCACGCCCCTGCGCGGCAACCGTCGCGAGGACCCTGAACTCAGCGCCGATATGCTCCAGATGCCTGGCAGTGGCCCCATCCGATGGCTGCACGCTACCGCGGGGATCGGCCAATCCTCCCTCAGGTTCGGATCGAACGTGCCTTGCAAAGCGACCTGAGCGGGGCTCGCGTTCTTGCCCCTTCACAGTGCTTCCGCCAGCGGCCGGAGGGAGCGGCCGAGATCTGATCCGGCGGATACCACCTCGACTGCAGGGCCGAGAAGCTCTTGCACTTCATCTTCGGCATAGATCAGATCGAGTAGTTCGACGTGTTCGTCCGGCACCACGACGAGGTAGATGGTCGCATGTCCACCGCCGCGCGCTGCAACAGACGGATCGGTCAGCCCATAGCGAGTGAGAACAGCGCGCAGAGCACGTTCCTGATATCGGATGTAGTCCAGATGGGAAGCGGTCATACTTCCCTATGCGCGTGGTCACGAGATCGTGAGACGTGTATGCCCGAACCGGCTCACTGAGACGCTCGTGCAGCAAAGGGCTGCGGGGGTACAGGGGTGTGTTCGCGGAACGAGCGCTCCTTACCCGCGCTTGCCGGGATGGGATCCCACGGGGTCGCGAGGGACCAGTCGTCGTAGTGGAGCGCCAACGGGATGTCTGTGAAGCCTGCGACATATGTCATCACGTTTGCCTCCGACGTGCCCAGGTTGTATGCAGCATGAAGGAGGAGGCCACGTTGGGCCGTAGTGACAGAGACGTCCCACTGATCTCCATTCGCATCGGCGAGCAGATACGAGCCGGCGGGATACAGAACTTCGCTGCTCTCCGCGCATACCCCATCAGCCGTGAACCTCTCAGCGATTCGCCGGGCGAGATAGAAGACCGCGCCCCCCACCAGCAAAGGGCGATCTGTCGTCATCTCAAGCAGGTCCGGCGCCAACCTCCGGAGCTCGTCGTGGGTGAAGAACGGGAAAGCCAGCTCGCAATACCTCATGCACCTTCTATGCGCCCCGATGGGGGACAGCTGACGATGTGCTCGTGCTCGTTACATGCCGGTGGTCATGTTTCAGGCCTCGGGGGTAGGTTCGGAGCGGCCGATTCGTGAGCAGCGGGGCAAGTTGGCGAGGATGTCAGAACGACCCGCAGATTGCGATCAGCCCTGGTGTTGCTGTGCCTCAGGCGCGGCAACACCAGCCCCGGCCGTCCTCGGCTGTCCCAGAAAATGAGTCTCGGTTAGCGGTGGCGCTGGGACGTGTACAAGGTCTAGGTTCGCCGGACAGTCCACCGGATCACGCCGGCATCGTGGTATCCCCCCAATGCGGCCACGAGACAAGGACTGTCTGGGAGCCGCGCAGTTCGACGGGTCCTTCCGGCACGGCTCCCTCTTCACGCCCGCTGGGCTGCGAACGTATGAGTCGTGTCTGGGGCGGACGATAGTGGCTTCGTCAGCCCGGTGACGAGATCGACGTGGCCGTGATGCTCGGAGCCGGGGAAGCGCACGGGCGGACGCACTGCGGTGGACCGCGGGCCTTGCCGGTGCACCTCTGTACACGGCTCCGGAAGCTGATGCGATCCGGAGCTTCAGGTCGTCCCGATGCCGCAGCACGGCGACGGGATCCAAGAGGACGCACTTACGAGCCGACTTTCCTGACGACTTCCTCGTCGGGCGGCAAGCGCTTTGAGTCACCATCGTGACGCCACTTCGGGTTCCTCCTGGTGGTGAGCAGAGCGTCTCCGGACGCTCACTGGGCTCGCTCGCTGGAGTACGCGCAAGTTCGACTTCGTGGTCGCGGCGACTCTCATCACACCGGCCATTCACAAAACGCCACGTATGTACGATAACTACTCTCCCTTCCGTCACCGGATCGTGTACCGTCCGGCCGCGACAGGGAACCACCCGTGCTGATCTGGTGTTTTCACGTACGTCGCGAGGCACGTGCAGCCCGGGGTGGATCCGTAGGGATAGTCGTCAGGAGCGGCGCGGCTAGAAATCCGACCGTGTATCACGGTATGTTTTCGGCACGAGCGCGTCAGCGCTGTTAGGAGAGAACTATGCGAATGAGAAACAGGTTTGGAGTGGGGTCGGTAGCCGTCGCGGCGGCCGCCGCGCTGGTGCTGGGTGCTGGGATTGCGGTTCCTGCCCACGCTGAAACGAGCAGTAGCATCAGCGCTGCAACCCGCCAAACAACGCCAGAAGAACTGTTCGAGGCGATCTACTTCCACAGCGGCCCCTTGGGGGCACAGTTTGCTGAGGCCACTGGGTTGCCTTACACCCCCGAATCGGCGGACCAGGTGAAGGTGCAGCGCGAGATCGTGGCGCAGATTGTCGACAACGACCCCGAGTTGCTGGACCACATCTTCGAAGCCGCAGCTAGCCGCAACCTGCCTAAGGTGAGAAGTGCCGTGGAGGAGGGCGCGCGGGCGCTGAGCGATGTTCTTGAGCCAATGACTGAAAGCCCCGAGTTCGAGGCCGCCTGCCTCGTGGTGCCGGTCGTCGCGTTCGTTTTCATCTCGGCATGGGTCTACGTCAACGTTGACAACGTACCGAACCCAGCCCAGCCGGCCCCACAAGCATACGTCGCGCGGATCCCCGACACGAGCGCTGGACTCTCGTTGGATCGAATTGCGCTTGAAGCCGCGACCGTCGCTAGCAAGTGAATAGCCAAGCGTGACAATCAGGACCCAAGCTGGGGCGGGCGAGGCAAGCGCCTCGCCCGCCCTCAAGATGTATTGCGGACTCCTCGTCCTCGTCTTCCTTGTTGGCGGCCTCTATGTTGGGCGCTCAGCAATTCAGGATTCGGCGATGCGACTCCCATTCGACACGCTGATCCAGACTCGCGATGTTCTTCCTCAGGGGTGGGCCTTCTTCACTCGCAGCCCGCGGGAATCATACGCCACGTATTGGCAGGAGACAGATGCCGGCTGGGAGGTTGTTGGCCCAACTGCGGGCGGGGAGGCAGGACGTTTGTTCGGATGGCAGCGCTCCGCTCGCTCAGAGGCACTGTTTGGTGCATCTCTTGTCGCTGAAGCAAGTCGATCGCAGCAAGCCGAACTGCTGCCGTGCGAAGACTTGGACGATGTAAGTTGCATCAAGGCGGCATCTTCGATTCCTATCGATCGCAGCATGTACGACAACTGGGGATTGTGTGGGGAAGTAGCGTCGATATCGCGGGAGCCAGTGCCTTGGGCTTGGGTGTCATCAGGGGCAGACGTGCAGATGCCCGCGCACGTGGTGCGATTTACTGTGGAGTGCTGAAATTGCGTATTCTTGGCCGAATCGACAACTGGACAAGCCGTCGAATTGGAGCGTTCGTTAGTCAGAACCCGTTCACCAACGTCTATGGAGCAGCAAGGAGCATCGTTGCGCTTTCAGGGTTACTGGTGCTCATACTCAACCCCGCAGACATTCTCTTTGTTGCGAGTCCAGCCACCGGGACGGGTGTCACGTGTCCTTCGATCCCGTCGCTCTACTGCGTGATTCCGGATTCCGGGGTCGCAAAGATCATCGCGATAGTCGTCCTATTGGCTGTGATTTCCGGAATTCTGCCGCAGGTGACTGCGCCGTTGCACTGGTGGGTCGCATTCAGCTATCAGGCGTCGGCGACGACCTTGGAAGGCGGCGACCAAATTGCAGCTATCATTACTCTTCTTCTGATTCCAGTTGCGATTCTTGATCCTCGCTGGAACCACTGGATTCCAGTGGGGCGAACGCATCGCGGAACTCAGTATCGGCGCGCGACTGCTCTACTCTTCCTGCTTCTGATTCAGGTACAAGCTTCAGTTATTTACCTCGTGGCAGGGGTTGCCAAGTTCGCGGAACCTGAATGGCAAGATGGAACTGCAATGTACTACTGGCTCACGCATCCAGTCTTCGGTAGCCCCGAGTGGCAGAGTGGAATCTACCTTCTAGTGCTTTCTGGCCCTGTTGTCGTGACGCTGGTTACGTGGGCCGTGCCAGTGTTGGAGATAGTTGCGGCGGGCGCCATATTCATGCAACAAGAGGGGAAGTATGTGGTCCTTGCATTGATCATGGCGATGCACGTTATGATCGCGGTGTCAATGGGGCTTCCGGCATTCTCACTTGTCATGATCGCACTCGATTTGCTGTACTTGTGGCCTGTGTCCAAGCCGTTTAGATTCTCGTGGCGAAGCCGTAGTGGCGCTCAGACTCCGAGTGTGTCGTCCGGGTTCACTCGCTTGGACTCTCGCGCGTACCAGCCCTGAAGGTAAAACTGCAACGCCCCTAGTGCAATCAGGAGCCATCCTTGCCATGAAGAAACATCGATGACAACAACGATAATGCCAGTAATGAGCAGGAAGGCGGCGAACGGATACATCAGCCATCGCAGTTTTACTAGAATCGTGAGGAACATGTTTCCATTGTAGCTAATCCGCAGGCATAACGGGGGTGTTTCCTCGACGCACTGCTCAATGTGAAGTTGGTCGCAACTGGCACGTTCGGTGAGGGAAGTTCTCTGAATTAATGGGCAATTAATCGGGATGTCGCTCGATGAGGAACTTCCAAGCTCCGGTTGAAACAAGCGGAGCTGCTGCGATAGGTCCGTCGCGGATGAAAGTGGGTTTCATTCCGAAGGCCTCGGCGTGATGCAATCAATGCAATGCGTGTGTGCGAAGCAGTTGTCGATTAGCTTCACACGCGCGCACGACAACCTCGCCACTGCAGCGACGTTCGGGTGACCGTACTAGCGAGAACCTGGTGTGGTGAAACTCTGGGTCCAGCGTTGCTCAATTTCGGATGCGGCGAGTCCGAAGTGCTCGAGGTTCGCTTTGACTCGCTCTGCGTCTCGATAAGCGTTGTCGAGGCATACTGCACTGGCGAACCCTCGAACTGCGGTTCGAAGCGACTCGAGCCTGGCGAACGTCATCACTCGCGCAGTCTTTCGAGGAACCGCGTCCCACATCGGGGTCCGCGACGGATGTATAATGATCGGCAACTGCTCGAAGCCTGGGTACTTGTCTTCGAACCAGTCCGCCGAGTGCGAAACCTGTTCGAGATACTCGCGCGAGACCTCAGATGCTTGGGCTTCGCTCTTGCACTCGATCACCCAGTAGCGGCCTTTGCCAATTGCCCACAGGTTGTCGGGTCCAATGCCAGTCTCGGCGTCGGGGCGTCCCGAAGTGAAGCCCAGCATCGACCCAAGCTGCTCCAGCGCTGCTTCGAAGCGCTTGTGGCTGTTCGTCGCCGTGCTGGGGGTGAGATCCAACAGCATCGCATCTACCGCGACTTCTAGCTGGCGCGGAGAGGTGAAAGTTCGCGCGAGGTAGCCGGCGGAGGCGTCTGCCTGGTCTCCCAAGGCGGTCAGTCGTGGGGCGGTCGCTCCAGGGACTTTCAGGATGTAGGGCGAATCCAGCCGCGCGTTCTCTTGGAGAGTGCGGGCGCCGACCGGGTCCTCAAGATCGAGATAGGCGGCGGCTCGCTGCTTGGTCCACGCCCGAAAGCGGGGCTCCTTGATGTCGGCAAAGCGTGCCCGTAGGACCTCGACTGCCTTCGCTTTGCGGCCCGCGCGCACATGTGCAAAGGCATCGCGCTCGGCTGACAAGAGGGCATCGAGCTTCTCTGGCTTCTCGTAGGTGAGCCCCTCCACGGCATGGCGGCTCGCATCAGTCCAGCCCTTGTCGCGCGCGAGGAAGGCCTCTATGGCCTCGTCGAAGAACTGCATGGATGCTCCACGGCCTCCTGCCGAGAACTGGGTCGACAACTCGTACTGCGCCCTGGTGCCGGGGGAGAGCATGTCGCGATCGGCAGCGGCGTACAAGCGGCCGACCAAGCGGGCGTCTAGGAGGATGACGGCGCAATAGTCATCAGTCGCGCGTACCCCACGACCCATGCCCTGCTCGATACGCTGCACCTGTTGAACGCTCATTTCAGGCGTGTCACCGATGGCAGCTGCTTCCACTCGCTCCATTGGCGAGTACCGTTCAGGGAGCCCATCGATGACGAGTACTCGGCAGGCGTCTCCCGGGAGGTCGACGCCGTCGTAACGCGCGACTAACACGACGAGGCCGACGTGGCCCTCCTTCAACCGTCGCACCGCGTCCTTGACGGTGTCCTTGCTGTGGATTTCGTTCGTGTACTGCTTCCACCCATTTGCTTTGAACGTCGAAGGGGCGATGACGACCACATTGTGAGTCTGGGCGAGGCGCGCCGCGCTCTCACGAACGTCACTAACCGTGACCGCACGGCTTGTCTCTACGGGAGTCAGGATGATCCGGTCGCCGATGTCGCTCGCAGATCCAGGCGTGATGGGGTTCAGGACGCATTTCTCGTCCACGCCCATCTTCGTGACCAGGACACCATCATCTGCCAGCGTCGCGGTCATGTAGATCCGTCGGCGCGCACCAACATATGACGGGGAGACGCTTAGATCCGGGTAGGGGAGGCGAATCTCCACTTCCGTGCCTGTGAATGCGACGTCGCACAGTGCAAGGTGCTCGCGGATCAAAGGCCAGCGAAACTGGTGCTCACTGGACTCCTTCTCCGTCACCTTATCGAGAATCGCGTAACTGCTCTCCAGGTCTTTGGACCAGGCCCAGTATGGGACCGGAACTGCGTGAGATGCTCCGCCCGAGTTGATGTCGGTCCACCCAGAGAGAGACTGCTGCTTCAACGCATCTGCGAAACGTGCGCGCAGCTTCTGGTATGCGCTCGTGCTGCTCGGCAAGAGCAACGAAAACTGGGCCTCGATGGCAGGAATGCATGCGTGAGCGTCATCGATGATGATCGTCCCCACGTCGATGCGCCGCACACCTCCCTCAAGCCCGAACTTGCTGCGCCCGTTGTAAATGGTTTGTGCAGTGCACACAAGAACAGCCTCCCCGTGGTGGAAGGCGGGGTCCCGCGGGTCGTCAGTCCAACGAATCCCGAGCGCGTTGGCCGTCTCTGCTACCTGCTCCTGCAGTTGGGTGTTGGGTACGAGGTAAGCTGCTGGACCTTTGCCCTCGTTGAGTGAACTGCGGGCGATGACGAGGCCGATGACGGTCTTGCCGCTACCAGTGTTCAACTTCAGAACGAGATCGCGCTCATCGCGATTGTTGAACCATTGATTCCAAACCTCAGTCTGAATGTCGTGGGGGAACTTGAACTCCGATCCCAGGGGCTTGGGAAGGGCACGGAATAGCCTCTTCGGGTCGAGGGTGGTGGCGGCGGGGTCCGCCGTGGTAAAGCCATCAAAGATCCCCATGATTCCTCCGGTTGCGAGCGCCTTGTCTGTCGTTGGATCAACTCCGCCTGGCTTGATGCCACGCCATCGGGTGTTGTGCGATGTGCAGCGCTCGTGTTGTAGTGCCGCGGTGGCGGCGATCCGGATTCCTTCCCTGTCATCATCCTGTGGGTACCCGCCTAGCTCAGCCAGGAACGGACGGTACCGTTCGCGCGTCGACGCTGGCACTCGCCACCACGAACCCGCGAACAGGCCGCTAGCTCTGCATGCGCTCATGCTAGATGATTCGGCAGGCTTGCGGTAAAACCGTGGACCATGTATGGTTTTCCTCGTCGTTGGTTGAGATTGTGTTCATTTTGTCTCAGATGCATCCCTGTATGTCGGTTTTGCCTGACTCGTTGGTGGTGCGCGCAAGCGGTGAGTCTTCTACAACAGATTCGAGAGCCTTGTATTCGATGACAGTCCTGGCGACCCTGGCGCCATGTTCGCGTACCCGGCCGGGGGCATGGAGAACAACCGCGCGAGTGCTTGCGGCGTACGGCATCGCCCCGGTGCAATACTCCTGCCGCGAGCAGCCCGCGCGACTCAAGGTATAGCGTCATGGCGATAACGAGGGGCGATAGTGCTTACTCCGAGCTGGGCCCCAAGGGCAGAGCTTCGGCAGAAGGGTTCGGATCGGGACTTGAACTCGGAAGATTCAGAAGCGCAGCGTCTGTTGAAGCCTCCGGCTCGCGTGGGTTTCTCGACGTTCTAGGCCCGGCTGAGGGGCGCTACTTTGGCGGCGGCTTCCGCCGGGTCGCGCACGAGGTGCGAGATGTCCGGTCAACATTGAGCAATAGCGAAGTTCTCGTCAACGGCGTAGGGTTTGCGCGATATCCGGATGACTGGTCGTTGGACGCTTCGGGCGCTCCCCGGGCGGTACATCTCAGCAGTTTCGATGCAATCTTGCTGACCGCGGAGCTGCTACTCCGAGGGTCGTTCGACACGAGCCCGCTCCGTGAACTGCTAGATCGCTCGGTCGAGCGTGTCCAAGTCAAGGCTCCAGCGCAGGTGGCCGTCGCGACAGGTGGGATCGCGCTCAATGCCCGATGCTTTACGCCGAAGGAGGGCGGCGCCGGCCCGCGCATCGTAGCCCGAATCGGTCGGTTCGCTGTTGACCTGGTGCTTGGCAAGGACACGTCCCCCTTGGGGGCGGTTGATCGCCAAGTGCATGGCGTGGTGAACCGTGATCCGCTCCTGCCAGGCGAGGTCATCGATGAGGGAACCGGCTGGGTCAGTGCGCGCCAGGAGTTTGCGGCTGCGCCGCGCTCCCTCACATGCCTCGAGGAGCTCGCGATGTTCGGGCAGCTCAGCCAGGTGACGGCATACCTGATCAAGCAATCGGATCGCGCTGCGCTGCCGAACCTGTGGCTACGCCGATTGTCGTTGACACGTTCGCACGCCCTGCCGGCACCAGTCATCGAATCCATCACCGCTGTCGTACGCGACAGGGTGCTCGTAGTAAATGGCGAACGCGTCAACGATCTCAGGCTCGTGTCAGCCACCAGTTACGGTGCGCGGGCTGAGGCGTCATTCGGGTTCCGCGTGCCATGATGCTCAGGCCTGTGTTGCGTGCAACCATGGTTGTGGCGCCGCCGCAGGCGTTAATCGACAGAGGGAGTGGAGTGGCAAAGCAGGAACGCGCGATTGCAACGCGTGAAGCGCTCATTACCGCTGCCGGTAAGGTGTTCGCCCGCCTTCATTTTGAAAGCGCACGAGTGGCCGATGTGCTTGAGGAGTCGTCAGTAACACAAGGGGCCTTCTACTTTCACTTCCCCGAGGGGAAGAAGCAAGTCGCCGAAGTGCTGATCCGACGACAGGATGAGCAGTTCATCCAGCTTCGTGATTCTCTGGCTAGCTCTGGTCTCGATGGTCTCTCCGCAATCCTTGCCCTTTCCGACGCTCTGGGGCAGGCTCTTCGGTCTGATCCGGTGGCGCAAGCGGGAATCCGACTGGTGACGCAGGCATCAACGACGTTTCCTGGTATCGCCAAGTTGCCGGATCCTGCCTGGGTTGACGCCATCAGCGCCTTCCTTTACCAGGCTCGGGGGGAGGGCAACCTCCGCGAAGGGGTTGATGTTCCTCAGGCTTCGCGGGCGATCGTGTACATGTTCACAGGCGCGCAGATGAGCTCGTTCGTCAATGACGCCTGGTCTGATCTTCCATCGGCTCTCAGAGATATCGAGCCGTTCGTGCTGCGGTCACTTGCGGTCGACGACTTCGTCCCGCAGAACCGCTCGACTCAGGCCTAGGTTCGTGACGGGAGCACGTCGATCCTGATGGTTGGATCGAAGCCGTCGCCGAGCTCCTCGGACCCGGTGATCTGGAACGCTGTGCGTACGCCCGTGCGGCTTTCACACTGGAGCGTCAGCATTGTCGAAACGGCTGTGCGGGCCGCAACTTCGGTGCCGGAACGTGATGACAGCCAGCCTCGCGCACGGGTCCCTCCAGCGCCGGTGACTTCGGCGGCTAGGCGCACGCGCGGCGCATCGGACGCAACGTACTTCGGGCCTGACGGGAAGATCGACTGGTGCCGGTTGACCCGAGAAGACGACCACCGGGCCTTTGCCTTGAGGAATGGGAGCGCGAGCCGCAGCAGCCCGACAGGTGCGTCAACGCCGGCTGCGACTGAGATATCGCTCAACTCTGATGAGTGCTGAAGCGCGATCACATCGCCAGTGCCAACGAGGATGCCCGATCTGGGGCCGAGTCCCACGGGCAGCCGCTGAACACGGCCGCGCGGCGTTACGAAGTTCCCCCCGGCGACGGCCAGCGCTGGCGCCGCGAAGACCGCGTCCTGGCTCGCAGTGACACCGGGAGACTTCACAGTGCCGCCCGAAGGAAGCGTGACCAAGAGCGCAGAGACGGGCGAATCAACTCTCGCGATCAGCGCGCCGATCAACCTCTCCGCGTACAAGGTGCCAAAGCCCGCGCCCGGCACAAGGGCAACGCCCGCAGATTGAGCGCGGGCGCTCAGCTCCCAAACAGCGATATGTGTACTCGCCTCGTTGGAAACGTCAACGTAGTGCGCCCCCGTCCGGACGCACGCGAGCGCTAGCGGAAGTGCTGTGTCGGTGAACGGGCCCGCCGCATTTATCACCCCAGCCACACGGTCGGCTGGCGAGAGAACCGTCGCCGGCTCACCCACTCGCTGCGCCGCCCCGGACGCCGCAGCTAGGTCGGCCACGCGTGGCTCGCTTCGCCCCGCCACGATGAGCGGGACTCGCCGGCGTACGAGCAATTCCGTGACGGACCTCGCTACCGCGCCTGTGCCGTAGACGAGTATGGGTGAATCAGCGGCCATGGGTCGCGCGACTTCCTCAGTGATTTCGACTACAGGCTCACAACAGGTGAGTACCTGACGAGAGCAGCATGCGCAGCGGCGACGTTCGCGCCATGACGTTCGTTCGCGAGGTGCCGGCAGGGTGGCCTGCGCGATCGTTCCCTAGATTAAAAACCGTCACACACGAACGATATCAGGCTCGAATGCGTATGCTTCCGGTGGGGACATGCGTCGTGGGCGAAGCATCGCCCGAATGCTGCCACGACACTTCTGGCGGTGGGTCCAGGGTCCCACGACCGAGCGCGCTGAGCGCTGGTGTTGAACTGAAAGGAACCTTGATGCCGAGAACTTCCCTTGCGCTGCGCACGCTCCTCGCGCGCCCGCGAAGCAAGCACGATGAGGGCGGCACCGAAAGTGTCGAGGGTGCCCACCTGCTGGCCCATTTCGGGGACTTTCTCTCCAGGCGCTCCGCCGACGCGATCAAAGACGAGCATCGGGGTCGCTACCTTCGTGTGGTTGACGTGATACCGCGTGGTTACTCTCTTAGGGCGTGAGGAACGAACCGGTGACAACTGATCGTTAGCGCTCAGGGGCGCTGGCGGGGAGGATGTCATCATGCCTGGTCCCTATCCCCAAGAGTTCCGCGAGGATGTCGTCGCGGTCGCTCGCAGCCGTGAGAGCGGCGTCACCATCAAACAGATCGCCACCGACTTCGGCATCAGCGAAGCGACGTTGCAGAACTGGCTCCGCCAGGCCGACATCGAGGAAGGCAACCGTCCCGGTCAGACCGCGGCGGAAGCGGCGGAAGCGCGTGAGTTGAAGAAGCGGATCCGCCTGCTCGAACAGGAAAACGAGGTGCTCAGGAGGGCTGCGGCATATCTGTCTCAGGCGAACCTGAAACTCGGTGGCTCCCCAAAATGACATACCCGCTCGTATCTGAGCTCACCGACGCGGGGATCCCCGTGACGGTGTCGTGCCGGGTCCTCAAGCTCGCAAGACAGCCGTACTACCGGTAGCGCAACGCTCCGATCCGAGACGCCGACGTTCTCCGCGCGCACCGCATCAATGCCCTGCATGACGCGCACCACGACGACCCGACATTCGGATACCGATACCTCGCCGACGAGGCCCGACGGGCCGCGTGGCGGATGAGTAGACGCACCGCGTGGAAGCTGTGCTCGCAGGCGGGGATCCTCTCGTCCGCGCAGCGACGCCGGCGCGGGAAGAGGAAGAAGGCGGGCCCGCCCGTGTTCGACGATCGCGTGCAACGCATGTTCCGTGCCGATGCCCCGAACAGACTCTGGCTCACAGATATCACGGAGCATTGGACGGGCGAAGGCAAGCTTTACTGCTGCGCGATCAAGGACGTGTTCTCGAATCGCATCGTCGGCTACTCGATCTCGGATCGCATGACCGCGAAGCTCGCCGTCGACGCCGTCCGCAACGCCGTCACCCGCCGGACAGAGGTCGCCGGGTGCATCCTGCACGCCGACAGAGGCAGCCAGTTCCGAAGCCGTGCCATGGCCCGGGAACTGCGCCGCCACGACATGGTCGGCTCGATGGGCAGAGCCGGCGCAGCCGGCGACAACGCCGCGATGGAATCGTTCTGGTCACTGCTGCAGACGAACATCCTGAACCAGCAACGGTGAGCGACGCGCCAAGAGCTGCGGCTAGCCATCGTGGTCTGGATCGAGCGGAAGTATCACCGTCAGCGAGCGCAGGACACGCTCGGCGGGTTGACGCCCATCGAGTTCGAAGCCAAACTAACCGAGCCGCTCACACTCGCGGCCTAAACCGAAACTTTCACCGGTTCGTTCCTCACGCCCAAGCAGTCGAGGTCGACGTCGACACTCGGCGAACGCTGGTGGTGAGCCAGTTCTCGCATCAGTTTTCGGGTCGAATGCTGGCGAGCGGAAGGACCACTGGGTGAGTCAGATGGGCGTCGTAAATTATACGAGCGTCAATCGAGAAGACTGATCTGAGCAGATCCGTGGTCATGACCTCGGAGGGTGTGCCCTGGGCAACGACGCGGCCTTCGTGAACCACCACGAGTTCGTCCGCGTAGGCAATCGCCTGGTTGAGGTCGTGCAGCACGAGCACGATAGTTCGTCGTTCAGCCGCGTTCAGGTCTCGCAGCAGTTCGAGGACGTCGAGTTGGTGCGAGATATCGAGATATGTTGTCGGCTCGTCGAGGAGCATCACCGGAGCTCGCTGAGCGAGCAGCATGGCGATCCACACGCGCTGGCGCTGTCCTCCTGAGAGCTCCTCAACCGGACGGTCGGCGAGGGTGTCGACGCGGGTGGCCTCCATCGCCCGACGCACGGCCTCCGCATCGTCGGCGGTCGGCGGGCGAAGTGGTTGCTGGTGAGGAAAGCGTCCGCGTCCGACGAGATCGGTCACCGTGATGCCTACCGGGGCGAGTGAGGATTGCGGGAGCAGCCCGAGCCTTCTCGCGAACTCTTTCGGCGCGTAGGCGCGGACGTCCTTACCGTCCAGGACGACGCGTCCGTCGGTTGGGCGCAGCAGGCGGGCGAGGGCTCGTAGGACGGTCGACTTTCCCGAGGCGTTGGGGCCGATGATGACCGTCACCTTGCCCGGAGGAATGGAGATGTCGAGGTCACGGCTGACCTCGCGTCGGTCGTACGCCAGTCTCAGCCCGGCTCCGGAGAGCGTCCCGAGGAAGGATTCCTCACGGCCCCGGTGCGGTGTCTGCCTTGTTGTTGATGGATCGTTCATGTGTTTCGTTTCCTTCGTTCGGCGTCACGTCTGTCATCTCGTCCGTGAGCTCGAGCAGTCCTCTGATCAGCGCGCGCGCACCGAACCTGAAGGAGCTCTCCGGGTCTCGAGCTTCGCTTCGGCGGGCCGAGGCCGACAGGGCGGGAAACCTCTCGTCTGCGGACATCCGTGCGAGGTCTCGCCGTCGACCGCCGCTCGCATTCACGATGTCCGTAACCGCGAGTGTGTGTTCGGCGACCGTTCCCAGCAGCACCGAACTGCGCGCCAGCGAGAGACCGTAGGCTCCCGCGACCGACTGCTGATGCGCATCCATGGCCCGGACGACAGCGGGGGACACCTCGGCGGATGTGCGCACCAGGAAGCCTGCGATCCCGGGGTTCTCCAGGGCGAGGGCGCGTAGCGAGAGTGCGACGTGCATCAGGTGCTCCGCGAGAGACTCCCCCTGCGGAACGGGTGCCTCCCACGAGGCGAAGATCGCTTCGGCTGTGATCACCTGAATGTCGGCGATCCCCTCGGTGTGCTTGTACAGCGCCCGCACGCCCACGCCGAGCTCATTCGCGACATCGGCGAGCGTCGCCTTCGGGAGTGTGAGTCTCCGTCCGGCGTCGGCGATGGCCTCGCGTGTGATCTTCCGGGGGCGGCCGCGACGAGGTTGAGCGGGTTTCGGCTCCATGGTCTTCATCATTCCAGCCGGGATGCCGGACACGATGATCGCTCGCGGCCGGCATCCCGTTCGGATCATCCCTGCAGCGCCGGGACGATCTGATCGACGATGACGCTCTGGATCACATAGGGGATCGAAAGCGGCGAGGGGTTACGAAGAGCCGTGCTGTCGGAGAGGTCCATCGCGATGTATCCGCCGTTCTTCACCGCGGAGAGCTCCTGGAAGAGCGTCGAGGCCTCCCAAAACGTGCGGGTGTCGGATCCGAAGTATCCGATCATCACGATGTCGGCGTCCAGTGCCGCGATGTTCTCCTCCGAGACGCCCGCGGAACCGGAGCCATCGCCGAGACCAGGAAGCGCCGCCGCTGCCCTGCTGAAGGTCATTCCGAAGGCGTTCATGACCTCGACGCTCGCGTCGGCCGGATCATTCATCACCTTGATCTGATCGGGTGTGCCGAGGGAGAGCGTGTAGTCGTGCCCGTCGGTCACGGAGTTCTCGGCAGCTGCCGTGGTGAGTTGCTTCTCGACGAGATCGATGCGCGCCTCCGCCTCATCTGAGAGGCCCAGCGCGGTAGCGATCGCGCGCGTCTGATCGCGCCAGGGCAGCTGTAGGTAGTTCGCTTCGGACGGGCCGAGCACCGGCGCGATGGCGGACAGCTGATCGTAGTACTGACCGAGCTGCGAATACGTCGTCGCGATGATGACGTCGGGGTTCAGCGCCGCGATCGATTCGACATCGAGCTCTGCGCCGTTCGCGCCGGTTGTGGTGGTATCGATGATCTCCGGCACTTCATCGAGTTCCGGCGCAAGCCACGGCGCGACTCCGTCCGGGGTGGCGAAGAACTTGGCGATAGCGATGGGGGTGATGCCGAGGTCGACGGAGACGTCTGTCTCGAGCAGGCCGAGCGTGACGACTCGCTCGGGCGGGGAATCGAGCTCGAGGGTGCCGTAGGCGTGCTCGATCACGATGGCGTCCTCGCTCGCTGTGGTCGGCACCGGCTCGGGGATGTTCGCAACGCATCCAGAGAGGGTCACGGCGGCACTGATGGTGAGCGCGATCGCGCGCATCGCGCGGTGCTGATGGCCTTGCATGTGTCTTCCTTCGCACTTAGAGGTAAGGTAAGGGCAACCTTATTGCACAAATAGATGGAACAGGAATGATCGAACCCACCGAAGGTGTCTACGGCGGTCGACACCGCCGCGTTCTCGAACATCCCGATCACCGTGCGGGCATCAACCACGGCACGATGACGATCGCGGCGATCACCGACATCACCCCTTCACTGACACGCGTCGAGGCCGCTCTGGACCACGAAGGAGATGCGTCGAGATGGCTGGTCACGAATCCGGCCATACGGCTGGAGCTTCCCGATCCGGAGGGCTCGTCCACGGTGTCCCGCGTCTACACGGTTCGCTCCTACCGAGAGGAGGGGGAGCGGCGCGTCATCGAGGTCGATATCGTCAGGCACGAGGGAAGCAGTCCCGTGATGCTGTGGTTGTCGGGCGCGCGCATCGGCACTTCTGTGAGAATCCTCGGGCCCCGTCCTCACTTCTGCCCGCCTTTCATTGAGGAGCGTCCCGCGCTGCTGTTCGCGGACGAGACGGCCATCCCCGCGCTCGTCACGATTCTCCGCGACTGGCCGGAGGATCGCATCGGTCTCATCTGGGCCGAAGCGCCTGACCGTAGGGTGCTCAACGAACTCCCCTTCCCGAACGGGGTCGAGATCCACTGGCTTCCACGCGCGGAGAGCGAGCCGCCGGGGAGCACCGGTCGCCTGGTCGATGCGGCACTCGAGGCGAGCGCCGCACACCCCGAGCCGATCACCGTGTGGGCATGCGGTGAGCATCAGGAAATGCGGCGGATCCGCAATCACTTCCGACGCGATCGCGGGATGGCACGCGACGAGGTCCAGGTCTTCGGCTACTGGCGGCGCGGGCGCACGAGCTCCCAGATCGACGAAGCCCGTCTGCAGCGGTACGAGGAGGCCCTCGCGCTGAACCCACGGATGACCGTGCTCGATGACTTCGACGTTGACGACTGAGCCGTTGAGGCCGGCTCGTCACTCTCCTCGCACGCCCCTCACTGTCGCGGCATCCTTCGCCCTGCTCGTCGCGGCGACCCTGGTAGGCCTGTTCGTCGGTGGCCAGTCGACGATACCTGCCGAGGTGCTCGGCGCGCTGACGGGCGATGCCGAACTGCGCATCTGGGCGATCGTGGTCGAGATCCGTCTGCCCCGCACGCTCGCCGCGGTGATCGCAGGGCTCGGGCTCGGGCTCGCGGCATCCCTGCTGCAGACGGTGACCCGTAACCCTGTCGCGGACGCCGGGCTGCTCGGAACGAATGCGGGTGCCACGGTCATGATCGCGATCGGCATGGCGACAGGACTTGCCACCGACTTCGCTGCCCAGGGCGCGTGGGCCTTGACCGGAGCGCTCATCGCGACAGCTCTTGTCAGCGCCATCGGCCTGGGCGGAAAGATATACTCGCCGACCAGGCTAATCCTCTTCGGCGTCGCGCTCGGCGCCGTGCTGACGGGGATCACGACCGGCATCATGCTGGCCGCGCCTGACGCGTTCGACGGCATGCGCAATTGGCTGTCCGGCTCGATGGTGGGGGTGCCGTTGGAGTCCACGCTGCTCGGAGCGCTCATGATCGCTGCTGCCCTCGCACTCGCACTGTGCATCGCGCGGCCTCTGGAAGTCACGCTGATGGGCGACGACCTCGCACGAGCACTCGGCACGCGTCTCTTCATGACCCGCTCCCTCACCACCATCGCGGTGGCCATCGCCGCGGGGACCGCGACAGCGCTCGCCGGCCCGGTCGGATTCGTGGGACTCATCGCAGCGCACTCCGCAGCCCTCGCCGCGAACCGACTGGGCTTGAGCGCCGCGGGCCGGCACCTCACTGCCGCTGCATTCTGCGGCGCGATCCTCCTCCTCGCAGACCTCGTCGGCCGTGTCGCGCTGTGGCCCGGAGAACTACCGGCGGGGATCGTTGCCGCGATCCTTGGAGCGCCCTTCCTTCTGTGGATCATCCGCCGAACCCGGAGCCTGACATGACGCCCGCCCGCATCTCCGTACACTCGGCCGTGGCCGTCATCGGTCTGGTAACGCTTCTCCTGGGAGCCCTCCTCGGCAGCTACGCGGTCTCACTCGAACACATCTGGGGCGTTCTCACCGGGCAGATCCAGGGCTTTGAGCGCACCGTAGTCCTCGAATGGCGCATCCCACGCGCCGCAGCCGCCCTGCTCGTCGGCGCATGCCTTGGTCTCAGCGGTGCGATCCTGCAGACGGTTACCAGAAACGCGCTCGCCTCGCCCGACCTGATCGGAATCTCGGGTGGCGCATACACCGCGGTGCTCATCCTCGTCGTCCTCGTCAGCGCGGATTGGGCGTACGTTGCGCCCGCCGCGCTGATCGGCGCCCTCCTGGCCGCCGCGGCGCTGTTCGCCGTGTCCGGATCACGATCGCAGCAACGAGGAAGTCGATTCCTGCTCGCGGGTGTTGCCTTGGCCGCCCTGCTGGGCGGAATCAACAGCTGGATCGTCGTGTCGGCCTCGCTGGAATCGGCGATGGCCGCAGCGACGTGGGGGGCGGGATCCCTCGCCGCCTCAACCTGGAGCACCGTGTGGCTCTCGGGAACGACCCTCGCGCTCGGCGCCGCGCTGTGCGCTCTTACCGTGCGCCGACTTCGTGTGCACGCACTCGGTGACGACCTCGCCGCGAGCCTCGGGGCAGCGCCACGCTCACTGCGCATCCAGCTGATCGCGATCGCCGTCGCGCTCGCGGCGATCGCCACCGCCATATGCGGACCGATCGGACTCCTGCCCCTCGTGGCACCCCCAATCGCGCGAGCGCTGTCGCGCACCTCAGAGACGCCGCTCGCCCTCTCCGCCATGCTCGCCGCCGTGCTCCTGGCGATCGCAGACCTCATCGCCCAGCACATTCTTCCAGGAGGGCCTCCGGCAGGGTTGGTGACGACGGTGCTCGGAGGCGTCTACCTCATGCTGATGCTGCTTCGGCGGTGAGTCGATGTGAAGTCGGCGGTGAGTCGATGTGAAGGCTGAACGCATCGTCCTCGGCTAACTCCCTGACACCCGCTCAGCGCTGGTGTCCCAGGTGAGGTTGTCGAGTGGATGATGATGCAGCTATCGACTCAGCAGAGGCTTTTGGCACTAGACCTAGGCGCGCGGGGTTCTCTCGACGGCAGGCCAGACGACGAGTAGGAACGCCCCGATCGAGCCGAGGAGAAGCACGAGAAGGAACCATGCCCATGCCGAGCGATTGCGGGGTCGTGCAAAACCTCCAGCGAGAATCGCGAGGGTTATCCACATTGTGGACTCGAGTCCTGCGACGTACTCAATTCGCATGTGCGTGAGGTCATGCCCCGCACGCCTCACCGCATATTCCCTGGGTGCTCGCGAGCCTTTGCTACGGCGAACACCCTGATGAGTCCCCGGGCCAGAGTCGTCAGCTTCGGTCGCCGTGGTGCACTGTAGGTCATCCTTTCCGGCGCCACCCGCATCCCTGCCGCAGCATAGATCTCGGCCTGTCGAGAGCATCGTGCATCTGGTTGCCGAGTGACTGCCTGTGGCGAGCCCCCGGCAGGACCGCGCCTCCGAGTAACTGCGCCTTCTCGTGCAGGTCACGTCTACGCGAGGGTGGAGGCCTGGTATACGACCGCAGCTCGACGGGCTTCTCGTGATGAATTCGGGGTGATGAGTGAGGTGAGGTGTGGGAGGCAGGAGTCGGCGAAGGCGATGGCGATGATGCTCAGCAGCGTTTCCGCAGCGGACCCGCCGGTACTCCTCGGAGCGGCCTGCTCGATGGCTGCAACCATCCGGCTGCAACCGACGGCACGCGATTCCGCTGAGACGGGTCCGTCGAGCTCGAGACTCTCCCAGAGTAGGAGGCGTGTGAGTTCGGGGTGCTCGCTCGCGCGATCGTGCAGATCGCCTGCAAGAGCGCCGAGTGCGGCACCGCCACGGCCCGAGAGGTCGATCCCGTCGAGTAGTCGGTTGACTTCAGCGTCGAGTACCGCAGCAAAGAGGCCGGCTTTGTCGCCGAAGTACTGATAGATCCGTTCTTTGTTGACGCCGGCATCGCGCGCGATCGCATCGACGCGAGCCCCAGCGAACCCTGACCGCGCGAAATGTTCGGTCGCGGAGGTAAGAAGCTTCCGGCGAGTCTCCGCTGTATCCCAAGCCATCATCTGATCCTAGTCCAACTGAACGGTTGGAATGTGTTAGCGTAAATCCAACTGAACGTTTGGAGATGCTCATGCGACCGCTGCCCCGACCTGTGCAGGCCCTGGTGACGTGGGCGGTGATCCTCCCTCTTGTCCTCGGGGTGTCGGCTCTCATCGCCCCGGTGACCGTCGGCTGGCCGGATGCAGTGAGGACCGCCTTGGTGATCACGATTGTCGTGCCGCTTGCGGTCTTCTGGGCAGTGCCCCTGCTCGCTCGGGCGGTGCAGCGACTGAGGGGCACTCCAGCCGCCGTGATCGACGCGTCGTGCCCTGCCTCCGGCCCCGCGGGCATAGCCGCGACTTCCCCTTCGATGTGCTCCGCCGATCCGGACGATGGTTCCGCGCCTGGACATGGAGCTCGACAGTGAAAGCGCTCGTGTTGGGTGGTCGCGGAGCCGTGGGAATGGCTGCGGTCGCCGCGCTGCGAGAGCGTGGGCACGAGGCCCGTTCAGCTGGCCGCCGCCCTCACCCGAGAGGAATCGTCATCGACGCGACCACCCGGGCTGGACTCCAGGTCCTGGCCGAGGAAGCTCGGCACATGGACATCGTGCTCGACCTCAGCGGGCTAGAGGTGGAGGATATCCAGCAAGCGGTCGGATTGACGCCACTGGTCGACGTCTCTGCAAGCAGCGCCCATTTGGGGCGACTGTCGGCCAGTGTTCCCCACGGAGGTTCCGTGCTCCTCGGCGCCGGGATCGCGCCTGGAGCGAGCACCGTCCTTGTCCGCGCCCTCGATCCCCAGCCCGGTGACGAGATCGACGTGGCCGTGATGCTCGGAGCCGGGGAGTCGCACGGGGCGGCGGCACTGCGGTGGACCGCGGGCCTTGTCGGTGCACCTCTATACGCGGCTCCGGAAGCTCATGCGATCCTGAACTTCCGGTCGTCCCGACGCCTCAGCACGGCGACGGGATCCACGAGGACGCACTTACGAGCCGACTTTCCTGACGACTTCCTCGTCGGGCGGCCTTCCGGGGTCGAGGTGCGCAGCTGGCTCGCCCTGGACAGCCGGACCGCGACGCTTGCGCTCCGGCTGCTCGGTACCGCCCCTTCACTGGCTCCGTTGCTGAACCGCGCTCCGCACATTGGCGGGGAGCGGTGGAGCGTCACTGCGGTGCATCGACGGACAGGCCGAAAACTCGGAGTCTCTGGCATCGGACAGTCCGTTGCCACCGGCCGTCTGGCCGCCCTTGCCGCCGAACGCATTGTTCTGACAAACGTGCGCGGGGCACTGACCATGGATGCGGTGCTTCACCCACGAGATCTCGAACTCGCCGGGGGGATCCGGCTGCACGCAGGAACTCACAGCGGCCGATAGAGATGGCTATCCGGCGCGCGCGGACGGCTCCTGCTTCCCAAATCGCTGACACCAATGCTCCAGGGCGCGAGGGTAGGTTCAGAACGGCCGATTCGTGAGCAGCGGGATAAGTTGGCGATCTCGTCAGAGCGACCCGAAGATCGCGATCCGCCCTGGTGTTGCTGTGCGCGAGGCATGGCAACACCAGCCTGGGCTGTGAGGGACTCCGCTCGGTTAGGTCTCAAGCTGGCAGGTCAGGGGGCTAGTGGCCCGCCACTGTTCCAGTAGGCGAGGAACGCCACCTGCCGGCGGTCGATGCCGAGTTCGGCGGTGAGGTAGCGGCGGATGCTCGTCGTGGCGTTCTTCTCGCCCGCGATCCAGGCGTAGGAAGCGGGGGTCCGCACCCATTCCGCGCCCTCGTCCTGTCCCCACGCGCGGATCGCTGCCTCAAGTCCGTCGTGCTCGGAGGTGACCCGGTCGACCACTTCGATGCGTAGGGCCGGTGACGGGGAGGGCAGCAGATTGTCTGCGGGGTTGCGAACGTCGACGAAAACCTGTGCGCGAGTGCCGTCTGGAATCTCAGTGAGGATGTTCCTCATGGCGGGTATGGCGGACTCGTCGCCGACGAGAACAATCGTCTCGGGGCGCATGGGCGGTGTGTAGTGGATGCCGTAGCCGGTGTATCCCGCGCGGATGTCGGGACCGGTGATAACAAGGGCGTCGCCGGCGCGGCAGGTGAGTGCCCAGCGTGAGGCGGGACCGGCCGGCTCGTGGATGAAGACGTCGACGTCGAGTTCGCGGTCTTCGGGGCGGATCGCGGCGGGTGTGTAGGTGCGCAGCACATTCCGGCGGTCTTCGGGGAGTGCCTTCCAGCGGGTGTACCAGTGGGTCGGGTGTGGTGTCGGTTGGTCAAGGAGTCCGAAGTCGGCCGTGGTGCCGTCCGGCATGGGGAGCACGAGCTTGATCCGCTGATCAAGCCCCCAGGGTGCGAAGTGGCGGAGGTCGTGGCCGGTGAGCGTGATGCGGACGAAGCCGGGGGATAGTCGCGCGGTGCGCAGCACGGTCACGGCGAACGCGCTGTACTCCCAGGGGTGCGTAGTCATCGTCACTGGTCGTTCTTGTGGGTGAGGGTGGCGCCTCCGCGCGGCACGACGAGCGGCCCGCCCGAGATGGGATCTGGGATGACGACGTTGGGCAACCCGTACACCTGCTCTACCATTTCGCTGGTCACGACTGCTTCAGGCGTCCCCGTGGCGAGGATTTCACCGTCACGCATGGCGATGATGTGGTCGGCGTAGCGCGCCGCCTGGTTGAGGTCGTGAAGGACGGCGATGATCGTGCGACCTTCCCGGTTGAGATGTGCGAGCAGCTCCATGAGTTCGACCTGGTGTGCAATGTCGAGATACGTCGTTGGCTCATCCAGCAGGAGCAGATCCGTCTGCTGGGCCAGCACCATGGCGACCCAGACACGCTGGCGTTGTCCTCCGGAGAGCTCATCGACGCGGCGTGCGGACAGGGAGATCGTTGCCGTGGCCTCGAGTGCCTCCGTCACCGCTGCCTCGTCCGTGGCGGACCATTGCCGCAGCAGGCCCTGGTGTGGATAACGGCCCCGAGCGACGAGGTCGGCGACGGTGATGGCGTCGGGCGCGATCGCCGTCTGGGGAAGGAACCCGAGTCTGCGGGCGACGTCCTTGGCACTGTAGGAGTGGATCGCTTTCCCGTCGAGGACGATCTGGCCCGCGCGCGGTGCGAGCAGCCGGGAGAGCCCGCGAAGCAGGGTTGACTTCCCGCAGGCATTGGGGCCGATGATGACGGTGAACGAGCCGTCGGGAATCTCCACGTCTAGCTCGGAGATGATCGGGTTGCCCTCGTAGCCCAGTGACACCCCGGAAGCGGACAGGCGCGGGGCGGTCGAGGTTCGAGACAGTGTCGTGTCGGCGGATTCAAGCACGGCGGCGGATCTCCTGGATGAGGGTGGCGACGAGGTAGATGCCTCCGATGGAGACGGTGACGACTCCTACGGGCACAGTGACCGGGAGGACGTGTTGGGCGACCAGATCGGAGACGAGCAGTAGCGTCGCTCCGACCAGACCGGAGAGTGTGAGGGACAGATAGGGTGTACCTGCGAGACGCCGGGCGATCTGTGGGGCGGCGAGGGCGATGAACGCGACCGGTCCGACGACGGCAGTGGCGATTGATACCAGCACCACAGCGATCAGCAGCGCGAGCGTGCGCACTATGGATGGCCTTGCACCGGTGACCTGGGCAACGTCGTCACCGAGATCGAGCTGGCGCAACCTTGGAGTCAGCGCGATCAGCAGCATCGTCAGTGGCGCGGCGATCGCAACAGCCCCGACGAGCGGCGCCGCGGTGACCCCGTTGAGCGACCCGGCTCCCCAGGCGGACGCGAACATCGCCGTTTCCAGCTCGATGGTGAGAAGCATCCACGTGTTCACCGCGGACAGGATCGCTGCGACGCCGATCCCGATGACGATGAGCCGGAAGCCCTGTACCCCACCCCGAGCAGCGAACGCCCAGATCAGTGCCGCGGTGAGAAGACCCCCGGCGACTGCACCTGCCGTCATCATCGGCCAGCTCGCGGAGAGCAGGACGCTGGTGAGCAGCATCCCCGTGAAAGCCCCGTTCGACAGGCCAAGGATGTCGGGGCTTGCCAGAGGATTGCGAGTCACGGTCTGGAAGAGCGCGCCAGCAATTCCCAAGACGGCGCCGAGCACTATGGCTGCGAGTGCCCGCGCCATCCGCCAGTCGAACACGATGGTGCGATCAAGCGGCTCGCCACCGCCGAGGAGGACGTCGATCACCTGCGTGGGTGTGAGGGGATAGCTGCCGAGTCCGAGCGCCCAGGTACCGAGCACGAGGATCGTGATGACCAGCGCCACCGCAAGGATCGCGCTGCGAAGTCTCACCGGCAGTGAGGATCGTCCGAAGCGGATCACCGTGCGGCGGTAGCCCATGTCCAGCGGGGCGCCGATGCGTGAGGAGGTCATGACAGCGTGCTTGCTTTCCGCCGACGTGCTAGCGCGATGAGGACAGGCGCGCCGACGAGCGCGCTCATGATGCCGACGGGGACTTCCGCCGGGGCGATGACGATGCGCCCGAGAATGTCCGACAACAACAGGATCACCGGTGCTAGGACGACGGACGCGGCAAGGATCCGCCGTTGATCAGGGCCGAACACCCATCGGGCAACGTGCGGGACCATGAGACCCACGAACGCGATCGGACCGGCGATCGCGGTCGCGGTTCCGGCGAGCACGGTGACGGTGGCGATGACACCGATCCTGATCCCGGCGACGTTTGCGCCCTGCGCCTGTGCCACGTCGTCGCCGAGCGCAAGGGAGTTGAGCCCGGGAGCCAGCGCGAGCGCGGTCAGCAGCGCGATCAAGAGGAGCGGGAGCGCGGGCAGGAGCACGTCGAAGCCACGTCCCAGCAGTGACCCGGCGTTCCACGAGCGCATCTGATCGAAGGCGTCGGGGTTGCTGAGAGTCATGCCAGTCGTCATGCCGGAAAAGACGGCACCGAGTGCCACGCCGGCGAGAGTGAGGCGAATCGGGTCCGCGGCGCCCCGGCCGGCGGAGCCGATGACGTACACGGCCGCGGTGACGATGAGGGCACCGAGGAATGCCAGCCATACGAACTGCGAGATGTCCCGGAGCCCGAAGAACGCCACGCCGACCGCAACGGCGAAGGCTGCGCCGGCGTTCACCCCCAGGATTCCCGGGTCGGCGAGCGGGTTCCTGGTGAACGCCTGGATCAGCGCCCCCGAGACACCGAGCGCTGCCCCCACCAGGAGGCCAGTGACGGTGCGGGGTATGCGCAGTTCCACGACCACGTAGCGGGCCTCGGATGTTCCGCCTCCGCTGAGCACATCCGCGACGGTGGACACAGACAGCGGGTTCGAGCCCACCGCAAGCGACAGGACCACCGCCACAAAGAGGAGCAGGAAAAGTGCCGCGAGGCCGAGCCGTGCTCGGCCTCGCGGTGTTTCAGAGTTCGCCACGACGGCACGGCTGTGCCGTTCGCCCAGGAGCGAGGTCACTGCTGTGCTTCGAGGAACTTCTCAAGGTCGTCGAGGACCAGCGCGCCGCCCTTCGGGCCAACGCCGGAGACCCAGTAGCTCGTGTCGACGAGCGTGACGGACGGGAACTCGCCGAGATTCTGCGTGATAGCGGCAGGGATGGTCGAGGTGTCATTCACGTCTGAGGTCACCACGAACAGGTAGTCGGCCTTGGCATCGGTGATGTTCTCTGGAGAGATGTCCGCCTGGAGTCCGTCCTGCCAGTCCTGATCGGGAATCGTCAGTCCGACGCACTCGATGGCGCTTCCCGCGAAAGAGACGGGACCGTACAAGCTCATGGTCGTCTCATCTCGCGGACGCAAGAGGTTGGCGGTCTTGCCGTCCACGGTGAACTCGTCCGCGATCTCCGCGCACCGGTCGTTGTATCCCGCCAGGAGCTTCTTGGTCTCGTCGACCTCACCGAGGGCCTCGCCGATCAATTCCACGTTCTCCTGCCACGGATCAGCCT
Organism: Microbacterium nymphoidis; assembly: GCF_021044885.1. Lineage (GTDB taxonomy): Bacteria > Actinomycetota > Actinomycetes > Actinomycetales > Microbacteriaceae > Microbacterium > Microbacterium nymphoidis. The sequence continues at coordinate 1,904,655 of NZ_JAJNOD010000001.1, read as the reverse complement.
GAGTGGCCATGAACACAGTCGGTGCAATGGCTTCCAGTTGCGCGTACAGCTTCGAATGGCGTGCCTCTGTGCCAAGGATGAGGTCTGGCTTCAACGCGGCGATGGCCTCCAGATCAGGCTCAGGTACCGTACCGACGGCCTCAACGCCGTCGACGCCCAAGTAGGCGGGAACGCCAGCGACGTTACTCGCCACGGCCGCGCCTACCGGGGTCTTACCCAGAGCCACGGCAGTGTCCAGCTGCACCGGCTCCAGCACCACGATGCGCTGCGGATCATCCGGCACCACGGTCGTCCCACGCGCGTGCTCCACACTGTGCGTGCCCGATGCCGTCGGCTCAGTGGACGACTCAGTGGTCCCTGCCTCAGCTTGTGAGCATCCCGCCAGGAGGAGTCCCGCCACAATGGTGGCCGACACGACCAGAAGACCTCTGCGGTATGTGGAAGACAGCATATGAAACCTCTCGAACAGACGGGGAAGGGCGCAGTAATCGCAACAGCCCCAACTCGTTATACTTAGGTGAGGCTCACCTAAGTATAACGATCATCAGATGAAGGGCACTACTCGGCCCATCTGGTGCAGCGCCAATCAGCATCATCCACTCGCTCCATCTCGCAGCTCGCGTGCGATACGACACGGGCGAGCGCCTGACGGGTGACATCTCCGAATTAGGCTTCGGAGGAACCAAGATGAAGACCCTCGAGAAGGAGTCCTGCCTGGGGGACCGGCTCGCCACCGACATCCCCGACGTCGGTGACGGCACATATGGCAAGACGCGCAATCGGGAAGTGCTCTGCTCAGAAGTCGTTGATGGTGGGCTTGCGTACCACTCAAGCGAACTCGTGTCTCCCGCGGTCGCGCGCACGGAGAACTGGCAGCTATCAACTGCTTCGAGGGTCGGCTGGTACGAGTAGGTCACGCAGTACGTGTTCGGTGCAGACGGCTCCAGCAGAGTCCGTCTCGGAGCCACCGGTGGCCTCTCGCCGCTCGACTACACCGACAAGAACCACGGCTCCGCAGTCGGGGAGGGCGACCACGATCACGCCGCAAGTCACTCCCGCAACGCCGTGTGGCGCGTGAACTGGGCGCTCGGCGGACCGGACGGCAAGGCCGTCGAGCATCTGGTGCACGCCCCGAGCGCAAGCGTTCAACGGAGAGTGCAAGAGGTTGTCCGCGACAAGTCGCTATCGAGCTCGTCTCGGCGGCTGGCGGCAGTGTCTGCAACTCGAGCCAGTTTCAGGCGGCGTCAGAACGCCCCACCCCGTCAGCCTCAGGTGGAGAGGTTGGCTTTGACCCACTCTCGTAGGGTTGTCGTCGAGATACCATGGTGGGCATTGAAAGTGTCCGCCTTGTCCCAGGCGACGCCGCGTCCCAGCGCGAATGCTGCGCGGTACTTTCGAGTCATGTTTTCGGGATCGGCGGCTAGCTCCGCCATAAGGGCTGGCGCGGACGATACCTGTAGTTTGAACGGGCGACCGAGTACCTCCTCTAGGGTCTCAGCCAGTTGGCCGTAGGTGATCGTGTCGCCAGCAACGTAGACAATCTCATTCTGAATGCGCGGCTCGGCGAAAAGGATCTCCGCGGTGAGTGCCCCAATGTCTTCCGGGGTGGTCACCGTTACCGCGGTTTCGGCTGTCCCGAGTGCGATGACGGTGTCGTTCGGGAGATCGACCATTCCGGACCCCGGCTCGAAGAGGTAATTCATGAACATACCTGTAGAGATGATCACCCACTCGGTCTGATGTTGCGACCGGAGAAGGTCTCGCACGTCGAGCTGGGAGTCGAAGATATCCTGGGGACTACCTCGACCGATGACGTCGAAGTCGACGCCGAACTGCCACGGGAAGTATCGCGGGAGTTTCGCCAGCAATGCAGCCTGTGCGACCTTCATCGGGGCATCAAGGCCAGCTGTGATTCCGGTGCAGCCGATAACGGTGTCGTAGTTCGAGAAGAGCTCGGCAAGGTCGTCGATTGTGCTTTCCACCAGATCCCCCTGGACAATGCCGATCCCGAGTTCGCGGATCTCGGCAACGTCGCGCCGTTTCGACGACGCCGCGGAGCCGAGGGTGGAGCCCCGTAGCAATACGTCGACAGAGGATCCCTGAACATCCCTTGCTCGTCGGACGACACTGCGCAGAACCGGCATACCCAGTTCCCCTGCCCCAATGATGAGGATGTTACGCGAGACGCCGTTCCAGGTCGTTTGACCCATCATGTGCTCCTTCCTCCGGCCCCTCACGCGAGAGAGACCGGACACACCCTCGAGAGTAAACTTTGACATTACTGACAAGGTCAAGTGAGCATCGGCGGAGGACAGAAGAGATGAGGATCAGCGAGGCAGCGGCTGCGGTCGGAGCTCCGGCGCGTATGCTCCGCTACTACGAGCAGCAAGGGCTCATCGAGGCATCTAGGTCACCTAACGGATATCGCGACTATTCCGAGGCCCAGCTCGAGCAGGCTCGTCGCGTCCGCGCTCTCATTGAGGCGGGCCTCTCCACACGGATGATCAAGATTGTGCTGAGTATCGAACGACCCGAACCAGGCCGGGAGTCACAGCCTTGTAGTCGCGCCTTGGCGATAGAGCTTACACGTGAGCTGCAGGTCGTTGAAAGCCGCATCGCGTGTCTCGAGAAGAGCCGGGATGCGGTCATCGATTACATCGCACGCAGCGCGCACGCGGACCTGCTGGCCCCACGAACGGGCGTGCTACGCACGCTGGCCGAGGCCCCCGAGTAACCTACACAGGCCGCGGCCCGCCTGAGGGGCGGCGACAGACTGTCGGCCCTTGATGCTGCGACCTGCAAGAGCCTGACGCCAACGACGCGGCTCAGAGATCTCCTTGTTCGGACTACACGGTGCCGCTCGCCATAGCGTGAGGTTGGGATCGACTTCGGAGCCGCCACGCACGAAAACCTAGAGGAGCCAGCGCGTCCATCCCAGAGCCGAGCCTGAAATGAGATTGCTGGCGACATGTGCTGCGGCAAGAGAAGCAAAGCCGATTGCCCAGGTGATCCATACTCGGCCGTTGGATCTGTGGACGCGCACGCTGGTGAGCACGATGATGACGAGAAGTGCAACAGGAGCAACCCACCCGAGGATGTCCCCGGCGTAGCCCATTTCGTAGTTGCAGCTGTTTGTGTAGCCGCACTGTTGTCCCATGTGCAGGAAGTTGTGCCACCAGGCTAAGGTCCCGCCGGCGGCCAGAAACACCACGGACGCGGCAACCGTCAGCAGGGTGAATCTGACGGTGTGACGCGTCTGCGGTGCTTTGGCGTGTGCCTCGGACATGCGCCTCAGCTTAGCCCCGCCCTGATAACCCGACTCCCTCCTGGCACCAGCGGTCGTACGAGTATCAAATAGGAGGGGAGTCGCTACTGACCGTGGAGGTCGCCGTGGTCGACGGTGTGGACCTCATGCTCGCGATGGACGCTGGTCGGCTCACGCGGACCGATCCCCGGGTTCTGAATCAGGAGGACGGGGCGTTCCGGGAGACGTTCATGGTCGCCCGTGCCCTGCATTCTTTTCCATGACCCACAAGGCCAACTCAAGGAAGAGGATGGAGACGAGCATGACGCCTAAGCGACGCACTGTCGTCACGCCGCTGGCGGGCTTCAAAGGCTGCGACAACATGCGCGGGCACCGCACCGCGTGAGTTGAGCCGGGCCGTGGAAAGAAGTGTGCGGTTGCCGTCATCGGCTGCTGGCGGTGCCGACGCTACTTCGCCAGCAGCCAGACGCGTTGGAGAGGAAGATCTGTGCGGATCTCTTCAGGCAGCTTCTCGTATGTGCGAAGGACGGCGTTGAGGACATCCAACGAGTTCCATAGGCGGACGCGAAAACGCTCACGCTGCAGCGATTGCCGCGCGGGGCCCGAGACGCCGTCCCATGCCACGAGAAGGCCCTGCTCGGCGCCGACGTGGTGCATTGTTCCCAATAAGTCGCGAACGACGGAATCGGAGACTTGTCCACCGGACTTCACTTGCACGATGAGCTTCGGTGAGTCCATGCCCAGGATTCCGCTACCAGCAACAATGTCGACGCCACCATCGGCACCACCCGTGGATGCCTCGCAGACGAAACCTTCCGCTTCGAGCACGGCTGAAACGAGGGCTGTGAGCTGATGCCCTGTGAATGTCTCAGAGATGTGGGTCAGTATCTGGTCTCGTGCTTGCTCAGCGATGTTCGGAGCATTCTCCGGCTCGTCAACATCATCGCTCGGCGCTGGCCCTGACTGCAGTGACGGGGATGGTTCGTACGGCAACTGGCCCGGGTCGGTACGAGTGGCCATGAGGACTTCAAGCCGCTCCACGGCGTGCCCGCGGCTGGGCGCGAAGATCGTGAGTGCGCTTCCCAGCGTGAACCGTAGGTCTTCCTTGATGGCCGAGCGTGGCAGGTCGGTTACAGTCCACTCCACCCGAATGACATGCCGTCGGCTAGGGTCTTTCTCCTCGGCCTGATAGGCGTACCCATGAGTGACTCGCCCGATGGCGACCTCGCCTGTCGTCTTCAGCGGCAGGGCCATAATGTCGCCGGGTTCAATGCGTCCACGGAGTGCCCAAAGTTGGCCGGTGTAGTTCGCCCGTAGCGCGGCAGAGCTGTTCGGAAGCGCACCGTCGACGACCTTCTGAACGTCTCCCCGTGACTGGCAGCGAGTCAGGTCTGGGATTTCGTCCCAACCACCACCCGTGATACCTCCGGCCAAGGCCCATGCGTCGCGTTCGCCGTACTTCCCGGTGCGCACCACCCATGCTGATGTCATCGTCAACCTCCCATGATGAGCATGGCATGCCCGAGGCAGCCAGGTCCGATCGTGGCGCGTAGGAGAGCGCTCCGCATGTGGGCCTGCGCTTCGCGACCTCTGGGTCCCAAGGTGCTGGTCCAACCGCTGGATGCAGCACGGAGTAGTGCGCCGGAAAGCCGGCACTCAAAGTTGGCCCCTTCGGCCGGGAAACTGCTGTGCGGATGAAGAGCGCGAGTGCCTGTGCGTCTCCATCCAGACGCTCACCCACCGGTGATCGTGTCAACAACATCATGAGGGAACTCAGCTAGCGGATGCCCGCCGTGAGGGTTTCGATCTGTTTCGCGTCTTGCTCGGCCGTTTGGGGGAGCCCGGTTGCATCGGGGCGGGTCTGCCACGGCTGCGGCCCCCGTTGGGGCCGATACTCGACTCCGAGCGCCTTGAGGCGCTGGAGGTGACCAGACAGGGCATTTTGGAACTGGTCATAGTAGGGGGTGCCGTCGCGCCAGAGCGCGTCGGCGATGGCGCACAGCCGTGGGAAGGCCATGTATTCGAGCGTGCGAATCGAGTCGATATTCTCAGTCCAGATGTTTGCTTGCCCACCAAGAATCAAGTGGTGGGCGTCGGGAGAGAGCCCGTCGGGGATGGGCTCGAACGAGTAGGTGCGGTGCAGGTCGACAACGGATCCGAAGGGGATGGGTTCGTTCGGGTCCTCTGACTGCCGGTAGTCGAGGTAGGTGGTTGTCGTCGGGGCAGCGATCACGTGGTGCCCGCGTTCCGCGGCGATCCGTGCGACTCGTGTGCCACGCCATGCGGTGATGGCGACGCTAGTGGAGATGTCTGTTTCGAGGAGCTCGTCCCATCCAACGAGCCGGCGGCCGTGGGCTTGCACGTGCTCGGCGATCTTCTGTGTGAACCAGCCTTGCAGTTGCTCAACGGAGGAGAGTCCACGGTGCTCTAAGAGTTCCTGGGTGCGGGCATCTGCGCTCCATTGGGTGGTGGGGCATTCATCGCCCCCGATGGATATGTAGGGGCCGGGGAAGATGCTAAGCACATGGTCGACGACGGAGAACGCGAACTCGATCGTTGCCTCTTCCATATTGAGGACATGGTCGCTGACTCCCCACCGGGTTCCGACCGCGACGGGTGAGCCAGTGACCCCGAACTCGGGGTAGGCGGCCAGGACAGATTGCACATGCCCAGGGAGGTCGATCTCGGGCATGATCGTGATCGCACGCTGCGCGGCGTAGGCGACGATCTCCCGAAGATCGGCGTCGCTGTAGTAACCGCCATGAGGTCGACCGTCAGAGGCGGCGGTCTCGCCGGCACCCAATGGCGTCTCGGTGCGCCAACTGCTCACCTGGGTGAGGAGCGGGTACCCGGGAACTTCCATCCGCCACCCCTGGTCATCCGTGAGGTGCAGGTGCAGAACGTTCATCTTGTGCAGGGCGAACAGGTCGATGAGGCGGAGCAGTTCGTGCTTCGGGAAAAAGTGACGTGCAACGTCGACGAGAACGCCCCGCCAGGGGAAGCGTGGCTCGTCCTCAATGGTCACCGCTGGGATCGTGTACGCCCGCTTCGCGCGTCCCGCTCGGAAGACCTCCGGGGGGAGGAGCTGCAGGAGCGTGGTCGTTCCAAAGAGCAGACCTTCGGCGCTGCCCCCTGTGATCTTAATGCCACTGTCTCTCACAGTCAGCGTGTAATGCTCTGGGGCGAGGAAGGCGTCAACCTGCAGGTGAATCGAGCCCTGATCCGGTTGGGGCACTGCGCTTGGCGCTCCCAACGGTAGCCATTGGGTCAGCCAGTCGACGGCCATGGAGCCGGCGTCGTCGGCGATCACAGGCGTCAAAGGACTCAGCACGAATTCTCCGCGTTCGGCGCGCATGGATCTCGGGCGGGGGATCACGCTCTGCACTGTCGTCCGTCCTTTCTGTGGGGTCGTGTCGGCGTCGACGGATTTGTATCTAGTTGAAGATATTACGACAGATCGACATGGGAGCTGGCTGGTGCCCAGCGTTGGTGGCGCTTGCAATAAGTTCCGATCTGTGTTTTATTCAGTGACACGCGAACGAAGGAGTGAGTGGTGAGCAGCACGACACGGGCACTTCCTGCCCATCCGATCAGGGAACTTCGAGTGACCCGCTCGCTGTCGCAGGAGAAGACGAGGGCGCAGAACAAGACGGTTCTTCTGCAGTCGCTTTTCCGGGACGGCGCGAGTACACGGGCGGAACTCGCCCGTCAGCACGGTTTGTCTCCTGTTGTCGTGTCGGACCTCGTCACCGAGTTGCTGGTCGACGGGATTGTGGAAGACATGGGGGTGCGACCCAACCGGGGGGCGGGGAAGCCCGCCACGTTGTTCTCGCTTCGGGATTCTGCATTCCAAATCGTCGCCGTCAGCATCGCCGATGAGGAACGGTTCGTCGGCGTAGTCACAAACCTGCGAGGGCACGTCTTGCACCGGGCGGAAGCAGAGGTGGGAACCAGAGACGCGGAGGGGGCGCGGGTTCTCGTCGCGGACCTTGTGGCCCGGCTGGTGGAAATGGCGACGGCGCCCGTGCTGGGGGTCGGGATCGGCACACAAGGTGTGGTCACCAACGAGCAGGTCGTGCGGGTGAGTAGTGCCTTCGGATGGAGCAACGAGTCGCTTGTCGATGATGTGCGTCGCACTTACTCCGGCCCCGTCCATCTCATCAACGATGCGCGTGCGGCTGCGTTGGCGGTGCACACCTACCGGGAGACGCCCGAAGATTCTCTGCTTCTCATCACCTTGGATCGAGGCGTGGGGGCGGGGCTCATCATCGGTGGTGCCCTCGTCCAGGGAACGCATTCGTTGGCGGGAGAGATTGGTCACATCGTCATCGACGAGAACGGGCCGCGATGCCCCTGTGGGCAGAATGGCTGCCTCGACCTGGTCGTGTCCGTCCCGCATCTTCGACGCCGGATGACCGAGTCCCGCTCTTCCGCGGCACTGGAGAGTGCAGCACGCGTTCTGGGCCGCGCTCTCGCCCCGATGATCGCCGTGACGGGAGTGTCCGACATCTACATTGCCGGTGCAGTGGACGTCGTGACGTCCTCGTTCCTCCACACTGTGCGGGAGACCGCGTCGACACGAGTGTTCGGGATCCTCGCCGACACGGTCTCCGTCTCGGCGGCACCCGGTGGCGAGGATCTTGTGCTGCTCGGGGCGGCAGCAACAGTGCTGTCGGCAGAGCTCGGCGTGTCTTGACATCCCTACCGCAGCACCCCATGACGTACCAAAACCATCTGTCCTCATAGCAACCTTCGCTGTACATCGATTGCACCCGCCTCACACCAAGGAGTATTCATGCACGCACGCACGATCCGACTCGCTTCTGCCGCATCCCTGGGAGTACTTCTCCTCGCCGGTTGTGCTCCCGCCGGCGCGAACGACGCCAGCTCCGAGGGCACGCTCACTTACTGGTCGATGTGGACCGAGGGGGAACCCCAGGCGAAGGTCATCCAGACCGCGATTGACGACTTCGAGGACAAAACCGGTGTCACCGTTGATGTTGAATGGCAAGGTCGAAAAGTTCTCGACCAGGTCACAGCAGGATTGGCGGCGGGCACCGCTCCGGACCTCGTCGACCAGTCGTTTGATCGCCTCGGGCCGGCACTCAATTCTCAGAACGCGCTGCTGAGTCTCGACTCCGTCTGGGCTGCGAAGAACGCAGACGGTGACACCGTCTCCGACGCAGTTGATCAGACCTATGTGGAGAATCTGCCGACCTTCGGGGGCGACGCGGCGGACTACCTTTTCCCGTACACCGTGTCCACGATCTCCCTGTTCTACAACGGTGCCAGCCCTTACGTGTCAGCGCCACCGGCGACATACCAGGACATCCTCGACAGTTGCGCCGCAGCGAAAGCAGACGGTGTCGGATGCATTGTGAGCGACGCCGATGCGATCTGGGCGGCCGAATACTGGTTCGACTATCTGTACAACCGCAATTCGAACGACGCGAGCTTCGCGGATCTCACCTCAGACGAATCCGGCAAGCTGTGGGACGACGCTGCAGCCCAGAAGACGGCCGAACAGATCGCTGAGCTGATCTCGCTCGGGTACATGGTGCCAAGCTATGACGCGAGCCAGTATCCCGCGGGCGGCAACAACTGGGCTCAGGGGCAGGGAGATCCTTCGTCTCTGCTGTCACCCAGCTGCCCGTCAGGTAGAAGACTCTGGATGCCGGGAAATTGGCGCCGACATACTCCCAATTGGCGCTGACGAGTGAGGGCGCTGACGCACTGTCCATCGTTCCGTTCGGGTTCGCGGTGCCCCAGGCAGCAAAGAACAGTGACGCTGCGAAAGACTTCATCGCCTTCTTCTCCACGCCGAAGTACGAGGGGGCAATCGCGACCGATGCGGGAAACCTGACTGCAATCAAGGACGGTCCGGCGCCTACGAACCTCGAGAGCGTCCAGACGCTGCTCAACAACGTTCCTACGCGCACGGTGTTCGATGGCGTGTCTGGGGAGTACTTCGCGAAGGTCTTCGATCCCGCGTTCGGCGATCTCTGGCTCGGCAAGTCCACTCCCGCACAGTTCCTCTCCACGCTCGAGGGAACGCAGGCGCAGTTCTGGGAGACTCAGCCGTGACCGTTCCTGCCGCGCCTCTGGTGAGGGGTGCGCACGTTCGCTCGCGTCGTACTGCTCGTCAGGGGCCTGCATCACCCTTGGAGCGTCTGCGTCGGCCCATCTTCTGGCCCTTCGTGACCCCGGCGCTGCTGATCATGGTTCTGTTCTACCTGGCACCCATCGTCTTCGTCGTGTGGTTGAGTCTTCACCGGTGGGCGGGGTACGGCCCCATGGAGTATGTCGGTTTTGCCAACTATGTCACGATCTCGAAAGATCCTACGTTCGTGACATCGATCGTGAACACGCTGAAGATTCTGTTCATCGTCGGCATCGTCACTTTCGCCCTGGCATTCGCGCTCACCATGGCCCTACGCCGCATGCGCGGTCGTTTCTTTGCTCGCTCCGTACTCTTCTTCCCCAACCTCATCAACTCCCTCGTCTTCGCCGTCTTCGCGGGAATGCTTTTCAACCCTCAGGGCCTCGTGAACAACGTTCTCGCTGCCTTGGGGGTTGATACTCCACCGAAATGGCTTGCCGCCGACAATCAGTTCACACTGATCATGGTGATCCTCGCGTGGGGAGCTACCGGCTACTTCACAAGCATCATCATGTCTGCTGTTGACCAGATCCCGGACTACTACTACGAGGCCGCACAGTTGGATGGGGCTGGCCCCCTGCGACAATTCTTTACAGTGACTTTGCCTCTCTCGTGGGATGTCGTCACGGTGTGTGCCGTGCTGTGGACGATGAGCTCCGTCAAAGTCTTCGAACTGATCCTGGTCTTCGGCGGGAGCCGGGCCTCAACCCCTAACGCGGGCAACTGGACGACGTCCCTGTACGTGTATCTCAGCGCGTTCCAATCGAATGGTGGTCGCGCTTTCGGTGTCGCGGCTGCCGCAGCTCTGGTCAGCTTGCTCATGGTCGTCGTGCTCACGTTTGGTCTTCGACGTGCGATGCGCCGCGAATCCCTGGAGTTCTAACACGAATGATTCCCACAACAACGCAGCTCGACACGCACGCGGTCACCACGGCCCAGAACAGGACCCGGCGCCCTCTCGGTCGGCATCGTATCTCGCCCGCCGCGGTTCTGGGGCGGACCTTCATCTGGTTGCTCGTGGGCTTCAACATTTTCCTCGTCGTCTGGCTCGGTGTGAACGCGTTCCGATCGACCGCCGACTATCTCAAGAGCCCCCTGGGGCTCCCCAGCCCGCCAACGACACGGAACTTCGCCGCAGCGTGGGATGTGGGAAGTTTCGGAACGGCGTTCGTCAATTCCGTGACCGTCACAGTGCTCACGGCCTTGATCTGCCTCGCCATCTCCGCCCCGGCCGCCTACGTTCTGAGTAGATCCGCCCGCCGAATCTCTTCTCGGCTGACTCTGGTTTTCGTGCTCGGACTGGGAGTCCCCAGCCAGGTGCTGCTCATCCCCATCTATGTCGGTCTCGCCCAAACTCAGCAGGCCACGGGGATCCCGCTGCTCAATAGCTTGCTCGGTCTCACGATTGTCAACGTCGCCCTCAACGTCCCGTTCACGGTGTTCCTTCTCACCGGCTTCTTCGCATCCCTGCCGGGCGAAATCGAAGAGGCTGCCGCGCTGGACGGCGCGAGCGCCCTGCGCACCTTCCTTCTCATCATGTTGCCGCTCGCACGCAACGGGCTCACCACGGCGGGCATTCTCGCGGCGATTGGAACATGGAACGAGACTATGTTCGCCCTCGTACTTCTCACCGAACAGCCCAGTCGTACCCTCCCTATCGCACTGATTCAGCTCATGGACTCCGCTACCTTCAACGGGGCGGATTGGGGCATGGTCTTCGCCGGGATCACTCTTATGGTGTTCCCCATGCTGCTGGTGTACACCTGGCTTGGCCGACGCATCGTCGAAGGCATGACGGTTGGAGCGGGGAAGTGACACTCGCCACTCACCGCGAACGTCCGACAGGGGCGAGCATTCTGCTTCTCGTCTTGCCTCTCACCCTGCTCGAATGCTCGGCCGCTCCGACCCCGCCCGGCACGGACGACGCTGCGGGCCCGGGGGAGGGGCTCTCTCTGTCCGTCATCGTAGACCCCGCTAACCCGGACTCCCGGTCCCAAGTCGTTGTCGCCCTCAGCATGGCCTCGCAGTTCGACGCCCAGGGGCTCACCGTCAACTTCGTCCCGGCTACGCCCTATCCGGGTACCAGCGATGACTGGATGAATCTTCAGTACGACTGGGGTCTGAACAGAGAGGGCGTAGCGATCCTCCCTCTTCCAGATGACCCGACCGACAACAGCACGATGGCCGACCTCGCAACACTGCGAAACGCGGACGGCACCGTGATCACCCAATGGACCCTCAACGCACTCGCTCGGCACGCCAACTTGTCGACGTCGCAACTCACGCGACTGTTCAACGCATCGCTCGGCGCGCCACCTATCGCGGTGATTCAACGCATCCGCGCCGAACGAATGGCGGACTTCCTCGTCAACACGAACATGAGCGTCGCGGAATTCGCAGCCTAGTGAGCCCAGACACCGAGGGCAGTTGAACTGCCCTCGACCCCTCGCGCGCAGGATCACGGATCGGAGTTCTGGCCCGGAATATCAGCGATCTGGAGCATCTGTGCCGGAGACAATTACATCGAGATCCATGCACCTATACGATGCTTAGCACCTGAGTTAGCACTTCCGTCCCTACCACGCGTTGGGCTGGGAGCGGGGCTGGGCGGATCAGCAAGGGCCAGATGGCTCGCTGGTCTTGGATTCCCTAGAGCTTTCGACAGCGGCCAGAAAAGTTCCACCCGTGGTTGGCATCGCACTGACGAGGCGTCTTCATAGCGTTGAAGTGGATCGAGATTCACTGTGTGAAGTCGGAGGTTGTCGTGAGCATTCAGGTGCGGTCGTTGAGCAAGCGGTATGGGAAGAACTGGGCGGTTCGAGATCTCTCGTTCGAGGTGCTGCCGGGCCGGGTGACCGGGTTCCTCGGGCCGAACGGTGCGGGCAAGTCGACGACGATGCGTTCGATCGTTGGTCTGGCTCGGCCGACCTCGGGTGATGCGCTGATCGGTGGGCAGCGGTATGCGAGCCTGCGCGCGCCGCTGCGCGAGGTTGGCACCCTGTTGGATGCGAAGTCCGCGCACCGCTCCCGGCGAGCGGTCGATCATCTGCATACCGTCGCAACGACGCACGGGATATCCCGACAGCGCGTCGACGAGGTGATCGGACTGGCGGGGCTTGAGAGCGTCGCGAAACGCAAGGCCGGGAAGTTCTCGCTCGGCATGAGCCAGCGGCTCGGGATCGCGGTCGCGCTGCTGGGCGATCCGCACACGCTGATCCTCGACGAGCCGGTGAACGGCCTCGATCCCGAGGGCGTGACCTGGATGCGCAACCTGCTCACGCGTCTGGCGGCGGAGGGGCGCACCGTGTTCCTGTCCTCGCATCTGCTCAGCGAGCTGGCGCTCGTGGCCGAACACGTCGTGGTGATCGGGCGCGGTGAGTTGATCGCCGATGCACCGATCTCGGAGTTGACCGCGAAGGATGAGCGCGTGCGTGTGCGCACCGGACGGCTCGGCGAGTTGCTGCGGCTGCTCGCCGGGCCAGGCGTGACCTCGACTTCCCGTGACGCGACGTCGGCGGAGATCACGGGGGTGCCGGTCGAGACGATCGCGCAGCAGGCCGCGGCTGCCGGGATCGTGCTGCTCGAACTCGCGCCAGTTCAGCGCACGCTGGAGGAGGCGTACACCGAACTGACGAGCGATGCCGTCGAGTATCGGGCCGGTTCCGACCGCGGGAGCGCCTCGTGACGATGACAGCGACGGAGCGCGTTCGGATGACGCCGGGTCGTGTGATGCGGGCGGAGTGGGTGAAGTTCGGCACGCTTGTCTCGAATCCGCTCACGGTGCTCGTCGCGTTCCTGCTGATCGCGGCGCTCGCGGTGGTGCTCGTCTGGGCGCGCAGCACCGAGTCGGCGGTTCCGACGATGACGGAACTGCTCACCGGGGCGTCGTGGGCTCAGATGCTCGTCGCGGTGCTCGCGGCCGTATTCGCCTGCACCGAGTGGTCGTCCGGCACGAGCCAGGTGACGTTTCTCGCCGCGCCGACCCGGTGGCCGGTGCTGGTCGGCAAGGCGATCGTGATGGGCGTGACCGCGTTCCTCGCCGGTTCCCTCGGAGCCGCGGCAGCACTCATCGCCGGCGCTGCCGGTGGCGTCGATGTCGAGGCGGACCTTCAGCTCACGACCCGGCTCGTGTTCGGCACCGGCGTCTATCTGGCAGGGATCGCGATCCTTGCCGTCGGGATCGGCGTGATCGTGCGCAATCTGATCGCGGGCATTTTGACGGTGATCGGATTCATCTGGGTTTTGCCACTGGCGATCACCCTCATCCCGTGGGAGCCGCTGCAGCACATCGTCCCGTATTTGCCCTCTCCCGCCGGCGGCCTGCTGATCGCCGCCGAGAACCCGGTCTCGAATCTCACCCCCTGGGGCGGCGGCCTAGTGCTGCTCGCCTGGGCGGCCGCCGGACTGGTCGCCGCTGCACTCGTGCTCCGTCGCCGCGACGTCTGAGCCGGAGGAAGGAACTCACCATGAATCGTGGAACCACGCACACCACAGGGCGCTCCGCCTGGGTTGGCGCGATCAGCGCGGAAGTCCTGAAGCTCTGGTCGCTGCTGTCCAATCGCATCCTGCTCCTGGCCGCCGTGATCATGATTGTCGGCTCCGGCGGCATGCTCTCGCTCGGCATGGTGGCACGACTCACCGATGACCGTTTCGCGGGGCAGGAGATCGCGGCAACGCCGATGATGTTCGTCGACAGCGTGCTCTGGGCGCAGGTCATCGTCGCGATCGTCGCCGTGCTCGCCGTCACCAACGAGTACACCTCCGGCCAGGTCCGGCTCTCGCTCCTGGCGCTGCCGACCCGCATCCCCTGGTTGGCTGCCAAGGCGTTCGTGCTCGGCATCGCCGGGTTCCTCGTCGGCGTCGTCGGCTCGGCGATCGCACTCGGCATCTCCGCCGCAGTGCTCACCGGCACCCAGGTGCACTACGAGATCGCCTTCGACGAGACCGCCGTCCTGAGCCTCAAGTCTGGACTGTATCTCGCGGTGATCACGATCCTCGCCGTCGGCGTGACCGCGCTGGTCCGACACGTCGTCGCCGGGCTCATCGCTGTGCTGGCGCTGCTGATCGTGCTGCCGCCGGTGCTGTCCTCGATCCCTGGGATCAGCGATGCCGCCGACTTCCTCCCGACCATCGCCGGGCGCCGCCTGATCTCCGATTTCGAGACCGTCGCACAGCTCGCCCCGTGGGCCGGCTTCGGCGTGCTCGCCATCTGGGCCGCCGCCGCGCTCCTCCTGTCCGGCGTGCTGCTGAAGACCCGCGACGCCTGACCCTCGGAACGACCAAGAAAAGGACTGAATCCCATGAACCCCGTCGACCTCATCGGACCCGCCATCGCGATCCTCGCCGGCCTGCTCATTCTGTGGTGGGGCATCGCATGTCTGACCGCGCGGTTCCCGCGCAATCTGGTGCTCGGCTACCGCACCCGCGCCGCACTAACCAGCAAGGCCGCCTGGGATGCCGCGCACCGCGGCTACGCTCCCTTCCTAATCGGCGGCGGCCTCCTGCTGGCGCTGTCCGGCGCGATCGCGATCATCCTGGTCCTCGCAGACGCCACTGAGCTCGTCGGACCTGCGATCACGGTCGGGATCATCGCGCTCCTGGCCGGGCTCATCATCGGCGGGATCCTCGCGCACGGAGCGCTACGTCGGCATCTCACGCAGACTGAATAGATGACGACGCGATCGGCACCTCGCGGGCTGGAGAGGGGGCGGGCATGACCGAGAGTCAGAGCATGCGCCTCGCCGACTTACAGCGACCGCCGTGGGCGCCGCTGGCCTGGCTGCGGCGGCATCCGGTCGTAGTCGATGTGATCGTGGTGCTCGTCGCCTGCGTTCCGTCCTTGGTTGCGATGATCTACCGCTCGGGCGACCTGGGCTGGTGGGGCTACCCGCTGCTCGCGATCACGGCCGCCGCGCTGCTGTTGCGCCGCCGATGGCCGCTGACGATGCTCGTCGTCGTCGCGATCTCCTGCGCCGCCAGTCCGCTGGCCCAGCCGGGATTTGGCTACCCGATGATCCCGTTCGCGTTCGCTCTCTACGCCGTCGCTTCGCTCCAGCCCCCGACCCGTGCGTTCATCGGGTATGGCGTCGGCCTCGCTTCAACGGTGCTCGCGACGATCCCGTACTCGCTGAGCGGCACGACTCCGCCACTTGTCGCGCTCCTGGACCCGTTCGCGCTCATCGCCCTGATCATCGGGCTCGTGGTGCGAGGGCAGCGTGAGCGCCGTATCGCACTCCACAAACTCGTGAACGAGCGCATCGAGAACGCCGCGAGCGCGGAACGTGCGCGGATCGCCGCCGAGATGCACGATGTGGTGGCGCACTCCATCTCCGTCATGGTCGCCCTCGCCAACGGTGCCGACGCAGGGTGGAGCGCCCACCCGGAACGAGCCCGCGCCGCAGTCGGCAAGATCGCCATCGTCGGCAGGGACGCGCTCACTGACATCCACCGCGTCCTGCACATCCTCCGAGGCGCGGATGCCGAGCTGCACGACAGCCTGCACGAGTCCGGGCTGAACCTGCCTACCTTGGAAGCACTCGCCGCGACGTATCGAGACGCCGGCCTCCCCGTCGAGCTGACTTGGCACGGTCGCCAACTGCCGGACGACCCCGCGTTGCGGATCGCCGTCTACCGCATCGTGCAGGAAGCCCTCACGAACACGCTCCGCCACGCGACCGGCGCGAGTGGAGCCACCGTGACGGTCACCACGACGGAGGATGAGGTCGCCGTCGAGGTGACCGACGACGGAGCGCCGTCCCGCGGCGAGCGCGCGACCGGGCACGGACTGACCGGCATCACCGAGCGGGCTCGTCGCCACGGCGGGGACAGTGCAGCGGGCCCGCTGCCCGGTCGTGGCTGGCGCACTCATGCGACTCTCCGCATCGGAGGGGCAGATGCCTGAGTCGCCCGGCATTACCGTGCTCGTCGTAGACGACCAGCCGCTCGCCCGCGAGGGCAACGCGCTCGTGCTCGATTCCGCTCCCGGCATCCGCGTAATCGGTGAGGCCGCCGACGGTCACGAGGCTATCCGGATGGCGGCCGACCTCGAACCCGACATCATCCTGATGGACGTGCGGATGCCGGGCATGGACGGCATCCAGGCCACCCGCGGCATCATCGACCGCGGGTTGCGCAGCCGCGTGATTGTGCTGACCACGTTCGACCTGGACGAGTACGCCTTCGGCGCGCTCCGCGCCGGAGCCAGCGCCTTCCTCGTCAAGACCGCGACCCATCAAGAGCTCGTAGGCGCCGTGCGCGTGGTGGCAGGAGGCGCCGCGATCGTGACGCCGCGCATCACCCGGCAGCTCATCGACGCCTACACCGGCCGGGATCGGCCCGTCGCCACCGATCAACCCCTCTCGGTGCTGTCTCCCCGAGAGCGCGATGTGTTCGAGGCGATCGCGGCGGGGCTCTCCAACAGCGAGATCAGCGCAACGCTGCATCTGTCGCCCGCGACCATCAAGACGCACGTCAACCGCATCTTTGCCAAGCTCGGCCTCCGCGACCGTGTGCACGCAGTCATCTTCGCCCACCAACTCGGACTTCCCATCGGCTCTGCCACAGACCCCTCGACCCTGACTTAGCCCGCGCTATCTGCTGCTCTCCAAGCTCCCATCCGACTCACGCCTTCATCACCTGCTCCTCTGAATGGGCGCGGGCTACGACCCGTATTGGATGGTCTTGCGTCGAGGTGCGAAACACCCGGTCAGGTCGACGATCTTGGGCCGAAAATGTAGGTGGGATTGCGGCGAATACCACATGCAATCTCTGACGCCACTACCGGGCATCAGCGGTGGGGGAGGTGAACTGTTCCGTTCCCCCTCGCACGAGATCGTGAATAGTTGTTCTGCCGCATGATCCCGCGGATTCTGCGGCGCACGCCTGTGGATACCTCCACCGCGATACCCCGACCTACAGGTTGCTTAGCACTTTCGTTAGCACTTTCGCGCTGATGTGGTCCTGGGTCACGGACCGGCTTCGGCGCTCAGGCGGCAGGCAGGGCTGACGTATGACGGCTTCAAACCGCGACGCGGGTACGGCATCTGGGCTGATGTGTGGGGTACGGGTCAATCGTCTCCGTTCGTATCGCGGAGTGCCATGATGACGGTTGCGACGAGTGGGGTGGCGATCGTGATGAGCAGGATCGGCAGCCAGGGTACGGTCAGCGCCCATGCCCCCTTCTCGACGACAGCGTCGGCCGCGATGCTTGCGGCGATTGTGACCCCAAGGATGATCCCGGCGAGGCTGCCGGTGACGCTCCCCAGCACGCCGACGATGAGTGTGGTGAAGCCGCTGATCCGGCGGCGGCTTCCGCGGGGCGCTCCGACATCTCGGAGGACGCGAAGGTCGCGCCGCATGTCGGTCAGGGCGATGCGAGCTGTGCCGATGGTCGCAGTGAGGGCGATCAGGGCTGCGCTGACTGTCAATGTGGTGAGCGCGGTTGAGAGTCCGGCATTGACGTAGTCGCGAGCGGTGGCGACATGGTGGACACCGAGTAAGAGCAGCCGGCCTCGGAGTTCATCGACTTCGGTCTCCGCGAGCACGGTGGTCGCGGTGGCGATCATCCCGACGCGCTCGACCACGGGGCCGTGATCGGAGAAGGGCTTCTCGGAGAGCATCTCTGGCGGGATGAATGCCGCCCATTGCTGCGAGGGCCAGTCCATGACGATCGCATCCGCGATCAGAGTGTCGATGGTGATAGGTTCTGGCGGGTTCTCGTAGAAGTTTTCGCCGCGGTCCCGGGCTTGATCCAACTGCTCTCGCCATTGGGTGAGGCCATCGTGGTCGTCTTCCATGATGCCGAGGTGGGCGGTGCCGTCTGGCCAGAGGTCGATGGGGCGGGTGAGGACGATCTGGCCGGAGCGGAGTGCTTGGGCTGCTTCCTCGGCGCCGGGCAGCCCGAGGCCGGTGACCAGGGTGCCGTCGTCGACGACGAGGTTCGTGTGGTCTGTCGAGTCCCAAGTGGGCTGTTTGTTGATGTCGGAGAGCGGCTTGTCAATCAAGCAGTTCATCCCGTTCACGTCGGCTCGGCCGTCCTGATCGGGGCTGCTGGCGTTGTACTGGTTGTATTCCTCAGTGAAGTCCGCCCATACGGGACACTCGGTGTCCGGGTCGATGAGCAGGCGCGGGAAGGCGTCGCCGTTGAGGCTGAGCATGTCGACGTCGATGAGCTCGGTTCCGGGAAGGAACTCAGCGAGTACATTGGCGATCCGTGCCCGCTGTTCGGCCCCGGTGACGGTCGACTCCGCGCCAGCGCTGCTTTCACTGCTTGAGGTCTCGAACGGGTTCTCACTTCCCGATGAGTCCGTGTAGAAGCCGTCGTAGATCATCACGGTCCCGGTGGCGGCGCGGGGATGCCATTCCGCGGCGGCGGTGGCGTACTGGGTGGCGGTGACGACCGAGACAGCGACAGCGAGGGCGACCGCGGCAGCGATCCCGGTGATCGTGGGAATCGTCCGGTCAGCGCGACGGGCCGTGTCACGGATCGCGATCCGCTCGGGAGTGGGCGTGTGACGCGCGATCCTGCTGAGCACGGGCAGAAGGCCGCGGACAGCGAGGATCAGCACGATCGTGGCGAGCGGCCCGACCAACAGCAGCCAGACGCGAACACCGGTCACCGCCGTCACCACGAGAAGAGCGATGGTCAGAGCCGAGAGAACCACGATGAGTACGCCTCGGGTGCGGGGCTCGCGGTCCGTCACCTCGGCAGTGTCACGCAGGGAGGCGACGGGGTCTTCTTGGGCGGCACGTCGCGCAGGTCCACGCGCAGCGACAAGGGCGACAAACACACCGAATGCGAGTAACAGAACCAGATCGATGCCCGGCACGATCAGGTTCGGAAAAGCTGTGCTTCCTGCCGATTGAGCGACGGCGACCACCACCCCGGCGACAGTAACGCCGAGCAGCACGCCGATGACCGAACCGATCACTGCAACGATGAACGTGCTGCGGAGCATGACCCCGACGATGTCGCGCCCGGTCGCGCCCTGCGCGGCGAGCAGCCCGTAGTCCCGGCGAGACTGTCGAGCGCCGATCGCGAACACCGGCCCGATCAAGAGCGCGACGAGAGTTCCGCCGACCAGCACGGCTACGGTGACGAGAATCGCTACGCCCAGGCGGGCGTCCGCTTCGACGGCGGCTCCGTCCCGGTACATGGGCACGTCCGTCGCGGCGGGAGGGTCGAGGACCACATCGCGACTGATGGTGACGAACCCGGCATCGTTCAGTGCCAGCACGCCCGACCAGCCCATTGGCGCGCCGTCCACGAACCACACCGGTCGTGCGCCGTCGAGATAACTCGACCCTTCCACCAGAAGCGACGCCTCGGCGAGCGCAATGTCGAAGCCGAGGGGGTTGTTCTCGTGGATGCCGACAAGCGTCAGCGATGTCATACGATCGGCAGAGTCGGCGCTGCCCTCGAACGGGTCGCCGACGGACAGATCAAGCCGTTCTGCGACTGTGCGGCTCACTGACACCTCACCGCGGGTGTCTGGGAGGCGGCCCTGCCAGATGTCGATCACTCCATTCAGGAGTGGATCAGTCAATGGTCCTTGCAGAGCCACCATCCCATCGGTGAGGGAAGCGCCCGACCGCAGCACGACGACTCCAGTGTGCGTCTTGAGCAGGCGAGTGTCTGAAGGAAGAAGGTCTTGTAGTCGCGTTTCGACCGCAGTGACGGGAGCGTCTGCGCCAGCGGTGATTCCCGCATCCGCGCGCGGTGTTTGCTGCTGTACCTCGTCGCCCCACCACTGCACACGAGCGGCGGCACTGTCGCCCAGGGTGCGCTGGGCGTAGCCGGCGTCGCTCACCTCTGCCGAACGCCACAATACGTCCACGGCCGTTCCGGCGCCAACCGTAATCGCGATGACCAGCACCGCGAGCACGAACCGCGGAAGATTCCGGCGGATGTCCCGCCGCGCGAGGCGAAACATCAAAGATCGGCGACCACGGCGACCGCTTCCCCTGGTCGCATCATCCCGAGCGACCACGCTCACGACGCGGCACCAGATGCCTGGTCACTGATCGGGCCAGTCAACGACTCAACTTTCACCAAGGGAGCGGTGCCGGCGACGATGCGACCGTCTTTGAGGAACACGGTCCGGTCGGCCCACGCTGCATATCGCGGATCGTGAGTGACCAGGATGCCGCCGCACTCCGGTCCAATCTGAGCGCGCAGAAGCTCGATCACCTCCTCGCCGAGCACCGAATCGAGTGCCCCCGTCGGCTCATCCGCCAGGATCAACGACCGTGTCCCGATGACCGATCGCGCGATCGCGACCCGTTGACGTTGCCCGCCCGAGAGCCGATCCGGGAACTCACTACCCCGATCCGCGAGGCCCAGCCGTGCCAGCAGCGCCGTGGCCTGAGCGGACGCCTGCCGGGGCGCGACATCATCCAGTTCCAATGGAAGCGCTACGTTCTCCCGCACCGTCAGCGATGACACCAGGTTGTAGTCCTGAAACACCAGCCCGATCGATCGACGGCGCAACCGGGCGCGTTCGTCCGGCGACGCCGTCGAAAGGTCGACACCTGCGACGACAACACGACCTGACGTGGGTGTGTCCAACGCACCCGCCAGATTCAACAGATTCGTCTTTCCCGACCCACTCGGCCCCATCACCGCGACCAACTCGCCGTAATCGACACGCAGGTCGACCCCCTGCAATGCGTGCACCTGCGTGCCGCCCGACGAATGCGTGCGTGTCACATCCTCGAACTCGACCAGCGCCGAGGTCACTGTCGCGCCCCGGTGGATCGTGCGGTCGGTACTTCTTTCTGATCGTTCCCGGACGTGGGGGCAACCAACCGACGATCGCGCATCACCGTGGCCTCGACGTGATCGAGCCAACGAACCTCCGCCTCCGCCTGGAAGATCAGCGAGTCCAACAACAGCAACCAAGCCCGGTCACCCGAGCCGGATGCTCGACCATCGGCCTTCAACCGGGTGTACTCATGCAGCATCCGCATCGACTCCGTCCGCTGACTCTGCACGACCCGGGCGACGTCCACGTCCGCCGCTGTCACCGCAAGCGTCAACTTGATCGCCAGCTCATCGCGCGCCGGACGCGAACGTTCCACCGGCGACTCCCACCACGCGCGCACCGCGGCGACCCCGTTCTCAGTGAGCCCGAACACCTCCGAATCCTCGTCCGGATGCGGGACCACCAGCCCGTCCCGCTCCAGACGCTGGAGAGTCGTATATGCCTGCCCGATGTTCAACGGCCACGTCGCGCCCGTCCGCGCCTCGAACTCAAACCGCAACTGATAGCCATTCATCGGACGCTCGGCCAGCAGCACGAGGAAAGCTTTAGGGATCGACATACCTGCAACTCCTTACTCAGTAAGCATCGCGGACTAGCTTACCCGGTAAGTATCGATTTCGACGACGCACATTGCCCCAGCGTCAGCTCCCGTCCCTCGTTGGTCACTACCTGTTCTTCTGAAGGGGTGCAGACTACGAGCCGTCGAGCGTGCGTGCGCAAACCCTGAATCACCTGGTCAGACCACTTATTCTGAACTGAAAGTGTAGGGGGATTGCAGCGTTGACAACGTGACTGTCGCCACAGCGCGTATGTCTGGAACGCCCTCGAGGGCCACTGTAGGAGGTAGTACTGCACGTAACTGAGCGTTCTCATCCCTCAGCGCGGATACGGTGTCCTTGAGCACGTCGACGTGAGCGTTGGCAGCAGACAGCTCCTGCGTTAGCGTCGCGATGTTCTGATCGCGTTCGAGAAGGGTCTGCTCGCGTGCTGCGATTGGGTCGTCTCGACGTTCGATGTTTGGTTAGCCCAGCCCCATACGGTTCCCCCGATGCTCAAGAGTGCTGTGACGAGCATGATGATCCCCGTCCAGAAGTTGGAAATCGACGCACGCAGATTGAAGCGAGCGCTTCACTGTTCGGCTCTTGTCATGCGTCACAGCGTAGGGGGGGTGCAGAGCAGGCTGCTCAGCTATCGGGACGTCGGTTTGCGCCGATCAGAGGTGTAATTCGCGCCGCGATCTGGGTCGACCGAGGCCCTGCGCTCCGTGTTCACCATCCTCAAGGCACGAAAGCGCGTCTTCACCAATCCCATGACAGATCTGCCGACGGTGAGCGCGCGGCAGACAATCCCGATGCCGCTCGATCCCGCCGCGATCCGCGCAGCGCTGAGCCAAGCGGCGCGGGTCCACCTGTGAAGCCTGCGGATTCGAGATGTCTCTGGCGGAGGCCGAGCGTGGCCCCGCGCACGATGAATGCCCGTTCTGACATAGGTGCACGCCCAGCCTTCGCGAGCGACGCGGGCGCTTCGCGCACGTCGACCGCGCGGGACACAGGAACTCGTTCCCGTCGTCGCGCCGCGCGGCACTTTGCAGGGCTATGGTGCCTGCTCGCAGGAGCAAGCCACAAGCACAATGAAACGCGGGGAGCTGTTGAGCGAAGTGCGGGCCCGCACTTCGCTCAACCTCCCATGATGAATAGGGCATGCCCGAGGCGCGCATGTCCGATCCCGGCGGATCGGAGAGGGCTCCGCACGTGGGCCTGCGCTTCGCGACATTGTCGGTCCCAAGGTGGTGGGTTCGACCGCAGGGATGCAGCACGGAGTAGTGCGCCGGAAAACCGGCGCTCAAAGTTGGGAAAGCGGGCCCCTTCGGCCAGGAAAGGGCGCGATTTGAGATGCTGGCGTAGCCAGTGCGGAGAGGGCTGCGCGGGAGTTTCCCAAACACGCCACAGACGGTGTGTTTGGGAAACTCAACGCATCTATTTGGCAAACTGGCCCCGTGTTTCTTGGGAAACTCGGGGCCAGAGTTGTTCTTACTGGGGCTAGCAACGCCGCTTGGGTTCCAGGGTGAGAATCGGCGGTCGGGGAAGCTCGACGTGGCGCCGGACATAGCGCGCTGGCATCCTGTGCGGGCGCTCGCGACACCCCAGATGCTGACGTTTGCGCTGCAGGACGGACTTGAAAACATCAGCGCTGCCCAGTCGGCCGAGACTCCTTGTGGGCGCGAGGCTCGCTGCACTGTTGGTAACGGGCACCAAGGACGAAGCACTGGAGCGACCGCTGGAGAGCCTTGGGAAACAACAACCCATAGTTCGGAAACTCGCGTCACGATCCCTGCGTCACGGAATGCCACCGGGTGAGTGCGCAGACGTGTGTGTCGGATCACACGCCCGCCACGAGATGTCTTGTGCTTGGTGCACGCTCTTGCCCAATGGTCGGAGGTTTGGGCGGGAGGGACATCGCATGGGCTGGGGTGCGCCGGGGGGTGCATCCCAGCCCACTCCTCATTGGGTTGACGGTCAGCCTCACCTCGCGAGGACAGATTCTCTGGTTTCGCGTCACGATTCGAGCGAGGGGAGATGCCCTATGCATAAGACGACGTTTGCAGTACTGTGACACGCAGCTGCAACGTTTCATCGAGTGAACATCCGACACCCCCGACTCAGGAGCTCTAGCAATGAACGCAGTACCTTCGTGGCGCAGTCGCGCCAGGAAAGCGACCAAGTATCCGCCCGGGCCCCGACCGGCCCCCGCCGCCCACACAACCGCGCGGCGCTTCCTGTCCGCGCTGACCGCCAGTTCTCTCGCCGCTATGACACTCATCGGCGTTGGTCTCGCGATGCCCGGCGCTGCGTACGCCGCTCCGGGGGACCCTTTTGACCCTGCGGCTCCTGTGGTGTTTATCGCCCAGGGGGCCCCTTCCCAGCTCCAGCGAGCAGAGACAACGGGCGATGGATCTTTCACCTTCAGCGCTGAAGGTGGTCCTGCGCCGGTGTCATATAACGCGATCGGATTCAATCCGGCGGACAACTTCATTTACGGCATCGTGGCCGCAGGTCAGGGAACCGCGGCGTTCCCCGATGGGGCGCTTGTTCGGGTCGGTCAGAACGGCGTGACGACCCGCGTCGGTTCTGTGGTGTACACCCACCCCGTTACCAACTCGGTGCGCTGGTACGCGGGCGCGTTCAACCCAGCAAACGGGTACTTCTACATCTCGGACTCGGGACCGAACACGACCGTGCGGGCCATCCGAGTGAGCGATGGCGCAATCATGCAGACCATCAATCTTGGTCAGGCTCCCGGTGTCCAGGATTTTGCGTTCAAAGACGGGTTCGCTTGGGGTGCGAACAACTCGGGCGATGTCCGTCGCATCAACCTCTCCACGGGAGCAATCGACACCTTCCCCAACGTGCTGGCTGATGCCTCAGGCGGCTACGGTGCGGTCTGGAACTTCGGCAATGGGAATCTGGGATTCTCCTCGAACGTTGACGGCATCGTCACGCAGCTCCAGATCACGAATGGCGCGACCGCAACTCCGTCCTTCGATGTGATCTCCACGGTACGAGGCCCGATCTCAAACCTGAACGATGGCACCTCTATCCTGGGGCTTCCGGCGGACCTGGAGATCGAGAAGACCGGGCCTGCTGTCTTCGAGTCTGGTGATCGCCTCACTTACGAGATCACCGTGACCAACAACGGAGCCGGTGTCTCCAGCGGATGGACCGTCACAGACACTCTGCCGGCTGGCCTGTCGAACGCAACTGTGGTCGGCAACGTGACGAGCAGCATCACCGGCTCGGAAGTCACCGTCAGCGGCGGACGTCTCGGCATCGGAGAGTCTGCGAGCTTCCGGGTCGAGGCCGATTCGAACGTGGCACCGGGAGCGTGCATCACCAACGTTGCGTCGGTCTTCGGAAACGAGGAAGACCCTGACGAGTCGAACAATGAGGCAACCGCAGAGTCCTGCGATCAGCTCCTCCTGGTGGAGAAGACGTCCGACGCGACGGCCGACTCGCGCCCCGGCGACGTCATCAACTACACGGTGACGGCGACCAACGCTGGAGAGGGGCCGTTCACCGCCGCCAACCCGGCGGTCGTGTTTGATGACCTTTCCGGTGTGCTGGATGACGCGAGCTACAACGGGGACGCACAGGCGTCCGTATCGGGTTCGCTCGGATATCAGGCGCCGTTGCTGTCCTGGTCTGGTGCGCTTCCGGTCGGCGGCTCAGTCGTCATCTCCTACTCGGTAACCCTTCAGCCTGGTGGTGACGGTGATGTCGCCAATGTGACCTGGGTGCCGGATGACCCTGGGGTGACGACGCCACCCACCTGTGATCCTGCGACTGACGGCATCGACGATGTAACGGGCCAGGCCTGTGCGACTGAGCAGTTCGATCTTCCGCGTCTGACGATCAACAAGATCGTCGACCGGACCGATCTGCCCGCGATCGGTGAGCAGGCAACGTTCACCATCACCGTGCACAACGACGGGCCAGGCGTGTACACGGCGACGAGCCCGGCGACGGCGACCGATGACCTCAGCGATGTCCTTGACGACTCGACATTCGACGACGCTTCCCTGACGGCAGATGTCGGCTCTGTGAGCCGTACGGGATCGACGATTTCATGGAGTGGGGCGCTCGCCGCAGGCGAGACCGCGACAATCACCTACGCAGTGACCTACACGGGTGAAGGTGACCAGATCCTGCGCAACCAGGCGTGTATCCCTGCCGACGACACGCTCCCTGGCGCGGCGAGCTGTGCCGATGTACAGGTTCCGGGTGCGCTGCTGACGCAGTGGAAGACAGCAGAACCGTCGTCCTCTCCGGTCGTTGCGGGCTCGACCATCACTTACACGCTCCACTTCAAGAACGATGGAAAGTCGGCGGCAGATGTTGATGCCGTCGACAGCCTCATCCATGTTGTTGACGACGCTGCGGTCAGCGTGGAGCCGACATCGGCCGACGGCTTGACTGCCGTGCGAGCCGGCGTCCAGATCTATATCACTGGATCCGTGCCCGCGGGCGAGACCTACACGGTCACCTACACCGTGACGGTGAGGCCCGATCTGCAGCGTGGCGACAGCGTGGCGACGAACTTCCTGCTGAAGCCGGGGGAGACCCCGCCGACGGACGGACAGTGCACGCCCACAGACGCACAGCTGCCCAACTGCACGAGCACGCCGATCACGGGTATTACCTACGCCAAGTCCGTGGTGGCATCCGAGTCCCCGGTCCGGGCAGGGACCGAGCTGACCTACACGATCACCGCCACGAACATCGGTGCCACGGTGGTCGACGTGGAACGTGACGACTACCTCGCGGACGTTCTCGATGACGCCACGGTTACCGGCGTGCCGTCTTCGGACACGCCGTCGGTGAGCGTGAACGGCCCGACCGACGATGTGGTCGAGATCCGCGGCACACTGGCGGTGGGTGCGACAGCGACCGTGACGTATACCGTGACGGTCAAGGAGGCATCGCAGCGTGGCAACAGCTCGGCGAACAACTTCCTCATGGCGCCCGGATCCACACCGCCTGAGGAATGCCGCCCGCCCTTCCCGCCGCCCGGACCATGGGTGCCTGGTCGGCCTTTCCCGACCGCTCCGCCTTATCGGTGCACGGTGACGCCGATCCAAGGCTTCATGGTCGCCAAGTCGGCTGACCAGGCCTCGGTGCTCCCGGGTGACATGGTCACCTACACGGTGACGGTGACCAATACCGGCGCGGTGGACTACACGACTGATGCGCCGGCCTCGTTCTCGGATGACCTGTCGGGTGTGCTGGATGACGCGACCTACAACGGGGATGCCAGCAGTGGTGCCACAGTGGCGGGTGATACGTTGACGTGGTCTGGACCGTTGGCCATCGGCGAGACTGTCCAGGTGACCTACTCGGTGACGGTGAACGATCCGCTCACCGGTGACCAGAACCTGGCGAACGCCGTCGTGCCGACGGGACCGACCGGCGAATGCGATCCGGAAGGCGAGTGCGCCACCAACACGCCAGTCGCGTCGTACATCGTCTCCAAGACTGCGGACCAGACTTCGGTACTCCCGGGTGACGTGGTCACGTACACGGTGACGGTGACGAACACGGGTGACGTGGACTACACGGTTAGTGAGCCTGCGTCGTTCTCGGACGATCTGTCGGGTGTGCTGGATGACGCCACGTACAACGGGGATGCCAGCAACGGTGCCACGGTGTCCGGCAACACGCTGGCCTGGTCTGGACCGTTGTCCGTTGGGGAGACGGTCGACGTGACTTACTCGGTGACGGTGAACGATCCGCTGACCGGTGACCAGAACCTGGCGAACGCAGTGGTCCCGACGACTCCGGGCGGCAGTTGCGACCCGGAGGGTGAGTGCACGACGACCACGCCTGTTGCGTCGTACACGGTCTCCAAGACTGCGGACCAGACTTCGGTACTCCCGGGCGGTGTGGTCACGTACACGGTGACGGTGACGAACACGGGTGACGTGGACTACACGGTTAGTGAGCCTGCGTCGTTCTCGGACGATCTGTCGGGTGTGCTGGATGACGCCACGTACAACGGGGATGCCAGCAACGGTGCCACGGTGTCCGGCAACACGCTCACCTGGTCTGGACCGTTGCCCGTTGGTGGATCGCGTACGATCACCTACTCGGTGACGGTTGACAGCACGGTGACGGGGGACTTCACACTCCGCAACGCCGTCGTGCCGACCTCGCCAGGTGGCGGATGTGCCACCGACGGGGAGTGCACGACGACAACCCCCGTGCAGGCGCTCAGCGTTGTGAAGACGACATCGGCGACGTCTGTGCTTCCGGGTGAGGTTATCGACTACACCATCACGGTCACCAACATCGGGCAGCTCGACTACACCGATGCCGCGCCCGCCTCGTTCTCGGACGATCTGTCTCGCGTTCTCGATGACGCCACGTACAACGGCGACGCGACCAGCAGCAGTGGCGCCGGTATCGGTTACGAGGCTCCGACACTGTCATGGTCCGGACCGCTGGCCGTGGGGGAGACGGTGACGGTTACCTACTCCGTCACGGTCAACGACCCGGCGAGCGGCGATGGGCAGCTGAACAACACGGTTGTCACTCCCCCGAACACGGGCGGCAACTGTGAGGAAGGCTCCACTGATCCTTCGTGTGTGGCCAATGTCCCCGCCGGCTCCTACACCGTGCTTAAGGAGGCATCCCAGGAGACCGCGCTCCCGGGTGATGTCGTGACATACACGATCACGATCACGAACACGGGTCAGGTCGACTACACCGACGCGGAGCCAGCCTCGTTCTCTGATGACCTTACGCGCGTGCTGGACGACGCCCGTTACAACGGAGACGTTTCTGCAGGCGGTTCTGTGGATGGTTCGACCCTTCGTTGGTCCGGACCGCTGGCCGTAGGCGAGACGCTCCAGGTGACTTACAGTGTGACCGTGGACGACCCCGTACGTGGGGACTTCCAGCTGCGCAATGTCGTGGCACCGACCTCTCCGGGCGGTGCCTGCGTAGAGGGAGGTTGTGTGACGCAGACTGAAGTTGCCTCGTACACCGTCAGCAAGACCGCTGACACGAGCGACGTTGTCCTCGGTGGGCGCGTGACGTACACCCTGACTGTTTCCAACACCGGCCAGGTCCCGTATACGACTGAGATGCCGGCATCCGTCAGCGACGATATGTCTGGTGTGCTCGATGACGCCACGTACAACGGTGACGCCTCCGCGGGCGCCGAAGTCGCAGGCGACACCCTGCGATGGTCCGGTGCCCTCGGGGTTGGCGAGTCCGTCACGGTGACGTACTCGGTGACCGTCAACAGTCCAGCCACAGGAGACGGTGTCCTGCGCAACGCTGTCGTCAGCGATGGCCCCGGTGGCGGATGTGCGGAAGCAGGCGGCTGTGTCACTGAGACGCCAGTGGCAAGCTTCACCGTCGCCAAGACGGTGTCGACACAACGGGCAACTATTGGTGAGCGCGTGACGTTCAGCATCCTTGTCACCAACACGGGTGCGATGGACTACACAGAGGAACGCCCTGCCACCTTCACCGATGATCTTTCGTCCGTGCTGGAACATGCCCGTTACAACAACGACGCGACGAGCGGGGCCGTGTACGAGCAACCGGTGTTGTCATGGGCTGGTGCGCTGCCTGCGGGCGAGAGTGTGACGATTACCTACTCCGTGACCACACGGTCGGCCGGTGAGATGCGCAACGTGGTGGTGACCCCGCCTGAGGTGGGGGCGAACTGCTCGCCCGACTCGGACGATGCAGATTGCCGCACGGTGACCACGGTGACGCCGCCACTGCCCACGACAGGAACGACGATCTGGACAGGCGGTGCGTTGCTCGGAATCGCGGTACTCGCGCTCGGGTTCTGGCTCATCGCGCGCCGTCGTGCCCGGGAGGTGAACTCCTGATCTGGCGCTAACGCGCTGATGGTGACGGGCACGGTGCTTCGACCGTGCCCGTCACCCTTGTGTATGTCAGGCGGAGTCCCAGAGAGAACTACGAGTGAACGACGATCCATTCGGTCTAGAAGCATCCGACGATGATCTGCTGCGACAGGTGCGTGCGGGAGACAGCACCGCATTCGGTGAGCTTTGGAGACGCCATGCCGGCGTAGCGATGTCGGTGGCGCGGAGCTTTTCGACCCTTTCTGCGGAGGACATCGTCTCCGAGAGCTTCGAACGGCTTCTGACCGCGCTTCGTCAGGGTAAGGGCCCGCGAGGTGAATTTCGGGCCTATCTAATCGCCACTGTTCGCAACACCGGGCGCCAGCACTACAACAGGCACATCGCTCGCGCCGAATACTCCTACTCGGAAATCCAAGACGCCGCCGACCCAACGGCGGCAACTACTGAACAAGTCATGATCACCATGGAGGAGAACAACGCGGCAGCTCAGGCATTCGCCACACTCCCTCCACGATGGCAGGGGGTGCTCTGGTACAGCCACGTCGACGGGGTGCCGCCACGCGAGATCGCTACGCGATTGGGACTGACCGCGAACGGCGTTTCAGCGCTCGTCGTTCGAGCCAAGCGAGCATTTCGGGACGCGTGGCTCTCAGCTCAACTCACGCGCGCCAGCAGTGAAGAGTGCCGTGCAACGATCAGATCGCTCGGCGCATACACCCGCAACGGACTCTCCACGCGAGCACGGGTAAAGGTCGAAGCGCATCTGGCCGACTGCGATCAGTGCACTCATGCGCTTGCTGAGGCGCGGCTCGTTGCCCGCAATCTCGCCCTCGTGCTCCTTCCCGCGGTGGCAGGCGTAGCGGGTGCCTCGCACTATTTGTCGACCATGTCCCCGCCGCCTGTGCCCGAACATCTCGCGTCACAGCTCCCCGCCACGCCCACACAGGGCGACATCAGAGGCCCACAGCCCACACCCGCGTCAAGACGGGCGTCACTCGCCGTAGCGGCACTCGTTATCGCGGGTGCGGGCGGGATGATCGCGATCTCGGCGCTGGTTCAGAACTCAGCAGACCGCCCGGACGCTGCCTCCGCGGCAACAGATTCGACTTCCCCGGCGCCTCCACCGGCAGAATCCACAGAGACTCCCCAGTCCCGCACACCAACTGCATCGCCGGTCCCCGCACCATCAAAGAGCGAAGCCCGAACTGAGGACGAGCAGCCCCCGGGCACTATGCCGACAACGAACCCGACGAGCGCGCCGGTGCCGCCTACCACTCCACCGACGATGACGCCCACACCGGTTTCCCCACCGGCTGAACAGCCAGCCACCATAGAAGCACCGGACGCTGAAATAGAGCAGAGCGATCCCCGGCTCTACCCCTGGCTGTCAGGTACCTCGTCGTACCCGGGAGCCAAGATCACCGTGATCGATACCCACGGGAAAGCCATTGCACAGACCACAGTGGATGCTTTCGGCGACTGGTCTGTTCACCTGTCGAGCAGTAGTCCCGGAGACCACAGCGCAGCTGTTTTCCAGACAGTGGGTACGGCTGTCTCCGCGCCCACTCCGCGTCTGGAGTACTCCCTGGCCGCGCCACCTATCCCCGACACACCCCGCGACCACAGCGTCGTGAACGGAACGAGCTTTCGGTTTCAGATGTCAGAGAACCCCGACACTATAATCCAGAGAAAAACCTCGGCGACACACGTTATTCAGACTCTTACTGTCCCTGCATCCGGTCTCTGGAACGAGTACTTCACCCTCCCGCCCGGGCACCAGTCGATCCAACTCCGCTACGCCGATGCATCGGGAAGAAACTTCGGTCCGTGGAGCTCCACCACACTCGACGTAGAGAAGTAGAAGCGGAGTCTGGGGTAGGCCCGAAATATCCGGCGATTCCGCGTCGCGGAAGGTCAGAAACCCCATCCGTATGATGGTGGTGCGCAGGGCGGGTGAATTGCGCGACCCGCCACCTAGGAGGAAGCTCCCCAACCCCAATTCCGGGCTGACGCGCGGCGGGAGGCGCCCCTCGGCCCCACCGCTCAAGCCTCGATCTGCGCACGACACAGTTATCGGTGGCACCGCGAGATTCAGAACTCGAGTGTCCCAGAGTTTGTCGTCCTTGTCACGAGCTTAGGACCGTGACCGGTGGCGTGCGACGATCATGCCGGCAACGCCCACCAGGAGTGCAAGCACCGCAAGCCCGAACGGCGGATCCATCGACGCGACTCCGGTAACCGGGAGATGCGGCTTCGTGCTCGCGGACGACGTCGATCGTTGACTCATCGGACAGCCGGACGAACTGCATTATGGACCAGGGCACGGGTGCTAGAGGGCGACCCAGGATCCCCTGGCGCGCAATCCGTGTCTTCCCGTCCGGCAAGTCAGGGTCGAGACTGAAGGCTCGCAATCAGCTCCTCGACGCGTCCCTTGATCTCGTCACGGATCACGCGCACCGGCTCGATTCCCTGCCCCGCAGGGTCGTCGAGCTTCCAGTCTTCGTAGCGCTTGCCCGGAAAGAACGGGCAGGCATCGCCGCAACCCATCGTGATGACGACGTCCGACTCCTGGACGGCCTCGGTGGTGAGCACCTTCGGTGCCTGCGAGGCGATGTCGATCCCGACCTCGGCCATCGCGTCGACAGCCGTGGGGTTGATCTGGTCGGCAGGGATGGAGCCCGCGGAGAGCACCTGGATGCCGGGGGCGAGCTCGCGCAGGAATCCGGCGGCCATCTGGGAGCGGCCGGCGTTGTGCACGCAGACGAACAGGACTGTGGTCATGATGGTCGCTTTCCGAGGGTGGTGAGGAGGGTTTCGACGCGTGCAGCGATGTCGTCGCGGATGGCCTCGATGCCGGCGGGGGAGGCGAGCGCGGGGTCGCCCACGGGCCAATCCTCGTAGCGGACGCCGGGAATGACGGGGCAGACGTCACCGCAGCCCATTGTGATGACCACATCGGCAGCCCGCACCGCGTCATCGGTGAGGGGTTTGGGGAACGGGTCGGATGTGGGATCGATCTCCTCGATCAGCGCACGTACCCGGGGCTGAACGCGTCCCGCCGGAGCTGATCCGGCGGAGCGGGCGATGACGCGCCCGCCCGAGCGCTCGGTGAGGAGCGCCGCGGCGAGCTGTGAGCGTCCGGCGTTCGCGACGCAGACGAACAGAACGTGCGGCGCGTCCGTCGTCGTGTCGCGCGAGAGGTCGTCGAGGCGCTGGCGGGCGAACTTCTCGGTCAGCGGGACGAGTGGGCGCGAGACGGTGGTGCGGCGGGCGAGGCCCGCGTAAGACTCGCGAACCACGTGCACAACGAGCTGCGGATCGAGTGCCGGGTGGTTGTCATGCATATCCGCGGCGATGCGGGTGAGCTCGGCATCGACATCCGCAAGGCGGGTGTCGGTGGGCTGGTCGGCGTCTACGGCAGTGGGCGCAAAGGAATCCAGCAGCATTGTCACCGCTGGCCGCAAGCTGGGCGTGATCCGGTAGTACACCCACGTGCCGCGCCGCTCGGATTCGAGCACTCCAGCGTCACGCATGACCTTCAGATGGTGCGAGATGGTGGGCTGTGAGACGTCAGCGAGGGCTTCGAGATCGCAGACGCACGCCTCGCCGCGAGAGTCTGTCGAGATCGCCGAGAGCATGCGCACGCGCAGCGGATCGGCGAGCGCCTTCAGAATTGCCGCCAGAGCACCGGCGGCCGGTTCACCCATGGCGTGCATCGTGGTGGGAGTGCATCCTTCGGTCACGCGAGAATCTCCGACGTCGCCCGGGCGCTGGTCGCGGAAGCGAACGGATCGGTTCGGAACCAATGACGGGCTGCCCACAGGGAGACGTAAACGAGGCCGACAAGAACCGGTACTTCGATCAGCGGACCGACGACGCCGGCGAGAGCCTGGCCCGATGTGGCCCCGAACGTCGCGATCGCGACGGCGATGGCGAGTTCGAAATTGTTCCCGGCGGCGGTGAAGGCGAGTGTGGAGGATCGAGCGTAGCCCAGCCCCACAGCCCTTCCGACGCCGATACCGAGGAACCACATGATCGCGAAGTATGCCAGCAGGGGAAGAGCTATGCGTGCGACATCCCACGGACGGGAGGTCACCTGGTGCCCCTGTAGCGCGAACAGCAGGGTGATGGTGAACAGCAGTCCACAGAGTGCCCACGGTCCGATCTGTGGCAGGAACTTCTCCTCGTACCATTCCCTGCCCTTCGCCCTCTCGCCGATGAGGCGCGACGCGAAGCCCGCGACGAGCGGGACACCGAGAAAGACCAGCAC
This sequence comes from Microbacterium nymphoidis, assembly GCF_021044885.1. GTDB lineage: Bacteria > Actinomycetota > Actinomycetes > Actinomycetales > Microbacteriaceae > Microbacterium > Microbacterium nymphoidis. Next base: position 1,870,800 of record NZ_JAJNOD010000001.1, on the reverse strand, counting down.
GTTGAGGGCGATCTGCCAGACCGAGACGTTCAGGCCCTGACTGCCGAGTCCGAGCCAGCCGGGGAGCACGGTGAGGTAGAACCAGCCCAGGAGCGAGAATGCGAAGACCTGGAACACGGAGTTGATGGCCACGAGCACGGCCGCTGCTTCGCGGTCCCCGCAGGCGAGGTCGTTCCAGATGACCACCATCGCGATGCAGCGGGCGAGTCCGACGATGATGAGTCCCGTCCGGTACTCCGGGAGCTCAGGGAGGAAGATCCACGCGAGTGCGAACATCAACGCGGGGCCGACGAGCCAGTTCAGGACAAGGGACGAGACGAGCAGCTTCTTGTCGCCGGTGACGGCGGCCACCCTGTCGTATCGGACCTTCGCGAGCACGGGATACATCATCACGAGGAGTCCCAGTGCGATGGGGGCCGAGATTCCACCGACCTCAAGGCGGGCGAGCACCTCGGAGACGCCAGGGACGAATCGTCCGAGCAGGAGCCCCGCAAGCATGGCGAGCGCGATCCACAGCGGGAGCCAGCGATGGAGCGTCGATAGGTGCCGCCGCGCCGTCGTATCTCCGCATACTGCCGACCCCTCAACCTCTGCCGGGCCGCCTCCTTGTATTGACATACGTCTATATTGAAGAACTTCGATGCAAACCACAAGTGAAGCCCTGCGAGTCCGTTGCCGGACGAACCGGGATGGGCCGCGGATCGGGTCCGGTGCGCGCAGATTGGCGAACTGGCCTCGTGCCCCGGGGGCACGAGGCCAGAGCCGCCACGTGAGCAGGTGTGCTCAGGTGGCGCTCGGCTATCGGAATCTGCGCCGGTGGCCGACCTGCTGTGTCAGGAGCTGATCTCGTCCTTCGAGAGGAAGCTCGTCAGCGCGGCGTTCACCTCGTCGGCGTGCGTCCACAGCAGTCCGTGCGGGGCGCCGTCGACCTCGACGTACTCCGCCTCCGGCACCGCCTGGTGGAAGCGGCGCGCGGTGGCGTCGATCGGGAGGATGTTGTCCTTGGTGCCGTGCAGGATCAGGGTCGGCTTGCCCGATGCGCGGACGGCCTCGACGTCGCCCCGGAAGTCCTCGATCCAGGACGGGACGACCGCGTACGCGGCGACGGGTGCGCTGGTCACCGAGAGGTTCCAGTTGGCGTCGACGACCTGCTGGCTGATGCGGGTGCCCAGGTTCTCATCGAGGTTGTAGAAGTCCTGATAGAACTGCGTGTACCAGGAGTAGCGATCGCTCTTGGCGGCTGCGGCGATGCCGTCGAAGACCTCCTGCGGGACGCCCTCGGGGTTGTCGTCGCGCTGCACGAGGAACGGCTCGAGCGATGCGAGGAAGGCCAGCTTCGCGACCCGATCGTGTCCGTAGGTGCCGACGTAGCGGGCGAGCTCGCCGGTGCCCATCGAGAAGCCGACGAGGACGACGTCGCGCAGGTCGAGGGTTTCGAGCACGGTGTTGAGGTCTGCGGCGAAGGTGTCGTAGTCGTAACCCGTGCCCACCTTCGAGGACTGACCGAAGCCGCGGCGGTCGTAAGTGATGACGCGGTAGCCCTGGCTCAGCAGCTCGCGGGTCTGGCGCTCCCAACTGTGCCCGTTCAGCGGGTAGCCGTGGATCAGGACGACTGGCTGCCCCTCGCCCTGGTCCTCGTAGTAGAGCTCGATCGGGGTGGTGTTCTCGGTGCCGACGGTGATGAATCCCATGATCTTGTTCCTCTCAATCACGAGCGAGAACGGTCGTTCTCACCTGATGCGTCGACCATATGAGAACGACCGTTCTCTTGTCAAGTAGACTGAGCGCATGACCGAATCGGAAGCGCGGGAGAAAATCCTCGCTGCGGCGGAGGACCTCTACTACCGCAAGGGATACGCGGCCGTGGGAATGGACGAGCTGCGCACCGCCGCCGGCGTGTCGCTCCGGCGCCTGTACGCACTCTTCCCGTCCAAGACGGACATCATCGCGGCTGTGCTGCAGCGCAAGCACGAGGAGTGGGAGTCCGGGCTGGCCGCGGCGGTGAGCGCGGCGGGGGAGGAACCGCGGGCTCGCATGCTCGCCGTCTACCGTCACCTGGAGGACTGGTTCTGTGCCGATGACTTCCGCGGCTGCGCCTTCATCAATGCGTTCGGAGAGCTCGGTGGCACCCATCCCGAGATCGCGCAGATCGTGCGAGAGCACAAGGCGTCGTTTCAAGAGCAGATGGCAGCGCTCGCGGCAGAGGCCGGAGCGTCTGCTGCGCTCGCCTCGCAGCTCTCCATCCTCGCCGAAGGTGCTCAGACCACAGCGGCGATATCGTCGGACCCTCGCGTGGCGACGGAGGCACGGGCCGCAGCCGAGACGCTGATCGACTCCGCACTCGCGCGCTAGTTGCCGGATTCGACGGGGGCAGGGGAATGCAGATCACGGGGCTTGCCCATCTCGCGCAGTGTCCCCGCGCCGGTCATCCCGCCGCCGGCGCGCTGCGGTCCCAGCCGAGGAAGAGGCGGCCACGACCGAGCGCGAAATCTCGATAGCTGATCCGCAGGCTGGGGATGCTGAAGTCCGTCACGAGTCGTCTGTCGAGGTCGATGTCGATGTGACCGGCGCCGGCCCGGTCGCGGTTCGGTGCCAGTGTGACCCGGGCGGTTCCGTCGTCTCGGACATCCACCGCACTCATCCGATGACTGTCGATCGATCGGCCCCAGATCGGCAGTTCTAGTGGGAAGGCCAGGCGCGCGGCGAGTGCGCGCCAGACGATCATCCGCGGGTCGTACCGGAGTGTCTCCTCGCCGTCGGTGACGGCCCCGAGAGAGGCGATGTAGGCGGCGACGACCTGCCCCTCGGCGCCCACGACCTCATAGGAGTCGATCCACGGCTCCGCATGCAATCGGTAGACGGATCGCACATCGCCGAGGATGACATCCGCGGTGCAGTCGACGACGCGTACCGACCGGTAGTCCGTCAGAAGGGCGACGACTTCCAGGAGATCCAGCTTCATTTGGCGATGCTAGCCCGTGCTGCGCTCGGCGGACGCTGGGCAGGCACCCCTTCGGCGGAGACGTAGCTCCCCGCCGAAGGGGTATGACTCAGGGGACGAGGCCCGCGATGGCGGGCTTGAAGCCGAGTCGCCGGTTCTCGCAGCACCCGGGCCGGCACACGTCGAACCAGGGACCGATCGTCGTGGTGTTCTTCCGCTGCTCGACGGGGCGTCCTTCGAGGCGCTCCTGCACGAGGTCGACGAGCGCGCCCACGAAGGCGGGGTGCACGCCGGGGGTGGGGGTGCGGGTCACCCAGAGTCCGCGGTTCTCCGCCGTCTCCGTCGCTTCCTCATCGAGGTCCCACATGACCTCCATGTGGTCGCTGACGAAGCCAAGCGGGACGATGATCACGGCGGTGCGGTCGGTGAGCGCCTCGATCGCGTCGTTGATGTCGGGCTCGAGCCACGGCTGGGATGCGGGACCGGAGCGCGACTGGTAGACGAGCTGCCAGGAGATGTCCGGCGCCACTCGTGCGACGATCTCCCGCGCGGCGGCGAGGTGCTGGGCGGCGTATCCGCCACCGGGGGAGTCCGGGAACAGCGACGCTCCGGAGAGCTCCGCATCCAGGGTGGGGATGCTGTGTGTGGCGAAGAGGACCTCGATCTGGTCGCGGCTGTTGCCGGCGGCAGCGGCCTCGCGCAGCGCGGAGGCGAGTCCTTCGACGAACGGTTCGAGGAATCCGGGGTGGGAGAAGAACTGCCGAACCTTGTCGATTCGCATGTCCTCCTGAAGTCCGGATGCCTCCAGCGCGTCCGCCCAGTCCTCCCGGTACTGCCGGCAGGACGAGTACGACGAGTACGCGCTCGTGGGAATCGCCAGCAGGTTCCGGACGCCGTCAGCGGCGGCCGCCGTCAGCGCCTCGTCCAGGTACGGCGCCCAGTTCCGGTTGCCCCAGTAGACGGGCAGATCGACCCCCGCTGCCTGCAGCGCATTGCGGAGCGCCTCCAGCAGCCGTCGGTTCTGATCGTTGATGGGACTGACGCCGTCGAAGTGACGATAGTGGTGCGCGACCTCTTCGAGACGCTCGTCGGGGATGCCGCGGCCGCGCGTGACGTTGCGCAGGAACGGGAGGACATCGTCCTGGCCCTCGGGTCCGCCGAAGCCCGAGAGCAAGATCCCGTCGTAGGCGAACGGCTGGGTCGTGTGCTCCGGTCCGTCGGCGGTGGCGGGGGTGGCGCTCGCCACCCGGGCTCCCGGATCGAAATGAGCGTGTGAGGCCGGCTCCGGCTTGCGCTCTCGCGGCGCCTGCTCGCCCGTCTCGGGCGCGGTGCCCCCGCGAGGCGACTCGTGGTCTTCTCTCATGGCATTCCTCCGGTTGAGTTCCTGCGCCATCATAGCCTTCATCTGATGAAGGACTGCTCCACGGCGCCGGGTCGGCCCTCTCGACGGGATCGGCCTTCCCGGTCCCGGCCTGGGGCGCGCGGTTCCTGTCATGAGAGACTGCGGGACGAAAGGGGCGGCGCGGTGTCGGTCGACGCGGCACTCGCCGCATGGACTGTGCGATCCCGGGGAGGCCCCGCCGAAACCCGGGAGAAATGAGAGAGCCATGAGCGAGCCTCGACCGATTCCCGTCACTCCCCGGCGCTGGACGCGCCCTCTCTATCTCGTTCTGGTCGTCGCGGCCCTGGCGGCAGTGATGTTCGCCTGGTTTCACACCCCGGTGGTCGAGGTCGCGTCGGCCACGGCAGGGGAGAGCACGACGATCCGGTGCGCCAACGCCGGCCCGTCGCGATGGGACCCGCCCACGGTGAGCCGCGGCCAGGAGCTCGCTGACGGAACGGGCCCCGCCATGCAGTTCCTGAACCAGCAGATCATCAAGAACGACATCGAATCCCTCCGGGTGGACCTCGCGTGCGGGCGGGCCCGCGACGCGCACACGAACACCCTGATCGTGACCGCTTTCGCATCCGGTGCCGTGCTGTTCTTCGGGCACTCCGCGCTCTGGGTGCGCCGCACACGCTCGCAGCCGGCGACGAACGCCGCGTGACCCCGGCACCGGACGGCGGCCCGAGGAGATCGAGACGACGGGCGCTGCTGGGCTGGAGGGGAATCGCCGTTCTTCGCACGGGCGTCCAGCCGGGCGGGACGTCCGTGAAGATGGGCGTATGACAGACCTCGATGCGGTCCTCTCCACGGGTGATTCCGGTGAGCGCACCCCGGGCGGCGACCCGTCCGCGGCAGCCCCGGCCGCCGTGCGCACAGAAACCGGGGCGACTGCCGAGAACCACCGTGTCGCGGTCCTCGTCCTCGAGGGCGCGAAGCCGCTGGATGTCGGAATCCCCTCGCAGGTGTTCGCGCATCGGGCGAGCATGCCGTACGAGGTGCGGGTGTGCGGAGCCGAGCCCGGTCTCGTCACCGGCGGAGACGGCCTTTCGTATCACGTGGCCGAAGGGCTCGAGGCGCTGGAGCATGCGGACACCGTGTTCGTGCCCGGGTACCGCGAACCGGCGAACACGGAGCCGCCGGCCGCGGTGGTCGCTGCTCTGCGCGCCGCCCACGCCCGCGGCGCTCGGCTGGCCGCCATCTCGACCGGAGCCTTCGCGCTTGCGGCCACGGGCCTGCTCGACGGACGTCGTGCGACCACGCACTGGCACTACACGCGCGCTCTGGCACAACGGCACCCGCTGATCCGGGTCGATGAGAACGTGCTCTTCATCGACGAGGGCGACGTGCTGACGTCCGCGGGGGCCGCCTCGGGCATCGACCTCTGCCTGCACCTCGTCCGGCGTGATCACGGTGTGGCGCTCTCGAACCGGGTGGCGCGGCGCCTCGTGGCTGCGCCCTACCGGAGCGGAGGACAGGCACAGTATGTCCCGCGGAGCGTGCCGGAGCCGCTCGGCGATCTCTTCGCGGAGACCCGCGCGTGGGCTCTGGGACGGCTCGACGGCTCGCTGACGCTCGCTGATCTGGCGCGCAACGCGAACGTCTCAGAGCGCACTTTCTCCCGCCGGTTCGTCGAGGACACCGGCTACACCCCGATGCAGTGGGTCCTGCGGGCACGCGTGGATCTCGCGCGGGAACTGCTCGAACGCTCCGATCTCGGCGTTGAGCAGATCGCTCACCGGGTGGGCCTGGGCACGGGCGCGAACCTGCGGCTGCATTTCCAGCGGATCCTCGGCACATCTCCGACGGAGTACCGGCACACGTTCTCGGCCTAGGCCGACCCGGTGGCGGAATCCTCGCGCCCCGTGGCAGGAAGCGTGGCGTGATACTTGCGCATGCTGTCCTGCAAGCCACTGTCCCGGTCCGTCGACTGTCCCGAGCATGGAAGGCGGCACAGGAAACGAGAGGACAGCCATGACCCGTATCGCCATCAACGGCTTCGGACGTATCGGACGAAACACCCTGCGCGCACTTCTGGAGCGCGACACCGACCTCGACGTCGTCGCCGTCAATGACCTGACCGCGCCCGATGCCCTCGCTCAGTTGCTGCGCTTCGACAGCTCGCTCGGCCGTCTCGGCCGGCCGGTCGACGTGGAGGGTGACAGCCTGGTCGTCGACGGTCGCCGCATCCAGGTTCTCGCCGAGCGCGAGCCCGAGAACCTGCCCTGGGCTGAACTCGGCGTGGAAGTGGTCCTGGAGGCGACCGGACGATTCACGTCAGCGGAAGCCGCCCGGGCCCATCTGCGTGCCGGCGCGAAGCGCGTGCTCGTAAGCGCCCCCTCCGATGGGGCCGACGTGACCCTCGCCTATGGCGTCAACACCGAGCAGTACGATCCGGCGGCGCACACGATCGTCTCCAACGCCTCGTGCACGACCAACGCTCTCGCCCCGCTCGCGAAGGTCCTCGACGACCTCGCCGGGATCGAGCACGGCTTCATGACGACCGTGCACGCCTATACCCAGGAGCAGAACCTCCAGGACGGTCCGCATCGCGATCCGCGCCGCGCTCGCGCCGCCGGGGTGAACATCGTGCCGACCACGACCGGTGCCGCGAAGGCCATCGGGCTGGTGCTGCCGGGTCTCGACGGCAAGCTGTCGGGCGACTCGATCCGTGTGCCGGTTCCGGTCGGCTCGATCGTCGAGCTGAACACCACCGTCGCGCGCGAGGTCACTCGCGACGAGGTCCTTGCCGCCTATCGAGCCGCGGCTGAGGGTCCGCTGGCGGGCATTCTGGAGTACTCGGAGGATCCGCTGGTGTCCAGCGACATCACCGGGCAGCCGGCATCGTCGATCTTCGACTCGGCTCTCACGCGCGTGGACGGCAAGCACGTCAAGGTCGTCGCCTGGTACGACAACGAGTGGGGCTTCTCCAACCGGGTGGTGGACACCCTGTTGCTGCTCGCCCAGTCCTGAGCTGTGTGGTCCGGGGCGCTCGCGGGTGCCCCGGACCGTCCTGGGATCAGCGCAGGCCGTCGACGCAGGTGGCCCCCGGGCGTACTTCGTGCCACAGCTCGTACTCGGACCCGTGCTCCGTCTCGATCTGCCACGGCGGAAAGTCGATGTACTCGTCCATCGCGAGGGCCCACGATGCGTCGGGCCTCGTGGATCGCGGATCGTCCGCGGGGATGTCATCCTGGGTCGTCCAGGACTCGGCGGGGTGGGTCTTCGCCCACTCATAGATGAGCTGGCCCGTCTGCGACCAGTCCCGCGCGTTCATGTTGTCGGCGACGGAGGTGGGCATCGGCAGGCGGTCCGAGGTCCGGTAGTCGTACGTGCAGGAGTACGTCTTCCCGTCCTCGCCCACGTAGCTCAAGGGGATCGTCACGTTGGTGTGGAGCCACGGACGCTGACCCACCACGAGCATGGTGGCAACGATGGTGATGACGCCGGCGCTCGCGATCACTGCGGCCAGCCACCAGGCGCCGCGCCGCCGGTGCGTGGTCCTCACGGGCGGGGGTGCGGAATGCGTCACGAGCGGCTCCTTTCGATCGCGCGTGCCTTCCCCCATCGTGCACGTACCGGCCGCGGCACGCCAATCCGCCGGCACTGGCTCGCAGATGCGGTGGCTCGCACGGAACGGGTGACAACGCCTGTGCCGCGGGTGAGACGCACCGTTCATTCCTCGCTGACTTCTCTGCCCGCGGCGTCCGCGTAGCGGGAGGCGAGAAGCTCGAACGCCGCGGCGAGCTCGGGAGGGCCGACGACCCGCATCGGCGCATCGAACCGGCCGAAGGAGGCCGCGAGTGCGCTCCACGACCACGAGCCCGCGTACAGCGTGCAGCGCGCAGAATCGAGCGCGGTCACGATTCCGTCGCCCGCGAACGGGCGAACGTCGTCGGCGGGCAGATCGAGGATGACGGTGCCGTGGCACGCCCATTCGTTCACGTGGTTACCGCGGAACCGCGCCGCCACGAACTCGCCCGCGTCACCCCCGGGCACCGCGCGAGGGGTGAAGCGCGGGCCGTTGGGCGTTCGCGGCGCCAGGCGATCCACGCGGTACAGACGCCAGTCCTCGCGATCCCTGTCCCAGCCGAGAAGGTACCAGCGCCCGTCGGAGGCGATCAGCTGCACGGGTTCAGTGCGGCGCGGCGGAGTGTCATCATCGGGATGTCCCGGAGACGCGTAGTCGAAGCGCAGTACCTCGCGCGATCGTATGGCGCGCGAGACCGCATCGAGCACGGCGGGCGCGGCGGTCACGGCGGGGCCGCCGCCCATGCGTGGCAATGCTGTGACTTCGACGGCATCGAGCCGGTGGCGAAGCGGAGACGGCATGACCTGGCGGATCGTGGCGAGGGCACGCAGTGCAGCATCGTTCACCCCCGCGCCCGTGGTGGAGACAGTCTGCAAGGCGATGGCGATTGCTACCGTCTGGTCTTCGTCGAACAACAGCGGCGGCAGCTCACTCCCTGCGGCGAGACGGTAGCCGCCGTCCGGTCCCCTTGTTGCGTCGATGCGATAGCCCATCTCCCGCAGGCGGTCGATGTCTCGACGCACGGTGCGCGCGCTGGTGTCCAGGCGGGCGGCGAGCGCGGGGCCCGGCCAGTCACGGTGCGTCTGGAGCAGCGACAGCAGCGACAGCAGCGCGAGCAGGCGCGAGGTGGTGGTCATGAGACGACCGTATTTCCCATCGAGGACAAAAACTGACCTATATGGCGAGAAGAGTGAGGTCTGCGGGCCGGTGCGGCTCGCGAACCACAGGAGTTGCCATGAGCCTTCAGACCACCACCCACCTCAACTTCCGCGGAGATGCGCGAGAAGCGCTGGAGTTCTACCAGTCCGTCTTCGGCGGACATCTCATCCTCAACACATATGCCGATTTCGGCATGCCGGCAGACCTGCCGGGAGCTGACCGGATCGTGTTCGGTCTGGTGACCGCGTCGAACGGGTTCCGCGTCATGGGGTACGACGCCCCGGGCGCGGCCGGGGGAGGCATCGTCGGCGGCGGGGCGACGCGCCGGGAGAACAACGCCACGATGACCGATCAGGCGCTGTTCGTCTCCCTCGGATCCGACACCCTCGACGAGCTCCAGGGGCACTGGAACCTCCTGAGGGAGGGCGCGACCGTCGTCGAGGCCCTCGCCGCGTCCGCGTGGAGCAGCGGGTTCGGCATGCTCACCGACCGATTCGGCGTCACATGGAGCTTCAGCGTGAGCGTCTGACCGATCCCGGGGGAGGCCGCCTTCCTCCGGGGGGCTCCTCCGGTGGGCGCCCGGACCCCCGGCCCGGGCGCCCGGCGGTAGGCTCCGACGCATGACGGACGACGTTCGCAACCTGCACGACGCTCTGGCCGCGGTTTCGGGTCCCTGGCAGCCGCATCGGCTGGTCAGCGTCAACGACTACGACGTGAAAGTCGTGAAGCTGCTGGGTGAGTTCGTCTGGCACACGCACCCTGACACCGATGAGCTGTTCCTCGTCGTGAGCGGCGAGCTGACCATCCAGCTGCGCGATCGTGATGTGGTGCTGGGCCCACAGGACGTGTTCGTCGTGCCACGCGGCGTCGAGCACTGCCCGAAGGCGTTGGAGGAGGTGCAGGCGGTGCTCTTCGAGCCGAAGGGCACCGTGAACACCGGCGATGCGGGCGGAGAGCTCACCTCAGAACTGCGGGAGCTGCCCTGAGGCATCACGTCTGCACTCGCGTGAGACGATACGGGCATGCTGGAACTTGCGCTCTTCGATCTCGACGGCGTCATCCGGCACTTCGATGAGTCGCTGACGCTGTCCATCGAACGTGAACACGGCCTGCCGTCGGGGTCGATTGCGGACGCCGCGTTCTCCGGCCCCCTGATCTCCGCGGTCACCACGGGGCGTGTGTCCCGCGCGGAATGGGTGGCCGATCTGGCCCACCGCATCGGAAACGCGTCGGCGGCAGAGGCCTGGGCGGCTCAGTGCCCAACGGTGGATACGAGCATGCTCGAGCTCTCCGACCGCCTGCGACGGGGAGGAACCCGCACGGCGATCCTCACTAACGGCACGGACACCATCGGTGCCGAGGTTGCGGCACAGGGCATCGACACCCACTTCGACGCCATCTTCAACTCGGCGCAGATCGGGTTCGCGAAGCCCGACATCCGGGCGTTCGAGCACGTCATGTCGGCCCTGGCGGTGGACGCCGCGCGAACGTTCTTCACCGACGACTCACCCTCTCAGCTCGCCGGCGCCACGGCGCTCGGGATGATCACGCACCACTTCCGGGCGCAGGGTCCCCTTCTCGACGCGCTCCGTGACGCCGGAGCACGCATCTGATCCGACGCCGCAGCCGCGGCGCCTCGTCCCGCGTTCCCACCAGCCCTTCGTGCTGAGGACGGTCGTTGTGCATTGCCGACACGCCTGCGCGAGTGAAACACACCATGTTGTGTTCCAATACCCGCGCAACCACAAGATATAGACTTTCGTGTGAGCGTTGAGGGGGTTGTGGTGCCCGTGAGACGCGATGCGGAAGGTCGGAAGGGTGGTCAACCGTGACGGTCGGCGAGAACGGGAGAAGCGTTCGAGGGGCGGCGAAGGGTGCGAAGCGGTGAGGCTGACATGGCGTCCCGGCAGCACACAGCCGTCCGGCCAGGTGGAGGCACTGGAGATGCTGCGCCGTGAGTTCTCCGGCCGGCCCCTACACGATGTCCGCGTGGCACTCGCCTCCCGCTGGGCCGCCATCGACGCGGGGTCGCGTCTGGCGGAACCGGACCTCACCCGCGTCGCCGTTCTCATCAGCGGCGGGAAGCGCTTCCGGCTGGAGCCCGACGGCCGTCTGGTGATCGAGGACTGACCCGTCACGGAGGGAAAACGCACCTCCGGAGCACGTGAGAAGGGCGTTCTTCATCTCTCACCGCGGGCGGGAGCCGAGATTCTTCCGCGTTGCGCGTCATAGTCCGGGTGGACTCGCGTCTCTTTTGATGCACACCACGCACGGTGTGCCGTTCGCCCGTGGGGACGCGGCGGACGACGTACTGGGGAGGGCATCATGGCGGAGACTTCGCTTCTTGTATCGCTGCACGAGGTCAGCGCGCTCATCACGACCGTCGGGGTGGTGGCGGGCTTGCTGGGAGCACTGGGCATTTTCGTGTTGTTCGTGCTCGGTCACGCCGAGCTCAGTCTCGTGCCGCTGGGATTCTGGCTGATCGGGGCGCTCGCGTGCGTGCCGGGGCTGGCAGCTGGTGATGTGACACCGCTGATCCTCGTGTTCGGCATCGGGATTGTGGCGATCACCGCGGGGGTCGTCGTCGACACCGTACGTCGCCGTGCGCGTCAACGACGGGCTTCGGTCTGGCTGTGGAGCCACGACAGCGGCTGGTGATCCCGGGGCCGGATCGGGCGATGCGCGCGGCAGGCGTGAACCGCGGATCTACCATTTCAGGTGATGTCTGCTTCTGCCCCTGTCTCCGCTGACGTCGCCCTGGGCGACCTCGGTGCCCTTCTGCTGGATGCGGGGGTGTCGGTCACCGACGTGCGGGGCACGCTGGAGCGCGTGCGAGAGGTCACCGCTCCCCGCACCGAGCTGACGTTCGCCGTGTTCCCGGAGCATGTGTTCGTGAGCAGGCCGGGTGTTCCGGGCGCCACGACGATCGCCGCGGGCAACGGCCCGGGGCTCACCTTCCGCCAGACCGCGCACGCGTCACGCCTGGCGAGGAGGCTGGAGACCGGGCAGGTCGGGCTCGATCAGGTGCCCGACCATGTCAGCCGGATCCGCGCCTTGCAGCGTCGTCATCCCGCACTCCAGATGGCGCTCGGTGGCGCTCTGCTGGCGGCGGGCCTGGCGGTGCTGTTCCGCTGCCCGTGGTGGGCCATCCTGCTCGCGCTGTTCGTGGGGGCGCTCGTGGCGAGCATCGCCATCGTCACGGAGCGAGTGCGCGCCGCATCGGCGATCGTCCCCTTCGTGGCTTCGCTGATCTCAACGCTGATCGTGGGGGTGATCGCCGCCAGTCTTGATTTCGGCGCGGTGCCGCTCTTCGCCGTCTGCGCGCCGGTCGCGCTCCTCGTTCCCGGAGCGCTGATCACCAACGCGCTGCTGGAACTGACCTCGGCCGACATCGTGACGGGAGCATCCCGGCTGGTTTACGGACTGATCGTCCTGGCATTCATGGCCGCCGGCATCTACCTCGGAGCCGCACTCACCGGGCTGAGCGTGGATCCGGAGTCGGCCGCGCTCGTGGGCGAGACCTCGCTGGTCACCGGCCACGGCGGCTGGGAATCCGTGCCGCCGCTCGCGTGGAGCTGGATCGGCGTGGTGGTGCTCGCCATCGGGATCGGTCTGAGCTTCGGCTCGGGCTTCCGCCTCACCATCGCCACGGTCATCGTCATGATCTGCACCTACGGCGCGCTGATGCTGCTGAGCCCGTTCACCGGAAGCACCATCGCGACGGGCGTGACCGCGGGTCTGCTGTTCATCGCCGCTCGTGTGCTGGAGCGGGTGACCCTCGCCGTTCCCGCCACGGTGTCGTTCCAGCCGGCGTTCCTGCTCCTGGTTCCCGGCACCGTCGGCCTCGTCGCGCTCGCGTCCTTCGATGCCACGGCGCTCGCGGCCGCTCCGATGATCTTCATCAGCCTGTGTATCGGCACCAAGGTGGGTGCCCTCATCGCCGACGCGCTGCGGATCACGCGGCCGGTTCCGGTGACCACGGCCACGGGATCGATCACCGTCATCCGCTGACGCGAGGTGGACCGCGGTACCATTCTGGTATGGCGATGACCGTGCGACTCCCCGAAGATCTCGATGTCAAGCTCACCGAGATCGCTCGTGAGCGCCACACGTCCAAGCACGCGTTGCTCATCGAGGCCGCCGAGCGCTTTGCAACCACCGAGTCGAAGACGGCGCGGGTCGTGCGTCTTGCCGACGATATCGGGTCTCGCTACGCCGACGTGATCGAACGACTCGCCGACGCCTGATGGTCGAGTACCTCGAACCGGAGCAGGCCATGGCCGTGGCCGCACGTTTCGGGCTTCACGTTCGAGACCACGGGCTCTTGTTCTCCGCACTCGCTCGGCCGTCGGCCAGCATGTTCGGAGAGGACGCGTACCCGAGCATCGAGGAGAAGGCCGCCGCGCTGCTCAGCTCGCTGAGCCAGAACCATGCGCTTTTCGACGGCAACAAGCGGATCTCGCTGATTCTCACGTTCGTCTTCCTGGAGCTCAACGGGTATGACGTCGTGTTCGGTGATGACGACGCGTTCGACCTGGTGATGGCGGCCTCGCAGAGCCAGCAGGACGTCGGTGCGCTTGCAGCGCGCATCGCAGAGAACATCCGCCCGCGCGAGTGAGGGTCGGCATCCGCCGGATGCCGACCCCCGTGTCACGTTGCGAAGGCGCGGACCACTCGGCCCAGAACTGGATCACCACGGGCGCGTCCCCTATATCGGCGCGGCGTCCAAGCCTGCTCTGTCGACAGCGAATCTCACGATATGTCCTCTCTCTCGGGTGTGCACCAATCTCCGGCCGCTCACCCGTGAGGCGTTCGGGTCTTGCGGATTCGGCAAGGCGTGGTCGGCAGCGGGAGCGGACCCGTCTTAGGGTGAGAACTCCGAGAGGTCTGCTGGAGAGGGAACGATGACGAGCGAAGGTGTCGCCCCGGAGGTCTCAGATGACCGGCCCCTCTCGGTGAGAGTCCCCGCGACTGCGGAGGCTGTGCTGCCCGGCATCGGATCAGACCTCATCTGGCGCCGCGCGGATCGAGGCGACCTCGTCGCCCTGTTCGAACTCGATCGTGCCTGCGGGGCGATCGACCATCCGCGGATCGTGCACGCGCTGGACGTCTTCGAGGAGGCGTTCGCGCGTTCCGGCTTCGACCCTGCGCAGGACACGGCGCTCGCCGTCGATGCCACGGGCCGGGTCGTGGCATACGGCGAGGCCTACCGGGAGCCCGAAGCGGCGACCGCGGTGAAGGTCCGTCTGAACGGGCAGGTCCATCCCGATCGTCGCGGCGAGGGAATCGGCACGGCGCTCCTGGCCTGGCAGGAGGCGCGCGGCCGGCAGCTGCTCGCCGGGTCTCCTCACACGTTGCCGGGCTGGTTGAACGCCGGAGTCGAGTCTGCGGCAGCCGGTCAGCTTCGTCTGTTGCAGCGCGCGGGCTTCGCCCCCGCGCGCTGGTGGTCGACGATGAGCCGCGATCTCGCGGAGCCCATCCCCGTCGTCGCGATGGAGGCTCCTCTGCACATCGCGCCATATGAGCCCGAGTGGTCAGAGGATGCTCGAATGGTGGTCAACGATGCGTTTCGTGATCACTGGGGCACGCAGCCCATCACCCCGGAGGAATGGCGTTCCTTCGAGCGGCTCGACGCGTTCAGCGCGGAGCTGAGCTCGGTGGTGCTCGCCACGGACGCCGATGGCGCGAAACAGGTGGTCGCTGCGCTGTGGACCATGGTGAACCAGGAGGAGTGGGAAGCGAATGGCTTCAGCTTCGGGTACATCGAAATGCTCGGCGTCGCCCGCACCTGGCGGGGTCGTCGCATCGCGCAGGCGCTCCTCGCTCACACGTTGACGCAGTTGCGGGCGCGCGGGCTGGAGCGAGCGGTGCTCGATGTGGACAGCGACAGCCCGACCGGGGCTTTCGGTCTGTACGAACGGGTCGGGTTTCGAGAGTTCGACACATCGGTCACCGTTGTGAAGGTGTTCTGAGCCGAGGAACGACGCCGACTTTCAGCGATCCGCTCTGAGTTCCGCCTCTCCTTCTCCGGCAACGCGCTTCGTGCGCCCCCCCCCGGACATGGGATCGTGGAGTCCGTGACCCTCCCCGCCCCGCGCCACATCGACCCGTTCGCCGTTCCCTCGCTGCGGTGGGGGGTGATCGGCACCGGGTGGATCGCGGGGTATTTCGTGGACGCACTTCGCGAGCACACCGGTCAGCGGGTGAGCGTCGTCGCCGCGCGTGACGCCGAGCGCACGGAGGCATTCGCCGCCGCACACGGGATCGAGCGGGTGCTGACGCCGCCCGAGGCGGTCTTCGACCTCGCTGACATCGACGTGGTCTACATCGCGACCCCGCACGCCTCCCACCGCGACCTCGCTCTCCGCGCGATCGCGACGGGAAAACATGTGCTCGTGGAGAAGCCGTTCGCCATGACCGCCGCCGAGGCGGCCGAGATCGCGGCTGCTTCGCGCGCCGCCGGGGTGCTGGCCATGGAGGCGATGTGGACCAGGTACCTGCCGCAGAGCGACGTGCTGCGCCAGCTCATCGCGGAGGGTGAGCTGGGCGACATCACCCAGGTCGTCGCCGACTTCGGCTCGGCGGCCTCCTACGATCCCGCCAGTCGGCTGTGGGATCCCGCGCAGGGCGGCGGAGCACTTCTGGACATCGGTGTGTACCCGATCTCCTTCGCCTCCTCCATCCTCGGCACCCCGGAACGGGTGCAGGCTTCCGGGCTGATGACCCCGGATGGCATCGACCTGCGAGCCACCGCGCTCCTCACTTCTGCCGGAGGTGCTGCCGATGCCGTCGTGTCCACCTCGCTCCTGGCGAAGACCCCGGCGTCGGCGATGGTGGTCGGCACCCTCTCTCGCGTGGACGTGCTCCCGGCGTTCTTCGCGCCATCGGGTCTTCGGCTGACACGCGGTGAGCAGAGCGAGGAGTGGATCGACGATCGCTTCTCGCAGCGCTACGACGCCCTCGGATATCAGGCCACGGCGCTGGCGTCCTTCGTCGCGGAGGGCCGACTCGAGTCGCCGCTGCATCCGCTAGACGAGGTGACCGCCGTGCTGGGCACGGTGGAACGGATCCGCCACCAGCTCACCGTGACGGACGTTGCGTTTTAGCCGGCGGTTCCTGATCGATCCGGCGTGACAGGATCGACCCATGGGTCAGGGGGAGAAGGCCACCGGGAAGAAGGCCACGTCCGGCGTCAGCGCGCTCGGTGCGTGGGGCATCGTCGTGCTGGTGGGGGTGGGGATCTGGGCGGTGTTCTTCGGGCTGCCCGCCGGCATCCAGATGCTCAAGACGCCCGCCATTTCTGAGGATTTCGGTCTGGAGGATGCGGTGGTCGCGCTCCGGCTCGACGCCGATCATCAGTCGTATCTGACTCTCGTGAACGACGCCGGTGAGACGCGGTCGGTGCGACTGGACGAGCGCGGATCCGGCGACTCCCGCGTGCTGTGGACCCAGGACGGGCTGAGCACCGGGGGACCGGACGAGGAGTACGTCCTCGGTGCCGACGGCCTCACCTCCTTTCCTCTGGATCAGACCGTCGAATCCTCATCGGAGCGCGATCGCGTGGCCACCGCCGGCGGATTCGCCGTGCTGACCGGGTCGGCCGAGGGCGCCCAGCTGTCTTTCGTCGACGTCGAGGCTGGCCGCCTCACGGAGCGAGACGCCGGCTACACCAGCGCGATGCTCACCAGCTGCGATGGGGAGGCGGTTCTGGTTGACGGCGACCGCGGCATTCGTGCGGTCACTGCTGCCACCGACGACTTCAGCGGCAGCCGGGCCTTCACCGGCGTGGGCAGCGTCACGTGCGATGGCGACCGCGTGTACGGCCTGGACGAGATCGTCGACCACGCGGACCACTCGACCCAGGTCCTGCGGATCTGGGATCGAGCTACCGGCGAGCGCCGCGAGGTGGAGATCCGCTATCCGGAGTCCATCAACGCCTGGATCTCGGGGACGCCGTTCGTCTGGGAGGGGCGTCTGTACTGGGCCGCGTGGTCGATGCTGTGGTCGGTTCCCGTCGGAGCGGAGCTCGGCGACGCGGTGGACGTGACCGAAGTGGCGGACCTCGGCGGGTTCATCGATGACGCCAATGTCGTGGCCGGGACAGATGAGGGCGCGCTCGCGGCCGCGGGTGGCCGGGTCTACGGGGTCGCCACCGAGGAGAAGTTCATCAATCCGCGCCGGGGGAGTGCGTACGACCGGCTCGACCGGATGGTGATCTTCAGTGCTGATACCGCGAGCGGCGATCGTCGCGTGGAGCTGGAACTGCGCGGCATCGACTTCCCGAAGCGGGATCTTCTGGTCGAGGCCATCGCAGTGAACCCGCAGTGGGCGGCGGAGCGCTGAGTGCGCTCTACGAGATGTCGTCGCGTTCCGCGATCCGGCGTTCCCGCGAGCGGCTGACGGTACGGATGCCGTAGCCGAGCGCCGTGGCACCGGCGGCGATGGGCACTGCCGGTGTCGATGCGGGGTCATGAAATCATGACCGGGCGCCGGATCCAGGAAACATTCGCCGGATTCGTCATGGATTCGGTGCAGCGTCATGAACTCGTCGCCAGCGCGCGGGCCCGGCGGACTGACGCGCGGCGGTTCGTGAGTGTGCGTCGCGTGTCCCGAAACGATGACCCGGTCACCAATCCATGATGAATCCGCCGGATTCATCATGGATTCGAAGCACGGTCATGGCGTGGAATGACGGGTTCTCTGATGGCTGCGGCTGGAAGTTGGCTGCGGGTGGAACCGGCCGGCCACGCAGCGACAGGAGACGCCACCTGCCCTGCGCGAGATGCGCAGGAGACGGCACCGGCCCCGCGCGAGATGCGCGGGGCCGGTGGCGTGAGCGTTCGGGTCAGGCGATCCACACCGTCGTGTCAGCGGGAATCGCGCCGTCGGTGAGCGGCGCCGTCGTCAGCACCACGTTCTCGTCTGCCAGCGGGAAGGGTTCGCCGCCGAAGGTGGTGATGACCTCCCACCCGTTGGGACGGCGGAAACGCAGCACGTCGTCGCGGCCGGTCTCGATCCACTCGAGGTCCTCGTCGGTCTGCAGACCGTGCCGCAGCTCCAGCGCCTTCCGGTACAGGTTGAGGGTGGAATCGGGGTCCGCGTCCTCCACCGCGACGGCGTAGTCGGCGAACCACGACGGCTGCGGCAGGTGTGCACCGCCGGGGCCGAAGCCGAACGAGGAGCCCTCGGCGGTCCAGGGGAGCGGGACACGGCAGCCGTCCCGGCCGAGTCGGTCGTACTCGGAGCCGCGGAAGAATCCCGGGTCCTGGCGCTGATCGGGGGCGATCTCCGCCACCTCGTGAAGACCGAGCTCCTCTCCCTGGTACAGGTATGCGCTGCCGGGCAACGCGAGCATGAGCATCGTCGCCGCCCGCGCCCGGCGGATACCGCCCTCGCGGTCCAGCCAGTCAGCCGGACCGCCGGCCTCGACCCACTCTGTGCCCTGCTTCACCGGGCGCCCGTTCAGCGGCTCCAGCCCGTAGCGCGTGGCGTGACGGGTGACGTCGTGGTTGGACAGCACCCACGTGGTGGACGATCCGGTCGCCACCGCCTGGGCGAGGTTGTCCGTGATGATCCGGCGGAAGGAGGCCGCATCGAAGTCGGCCACCAGCAGGTCGAAGTTGAACGACTGCCCCAGGCTGTCCGGGTGCGCGTACTTGGCGCGCCGCTCAGGGGTGCTCACCCAGGCTTCAGCCACGGCTGTGCGCGGCGGATCGTAGGAGTTGAACACCGCGCGCCACTCGGCGTACACCTCGTGCACGTCGTCACGGTCGATGAGCGGGTGGTTCCCGTCCTGCGGCATCGCGTCAAGCTCCGCCTGCGAGGGCAGCGGCTCGCTGAGATCCTTGGTGAGCATGTGCGCCACGTCGATGCGGAAGCCGTCGACTCCCCGGTCCGACCAGAAACGCAGCGTCTTCACGAAGTCGGCGCGTACCTCCGGGTGGTCCCAGTTGAGGTCGGGCTGCTCCACGGCGAAGTTGTGGAAGTACCACTGACCGTCCTCGACGCGCTCCCACGCCGATCCGCCGAACACCGATCGCCAGTCCGCCGGCGGCAGCTCGCCGTTCTCGCCCCGGCCCTCACGGAAGATGTAGCGCTCGCGGGCGGCCGATCCCCGACCGGCGGCGAGAGCCTCCTGGAACCACTCGTGCTGGTCTGAGGTGTGGTTGGGGACGATGTCCACGACCACCTTGATGCCCCGCTCATGCAGCGCCGTCACCATGTCGTCGAAGTCGTCCAGGGTCCCGAGGCGAGGGTCCACGTTGCGGTAGTCCGCCACGTCGTACCCTCCGTCGGCGAGCTCCGACGGATAGAACGGGCTCAGCCACACCGCGTCGATGCCGAGCGCGTGCAGGTAGTCGGCACGCGAGACGATGCCGGGGATGTCGCCGATGCCGTCACCGGTCGCATCGGCGAAGCTGCGGGGGTAGATCTGGTACACGGCGGCCTGACGCCACCAGGGGGCGGTGGTGGGTGTGGTGTCGGACATGACTGCTTTCTCGGTTGTGCTCCGGGGGAGGGAGCGCGGACAGGGGCGCGGGTGATCCGATCACCATCGGATCACCCGCGGGGTGGATCAGCCCTTCACGGCTCCCTGGGTCACGCCCTCCATCACCCATCGCTGGGTGAAGAGGTACGCGACGATGGCGGGGGCCATCGCCATGAGGTACGAGGCGAAGGACACGTTGTAGTTGTTGCTGAACTGGTTCTGGAACAGGTTCTGCCGCACCGGAAGCGTCTGCAGCGCCGGGTCCGAGATGATCAGCGAGGGCATCATGAAGTCGTTCCACGCGTAGAGGAACGCGAAGATGCCCACGGTGGCGCTCATCGGAGCGAGCAGCGGGAAGATCAGCCGCCAGAACGTCTGCCAGGTGGATGCGCCGTCGATGCGCGCCGCCTCCTCCAGCTCCATCGGAATCGAGCGCAGGAACGCCGTGAACAGGAGCACACTGAAGCTGAGCTGGAACATGGTCGCAAGGATCAGCACGCCCAGCGGGTTGTCCAGGTGCACCAGGCCCGTGAGCTGGATCTGCGGCAGCGCCACCACCGGGAACGGGATGAACATCGCCGCCAGCAGGTAGAAGAACGACCAGCGGAACAGGCGCTTGTCCCAGTTGCGCACGATCGCGTACGACGCGAACGCGGAGAGCAGGATGGTGAGGATCACGGTGCCGGCGGTGACGAACATCGACACCGCCGCCCCCACCGGGAACTTGGTGAGGTTCCACGCCTCGACGAAGCCGTCGACGGAGAACGGCGCGGGCAACGAGAAGGCGTTGCCGTCCACCGCCTGCGCGCTGGTCTTGAACGCCATCGATACGGTGACGTACAGCGGCAGCAGCACGGTGACGGCGCACAGGATGAGGATGATCGTCCCCGACCAGTTGACGCGCTCCATCGCCGCGCGGGGCGACTTTCCGGGCTTGCCGCCCAGGACGATCGTGCTGGTGCTCGGTGCGGGTGCGGATTGAATGGCCATCAGAGTGCGTTCCTTCCGCGCGTCAGCGACAGCTGGAGGAGGGAGATGAGGATGGCGACGACGAAGAAGATCGTCGCGTTCGCCATCTGGTAGGCGTAGTCACCGCCGTTGAAGCCGGTGATGATCGTCATCGCGACGCTGCGCGTGGACGTACCCGGGCCGCCGTCGGTGAGGCCCTTGATGATGTCGTAGGCGTTGAGGAAGCCCTTGAAGCCGAGGATGAAGTTGATCACCACGTATCCGGCCACCAGCGGCACCGTGATGCGGGTGAGCTGCTGGAACTTGCTGGCGCCGTCGATGTCGGCGGCCTCGTACACGTCGCCGGGGACGGAGAGCAGTCCCGCGATGTAGATGAGCAGCGTGCCGGGGATGGCCTGCCAGGCGGTGACGATCACGATCGCGACCCACGCGAAGTCCGGGCTGGAGAGGATGCTCGTCTGCAGCCACTCGATGCCGGTCGCCTCGCCGAACGCCGGCAGCGAGTTCGAGAACAGGAACTTGAAGACGTAGGAGATGATGATGCCGGAGATCACCATCGGGATCACGAAGATGGTGCGCAGGCCCGTCTTGAAGCGGATGCGGGAGGTGAGTCCCACCGCCAGCAGGAAGGCCAGGACGTTGACCACGATCACCGTGGCGATGGAGAAGCCGAACGTGAAGAGGTAGCTCTGCACGATGGCGGGGTCCCCGAACGCCGCGATGTAGTTGGTCAGCCCGTTGAAGCTCCAGTCGCCGATGCCGATGGAGTCGGTGAAGCTGAAGAAGATGCCCATCACGCCCGGGACGGTGATCGCCAGGGTGAACAGGATGATGCTGGGAAGCAGGAACAGGTAGTAGATCGGCTCGACGCGGCGCGTGGAGCGCGGCGGCTTGGTCTTGCCCGCCGTGACGATGGTGGACGTCGTTGTCATTGCTCCGTCTCCTTCTTCGCGGGTGCGCGGAAGGCCAGCCGTGCCCAGTCCGCATCCAGCGTGCTCAGCGTGTTCTTCACGCTGCCGCCGAGCGCGATGGTCTGCGCGTAGTTCATGACCGGGATGGTCTTGGGGACGAGCACCGAGGCGCCCTGGTAGACCTTGCCCTCGTCGACGTAGGGGATCATTCCCGCCACGCGCGGATCGGACGGTGGTGCTGCGGTCTTTGTCGGCGTGAATCCGAGCTGTGACTCGTTGTAGGCCTCGATGATCTCGGGCTGGTAGAGGTACTCCAGGAAGTCCCGCGCCGCATCCTTGTGGTGCGATCCCTCCGGGATCATGGCCGCGAGGTCCAGGTTGACGCGAACGGCGAGGTCGTCGGGGTCATCGGTCATCGGGAGCGGGAAGGTGCCGAAGTTGCCGTCGGGGGCCGTCTTCGCGATCTCGCTAAAAGCCCACGGTCCCTGCAGATACATCGCGGCCTTGCCCTCCGCCATCGCGGTGTTGCCGTCGTTGTAGCCGCGGCTGCGGGCATCGGCGTTGATGTAGGTGCCGAGCAGCTGCTGCATCTTGTCCATCGGCTCGGCGAAGTCCTTCGAGAAGGAGACCTCCGAGTCCGGACCCACGTCGGCGCCTTCGGCGGCGAGGTCGTTGTAGAAGTCGACCACGTTCAGGGAGCCGCCCACCGCGTAGTCGAACCAGCCCTGGCCCACGGTCCAGGCGTCGGCGGAGGCCAGCGTGGCGTAGAACGGATCGATGCCCGCCGCCTTGAGCTTGTCGCACGCGGCGATCAGCTCATCCCACGTGGTGGGAACCTCGATGCCGTTCGCGTCGAAGATGTCCTTGTTATAGATGACGGACGCCGCCATCACCGAATAGGGCAGCGCGCTCTGACGGCCGGCGCAGACGCCGTACTGGTCGAGCAGGGACTGATAGGTGTCGGTCATCTGCGAGGCGGCCGTCGTCTCGCTGAGGTCGCTGAGCGTGCAGCGATCGATGAACCGCGCAATCTCCATGTTGTAGTTGGCCAGCATGAGATCCGGCGGGTTGCCGCGCACGAAGCTCGCCGAGACCACGTCCACGCCGGAGGTGTCGATGACGACCTCCACCTTGTCCTGCGACGCGTTGTAGTCGTTGACCACCTGCGTCATGAACTCGATCGCCTCGCGCTTGCTGAACGTGAAGCGGATCGTCTCCGTCCCGTCGCTCGAGCAGCCGGCGAGCAACGCCGCGCTCACCCCGATGCTCACCCCCGCAGCGATCGCGCGCATCGCGCGTCTTCTGCTTCCTGTCACCGTCGTCTCCGTCCGCTTCTTTGCGCCCGTTCGGGGCAGAACCTTCGGATATTAGATTTACTAGCGAAATCAATATCTGGAAGGCATCATGACAGAACGATCCCGGAGAGGTCAAGACCCGTGAACCCCCTTGCCGCTGCACCCTCGCGCCCTGCACGCCTCGATTCCGTGCTGGCGTTCGCCTGGGATTCGGGGGAGTTCACCGCCTCGGACGCCATGGCTGCCACCGGGCTGACGCGGTCCACTACGATCGAGGCGCTCGACGAGCTCGTGGATCTCGGCCTGCTGATCGAGCTGCCCAATGCGCGCGAGGTGGGCGAGTACAGCAAGGGGCGGCCCGCGCGCCGCTTCAGCCTGGCTGGTGACGCCGCGGTGCTGGTCGGCGTCGACGCGGGCGAGCGGCACATCACGGTGCGGGTGGCGGATCTGCGCTCGCAGCCCCTGGCCACGCTGTGCATCGAGGTGGATTCGGACACCGACGCCGCTGATGCGCGCTCGACGCTGCTGGTGGACGCGATCGACACGGCGCTGTCACGCGCACATTGCAACCGCTCCGACGTGCTTGCGGTGTGCATCGGCGTGGCCGCGCCGGTGGGCGTCGACGGTCGCTCCCCCCAGCACCCCCTCGGGTACTGGGGGCGCACCAATCCCGGTTTCGTCGACGTCGTGGACTGGGCGCCCATCGTTCGCATCGACAATGACGCTTCACTCGCCGCCGTGGCCGAGGGATCGGTCGGCGGAGCCGTCGGGAGCGACAACTACATCGCCCTGCTGGCGGGCGGTCGCCTCGGCGCGGGCGTCGTGGTGGACGGACGCCTGTTGCGCGGGACTCACGGCGGTGTGGGGGAGATGGTCGCCTTCGACAATGTTGTGGGGGTCGGCGGCTCGGACGGTATCGGAACGAGACTCACGCGGTGGGCCGTCGATGCCCGCGCGCATGGCGAGTACGCGGTCGACGCTCCGCTCGCGCGCCTCTCCGTGGAGGAGCTGACCGGTCGCGCGATCCTCGACCTCGCGGCCGCGGGGGACCCGGACGCCCGCGCGCTGGCCGAGAGGGCGGGCGTCGTGCTGTCCCGGATCGTCAGTGTGATGGCGGGGATGTTCGACCCCGCCCGGTTCGTCGTGTCCGGTGCGATCTCCGCCGGCATCGCGCCCGTCGTCGATGCGGCGCGGCAGCATCTGCCGAAGGACATGCACCTCCCCGCGCCCGAGCTGGTGATCTCCCCGCTGGGTGCCGACGTCGTGGTGCTCGGCGCGCTGGCTGCTGCCTCCGTCGCCGCCCGGGACCGCGTGCTGGATGTGTGGGTCGAGCGTTCGCCCGTCGGCTGACGCCGCTTCCGCTTCATAGCGCGCACGTGGACCCTTCGGCGGCCGAAGAGGCGCCGTTTGCGCACGATGAATGGACATCGTATCGATTCGATTCAGGGTTGACGATGTCGGCCGCGGAGTGGTTGAGTAGACGCAATCGGCGTTGATTTGCAATCCGAATCTACTGGGACAGCGCCGTCGACGAGAAGGAACATTGTGACCACGGATCTGAAGGTCGGCGTGATCGGCCTGGGCTGGGCGGGCCAGCAGCACTTGGACGCGTACAGCACCATCGACGGTGTCGAGATCATCGCTGTGGCGGCGATGGAGCAGGATCTGCTTGCCGCCGCCGCGGAGAAGTACGCGGTGGCGAACACGTTCGCCCGCTGGGAGGACCTGCTCGAGCTCGAGGGGCTGGATGCCATCAGCGTGGCCGTGCCCAACTTCCTGCACGCGCCCATCGCCATCGCCGCGCTGGAGCGGGGAATCCACGTGCTGAGCGAGAAGCCGATCGCGCGCAACGGTGACGAGGGTCAGCAGATGGTCGACGCGGCCCGCGCCGCGGGCCGCGTGCTCGACGTGGCGTTCAACCACCGTCGCCGCGGCGACATCCAGGCGCTGAAGGGCGCCATCGACCGCGGTGAAGTGGGACGGCCGTACTTCGCGAAGGCGGCCTGGCTGCGCCGGCAGGGCATTCCGATGCTGGGCAGCTGGTTCACCAACCCCGCACTCGCGGGCGGCGGCCCGCTCGCCGACATCGGCGTGCACGTGCTCGACTACGCGCTGGACCTGCTCGGCGAGCCGGAGGTGCTGGCCGTGTCGGCGAGCACCTACTCCGAACTCGGTCCGCGCGGCCTCGGCGGCAACGCGCAGTACAGCGCCGCGGCCACCGACCATGCGTTCGGAGTCGAGGACTTCGCCACGGCGTTCCTGCGTCTCGAAGGTGGCGCCACCCTTCTCATCGAGGCGGGCTGGGCCAGCTACCGCAACCCGGACGACGAGATGAACTTCCTCGTGTACGGCACCGACGGGGGCGCCGAGCTGCGCGTGGCGGGGGACCCGGGCGAGCTGCGCATCTTCCGCGACAACGGCGCCGAGAACGCCGACTACTCGCCCGAGGTGGGGGAGAGTGGCATGCACCTGGGCGTGGTGATCGACTTCGTCGCCGCGGTCCGCGCCGGGGAGGAGGAGTGGAAGCGTCACGACGGTTCGCTCGCCCTGAAGCGCACGCGGGTGATCGATGCCTGCTACGCATCGGCTCGCGAGGGCCGGGAGGTGCAGCTGTGACCCGCACGGAGAAGCTGAACATCCTGGTCTGGAACGAGGGTGTGCACGAGGCGCGCAATGAGCCGGCCACGATGGCGGAGATGTACCCCGAGGGGATGCACGGCGCGATCGCTGCGGGTCTGCGCGCCCACTACCCGAACGCCGACATCTCCACCGCCACGCTCGTCGACCCGGAGCACGGTCTCTCGGAGGAGACGCTCGCGCGCACCGACGTGCTGCTGTGGTGGGGGCACATCGCCCACGACGAGGTCAGCGACGAGATCGTCGAGCGTGTGCAGCGGCACGTGCTCGGCGGCATGGGGCTGATCGTGCTGCACTCCGGCCACTTCTCGAAGATCTTCATCCGCCTGCTCGGAACCACCTGCTCGCTGAAGTGGCGCAACGAGGGCGAACGCGAGCTGGTGTGGACCGTGAAGCCCTCGCACCCCATCGCCGCGGGGGTCGAGAGCCCGCTGATCATCCCCGAGCAGGAGATGTACGGTGAGCTGTTCGACATCCCCGACCCCGACGACCTGATCTTCATCAGCTCGTTCACCGGGGGTGAGGTGTTCCGCTCTGGTGTGACGTTCACGCGTGGCAAGGGGCGGATCTTCTATTTCAGCCCGGGCGACCAGGAGTATCCGGTCTACCACCAGCCCCAGATCCATCAGGTGCTCGCCAACGGCGTCGGCTGGGCCGCCCAGCCGGCTCTGCACCGCGCCGAGCCGAGCGTCGCCAATGCGGCGCGCGACTGGTACGTCTGAGTCTTCGCTCTCCCGAGGACGAGGGAATGCCGCCGCAACGGGGTCGAAACAGGCGTTTCGTCGCCGTTCGGCGGCGTTTCCTTTCCGGCGCTGTGCCGGCGCGGTGTCAGCCCAGGGCCAGCGGAAGCACCGCGCACGCGACCACGAGCGGGCCGGCCAGGCAGCCGAGGAGGATGTAGCGGTGCCACGGGACGGCCACGCCGAGACTGCTGAGACGCGAATGCCACAGCAGCGTCGCCAGCGATGCCCACGGTGTGATCAGCGGGCCCGCGCCCACCCCGATGAGCAAGGCGGCCAGGCGGGCAGGTGAGCCCGCCGTGGCCTCCAGAGCCAGGTACGCGGGCAGATTGTTCACCAGATTCGCGCTGAGCATACCCACTCCCGCGACCTGCCAGAGCGAGAGCAGATCGTCCCCGCTGCCGACGACGGAGGCCAGGAGTGCGGCTGATCCCAGCTGCTCCAGCACGGCCACCGCGAGGAACAGTCCGGATGCGAACACCACGAGCTGCCAGGGGACCAGCGTCCACCGCACCGTGCCGGGCGCTCGCCGGGTGAACACGGCGAGCATGAGCATGGCGGCGAGCGTCGCGGGCAGCCACGGCGGGAGGATGACCAGGAGGGGCATCATCACGACCAGGACCACGCTGCACAACCGCAGCAGCGTGAGATCGCTGACGGCGACCGGTCGTGCAGGGACGAACGTGCCGCGCAGCGAGCGTCGGCTGATGATCCAGAGCAGCCCGACGGTGACGAGGACCGCGACGGCCGCGGGCCAGAACATCAAGGTCACGAAGGTGCCCGCGTCGCCGCCGTCGAGCGTATGAGCCGCGAGCAGATTGGTGAGGTTGGACACCGGGAGGAACAGTGACGCGGTGTTGGCGAGCCAGACGGTGACGAAGGCGAACGGCAGCGGTCGCAGTCCGTTGGCGCGCGCCACGGAGATCACGACGGGGGTGAGCAGGACCGCAGTCGTGTCGAGCGACAGGAAAGCGGTGACCAGGACGGCAAGAGCGACCACCAGCAGCCAGAGCACGACCACGCGCGCGCGGGCCCACCGTGCCAGCCGGGAGGCCAGCGCGTCGAAGACGCCGGCGAGGGCGGCGAGCTCGGCGACGATGGTGACGGAGAGCACGAACAGCAGGACGGGCCACACCCGATCGGCGACGAGCAGGGCGTCGGCTGTGGGCAGAACTCCGGTCGCCACCGCGGTGAGTCCGGCGACGAGCAGCACGCCGCCGACGAGGGCAAGGATCACAAGGATCAATCATGAACCCCGCCGGCGTCGCCGCGAAACAATGGCCCCGCGAAGCGGGGGTGCCGCGAAACGAGGAGAATGTCGCCAACCGAGGACCAAACCACGGTTTCCGTCCTCTTTCGGCGACATTCTCCTCGTTTCGCAACGCCGAGCGTCGGGTCAGAGCACGCGTGGAAGCATCGCGGCGGCGGCCGCGACCAGGAGAGCCAGGTAGGTCCAGGCGTGGACGCGGTCGGGGATGCGCGGCGGGCGGCGCCGCAGCAGGATGATCGTCGGAATCGCTCCGAGGAGCAAGAGGGAGGCGGCGCCCGCGTCCACCGCACCGATCATCAGCATCCCGCCCGGCACGGCGGCAGCATTCGCGGTGAGGAAGACGACCGTCGCGGGGATGCTCACCGCGAGGGTCAGCGGATTCGCCAGTGCCGTGGCGACGCTCATCGCCAGCCCTGACCTGCGCAGGAGGGGAACCGTCATCACGCTGCCACCGACACCGAGGAAGGCGGCGACGGTGCCGATCGGAAACCCGAGCACATCGGGGATCGCGCGGCTTCGCCGATCCGTCGACGCGGCGGGACGCAGGAAGCCCGGTCGGACGAGCACATCGACGATGGTCACCGCCAGGTAGACGACGAACCCGACCGACGCGATGCGGGCGGGGAGGTGCAGTGCAATGGCGGCACCCGCGGCCCCACCGGCACCGAGCAGCACGAGCAGCAGCCGGCGCCCCCGCAACCGGCCGAGCACATCCCGCGGTGTTGCGAGAGTTGCGACGGCGGCGCCCGTGACCATCACCACGGCGGACGTCGCCACGGCGACGCGCCCGGCGTCTGCTCCGGCGGCGAGCTCCACCCACATGATGACCGGCACGGTGACGAACCCCCCGCCGAAGCCGAAGAGCACCGTGGTGAGACCGGTGAGAACGCCGATGAGGAGGAGAAGAAGCATCACTGAACCCAGTACACCGGGATCCGGATCGTCTGGCATTCGAATGACGGGCGGAAACATGTGAGTTCCGGCGCCTATGCTCAAGGCGTGCGTAACGTGTCGCTCTCCGTGGTCGATCACCTCCCGGTACCGGTGCTGCCAATCGCCACCGACTACCCGCCGGGACACCTGCTGGACTGGCATGAGCACCGCCGTGCGCAGTTCCTGTATGCGGCCACCGGAACCATGCTGGTGGATACCGACGACGGCGCGTGGACCGTGCCCGGCGAACGCGCCGTGCTCATCCCGCCGCGCACCCCGCATCGCGTGAGGATGCTCGACGTGCAGACGTCCAGTCTCTACATCGAGCCGTCGGCGGTTCCCTGGTGGCCGGCTTCGTGCCGGGTGGTGGGAGTCGGCCCGATGCTGCGTGAGCTTCTGCTGGCAGCCTCCGACCTCCCCGCGGGCTACGTCCCGGAGGGCCGGGACGGAGCCCTCATCGCCCTCATCCTGCATGAGCTCGCGACGCTTCCCGAGACGCCGCTGCACGTTCCGCTGCCGGTGCACGCGCCGTTCGCCGCGCTGTGCCGAGCCTTCGTCGCGGACCCCGATGCGGCGGTCACCAACGCCGTCTGGGCCCGTCGCGTCGGGATGAGCGAGCGCGCGCTCACGCGGCGCTTCGTCGCCGAGACCGGGATGAGCCCCGCCGCCTGGCGCACCCGCGCACTGCTGCTGGCCTCGATCCCGATGCTGCGTCATCGCAGTGTCTCGCAGGTGGCGGCCGATCTCGGTTACGCGTCACCTTCGGCGTTCTCGGTGGCGTTCACTCGTGAGTTCGCCGCGACTCCGTCGAGTCTGAGCGCCCGCCGCTCCTGAGGAGCGCGGGCGCTCGGGCCGTCAACGCGCTGTGGCGGCGGACTCTTCGGCGGACAGCTGCACGACGCCCGTGGTGAGGACGGGTGTCAGCACTTCGCGTACCCGACCGGTCAGCAGCACGGTGGCTGTGGCGGGCCGGTCGGCCACGGAGAATCCCGCCGACAGGACGATCTCGCCCGGCTCCACGATCCGGCTTCGAGACAGCCCCGTGAAAGCGAAGCGGTCCGCGTGCAGGGTGAATGCGACTCGTGTCCGCTCGCCCGCTGCCAGCGCGACCCGGGCGTAGCCGACCAGCTGCTGCACGGGCCGGGTCACCTGAGCGACGGGATCGGAGCTGTACAACTGCAGGACGGTCTCGCCGGCGCGATCCCCGGTGTTCGCCACCTCGACTGAAGCGACCACAGTTGCGTCCGTGGCGATCTCGGCGTGATCGGTCGAGAGGTCGCCGAGCTCGAACGTGGTGTACGACAGGCCGTGTCCGAAGGGGAAGGCGGGAGCGATCGAGAGATTGCTGATGCGATCGCCGTCCTGCCCCAGCGGTGGAGCGAGATACGTGTGGGGGAGCGCGGTCGGCTCCGCCGGGATCTGGACGGGGAGATGACCGCTGGGGTTCACGTCGCCCGAGAGCACCCGCGCCAGTGCTCCGGCGCCTTCGACGCCGGGCATGAACGTCTGCACGATGGCGGCGGCGCGACCGACGAAGCCGCCCAGCGCATAGGGGCGACCGGACAGCACCACCAGCACCACGGGAACGCCCGTCTCAAGGATCGCCTCGACGAGAACGCGCTGATCACCTGGGAGCTCGAGTGAGGGCGCATCCGACCCTTCGCCGGAAGTGCCCTTGCCAAACATCCCGGCATGATCTCCCACGACCACGATGGCGACGTTCGCTGCGCTGGCTTCGGCGACGGCGCGGGACAGCTCTTCGGGGTCGTGTGGCAACTGCAGGGGTACGCCGCGCGCCACGGTCACCTCGGTGACGGGGAAGAGCTCGCGCAGTGCATCGGGGAGGGACTGCGCGTCCAGGCCGAGGCCACGCTCCGGATGGCGGGGCAGAACGTGCACGGGGAACGAGTATGCGCCCATCAGGGCGCTCGGATCGTCCGCGCACGGCCCGATCACCGCGATGCGGGACGTCGCGCGCGACAGCGGGAGCGCACCGCCCGGGTTGTCGAGAAGAATGACGGACTTCTCCGCCAGCTCTCGTGCAATCCGCCGGTTCTCCGCGCTGTCGAGGTCGTGATCCGCGGGATCGGCGGGGGCCCATCCCTCATCCAGCAGACCGAGTTCGATCTTCTGACGCAGCACCCGACGCACAGCCGTGTCCACGTCCGCTGCTGTGCGCTGCGGGGTGGAGTCGCCCGCCGAGAGCTCCAGGAAGGCAGAGATGTCGGGGAGCTCCACATCGAGCCCCGCGCGCAGGGCCAGACGGCCGGCTTCGGCCATGGTGGCCGCCACGCCATGCTTGGATTTGAGGAAGGCGATGGCCCAGTAGTCCGAGACCACGGTGCCCTCGAAGCCCCATTCGCCGCGCAGGAGATCGGTGAGCAGCCATCGGTCCGCCGCCGCCGGAACGCGGTCGGTCTCGGTGTAGGAGTTCATCACGCTCCGGGCGCCGGCCTCACGCACCGCCATCTCGAAGGGTGGGAGCACGAGGTCGCGCAGTTCCCGTTCGCCCATCGACACCGGTGCATGATTGCGGCCGCCGCGCGAGGTGGCGTGCCCGGCGAAGTGCTTGAGCGTGGCGATGACGCCCGCGCTCTGCAGGCCCGAGACGTACGCCGCTGCGAGCGTGGCCACCACGTACGGATCCTCGCCCATGGTCTCCTCGACGCGCCCCCAGCGATAATCGGTCACCACGTCGAGCACGGGGGACAAGCCCTGATGCACGCCGACGGCCGCGAGGTCGCGCCCGATGGCGGTGGCCATCTCCGCCACGAGGTCCGGCGAGAATGTCGCGCCCCACGCGAGTGCCGTGGGGTAGACGGTGGCGCCCAGCGTGGTGAAGCCGGTGAGGCACTCCTCGTGGACGACCGCCGGGATGCCGGTGCGCGTGTTCTCGATCAGGTGGCGCTGTGACTGCTGGACCCGGATCATCCCCTCCCGTGCGCTCACCGGCGCCGTGCCGAACACGCGGGTGAGCTGGCCGATGCCGTGACGGGTGACGTGCTCGAAGGGGGACCGCCCGTCCGAGAAGACGTCCTGCATCGGGGCGATGATGTCGTCCGAGGTGCGCTGGTCAGCCCAGAATCCGCCCAGCTGGGCAACCTTCTCCTCCGGGCTCAGTGCGGCGATCACCGCGTCGAGCCTCGTCTCGATATCGACCGCGGGGTCGCGCCAGATCTCGCCTGACATGGGTTCTCTCCGTCCTTCGCTTTCACCGATCGCCCGCGATGACTTGCGCGACGGGGAAGATCGTGGATACTGATATGCAACGTTGTAAATCTATGGCGGAACAGCATCGTTCTGTCAAGGAAGATTGCGATCCCGTCGGTATCAGGCGGAGTTTTCGTGATCGACACACTCGACGTCCGTCGTCGCCGCCGCCGGCGAAGAACTCACCGTCGAGGCATCACTTCAAGGAAGAAAGTGCAATGACCGATCGAGCCCGAGGAACCGCCCTCGCATGAAGAAGCTGCTCTACAACCAGCGTCTCGCGCCCTACCTGTTCATCCTGCCGTTCCTGCTGACGTTGCTCGTCTTCTGGCTGATCCCGGTCGCACGCTCGGTGATCATGAGCTTCCAGGAGGTGCTCTACGGCGAGGCGACGTTCATCGGAACCGCCAACTATGAGCGGCTGTGGAAGGACCAGGTGTTCTGGAAGGCGATGTTCAACAGCCTTCGCTACATGGTGCTGACGCTCATCCTGCTCGTGCCGATCCCGATGATCCTCGCTGCCATCATCAATGCGAAGGTGGGCAGCAGCCGGATCAAGAACTTCTTCAAATCCTCGCTGTTCGTCCCCGCGCTCACGTCGGTCGTGGTCGCCGGCATCGTCTTCCGCCTGATGTTCGCCGAGACGGATTCCGGTCTCATGAACCAGATCGCCGACTTCTTCGGCTTCGGCCCGGTGCGCTGGCTCCGGGAAGACCTCACCGGTCTCGGCGCGCTGCTCCTGCTCGCCCTCTGGCGGTGGGCCGGTGTCAACACCATGTACTTCCTCGCCGGCATGCAGGCGATTCCGACGGAGTACTACGAGGCGGCATCGATCGACGGCGCAAGCAAGATCCAGCAATTCTTCAACGTCACCCTTCCCGGACTCAAGCCCACCATCGTCTACGTCACCACCATCAGCGTGTACGGCGGTCTGGCGATGTTCCTGGAGAGCTTCATGCTCTACGCCGGAAACAACTCCCCGAACAACCAGGGGCTCACCATCGTCGGCTACCTCTACCGCAAGGGCATCCAGGAAAACGACCTCGGCTTCGCCTCCGCCGTGGGCGTGGTGCTCCTCGTGCTGGTGCTCGCGATCAACCTCACCCAGCTCACCGCGACGGGAACGTTCAAGAAGGAGTCCACACGATGAGCCGGCCCACCCTCACCGACATCGAGACTGCCGCGATCCCCGCAACCCGGCGCCCGCCGCTGAGTCGTCGCGCCGTCGGACTCATCCAGAGTGCGTTCCTGATCGTCATCGCTCTGATCTCCCTGGTGCCGGTGTTCGCGATCTTCGTGGGCACGTTCCAGGACGGCAACGATGTGATCCGCAACGGCATCTCGTTCGCCATCGACTTCTCCGAGCTGAGCGTTGACAACTACACGATGCTCTTCACCGACTCGGGACTGTACTTCCAGTGGTTCTGGAACAGCCTGGTACTGACCATCGTGCAGGTGGTGGGAACACTGCTGGTGAGCTCGTTCGTCGCATACGGATTCGCGATGTACGAGTTCCGCGGCAAGAGCCTCGGCTTCATCCTGGTGATCATCCTGATGACCATCCCGTTCGAGATGCTCATGCTGCCGCTGTACGTGCAGGTGAACGACCTGGGCGCTGCCGACCAGTACTGGATCGTCGTGCTTCCCTTCCTGGCGCAGGCGGTCACGATCTTCTTCTTCCGTCAGTACTTCCTCGGGATACCGAAGGAGATCCTGGAGGCCGGACGCGTGGACGGAGTGTCCGAATTCGGCATCTTCTTCCGGCTGATCATCCCCATCGCGAAACCCGCTTTTGCGGCGATGGCGATTCTCAACGCCATGACGATCTGGAACAACTTCCTCTGGCCGCTGCTGGTGCTGCGCTCGCCGGAGAAGTTCGTGCTGCCGATCGGTCTCAACACGCTGCTCACGCCCTACGGCAATAACTACGAGCTGCTGATCATCGGATCGTTCTTCTCGCTGATCCCGATCCTCATCCTCTTCCTGGCATTCCAGCGGTTCTTCGTCGAAGGAATGACCGCCGGAGCCGTGAAGGGCTGAGGGCCCGCGCCATCGGCTTATCGACCCCCCCTTGCAGTACCCCCAACACACAGTCAGGAGTATCACTATGCGCATTCGACAGATCGCCACGGCGGCCGTCGTGGCCGGAGTCGCCGTCGGAGTCCTCTCCGGTTGCGGCGCCTCCGGAGGTCCCGCCGGCGGAGGCGACGATGCCGCCGCGGGTGGCGCCACGAAGCTGGACATGTGGGTGTTCGCCGAACTCCACGGCCAGGTCTACGAGGAGATGGCCGAGAAGTGGAACGAGGAGAACCCCGACAAGGCCATTGATCTCGACATCACCGTCTACCCGTACCAGGACATGCACGACAAGCTGCTGCTCGCCGTGAACTCGGGGCAGGGCCTTCCCGACCTGGCCGACATCGAGGTCGGCAAGTTCCGCAACTTCGTCAAGGGTGACAAGCCGCCGCTGGCCGATCTCACCGCGGCGGCGCAGCCCTACGTGGACGACATCGTGCAGGCCCGCCTGGACCTGTACAGCCGGGACGGAAAGATCTACGGCTACCCCACGCACGTGGGTGCGTTCGTGGCCTTCTACAACACCGAGCTGCTCGAAGCCGCGGGAATCGACTACACCACCATCAAGACCTGGGACGACTTCGCGAAGGCCGGCACCACCTACAACTCGTCGACGGGCAAGGCGTTCAGCGTGGCCAGCACGGGAGTCTTCTTCACCGAGCCGCTGGCGATCGCGCAGAACGGCGGTCAGCTGTTCACCGACGACGGCCTGGGGGATGTGGACGTCACCAGCCCCGAGGTGGTCAAGACCATGGAGATGTTCCAGGGGATGAAGGAGGCGGGCGCGCTCTCGACCATCCCCGGCGGCAGCCCCGACAACGAAGAGGCCTTCGGCGCCATCAACAAGGGCGACTTCGCGGCGATCGTGTACCCCGCCTGGTACACCTCGCGCTTCGTGGACTACATGCCCGACCTCGAGGGCAAGATCGCGATCGCCCCGGCGCCGCAGGTTCCGGGCTCCGACGTGCTCACCATCGGTGGTGGCGGGACGGGAACCGCGGTGATGGACAAGAGCGAGAACAAGGAGCTGGCGAGCGAGTTCGTGGCCTACGCGAAACTCTCCCGCGAGGCCAACGTCGCCGTGTGGGAGGTACTCGGCTTCGACCCGGTGAACATGTCCGTGTGGGAGGACGAGGCCGTCACGCACAACCCGGACAACAAGTTCAACAAGTACTTCCAGACGAACCTGTTCGACGTGCTCAACTCGGTGAAGTCCGGGATCGGTCACTTCCAGTCGTTCTCCAACCAGAACCTCCCCAAGGTGGACAACCAGTTCCGCACGGTGACGCTCAACGAGATCTACGAGACCGGCACACCGGCGAAGGAGGCGCTCGAACAGGCGCAGTCCGACCTGAAGAACGAGCTGGGTCAGTAACCAGCCACCCCGAGGTGCGGGCGGGCGACGCTTCGTCCGCCCGCACCTTCTTGACTCCCCACGAAGGAATGAACCACCTCATGCTCACCGCTTCCCTCACCGTCGACCCCGCATTCGTCGTCGGCCCCGTCCGTCGTCGCACGTTCGGCGCTTTCGTCGAGCATCTGGGTCGGTGCGTGTACACGGGCATCCACGACCCCGACCACCCCCGAGCTGACGCGGACGGGTTTCGCGAGGATGTGATCGAGCTGACGCGTGAGCTCGGGGTGTCCACGGTGCGGTACCCGGGCGGCAACTTCGTCTCGGGCTATCGCTGGGAGGACGGCACCGGCCCGGTGGCGGAACGTCCCGCGCGGCTGGATCTGGCCTGGCACTCCATGGAGCCCAACACCGTGGGCGTCGACGAGTTCATGCGCTGGGCCGCGAAGGCCGGGGTCGAGCCGATGATGGCGGTGAACCTCGGGACCCGGGGAGTTCAGGAGGCGCTGGACCTGCTGGAGTACTGCAACGTGCCGGCGGGCCCGGCGTGGGCGGAACGACGTCGCGCGAACGGCACGGCCGACCCGCACCGGATCCGGATGTGGTGCCTCGGCAACGAAATGGACGGTCCGTGGCAGGTCGGTCATAAGACGGCCGAGGAGTACGGCCGCCTGGCGGCGGAGACCGCGCGCGCCATGCGCATGATGGATCCGGGACTGGAGCTGGTGGTGTGCGGCTCTTCGGGATCGGCGATCGCGACCTTCGGTGAGTGGGAGCGCATCGTGCTGACCGAGACGTACGAGCAGGTGGACTACATCTCCGCGCACGCCTATTACTGGGAGGAGGACGGCGACCTCGCCTCCTTCCTCGCCAGTGCGGTCGACATGGACCACTTCATCGATTCGGTGACGGCGACAGCCGACGCGGTGCGCGCGGCGGGCAAGCACACGAAGACCATCAACATCTCCTTCGACGAGTGGAACGTCTGGTACCAGCACCGCGCGGAGTCGCAACCGCCCACCGGCGATGACTGGCCGGTGGCGCCCGTGCTGCTCGAAGACCGGTACAACGTCGCCGACGCGGTGGTGGTCGGCGGGCTGCTGATCTCCCTGCTGCGCCACAGTGATCGCGTGCACGCCGCGTCGCTGGCGCAGCTCGTCAACGTGATCGCGCCGATCATGACGGAGCCGGGTGGGCGGTCCTGGAAGCAGACGATCTTTCATCCCTTTGCGCTGACCTCGCGGTTCGCCCAGGGTGATGTCCTTCGCCTCGCCATCGAATCGCCCCGTATCCCCACGACCAAGTTCGGCGAGGTCGACGCCATCGACGCGGTCGCCACACACGATCCGTCGACCGGCGAGGTCGTGATCCTCGCGGTGAACCGGTCCACGACCGACGAGCTTGCGCTGGAGGCACGCCTCGGCGGATTCAGAGCGCTGCGCATCGTGGACTCACTCACGCTGTCCCATCCCGATCACACCTGGAGCGCGACCGCGGACGACGACAGCTCGGTGGCGCCACGGCCGAACACCACGACCGGGATCGCCCACGACCGCCTGCACGCCGTGCTGCCACCCGTGTCCTGGTCCGTCATCCGCCTGGCGCCGGCCGACTCCTGATCCCAGCCGAGACGCACCACTGCGGGGTCCGTTCACGGACGGGCTCCGCCGTGGTGCGTCTCGGCGTGCGGGTTCGGCGGTGCGGCGACGATAGAGTGAGAGGACGTCCGCAGACGCGTGGGGAGTGATGCGATGGAGCCGACGATGCACGACGTCGCACGTCTGGCGGGAGTGTCGATCAAGACGGTCTCGAACGTCATCAACGACTATCCGCACGTCCGTCAGCAGATGCGCGACCGCGTCCGAGCTGCGATCGCCGAGCTGGGTTATCGCCCGAATCTCTCCGCCCGTGGTCTCCGGTCCGGACGCACGGGAGTCATCGGGCTGGCTGTTCCCGCTCTGAGCGAGAACTACTTCGCTGAGCTCGCAGACGCGGTCATCCGGGCCGCGGACACCCATGGTCTGGGCGTCGTGGTGGAGCAGACCAGCGGCGATCGGGAGCGCGAGCTCCAGGTGATCAGCGGAGGCCGGCTCCGTCTGACCGATGGTCTCCTCTTCAGCCCGTACGCGCTCGGTCAGGCCGATGCGGAAGCCCTCAACACCGGCTTTCCGCTGGTCCTGCTCGGAGAGCGCATCTTCGGTGGACCGACGGACCACGTCACCATGAACAACGTCGCCTCCGCGCGGGCAGCCGTCGAGCATCTGCTGGAGATCGGGCGTCGACGAATCGCGATCATCGGAGCCGAGGCCGATCCCACCATCGACACCAGCTCGGCGACCCTGCGTGTCGCGGGGTACGAGGAGGCGCTGGCCGCGGCGGGTGTCGAGCTCGATCCCCGCCTCGTGCGCATGGCTCCGCACTGGAACCGGACCGCCGGCGTGCTGGCGGTCCGTGAGCTGATCGCATCGGGCGTGCCCTTTGACGCCGTGTTCGCCCTCAACGACGCTCTGGGGCTCGGCACGTTGCGGGCGCTCGGCGAGGCGGGGCTCCGCGTCCCCGAGGATGTGGCGGTCATCGGGTTCGACAACATCGACGAAGGGCGCTTCTCCATGCCCTCGATGTCCAGCGTCGACGCCGGGAGCAAGCAGATCGCACGCGACGCCGTCGCCCTCCTCATCGAACGGATCGAGGAGAAGGGCGATCGGCGTCCGCCACGCACGGTGCAACCGGGCTTTGAGATCGTGCGGCGGGAGTCCACCGGCTTCCCCGGTCCCGCGACCGACGCCGTGCCCACGATCTAGGCCGGAATGGCCTCCCGCTCGGAATTGCGCGCTGCGGCCACGGCCGCGTCGATGGCGGCCTGCACACGCGCGGCCGAGCGCTTTCGCTGCCGACGGATGAGCCACCATGCCAGCACGGTGAGCAGCAGGACCCCGAGATGGATCCACGGCGGGGTCCACACCGTGACGGCGGTGGTGCTCGTGCGCAGGGCGACGTCGATCTCATCGGAGCCGACCGGCTGCGGCTGCAACGTGATCTCCCCGAAGCCGAGCAGCAGCGGCCAGACCGGTAGCGACGCCTCGGCGTGCGCCGTCTGCCCGGGGAGGATCTCCCGCCCCGTGGCGATATCGGCACGGACGGGAAGCATCCCGAACGGACCCGTCAGTGTGACGGTGCTGGAGGCCGCGAGGCGTACGTTGCCGCGATTGGCGATGTCGAAGGAGAGGGCGACCGCGCCGGGAGCGAGCGGGTTCGCGGAGGGACGGTACTGCACGTCCACATCCTTCGCCGCCAGCGATGCCACGACCTCACCGCTGACACGGAGGTGAAGGCGCACGCCCACGCGCGTCGACAGGTGAACCTGGGTCTGGGCGTCCGCCAGCAACTCGGCCACGATTCCGGCCGGATGATCGCCCGGCGCGGCATCGGAGGGGACCGCGATGCGGATCGGGATGATGATCGAGGCGCCCCCGGCGACATCGATCGTGAACCCGCCGCCGTCGCGCGGCTGCGCCGCAGCGACATCGCCGAACGCCACCCAGGAGCCGCCGTCGGTCGGGGCCTGGTCGCTCGGGAGCAGATCGAAGCTGCCGCGGTCGGTGACCACGCCGTCGCTCGCATACACCGCGAAGCGCGCCGCGTCGGCGCCGTGGTTGGTGAGGGCGAGGTGCTCGTCGACCGTCGCACCGGGGTCGACGTGCTGGCGGAGCGATACCCGGCCGTCGGCCGCTTCGGACGAGGCGGGTTGCAGAGACCAGGTGGTGCCCGCGGGCGGGTCGGCAGCCGCATCGTCTGCGGTTGCGGGGCCGGCCCCGAGGAGCACCCCGAGGCCGACGAGAAGGACGGTGATCGCGGTGGCGATACGTGTGGACATGGGAACTCCCCGGCGCGGCCGATCGGTGTGGGGACCGATCGGCCGCGCGTTGTCGGGTTCGCGGTCAGTCGACCGGGAACAGGGAAACGGACAGGACGCTGGTGTACTGGCCCGGCTGAACGTCGACCGGGACCTCCAGCCTCAGCTCGGCGTCGAGCTTGGCCTGTCCGAAGCGCCCCGCGGCGTTGGCGCTGGCGAGTTCACCCGGTGTCGCCAGGCCGAGCCCGCCGTCGAGCACCGAGGCGACTGGCGCTCCGGCGGTCACACCGTCACGCGGCGTGAGCACCCGAGGTGTCCACCCGAGGTGGCCCGCGTCGATCGTCCGACCGGCTGACGTGAACGCCCGCGCCTGTGCGGCAACGGTCCATCCGCCGAGACCCGCCTGCTGCGCGGTCCGCGAGTCCGTCACCTCGACTTCGGGCAGCGCTCCGGTCAGGCGCAGGCGATCACCGGCGTTCTGAGGCGCCGACAGTGCCACGCCGTCGCCGAAGTCGGCCACGGTGAGCGCGAGCACGCCGTTCTCGCCCTCGGCGATGGACGCCGTCACGGGGATCCCGGAGCTGGTGTCCGCCGTGAAGAGCTTCGGCAGGTAGTCGATCAGCGCCTTCTGCCAGACATCCCAGCTGTGGGGGCCGGGGATCGGCGGGTTGAACTCATGCGCGATGCCCCGCGACTCCAGGGCATCCACCAGGGTGAGGGTGTTCTGATAGGTGAAGTCCTGCATGTCGCCGGTGTAGATCGACAGCAGCTTCGTGCCGGCATTGATCGCCGCTACGTCGGCGTTCGCCGGTGGGGCGCTGAAGGCGGAGAAGCCTGCGATGTAGGCGAACTGACCCGGCTTCGCCCACAGGGTGCCGAGCGCGTGCCCCGAGCCCATGGAGAGTCCCGCGATGCCCCGTCGCTCCGGGTCGGAGCTCACGTTGTACCCGGCGAGTGAAGCGGGGACGATCGCGTCGGTGATCTCCCGCGGGAAGTCCACTCCGTTGCCGTTCGCCATCACCACGACCATGGGCACGATGTTGCCGAGCGCGTAGTGGTTGTCCAGGATCTGGGCCGCGCGGCCCACCTGGATCCAGTCGCTCCACGTCTGCCCGCCGCCATGCTGCAGGTACAGCACCGGGTAGGCCTCGGCGCGGTCGGGGTCGTAGCCCGGAGGCGTCCAGACGTACGCGGAACGGCTCTCGGCGTTCGCGGTGCTGGTGTAGCTCATCGTCGTCACCTCGCCACGCAGCTCGGGAGCCACGTCCCGTGTGAACTGCGCGCGCAGCGTGTCGCCGTCGACGTAGAAGGTGCTCCAGTTCGGCTCGGAGTTGACCACCGTGGGGTTGCCGGTGTCCTTGCGGTCCACGCGGTCGCCGGTGAGGCGGTAGTAGTACGAGCCACCCTCCAGGCCGGCCACCGTGAGCCGCCAGCGGTCACCGTCGCGGACCATCGGGATGCGCAACCAGCCGCCGGCCGGTCCCCAGTTCGCCCACACGTTCACGTTCTTCGCGGTGGCGAACTCCGCGGTCTCGAACGTGACCACGCCGTTCTCCTCGATCCACGGGGTGGGGGTGGTGCCGGGGGCAGGCAGCGAATGAGCCTCCGTCAGCGCGCTGTGGCCCTCACTCATGCCGTGCTCGTCCACCGGTGTGAACACGCGCGACGCGAAGTCGTGCAGGGCACGCTGCCAGGTCTCCCAGACATCACCCGAGGCTGGGTCGGAACCGTCCGATTCATACTCGACCCCCGCGGCGTCGAGCTTCGCTGCCAGCGCGACGTTCTGGTTGTACGAGCGGTCGGTGACGTTTCCGACGTACAGACGCAGCAGATCGGTGCCCTCGTTGATGAGCGCTGCGCGGGAGGCGCTGATGCTGCTCAGGAGACTCCCGGAGAAGGACCCGACCTTCGAGAAGGTGCCCGGATCGGTCACCATCAGGCTCAGCGCCTGCGTGGCGCCGCGTCCGATGCCTGCGATGGCCCGGTCGGCGGCATCGGTGGATGCGTTGAACTCGTCCTGCACGGCCGGGACCAGGCTGTCGAGGATCTCGGTGCGCACATCCGACGACGTCCCGTCGGCCATCACGACGATCATCGGCTCCGCCTGCTGCTCCACGGTGAGGTTGTCCAGGATCTGGGCGGCACGCCCCACCTCGGTCCACTCGCTGTACGCCTGGCCGCTGTCCTGCAGCAGGTACAGCACCGGATACGGCTCGGCGCGACCGGGATCGTAGCTCGGCGGCGTCCACACCTGCGCGGACCGCTCCCCGTCCTGCACCACGCTGTCGTAGGTGAATGTGGTCAGTTCACCGCCGGCGGGGACGTCTGCCTGCCAGGCCGCCGATGCACCCTCGACGAAGAACGTGCTCCAGGTCGGCTGTGCGGTCACGGTCTGCGCGGTGTCGGGGTTGCGGAATCCGACTTCGGTCTCGCTTCCCGCGATAGTCGCCTCGTACTGGAAGTAGTACTGGCCGGGCGCGAGCGGGCCGATGTTGGCCACCCAGTTGTTGCCGCTGCGATCCAGGTTCAGCAGTGACATCTCGTGGCCGGGTCCGAAGTTCCCCTCCACTCTCACGGTGGCGGGGGTGGTGCCCACGGCGGCGAGAACCGCGCTGTGGGGGACGGTGAAACGGTGCACCCCGTCCGCGGGCTGCGAGATCCACGGATCGCTGCTGCCGTCGGTGTCAGCGAGTGCGGGCTGGGCGACGAGTAGCGCGCCGCAGCTCACCGCCGCGACGGTGAGCGCGGCTGCGATTCGTCGCCTCCGGTTCGCGGTGTCTCTGCGAGTTTTCATCAACGTTGATTCCTCTCGTTCCTCATGAATTTACAACGTAGTAAATTCGGCACTCACAGAATGGCGGCGTCCCGCGCCGGTGTCAAGGGTCGCGAAGGCCCTGGAGGAAAACGAAGGACAGGGGATCCCGCCCGAGGGTGGCGGGATCCCCTGTCCTGCTGCGGGTGTCAGCCGTTGATCACCTGCGGTACCGCCACGGATTTCAGGCCCTCCACGCCGAACTCCAGGCCGTACCCCGACTGCTTCACCCCGCCGAACGGGATGAGCGGGTGAACCCCGCCGTGCGAGTTGATCCAGACCGTTCCGGCTTGCAGCCGGCTCGCGATCTCCCGCGCCCGATCCCGGTCGGCAGTCCACACCGATGCGCCGAGGCCCACCGACACCCCGTTCGCGAGGGCGATGGCCTCCTCCACATCGCGATAGCGGACGATCGGCAGTGCCGGGCCGAACTGCTCCTCCAGCACCAGCGGGTTCTCGGGTGCGATGTCGGCGACCAGTGTGGTCGGGTAGAAGTTCCCGGGTGCCTGCCGGTCGGGATCCCCGCCCATCACGATGCGTGCTCCGCTGTCACGTGCGGCCTCGACGAGGCGGTCGACCACCGACCACTGCATCCGGTTCTGCAGTGGCCCGAGAACGTTGGCCTCATCGGTTCCCACACCCATCGGCATGCCCGCGGCCACCTCGTGGAGGGCTTCCACCACGGCGTCGTAGACGTCGTCGTGGACGTAGAGCCGTTTCAGGGCGGCGCACGTCTGACCGGTGTTGATGAACGCGCCCCAGAACAGGTCCTCGGCGATGGCTCGTGGGTCGACGTCGGGCAGTACGATGCCCGCATCATTTCCCCCGAGTTCCAGGGTGAGCCGGGTCAGGTTCGGCGCGGACGCCGCCACGATGCGCTGCCCCGTCGCCGTGGATCCGGTGAACATGATCTTGCCGAAGGCGGGGTCCGCCACCAGTGCGGCACCAACCGCGCCGTCGCCGGTGATCATCGTCAGGACGCCGTCCGGGAGCACCTCGTTCATGACCGCGGCCAGCGCGAGTCCGCTGAGCGTGGTGTACTCCGACGGCTTGGCGACCACCGCATTGCCCATCCGCAGCGCGGGCGCGATCTGCCAGATGGCGATCATCATCGGCCAGTTCCAGGGTGTGATCGCTCCGACGAGGCCGATCGGCCGGTAATGCAGTTCCGCGTATGTCTCTCCGTCGTCCACGACCGTCTCCACCGGCAGCGGCGTCGCAGCGGTGGCACGCAGCCAGGCCACGCACGCGCCCACCTCGAAGCGGGCGTTCGGTCCGTTCAGCGGCTTCCCCTGCTCGCGGGAGAGCAGGAGGGCCAGCGCTTCGGCCGACTCCTCGACCGCATCCGCTACTCGTGACAGCGTGGCGCATCGGTCGTCGTCGGACAGTGCTGCCCACGCCGGCTGAGCGCGGCGCGCGCGCTCGATCGCCGGTGCCAGCTGGGAGGCATCGCCGGCGGGAGCGCGGCCGATCACCTCGCCCGTGGCGGGATCGAGAACCTCGCGCGCGGGGTGGTGGGCCGAGGCGACGGCATCAAGCAGGTCGTCATAGGTGTGCATGGCTGGTGTCCTCCGTGTGGTGGTCGATCGCGGTCGTGCGCGTGCTGCTGGGCGAGCAGCCGAATTCCG
Organism: Microbacterium nymphoidis; assembly: GCF_021044885.1. Lineage (GTDB taxonomy): Bacteria > Actinomycetota > Actinomycetes > Actinomycetales > Microbacteriaceae > Microbacterium > Microbacterium nymphoidis. Next base: position 1,827,608 of record NZ_JAJNOD010000001.1, on the reverse strand, counting down.
CACGGTAGACGCGGCTGAAGTGGGCGGGGTCGGTGAAGCCCCAGTCGGTGGCGATGCTCATCACCGAGCGGTGTGCCAGCGCGGGGTCGGCGAGACGCACACGACACTGCTCGAGACGGCGTCGGCGCACCCACGTGCTCACCTTCCGCCCGTTCTCCTGGAAGAGGGCGTGCAGCAGGCGGGGCGAGATGAAGTGCGCCGCGGCGATGTGCGCGGGATCCAGATCGCTCTCGCGCAGGTGCTCCTCGATGTAGAGCAGCACCTCCTCGAACAGCTGCCGGCGGGGATCCGCCGCGGCGGGAGCGTGGGCGAGTTCCTGTGAGAGCAGGGCGACGATGAGCTCGACCGTGCTGCGGGCGAGGCGCGAGCCGACCGGACCCGTAATGGTCCCGGGGTCTGCGGCGAGGGAGCGAAGGAAGCCGGTCACCAGCGAAGCAGCGCCGCCCGCTCGGTGCAGCGGCGCTGCCGTGAGGTGGGACACGGCATCCAGCGGCAGTTCGATGCGATCGGCAGGGATCATCACCACGAAGTTGCGGAACGGGCCGTCGAAGGCCAGCGAGTATGGCCGCGAGGTGTCGTAGATGCTCAGCGAACCCGGCTCGAGAAGAGTCTCACGACCGTCCTGCACCAGGATTCCGCGCCCGTTCAGCTGCATCCCGACCTTGACGCAGTGCCGTTGCTGCGCGGCGATGAGGGCGGGTGTGCGCTCCACCTGGTGCGCTGTCGCCTCCACGAGCGAGAGGTGGACGCCATCGCGCTCGGCATGACGGATACGGCCCGCGAACGGGTCGGGGTGGTCGGAGGTGACCTGCAGCGGGACGAAGGAGTCGTTCACCGCGGTGCGGAACTGGGAGAAGTCCAGCAGAGGCTCCCGGACTGTCGTGGTCACGGGATCAACGCCTCAGGTCGGCCAGCAGTCGCCGGGCTGTGGTGATGCCGGTCTCGATGGCGCCGTCCACCACCACGCCGTTCCATCCCGACGCCCAGTCGGCTCCGGCGAATCGCAGCCGCGTGCTGGTGTCCCGGAACAGGCTCCAGCCATGGAGGAACTGCCCCGATCGGGGCGTTGCCCAGGTCTGTCCGGACCAGGGGTCGGCCACCCAGTCATGACCGGTCGTCTCGATCACCTCCAGATCGGGACGCCAGGCGCGGATGATCTCCTGCACGCTCTGTGGGTCGTGCAGGTCGATGCGCGAGTGGTCCGGCCCGAATCCCACGAGGATCGTGGTGTCGTCGTCGAGAAAGTACTCGCTGCGGATCAGGGCCAGGGGGTGTCCGGTGGGTGCGTAGGCGATCAGGGAGTGATGGCCGCGGACCTTGATCCAGATCTTGAAACCCGTGGAGTTGAACCCGGCGTCGATCACCGCACGTGCCTCCGCGGGAAGCTCCGGCACGAACGCGATGCGGTCCAGCGCTCCCAGCGGTGCCGTGACGATCACGGCGTCGGAGTCCACGACCGTGCCGTCGGCGAGGGTGACGGCGGCGCCGGATTCGGTGTGAGCCACGGCGGTGACGGCGGTGTTCAGCGTGATCGGGGCGCGGAGGTCGGCGGCGATGGCCTCGTAGATGCCGCGCATGCCGCCCACCAGCTTGTACCGCAGGGTCTGCTCGTCCAGCAGGGAGAGCCGGTGATCGCTGAGAGCTGCCCAGTGCTTGGCCATTAGCGGGGACGCGCTCGCGGTGTGGCCGTTGTACCCGGCCGACCAGTACGCATCAGCCAGGTCGATCTCCTCCTGGCTGAAGTCGCCGTCGCGGAGCGCGTCGAGCACGCCGCCCTCATCGGCGGCGCGGAAGCGATCGATCAGGTCCGCATCGGCGCTGTCGAGGATGTGCAGCGGGTCGTGCGGGAAGGGGAAGAACTCGCGGGAGCCGGCGAAGATCTCCGTCTGAGGGCGTTCGAGCTTCGCGTCCAGTTCGGCCTCCGTGCCGGAGTGCACCTGACCGGCGCTGATCCAGTAGGCGGTGTCGGCCACGGGGCTCGGGTGGATCGAGCGGTCGTAGCGCGCGATCTCCGTCCAGATGAACGGCTGCATCCAGTGCACCCAGGTGGCGCCCATCTCCAGCGCGTGTCCCAGGCGTTCGTCCGTCCAGGCCCTGCCGCCGATGCGATCGCGAGCCTCGAAGATCGAGACGTCGACGCCGTTCGCCTCCAGTTCGCGCGCGGCGACCAGACCGGAGAAGCCGGCGCCGACGATGGTGACGTGAGGGGAGCGCATCGAGTGCATGGAAAACCGCCTTTGGTTCGTTCTCAGTGGAGCCGAGACTAGGACTATCCAAATGGATAGTCAAGCGATTTCCGCGGGCGTTCGACGGCCTCTGACGGTGTCAGCTGGTGCGCGCGACCTCCGCGATCAGGCGTCTGATGCGTGCGAGAGCCCGCTCGATGTCCGCACTCTCGCCGAGCACCAGCTCCTTGAGCACCATGCCGTCCAGGGCGAACCAGATCGCGGCGATCAGATCGTCGTCGTGAATGCCGAGCTCGTGCATCCGCTCGGTGGTCGCGCGCCGGTACGCCTCGTAGTAGCGCGTGACGTGCTCGCGCAGCTCGGGGCGCCGGCGCGATTCGAGGAGCAGTTCGTACTGGAACGCCTCGACGCTCATGTCCCGGCCGGTGGCCGACTCGATGCCGGAGGCGAACTCCGCCGCCGTCATCGAGGGCGTGCGCATGCTGGTCTCACGCAGGCTCTCCTCCACCGCGTACTCCAGGGCCGCCGTGATGAGCTGGTCACGGGAGCCGAAATGGTGGCGGACCAGGCCGTGGGAGACCCCCGCATGGGCGGCGACGGCGCGATAGGTGAGTGCTCGCAGCCCCTGATCGGCGACGACCGCGATGGTCGAGCGCAGCAGGGCTTCACGTCCAGGAGAATTGACCACGACATCACCCTACGGGCGCGAACTCACCCTGCGAGTGTGGTCAACAGCCGTGCGGAAACGGACAACGCCCGTGGTGCGCGGCGCACGAGACTGACGGCACCCCACCTGCACTCGATGAACACTGGAGTTCCCATGAGCGCCTCGCCCGATCTGCTGACCGCCGCCCCCGCCGCCACGCGCCGTCGCCTGGGCGCGCCCGCGATCACGATGATGATCATCGCCGCCTCTGCGCCACTGACCGTGATCGCCGGGGGAGCGACGACCGCGTATTCGGTGACCGGCTCGGTTGCGATCCCCATCGCCTACGTCGTCCTCGCGATCGCCCTCGCGACGTTCGCGGTCGGGTACGCGGCGATGAGCCGATTCGTGACGAACGCGGGAGCCTTCTCCGCCTATGCTGCGCAGGGCCTGGGGCGGCCCGTCGGCGTGGGGGCTGCGCTCATCGCCCTCGTCTCGTACAACTGCATGCAGATCGGCATATACGGCATGTTCGGCTTTCAGGTCTCCACGCTTCTCGCCGAGAAGCTCGGCTGGGACGTGCCGTGGTGGATCCCCGTGCTGGTGTGCATCGCGGTCGTCGCGGTGATGGGCGTGAATCGCGTCGACCTCTCGGCGCGCGTGCTGGGTCTGTTCGTGCTGCTCGAGTTCGCGGCCGTCCTGGTGTTCGACATCGCTGCGTTCGCGAACCCTGCCGAAGGCTTCACCGCCCGGCCGATCTCGCCCGCGGAACTGTTCACGCCGGGGATCGGCGCGGTTCTGGTCTTCGGCATCGCGGCCTTCATGGGCTTCGAGTCGGCCGCCATCTACGGCGAGGAGGCGAAGGATCCGAAGCGCACCGTGGCGCGGGCGACGTTCAGCGCCGTCCTCATCATCGGGGCGTTCTACGCCCTCTCGTCGTGGGCACTCGCGCTCGCCGTGGGATCGGACAAGATCACCGGAAGCGGCATCACACCGGAGGAGGCGGGTCCGCCGTTGTTCTTCGGGTTCATCGGAGCTCAGTTCGGCAGCCTGATGGTGGATCTCATGTCGGTGCTGTTCATCACGAGCCTGTTCGCCGCCCTGGTCTCCTTCCACAACGCCGTGGCGCGGTACCTCTTCTCCCTCGGTCGCGAACGCGTGCTTCCCGGGCGCCTCGCCGCCCTCCGCCGTCGTCACGGCGCCCCGTGGGCCGGGTCTCTTACCCAGAGCGCGATCGCGGTGGTCGTGGTTCTCGTGTTCGCGGCCTTCGGGGCCGGTTCGGAGCTGGGTCCGCTCTTCCCCGTCGTGACGCTCTTCTCCTGGCTGACGAACACCGGAGCGCTGGGGCTCGTGCTCCTGATGTTCGTGGTGGCTCTCGCCGTGATCGGCTTCTTCCGCCGGGACGCGCGTGACGTGGGTGCGGGAAGCCGCCTCATCGCTCCGGTCGTGGCGGGGGCGGCGCTCTTCATCGTGCTGGTCCTGATCCTCGTGAACTTCAACGTCCTGCTCGATCAGGACGAGCCCACCGCGGCCACCTTCGTCTTGCCCGCGCTCGTCATCGTGCCCGGATTCGCCGGGATCGCGTGGGCGCTGCGCATCCGGCGCACCGACCCGGCGGCGTACGAGCAGATCGGCCGCGGCGGCTCCGTGGCGGAGTAGCCCCCCGGTTTCATTGCGCGCACCTGGCTCCAATTCCGCGCGAATAGGGTTCAATCGCGCGCAATGAACGGGGTTCCGGCTCAGGCAGCGAGCGTCACGCCGACGTAGGCAAGGCCGGTCACCAGCAGCGTCGACAGGGTTGCGAGGGCGAATGAGCGGGCGCCCACGCGCAGCAGGCTGCGGAGACGAACGCCACAGCCGAGCCCGAACATCGCGGCAGCCAGCAGCGTGGTCTGCACCGCACCGCCGACCGCGAGAACGGGCTCGGGCACCGGAACGAACGACCGGACGAGCACCATCAGCATGAAGCCGATCACGAAGGCGGGAACGATCGGGGGAAGGTGTCTGCGGGACGGCCCGTCGGTGCGGTGGAGGCGGCTGAGACGGCGCTCCCGGACGCTCAGCGCCGCCATCACCGGGGCCAGCAGCAGCACCCGGGCGAGCTTGACGACGACCGCCACCGTGAGCGCTCCGCCGCCGATGATGCCGCCCGCCGCGACGACCTGCGCGATCTCGTGGATCGAGCCGCCCGCCCACATCCCCGCAATTCGGGGATCGAGCCCCAGCAGCGCGGAGGCGAGAGGGATGAGCCCGATCATGAGCGTGCCGAAGATCACGACCAGCGCCACGGCTGTGACAGTATCCTGCTCGGCCTCATCGTCCGGATCCGTGACCCCGGCGGCACCCGCGACCGCGGCGGCTCCGCAGATCGAGAAGCCGCAGGCGATGAGCAGCGTCAGACCGGCGGGCACTCGCAGCAGGCGTCCGAGCAGCAGGGTGCCCAGGAGCCCGCCCGCGACGATGCCCGCCACCACGATCAGGACGGGTACGCCGAGGCCCGCGATGTCCGTGAGAGCCACCTGCAGCCCGAGAAGCACGATGCCCGCACGCAGCAGCTTCTTCGCGGAGAAGTCGATGCCGCCCGTGAGCGCCGTCGGGATCGGAACCGTGTTCGTGACGACCACGCCGAGGACGATCGCGACAATCAGGGCGCTGGCACCCGGCACGACACGGCTGACCGCGTACGACACGCCTGCGGCGAGGAGACACACGCCCACTCCGGGAAGGGTGGACCGAACGACGGGGGAGATGGTCATGACTCCAGGCTTGTGCCGACGGGGGTCGGGCGGCAGTCCGCGTTCGCGTTCAGGTCACAAGCTATGGTTGTGACCGAAGGAGCGAACATGGCTGCAGAACCCGACCTCGACGCCGTACGTGCGCTCACGCTCGCCGCGACCGGCGGCAGCATCTCCGCTGCCGCCGCGCACCTGGGCATCAGTCAGCAAGCGGTGTCCGCGCGCATCCGGGCGCTGGAGTCGTCACTGGATGCCGTCCTGCTCGTACGCTCTGCCCGAGGGTCCCGATTGACGACGGCCGGTGAACTCGTGGTGGGGTGGGCGGCGCCGCTGCTCGCCGCCGCCGATGACTTCGCCGCGGCCACCGCGGCACTCCGCACCGACCGGCGCGGCACCGTCCGGGTCGCGGCCAGCCTGACGATCGCCGAACACCTGATGCCTGCCTGGGTGGCCGCGTGGCGTGTCTCGACGGGCGACGACGGCCCCGCCATTCGGCTGGAGGCCGCGAACAGCACGGCCGTCATCGAGGCGGTGCGCTCCGGCTCCGCGGACCTGGGCTTCGTCGAGACTCCCGTCGCCCCCGGCGATCTCGGATCCGTCGTCGTCGCCCGCGACGCCATCGTGGTGGTGGTCCCCCGTGGGCATCCGTGGGCGACGCGCGGTCGAGTGTCTGCCGCCGACCTGGCGGCCACGAGCCTCGTGGTTCGAGAAGTGGGAAGTGGCACGCGACAGGCGCTGGAGGACGCGCTGGCCCATGCCGGTCACGGCGACTTCGCGGCTCCTGCCGCGGTGCTCTCGACGACCCTCGCCGTTCGCAGCGCTGTGATGGGTGGGCTCGCCCCGGGCGCCCTCAGCGCCCTTGCGGTGGCCGATGACATCCGTGCCGCCCGGCTCGTGCCGGTGCCGATCCGTGGGCTGCGGATCGAACGTCCTCTCACGGCTGTGTGGCTGGGGGCCGAGCCCTCCGCCACGGCGCGCAAGTTCTTGGAGGTCGTCGCCGCCGTAACGGCGTCGGGCTGACGCCGTGGCGGGCGCTCCGAGTTTGACCGGGCTCCCGAGGGACTGGCACTTCGTCATATCCGCAGCGATCACCGATCGGGCCGACGAGGTCCATATGCCCGTACGGGCATATGGACCTCGGCGTCCCCGCGCCCGCGAGAGCATGCCTGCCGGCCGTCCTCCCGCGTTCGCTCCATGACGCGGGGTGAGCGTGCCGCAGGACGGTGGCTATCCGCGCCCGCGGAGATCCGCGAGACCGAAACGTCCGGCGTCGGGCAGTGCGGCACGGATGGCGTCGGTGTCGAAGAGTCGACGAGGGGCGAGATCGTCGGGCAGCTCGTCGGCGGGAGGTGCCGCCTCCACAACGCCCTCGGCGAGCATCATCGCCTGGGCCTTGGCCAGCAGCGGTACGCGCATCGTCCACTCGGCCAGCTGCGCGAGGACGTAGTGGAAGGCGATGGGTGCGCGCAGAACCCACACCCGTCGTCCGATCGTGGCGGCCACACGCCGGACGGCGTCGCTGAGCATCAGGGTCTCGCCGCCCCGCACCGCCACCGTGCTCCGCGGGAGCCGGCCGTCGATGGCGGCGACGGTGACGTCGACGAGCTCTTCCACCGCGATCGGTGCGATCGGCTTCTCGTGGAGACCGACCGCCGCGAACAGCGGCAGGGTCTGGACCGTGCGGCTGAGGTGGTCCACGAGGTGGTCCCCGCGGCCGTAGATCATGCCGGCCTTCAGGATCGTGTAGTCCAGCCCTGATGCACGAACCAGCTCCTCTGCCTCCCACTTCGACTGGTGGTACCCGGAGTTCGTCCCTGGCCGGGCACGGAGGAAGCTAAGCAGAATGAGCTTGCGCACCCCGGCTCGCCGCGCGGCGTCGATCACGGCGGCAGTGCCGTCCACGTGCACGCGCTGGAACGTCTGGGAGCCGATCTCCCGGTTGATCCCGGCGAAGTGCGCGACCACATCGCACCCCTCGAAGGCGCGCGCCAGCGATTCGGCATCGGTGACGTCCACGCCGCTCCGGCGCGATGCCAGCACGACCTGTTCCTCCGGGTAGCGACCCGCCAGATGCCGGCCGACGAAGCCGGTGCCGCCGGTGATCGCGATGCGAGGCGATCGTGAATTACTGAACATGTTCAAAAGCGTACGCTCCGCGCCCTCCGGAGGCAACAATCTCCTTGACCGGTGCGCTGGGCCGGCCTCTCGCGGTACTCGCCTGAGTCAGCTGGGCAACGGTGTGCCGATGAGCCCTTCCGACACCTCCCAGATGCGCTCCGCATCGGTGACGCTGCGCAGCGGCCGGTAGAGGCGCTGCTCCGCGGGCATGCCGCCGAGGTGCCCGAGGCCGCGGGGGCCGAAGAGCAGACCCCCGCGGCCGGATGTGGCAGCCAGCAGGGCGGGAAGGGCCGCCGTCTCCGGCGTTCCGACGACCAGTCCGCGTGCCGAGGCCCAGCGGATCATCCGGACCTCCGGCGTGTCCGTCGCGCGACCGAGCTCAGGTCGCGCCGACAGCAGGCTCGTGGGCGCGACTCCCGGGTGGGAGAGGTTGCTGGTGATGCCCCAGCCGCCGCGCGCGCTCCGGCGGTCCAGCTCCAGGGCGAACAGCCCGAGCGCGATCTTCGACTGCCGGTAGGCACGCATGCCGTCATAGGAGCGCGTGCTGTTCAGATCGTCCCACGCGATCGTCCCGCGGCTCGCGGCCACACTCACCTGCGAGGTGATTCGTGCGCGGCCTGCGCGAAGAAGGGGGAACAGCTGGGCTATCAGCGCCACGTGGCCCAGGTGATTCGTCCCCAGCTGCACCTCGAAGCCGTCGCCCGTGCTCTGCCGCGCCGGCGGTGTCATGACGCCCGCGTTGTTGATCAGCAGGTGGATCGGCTCGCCCCGGTCCCGCATCATCGCACCGAACGAGGCGACCGATGCCAGCTCTGACAGATCCAGCTGTTCGCTACGCACCCGTGCGGCGGGGACGGCGGCGCGGATCGTGTCCATCGCGGCCTCTCCCTTCGCGGAGTTGCGCACGGGGAGCACGATGTCGGCGCCCGCTTCGGCGAGGCGCGTGGCGATACGGAGGCCGATCCCATCGCTCGCGCCCGTGACCACGGCGCGCTGGTGGGTGAGTGACGGCAGATCGAGATGCGAGTTCATGGCTCTCATCCTGTGCCGGCACTTCCGCGTCATCCAGGACTTCCCAGGTCGTGGATACGCCGCCGCATGGATGCGAGGATCGTGCTGATCGAGGGGAGATCCGATGACGGTGAACAGAACGGCTCTGGCCGAGTTCCTGCGCACTCGGCGCGGGTCGCTGCAACCAGAAGACGTCGGGCTGGCGCGAGGTTCGCGGCGGCGCACCGAGGGGCTGCGACGCGAGGAGGTCGCGGGGCTCAGCCATATGTCGCCCGACTACTACGCCCGGCTGGAGCGTGGCGACGGTCCGATCCCTTCCGAGCAGATGCTCGCCGCGATCGCCCTGGGCCTGCACCTCAGCGTCGACGAACGCGATCATCTGTTCCGGCTGGCCGGGCACCAGCCACCTGCGCGCGGCGCCGACAGCGAGCATGTCAGTCCCGGCATGCTGCGGATCCTGGATCGGCTGGCCGACACCCCGGCTGAGGTGGTCACGGAACTGGGAGAGACCCTGCGGCAGACACCGCTGGGCGTCGCGCTCACGGGCGGTACGGCACTGTTGCGCGGGCCGGAGCGAAGCCTCGGGTATCGGTGGTTCAGCGATCCTCGCAGCAGGGACCTGTACGAACCGAGCGAGCACGAGTTCCTGTCCCGCCTGTGGGTGTCGGGGTTGCGCGAGGTGATCGCCCGGCGCGGCGATGACTCGCGCGCCGGGCAGTATGGACGCGCCCTTCGTGAGCTCAGCGCGGAGTTCCGGTCCATCTGGGACCGGCAGGAGGTGGGGTTGCGACCCCGCGCCGTCAAGCGGTTCCGCCACCCGCAGCTGGGCGAGATCGTCCTCACCTGCCAGACCCTGCTCGATCCCGAGCAGGCGCACGCCCTGCTGGTCTACACTGCGGCGCCAGGCTCGGAGAGTCAGGAGAAGCTGCGGCTTCTCGGGGCGATCGCACCGCGGACGCCGCTGACCGTCGCGTGACGCCTCGCACGGCTGTCCTGCGGGATCGCGGGCGGAGGGTCATGGCGCGACTCCCCATCCCGGTGAGGGCGTGCGACCTCTACTCCCACGAGGCCGCATCGGGGTCGATGCCGTGGGTCCGCGCGCTGGCGTCGATGATGGTTCGCAACCACGAAGCCAGGCCGGTGCGGATCGCGTCGTAATGGGCGGCGTACTCCGGATTGGCTTCATACATACGGCCGAGGACGACCTGCATGCGCCGGGTGATCGGGAAGTAGGCCGAGAACACCGCGCGGTGCTGTTCCACGAGAACGTCCGCAGCGGGGCTCCCCGGCTCGACTCCGGCGTCCATGGCATCGGCCAATGTCTGATCGAGCGCCGTGGCCCCATCGGCGACGGCCTGCCACTCCTTTGCGGTACGTGACGCAGAGCGTTCGGCATATTGCCTCCACTCGGGAGTATCGCCGTAACGGTGCCGCGCCTCGACCGGCCACTGCGGATCCCACCCCGGCCCGAACGTCGCGGTCTGTTCCTCAGGAGTGAGGAGCAGACCGCGTTCGTGGGCAGCGGCCATTCGGGCCAGGTCATCGCTCAGGGCGTTGAGATGCTCGATCCGTGTCGCCAGCTGGTCTTGCTGGGCACGCAGCGCATCGACAACGGCCGCATCCGGATCGTCGAGGATGCTCCGGATGGCGTCCAGGCTGAGCCCCAGCTCGCGGTAGACGACGATGCGCCGCAGCCGCTCCAGGTCGGCCTCGGCGTAGAGCCGGTACCCGGCAGCTGACCGTGACGACGGCTTCGCGAGGGCGATCTCATCCCAGTGATGCAAGGTCCGCACCGTCACGCCCACGCGGGCCGAGGCCTGACCCACGGTCAGATCCACGGCGTCGCGGTGATCAGGCATGCGCTCCATTCTTCTCCCCGTCGGGCTCTGGCGCGGTGATGCCGATCGCTTCGAGGTTCCTGGCGGTCTGGCTGGCGGGGTCGAACGGCTTCGCGGCAGTGAATACGACTCGAACGCGCTCCGGCGTGATCACGTCGACATCGCGGGTGCCCCACGGCGTGTCCCGGGGCTCACTCACCACGCCCGCGCCGTGGGCGCGGCACGTGGTCACCAGGCCGTCGACCTGGCTCAACACGCACGCGAAGCTGAAGCTCACCGCCGGCACCCGATCCGGAACGGACGTGGTCGGGACCAGCAGGACATCCTGGAACGCCCATCGGCGCAGGTGCACGAGCTGGCCCGGCACGCTGAACAGCTCGAAGAAGTCCAGGCCGCGGGTCCAGAAGTCGACGGACGCGGTCAGATCGGCCGTCGGGATCGTCACGAAGGACGGCATCCCGTAGATCCCGTGGAAAGGCTCGGGGGCGACCGCGTCGGGACCGGGGGCGGGGACCGGGCTCACCTCGAAGGCGTTGTAGTAGGTGCTCATGGACTCCACGCTCTGCCCTCACGCAACGTGAGGGTCAAATCGGGGAGCTCGCCGGCCACCTGTCGGCCGGTACCGCTAGGCGGGCGTGTCACCTGCTTCGCCGTCCTTCGGAGCAGCGAAGGCCATTCTCATGTGATCGCTGGTGAGGAAGTCGGCCACCCCGATCATGATCAGGCTGAAGACGATCTGCTCGGTGACCATCCACGCGGGATACAGTCCCGGAATAGCCGCCATCACGAGCGTGATGACGGGGAAGATCTGCGAGAACAGCCGCAATCGGAGATAGGCCCACCGCCATCCGCGCGCAGCGCGCCACGCGAAGTAGAACAGTGTGACCGTCATCGCGAAGACGATGAAAGTTCGCATCCAGACCGCGAACGGCACGGATTCCCCGGCGGCCGCCTGGGCCACGGCGAACACGACCGCAGCGGCACCGAGCACGAGCTCGGCCACCAGAAGCCACATGATCCAGGTGAAGGCGCGGCGCGTGCGCGGGTGCGCGCGGTGCTCCGGGGAGATGAGGACGCCGGCCTGACGTCCGCCCGCGATGCGGTCGAGCCGGAGCAGGAGGTCCTCGAGGGTCATGCGGCCGAGCCTAACGCCGTCAGGCGACCGCGGCGACGTCGGCGGTGCTGTCGCTCACGGCTCGCCGGAGCGCGACGAAGAAGATGATGAGTCCCGCGGTGATGAGGATGTGACCGAGGCCGGCGATTCCGGCGATCATCCCGCCCGCTTCGCGACCCAGGACCGTGAGGATCCCATGCCAGACGAGCATCGCGGAGGTGAGCACAACGCCGGCGTTGTAGAGCCAGAAGAACCAGGCGAACAGCTTCGGACTGCGAGACAGTGAGAACACCTTCTCGATGACGAGCACGATCAGCAGCACGATGAATCCGAGGGTCAGCAGATGCGTGTGGGCGAGCCCGAGCTGTGTGGCCGCGCCCTCGGGGAAGTCGTTCGCCTTCGTGAATTCCCGGTAGAACAGTCCGGAACCGACTCCGATGAGAAGGTAGCCGAACGCGGCGTAGAGCAGTTTCTTCATGGGACGTCCTGTCTTGCGGTGAGGGAGGGGAGCCGTCATCCACTTCAGCAGCAGGGCGCACCCGCCGCATCGTGAACACGGGTGAACTTCGCCTCATCATTTCGGACGAGGGCCGCGCGCTTCGTCCTGATCTGCTAGAGTTGTGCGTTCAGGCAACTGAAGTCGCGTTTCTCCCCCGAAGATCTTCGGACCGGCTTCATGGCTCGTTTTACTTCGAGTGGGTGTTCCTCGGATCACCTGCCCCGCGGCACCAGAGTCGGTGCACGCCCCGTCACTTTGATTGGCTGTTTTCATCACTTTTCCTGCATTTCCTCCTCCGCCGACGTCTGCCCAGCTGGTGTGGCGTCAGGCCGACCACGACGTTCACGTCGCGACCCTGCACGGCGAATTCGCCGGCTTCGTCGCTGAAGACGCCGGACGATTCGTCACGCACGACGCCCACGCCGTGCCGCTCGCGTACGCCGCCACCCTGGCGGAGGCTCGCGATGCGCTCGATGCCGCCCACGCTCTCGTATCCGCGACATCCACTCCCCCGGCGAGCGCTCATTCGCGTATCGCCCGCAAAGCTCCGCGGCGGCATCGTCACGGTTACGGGGATCGCACACGCGGTCCCAAGCACAGAAGGAATGACGTTATGGCCACTGGCACCGTCAAATGGTTCAACTCCGACAAGGGCTTCGGCTTCATCGCTCCCGATGACGGCTCTGCCGACCTGTTCGCGCACTTCAGCGCGATTGCGGGCAACGGCTACCGCAGCCTTGAGGAGAACCAGAAGGTGGAATTCGACGCCGAGCGCGGCCCCAAGGGCATGCAGGCTGCGAACATCCAGGTTCTCTGAATCTTGAGACAGCGGGAGGGCGCGAGTATTCGCGCCCTCCCGCTGTCGTATTCCGGGACGTATTCGATCGGCGGCATGTGCTGCCACGTAGCGTGAGGGGGAAGCCGCCGGCACATGCCCGGCGCTTCCGCACCAGTCGCGCAACGGGGCTGCTCACAGAATCGATGTCCTCATCTCCTCCATCACCGCCGACCCGGTCAGCACCCTCGGTCCCATCCGTCAGACGTATGCGCGAAGCGAGGACTTTCCCCCGATCGCTCGCGCCTACACCGAACTGGCCCAGGTGGTGCGCGAGACGGGCCTTCTCCGCCGCAGCCGCTGGTTCTACGCGCTGACAGCGCTGGCCATCGCCGTCGGCTTCGGTGGCGCGATCACCGGTTTCATCCTGCTCGGCGACAGCTGGTTCCAGCTGCTGATCGCGGGTGCCCTGGGCATTCTCTTCACGCAGGTCGCCTTCCTCGCGCATGAGGCGGGGCACCGGCAGATCCTCGCCACGGGGCCCGCGAACGACCGCCTCGCCAGCGTGCTGGCCGCGGTCGTCGGCATGAGCTACTCCTGGTGGAACAGCAAGCACAGCCGCCACCACGCCAACCCCAACCGGGTGAGCAAGGACCCGGACATCGACGTGGACACGATCTCCTTCCTCGAGGTCGACGCGGTGCAGGCCCGCGGGCTCCGCCGGTGGATCACGGCGCGGCAGGGATGGCTGTTCTTCCCATTGCTCACGCTGGAGGGGCTGAACCTCCACTCCCAGAGCCTGCGTCACCTGCTCTCTCGCGGTCCGGTCACGGATCGCTGGTCGGAGCTCTCGATGATCGTGGCACGGTTCGCGCTGGTGCTGATCCCCGTCTTCCTGGTGCTGCCGCTCGGGATGGCGTTCGCTTTCATCGCCGTGATGCTCGCCGTGTTCGGCGTCTACATGGGAGCCTCGTTCGCGCCGAATCACAAGGGCATGCCGGTGATCGCCCCGGACGCGAAGCTCGACTTCTTCTCCAAGCAGGTGCGCACCTCGCGCAACATCCGCGGGGGATGGTGGGCCACCATCCTCATGGGTGGCCTCAATTACCAGATCGAGCACCACCTCTTCCCGAGCATGGCCCGCCCCCAGCTCGCGCGCACGCGTGAGATCGTGCGCGAGTACTGTGCAAAGCACAGCGTGCCCTATGCCGAGACGTCGTTGTGGCGCTCGTATGCGATCGTGATCGACTACCTCAACACGGTCGGTCTCGCTGCGCGCGATCCGTTCGACTGCCCGATGGTCAGGCAGTACCGCCGCGTCTGATCGGTCACGGTCACGGCAGTGAGGACGACGCGTCTGCGCTCAGGTCGACGGACGTGATCCCGTAGTCGTGACGCAGTGCCGAGCGCGCCGCGTACCAGCCGGCAAGACCGTGAACACCCGGACCCGGAGGCGTCGACGACGAGCACAGATACACCCCGGGCACCGGTGTGCGCCACGGGTCCGCCGACAGTGTCGGACGTGCCAGCAGCTGCCGCAGGGTGACCGCCCCTGCGCTGAAGTCACCGCCGTGATAGTTCGCGTTGTACTGGGAGAGTTCCTCCGCGGTGGTGACGCGCATGGCGACGATCCGTTCCCGAAAGCCCGGCGCGAAGCGCTCCAGCTGGGCGAGCACCGCCTCGGAGACGTCCACGTCGGACCCGCGCGGGACGTGCGTGTAGCTCCAGATCGCCTCTGTCCCCGCGGGATTGCGGGATGGGTCGAACCGGGCGGTCTGCGCCAGCAGCACGTACGGCCGCTCGGGGTGACGTCCGCGTGCGACGTCGCGTTCCGCGCGTGCGATCTCGGATCGATCACCGCCCACGTGCACCGTGGGCGCCTCTGCCACCCGCGGATCCCTCCACGGTGCAGGTCCGTCCAGCACGAAGTCCACCTTGGTGGCTCCGTTCCCGTACCGGAGATTCAGCAGGCGGCGCCGGTAGGCGGTGGGAAGCGCCCTTCGGGCGATCCGTGCCAGGCCCCGCGCGGACGTGTCGAAGAAGATGGTGCGATACCCGGCGAGCTCGCGCACATCCTCGATCTCGCGGGAGGTCTCGATCCTCCCGCCGTGCGCACGCAGATCGGCCTCGAGGGCGTCGCTGATGACCCGCGAGCCCCCGATCGGCACCGGCCATCCGCCCGCATGTCCGAGCGCCCCCAGCACCAGGCCGACCGCTGCGGTGGACAGGCGCGGCATCGGTCCGATGCTGTGCGCCGCTACTCCGGCGAGGAGGGCGGGTGCCGCGGAGTCCCGGAAGCGCACGTCCCACAGCGCGCTGCCCTGCTCCAGGACACGCGCAGCCAGCGTGGCCGCCGCCACGACGTCGCGCGGTACCCGCAGCATGCTGCCGCCGAGGGCCACGTCGGTGACGCCGTCCAGCGAACGGAGCAGCGGACGGTACAGGTTCCGGTAGGCGTCGCCGTCGCGCCCCAGTTCGGCGGCGGTCCGGTCGAGATCGCGATAGGCCATCGCCGCAGGCCGGCCGTCGAGCGGATTCGCATACGACGCGTCGGGGACGGCGAATCGCACGCGACGCTCCAGCTGGAATGCGCGGAAGAACCCGGTGGCCAGGGCCATCGGATGGATGGCGGAGCACACATCGTGCAGCACCCCGGGCTGAACGATCTCCATCGTGCGGGTACCGCCGCCGATCGTTCCGGCGGATTCGAACACGGTCACCGCCAGCCCGGCCCGAGCCATCGTGACGGCCGCGGCGAGGCCGTTGGGTCCCGATCCGACCACCGCGACACCCTGATCCCGCGTCACGAGGAGGCCTCCTCCTCCGCCGCCGTGGCCCCGAGGATCCCCACCCGGTACGCCACCTGGATCGCCTCCTGACGGTTGGAGACACCGAGCTTGCGGTACGCGGACTTGAGCTGATCGCGCACGGTGTGCGGGCTGAGGAACAGTGAGCGGGCCGCGCGCACGGCGTTTCCGGCGATGTCGACCTCGCGGAGGGCGCGCACTTCGGCGGGGGACAGCGCGCGGAAGTTGTACGGGGTGGCGATGGCCGCCTCCGTCGCGTCGGCGGGCCCGGACGACGGGCGGATCACGGTGGTGCGCAGTCCGCAGGTTTCCGCCAGAGCCGCCGCGTGGGTGGTGAGGTCGCTGGCCGCGCCGCCTTCTTCGGTCGCGGCCTCGGCCTCCGCGCCCACCAGGAGGGCGTGGAGCTGACGACGGGAGTCTCCCCGTCGCGTGGACTGCACCGCCACGCCGGCGGCGATGTTCGCGGCGCGATGCGGGTCGCCTTCGGCGAGTGCGCGATACGCTCCCACCAGGTTCTCGCCCGCCGGGAGATCGGTCTCGAAGTGGATCATCGAAAGCCGGAAGCTCAGCCGGGCGCGCAGTTCGTCCAGCAGCAGCTGCCACTCGGACAGCAGCGGGGCGTGTGGTGATCGCAGCTCGAGATGGCGCTTGAGGCGAGCCAGCGCGTCGTGGGGACCGATCATGGACTCGATGAGGACGGTGTCCAGCCACACGACGTACGGCCAGAACTCGAAAGCGAGCGCGTCGTCGCTGAGCAGGTGGGCCACCACGCCGGCGGCATCCTCGTACCGGCCGGATTCTCGCAGCCACAGCGCCCGGGCGACCGCATGGGGAGCCGTGGCCGAGGCGAGGTCGTCGGCGGTGCGCTCGGCGAACGCGGACTCGCACGCACGGAGACGGATACCGGCGGTTCGCATGTCGCCACGCCAGGCGGCGATCAGCGCGGACATCGCCATGGCGCGCAGCACGGCGGAGGTGACCCCCGTGGTGCTCGTGGTGGTCACTCGCCGGGTGATGGCCTCGGCCCGGTCGAATTCGCCGAGGTAGAAGAGCCCCGATGCCTGCTGGTTGGCGGCCGATGCGAGGGTGCGTTCGGCACGACGAAGCTCCTCACCCGACAGGTCGGTGAGGATGTCGTCGATGCGATCGCTCATCGTGCGGATCAGCGCGGGTTCGCCCGCGAAGCACGCCGCCGTGAGTCGCGCCGCGGAGGCGACCACCCCGTGGGGTCCGTCGTCGGCGGTGAACGGCTCCATATCGATCATGATCCGCTGCAGCTTCGCGAGGATGAGTCCTTCACGCCCGCGGGGCCGGTACATCTCCTCGAAGGTCTCGAGGGCGCTGAAGAGCGGATAGTCACGCATGACGTCACGGGGAATCTGCGGAAGGAGCGGGGCGAGTGGACCGCCGGGGGCGAGCATCGCCTCCGTGAAGTCCGCGTGCAGGATTCTGTCCACCTCGTCCCAGCGGCCGAGCTCACCCGCACCTCGCAGGGCCAGCGCCGGGTCGTACGCGTGGAGGAGCGCGATCATGCGGTCCGCCTCGACGCTGTCCGCAACGGTGGAGCCGTGCTCGGGCATGCGGCGAACGTGTTCGCGTACGGCATCGTGGTGCCGGTACCAGACCGTGCCGTCGGCATCTCGTCGCGACAGCAGCAGGTCGGTGGACAGATGCGGCAGCACCCGCGGAGAGGCGATCTCCGTGGCGGCGACGCGGCTCCACACCTCGGCGGACAGCTCCCCGGCGAAGGCGACGGCGTGGATGGCAGCCGCACTCGCCGGATCGGCCTCGCGCAGCCGCCGTCGCAGCACGGCCCGGGGGAAGCTCTCATTCACGTGCGCCGAATGGTCCTCCGCGTGCAGACCGTGCGGCATCGCCAGGGCCGCCTGGGTCGCGGCCGGCCACCCGCGCAGCCGGCGGTGGACCCGGCGGGTGATGCGCGCGGCGGCGTCGGCGTCGGCGTCGGGGCGCATCCGCCGCACGAGTTGTGCCACCTCGGTCTCCGTGAACGCGAGTGCCGCATCGTCGAACACCCGGGCCGCCAGCCGCGAGCGCAGCGGATCGCTGCCGAGTCCGGACAGGTCCCGTCCGCAGATCAGCATCCGCACGCGGGGAGCCGCCTCGAGGGCATGGGTGACGAACTCGGTGAAGCGCGAGTCCGGGCGCCAGATGAGGTGGTGATCATCGATCACCAGGAGGAGCTCGTCGATCTCCGCTCTCGGATACCACGCGTTGCGTTCGGTGAACGGATCACCCGGCGCCGGTGCGGTGAGCTGGCCGGGTCGCACGACACCGGCCCTCGCCAGGGTGTCGACGATGAGGTCCCAGGCGGTGTCGCATTCACGCTGGTCCCTGCTGAAGGACACCCAGACGGTTTCCGTACCGCGGCGTGCCGCTTCGTGCGCGATCTGGCTGGCGAGGACTGTCTTTCCCATACCGCCGGCGGCGTCGAGAACGGTCAGCGGGGCAGGCTGACTGAGCGCAGCCTCAACGAGTGCCGAGCGATGGACTTGATCGGCGCGGAGGTGCGGAACGAAGTGTGCGTGAGCCATGGCGGGGGGACCTGGTTCTGGGAGGGGCGGGGGCCCGTCGGGGGTGCGGGGGCGGGCCGAGGACACGGAGGGTGCGGGCGGTGCCGGGCGGTCCTCCTCGGGTGCAGGGCCGAAGGAGGGCGCGGCGGTGCGTCGCTGACCTGCGACATCGTGGCCTCGGAGTGGATCCGTGACGGGCGGGCGACGCGTGCATACGAGCAAGAGGCGCAGTCGGGTACGCGCCCCGGGGACCACGAACCATAGCCGATCGTCCCCCCAGACACTCTTCACACGCTTGCCGGATCGGGTCGATCCGGTCGGTCATCGCCCCGTCCTTTCACGCGCGCAATGGTATGCGCACCGTGAGATGCTGCGAGCCGGACTGGGGGATTCCGCATCTCCAGTTATAGCGACCCCAGTGCCCGATTCCCGACACCGCGTCAAAATCCCCCACTCGTACCCTCACTTCTCGGTTCCCCCAGTAATCCCCCCACTGCCCCGCGCGGTTGGTGTGCATGCTCCATACGGTGGGGATCAGCTGCCTCTCAGGAAAGCGCGCGCCGGATCCGACCCGGTGGTCGCGCGCGGGGCTGCTTCCCACCCACGCAACCAGGAGGGGCGTCACATGACGCGACAGACCCACGCGAAGCTCAGCGAGCTTCATCGCAAGAAGGGCAGAAGGGCGGTCGCCGTCGGCGCCGCCACTGCCACGATCATCGCGACGGCCGGAATCCTCGGTCCTGTCGCGTTCGCCGACGACCAGACGGTGACGTCGGTCTCGGCTGCCCACGGTCACGGCCTCTGGGCCGACGTGGTCGGCCTCGATGTCGCAGGCACCGCCTCCGCGCTCGCGCAGTGGACGCCCGACGGGTCGACCAGCCATGACCAGGACGCTCTGAACCTCAACCTGCTGGGTGTCGAGGTGGACCTCGGCGGCGGGCTTCAGCTTCCGCTGATCGCGCAGCCGGGCGAGCCCGGACTCCTCGACCTCGGCTCGCTGGGGCTGCTCTCCAGTCGTGCCGACACCCCGTTCCAGAGCGTGTCCGAGGTGTCCTCGGGCCTGCTGACCTCGGACGGAGCCCTCGCGATCGACGCCGCCGAGGACCCGGACTTCCAGCCGGCCACGCTCAACGTCAGCGATGTGATCGAGCAGCTGCTCGGCGCCACGGTGCGCGAGGAGCTGCTCAACACCGCATCGGTCGAGATCGGTGCTCTGGGCTCGCACCTGAAGCAGTCCGGCGCCGACATCACGAGCGAGTACATGCTCAGCGCGGTCTCGATGGACCTGCAGAGCAACCTGATCGCCGGCCTCACCGACACGGTGGATACGACGCTGGAGAGCACGTTCGGCGTACTGAGCAACCTGCTCGACCTCGATGGCGGAGCACTCGCGGGTGTCATCGGCACGCTCACCGGTGCCCTCGACGCAGCGCTGAAGCTCGCCACCCTCGGCGCCGGCGGCGTTTCCCTGGATGCCGCAACTGTCGACCTCGACCCGCTGTTCGAGTCGGTCCGCACCGAGCTGCTCGCCAACCCGCTGACCAACGCCGATGAGTCGCTGTCGATCAGCCTGGCTGACGGCTCGATCCACATCGACCTGGCCAAGATCCTGCTGGACGCCACTGGCGCAACCGACCTGAACTCGCTGCCGGCCAACACCGAGGTGCTGTCCGGCACGGTGGTCAACGCGATCACCTCCGGTCTGCTCGACCTCCTCGTGGGCTCGAGCGAGAACTCGCTGATCGGCAAGATCGTCGCCCTCATCAATGACGGCATCTACGACTCGTCGATCAACATCAGCCTGACACTGGACGGCGGTGCGCTGCTGGGCTCCGGAACTCTCGCGCTGCAGGGTTCGCTGGGCTCCCTTCTGGGTGTCCCGGGCTACCCGGCCGTGACGCCCGTTCCCAGTGGCGGCAGTGGTCTGCTCGACATCGTCCTGCCGCTGGTGAGCAACATCGTCGCCGGTCTCGCCGGTGTGGTGGGCCCCGTTGTGAGCCCGATCCTCGACGGCCTGCTGGCCAACCTGGCACCCACGCTGAGCGCCGTTCTCGACCCGCTGGTCACCGGCCTGCTCGATGACGCCGTTGGCCCGGTGCTGTCGAACCTCGTGGCGCTGACGATCAACGAGCAGCCCACCGCGGGCGACTTCGGTGGCGACAGCCGCACCGTGCGCGCGCTGGCCCTCAGCGTTCTGCCCAACGCGGCCCAGCCGCTGGTGTCGGTGCAGCTCGGATCCGCGACCGTTCAGGCCGACGCGGACGCCCCCAACCCGGGTGACGTGAACACGAACGCCTCCGCTTCGGCATCGGCCTCGGGTTCCGCGAACGGCGACAACGAGGCGGCCGCACAGGGCGCAGCGCAGGCTGCCGCGATGGCCGACGCGTCCACCTCGGCCAACGCCGCGGCGACGGCGAACGCCGAGGCCGCCGCCAGCACGGCAGCCAACGCCGACGCGTCGAACGACGCATCGGCCACCGCCGGCGGTTCGGCCCAGGCCGCCGCCGAGGGTGCGAACGACTCCGCGTCGAACACCTCCTCGAACGCGAGCGCTTCGGCTGCCGCCAACGGCAACCCCGACGGTGGCGCAGCGGCCTCGGTCGCAGCGCAGGCGACGTCGTCCAACGACGCCAGCGCCGACGCCGCCGCGAACGGTGCGGACGCTACGGCCGCGGCTGACAGCACTGCTGCGGCTGACGCTACGGCTGCGGCTGACAGCACGGCTGCCGCTGACAGCACGGCTGCCGCTGACGCTACGGCTGCGGCTGACGCTACGGCTGCGGCTGACGCTACGGCTGCGGCTGACGCTACGGCTGCGGCCGACAGCACTGCTGCGGCTGACAGCACTGCTGCGGCTGACGCCACGGCTGTGGCTGCGGCGGACGCTACGGCTGCCGCTGACAGCACCGCTGCGGCTGCGGCTGACGCGGCGGCTGCGGCGGACGCTACGGCTGCCGCTGACAGCACCGCTGCGGCTGCGGCTGACGCCACGGCTGCGGCGGACGCTACGGCTGCCGCTGACAGCACCGCTGCGGCTGCGGCTGACGCGGCGGCTGCGGCCGACGCTACGGCTGCCGCTGACGCCACGGCTGCGGCTGCGGCTGACAGCAGCGCTTCGGCCAGCAGCAGCGCTGCGGCTGACAGCAGCGCTTCCGCGAACAGCAGCGCTTCCGCGAACAGCAGCGCTTCCGCGAACAGCAGTGCTTCCGCGAACAGCAGCGCCTCGGCGTCGGCGTCGGGATCGTCTGCGAACCAGAACGCGAACGGCAGCTCCTCGGGCCTTCCCACCACGGGTAGCGGCGACTTCACCGCCCTGTGGATCCTGGGAATGCTCCTGCTCGGCGCTGGTGTGTTCGCCCTGGTGGCTCGCCGCCGCCAGGCAATCGGGGCCGCTGAGTAAGGACCCTTCGGGTCCCAGCGGTTGGGCCGGTGACTTCCACGGGGGGAGTCACCGGCCCTCCGGCATCCCGCGGGCGGCTGCCGTCCCCGGTCACGTTGAAGGAGCACCATGACCGACCACCTCGTCATCGATGCGGGGAGCGACTCGTCGACGACCCCCGCTGAGCCCGGGGCCGACTCGGCCGTGACGGCCGTGACGAAGCCTCGCTCCGAACCGTTGCAGCGCTCCGGCACGCCGGCGCCGCCGCGCCGATGGGTGCGCGCCGTCGCGTTCGTCGCGGTGCTCTTCACCGCCTGGCACGTCTTCGCTTCCTTCCTGTGGATCGCGCCCCCGTCTCCATTGCGGGAGGTGGTGCCTGGGAAGGCGCTGTCGTCGTACATGCTGCCGTTCTTCGGACAGTCCTGGAGCGTCTTCGCTCCCGAGCCCATCAACGGCGACTACCACTTCAACGTCCGCGCGGTGATCGTCGAGGGCGGCGAACGGGTGGAGACGGGCTGGGTGAGCGCCACCGACGTGGAGCTCTCCATGATCCGCTACAACCTCACGCCGCCGCGTGCGGGCATCCAGTCCAGTGAGCTGGCATCGGACTTCAAGAAGGCGTGGGACGCGTTGGGCGATCAGCAGCGTGCGATCCTGGCCGAGCGCTACGTCGGCAACGCCGATCAGCTGCGCGCCGACCTGGAGGGTTCGATCACCGAAGGCGAGGGGGCATCGGTCACCGCCGACCAGGTCGATGCGTATCTGCAGCAGGAGCAGCGATCCGTCGCCTACGCCACCCAGGTGGCGCGGGCGATCTGGGGGCCGTCGGTCGAAGAGGTGCAGGTGCGTGTGAGCCGGCAGAACATCATTCCCTTCGGGCAGCGGCACAATCCGGAAGCGAAGAGACCCGAGCCCAAGATCTCGCTCGACGGCTGGCGCGAGCCCCGGGTGAACCCGGGGCAGAACGAGGACAACTTCGCTCGGGTCTTCCGGGAGCAGTACGAGAGGATGCGTCAGCAGTGAAGCAGATGATCCTGCCCGCGATCGCGCACGTCTGGCGCTTCGTGACGGCCGCCGTCCGCGCCGCGGTCAACACGTTCCTGGAGATGCTGGGTTCGCTCGTCGAGATCGGCGAACGCTGGCTCTTCAGCAGCAAGAAGGCGCTGCACGGGCTCGCCGTCACCCGTATCCTGCTGGGCAGCACCGCCTTCGGCCTGTTGCTGGCGAACTTCAGCACACGGCTGTACACGTTCGGGTCCGGATCGGCCTGGAACGGCGAGCTGGCCGAGCCCCGGAGCGACTTCGTCAAGATCTGGCTGTTCAGCAGCTTCCATCGCGTCGCCGGCAACGACCTCGCATTCACCGCCCTGTACATGCTGCTGATGATCCTGGCCGTGCTGTTCGTGCTGGGCTGGCGCTTCCGGCTCGTGCTGCCGGTGTTCTTCGTGCTCTGGGTGAGCTTCATCGAGATGAACGACATGGTCGGCGATCAGGGCGACAACATGTTCCGCATCACCCTGATGATCCTGTTCTTCACCGATCCCGCGGCGAAATGGTCGCTGGATGCCCGCCGCCGCGCCAAGCGCGAGTGGTTCCCGCCGGGGACATCGGGCGCCTACATCGGGACGGTGCTTCACAACCTCGGCCTCGTGGCGCTGACGGCGCAGGTGTGCTTCGTCTACGCGGCCGGTGGTCTGTACAAGGCGCAGGGACAGCCGTGGGCCGGCGGATGGGCGGTCTACGATCCGCTGCACACCATGCGGTTCGGCACCTGGCCGGTGCTCAGCGATCTGATCACGCAATGGGGTCCGATGGTGACGATCGCCACCTGGGGGTCGATCATCATCCAGGTCGCGTTCCTGCTCATGTTGCTGAGCACGTTCACCCGCCGCATCGCCCTCATCGCGATCCTGAGCTTCCACATCGCCATCGGGGTACTGATGGGCCTGCCGTGGTTCTCGTTGACGATGATCGCCATCGACTCGATCTTCATCCGGGAGAAGAGCTGGGCGCGCCTGGATGCGGCGGCCCGGCGTCTCTGGCGCGGTACCGCGCCGAAGGAGGCTGCGGACGGTGCGGGGCAGGACGCGGCGCCCGCCGCGACAGAAACCGTCGGCGCGCGCTGAAGCGGGCCCGCGGGCACGGGTTGACGTGCTTCCCTGCTGAGTGCGGGTCCCCCGGGGCCGCAGCTCGTCGCCGTGCCGTTATGCGGGCGACCTCGTGCCGAACACACGTCCATCCATGCCCTCGGGGACTGTGACCCCGAGGGCATGGAGCGTGTGGACGGCGATGTCCGCGTGCGTGACCCCAGTGCCGGAGGCGGCGTCGATGCCGGGGCCTGACGCCGCGATCCACGCGGTGCGTTCGGCATCGCTGTCTCCGCCGTGGTGTCCCGCGTCGCGGTGGCCGTGATCGGTCACCACGATGACGGTCCATTCTTCGTTCACGCGGTCGGGGCGGGCGTCGATGGCGGCCAGCAGCACGCCTACCTGCTCGTCGGCGCGCTCGATCGCCTCGCGGTAGCGGTCGGTGACGCCCTCGGCATGCGCGACCATGTCGGGCAGGAGCAGGTACGTGAAGATGGCGGAGTGGCCGCGGGCGAGAAGCTCCCGTGCCGTGCGGGAGGTCACCACCTCGTCCATCACGGCGATGGCGGTCAGCGCGGCATCGTCCGTACCGTCTTCGATGCCCGCGGGCAGGTCGGGCCGGAACCCGCCGGGCGCGAACACGGGGCCACCAGAGGCGTCACCCACGAGCGGAGCCCACGCAGCAGCGGCGAACGTCGTCACCGCGGGATCATGGGCACGGATGCGGGAGAGGAAGTCCGGATACTGCTCCAGCCGGTGGCCATGCAGGTCGTTGTCATCGATGCCATGGCGATCGCGATGCACCCCGGAGGCGACCGTCCCCCAGACCGGAGCGGAGATCGTGGGATTGCGCTCGTCCACCCGGACGTCCTCCCAGAAACCGGCGTCGCCGATGGCGGCGATGTGGGGCACGTGTGCGTCCCGCAGCACGTCGGCGCGCACGCCATCGACTCCGACCACCAGCACATGCCGCGTCATCTGCACCCTCCTCATCCGATCCGCGCCCGCCGGACGTCTTCACGTCCTCTCACGCGGGGGCCGCTGCCCCTCGATCATCGCGCGAGAGCTGCGAGCCGCGGCGGAGCAACAGGCGAACTCACCTGATTCTGCTGTCCTCGTGTCCGCCACGCAGTAGCGTGGCGGACACGAGGAAAGGGAAGCGCATGCCTGACTACGAGATCGTCGAGATCGGTGCACCGGAACGCTGGCACGAGTATGTGGGCGGCTTCCGGCCGGAGACGACGTGGGCCGGCCGGCACGTGGTCGATCACGATCTGCAGATGCAGTACATCGGGATGACGGCGAACGCGCTCCAGCCGGGGGACTCGGCCACCTACTGGCACCGTCACGCGCGCATCGAGGAACTGTACGTGTTCCTGCACGGGCACGGCCAGATGGGCCTCGACGACGACGTGATCGACGTCGGCCCGGGGTCGGTGGTTCGGGTGGGTCAAGGGGTGTGGCGCACGTGGCGCGCGCGGCCGGACAGCGCGGAGGAACTGCGGTGGCTGTGCATCCGATCCGGTGGCGGCGAGCTCCCGCATCTCCCCGACGACAGCGAGCGAGCCACCGACCGACCCCTTCCGTGGTGACGGAGTCGTCTTCCGTGGTGACGGAGTCGTCGCGGATTCGCGTCTGCGGGGTGCGCGGCACCAGGATGAGGGAGTGATCCCGACCGCCGTCCGAGGCCTCCGTCTCAGCCGCCAGGAGTGGGTGCTGATCGCCATCACCTTCCTGTGGGGCGCCACCTTCCTCGTCGTGCACTTCGCCGTCACCACGACGGGACCCTGGTTCTTCGTCGGCGTGCGGTTCCTCGCCGCGGGGCTCATCGCCGCACTCGTCCTGAATCGCGGACTTCGGGGCCTGCGTCCGCGAGAGATCGCCGCGGGCGCCGCGATCGGCGTGATGGTGTACCTCGGGTACGGGCTGCAGACCGTGGGGCTGCAGACGATCGACTCCAGTACCTCGGCCTTCATCACGGCGTTTTATGTGCCCCTCGTTCCGCTGCTGCAGTGGGTGGTGTTCCGCAAAGCTCCGCGGTGGACGGTGTGGATCGGCGTCGTCCTTGCGTTTACCGGCCTGATCCTGGTGGCGGGTCCGTCGGCGGCGGGATTCTCGCTGGGGCAGGGTGAGGTGGTGACGATGATCAGCACGCTCGCGATCGCCGCTGAGATCATCCTGATCAGCGTGTTCGCCGGACGCGTGGACGTCGGGCGCGTCACCGTGGTGCAGCTGATCGTCGCGAGCCTGCTGGCCTTTCTCACCATGCCGGTCACCGGAGAGGCCGTTCCCGCGTTCTCCTGGGTGTGGCTGCTCGCCGCGGTCGGTCTGGGGGCGATGAGCGCGGCCATCCAGTGGGCCATGAACTGGGCCCAGCGTTCCGTGTCGCCCACTCGCGCCACCATCATCTACGCCGGCGAGCCGGTGTGGGCGGGGATATTCGGCCGCCTGGCTGGGGAGCGCCTGCCGGCGCTCGCCATCGTGGGAGCCGCGCTGATCATCGCGGGCATGGTCGTGAGCGAGCTCAATCCCCGCCGCCGTCGTCCGAATTAGCCGCGAGACTTCTCTGTGGGCGAGAATGCCCGCGTTGCGGCGCTTCTCGCGCACAGACGGAAGTCTCACGTGTCGACCGAAGGGGAAGACACGGCGTACGGGGCGGGAACGGCGGACGGAAGTTTCGCGGGTCAGCCCCGCAGACGGACGCGAACGGTGCGGTCGTCGAGGTCGACGATGTCGCCGTCGCGCAGTTGCCGGCCGCGGCGCATCTCGATCTCGCCGTTGACGGCCACGAGGCCTTCCGCGATGACCTCTTTGCTCTCGCCACCGGATTCGATGAGATCCGCGAACTTCAGGAACTGGCCGAGACGGATCATGCCGCCGTCCACCTCGACGTCGGGGATGTCTGCGGGACTGGTCACTCAACGATCGTATCCGCCGTCGACATAGGCTGGTCGCATGGAGCGTGTCCCCTCGCCGAGCTGGCGTCCCGAGGTGGCCGATCTCGTCCGCAGGTTCGATCGCGACGGCGAGATCGTCGTGCGGAGCAGCCGGACCTGGATCCTCATCCGCTGTGCTCTGGTGCTGCCGTGCGTCATCCTCGTCGCGCTCGGCGGCTTCCTCGATCCGTCGATCGGCATCGCGCTGATGTCCGTGTTCGGCGTCGTCTGCCTCGTGGGCATCATCTGGATCCTGCGGCTGGCGTGGCCACGCACCCGTGCTCGCATCGATCGCGCGGGAGTGCACTATCGCCGCCGAACGGTGCCGTGGTCGCAGATCCGTGAGGCCACCACGGGCGTGGTCTCCGGCCGGGGCGGGGTGCTGTCTTCGACCTACGTCTGCCTGGTGCTGGTGGGTGACGGCCTGCACTCGGGGCCCGAGGTCCGGATGGCTCCGTTCCTGGATCCCGACGGTGCGACACTCGCGGCGACGCTGAACATCCTTCTCCCCGAGCTCCGCACTGCCGGAGGTCCGCCCTCTCGTCCGACGGTGTGGCCCGCTCAACCCGGCGGCCGGAGCGCCTCCTGACGCGAGAAACCCCTGCAGGTCCGAGAGAGCCGGCAACGCGGGGATCTCAGACTCGCAGGGGCTTCTCGCGTGCGGGTCAGCCCTCGAATGTCGCGGGGTGGGGGCCGGTGCGGCCGTGCACGTCGAGGGCGTCGATCGCGGTGAGCTCGTCATCGGTGAGGTCGAAGCCGAACACGGCGAGGTTCTCGGCGATCCGCGCGGGGGTGACAGACTTCGGGATGATGATGCGTCCCTGCTGCAGGTGCCAGCGCAGTACCACCTGAGCGGGGGTGACGCCGTGGGCGGCCGCGGCGGTCAGGACGGGCTCGGAGCCGAGGGCGGCGCCCTGCGCGAGCGGGCTCCAGGCCTCCGTGGCGATGCCGTGCTCGGTGTTCGCCGCGACCACCGCCCGGTTCTGGAACGCCGGGTGAAGCTCCACCTGGTTGACGGCCGGAACGACCTCCGCGGATGCGAGCAGGCGATCCAGGTGCTCGGGCTCGAAGTTGGAGACGCCGATGGCACGAACCCGGCCGTCGGCGTGGATCCGCTCCAGCGCACGCCAGGTGTCGCGATAGAGGTCCTGCGCCGGAGCGGGCCAGTGGATGAGGTACAGATCGAGGGCATCGACGCCCAGCTTCGCCAGCGTCGTGTCGTAGGCACGCAGCGTGGCGTCGTATCCCTGGTCGGAGTTCCAGACCTTGGAGGTGAGGAAGAGGTCGTCGCGGGCGATCCCGGACTCGGCGATGGCGCGGCCCACGCCCGCTTCGTTGCCGTAGATGGCGGCGGTGTCGATGGAGCGGTAGCCGGCCTGGAGCGCGGCGGTCACGGCGGTGGTCGTCTCCTCGTCGGGCACCTGGAAGACGCCGAATCCGAGTTGGGGCATGGACACGCCGTTGTTGAGCGTGATCGTGGGGATGTCGATGGACATGGTTCTCCTTGTGGGATGAGCTGGAGGGGATGAGTTAGACGGTGGCGGGAACGGCGGGAGCCGGTGCCGTGCGCGGAGTGCGGGCGGTGAGGGCGGCGGCGACCATCACGACGAAGGCCACGATGGTGATCGCAGCGCCGATCCACAACGGCGAGGTGAAGCCGAGACCGGCACTGATGCCGAGACCGCCCGCCCAGGCTCCCAGGGCGTTGCCGATGTTGAACGCGCCGATGTTCGCGCCGGAGGCCAGCGTGGGCGCCGTCTCGGCGTAGGCCATCACGCGGCTCTGCAGGCCGGGAACGGTGCCGAATCCGAAGCCGCCCATCAGTGCGAGCAGCACGACCACCGCCGGCTGCCAGCTGGCGAGGAGTGCGAACGCCGCGAGGATGACGACCAGTGCACCGATGAACCAGAGCAACGTGGCGTCGCGGTGCTTGTCGGCGAGACGGCCACCCAGCGCATTGCCCACGACGAGGCCCGCGCCGAACAGCACGAGCAGCCACGGCACCGCGCCGGCGGCGAAGCCGGACACCTCCGTCAGCGTGTACGCGATGTAGGTGAAGGCGCCGAACATCCCGCCGAAGGCGAGCGCCGTGACGATGAGGGACAGCCAGACCTGCCCGGAGCGGAAGGCG
The DNA here is from genome assembly GCF_021044885.1 of Microbacterium nymphoidis. Lineage (GTDB taxonomy): Bacteria > Actinomycetota > Actinomycetes > Actinomycetales > Microbacteriaceae > Microbacterium > Microbacterium nymphoidis. Next base: position 1,798,815 of record NZ_JAJNOD010000001.1, on the reverse strand, counting down.
GCGAGCTCGCGACGAAGGCTCGGCGCCGACGTGGGGCCGGAGGCAGCGGGCACGAGAGCGACAACACCGGCGAACGCGATCACGCCGATGGCGGCGATGGCCCAGAACGTGGAACGCCAGCCGAACTGCTGGCCGAGGAACGTGCCGAAGGGCACCCCCAGGACGTTGGCCGCCGTGAGACCGGTGAACATGATGGCCACCGCCCGGGCCGCACGATCGGCCGGCACGAGGGAGGCGGCGACCACCGAGCCGATGCCGAAGAACGCACCGTGGCAGAGGGCGGCGATGATGCGACCGACCAGGGCGATGCCATACTCCGGGGCCAGCGCGGTGATGACGTTGCCGACGATGAAGAGCACCATCAGCCCCAGCAGCACGGTCTTGCGTGGCAGCCGGGTGGTGGCGGCGGTGAGGCCCAGGGCGCCGACCACCACGGCGAGGGCGTAGCCGGAGATGAGGCCGCCCGCGGCGGCCTCGCTGACACCGAAGTCGCGTGCGACCTCGGGCAGCAGGCCCATGATGACGAATTCCGTCAGTCCGATTCCGAACCCGCCGATGGCGAGTGCGAGAAGTCCGAGAGGCATGTGTGGAGCACTCCTGTAAGATAGTTGCAAACGCGGGATATTGCGTTGCGAGTAATAATGATTGCACACGCAACTATCCAGCGCAAGCAACTACTTTGAGGAGGAGTGTCATGGGGATCTCCGACGACGCCGTCGAAGTCCGCGCCCAGGGGTGGCGCACGCTCGCCGCTCTGCACGGCCGCATCGAGTCCGAACTTGAACGGGCGCTCGGTGCGCACGCCGAGCTGTCGGTCGTGGAGTACACCGTGCTGGATGCTCTCAGCCGCCAGGCCGGCTGGCACATGCGGATGCAGCAGCTCGCGCATGCCACGGCCCTGAGCCCCAGCGCCACCACGCGCCTCGTCACCCGGCTCGAGGACCGGGGCCTGCTCACGCGCATTCTCTGCACCGACGATCGTCGCGGCATCTACACCGAGCTCACCGCCGAAGGATGGAAGCTCTACGAGCACGCCAAGCCCGTGCACGACGAGACGCTGGAGGACGTGCTGCGGGTGGCGGGTGAGGAACCCGAGCTCGCACCGCTGGCCGCGCTTCTCGCGGGGGAGCGGGTCTGAGCGTCTCGGATCGCGGCGGGGTCGTCGCCGGTCACTGAAGCGGCACCGGTGCTCAAGCCGGTGTGCTGCCCGGTCGCGTGCTGAGCGGTCGGGTGACGGTCGTCGCGCTCGGGGCGACCCCAAGAGTGGGGTCTTTCTGCCATGGCAGTGCCCTCGTCGCGCCGCTGCCGCGCGCTTGCCTCCTATTCTCAAAAAGTCCCCACCGCGAGAGCGACTCGGCAGCCTGCCCGAGGCTTGTCAGCGGTCCCGATGGTCGCCTCCAGGCTGAGCACACCTCCACGGTTCGTCAGCAGCGAGCGCCCCGGTGGCGGGATGCGCTCGGCCTCTGCGGCGCCGTCTCCAACGGCGCGCCGTATGAGCCGGGCGGATGCCGAGGTGGCCTGAGACGAGGAAGCGGAGGGACGCGTGGCGCCGCTCAGACGGCGGCCTGTCCAGGTCGCGATCATCGAGCGGCGGCTGTTTCAGCGTCTCGGGCTGACGAGCTATGTCCAGGGGCTGGTGCGCTTCACCGTGGTGTTCAGCGGTGATGATGCCCAGGAGCTGCTGGAACGACTCGAGAGCGAGATCGACACCGCGGCACCCGGGATCGCCTTCTTCGACCCCGTGGACGCCGGTGCGCCGGATCTCACCACGATCACCCGACTGAACGCGGCAGGGTTCCGGGTGATCGTCCTCGCCGACTTCGATCACACGCGCCATGCCCGATCCGTTCTCGCCGCGGGTGCGCGCGCTCTGGTCAGTCCTCGCGACAGAGAGGAAGACGTGCTGAACGCCATGTCCGCCGTCGTCGCCGGTCGAAGCTGGGTCACGCCCCGCCTGACCGAGCGCCTCGCGGTGGGAGAGCCTGCGCCGCCGAAGCTCAGCATGCAGGAGGAACGCGCTCTGGTCCTCTACTCCTCGGGCCTCACGATCGGTCAGGTCGCGGAGCAGATGAACATCGGATGGGAGACGGCCCGGCAGTACCTCGACCGTGTCAAGCTCAAGTTCCGCAACGCGGGAACGCCGGTGCGCACCAAGGCCGACCTCATCCGCGTGGCGATCCGCGACGGCTTCGTGCAGTAGGAGCCACGGAGCCTCACCCGGTGCTCGCTAGTGTTGCACCTCGGCGCGCTGGGCGATGCCGCGCCGCCTCCCCAGGCCGTAGTAGTGCCGGAAGCTGTAGATCAGCGGGTGCCACCGGCTCGGGTCGATGTACGACGTTCCGGCGAGTGTGATGGGGTCATCGACATGCACTGCCGTCGACCGGGCGTGGACGACGACGAGCCCACCGTCCTCCTCGTCGACCCGTGTGGCCCGTGCTTCGATGTGCACGGGCAACTCGGCGACTCTGGCTGGCCGGACCGTCGTCGCGGCGAGCGGGTGCCAGCCCACCTCTTCGAACTTGTCGTGCACGTACGTCGTGCTTGCAGGCTTCGCCGCGGGCACCGGCGATGCTCCTGTCGTCCGCCCCAGTGTCTCGACCTCTTGCCAGTGGGAATCATCGGGCAGGTTGATCACCAGCTCGGGGCGCTCGCGCAGGTTGGCGACCGTGTGTCCTTCGGCGCCGAGCCCCAGTACCAGGAGGTCATCGAGCGCCCAATACGACGACACCGGCGCCAGGTTGGTCGTACCGTCCATGTTCACCGTGGAGATCACGGCGACGGGAGTGCCGAAGTAGAGGACTGACGGCGTGATTGTTCGATGGCGGCGCATGGCACCCATGGTTGCAGCCGGGGAGTTCGGCGCTGACCGAAGTGTTCTCGCGAGAGACTTGCTCCATGGACGACCGGGCGAATGGGCGGGCTCTGGCGAACGTGGCGGCCGTGATCGCCGAGCCGAGTCGGGCGACGATGCTGCTCGGGATGCTGGATGGGCGTGCGTGGACGGCCACCGAACTCGCAGCACACGCGGGCGTTGCCCGATCGACCGCAACGGAGCATCTTCACCAGTTGGTGGCCGGAGGGCTCGTCGAAGAGCGGCGTCAGGGGCGGCATCGCTACGTGCGGTTGGCTGATCCTCAGGTGGCCGCCCTCATCGAACAATTGGCCTCCGCCACCTCGCCGGCGGCACCGGCGGCCTCGCTGCGCGGCGTCGAGAGAGACCAGCGCCTTCGCGCGGCGCGCACCTGTTACGACCACCTCGCCGGGGCTCTGGGAGTGCGCGTCTGTGACGCCTTCACCTCCCGCGGGTACATCGACGTGACGGCATCTCCCTCCCTCACCGCGGAAGGCGAAGCGGCGTGCTCTCGTCTGGGCGTGCCCCTGGGCGCGTGGCCCCGCACCCGACGACCACGTGTCCTCCTGTGCCTGGACTGGACCGAGCGCCGGGACCACCTCGCCGGCGCTCTGGGGGCCGCGATCCTCCGATCCTTCGGTGAGAACGGCTGGGTCCGTGGCGATCGCACCACCCGGGCGATCCGGGTGACGGACGCGGGAAGGGCGGCGCTCGCAGAGCACCTCGACCTGAGCTTCGAGCCCGAGGGCCGTTAGGGCATGTGCTGCCGGGAGGCGTCGCGGAACTGCGTCGGTGAGGTGCCGTTGATCGCCCGGAACTGGCGGGAGAAGTAGAACGCGTCCGAGTAACCCACCTGCGCCGCGATCTCCGCGACCGACAGGTCCGTGGTCACCAGCAGCTCTCGCGCGCGTGCGCTTCGCAGCCGCTTGAGGTAGTCCACGACGCTGTATCCGGTCGATGCCTTGAACAGCGCGGAGAAGTGCGAGGTGCTCAGCTCCGCCAATCGTGCGAGCTCCGAGACCGGCACGGCTGAGGCGAGATTGTCGCGCAGATACTCCTGCACCACGTGGATGCGATCGGCGGTGTGGCGTTCGCGTCGCAGCCGGTCCGCAGCGAGGATCGCCAGCAGGTGCCAGGCCGCTCCGGCCGCGCGCAGGAGAGTCCCCGTGGTCTCATCCGCTTCCAGCAGGGCGACCGCCTGCTCGATGAGGGCCACGGCGGTGAACACGTCGTGCAGATGCACGACCGGATCGTCCTCCGGGCCGCGAATCTGGGCCACGAGCTCGGGGACGTCGGTGCCCGTGGCGTGCAACCACCAGATGGTCCAGGGGTCGTCTTCATCGGCCAGGTAGGAGTGCGCCCGATCGGGCGGCAGCACCACGGCGTCACCGGGGCCCACGGGCACGCGCCGGCCGTCCTGCATCACCCAGCCTCCGCCGTGCGTGCACACGATGACGATGGCCTCCGCGGCGCCGGACGGCCGGATCCGCCCGTGCGCCGCTGCGCGCGGGAAGTAGCCGGCGTCGGTCACCAGCAGGCGCTGCGTCACCGGCAGCGCCCGTGCCTGGCGGGACAGCGGCACCGGGAGCACGCGCAGGCGCTGACCGGGGAACCCATCGCGGCGGAGCATGCGCCGACGATAGCACTTGTCGGAGAATCGTCCAGGTATGCCGGAGAAACCAGCATTCCTTCGCCGTGTTGACCGCGGATATCGTGGCGACATGCTCACAGGAGAGATGACGCCATCAGCCGATCGGACAGGTCGCTATGTTCCCGTGCCGCCACGTGATGGTGTTCCCGATCGCCTCGCCATCACCCTGTGGGACTTCTCCTGGTATGTCCGCACCGGGGCGGGTGAGCCCTTCGAGAACCTCGACCGGGCGGCCGCGGAGGCCGTCGAGCGCGGCTACAACACCATCCGCATCTGCGCCATGCCGTTCCTCCTGTTCGGCTCGGGTCTCGACACCACGGCAGTGGAACTGGACCGTCTCGGCGGCGACTACGCGCAGAACGTGCGCTGGTACGACGTCGGCTCTCCCACGGTGATCGATGGGCGCGCGCACCTGCGCGAGCTGTTCGAGGTGTGCCGGCGTCACGGACTGTTCGTGATCCTGTCGTCGTGGGAATACCAGCAGTCATCGTCGTTCGCGGCCAGCTCCGACTGGTGGGATGCCCTGCGCGCCGTCGATCCGGAGGAGCGCGCCGAGCGTTTGGCGGAATCGTTCGCCGCGCTGATCGACTTCCTCGCGGAGCACGGTCTGGACGATCGCATCGCGTTCACCGAGCTGCACAACGAGGTCCAGATCGGCCATCTGAGCGACGGGCTCACCAGCTGGCTCGTGGATGACGCCCGCACCGTCGTCGAACTGGAGCCCCGCCTCACCCGCGGACTCGCCCGCTTCCACGAGCTGCAGCCGGATCAGCCGGTGACGGTCAACTACGCGCATGTGCCGGTGGCGTCGATGCGTGCCATACCGCACAACATCGATGTGCTCGTCGTTCACCCCTACATCTACGGCGTGCTCGACGAGGTGACGCAGGCGTTCGATCTGCGCGGCTCGCTCGCCGACTTCCCGCGAGCCGCCGTCGAAGCCGCCGGGATCCTCCGCGCCGACGCACCCGACGCGGAGAGCTGGGTGCTGCCGCCGGAGCGGGCGTGGAAGGCGGAGGCGACCATTGTCGGCAAGCCCGAGATCTTCCTGCACGACTGGGTGGACGCCGAGGCGTTCGACCGGTTCCTCTACGAGCGCTATCAGGGGCATCGCGTGGAGATGGACCGTGTGTTGCGGATCTGGCTCGACGTCGCGGCCGATGTGTCGCGCTCGCGCGGTGTCCCGCTGGCTTTCGGGGAGGGGTGGATCGGCTACACCCCGCTGCACGGCACCTTCGAGGAGGGGCCGGTGGGCAGCGAGTTCTGCCGACGAGCGGTGCGGGAGTCCGCTCGCGTCGGGGCCTGGGGCACCATCGTGTGCTCCAACGCGGCTCCGCATCATCCGATGTGGGCCGATGTCGCGCTCCAGATCGAATGCAACCGGATGTTCACCGAACATCTCACCCACTAGGCGCACGCGCCCCATCCATCGGTCGTCGAGGAGGACACCATGGCACCAGAACTGCAGGTCACACGTCGCACCTTCCTCGCGGGTGCGCTCGCACTGGGAGGCGCATTCGCCCTCTCCGGCTGCGTCACCGGAGGCTCCCCGGGTACGGGCGGCAGCGGCGGCGCCGCCAGCGGCACCCTCACGCTCCAGTCGTCGCTGTCCGATCCCGCCCCCAAGGCTGCGCTCACCGCCGTGATGGACGCGTACACCGGCGGCAAGGTCACCCTGAACACGGTGGCGATCGAGCAGTTCCGCGCACAGCTGTCCACCTACCTCTCCTCCAGCAATCCCCCCGATGTGCTCACGTGGTATGCGGGGTCGGTGGCGCGGGACTACGCCAGCAAGGGATATCTGCTGGACCTGTCGGAGATGTGGACCGGCAGCGGCGCGGCCGCGAACTTCTCGCCCGCGCTGAAGGCGCTGTCGACGGACGACAGCGGCAAGCAGATATTCCTGCCCACCTCCTACTACTGGTGGGGCGTGTTCTACCTGAAGGACAACTTCGCGAAGTGGGGCGTCTCCGAGCCCAAGACCTGGGACGAGTTCATCGCCATGTGCGACAAGCTCAAGGGGATGGGCATCAACCCCCTCGCCAACGGCATCGGCACCACGCCGTGGATGGCATCGGGCTGGTTCGACATCCTCAATCTCCGGGTCAACGGCGCCGCCTTTCACCGCGAGCTGCTGGCCGGAAAGCACTCGTTCGACAGCGCCGAGGTGCGCAAGGTGATGTCGTACTACGCGCAGCTGGTGCCGTACTTCGACCCCAACATGACCTCATACGCCTGGCAGGATGCCGTCACGCCGTTGGTGCAGGGCAAGGATGCGATGTACCTCACGGGTGCGTTCATCAGCCAGAACATCACCGACAATCCCGACAACCTGGACTTCTTCAGCGTTCCCGTGATCGACCCGTCGGTGCCGACCGCCGAGGAAGCCCCCACCGACGGCTACTTCGCCAGCGCGAAGACGAAGGATCCGAAGGGGACCATCGCGATGCTGTCGTACCTGGCCAGCCCGAAGGCGCAGCAGGAGTTCATCGAGAAGGCCGGCTCCTCGAATCTGCCGACCTCGCCGGATGTGGACGCGACCCAGTTCAGCCCGCTGGTGCAGAAGGGCCTGAAGATGCTCAACGAGACGGAGGAGATCACCCAGTTCTTCAACCGCGACTCGTCCGACGCGCTGCAGACCACCGCGGACACCGCCCTGACGAAGTTCCTCGCCAAGCCGGATGATGTCGACAGCATCCTCAAGGAGTGGCAGACGGCCGCAGAGAAGGTGTGGAACTCGTGAGCCGCCCGGTGGGCGCGGCGACCGCGACGATCGTGGCCGGACGCCGGCGGCGAAGCGCAGTCCGTCGTGTCCCACCGATCATCTGGGGTTTCCTCCTCATCCCGCTGGTGGTGGAGCTGGCCCTGGTGTTCTGGCCGGCGGTCAACAGCTTCTACATCTCGCTGACCAAGTGGAACGGTGCCGGTGCCCCGGAATGGGTCGGTTTCCGCAACTTCGAGAACCTCGCCACCGATCCGGTGTTCATCCAGGCGCTGCTGAACAACGTCTACTGGGTGGTCGGGTTCGGCGGTGCCTCGGTGGTGATCGGGCTGCTCCTGGCCCTCGCACTGAACCGGCCGCGTCGGGGCGTGGGCTTCTACCGCAGCGCCATCTATCTGCCGATGGTGTTCTCCCTCGCGGTCACCGGGTTGTTCTGGCGGCTGCTGTACCAGCCCGACGGTGCGGTGAACTCGGCGCTGGACGCCATCGGGCTGGGCGATGTCGCCCGCCAGTGGCTGGCCGATCCGAGCACTGCCCTCACCGCCGTGCTGATCGCCGCGGTGTGGCGGCAATGCGGCTACATCATGGTGCTCTACCTGGCCGGCCTCAAGGGCGTGGATCCCACGCTCGAGGAGGCGGCCCAGGTGGACGGCGCGAATCGCTGGCAGCGGTTCTGGCGCATCGTGATGCCGCAGATGAAAGGCGTCAACTCCGTGGTGTTCGCCGTGACGGTGATCGACTCGCTGCGCACGTTCGACATCGTCTGGACCATGACGCGAGGCGGGCCCTACAACTCCACCCAGCTGCTGTCGACATACATGTACCAGACGGCCTTCTCCACGGTCGATCTGGGCTACGGATCGGCGATCGCCGTGATCATCTTCCTGCTCGCGATCGTCTTCATCATCGGTTACCTCGCCAGCGCCGCACGATCGGAGGACTGAGATGAGCACACACACCGCCACGCTGCACCAGGTCACGGACACCCGCCCCCGTCGTCGCGCATCCTGGGTGTTCCACGCCGTGATGGCCCCGGTGTCTCTGCTGTGGATCGCACCGCTGATCTTCGTGGTCTTCGTCGCCTTCCGCTCCTTCTCCGACATCACGGCCAACGGCCTGGGCGGCCTGCCGCACTCGTTCTCGCTGGACGGGTTCGTCACCGTCTTCACGCAGGGGCTCGCGGGCAACGCGCTGTGGAACAGCGTCATCGTCACGGTGTTCACCGTGCTGCTCTCGCTGCTGCTGTCCTCGTGGGCGGCGTTCGCGCTGAGCCGCTACGAGATTCCGCTGCGGCGCACCATCCTGTTGATCATGCTCGCGGGCAACCTCCTCCCCGCGCAGATCCTGCTGATCCCCGTCGCCCGCATCACCGAATCGCTCGGCATCGCCGACACCCTCTTCGCGCTGATCGTGGTGCAGGTCGCCTTCGGCATCGGGTTCTACACCTTCGTGCTCTACGGGTTCATGCGCTCGATCCCCGCGGAGATCTTCGAGGCCGCTCGTGTGGACGGCGCCGGGGAGCTCCGGGTGTACCTGCAGCTCGTCCTGCCTCTCACCCGCCCGTCACTCGCCGCGCTCGGAGCGCTGGCCACCACCTGGGTGTGGAACGACCTGATCTGGGCCCTCACCGTGCTGCGGACCGAGTCCAAGTTCCCCATCACCGCGGAGCTGCTGAACATCCAGGGCGGGTTCGTCAGCCAGTGGAACGTGGTGGCGGCCGGGGCCATGATCGCCGCACTCCCCACCGCGATCGTCTTCTTCATCTTCCAGAAGCAGTTCGTGTCGGGCCTCACGCTCGGCACGGGCAAGTGATCCACCGAAGGAGCACCATGCCGCAGTGGCACCTGCGCACCCGCCGCACATCGTACGTGCTCAGCACGACTCCGGACGCGTCCGGTGCGGTGTCCGACTACTGGGGCCCCGCGCTCGCGGACGGGGAGGACCCCGAACCCTGGTCAGAGCCCGACCGCTTCGTGGGCTATGCGGCCGACGCGGACGCTCAGCCGCTCGAGTACGCCAGCGACGGTCAGCGCCACACCGCCTTCAGCGAGCTGCTCGTCGACCGTGGCGATGCCCGTACCGGCGCGCGGTGGGAGCTGCATGGGACGCCGCAGTGGAACTCGGGCCCGCAGGGTGACGAACTGGAGCTGGCGTTCCGGGACGAGACGGGAACGCTGGAGCTGTACCTGGGCTATCGCAGCTCTCGCGAGCACGATGTGATCCGCCGATGGATACGCGTCGCGAACCGCGGTTCCGGCACCGTCACCCTGCCACGGGCGTTCTCCGCGGCCTGGAACGCCCCGGTGGGCCAGCACGTGCGCATCGACTATCTGGCGGGGTCGTGGGCGCGGGAGTTCCAGCAACGCAGCACCGAGGTGCACTGGGGTACCTTCAGCATCGGCAGCAGGCAGGGTGTCACAGGAATGAGCTTCAGCCCGGTGGTGTGCGTGAGCGCGCTGCCGGACGACGACGATGTCGCGACACGGTCGGGCACTCACGTCTACGGCGTGGCGCTGGACTGGAGCGGATCGTGGCGGCTGCAGGTGGAATCGGCCGCGGTCGGCTCGCATGCGCGGGTGTCGACAGGCGTGGACGACGACGTCACCACGATCACCCTGCTTCCCGGCGAGGAGTTCCGCACCCCCGACAGCCTGGGAGTTCACGCCGCCGGGATGACCGAGCTCCCCTCACGATGGCACGAGTTCCAGCGAGGGCTGGCACGAGAGCGCGGTCCGCGGACGCAACCGGTCGTCTACAACTCGTGGATGGCCACCACCTTCGACGTGGACATCGCCCAGCAGCTGGAGCTGGCACGCCGGGCGGCGGCGATCGGGGTGGAGACCTTCGTGCTGGATGATGGCTGGTTCCGCGGGCGCACGTCCGATCGTGCGGGTCTCGGCGATTGGCAACCCGATCCGGCCAAGTTCCCGCGGGGCCTCAGCGAGCTGGCGGACGGCGTCGAAGCGCTGGGCATGAGGTTCGGGCTGTGGGTCGAGCCCGAATGCGTGAATCCCGACTCCGATCTGTTCCGCGCTCACCCCGACTGGGTCTACCGCGCCGAGGGGCGTCCGCTGCTGACGATCCGCAATCAGTACGTGCTCGATCTCGGGCGCGAGGAGGTCGCGCTGTGGGTGATGGCCACCCTCCGGGAGCTGCTGTCCTCGGCGCCGATCGGCTATCTCAAGTGGGACATGAACCGGCCGGTGACCGATGGCGGGCGTCCCGGCGACCCGCACGGGCGGGAGTGGAGCGTGCAGCACACGCGGAACTACTACCGAGTGATGGACATGCTGCGTGCGGAGTTCCCCGACGTCGTCGTCGAGGCGTGCGCGTCGGGAGGAGCCCGCATCGACAATGCGGTGCTGCAGCGCTCCGACGTGGTGTGGACCAGTGATCAGGTGGGTCCGCGCGACCGGCTGGTGATTCAGCACGGATTCCTCAGCGCCTACCCGTCGTGGACGATGAGCTCCTGGGTGGCGGAGGACGATGGCCATCGCGATCGTGAGGCGGCGTCGCTCGGCTACCGGTTCGCGGTGGCGATGTGTGGCGTCCTGGGTATCGGGCTGGACCTCTCCCGGACATCCGACGAGGATCTCGACGAGTGCCGTCGCAGGATCACCGCCTATCGGGGAATCCGCGACATCATCCTCGCGGGCCACGTGCGTACGCACGGCGATCCGCGTCGAGGGCTGTACAGCGTGGAGTACTCGACGGATTCCCGGACGGTGCTGTTCGTGTTCGACCGGGACCGTGACCGGACCCGGGATCGCGACGCGGCGCGGGTGTACCCGGCGGGGCTCCGCGCTCGTACCCGCTACAGCGTGCTCGACGGGTACGGGCGAGCGACCGGCACGCGGATCACGGCGGAGGAGGCCGTTGTTCGCGGAGTGCCGGTGGCCTTCACGTGGGCGCCGGACGCCGACATCCTCATCCTCGACGCCAACTGACGATGATCGTCCAGGTGCGCGAATAGGTCCGCTGCAATTTCAGTGCACTATGCGCGTTGAGATCAGTGAAAAGTCCAGGCGCATCAGACGTTCGGCCATTCAGCCGGGCGGGCGGCGCTCCTAGCGTATGAGCATGCAACCTGACATCCGCATCGACCCCTACCGCACCGAGCCGCCCGCGCATCTGCGCGCGCAGCTCGAACGGGGCGAGGTGATCGCCTGGGAGGACGAGGTGGTGCTGCCCACCTATCTGCCCGATGCCCCGTCGCACCTGCCGATGTTCCTGGACCAGCGGGTCTATCAGGGCTCTTCGGGGCGGGTCTACCCGCTGCCGTTCATCGAGGGCGTTGCCCGGGACAGTGCGGAGCGTGCATGGCGCGTGGTGCACCTGGAGAACGCGTACCTGCACGTGACCGTGCTGCCCGAGCTGGGCGGGCGGATCGCCACCGGTTTCGACAAGACCACCGGATACGACTTCCTGTACCGCAATGACGTCATCAAACCCGCGCTCGTGGGACTCACCGGGCCATGGATCAGCGGGGGGATCGAGTTCAACTGGCCGCAGCATCACCGACCTGCCACCTTCCTGCCGGTGCAGTTCTCCATCGAGGAAGGTGCCGACGGATCGCGGACGGTGTGGTGCTCCGATCACGATCCGTTCACCCGCATGGCCGAGGCACACGGCATCCGGCTGCACCGGGACACCACGGCGATCGAGATCGCCGTGCAGATGCACAACCGCACCCCGCTGAAGCAGACCTTCCTGTGGTGGGCGAACGCCGCGGTGCGTGTGCACGAGGACTACCAGTCCTTCTTCCCGCAGGACGTGCACTACGTGGCAGATCACGCGCGTCGGGCGATCACCGCCTTCCCTGCGGCGGATCGTCCGTACTACGGCGTCGACTATCCGGCGCGGGGCCGCGAATGCCCGGGCGCCGACCGTATCGACTGGTACCGCAACATCCCGGCTCCCACCTCGTACATGGTCGTCGATACCGAGGAGTCGTTCTTCGGTGGCTACGATCACGCGGCCGGCGCCGGCATCGTGCACTGGGCGGATCGGCGAATCTCTCCCGGCAAGAAGCAGTGGACGTGGGGGAACTCGCCGTTCGGCCACGCATGGGATGCGCACCTCACCGACGACGGTGGACCCTACGTCGAGCTGATGGCCGGCGTGTTCACCGACAACCAGCCGGACTTCGCCTGGCTCATGCCCGGCGAGACCAAGCGCTTCGAACAGTTCTGGTACCCGATCCCCGCCATCGGTCCCGCACATGCGGCGACCCCGCGGGGTGCGCTGAACGTGGACGCGTCCGGCGACGACCTCGTCGTCTCCTGCGCCGTGACTTCTCCCGCAACCATCGTGCTGCAGGTGCTTGACGCCGGCTCGGTCGCCGCCGAGGAGCGCGGGCACCTGACACCCGGTGACGTCATGCAGGTCCGTGCGGCGAGCACCGGCGCCGATGTGCGAGTGCTGGCGCGTGATGATGCCGGCGAGGTCATCGCCGAGTGGCGTCCCGCCACGGGAGAGCCGGTGGAGCCGTGGGTGGCCACCGCGCCCGCGTCGGCGGAGGAGATCGCCAGCGTGGACGAGCTCTACCTGACCGGACTGCATCTGGAGCAGTACCGTCATCCCACACGCCGCGCCGAGACCTACTGGAACGAGGCGCTGCGTCGTGACCCGGACGACGCCCGCACCAATCTGGCGCTCGCCGAGCTGCTCCTGCGGCGCGGGTCGTATGGGGAGGCGCGCGATCACGCCGCGCGCGCCATCCGTCGTCTCACCGCGCGCAACGAACGGCTGCGCGATACCGAGCCCTACTACCTGATGGGGCTGATCTGCGAACGGCTGCGGGATGACGATGCGGCCCTGGACTGGTTCGCGCGCGCCGGCTGGGACGTCACCTGGGCCGCCGCCGCGGGGCTACGGGCAGCGCGGATCGCCCTGCGACGCGGCGATCTTCGCGGCGCGCTGGCCGATGCCGAGGCGCTCGCGGTCACGCGTGCGGACGATGCCGCGCTGGCCGCCGTGCGCGCCGTCGCGCTGCGGGGGCTCGGTGACGACGAAGGAGCCGAGGACGTCATCGCTCGCGCCGTGCGCGTCGCTCGCGGCGACGTGCTGCTGTCGTTCCTGACGGACGGCGCCGTGCCGGACGATGCGTGCCTCCGGCTCGATCTCGGGCTGGACCTGCGCGATCTCGGACTCCTCGATGATGCTGTCACCGTTCTTCGGGCGGCCACCGCGCCGGCCCCCACCAGCGCAGGAAACCCGGCGCCCGTGGCCTGGTACGTGCTGGCCGAGGTGCTCGACGACCGCGGTGACGTGCCCGGAGCCGCCGAAGCCCGTCGTCAGGCGCGAAGCGCGGACAACCGGTGGTGCTTCCCCGCGGGGCTGGATGCGCACGACGCCCTGCTCAGCGCCCTCGCCGCGGACCCGGCCGATCCGGTGGCGGGCGAGCTGCTGGGAATGCTGCTGTACGACGCCCATCGCCGAAGCGAGGCCGTAAACCGGTGGCGTGACGCGGCACGGCTCGGCGATGGCGCTCGTCTTCACCGCAACCTGGGCCTCGGGCTGTTCGAGGTGGAGCACGACCTCGCCGGTGCCTGGGCGCACTACCTCCGCGCGGCGGAGACGGACCCCCGGGATGCGCGTCTGCTGTTCGAGCTGGATCAGCTCGCCGCCCGCCTCGGGCACGCGGTGAGCGAGCGGCTCGATCGGCTCCGAGCGCGGATCGATGTGGTCGAGACGCGCGATGATCTGACGGTCGAGTACGCCCGTCTCCTCACCGCCGCGGGAGATCCGGGTGGCGCGCTGGAGCTGCTGGAGAGTCACCTGTTCCAGCCCTGGGAGGGCGGCGAAGGGCGCACTCTCGCGGCCTGGGATGAGGCACGTGCCGCTCAGGGCCTCACGCTCGCGGATCCCCCCGCCAGCCTCGGTGAAGCGCGTCCGCAGGTGACCGCGCCGGTGGCTCAGCACGAGGACGGCAGCACGGACTACTTCGCCACCAGCCTTCCCGATGTCCTGCTGTTCACCTACGACCCCCGTGCCGAGCACGCATGACCCTGCTCCTGGTGCTTCGCTCCGGCGACCTCGTCGCTACGGTGGCCCCCGAACTCGGCGGACGCATCCTCTCCCTCACGCGGGAGGGGAGTGAGGTGCTGTGGCGCAACACCGACCTCCTCGGTCCCGATCTGCAGCCACGCGCAGCGGTGCCATCCGAGCCCGCGGCCGGTTTCGGTGACTGGCGGAACTGGGGCGGGGACAAGTCCTGGGTGGCACCGCAGGGGTGGGAGGGGCCGGAGCAGTGGCATGGTCCGCCGGACCCGACGTTCGACGGCGGGGCGTTCGCGGTCAGCGACGAGCACGCGGATGCCGTCGGCCTGGTGAGCGGCGACGACCCTGCCACGGGGCTCAGGATGCGGCGGGACATCGCCCTGCACGGTGACGGTGTGACCGTGCAGACCACGCTCACCAACGTCAGCGCGGTGAGACGCAGGTGGGCGGCCTGGGAGGTGGTGCAGCTGCCCATCGACGACGATGACCTGCGCTCCGGCTCGGTACGCGTGTGCACGTCGAACACGCGACCACCACGTGTGCTGCGTCGTCTGGTCGGCGACCTGCCGGTCTCGGTCAGCGATGGGTTCACCGAGGTCTCGATCGCGGAAGCGGTGGGCAAACTCGGATTCCCCGACTACGACGGGTGGATCGAGTACCGCCGGGCCTCGGGAACCGGGCTGCGCCTGTCGAGCGCGCTCCACACCGGCTCCCACCCGGACGACAGTCCGGCGCAGCTGTGGATGCAGACCCCGGTGCCGCAGCCGATCGCCGAGCTGGGCGGGTTCCATGCCACGGCGGCGCTGCTGGAGCTGGAACTGCTGAGCCCGCTGGTCGAGCTCGCTCCGGGGGAGAGCGTCACCCTCGCGGTGCGCTGGACCCTGTTCTGACTCCACTTCGGCGCAGGCGCGGGAACCAGCAGTTGACACTGTCGCGATAGCGGCGGAAGGGCTCACCGAAACGTGCTTCCAGATCCGCCTCCTCGCCGGGACGCACCAGCCAGTTCCAGATGAGAGCGCCGGCCAGCGCATACAGCACCACGAGCCAGGACCCGAGGATGAGTCCGGAGGCCACGCCCTGGCCGATGCCTGCCACGGCCATCGGATTGCGCACGACGCGGTAGGGTCCGACGACCACCAGATCGCGAGCGGCGGCAGCGGGCAGCGGAGTCCCCTCGCCGAGGGACGCCATCACGGCCGCCGACCACAGCCCGACCGGAGCCGCGGCGGCGAACAGGACGACACCGGCGATGCGGACCCAGCCGGGGACGGGAAGATCCAGTCGCCAGCGCTCCTCGATGAAGCGGATCGCGATCGGCACCAGCCAGAGCAGCACCGCCCAGAACACCACGATCTGGGCCGCCGTGTTGAGGAGGTGGTGCCGCGCGCCGGTGCCGCGTGCGGGCCGGATGCGAAACGGCCCCTGGAAGATCCACTCCGCCGGCACCCGGTTCAGCAGCAGGACGACGCCCGCGGCCACCGATCCGGCGCTGGCGGCGACCATGAGGAGGGCGCCCCATCCGGCCTGCGTGGTGAGAGTCGCATACAGCGCCATGCCCGCGGTGACCAGCAGCGTCCACGGCGTGATGATCCAGGCGCTCCAGCGCGGACCGCATACGGCGAGCAGCGATCCGCCCACGAACAGCGGAATGTCCGCCAGCGCGATCAGCCCGGCATCGAGATCGCCGAGCGTCGCCGCGCGCACCGGCGGGATCGTGAACACAGCGATCCACCACAGCGCGCCCGCCAGGGCCTGAACGGCGAAGTAGCCGCGCGCCCACCGCGCGTCGATCATCGACACGTCGAAGCGGCGGACGCCCACCCTCAGAGGCCGAACCGCGTGCGCCAGTGGCGCAGGAACGCGGCGCCCGCTTCGTCGTGGATGAGGTCCCCCTCCACGATCACGCGATAGGGCTTGTCGAGCACGCCGTCCGACGGGCGCACGTCCACGTGCGCCACCTCGAATCCGTCGGCGTGCAGCTGGTCGGCCATCTTGTAGTCGGAGCGGGAATCGCCCACCGAGCGCCAGGTGCGCGGCAGGGGTCCACGCTCGGCGAAGTGCTCCAGGGCGCGAACGGCGCCGCGGTCCTTGTCCAGCAGAACCGACTCGATGTCGGTGGAGATGACGGTGGGGTCCACCCGGAACGGTACGGCGCCCGTGTTGTCGGCCTGCTCCCGCTCGCCGTAGCGCAGGCCGACGCCGCGGCCGGTCAGCAGTGCGTAGGCGTCGTTCTGGAACGCCGACTGCGCGGCGTAGTACCGGGCGGAATCGACGTCGGTGCGCTGCTCGACCGAGATCATGGCGCGCTTGGTCTCATCGAAGAACATCGTGTCGCCGTAGGTGCCCTCGGCGAGCTCGCGGATGGCGGCGATGTCCGCGGGGCGGAAGGCAACCGACTCGTCGACCGTGATCTCACCGAGCCCGTTCTCGTCGATGGGCGCCCACACCGCGCCCTTCTCGAACACCCCGAACATCCGGGCGCCGGGAACGCGCAGCGCGTCGGCCAGGCCATGCGCCATCAGCGGCGCCACCACCTGGGCATCGATGAAGGCGTCGGAGCGTCCGGTGACGAAGGCGATGGGAACGCCCGCGGCGGTGAGCGCAATCAGGTCGTCGATGATGGTCGGGATTGCGATGGTGCGGCTGACCGGCGAGGCGATGGGGCCGTCCACGTCGAGCAGGAGTCCGAGATCGGGTGCGTCACTCACGCTCCCACCCTAGAGGTTGCCGATGCGCGATCTCTCGCGGGGGTCACGCCGCGGACACGAGCGCCGCCGCCGTGCGCAGACAGCCGATGAACGCGTGGCGAGCGGCGTCCTCGTCTTCGCTCTCGCGCCAGGCCGCCAGCAGGCGCGTGGTCGGGGACCCCGTGATCGGCACCACGGTGATCGAGGGCGGTGCGAGCTGGCGCACCGACTCCGGGAGGATGCTGGCGCCCACGCCGGCCGCGACGAAGGCCAGAGCGGTCTCCTGGTGCACCACCTCCTCCACCACGCGCATGGCGCCGGCGGCGATCCCCAGGGTGTCGTCGACGCGCGCCACGAACCCCGCCATGAGCGTGCGGGGGTACGAGATCATGGGCACGTCGAGCACCTCGGACACGCTCACCTCGGCGCGGACGGTGAGCGGATGATCGCGCGGCAGGCACATCACCAGTCGCTCCTCGAACACCACCTCGGTCGCCAGCACGGGACCGGAGACGGTGCGGGGAAGATCATCACGGACGATTCCGATGTCCAGGGTGCCATCGCGCAGCCGCTCGAACTGCTCCCCGGAGGTCAGCGGGAACAGCGAGAGGGAGACGCGCGGGCGTTCGGCCCGGAAGCGACGCGTGACCTCCGGCAGAACCGTGTAGTTGGCGGAGCTGACGAATCCGACCGCCAGTTGCCCCGCCATTCCGTCGACGAAGTCGCGCATCTCGGCGCGGACGCCGTCGACCTCATCGATGATCCGTCGCGCGCGCTCCTGCAGGTGACGCCCGGCGGGAGTGAGGGTGACGCGCCGCGTGCTGCGCTCGAAGAGCGGGACGCCCACCTCCTGTTCCAGCCGGCCCACCTGGACGCTCAGCGGAGGCTGTGACATGTGCAGTCGGCGAGCTGCCCTCCCGAAGTGGAGCTCGTCGGCCACCGCGAGGAAGTAGCGCAGCTGACGGAGTTCCATGCCGGCACGATACGCGCCTCGTATTACCGAGACGTTTCGGGGCGATTGCGAGCAAAACGCTATCAATCGGTGCTGGAAAAGGTATTTGACCGGGGGTTGTTCCGGCGGTTTCGCTGAGGGGGAAGGACTCGATGAAAGGCCGCCACCATGACCGCACAGACCGCTGCTGACACCCGGATCGACATGCTCTACCTGAGCGAACCCGAGGTCATCGCCGCCGGGGTGAAAGACATGGACCGCTGCATGGAGGTGATGGAGGAGGTGCTCATCCTGGTCGCGAACGGCGACTACCGGATGGCGGGCAACTCCGCCAACTCCCACGGAGCCCAGATCAGCTTCCCGCAGTCCTCCCCGTTCCCCACCATGCCGCTGGATGCCGCCGACCGACGGTTCATGGCGATGGCGGCCTATCTCGGCGGGCGCTTCGACACCGCCGGCGTCAAATGGTACGGCTCGAACGTCGACAATCGCGAGCGGGGACTGCCGCGCTCGATCCACCTCATCGTGCTGAACGACAAGGAGACCGGCGCGCCGTTCGCCATCATGTCGGGCAACCTGGAGAGCGCCTACCGCACGGCGGCGGTCCCCGGCGCGGCAGCGAAGAAGCTCGCTCCGGTGAACGCCACCTCGCTCGGCATCATCGGTCCCGGTGCCATGAACAAGAGCGCGCTGCACGCGATGACGGCCGCGCGGCCCACGCTGCACACCATCCGCATCAACGGCCGCCGCCGCTCCACGGCGGAGGCCTTCGCCGACTACGTGCGCGAGCACTACCCGCAGTTCACGACGATCGAGATCGCCGACACCGTGGAGGCCGCGGTGCGCGACAGCGACATTGTGTCCGAAGCCGTGACAGGGCTCGTCGGATCGGAGAACTACCCCTACATCGACGGCGACTGGATCAAGCCGGGAGCATTCCTCAGCCTCCCCGCGAACCTGCGCATGGACAAGGAGTACACCCTGTCCGGCAAGGCGCGGCTGATCGCCGACGCGAAGAAGATCTACGAGGCGTGGGCCGAGGAGTATCCGTCGCCGTCACATGAGACCGCTTTCGGCATGATCGGGCTGTACTGGCAGGACCTGATCGATGCAGGCGAGCTCGACGAGTCCCGGGTCGTGAACATCGGCGACGTCTTCCAGGGCACGGCCGCCGGTCGCGAGTTCCCGGAACAGCCCGTGCTGTTCAGCGTCGGGGGAATGGGCGTCGAGGACGTCGCGTGGGCGAAGACGGTTTACGAGAACGCCCTTGAGCTCGGCATCGGCACCCAGCTCAACCTCTGGAACACGCCGGATCTGGCCTGATCATGCACGGTTCTGTTTCCGCCCGCGCGGAATCCGCCACCTACGCGGTCATCGGCGCAGGCCTCACCGGGGCCTCGGCCGCCTGGCGACTGGCTCAGTCGGGTGCCGATGTCATCGTGCTGGAGCGCGACGTCCCGGCGTCGCCAGCGGGCAGCTCCCACGGGTCCGCGCGCATCTTCCGCTACGGATACCGGGATCCGTTCTACGCCGGCCTCGTGGTGACGGCGCGTCGCTCCTGGGACGAGCTGGAGGCCGCGAGCGGCCGCCGCCTCATCACGCCCAGTGGTGCTCTGGACTTCGGGACGGTGCGCGATCCGCGTGGCCTCGCCGGCGTCCTGGACGACGTCGGCGTGGAACACGAGTTGCTCGCTCGCGACGAGGCCGCGTCACGCTGGCCGCACCTGGACTTCGACACCGACGTGCTGTGGCACCCCGGCGCTGGCGTGATCGACGCCGAGGAGTCGGTGCTCGCGATGCTCGAGCTCGCGACGGCCGCCGGCGCGCAGGTGCGCACGGGCTGGGAGGTGGTCTCGGTGGCGCATCGCGGCGGCGGGTACGTGCTCACCTCGGCCACCGGGGAGACGCTGTACGTCGAACAGGTCATCGTGGCCGCCGGCGGGTGGCTGCCCGCCCTGCTGCGAGACCTCGATCTGCCGAGCACCTTCGCCCGGTCCCTCCCGGAATTCGAGGTACGCCAGGAGAACGCCTTTCACTTCCCCTACCGTGCGCTCGCGGACCAGGGGGAGCCGGCACCCGGGGAGTCCACGTCCTGGCCCACCTTCATCTACAAAGGCGAGAGCATCCAGACCTATGGCCTCCCGGGTGGCCGGGACGCGCACTTTCGCGGACAGAAGGTCGCGGAGTACAACGGCGGCAGGCGGATCGTGTCCGCCTATGCGCAGGACGGCGTCGTCGACCCGGCGAACCGGGCGCGTGTCGCCCGTTTCGTCGCGGCCTTCGCGCCGGGTCTGGTCGCGGAGCCGTACGCGGAGACCACGTGCCTGTTCACCAATGTCCCGCGCGACGACATGATCATCGACCGCGCGGCCGGCATCACGGTGGTGTCGCCGTGCTCGGGGCAGGGAGCGAAGTTCGCGCCGCTGTTGGGTGAGATCGTGTACGACCTCGTCACGGGCAGGGCGTCCGTGAGCGAGCGCTTCCGCGCGACCGGTCAGCGATTCGCGGCGGTGGTGTGATGACGACACACGCCGACGCCAACGCCCTCCTCGCCGAGATCGCCGTCATCGGCGTCGACGCCGAGCGTGGCGGATACTCCCGCCCGGTGTTCTCGGAGGCAGAGCGGGAACTGCGCTCGTGGTTCCGCCGCCACGCCGAGCAGCGCGGGCTGGCGGTGGAAACCGACGGCAACGGGATCCTCTGGGCGTGGTGGGATGTCGAGGGCTGCGACCGCACGGACGTCATCGTCACCGGATCGCACCTGGACTCCGTGCCCGGCGGCGGCAACTTCGACGGCCCGCTGGGTGTTGCCAGCGCCCTCGCCGCCGTGGACCTGCTGCGCGAGCGCGCTGTGGAGCCATCGCGGCCGCTTGCCGTCGCCGTCTTTCCCGAGGAAGAGGGGTCGCGGTTCGGCGTGGCCTGCCTCGGCTCCCGTCTTCTCTCCGGCGCGATCACTCCGGAGCGGGTGCGCGCGCTGACAGACGGATCAGGTCGTGACTATGCGTCGGTGTCCGCAGAGGCGGGCCTCGATCCGCGTGCCCTGGGCGCCGACTCCGCTCGCCTCGCCGCGATCTCGGCCTTCGTCGAGCTGCACGTCGAACAGGGGCGCGGGCTCATCGACCTCGATCAGCCCGTCGCGCTGGCCGGCACGATCATCGCCCACGGCCGCTGGCATGTGCGCGTCGAGGGGCGCGGCGACCACGCCGGTGCCACCCGCATGGCGGACCGGCAGGATCCCGTGGTCGTCGCGGCCGAGACGATTCGCGCCCTGCGGGTGCACACGCTCGTCATCGACGATGCCCGGGGGACAGTGGGGCGGATCGCGGTGACCCCCGGCGGAACCAACGTGATCGCGTCCGCGGTCGATCTGTGGATGGACGTGCGTCATCGCGAGGAGGACGCCGTGCGGCGCATCGTCAGCGAGGTCAGCGCCGCCACCGAACGCGCCGCCGACGCCGAGGGCTGCATCGTCACCGTGACGGAGCAGTCCTTCTCACCCACGGTCGCCTTCGACCCCGCCCTGCGCGATCGCATGCAGGGCGTCCTTCCCGAAGCTCCCGTACTCGACACGGGTGCGGGCCATGATGCCGGTGTGCTCGCGGAGGTCATCCCCACCGGGATGATCTTCGTCCGCAACCCCACCGGGTCTTCGCACACCCCCGCGGAGACCGCCGAGGCGGCAGATGTCACGGCGGGCGTCGCGGCGCTCACCGCCGTGCTTCAGGACCTGCTCACCTCATGACACCCGCCCGGAGCGCCCGAACGCTCCCGGGCCACCCGACTCGCCTCACGAAAGGAACGACATGGACATCACCTCACAGGTGAATACCGGCTGGATGCTCACCGCAACCGTCGCCGTGACGCTCATGCTCCCCGGACTCGCGCTCTACTACGGCGGGCTCTCCCGCACCAAGAACATCCTGAACACCATGATGATCGTGCTCGGCGGCTTCGCCGTCACCGCGGTGCTCTGGGTGCTGTTCGGCTACGGTCTGACGCTCGGGAACTCGATCGGCGGCGCCGGCCTCCTGGGGGATCCCACCGACCTGTTCGGCATCCAGTCGCTGCTCGGCGCCGAGACACCGGAGGGTGCCGTCCCCGCCATCCTCATCGCCGTGTTCCAGCTCATCTTCTCCGGTCTCACGGTCGGGATCATTGGCGGCGCGGTCGAGGGCCGCATGAAGTTCTCGGCCTGGCTCATCTTCTCCGGCCTCTGGGCCACCCTGGTGTACTTCCCGGTGGCGCACTGGGTGTTCGCGTTCGACTCCGCCGACGGATCGACCACGGGTGGCTGGATCGCCAACGGGCTGCACGCCATCGACTTCGCCGGCGGCACGGCGGTGCACATGAACGCGGGTGTGGCGGCCCTCGTGCTCGCGTTCTTCCTCGGCAAGCGCCGGGACTTCCCGCACGTCGGCCGGCCGGGCAACCTCCCGATCGCGGTAGTGGGCGCCGGGCTCCTGCTGGTGGGCTGGTACGGGTTCAACGGCGGGTCGTCGGGAGGCATCAACGACAGTGCCGGCGTCGCCGTGACCAACACGCTGATCGCGGCCTGCGCCGGACTCCTCGGCTGGATCGTGATCGAGCGCATCGTCCGCAAGGCGGCCACCTCCCTCGGCGCCATCTCCGGCGTCCTCGGTGGCCTGGTCGGCATCACCCCCGCGGCGAACTCCGTCTCACCGGGGGGTGCGGTCATCATCGGCCTCCTCGCCGGAGTCGTGGCCTTCGCAGCCCTGGGGCTCAAGGAGAAGCTGGGATACGACGACGCCCTGGACGCGGTGGCGATCCACATGTTCCCCGGCATCTTCGGAACCCTCGCCATCGGGTTCCTCGCCGACCCGGCATCTCCCGCCGGCGCCACCGGCATCTTCTTCGGTGGCGACTGGAGTCTGCTCGGCACGCAGGCGCTCGCGATCGTCGCCGTGTTCGCGTACACATTCATCGTGACGGCTCTCATCGCCTGGCTGCTGAAGATCACGGTGGGGCTCCGCGTCAGCAAGAGCACGGAACGCGCGGGTCTGGACACCACGCTGCACGCCGAGACCGCCTACGACCTGGACGACGTGCGCTCCTGAGCGCCGCGACCGAGACAAGGACACGATCATGAAGCTCATCACCGCAGTTCTGCAGCCGAGTGCGCTGGAGCCGGTTCGCACAGCGCTCGCGGAGGTCGGGATCACCGGAATGACGATCTACGACGCGAAGGGACACGGCGCACAGGCCGGAAAGGTGGAGGTGTACCGCTCTCAGCGGGTGCGCGTCGACTTCCTCCCCAAGATCTCGCTGGAGATCGTCGTCGCCGATGAGGAGGTGGACGCCGCCGTCACAGCGATCCAGGACGCAGCCCGCACGGGCGCCATCGGCGACGGGAAGATCTGGGTCACCGACGTGCTGCAGGTCATCCGCGTCCGCACCGGAGAGACCGGACCCACCGCGATCCGCTAGCTCCTCCCGTTGCCCGCGAGGCTTCTGCCTGGGGCGAGAATCGCTTCGCGCGGTTCTCGCCCCCCGAGGTCTCGCGGGGTATTCGTGTGCGGGTCGGTCAGAGGCGGGCTTCCCCCAGGCGCCAGTACCCGGAGAAGGTGATCCGGTCCTTCCCGACGCCGTGCTCCACGAGCAGGCGGCGGATCTCCTGCACCGCCAGACGTTCGCCGCAGACCCAGGCGTAGTCGATCCGGTCGGCGAGTTGCGCCTCGCGCACCGCGGCCACGAGGCGATCGCCTGGCCGCGCGTCGCCGCGGAGGACCCACGCGACATCCCCGGCCAATGACTGGATGTCGTCGGGGTCGCCGATCTCGACGAATACGCGGGTGTCATCGCATGACGTGTCCTCGAGGATCCGCGCGATGGCAGGCAGTGCGGTCTCATCGCCCACGATGACGCGCGTGCGCGCCTGCGGCAGTGCGGCATACAAGGCGGTGCATTCGCGGACGCCGAGCACCGAGCCGGCCCGAGCGCGCAGGGCGAATCGCGTGCCGGGGCCCTCGTCCCCGTGCACCACGAAGTCCACATCGATCTCCTGCTGCTCCGGCCGGTGTTCGCGCAGCGTGTACCAGCGCAGGTCGGGCCTCTCGTGGTCGGGGATGTCCGCCACAGCGGCGCGGATGTTCTCGCCGCCCTCCGGGGGAAGGCGCAACGGCGCAGCCTCATCGCGCGGCATCAGGAGCCCGAGGTATTCGTCCGGACCGATCGGCGCGTAGTCGGCGAACTCCGCCGCCGTGAGCGTGAGGCGACGCATGTGCGGGGTGAGCTGGCGGGTCCGCGTCACGGTGGCGGGGAAGACGCGCGCGCCGATGCGGCGGGGCCGCTGCGGGGCGCGGGCGGTGCGGGTGGGATCAGTCACGACGGGCTCCTTCTCTGAACAGCAGCCACAGGAAGAACCCGCCGCCGAGGGTGATGGTGACCGCGCCGACGGGGATCGGGGCGGGGAAGGCGTAGAGGGCGAGCAGGTCGCTGGCCAGCAGGAGCACGGCGCCGGTGAGCCCGGCGACGATCAGGCTTGTCCGACCGCACAGCAGGCGTGCGATGTGCGGCGCGACGAGTGCGACGAAAGACACGGGGCCCGCCGTGGCCACGGCGATCGCGACCAGCAGGGTGGCGCAGCTCAGCAGCACCCATCGTGCACGTGTGAGCCGCACACCCAGCGCGGTGGCCAGCTGGTCGCCGAGCGGCATCATCCTCACGGCGGGCGCCGTGGTCGCGATGATCGGGACCAGCACCACCAGGGTCGCGGCGGCCGGGAGCAGATCCGACCAGCCGCGACCCTGGAGCGAGCCGACGAGCCAGGTCTGTGCGGTCGTCGCACTGGCGACGAAGACCTGTGTGAGCACGTAGTCGACCACGGCCATCGCGATCGCCGAGAGTGCGACGCCGGTGAGGACGAGCTGCACCCCGTGCAGACCCGATCGCGCGGTGAGCAGCATGATGACGCCCGCCATGACGACCGCACCCACGATCGCCCCGAGGGCAGCCTGGTCGATCGACCCGCCCCACACGAGGAACACCGTGACGGCACCCACCGATGCGCCGCTGCTGATGCCGATCACGTCGGGGCTGGCCAGCGGATTGTGGGTGAGGGTCTGGAAGACGGCGCCCGCGACGGCCAGGCAGATGCCCACCACGATGGCCACCAGAGCGCGGGGGAGCCGGCGGCCCAGTACGAAGAAGCCGTCGAGGCGCGCGGGCGGATCGCCGAGGAGGGTGCGCACCAGCGCCTCCGGCGTCACCACGTACTCGCCCACCATGAGCGCGGTGACGCAGAGCGCCATCAGCAGCAGACCCATCGCCACGGCGCACAGTAGTGCGCGCCTGCTGGCGCGCACCGACCAGCGCCGCCGCGTCAGAACGAGGTCGTCGGGCAACAGTGCGGTCATGACAGCCCCGCCCGTCGTCGGCCCACGACGAAGGCGATCAGCAGCGGCGCACCCACGAAGGCCATCACGATCCCGACCTGCACCTCGGCGCCGCGCCCGATGAGCCGCCCCACGGTGTCGGCGAGCAGGAGCAAGGCCGGTGCGACCACGAGTGCGAGCGGCATGACCGCGCGCAGGTCGGGGCCGACCACGCGTCGCAGCAGGTGCGGCACCACGAGGCCCAGGAACGAGATCGGGCCTGCGATGGCCGTTGCGGTCCCGCACAGCACCGTGACGGCGATGAGCCCGAGAGCCCGCACCAGTCCGGGGCGGACGCCCAGGGCGATGGCGCTGTCATCGCCCAGCGACATCAGGTTGAGCACCGGTGCCAGCAGCAGGGCCAGGACGGCACCGACGATGACGAATGCGACCAGCCCCAGCACCTCCTCCGCGGGACGCGCTGTGAGCGAGCCCACCCGCCAGAAGCGGAACACGTCGAGAATGCGCTCGTCGGTGAGGACCAGCGCCTGGGTGGCACCTCCCAGGATGGCCGAGAATGCCACTCCGGCCAGGACGAGACGTACGGGGGACGCTGCCGCGAAGCGGGAACCGGAGAACCAGAAGATCACGGCCGATGCTGCAGCGGCACCGGCCAGTGCCAGCCACACCGTGCCGCCGACGCCGAGGGTGCCGAACATCGCGAGCCCCGCCACGACGCCGAAGGACGCCCCGGCGTTCACGCCGAGCATTCCCGGGTCCGCGATCGGATTGCGGGTGAGTGCCTGCATCAAGACTCCCGCGGCGCCGAGGGCCACGCCGCACAGCAGGCCGGTGATGGTGCGTGACACGCGCAGCTCGCCCACGATGTTGAGGACGTTCTCATCCCCGGTGCCGACGAGCGAGCGCACCACCTCGTCGAACGGGATGAAGCGGGCGCCCACCGCCAGGCTGAGCACGATGGCGACTGCGAGGAGAATGATGCTGAGAAGCGTCGCCGGCCATGGCCAACGCAGCCCGGTGCGATCACCGGCCTCGGCGCGCCTGCTGATCAGGGACGAAGAGCTCATATTTGGTTAGCCTATCCAAACCTTCATAGGATGAAGTCCCATGAAGACAATCACCCTGCGCCGCCTTCGAACCTCCACCGTGCTCGCCGGCATCGCCGCACTCGCCCTGCTGGCCGCCGGTTGCAGTGCCCCCGCGTCGGGCCAGCCCGAAAAAGCCGAGGCGACGACGACGGGGTACACCGTCACGCACGCGATGGGGGAGGAGGAGTTCGACCAGGTGCCCGAGCGCATCGTCGTGCTCGACTCGCCGCCGCTGGATGCGCTGGTCGCCCTCGGGATCACGCCCGTCGGCGCGCCGGAGATCGGTGCGGGTCGCGGCTTCCCCGCCTATCTCGCCGACGAGCTGAGCACCACCGAGCCGGTGGGATACATCGCCGAGCCCGACATCGACGCCATCGCCAA
This sequence comes from Microbacterium nymphoidis, assembly GCF_021044885.1. Taxonomy (GTDB): domain Bacteria; phylum Actinomycetota; class Actinomycetes; order Actinomycetales; family Microbacteriaceae; genus Microbacterium; species Microbacterium nymphoidis. Next base: position 1,772,129 of record NZ_JAJNOD010000001.1, on the reverse strand, counting down.
CCTCGCCCCCGACCTGATCATCGGCTCCAAGGTGCGCCACGAGGCCCTCTACGAGGAGTTGTCGGCGATCGCTCCCACCGTCTTCTCGGAGGACACCGGCACCAACTGGACCGAGCAGGCAGAGCTCACCGCCGCCGCCGTCAACCAGACGAAGGAGATGGATCAGCTCATCGCCGGTGTCCAGGAGCGCGCGAAGAGCGTCGGCGAGACCGTCGGTGCGGCGGGCAAGACCGCCTCGATCGTGCGATTCCGCTCCGACAACTTCCGTTTGTACGGCCCGGGAACCTTCTCCGGCACCCTGCTCACCGACATGGGCTTCGACCTCGGCGCCGATCGCGACTGGAACGAATACTCCATGATGGAGCTCAGCCCCGAGCTGTACGAGCAGATCGACGGCGACGTCGTGTTCTACACGAGCCCGGGCGGCGACCCCGCCGCCACCACCGAGCAGAAGATCACCGGCCTCTGGGGCGGGCTGCCGGCGGTCAGTGCGGGCAACGCGCACTCCGTTGACGATGACACCTGGATGGTCGGCATCGGTGTGGTGGGTGCCGGACTCGTCATCGATCAGGTCGAGAAGCTGCTCGGCTGACCCGCTGTTCCGCCCGTGTGCGCGATACCGCGCTCACGGGCGGCCTTCCCGAAGGAGATCATGTCCTCATCCGTTCCCGCGCTCGAGGCCCGGAACCTGGTGGTCGCCTACGACCAGCGCATCGCGATCGACGGCATGGACCTCGAGCTGCCCGCCGGTGCTTTCACCGTGATTCTCGGGCCGAACGCCTCGGGGAAGTCCACCGCGCTGCGGGCGCTGGCCCGCGTTCTGAAACCCGCCGCCGGGCAGGTGCTGTTCGACGGGCGGGCGCTCGCGGAGTACGGCACGAAGGAGCTGGCCCGCCGCATGGGCCTCCTCCCGCAGGACGCCATCGCACCCGACGGCATGCGCGTCGCCGATCTGATCTCCCGCGGACGCTATCCGCACCACACCCCGCTGCAGCGCTGGACGGCGGCGGATGCCGTGGCCGTGCGGGAGGCGATGACGGCCACGCGCACGGCGGAGCTCTCCGAGCGCGCCGTCGATGAGCTCTCCGGCGGTCAGCGTCAGCGGGTGTGGGTGGCGCTGCTGCTGGCACAGCAGGCCCCCGTGATGCTCCTGGACGAGCCGACGACGTTCCTCGACATCGCGCACCAGTTCGAGCTGCTCGATCTGCTGCGCACGCTGAACGGCGAGGGCAAGACCGTGATCGCGGTCCTCCACGACCTCAACCAGGCGGCCCGGTACGCGGATCACCTCGTCCTCATGAAAGAGGGACAGGTGGTGGCCACCGGCTCTCCCGCCGAGCTGATGACCGCGGATCGTATCCGCGAGGTGTTCGGCATCGACTCCGTCGTGATCCCCGATCCGGTCACCGGCACCCCGCTGGTGGTGAGGCGCTGAGGCGCCGGCGCACGCTGGTGCCGCGCCCCCATCGACGTGACCTCAGCGATCGGCGGGGAGCGGGATGAGTGCTGTCCTCATCGAGCCCTCAACCATGCTGACCGTCACGGGGACTCCGCTCAGCCGCTCGGCGAAGGCGAACACTCCGGAGGCGAGGTGCGCCAGGAACTCCGCGTCGGCCGCTTCGTCGCCGTGTGCCGGGGTGTCCTCGAGGCGGAGTCCGCACTCGATCGCTTGCGGACGCCAGTGCGCCGGCACCGGGACCGCCTCGGTTGCGAGCAAAGGCTCCATGTCCAGCGCCATCACGCCGTCCGACCAGCAGGTGAGGCGATCCAGCGCGTTGACATTCGTGAAGTGCGAGACGATCGTCGTGCCTCGCGACAGCGGGCGCATGAGAGCATCCAGGGTGCCGAGATAGCCGTTGTGCTCCATCATGAGGGTGGCCGCCGGCGTCTCGATGAAACCGGCGAGCATGGTGGGACGACCCGCCAGCTCCGCGTTCCACTCCTCATCCGCCCGCGCGGCCAGCCCCTCGATCCCGATGGCCGATTGTCGCTCGGCGCCGCCCAGGGACTCGATGATCTCCGTGGCCCCTCGATCGCGGATCACGGCAAGGCAATAGGCGTCGCCGAGGAAGAAGTCGTCCATCCAGGCGTAGTCGCTCGGGAGTGCGGTCATCGCAACATCGTAGATGTGCGCCGCCTGACACAGCGAGGCATCGACCCCCCGCGTGGGGGTTCTTCGTCAGTGCATCCGCGCGAGGGTCTCGGTGACGCGCGAGGTGGCCAGAACGTGCGCGTGCGCCTCGGGAGCCAGAGTCCGCAGGCACTCCAGCATCGCCTGATGCGTCGTCGGGACGTCGATCGTCGAGGGCAGAAGCGGCTCGTGATGCGCGATGCGGTTGCGCAGGGTGTTGATCGCGGCGATGTCGCGATCGATCAGGCGGCGGGAGGTCCGGCGCGGATAGGCGCGGTGAAGGTAGGGAACCCACACCGTCTTCTCCATCGCCGCAGTGGTCAGCTGACGCCAGAACCCGAACGACAGCTCCGCGATCACCTTGCCGGGGGTCGCACGCCCGTAGCCGCTTCGGGCGATCGCCTCGTCCACGCTCTTGCGGTTCGCCTCGTTGACGTCGGTTCCGCGTTTGATGCCGTTGATCTCGCGGGTGCGCCAGATCGGGGTGACCGCGGGGGAGTCGGGATGCAGCAGCCAGTGGGTGGGGTGCGGCCAGGACTGCATGATGGCCGCATCGTAGGCGTTGCGCAGCGCGACCTCGAAGTGCGAGATGTCGTGCATGATGACGTGCGAGAGCTCTGCGTTCCACTCGTACAGTCGCAGCGCCGCGCTGCGATCACCGGAGCATTCATCGACGTAGCGCTGGAAGCGCGGCCCGCTCAGCCAGGAGTCGATCCAGAGGTCGGACATGCAGCCATCGTCGCTCACCGGCGATGAGGGCCGAAGGCCCCTGTGGACAGAGCAGAGCCCCGGCGACGTGGTCGAGATCCAGCGGTCCACTCGGGGCTTGTCCCGTCATCGTAGACCACTCGCGTGCACGGCGCAGGGGATCCACAGACGGAATCGGCCCGCCGGCCTCGCCGACCGCGTAGCGTGGGAGCATGGCGACCAAGGACCTGACCCTCTCCGACTTCGAGTCGACGGTGAACGACAACGAGATCGTGCTCGTCGACTTCTGGGCATCGTGGTGCGGTCCGTGCCGCATGTTCGCGCCCATCTACGACAAGGCCTCCGAGGCGCACCCCGACGTGGTGTTCGGCAAGGTCGACACCGAGGCCGAGCAGCAGCTCGCCGCCGGGTTCCAGATCACCTCGATCCCGACACTGATGGCCTTCCGCGACAACATCCTCGTCTTCGCGCAGCCCGGAGCACTGCCCGAGCCTGCGCTCGAGCAGGTCATCACCGCAGTGAAGGGTCTCGACATGGACGACGTCCGCCGCCAGATCGCCGAGCAGGAGGCCGGGACCGCCGACGGGGCACAGGTCTGATCTTTCTCCGAGAGCGGATGAACGCCGCGCGGATGGCTCCTGCGCGGCGTTCCCCTTTCCCCGGTGGCCGATCACCACGTCACGCGGCGTCATCCTCGTCGGCAGCGGCCCCGCCCGCGCCGGGGGTTCCTAGGCTGGATGCATGACTGAGACGATCACTGTGGGCCCGCTCATCCTCGGCGGCAATGTCTTCGGGTGGAGCGCAGACCGCGACACCTCCTTCCGCATTCTCGACGCTTTCGTGGACGCCGGCGGCACCACGATCGACACCGCTGATGTCTACAGCGCGTGGATCCCGGGCAACTCGGGTGGTGAGTCGGAGACGATCATCGGCGAGTGGCTGGCCGCGCGGCCGGGCGTGCGCGATCGCGTGCAGATCGGGACCAAGGTCTTCTCCCTGGAATCGCGCCCCGGGCTGTCAGCGGCCAACATCGCCGCGGCGCTCGATGACTCGCTTCGTCGTCTGCAGACCGATCACATCGACATCTACTTCGCCCACCGCGACGACCCGGACGTGGAGCAGGCCGAGGCCTTCGGCGCCTTCGACGCGGCTGTTCGCGCGGGCAAGGTCCGCACGGTCGGCGTCTCCAACTTCGAGCCGGCGCGCATTCGTTCCGCCGCAGCCGTCATCGCCGAGAACGCGCTCACCCCGATCTCCTTCGCACAGGACCAGTACAACCTGGTCGAGCGCGACGCCGAGACCGAGCTGATTCCCACCCTGCTGGAACTGGGCATCGGCGAGGTGCCGTACTTCGCCCTCGCAGCGGGCTTCCTCACGGGCAAGTTCCGTCCGGGCGCTGACGTCGACACGGCGCGCTCGAACTCGGCACGGTACCTCGACGACCCGCGCAACCTCGCGCTGCTGGAGGTGCTGGACGGTGTCGCCGCCGCGCACGACGTGCCGGTGACCGCGGTGAGCCTCGCCTGGCTGCGTTCGCGTCCGTCGGTCGCGGCGCCGATCGCCTCCGCCCGCACGCCCGAGCAGCTTCCGGCACTGGTCGCCTCGTTCGACCTCGCGCTCACCGATACGGAGCTCGACGCCCTCACGGCCGCGTCCGCTCGCTGACGCGACACGCCCGCCGACCCCGTCGGCGGCGATACGGCAACAGGCCCATCCCGAGGCTGGTCTCGCGGGTGGGCCTGGTTGCGCCGGCCCGCGGGCCTGGCGGCTGTCGCCTACCCTGAGGAGGTGTCCGAACCCGTCCAGAACCCGACCGGCCGCGAGCACGCGGCATCCCCGATGACCGTCCCCGGTGCCCCTGCCCCGCAGGCACTGCTGGAGCGCGAGCTGCGCAGCCGGCTGCGCACGTCGACGATCCTGAACGTGATCCTCGGGCTGGTCTCGCTCGGCCTGCTGATCGCGGTGATCCTGCTGGCGCTCCGTCCCGCGGCCCCCGAGGCCGCACCCGCGCCGCAGGCGACGGCCACGTCGGCTCCCACTCCCAGCAGCAGCACCGCGGCCGCGGGAAGCGATGCGGCGCCGCTGGCCGAGCAGGTCGCTCGCCGCACCGCAGACGACCCGATGGCGTTCGGTGACATCGACGCCCCCGTCACCATCGTGGAGTGGGTCGACTACCGGTGCCCGTTCTGCGCAAAGTACACGAACGAGACGATGCCGGCCATCATCGCCGACTACGTGGACACCGGCGCTGTGCGCTACGAGGTGCACGACGTCTCCTTCTTCGGCGAGGACTCGACCGCGGCGGCCGTGGCCGCCCGCGCAGCGGCTGCACAGGGCCGCTTCGGCGAGTTCCTCCGTGTGCTCTATGCCGCCGCTCCCGCCTCGGGGCACCCCGACATGCCGCGCGAGACCCTCGTCGGCTTCGCGCAGAAGGCGGGAGTACCGGATATCGCCGCCTTCACCGCGGCGCTGGACGATCCCTCCCTCGCCGCCGCTGTCACCGCCGACACCGCTCGCGCGCAGCAGATGGGCGTGACCAGTGTGCCGTTCTTCGTGATCGGCGACGAGGTGCTCTCCGGTGCCCTTCCCGAGGCCGACTTCCGCAAGGTCATCGACGCGCAGGCCCCATAGCCCGGTTTCGTATCCCATTCGGGCTATTCGTATCCCATTCCGGTCACGTTTCGGTCACCATCCGAGACGGGGCTCTGTGATATGGGAATCGCTTCCACTAAGTTGGGACCACAATCCCCAAAGGTGCGCGACAGGAGTGCACCCGAAAGAACGGTAAGTAATGAGCACGACAGGCACCGTCAAGTGGTTCAATTCGGAGAAGGGCTTCGGCTTCATCTCTCCCGACGAGGGTGGCGCTGACGTGTTCGCACACTACTCGGCCATCGAGAGCAGCGGCTACCGCAGCCTGGAGGACAACCAGCGCGTCGAGTTCGACGTCGCCCAGGGCCCCAAGGGTCTGCAGGCGGAGAACATCCGCCCCCTCTGAATCTCGGATTCGCCCCGAATCTCAGATCCGATGCGCTCGCCCGAATGCGGCGAGCGCATCGGCGTCTTCGGCGTGTCTGACGGCACGGCGCGCCGCGTCCAGCGCGGCCACCACGTCGTCCGCGTTGCGCGCTCGCGCGAGTTCATCGCGAGCGGATGCCAATCGGATGCGAGCCTCGGCCGATGACCCCGCCGCCACCGCTTGCTCGGCGCGCCCGATGAGCATGCGTGCCGTCGCCAGGGTCCCCGGCAGCGCGTTCTTCGCGCCGTCGAGTCGCGCCCGGGCCGTGCGTGCATCGCCGGCGGCCAGGTCCAGCCGATCGCGCACCCGGGTGACGCCCGCGATCACCGCACTGGGCTCGGTCGCTGCACGCGGCTCCAGCGCGTCCACCGCGGCGGTCGCCGCCTCGGCCGCCTCGCCGAGCCGTGCCGCTGCGACGGGCGGGACCTCGCGCTGAAGCGCCACCACTCGACGGATCTCCGCGCGCACCGAGGCGATCTCTGCCGGTGCCGCGTTGGCTGCGGCGCGCGTCTGCTCGTACGCCTGATCCGCCGACTGCATGGCGCGCTCGGCATCGCGCAGCGCGCGCTCGGCGTCCGTGAGGCGTTCGAGGATGGGCTGAGTGGGGTCGGTGCGCATCTCCTCGGCCGCGAGCAGCGCCTGCTCTGCGGCCTCGAGGTGCCGGCGTGCGGCTCCCAGCGGTTCAGTGGTGTTCTTCGCCTCGTCCTGGGCGAATCGCTCGGCCAGCTCTCGCTCGCGCACCCCGGGTTCGCCGAGCTGCTCGGTGACCTCGGTGATGCGCCGCCGCAGCGCCGTGATCTGGCGCGGCGCATCGGCGTTGCGACGCAGCCAGGCGGCGTGCTGCTCACGCGCGGCTTCGAGCTCCGCGACAGCACTCTCGGCCTCGGTCCGCAGCCGTTCCGATCGCTGTCGGAGCGTGGGGACCGCGGGCGGTGCATCGGAAAGCTCCCGATGGCGGGCAAAGCCGTCGTCGCGCACCTGCACAGCCCGCAGGCGTGCACGGGCCAGCAGAGCCGGCTCTCTGCCGCCGTAGACGGCTCCCGCGAGGCCCAGCTCGATGTCCGCCTCGGCGATGGCATCGTCCAGGCGCACCAGCGCGCCGCCGGCATCTTCGCGCGCGGCCTCTGCGGCGACCGCAGCCGAGGGACGACGCCGAACGCGTCGCACGATCCAGGTGAGGGCGGTGATCGCCACGGCCGTGCCCCCGAAGATGATCAGTGACGGGTAGATCGCCTCCCACATGTCATTCCCCCAACAGCAGTGCGCGCAGCTCCAGCGCATCGTGTGCGACGGCGATCGCGCCGTCTGACTCGTCCGGCTCGCTGAATCCCCACGACACGAAGATCACCGGAACACCGGTCTCCGCGCCGCCGTCGACGTCGTGATGACGATCGCCGACGAGCACCGGACGCGAGATGTCGGCGCCCTGCGCTTCGAGACGCAGCAGCGCCTCCCGGATCACGTCGGTCTTGCTTGCGCGGGTGCGCTCATCCGGAGACGAGCCCACCGTTGCGGTGAGGTGTCCGTCGAGGGCGAAATGGTCCATGAGGGCCACCACCTGCGGCTCCGGCTTGGAGCTGGCGGTGGACTGGGGAATCCCGGCAGCGGCGATGTCCGCCATGAGGTCCGCGACACCGTCGTACAGACGCACGCCAGTGGCATATCCGTCGCGCTTGTTGAGCGTGCGGTAGAAGGTGACGGCCCCGGTCGCCTCTTCCGAGGTCATCCCGAGACGCTCCTGGAAGGACTGGTACATCGGCGGGCCGATCCAGTGGATCAGGTCGTCGTGCGTCGGGGGTACGTGGCCGAAGTGCTCGTGGGCCTCGATCAGGCGGCGGAGGATCCCCTCGGACGCGTCCACGACGGTTCCATCCACATCCCAGAGCACGCAAGACCAGTTCGCCACCTCCCCAGCGTAGCGGCGGTCATTGCGCGCGCATGGATCCACGGCGGGGCACAGGGTTGCGCGCGTGGGGGAGCACCCGATGGTGTTGGGATCATCGCGAGAGCGAGGCGAAGTACTCGCTCAACGTGTGTGTGCCGTAGAGGCTTCCCACCGAGTCCGTCTCCATGCCCTCCAGGAAGAAGCGCGTCAGCGAGCCGGTCCGCGGGCTGATCCGGTCCGCCGTCCAGACAGCCGCCGTGGCCACTGGTCGCGGAACGCTCATGTATCGCGGTTTCCGTCCCGCGGCGGCGAACGCACGGAGCACGATGTCTCGATAGGTGAGCGCCTCGGGGCCACCGACGTCCCACGTGCCTCGGCCTGCATCGAGACGCGTCACACAGAAGTCAGCCAGATCAGCCCCATGGATGGGTGTGAGGACCACGTCCCCGTCTCCGAGGCCGAGTGCCACGCCGCGCCGGGCAAGATCGTAGATCTCGGTGAGGTCGGAGAAGTAGCCCGACGGGTTGACGATCTGCGCCGGCACCGGGGACCGTGTCAGAGCAGTCATGAAGGCGTGCTTCGCGCGGCTGACCGCGGACGTGCCGCGCGCGGCGTTCATGACGCCAACGTAGAGGAACGAGGACACGCGAGCCTGCTCGGCCAGCTCGAGGTAGCGAAGGTTCACGAGGAAGTCGATGTCCCAGGGATCCGCCTTCTGCCGAGTGACTCCGAGGGTTGAGATCACGTGATCGACCCCATCCATCGTGGTGTCGCGCACATCGTCGAGTCCGTCGGGTGCCAGTACCCATTCGTCCACCAGTCCGTCCAAGGCTGGTGCCCCGAACCGTCCCGGGCGGGTGGCCCGCTTCATGTCTCGGACCACCGCACGCACGAGGAAGTTCTCTTCATGCAGTCTGGCGATGATGTGCCGGCCGACATATCCCGTCGCGCCGGCGACGAGAACGCGCCTTCTCGTTTGAGTCATGACGGTTCCGTTCCGCTCGCCTGCGGGGGCGCGTCCAGCTCGAGCCACATGCCCAGGGCCATCAAGACCTCGTTCACCGGCGTGCTCTCGTCGACCGCTCGCTGAAGCAGCAGACCGTCGAGCAGTGCGGCCAGCAGTGCGGCGACTCCGACCACCCGCTCGGTCGGCCAGTGCGGACGCTGTCGCGCAACCCATGCCGTGAGAGCGGCGCGTGCGTCGACAAGTTGCGCTCGAAACGACTCGCCGAGAGCGGGGTCGTGTCCTGCTCCCGCTACCAGCTCGGTTGCGAGCTTGACTCTGCGATCGTCGGACGCCAGGGCTGCGATGGCTGAGCGCAACGAAGCGAGCGCGCTCGTAAAGTCGTCGCTCTCCAGGAAGACTCCGATGATGGGGCCGATGGCGATCTCTCCCGCGTACTGGGCGATCGCCACACGCAGGCCCGCCAGCCCGCCGAAGTGATAGTGGATAAGGCCTGCGTTCGATGAGGCCAGGGCGGCAACCGCACGAGTCGTCACCGCCTCCCAGCCGCCATCGGCGAGCAGGTTCGTACCTGCCAGGACGAGGGCTTCTTTCGTGCGTTGCCCACGCGGCGAAATTGGCCGATCGGCTAAATTGCTCATGTGGCCAACTTTAGCACCGTTCTTGGCGGGCCCCGCGCTGCGAGGCCCGCCAAGACGATCAGCCCCGAGCGGAAGCGAAGCGCCGGGTCACGTCTTCCCAGTTCACGATGTTCCAGAACGCCTTCACGTAGTCGGCGCGGACGTTCGCGTAGTCCAGGTAGTACGCGTGCTCCCACACATCCAGCTGCAGCAGCGGAGTCACCCCGAGCGGGGCGTTTCCCTGCTGGTCGAACAGCTGGAAGATCACCGGACGCTGGCCGAGGTCATCCCACGCGAGCACGGCCCACCCGGACCCCTGTACGCCAAGGGCGGTGGCCGTGAAGTGGTCGCGGAACCGCTCGATCGAGCCGAAGTGCGACCCGAGCGCCTCGGCCAGCTCGCCCTCGGGCTCGCCGCCGCCGTTCGGGGAGAGGTTCTCCCAGAAGACGCTGTGGTTCAGGTGTCCGCCGAGGTTGAACGCGAGGTCCTTCTCGAGCTTGTTGATGTTCGCGAAGTTCCCCGACTCGCGGGCTTCGGCGAGCTGCTCCAGTGCGGTGTTCGCACCGGTGACGTATGCCTGATGGTGCTTGGAGTGGTGCAGCTCCATGATCCGCGCGGAGATGTGCGGAGCGAGAGCGCTGTAGTCGTAGGGGAGGTCGGGGAGGGTGTAGACGGACATGTCCGTTCCTTTCATCGGTTGTCGCGAGCCGGATGGCCCGTGGCCAGGAAACGTCGGTGAGATCAGATCGGATCGCCGACGGCTCGGAAGGTGCGGTCGTGGTAGATCAGCGGAACGCCGCCTCCGGGCTGTTCCGCGGTGTGGATGTCGAGGACTTCGGACACCACGAGCATGGATGAGCCGACCGGCACCTGCTGCAGGCTCCGGCAGCGCAGGGCCACCCGGGCCTCCGCGAGGTGTGGTTCACCGGTCGCCAGCGTCGCCCATCCCTGCTCCGGCGTGAATCGCTCCCCGCCCGAGACGGCGAACGCGCCGGCGATGGCGGCATGCCTGGCATCGAGGAGATGAACCAGGAACGACTCCGCCGCCAGGATGAGACCCGCGCTGCCGGTGGTGCGCGTGACGGAGAACACGAGGGCCGCCGGGTCGATGGCGACCGAGGCGACGCTCGATGCGGTCAGCCCCACCGGCCCCTCCGGCGAGCGTGCGGTGATCAGCGCGATGCCGGCGGGGTGCTCGCGGAACGCGGCCTTGAAGTCGGTGGCGAGGTCGACGGTGGTGGGGGTCATCGTGCGTGCTCCGTGGTGCGGGCGTGGTCGAGGAGGAGGTCGCGGTCGACGATCTTGGTGCGTTCGCGACCGCGTTCGGCGCCGAGCAGGCGCTCGGCCGTGTCGATGCGCAGCCACCCGTCCCAGTCGACGACCCCGGCGAGGCGGTCACGTAGTCGCGCTGAGCCCTCCGGCCCGACGCCGGCCTTCCCGCCGAGGTCTGAGATCAGGCTGTCGACCGTCTCCGCGGCGTCCGACTTCGTCGAACCGATCAGACCGACGGGGCCGCGCCGGATCCATCCCGTCGCATACAGTCCCGGGATGGGCGATCCGTCCGCGCCGAGCACTCGCCCGGCCGCGTTCGGCACGCGGCCGGTGGCCTCGTCGAACGGAACGCCCGGGAGGGGGGAGGAGCGGTAGCCGATGGTGCGGTACACCGCTCCGACCTCGTGGCGCATGATCTCGCCGGTGCCCGCGATACGCCCGAGTTCGTCCGGGCGGGTGCGCTCCATCTCGATCCCGGTGACGCGATGCTCACCGAGGATGCGTGCGGGCTGCTGATAGAAGTGGAGGTGGATGCGGCGGGAGGCGGTTCTCGTGGCGGGGTCGATCGCAGCCCATTCGGACAGCGTGCGCACGACGATGCGGCGCTGGGAGAACTGGGCGATCATGCGCTCCGCGTGCTCATCGAGCACGAGCTGGGCGGGGTCCACGATCACATCGACGTCCCGGCGGGTGCCGAGCTCGCGCAGCTCCAGCGGGGAGAAGCGCACATCTGCCGGGCCGCGACGGATGAGCAGATGCAGGTCGGTCACGGGATTGTGGACGAAGCCGCGCTCGACATGGTCCGGGATGTCCGTGTGGGCGAGGTCCTCGGCGTGGGTGATCAGCATGCGGGCGACGTCGAGCGCGACGTTGCCCGCGCCGATCACGGCCACCGCCTGGGCATCCAGAGGCCACTCGCGCGGAGCATCGGGGTGGCCGTCGTACCAGGCGACGAAGTCCGCCCCGCCGAAGGATCCGGGCAGCTGCTCGCCCGGGATGCCGAGGTCTGCATCCCGATCCGCCCCGGTGGAGACGATCACCGCGTCGTAGGCGGCACGCAGCTCGTCCATCGATACGTCGGTTCCGACTTCGACGTTGCAGAGCAGACGGATTCCCGGGTGCTCGAGAACCTCGTGCAGCGCGTCCTGGATCTTCTTGATGCGCGGATGATCCGGCGAGACGCCGTAGCGCACCAGGCCGTAGGGCGCCGGGAGCTTTTCGAACAGATCGATCTGCACGTCGGGCACGCGGGTGCGGAGGATGTCAGCGGCGTACACCCCGGCGGGGCCCGCGCCGACGATCGCGATCACGGGGTTGGTCATTCGGTCTCCTGGGGTGCGAGGGCGGCGACGAGCGGGTGATCGCGCGGGATGAGACCGGTCTTGGCTGCTCCGCCGGGGGAGCCGAGACCGTCGAAGAACTCCACGTTGGCCTTGTAGTACGCGGACCACTCGTCCGGCAGGTCGTCCTCGTAGTAGATGGCCTCCACCGGGCACACCGGTTCGCAGGCTCCGCAGTCGACGCACTCGTCGGGGTGGATGTAGAGCATCCGCTCGCCCTCGTAGATGCAGTCGACGGGACATTCGTCGATGCACGCGCGATCCTTCACGTCCACGCAGGGCAACGCGATCACATAGGTCACGCAGACCTCCCTCACGATGATCCGGGACCTTTCGGGTCCCACAACGGCTACGCTAGAACCTCAAGTGAAGTTGAGGTCAAGTCAAGGGAACGCCATGGAAGCCGCGCATCGTCCGGACGAGCTGCTGAGCGTCGGCGAGATGAGTCATCGCACCGGTGTCGCCGTCTCCGCGCTGCACTACTACGAGCGGCTGGGGCTCATCGCATCCCTGCGCACGTCGGGAAACCAGCGTCGCTACCCGCGCCACATGCTCCGCCGCGTGGCGCTGATCTCGGTGGCCAAGCGGCTCGGCATCCCGCTGGAGAACGTCAAGGAGGCGTTCGAGAGCGTGCCGCTGTCGAGCACGCCCACCCACGAGGACTGGCAGCGGGCGTCGCGGCGGTGGAAGAAGGTGCTCGAACAGCGGCGCCAGGGAATCGAACGCCTGGAACAGGAACTCACCGGCTGCATCGGATGCGGCTGCCTCTCCATGAAGGCGTGCAGCCTGCTCAACCCGGATGATCAACTGGGCGACTCGGGCTCGGGCGCCCGCCGCATCCCGGTCTGATCAGAACAGCGTGGGGGCTCCGGAGTCCACGCCCTTCATGGCGTCGTAGTCCAGCAGCAGCACCTCGATGCCGCGGTCCACCGCAAGAGTCCGCGCCTGCGGGGCGATGGACTGCGCCGCGAGGATGCCGCGCACGGGGGCGAGCACCGGGTCGCGGTTGAGGAGTTCGAGGTAGCGGGTGAGCTGCTCGACGGCGTCGATGTTCGCCTTGCGCTTGACCTCGATGGCGATGTGGTTGCCGTTGATGTCGCGCACCATGTGGTCTACGGGCCCGATGGCCGTGGGGTACTCGCGACGCACGAGCTGTGCGCCGTCCTCCACCAGGCCGATCTGCTCGGCCAGCAGCCGCTGCAGATCCGCTTCGACGCCGTCCTTCTGCAGCCCGGGGTCGACGCCCAGGTCGTGGGCCGAATCATGGATCAGCTCGAAGATGCGCACCGTGAGCGCGTCGCCGGACTTCTTGTGCACCACGCGCCAGCGTTCCACGACGCCCGCGGCGGTGTCGTCGTCATCGAGATCCTCGACGGAGAACGAGCAGGGCGGGCTCATCCAGTTGAGCGGCTTGTAGGAGCCGCCGTCGGAGTGCACGAGCAGTGAGCCGTCGCCCTTGTGCATCAGCAGACGCGTCGCTTCGGGCAGATGGGCGTTGAGCCGACCGGTGTAGTCGACGCTGCAACGGGCAATGACGAGGCGCACCGGAAAAGCCTACGTCACCGTCGTCGCTCAGGAGCCGACGGCGAGCTCGAAGTCCTCCTCGACGAGGGCGGCGTTCACCGCTGACCCGGTGAACGCGCCGGCGCCTGCCACGAGGGGAACCGTAGCGAACGGGACCACCACGTTGCCCGCCGCCCAGATGCGGGGGTGGCTGGTGCGCTGCATCGCGTCCACGATCAGCGCGCCGCCCTGCTCGCGCGGGGCGCGCGTGAGCTCCAGGCCGTCCAGGAACGCGTCACGGGTCACCGGAGTGCTCGCCGTGAACACGGCGTCGATCGGATGCTCGGCGCCGTCCGCGGTACGGACCGACCGAATCGCCTCGGCACCGCCCACCACCTCGACCACCGGTTCGGCCACCAGCCGTACGCCGCGTGCCTCAAACCCGCGGATCGTGTTCTCGTCGAGCTCACCGAGGCCCGCGGTGAACACCGTCACGTCTTCGCTCCACTGACGCACGAGCCGGGCCTGGTGCATCCCCGCCGGCGAGGTCGTGATCACGCCGAGCCGACGGCCGCGCACCTCCCAACCGTGGCAGTACGGACAATGCAGCACGCTCGCGCCCCAGTTCTCGGCGAGTCCCGGGATCTCGGGCAGCTCATCGCGCACACCGGTGGCGACGATCAGGGCACGCGTGGCGATCGTCTCGCCGTCGGCGAGCTCCACGATCACTCGCGCCAGGCCGCCGTCCCCCTCGCGCACGTCCGTGACCGAGCCGGTGTGGAACTCAACGCCGTAGCCCTCAGCTTCGGCTCGTCCTCGGGAGAGGATCTCAGCCGGCGATCTCCCGTCGTGTCCCAGCACGTTGTGCATGTGCGCGGCGAAGCGATTGCGGGGCTCGCCCGCGTCGATCACGAGTGTGGCGCGCAGGGATCGTCCCAGTGCCTGCGCGGCGCTGAGCCCGGCTGCTCCGGCTCCGATGATGAGGGCGTCCCAGATGCGCTGTGTCATGGCACCAGTCTGCGCGCCTCATGCGACAACGGCACGTCTTCTTGCAGTATCGGCAAGAATGGACGGGTGGAAGAACTGCTGAGGCTGGGACCGCGCCTCCGGGCCGCCCGCAAGGATCGCGGCTGGACGCTGGACGAACTTGCTGAACGTGCCGAAACGTCCGCCAGCACGCTCTCGCGCCTCGAATCTGGAAAGCGCCAGGCCAGCCTGGAATTGCTCATCCCGCTGACGCGGCAACTGGGAATCCGGGTCGACGATCTTCTGGAGCCCGCGGATCGCGATCCGCGGGTGCGGCAGGTCGCCGTGCGGCGCGATGGGATGACCGTGGCGCCCCTCACGCGCGAGGAGTCGGAGGTGCGCGCCTACAAGCTCACCTACCATCCGGGTGCGCCGGAGCGGCCGCTTCAGGTGCACGACGGTCACGAGTGGATCTACGTGCTCTCGGGGCGGCTCCGCCTCGGGCTCGGGGATGCGGAGTTCGTGCTGCATCGCGGAGAGGTGGCGGAGTTCGCCACGACGACGCCGCACCGCATGCGGGCGGACGGATCCCAGCGCACGGAGGTCATCAGCATCTTCAATTCGATCGGCGAGAGGCTGCACCTGCATCCCCTGGAGTGACGCTGGAGCAGGGGAATCCGCCGGTGAAGCGTGGATGCGCCGTCTCGTTGCGTAAACGTGATCGAAACGCTGATTGCGCGATCAGTCTCGATCACATACAGTCGTCTCATTCATGAGGCTAATCGATTAGCTAACCTAGCAAGGAGTCGAGCAGCCACGGTCGAAGGAGATGACGTGAAGCGCAGGATCATCGCCGCGGGAGCGGCTGCCGTTCTCGGTCTGGGGTTGGCCGGATGCGGTGCATCGGAGGGCGGTTCGGCGGACGGGACCGGGGGTGCGGGAGGGTCGACGACGATCACCTACGCCATCTGGGACGACACCCAGAAGGACGCGATGCAGCAGATCGCCACCGCGTTCGAGGCGGAGAACGAGGGCGTCACCGTCAAGGTGGAGGTCACACCGTGGGACAGCTACTGGACCAAGCTGCAGACGGCCATGACCGGCGGCGGCGGTCCCGACGTGTTCTGGATGAACGGGCCGAACCTCGGTCTCTACGCCTCGAACGGTCAGCTCGCTGAGCTCACCGATCTGGACACCTCGAAGTACCCGCAGGGCATCGTCGACCTGTACACGCTCGACGGCAAGACCTACGGAGCGCCGAAGGACTTCGACTCGATCGCGCTCTGGTACAACAAGCGCCTGTTCGAGGCGGCCGGTGTGGCCGAGCCCACCGCGGACTGGACCTGGGAGGACATGCAGGAGGCGGCGAAGAAGCTGACCACGGCTGATGTGAAGGGCTTCGCCTCGGTGGCCGCATCCCAGCAGAACGTCTACCCGGCCATCTACTCCGCCGGCGGCGACCTGATCGCCGGAGGCAAGAGCGGGTTCGCCTCCGCCGACGCGCAGAAGGGCATCGAGTTCCTTCTCTCCTTCATCAACGACGCCACCTCGCCCACCCAGGAGCAGATGACCGACACCGCCCCCACCGAGATGTTCGGCTCCGGGAAGGTCGCGATGATGTTCAGCCAGAACACCAACGCCAACTTCTTCCTGAAGAGCGCCGAGGGGGAGAACATCCAGGTCGCGCCGCTGCCGAAGGGTCCCGCGGGCTCGATCTCCGTGATCCACGGCCTCGCCAACGTCGCGGCGGCCAAGGGCAAGAACGTCGACATCGCCGTGAAGTTCGCCGAGTTCGCCTCGGGGAAGGCCGCCGCGGACATCCAGGCGAAGGCAGGCAACGCCCTTCCCGCCTACGAAGGCACGCAAGATGCCTGGCTCGCCGGCTTCAGCTCACTGAACATGCAGGTGTTCCTCGACGCGGCCGAGACGGCCGAGCCGTACCCCTCGACGCTGGCCGGCGCCGACTGGCACACGGTGGAGGATGAAACGCTGACGCAGATCTGGACGGGTGCCACTCCCGTGGCCGAGGGGCTGACGAAGATCTCCGACGCGCTCCAGGCTTCGCTGGACGGCGAGAACTGAGGCCTCCCGCATGACCGGAATCTCCTTCGCGGGGCGGGGCTCGGCGCAGCCGGGCGCCGCCCCGCCGGGCCTGCGCCGCGACCGTGGTCGCGCGCCCGGCCAGTCCGGGTGGTGGGCACTGCTGTTCGTGGGGCCCGTCGGCATCGGGCTCGCGGTCTTCTATCTCTGGCCCATCGTCCGCACGGCCTGGATGTCGCTGACCGAGACCGGCCCGTTCGGTGGATCGACTTTCACGGGACTGTCGAACTACGAGAAGCTGTTCTCCAACCCGGATCTGCCGCAGGCGCTGCTGAACACCCTGATCTACACGCTCATCGCCCTGCTCGTGATCCCGATCGCCATGGTGATCGCCGCGCTGCTGAACACCGCGGGGCTGAAGGGGCGGGGCATCTATCGCACGCTCTACTTCCTGCCCGTGGTGACCATGGCCGCCGCCGTCGCAGCGGTGTGGAAGGTCATCTACAACGGCGACTACGGCGTGCTCAACCAGCTGCTGGGCTTCTTCGGCATCGCGGGGACCAGCTGGCTCACCAACCCCGCCACGGCGCTGGGGGCGATTGCGGCCGTCGGCATCTGGTCGGGCATCGGCACCACGCTGGTGATCTTCCTGGCTGCGCTGCAGGGAGTGCCCGGACACCTGTACGAGGCCGCGCAGCTCGACGGCGCAGGGCCTGTGCGCCGCTTCGTGTCGGTCACGGTGCCGATGATCTCGCCCAGCGTCTTCTTCGTCGCTGTGACCACCGTGATCGGCGCCTTCCAGGCGTTCGATCTCATCTACGTGATGGTCGCCAAGACCAGCCCGGCCATGCCGCACGTGAAGACCATCGTCTACCTCTTCTACGAAGCCGGCTTCATCGACCACAACCCGGGACTGGCGGCTGCCATCGCCTTCGTCCTGCTGCTGATCATCCTGGTCGTGACCGTGCTGCAGTTCGGCATGCAGCGAAAGTGGGTGCACTATGAGTGACACGCTCGCCACCGCAACGCTCGTCACCGGAGACCGGGTTACGCCCGGACCACCCCGACGGCGTCAGCCGTATCTGATCCACGCGATACTCATCGTGGGCGCCATCATCATGGTGTTCCCGTTCTTCTGGCAGCTGATGACGTCGTTCAAGACGCTCGCCGGTGCGACGGCCGTGCCCCCGCAGGTGCTGCCGAACCCGTGGGACTTCAGCAACTACGCTCGCGCGTTCGAGGCGATGCCGTTCGGGCAGATGTTCCTCAACTCGGCGATCATCACCGTGTGCCGCACGATCGCGCAGGTCATCCTCTGCACCATGGCGGGCTATGCCTTCGCCCGCATCCCGTTCCGTGGTCGCGGCTTCGTGTTCGTGCTGTTCCTGTCGGTGCTGATGGTGCCGGGACAGCTCTTCCTGCTGCCGCAGTACGAGATCATCCAGAGCCTGGGGCTGCTGGACTCCCTGCCGGGCATCATCATCCCCGGGATGTTCGCCGCGTTCGGCACGTTCCTCATGCGCCAGTTCTTCCTGGGGCTGCCGGTGGAGCTCGAAGAAGCCGCCCGCATCGACGGGGCCAACCAGTGGCAGATCTTCCAGAAGGTGATGCTGCCGCTGGCGAAACCCGGCATCATCGCGCTGGCGGTGTTCACCTCGCTGAACTCGTGGAACGACCTGCTGTGGCCCCTCGTGGTGACCTCGACGTCGGAGAACATGCCGCTGTCGGTGGGGCTGGCCACGCTGAAGGGGATGAACTTCACCGATATCCCGGTGCTCATGGCAGGCTCGGTGCTGGCGACCATCCCGATGGTGATCGTGTTCATCGTGCTGCAGAAGCAGTTCATCCAGGGCATCGCCTTCACGGGCGGAAAGGGCTGACGTGACCGGTTCTCAGCGTCCCACCCTGCAGACCGTCGCACGCGAGGCCGGGGTGTCCTCAGCCACCGCGTCGTACGTGCTGCGGGGGATCGAACGCGGTGCGTCGGCCGAGACCGCGGCCCGTGTGCGCGCGGTGGCGGAGCGGCTCGGCTACCGGGTGAACACCGCAGCGCGAGCGGTGCGCACTGGCCGCACCGGCGTGGTCCTGCTGTCGTTGCATCGCGCGTTCGATCCCTGGGCGGTGGCGCTCACCGACGCCGTCAAACGCGCGGCGCGGGAGACCGGTCGCTCCACGATCGTGCTGCCGGGCGAGGCCCGCGGAGAGGACTGGTACGACTCGGTGGCGGAGCTCCGGCCCGACGTCGCATTCATCGAGGTGCTCGATGACCTCCCCCAGACCCGTGCGTCTGCGCGAGAGCTGACCGCGGCGGGGCAGCGCATCGTCGTGCACCACGAACTCATGCCCTCGGAGGGCTACGACGTCATCCGTCCTCGCCCGGAGCCCGGTGCCGCGCAGATCGTGGCGCACCTGGCCGAGCAGACCGACGACATCGCGTTTCTCACCACCGAGCCGCACAGCCTCGCCGACAACTCGCGCGCGCGTCCCTATCTCGCGGCTGTCAGCAGCGGCGTCATCCGCCCGCGTGCGGTCACGGTGTACGACGGCAGCCGCGCGGACGCGTTCCGCCAGGCGGTGGCCCTGCTGCAGAGCGACGGCGCGCCGCGTGCTGTCATGTGCCACACCGACGATGCGGCGCTGCAGGTCATCCAGGCCGCCTACTTCCTCGGAAAGCGCGTCCCCGATGACGTGCTGATCGCCGGCATGGACAACACGCAGGACGGGCAGGAGTCCACGCCGTCGCTCACCTCGGCGGGCCCGGACGATGCGTTCACGCGTGAGGCCCAGCTGATCATCGCGGCCGCCGACCGGCCGCCCGGGACGGGGCGCGTCCACGAGTTCGACTGGTCGCTGCGTGCCCGAGCCTCCACATCCATTCCCGACCGCGCAGCGCACGCGCGAGTGCACGGAGAGTCAGAGTAAATGTCACCCTTCCCTGCGGCCGCTGAGGCCGCGATCAGACGCGTGCTCGGAAACGGCGCAGCCACCGTCGACGTCAGCATCGAGGAGTCCTCGCCGGACTTCTTCGAGGTCTCTGCCCGCGACGGGCGCACGGTGATCCGGGCATCGTCTCCGGCCCTCTCCCTCGCGGGTCTGCGCGCCTGCCTTGCGACCACGGGCGACCAGTTCGATGAGATCCTCACGGGTGCGCGCGGGGCCGTGCCGCATCCGCCAGCGCAGCCACTGCGTCGCGTCTTCACGCTTCCTCACCGGTTCTACGGCAACGACACGGAAGACGCCTACGTCGGGCCGTACCGCGACTTCGCCGCGTGGGAGGACCTGATCGACGGCATCGCCGCACGCGGCTACACCGAGCTCTTCGTGCCGGTGGGGACGGAGAGTGCCTACGTCGATCTGCTCACCGCGTACGGGTACTCGCGCGAGGAAGCGCTCGCCTGGATCCCGCTGCCCAGCCATCAGCCCTGGTGGCTGCTGCAGAACATGTCCGGATATCCCTCGGGGATGAACGAGCGACTGCTCGCACAGCGCACGACGCTGGGACGACGGATCGTCGAGCGACTGCAGGAGCTCGGGATGCGCGCCGTGCTCCCCGGCTATGGCGGGACGGTGCCTCGCGACTTCGGCGAGCGCAATTCCGGCGCCCACGTCACGGTTCCCTCCGGCGACTGGCAGGGCTTCGACCGGCCCGGGTGGCTGGATCCGTCCGATCCGATGTTCCCGGCCCTCGCCGCGACCTTCTACGCCTCCTCCGCTCGCCATCTCGGTGCGGTCACGATGTACAAGACGGATCTGCTGCACGAGGGCGGACAGCCCGGCGACATCGATGTGAGTGCGGCAGGCGTCGCCGTTCAGCGCGCGATGCTCGCGGCGGCGCCGGAGTCGACCTGGGTGATGCTCGGCTGGCAGCACAACCCGCCGCGCGAGGTGCTGGCCGCCGTCGAGCGGGATCGGGTGCTGGTTGTGGATGGTCTGTCCGATCGCTACGAGGACACGGATCGTGAGGAGGAGTTCCTCGGGACCGACTACGCCTTCGGCGGGATCTGGAACTTCGGCGGCGACACGGCCATGGGTGCGCAGGCGAGCACCTGGACCCAGCGCTTCACCCGCTGGCGGGATCGGCCTGGTTCACACCTGCGCGGAGTCGCCGCGATGCCCGAGGGCGGGTTCAACAATCCGCTGGCCATGGACCTGCTCGCGGAGTTGAGCTGGCGTGCCGATGCCGTGCAGCTGGAGCCCTGGGTCACCGAGTGGGTCCGGCAGCGCTACGGCAGGCCTCACGCGGCCGCCGAACAGGCCTGGCGCCGGATCGTCCGCACCGCCTATTCGCTGCCCGACGACAACGGCTTCTCCGAACCGCACGATTCGCTGTTCGCTGCGTGGCCGTCGTTCACCGTGGGCACCTCGTCCTCGTTCTCTCCCGCGCAGGACACCTACGACCTGCCGGCATTCGCCGCGGCGCTGCCGGTGCTGCTCGCTGCGGCCGAGGAACTGTCAGCGCACCGCGCCTACCGGTTCGATCTCGCCGACGTCGCCCGTCAGGCCGTCACGAACACCGCGCGCCAGCTGCTTCCGGTTCTGGCGGAGGCCGCGGCGACCGGAGAGCTCGCGCGGTACGACCATGCCACCGACCTGTGGCTGTCGGCGATGGATCTGCTGGACCGGATCGCGGGAACACAGCAGCTGTGGTTGCTCGGGCGTCTGCTGGATGAGGCTCGCGCGGCAGGCGAGGATGAAGCCGAGAGTGATCGGCTCGAACGCAGTCAGCGCCTGATCCTCACGAGCTGGGGTCCGGAGCGCGCCGCCACCCAGGGTCAGCTCTCCGACTACGCGGGGCGGGATGCCCAGGGCCTCGTCGGGACGCTCTACCGGTCACGCTGGTCGGCCTTCCTCGCGGCGGCGCGGCCGGGAAGCGGCGCCGCGCCCCTCACCGAAGCGGAATGGTGGGCTCGCGACCAGAGCTGGGTGGACAGCGTGGACCGCCACGGAATCCACAGCACGGCGGAGGGGGACATCATCGCGCTCGCGGACGAAGCCGTCGTGCTCCTGGCGTGCGTGCAGGACGCCACACGAATGATCTCCGCCGCGGCGGGGGAGGACGGGAAAGACAGATGACACTTCGGATCGGTCTCATCGGCTACGGCCAGCGGGCGCGGCTGGCCCGCGAGCTGGAGCGGGACGGCAACGCCGCCGCCGTGGTCGCGGTGTGCGAGGTGAGCGAGCGGGGAGCGGCCGATGCGCGTGCTGCATACCCGGACGCACTCGTCACCGCGGAGCTGGACGAGCTGCTGGCACTCGATCTGGACGCGGTGATGATCTTCACTCCCGATGATCTGCACGCCGCTCCCGCGATCGCAGCCCTCGAAGCGGGAGCCGCGGTGTTCGTGGAGAAGCCGCTCGCGGTGACGGTGGCCGATGCCGACCGCGTGCTCGAGACGGCGCGCCGGACGGGCTCCCGGCTGTACATCGGCCACAACATGCGTCACATGCCGGTGATCACGCTGATGAAGCAGCTGATCGACGACGGGCGCATCGGTGACGTGAAGGCGGTGTGGTGCCGCCACTTCGTGGGGCACGGCGGCGACTACTACTTCACGGACTGGCACGCCGACCGCCGGCGCACCACGTCTCTGCTGCTGCAGAAGGGGGCGCACGACCTCGATGTCATCCACTGGCTGGCCGGCGGATACACCCGCAGCGTCGCGGCGATGGGGGACAACGTGCTCTACGGTGCCATCGCGGATCGCCGGGATCGCTCCGGCGAGCGTATGGGCGACTGGTTCAGCCTCGACAACTGGCCGCCCGCCTCCCTCACGGGCCTCAACCCGGTGATCGATGTGGAGGACATCTCCCAGCTGAACCTGCGGCTGGACAATGGTGTGCTGGCCTCGTACGAGCAGTGCCATTTCACACCCGACTACTGGCGCAACTACACGATCATCGGAACCGAGGGGCGCATCGAGAACTTCGGAGACGGTGCCGGCGAGCGTGTGGGGCTGTGGAACCGGCGTCATCGCGGGTGGGCGGAGCCGGACGAGTCCTTCGAGATCCCCGACGCCGAGGGCGGTCATGGCGGAGCGGATGCCCTTCTGGTGGCGGAGTTCTGCCGCTTTGTCCGCGAGGGCGGGCGCACGCAGACCTCGCCCGTGGCCGCTCGTGAGGCCGTGGCCACGGGTGTGCTCGCCACGGAATCGCTGCGCGCCGACGGGTCGGCGCGTGCGGTGCCCGCGCTGGATGCCGATCTGGTGGCCTACTTCGAGCGGGGGCAGACCGCCTGAGTCACCTCGTGATCGTGTCGAGCGCGGAGAACAGCCCCAGCTTGTTTGCCGCATCGCGGGCGATGAGCAGGCCGATGATGGCGAGGATCCACGCGGTGGTCTCGGCGCCGGATCGCTGCATCCAGCCCGCGATCGTCTCCAGGGGGCGTCGCATGGGGCCGGCGGCCACGGCACGCAGCACGAGCAGGACCACCGCCGGAAGGATCATCACGGCGCAGTAGGCGACGAGACCGAGGCCGCGTGCGAACAGCGGCAGGTCCGCCTCCGCCATCATGGTCATGCCCACGATGTACGGGAGCATCGTGGCGACTTCCACGATGCCCGCCGCCAGGGCGATGCCCATCACGGCGAGGGGGGAGGTGCGTGCGTCCAGCAGCGCGTCGCGCCACCGCAGCAGCCGAGGCGCACGCGGCGGGGTCGTCGGCGTCGTCGGTGCTGGTGCGGGCGGCAGCAGCGGGTCATCACCGCCGGCGGTCGCTGCCGTGGCTACGGCTTCCCGCTCCCTCTTGCGTTTGCCTGTGGGCATCAGGATGCCGATCAGCAGGAGCGCCGCCCCCGCGATCAACCGCAGTACCAGCCCGGCCGTGGAGTCGAGGAACCCGGAGGCCACCGATACGAGGTTCACCAGGCCGAGCGAGAAGAGCACTCCCACCAGCAGGTAGAACACCGAGATGGTGACCAGGTACAGGGCGATCCTGCCGGTCCGCAGCCGCCCGGGTGCCAGGAGCAGAAACACCGGGATGAGCAGAGTCCCGATGCTCAGCCCGTCCAGCAGGGCCAGGCCCAGCAGCGGGAGCGAGAGTGAGGCGTCGAGGAGTGCGTCCATGCTCCCAGCGTCCGCCGTCGCGCGCGCCCGCAGATCCGGCATCGGATCGAATGCCCCTCATCCTTTGGTCGGAGGTGCGCCGCCGGGCCGTGTGCTTGCATGGGCGAGTGGGCACAGGGATCAGCGGCTGGTACGCGCGTCACCAGGCGCCGGTGGATGCCGCGGGCATCGCGGGCATCACCGTTCTTGCGGCGTCGCTCGGAGTCCGCGCCCTCTGGGACGTGTTCTCCGTGCTTCCGGCCGAGCCCGATCCGTGGTGGGGGCTCGTCACGGCGTTGCCCGGATGCCTGCTGATCCTCGGCAAGCTGCGCGCTCCGATGGCGATGCTCGTTCTCGGGTCGGTGCTCTGGCTCATCGATCTGGTCACGGTGGGCAGCCTCGGCACGATGGTGATGCTCATGGACCTGCTGTGGAACGCCACTCGACGTGCCGATCAGCGGGGACGGCGACGGATCCTGGTGACCGTGGTGATCGGGGTGGCTGCGCTCGTGCTCATCGGCGGTGTGCGCTCGGGAAACGTCCAGCTGGCGGTGATGCTGGCTCTCGGCCTCGGTTCGCTCTTCGGCGTCACGTTCGCCACCGCCATGTCGCTGGGTCAGGCGCATGAGCTGGCCGACCTGCAGGCCCGCCTGCGCCGGGAGGATCAGGCGCGCGCCCGTGTCGAGCTGGAGTCGCAGCGGGCGAGTGACCGGCGTGCCATGGCGCGCGAACTCCATGATCTCGTCGCCGGTCACGTCTCCGCCGCGGCACTGCGCGCCGAAGCGGCGCTGGTGGCCGACACGGATCTCGACGGTGCGCGCACGGCCCTGCGATCGGTGCGCGGCGCCAGCCTCGATGCCCACGCGGCGCTGCGGCGGATGATCGACGTGCTCGCTGATCCGGCCGCTGCGCCCGAGTCAGGGGCGAGGGAGCTGGCGAGCGTGATCGGTGCGGCGCGGGACCAGGGGCTCACCGTGACTGCCGACATCGCGGCCGCGCCCGCGCTGCCCGAGTCCGCCGGGCGCGCGCTGGCACGAGTCGTGCGCGAGAGCCTCACCAATGCGTCGCGCTATGCCGGAGCGGGCATCGTCGAGGTGGACGTCACGGCCGACGTCGACTTCGCACGTGTGCGGGTGGTGTCACCGCTCGCGGCGGAGCCGGTGCCGCGGCTGCCGGGAGGCGGATGGGGGCTGCGGTCCCTGGATCAGGATGTCCGCGCGCTCGGTGGTGATTTCCGCGCCGGGGCGCAGGGGGAGTCGTGGGTGGTGGAGGCGTCGGTGCCGTGCGCCGCGGTCGCAGCGGAGGAGTCATGACGGTTCGGGTGCTGATCGCGGACGACCACGCGGCCATTCGGGAGGGTCTGCGCCTCATCCTCGAGGCACAGGGCGTCGAGGTCGTGGCGGAGGCCGCGGACGGAGCGGTCGCCATCCGCAACGCGCGTGCGCTGCGTCCGGACGTTGTGCTGATGGACCTGCGTATGCCGGGCACAGACGGGATCGCCGCCACGGCGCAGATCGTCGCCGAGGCACTCGCGGACGTGCTGGTCCTCACGAGCTTCGACGAGGATGAGCTGGTGCTCGGCGCTATTCGTGCGGGTGCCGTGGGCTTTCTGCTGAAAACCACGGACGGCCCCGCCCTCGCCGACGCGGTGCGGCGGGTGGCGGCGGGTGAGGGTGTGCTGGATCCGGTGGTCACGAGACGGGCCCTCGCCGCGGTGTCCGCGGCGCCCGAGCCGGTCGCCGCCCCGGAAGGGCTCACCGTGCGTGAGAACGAGGTGCTGGCCGGCATCGTCGCGGGGCATTCCAACGCCCGAATCGCCCGTCAGCTGGGCATCAGCGTGCCGACGGTGAAGACCCACGTGTCCAACGTGCTGGCAAAGCTCGGCGCGGAGAGTCGCACGGAGGCAGCCGCGATCGCTCGCGACCCCCGTTCATAGCGCGCAATCGGCTCCCAAACCCGTGGGATGGGAGCCAATCGCGCGCAATGAAACTAGTTCTTGATGGGCTTCGCGGCGTTCGACGCGAGGCCGGACACGAGAGCGAGGCCGGCGATGATCAGCAGCGTGTTCAGCAGCCCGATGTGGTCGGCGATGAAGCCCAGCACTGGCGGGCCCGCGAGGAACGCCACGTAGCCGATGGTCGACGCCGCGGCGACGCGGGAGGCTGCCTTGGACGGATCGTCGGCGGCGGCCGACATGCCCAGCGGGAAGCCGAAGGAGACGCCGATGCCCCACAGCACCGTTCCGACCATCACCAGCGGCATGTTCGGTGCGTAGATGAAGATCAGGAGGCCGACGACGGCGAGAGCGGCCAGCGTGCGCAGCGTGGCAACTCGGCCGAACCGATCGACCAACGGGCCGCCCAACATCCGGGCGATGGTCATTGCGCCGGAGAAGACAGCCAGGCCCACGGCGCCGAGTGAGGGTGAGCCGTCGTGACCCTCGACGATGCCGAGCGCGAGCCAGTCGTTCGCGCCGCCCTCAGCAAAGGACATGCCCAGCATGACGAGGCCGAGGCCGTAGGTACGCGGTTCTGTCCACGCCGATAGCGCCACCTTGAGACGCGCGCCGAAACTCTGGTGCCCCGCGCCTTCGTCGGGTGCCGTCTCAGCATCCGTCGTGGCAGGGATGTTCGCGACCGCCCACAGCGCGCAGGCCACGATCAGAGCGCCAATGACGCCGGTGTGCACGCTCACCGGGAGACGGATGCCCTCCGCGATGGCGCCGAGTCCGGCACCGGCAAACGTGCCCAGGCTGAAGAAGCCGTGCATCATCGGGAGGACGGTCTTGCCGCCGTGCTTCTCGACGCCGGCGCCCTCGACGTTCATGATCACGTCGCAGCAGCCGTTGCCGAAACCGAACAAAGCCAGACCCACGATCACGACGCCGAACGAGTGGAACACGTCGACCCCGAGACCGATGGTGGTGATGCCGGCGGCTGCCACCAGCAGCAGTCCCAGCATCGCCCGGCGCGCGCCGAAGCGGAGCATCAGGACGGACGACACCGACAGTCCGATGATCGAGGCGATGCCGCTGGAGACCAGGAGCAGGCCCACCTCGGACTTCGTGATGCCGAGGCCCTCCTTGATCGCGGGAACGCGCGATGCCCAGGTCGCGAAACCGAGGCCGCAGGCGGCGAAGATCACGAATATGGCCGCGCGCCAGCGCACGAACTGCGAATGGGTGAGGGTGACCTGCATAGGCAACACCCTACATCGAATCGATTCGATCCTGAAAGTCGTCGTGTGAACGCTCGGGCTACACTGGCGGAATGACGCGCAAGCCGACGCTCGCAGACGTGGCCCGCCGAGCGGGGGTGTCCGCCTCGACCGCATCCGTGGTCTACAGCGGCAAGGTTGCCGTCGCGGAGACCACGAAAGACAAGGTGCTCGCCGCCGCCGCCGAACTCGGCTATGCCGGGCCCGACCCGCGCGCCGCCTCGCTGCGGCGCGGTCGCAGCGGCATCGTCGGGGTCGTGGTCGGCTCCGACCTGCGCAGCGCATTCGCGGATCCCATCCTCACCGTCACCATGGACGGCGTTGCGGAGTCCATCGCCTCGTCCGGGGCGGGCATCCTGCTGCTGCGTGATGACCCGGAATGGGGCGGTCCCACACTGGCCACGGCGCCCATCGACGCGGTCGCGCTCATCGGCTGCAACCCCACGCTTCGTGACTCGCTCGATGCCGCGCGCTCCCGCGGCATTCCGATGGTCGTGATCGAGGGAGACGCGGGACCCGACGTTCCGCAGATCACGATCGACTCGCTGGAGGCCCAGCGTCAGCTGGCACGTCACGTCCGCTCCCTCGGGCATGAGCGCGTCGCGCTCGTCACTCTGCCGCTGAGCCGCCGGACCGGGATGTCGGTGGCCGGTGCCGCACACGCCGTCCAGGCCGAGGTCGACGTCACGCGTGAACGTCTCGAAGGGGCCCGCGAGATCTTCCCCGACGCGGTGGTCGTCAGCACGGCACGCTCGACCATCGACAACGGCTATGAGGCTGGCCGGCTCCTCTTCGGCTCGGGCGAACGCCCCACGGCGGTGCTCGCGCAGAGCGACATGCTGGCGGCCGGCGTGCTGCGCGCCGCCCTCGACGCCGGGCTCCGCGTGCCGGAGGAGGTCTCCATCACCGGCTTCGACGGCATCACGGTGGACGGCATCGCGCCGTACCGGCTCACCACCATGGCCCAGCCGGCACTCGACAAGGGTCGCGCTGCCGGTGAGGCCCTCGCGCGCCTCCTCGCCGACGAACCGGCCGCCTCCTTCCGCTTCACGTGTGAGTTCATCGAGGGCAACACCACCGGCCCGGCCCCCGTCTGACCGCGGGCGTCCTCCGTCCTGGGTGCCCACCGCCCTGCCCCTCGTCTGGGCTGAGGCCGGCGGCGGTACGGGTGTCGTCAAACGAGGGGATTTCGCTCAGATGAGGACGGAATCTTGGACAGAGTCCTTGTTCGGCGTCATTCTCCTGTTTTCGCGACGGTTCTTCGCGGGCCGGAGGGGCAGTGGTGCTTCAGCAGGCCGGCACGGGCTGAGTTCGGCGGCGACACGGGGTCGTGAAACAAGGAATTCTTCCTCAAACGAGGACGGAATCCTGGATGTGGTCCTTGTTTGGCGCCATTTTCCTGTTTTCGCGACGGTTCTTCGCGGGCCGGAGGGGCAGTGGTGCTTCAGCGGGCTGGCATGGGCTGAGTTCGGCGGCGACACGGGGTCGTGAAACAAGGAATTCTTCCTCAAACGAGGACGGAATCCTGGATGTGGTCCTTGTTCGGCGTCATGTTCCTGTTTTCGCGACGAGTCGCTGGGGGACCAAGGGGGAAGCGGTGCCTCAGCGGGCTGGCTTGGGCTGAGTTTGGTGGCGGTGCGGGTGTCGTGAAACGAGGGGATTTCGCTGAAATGAGGACGGAATCCTGGACCTGGTCCTTGTTTGGCGCCATTTTCCTGTTTTCGTGACAGTTCTCCGGGGGCGGGGTGGGGCAGGGATGCCTCAGCGGGCCGGTATGGGCTGAGCTCGACGGCGGTGCGGGGTCGTGAAACGAGGGGATTTCACTCAACTGAGGACGGAATCCTGGATGTGGTCCTTGTTTGGCGTCATTTTCCTGTTCTCGCGACAGTCCTCCGGGGGCGGGGTGGGGCAGCGGTGCCTCAGCGGCTGCGCTTCCGCTGATGTCTGGCCTGATACCGGGGTCGTCGGTCGAGGAGGTTTCGACGAATCGGGGACCGATGCCGATGCCGATGCCGATGCTCGATGCCGTCGCCGAAGCGATGCCGATGCCGGTGCCGGTGCCGGCGCCGGATGCCGGATGCCCGATGTCCGATGCCAACGCCTGATGCCGCTGGCGACGTCCGATGCGGATGCCGTCGCCGAAGCGATGCCGATGCCGATGCGGTCGCCGTCGCCGACGCGATACGGACGGGGCGGCGAGCTTCGGACTACTCGTACTCCGACATCCGCTGGTCGAAGGTCTGCACGTCGCTCTCGCTCAGCAGCTTCTCGGCGCGCAGCATGATGGAGAGCCCCTCCAGAGGCACACCGGTGCGGTCGTGATCGGCCTGCCTCTCGGTGCGGAACCGACCCGTCGTGTCCTTGGACAGGTCATAGAGATCGCCGTAGAACCAGCCGCCCGTGTCGTAGTCGTAGGAGGCCCACTCCCATTGCGCCTGAAGATCGGGATCGGTGGAGCCGAACATCTTCTCGATGATCGACGGATCGATGGTCGACTCGGCGGGATCGTTCACCGGGTAGAACTGCGACATGCCGTAGGGGTACAGCACCTCGTCAATGGTGTTCATCATCTGCAGCTTCAGCGAGTTGTCGGTGATGGCCTCGTTCGTCGACCAGATCGTCGAGGTGTACGTGCGCAGCATCGACTCCCCGCCGTAACCATTGCGCTCGGGTGAGATGTCCTCGGGCACGGGCTGCTCGACCCAGGTGACGCCATAGTCCGCGCTCAGCCTCCCGCGTACGGCGGCGAGGATCTCCTCGGTGCGGGCGCGCACCTCCTCGAGCGAGGGCTGAGCCTTGATCTCGGAGGCCGACATCCCCTTCACGCCCGGGTACTTCTCCCAGAACTTCTGCTCGTCGCTCTTCTGCCCCTCGTAACTGCCCTGAGCCGCGGTGCGAACCGCGCTCACTCCGCCGATGGTGACCACGTTGAAGACCAAGGCGATCGCCAGTGCGATGCCGCCGAGCCGTCGTGCATCCTTGAGGGCGATGGCGGCGATGATCACGCCGACGATCAGCAGCTGGATGACCACCACGTTGAGGTTGAACAGGAAGTCCGTCGCCGAGACCGCCAGCGCGCCGAGGAGCACGACCGCCCATCCGATGGCCACGACCAGCGCGGCCACGCCCACGCGAGCGAGGGGACGAGGCCCGTTGGCCATCGGGGGTGGCGCCGCCACGGGACGCGCCAGCACGTCCAGGGGCGAGACGAGGGCGTGACGGGCCTTCTCTAGCTCGGGATTGCGCGCGCCGCGATAACCACCGGGCGGGGGCACGGGAGGGGCACCCTCGGAACTGGTCACATAGCGGGTGCCCGGACGCTCGGGCCCATCCGGCACCGCGACGGAGGACCCGCCATCCGGCCTCTGCCCGGCAAGAGGCACGGGTGGCATGCCGACCGCAGCGGACGGCGGGGCCGGGGCCGGTTCCGGGACCGACTCCGATGGCACGGAGCTCAGCGGTGCGGCGCTTGCCGGGTCAGGGCGCGCTGGCGCACCCGGTGTGGTCGCTGACTCCGCACGCGATCGTGCACCGGAAGCACCGGAAGCGCCCGAAACATCACCCATGCGGCCCGCGCCCTCGATGCCTTCCGGACGCGGATCGGAGTCGTTCACCATGGCTTCTCCGTTCCGCCGCCGCCCGTGCCGTCGTCCCCGCGCTGGTCACGCTCCTGCTGGCCCTCTTCGAGCTTCCGCTGCAGTTCGTCCAGTTGTTCCTGCGACGGCTGGTCCTGCTGCTTCTCCTCGTCCGGCTCGGTGGGCTGCTGCGGGTCCTGTTCGCCGTTCTGCTGCCTGTCCTGCTGCTGCTGATTCTGCTGCTGCTTCTCCGACAGATCCTTCTGCTGCTGCTCGAGGGTGTCCGACATGTCGCGGTTCGGGTCGGGTGACTGGTCCTGCGCCTCGTCGCTCTTGCACTCTTCCGGTGTCTCCGCGTTGACGGTGAGCGCCTCCGCGTAGAAGGCCTGCGCCGACTTCAGGTCGCCAGCCTCGGTGGCGGCGTCTCCCTGGCGCTCGATCACGAACGCCAGGTTGATGCGCACGGCGCATACCTCCAGGCCGCGGGCCAGGGAGAGGGCGTCCTCGAATTCCGCGCGAGCCTCGGGCAGCTTCTCCGACAGCGCGTATCCGTCACCGGCGTTGTACGGCGCCTTGTAGGGCTCGAACCAGTTCAGCGGCTTCTGCCAGCCGGCGTTGCGCACGGTGCCCTCGCCGTCGCCGCCGACGTAGTCTGTGATCGCGAAATGGGCGAACACGAACATGCTGAACAGCTTCGCCACCAGTACCAGTGCGGCGATCGTCAGCGGGAGCGTCCCGATCGCGACCCAGAATCGCACGCGCCGCCGGGTCCGGTTGCCGCGGATCAGCGCGTCGGCGGTGGAACGGGGATCCGTCATGATGCACCCGCCTTCGTCGCGCGAAGTCCGCGCATGCGCGTGACCAGCAGCGCCGCCCGCGCCAGCTCGAAGGCGAGCAGAGCCACCACGGCCAGCGCGAAGACCCAGAACAGCTCGGTGACGTTGCCCGTGCTTCCCGCCTCCGAGTAGTTCGTCGACGACTGCGGCGCGTCCGGCAGCGTGATCGCCGTGTCGGCGGTGCGGTGCTCGTACTCCAGACCGAGATCGGATCCGATCTGCTGGAGGTTCGCCTCGTCGATCACCGACATGGCGTTGGCGCCCTGGTACTCGATGTAGCCCGGGTCCTCGCCGTCGGCGCGGCCGGAGGTGATCTTCATCGGCCCGCCTTCCGCGGTGCCGTACCCCAGCACGCGCCCGCCGTCGACGTACTTCTTCGCGCCCGAGAACGACTCGACCGATTGGCTCACGGTCTGCTCGCCGTCACCCAGATAGAACAGCATGCGCGAGCGATCGCGCCCCGACTCCGCCTCTGCGGCGCTGCGCAGGGTCTGCTGCACGAGCTGCGCGGCGATTCCCACCGAGCTCCCGCGCGACTGCCCGGTGACCTCGGGACGCAGCACATCGATCGAGCTCATCAGCGCGTTCGCGTCGGTGGTGAACGGCAGGCGCAGAACCGGTTCCGCATCGAAGGTGATCAGGGCGAAGCGCGCACCCGGATAGGCATCCACGATGCTCTGGACATCCTGACGGACGCCCTCCAGTCGTGGCTGTGCGTCGCCCCAGTCCTCCGCGACGATGCTTGCCGTGGTGTCGACGGCGATGAGGATGTCCGTGTTGGTGGTGAGCGTCTGGGTCTGCCCGCCCGGCACCGCCGGACGCAGCAGCATCACGAAGCAGAGCAGGACGAGCAGGGTCCGCTCGGCCCACAGCCAGCGCCGCGCCGCCGTCGGTGCGGTCACGATGTTGCGCACCGCCACGAACACGCCGCCGCCGACGAGGACGATCAGCACGAAGACGTTCAGGACCGGGTGGAAGATCACAGCCGCACCCTCCACATCAGTGCCACGAATCCGATCGACAGCACGGCCAGCACGGCGAGCGCGAGGTTGGGCGAATCGCTCCAGATGATCTGCACCTGCCCCTTCAGCTGCGTGGCCGCCTGCTGCTGGACTTCCGTCACGATGTCGTCGACGGTGGTGGCATCGCGCAGTTCGTACGCCTTGCCCCCGGTGAGCGTCGCCGCGTCGGCGAGCTCCTGTGTGATCGCGGCGTCCTTGCCCGCGACCGGGTTGATGGCGAACACCCGAACACCCATCGACTTCGCGAAAGCCGCCGCCTCAGGAACCGACACGATGGACGCGCCGTTCACCTCGTTGTCGCTCGCGAAGATGATGGTGCGTGATCGCTCCTCTTCGACATGATCGAACCGCATCGCGCAGGCGGTGAGCCCATCGCCGATCAGCGAAGCGCCCGGTCCGTTGAGCGTGCCGCTGTAGTGCTCCGGCACGCTGTCCGTGTAGTCGAAGCTGCGACGCAGGCTCTGCAGGTGCTCACGGATGAAGTCGTAGTCGTCGGTGAGCGGGAAGACCTGCACCGGTGACGAGTTGAAGATCGTTAGTCCCAGCCGCTCACCCTGGAAGCCGTCGAGTAGGTTCTCGAAGACGTCGATGATCTCCAGGTCGACCTCGCTCATCGACCCCGACACATCCAGGCACAGCATGATGTCCCGGTTGGTGCTCACCGGCTGGATGGTCTGCGCGGTCATCGGACGTGCCGCAGCGATGCCTCCCGACAGCACCGCGAGCGCGCCGAGCACGAGGATGCCCGCAAGCGCGATCCGCCGCGTGCGCACCGCCCGGGAGAACGAGGGCAGCGCTCGCAGACGTTCCGCGCGCGCCAGCTGGGCGCCGCCGCCGCTCGCGCGCCGGGAGGTACCGGCCAGGCCGATGGCCACGCCGATGCCGATCGCGACCACGAGCACCCCGGCCACGATGAGGAGCATGAAGGGCCAGTTCAACGCCATGACCGCACCACCGTTCGCGCGGCCTCTGCGCCGGCCACCGGGTCCACGGGCGGGCCGCTGCGGAAGATGCTGGGGTAGTAGTGGCGGCGAAGCGCGTCGATCAGAGATGGATTGACGCCGAGCTGCTGCAGATCCTGCAGCGAGAGCACCGGGGCTTCCAGACCGCTGTACTCGTTCACGTAGCGGCGCACGAGCCGGCTGAGCCGGACATTGGCCTCGCGCGGCGGGAGCGTGCGCTCGCGGTAGGCCCGCTCGATCGCGTCGATCTGATGGAGGTAGTCGCCCTGCAGCCGCGCCACGACCTCGGGCAGGGTGAGCTGCACCTCCGGCTGATCGGCGATCGCATCGGCGACCCGCTTCGGGCGCGTGAGCAGCACCAGCAGGATCGCCGCGATCACGATGAACAGAATGATCCCGAACGCCAGCAGCAGCCAGCCGCCACCGTACTGGGTGGGCGGGTAGAGGTCGTCAGGAGCGGGCACGCGACCTCCGATTCAGCATCTGCAGGATTTCGCCGACGGCATAGTCCTGATTGCGGAGCACGGTGTGATCGATCTCCCAGCGCTTGAAGAACTCGCGGCGGTGATCCTCCGCCTGCTCACGCAACTCGGTGAGCTCAGCCAGTACCTCGGCGTCCCCGTTCACGAAGTCGGGCACCCGCCAGCCACTGACCACGTCACTGCGCACCGATGCGGACCGGTGCGCCAGCACCACGTCGGCATCGGCCACGGTGATCCACAGCAGATCGTGCTGCAGGCGCAGCCGACGGATCAGTTGCTCGGTTCGTTCGGTGAGCGGATCCTCATCCGCGATGACCACCACGATCATCCGCTGTGCGATCGTGCGCGCCACGAAGTCGAGCAGATTGTCCACAGAACCGGGCGCGGTCGCAGCCGCGGTGGTCGTCTCGATCGTTCGGAGCATGTGCTCCAGCGCGGCTTCGCTGCTTCCCGTCTGCATGCGCCGCACCCGATCCGCATCGCCGGAAACGAGGCCGACGTCATCGCCGTGGCGGACGGTGAGATAGCCCAGCGCTCCCATGGCGAGGATCGACAGCTCCTGCTTGGGGGCGCCATCCTCCGCCAGTGCAGCCATGGTGCGACCGGTGTCCACCACGAACAGCACGGTCTGTGCTCGCGTGGCGCGCGTGCGCTTGACCACGAGGTTGCCCAGGCGAGCCGATGCACGCCAGTCGATGTCGCGCACCTGATCACCGGTCTCGTACCGTCGCAGGTCCTCGAAGTCGAGGCTGCGCCCGTGCAGCAGCGACTTGTAGGCGCCGTCGAGCTGGTGCATCGACGATCGCCCGGAAGAGATGAAGAGCTTGCTCTTCACCTGCGGGAGGAGACTGGCCATGGGAGGTTTCGCGTCCGGTTACGGGGTGGGCACGGCGCCGAAGATCGCGTCGATCAGGTCCTCGCCGCGCACGCCGTCGGCCTGACCCTCGAAAGTGAGCAGCACACGGTGGCGAAGGATCACGTGACGCAGTGACCGGACGTCCTCGGGAATCACATAGGCCCGCCCCTGCAGCAGTGCGAACGCGCGGGCCGCCTGCAGGAACGCGATGCTCGCCCGGGGGCTCGCTCCGTACTTGATGTAGCGGGCGCGGTCCTCGCCGATGTACGGCGCCGGGTTCCGCGTGACGTACACGAGCGAGACGATGTAGTTGCGGATGGCCGGATCCACGTGCACGCGGGAGGCGATCGACTGGAGGTCGCGCACGTCGTCGAGGGTCACCTTCCCGTCACCCGGATGGTCGGGGTCCAGAATGCCCGCATCGATGCGATTCAGCACCTCGAGCTCCTCCGCGGGGCTCGGGTAGTCGACGATCTCCTTGAGGAGGAAGCGGTCCATCTGAGCCTCGGGCAGCTCGTACGTGCCCTCCTGCTCGATGGGGTTCTGCGTCGCGATCACCAGGAACGGCCGCGGGAGCTTGTGGAGCTCGCCGCCGATCGTGGTCTGCCTCTCCTGCATCGCCTCCAGCATCGCGGACTGGGTTTTCGCGGAAGACCGGTTGATCTCGTCCAGCAGCACGAAGTTGGCGTGCACCGGCCCCAGCACCGTGCGGAAGGTGCCGTGCGCCGCGTCGTAGATCTGGCTTCCGGTGATGTCGCTCGGCAGCAGGTCGGGCGTGCACTGGATGCGCTTGAAGTCGGCTTGAACGGTGGCCGCCAGGGTGGAAGCGGCCGTCGTCTTCGCCAGGCCCGGCACGGACTCCAGCAGGATGTGGCCGCCGGCGATCAGCGCGATCAGAAGGCTGGTGCGCAGCCGCTCCTGTCCCACCATGCGCGCCGAGTAGGCATCAGACACGATCTTCAGGACGTCGCGCGCCCGCGCCATCTCCTGCTCGGTGGGTGCGGCGGCGGACTGCTGCATCGTGATCCCTTTCAGTGCGCGGGGACGGCAGACACCTTTCCCCCTTGACGACCACGCTACCCGCACCCCGCCCGGGACGCATGCGGTTGCCGCTGTGGTGTTGGTGTGTGTCGGTGGGCTCGCGGCGGCTTGCATATCGCAGACGCCCCGCCGAGCTGGGCTCGACGGGGCGTCTGCGGTGTATCCGGGATCAGCGCGCGGCGGCGCGTGCCTGGGCGATGAAGTCCGTGACGGTGAACATCACCTGCGGACTGGTGATGGTCGACGACATCGAGGCGCGCAGGCCCACCGAGCCCGCCTTCTGGAAACCGTCCGTCTTGTCGGTTCCCGTCAGCTGCCATCTGGTCGGTTCCGTCGTGCCATCGATCCACGCCTTCGCCGACACCGTCGTGGTGCCCGTTCCGGTGACCATGACGGAAGCGTGGATCAGCGTCCCGGGGTTGTACTTCCCCGGCAGCACGTAGCTTGCTCCGCCCAGCGCCGCCTCGTCCCGGAGGATGTAAAGGCGAGCTGTGCCGTTCGGCTCGATCCGCACGCGTGCCTGGTAGGCGCCCGTATCCGTCTGCCGCCCGACCACGGTCAGGGCGACCGCGCCCGTGCCGGCCGGAACGGCGTCGGCACGGAATGCCGTCGACACCACGACCGAATCGGTCTGCACAGCGGACAGCAGCGCCGAACGCGTCCAGGACGGGGCGACGGTCATGGTGCCACCGATGCCGTTGGCTACGGCGAAGGCCGAATCACCGCCCAGCGTCTGCCACACCCCGCCGGTCGCCGCGGTGCCCCACTGTCCGGCCTCCGAGCGTGCGAAGGAGTCCTGTCCCAGCACGTCGCCCGGCGGCAGTGCGGTGACGGAGACCACCTGCGAAGTCTCCGAGGTCGCGCCGGTGTTGTCCGTCACCGTGAGCTTGACGGTGTACTGCCCCTCGGCGGCGTAGGTGATGGCGGTCCTGGTGACGCCCTCATCGTCCTCGCCCCACTGACCGTCGCCGAAGTCCCAGGAGTACTTCACGATCGGGCCCTCGACGTCGGAGGACTCGCTCGCATCGAACGCCACGTCCAGGCCAGTGGTGGTGGCGGTGAAGGCGGCGACCGGCGGGTTGTTCTGACCGGGCACGACCAGCGGCTTGCCGTCGGTCACGGAGTAGTCGTCGAACCGGATCACCGATCGCGGCACGGTGGACAGCGAGCTCACCGAGCCCATCAGCCCGACGGCCCCGGGAGTCTGCAGCTCGTTCGTCGAGTCGATCGCGGCGATCTGCCACGTCACCGGCTCCACGGTCGACGCGTACCACATCTTGGCCCCCAGTTCTGTGGGCGAAGAGCCCCGGACGCTCACGGAGACGAAGACGTCGGTTCCCGGCTTGTAGTCGGTCAGCACGACGCTCTTGCCGCCCAGCGGAGTCTCGCCCTGCAGCAGGTACAGACGCACTGTTCCGCCTGGCTCGAACCGCACGCGCGCGGAGTAGTTCATGCCGTTGACCACGCGTCCGAGGACCGTCGCGCTCACCACTCCGCCGACGGGTGCCGCGGGCAGCGACACACGCACCGTGGAGATGGTGTCGGCGGCGGACACCGACTTCAGCAGCCCGGTGCGCGTCTGCGCTGCGGCGAGCGTCATCGTGGCGGCCTTGCCGTCCACATCGAACGACGTGCTGCCGTTTGCCGTCGCCCAGGCACCGCCGGTGTCGGCGGCACCCCAGGCCGCGGTGGTCGTACGCTCGAAGGCGTCTGCGGCCACCACGTTCTCCGCGATGATGCCCGTCTCGTCGACGGTGACGGTCTGCGTCACCTTGTTCGTGGCGCCGGAGTCGTCCGTCACGGTCAGGCTCACCGGGTAGCTGCCTGCCGCGGCGTAGCGGTAGTCGACCTTGGCGCCCTCACCCGTCAGGCCGTTGCCGAAGTCCCACGAGTACTTGACGATGCCGCCGTCGGGATCGACCGACGTCGTGCCGTCCACGGAGACGAGCCCGTCGGTCACGGAGGACGTGAACGCGGCCTTGGGGGCGACGTTGCTTCCCGCCGAGGTCGTGGCGGTCATCTTCACCCACGAGCTCTGGGCGCTGTTGCCGTACGGGTCCGTGGCGGTGATCCGGTATTCGTACGCCGTGCCCGGGGTGAGGCCCACATCACGGAAGGTCAGCTGCGGCCGGTTCCAGCGCGTCGAGGTCGCCTTCGTCGTGTAGACGGGGGCTGCGACGCCCTTGCGCGTGACGGTGTAGGTGAGCTCGGCGTCGTCCGGGTCGAAGTTCCCCGTCCAGGTGAGCAGCACCTGTCCCCGCTTGGGGCTGCTCGCCTTGAGGGCGAACGATGCCGGATCGGTGAGCACGGGACCCTGTTTGTTCGGTGCGACCTCGCGGGTTCCGAATCGGACGATGCCCTGCTGCGGCGTGTTGTTCACGGCGAGGAACTCGCCGCCGTAGATGACGTAGTCGCCCCCGCCGGTGACCGTCCAGGTGGCCTGGCGCTGACCGGTGTACGTGCCGATCGTGAAGGCGGGGTTGAAGTGCATCAGCTTCGCGGCCGGCTGACCCGGGAAGCTCTTGTACCCGTACCGCGACTTGGTGAGGGTTGCCTCGGTGGGGCGCATGTCCCAGGCGAACGCGTGGAAGAAGGTCTCGGGGCTCGTGCGCAGGTAGCCGGTGGGCACGGTGTCGCAGGAGTGCTGGTGGGTGGCCTTGTACATCAGGCCCCGGAAGAGCGCCACGTCGTAGGAGTCGCCGTGGCAGTCCTCCATCGTGATCATGGATCCGTCATCCCAGCTGGCGTAGAAGGTGCCCTCGCTGCCCGCGCCGGTGGCGAACTGGTACGAGGATCCGTACACGCCGCGATCGTCGGACGCGAGGCCCATGAAGCCGTCGGACGATCCCGCGTTGTAGATGATCGAGTTCATCGCCCACGGACGCAGCGCTCCGGTCGTGGCGTCGAGGGCGGCGATGCCACGACCCGGGTTGGTCGAGCCGTTCGTGCGCTCGAAGCTTCCGGCGACGACGACCTTGGACCGGTCGGGGGAGACGACCACGCTGCGCGCGATCCCGTTCCCCGTGAGGGTGGCCTGGAAGGGCAGGACCTTGCCGGTGGTGGCGCTGACCGCGCCGACCCGGGTGCGGGCCACATTGTTCAGCGTGCTGAATCCGCCGGCCAGGTACACCGTGTCGTCCGTGGCTGCGATCCCGTACACCGCCGCGTTCGTGCCCACGTTGAGGGCGTTCACGGCGCCGGTCGCGGTGTCGATGGCGGCGAGACGGTAGCGCTGCTGGCCGCCGATCTGCGTGAACGCGCCGCCGACGTAGAGCGTCTTCCCGTCGGGCGACAGCTCCGTCGCGTAGACCGCCCCGTTGACCGGCAGGTTGAAGTTGGGATCCATCTCACCGGTCTGGAGGTTGTAGCGCAGGAAGTTCTGACGCGGGGTCTCATCGACCCCTCGTGCCGCACCGGCGGGCCGCGCCTGCGTGAACTGCCCGCCGGCGTACACCCAGTCGCCGACGACGGTCTGCGACCAGACGACGCCGTTGATCTGGACGGTGGGCAGCGGATCGGCGGAAACCGTCGCGGGAGACGGATCGCCCGCTGCCACCGGCGCCGTCTCCGCTGCCGCGGACGTGGGATTGTTGATGTTGACGATCGTCCCGGCGGCCAGCGCCAGAACGATGCCGAGTGCGGCGCCGAGATGCCGTCTCGGGCGCGCGACAAGTCGCATGTGAGCCACTGCTGTGACCTTTCCCCAGGGTTGTGAAAATAGCCGCGTCCCCACACGGCTGCGACGACTCGGGCGAATCGTCGATCGGATCGTACGTGTATGTGAGGGTCCTCATTTAGTTGTGCATCCACCATGTGGAGAAGTGCCGGAGGAGGCCGCGTGCTCCGCCCGAGGTGACGATCTGCGGCGGGCCATCGTGTCCGTCTTTTACCGCGATCCTGGTTTTTTCGCCGGAGACAGGCAGCCAGCCTGTAAAATGGTCGTACCCCGCCCGCCTGTGTCGACGTACTGCCGACCGACGAGTCCGGAGGTCGCCCATGCTGCTTCTTCTCACCGCGTTCGCGGTGGTTCCGTTGATCCTGCCCGCGGTGATGAAGCGCTGGCGTTCTGATGGCTTTCTCATCGGAGCGGCGCTGTCCGCTGCCGCGTTCGTCCACGCCGCCGCGCAGGGACCGTCCGTGCTCGCGGGCGGCGAGGTGGACGAGAGCCTGACCTGGATTCCGGAACTCGGCATCTCGCTCTCGATGCGCATGGATCTGCTCGGCTGGATCATGGCGCTGATCGTGACCGG
The DNA here is from genome assembly GCF_021044885.1 of Microbacterium nymphoidis. GTDB lineage: Bacteria > Actinomycetota > Actinomycetes > Actinomycetales > Microbacteriaceae > Microbacterium > Microbacterium nymphoidis. The sequence continues at coordinate 1,732,400 of NZ_JAJNOD010000001.1, read as the reverse complement.
CGTCGGCGCGCTGGTGCTGCTCTACTGCCGGTGGTACTTCGCGGGAAAGGAAGCGCGGGGCCTGGGCCTGTTCGGCGCGGTTCTGCTGGCCTTCGCCGGTGCGATGTACGGGCTGGTCCTCACCGACGATCTGATCGTTCTGGTGATGTTCTGGGAGACCACGAGCGTGCTCTCCTACCTGCTCATCGGCTACTACCACAGCCGCTCCGCCAGTCGCCGTGCGGCACTGCAGGCGCTTCTGGTGACGACACTCGGCGGACTGGTGATGTTCGTCGGCGCGGTGATGCTGGTCGTCCAGTCCGGCACCACCAGCATCACGGCGATCCTGTCGGATCCGCCCCAGAACGCCTGGCTGGGCCTCGCACTCACGCTCATCCTCGTGGGCGCGCTCAGCAAATCGGCGATCTTCCCCTTCCACTTCTGGCTTCCGGGAGCCATGGCCGCCCCCACGCCGGTCAGCGCCTATCTGCACGCTGCGGCGATGGTCAAGGCCGGCATTTACCTGCTCGCCCGCTTCGCCCCGGCGTTCGCGGACGTGATGCCGTGGCGGCCGGTCGTCGTGATCCTCGGCATCGTCACGATGCTGCTCGGCGGTGCGCAAGCGCTGCGGGAGACGGACCTCAAGCGCATCCTGGCCTTCGGCACGGTGAGCCAGCTCGGCATGCTGACCGCGATCCTCGGCTACGGCACGCGCGACGCGGCGCTGGCCGGAATGGCGCTGCTCATCGGGCATGCGCTCTTCAAGTCGGCCCTCTTCCTGGTGGTGGGCGTGATCGACCGCCAGCTGTCCACCCGCGACGTCTACGAGCTCTCCGGTCTCGGTCGTCAAGCGCCCGCCCTCGCGACGGTGTCGATCATCGCGGTGGCCTGTATGGCAGGACTTCCGCCCACGATCGGCTTCGCGGGCAAGGAGGGCGCGCTCGCCGCCTTCTGGGATGAGGCGTTCGGCGGATCGGTGTGGGGATGGATCGGCCTGGTCGGCCTCGCGGTGGGTTCGGCGCTCACCGTGGCCTACGGCATCCGCTTCGTCTGGGGCGCGTTCTGGAGCAAGCGTGATGAGTCAGGCGTGGCCGTGCCCACGATCTCCTGGCCGCGGCCGCCCTTCGGCTTCGTGCTGGCCCCGGCGATCCTGGCCACGCTGAGCCTCGTGGCCGGCCTCGTCGCGCCTCTGCTCGATCACCCCCTGGCGCTCTACGCGGACACGGCGCCGCGCTCGTCGAGCGGTATTCCCGAACCGGCATATGACGCGCATCTGTCCCTGTGGCACGGATTCGAGGCTCCACTGTTCATCACCATCGGCGCGATCGTGATCGGTGCGCTGGTGTTCTGGTGGAGCCGGGCCGCCACCTGGGATCGTCGTCCGCACCTGCTGCCGTTCACGGGCGTCGATGCGTATGTCGGCACCCAGCACGCCGTCGACCGGCTCTCCGTGCTGGTCACCGCACTCTTCCAGCGGGGTTCGCTTCCCATCTACGTCGGCACCATCTTCGTGGTCTTCGTCGGCGCCGAGATCCCCGCGCTGCTCGCGTCGCCATCGTGGCGCGGTGCGATCGATGCCTGGCAGCATCCCGTCCAGCTCGTCCTCGCCCCGGTGATGATCATCGCCGGCATCGTGGCGGTGCGCGCCCGCAAGCGCTACACCGGCGTGGTCCTGGTCTCCGTCACCGGCCTCGGGATGGTTGTGCTGTTCGCCACGATGGGTGCCCCGGACCTCGCACTCACCCAGGTGCTCGTGGAGACCGTGACCCTCGTCACCTTCACCCTGGTGCTCCGCCGTATCCCGGCCCGGATGGGTGATCGCCACGCCAGCGTCTGGCCGGTCACCCGCGCCATCATCGGTGCCGCCGTGGGTCTGACCCTGGCGTTCATCGTGGTGGTGGCCACCGACGCCCGGAGTCTGCGGCCCGTCTCCGACGACTTCCCCGCGCTCGCCTACGAACTCGGCCACGGCAAGAACGTGGTCAATGTGGCGCTGGTCGACCTGCGCGGCTGGGACACCATGGGGGAGCTGTCGGTGCTGGTGCTGGCGGCCACCGGTGTGGCGTCGCTCGTGTTCGTCACCAACCGCACCGATCTGCTCTCGCAGGTGCGCGCCGTGCCCAAGGCGCGCAACCGCAAAGCCAGGCTCCGCCCGTTCGTCGAGACCACCACCGGCAGCATCGCCGTGCAGAATCCGAGCAACGCTCTCGCGCCGCGCGCCTGGCTGGTGGGCGGTTCCACGATGGACCCCCGGTCCCGCTCGATCATGCTCGAGGTGATCGTCCGGCTGCTCTTCCACACGATCATCGTGGTCTCGGTGTATCTGCTCTTCGCCGGGCACAACCTCCCCGGCGGCGGCTTCGCGGGCGGTCTGGTCGCAGGAATGGCGCTCGTGATGCGCTACATCGCCGGTGGCCGGTACGAGCTCGGCGCCGCCGCTCCGACCGATGCGGGACGACTCCTAGGCGTGGGCATGCTTCTCGCGGTGGGGTCGGCGCTGATTCCCATGCTGTTCGGCCAGGCGGCACTGACCTCATCGTTCTGGAGTGTGGATGCCGGCTTCCTCGGGCACATCGAGTTCGGCTCGTCCACCATCTTCGACCTCGGTGTGTACCTCGTGGTCATCGGCCTGGTGCTGGACGTGCTGCGCAGCCTCGGCGCGGAAGTCGACAGGCAGCTGCACGAGAACGACGACCCGGCTGATGACGTGGTGATCGCATGACCGTATCCGGAGTGCTCATCATCGTCATGGCCGTGCTGGCCGCGGCGGGCGTCTACGCGATGCTCGAGCGCAGCCTCACCCGCGTGCTCATCGGCTTCCTGCTGCTGGGCAACGCGATCAATCTGCTGTTGCTCATCGTGATGGGAGCGCCCGGGATCTCCGCCTTCTACGATCCCGACAACCCCGCCAGCGCGGACGACATCAGCGATCCGCTGCCCCAGGCGCTCACCCTCACCGCCATCGTGATCACGTTCGCGGTGAGCGCGTTCCTCCTCGCCCTGATCTACCGCTCGTGGCAGCTGGGGCAGGCCGACACCGTCGAGGACGACGAGGAGGACCTTGCGGTGCGCGAGCGCTCGGACGCGGAGGAAGACGTCATCCACGACGACGCCGACCTCAGCGCCGACGACGCCACCACCGACTTCGTGGGCGTCGACACATCGCCCATCACCATCCTGCACAGCTGGGACGTGCCCGGAATCGACGAGGACGCGCCGGTCGACCGGCCCGTTCCCGTCACGAAGGCCGATGACGACGACTCGCGGGAGGGGAACGCATGACCGCTCACGCGCTCGTCCCGATGGTGGTGATCCTGCCGCTGCTGGGCGCTGCCCTCACGCTGGTGTTCGGTCGCCAGCGACGTACGCAGATCCTGGTCTCCGTCATCACGCTGTCCGCGGTCTTCCTGGTGGCCGCTGCGATGCTCATCATCGTCGACCAGGGAGATATGCCGCTTGCGGTATCCGTCGGCGGCTGGCCGGTGCCGTTCGGCATCGTGCTCTACGTCGACCGGCTCTCGGCGCTGCTCGTAGCCGTCTCCGCGGTCGTGCTGCTCGCCGTCCTCCTGTTCTCCGTCGGACAGGGTGCGGCGGATCGGGATGAGGACACCCCGGTGTCGATCTTCTTCCCGTCGTATCTGATCCTCGGCGCCGGCATCTTCGACGCGTTCATCGCCGGCGATCTGTTCAACATGTACGTCGGCTTCGAGATCCTGCTCGTGGCCTCGTTCGTCCTCATCACACTCGGCGGCACGGCGGCGCGCATCCGCACCGGCGTGGTCTACATCGTGGTCTCGCTGGTGTCGTCCATCCTCTTCCTCGCCGCGATCGCGATGATCTACGGCGCCGTGGGTACGGTGAACCTCGCGCAGCTCGGCGAGCGCCTGGCCACGCTGCCGCAGGAGACGCAGACCGTGCTGCACGTGATGCTGCTGGTGGCGTTCGGCATCAAGGCCGCCGTGTTCCCCATGTCGTTCTGGCTGCCGGACTCGTATCCGACTGCGCCCGCGCCGGTGACGGCCGTGTTCGCCGGCCTGCTCACGAAAGTCGGCGTGTACGCGCTGATCCGCACAGAGACCCAGCTCTTCCCCGACAATGACATGTCCCTGGTGCTGGGCGTCGTGGCGGTGGCCACGATGGTGGTCGGAGTGCTCGGCGCCGTCGCGCAGGCGGAGCTCAAGCGCATCCTGTCGTTCACGCTCGTCAGCCACGTGGGTTACATGGTGCTGGGTATCGCGATCGGAACCTCGGCGGGCTACGGCGCGACGGTCTACTACACCGTGCACCACATCATCGTGCAGACGACGCTGTTCCTCGCGGTGGGGCTGATCGAGCGGCGGGCCGGGTCCACCTCGATCCTGCGCGTGCGGGGCCTCATGACGGCCGCTCCACTGCTGGCCGTCCTCTACTTCCTCCCGGCGATCAACCTCGGTGGCATCCCGCCGTTCTCGGGGTTCATCGGCAAGTACGCCCTGTTCGTCGCCGCAGCGGACGTGGGCACACCGCTGATGTGGGTGATGATCGCCGCCGGCGTGATCACCTCCCTCCTCACGCTGTACGCGCTGATGCGCGCCTGGAACCTCGCGTTCTGGCGCGAAGAAGACGACGCGGCCGAGATCGAGCCGCGCATCCGGCACCTGGGCGACGCACCCGCGGCCGACGACGCGTCCGAACAGCGCGCGAACTCCCGGATCATGACCGCGGCGACCGCGGGACTGGTCGCCGTCACCATCGCGCTGACGGTGTTCGCCGGTCCCCTCTTCGAGCTGTGCGATCGGATCGGATCGGCACTCACCACACCCGTCACGCTCTCGCAGCTCGAGGAGGAGGTGCCCTCATGAGTCCGGAGACCCGTCGCACGTTCGGCCAATCACTCTGGCGGCAGCTGCCGTTCTTCGTCTGGCTGATCGTGGTGTGGATGCTGCTGTGGGGAGAGTTCTCCGCGTTCTCACTGGTGAGCGGCGTCATCGTGGCCTTCGTCGTCACGCGCATCTTCCTGCTGCCGCCGGTCGAACTGTCCGGGCGCGTGAACGTCTGGTACCTCGCGGTGCTGGCCGTGACCTTCAGCGTGGCCGTGGTGGCGGGTTCGCTCCATGTGACGCTGCAGGTGCTGAACCCGCGCCGCTATCCGGGCACCGCGATCATCGGCGTCCAGCTGGAGACGGACGACGACCTCATCATGACCCACGTGGGCGTCACGGCCTCCCTGATCCCCGGCTCCCTGGTGGTACAGACCGATCGCACCAACCGCATCCTGTACCTGCACGTGCTGGACATCGACGATGAGGAGAGCCTGCGCAAAGCGAAGGCCGAAGTGCGCAGGTGGGAGCGGCGCATCGTCCGTGCGGTGGGCTCCCGAGACCAGATGGACGCATTGCGACGAGCGGAGGCGAAGGCATGAATCCCCTGCTGATCGTGATCATTGTGGTGTTCGGCATCGCGGCGCTGCTGACGCTCGTGCGCATCGTGCGCGGACCCTCCATCCTCGACCGTGCCGTCGCGTCGGACGTGCTGCTCACCGAGGTGCTGTGCGTGCTGGGTGCGGAGATGGCCATCAACCACCACACCCGCAACCTGCCGGTGTTGCTGATCGTCGCCGCCGTCGGGGTGTTCGGCTCGATCGCCGTCGCGCGATTCGTCGCCCGGAGGGAGAAGCCGTGAGCTGGGACATTCTCTGGGACACCGCCGCTCTCGTCCTGATCCTGATCGGAGCGCTGCTGTGTCTGGTGGCCGCCATCGGTCTGCTGCGCTTTCGCGATGTGCCCACCCGCTTGCACGCCGCCACCAAGCCGCAGGTGCTGGGCCTCGTGCTCATCGCGCTGGCCGTGGGCATCTCCGTGCGGTCCTGGCCGGCGGTCGGGATGCTCGTGGCGATCGTGCTGATGCAGTTCGCCACCGCTCCGCTGTCCGCGCACATCATCGGGCGTCAGGCCTATCGCAACCGCACTCTCGACCAGGACTCGCTTCTGGTGGACGAGCTCGCCGACGCGCAGTCCTCGGACAACGACGACTGACACGAGACGTCCATCTGCGGGTGAGAATCACCGCAACGCGCCGAGTCTCGCCCGCAGAGAGAGCTCTCGCGGCACGATGGAGAAGACGACAGGGGGAAGAATGAGCGCGCAGCCAGGATGGTACGACGCTGAGCAGCCGGGACTCCAGCGGTGGTGGGACGGTGCGGGGTGGACGGAGCACGTGCGAACGACACCGGCACCGCCGGCGCCTCTCGGGTCGCCGGCACCTGGGTTCGGGGCAGGCCCGATATCAGCGACCGGCACCGCAGCACCGGATATGAGGATCATCCCGGGCTGGTACCGGATGCCGAGCACCGGCGAGGTGCGCTGGCACACCGGCACGATCTGGTCGGGCTATTCGCTGCGTGACGGCGTTCCCAAGCCCGATCGGATCACCGGCTCGCAGCGCTCGTCGCAGGGCCTGATCCTCGCGATCCTCTACCTGATCGTCGGGATGATGCAGACATCGCTGGCGATCAGCAACCGCGGGTTCATCGCGAGCGGCGGCCTGTTCCTGGTGCTCGGCGCGTTCTGGCTCTATGGCGCGCTGCGGGCTCGCAAGCGGGAACGGGCACCGCGACCCGTGGACGCCGCAATCGTGCTCGATGCTGTTCGCCCTCTGCCGGGCGAGGCCGAGGCCGCCGGCGCAGGCTGGTATCCCGGCGATCAGCCCGGCCGCACACGGTGGTGGACGGGAGCGCGTTGGTCGCAGTACGTCGCCAAGAACGGCGAGGTGGAGCCGATCTACGGCGTCGAGCGCTCGCTTCGCATCGCAACGCGAATGGGCATGTGGCTGACCATCGCGGGCGCTGTCCTCCTGGCGCTGGGCATCGTGCTCCTGAATGCGACACGGGCCGACGGGATCGCCATCTTCATCGCCTCGATCGGCGGTGCGTTCCTGGTGGCCGGTGGGCTGCTGTGGATCATCTTCGGCTACCGTTCCCGCGCACTGGAGCGCTCTCAGCACCGCCCCGTCCCCTGAGACGCCCGTCCGTGGGCGAGAACCGCCAACAACGCGCTGTCTCTCGCCCACGCGGGGAAGTCTCGCCGGATCAGGGCCGCAGGATGAGGGTGTCCGTCGCGGCCGCGGCGACGGCGTCGGAGCTGAAGGCCCAGGGGCGCTGTACGCCCACCGACCAGTCCGGTGTCTGATCCACGTAGTTGGGATGGAAGGCGTGGCCGCTCGCGCCCGTGAGGTGGATCCACGTGGATTTGTCGAAGTCCGAGACGTCCAGCACCATCCGCATCGACGGCACCGACGTGGTGGCGAAGCTGGAACCGAGGTTCCACCCCGTCGCGTCCACAACGGACGAGCCGCCGCCAACGGCGTACGGGCCGCGGTTGAAGAGCCATTCGATGGGAGCGATGCCCGACTTCCCGAACGTCGCGCTGGTCAGCGTGATGGCGTGCAGCGAGCCCCAGTTCCACTTCGTGACGTCCTCACCCTGCAACGCGGCGAGTCGGTCGTAAGCGCGGTTCGCCACGGCCGTGAGCACGGCGTCCCGGCCGGTGGCCCCGGAGACCGGGTCCACCCACCAGGGTGAGTCGGGCTGCTCCAGCAGCGTCGAGACCACCTGGAACATCCGGCCCTGACCGCTCACCGGCGCGGGGGCCGGTTCGTGATCCCGGAAGAGCGCCGTTCCGAGGGTGTCCCACAGCACGTTCGCGTATGCCGCAGCGGGGGAGTCGATCGAGTTCTGTGCGTCCCACTCGCCCAGGAGCGCAACCGCCGCCTGCGGGCCCTTCCGGTCGATCGGCAGGTCGGCGATGGCGGATGCCAGCTGCGGGCCGAGCCAGAACTGCTTGTCGTTCTGGATCTCCTGCATCCGGCTCGCGTCCATCTTGCCTTCGGCGAGCGTCTGGGTGATCAGCTCGGTGATCCGCGCTGCCCGGTAGCCGTGGTCCCAGTCCTGGCTGAGGAAGTACGGGTAGCTGTCATCCACGATGGCGTTGTTCGCGGTCACGATGAAGCCCTGCGCAGGGTTCTTCACCATCGGCATCTCATCGAAGGGGATGTAGCCGGTCCAGTCGTAGGAGCTGTCCCAGCCCGGAGCGGGCACGGATCCGTCACCGGCCCCGCGGATGGGCTGCAGCCCCGGAGCCTGGTAGCCGATCGTGTTCTCCTTGTCGGCGTAGATGAGGTTCTGGCCGGGAACGTCGAAGACCGATGCTGCCGCGCGGAAATCGTCGAAGTCCTTCGCGGTGTTCAGCACGAAGATCGCCTTCGCGGTGTTGCCCGGCTGAAGGGCTGTCCATCGCAGGCTGACGGCGTATGCGTCACCGGCGGGGGCTCCCGCGATGTCGGCATGCTCCGCGATGGAGGTGAAGTCGCCGGTGAGGCCGGAGAGGATCGGGCCGTGCACCGTGGAGCGGATCGTCAGCGGCACATCGGCGCCGCCGGCGACCGTGATGACGTCCTGCTTCTCGGTGATCGGAACCAGTGCGCCGTCGCGCCAGTACTGATCGCCCTGCAGCCGTTCGATGTAGAGATCGGCGACGTCGGTGGTCAGGTTCGTGAAACCCCACGCCACCTGGGCGTTGTGGCCGATCACCACACCGGGAAGCCCGGAGAAACTGAACCCGCCCACATCGAACGGGCATTCCTCCGACACGGTGGAGCACCGCAGCTGCACCTGGTACCAGACGCTGGGGAGCGCCGCGCCGAGGTGCGGGTCGTTGGCGAGCAGCGGAAGACCGGTGTCGGTGAACTCGCCTGCGACCACCCAGGAGTTGGATCCGATCCCCTCGCCCGGGTCGCCCAGCAGCGCGTCGGCGGCTTCGATGACTGTGCCGACCTCGCTCCACTCGATGCCGGTGTCCGACACCGACGGCACGCGAACGGCACCGGTGCTCTTCTGCTCGGGCAGCGGCGGCACGATCGTGGGGTTCTGATCGAACGGGTAGGCGGGGTAGAGCTCGGCGATCTGCTCGGGCGTGAAGTCCTGCGCAAGGATGGCGCGATCGGTCTCATCCTCGATGTTGGTGCGCAGATCCCACGCCATGGCCTTGAGCCAGGCCACGGAATCCGCCGCCGTCCACGGCTCGATCTCATAGTCCGGGTTCTGCAGGCCCAGCACCGCGTACTCGAGCGACACGTCTGCACCGTGGTGCTTTGCCAGGTACGCGTTCACGCCCTTCGCGTACGACTCGTAGTAGCTGCGGGTGGTGTCATCGAGCGCCGCCACCTCCTGCTCCGCGATCTCGTGCCAGCCCAGTGTGCGCAGGAACTTGTCGGTGTCCACCTGCGATTCGCCGAAGAGCTCCGACAGGCGCCCGGATGTGGTGTGCCGGCGGAAGTCCATCTCCCAGAAGCGGTCCTGCGCGTGCACGAACCCCTCGGCGAAGAAGAGGTCGTCGGTGGTGTCGGCGGTGATCGTCGGCACGCCGGCCGCGTCGCGTTGCACGGTGACCTCGGCCGACAGCCCGGACAGCTGCACCTCACCGCGCACCTGCGGGAATGAGCGCTGGATGGTCCAGCTGATCAGCACCCCCGCCACCACGATGATCGCGACGACGGCCGCCAGTAGTATCCACAGCGTCCGGGTCACGATGATGCGGGCGCGCCCTCGGGTACGCGTGCCGCCAGGTGTCTTCGCCATTGAGAACTTCCCTCCCCGCTGCTCCCCACGAACAGCAGTGCGCCAGGGGCGCCCATTCTCGATGTTAGCGATCACGGGCGCCCCCGGCGACTTTGTGCGTTCAGTTCCCGGTGGTGCGGGGCTTGCTGGCGGCGGACTCGTTCCACAGGCGATCGAGCGCCGTCACCACGTAGGTGTACGTGGTTCCGGCGATGGCCGTGGCGTCGACCCAGCGCTGGACGGTCCCGCCCTGGGTGCGCACGGTGGCGATCAGGTTGCGCGCGTCATCCGTGTCGATCGAACGCACCGATCCGGCGACGCGGTAGATCGCGAAGGAGGTGGCCTTGGTGCGAGCGGGACCGGTGTCCTGCCACTGCAGCTCCACGCCGCCGGCGGAGGCGGCGGCACGGGACAGCACCGGCTGGCGGACGGCGACCGCGGGTAGGTGCGGCATCGTCGGGATGATCGCGGGGTGGGCGTAGTGGTCCTCGCGAACGCGGGTCATGGCGCCCAGGGCGTTGGTGCGGACATCGCCGGACGAGTAGTAGACGTTGCCATGCACCGGCCGGCCGCTCGCGGTCAGCTGGGCATCCAGCGCGAGGTGGTTGCTGAGCTCGGCAGGGTCGGTGAACGCTCCGCTGGTGACCTTGTAGACCGCTTCGCCGATGTACAGCTGCGTGTTCGACGCCTTCGCCACATCCGCCCACCAGGGCGCGAGCTTCGCGTAGTCGGCGACGGCGAGGCCGATCTGCCAGTAGATCTGCGGGTTGATGTAGTCGAGCCATCCCTCCAGCACCCACTTGCGGCTGTCGGCGAACTGCCCGTCGTACGACTGGGAGCCGTTGGTGTCCGAGCCGAGCGGGTCGGTCGCGCGGTTGCGCCAGATGCCGAACGGCGAGATCCCGAACTTCACCCAGGGCTTGGTCTGCTTGATCCGCTCGCTGATGGTGCGGACGAAGGTGTCGACGTTGTGGCGGCGCCAATCGCCGATATCGGTGAATCCGCCACCGTGAGCAGCGAAGGTCGCCGCATCCGGGATGGTCTGACCGGCCACCGGGTAGGGGTAGAAGTAGTCATCGAAGTGAACGCCGTCGATGTCGTACTTGGCGACGGAATCCAGGATGGCGGCGTAGATGTGCTCCTGCACCTCCGGCAGGCCCGGGTCGAAGTAGAGCTTGCCGCCGAACGCCCACACCCATTCGGGGTGCACCCGCGCGGGGTGCTCCGGCACCAGGGCATCGCGATTGGTGTCCATGGCCACGCGGTACGGGTTGTACCAGGTGTGCAGTTCGAGGTTGCGGGCGTGCGCCTCCTCCACCATGAAGGCGAGCGGATCGAATCCGGGGTCACCGCCCTGCGTGCCGGTCAGGTACTTCGACCAGGGTTCGAGAGGACTCGGCCAGAACGCGTCGGCGGTGGGCCGCACCTGGATGAAGACCGCGTTGAGGCGGTAGGAGACAGCGAGATCCAGCCACCCGATGAGCTCGGCCTTGAGCTCGTCGGCCGACAATCCCGTGCGCGATGGCCAGTTGATGTTGACGACGGAGGCGATCCACATCGCGCGCAGCTCGCGCTTGCGGACGGTGGTGCCGGGCGTCACGCCGGCGCTCGTGGAGTCATCCGCGTGGGCGACGGACAGCGGACCGATCGCGACGCTGAAGAGAGCGCCGGCGGCACCCGCGGTGGCCAGTGTGAGGAACCCGCGGCGGTTCATGGTGGGGATCGATGGGGGCGTCATTGCAACTCCGTAGATGAGGACTGGTTAATCTTTTTCAGATCATCCCGTGATCGTGGGAGTAATTTTCACACGGTCTTGGGGCAACCGCAACGCGTGCTCTCCTGCGCCTAGGCTCAGAGCATGGGTTTCGTCCGGGGTGCCGCGCGGGTCATCAGCGGGATCGGGTTGGCCGGTGTGGGAGTGCTTCACCTCTGCTGGTCGGCCGGATTGAACTGGCCCGCGAAGAACCGCGCTCGCCTCGCCTCAGCCACCGTGGGAAACGCCCGCGCGATGCCGGCGCCCGGGCCCACCGCGGTGGTGGGGGCGGTTGCGCTCGTCGGAGGAGTGGTGACGGCGGGCGCGCTCGGCGAGTCTCGCCTCATCGTGTCGGGGCGCCGGCTGATCGGCCTGGGGTTGCTCACACGCGCGGTTCTCGGCGGCGAGGTCGCGCTGCGGGTGCTGGGCATGGGGCCGGCGGATCCGCGCTTCCGCCGACTCGACGCGCGTGCCTACCGGCCGCTATGCGCTGTGCTCGGTGCCGCCGTCCTGCTCGGTTCCCGGCGCACGTCGTCTCGCCACGATCGGTCGGCGACCGCGTAGCGAGACGACGCGCGCGAGGCGCAGATCAGCCGATCAGACTCGGGGCGAGGTCGCGCATCGTCCGGCGACGCGTCATCCGCGAGACCCCGAGGATCGCAAGCACCACGGCTCCGATCAGCCACATGAGCAGCACGCCGATGTCGCTCCACACCCGGTCCCAGCCGCCGGAGCCGTACATGATCTGGCGCATCGCATCGACCACGTAGCCCATCGGGAGGATGTGGTGCAGCGATGCCAGTGGGGCGGGCAGCGTCTGCCACGGGAACGTGCCACCGGCGGTCACCAGCTGCAGGACCATCAGGATGAGGCCCATGAACTGGCCGACCGATCCCAGCCACACGTTCAGCGCGAGGATGATCGCCGTGTAGGTGGCCGAGGCGAGTACCAGGAGCCCGAGCGCCGCCGCCGGGTTCGCGAAGTTGAAGCCGAGCGTGATGGACAGCACGGCGAACAGGCCGACCATCTGCACGGCGCCCAGGAGTGCGGGCGTCGCCCAGCCCGCCAGGGTCACGCGTACCGGCGAGTGCAGTGCGGTGACAGCGCGGCGCGAGATCGGCTTCACGATGAGGAACAGGGCGTAGATGCCGATCCACGCGGCGAGCGCTGCGAAGAACGGTGCGAGGCCGGCGCCGTAGTTCTGGGCCTGCGTGAGCGTGGTCTTCGCGATCTGCACGGGGGCGCCGAGTGTGTGCGCTTGGGCGGAGCGGGTGGCGTCGTCGCTGTTGGGGATCTGCTCGACACCGGCGGCGAGGCCGTCGCGCAGAGTGACCTCCCCGTCGTGCAGCTGGGTGAGGCCGTCGGCAAGCGTTCCCACGCCGTCCTTCAGCGTCACCGTTCCGGTGTGGAGCGTGACGGTGCCGTCGCGGAGGGTGGCGGCACCGGTGCTCACCTGGGAGGCGCCGTCGGCCACCTGGCTCGCACCGTCGCGCAGCGCAGCGGCGCCGTCGGCGGCGGTCACCGCCCCGTCGTGGAGCTGTGAGGCGCCGTCGGCCACCTGGACCGCGCCGCTGTTGAGCGTGTCGATCTTGTCGCGCGCCCCCTGCACCTTGTCCACGGCGTTCGTCAGCTCGGTTCCCACGGGGTCGAGGGCCGCCAGCACGCGATCGATCTGATCGGCGGTGAGGCCCTGCTCGGTGAGGCGTGTGCGGATGTCCTCACGCACGGCGGGAAGCTGATCGGCCGCGTTCTGAGCCGCATCGCCGATCTGGTCGGCGATGTCGGCGAGCTGACCGGTTCCGCCGGCCACCTGGCTCGCACCGTCCGCGAGCGTGGCGAGCCCGTCACGCAGCTGCACGGTGCCGTCGGCGAGGGTTCCGGCACCATCGCGCACGCTGGCGGATCCGCTGGCCACCTGGCTCGCGCCGTCCGCCAACGTGGTGGCACCATCCGCAAGGGCCTGCGAGCCGTCGACCAGCTGCTGAGCTCCATCGCCGAGCTTGCTCGTGCCGTCCTGCGCCGTGACCAGACCATCGACCAGCTGGGTGGCGCCGTCCGTGGCGTCGACCAGCTTGGTGCGGATCTCGTGCAGCGCATCGAGCATGGTGAGGCCGGCCTCCGACACCACCTTCTCGGTGACGGTGCGCTGGATGGTCTCGATCGCCGTCTTGCCGATCGTGGAGGCGAGGTAGTTGTTGGCGTCGTTGGTGCGCAACACGAGGTCGGCGGGGTGGGGATCATCGGTGGCGATGGATGCGATGCCCTCGGTGAAGTCCGCGGGGATCTCGACCGTGAAGTCGTAGGCGCCGGCATCGAGGCCGCTCTCCGCCTCCGCGGCGGACACGCGGTGCCAGTCGAAGGTGTCGGAATCCAGCAGCTCCTTGGCGACCTCATCGCCGATGTCGCGCTGTTTGCCGTTCACCTCGGCGCCGTTGTCGTTGACCACCAGGGCCACCGGGACGTTGGTGAGGTTGCTGTACGGGTCCTGGTTGGCCCAGAGGTACAGCCCGCCGTAGAGGATGGGGACGCAGAGCAGCGCGATGAGGGCGATCACCGACATCTTGGTGGAGAACAGCCGACGGAACTCGGCTGCGATCATCTGGGGCATTTTCATCGTGCATCCTCCGCGTCGTCGCCGGCCGTCTCCGGTCGCGCTGCGGACAGGTCGTTCGTCTCCCCGGAGGACAGATCCTCCGGGAGCGGGGTGTGGGGGTGCGGAAGGGCTGCCGCGTCTTCGGCGGCGTCATCCATCGCGGTGGCGAGCTGCTCGTCGAAGTCGAGCGCACCGAGGGCGTCGGTGGCGTCGTCGGTGGCGTCGTCGTCTGCGGAGGCGTCCTCGGGCGAAGCCGCCGTGGCGTCTTCAGGATCGGGGAGCGCTTCGCCGACGTCGCCCGCACCGGGAGCGTGCTCGGCGACGGCCTCCTCCTCGTCGGGTGGGTCGCCGGCATCGGTGAGCGCTTCGTCGAAGTCGACGGCACCGAGAGCGTGCTCGGCGATCGCCTCCTCCTCGTCGGTGGCGGCATCGGACACGATCACCTCGGTCTGGCTGAAGGCGGCGAGAATGGCATCTCGCTCGTCGTCGGCCAGCCCGACCGTGTCGGTGCGGTCCTCGTGGAGCACCTGCCAGGACGCGCGCCCTGCGATCACGAGGACGGCGAAGTCGCGGCGGGCGAAGTCCTCCGCGACGGCCCACCACGTCTGCGGACGGCCGCCGTGACGGTCGGGCGACACGATCACCAGGCCCTCGACGCCCTCCCGCTGCGAGGCGAGCTCAGTGAGCAGACGAACGCGTCGCGACGGCTCGACACTGCCGATCGGCATCATCGTGAGGTCGGCGAAGCCGTGCTCGCCCATCCACTTGCGTGCGGAGATCGGATTGGACGGCAGTCCCGCGAACATCAGCTCCTCCGCGACGACTCCCACCGTGATGACGTTGGGATCGGGGTCGCTCACATCCGGCGCGTCGATGAGGGCGACCTTACGGCGCAGCTCCCCGGCGCGGTGGCGGCCGTTGATCAGCACCTCTCCGGCGTCCGGCTTCATGCGTCCGCTGGCGATGAGGCCGAGCACCGTGGGGCGCTGTTCGGTCTCGGCTTCCACCAGCACTGCCTCACCGGTGGCGTATCCGGTGGTCGTCGGGGCCAGGATGGGGGATCGCTCCGATCCCTTCGCAACGCCGATCAGCTCGATCCGCAGCGGGTCGGTGGACGCCCGGCGGGCGCGAAAGAGGGGGCGGCGCTTCATGCGCGAACCTTCGTTCCGGTGGTCTCGGTGGTCGATGTGGTTGATGCAGATTCTGCACGGTCGGCAGACTCTGTGGCGTCGTACTCGCGAACGAGCGTGTCGACCTCGCGCCAGGACAGGCCTGCTGCACTCAATGCTGCGCGGGTCGCCAGGCGGGTGGCGTCGGCCTCCTGGGAGTCCACGTGGGTGATGACGCCACGGGCGGCCTCCTCGACGAGACGCGCCGTGAGGTGGGGCGGCAGATCCTGACGGAGCACCCCGCGCTCCGCGCCGCGCTCGCAGATCTCGATCAGCCGACGACGCAGCGGCAGGATGGCCTCGGCCGTCTGCGCGACCAGCTTCTCGTTCAGGGCCAGAGCTGCGGCCGCGTGGACGTGGCGGGCCTGCGCCCACAGTGCCGCAGCGAGGTGAGCCAGCGCTGCCCGGGGATCGTCGTCCTGCACGGTCTCAGCGATGCCGTTGAACTTCTCGGCCCCGGCGGCGATCACCGCGGCGACGATCGCATCGCGGTCCTCGAAGTGCCCGTACAGCGCGCGCCGGCTGAGTCCCGCTTCGCGTGCGATGGCGTCGACGGACGCCGCCGGGTCGGAGGCGAGAACGCCCACCGCGGCGGCGAGGATGCCGGCGCGGTTCTCCTCGGCGTCGCGTCGGCGCGGGATCGAAACGGTGCTCATGTACCCAGCGTATGAATCTGCACAGTCCTGTGCAAGTTAAAGTGCACTCACTTGTGCAACTTCTCGGCAACCTCCGAGCGAAGCCGCTCCGTCACCGCTCCTCGCGGATGAGGAGCGCCGTCTCAGACGCGCTTGGTGTCGCGGCGGAACATCAGCACTGCCAGTCCGGTGAAGACGATGAACCAGGCGAAGAGGTTCACCCAGGCCATCGGGTCCAGCGGCGCTCCGATGATCGCCTTCTGTGAGAGATCGGCGATGCCCCACAGCGGCGTGAAGGTGGCCGCGGTCTGCAGGCCTTCGGGCAGCAGTGCGAGGGGGACGAACAGGCCGCCCATGAAGCTGAGGATGGGCAGGAGCGGGCCGAGGTAGCGCATCGCGTTCTGGGCCGGGAAGGCGTAACCCACGGCCAGGCCGAGGCTGGTCATGCTGAGCGCGGTGAGCCAGGCCAGCAGCGCGGCGGGAATCAGGTGGTCGAGCGGCGCGGTGATGCCCAGGATGGCACCCGCGATCAGCGTGACCGCGACCGCGATGGCCCCGAGCGCGAGGCCGGTGATCACCTTGATCAGCATGTAGACCAGCGGATTGAGGGGGGTGAGCCGCAGCTGACGACTCCACCCCTGTGCGCGCTCGGCGGCCACCGAGACGCCGGTCATCGACGCGGCGACCATCGATCCATAGACCGCCATGGAGATCATGATCGGCACCGCGGCCGAGATGCCGCCGTCCGCGACCGGCACGTCCGTGGCCGAGTAGCCCTTGTTCGGCAGGGCGATCGCGAACAGCATCGCGATGGGGAAGATCAGCGTGAAACCGACCACCGAGAAGTTGCGGAACACGCGCTTCAGCTCGATCCCGAGGAACGTCCAGCTGAACCCTCCCAGCGGAGGAACCCGGCGCGTGGTGGGATCGATGCGGTCCCTGCGCTGCGAATCGATGGACATTCAGGCCTCCTGCTGCTCGTCGCCGGTGAGGGCGAGGAACGCCTGCTCGAGGTTCTGGCTGGTGATGGTGACGTCGCGGGCCTCGGTCTGCGTCAGCAGGTGTCGGGCCACGATGTCCGAGTCGGCGGCACGGATGATCACGCGATTGCCCTGGACCTCGACTGAGTCGATGCCCGGGAGGGCCGCGAGTGAGGCGGGATCAGCGCCCGGGAGCTCCGCCTCGATCGTGCGCCCCGAGGCCATCGCCTTGATCTCCGCGGTGGTGCCGTCGGCGACGATCTGACCCTTGCGGATGAGGATGATCCGGTTCGCGTAGCGGTCCGCCTCCTCCAGATAGTGGGTGGCAAACACCACGGTGCGCCCGCGCTGGGCGTCGGTGTGGATCGCCTGCCAGAACGAGTGGCGGCCCTCCACATCCATGCCGGTGGTCGGCTCGTCGAGCACGATCAGTCCCGGATCGCTCAGCAGCGCCATCGCGAATCGCAGCCGCTGCTGCTGCCCGCCCGAGCACTTGCCGACCTTGCGGTCGGCGATCTCGCTGATGCCCGCACGCTGCAGCGCCGAGTCGACCGAGGTGGAATGGGCGAACAGTGACGCCGTCATCCTCAGCGTGTCCCGGACAGTGACATCGTTCAGGAGCCCGCCGGTCTGCATCACGGCCGACACAAGGCCGCGGCCGATGGCGGCGCGCGGTGTCTCGCCGAACAGCTCGACCGAGCCCTGATCCGGCTGGGACAGCCCCAGCAGCAGGTCGATGGTGGTGGTCTTTCCCGCGCCGTTCGGCCCGAGGAAGGCGACCACCTCGCCCTGCTCGATGTGCAGGTCGACACCGTTGACAGCCGTGAAACCGCCGAATCGCTTCACGAGTCCGCGAGCTGAGATGGCGGGTGGGGCCGCGGTGTCCATGGCGCGCGAGACGGGCGCGGGGTTCGTCATGACTCCATCCTCTCTCCGTGGCGGGCCTTCGTTGTGCGCTCGGCGGGCTGGGGAGATCGAAAACGCATCGCGCGGGGGCCTGCGCGATGCGAAATGCATCTCCGCTGAGGTGCGGAGCGGGTCACCGAGGTGCGGCAGACTCCACGCCCGGGTGCGTCGGGTCCCGCCGAGGTGCGGGGCTTTGTTCCGGTGCGGCAGACGGCGCGCGCCGGGCCGTGTCGGAGGTGCGTGACACGATGGAAGGCCCGACCTGGAGTTGTCTCATCCACGCCCTGAACCGCCGTGCGCGAAGCGCTGTTCGCCGACCCGTGAGGCGGCGCAGACGTACCGCGATTCCCCCGATCGCTGTCATCGTGGGGATCATCGTGGCCGTCGCGGTGCTCGGTGGGATGCGAGTGGTGCTGCCGGAACTGATTCCGGACGCCGGGCCGACGTCGTCGGTGGGTGCCACGGCGCCGGCCGACACGGCGACGACGCCCGCGGGCGAGCCCGGTGGAGGGCCCTCGTCGCCGACGGGCGCGGCCACGCCGAGCGCCGACGGCTGGGCGAGCCAGCATTCCTCCCCGGCCGAGATCCTCGCCGCGCTCGCGGTCCTCGACACGATTCCGGCCGGTCCTGCCCTCTCCTCGGGTCTGCCATATGACCGTGACGCGTTCGGTCAGCGCTGGGCCGACACCGACCACAACGGCTGCGACACCCGCAATGACGTGCTGCGCCGCGACCTGCACGATGCGGTGGCGAAACCCGGTACCCGCGAGTGCGTCGTGCTCACCGGAGTGCTCGATGACGCCTACACCGGCGAGCGTATCGAGTTCCGCCGTGGCCAGGGCACGAGCGAACTGGTGCAGATCGACCACATCGTCCCGCTGGCGTGGGCGTGGCGTCAGGGTGCCGATGGCTGGAGCCCCGAACGCCGGCTGGAACTGGCGAACGACCCGGCCAACCTGCAGGCCGTCGACGGTGCGGCGAACCAGTCGAAGTCGGCGTCGGGACCCGCCCGCTGGCTCCCCCCTGACGCCGCCTATCACTGCACCTACGCCACACGTTTCACCCAGGTCGTGGCCGATTACGGGCTCGCTCTGCCCGCTGATGACCGTGCCGCCGTGCGCGCGGTGCTGCTGCACTGCTCCTGACCGTCCCGCCGGGGCGTTATTGAATCGTGACCTTTCTCTTCCAAGAAATCTCGTGACAGCGAACGCGCGCCTCTGTACGTTGAGTCGTCATGAGACGTTATAGAACGTGTCATGACGAATTTCACTGGAGAAAGGGTCACTCTTGACTGCCACCGCCCCCTTCGTTGACGCCGAGACGATCGAGCAGCAGCTCACCGCAGCCCGTGCGGCCGTTGCGGCGCGTCCGAGCGTCGCCCGCATCATCCTCACCGCGTGCGGCGGCTCGTACGCCAACATGATGCCGATCGAGTACTTCCTCGACACCCGTGCCGCCTCGGTCGAGTCGCGGGCGATCAACGCCGCCGAGTTCACGTCGCGGAACTCGTCGCGCATCGACGCCGACACGGTTGTGATCCTCTGCTCGCACTCCGGCACCACTCCCGAGACGGTGGCCGCCGCCAAGCACGCCCGTGAACGGGGCGCGCTGACGATCGCGTACACGTTCGACCCCGCGTCACCGCTCGCCCGGGAGTCGGAGTACGTGATCGCGTACCAGCACGGTGAAGGTAAGAGCGAAGCGCACATCGGCCCGACGCTGCTGCTCCGCCTCGCCGCCGGCATCGTCGACGACCGCGACGGCACGTCCCTCTCGGCAGACACCGACGCCGCCGTCGCGAGCCTCGCCGAGCGCGCGCCCGCTCTCCGGCAGGCCTATGCCGACCGCGCGAACGACTGGGCGTTCGCGAACCGTCGCGAGGAGCTCATCTACACGATGGCCTCCGGTTCGAACTACGGCAGCGCCTACTCGTTCGCGATCTGCCTGCTGCAGGAGATGCAGTGGGTCCACTCCGCCTGCATCCATGCGGGTGAGTACTTCCATGGGCCGTTCGAGGTCACCGACGTCGACGTTCCGTTCATCGCGCTGCTGGGCCTGGACGCTACGCGCCCGGTCGAACAGCGCGCGATCGATTTCGCGACCGCCCACTCCGGCAACGTCCTCGTCATCGACGCGAACGAATTCGGTCTCGACGATGTCGCCGAGAGCATCCGCGGCGACTTCGCTCACATCCTGTTCAACATCGTGCTCCGCACGTACGCCGACGCTCTGGCCGACCACCGCGGCCACCCCCTGAGCGTTCGCCGGTACATGTGGCGCATGGAGTACTGAGAAGAAAGGCACGCAACGATGCGTATCAAGACCCGGATCGCGACGGCCGCCCTGGCGGTCGCCGCGCTCACCCTGCCGCTCGCGGCCTGCTCCGGAGGAGACTCCTCCGGAGGTGGCAGCGCCGGCGGCCAGGTGGAGCTGAACTTCTTCCACCGCTGGCCGAACGAGCCGAAGAAGACCTACTTCGACAACCTGGTGAAGGAGTTCGAAGCCGAGAACCCCGACATCACGATCAAAACCGAGAGCGTCCTCAACGACAACTACAAGGACAAGATCAAGGTCGTCGCGGGGTCCGCGAACGCGCCGGACGTCATGTTCACCTGGAGCGGTTCGTTCATCGCCGAGCTCGTGAAGGGCGACGCCCTCATGGACCTCGGCCCGTGGCTGGCGGAGGACACCGACTTCCGCGACAGCTTCTACGAGAGCCAGCTGCCGCCGTTCGCGGAGGGGGACGCCCAGTACGGCCTGCCGATCGGCATGCACTCGAAGGTGTTCTACTACAACACGGAGATCTTCGACGAGTACGGTCTCACCGCTCCGAAGACATGGGACGAGTTCCTCACGGTGCTCGACACCATCGAGCAGAAGTCGGGCAAGCACGCGATCGAGTTCGGTGCGGTCGACACGTGGACCATCGCGCACTACCTGGGAACGCTCAACCAGCGCGTCGTGGACCCCGCGGTCTTCGTCGCGGATCAGGATCCGGCGAAGGGGGAGTTCACCGATCCCGGGTACGTCACGGCGCTCGAGCGACTCGCCGAGATCTCGAAGCACGTCAACGCCGACTTCCTCGCGATCGACCATGAGATGGCGCGAAACGCCTGGATGTCGGGGGAGGGCGCCCCGCTGTTCTACGCGCAGAGCGCTGAGATCGGCTACTTCACGGACGTCGCGTTCGACTATTCGGTGTTCAACTTCCCCGCCGTCGCGGGCGGCAAGGGCGACCCGGATCAGCTGACCGGTGCGCCCGAGGGCTTCGCGATCTCGAAGAACACGAAGCACCCCGAGGAAGCGAAGAAGTTCCTGAAGTTCATGCTGAGCAAGGCCAACGGCATCGCCTACACCGAGACCACGGGCGAGCTCAGCGCGGTGCAGGGAGCGGTCGACGAGGCCGACGTCTCTGACACGACGAAGGAACTCGCACAGCAGATCCTCGACGCGAGCGAGATGACGGCCTGGCTCGACAACGCCTACGACCCGCAGATCGTGGCGACCTACCTCACCGAGACGCAGCTCATGCTCGGCGGACAGCAGACGCCCGAGGGCGTCATGGAGAAGGTGCAGGAGACCGCGAAGCGCGTGCGCGACGCGTCCTGAAACCCGGGCCGCCGGCGTCCCTCCTGCCGCCGGCGGCCCGCCCCGGACACCGCTTCGCCGATGGCGAAGCCCATACTGAAAGAGGAATCGACGATGAAGCCTCGCCTCCGTGCTCTCGGCAGCTGGCTCTATGTGCTGCCGGCCCTCATCCTCATCGCACTCTTCGTCTACTACCCGCTGCTGGCGAACCTCGTCTACAGCTTCTTCTCGTTCCGCGCGGGTTCGGGCGGCATGAGCCCCGTCGGGTTCGACAACCTCACCCGGCTGATCACCGATCCGATCGTGCACACGGCGCTGCTGAACAACGTGATCTACGCCGTGGTCTCGATCATCTGCCAGGTGGGCGGCGGCCTCGTGCTCGCCGCATGGCTCACGCACCTGCTCGGCCCTCGTATGGCCACCTTCCTGCGCAGCGTCTACTTCATGCCCGCGGTCATCTCGATCACCGTGATCGCGCTGATGTTCACATTCATCTACAGCTCGCGCGGCGGGCTGCTCAACGCCTTCCTCGAACTCATCGGGCTGGGCGGGTTGCAGACGGCCTGGCTCGCCGACGTCGACACGGCCATGGGGGCGGTGATCGCCGTCTCCCAGTGGCAGAGCATCGGCTACATCTGCATGCTCTACATCGTCACGCTGCAGCAGATCCCGGCGGACTACTACGAGGCCGCCGCGCTCGACGGCGCCGGCCGCATCCGTCAGTTCTTCAGCATCACCGTTCCGCAGGCGAAGGAGATGATCTTCGTCGCGATGATCCTCACCGTCTCGGGGGCGTTCACGGTCTTCAACGAACCGTTCATCCTCACGGGAGGTGGACCGGGAAACACCACGCAGGTGCTCGCCACCTACATGTACAACCAGGGGTTCTTCCAGAACCAGATGGGGTATGCCTCGGCCATCGCGACCCTCATCTTCCTCATCACCCTGATCCTGTCGCTCGTGCAGATGATCTCGTTCCGCACGGGAAAGGACTGAGCCATGTCGACGACCACTATCTCGACGATCCACGACAAGCCCAAGCGCACGCGGGAGCACGTGTGGAACAGCCCGGTCTATCTGCTCCTGGCCGTCTACGCGATCGTGATCGCCTATCCGCTGATCTGGATGGTGATCTCCTCCTTCAAGACGTCGGCGGAGATCTACGGTGATCCGTGGGGTCTGCCACAGACCTGGCTGGTGCAGAACTACGCCCAGGCGTGGGAGAAGGGCATCTCCGGATACTTCGTCAACTCCCTCGTGGTCACCGTCGTCACGACCATCGCGACGGTGCTGCTGGCGGCCCTGTGCGCGTACGGCATGGTGAGGATGGCCAATCGGGTGGCAGGCGTGGTCCTCATCCTGGCCATGGGAGGCCTGGTCGTCGCGCCCCAGGTGAGCCTCATCCCGCTCTACCAGATGCTCGATGCGCTGGGGCTGCTCGATACGCTGTGGGCGATGATCCTGCCGTACGTGGCTTTCCGCCTGCCGATGGCGATCCTGCTGATCCGGTCGGTGTTCCTCGCGATCCCGCTGGAGCTGGTAGATGCCGCCACCATAGACGGATGCCGCTCGCTGGGGGTGTTCCGTCACGTGTACCTCCCGCTCAGCCGCTCCATCCTCGTCACGGCCGGGGTGCTCACCGCCTACTTCGCGTGGAACGAGTTCCTCTTCGCGATCGTCTTCGTGAACTCGGATTCCAGCCGCACGATCCCCGCCGGCCTCATGTCCTTCCGCGATGCCCTCTCGACGGAGTGGGGCGTGCTGCTGGCAGGACTCGTCATCGCGGCGCTGCCGATCATCATCGTCTTCCTGCTGCTGCAGCGGTACTTCGTCGCGGGCATCGCGGCCGGAAGCGTCAAGGGATAGGAACCACAAACGATGTACTCCTCCGATCAGCTGCGCGAACTGCTGAGCACGGTGCCGGCGCCGTCACTCGTCGGCATCGGCGACAACGTGCTGGACTGCTACCTTCACGAGGACCTGGCGTATCCGGGAGGAAACGCGCTCAATGTGGCCGCCTACTCCCGGCTGTTCTTCGGCGGGGACGCCGGGTTCATCGGGATCATGGGGGACGACCGGTTCGCGGATCACCTGCGGGGCGTGCTCGATGAGATCGGGGTCGACCGGCAGAGGGCGCGCACCGCGCACGGGTGGAACGGCATGGCGTTCGTCGCCCTCGACGACGACGGTGATCGTCGGTTCGTGGGTTCCAACCGGGGCGGGGTGCAGCACGAGCTCCGGCTTCGCATCACCGAACAGGACCACGACTACATCGCACGGTTCACGCGCATGCACACCTCCGTGTACTCGGCGATCGATCGCGAGCTCGCGGGCATCGCGGAGCGCGGCACGCGGATCTCCTACGACTATTCTGACGACGCGCGTCGTGACGATGTCGCGGCATCGGCACCGCACGTCGAGGTCGGCTTCTTCTCCGGGGGCTCCCTCTCCGAGGGTGAGCGCGACGATCTCGCAGACTTCGCTCTGGCCAGCGGAATGGGGATCGTGGTGATCACGCGCGGCGCGCAGGGGGCGATGGCCTACGAGCGCGGTCGTCGCACCGCGGTGGGGGTGAAGCCGGTGACCGCGGTCGACGCGCTCGGCGCCGGCGACGCGTTCATCACGGGGTTCCTCGCCGCCACCGCCGCGGGGGCGGAGCTTGATGCCTGCCTCGACATCGCCGCCACCACCGGTGCCCTCGCCTGCACCCTGCGCGGGGCCTTCGGATATCCTGTCGGAGCGGGAGAGGACGCGCGGGTACAGCTCGTGAAGCGTCATCCTGTGGGCCGACGAGAGGCGCGCAGCGCGTCGTAGGGGAGGGGTCGCCGTGGTGATCGGATCGACGGCGTCGTTGCACGAACAGGTCCGCGCAGCCCTTGCGCAGGAGATCCAGGACGGTCGCTACGACGACTCGGGGCGCATTCCGTCCGAGCCCGAGCTGTGCGAGCGTTTCGGGGTGAGCCGGATCACCGTGCGGCGCGCGGTGTCCGACCTCGAAGAGCTCGGGATCGTGCGTCGTCGTCAGGGCGCGGGCACGTTCATCACGAAGCGCAGCGACGTGCTCGGAACGATGGCGATCGGTGGATTCGCCGATCAGATCTCCGAGGGCGGCGAGAAGTCCCGGGCCATCATGCGTGCCGTGACGACGACCGCGGACGCGGCGCGGGCGTCGGCACTCGGCATCGCGACAGGTTCCCCGATCTTCGTGCTGGAGCGCGTGTTCCGCATCGACGGGCTCCCGCTGGCCCTGGACCGCAGCGTCTATTCGCTCGATCGATACCCGGGCTTCGCCGAGCGGATCTCCGATGACACCTCCACCTACCGCGTGCTGCGGGAGGACTACGGGGTGCACTTCGCCGAGGTTCGTCGTGAGGTGCGTCTCGGCTACACGACGGCGCAGACCGCCGAATGGCTGCAGCGCCCCGAGCACGAGCCCCTGATCGTGATCGAGAAGGTCGCGCTCGATCGTGACGGCGCCGTCATCCACACCTCCCACATCGAATCCGTGCCCAGCCGGGTCACGCTTCGCACCGTCGCCTACGAGGAGCGCCCCGCCTGACGCCGACCGAGACGGGGAAGCGGTCCGCCCTGATCGTCCTCGTCTCGCGTCATGCGCGCCGGCCGGAACCCCCGTGTCCACGACCCGATCGGGAACGTAGGCTCGAGGCATGGTGGATGCACGGTACGAGCGGGTCATCGGCGACTGGACCGGAGCGGACGAGTTCGTCGACGGGTCGGGAGCGGTGAGCGGAGTGCTCTCCATCGCCCCGGGGCCGGGCGGTGTGGTGATCGACTACGTTCGCCGGGGCGGCGGTCACGACCTGGCGGCGCATGCGGTGATCTCGGGCGAGCGGCTGTGGTGGTTCGACTCCGACGGCGCGAGTCCCGATCAGCCGGGTGAGGCCGGCTGGCAGGATGACATGCTGGTGCTCGACCGAGAGCACGACGGCGTGCGACACGTGCTCGGACTGATCGCGCGCTCCGACCGCATCGACCTGCACCTGGCGACAGCGGCCGCCGGCGGCGGGCTCGCACCGGTGATGAGTGGCAGCTACTCCCGGCGAGCGCTCTCGTAACGGCGTGGGCCGCGTGCGTCCGCGCATCAAGGTGGCTAGCGTGAGGGCATGACGACGATGTCCCCTCCCCAGCACTGGCGCACCAACACCGTGGACGGAGTGCTGCGACGAAGTGCTGCCCGCACGCCGCTCGTGACTGCTCTTCGCTTCGAAGGCCGGGAGTGGACCTATCGAGAGCTGGACGACGCCGTCAGCCGTGGGGCCGCCCTGTTGCGTGCGAGTGGATTGGCGCCCGGGGATCGGGTGGTCACCTACGGAACGAACTCCGATGCGTACGTCATCGCCTTCCTCGCGATCGCGCGGGCCGGGTTCGTGCATGTGCCGGTCAATTACGCGCTGCACGGCGCCGAGCTCGCCTATCTCGTCATGCAGTCGGGCGCGCGTGCGGCGCTGGTCGATCCCCAGCTGCGGGCACATTTCGATGCGGTGCGCGCGCAGACCGCCGTCGAACAGGTGCGCGCGCTGCGCGACGAGGAGGACTCGTTCCTCGCGGCGGCCACGGCGGGTGAGGTCACGGACATCCCGGCGGATGTCGACGGTGACGATCTCGTTCAGCTGCTGTACACCTCGGGCACCACCTCGCAGCCGAAGGGCGCGATGCTCACGCATGCCGCGCTGGTTGCCGAGTACTCGTCGGTGATCGTGGCACTCGACCAGAAGCCCGACGATGCCCCGCTGGTGTGCATGCCGCTGTATCACTCGGCCGCGATGCACGTGTTCATGCTGCCCTATCTGGCCATCGGCGCCACGATCCGGCTGCTTCCCGCCCCCGACATCGCGCGGATCCTCCGGACGGTCGCGGAGGAGCGCATCGGCTCGCTCTTCCTCGCGCCCACCGTCTGGGTGCCGCTGGCCAATCATCCCGACCTCGAGACGGCGGACCTCTCGTCGCTCACCAAGGCGCAGTACGGGGCCTCCATCATGCCGGTCACGGTGCTGGGCCGACTGCGCGAGCGCTATCCGGATCTGGGGTTCTACAACTGCTTCGGCCAGTCGGAGATCGGACCGCTCGCCACGGTGCTGCGTCCCGAGGAGCACGAGCAGCGACCGGCGTCCGCGGGGCGTCCGATCCTCTTCGTGGAGACGCGCGTGGTCGACGAGAACGGTGCCGACGTGCCCGACGGCGAACCCGGCGAGGTGCTCTATCGCTCGCCGCAGCTCGCGCTGGGCTACTGGGACAAGCCCGAGGAGACCGCCGAGGAGTTCCGCGATGGGTGGTTCCACTCCGGTGATCTGGTGGTCCGCGACGAAGAGGGATACCTCACCGTGGTCGACCGGATCAAGGACGCGATCAACACGGGGGGAATCCTGGTCGCCTCCCGCGAGGTGGAGGATGCGATCTACACCCACCCCGCGGTCGCCGAGGTCGCGGTGATCGGTGTGGCCGACGAACGGTGGATCGAGGCGATCGTCGCCTGCGTCGTGCTGAAGCCCGATTCCTCCGTGACCGAGAGCGAGCTCATCACCCACGTGAAGGACCGGCTGGCGTCGTTCAAGGTGCCCAAGGCGGTGCGCTTCATCGAGGCGCTGCCACGCAACCAGAGCGGGAAGATCCTCAAGCGGGAGCTGCGCGACGGCTGATCCGTGCTTTCGCTCACCGTGAACGCTGCTGACGCCGCGGCCGGCCCGGGAGAGGATGAGCGCATGCGGATGCTTCTTCTCGGTGGGACGGCGTGGCTCGGGCGGGAGATCACGAGGTCCGCGCTCGACGCGGGTCATGAGGTCACGTGTCTCGCTCGCGGCACGGACGTCGTGGACGGCGCCCGGCTGGTGCGGGCGGATCGCGAGGATCCGGCCGCGTACTCGCCGGTGGCGGAAGAACAGTGGGATGTCGTCGTCGACGTCTCCCGGCAGCCGGGTCAGGTGCGGTCGGCGGTGGCTGCGCTGGCGCCGAGAGCAGACCGGTTCGTATTCGTGTCGACGTGTTCGGTGTACGCCACGCATGCCGCAGGCGGGCAGAACGAGGACGCGCCGACACTGGCTCCGCTCGACGCGGACGCCATGGCGTCGTTGGAGGAGTACGGTCACGCGAAGGTAGCGTGCGAACAGGCCGTCATCGGCGGATTCGGCGCCGGGCGATCGCTGGTGATCCGCCCAGGACTCATCGGCGGACCGGGGGACGGCTCGGGTCGCTCGACATACT
This sequence comes from Microbacterium nymphoidis, assembly GCF_021044885.1. GTDB lineage: Bacteria > Actinomycetota > Actinomycetes > Actinomycetales > Microbacteriaceae > Microbacterium > Microbacterium nymphoidis. Next base: position 1,704,986 of record NZ_JAJNOD010000001.1, on the reverse strand, counting down.
GGCCCTGGCGTTTCGCGCATCCGTCCAACGAGGCCGGTGCCGTCCTCATCCCGGATGCACCCGACCAGCCCGCCGCCGTCATCGACGTCCGGGACCTCGCCGAGTGGATCGTGCGGGGCGCTGCCGCGGGGCTCTCCGGTGTCTTCAACGCCACCGGCGACGTCGTCACGCTGGCAGAACACCTGCGCGTGGCCCGCGATGCTGCCGGTCATGAGGGGGCGGCGGTCGCCGCGCCCGCGGACTGGCTCGTGGCCCACGAGGTGCACGGCTGGGCGGGGCCGCGCTCGCTGCCGATCTGGCTGGACGACGCCGCCGACATCGGCATCCACCTTCACAGCAACGAACGGGCGAAGGCCGCTGGCCTGCTCCTGCGCCCGCTGAGCGAGACCCTCGGCGACGTGATCGTCCCGGACAAGCCGGCGTCCGGGCTCACCGACGGGGAGGAGCGCGCCCTCCTCTCGGAGCTCCTGCCCTCGGGGGCCTGAGTCCCCGCGACGCCACCGTCGGCGGCGGCGGGGCGATGCGGTGCCGGTGCTGGCCGTCGGCGGGGTGGAGTGGGGCGGTGCTAACCGTCGGCGGGGCGGTGCCAGCCGTCGGCGGCCGAGGCGGTGGCAGCCGTCGGCGGGGTGGAGTGCGTCTTGGGCGACGACGGCCCGGCGACCGGTGGCGAGAGCTGACGACGGTATGTCAGCAGCCGGGTGCGGGGGTGGTGGTGCAGGTGGTGCGTACGGTGGCGGTGTGTGCGGCGAGGATGCGTATGGTCGGTCCGGGGGTGGTGGTGGTGATGGTGCCGCGGACCGGGCGGGGGATGCCGTCGGGGAAGGTGACGGTGGCGGTGTAGGAAGTGGTGACGGTGGTGGGGTACTGGCCGCGTGCCGTGTAGGTGTGGGAGACGGTGGCGGGGTTGTCTGCAGTGTGGGTGGGCGCGGTGTTGTCGCCGTGGTCGAGGGTGTAGCCGGTGGGAGTGAATGTGACGGTGACGGGGTGGGTGAGGAGGGTGCCGGTGAGGGTGTGTGTGGTGGTTGTGAGGGTGATGGGAAGGGGTGTGTTGGTGAGGGCCATGGCTTCGTTGGGTGCGGTGGCTGTGGGGTCGTGTGGGGTGAAGCTGATGAGGTCGGTGTTGTAGATGGTGTCGGGGTAGGTGGGTTGTGTGGGCGTGGGTGTGGGTTCGGTGGGTGCGGGTGTGGTGCAGCCGAGTGGGGTGAGGTTGTCCCAGCAGAGATCTCCAGGTCCGGGCGGCGCCGGTACGGGGTTCGGAGTGGTGTTATCACCGCCGCCATCGTTGCCCACCTCGGGGTTGGTCGCATCGGGTGGAGTTTCGGTCGGTGAGCTGGGGACAGGCTCCCAGCCTCCGCCCGTGATGTCGACCTGGTCGCCACCATTGTCAATGCAGAACCCACGGCGGCAATCGGAGGACTGTGCGGAGGGCACCTCCACCGAGGGTGACGTGGACATGGCGACGGCGATAAGCACAAAGGAGCGAAGCGCTCTGATTGCGGAGGCTCGCATCACGGTGTGCTTCCGTCACAAGCTGGACCCCATTCACGAGAGGATGTATCGCTCACCAGCCATCCCGTGCTGGTGTCGCCACGTACCATGACTGCTTCGAGTGCTTGTATCTCCTTCTTTCCCGGAGGTACCCACTCGGTGCCTGTTGCATCGTAGAAACGGACATCTGCTCCTGCTTCGCAGATGTCAAGCGTGATCTGATCCGCCGCAGGAGGTTTGCTTTCGCTGGAGACCGCCAGCGAAACGTGCGAGGCACCTGTCATCGAGAGCCCCATCTCGATCAGCTTGCTGAAGAAGTCTGTTTCAAACTCGCGCTGCTCACCCGTGGTGAAGGCGAGTGCCTGCTCAACAGTCCCGGGATCGCTCAATACGATCGCGTTGCCCGCGTCGACATAGGCGAGGTAGCTCGCGATCGCCGCCTCCACATCCGCGTCCGACACCGGCGCCGGTGTGGCGGGGTGATATGTCGGTGTCACTGGGGCCGACGTCGGCACCGTCGGTCCCTCCGCCGCACACCCCGCGAGCATGAGTGCCGCTGACGCTAGGCACAACGCGGGACCGAACCGGGGGCGAGGTCGTGTCAGCATCCCCCGAAGCTAGACGTAACTGCGGGTGTCGGGCCGGGCCTGTCCACAGCATCGCGCCGGGGGAGGAGCCATCACCCGGCTGCGGGGAAGGCTTCGCCGCCGCCGGCGGCCAGGGCATCGGCCACGATGCGAAGGTGCTCCTGCAGCAGCTCATCGGGCATGGCGGGAAAGCACTGTTCCCAGTAGGGCAGGATGGCGCCTCGCCCCTGCATCATCCCGAGCGGCCGGGCGTACGCCCACAGGTGAAGGTGGGCGGAGCCGTCGTTCCACCGGGAGAAGTGGCACCGCGCCACCGACGGGATGGCCTTCGTCGCTTCGGAAACGCGCTGCAGCACCGGACCCAGCGTGGTCAGGACATCGAGGGGCGCGTCCTCCAGCCGGACGTGCTGCCGGGGCGAGATGGCGCCGACGAACGGCAGGCCGGTGCCGCCGTCGAATCCCGCGCTCACGCGCCAGAGGTCGTCCTGCCAGATCGTGTACCGGGAGGGCTTGCAGTGATGGCACTCGGCGGGGTCCGCTTCGCCGCCGCGGGGCTTCTCGGGCACCAGCATCTCGGCCAGCGGGCGCAGAGCGAAGGCGGCGATGCTCGGTGCCTGTCCGCTGTCCGGGACGCCGGTGGCATCCAGGGTCTGCCCGATGGGGGCCCAGCGGTGCCAGGCGGTGTCGGCGGGGTGCTGCTCGAGGTCGCTCATCGGCCCATGCAACCACATGCCGACCACAGAGGCGGACCGGGCGCGTGCCCGATCCGCCTCTGTCGTCATGCGTTCAGTCGGTGCCGGCGTCGAACGCCGCAGCCTCGCCCACCGGGTCGAACTCGGCCGCAGCGGCCTTCTGCTCGGCCGTGCCCTCGGCGATCTCCTGCGCGTCACCCGTGGTGTACCCGCCCACGAGCTCGCCGGTCGGACCGCCGATGAGGCCCAGCGTGGCGTACTGCTCCAGGCGCGAACGGGAATCTGCGATGTCGAGGTTGCGCATGGTCAGCTGACCGATGCGGTCGACCGGGCCGAAGGCGGCGTCCCCGACGCGCTCCATCGAGAGCTTCTCCGGAGCGTAGGACAGGTTCTTGGACTGGGTGTCCAGGATGGTCCAGTCATCACCACGGCGCAGGCGCAGGGTGACGGTGCCGGAGATCGTCGATCCGACCCACTTCTGGATGGACTCGCGCAGCATCAGCGACTGCGGCTCCAGCCAGCGGCCCTCGTACATGAGGCGGCCGAGACGGCGGCCCTGCTCGTGGTAGGTGGCGAGGGTGTCCTCGTTGAGGATGCCGTTGACGAGGCGCTCGTATGCGATGAACAGCAGAGCCATACCCGGAGCCTCGTAGATGCCTCGGGACTTGGCCTCGATGATGCGGTTCTCGATCTGGTCGCTCATGCCGAGGCCGTGGCGGCCACCGATGCGATTGGCCTCGAAGACCAGGTCGACGGGATTCGCGAACTCCTGGCCGTTGAGGGCGACAGGGCGACCGGCCTCGAACGTCACCGTGACGTCCTCGGTGGCGATGGCCACCGACTCGTCCCAGTACTTGACGCCCATGATCGGGTCGACCGTCTCAAGCGAGACGTCGAGGTGCTCCAGGGTCTTGGCCTCGTGCGTCGCGCCCCAGATGTTCGCGTCCGTGGAGTACGCCTTCTCGGCCGAGTCGCGGTAGGGGAAACCGTGTGCGACGAGCCACTCGCTCATCTCCTTGCGCCCGCCGAGCTCCGAAACGAAGCGTGCGTCGAGCCAGGGCTTGTAGATGCGCAGGGCGGGGTTGGCCAGCAGGCCGTAGCGGTAGAACCGCTCGATGTCGTTGCCCTTGTAGGTGGAGCCGTCGCCCCAGATGTCGACGCCGTCCTCCTTCATGGCGCGCACCAGCAGCGTGCCGGTGACCGCGCGCCCGATGGGAGTGGTGTTGAAGTAGGTCTTGCCGCCGGAGCGGATGTGGAAGGCGCCGGTCTGCAGCGCGACGAACCCCTCCTCGACCAGGGCGGTCTTGCAGTCGATGAGGCGCGAGACCTCGGAGCCGTACTGCGTGGCGCGGCCCGGGATCGACTCGATGTCGTCCTCGTCCGGCTGACCGAGGTCACCGGTATAGGTGCACGGCACCGCGCCGTTGTGGCGCATCCACGCCACTGCGACGGAGGTGTCGAGACCTCCCGAGAAGGCGATGCCGACGCGCTCGCCGACGGGAAGGGATTCGAGGACCTTGGACATGCCGTCCAGTCTACCGGCGGCTCGACCGCTCATTTTCGCCGTTGGAGCGGCGATGTCGGAGGCTTCGGGCATCATCGTGACCACCGATGACGAGGGGGAGAGCATGCCGGGGCGGATGACGAAGAGCCAGATCGCGGACCTCCAGCGCGTGCAGCGACGACTGAGCGCGCGCGGGCGCACACTCCACGAGGCTGAGGTGCAGGATGTCCTCTCGGTGATCGTCGCCACGCGCATCCGCGTGCTCCTCACAGCCCTCGCTCTGGCGCTCACCCTCATCGCCGCGCTCGGCGCTCTGGCAGTGAGTGGCCCTCCCGCCGATGCGGTGCGTTTGCCGGGCCTGCTCTCGGTGTTCCTCACCGTGTTTGTCGTGGGCCTGTTCGCCTACGTCGCCACCTGGGGGCTGAGCCGGGTGCTGGCGGTGGAGGAAGCGGTCATGCACGTCGAGCTGGGTGCGCGGGAGGATGCCAGAGTCCTGGCGGGGCTCAGCCCGCGTCGGCGGCGTGCGGCGGCCCGGTTCCTGGCTTCGGCCACACCGCCGTGGCGGCCACCCGGCGCATCGTGAAGCACATCAGGCACGGGCGCGGTGACGGCGGACGGCCGCGCGATTGGCGCAGCGCACCGAGCAGTACCGCTGCCGGCCGTTGCGGGTGACGTCGACCACCACGTTGCGACAGGGGGCGGCCTCGCACCGTCCCAGCCGTGACATCCCCCGCGTGGTCAGATGCAGGGCGGTGCCGACAGCGAACACCGCGGCCAGCACGTGGGCCAGTCCCTGGTCGCTGCTGCGATAGTGGAGGTGCCAGCCCTCGTCGTCGTGATCGGTGAGGCGGGGAAACGCGCTCGCCGCCGCCATCTGCGCGTTGAGGATGGCGGCCCGCTCGGCGGGGACATCGGCATCCACCACCCGGAGCCAGGCATCGAGGACATCGCGCACATCGGCGTGCTCCGTGGCTGAATGCTCGAAGGCCATGGTCATCCCGAACTCGCGCGTGCGCTCCTCGACACCGGCCGCGTCTGCGGGCCAGTCGTTGGCGAGCGACGCCGCCAGCAGCACCGCGTACTCGCCGTAAGGGTTGAGTTGCATAACGGCATTACATCACGCTTGTCCCATGATCGCAGCAGAACCCCTCACCTCCCCGATCCGCACCCACGAGCACGGCTGGATCACCGAATCCCGCCACCGGACATCCGAAGGCCTCGTCATCTACGTGCGCTGCGTCGACTGCGACGCGCACCGCATCGACATGGTGCCGTCGGCGGCCGCCACTCCGGCAGCGCTCTCCACGGTGGTCACGGGAGCATGACCCGTTCATTGCGCGCGATTGGCTCCAAAACCGGCCGTGAAGGAGCCATGTGCGCACAATGAAACGAGGTTGACCCTGACCCCGGGGGCAAGGTTTAGCGTGTGGGCATGAGGATCTCCGAAGCCGCCGAACGCGCCGGCGCCACGGTCAAGGCCGTCCGGTACTACGAGCGTCTCGGGCTGGTCAGTCCGGAGCGTGCGCACAACGGCTATCGTGTGTACGACGCCCAGCACGTCGCCACCGTTCGCGAGCTGCGGCGCCTGGCCGAGCTGGGCATTCCGGCATCCCGCGCCCGCCCCTTCGTCGACTGCCTGCAGACCGGCCACGAACACGGTGACACCTGCCCTTCGGCGCTCGCGGAGTACCGCGATACCATCGCCGATCTCGACGCGCGCATAGCCGCTCTCCGCGAGCGGCGGGTCCGGCTCGCCGACCGCCTGCACGACGCGGCCGAAGGCCGCACTGCGGCACACGGCGCTGCGGGGAACGACGCTGCGCGAAACGACGCTGCGCGAAACGGTGCTTCAGGAAACGACGGCGTCGGGATGCGCGGTGCCGAGGTCCGCCGCGCGGGAGGCGCCAGCGCGGATGCCGAGAATCACGCCGCGGGAAGCGACGGTAGCGGAGGGCGCGGTGCGAGGGAGCGCGGTGCGCGAAGCGACCGCGACCAGGGCGATGAGACGCAGCTGCCGTCCGGTCTACCTGTCCCACTCGACGACGGCGGCGCCGATCACCTCCCGGGACTCGCTCTGCCTGCGCTGTCGCTCGTCTCCACAGCCGGGGGATCGGTGGACGTGTCTGCGCAGGACAAGGCGCGATCCGTCCTGTACTTCTATCCCCTGTCGCGGCGTCCCGGCATCGATCTGCCGGAGGGCTGGGACACGATCCCGGGGGCGCGCGGATGCACCGCCGAGGCGTGCGACTTCCGCGACCACGCGGCTCTCCTTCGAGAGGCCGGAGTCCGCACCGTGCACGGCATCTCGAGCCAGCACCCGGAATACCAGGGGGAACTCGTGGACCGTCTCGGGCTGCCGTTCTCGATGCTGTCCGATGCCCGATTCGAGCTCGCAGACGCGCTGCGGCTGCCGACGATCTCCGCGCCGGGGTGGCCGCGGCTGCACGCGCGCCTCACACTGGTGGTGCGGGAGGGCCGGATCGAGCACGTCTTCTATCCGGTGTTCCCGCCGGACCGCCACGCCCATCAGGTGCTCACCTGGCTGCGTGAGCACCCGGTCTGAGCCGGATCAGCCGGTGCCTTCCACGCCGGCCGAGCAGGTCTGCTGCTCCGCCGTCTGCCCGGATGCGCTCCACCCCAGTTCCACCGGACCGGTCGGCTCGGCGGACGGCACGTCCGTTCCGGGCTGCGAGCCCTCGTCCGTGCCGGGCTCGGACTCGGTCGGCGTCGAGCCGTCGGGGCCTGCCGTAGCCGCCTCCGTCGGGGCCGTCTCATCGACCACCCCAGCGCCGGTGCGCGACAGGACGATCGGCTGGTTCGCGGCGATGGCAGCCATCAGCGATGCGGCGGTGGCCGAGTCCGCCGCGAGGTCACTCGTATTGGGGATGTCCACCACCGGGTACGAGACGAACACGAAGTCGGAGAACGGGACGTCCTTGACGGCGAGGGCCAGCTGCACCATCCGCACGGGATCGGCGAGTCGGTCGTCGGTCTGGATGTTGCGGGCCACGACGGAGGCCAGCTTGAGCAGGGTTGCGGGGTTGGAGAGCACCTCGGTGCTGCGCAGCTTGTTGATGAGCCGTGACATGTACTGCTGCTGATTACTGATCCGCGCGAGATCGCTCTCCTGGTTCAGCCCATGCCGGGTGCGGAGGAACTGCAGTGCATCGCCGCCCGAAATCGTGTACTCGCCCGGGGGCAGGTCGAGATTGGTGTGCCGGTCCTTGATGCCGTCGCCTGCCACACACACCGTGACGCCGCCCACGGCGTCGGTGATCTTGATCACGCTCAGGAAGCTGAGCTTGGCGGCAAAGTCCACGCTGAGGCCGGTGAGCTCTTCGACGGTCTTCGCCACACACACCAGGCCGCCTGCCTCATAGGCGGTGTTGATCTTGGCTGTCCCGCCGGCGTCCACGTTGCCCTCTTCGTTGGTGCACTCGGGGCGTTCCACGAGAAGATCCCGCGGGAAGGACAGCACGGTGACGCGACGCGGGGCCTCCGAGACGTGGACGAGGATGTTCACGTCGTTGAGATGGTGTGCGGCCTCTTCCCCCGAGCACCGGTCGGCGCCGATGAAGTCCCTGATCGACTCGTCGCACTCGTCGGTGCCGATCACCAGCATGTTGAACGCGCCGGGGTAGGCGGCCAGCTCGGGAGGTGCGATCGGATCGTTCTGCAGGCTCACCGCGTTGTCGCGGATCGCGCCCGTCAGATCGTTGTAGTTGTAGACGATCACGCCGACAGCCGCGAGGGCGATCGCGGCGACACCCGCGAGGACGCGGACCAGGATGCCGGTGAGCGCGCTGCGCCGCGGCAGGTTGGCGTGCCGTGCAACGGTGCGACGACGGGAGCGGCGGGCGGATCGGGCCATGCCGCAACACTACCCGCGATGACTGACCGATCCCGGGCAGACCATCTCCACCCGATCTCCACCCGCGGGTGGTGGGGTGGGCACTGCGACGACGGGAACCTGGATTCACGGCCGCATCGGGCCGCCTCGAAAGGTTCGCACATGTCTCCGCAGCTCCTGTTCAACGGGTTCGTCATCGTCCTCCTCATCGGTTACATCGGCTATCGCCAGACGCAGTGGCGTGCCTTCGAGCCGAGCCGGATCTGGCGCGGGCCGATCGTGCTGGCCGTCGTCGGTCTCGGCTCCCTCGTCTCGACCACCACGGCGATCGGCACCCTGGATGTCGCGGTCCTCGCTCTCGAGCTGGCCATCTCCGGAGGCATCGGTGCTCTGATGGGCGCGATCGCGAGGTTCCGTCCGCTGGAGGCCGAGGATCGCGTACGTGATCCCCGCGCCCAGTGGGCCTCGCGGACCGGAGCCGTGGGCATCGTGCTCTGGGTGGCGATGATCGCGGTGCGTATCGGAATCGACGTGCTGGCAGGCATGGCCGGCTCGCACCTCGCGAGCAGCACCGGGGTGATCCTGCTGGCGTTCGCAGCCAACCGAGCGGGTCGCGCGATCACCATGGGCGCGCGTCTGCAGAAGCTGGCCCACGTCGGCGCATGATGGTTCCATGACCGAGCGCCCTCTGCTGTGGAGCGCCGCCATCACCATCGCCGTCGCGGCGTTCGTGGGAGCGGCGCTGCTCTCGGCGACGTCGCCCGCGGGAGCGGTGGCCGGGTTGGTCGCGGTCATCGCGTGGCCCATCGCGACCGTGCTGCTGCGCCTGGGGCGATCCAGGACGGGGGCCGCGTTCGCCGTGGTCGCCGTGCTGAGCGGCTCGCTCGCCGGCGGGCCCAGCGTGGGGCTCTCGCTCGTCCCCGCCGCGGTGTGCACGATGCTCCTGATCGCCCGGCTTGAGCTGCCAGTATGGCTCGGGCCGGTGGCCGCGGGGGTCGGGGTCGTCCTGGTGTGTGGGGGCATCGCCCTCCTGTCCCCGCAGCTCGGCGTCAGCGCGATGCTGACCATGAGCCTCGGGCTCTCGGTCGGCGTGCTTGGCGGCTTCCTCCGCCGCACCACGCGCCTGTCCGCGCGCGAGGCGGAGAGGGCGCGCGAGGAGCGCATCGTCGCCCGGGAGGCCGAAGCCCGCATCGCTCTGGCCCGCGACCTGCACGATGTGCTGGCGCACTCTCTCGGCGGACTCACGGTTCAGCTGGATGCCATCGACGCGCTCCTGGAGGCGGACAGGATCGATGAGGCGAGGACGCGCGCGACCGAGGCACGCCGGCTCGCGGCGCAGGGCCTGGCCGACGCACGCGGGGCCGTCGCGGCCCTGCGCGAGGTCCCGCGGCTCGATGACGCGGATGTCGACCCGTCGGAAGCCCTCGATGAGCTCATCCGTGCGCACCGTTCGCTGGGCGCAACGGTGTCGGTGACGGAAGGCGGCGAACCGCGCCCCGTCCCGCACGTCGTCGCCACCGCACTGGTACGCGCGGTGCAGGAATCGCTGAGCAATGCGCGTCGTCACGCGCCGGGAGCTCCCGTTGCACTCGGCATCGACTGGCGACACGATCGTGTGACCCTGCGGGTGACGAGCCCGCTCCCCGCGGAGCGGCAGCCACGAGGCGGCGGGTACGGACTGACCGGGATGCGCGAGCGCTTCGACGCTCTGCCCAGCGGCGGGCATGCGCGGGCAGAAGTACGGGAGGGAGAGTTCGTGGTGGTTGCGGAGGCCACGCTGTCCCCGGGAATCGACGAGAAGGGCGGACGATGACGACGACACCGATTCGCGTGGTGATCGCCGACGACCAGGACCTGGTGCGCGACGGCCTCAGCACGATCATCTCGCTGCTGGCGGACGTCGAGGTGGTCGGGCAGGCCGCTGACGGGGCCGAGGCGGTGGCACTGGCGGTGGCGGAGCGACCCGACGTGATGCTGATGGATCTGCGGATGCCCGTGATGGACGGCACCACGGCGACGCGGCGCATCACGGCCGATGCGCCGGAGACCGCGGTGCTGGTCCTCACCACCTACGCCGACGACGACTCCATCCTCGGAGCGCTCCGCGCGGGGGCTCGCGGCTACCTCACCAAGGACGCCGGCCGTGAGCAGATCGCCGCCGCCATCCGTGCCGTGGCGGGCGGGCAGGCCACGTTCGCCGCCGACGTCGCGGCGCGTGTGGTCTCCGCGACGACCGTCACCGCTCCGGCTCCCGCGGCAGAGCTGCGCAGTCGTTTTCCCGAGCTCACACCGCGGGAGGCAGACGTGCTCTCCCTCCTCGCCGACGGACTCAACAACGCCGAGATCGCTCGTCAGCTGTACGTGGGGGTGTCCACGGTGAAGACCCATATCAATGCGATCTTCGCGAAGCTCGACGTGCGCGATCGCGCTCAGGCGATCACTCGCGTCCGCACCCGTTCCTGAAGGCCGTCCGGTGTCCGGACGCGATGCCCGGCACTCAGGATGCGGGCGCCGCGATGGCAGCGGGCGACTCCGCCGGCTCTGCGGTGGCCTCGACCCCGGTCTTGCGTCGCGACCACCAGATCGCCAGCGAGGCGACCGCGATCACCGCCACCGAGATCCCGACGACGTACCCGGCCACACCGATGTAGCCGTTCGGCACGGTGTAGGGATTGAGGAACGGGTAGGGGTACCACCACGGCTGGCCGGTGACCGGGTTGGTGATCTGCTCCCCGCGGATCATCGTGTAGATCACCCAGACGATGGGAAAGCCGACCACCACCCACAGGGAGCGCCAGCTGATCGGGCGGACGCCCACCCGGAGGATGAGCTCCAGCAGCATCATCGCGGGGCCGGCGACGTGCAGGACCTCGTTCGACCACGCGACCGTCCCGCCCGGCTCCAGAGCGATCCCGCGCAGCATCGTGTTGTAGACCACGCCCGTGATGACCATGTAGGTGCCGACCGAGAGCAGCAGTACGCTCAGCGCTCGGGGCTGGAATTCACGGCGACGTCCACGGCTGAGCAGCCAGAGCCCGCACACCAGCAGCGTGATCGCGGCGAGGACGTTGGAGAGGATCGTGAAGAAGCTGAAGAAGTTCGTCAGCACGGTCAGGAAGTCGCGATCCTTGTCGATGGCGAATCCCAGCGTCCGGATCAGCTGGGCGACGATGGCAGCGACGATCAGCGCGGCCATCGCGAGGCGCAACAGGGCCCAGAGCAGGCGCGGGGTCGTGCGGACGGTGGCGGGGGACGACGGCGGTGTCACACGCTCACACTAATGGAGCGAGCCCGATCCGCATCGGGATCGGGCTCGCTGATGTCGTCAGGCGGCGATTCGCTTCACTGCGCCGTCGTGGCGGACGTGATGGTCACGGTCTCGGCAGGGGCGCCGTCCTGGCGTCCGCCGGCCACGCCCTTCGCGGCGATCGCCTGCACGACGGCGACACTGGCCTCGTCCATGTGACCGAACACGGTGTAGTCCGGCGGAAGGCCCGTGCTGTCGTCGTAGACGAGGAAGAACTGCGACCCGTTGGTGTCCGGGCCGGCGTTGGCCATCGCGACGGTGCCCGTGGGGTACGACATGTCGGGGCTGGTCTCGTCGGCGAACGAGTACCCGGGCCCGCCTGCCCCGGTTCCGCTGGGGTCGCCGCACTGCAGCACGAAGATGCCCTGCGTGGTGAGACGGTGGCACTTCGTGTCGGCGAAGTACCCCTGCGTGATCAGCGAGACGAAGCTGTTCACGGTGCACGGCGTCTTGTCGCCATCGAGGGTGATGGTGATCTCTCCCGCGGACGTCGTGAGCGTCGCGGTCTTCGCCAGCTCGGGCTCGCTGGACGGTGCGGAGGCGGGCTTGGCCGGCGTGCCGGAAGCGGGGTAGGAGCACGTGCCGCTCGGCGTGGCCGCGGCACTCGCGCTCGCGCTGTCGTTCGCGCTCGCGCTGTCGTTCGCGCTCGCGCTCGCGGCCGGCTTCGCCTCGGGGGCGGAGTTCGTTGAGCACGCGGCCAGGCCGGCCAGCAGCACGGCCACGACGGGAAGGACCAGGAGACGTTTGCGCATGCGTCGAGCGTACTGGCCGCGGCGGGACCACGCAGAAACCTGTGGATGATGCATGGCACGCGCCCGCGGCGTCGTCCCCGCGGCGTCCCCCTCGCAGCGTCGGTAGGCCCGCGAGACTTCCGCGTGTGGGGTGAGAATCACCGCAGCGCGCTGATTCTCACCCACAGAGGGAAGTCTCGTGGGTGAACGAGGGGAGCAGGTGCCGGATCAGTCGAAGATCGGCAGCAGCACCGACGGGGTGGGCGCGGGGGTGCTGAACCGGCGTCGTCCGGGGATGCCGCTGCGTTCGTCGATGGCCAGCGACACGACTTCGTTCGAGCGCTGGCCGGCGACGAGGAGGGTGTCGGAGACCAGGATGTGGTGCCGCGGCCAGTCCACGTGACTTTCGACCGTAGCGATCGACTCCACGCGGGAACCGTCCCCCAGGACGCGCAGCGCGGCGATGGCGTTGATGCCGCGCACTCCCGCATAGAGCAGACCGGCGTCGGCCGAGGCCGAGAGTTCTCCAGGGAAGTCGGCTCCCACGCTCGCCTCCGGGGAAACCGGCGCCGCTGAGACGATCCGCCACCGTCCGGTGGCATCGGGGGCGAGGACGTAGACCTCGCACGAGTACTCGGTGACCACGTAGAGGTGTCCGCTGGGGTGCCAGACGGTGTGGCGAGGGCCGGTGCCGAAAGGCAGGACGACCTCCTGCTGGAGCTGACCGTCGCGCCACAAGCGGACCAGGTCGAAGCCCAGATCGGTGGTGGCCACGAGCCCGCCCGAGACATGACGCGCCTGGTGCGCGTGCGATGTGCGGGGAGGGGCGACGGGGTCCGGATCCGTGAAGGTGACCGCCGATTCGATCCCCTCGGGCAGCACCGGCTGTTCGGGCAGCAGGTGCGCGAACTCGTCCCCGACGGCCCCGCGCAGCGCCGCGGTCGCGGCAGCGAGTTCCGCGGCCGTCGTGGCGTCGGCGCCGAGATCGTCCGGCAGACGCGGGGCCCGGGAGTCCGCGTACGGGTCGACGGCGGCCGCCCCGAATTCCGGGGCTCCGGGAACGCCGTCGTCATCGAGCCGGTAACGAGCGACCGTGCCGTCGCCGTAGCCCGTGGCGGTGAGCCAGCGCCCGTCCGGCGATGCGACGACATGACAGGTGACGTCGCCGGCGGGCTGCTCGGTACCGATCGGTGCCAGGGTGGCAGGTCCGGTGCGCGTGAACGCGCGCACGCCACCCGAACCCTCGAGCGCCGCGTAGACGACGTCGAGGGTCGGGTGCTGCGCGAGCCAGGACGGGGAATCGACCGCGACGGCCGTTCCCGCGAAGCTCAGCGGACCACCGGCGGACGGGGCGTCGGCATCGCCGGCGAGCAGGACTCCGATGCCGGCACCGTCTCCGTCCATGTCCGCGGTGTAGCCGCCGAGCCAGAACCGCATGTCAGCCGATCAGGTCGTGACGCACGATCACGGCGTCGCGGGACGGGCCGGTGCCGATGACGGAGATGCGCGTACCGCTCATCTTCTCCAGCGCCAGGACGTAGTCCTGCGCGTTCTGCGGCAGGTCCTCGAAGGTGCGCGCCGTGGAGATGTCCTCGGTCCAGCCCGGGAAGTACTCGAAGATGGGCTTCGCGTGGTGGAAGTCCGTCTGGTTCACCGGCATCTCGTCGAAGCGGACGCCGTCCACGTCGTACGCCACGCACACCGGGATCTGCTCGATACCGGTGAGGATGTCGAGCTTGGTGAGCACGATGTCCGTCAGACCGTTGACGCGCGTCGCGTAGCGGGTGACGGGGGCGTCGTACCACCCCACGCGGCGGGGCCGGCCGGTGGTGGTGCCGAATTCGAAACCGCGCGAGCGCAGCATGTCGCCGTTCTCGTCGAACAGCTCGGTGGGGAACGGACCGGCGCCGACACGCGTGGCGTAGGCCTTCGCGATGCCGACGATGCGGTCGAGACGGTTGGGACCAACTCCCGAGCCGGTCGCAGCGCCACCCGCAGTGGCGGAAGAGCTCGTGACGAACGGGTAGGTGCCGTGGTCGACGTCGAGCATCGTGGCCTGACCGCCCTCGAACACGACGACCTCGCCGCGCTCCAGTGCCTGATCCAGCAGCAGCGACGTGTCAGCCACCATCGGGCGCAGCCGCTCGGTGTACGACAGCAGCTCCTCCACGATGGCTTCCGCGTCGATCGCCTTGCGGTTGAACATCTTCACCAGCAGGTGGTTCTTCTGGTCGAGGGCGCCCTCGACCTTCTGGCGCAGGATGTTCTCGTCGAACAGGTCCTGGATGCGGATGCCCACGCGGTTGATCTTGTCGGCGTAGCTGGGGCCGATGCCGCGACCCGTGGTGCCGATCTGGCGCTTGCCGAGGAAGCGCTCGGTGACGTTGTCGAGCGTGCGGTGATAGGGCGTGATGACGTGGGCGTTGGCGCTCACCTTGAGCTTGGACACGTCGACGCCACGGGCGGCCAGCGCCTCCAGCTCGCCGAAGAGCACTTCGATGTCGATGACGACGCCGTTGCCGATGACCGGCGTCACGCCGGGCGACAGGATGCCCGACGGCAGCAGGTGCAGCGCGTACTTCTCATCGCCCACGACGACCGTGTGGCCGGCGTTGTTGCCGCCGTTGAACTTCACGACCCAGTCGGTGCGTTCACCGAGCAGGTCCGTGGCCTTGCCCTTGCCCTCGTCGCCCCACTGGACGCCGACGATCACGATTCCTGGCATTTGGGATCACCCCCGTAAAGGGACCCGAGCGGGTCCACCCCATCCTATCGGAGGCGCGTTTTCGCTTCTGTTCGCGCATCCCGGCGGGGTAGCGTCGGGGGCATGCAGCTCGGAATGCACTTCGCCCTGACCGATGCCCTCGCTGAGCGCCTGCAGGCCGCCGCGGGGGACGACGAGGCGCTGCGCGCCTTCATCGCGGAGGTCGAGGAGGCGGGGGTGCCGTCGTGCGGGACGGACAAGGCGTGGGATCCGATCTCCTGCGCGCTGGCTCCGGCGTCGGCTCCGGATCGTGACCCCGAGGAGTGGCCCGCGTACGGGGTGATCCTCGGCGACGAGGATCTGCAGGAGGACTCCGACGAGCTGCTGGTGACGTACCTGTCGGCCGAGCACGTGCCGGAGGTGGCCGCGTGGCTCGACACCCTCGACGAGGAGACGTTCGCTGCCGCCTACGCCGTGATGCCCGAGGAGCTGCGCAACCCGGAGTACGGCGATGAGGAGCGCGACTACGCGTGGGGGCACCTCGACGAACTGCACGCGTTCCTGACCGAGGCCGCGCGCGCCGGATCGCACGTGGTGTTCCACGTCGAGCACTGAGCGACCGCTTTATGCTGGGGGCATGAGCCAGATCGAGGATCCCACCGCCACGCTGCTGCGGCTGCGGGCGACCATCGACAACATCGATGCCGCGCTGATCTTCATGCTGGCCGAGCGCTTCCGTGCTACCCAGCAGGTCGGGGTGCTGAAGGCCACGCACGAGATGCCCGCTTCGGACCCGGCGCGGGAGGAGCAGCAGGTCGCTCGCCTGCGGGAGCTGGCCGAAGCCGCACATCTGGACCCCGAGTTCGCGGAGAAGTGGTTCAACTTCGTCGTGGCCGAAGTCATTCGCCACCACACCGAGGCCGGCGCTCCGAGCTGACGGCCGTCACGGCGTGATCGCGCCGTCGTGGTGCGGTCGGGGCCGCCGTTGCCGCGCGTCTGACACCCCTGCGTCGCGAAACGAGGGCATCGTCGCGAAAACAGGACGGATCCTCGTCGCGACTCCTCTTTTCGCGACGCCATCCTCGTTTCGAGACTTGGTTGACGCTCGGGGGAGGACTCTCAGGCATTCATAGCCGCTCGCCGTCCCGGTTCGGAGGGGCCGGGCGTACCCTGACCGCGTGCAGGGCAGGACGAGGTCATCGGAGGGCGCGGCGCGGGTTCCCAGCGCCCGGGTGGTGCTCGCCGCGGGGCTGGTGGCGCTGATCGCCACGACGGTGAACGCCCTCGGAGCGTGGATTCCGTCGCTCTGGGGCGACGAAGCGGCCACGCAGCTCTCCGCCACCCGGCCGTTGCCCTGTCTGATGGCGATGCTCGGCAACATCGACATCGTTCATGCCGTGAATTACATAACGATGCACTTCTGGATCCTGATGGCGGGGAGCAGTCCGTTCGCTCTCCGCTTCCCCTCTGCGGTGGCCATTGGCCTGTGCGCGGGAGTGGTCGTGTGGATCGGTGCGCGGTTGAGGTCCCTGCCCTTCGGGGTGCTCGCGGGCGCCCTGACTGCGGCTCTGCCGCGCCTCACGCACGCGGCCGTCGAGGCGCGTGCCTACGCCTTCGACGCGCTCTTTGCCACGGTGCTGATGGCGATCATCGTGGAGGTGCTGCGGCGTCGGCGGCCCTCCGTCTGGTGGTGGGTGGCGTACGGCGCCATGCTCGCCATCGCGACGGTCACGTTCCTCTATGTCGGGCTTCTGGCGCTCGCGATCGGGGTCGTGCTGTGGTGGCGCGGCGTGGATCGACGCACCTGGGCAGGGTGGGCACTGTCCTCCATTGCGGGGCTTCTGCTCGCGTCCCCCGTGGCGTGGATCGCGTTGCATCAGCGCGGGCAGATCGCCTTCCTGGCGACCGCCGGCCACACCAATCCGCACGCCATCCTCGTGGAGATGTGGTTCGTGGTGGATGCATATGCGTGGATCGCCTGGGCGCTCATCGCCATTGCCGTGGTGGGGTGGGTGCGGTCGCGTCCCCGGCGAGGGTCTCCGATCGACCCGGTGAGCATCGCGCTGCCATGGGCGGTGCTCCCGCTGGCGCTGGTGCTCGCCAGCGATGCGGTGCACCACGATTACACGCCTCGCTACCTCACCTTCGCGGGGCCTGCGGTAGCGCTGCTGCTGGCATCGGGTATCGCGGAACTGGCGCGTCTTCGTGTTGGCCGCGTCCCGGTGGCTGCGCTGTGCGTCACGGTGCTGGTCCTCTGCGTCACGGTGCCCGTGTGGTCGGGGCAACGAGGGCCGTGGTCCAAACGCGGCTCGGACTGGAACGACGTCGCCGCCCTGGTCAGTGCGCAGTCGCAGCCCGGAGACGCGATCGTCTTCGATGAGAGTGTGGATCCGTCGTGGCGCCCGCGGCTGGCTCTCGACACCGACCCGGCTGCGTTCGCGCAGCTGCGTGACGTGCAACTCGTCACCCCGTATGCCCAGAGCCCCACCTGGCACGCGCAGACCCGCTCGACCGCGGAGGCGCTCGCGGCAGGTGCGCTCGAGGGCGTGTCACGCGTGTGGGTGGTCGAGGCCGTCGTCGACGGCGTGGTGGGCACCGACGAGACCTCGGATCTGCGTGCGGCGGGATACGAGATCGTCGAGCACCAGAGGATCAACGTCTCCGATGTCTCCCTCTGGGTGCGCGTCGGCTGATCTCTCCCAGTCATCCACAGGATGTGAGTTATCCACATGGGGATATGTGGATAACTCCGGTGGCCGTACGAGTGCCTCGGAAAAGCGCGCGGAACTACGCCCGTGTAATTCCATCCCCAGGTGTGGACAGTCCTGTGGAGAAGTGGATCATTCGCCGAAACGACGCGGAACGGCGCGGCATGATTCTGCTCCTCGCGGGTTAACGCGGCTGTTAACGACGGATGTCCGGTTCGCGGCGAATCCGCGGCCCGGCCCGGGGTGCCGTGCCGGAGTAGCGGCGTATGGCTGCGGAGGTTGGGGCGTCCGGTTAACCGCGGGAGCGCTGTTGTGTCATCGGCGGAGTTAACCGGGCGACGGCAGCGTCCCCGTGGCCCGCTCGCCGGCGGTGCTCACCCGGCGCGGTTAACCGGCTCGCCGTGTCATTCCGTGGTTAACGCACCGGCAGCACCATTCTCATGGTCTCTCCACTGGTGATGTTCGCCCGGCGGCGTAACCGGCTTGGCGCGGTTCCTCGCGCGGTTAACGCACCGGCGGCGTCCGCGTTCCCGCGATCATGTCACCGGTGGCGTTCGGCCCCGCGTGGTTAACCAGCCGATCGGGCCGCGCGGCTCGCCAGACCGACCGCGATCGGAGCCAGCGCCGCGGCGATCACCCACGCGGATGGGGCGGAACCGGCGAGCAGCGCCAGCACCACGGCGGCAGCCGCGATCACGGTGGCAGCAGCCGCCCAAGGGGCGCGCACGCCGGTGGCCGGAGAGGGGCGTCGCGCTTCCCGTCGTCCCACCAGCGCCACGAGCGCAGCGACGGCGATCACGACGCCGGCCAGCCACAGCGGACGCGTCGCCCACCAGTCGGTGCTCAGCGGTGCGGGAAGGTCCATCGGCAGGAGGAGGAGCGAGCCGGCGAGTGCGACCACCACCAGCATGTGCCAGGAGTAGATGGTCATTGCGCGGGCGTTGACCCAGGTGATGACGGCTGATGCGCGTCCGTCGGCCACGCGGCGCAGGGCGGTGCGCAGGAGCAGGAAGAGCGACAGCTGGGCGATGCCGAGCAGGACCAGCGCGCCCATCGGCGGATTCAGCGCGGACAGCAGATCGGCGGGGTAGAAGCCGGTGAGCATCGTGATCGCGAGCGTGAGCACCGCTCCGGCGCCGACCATCGCGACGCGTGACGGCCGCACGCGATCGAAGCGCTGATCGGCCAGGGAGAAGCCGATCTGCTGCATCAGGAGCCACACGAAGGCCATGTTGACGAGGCCGATCGCCGCAGCGCCGGTGGCGACGCGCACGATGTCGACGGTCACGGCGCCGGCGGCGAGCACGGCGAGGGTGAGGAGGCGATGGCGCTCATGCAGGCGGACCATCGCGGGAACCAGTGCGCTGCAGCCGAGGTAGACCGCCAGGAACCAGAAGGGCTGCCCGATGCGGAATCCGGCCACCGACACCACCTCGGCGGGAACACCGGAGATGACGAGGGCCGCCAGGAAGACCGCGATCGCGGTGATGGCGCCTCCGGCGGGAATGAGGAGCCGCCGGACCCGCGCCGCGACATAGTCCGACGCCGTCGTCCCCCGCTCTCGCAGCCGGGTCCACTGAGTGAAGCTCGCGAACCCGCCCAGGACGAAGAACAGCGGCATGATCTGGACCACCCAGGTGAGGGCGGGGAATCCGGCCCAGTGCTCCATCGCGTTCTCCAGGAGCGGGGCTCCGGTCTCGTCGCGGCCGACGCCCACCATGAACGCGTGCAGCAGCACCACGATGCCGAGCAGGACCGCCCGCACGGCATCGACCGAGCCGTCACGAGATGACGCCGGACGAAGCGCTCCGATCGCTGCCGCCGTGCTCGCGCGAGGTGAGACGGGGCGCGCCACCGAGACGGACGGGGAAGCGATGAAGGGGGAGACGAGTGCCATGCAGACACTGTCTGATCCGGGTGTCCGCCAGCGCGTCCCGCCCCGGTCTCGATCGGCCCCCTACCGGGGTATGACGTTGACCCCGTTCATAGCGCGCAAATTGCTGCTATTCGGCTGGAATACGGCCCTTTTGCGCGCTATGAAGCGGCTTTGCTCAGTCGGCGGGAGCGACGAGCCCCGCGTCGTAGGCGAGGATCACGGCCTGCACCCGATCCCGCAGATGCAGCTTGCTGAAGATCCGGCTGACGTGCGTCTTCACGGTCTGCTCGGCGAGGAACAGCTGTGCGGCGATCTCCCCGTTGGACAGGCCCTGACCCACGAGGATCAGGATCTCGTGCTCGCGTTCGGTGAGGTCGTTGAGGCGCAGGGTGTGCCGGTTCACAGCCGGGCGCGTGGCGGCGAATCTCTCGAGAAGGCGCTTGGTGATGCGCGGTGCGAGCAGCGCATCGCCCGCCGCCACGATCCGCACCGCCTGGACCAGCTCGTCGGGAAGGGCATCCTTCAGCAGGAAGCCGCTGGCACCGGCCCCGAGCGCGTCGTGGACGTACTCGTCGGCGTCGAAGGTGGTAAGGATGAGGATCGCGGGAGCGGTGCGACCATCGCGCTCGGCCGCGGCGAGAATCTGTCGCGTCGCCTCGATGCCGTCCATCGTGGGCATACGCACGTCCATCAGCACCACGTCCGGGCGTAGCGACCGCGCCTGCGCGGTGCCATCTGCCCCATCGCCCGCTTGACCCACCACGTCGATCCCGCTCTGGGCCTGCAGGATGGCGGCGAAGCCGGCGCGCACCATCGCCTGGTCGTCCACGATCAGCACACTCGTCATCGGCTTCCCTTCGTCCGAGTCCATTCTGATTTCATCGCGCGCAAAAGGACCCCAAACCCGCGCCGAAGGAGCCAAGTGCGCGCAATGAAACGGGGATCACGCCCGCGGGAACGTGACACGCACGCGGAAACCGCCGGCGGCGTCCGCGACGGGAGACGCGGACACGGTGCCGCCGAGCGCGAAGACGCGCTCGCGCATGCCGCGCAGCCCCTGGCCGGCGCCGTCCGAGCGAGCGGCAGCGGGGTGCTCCGGGGCGTCATTGGTGATGGTCACGATCCGATCACCGGGCTCGTCCTGCCAGTCGATCCGTGTGGCGGCTCCCGGCGCATGGCGGGCGGCGTTGCTCAGCGCCTCCTGAACCACGCGATAGACGGTGAGCCCGAACACCGGATCCGACTGCTCGGCCTCGCTCAGCTCCCAGCGTCCGCTCTCGGTGACGGGGGCGAGATCACGGGCGCGGCCGATGAGGGCGCTCAGATCGGCGAAACCCGGCTGTGGGGCGCGCTGCACGCTCGACTCCTCGTCGCGGAGCAGTCCGAGGATCGTGCGCATCTCGGCCATGGAGGTGCGGGCTGTCGCGGCGAGATCGTCGAATTCCGCTGCGGCCTCGTCCGACAACCCCGTGAGCCGATAGCGCGCGGACGCGGCGCGGATCTGGATGGCCGACATGCCGTGTGCCACCACATCGTGCAGCTCCCGGGCGATGCGCGCCTTGTCCTCCACCGCTTCGCGTCGGGCGTGCTCGGCGGCGGTCATCGCCTGCTGCCGGGTGAGCTCGGCGCGGATGAGGGTCCAGTTGCGGAGCATGACGCCCACGCCCACCCCCAGCAGCGACACCGATGCGAACACCACGAGATCGGCTACGACGGTGCCCACGGCCACCCGCTGGCCGTACTCGCTCGCCGTCATCAGGGCGATGAAGTTCGTCAGCGCCCACCCGCTCGCAGCCACCCACCAGCGCGCTCGCATCCCGACGATGATCCAGGTGAAGGTCAGCGCGATCATCGTGGGAACCGCCACCGGCCACGGCGCTGCGGTCTCCGGCGAGGCGAGCGCGGTCAGCGAGGCTGCGGCGAGCACAGCAGCGGCGGTCGCCCAGTGCGGGGCGATGAGAGCACCCGGGATCGCGGCGGCGAGCATCGTGGCGAAGATCACGATGGCCCCGGCGGGCGTGCGGTACTCCGTCGCGCCCAGCGTTGCGGTGACGGCGAGAAGGGAGATCGCGGCGGCTGCGGCGAGGATCCAGATGATCAGCGCCCGCCGTCCCGGAAGGACGCGGTCGGTCATCACGCCCCAGCGGCGGAGGGAAGCAGCGGTGTCGTTCATGCTGCTCCCACGCTAGGCGCCGGGCGGGCGGCGCGCATCACCCCGTGGTAGGGGTCACCGACGCGCCGTGGCGGCGCTGCTCTCACGGGCTCGGCGACCCAGCAGCACGGCGGCGATCACGCCGCCGACGGCACCGAACAGGTGTCCCTGCCAGGAGATCCCCTGCTGTCCCGGGAACACGCCCCACAGCACCCCGCCGTACGCGCCGAGCACGAGGACGCCCACCACGATCTGCAGGGCGCTGCGGGCGAAGACGCCTCGCAGCACGAGGAAGGTGATCCATCCGAAGATCAGCGAGGAAGCACCGATGTGAACGCTGTTCGGCTGGGCGATGAGCCACGTCCCGACACCCGCCACGACCCAGATGATCGCGGTGGCCTCCGCCCACAGAGCGAGGCCGGAGAGGGCGATGACGAAGGTCAGCACCAGGGCGGGGCCGGAGTTCGCGAGCAGATGCTGCCACCCGCCGTGCAGGAGCGGCGCCCACAGGATGCCCCACAGCCCATCGATCTCGCGCGGCTGGATGCCGTAGTAGTCGAGGCGGTTGCCGAGGACGGTGTCGACGATCTCGACCGCCCAGAGCAGGGCGACGAATCCGGCGCTGGCGATCGCCGCAGTGGCGATGCGCCCGCGGGCGGATGCCGTTCGGGCGGGGGTGAGCTCGCTCATGCTGCCAGCGTAGGGCGTGGACCTTCGCGTGACCCAGACGCGGGATCACGATGCAGCGGGGTGGCCGGTGGGGTCGCTGCGCAGAGCGGCTGTGGCGATGACCATCGCGGCCACCACCAGAACGCTCACCGCGAGGATCACACCCCACCAGTTCCCGTCGTGGAAGGCCAGACCGACCAGCCAGCCGAACAGGCTGGATCCGCCGTAGTAGGCGAGGTTGTAGAGGCTCGACGCCTGGGCCCGTCCCGTGCGCACCAGGGCGGGCACCCAGCTGGAGGCCGTGGCATGTGCCGCGAAGAAGCCGGCGGTGAACAGCAGCAGACCCGCGATCACCGCGACCAGGGCGGGGATCGCTGTGAGCAGGAGCCCACCCAGCATCACGCCGGCCGCGCCGAGCAGCACCGTGAAGCGACCCCGCCGCAGCGCGATGCGCCCGGACTGCGCGGACGACCACGTGCCGGAGAGATACGCCAGGAACAGGAGCGACGACACCGCCACGGGGAGGAAGAACGGCGGCAGCTGCAGCCGGAATCCGAGGTAGTTGTACACCGCGACGAAGCCGCCCATCAGGAGCCCGCCCTGGCAGAACAGGGCAACCAGGCGTCGGTCGCGCAGGCATGCGAGGAGCTTTCGCCCCAGGGGCACATCGCGCTGCGAACCGCGGACCACGGGGACGAATCCGCGCGGCGTCGGCGCGGTCACGAAGAAGACGGCTGCGGCAACGGCCGCCAGCAACGACACCACGAGCATGCCGATCCGCCACGTGAAGACCTCACTCAGCGGCCCGGACACCAGCCGGCCGCACAGCCCGCCCAGCGACGTCCCCGAGATGTACGTCCCACCGGCGACGGCGGACGCGAGTGGTGACACCTCTTCGGCGAGGTAGGCGAGTGCCACCGCCGGAATCCCGCCGAGGGCCAGTCCTTCCGCGAAGCGCAGCGCGAGCAGCGCCTCGAACGTCGCCGAGAACGGCACCAGGACGCCCAGCACCACCGCCGCGACGATGGAGACGCGCATGGTGGTGCGCCGACCACGCCGATCCGCCAGCAGCGACCACGGGATCACGGCGATCGCCAGTCCGAGCGTGGCGAAGGACACCGACAGGGCGGCATCGGCCGAGGAGACCCGCTGGTCTTCCGCCAGTTCGGGCAGCACGCCCTGCACCGAGTAGAGCTGTGAGAACGTCGCGACCCCGGCGGCGAAGAGAGCGAGGATCATCCGGCGGTACCCGCGGCTGCCGCGCTCGTGACCGGTCCAGATCGGGCCCGTCATCCCAGGCTCCGCACCACAGACCACATGGGATCAGGCTAATGCGCGCTCAGTCGCGGTCGTGCACGTTGTCTTCGCTGCCCGCCTGGTCGTCGCCGCCCGCATGGTGGTCTCACAGCAGGTCGATGTGTCACACGACGGGACGACTTTGTGAGACCAGCGGTGTCGGCGGTCTGACTCATTGTGGCGATCTCGTCGAGGATCCGCAGAGCCTGAGACCAGGGCGAAGCCGGGCGGGCTGCACTGGCACCGCAGCCCACCACGCAACCACGGAATCACGGGGAGTCGGGGGAGAAGAGGGCGGTGACGGCGGCGGCGGCTTCACCGGCGGCCCCGGCGCGGGCGAGCTGACGTAGGCGCACGGTCGGGCGGTGCATCAGGCGGCCGAACGCGTGCCGAAGCGCCGCCTCGATCTCATCTGCGCTGTCTGCGCTGCGACCGCGCAGGCGAGCGATCTCGTCCTCCATGACTTCGGTGACGAAGGCTCGCATGTCGCGCAGCGCGGGAACGACGTCACGCTCCGCGCGAAGCGCGGCGAACTCCGCCGCAGCGGTACGCACGATGTCTCGGGCCTCCAGCTCGGCGCCCAGTTCCGGAATCGGCGCGTGCAACGCGATGGTCTCCAGATCCAGGAGCTCGATGCCTGCCTCCTCGCCGACGTCGGGCGAGATGTTGCGTGGCAGTCCCATGTCGATCAGCACCCGCGGGCGGGTGGTGCCGCCGAGGTGCTCGCGGGTGAGGACCGGTTCGCTGGTACTGCTGCAGGCCACGACGACGTCTGCGCGGCTGAGCTCTGCGGCCAGATCTCCGGCGGGAATTGGGCGGAGATCGTGGCTGGCAGCGAAGACCTCTGCCCTGCCGGACGGTGAGAAGACGCCGATGTCGTCCACGCCGCGCACCCGCAGGGCGGCCAGGCTCGCGCCGGCATAGGCGCCGGTGCCGATGAGCACGACGCGCGCCGTGCTCCAGTCGGTCACCCGGGTGTCGACGAGGGTGAGGGCGAGCTGCACCAGGGAACGCCCGCGGGTCTGCAGTCCCGTGCGGTTCTTGACCTCTTTCGATACGGCCATCGCGTGCTGGAAGAGCTGCTCCAGATCGGTGCTGGTGCGCCCGGCGGTGCGAGCGCTCTCCCAGGCCCGTCGCACCTGACCGGCGATCTCCCCCTCGCCGACCGCTGCGGACTCCAGGCCGCTCGACACCGCGAACAGGTGCTCCGCGGCCGCGTCGCCGTGATGGACGGCGAAGGTGTCGGCGAGCTCGGCCGGGGTGAGCTGCGCGGCGCGCGCCACGGCTTCGAGCGCGGGACCCGGTCCGTGATCCGGGGCGTCGACGTAGGCCTCGAACCGATTGCACGTGGAAAGCACCACCACGCCGCGCGCGGTGTTCTCGCTCAGGGCGGCCGTCACCGTCTCCGCGCGGCGCTCGATGCGTTCGAGCATGTCGAGATCGGCGGTTCGATGATCAACGGAAAGGCAGAGCAGCATGATCTTCTCGAGAGAGTCGTGAGTGTGAAGGGGAGGCATCGGGGCGAGGCTGGACGCCACGTGGATGGAACCCGCAGATGTGTAAGTTAGCATCTTCATCTGATGAACACTCTCCAGGCTTCCCACCCGCTCGTCGACGGCCGCACTGCCGATGCCCCGCTCGTGCGCGCCCTCCGCGGCGATCGCCCCGACCGGCTTCCGGTGTGGTTCATGCGTCAGGCTGGGCGTTCCCTGCCGGAGTACCGCAGCATCCGGGCCGATCACCGCATGCTCGACGCGTGCGTGACGCCCGAGCTTGCGAGCGAGATCACCCTGCAGCCGGTGCGCCGTCATGGCGTCGACGCCGCCGTGTTCTTCAGCGACATCGTGGTGCCGCTCTGGCTGGCGGGTGTCGACGTGGACCTCGTCGCCGGACGCGGTCCGGTGTTCGAGAACCCGATCCGTACCGCGGCGGACGTGGCCCGTGCCCGTGCGGAGTTCACCCCCGAACGGCTGCGCGAAGCGCTGGAGCCGGTGCGCGAGGCGGTGCGCCTCACGGTCGCCGAACTGGGCACCACCCCGCTGATCGGCTTCGCGGGCGCGCCGTTCACGCTTGCCGCCTACCTGGTGGAGGGCGGCCCGTCGCGCGACCACCTGCGGGCGCGGACGCTCATGCACGCCGATCCGGACACCTGGCGCGAGCTGCTGGAGTGGGCCGCCGACCTGTCCGGCACCTTCCTGCAGGCTCAGGTGGAGGCCGGAGCCAGTGCGGTTCAGCTCTTCGACTCCTGGGCGGGATCGCTGAGCGCCGCCGACTATCGCGCCCATGTGGCTCCCGCCTCGCGACGCACGCTCGATGCGGTGCGGGACGTGCGTGTCGCAGCCGACTCCGCCGAGCGCGTGCCCACCATCCACTTCGCCGTGGGATCCGGGCACCTGCTGGAGGAGCTCGCCCAAATCGCCCCGAGCGCGCTGGGCGTGGACTGGCGAACGCCACTGGACGACGCCAGCCGCCGGCTCGGTGATGCGTTCCCGCTGCAGGGGAACCTCGACCCCGCCTACCTGGGCGCGCCGGCAGCGGTGCGCGAGGCTCACCTCGACGACGTCATCCGCCGCGGTGAGCGCGCCCCGGCTCACGTGCTGAACCTGGGTCATGGCGTCCCGCCGGAGACCGACCCGGACGTCCTCACCCGCATCGTGGAACGGGCACATGCTCACTGACGCCGCGCAGCGGTCGACGGCATCGGGTGCTCCTCTCGAGGGACACGATGCGGTCGCCGTGATCGGCGGCGGCATCGCCGGGCTGGTCGCCGCGCGCGATCTGGCTCGCTCGGGTGCCCGGGTGGTGCTGCTGGAAGCCGAGGACGACCTCGGCGGACGGGTGCGGGGGGAGAGCATCGACGATGTCGCTCTCGACATCGGGGCAGAGTCGTTCGCGACCCGCGGCGGTGCCGTCGCGGCCCTCCTGGCCGAGCTGGGGATGTCGGAGGACATCGTGAACCCTGCGCACCTGGGCTCGTGGGTCGTCACCGCCGACGCGATGCGTGCCGTTCCGCTTCCGCCTGCGGGCACCATCGGCATCCCGGCGACGCCGTTGTCGTGGGCCACGCTCCGCGCGCTGGGCGTGCTCGGGGCGTGCCGCGCCGCCGTGGAGCCGCTGCTTCCGCCGTCGGTCGGCCGCACGGGCGCGCTCGACGAGGTGATCCGCGCGCGACTCGGAGTTCGCGTGCTCGACCGGCTGGTTCGGCCCGTGGTGCTGGGCATCCACTCGACCGATCCCGCTGAGATGACGCTCCGATCCGTCCCCGGGCTTGCCGAGGCCTACAAGCGCCGCGGATCGCTCATCCTCGCCGCGCGCGATCTTCGAGCCAGCCGCACTGCCGCCGGAGGTGCGGTCGCAGGCCTTCGCGGCGGGATGGCGAGCCTGGTGACGCGGTTGCGCGACGAGCTGGATCAGCTCGGTGTGACGGTCCGCACCAGCACTCGCGTCGTGGCACTCCATCGCGACGATACCCCGGCTCCTGCGGCATCGGGTCCTGCGGTACCGGAAGGCAAGCGCACTCCGGGCCTCTGGCGGATCAGCACCGCCGACACGGCACAGCTGCACGCTGATGCCGTCGTGCTCGCCGTGCCGGAGCACATCGCGGCCCGTCTCCTCGGTCATCCTGAGGTCACACCCGCAGAGGTGGAGGTCGTCGCGCTCCTGGTCGAGGACCCGCGACTGGACACCGCGACCCGCGGCACCGGAGCGCTGGTCGCCGAAGTCGCCGACGCACCCGTGATCACCGCGAAGGCGCTGACGCACGTCACCGTGAAATGGCCGCAGCGCGGCGCCGAGCGAGCGGCGGGACGACATGTGCTCCGGCTCTCCTACGGTCGCCTCGGACGAGCGCCCGAGACGCGCGAGCTGGACGACCGGGCCGCCACCGCGCGTGCTCTCATCGACGCCTCTCGCATCCTGGGCCTGGAGCTGTCGCCGTCGGCGGTCCGCGGGATGCGCCGCCGGGTGTGGACGAACTCCACGATCTCGCGCGCGGAGACGCCCGGCCCGCTGCCGCCCGGCATCACTCTCGCGGGAGACTGGGTCAGCGGCACCGGACTGGCCTCCGTGATCCCCGGTGCGCGTCGCGCCGCGGCCGACACCCTCGGAGCACTTCACCGGAGCGTCTCCGGTTCCACCCCGACCGGAGAGGTACATCCGCAGAGATGAATGACACCACGCCCACGGTGAGCGTCCACCGATCGGAGGCGCCGCTTCCCGCGCGTCCGGGGCTGCTCCGGATCGGTACCCGGGGCAGCGCGCTCGCGGTCGCGCAGACCACCACGGTGGCCGAGGCGATCGCGGCCGCCACCGGCCTGGATGTCGTCCTCGTGCTGGTGACCACGCACGGCGACACCTCGCGCGCCCCCCTCTCGCAGCTCGGCGGCACCGGTGTCTTCGTCAGTGCGCTGCGGGATGCTCTCATCGACGGGGAGTGCGACATCGCGGTCCACTCGCTGAAAGATCTGCCCACCGGTGCGTGCGAGGGGATCGTGATCGGCGCGATCCCGGAGCGTGCGGACGCGCGCGATGCCCTGTGCGCGCGGGGCGGTCTGACGCTGGCGGATCTCCCCGCCGGAGCCCGGGTCGGCACCGGATCGCCCCGCCGCGCCGCCCAGCTGCTCGCCCGCCGTCCGGATCTGGACGTGCAGGACTTGCGCGGCAACGTCGACACCCGGCTCGCCCGTGTCGACGCCGACCTCGACGCCGTGGTGCTCGCCTGCGCCGGACTGGATCGCCTCGGCCGTTCGTCGGTGATCACGGAGCGCTTCTCGCTGGAAGACGCACCCACCGCTCCCGGTCAGGGGGCGCTGGCCATCGAGGTGCGCGCGGCCGACGTGGCCGTGGAGCCGTACGCCACCGCCCTCGCCGCCATCGACGACAGCGCGACTCGCGCGTGCGCGCTCGCCGAGCGTGCGCTGCTCGCCGCGCTGGAGGCGGGTTGCGCTGCGCCCGTCGGCGCACACGCGTCGATCGCCGATGGACGACTCACCCTCAGCGGGCACGTCTACGCACTCGATGGCGGCTCGCGCCTCACCGGGACCGCGGCGCATGACTGGCACCCGGGCGACTCCGCCGCGGCGGAGGAGCTGGGTCGTGTGGTGGCAGCCGACCTGCTCGCCCGGGGTGCGGCGGAACTCGCACCGCTGGGTGCTGCGCGATGACGCCCGCAGGCGTCTCATCGATCAGAGGACAAGAAGGAAATCGCATGACCCCCACCATCCGTCCGCGCCGGCTGCGCACGACCCCGGCGATGCGCCGGCTGGTCGCGGAGACCCGGCTGAACCCGGCGGAGCTGATCCTGCCGGTCTTCGTCCGCGAGGGCATCGACCAGGCGCAGCCGATCGGCTCCATGCCGGGAGTGCAGCAGCACACCATCGACTCGCTCCGGCGTGCCACCGCCGAGGCGGCGGAGGCGGGCATCGGCGGCATCATGCTGTTCGGCGTGCCGGCGGTTCGCGATGCGCACGGGAGCGCCGCGGATGACCCGGATGGCATCCTCAACGTGGCCACGCGTGCCGTGGTGGCGGAAGCGGGCGATGCGCTGGTGGTGCAGACGGATCTGTGCCTGGACGAGTTCACCGATCACGGGCACTGCGGCGTGCTGGACGGTGCCGGTGCCGTGGACAACGACGCCACCCTGGAGCGCTATCGCTCGATGGCTCTCGCCCAGGCGGAGGCGGGCTCTGCCCTTCTCGGGCTGTCCGGCATGATGGACGGCCAGGTGGCATCGGTACGGGAGGCGCTGGATGCGGCGGGCCATCAGGACACCGCGATCCTTGCTTACTCGGCCAAGTACGCATCGGCGTTCTACGGTCCGTTCCGCGAAGCGGTGGACTCGCAGCTCACCGGAGACCGGCGTGCCTACCAGCAGGACCCGGCCAATCGTCGCGAGGGGCTGCGCGAAGCCGAGCTCGACATCGCCGAGGGCGCCGACATCGTCATGGTGAAGCCGGCGATGAGCTACCTGGACGTGCTCTCCGACGTGGCCGCCGTCAGCCCGGTCCCGGTGTGGGCCTACCAGGTCTCCGGCGAGGCCGCGATGATCGAGGCCGCCGCCGCGAACGGCTGGATCGATCGTCGTCGGGTGATCGAGGAGTCGGTGCTCGGGATCCGCCGCGCGGGAGCTGATGCCGTGCTGACCTACTTCGCCGTGGAGCTTGCGGGGTGGCTGCGATGAGCATGGACACCACACGCAGTGCCGCCCTGGCCGCTCGTGCGTCACGTGTGATCCCGGGCGGGGTCAACTCCCCGGTGCGCGCCTACGGCTCCGTCGGCGGGACGCCGCGATTCCTGGTCTCCGGGAGCGGGGCCTACGTCACGGACGTGGACGGCAACGAGTACGTCGATCTGGTGGCGTCGTGGGGGCCGGCTCTGCTCGGGCACGCGCACCCCGCGGTGGTCGACGCCGTGCAGCAGGCCGCCGGTCGCGGACTCGGCTTCGGAGCGTCGGTTCCGCAGGAGGCGGAGCTGGCCGAGGAGATCATCGCGCGGATGCCCGACATCGAACGGCTCCGGCTGGTCTCGACCGGCACGGAAGCCACGATGACCGCCATCCGCCTCGCTCGCGGCGCGACGAACCGTCCGCTCATCGTGAAGTTCGCCGGCCACTACCACGGCCATTCGGACGGACTGCTGGCCGAAGCCGGTTCGGGACTCGCCACCCTGGCGATGCCGGGTTCCGCCGGTGTGACCGCGGAGACGGCGGGTCAGACGCTGGTGCTGCCGTACAACGATCTCGCGGCGCTCGAGGCGGCCTTCGCCCAGCACGGCGAGCGGATCGCCGCGGTGATCACCGAATCCGCGGCCGCGAACATGGGCGTGGTCCCTCCGATGCCCGGATTCACCGGCGCGCTGATCGAGCTCGCTCACCGCAACGGTGCCCTGGTGATCGTCGACGAGGTGCTCACCGGCTTCCGCGCCAGCCGCTCGGGGTACTGGGGCATCGAGAAGGAGCAGGTGCCCGCCGGGGTGGCCCCGGATCTGTTCACCTTCGGGAAGGTGGTGGGCGGCGGTCTTCCGCTCGCCGCACTCGGTGGTCGCGCCGAGATCATGGACCTGCTGGCACCGCTCGGTCCGGTGTACCAGGCGGGCACGCTCTCCGGCAATCCGCTGGCGGTGGCCGCCGGTCTCACCACGCTGCGTCACGCCGATGACGACGCCTATCGTGCCCTCGCCCGCGCGGCCGACGCCGTCGCCTCTGAGGTATCGGCCGCTCTGACCGCCTCCGGTGTGCCCTTCCACCTGCAGCGCGCGGGAACCCTGTTCAGCGTCGTCTTCGGTGAGTTCGCTGAGGCACCCCGCGACTACGCCACCGTGCAGCGGCAGAACGTGGCGCAGCATCGAGCGTTCTTCCACGCGATGCTGGAGGCCGGGGTCAATCTGCCGCCCAGCGCCTTCGAAGCATGGTTCGTCACGGCGGCTCACGACGATGCGGCTTTGGAGCGGATCGCCGCGGCACTCCCCGGCGCGGCCCGCGCCGCCGCGGAGGTCTGACGCCCGCGCTTCCGTCCGCCCGCGCCGTTCAGGTGCTCTGGAGCACGATGCGGCGCAGGACGGGATCGTCGGCGACGCGCTGAACGAGGGCCTCGCTCTCCGCGGCGGACAGCGAGGGCAGCGGGGCACGGCTGGATCCCATCTCGATGCCGCGCAGCTGGAGCATCTGGCGCAGGAAGGCCAGGAAGTTGTAGTCGTTCATCGCGTGGATGAAGTGGTTGGCCTCGGCCTGATGCGTGCGGGCACCGGCCAGGTCGGCGTCGTGGAACGCGCGCCACAGTGCGAGATAGACGCCCGGGATCGCGTTGTACGTCGAACCGATCCCGCCGTCGGCGCCCAGCGCGAGTCCGCCGAGAAGCACTTCGTCGGAGCCGTTGTAGACGAGGAACCCGGCCGGCGTGGAGCGCCGGATCTCCGCCAGCTGGTACAGATCCGTTGCGGTGTACTTGACGCCCTGGATCACGCCGTCCGCGGCGAGGTCGAGGAACCAGGAGGTCGGCAGCTGCACCCCAGACCGGCCCGGGATGTGGTACGCGATCAGCGGCGCGTTCGTGGCGTCCGCGAGGGCGCGGAAGTAGTCCGCATGGGATCGCTGATCCAGCGCGTAGTAGATCGGCGTCACCGCGGAGACCGCGTCGACACCGAGGCCGTCGGCGAAGCGCGCGAGGCTGAGCGTGGTCGGTGTGTCGAGCGCGCCGACGTGCGCGATCAGCGGGATGCGACCTGCGACGTGCTCCGCCGTCGCCTCCAGCGCGGTCATCCGCTCGTGCGGGCTCTGCAGGAGGGATTCGCCCGTGGAACCGGACACGAAGAGCCCGTGGACGCCGTCCGCGATGAGCCGGTCCACGAGCGTGTCGCTGCGTCGGCGATCGAATGCTCCGTCCGCGTCGTAGGCGGTGAGCAGAGCGGGGATGATTCCGCGCATGTGTTCGTCCTTTCCGTCAGCTGTCGATCGTCGTTGCGCCGCGCGGGAGGGCGGAGAGGGAGCCGACGTTGTGCTGGATGTCGGCGAAGTGGTCGACGACCGCGGCGCGCATGGCCGCGGTATCGCCCGAGCGGATGGCGTCGACGATCGCCGCATGATCCTCGGCGGTGTGATGGACGTGGAGTGAGCGGACGTCCGCCGTCGCCCGGTCGAAGATCGTCCAGAAGATGTCGATCATCTGCAGCACCAGCGGGTTGCCGAGGCAGCGGAACACCCCCTGGTGGAATGCGCGATCGATCGTGGCCGGCACCACGCCGTCCACGGCCTCGCTGCGCATCCGCTGGACGAGCACGTCGAGCTCGTCCAGGTCCTGGGCGCTGAGCCGCGCCGCCGCCTGCTCGATCAGTCCCTCTTCGAGCGCGCGGCGCACCTGCAGTACATCGCGCAGCGGAGCATCGTCGGTCAGGAGGCGGTAGGGGAGCTGATCCAGGATCGGGTCGAAGCTGAACTCGCTGACGAAGAGCCCCGTGCCGTGGCGCACCTCGACGAGACCAAGGCTCTGCAAGGCGCGGACACCCTCGCGCACCGAGGTCTTCCCCATGTCGAGCAGGGCGGACAGCTCGCCTTCGGAGGGGAGGGCGTCGCCGGGCCCGAGCCGGTGATCGACGATGTACTGCCGGATGGCCCGCTGTGCTTGCTGTGACAGTGGCTCGCGCATATCCCATCCAATTCCTGCTGCTCCTGACACCTTTATATCCCAGATATCAGATATCTGCTAACCATTCCTACCGAAACGCAAACACGTCCGAGATGCCCCGGATGCAGGGTCTCTCGGACGTGTTTGATATCTCGCGGTGTGGGGCGAGGACTACCCCGAGACGAGAGTCAGAGACTGGGGTTCGCGCAGCGCCTTCACCACGGGGCAGGTCGCCTCGGCCTCGGCGATGAACGCTCGTCGTTCCTCCGCCGACAGCGTGGGGGCGTCCAGCTCCACGTGGATGCGGATGTCGTGGGGCTGGGTGGGGCGGTCGCTGCTCACGCCGAAGAACCCCGCGTCGTTGTTGTTCGCCTGCACGCGGACCTCGACGCGATTCAGCGGCAGGTCCCGCATCGCCGCGAGGCAGAGGAACGTGTGCGTGAGGCAGGTGCTGATCACCCCGAGCAGGTACTCGGGCGAGGACGGACCGAGGTTCCAGCCGCCGATGTCGGCACCGCCGTCGCCGAGGAAGGAGAACTCCCGGATGGCGAGTTTGCGGACGCCGGTGTGGTCGTCCGCGACGCATCGCGCCTCGATGACCTCGTCCCAGTCCTCTTGTGCGGGCCGGGCGACGGCGGCGGCGCGCATCGCGTGTCCCTTCTGCACGAGGTGGGTGGCGAGGGAGCGCTCTGCGGCGAGTTCGGCGGTCGGTTCGGTCATGTCATCTCCTGGATGGTGGCGATCCGGCCCCGCCGTTGGAGTGGCCAGGGCCGGATCGGATCAGTCGTGATGTGCGAGAGCGTCGCGGGCGAGGATGCAGGCGCCGATCAGCGCCGCGCGGGCGCCGAACGCCGACACCACGACCTCGGGCGGGTACGGCAGGGCCGATGCGAGCCGCCCGTGCAGCGGATCGATCAGCGCCCGGCCGGCGCGCACCATGCCGCCGCCGAGCGTGACGCGCTCCGGGTCGATGGTCAGCGTGGCGGTGACGAGGTGGCGTGCCAGCTCGTCCACGGCGTCGAGCCAGAAGCGTGTGGCGCTCTCGTGCCCGCTGGTGGAGGCGGCCACCAGGGAGGGGACGTCGGCGATTCCCAGACCCGATGCCGTCACCCGTCGCAGCAGTCCGCCGCCTCCGGCGTACTCCTCGAGCGGGGCGCCGCCGCCGGACCAGTCCGGCAGGGGACCCACCACGCCGTAGCCGATCTCGCCGGCTGCGCCGTGTGCGCCGCGCAGCACGGCACCGCCGAGCACCGGCGCGATCGCGATGCCCGTGCCCAGATTCACATAGAGTCCGGGGTCTGCATCCACCAGCGTGCCCTGGCGGGCCTCCGCGAGGGCAGCCGCCTTCACATCGTTCTCCACCACGATCCGCTCGGCGCCGAGCCCGTCGCGCAGCCGGTCCGACAGCGACAGGTCACCCCACCCCACCACGTTGGGGGCGAGATCGACGCGGTCATCGAGGACGATGCCGGGCGTGGAGACGCCGACGGCGTCCACCCCGCCCGCCGCGTCGACGAGGGCGCGCGCGATGTCGAAGGTGCGCCCGAGCACGCTGTCGGCCGATTCGCCCGCGCCGATCTCCAGCCGGACATCGGCGGAGGGCGTGCGGTGCGCAGCGTCGGGATCGGGAACGACCCGTCCGTCCGGACCTGTCAGCGCGGTGCTGAGCAGGCCCAGCGGAATCGGCGTGACCGAGCCGGGTTCGCGCTCGATGCGCAGCTCCACCTTGGTGCCACCGAAGTCGATCCCGAGGACGGTACCCGCCGCCTCCGGCACGGATGCAGTCACGATGTCGCCGTCAGCCGCGCAGCGCCGCGGTCTCATCGCGCAGGCGCTGGTCGACGCTCGCGAGGTGAGAGCGGACATCGTCCAGCCAGCCGCGGAACTCGGTGGCGACCTCGGCGCGCTCGGCCGCCATGCGGGCGACCTCGCTCGGCGCGGCACCGCCCGTGGAGGTGCGCACCGCGACGAAGTTGTCGGCGTTGAGCGCGCGCGCCATGTCTGCCGGCGTCAGCGCCACGTCGTGCCCAACCACCTCGCGAGCGATGGCGTGCACGCGCTCGGGGTCGATGGTGCGCACGTCGGTGATGCCGGCCGCGTCCGCCTCACGGACGACACGCGACACGATGGTGTGCGCCTGCGTGAACGTCAGGCCGCCGTCGCGGACGAGGGTGTCGGCGAGCTCGGTCGCGTTGGCGAACGATGCCAGTGCACGCTCACGCATCACGTCGGTGTTGACCTGGATGGTGCCGAGCACGCCGGTGAGCAGCTGCAGGACGTTCGTGAGGATGTCCACCGCGCGCCAGATGTGCGGCTGCAGGTCGTCCTCCGTGTCGACGATGTCGCCGTACGGCGTGTTGTGCATCATCGTGAGCACGGTCGCCGCGCTCGCCGAGGCCGCGGACAGCAGCGAGCGGGAGTGCTCGATGGACACCGGGTTGCGCTTCTGCGGCATGATCGAGGAGATCTGCACGTAGGGGGCGGCCACGCGGTAGAGACCGAACTCGGCGGTGCACCAGTTCAGGAAGTCGACGCAGCTGCGGCCGGTGTCCACCGCCATGAGCTGCAGCGTGATCGCGGAGTGTGCGATGTAGTCGGTGGCGGCCACGGCGTCATAGGAGTTCTCCACGAGGCCGCGGAAGCCGAGCAGCTCGGCCATGTGCTCGCGGTTGATCGGGAAGCCGGTGCCGGTGAGGGCCGCGCCGCCCATGGGGGAGTAGTCCAGCGAGGCGTACGCCTGCTGCACGCGACGGATGTCGCGCCCGAGCACGTCGGCGATGGCGAGGAAGCGATGGCCCAGGATCGAGGGCTGCGCGGGCTGGGTGTGGGTGTGCTCGAGGTTGAGCGTGTCCGCATGCTCGGCCCCCAGACGCACGAGCGTCTCATAGAGCTCGCCGGCGGCCTCCAGCACGCGCACCAGCTGGTGGCGCATGACCATGCGGTACAGCGTCATGCCCATGTCGTTGCGGCTTCGAGCGGTGTGCAGGCTACCGGTGACGTCGCCGCCGATCTCCATCATGCGGTGTTCCACCGTGAAGAACAGGTCCTCGTACTCGCCGGTGTACTCACTGGCGGCCAGGGCGTCCAGGTCGAGCTCGTCGAGGGAGCGGGCGATGGTGGCCGCATCCGTGTCGTTGAGGATGCCCGCGGTGTGGAGCATGAGGAGATGGGCGCGGTGGATCTGCATCATCGACGGCAGCAGCATGCGCTTGGCCTCGTCGTAGGCGGGGCGCAGCACAGCGGTGGTGTAGCTCGCGCCGGGGAAGACGTCGCCGTCGCGCTGGACGATCTCGTCGCGGTTCATTTCGTTGTTTCCTTCGGTACTTCTGATCGGTTCAGAGGGCGGCAGGTGCGCCGTTTCGCGCACCCATGCGGTTGGTGACGGCCAGCACGATCAGCACCAGGAAGACCTGGATCATGCCGTAGACCGAGCCGATGCCGATGTTGCCCTGGTAGTTCTCGTTGTTGACGGCGATCGACAGGGGCACCCAGTCGGGGGTGTAGATCAGCACGCTGGCGACGAACTCGCCGACGCCGTCGACGAAGGCGAGCAGCGCGCCGGCCATGATGCCGCGGGAGATCAGCGGGAGCACGACCCGGCGGAAGGAGTACCACCAGGTGGCTCCGAGGCTACGGGCGGCATCTTCGAGGTTCGGGTCGAGCTGGCTGAGGGAGGCGAACGTCGAGCGGAAGATGAGCGGATTGAACCGCACGAAGTACGCCAGCGGCAGGATCGCGAAAGTCCCGACCAGCACGTTGCCGAACGCGAACGGCGAGGGGCTGGAGAACGCGGTGATGAGGTTGATCGCCACCACCGTCCCCGGCAGCGCCCACGGCAGCATCACCGCGATGTCCAGGGCCAGCTTGCCGCGGAACTTCATGCGGCTCATCACGTACGCCGCGCCCGCGCCCAGGAGGATCGCACCGCCGACGGCGATCACGCTCATCAGCAGCGAGTTGGTCACCGGGCGCCAGAAGTCGAAGCCGGTGAACATACGCGCCCACCACTCGAGCGTCCATCCGGTGGGCAGCACGCTCATCAGCCAGCCGCCCTTCGCGGTGACGGAGAGCACGGCGATCATGATGATCGGCAGCACCAGGAAGACGGTGACCGGGATGGAGATCACCAGCAGCACGACCTTCGCCGGTGTGCTGGTGAGTGTCGACCGCTTGCGACCGCCGCCCTTCGACTGCGTCCGGTACACCTTTCGCTGCTCGTAGGAGCGGATGATGGCGAGGAATGCGATCGAGATGATGGCCAGGGTGGTCGAGATGATCGAGGCCAGGCGCATGTCGCCGTTGGTCTTGGCTATGACGATCTGCTGTGTCATCACGTCGGTGTACTGGAACAGCAGAGGCGCCGTATAGGAGCTCATCGCCGACATGAACGTGATGAGGGACCCTGCCACCAGGGCGGGGGTCAGCATCGGCAGGATCACGCGCATCCAGATGCGTGCCTTGCCTGCGCCCATCGATGCTGCAGCCTCCTCCAGCGAGGCGTCCGCGTTGACCAGGGCGGCCGAGACGGTGAGGTAGAAGTACGGGTACATCGTCATGGCGTGCACGATGAGCACACCCGCCATGCCCTGCAACCAGAACATCTTCTGATCCAGCCCGAACCACTCCTGCATGGCGAACGGAATGCGACCGCCCACGCCGAACAGGAGCTTGAACGACCACACGCCCATGAGCGGCGGGAGGGCGATGGGCAGCATCGCCAGCACCTGCAGGATGCGCCGGCCCGGGAACTCCCACCGGGTGAGGAGGATGGCCACGGCGGTGCCGAGCACCCCGGCGCAGATCACCGAGAGCACGGAGACCAGGATGGATCCGCCGATGGCCGAGGTCTGCGCCGGATTGGCGAAGAAATCGCCCCAGGCCTTGAAAGAGAACCCGAGGACGGCCGCCTTGTCCTGGGAGACGCTGCGCCGCGCCGTGGCGATCATCGGGCCGATGACGTAGCCGAACAGGACGATGAGCAGGACGGCGAGCGTCAGCACGGTGGACCAGCGGCGGCGGATCCACGAGGGCCGCTTGCTGGGGCCGGTGACGCGTTGCGCGTGGGTGAGGGAGGCCATCAGTCCTCCGCAGGGACGGTGTAGACGGCGTCGACCGGCAGCACCACACGCATCGTGTCGCCGCGCTCGGGGCGGCGGTGAGAACCGGTGAGATCCACCTTGATGCGCCCGAGGGCGCTGTCCAGCTCACAGGAGAGGGAGTAGCCGATGAAGTCGACGTCGGCCACCGTGCCGCTGACCACGTTGGCGGTCTCGCCGTCCTGCGCCACGCGCACCGACTCCGCGCGCACGGTGGTCACCACGCGGCCGCCGGGGGTGAAGTCGACGCCCGGGGCGGCGTTGACGGTGCGCGCCTCCAGGGTGGAGCCGTTGTTCAGCACCAGGGTCGCCGTGCCGTCCGCGACGGTTGCCACGGTGGCCGTCATCAGGTTGTTGCGACCGAGGAAGCCGGCGACGAACGCCGTGGTCGGGCGGGAGTACACCTGGTCCGGGGTACCCACCTGGTGCACCACCGCGGTGTTCATCACCGCGATGCGCGTGGACATCGCCAGGGCTTCCGCCTGATCGTGCGTGACGTACACCGAGGTGATGCCCGTCTCCGCGTGCAGGTCGCGCAGCGCCCCACGCATCTCCAGGCGCAGTTTCGCGTCCAGGTTCGACATCGGCTCGTCCAGCAGCAACAGCTGCGGACGGAAGACCAGCGCTCGGGCGAGCGCAACACGCTGCTGCTGCCCGCCCGAGAGCTCGTCGACACGGGCATCGCGCTGCGCCGTGAGGCCCACCTGGGCCAGCACGTCGCCGATGCGCCGATCGGCCTCGGCACCCCGCACGCCGCGCACGTCCAGCCCGAAGCCCACGTTCTTGGCGACGGACATGTGCGGGAACAGCGCGTAGTTCTGGAACACCAGACCCACGTCCCGCTTGTTCGCCGGGGCGAACGTCACATCGCGCTCATCGAAGTGGATCGTGCCCTCGTCCGGCTCCTCGAACCCGGCGATCATGCGCAGGGTGGTCGACTTGCCGCAGCCGGAGGGGCCGAGCAGCGTGAAGAACTCGCCGTCCTCGATCACGAGATCGAGGCCGTTGACGACGGTGCCCGAACGGGCGAATGACTTGTGCAGATTGTGCAGGGTGACCGAGACCATGGATCAGCTGTTGCCCTTGCCCTTGATGTTGTCAGCCCAGTACGTCATCCACTCGTCCTGGTGCTCGGCGAACACCTTCCAGTCGATCTTCGCCTCGTTGATGTTGAAGCCGTCGGCCTTCATCCAATCGGGCTGCTGATCGGTCGGGATGTCCATCGCCGGGATCTGGTAGTAGTCGGTGGCGAGCTTGGCCTGCATGGTCGGATCCATCAGGAAGTCCATGAAGTCCTTCGCCGCGGCCTCCTGCTTGTCGTTCTTGATGATGCCGACACCGTCGACCAGCACCGGAGCGCCCGAGGAGGGCATGATGTAGCCCCACGGCCGGTTGTTCTTCAGCGGCTGGATGAGCGCGTCCTGCATGTTCCACACCGTGACCTGACCCGTGCCCTGGTCCAGCTGCGTGTACATGTCGTCCGGGTTGGCCGCGTACGAGACGGTGTTGGCGTCGATCTGCTTCAGCAGCTCGTAACCGGCGTCGGGCGAGCCGTCCTTGGCGAACGACGAGTAGACGATCGATGCGTAGATGGTGCGCATCGTGCCGGAGGCCATGACGTCGCGGATGACGATCTTGTCCTTCCACTCCGGCTTGCCGAGGTCGGCCCAGTCCTGCGGGGCGGTGTCCTTGGTGAGCAGGTTGGAGTTGTAGATGATCACCTCCGGCAGCAGCATCTCGGCGATCCACTGGTGGTTCGGATCCTTGTACTTGTCGGGCACGGCGGAGTCCGACTTCGGCGTGTACGACGCGAGGAGACCCTCGGCCGCGGCCTGCTCGAACTGCTGCTGGGTGCCTCCCCAGAGGAATCCGGCCTGGGGGTTCCCTGCCTCGGCGCGCATGCGGTCGAGGTTGTCCTGGGCGCCCGCGATGACGGTCTGGACCTTGCCCGCGTATGCGGGGAACTCCTTCTCGAACTCGCTGACGACCCAGGCGACCTCGTCCTTGTCACGACCGGTGAGGATCGTGAGGCCATCGGAGGGAGCCGTGGTGCCCTCGGGAGCGGCGCTGCTGGCGCCGGCCTCCGGAGTGCCGGTGTTCTCGGCGGGAGCGACGTCGCCGGCGCATCCGGCGAGGGTGAGGCCTGCTGCGGCGGTGAACGCCACGCCTGCGATCAGGCGAGGCAGTCGGTTGAGTGCCATGTGACTTCCTTGTCTTTCGATGTCTGTTGTCGGGTTGGGGACGGTGAAGCTGGGGGAGCGGGGTCGTTTCATAGGCCTCCCGCGAGCACGTTGCGCCAGCACCGATCGCGTGCCGCATCCAGCACGGCGGCGGGGCCGTGCTGGGCGAACATCACCTCGGGCCGGAAGGGCAGGTGCGATCCGAGGGAGGCGGCGATCTCCGCTCGCTCGGACTCCCGGAAGGAGCGGGCGTGGCCGCCGAGGAGCACG
This sequence comes from Microbacterium nymphoidis, assembly GCF_021044885.1. Taxonomy (GTDB): domain Bacteria; phylum Actinomycetota; class Actinomycetes; order Actinomycetales; family Microbacteriaceae; genus Microbacterium; species Microbacterium nymphoidis. The sequence continues at coordinate 1,664,760 of NZ_JAJNOD010000001.1, read as the reverse complement.
GCTGCCGGGTCGAGGATCGCGGTCATCAGCGTGACCGCATGAGCGAACGCCGCGATGATGTCGCGGCGTACGGCGATGGCGAACTCGTCTCCGGCATCGGCCAGATCGAGCAGTGCCGGGATCACGGGACCGGTGATGTGGTGGCCGGCCGCATCCAGGCGGGCCGCGATCGCCATGGTCGACACGTTGTCCTCGAAGTCCGACAGCTCGGCGCCGCCGAGTCCGAGGGGGATGAGCCCGATCTCTCCCGCACCGCCGTGGGATCCGCGAACCAGCCGGTCGCCTGCGACGAGGCCGGCGCCGATTCCTCGTGCGCCGAGATAGAGGTACACCGCGTTGCGACGGATGGGATCGGGCAGCGTCTGGCGCTCGGCCGTCACCATGAGGTTCACGTCGTTGTCGATCGTGACCGGCACGCGGAAGCGCTCCGCGAGCATCGCACGCAGCGGCACGGTGCCGCTCCAGCCGAGGTCCGGCGCTTCGCTCACGTCGCCGGTGTCGGCATCGACCACACCGGGAACGGCCACGCCGATACCCATCAGCGAGGGAGTGCGAGCGGTCACGGCGCCGATGAGGTCCACGAGTGCCTCAGGGCTGGGCGGTGCGCTGCCGTCGGGGGAGGCCAGTTCGCGCAGCGGCTTTCGATGCAGATCGCTGCTGCGGATCTGCACGCCATCGGCGGTGCAGGAGACGGCGATGAGAGCCCCGTAGCCGCGGGAGAGTTCCAGCTGCATCGGCGGGCGCCCGACACTCGGCGTCTGCACGCCCAGCTCGCGGACCAGGCCGTCATCGAGCAGGCCGCGCACCACGCGGGTGATGAGCGCGCCGCTCACGCCGAAGCGCTCCACCAGCTGCGAGCGGCTCATGCGCCCGTCATGGAGCGCGCCGACCACCGCCGCGCGCTGGGCACGGCGGTCGGCGACGGCAAGGGTGGGCCGGGGCATCTCAGCCCGCCGCGATCACGGATGCGGGGATCAGCTCGCTCTCGTAGGTGTCGGACGTGCGATGCCCGCCGCGCACCCGGATGAACCACTCCCGGTCCTGGATACGCATGCCGCGTCCCGAGGCGAGGACCCAGTACGGGCCCTTCACCGTGAGCTGCGTGCGGTGGCGGTCCAGGGCCGCGGCCTTGAGATCGAGCACATCCGCGACGTCGTACTCGACATCGATCTCGGCGTCGTCGTGGACGCCGTCGGGGTACTCGGCGGGATCGGGGTCCACCCACAGTCCGAGCTCGTCGGCGTGCTGGGCGAGCTCGGTCAGCTCGGCCACGATGAGCTCACGCGGCACGGCGGTCCAGTACACCAGCGGAACCCGCCAGGGCTCGCCCGCGACGTCGGCGTCGGCGTCCTCGGCGAGCTCCACACCCCGCATCGCAACCCGGTGGGTCTGGATGTGATCGGGGTGGCCGTATCCGCCGTTGGTGTCGTAGGTGATGACCGCGTGGGGACGGGTCTCCCGGATGATCGCCGCCATCATCGCGCCCGCCTCGTCGAGATCGGCCTGCCAGAAGGCGTCGGGGCGGTCGTTGGCCGCGATGCCCATGCGGCCGGAGTCGCGGAAGCGGCCGGCGCCGCCCAGGTAGCGGTGATCGGTGACTCCCAGTGCCGACATGGCGTCGGCGAGCTCACGTGCGCGCTCCGGGCCGAGGGCATCGTCCTGGTCCACGTGCAGGTGGGCGAGTTCGGGGACCGCGATCTTGCCCTGCTCGCCCTGGGTGGAGGTGACGACGGTGACCGCTGCGCCCTCGCTGAGAAGGCGCGCGATGGTTCCTCCGGTGGCGCAGCTCTCGTCGTCGGGGTGGGCGTGCGCGAGCAGGACTCGTGCTCGGCCGGCGGCGGTCTGCGCAGACATCGGGATCTCCTTCGATCAGGTCGATGAGGGGTGTGAATTTGATTCTGGCAGAAAGAATATGGTTAAGACAGGCGAGAAAATAAATGTCTGATCTGCGAATTCCTCAATCGTTACCAATCGCGGAGGAGAATCGCTCCATGGGATTGCGAGACCTCTTCCGCCGACCGAGCGCCCCGGCGGGCGTCACGCCGAGCGTGCCGACGCACGTGGCCGCGGAGCCGGGCGGCCCTCGTTCCGAAGCCGGTCCGCCTCCGGCGCGGCTGCGCTCCTTCCCTCTGAAGCTCGCCGTGATGCAGCGCCTCATGTACGACGAGGGTGCGGTGCTGCCCGCCTTCACGATGCCCGCGAGCCTGCACCCCGGCGCCCCGGTGGAGGACTGGTTCCGCGGCTATCAGCTGCCCGCCGCCCTCGTTGCTGAGGTGGCGATGCTGCGGTTCTCCCGCACGAACGAGGTCCTTCGTCAGCTCGATCCCCGCTGGGGCGCCGATGACGCGCGTTTCGACATCGAGGAGCTCACCGACCGCGATCTCGATCAGCTGCCCGCACTGGCGGAGGTCTCGGATCCGGAGGCCATGCTCTCGGCGGCCGCGCGAGATGCGCTGGCGAAGCGCGGGATCCGGATCGTCTGAAGCCCGACGTCAACGCCGCGGGCCCCGCACCGGAGTGCGGGGCCCGTGGCGTTGACGTCAGTTGGTGGCGGAGGGAGCCGGTGCCACCGGAGTCTCGGAGCCGTCCGAGGTGGGCTCGACCGCGGGAGCCACCTCGCCGGACGGGACGAACGGTGCCTCGCCCTTGACCACGGCCTGCCAGTTGTCGGGGAGCACGTAGTCGGTGTAGCCGCACTCCTTCAGCTCCTGCGGGAGCTGCAGGGTCAGGCGGGCCTTGCCGTCGGCCTGGGCCTGGGCGATCGTGCCGGCGTGGATGGTGTTGTCCGCCGACTCCTTGTTGACCGCCGACGCCTCCTGGCACAGGTGGTAGACCGAGCCGGACGTGGTCCAGTACACCTTGTCGCTGCCGGTGATGTCCTGCACCAGACCGGCCTGGTTCGCGTACTCCTCCTGAGATGCGGGCGAGTAGTCGATGTTCGAGGCCACCGCCGCACCGGCGATCACGATACCGATGATCCCGGCCAGGGCCTTCTGTCCGCCCGTCATGTTCTTGTTCGTGAACACCAGGATGATGAGCGGGAGGAACGCCACCACGGAGATGATCGCGCCCAGCTGGTTCTGCACGAAGAAGCGCACCGGATCCTTGCGGGAAGCGGGATCGAGGTCGTTCGCCTTCTTCCAGAGCTGACCGCCGATGATCGCCAGCGCGCCGATCACCACGAACATCACGATGAGCAGCCACATGATGACGGGGTTCTGGCGGAGCACCCAGAAGATCGCGAACGCCTCGCCGGCGATGGCGAGCGCCCAGAGCACGGCTGCGATGATCCGGAAGCGCGTGGCTTTGCTCTTCGCCTCGGCTGTCGGGCGCCAGGTGGGAGCCGACGCATCCGCGGCAGGGGTCTCGACGGTCGACTCGACGACCTTCTTCTTCGGGCGCTGCTCGGCCACGGGGTCCTCCAGAAGCAATGGGGCGGGACGCGGTCATCGATACGACGACCATCCACATTGTGCCCGATCGGGCCCGAAACCCTGGAGAAATCCGGCTCAGCGCAACGATCGAGACGGTTTTGACCCCCTTTTTTTCGCGAATCGCGGAAAAAAGGGGGTGAAACCCGCGTATTTCCGCGTTTTCGGGGGTGCGGTTGATACTCTCATCCCGGTCGAACGACTCTCCGGGGGCTTCCGCCTCCGGGGTGAACAACTCACGACGCGGCGATCCTCGCCGCTGGAGGATCATCACATGGCTGACAAGTCCATCACCAAGACCGAGCTCGTCGCGAGCATCGCCAGCGCCACCGGTCAGAGCCAGGCTGCTGTTTCGGGTGTGCTCGACGCTCTCTTCTCCACCGTCTCCGAGGCCGTCGCCAAGGGCGCCAAGGTCTCGATCCCGGGCTGGATCGCGTTCGAGCAGGTCGACACGGCTGCTCGCACCGGCCGCAACCCGCAGACCGGCGCCGAGATCAAGATCCCGGCCGGCAAGCGCGTCAAGGTGACCGCTGGCTCCAAGCTCAAGGCTGCCGTCAAGTAATTCCGTCGAAGGGGCGGGGTGCATCACGCACCCCGCCCCTTCGCGTTTTCGCGAATCCATGATCGTGCGCTGGAAGCATGAGGTATTCGCTCCTTCCGTCATGATTTCGGCGCATGATCCTGCGCCGGAGACAACCGTCCTCGGCAGTGACTCCCAGGCCGCGAGCCTAGGCTGGTGGGGTGGATTCCCGCTCCCTCCGCCTCATCGGTCCGATCATCCTCGCCGCCACCGCGCTCGTCGGCGTGCTCTGGGCGCTGGGATTCGGCGGCGGCGCCGCGCCACTGCTGCTGGCCGACGCCGGTCCTGTGGTGCGGTGGGGCATCCCGATCGCCAAGCTGGTCGTGAACCTCTCGGGTGCGGGCATGGTGGGATCCGTGGTGATCGCGCTGTTCGCGCTGAAGCCCGGCCAGAAGTCCTTCGAGCGTGCGCTGGATGTGACCTCCATCTCCGCTGCCGTGTTCGCGGCCGCGGCCGCCACCGTCGGCATCTTCAGTTCTGCCAGTGCCGTAGGGGCCCCGATCTCCCTCGATGACACGTTCGGCAGCACCCTCGGCCGCTTCCTGGGCACCGAGGCCGGTATCACCTGGCTGATCACGACGCTCGCGGGAGCGGCCATCTCCGTGCTCGCCTTCGCCGCTCGCGGCTGGTTCGTCTCCGCCGTGACGGCGGCGCTCGCGATCGCGGCGATGGTTCCGATGGCCACCCAGGGTCACTCCGGTGACCTCGCCAACCACACCATCACGCTCACGGCGATGGTGCTGCACACCGTCGGTGCCGCGGTCTGGGTCGGTGGCCTGCTCACCCTTGTGATCATCCGGCCGCTGATGCGCAAGCGCATGGTCGATGTGCTCTACCGCTACTCCACGCTCGCGCTGGTGTCGTTCATCGTGGTCACGCTCTCGGGCGTCGTGCGCGCCTACGTGGCCGTCGGCGACTGGTCGGCGCTGGCCACCCCGTACGGCATCCTGGTGCTGGCGAAGACCGCGCTGCTGGTGTTGCTCGGCGTGGCCGGTGCGATGTATCGCCGCCGGCTCATCGCTCAGGGCGGGGCCGACAGCACGGGCGGACCGTTCTGGACGCTCGTCGCCGTGGAGCTCGCGCTCATGGGGCTCGCGAGCGGGATCGCCGCTGCGCTCGCCCGCTCCGAGCCGCCGACAGGTCTCGCTCCGACCCCGGTGCAGACGCCCGCACGCATCATGACCGGCTCGGATCTGCCTCCCGAGCTCACCCCGATGCGCTGGCTCACCCAGTGGGACGTCGACATCCTCTGGGCGCTGGCCATCATGTTCGGTGCCTTCTTCTACATCGCCGGCGTGGTGCGACTTCGCCGTCGCGGGGACTCCTGGCCCATCTATCGCACCGTTCTCTGGTTCGTCGGGCTGCTCCTGCTGCTGTGGGTGACCTGTGGCCCGGTGAACGCCTACGGCGACTACCTCTTCAGCGTGCACATGCTGGGCCACATGCTGCTGACGATGGCGATCCCGCTGTGCCTGGTGGCCGGTGCTCCCGTCACGCTGGCGCTGCGCACCATCCACAAGCGCACCGACGGGACCCGTGGCGGCCGCGAGTGGATCCTGTGGGCCGTGCACTCGCCGTTCTCGCGCATCATCACGCATCCGATCGTCGCTGCGGCGATCTTCGTCGCCTCGCTGTGGGTGTTCTACTTCACCGATCTGTTCCGCTGGTCGCTGTACGACCACCTCGGCCACGAGTGGATGACCGTCCACTTCCTGATCTCGGGGTATCTGTTCGTGCTGTCGCTGATCGGCGTGGACCCGATCCCCTACCGCTTCCCGCACGCCGGACGACTGATCACCCTCATCGCGGTGGCCGCCATGCACGCGTTCTTCGGCATGGCGATCATGATGAACACCGGGCTGATGGTGGCCGAGTGGTACGGCTCGATGGCGCGTCCGTGGGGTCCCACTCCGATGGACGACCAGTACATCGGCGGCGGCATCGCGTGGTCGATCGGCGAGATCCCCACGCTGATCGTCGCCATCACGGTGGCCATCCAGTGGAGCCGGTCCGACGCCCGTGCCCAGAAGCGCAGCGATCGGCACGCCGATCGCACGGGCGATCAGGAGCTGGCCGAATACAACGCACGCCTGGCTCGCCTCGCCGAGCGCGACAGCGTGGATCAGAAGTAGGAGAATCCGCCGAAACGAGGACGATTCCGGCGTGATGCCCTCGCGCCGGCGTCGTTCTCCTCGTTTCGCGACGCGGACGTCAGCGGGTGTCGGGTCCCGTGACCACGATCGAGGCGCGCCCGTCGGGGAGGATCGTGATCGTCCCGTTGATCACGAACGGGACATCCTCGCTGAGGTGCTGCTTGGTGTCGTCGGCGATCATCGTGACGTCCACCTCGATGTGTGCCGTGCCCTCGGTGTTCGGGATGATCCAGTTCTCCCCGGATGGCAGTACCGTGACCTGTGGCATCTTCACGATGCTCCAGGTGGGCGGTCCGTCGATGCGGTTCTGGACGAACCGTCCGAACGGGCAGCTGGTGGGCTGGAGCACCTGCTGCTCGGCGCACTGGGTGAGGAAGGCGTCGACCTTTTCCTGCACCACCTGCACGAAGCTCGTGGTGGGCTGGGCCTGCACCTCGATCGGCAGCTGCGTGAGCGGTGAATCGGCCAGGACGGCGACGCCGGGAGTGGCCGAGATGCTGGTGTCCACGGAGATGGAGTAGAGCCCGGGCGTGAAGACCAGCAGCGGCACGGGGGCAGCCGGATCGGCATCCACACCCGCCGCCGAGACCTGGCGCTTGTCCATCGTGAACCCGTTGACCGTGAACTGCATGGCGCCGAGGACCGTCAGATCCACCACGGCGAGCGGCGTCTTCGCGAAGCGCCAGGACGGCAGGAACCCGATCCACCCGTCCTGCTGCACCTCGAACACGGTGCTTCCCGCGTGCCCGCCGGCCTGATATTCCACGTGTACCCGGGTGATGTCGCCATCCGCTTGTTCGTCCACGACGTGCACGTCGGTCAGCGGAGCGAGTGCCGTGCTGCGTAGCAGCGCATCCGAGGCTGCGACGTCCACGCCCGCAGCTTCGAGATCCGCTGAGTCGATGCCGACGCCCGGCACCTGGAGGGCATCGGCTGCGCGGCCACCGGCGAGCAGATCGAGGTAGTTGACCACGAAAGCGCTGGGGCTGTAGAGCGACTGGTAGGCGGCCCGGTAGCCGACGACCCCCGCTGCCGCCACGACGACCACGGCGACGGCGATCAGCGTGAGATCCATCGCGAGAGGACGCTGGCGATCGCCATCTCCCCTGACCCGAAATCCCACCCTGCCAGTCTAGGAAGGCACGGTGCGAAACCGCCGTGATGGGACCGTATCGATATCTCCCCAGCCGCGGTGGGGCATGCCGCAGCCTCCGGGATCCTACGATGGAAGGGTCGTCCGGATCGCGGAGCGCGGGGTCACCGGCACGCGACACACCCATCATCGCCACCGAGGAGTCATGTGAGCGTCCCGTCCCTGTCCGCCGAGCAGGAAGCCCTCTTCCGGCTGATCGAGGACACCCGGGAGCATGTGTTCGTGACGGGCCGTGCGGGTACGGGAAAGTCCACGCTGCTGCAGCACCTCGCCTGGAACACCTCCAAGCAGATCGCGGTGTGCGCCCCCACCGGGGTCGCCGCGCTCAACGTGGAGGGGCAGACGATCCACTCCCTGTTCCGGCTGCCGATCGGTCTCATCGCCGACGGGGAGATCGAGCAGAACGACGCCACGCGCAAGATCCTGAACGCCATCGACACCCTCGTCATCGATGAGGTCTCCATGGTGAACGCCGATCTCATGGACGCGATGGATCGTTCCCTGCGACAGGCGCGGGGCCGGCGGGGCGAGGCGTTCGGCGGGGTGCAGGTGGTCATGTTCGGTGATCCGTATCAGCTCGCCCCGGTGCCTCCGCGCGGGGACGAGCAGCGGTACGTCAACGACCACTACCGCTCGTTCTGGTTCTTCGACGCGCATGTCTGGTCCGGTGAGGACCCGGGTGCGGACGGCCTGCTCGATCTCGGCCGCCACGGCGCCCAACTGCACGTGCGCGAGCTGGTGGAGATCCACCGGCAGTCCGACGACGGGTTCAAGGCGATGCTGAACGCGGTGCGCTACGGACGCGTGACCGCCGACATCGCGGGCGTGCTCAATCGCACGGGCGCACGCGTGCCTCCGGAGGATGCGGATGAGCCGATCATCACGCTCGCCACCCGCAACGACATCGTCAACCGCATCAATGCGCGCCACCTCGCCGCGCTGAATGGGCGGGAGCAGACCGCGGTCGCGGAGATCAACGGCGACTTCGGCCGTGGTGAGGCGAACTATCCGGCCGACGCGGAACTCAAGCTCAAGATCGGCGCGCAGGTGATGTTCCTGCGCAACGACACCCAGGCCTTCCCGGAGCCGCCGCGCTACGTCAACGGCACGATCGGAACGGTGACGGCCATCTCGGGCGATAGCGTGCGGGTGGACGTGGACGGCGACGAGTTCGACGTGGAGCCGGTGGTGTGGGAGCGCTACAGATACGTCTACGACCCGGGATCGAAGAAGCTCAACCGGGAGATCGTCGCGGAGTTCACCCAGTTCCCGCTGCGCCTGGCGTGGGCGGTCACCATCCACAAATCGCAGGGAAAGACGTACGACCGCGCGATCATCGATCTCGGCTCCGGCGCGTTCGCGCCCGGGCAGACCTACGTTGCGCTGAGCCGGCTGACCTCGCTCGACGGGCTGTATCTCTCACGTCCACTGCGCCCCAGCGACATTCGGGTGGACCCGGATGTGCGTCGATTCATGATGAACGCGCATCGGGGAACTCCCGCTTCATAGTGCGCACATGGCTCCCCTGGCCGGTGGGGGGAGCAATGTGCGCGCAATGAAAGGTGTCAGGCGGCGGCGGATTCCTTCGCGCGCTGCAGGTCCACGAAAACATCGGTGTTGAACTGGTACGCCACGAGGACCTCCTCGATGACTCGCTCCTTCTCGGCGTCGTCCCACGGAGCCGCATCCAGCTGCTCGCGATAGGTGTCCTTGAAAGCGGACGGGTCGGCGATGTCGCCGAAGATGTAGAAGCCGATGCCATTGGTCTCGAAGCCGAACTGGCGGGCCATCACCTTTCCGATGAACTGTCCGCCGGACAGGTCGCCGAGGTAGCGGGTGTAGTGGTGCGCGACGAACCCGCCCACCCAGGTGCTGCCGACCTGGTTGATGCGGTCCACATAGCGGCGCGTGGCCGGGAGGGGCTCGATCTGCGTACGCCAGTCGGGTCCGAGCAGGAACTCGAGATCCGCCTCGAGCGCCGGCATGCGGGTCAGCTTCTCGCTGATGAACGTGGCCGCGACAGGATCGTGCCGCATGCGCTCGGTGGCAGCCTCCAGCGCCTCGTACATGAAGTAGTGCTGCGCGACGAGGGCGATGTAGTCCTCGCGGGTGCCCTGTCCGCGCATCAGTGCGGACATGAAGCCCGCCCCCTCGCTGTCGGAGTGCGCACCGTGAGAGCGCTCGCGGATGGCGGTGGAGAGGGAGATGATGTCGGCCATACGGCAAGTGTAAGGCAAACCTAAAAACCTTCACATCAGATGAAGGTTGTTCCCAGGAAGGGTCAGTGCTGATGCGTTCCGGGGCCGGGGCCTTCGGCGCGCCGGGGCTTCACTCCCATGACCTTGCATGCGGCGACGTACAGTGCCACGACCTGCTGCCGTACGGCCGGCCGCTCATCGATGGGACCGTCCGGCCAGGCGATGCGCAGCGCACGGGTGCCGTCCGGCGTCTGCACGCTCCAGTCCGAGCCGTCGCCGTCGAAACCGGTCATCTCCACGGCGGTGGCTTCCGGGGCGCCGAACGCATGCGCGATCACGAGGTTGTCGGCGGTGTGGTCGTCGTTCATGTGCGCGAGCACGGCGGTGATGACGGAGGAGTCGAACTGGTGGGTCACCCTCTCAGCGTACGCTCGGCCCGCTCACGGGCGGTTGCATAGACTGCTCCATGTGATCCGTACAGTTCCGCGCGCCCGCGCGATGCGACGCGCCGCGGCTGCGGCCGTGGCATCGGTGCTCGCGATGACCGTCTTGGCCGGCTGCACCTCGGGAGAGACGGCGAAGGTGGACGTCCCGGCCCTCGCCGACGGCAAGCTTCCCGCCGAGACCGTTTCACAGCTCACCGACATCGTCACGAACACCGCTGCTCAGTACGGCGCAACCGGTGCCATCGTCGGCGTGTGGGTCCCCTGGTCCGGCAGCTGGGTGGCCGGCATCGGCACCGACGCCCAGGGGGCCGACGTCTCCGCCGACATGTCCTTCCGTGTGGGAGGCATCACGCGTGAGATGACGTGCGACGTGCTGCACGGCATGGTTGACGATCACATCGTCAAGCTCGACGACGCCGTGAACACCTACGTGGTGGGCATCCCTGGTGCTGCATACGACGGCATCACCCTCGGGATGCTGTGCGACGGCACCTCCGGACTCCCGAACGTCCCCGGCTCTCTGCGCGAGTCCAACTACGACACCCTCGACCGGGTGTGGCAGCCGCGCGAACTCGCGAGCTTCGGGCTGAGCCTGGCCGGCCGTGGCGAGCCGGGCGCCGCCTATGACGGAGCCGACACCGGTTACCTGCTGCTCGGCATGGCCCTGCAGCAGGCCTCCGGGCTGAACGCGTCCGAGCTCTACGCGAAGTACGTCACCGCGCCGCTGGCGCTCGCGTCCACGCAGCTTCCCGACGTCGTCGGTGCCGATCCCTCCCCGGCGCCCGCTCTGCAGGGCCTGTACTCTCCCCTCACCGAGAGCGGCATGCGTGCGTGCGACGCCTCGATCGATGTGACCGAGTCCTCCTCCAGCGCAGGATTCACCGACAGCGGCGTCACCTCGACGATCACGGATCTCGGCCGCTATGCGATCGCCGTGGCATCGAAGAGCGACAAGAAGACGATGCCGGCGGAACGCTTCGAGAACCCTCTCGCCGTCTCGGCGGACGGTCCCAGCTGGTACGCCGCGAAGGGCGGGTCGTTGTTCGCGGGAAGTCTCGTCGGGCAGAAGGGTGCGGCGCCCGGGTACTCCACTGCCGCCTTCTCCGACCCCACGACGGGACTGACCGTGGCGGTGGCGCTGAACAACGGCACGGCGGGCGCGGACATCGCCCAGTCCGTGGCGTTCGCGCTGGCTGCCGTCGCCTCGAAGGCGCCCGCCGCGAGCGGGCAGACCGCACCCGACACCGGCATGCCGTGGACGGTGGAGGAGATGATCCAGCCGCTCGCCGCCCGGGCCATGTGCCCGCAGCCGCAGGGATGACCCACCGCATCAGCGGGTGCGATGACGCGCCCGCGGTGACACTCCCGTGAAGCGAGGCGGGTCCAGCTCCGCCATCGCCCTCGTCTGTGCCGGGATGATCGGCCAGGAGTGCGGTGCCGCGATCGCCGTGATGGTCTTCCCTCAGGTGGGCCCGCTCGGCATGGTGGCCCTGCGCCTGTTCTTCTCCGCCATCGTCCTGCTCGCGATCGCCCGTCCCACCGTGCGGGGACGCACCGCCGCGCAGTGGCGCTCCGTGGTGTTCTTCGCGCTCGCCCTGGCGTTCATGAACGGGCTGTTCTATCTGGCGCTGGCCGAACTGAGCCTGGGCGTCACCGTGACGATCGAGGTGCTCGGCCCGCTCGCGCTGTCGATTCTCGCGGCTCGACGCCGATCCGCGTGGGTGTGGGCGGGCATCGCCCTCCTGGGCGTGATCGCACTCGGTGGCGGCGGGTGGGACTCGCTCAACCCGGTCGGTGTGATCTGCGCGCTCGGCGCAGCCGTCAGCTGGGCGTGCTACATCCTCGCCTCGGCGCGGGTGGGAGCGGAATTCGCCCAGCTGGATGGTCTCGCGCTCGCGATGAGCCTCGGCGCCGTCATCGCGCTGCCCTTCGGCATCGCCTCGGCGGGCGAGGTGCTGCTGCGCCCGGAGGTGCTCGGCCTCGGCCTTGCGGTGGCTCTGCTGAGCTCCACCATCCCCTACACGCTGGAGATGATCGCGCTGCGCCGGCTGCCGGCCTCGGTCTTCGCCATTCTGATGAGCCTCGGGCCGGCGACCGCGTCACTGGCCGGATTCCTGCTCCTGGGGCAGCACCTGAGCCTGCTGGAGATCGCGGGAGTGGTCCTCGTGATCCTCGCCTCGATCGGCGCCGTGATCACGAGTCCGCCGAAGGCCGTGCCTCCGGCGGAACCCGTGGGCTGAGGCGCCGGATCAGCGGACCTGCGTCACCTCGAACTGCAGGCGCGGGTGTGCATAGGCCTCCTGCGACTCGACGAGCTGCAGCTCGCGTTCGCCGGAGTCGAGGGTGTTCTGCAGCAGATCGAAGACACTCGACACCGTGCGCGCGAGTGCGGTGGCCGCCGAGCGGGTCTCCAGGTAGTGGGCGGTGAACAGCGCTGCCGTCACATCGCCCGAGCCGTTGGCCTTCATCGGCAGGTGCGGAGTCTGCACGATCCATGCACCAGAGTCGTCCACGGCGAGCATCTCGATCGTGCCTTCGGGCCGGTCCGGGCGCTCCACGCTGGTGACCAGGACGATGGAGGGGCCCATCGCGCGCGCGGCGTCGACGGAGGCGAGGGTGGACTCGAGCGTGTCCGGTTCGGTGCCGGTGAGGAAGCCCAGCTCGAACTGGTTCGGGGTGATGATGTCCGCCGCCGGTACGACCTTCTCGCGCAGCAGCACTGGGATCGCGGGGGCTACGAAGCATCCCGACTTGGCGTTGCCCATCACGGGGTCGCACGCGTACAGCGCATCGGGGTTGGCCGCCTTCACGCGGGCCACGGCGTCGAGGATGACGTCACCGATGCCCTCCCCGCCCTGATATCCGCTCAGCACGGCATCGATGCCGCCGAACACGCCCCGCTCCTCGATGCCGGTGATGATGTCTCGGACCTGCTCCGGATCCAGCAGGGGGCCGCGCCATGCGCCGTAGCCGGTGTGGTTGGAGAAGTTGACGGTGGGTACCGGGAGCACTTCGACGCCGATCCGCTGCAGCGGGAAGACGGCCGCGGAGTTGCCGACGTGCCCGTAGGCGACCGCGGACTGGATCGAGAGGATCTTCATCCCTCCATGATCCCACTCGTCGCGCGCACCCTGCGCCGGTCTCACGAACTGCGGATGCCGCCGGTGATTTCGGTATGTTCTGAGAGCACGGCCGCCCGTGGTCTCAGAAAACGCATGGCGCCGGAGCATGGACAGCAGGAAGTGGGACCAGACGGAGGGCAGGGGCGCTGACGAGGGCGGGGGGGCGTAGCGTGAGGGCATGACGTCGCGACTGCCTGCCCTGCTCGGAATCGACTCGCCGATCGTCCTCGGGGCCTTCGGCGGGCTGTCATCGGTGGAGCTCACCGCCGCGGTGAGCAATGCGGGCGGCCTCGGCTCCTATGGTCTCTACGGCTACGACGCCGACCGGATCACCCGCACCGCGGCCGAGCTGCGGGCGCGGACGGATCGGCCCATCGCCCTCAACCTGTGGATGCCCACGGGCGACGAGGTCTCGCCGGACGACGTCGACTGGGAGGCGGCGACAACCGCCCTCGCCCCGCTGTTCGAACAGGTGGGGCTGGAGGTGCCCGAGCGTCCGGCGCGGTTCTTGCCCGATGTGGACGAGCAGCTCGAGGCCGTGATCGCGGCCCGCCCCGCCGTGCTCAGCGTCGTGTTCGGCGTGCCGGACCGGCAGACCATGGAGCGCCTCCACGAGGCCGGCATCGTCGTGGTGGGTACCGCCACCACCCCGGCCGAAGCGGTGTTCCTGGAACGTGCCGGAGTGGACGCCGTGGTGGCGACCGGGCCGGAGGCCGGAGGGCACCGGGTCTCGTTTCTGGCACCCGCCGAGGAATCGCTCATCGGGACGATCGCCCTGGTGCCGGCTGTCACCGACGCGGTTTCAGTGCCCGTGATCGCGGCGGGCGGGATCGCCGATCGTCGCGGGGTCGCCGCGGCGTTCGCGCTCGGCGCCGAGGGGGTCCAGATCGGGACGGCGTTCCTGCGCGCGGCCGAGTCTGCCGCGCCGGCCTCGCACCGCGCCGCGCTCGCGGGCGTGGCCGAGTCGGGAACCGTGCTGACCCGCGCGATGAGCGGTCGCCTCGCACGCGGGGTGCGAAACGTCGCCGTCTCGGCCATCGAAACCGGCGAGTCCATCGCCCCGTTCCCCGCGCAGAACTGGCTCACCGGCCGCTTCCGCTCACGTGCCGCCGAACTCGACCGCGGAGAGCTGCTGTCGCTGTGGGCAGGGCAGGGTGCGGCCCTGCTGGCCTCGTCGTCGCCGGCCCCCTCTGCCGCGGACGTGTTCGCCGAGCTCGCCGCCGGCCTCCCACACTGAACCGCGCCGCCATCAGACCGTGCCGTCATCAGACCGCGTCGTCATCAGACCGCCGGTCGCCGCGCTGCTCGACGGTGCCCGTGATCCGTCGCCTCACCGTCCCGCCCGGGCATCGTCCCCGCCGTCGCTGTCGTCCCTGGCGTCTCTGTCGTCCCTGGCGTCGCTGTCGTCCCCGCCGTCGCTGTCGTCCTGGCGTCGCTGTCGTCCCCGCCGTCGCAGTCGTTCCTGGCATCGTCCCCGCCGTCCCTGTCGCCCCGGCGTGGCCGCGGGACGTTCCGAACGTGGGCGAGAACCGGCGCAACGCGGGCACTCTCGCCCGCAAAGGGAAGTCCCGCAGGGCTTCGTGACGGGAATTGACGATGGATCGATCCCGCGGGGTCCGGGCGGGGATACGGTCGAAGTATGAGTCCGGACTTTCCCGATCAGCTGCACGCGGACGCGCCCCATGTGGACGCCGAGGTGACGGCCGAGCTGTTCAAGCTCGCGTTTCGCGGGCACCCGGGTGGCGTCGCCGTCATCACGGCGGACGCCGGAGCGGGACCTGTGGCGCTGACGGCGACCTCGGTCGCATCGGTGAACGCCGACCCGCCGCTGCTCATGTTCTCCGTCACGACGCTCTCCTCCGCCACGAAGGTCATCGTCGAGGCCGACACCGTCGTGGTGCACCTCCTCGATGCCCAGGATCTGGAACTCGCCCAGATCGGCGCCACCAAGGGGATCGACCGCTTCGCCGACACCGAGTCGTGGACGCGTCTGTCCACCGGCGAGACCGTGTTCCACGGGGTGCGGGCGTGGCTGCGCTGCCAGATCATCGACACCATCGACGCCGACGGATCCACGGTGATCGCGGCACGGGTGCTGCAGGTGGGGATGAACCGCGACATCACCGCGGGCGACACCACGGATTCCCTCGCGTACGTCAACCGTCGCTGGCATCGTCTCGGCGACCACTCCGCCATCGACGCTCCCACCACGCGTCCCCCGGCGTAGCCGGAGTCCCGAAGCCGTTCATAGCGCGCAAATGGCTCCCATTCGGGGTGAATTCGAGCGATGTGCGCGCGATGAAAGCACGACCTCCGTCGCGACCGGGGGCCGTGCGAGACGGCGATAGGGTCGAGGGGTGCTGGGCGTCGAGGAACTGACCTGGGGAACCCTCATCCTCATCGTGCTCGCGGGCTTCGCCGCGGGCTGGATCGATGCGGTCGTGGGCGGAGGCGGGCTACTGCAGTTGCCCGCTCTGCTGCTCGTGCCCGGTCTCGCCCCGGTGCAGGCGCTGGCCACCAACAAGCTCGCCTCGATCTTCGGGACCACCACGAGCGCTGTCACCTTCTACCGGCGCGCGAAACCGGACCTGCGCACCGCACTGCCGATGGCCTTCGTCGCGCTGTGCGGATCGCTGGGCGGCGCCTTCGTCGCCACCGTGCTGCCATCGTCGGCGTTCAAGCCGATCATCATCATCGCCCTCATCGTGGTCGCGGTGATCACCGCCGTGCGCCCGCAGCTGGGCCGCGAGGCGGCGCTGCGTTTCCACGGCCACCGCCACTACGCGATCGCGATCGGCGTGGGCGCTGCGATCGGCTTCTATGACGGGATGATCGGCCCCGGCACGGGCAGCTTCCTCGTGATCGCTCTAGTGGGCCTGCTCGGCTATGACTTCCTGCAGGCGAGCGCGAAATCGAAGATCGTCAACGTCGCCACCAACCTCGGTGCGCTGCTGCTGTTCATCCCGCACGGATCGGTGATCTGGGCCCTGGGCATCGTGCTGGGCGTCGCCAACATGGCGGGAGGCTATCTGGGCTCACGGATGGCGATCGCCCGCGGTACCGGCTTCATCCGCGCGGCGTTCCTCATCGTCGTCTCGGTGCTGATCATCAAGCTCGGCTTCGACGTGTGGAACGAGAACGTCGCCCCGGCCCTGGCGGGCTGAGGCGACGTTCCGGGCCTGCTCAGGACGCGGCGGCTGCGCGCTCGCGAGCGCGCAGGTCCTTGCGCAGGATTTTGCCGGCGGACGACTTCGGCACCGCCTCGATGAACTCGACGCGGCGGACCTTCTTGTGCGGCGCGACGTGCTCGGCGACGAACGACATCACGTCCTCCGCGGTGAGACCCGAGTCCGGAGCCGCCACCACGAACGCCTTCGGGATCTCCTGGTGATCCTCATCGTCCACGCCGATCACCGCAGCGTCCATGATCTTCGGGTGCTGGAGCAACAGGGCCTCC
Organism: Microbacterium nymphoidis; assembly: GCF_021044885.1. Taxonomy (GTDB): domain Bacteria; phylum Actinomycetota; class Actinomycetes; order Actinomycetales; family Microbacteriaceae; genus Microbacterium; species Microbacterium nymphoidis. Next base: position 1,648,220 of record NZ_JAJNOD010000001.1, on the reverse strand, counting down.
AGCTCGGCGGGGGCGATCTGGTACCCCTTGTACTTGATGAGCTCCTTCAGGCGATCCACGATCGTGTAATAGCCGTCGCGGTGCGCCTTGGCGATGTCACCGGTGTGCAGGAAGCCGTCGGCGTCCAGCGTCTCCGCGGTGGCGTCGGGGCGGTTGAGGTAGCCGACCATGACGTTCGGGCCGCGCAGCCACATCTCACCGGGTTCGGTGAAGCCGTCCTCCCCGAACTCCGTGAGCTCCGCACCGGTCTCGGCGTCCACGAGCTTGCACTGCATGTTGGGAACGAGGCGGCCGATGGAGCTGATCGGGCTGATCTCGTCGTCGAAGCCGATCATGTGCGAGGCCGGGCTCATCTCGGTCATGCCGTAGCCCTGCCGGATCTTGGAGTTCACGCGCGTCGCGGCGAGCGTCGCGGTGTCGCCGTCCAGGGCCGCAGCGCCGGAGAACAGCATCCGGATGCTCGAGATGTCGTACTGGTCGACGATCGGGTGCTTCGCGAGCGCCACGGCGATGGGCGGTGCCACGAAGACGTAGGTGCACTGGTGCTTCTGGATCAGCTCGAGGAACTGGACGAGGTCGAACTTGGGCATCGGCACCAGCGCCGCGCGCTGGATGAGCGCCAGATTCAGCAGCACCGTCATGCCGTAGATGTGGAAGAACGGCAGCACGGCCAGCACGCGGTCCTCGGCGGACACATCGAGCAGGGTGTCCGCCTGCTGGACGTTGGCGACCAGATTCCGGTGCGTCAGCATCACGCCCTTGGGAAGTCCCGTGGTTCCCGACGAATACGGGAGCACCGCGATGTGGGTGGCGGGGTCGAAGGTGACGTCGGGGGCGGGTCGCTGCTCGACGAGCAGGTCGCGCAGGCTGGGGTGGCCGTCCGCGCCGTCCATGACGACGAGGTGGTCATCGTCGATGCCGTGTTCCGCGGCGGCAGCCTTCGCCTGGGCCAGGAAGGGGGAGATGGTGACGAGCCACGTGGCGCCGGCATCCCGCAGCTGGTGCGCGATCTCGTCCGCCGTGTACAGCGCGTTGACGGTGGTGACCGTGACACCTGCACGCAGCGCGCCGTGGAACACCGTGGCGAACGCCGGGATGTTCGGGCTCAGCAGGGCGAGGGTCGTGCCCACGCCCGCGCCGCGGGCCGCCAGCGCGCCGGCGAAGGCGTCGATCTGGCCGCGCAGTGCGCCATAGCTGGTCTCGGCGCCCGTGGCCGGGTCGATGAACGCGATGCGGGCGGCGTCCTCGTCGGTGAGGTCGGCGAAGAGATAGTCGTAGACGCTGACATCGGGAATGTCCACGTCGGGGAAGGTGCTCTCGAACACAGGGAACTCCATCGTTCAGGCGGCCTCGGTGCCGCTACCCAGGATTCAAGCACGTCAGGCGGCGGATTCGACCCGTCGGCGGCACGAAAATGTGCACGTTCATCCGTCCGATCGTCGGTGCGCCGGCGGGTCCACTAGGGTCGGGGAATGGTCGTGCGTGTGGTCTGCTGGGATTGGAACGGCACCCTGCTCGACGACGTGGACCGTTGCCTGGGGGCCATGAACCATGTGCTCGCGGCCTACGGGCTCGCGACGATCGCCGATGTCGAGGCGTATCGGGCGAGCTTCGGCTTCCCCGTCGCCGACTTCTACGCGCGCCAGGGCATCACCCCCGCGCAGTTCCGTGATGCTGCCGATCTGTATCTCCGTGTGCTCGACTCCTCGGCGCGCACGGCGCAGCTGCGACCGGACGCGCGCGAGACCATGCGGCTGCTGGATGAGCGCGGGGTCCGCCAGGTGCTGGCGTCGGCCACGCTGTCCGATCTCCTCCACGAGCAGCTGCGGCCCTTCGAACTGGCCGATCGGTTCGAGGCGGTGCTCAGCATCACCGACCCGTACGCCGCGTCCAAGCACGACGTCATCGCCGCGTGGGTGGATCGAGCCGGGGTGGATCCGGCGGACATGCTGATGGTGGGCGACACGAATCACGATCGCGACATCGCTCACGCGCTCGGCGCGCGCTTCGTGCACTTCGGCGGCGGACATCAGCATCTCGCCGATGCCCAGGCGGACCGCATCGGCGAGTTGCGGAGTCTTCTCGATCTGCTCTGAGCCGGCTAGGACGACAGCCGCAGGCCGAGGTGACCGGGCGGGGCCTCGGCGGCGCGAACGGCGGTGGCGTCGTCGATGAGCTGGCGGTTGCGGAGATCCGCGATGGCGCGGAGGAGATCCTCACGGATGGCGGCGAGACGCTGCGCCGGAAGAGCTGCCAGCCGCGTCGCGAGGGCGGTGGGCCGGCGCCTCGTGCTGAGCCAGCGCCGGTGGCGCTGCGGGTGCGGATCGCTGTCGAGGCAGTCCAGCACCTCGGGTTCGGCGTGGAATGCTGCGGCCTCGATCCGGCGCCAGTCGTCGGGTTCGAGCCGGCGCAGCCCACGCGCCAGTGTGGTCGCCGGTCCCACGTGCTCCATCGACATGCCGGGGAGCGTAGCGGGTGTGAGAGTCCGTGGGATGAACGATGCACGAACCTGACGGTGGGGTGGGAGTGGGGCGCAACGCTGTCGCGTCTTGTGCACGTGCACGATGCACGACCTAGGCTCGGACAACGAAGACGTGAGGAGTGATCATGGCGGAGAAGATCGACGTGACGGCCGTGGATGCGGTGGATCTGGTTCGGTATGCGGGGCTCTGGTACGAGATCGGCAGGCTCCCGCTGCTGCAGGAGCCCACCGATGGTGCGGACGTCACGGCGGAGTACACCCTGCAGGACGACGGCACGGTCCGGGTGGACAACCGCTCCTTCGACGGCGATGCCCGTCCGCGCCAGGCCGTCGGGGTCGCGCGGCCGACCGGCGGCGCGTTCAGCCGTCTCAAGGTCTCGTTCCTGCCGCAGGCGCTGCGGTGGATCCCCTTCACGGAGGGTGATTACTGGGTGCTGAAGCTCGACCCCGACTACACCGTCGCGCTGGTGGGCACGCCCGATCGCAAGCACCTGTGGCTGCTCTCGCGCACGCCGCGGCTCTCCGGCGAGGTGGAGTCGGAGTTCCTCATGGAGGCGCAGCGGCAGGGCTTCGACCTGTCGGGATGGATCCACACGCTGCAGACCGGCGGACGCGTCACCGACGACATGGTCGAATGAGCTTGCGTCTGCCCCTGGGGCAGGGCTGATCCTCGTGTTTCGGCGGTCTTTCGCCGACGCGATGAGGAAGAGGACATGGCGCGATTCACGATCGGCGAGTTCGCCGCACTGACCGGGCTCACCCCGAAGGCGCTGCGGATCTACGACCGGCTCGACCTGCTCGCCCCCGTGGCGGTCGATCCGCTCACGGGGTACCGCAGCTATGCGCCGGAGCAGGTGGAGCGGGCACGGCTGGTGGCGGCGCTGCGCCGTGTCGGCGTCCCGCTGGCACGCATCCGCACCATCACCGATCTGCCCGCGGCCGCAGCCGCCGCCGAGCTGACGTCGTACTGGCGCCAGACCGAGGCGGACCTGCGGTCGCGGCGCGTCGTCGTCCACGAACTCATCGCTGACCTTCGCAGACAGGAGATCGAGATGATGACGACGACGACGCCCGAGGTGCAGGCGGAGACCCTGCTGCTGCAGGGATCCCGAGCCGACCAGGCCGATGCGGTGATGGCGGGGGACGAGGTCTGGGCCGTGGCGGACGGTTTCGGGCCGGCCGGCGCGGCGGCCGCACGCCGCGCGGTCGGAGCCGTTCGATCCGCCGGGCACCGGGCTGATGCGCTGGAGGCGGCTTTCGCAGCCGCGGCGGCTGACAGCGGCGACGCGGAGAGCGGCTGCACCCTGACGGTGATGGCGCTCGCGGGTGACGTGGTCACGATCGCGCACCTCGGCGACTCGCGGGCCTGGCTGATGCGTGAGGGCGTGCTGCGTCAGCTGACCTTCGATCATTCGGAGGTGGCGGCGCTGGTGGAAGAGGGGCGGCTGAGCGATGAGGAGGCGCGGCTCCATCCGCGGCGGGCCGTCCTCAATCGGGCCGTCTCCGCAGCGCTGGATTCGGAGCCGGACATCACCGGCGTCCGCGTGGTGCGCGGCGACCGGCTGCTGCTGACGACCGACGGCGTGCACGCCACGCTGCCCACGGTGCGCATCGAGGAGATCCTGGCCGCAGGGACCAGCGTGGTCGCCGCACGGGACGATCTTGCCGCAGCGATCCAGGACGCCGGCGCTCCCGACAACGCGGCCGCGGTCATCATCGAGATCCGCGACTGAGCCCCGGGTCAGGACGGCAGGGAGACCTCCACGTAGAGTCCGCCGCCGGGGCGCGGATACAGCTGGAGCGAGCCGCCGTGCGCACGCACGATGGAGGCCGTGATGGCCAGCCCCAGCCCGACCCCGGCGGTGTCGCCCTCCGCGCGACGTGCGGTGCGCTCACCGCGCGCGAACGGCTCCGTGAACGTCGCCACGGCATCGGCGTCGAGCTCCGCCCCGGTGTTCTCCACGGTGAGCACCGAACGGGCGCCGGGACGGGTCTCCGTGCAGACCCACACCGTCGGTTCCACCGTGCCGCTGTACGCGATCGCGTTGCCCACGAGATTGGCCGCGAGGCGCACCAGCAGCACCGGGTCCCCGATCACGGGGGCCGGGTCGCAGCGTTCGATCAGGGTGACCCCGCGCTTCTCGGCCAGGGGCAGCGCGGATTCCAGCGCCTCCTCGGCCGCCAGCGACAGATCCGCGGGCACACGGGTGACGGCCGTGTTGTCGACGCGGGAGAGCAGCAGCAGCGCTTCGATCGTGGCGGATGCGCGATCGTTGATGCTCGCCAGGCGCTGGATCAGCTGCTCGGTGTCCGCCTGCGGATCTGTGGCCGCCACCTCCAGCATCGTCCGCGTCACCGCCAGGGGCGTTCGCAGCTCGTGGGACGCGTTCGCCGCGAACCGGCGCTGTTCGTTGAGCCGGCCCTCCACCTGCGCCACCATGTCGTCGAAGACGTCGGCCAGGTCGTGCAGCTCGTCGCCCGCGCCGGGCATCGCGATGCGGTGCGACAGCGAGCCCTGGCTCACCAGCCGGGCGGCGTCGGTGATGGCGTGGACGGGGCGGAGCACGCGTCCGGCGAGGAACCATCCGCCGATGAAGCCGGCGAGCACGACGATCGCATACGCCAGTGTGGCGCGGGGCAGGAAGGCGTTGAGAAGATCCTGCTGATTGGGGATCCATCCCCGGTTCGCATCGTTCAGTGGACCCGTCGGCACGTACCGCACGGCGTATGCCAGAGCGACCGCCCAGATCACCCCGCCGGCGAGGGCGGCCACGCCCGCGTAGGTGAGCGTGAGCTTCATGCGGATGGACAGGCCGCGGGGGCGGTACGGGGCGTTCATGCGTTCTCGCCGAAGCGGTACCCCACACCCGGCACGGTGTGGATGAGCCCGGGCTCGCCCAGGCGCTTGCGTAGCGCCGAGATCGTGATGCGCACCGCGTTGGTGAACGGGTCGGCGTTCTCGTCCCAGGCGCGTGCGAGCAGATCCTCCGCGCTCACCACCCCGCCCTCGGCGCTCATCAGGACCTCCAGTACGGCGAACTGCTTGCGTGTGAGGGGGATGTAGCGCCCGTCGCGATAGACCTCGCGCCGGAACGTGTCCAGGCGCAGCCCCGCTGCCTCGTGGACGGGCGGCAGGGTGGCGCGAGGCCGGCGGGCGAGTGCCCGCAGGCGCAGCACCAGCTCGCGCAGGACGAACGGCTTGGTGAGGTAATCGTCGGCGCCCAGTTCGAAGCCGCTCTCCTTGTCATCCAGCCGGTCAGCCGCCGTTGCCATCAGGATCCGCGTCCCGGCGCTCGAAGCGATGATCTGGCGGGCGATCTCGTCGCCCGACGGCCCCGGGATGTCACGGTCGAGTACCACTGCGTCGTAGGCGTTGATCGCCAGCAGCTCCAGCGCCGCGTCGCCGTCGAGGGCGAGGTCCGCAGCGATCGCCTCCAGGCGCAGGCCGTCGCGAATGGCCTCGGCCAGGAACGGCTCGTCCTCCACGATCAGTACTCGCATGCTCCGAGCCTACGGACCCGGGCATATCGCGGGCGTATCGATTTCGGCATACGCCCTCGCAACACGCGCCCGCGTGGAATGACCACTATGAACCGCACCCAGACACGCCCCCCGTTCCTGCTCCGCCTCGCCCTCGTGGCGCTCGTGCTCACGCTGATCACCTGCGTGGTGGCTGCGGCGGTGTCACAGGCGCTGTCCCCGCGCCCGCAGGTGGCGGGGCAGGTCGAGCCGGCCGGTGAGATCGGGGAGGCCGACGGAATGGTGCCGGACGGTGAGCCGCTGGACCCGGACGGATCGGAGGCCGCGATCGCCGGTCTGAACCGGGAGCTGCTGGCGGCGCTGCGGGAGGCAGCGAAGGCCGCGGAGTCCGACGGCATCGACCTCCGCGTCACGAGTGGGTGGCGCACCGAGCGGTATCAGCAGAAGCTGCTGGACGACGCCGTGGCGGACTACGGCAGCCTCGAGGAGGCGGCACGCTGGGTCGCGACGCCGACCACGTCCGCGCACGTCCGGGGGGAGGCGGTGGACGTCGGGTTCACCGACGCCTACTACTGGCTCATGCAGTACGGAGCGCGCTGGGGTCTGTGCAACGTGTACAACAACGAGCCCTGGCACTTCGAGCTCACCGGAACGGACGAGTCGGGCGCCTGCCCGGTGCCCTACGCGGATCCCACCGAGGACCCCCGGCTGCAGGGCTGATCAGCGGACGACGGCGACGACGGACGTGGGGCGCGCGAGCACCTCGGTGCTGACCGATCCGAGCAGGAAACGGGCGATCGCGCCGCGACCGTGGCTTCCCACCACCGCGAGACGAGCCGTGCGTGCGTGGCTGAGGATGACGGTCGAGGGGAATCCCGCCTCGACCTCCACTCGCACGTCCAGCTCCGGGTGCGCGTCCCGGATCCCCGCGACGGCCGCCGTGACGGTCTCCTCCGTGAGGGTCTGCAACGACGCCTTGTACTCGCTGGTGATGAGCACGGGGCTGGAGACCGCCTGCAGCGGGGTCCACACGCCCAGGGCGATCAGCGGCTCGCCGAGACGAAGGGCCTCACCGGCGGCGAACGCGATCGCCGCCTCGGAGATCGAGGATCCGTCGACGCCCACCACCACACCCGAGCGCTCCCGCTCGACGATCTCGGCGACCACGACCACGGGGCAGGCGGCCCCCGCCGTGATGCGCGAGCCGTGCTCGCCGCGAGCCCGCTGGTCGTCAGCCAGCCGGTCGCTGCCGATCACGAGCAGAGCGGCGTCCTTCGAGCGCTCCAGCAGCACCCGCACGGGGTCGCCGCTGATCGCCTCCGTGGCGATCGACAGTCCCGCCTCGCGCCGAGGGCGCACGATCTCCATCAGCCGCTGCTCGGTCTGGAACTCACGTTCGTCGCGCGCGGCCCGATCTCCCACGCTTCCGGTGGCGCCGCCGACGACGGAGATGACGTGGAGCTCCTGGCCCAGCGCTGCAGCACGGTCGGCTGCCCAGTCGAAGGCCCGCAGGCCCGCGTCGCTGTCGGTGATCCCCATGAGGATGGTGTTGCTGCCCATGATTCCCGTCCCTTCATGACGAGCCTCTCGCATCGGCTGACGGGGGACGATGCCCCGAGCCGTGAATATGGACGAGAGTCGCTCACGGATGGACACCGGCTTCGACAGACGACGAACGGGAGGTGTTGGAACCTCCCGCTACATCCAGGATACGTCAGGGAGGGGGCCTTGCCGCAAGGGCCCCTGCGGGGTGCACAATAGGGGACTCTGCGCCGACGCGGACACGGTGCGCACCCGTTCGGCACCGCGTCCGCCGGCTCGTGTGAAACCGGAGTTGATGCCTTGTCCCATTCCCCGTTCGCCCTGCCCGACTCCCTCTCCTTCAAGAACACCCCCGCTCTCATCGGACCCGATGAGCAGCGCTTCGCCGAGATCGCCGCGGCGATCGACGACCAGCTCCTCGACACCGCGCGCCGCCTGGCGGATGCCTCCCGCGGCGGCGGGAGCAACAATCAGGAGCGCCTCGACCGCGACTTCGCCGTGCGCCGTCTCGGCGCGCGGCTGCGCATGCTCCAGCGCTTCGGGGTGGACCTCTGTCTCGGGCGGATGACACCGGCCGATGGGTCCGAGCCCGTCTGGATCGGGCGCCTGGGCCTCGCCGACGCCGACGGTAAGCGTCTCCTCATCGACTGGCGCACCCCCGCCGCCGAGCCGTTCTTCGGCGCCACGCACCTCGACCCCATGGGACTGGCCAGCCGTCGACGCTATCGATGGACCAGTGGCCGGATCACCGACTACTGGGATGAGGGCTTCACCCCCGACGCGCTCACGGATGCGGCGGCGCTCGACGATCAGTCAGCCTTCATCGCCAGCCTCGGCACGAGCCGTTCGGCGCGTATGCGCGACGTCCTCGGAACCATCCAGGCCGATCAGGACGCGATCATCCGCGACGAGTCCCATGGCGCGCTCGTGGTGGACGGCGGCCCCGGAACCGGCAAGACCGTGGTTGCCCTGCACCGCGCCGCGTACCTGTTGTACGCCGATCCCCGCCTGGACGAGCGACGCGGCGGCGTGCTGTTCATCGGCCCGCACCAGCCCTATCTGGCCTACGTGGAAGACGTCCTGCCGAGCCTCGGGGAAGAGGGGGTCCGCATCGGAACGCTGGACGACCTCGTTCCGGAGTCGGCGGATGCGATCCCTGAAGCCGATCCGCGCGTGCGGGCGCTGAAGCAGTCGCTGCCCCTGGTGGGCGCGGTGGAGGACGCCGTTCGCTTCTTCGAGCAGGTCCCCGCGCAGGACACCGTGATCGAGACCGAGTGGGCCGACATGCGCATCACCCCCGCCGACTGGGAGCGCGCGATGCAGGCCGTCGAGTACGGGGAGGTGCACAACGAAGCCCGTGGCGCGGTGTGGGAGGAGGTGCTGCGCATCCTGGTGAATCGCTACGGCGAGGATGCCGCCAATGCCCGGTACCTCCGCCGTGCTCTGGAGCGCGACGACGAGCTGGCCACGGCGTTCGATGCCGTGTGGCCCATCCTCGAAGCCGGCGACGTGCTGGCACGGCTGTTCTCCGATCCGGTCGCGCTCGCGGCCGTGGCGCCGTCGCTGTCCGCGGACGAGGTGGCGCTGCTGCAGCGGGATGATCCGCGGGCGTGGACCGATGCGGATCTTCCGCTGCTGGACGCGGCCCGTCTGCGGGTGGGGGATCCGGGCCGGTTCGCAGCACAGCGCGAACGTGACGCGGCGGAGGCCGTCGAACGTCGCTATCGAGCCGAGATCGTGGAGTACCTCGTGGACGCCGACGATGACGGCGAGGGCGCGATCATGATGCTGCGCGGTGAGGACAGCGCGGCCCTCCGCGAGAAGCTGGTGGACTGGGACGCGCTGCCCGGTCTTGCGCGCGACGAGGTGTCCCGGCAGTTCGCGCACATCGTGGTGGACGAGGCGCAGGAGCTCACCGACGCCCAGTGGGCGATGCTGCTGCGCCGCGACCCCTCACGCAGCTTCACGGTGGTGGGCGATCGTGCGCAGGCGCGCGCCGGGTTCACGGAGTCCTGGCGCGAGCGGCTGGAGCGCGTGGGCATCCGCGATGTGCGCGAGCGTGGGCTGACGGTCAACTACCGCACCCCCGCCGAGGTCATGGCCGCGGCCGCACCGGTGATCCGCGCGGTGCTTCCGGATGCGAACGTGCCCACGTCGGTGCGGGAATCCGGCATCCCGGTACGCCACGGCTTGGTGTCTGAGCGCGATGACGTGCTGCGGGCGTGGCTGGACACTCATCCGCAGGGGCTCGCCGCCGTGATCGCCGACGACTCGTTTGCCTCGTCCGCCTTCGCGTCGCACGAGCGGGTCCGCTTCCTCACACCGGTGACGGCCAAGGGGCTGGAGTTCGACCTGGTGGTCATCATGCGACCCGACGCCTTCGGCGACGGCGTCACTGGCGCCGTCGACCTCTACGTCGCGATGACCCGCCCCACGCAGGAGCTTGTGCTCCTGTCGTAGCCCCTCACCCGTTTCATTGCGCGCAAAACGCTCCTATTCCCCGTGAATAGGAGCGTTTTGCGCGCAATGAAACGGATGTCAGGAGACAGCTCGGGTGACCAGCGCGGCGATGCGCTCCTCGTCGGCGGCCGAGATGTCGGTGATGGCGTAGACGATGGGCCACATCGTTCCCTCATCGAGCGCGGCGGCGTTCTCGAAGCCGAGGGAGTTGTAGTGGTCGCGGAACTTGCTCGCGTTCTTGAACCAGCAGATGACCTTGCCGTCGAGCGCATACGCCGGCATCCCGTACCACGTGCGAGGCTGCAGCTGCGGGGCCGTGGCGAGCACGACGGCATGCACCCGCTCTGCCACGGCGCGCTCGTCATCGGGCAGCTTGGCGATCGCATCGAGCACGTCCTGCAGCTCGGCAGCGGCCTTGTCCTCGGCGGCGGCGCGCTTCTGCTCCGCTCGGAGCTCGGCTGCGCGTGCCTTCACGGCGGCGCGTTCGGTGGCGGTCATGCGTCCTGCGCTGGTGTCGCTCATGGCTTTCCCTTTCGTCTGACGCCACGTTACAAGTGCTCCACCCCGGTGCGCTTCTCCGAATCTGCCCGCTCCTCAGCCGGCCCGACTCCGGTGGGAGATCGAAAACGCACCCCGGAACGCGATCCGGGGTGCGTTTTCGATCTTTCCGGTTCAGTCGTCGTCGCCCTCGGCTTGCGAGGGGTGGCCGGCGGGGCGCGGATCGGCGGAATCACCGTCCCGGTCTGAATCCTCACCCTCGGCCTGGCTGGGGTGCCCGGCCGCGGCATCGTCGAACAAGGCCGGCTCCAGGATTCCGGCGTGTTCGCGTGGCTCGTCAGCTGCGGTGTCCATGTCAGTCCTCTCCTTCTGCTCCGGCGCCGAAACCCACGCCGGGAGCACTCTCCACGTCGTCGGGGAAGCCCGTCGGACGTTCGTCATCGGGGAAGCCGGGATCCGGATCATCGTCGATCCCGCGCTCGTCGGCATCAGCGGGCTCGGGGGCGATGGTCGGATCGGGGCTGAGGAAGTCCGCGTCGTCCGCGGACGGGGCGACGCGATCGGGGCCTGGGATATCGGTCATGCTGCACCTCCGTTCGCCGGGTGCGACCCGTGTGTATTTTGCACCCGGTCTCTCCACGTTACGCCGCTGAATCGCAGGCCGACACCCCCCTCGCGAAGCCCGGGCGAGCGCGAGACGGTGGAAGGTCAGTGGATCCCGCGAGAGAACGGAGAGGACATGCCTCAGCGCAACTCATCGATCAAGGACGAGAAGGTCTACCGCGCCCTGCGGCGTGGGGGCGCATCGGAACAGAAGGCGGCACGGATCGCCAACGCGTCCGCGCGCGATGGCCGATCCGCCGTGGGGCGACGCGGCGGCGACGCCGAGCCGTACGACGAATGGACCGTTCCCGAGCTGCGCAAGCGAGCCAAGGAACTCGGCATCTCGGGCTACTCGGGAAAGCGCAAGGGCGAGCTCATCAGTATGCTGCGCAACTCGTAGCGACGTCCGGCGACGGCCCGGATGACGGACGAAGGGCGCCCCGTGGGGCGCCCTTCGTTTCGGAGGCTCGGAGCCGGGGGCTACTCCGAGCGGTGAGTACGACGACGCGTGAGGGCGAACAGACTCAGACCCGCGAGGAGCAGGACGATCGCGACCGGGGCTCCCGACACCTCTGCACCCGTCGACGGGAGAGGGGTGGCGGAGGGCGAAGCCGGCACCGCGGGAATCGAGCGCGTGGGCGTCGGCGACGCCGTTCCGCTCGGCACCGGGTCGGTGGGCGTCGGGGTTCCCGGATCCGTCGGTGTTGGTGTCGGTGTCGGTGTCGGCTCCACGGAGCGCTCGGCGACGGTGATCACCAGCGTCTGTTGCACCGCGCCGTCGACGGCGTCGGCCTGCGCCGTCGCGGCGGCGAGCAGGCTTCGCAGCACGCCGGCCGTGGGAAGGGCGCTCCGCGTGGCCGTGATCGTGACCGCGTAGGTGCCGGGGGCGGTCGGAGTCCCGGAGATCGTCGCCGAACCGTCACCGGCGTCGTCGAAGCTCAGACCCGCAGGTAGCGCCCCCACAGCGAGCGATGCAACGGGGAAGCCCTCGGTGTGCACGGTGAAGGATCCGGCCTCGCCTTCGCGGAAATCAGCCGCTGCGGGCGAGGTGAACACGGTCGGCGCCGTCACCGTGATCCGCAGCAGCTGCAGGGCGGAGCCGGTGGAGTTCGCCGCGGTGAGCACGACGGCGCTCGTTCCGGACGTCGTCGGGGTTCCGCTGATCGTGGCGGTCCCGTCGTGGTTGTCTGTCAGCGTGAGGCCGGCGGGCAGCCCGGCATCTACGATCGATGCCGCCGGGAAGCCGGTCGTCGTCACGGTGAACTGCACGTCGTCCCTGATCTTCGCTGTGAGGGTGTCGGCGCTCGTGAAGGCCGGTGCCTCCTGCACGGTGAGGGTGAACGACTGGTCCGCTGTTCCCACGACATTGGTCGCGTGCAGCGTGAACGTGTACTCACCGCCGCGAACGTCCGTTCCGACGAGCGCCGGCGATCCATCCACGTCGGTCAGCTCGACGCCCTTCGGCAGACCGTCTGCGCTGAGCTCCGGTGCGGGGAAACCATCGGTGGTGATGGGCAGCACGAACTCTGCACCGACCACGGCAGAATCCGCGGAGGTGATCGCCGGATCCTCCGTCGAGGTCACCACGACTTCGACGGCGTCGATTCCTCGCGCGTTCTGCGCGGTGACCGAGATCGTGAACCGGCCGCCGTCGGTGGTCGCGCCGGAGAAGAGACCGGTGCCATCGCCGTTGTCGGCGAAGGTGATCCCGTCGGGGAGTCCGGCAACGCTCAGTGCCGCTGCCGGGTATCCGCTCGTCGTCACCGGGACTGCGATCGCGTCACCCACGTGGGTGTCGATGGTGGTGCCGCTCGTGATGCGCGGCGAATCCTCCACCGTGAGGGTGAAGAGCTGCGTGGCGCGATAGGCCGTGCCGTCGACATCGGCGTGCAGCGTGATCTCGTGCACACCCCGCGCCGCGTCGGATCCGACCAGCGCGATGCCATCCGCGTCATCGACCAGAATGACTCCCGCGGGCAGATTCTCAGCGGTCACCGTCGGCACCGGGAAGCCGGAGACGGTGACGGGCAGGCGGAAGTCGATGCCCACCGTTGCGGTGTTCGCCGAGGTGATCAGCGGCAGCTCCGTGACGGTGATGGGAATGGTGCGATACGCCGCTCCCCGCACGTTGGCCGCGCGGACCTCGAGGTCGCTCGCCCCGCCCGCGACCGGGATGCCCGACAGCGTGGCGGTTCCGTCGTGGTTGTCGACGAAGACCAGCCCGTCGGGAGTTCCGACGGCACTGAGCTCCGGCACCGGGAAGCCGGTCGTCGTGATGGTGACCTCGCCCTCGACACCCGCGCGGAAGCGCGCGTCCGCCGGGCCGGTGATGGCGGCGGGTTCGGTGACGGTGATCGTCAGCTCCTGCGTGACGTCCTCGGTGCCGTTCGCGGCGGTGAGGGTGACGGGGAATGCGCCGCTCTGCGTCGGAGCGCCCGTGATGGTGGCGGTGCCGTCGGCGTTCGGCCAGAACGAGAGGCCATCGGGAAGCGTGGAGGCGGTGAGCGCCGCGTTCGGGTAGCCCGTCGTCGTCACGGTGAACGTACCCGTCTCGCAGAGGGCGAAGGTCGCCGCGTCGAGGGAGGTGAACTGCGGCACGGCGTCGATCACGAGGGCGATCGGCACCAGCCATGCGGGAGCGAAGCCGTTCTCGGCACGGACGAGTGTGAACGTCGTTCCGACCTCGGTCGGAGTGCCCGAGATCTGCCAGAGCAGATCGTCGATCCGTGTCAGGCTCAGCCCGGCCGGCAGGGCGTCCACGGTGATCGTCGGAGCGGGGAAACCGGCCGTCGCGATCTGCACGGTCATGGGCTGACCGACGCGGTACCGCGGATCGACGGGAACCGCAGCGACCGGTGCCGATCCGACGGTCATCGTGGGCTGTGCTGTGACGGTGCCGCGGTCGTTCGTCGCGGTCACGAGGGGGTGGTACAGCCCGGGCAGCGTCGGCGTGCCCTGGACACGCACCCCGGTGGGGGTGCTTGTCGCCGTGAGTCCATTGGGGAGACCCGCGACGGTGACGACCGGTGCCGGGTAGCCGCTGGCCGTGATCGTGATGTCGACCGGCTCTCCCACGGGCAGGTCGTAGGAGGCATCAGCCGTGATCGCCGGTTCGTCGGTGACGTCGATCTGCAGCGGCTGCACGTCCATCAGGGAGTTCGCCGCGGTGACGGTCGCGTACCAGGTGCCCGTGCTCGTCGGCCGGCCGGAGACCGTGCCCGTTCCGTCGCCGTTGTCGACGAAAGTGATGCCGCTGGGCAGCGATGCGATGGAGAGGTGCGGTGCCGGATACCCCGAGGTCGTCACCAGGAAGGTCGAATCCTGGCCGAACGGGAACTCGACCCGGGGCGCCGAGGTGATCCGCGCAGGTTCGTTGACGGTGATGCGCAGCTGGTCGTGTGCGGGAGTGGTGCCATTCACAGCCGTGAGGTCGACGACGTGCTCACCGTTCTCGGTCACCGTGCCGCGCACCCAGGTGCCGTCCCCGTCGGTGACGATGCTCAGCCCCTCCGGCAGACCCGTGGCGGCGACCGAGGGCTCGGGATATCCGGTCAGTTCGATCTTCCGGTCGATCTCGTCGCCGATGGTGACCAGGATGTCGGCGCCGGCGTTGATCGTCGGGGCCTGTGTGATGGTGAGAAGAACCTCGTGGGTGGTCGTCACGCCGAACTGAGTGGCCGTCACCAGGAGAGTGGAGGTGCCCGTGCTGGTCGGGGTGCCGGAGAACGTCACCTTTCCGGCCTCCTGCGTGACCTGGAGGCCATACAGGTCGCCGATGACGGTGACGCCGGTGTTCGGGGCGGGAACCGGATCGCCGCTCACGGTGAGGATCACCGGGGTGAGCGGGACGCCGACGGGAGCGGTGATCTCCGTGGAGCCGGAGATCGAGGGACCGACGAAGGGCCTGACCACGGTCTCGCTGCTCCCTGAACCCCACCGGTTCGTCGCTGTGACCGCAACGGTGACCGGGACGCTGGAGGCATCGGGGGTCGCGACCAGCTCCCAGCCGCCACCGGGATTCTGGGCCAGTGCGAGCCAGGACGGCAGCGCTGCGTCACCCGGGGAGGACACGGCGGTCACTGTCGGTGCCGGCGAGCCCGCGACACCGATCGCGATGACGGTGCGCTCGCCGACCGGGGCGTTGGTGTTACTGACCAGATTCGTGATGCCGGCGGCGGCCCCGATCACGACGATGACCGGGAACAGCGTCTGCTGGGTGGAGTTGGTGGCACGGACCTGGAACGTGAAGGTACCCGTGGCCTGCGGAATGCCCGAGACCGTGAGGCCGGATCCGCTGGTCGTGGCGGTGAGCCCGGCCGGCAGCGTCCCGACGACGTCCATGCTCGGAGCGGGCCACCCAGCCGAGGTGTACGTCTGCGAGAAAGCGGTGTTCACGGCCCCGTCCGCCGACAGTGCCCCGGAGATCACGGGGGCGGAGAGCACGTCGATGGTGAGTGTCTGGGTGACGTCGCCGGGAAGCGTGAGGGGGACGATGAAACGACCGTCCCGTGTCGGTATCCCGGTCAGATGCAGGGAGTTGTCGCCCTGCTCCGACACGATTCCGTCGGGGAGGGTGCCGCCCACGGTGACCGGAGTGTTCGCCGGGCCCTCCCAGCGCACGGTGAAGTCGGCGGGCTGATTGATCGTGAACGAGACGCTGGGGGAGGTGACGAAGCCCACCGCGTTGACGGTGATGGTCACGGCGGCCGAGGGCGATCCGAGCGCGCTGGATGCGGCGATGGACGACGTGAACGTGCCGGCCTGGGTGGGGGTGCCGGAGATCAGACCCGAGGACGAGAGCGACGTCCCGGGCGGAAGCTGGCCGCCCGACACCGAGAAGCTCGGTGCCGGGGTGCCGGTCGCGGAGAGCTGCCGGCTGAAGGCCACCCCGACGATGGCGGTGGCGGTGAGGGGGCTGATCGTGGGCGCGGTTCCCTGGGCGATGGTCACCGGGTCACTGAGTGCAGCGCTGTTCGACTGCGCCCAGTTGTCGGTCACGATTCCCGCGGGAGCCCGCAGCGCGATCGTTCCCGCTCCGGACACGGTGGTGGTGTAGCGGTAGCGTCCGTTGCCCAGGTTGGTGAGCGTCGCACCGCCCGCCGAGACCGTGCCGGTGGTCTGGACGGCGAAGGAGGTGGCTGCGGGCCCGGTCGTCAGGCTGGCGGGCTGGCCGTCGGAGAGGATCGACACATCCCAGGAGAGTTGCCCTGTCCCTTCGATCCACCGCGGGCTGGTGGCGCCCACCGGGGCGAAGGTGACGGCGGGAGCGCCGGGCTGGGCGCCACCGGTGGGAGTGGTGCGGATCTCCGTGAGGCGGATCGTGGTGACGTCGGGGGAGAGGTTGCGCGGGGAGTAGAACGAGACCGTGATGGATGCCACGCTGTGAAAATCCGGCGACGGCGTGAAGCATGCCGACATGCCGTTGCAGCTGAAGTTCATGATCTGGTTGAAATCGGTCACTACCGGGTATCCGGTGTTGTAGACGCCGGTGGTGCCGTTGGTGTCGGTCACCGAGATCGCGGCTGTGACCGCGCTTTCCCACTCGGGAGCGTTCCCGGTACGGGTGACGCTCTCAACGCCGATCATGAACTCGGTGTTGTTGCCGTTGGAGGTGAGATCGAGCGCTGAGCCGAAGGTGTACTGCAGGGTGGTGCCGGTGACCGAGCCGCCGTTCGGCGAGTACGTCTGCACGATTCCCACGCCTCCGGATTCGGTGAAGCCGTAGCCGGACGGGCTGGTCGAGTCGACGGAGCGCGTGCCGGTGACCGTCCCGCTGAAGTCGTCGATCACGATCGGTGCGACCGCCGACGCCGCCACCGGAACGGCGACGATGCCGAGTGCGACGGTGAGGGCGGCGACGATGCCGAGTGCCGCGGTGCGAAGGGACGACGAAGCGGTACGACGAACGCGCATGGGGGCCACATTTCGGGGACGACCGGAGAACCGGCGGAGGGGGTGAGCGGTCGGGGACTCGGGTGAGAATCCGCTCATCCCGGATTATGCCGCGTTTTCGACCCCCGCGGAATGCATGATGCAGATCCGTGACACGCCGGTGTTCCCGGGGTGCATCATGCGGTGGTCTGTCACGAAATCATGATCATGTCGCCAACCCATGATCCATCCGCCGGATCGGTCATGGTTCCGCGACGTGCTCCTGCGTTCGCGGCAGGCGATGATGAGTCAGCCGGCGGCGCGCTCGTGCAACTCGGTGGTGAACAACTGCCCGTTGAGATCCAGGTACAGCTGGCCCTCGGTGACAGAGACGATCATCGTGCTCCGCCGCTCCACCGCCGCGACCGCGGACTCGATGAATCCGGGATCGAAGCTGCGCACGCGGATGTCCTCGGCGCGGTGCAGCGGCTTGCCCGCCCATGTGGCGATCACCTTGGCCGGGTCGCGATGCGTCCACACCACGGTGCGGTCGGCCAGCTTGCTGCCGAAGTGGACGCGGCCGGCGTCGGGGGAGCCCACCTCGATCCACGCCGTGATGCGCCCGGTGAGGTCCTTCACGAGGATGGCGGGCTCGTCCACCGAGGAGATGCCCGCGGTGAAGTCGATGCCCTCTTCATACTCCAGCGCATAGGCCAGCACCCGGGTGAGCATGTACGCGGCCGTCTCGGACGGATGCTGCGCGACGCGGAGGGAGAGCTCCTCATAGACGCCGCGGTCGACGTCGGCGAGGGAGACCTGGAAGGTGTGGATCGTCGCGCCTGCAGCCATCCCTCGAGCCTATCGGCGTCGTCAGTGGCGGATTTCCGACGGCGAGCCGCTGCGACCAGGCAGGCGTATTCTGTCACGCCGACGGCCGGACACCGGGCGCCGAATGGAGACCATGAACATCACCACCCACCATCGCGTCGACGAGGTGCTCATCGAGCGGGACTTCACGCTGGGAGACATCGACGGCGTGCTCTGGACACCGGCGGCTTCGGCTGGGGCCCCGGCTCCTCTCATCCTGCTCGGACAGCCCGGAGGGTTCGCGCTGGAGCGCATGCGGCCGGGTCTGCGCGCGCGTGCGCGCAGCGCGGCATCGTCGGCAATCGCCTCGATCGCGATCGAACAGCCCGGCGCGGGTGCGCGGCCGCCGCTTCCCGGAGCGGAGCAGGTGCGCGCGGAGTTGCGCGAGGCGCTCGCAGCCGGGCGGCCGCCGGGCGATGACCTCGTCGATCGACTCATCCTGCCGCTGGTGGATCGCGCCGTACCGGAGTGGCAGGCCGCCCTGGACGCGGTGCAGCAGCGTGACGACATCGGGGATCGAGTCGCCGTCTCCGGGGGCGTCGTCTCGATCGCCATCGCTCTCGCACTCCGCGATCCGCGGATCGTGGCAGCCGGGCTCTTCGCGGGCAGCTTCGTGCCTCGCAGCGTTCTCGACGCCGCGCACCGGCTCACGATTCCGATCCACATGCTGCTGCAGTGGGATGACGAGGGGAACGACCGGCAGATGGCTCTGGACCTGTTCGACGCCTTCGGGTCGTCCGAGAAGACACTCCAGGCGAACCTCGGCGGTCATACGGGTGTGCCGTCGTTCGCAGGCGAGGATGCCGCACGCTTCTACGTCCGTCACCTCTTTCCCGCGGGCATCTGATCCCGCGGGCATCTGACTCTTTCCCGTAGGCATCTGACGGGGGGGGGGGGGGGACATCCGTCCGCGGGTGGGAATCCACACAGTGCGCCGGTTCTCGCCCACCGGCGCACGTCTCGGGGAGGGGGTCAGGACTCGATCCGAACCCACGTGCTGCCGGCCGCGGAGCTCGCCTCGACGGCATCCAGCACGCGCTGGATGTGCAGGCCCTCGGCGAAGCTGGGCGATGCGGGAGTCCCGTCCGCGATCGCGGTGACGAAGTCCACCACCTGGTGGCTGAAGCCGTGCTCGTAGCCGAGCATGTGCCCGGTGGGCCACCAGGCCCCCGCGTAGGGGTGCTCGGCCTCGGTGACGAGGATCCGCCGGAAGCCCAGCTCCAGCTCGGGCGCGGTGGCGTCGTAGAACTGCAGCTCGTTCATGCGCTCCATGTCGAAGGACAGGGCGCCTCGCGTGCCGGAGATCTCGAACCGGAAGGCGTTCTTGCGCCCGGTCCGGAAGCGTGTCGCCTCGAACGATCCGAGCGCCCCGCTGTCGAAGCGTCCGGTGAACAGCGCCACGTCATCGACGGTGACTTCGCCCCGCTCATCCGATGCGGTGCCGCTCAGCCCGACGCCGGAGGCGAGCAGCGGACGCTCGGTCACCAGGGTCTCCAGCAGTCCGGACACCGAGGTGAGGTGCGCCCCGGTGACGAACTCGACCATGTCGATGGCGTGGGCGCCGATGTCGCCGAGGGATCCGGATCCGGCGCGCTCCTTCTGCAGTCGCCACGTCAGCGGCGCTTCGGGGTCGGTGAGCCAGTCCTGCAGGTACTCGGCGCGGATCTGGCGGATTTCGCCGAGGCGGCCGTCTGCCACGAGCTGGCGGGCGAACGTCGCTGCGGGCACCCGGCGGTAGGTGAAGCCGACCATCGATCGCACACCGTTGCGCTCCGCCTCCTCGGCCACCGCGGTCATCTCGGCGGCCTCTGCGACGGTGTTGGCCAGCGGCTTCTCGCACATGACGTGCTTACCGGCGCGCAGGGCTGCCAGGGCGATCTCGGCGTGGGTGTCGCCCGGGGTGACGATGTCGACCACGTCGATGTCGTCGCGTGCGATCACGGCACGCCAGTCATCGGACGCCTCGTCCCAGCCCCAGGTGTCCGCCGCGGCGCGGGCGCTGTCGAGATTGCGGCCCACAAGCACCTGCATCCGCACGTCGGCGGGCAGGTCGAAGAACCGCGGCGCCACGCGCCATGCCTGTGAGTGGGCGGCCCCCATGAAGCCGTGACCGATCATCGCCACCCGAAGTGCCTGGGGCATCGTTGCTCCTCCGCTAAAAAGTTGTTTCGCACAACATATTCCACCGACGTCCGTTCGTCCACCCTCCGGACAACGGAAGGGTCTCGAAGTTCCCGCTCGCGCGAAGCGCCGAATACGCTGGTGCCATGAGTCAGCAGCGCAGGGGGAATCGCACAACGACACGGGGCCGTCGCCTTCGGAGCTGGGGCATCGCCGCCCTCGCCTCGATCGTCGTGCTGAGCGGCTGCTCGGCCTCGGGGCCGGTGGATGAGACCTCCTCCGGCACCGACTGGGCAGATGACGGCTGCACCAGCGTCGTGGTGGCCACGAGCTCGGAGAAGGTCAACATGCTGGACGCGCTCGCGGACGCATTCAAGGAGTCGTCCGAGGCGAAGTCGCTGAAGACCTGCGCGACCGTGCGGCCGATCAACGTGACCTCCGGCGATGCGACCCGCTACCTCACCGCCGGTGGCGACTGGCCGGATGAGGACCCCCGCCGCTGGCCGACGATGTGGTCACCCGCCTCAACGGTGTGGACCTCCCGGGTGGCCGCTGCGGCGTCGCCCGCCATCGTCGGGGAGCCGAAGTCCTTCACCCACACCCCCATCGTGTTCGGCATGCCCGAGACGATGGCGAAGGCGCTCGGCTGGCCGAACAAGGACATCGGCATCGCCGACTTCGCGAAGCTCTGCCAGGACCCGGAGGGCTGGGGGAGCGTCGGCAAGCCGGTCTGGGGCGCGTTCAAGATCTCCAAGACCAACCCCAACACCTCCACCACGGGTCTGTCCGCCATCCTCATGCAGTCCTACGCCGCTGCCGACAAGACGGCGGACCTCACGACCGCGGATGTGGCAGCGGCGGCCGACTTCTCGCGCGTGTTCGAGGAGTGCGTCATCCACTACGGCGACACCACCGGCAAGGTGCTGAACACCCTGTACAAGGGCACGCAGAACGGCACGGGCGGCTCCGGCTACGTCTCCGCCGTGGCGCTGGAGGAGACCTCGCTGCTCAACTACAACCAGGGCAACGCCGATTCGCACACCGTCGAGCCGGGGGAGAAGCTGACCCCGCCGAAGGAGAAGCTGGTCGCCGTCTACCCGAGCGGCGGATCGATGTGGTCGGACAACCCCATCACCGTGCTGGGCACCTCCTGGGTCACTCCGGAGCAGCGCGCCGCCGGCGAGGCGTTCGCCGCCTTCGTGCAGACCGAGACCGCGCAGCGGATCCTGCCGCAGTTCGGCTTCCGCCCGCTCGACGAGTCGGTGCCCCTGGGCGACCTCTTCACCGCCGCCTACGGCGTGGACCCGGCGAAGCCGACCGTCTCGCTCCCCCAGCCCGCGGTGGACGTGGTGTCCGCGGCCATCGACCAGTGGACCACCATCCGCAAGCCGTCGAGCGTGCTGGAGCTCATCGACATCTCGGGTTCCATGGACGAGCCCATCGGCGACGGCCGCTCGCGCCTCGATGGCGCGATCCAGGGAGCGCAGTCCACGCTCGGCCACTTCCGCTCCACGGACGAGGTCGGCGTGTGGGCCTTCACCACCGGTGTCTCCTCCGACGCCGGCAACGGCATCGTGGCGCTGCGTGACGTGGAGGCGCTCGCCGACGCGAAGGAGAGCATCAATACCTCGCTCGATGACCTCCGCTACGCCCAGCGCAACGGCACGCCGCTCTACGACGCCATCGCCACGGCGTACGACGAGATGCGCAGTCGCGCCGAGCCCGGTCGCATCAACGCGATCGTGGTGCTCTCCGACGGTGAGGACACCGACTCGTCCATCTCGCTCGACTCGCTGATCGCCAAGATCCGCCAGGACTCGGGTGAGGGATCGGGGGCAGCGCCGGTGCGCATCTTCCCGATCGCCTACGGCAACAGCGCCGACACGGGCGTGCTGCAGCGCATCGCCGAGGCCACCGGTGGTCAGTGGTTCGACGCCTCCGACTCCGCCAAGATCGACCTGGTGTTCGCCTCGGTCATCAACAACTTCTGATCGGAGAGCGCACGTGCCGCATCTGCTCCCGTTCGACTACGTCAGTGACGCGATCGATCATCTCGCGAGCCAGCAGGTGTACGTCGACAAGGGCGTCCCGGACTGGCAGACGCTGCAGGCGAGCCTGGAGGAGCAGGTCGCGGGAACCGACATCGCCGTGGTGGTCTACCCGGAGTCGGTGAAGGACCTGGTGGGACGCTCCTCGGAGATGCTGGATCGCATCGCCTCGCGGGATGGGCACGACACGCTCGTCGTTGCGGTGGGGGACGACCTCGCCGCGACGTCGGACGTGGTGCCTGCCACCGACGCGCTGCGCATCGCGAACGAGCAGGAGCAGCAGGGGCCGATGACCGAGTCGCTGCCTGCCACGATCCAGGGGATCGTCGCGCTCACCCCCTCCGGCGACGACGCGGGCGGCGGTTTCGGCGGCGGGCTGGTGGCCGGCGTGACGGTGGGAGCGGTGGCGCTCGTCGCTGCCGTGACGGTTCCGCTCGTGATCGCTCGGCGTCGGCGAAAGGCGACATCCCCGGCCAGGCCCACCGCGCTGCCGGGGCCGATCCTCGCCGACATCGCCACCCTCCGCGGATTCATCCCGGCCTACGCCGCAGCGAGCGATCCCGTCGCGCAGCGGGCGGCGCGCGGCATCGATGCGCTCGCCACGAACACGGGGGAACTGTTCATGCGGCTGGCGCGTCGTCCCGACGACGGCCAGATTGCCACCGCGGGAGTGGAATACGACGCGAAGCTGCGCAAGCTGATCGCGGCGCTGCATCCCGACTACCTGCTCGACATCGTCCGCAACCCCCATCTCTGGGACGACCCCCAGGAGCGCATCGCCGAGGTCGAGCGCGCTCTCGGTGCCGTGTCGGACGAGGTGGTGGAGAACATCAAGCAGGTCAACGCGTTCCGCGCGCTTCACTTCCAGGTGACGCTGGACTCCCTGGTGGGCGGTCGCAAGGAGCTGCAGGACTGGGACCGCGACTTCCGCGCCGCCTCCGGCGACGCCTGACTCGGCCCATCAAGGAAGATCGCGCTCATCGGGCTCCTTGTCAGGCCGTTGGTGCTCGCCGAGCCTGGTGCGTAGCCAGCTGGTGAGGAGACCGACGAGGACGCCGACGAGGACGCTGATCGGGATCCGGACCCACACGTTTAGGTCGAATTCCAGAGCCAGAACCGCGTTCATTGCAAGAGCGACGAGCGCGGTGATCAGCGAGATGACAACGGTGCTCGCAAGCGGGGTTCCGGGTTCTGTCTTGACCATGCCGTGCAAACTAGGTTCGGATCATCCGAACGCGGTGGGAAACGGACATCATCGAACACCCCGGCCGGGCGCGACAGGCTGTCATTGGGCGGCGTCGGGGCACAGCGAGAGTGCTGAGCGAGGCGTGGGGGCGGTCAGGCGCCGACGATCTGCTCCGTCCGGGTGTTGTTGGTCTCGTCGATGTCGCCCGGCAGGTCCACGATGGTGGACGTGATGCCTCCGCTGTAGCTCGGATCGATCTGCGCCGTCACCGTCGCCGGGGCATCGCCCGGGTTCAGGAGAGTGTTGGTCTCGCACGTCACGACCACGGTCTCCTCCCAGGCCCCACCCGTGTTCAGCGAGGTGGGCAGGGGAGAGGGGGTGCAGGTCAGGCGGGGATCGATCGCCCAGGTCGCGGTGGCCACGCCGCCGCCGTACACGTTGTTGACGATCGTGAACTGGACACTCGATCCCACCGGGATGGCGCCCGTGGATGCTGCACTCGGACCGAAGCTCCCCGAGAACTGGATGCCCGACGTTCCGCTGGCCCCGTCGAAGTCGTAGTCCATGGCGGCAGTCACTTCGCCGTCGATCACCGTGGGTGTCGACGTGGGCGTCGGCGTGGGCGTCGGTGTTGCCGTGGGTGTGACGGTCGGCGTGGGGGTGGGCGTCGGCGTGGTGGTAGGCGTGGGTGTCGCCGTCGGTGTCGGCGTGGGTGTTGCAGTCGGCGTCGGCGTTGCCGTCGGTGTCGGGGTGGCCGTCGGCGTGGGGGACGCCGTGGGCGTGGGCGTCGGCGTGGGTGTCGGCGTTGCCGTTGCCGTGGGCGTGGGCGTGGGCGTGGGCGTGGGCGTCGGCGTCGCGGTGGCAGTCGGCGTCGGCGTCGCCGTCACCGTCGGCGTCGAGGACGGCGTGGGATCCGGCGTCGTCGTCGGTGTCGGAGCCGGCGTGGCCGTGGCCGTCGGAGTCGCAACCGGCGGTGCCGGAGTCGGCGACGGGGCGCAGTGAACATCGGCGACCGCCGGCTGAGGCGCCACTACGGCGAACGCCGCAGCTCCCATCAGGATCCCGCCGAGCACGAGGGCGCCGCCAACGGCGCGCGACCGCGTCCGCCACAGCACTAGTGCAGCGCCGAGCGCGAGGATCGCGACACCCGCGATCACCAGGAAGACGCTCGGTCCACCACCGGTCTCCGCCAGCACACAGTCCATGGACAACTCCTTCAGTAACGCGATCGCTCAGCGAGTGCTGCCTGGCTGAGCAAGGCGCAGCAGATCGCGGGCAGCGATCAGCAGCGAAGACTCTCGGGCGACTCTCCTGAGGCGGGATGGGGCCACCGCACAAGACGGTGGTGGCATCCACCCTCCCCCGGCGGATGCCCTGTGCGCCCGACGTGCGAACGTCCGGCGCACACCATCGTGTCACACGTTGTTGGACCGGGTCTACCTTCCGCGGGGGATCAGATCGCGGCGAGCTCGTCGGCGATCGCACGCAAGTGTGCGACAGGGATCGACAGGACCGCTGCCAAGCCGTAGAGGGTCGTGCTTCCGAGCATCCCGAGCAGCTCGCTCTGCGCGAGCATCGGCAGGTGCCGGGTGACCACATCGCGGGAGCGGGGGTGCGCGAGCAGGTCGGGAACGCTCGTTCCCACACCGAACGTCCCCGTCGCGAAGTCCGCCAGCGGGGGAAGCGGCTCGGCGGCCGCGGTCGCCCGGTCGCGCTGTGCGTGTACCAGCAGATGCTCCGGGCCCGGTTCTCCCGTCGCAGGGATGCCGAGCCGTTCGAACTGGCTCGCGGGGGCGTCGTTCTCGCGGAGCTGGACGGCGAGCAGACGCAGCATGCGCAGTTCCAGCTCGGGATCGTCGAGCGGATGCTCTTGTTGCGGGTCCGTTTCCAGATCGAACAGCAGCGACCCGAAGACGTACGGATTGATCTGCGCGCGGCCGCTCAAACGCAGCGGGCGGATGCCCTTCGTGAAGGAGAACGGCGGAGCCAGCTCGGCGTCTGCGAACTCCGCGGGCGCGAACCGGCCGCGCATGTGCGTGGGCATCAGCGTGAACTCCTCCAGCGGAGCGTTTGTGGCATCCGCGCACGCGCGCATGTAGACGTAGCGCCCGTCGGTGATGTTGACGTGGCCGCCGTGGATGCCGAACAGGGCTCCCTCACGCTCCACATCCTCCAGTGGTGCACCGAGCATGTCGGCGGTGGCGTCGATTCCGAAGAACTCCAGGAGGGTCGGCGCGATGTCGATGGTCTGCACCAGGCGGGCGCTGCGTTCGCCGGCGCGGCGCGTTCGCGGATCCCACAGGAAGGCCGGCAGATGCACCAGCTCGTTGAACCACGGCTGCACGCTCTTGGCCCACCAGCCGTGTTCGCCGAGGAGGAAGCCGTGGTCGGTGTTCACGATGAGGAGGGTGTCCTCCCACATGTCGTGCGCGTCCATCGCGTCGAGCACGCGTCCGAGGGAGCGATCGCACATGCTGACCAGCGCCTTGTACTCGAACCGGGCGTGTTCGACCTGGTCTTCCTCCTCCGTCACCTTCGCGTACGGGGGCCAGTCGAATTCGGGTCCGTCGTAGTCGTGCGGATACAGTCGCCGGTACTCCTCGTAGGTGAAGAACGGCTCGTGCGGGTCGAAGCACTCGATCTGGACGAACCAGCGGTCGGCATCCGCGTTGGTGTCGATGAACTCGATCCCGGCGTTGAACGTGAGTGTCTGCGGGTGGTCGGCTTCGCGACGGAGGTAGCCGCGGTTGATGGCGTCCTGCCGGTGGAGCCTGCCCTTGAAGCCGCCGACGACCTCGTCTGGTGCGGGGACATGACCCTTCCACGGGTCGCCCTCCTGTCCGCGGAAGAACTCCCAGGTGGTGTAGCGCGGGTGATAGGTGGCCCCGCCGTCCTCCCAGTAGTGCGGGTGATCGCTCGCCAGGTGGGTGTGCACTCCGTGCTGTCCGAGCATCTCCGGCATCGAGTCGTCGAACGGCTCCAGCGGACCCCAGCTGCGATGGAGGAAGTTATGCCGGCCCGTGTGCAGTTCGCGGCGCGCGGGCATGCAGGGCATGGATCCGGCATAGAAGTTGTCGAACGTCAGGGTGCGCTCGGCGAGCCTGCGGAAGTTGGGAGCGTCGATCTCCTCCGAACCGTACGGCGGCAGCATGTGCCGGTTCAGGCTGTCGAACATCACCATGATGGCCCGCATGTGCGTGTCTCCTCGTCCGCTGGTGCGCGTGCACCATGACACTTGTGGAATAGTGCCGCCACTCAATCACGGCACTGGGGCCGATGTCAATGCGTGCTCGCGTTGACCGTCGATGACACTTGTGTCATTCTTCGACGGGACACCTCTTTCGCGGTACGGAGTCGGCATGAAGCTCGAGCACATCCTTCTGGGGCTCCTCGGCGAGCACCCTCGCACCGGCTACGAGATCAAGAAGTTCCTCGACACCCATGGCCGCTTTCTCCGCTCGAATACCACGATGAGCCAGGTCTATCGCTCGCTGTCGGCGATGACTGATCGCGGCTGGGTCGCGTACGCGGTGGACGAACGGCCGGGGGCGCAGGACGCCAAGATCTACCGCGTCACGCCGGAGGGGATGACGGTCTTCCGCGACTGGCTGGAGGGTCCCTATGTGCCGCCGAGCCGGTTCCAGGATCCCGAACTGTCTGCGCGGCTCGGGTTCGCGGGGTATCTGACCGCCGACCAGCTCATCGCCCTGATCGAGGTGGAGCTGGAGGCCCGGCGCGATCAGGTGGCGAAGTACCGGTTCCGTGATCGCTCGATCGCGCCGGGCACCACGGTCGAGTTCGACCGTGCGCTGGCCGCCGCCGTCGGTGAGCGTCTGCATGTCAATGGCACGAAGCAGATCGACCTGTACATCGCACAGCTCGAAGAGCTGCGGCGCGACCTGCTGGACGGCGCGCTGCCCGTCCCGGAGTCGGCATCTCGCGCCGACGCGCCACGGGGCTGAATCGTGATGCCCATCGCCACCCCGGGTGGCGATGTCCGACGTGCCGCCGAGAGAATCGTTGTTGACAGGAGGATTCCACTAGTGGAGTATTTCTCCATTCCACTTGTGTACTACTGAGCACTCGCCGTGGACCATTTCAATGACGAAAGGGATTCATATGAATACGGCCATCTCGGCGCCGCCGGAGCGCAGCACCCCACGGCGGGCAGCGGGCGTCGCGGGACGGTGGCGGAACCTGTCCACCCTCGTCGGCGTCACGGTGGTCGAAAGCGGCGAAGGCAGCCTCACCACGACGTTGTTCCCTGCGATCGCGAAGACCCTCGGGCTCGGAAACACCGAGCTCGGACTGCTGTCCACACTCGGACGACTCATCGGCGTCCCGTTCGGCCCGTTCTGGGTCTGGTACGCCAATCGCACCTCCCGTCGTCAGGCGATCTTCGTGAGCACCCTGCTGAGCGGCGCACTCGCGGCCGCCTCCGGTTTCGCCGACAACTTCCTCATCCTCCTTCTGCTGCAGACGCTGCAGGCCGGCGCCGTCATCGGCCTCACCCCCATCACCAACGCGGTGATCGCCGACTCCTTCGACGACAAGGCACGAGGCCGCGCCGTCGGCATGCTGTACGGCATCTCCGCCATCCTGAGCTCGGTCATCGGCCCGATCATCGGGCTGCTCTCGATCTGGGAATCGGGCTGGCGCTGGGGGTTCTGGGGAGTGGGCGCACTCCTGGTGCTCACCGGCTTCCTCGTGCTCGTGCTGTTCCGCGAGCCGCAGGTGGGGGCGGCCGACTACGGAGCCGCGGCGCAGCGCGTGGAGTATGTCCGTCCGAGGTTCGCCGACTCCGTCAAGCTGATGCGCGTTCCCACCTTCAGCATCATGATGGCGTCACGCCTGCTGTCCGGGCACCTGCTGATCGGTGTCTTCGGCGTGCAGTTCCTGGTGACCGAGCGCGGCTTCGACAACGCCGTCGCAGCCCTGGTCGCGCTGCCTTTCGGCATCGGCTACTTCCTCGGCACCGTCGGGGGAGGGTTCGTGGTCTCGGCGATCGACCGCCGAGCCGGCGGCAACGGACGCGTGGTCTTCCTGCAGGCGGCGCAGGTGCTCTTCGCTGTCGTCGCCTTCTTCGCCACGCAGTTCGACGTCGGAGCCATCGGCTTCTACATCGCCCTCTGGGGTCTGATGGGGCTGGCGCAGGGGCTCAACCCCGGCGTCAACCGGCCCATCCTGATGTCCGTCATGGCGCCGGAGCTGCGAGCGCAGGGGTTCGTCATCTACCTGACCATCTTCGAGGTGATCGGCTGGGCGGCCTTCACGTTCGTGGCCGGTGTCCTTGCCGACGCCTTCGGGTTGCAGGCGGTGTTCTTCTGGATCCTCGTCGTGCTCATGCTCGTGAACGCGGGCGTGCTGGGCCTGCTGTACCGCTTCTATCCCCGCGATCGGGCCCGCGTCGACGCCCTGATCGCCGCGCGCGTGCAGGAGGAGAGCAGGTAGCTGTTGCTCGGACGGTGTGGTCGCTACGATGCGCCGTATGGTCGCCTCCGGCTTCTCCGACAGTGACGTGGGTCGCGGTGACCCCGTCGCGCCGCGACCGCCGGGCTCCGGCATCGTGGCGCTGCTCGCCGTGCTGGTTCTGCTGCTGGCGACGACGACCATCGGATTCGGTGCCGCCGTAGCGTGGCTCACCACGACGGCGGGAGCAGCGGCAGGACAGACGATGCCGCCGACAGCCCCCTCCGAGCCGGCACCGCGCACATCCTCTCCCACCGCCACGCCCACCCCCACGCCGACTCCGGATCTGCCACCCGTGCCGCTGCAACGGGTGCAGGGTTTCGACGTGGGGGTGGTCTCGGCATTCGAGCTCGGCGACGTCGTCATCGCGCGGGCCGAACCGGGTGAGATCAGCCTGGTCCACGCGTTGATCACCAACCCGCTCGACACCGCGGCCTCGCCGACTTTCGACGTGACCTCCTATGACGCGGACGGGCGGATCATCACGCGTCACGTGAGCGTCCTGTATCTGCTGCCGCATCAGCAGACGCTGTTTCGCGGGTTCCTCTCGCGCGATCTGACGCAGGTCGATCGCATCCTCATCGAGCAGACCGGACCGGCTTCCGAAGAGCCGACGGCGACAGGCGGCGACCTGTCCATCACGGCGCTCGAAGGTGACGGCGGCTCGCGCGCCACGGTCACGATCGCCTCGACGCTGGACACCGAGGCGAAGCTCGCCGACGTGTACCTCGTGGGATCCGTCGACGGTGAGATCGTCGTCGTGGGCAACACGGTGGCCGACATCCCCGCCGGGCAGACGTTCACGGTCGACATGACGGTGTACCTGGCCACCCGCGACGATCCGAAGAAGTATGCCGAGGGCGTGCCTGCGGATGCGGATTACAACGTCTTTTTCGAACTGGTGGACCCATGATGAGCCGGGATCGGTCCCTCGGACCTGCGCGGGGACGCGTCGCCGTTCGCATCCTGGCCGTCGCGTCCGTCGTGCTGCTGCTCGCTACCATCACGCTCGGCGTGATCACGTTCCGTCTGCTGGACCAGCGCGCCACCGCCGCACCGTCGGGTCCGTCCAGCGCGCCGCCATCGTCCAGCGCGAAGCCCTCCTCCTCAGCGATATCGACCCGTTCGCCGGGGCCGTCACCGACCCGATGGCCGACTGCGGCACCGTTGCCGGAGACGCAGCCCCGGCTCATGTCGCAGGGCGTCCCGGTGCTGGTGCGCTCCGACTTCACGGTGCGCGAGCTGGCGATGACGCGGTGGGAACCCGATGTCTACACGGAGCTGCTCGCCCCGGTGGAGCGCACGGACGGGGCCGAGATCTCCGGCACGGTCTACGTGGACGTGACCGCGTACGACGAGGACGGGAACATCATCGAGCGCTCGCCCACCACCTTCAGCTGGCGTCCCGGCCAGACACTCGGCGTGATCAGCCTCGCGATGATGGCGGATCTGCCGAGCGCCGCGCGATTCGTGATCGAACAGACAGCGTTCGAAGAGCAGGCGTTCGAGGTCACGGGGGAGCTGACGGTCGGGTCGGTGACGGTTGGTGAGGCGTACGGGCTGGAGACGGTGGCCGACTTCTCGCTCACCTCGACGCTGAGCGCCGGCATCGACATCGCGGAGGTCGGCATCCTGGGCTCCGTGGACGGCCGCCTCTTCGCCGCATGCGTGTCGCCCGTCGAGGTTCCGGCAGGCCCCGTGTTCACCGATGACTGCATCTGGAAATCGGTGAGCTCGGAGTTCGTCCCCGATGCCCCGCCGACCCCTCCCGCCGGGGCGACCTACGAGGTCACGCTCTCGTTCTAGGACAACATTCGTTTCATCGCGCGCACCTGGCTCCCATTCGAGCCAGATAGGCGCCAAGTGCGCACGATGAAAGGGTGATCGCCCCTCACCGCTTCCGGGACGCGTCCTTCAGGAAGAGCTTCGGAAGCAGCCACGACCCGAGCGCCGTGACCACCCAGCCGATGACGGTGGCCAGAACCCAGGAGCCGATACCGGTGATCACCAGCCCGCCGGGGAAGAGCGAGGCGATCAACAGCGCCGCGAAGGTGGACACCAGCCCCACGCCGCCGATGAGCGCCGGCGCGTGCTCGCGTGTGAGCTTGTCGGCGAGTGGAGCGAGCAGGCTCTGCGCCACGGCGAACACGAGCACCGCGATGATGAATCCGGCCACGGACAGCTTCGCTCCGGGGACCAGCAGGGCGATCAGCAGCAGGGCGATGGCGGCGGTGCCGAGGAAGATACCGGCGCGGATGAAGAAGCGGACCATACGGGACTCCTGTTCGGAACGTGGGGTGTCGCGGCCAGCCTAGGGGGCGGTGGGCGTTCCGGCACCTGTGGAGGGTCGAAGCGCCGATCTCCGCCGGTGGCTATGGTCGGTGCGGGCGCGGGGGACGGACGGGCCCACGGCCCAGCGCGAAAGTGAGAAGGCGTATGACGAAACACACACTCGAAGGCAAGAACGTCCTGATCGCGGGCGGAGGGAAGAACCTCGGCGGCCTGATTGCGCGCCAGGCGGCGGCTGCCGGCGCGAACGTCGCGATCCACTACAACTCCGCGTCCTCTCGCGCGGAGGCGGAGGAGACACTCGCGGCCGTGGTCGCCACCGGCGCGAGGGGAGTCGTGACCGCGGGCGATCTCACCGTTCCCGCGAACGTCACCACGCTGTTCGCCGAGGCGGAGACGGCGATCGGGACCATCGACGTCGCGGTCAACACAGTGGGCAAGGTGCTGCGCAAGCCGATCGCGGAGACCACCGAGGCCGAGTACGACGAGATGTTCGACGTGAACGCCAAGGCCGCCTACTTCTTCCTGAAGGAGGCGGGAGCGCGTCTGGCCGACGGGGGCAAGATCATCACCATCGTCACGTCCCTGCTGGCGGCGTTCACAGACGGGTACTCCACTTACGCGGGCGGGAAGAGTCCCGTCGAGCACTTCACGCGGGCCGCAGCGAAGGAGTATGCCGGTCGAGGGATCTCGGTGACTGCGGTGGCTCCCGGCCCCATGGACACGCCGTTCTTCTATGGCCAGGAGACCCCCGAACGCGTAGCGTTCCACAAGTCGCAGGCGATGGGGAACCAGCTCACCCGGATCGAGGACATCGCCCCGATCGTGACGTTCCTCGCGACCGACGGCTGGTGGATCACGGGGCAGACCATCTTCGCCAACGGCGGCTACACCACCCGATAAAACCTGGACAGGAAGAGAAGAGACATGAGCAGCAGCAACGTTCCCGACCCGATCGCCGCTTTCATCGACGCCGTCAACCGGCACGACGAGGACGGATTCCTCGACGCCTTCACCGCAGACGGTGCCGTCGACGACTGGGGTCGGGTGTTCTCCGGTCGCGCCGCCATCAAGGGCTGGAGCGACAAGGAGTTCATCGGCGCGCGCGGCACCCTCACCGTCGAATCGGTGTCCATCGCCGATGGCGAGATCACCGTGGTCGGCGACTGGCGCTCGAACTACGCGAACGGGCTGTCGAAGTTCGTCTTCGACGTGCATGGCGACAAGATCACCCGGATGACCATCCGCGAGGGCTGATCCGGGATGCCCTTCGCTTCGGCTCCGCCGAGGCGAAGGGCATCTGCATGTCTTCGCGGGAGAAGATGGACCATGCCCACCCTGAACAAGGACACCACGCTCTGCATCTCGCTTGCCGGACGTCCGTCCAACCTCGGCACCCGCTTCCACAACTTCCTCTACGCCGAGCTCGGCATCGACTTCATCTACAAGGCCTTCACCACGGATGACATCGAGGGTGCGGTGCGGGGCATCCGTGCCCTCGGCATTCGCGGGGCGAGCATCTCGATGCCATTCAAAGAAGCCGTCATCCCTCTCGTCGACGAGCTCGAGCCGTCAGCGGCCGCGATCCAGTCGGTGAACACGATCGTCAACACCAACGGGCGCCTGGTCGCCGCCAACACCGACTACGAGGCGATCGCCGAACTCATCGCGGCGAACCAGCTCGATCCTGCGGCGTCTGTCCTCGTGCGCGGTTCGGGCGGTATGGCGAAGGCCGTGGTGGCGGCTTTCCGGGACGCGGGTTTCACCGATGTCACCGTGTGGGCGCGCAACGCGATATCGGGTCAGGAACTCGCCGCCCACTCCGGCTTCGGGTGGCGCTCCAGCGATCCCCATCCGGGCGCACAGATCATCGTCAACGTGACGCCGCTGGGGATGACCGGCGACACAGAAGAGGTGCTCGCCTTCTCCGCGCCCCTCATCGCAGCGGCGAGCGTGGTGTTCGATGTGGTCGCCTTCCCCGCGGACACGCCCCTGATCCGGGCAGCCCGCGCCGCGGGCAAGCGGGTGATCTCCGGAGCGGAGGTTCACGCTCAGCAGGCGGCGCGACAGTTCGAGCGCTACACGGGCGTGACGATCACCGCGGATCAGGTCGCGCGCGCCGCAGCCTTCTCCCGCGCGGAATAGGGGCGGTGCGACCGGATCGATCAGCACCGCCCCTATTCGAGCCGGACTCAGCTACGCCGGCGCGGAGCTGTGCGCCACAGAGCAGCCGTCACACCAGCGACGAGGAGCAGCACGCCCGCGCCCAGGATGCCGCCCATCGGTGAGGTCACACCGGTGGTGGGCAGCGCGCCGGATCCTCGGGGCGTGACCGGTGCGGGCGCCGACGACGACATGGTCGCCGTCGGCGCGCCGGTCGGAGTCGCCGTTGCCGTTGCTGTCGAGGTTGCCGTTGCCGTTGCCGTTGCCGTTGCCGTTGCCGTTGCGGTTGCGGTCGAGGACGGCGTGCTGGTGGGCGTCGCCGTCCCGGTCGGTGTGGGTGTTGTGCTGACGGTCGGTGTCGGTGACACCGTGCCGCTCGGGGTGGGCGTCGGCGTCGTGGAGCTCGTCGGCGATGGCGTGCCGCTCGGGGTCGGCGACGGCGTGGCCGTCCCGCTCGGTGTCAGTGTCGGCGTCGGTGTCGGTGTCGGTGTCGGCGTGGGTGTCGGTGTCGGTGTCGGCGTCGGCGTGGGCGTGGGCGTTCCGGTGGGCGTCGACGACGGCGACCCTGACGGGCTCGTCACCGGTGTCACCGTGAGCGTTGCGGGACCGCTGACGGCCGAGCCTGCGGAGTTGGTGGCGGTGGCGCGGTACTGACGTCCATCGAGGCTGACATCGGGAGGTGTCACCGTGAGCGTCGTGCCGTCGGCGGAAACGACCGCAGCGGCGTCACCGGAGACCGGAAGCCAGGTGACCCCGCCATCCGGGGAGTACTCCCAGGTGATGGCCGGGGCGGGGTATCCCGTCGCGCTGACGGTGAAGACGGCCGGAACGCCCACGGTGGTGGTGCGATCCGGCGGCGTCGTCACGGTAGGCGCCGCCACGTACGTGTAGCCGCCGGCGTAGGTGACCGGGGTCTGCACCACTCCGTTGAGCGTCCACTCCACGACCACGTCGACCGGGCCGGCAGCGTGGGGCGGCGTAACGACGCTCCAGTCTCCGCTGCCCGCGTCGGCGAGCGATGTGCCGTCAAGACCATCGAAGCTCACGCGTGTGACCGTCACCTGCGGCCAGAACAGCGCCGGGACGTTGGTGCCGTATCGGTACGACCACGCGTAGAGCTTGCCATCGGACCCGATGGCGAGCGAGCGCTCCTCGCTCGATGCCACCGTCTCCAGCGAGACGCCGGCAGGGCTCTGGACCACCACCGGGGTGGTGCGCTGCACGTTGGAGCCATCGCCGATGATCCACAGCCCGTTGGCGCCCCAGCCGTAGGTGTTCCCGTCGGAACCGGTCGCGAAGCTGATGTCGTATCCCGCGCTGATGTTCGAGAACGTCACACCGGCCGGAGCCGTCACGGGGGTGGGCACGTTTCGGGACGTTGTACTCCCGTTGCCGAGCTGGCCGGAGTCGTTGTTGCCCCAGCTGTAGAGCACGCCGTCGCTGCCGAGACCGAGGGAGAAGTAGGCGCCGGCAGCGAACTCGGTGAATGTGACACCCGCCGGTGCCGTCACGGGCACGGGTGTCGTCGACGTCGTGCTGGTGCCGTTGCCGAGCTGGCCGAACCCGTTCTGCCCCCACGCATACAGCACGCCGTCGGAGGCGAGGGCGAGGATGTGCGCGTTCGAGGCGCTGATCCGCGTGAAGGTGGCGCCGCCGGGGGCCGCGGTGGCCACCGGAACGGTTGCGGCGCCGCCCGGCGTGTATGCGGTCCCGTACGGCTGACCCCACACGTACACCTGTCCGTCGGAGCCGAGAGCGGACGAGGTGTACTGACCGGCCTGCGGCTGGGTGAACGTCACGCCCGGGGGGGTGAGCACCTTGGCCGGGGTCGTCGTGTTCGTCGTGGTGCCGTTGCCGAGCTGACCGCGGTCGTTACGGCCCCAGGAATAGACGCTGCCGTCGGAGCCGATGGCCAGGGACCAGCCGTAGCTGACGGCCGGCTCGCCGAGCGTGACCCCGGCCGGGGCGAGCACCGCGACGGGTGCCGTTGCAGCGGTCGTGCCCCCGGTACCCAGCTCGCCGAAGCTGTTGGACCCCCAGGCGTAGAGCTGCCCGTCCGAACCGACGGCGAGCGCGTGGTCGCGGCCCTGCGCGATGTCCGTGAACGTGATCGACGGCGGTTCCGGAACCAGCACCGTCGTCCCGCCGCTGGTCGGCCCGCTGTCGGGCGTGGGGACGGTGACCGTCGAGGCGTGCGCGCCCAGCGCCCCCACCAGCGTCACGACGACCGCCGCTCCTGCCGCACTGAACCAACGCCGAACACCGCTTGATCGCTTCATCGCCCGTACGCTCCCTGTACACGTGGGTCTCGAAAAGGCACGCCCAGCGTCATCGGGGCGACGCGTGGGGATGTGCTCCCTGCAAGTTTCAGGGACGGCAGTTCAGCAGGGAACGCGGGGGGACGGTTTGACCCCAGTTCTGTGGTCAGGCTCTCGCGGGCGCCCCTGCTCAGGCGCGTCACCAGGTCGGACGGGGCAGCGGTCGGCGCGCCGCATCACGGATATCGCGGGGAGATCCGTCCGCTCAGATGCCGGTGGCGGCGTCGCTGATCTGGCGCAGACGCGCGCGTGCGATGGCGGGGTCGGCCACCAGCACCGCGTCCAGGAGCTTGCGCGTGTACGGATGCTGCGGGTGATCGAAGATCTCGGCGGTGGGTCCCTCCTCCACCACCTGACCGCGGTACATCACGGCGACGCGCGTGGCGATCTCTCGCACGACGGCGAGATCGTGCGAGATGAAGAGGTATGTCAGGCCCAGCTCGCGTTGCAGATCCCGCAGCAGGTCGGTCACCTGCGCCTGCACCTGGACATCGAGTGCCGAGACGGGCTCGTCGGCCACGATCAGCGCCGGTGCCACTGCGATGGCGCGCGCGATGGCGATCCGCTGGCGCTGGCCACCGCTGAACGATCGGGGGAGGCGGTGCACGGCATCGCCGGTGATCCCGACCTGCGCGAGCGCCGCCGTCGCGACGGCCTCGGCGTCCTTTTCGGGCGAGAGCACGCTCACCGGCTCCGCCACCTGCAGCAGCGCGGAACGCACCGGATTGAGCGAGGAGTACGGGTCCTGGAAGATCACCTGCATCGATCGTTGCGCGGTTCGCCGCCCCGCGCGGCCTGCCCCCACGAGCTCCTCACCGTCGAACCGGATGGACCCGGAGGTCGGTGACTCCAGCTGGAGGATGAGCCGGCCGAGTGTCGATTTGCCGGAGCCCGACTCGCCCACCAGAGCCAGCGTCTCGCCGCGGTGGATGTCCAGACTCACATCGTCCACCGCGCGCACCGTGCGCTTGCGCCCGCGCTCGCGGACCGTGAAGTCCTTCACCACACCGCTCACACCCACCAGGGGCTCGCTCATGATGCCTCCTCCCGTGTCGCGGCGCCGGGAGAGGCTGCCAGCAGCGAACGTGTGTAGGGGTGTTTCGGGGCCGCGAACACCTCGTCGACCGCTCCCGTCTCCACCACGGCGCCGTCCTTCATGACGGTGACCTGATCGCAGAGTGCGGCCACCACACCGAGATCGTGCGTGACGATCAGCACGCTGAGGTTGCGCTGCGCCTGCAGGCGATGGATGAGGGCGAGGATCTGCGCTTGCACGGTCGCATCCAGCGCGGTGGTCGGCTCATCAGCGACGAGGAGCTCCGGTTCGGCGAGCAGAGCCATCGCGATCATCGCGCGTTGGCGCATCCCGCCGGACAGTTCGTGGGGGTAGCTGCGCATCACCCGCGCGGGATCCGGAATGCCCACATCGGTGAGTGCCGCGATGCACGCCCGTTCCGCGTCCGCCCCGCGCAGCGCGGTGAAACGCCGGACCACCTCGCGCAGGTGCCCGCCGATACGGCGGAGGGGGTTGAAAGAGGTCAGCGGGTCCTGGAAGACCATCGCCATCGCGGGACGAGCGGGCCGGGGGGCCGTGAGGTCGACGCCATCCACGAGGCAGGTGTCCCAGCGGCGCTCGGCACGCTGCGGCAGGATCGACATCAGTGCGCGCAGCAGCATGGTCTTGCCCGAGCCGGATTCGCCCACCACACCCATCACGGTGCCGCGCTCGATGGTGAGGTCGACGTCGTGGAGGATCGCGATGCGCTCCGCCCGGGGCGGCACGATGTCGACGTTCAGGCCACGGATCTGCAGGATCGGATCGGTCATCGCTCATCCTCCCGGGTGACGGCGGCGCGGATGCCGTTACCCACCACGTTCACGCAGAACACCGTGGTGGCGATCAGGAGTCCCGGCACCACCGCGAGCAGGGGCGCCTTCTGCAGCGATCCCTGCGCGGTGGTGAGGAGTGAGCCCCAGGACGCCAGCGGCGCCTGGATGCCCAGCCCCAGGAAGCTCAGCGCCGACTCGGTCAGGATGGCGCCGGAGATCGTCGCGGTCGCGGCCACGATGATCGTGGGCACCACGGCAGGCAGCACGTGGCGCAGGATCACGCGAGGGGAGCGGACGCCGATGAACGCCGCATAGCCCACGAACGTGCGCTCGCGCACCGACAGGGTCTCGGCTCGCACCAGTCGCGCCGTGGTCATCCACGACAGCGTCCCGATGATCAGCACCATCGTCCACAGCCCCGGACGGAAGAACACGCTCGCGACGATCACGAGGAGCATCCAGGGAATCGCCGAGAGCAGGTCCACCAGCCGCATCAGGAGGTCGTCGACGATGCCGCCGAAGTAGCCGGCCGCGAGCCCGGCGAACATCCCGATGAGCGTCGCCGCGAGGGCCGAGGAGAACCCGACGAACAGAGAGATCCCGCCGCCGCTGAGCACGCGCGCCAGGTAGTCGCGCCCGAGGTTGTCGGTGCCGAGGAGATGGGCCGGGCTCGGGGCCGCCCACCGGTCGGACATGTCGGAGGTGGTCCCGTCCAGGCCGAACAGCGGCGAGATGACGCACACAACGGCGATCACCAGGATGATGATCAGCGCGGTGACGGATCCGCGACGCTGGAGGAAGCGGCGCCAGACGGTGGCATCGGCGGAGCGGACGGTGGTCATTTCGCCCCCTGGGTGAGCCGGATGCGCGGATCGGCGGCCGCGTACAGCACGTCGGCGATGAGGTTTCCGAGCACGGTGAGTACGGCGGACACGAGCACCACGGCGAGGATCACGGGGTAGTCGAGTGCGGCCGAGGAGGTGAGGATGTACTGCCCGATACCCGGCCAGCCGAAGATGCTCTCGGTCACGATCGCTCCGGTGACCAGGATGGGAAGGGCCAGCCCCAGCTGCGTGATGATCGGCAGCAGCACGTTGCGGCTGACGTGGCGGGACAGGATGAATCCCCGGCTCGCGCCGTAGGCCCGCTGCACGAGCACGTAGTCGTCGTCGAACTGGGCGATGGTCGAGGCCCGGACGTAGCGGGTGAGATCGGGAAAGAGCGCCACCACGAGGACCAGATAGGGCATCGCGAAGTGAGCGAGGAAGTCGGCGGGATCGCCCTGCCTTCCGACCGAGTGCATGCCGAGAATCGGGAACAGTCGCAGCTGATAGCCGAACAGGTAGATCACCAGCAGCGCGAACCAGAAGGTCGGGGTGGCGATGGCCACCGAGCAGATGCCGTCGATCACCTTGTCGAGGCGGCCGCCGCGCCGGGAGCCGGCGATCAGGCCGAGGACGATGGCGAGGATGAAGGCGGTCAGGTAGGCGGGACCGATGAGGGAGAGCGTGTTCGGGATGCGTTCGGCGAGATCGGCGGCCACGGAGTGGCGGCTGACGAGGGAGAAGCCGAGGTCGCCACGCACGGCGTTCCACAGCCACAGGCCGTACTGCACGATCATCGGCTGGTCGAGGCCGAATTTCTCGCGCATGAGCTGCTTGGTCTCATCCGACATGGACGGCGTCGTGATCGCGTCGATCACGTCGTACGGCGCGAGGTGGATGAGCACGAACACGATGAGCGTGATGACCACGAGCATCGGCACGAGCTGCGCCATGCGTCGCAGCACGTAGCGGAGCATCCGGCGATCCTCTCTCAGAAGCGGGCTACCCCGCGAGACTTCCCTCTGCGGGCGAGAATCCGCGCATTGCGCCGATTCTCGCCCGCATGCCGAAGTCTCGCGGGGCGTGACAGGGATGAAACCGACGTTACTTGACGGTCAGCTTCTCCCAGTGCTCGAAGGTGTAGATCGGAACGAGGACGGCCTCATCCACGCCGCCGACGCGCGGGCCGGTGGCCAGGATCTTGAGGTTGTCGGCCAGCGGGTAGAAGACCGCGTCATCCGCGATGGTCTTCTGCAGGTCGGCGTAGATCGCCTTCCGCTTGGTCTCGTCCAGCTCGGCCGTGCCCTGGTCGAACAGCGTGTCGACGGCCGGGTTCGAGTAGGCGAAGTAGTTCGCCGAAGCGCCCGTGCGGAACAGCGCCGAGTACGCGTCGGGGTCGTTGCCCATGATGTAGCCGCCGAGGAACGCGTCGAACGAGGAGCCCGCGCCCTTCTCGATGTCCGCATACAGCGCCGATCCGTCCACGGCCTGCAGCTGCACGGTGATCCCGGCCTTGCCCGCCTGCTCCTGGATCAGCGTGGCCTCGGTCTCCTGTGCCGGGTCGCCCGCGGTGTAGCCGAGCGTGATGGTCGGCTTCGCACCGGCGAGCAGCGTCTGCGCCTTCTCGAGGTCCGTCTCGTACTTCTGGACGTCCTCGGTGGCGAACGGGTTGCTCGGCGGGAGGATCGAGTACGCCGGCTCGTAGTAGTCCGTGCTGAGGAATGCACCGTCGTCGATCTGCTTCTTGTCCAGCGAGTAGAACAGCGCCTGGCGCACGTTCACATCGGGGACCTTCGCGGCGATGACGCCGAGGTAGGCGACGCGGCCCTCGGCGTAGGGGTGCACCGTGACATC
The DNA here is from genome assembly GCF_021044885.1 of Microbacterium nymphoidis. Taxonomy (GTDB): domain Bacteria; phylum Actinomycetota; class Actinomycetes; order Actinomycetales; family Microbacteriaceae; genus Microbacterium; species Microbacterium nymphoidis. Next base: position 1,608,315 of record NZ_JAJNOD010000001.1, on the reverse strand, counting down.
GGTGCCCTCGAACTCCTCGACCTGCGCGGCGGTGACGAAGGAGGCGTCCACCTCTCCCGTCTGCAGCGCGGTCTTGACCGTGTCGGCGTTGCTGACGATGCGCAGGGTCAGATCGCTGACCTGCGGTGCATCGCCGGCGTAGTTCGGGTTCGGCTCGAAGCGCAGGTACTCGCCGCGCTTGTACTCGGCCAGCTGGTACGGACCCGATCCGACCGCGGCGGGGTCGAGATCGGAGGTGGAGAAGTCCGTGATCTTGCCGTAGACGTGCTCCGGGATGATGTAGGTCTCGGTGGCGATGTTCGACAGCGCAGCGGCACTGATCGAGGGCAGGTGGAAGACCACGGTGGTGTCATCGGTCGCCTCGGCGGTGATCGGCTTGTCGCCCACCCACAGCAGGTCGGCGTTGCCGTTCTCCTTCTTGGCCTTCTCCGTGTACGTGAAGACCACGTCCTTCGCGGTGAGCGGCTCGCCGTCGGACCACTTCAGGCCGGACTTCAGCTTCACGGTCACCGAGAGACCGTCCTCGGCGGGGGTGATGGTGTCGGCCAGCTCGTTGACGACGGTGCCGTCGCCCTCGACGCGCGCGAGCGGCGAGTAGACGATGTTGGCGAAGGTCAGTCCCCAGCGGTCGTTGAGGTTGATGGGGTTGGTGGAGGTGGGGTCCGAGGAGATGACGTAGGTCAGCGCCCCGCCGGTGCTCGCGGAAGTGGCGGAGCCATCCGACGTGCCCTCGGAGGGCCCGGACGCGGGCGCGCACGCGCTGAGCATCAATCCGGCGGCCGCGACGAGGGCGAGGGTCGATGCGATTCTGCGACGTGACATGGGCATAGCTCCAGGGTTCGGGGTGAGTCCACTGAGGGTAGGCATGCGCGTGCATACATCGCACATCCTGTTTCGGTGTGTGTCAGCGCACAGCGGTCCGTGTCTATTCCCGCACCGACCGGGAGGACGGCGAAGCGGTGAGAGAACCCTCACGCTGCGCGCGGTGGAGAATGCGCGGGAGGGCGGATGGCCGACGCTACGATGGCTCCATTCCGAACGGGGAGGAACCCATGAGCACCTCGGCTGACAGCATCTCCGACGGGGGCGAACCCCGACTGCAGCGCGCGCTGAGCAACCGCCACATCCAGCTCCTCGCGATCGGTGGGGCGATCGGCACGGGCCTGTTCATGGGCAGCGGCAAGACCATCTCGGTGGCTGGTCCATCGGTGATCTTCGTCTACCTGATCATCGGGTTCATGCTCTTCTTCGTCATGCGGGCCATGGGCGAGCTGCTGCTGTCGAATCTGAAGTACCGCTCGTTCAGCGACTTCGCCGGCGACCTCCTCGGTCCATGGGCGAGCTTCTTCACCGGATGGACGTACTGGTTCTGCTGGGTGGTGACAGGCGTCGCCGACGTGATCGCGATCGCCGGCTACGTGAAGGTCATGATCCCCGACGTGCCGCTGTGGATTCCCGGGCTGCTCGTCGTCGTCGTGCTGCTCCTGCTGAACCTGCCCACGGTGGCCGCGTTCGGGGAGGTGGAGTTCTGGTTCGCGCTGATCAAGATCATCGCCATCGTCGCGCTCATCGTCACCGGTCTCGTCATGATCTTCGGAGGCTTCCAGTCCGACGCGGGCACGGCGTCTTTCGCCAACCTCTGGAGCCACGGCGGGTTCTTCCCGAACGGGTTCATGGGCTTCGTGGCGGGTTTCCAGATCGCGGTCTTCGCGTTCGTGGGCATCGAGCTGGTGGGCACAGCGGCCGCGGAGACCAAGAACCCCCGGCGCAACCTGCCGAAGGCCATCAACGCCATCCCGGTGCGCGTGATGCTGTTCTACGTCGGTGCACTGATCATCCTGATGTCGGTCACGCCGTGGACTCAGTACGAGGCCGGCAGCAGCCCGTTCATCGCGATGTTCTCGCTGGCAGGCCTCGGAATCGCCGCCACGGTGGTGAACCTCGTGGTGCTCACCTCGGCGATGTCCAGTGCCAACTCCGGTATCTACTCCACGTCACGCATGGTGTTCGGACTCGCGCAGGATGGAGACGCACCGCGTCTGTTCGCTCGGCTCTCCCGGCGTCGCGTGCCGCAGAACGCCCTGTTCCTGTCCTGCATCCTGCTGCTGGCGGGCGTCGTGCTGCTGTACGCGGGTGACGACATCGGAACCGCGTTCGACATGGTGACCACCGTGTCCGCGGTGTGCTTCATGTTCGTGTGGACCATCTTCCTGCTCAGCTACCTGGCCTACCGGCGCAAGCGCCCCGAGGCGGTGGCGCGCTCCGCGTACCGGATGCCGGGCGGCCGGTTCATGGTGTTCGTGGTGCTGGCGTTCTTCCTCTTCATCCTCTGGGCTCTCACCACCCAGCCGGACACGCTCACCGCACTGCTGGTGACGCCCGTCTGGTTCGTGATCCTCGTGGTGGCCTGGCTGTTCGTGCGACGCTCGCCCCATCACCTCGAGCGTCACGCCGCGCACGTGACGTACCTGCGGACGCCCGACGCCGAGGAATGAAGGAGCCGGCGAAGCGGATGAGAAGGCTGTCATGATCCCCGACGCTCGTCGTAGGGTGGAGTCACCTCCCGCGTGATGCTCGGGGCGGGGATTCTGAGGGGTATGGCATGGGTTTCTTCGACAAGTCCACCGGGAGCGCGGGCGCGCTCGCACCGTTGAGCCGTGACCGCATCACCGCGGTGCTCGATGCGGGCGGCATGCACTACAGCATCGACAGCGACGGCGACGTCGGCGGCTGGTGGGATGGCCACCTGTTCTACTTCTTCCTGATGGGACAGGACAAGGAGATCCTGCAGGTACGCGGACGGTGGAACCGCACGGTGAACCCGGACCAGTACGGCAACCTCGTCCGCCTCGCCAACCAGATCAACACGGAACGCATGTTCCCGCGTGTGTCCGTGCTCATCGATGACGACGGCGATGTGAACGTCTTCGCGGCGCACGGAGTGGACTACGAGAAGGGCGTCACCGACGACCAGCTCGACGTTCACTTCGCCACCGCGATCGGCTCCACGCTCAGCGCGTTCGGCTTCCTCGACGAGCAGTACCCCACCGAGGCTGCAGCGGCCGCAGCGGCGTTCGCCGAGGAATGAGTCGCGCGTTCGCGGTCGACCTGCGCGGCATGGTCGACCTGCTGGCGCGCCACCTGTACTCCGGTCCGCGCGTCTACCTGCGTGAGCTGCTGCAGAACGGTGTCGACGCCGTCCAGGCGCGGCGGGCGCAGGACGCGCACTCTCCGGCATCGATCCGTCTGATCGCCCGGGGCGAGACGCTCGAGGTGATCGACTCCGGTGTCGGTCTCTCCGCTGCGGAGGCGGATGAGTTGCTCGCCACGATCGGTCGCAGCTCGAAGCGGGACGAACTCACCGGTCGCACCGACTACATCGGGCGCTTCGGAATCGGCATGCTCGCGGCGTTCATGGTGGCAGAGACCATCGAGGTGATCTCGCGCTCCGCTTCCGGCAGCCCGCCGGTGCGCTGGCGGGGCCGGGACGACGGCACGTTCGAGATCGAAGAGGATCCGGCGGACATCGGCGACGTCCCCATCGGAACCCGCGTGCGACTGCATGCCCGTCCGGAGGCCGCGCACTGGATGTCCACCGACACGGTGACCGCTCTCGCCGCCGAGTATGGCGAACTGCTTCCCGTGGACATCAGCGTGGAGGTTCCGGTCGGGAACACGGTGCTCCCGCGTCGGATCTCCCGCGATGAGCTGCCGTGGCAGGAGACGCATCCCACACCTCGTGCGCGAGAGCAGGCGCTGATCCGCTACGGGGAGAGCCTGTTCGGCTTCACGCCGCTGGGGGTGATCGATCTCAGCGTGCCGGAGGTCGGACTCACCGGGGTGGCCTTCGTGCTCCCCGCCGCCGTCGCGCCCACGGGCGCTCGTCATCGCGTCTACGTGAAGCGCATGCTGCTGGGTGACCGCGTGGACGGACTGCTGCCGGACTGGGCGTTCTTCGTCCGTGCCGTGGTGAACGCCGATGGACTCAATCCGACCGCCTCGCGCGAGCAGCTGCACACCGACGAGGTGCTGGTCACCGCTCAGGAGCACCTGGCCGCCGGGCTCCGGGCCTGGGCGACACAGGCGCTGTCGGAGGACACCGCCTTTCGGGGACGATTCCTGCGGACCCATCACCTCTCCCTCCGTGCCCTGGCGGCGGGGGACGACGACATGCTGGATCTCGTCGCGAAGACGCTGCCGTACCAGACGACGGACGGTGAGCTGACCCTCAGCGAGGTGGGGGAGCGCAGCGGTGAGATCCTCTACGCGCCCACCACCGAGGCGTTCCGCCGCGTGGCCGATGTCGCGCGGGCACAGGGTCTTGTCGTGGTGAACGCCGGCTACGTCTACGACGCGGACGTGCTCGCACGCCTCAGCGGCCGTTCCGGATGGCGCGTGCGTCAGCTGCGCGTCGAGGATCTGGTGCGTGCGCTGAACCCCCTCGATCCCTCACGCGAGCTCGCCACCCTGGACGGTGTGGCGGCCGCGCAGGCCGTGCTGGCCGACGCCGATGTGGACGTCCTGATCCGCACGTTCCTTCCGGAGGACACCGCTGCCGTTCTGCTGCGCGATGCCGAGGCCGAGCATCAGCGCGACATCGCCGCAGAGCGCGAGTTGGCCGACGCCGCCTGGGGGGACGTGCTGGCCGCATTCGCCCGCCCCACGGCATCACGGCAGCTGGTGCTGAACGATGCGAATCCGCTGGTGCGGCGCCTGTTGAGCGCCGACCGCGGCGAGGTCTTCCGCGCCGGCGTCCGCACCATCCACCTGTCCGCGGTGATGCGCTCCGGCGAGGTGCTGCGGGCCGCCGAGGCGACCCAGCTCAACGACTCCCTGAACGTGCTGCTCACCGCCGGGCTGAGCGCTGCACCCGACGAAACGCCGTGAGCACCGCTCCCGAACCCGAATCGGAGATCACCCGTGACCCGCGATATCGATGACATCCTTGCTGCGGCGCAGAACGCCGACAGCATGCCGTACGGCCCCGCCCGAACCGAGACCATGGTCCGGCTCCTGGACGAGGTGGACCGGGACGGCCAGCATGACGCGGAGGCGTACGTTCTGATCTGTCTCGTGGAGGCGCACTTCTTCGCGGGGGACACCCCGCGCGCGCTCGTCGTCTTCTCGCGACTGCGTCGCCTGTGGGCCGAGCATCCCGAACGATTCGACAAGTGGGACCGCGAGGCGTTCTTCGCCGCCATGAACTGGGTGGTCGGCGGTGTGCAGGATGACCCCTCGGTCTCGGCCGCACAGATCCTGCCGCTGCTGGATGACATGACACAGCTCGCCGCCGTTGCGGGCCTCGCCGCCGACGCCGCGGCGTACGAGCGGTTGCGATGGGCGATCCGCTCCGAGTCCGACGACGTGGAGGCACGGTTCGAGGAGTGGCGGCATACGCCGCGCACCACGGCGGAGTGCGAGTTCTGCGAGCGCACTCGCGTGGCCATGGTGTTCGCCCGCGACGGCCGGTTCGCGGAGACGGTGACGCTGGCGAGCGCACCGGGTGCACCGGATCGGCGCTGCACCACCGACCCCGCCGATCTCTATTCCCTGCATGCGCAGGCACTTCTGGAAGTGGGCGACGCCGCGGGCGCGGCACGTCTGCACCGTGACTTCGAAGCGGCACTGCCCCGGCAGTCGGCACATCTCACCATGGCGCGCGGCCGGCGGATCTGGACCCTCGGTCGCGGTGGCGCGCTCGATCTGGCCGTGGCTGCCATCGAAGAGGATCAGGACTACCTGACCTCCGGTATCACGGGATGGCTGCACCTCTCCTTCCTCACGTCGGTCGCCGCAGGCACCAGCGCACTGGTGCGCGCCGGACTGGACGCGCCGCTGCGGCTGCGGACCGTTCCGGCGGACACCGTCGCCGAGCTCGCCGCGTGGACGCGTGAGCGCGCTCTCGAACTCGCCGACGCATTCGGCGCGCGTGCCGGCGGAGATCGTCTGCGGGCCCGGACGATCGCGGACATCGAGCGTCCGCTGCCCCCGCACCGGCTGGAGTTCCGCGTCGCCGTTCCTTCCGCTGTCGCACCGGAAGCTTCTGTCGCCGCGCCGGCGGATGCCGTCGGCACGGCGACCGGCGAATCCGGTGCCGAGACCTGGCAGCAGGCGCTTGCGGCCGCGGAAGCCGCCGTATCGACCGATCTCGCGACCGCGGCGGAGGCCTACGGCCGTGCAGCTGTTCTCGCCGACGCCGCCGGCGCGCTTGCGGATGCCGGCTTCGCCTACGCGGAGCTGGGGCGAAGCGCCGACCTCCTCCGCGATCCCGTCGCCTCGCATCACGCCTATGGGGAGTCCATCGCGCGCCTTCTCGCGGCGGGGGTCGAGCCGGAGCTCATCGTGCAGGTGATCGAGGCGTGGGCGCCGGTCGCCGCCGATCGCGACGACACCGGTGACGTCATTGCGGCGGCAGCGCGTGTCCACGAGCTGCTGGCCGTTGCCAATGACGACGACGTGCGGGATGAGCGATTGCGTGCCCGTCGCGGCCACCGCCGTGCCAGCGCGCTCGCGGTGATCTCCGAGACCCGCGCCCGCCTCCTGGCCGGCGACGACGCCGATCTGGCCTTCGATCTCGCCACCCGTGCGGCTGAGCTGCACCGCGACACCGGCCGTGCGGACGCCGCGGCTGAGGCGCTGTGGCTGGCCGCGCGCATCCGGGAGTCGGTGGGCGCGGCAGATACGCCCGATGTGATGCGCCTCGCATTCGACGCCTCATCGGGCAGCCAGCGTTCGGTGCTCGGCGCCGCGCTCGTGGAAGCACTTCGTGGCGCCGGACGCCACGGCGACGCCGACGACGTGCTTCGTGAACTCGGCGGCAGCTGAGTCGCGAGGCCTCAGCGGCGCGGGCTGATCGATCCCACGGCGAGGATCGCGAGAGCCACGGCGAGCAGCCCATAGGCGACCACGTCCGACGTCGCGATCCGCTCGCCCAGGAGGAGCGCCGCCACGAACATCAGGACGGGTTCCACGTAGCTGAGCAGCCCGAAGACCGCGAGGGTGAGCAGACGCGATGCCGCCAGGTAGAGCGTCATCGCCACCGCGCCGCCGAGGCCGACAGCGATGACGATGCCCTGTTCCCCAAACGTCGCCGCGCCACGGCTCCACGCGATCAACGCAACGGCGGGAAGGCACAGGATCGCCACCTCACCGCCGAACGCGGCCTGGGTGTCGAGCCGGAAGCGCTTGCGCAGGGCGAAGTACGCGGCGTAGCCGAGGCAGACCAGGACCGTCACCCACGAGAAGGTCGCGGAGAAGACGATCTTGATCGCCACCGCGACCACGGCGACCGCCACCGCCCACCACTGCATGCGCGTCACGCGCTCGTGGAACACGAAACGCCCTGACAGCACGAGCACGATCGGCAGCAGCAGGTATCCGAGCGACGCGTCCAGCCCGTGACCGTGCATCGGCGACCAGGCGAACAGCCACATCTGCACGCCGACCAGCGCTGCCGTGCAGAGCAGGACGAGCGGCGTCCACCAGCGATGACGAAGCAGGGCGACCAGATCGGCGAGCGCCGCGCGCCCCGGTGCCCAGAGCAGCGCGATGAGGAAGCACGCCCCCGTGACCAGCATCCGCCAGCCGAACATCGACTCGGCGGAGACGTCGAGCAGCCCGGATACCAGGAACATCGCGCCGAACATGGCGCTGGCGACGAGGGAGCTCGCGACGCCGCGCGCGGAGTGGCCAGCGGTCGCATCCATGACGCCGCCCATCGTATCCGCGAGCGACAGTCACTCCTGCGACGCCACGGACGGCAAAGCCGCCTTTATATGGCAAGCATGGTGTTGTGTGCCAGACGCGGCTCGCCCCGGCTGCGATTGTCCACAGAAAATGACCCCACTATTGGGGTCATTTTGGGAGTGGTGATCGGACGGGATTTTCGGCCGACCTAGTGTCAGTTGATTGGGGGAATGGTGGCTGCACCCGAAGCAGTCACGACCTTTTCAGGGAGAGAAGAATGGGGTCATCCGTGAAGAACCGAAACCCACGGTTGCGGACGAAGATCGGCGGCGCCCTCGCGGCTGCGGGGCTCGTCGCACTCGGCATCGTCGCGCCGCAGATCGCCAGCGCAGCGCCCGCACTCCAGGCGGGAGACAGCGTCTGGGTCGGGGGGAGCATCGGCTATAACGGCGCTGTGGCGCACGCGGTGTATCCGCAACGGCCCGCCGACGCGCCGGACGCCGAGAGCGGCCCGCAGTCGTACTGGGAGGCAGCGGACTTCTGGGCCTACTGCGTCGAACACAACATCTCGGCGAATCCGGGGGCCACCGGTGTGCTCGACGACTTCGACGGCGCTCTCGCCGACAGCCTGTTCACCGGGCCCAATGCACAACTGGTGCAGGCCAAGGTCATGTGGGTGCTCACCCACTCGCTCCCGGTGATCTCGCTGGACGACTTCCACACCGCATCCGGACTCACGAACGTCACGACCGACGATCTGGTGATGGCCACGCAGTACGCCATCTGGCGCTACACCGACCTCGGTTTCGACGCGGAGTGGCGTGCCTGGGTGGATGACCCGGCCACGTACGGCAACGCGCGAGACGCGTACTGGTATCTCGTCAACGGCGCCAACGCCGACACGGCGACGGCCCCGGTCGTTCCGGCGCCGATCACGGTGTCCGTCGACGCTCCTCCCGCGGGTCAGGAAGCGGCCACGCTGGTGGGCCCGTTCACGGTGCACACCAACCAGGCGACGGTGAGTGTGACGACGGAGTCCGGTCTGTCCATCGTCGACGCCGCGGGCAACGCCATCGACGTGTCGGCCGTCGTCGACGGGCAGCAGCTGTACCTGGATGCCACGGGTGTCGTCGACGCCGGCTCTGCGACGATCACCGCGACCGCGGAAGGCTCCAGCGCCACCGGCTATGTCCTCAACGTCCCGTTGGACAACGGTTCGATGACGCCGGACGCGCACGCTCAGACCATGATCCTCGCCGCCAAGTCCACGGCCAACACCACCGCCTCCGCCGACACCACCTGGGTCGCGGTGCCGCAGCCCACGATCGGTACGACGCTGGTCGACTCGGCTGACGGTGACAAGGTGCTGGGGTGGAATGGTGGCACCGTCGTGGACACCATCGCGTACGAGAATCTGACGCCCGGTGTGGAGTACACGGTGACGGGTGAGCTGATGCTGAAGTCGGATGGCTCGGCTACCGGCATCACGGGTACGACGACGTTCACGCCGGCCGAGGCGAACGGGACGACGACGGTGACGTTCGCTGTTCCGGCTGGTTTCGGTGGTGAGGTGCTGGTGGCGTATGAGGAGCTGTTCGAGTCCGCCGATCTGACCACGCCGATGGCGGTGCACCAGGACATCAACGACGCGGCTCAGACCGTGACGGTGCAGACGCCGCCGACGGTGGAGGAGCCCGCCATCGGAACGTCGCTGGTGGATTCGGCTGACGCGGATCATGTGCTTCCCGCTGAGGGCGGCACGCTGATCGACACGGTGGCGTACCAGAACCTGACGGTGGGTACCGAATACACCATCACGGGTGAGCTGATGCTTCAGGGCGACGGCACCGCCACCGGGGTCACCGGTACGGTGACGTTCACTCCGGTGGCCGCGGACGGTTCGGTCGAGGTGACGTTCGAGGTTCCCGCCGGGTTCGCCGGCGAGGCGCTGGTGGCGTACGAGGAGCTGTTCGAGTCCACGGACCTCACCACTCCGGTGGCGGTCCACCAGGACATCAACGACGCGGCCCAGACCGTGACCGTGGAGCAGACCACGACGCCGACTCCCACTCCGACCCCGACGACGACGCCGAGCGCCACGCCGAGTGCCACGCCGACGACGACGCCGAGTGTCACGCCATCCCCGACGACGACGCCGAGCGCCACGCCGTCCCCGACGACGACGCCGAGTGTCACGCCGTCCCCAACGTCGACGGCGAGCTCTCCGGTCGTCCCGGGCAAGCCGGGCAAGCAGAGCGGTCCGACGGGGCTGCCGACGACGGGTATGGATCTCAGCCCGGCGCCGTTCGTCGGCGCGATGGCGCTGCTCGGCCTGGGAACGTTCATTCTGATCGCTCGTCGCCGGGCGACTAGCCGACGCTGATGTGCTGACATGATCGACGGGCGTGACCTCCGGACGGAGGCCACGCCCGTCGTCGTCTGCCGGGGATGTCAGTGGACCGACTGCACCAGGGTGGCGTTGCGCTGACGGATGAGGCGCCGTAGGTACGGCACCAGCACGAGGCGTTCGGCGAGGATCCCGAAGACCGGAGATGCGAGTGTGATCGTGTCGGTCATCCGGGAGCCGTCTGCGGTGTCCTCGAACAGGTGCTCGTGGACGAAGGAGCGGAACGGGCCCGCCACCTGCTGATCCACGAAGCGGCGCGGCTCGTCCAGCGCGGTGATCTGCGAGGTCATCCGGAACCAGATCCCGAAGTGGCGGGCGCGCCAGGTGACGCTCTCGCCGAGCCCGATGCTGCCCGAGCACACGCCGTCGATCGCGGTCTCCCCGGAATCACGCATCGACTCGACATGCAGATCGATGTCGAGTGATGCCGCGAACATCGTGCGCGCGGGCACCGGACACTCCGTGACAAGCGTGAACGCCGAGACCATGTCTCCATTGTCGCCGGGTCCGGGATGCCCGGCCGCCGCCACCCGTGGGACTTATTTTCCGGCGTTGACGAAGGTGGGCGCCGCCGATGGAATGGAAACGGCCCCGATATTTTCCGAAGGAACGAAACTCGGAGGGCCTTTTCTCGCAGCCACTAGTGGGGCGCCACATTGTCGTGCGCCCAGACGGAAGGATGGTCACGACCATGGAGGTCACTGCTTCCCCCGGAGCCACGGATTCCCCGGGTACCTCGCCCGCGGGCTCACCGCAGAAACGGGGAGTCACCCGGCGGACGGTGCTGATGTCGGCCGGAGCGATCGGAATCGCCGGCGCCGCCTTCGGGCTGGGCGCATTCGCCGGTCGATCCCCGGCGTCCGCCGGAAGCACGCTCACCCCCGAGGAAGCCGCGCTGGCGGCTCCCGGCGGTGCACACAAGCTCAACGTGCTGTTCATCGGTGCCCATCCCGACGATGAGGCGGGCAACCTCGGCGTGTTCGGGCAATGGAACGAGTTCCACGGCATGCAGATCGGCGTCATCACGGTGACCCGGGGCGAGGGCGGCGGAAACGCCGTCGGGCTGGAGGAAGGTCCGCCGCTGGGCCTGATGCGCGAGGCCGAGGAGCGCAAGGCTGTGGGCTTCGCCGGGGTCGAGCGCGTGTTCAATCTCGACGGACTCGACTTCTACTACACCGCCAGTGCACCGCTCTCGCGTGACGTCTGGGGTGGTGACGCCGTGCTCGCCCGCATCGTCCGCGTGGTACGGGCGACGCGACCGGATGTCATCGTCACGATGAATCCGTCCGCCGTGGAAGGAAACCACGGCAACCACCAGCAGGCCGCGATGTTCGCGGTAGAGGCCTATCTCGCGGCCGGGGACGAGAAGCGCTTCCCGGAGCACCTCGAGGAGGGGTTCGGAGTGTGGCAGCCGCGCCGCATCCTTCGCGCCGGCGCCAGTGGAAAGGGAGCGAACGGACCGGACGGCGTCGCCGGCGGGTACGAACCCCAGGTGGCATCGGACGTTGTGTTCGGCTGCTGGAACGGCACCCGCAGCGAGCGTCATGCTCGCCCGTGGTCGGAGATGCTCGACAACGCCAAGTGGGCCTACGTGACGCAGGGATGGGCAGAGATGTCCGCCAGCCCCACCGACCCGGCGGAGATCCCGACCTCCTGGTTCACGGTGATCCACTCCCGATCGCCGATCGTGGACCCCACCTCCGGTGGCGATGCTGCTCTCCGGGGCGCCGCCCTGCCCATCGAAGGCGGGCTCCCGCTCGGCACGCTGATCGACGTGCGCCCGAAGCGGTTCGAAGCGGTGGCGGGTGAGCCGCTGGAAGTCGAGGTCATCGTGACCGCCTCGCCCCAGGTGGGACTGGACGCGGGCGAACTCAGCCTGGACGCACCCGCGGGGTGGAGCACGTCGAAGCCGGCTTCGGTGCCGGCGTTGAAGCCGGGGGAGGCTCACACTGCCGTCTTCACCGTCACCGCCGGTGACGATGAGCCCGGCACCCAGGTGCGCGTCGAGGCGACACTGACCGCGGGGTCCGCATCGGGGATGTCCTTCGCGCAGCTTCGCGCGGCGGGCGCGGTGGAGGCGACGATCGAGCCGCTGGAGGAGATCCAGAGCTTCCGTGAGTGGACGGCCGGACTCGGCATGAAGCATCTCGACGTCCTGGTTCCCGAGCTGTTCGCGGTGGGGCAGGGGCGGACGCGCGAACTCGCCGTGACGGTGGAGAACCTCTCCGGCACCGCTCAATCCGGTGCCGTGAGCATCACGCTTCCCGCCGGGTTTTCCGCACAGCCCGCTGAGCAGAAGTTCGCCGACCTGGCTGCAGGCAAGACCGAGTCGGTCATCTTCGAGGTCCGCAACGACGACACCTCGATCCCCACGGCGAACCGTGCCGAGAACAAGGGTGAGTGGCCGGTCATGGTGGCCGCGACCAGCGGTGCCGGAGTGGCGGAACGCGCGGTCACGATGAACCTCGTGCCCACGTACGCGGTCACCCGGACCAGCAGTCCGCCCGTCATCGATGGCGTGCGGCGTGACGGCGAGTACCCCGGTGAGCCCATCGCGATCGACACCATCTGGGACGGCAAGCCGATGGGCGGCACGACGCCGTCCATCAGCGCGCAGACCTGGATCACCCACGACGACGCCAACTTCTACCTCTTCATCGCGGTGAAGGACGACGTGCGCGGCACGATTCTCCCGGCGACCGACAACAAGCGGCAGCGGCGCACGGACTCAGTGGAGATCTACTTCGATCCGCGTGGCACGGCGCCGAACACCGCTCACACGTTCATCGGCGGCATCATGCCGTCCATGGACTCCTTCACCGGCGCCCCGGGCGTCGGCCGGGACCGGGACAACTGGCAGGGGGAGGCGAAGGTCACCGCCCCGGGGATGGAGGTCGCCGTGGTGGAGGCGAGTGACGCCGCCTCGTACACCGGCTACGACATGGAGGTGAAGATCCCGTTCACCGTGCTGCCCGACAACCTCGACCCGCAGCACGTGGGATTCAACATCATCGTCAATGACTCGGATACCCAGAACAAGGCAGCCCAGAACCGCGTCGGCTGGTCCACGTTCCCGGGCATGCGTGCCGACCCGTGGCGGTGGGGGATCATCACCCTCGACGGCATCGAGGATGCCGGGGCCCAGCCGAAGGAGCCGACCCTGCCCGACACCGCTGCCCGTTCGGTGGAATCGCCGCAGTCGATCCTGCAGTCCGCGATCGACGGTGTCCCCCTGGGCGGGTTCCCCACGGGCCCTGACCCACTGCGCGTGGTGTCGTCGTCGGTGGCGCTCGGCATCGTCACAGCCGAGGTCGACGTTCCGGTGGCGGGCACGGCACGCCTGTTCCTCTGGGACGGAACCCAGGCCGTCGGCGAGGCGAAGACCGATGTGACCGCCGGCCGGGCGACGCTCTCGTTCAAGGCGCGCACGGCTGCCACCGGCACCGCGGACAGCCTCACCGGCACCGTCGCATCGCCGGTGATCCTCATCTCGCTCGATGCGAAGGACGCGGTGTACGCGACGCGCGCCCCGCTCGGCGGTGCCTCCGTGTGACGGCGACTCCGTGCGACGGCGACTCCGTGTGAGGGCGCCGACGGGGTCCGTGGATCGACGATCCGCGGACCCCGTCGTTCGTCACCGCCGCGGGAACCGCCATGCGATCACGACGGCTCCCACGAGAACGATTCCGGCGCACCACGCGATGGCCCAGAGGGGTTGCAGGCCCGGATCGGTGCCGAGAAGCAGCGCGCGTATGGAATCGACGATCGGAGTGACCGGCTGCGCCGCCGCCACCGGCGCGAGCCACGACGGCAGCGAGCCGATCGGCACGAACGCGTTCGACAGATACGGCAGGAACAGCACGGCGAAGCCGTATCCGTTGGCCGCTTCCGGGCTGGAGGCGAGCAGACCGATCGCGGCGAACACCACGGTGACCGCAATGATCCACGCCAGCACGATACCGGCGACACCGAGCCATTCCGCCGGACCGGCGATGGGGCGGAAGCCCAGGAGGAACCCCACGCCCAGCACGATGACGGTGGCCACCAGGTTCCGAAGGACACTCGCGACCACGTGGCCCGCGAGGCACATGGCCGCGACCGTCGGCAGGGTGCGCAAGCGCAGCATCGCGCCGCCTGTGACGTCGCGGTTGACCGATACCGCCACGGACGCGGCGCCGTAGCCGGAGCAGAGCACGATGATGCCCGGGATGACGAAGTCCAGGTAGCCGCCGCTCGGATCGATAGCCCCGCCGAACACGTAGGTGAACATCAGCATCAGCAGCACGGGAAGCGCGATGGCAAGCACCAGCCCTTCGCCGTCGCGCAGACTATGGCGCAGGCTCCGACCGACGAATACCGCGCTCGCGGTCAGCGGCCCGCTGCCGGGGTGAGCGGAGCGAGCGCCCTCCGCGACGATCGCGCTCATGCGGCCACCGCCTCGGCTCGCTGCGCAGTGAGCGCGAGGAACGCGTCGTCGAGAGTGGGCCGGTGAACATCAACGCGCAGCGTCCGCTCCTCGGCCGACAGTCCGGCCAGCGCCGCCGCCAGACCGCCGGCGGTCGCCCTCGCAGGAAGCGTGCGCACCGTCTGTCCGGCCTCGTCGACGAGGGCCACGGTCTCCTCGCCCACGCGCGAGAGGATCTCGGGAACCGTGCCGTCCGCGACGATCCCACCGTTCGCGATGATCGCGACGCGGTCAGCCAGTTCCTCTGCCTCGTCCAGCATCTGCGTGGTCATCAGCACCGTGCAGCCCCCCGCGGAGAGGGAGGCGACGTCTTCCCAGATCTGTGCCCGGCTGGCGGGATCGAGACCGGTCGTGGGCTCGTCCAGAAAGAGCACGGCAGGGGTTCGCATGAGTGAGGCCGCGAGGTCCACACGCCGACGCATACCTCCGGAGAAGTCCGCGACGCGTCGGTCGGCGGAGGCCGACAGGCCGAATCGATCGAGCATCCCCGCGGCGCGCTCCTGCGCGTGGCTGCGTCCGAGCCCGAGCAGGCGACCGATCATTCCGAGGTTCTCGCGCGCGGTGAGCTGATCGTCCACGGAGGCGTACTGACCGGTCGCGCCGATCATCCGTCGCACCTGAGCCGGCTCGCGGACGACATCGTGGCCGCAGACGCGGGCTGTGCCGGAATCGGGGCGCAGCAGAGTGGTCAGGATCGAGACGAGCGTCGTCTTCCCGGCGCCGTTCGGGCCGAGCAGGGCGAAGATGCCGCCCTCGATCTCGAGGTTCAGACCGTCGAGCACGGTGCGCTCGCCGAAGCTCTGGCGGAGCTGGCGGACGTCGATGATCGCCGACATGGGTTCCTCCTTCTGTGTTCGTGATAAACAGTATGCACAATAAACAGTAAGATGGACGGAGCGTCAAGTCCGGCGTCGAATACCGTGGGGAGTGGAGGTGGAGATGGCTGATTCGGAGATCTCGCGGACCCTTGCGCTCGCGTGGGGGCTGGCGGCCGCGCCGCAACGCGGTCCCAAGCGGGAACTCTCGCTGGAGCGGATCGTGGAGGCTGCAGTGGCGATCGCCGATGCCGAAGGACTGGCCGCGGTCACCATGCAGCGCGTGGCGCAGACCTTCGAGTTCACGACGATGGCCCTCTACCGCTACGTCGCCACCAAGGACGAGCTGTACCGCCTCATGCTCGACGCCGCGATCATGCCGCGGGAAGCCGCGCTGGAATCGGGCGACTGGCGGGAGGGGTTGCGGACCTTCCTCTTCGAATTGCTGGACGCGTATCGCGCTCACCCCTGGATGCTGGAGACGCCGCTGTCGCCGGAGATCCACCTCATGCCGGGTCAGCTCCAGGTGGCCGATCGGGGGTTGCGTGCCATGCGCAGTCTGCCGGCAGCCGACGATGCCAAGCTCGCGGTGCTGATGGTGTTCTCGGCGTTCGCGCGCGGGCACGCGGCCGTGGAACGCGAGGTGCTGCACGGCGAACCGGTGTCCGCCGACACCCGGGCCCTCCTCGTCGAGGCGGTCACGGCCGCACGGTTCCCGGACGCGGTTGCGCTCGTGCGCAACGGAACGTACTTCGGCGACCCGGAGCCCGGGCATCCGGAAAGCGCGATCGCGGAGTTCCGGCACTTTGCAGCGGGCGCACTTCTGGCCGGCCTCGAAGCGTTCTTCAGCGGCGCAGCGACAGCGTCGCCGGCACAGCCGCCGGTGTCCCTGAGCGCACAGGAGGCGTTCGAGGTCGCGGAGGCGGAGCTGCACGCCGCCACGCTGCTGCGCAAAGCTGCACAGCAGCGTGTCCGAGCGGCCGAACATGCAGAGAACGCGGCCCGGAAGGCTCGCGATCGAGCGAAGGAGCTCGCCAAGGCCGACCAGAAGCGCGCTCGTACCGACGGCTGAGCCTCGTCCCGGCTCGACGTCGCGGGAACGGACGAAACGGGCGCGATTCCATCGTGGAATCGCGCCCGTTGCTCATGCGTGGCTGGTGAGCCGACCGTCCTTCATGTGCAGCAGGGTGTGCAGGTGCGGCGTCAGGCTGAGGTCGTGCGTGACCAGCAGGGTGGCGATCGAACTGCCCGTGGTCAGCTCGACGAGCAGCTCCATGATCTGCTGACTGCGCTCGCTGTCCAGGGCGCTGGTGGGTTCGTCGACGATGAGCACGCTCGGATCGTTCGTCAGCGCTCGTGCGATGTTGACGCGCTGCCGCTGACCTCCGGAGAGCTGATGCGGGCGCTTGTGGCGGTGATCGCTCAACCCCACGCGGTCCAGGAGTTCATCGGCGCGCGCCGTCACCGCCGCTTTCGCCCGGCGGCTGCCGCCGAGCTCGTTCATCACGGTGAGCTGCTCACGAGCGGTGAGGGAGGGAAGCAGATTGGACTGCTGGAAGATCAGCCCGATCCGCTCTCGACGCAGCTGCGCGGCACCGGCGAGGTCGAGGCCCGCGGTGTCGACGTCGTCGATGACCACCCTTCCGCTGTCGGGGCGGATGAGGGTGGCGGCGACGGCCAGCAGACTCGACTTCCCGGACCCGGACGGGCCGGTGAGCCCCGCGATGGTGCCGGGGCGGACGGTGATGCTGACGTCGTCGACGGCGCGGATGCGCGTGGCGCCATCGGGGAAGGTGAGGGTGACGGAATCGAGGGTGATCATCGGTTGCTCCCGAGTGCGGTGAGGGGATCGGCGGTGGTGACGGCGCGCAGCGAGAACATCGCTCCCGCGAGTCCCACGACGACCATGAGCGCCGCGGGCAACAGGGTGGTCAGCGGGCTGAGGATGAACGGCATGCGCCCCTGCAGCGCGAGACCGGCGGCGGTGACGATGGCGAGCCCCAGTCCGGTGCCGATGAGCAGCACCACCAGCGCCTGACCGAGGGCGTCGAGGCGGACCGCCCGGTTCGTGGCACCCAGCGCCTTCAGGATCGCCACGTCCCCTCGCCGCTGCATCGACCAGACGGTGAAGAAGGCGCCGATCACCAGGGCGGAGATGCCGAACAGCAGCCCCACGATCAGCAGCAGCGAGCCGATCTCGGAGCGGAACGCCGGCAGATTCATCAGGGTGGACAGCGGCGTGGCAGTGACGGTTCCGGTGTCGGCGTCGAGTGTGGCCGCATCTGGTGCACCGGTCACGAGCAGCGCCGTTGCGTGCGCATCGGGAACCCCCATGCGTGCGCTCACCGACTGCCAGTCGGTGAGCGTGGTGTGGATCACCGGTGTGTGGCTGTACCAATCGTCGCCCGTCACGCGCTCGACCGTGTACTCCTCGCCGACGAGGGTGATCGAATCGCCCGCGCTGACCTGCAGCGCCGCTGCGGCACCCTGCGAGAGCACGACGTCGCCGTCGGCCGACGGCTCCGTCTCGCCCGCGACACCGCCGAACAGCGTCACCCCCTCGCGATGGTCGGCGCTCTGCGCGCGCACCTGGCTGATCCCGATCGGGGTGACCGAGACGACGCCGGCCGCAGCTGTCCAGGCGTCCGTCTGCTCCGGGGTGATCGTGGAGTCCGACAGCGTGGGAGTGGCGTCCGCGGCAGAGGGCGCCAGAACGATCCGATCAGCCGGCAGCGCCAGCACTCCCGACACGTTCTGCCAGGCGAGCCCTCCCGTGAGTCCGGACAGGAAGCCGACGAGCACGCTGACGAGCACGACGACCACGGTGATGAGGGCGAAGCGTCCTCGGGCGAAGCGCAGATCGCGCCAGGCGACGAACATGTGGGGTCCTTCCGGTCGTTTCGCCCACTCTCGTCGCGATCCTCATGCCCGGCATCGGCTGACGGTCGGATCCTCACCGGCTGATGGGGCGAGGGGATTCTCGATCTTTTGGGGGATGCACCAAGCTGAGCCGAGGTCTAGCGTGAGGGGGTGATGCCCCACGCCCACCCGCCCGTGAACCGGATCGTCGTCGGCGTGCGCATCGGCCTGCAGTTCGTCTTTCTCGCGCTGCTCGTCTTCGCGGTCGTGATGACGGTGGCGTCTCCGGGGCCGGGGCCGGGGACGGGGATCGTGATCGGGCTGGGGGTGGTGATCACCGCCACCTACGTCGCGGCGATGTTCGTGCACGGCTGGGCCGCGGTGCGGCTGCATCGTTCGTGGCGGTGGATCTGGGTTCTCACGCTCACCATCGAATGGGCGGTACTGGTGTGGCTCACGCCGCACGCCGCCTATCTCGTCTTCCCGGTCTTCTTCCTGCAGCTCGAACTGCTGCGCCCACCGCTCGGGGCGCTGGCGGTCTGGCTGAGCGCGGGGTGGGCGGTCGTCGCGCTCGGGCTCGCCGCGGGCTGGTCTCTGGGCGGCGTCATCGGTCCGCTGATCGGTGCAGCGGTGGCGGTGCTGCTGGGAAAGGCGTACAGCGCGCTGCGCGAAGAAGCCGCCGAGCACGAGCGTCTGTATACGGAGCTTTCCGGCACCCAGCAGCGGCTGGCGGCTGTGGAGCGTGAAGCCGGTGTGGCGCAGGAGCGTGCGCGAGTGGCGCGGGACCTTCATGACACCGTGGCGCAGAATCTCTCCAGCATCGTGATGCTGCTGACGGCGGCAGAGCGCGAAGGCGAGGCAACGGGCACGGTTCGGCTGGCGCGGCAGACAGCGAGCGAGACCCTGGCGGAGACGCGCGCGCTGATCGGTGCGCTCACCCCGCCGCTGCTCGACGAGCACACCCTGGGCGGTGCCCTGCGGCGACTGGCCGCGAACACCTGGCGAGCACCCGGGCTGAAGGTGGAGGTCCGGGTGGCGGATTCCCTCGTACTGTCGATGACTCTGCAGACGGCGCTGCTGCGTATCGCTCAGGGAGCGATGGCGAACGTGCTGCTGCACGCTCACGCGTCGCTGGCCTGGATCGAGATCACGCGCGACGAACACAGCATCCGGATGGTCGTCGGAGACGACGGCGTGGGAATGGACCCCGACACGATCGACACCGACGCTGCGGCGCAGCGGGGCGGATTCGGCATCCGGGCCACGCGTGAACGCGTCAGCCAGCTCGGAGGTCAGGTGCGCATCGACAGCGCGCCCGGCGCGGGAACGGTGATCATCGTGGAGGTGCCGGAATGAGCGTTCGCGTCCTCATCGTCGACGATCACGCGATCGTGCGGGCGGGGCTGCGAGCCCTGCTCGCCGCGGACGACGGCATCGAGGTGGTGGCGGACATCGAGGTCGCGGAGCAGGCCGCCGACCTCGCCGCCGAGCAGGCCGTGGACGTGGTGCTCATGGACCTGCAGTTCCACGGACGCAGTGCGGGTGTGGACGCGACCCGGGCCGTGCGCGCGCTGCCTCATCCACCCGCGGTGCTGGTACTGACCAACTACGACACGGACTCCGACATCCTCGCGGCCATCGAAGCGGGGGCGAACGGCTATCTGCTGAAAGACGCGCCCCTGGACGACCTGCTTGCGGCGATCCACGCCGCAGCACAGGGCGAGAGCGCACTGGCGCCGGCGATCGCCTCCCGGCTGATCGAGCGGATGCGCACCCCTCAGCGGACGCTGACCGCTCGCGAGCTGGCGGTGCTCGAACTCGCGGGTGCCGGTCTCAGCAATCGCGAACTCGCCCAGCGGCTGCACGTGACGGAGTCGACGGTGAAGACGCACCTCGCGAACATCTACACCAAGCTCGGCGTGGCCTCGCGTACGGCCGCGATCGCGGCGGCACGGGACAGCGGGATGATCCGGTAGCCTTCCTCTCACCCCATGAGCTAGCGTGCACAGCATGACGACGGAGTTGACGAACCGAAGGGCGCTGGTCACGGGCGGGGCGAGCGGGATCGGGCTGGCATGCGCACGAGCGCTCGCCCGTGCGGGAGCCCAGGTGATCGTCGCCGATCGGGATGGGGACGGCGCGCGTGGCGCCGCCGCAGAAGTCGGCGGGGAAGCGCTGGTCATCGATTTGTCCGACCTGGAAGCCGTCGCCGACCTGAGTGTCGACGTCGACGTCCTGGTCAACAACGCCGGCGTGCAGACCATCGCGCCGGTGGAGGAGTTCGACCCGCTGGTGTTCCGCCGCATGATCGACCTGATG
The DNA here is from genome assembly GCF_021044885.1 of Microbacterium nymphoidis. Lineage (GTDB taxonomy): Bacteria > Actinomycetota > Actinomycetes > Actinomycetales > Microbacteriaceae > Microbacterium > Microbacterium nymphoidis. The sequence continues at coordinate 1,587,764 of NZ_JAJNOD010000001.1, read as the reverse complement.
GTCACGGCGCCGTTCCTGCTCACCCGCTCCGCGCTGCCGCAGATGTACGCGCGCGGCTGGGGACGTGTCGTGAACATCAGCTCCGTGCACGGCGTGCGCGCGAGCCCCTACAAGGTGGCGTACGTCACCGCCAAGCACGCGCTGGAGGGCATGTCCAAGGTCGTGGCGCTCGAGGGCGGTGCGCACGGCGTCACCAGCAACTGCGTCAATCCCGGCTATGTGCGCACCCCACTCGTGGAGAAGCAGATCGCCGACCAGGCGCGCGTGCACGGGATCGCGCCGAACGAGGTGGTCGAGCGGATCATGCTCACCGAATCCGCGATCAAGCGGCTGCTGGAGCCGGAGGAGGTGGCAGCACAGGTGCTGTGGCTGTGCAGCGAAAGCGCGGGCATGGTGACGGGGACCTCGCACCTCATGGACGGTGGTTGGAGCGCGCGGTGAACCTCGCCGATCGGCGACTCAGGCCCGTTCGGTGGGAGGGGCCTCGGGGAGCCGGGCGTCCGGGTTCCCGCGCCGCGTGATCCACCAGCCGGTGAGAAGGCCGATGCTCAGCAGTACCCCGCTCCCACCCAGCCACATCCAGAGACTGGTCTCCACGCCGACGAGCGACGTGTGCCAATCGCGGCAGTACGAGCGGGAGGTGTCTTGCGCGTCGACGCAGATTCCGGCCTGAAACAGCGGTGCGAAGAGTACGAAGGCGACCAGCAAGGCACCGATCCCGGTCCACAGCAGGGCATTCCGACGCGCCGACATGCCTCCTTCTTACACCCCCCCGGCTCGTCACGAGGGAGGCCTGTGCACGGAAGACGGCGGCGCGCAGACTCCTCCGAGGCGGCACCGCATAGGCTCGCGGGGTGTCGCAGCCTCACCCTCGTCCGCAGCCCACCGGGCGCGCCCCGATCCGGGCCGGCCTGGTCGCGGCTCTCATGGTGCTGCTCCTGGTCGTCATAGCCGGAGTCGCCGTGCCGGGGCTGGCCGGGACGCTGTCGGCCGTGACACTGCCGTGGCTCTGGCTGCCCGCGGCGCTGGTGGTGGTCGGGGGATTCTGCTGGTGGCGCCGCCGTTGGATCGCGCTGATCCCGGCGGTGGTGTGGACCATCGCGACAGCCTCGTCACTGACCTGGTTCCCGGTCGGTGCCGCCGAAGGCGATGGGGTCATCGTCGCCGCCAGCCAGAACGTCGAGGCCGGTTCGGGGACGGCGGCGCAGTCGGCGGCAGCGCTCGTCGATCGCAGCGCCGACGTGATCGCACTGACGGAGCTGGACGCGCAGTCCCGTGACGATGCGATCGAGGCGCTCGCGCAATCGCATCCGTACCGGTATGTGGTGGGAACGGTCGGCCTGTGGAGCACGTCTCCGATCATCGATGCCGAGGCGCTGGATCTGGGCCTCGGGTGGCATCGCGCACTTCGGGCGGAGATCGAGAGCCCCGCCGGGCCGATCAGCGTTTACGTGGTCCATGCCGCCTCATTCCGGCCGGGGGCACAGGGCGAACGCGACGCCATGCTGAGTGCACTCGGAGACCTGATCGCCCAGGACGACCATGACCGGATCCTCGCTCTCGGCGACTTCAATGCCGCCGGTGCGGACCCGGTGCTGGCGAGCATCCGCTCCCGCCTGACGGAGCCGCGTCAGGCGTCGTTCGGGTTCGGCTTCACCTGGCCCGCGAACCTGCCCTCCACACGCATCGATCACATCTTCCAGCGAGGTTTCGACGCAGGAGGTGCCGAGACGCTCCGCGCCGGCGCCAGTGATCATCTCGCCATCCTCGTCGGCCTCCGTCCGCGTTCGTAGCCTCGCTCTGGCGAGGGACCGTGCCGACGCCCCGCGCCTGTGCGCCGCCGGTCCTGCTTCGCCCCGCGCCTGTGCGCCGCCGGTCCTGCTTCGCTCGGCGGCTCGTCCTGACATCGCGACTGCGGCATGCGTCTCGGACGCTCCGCGGCTCGTCTTCACGCCTTCCATGGCTCGCCCCCTCACGGCGGTCCGTGCGGGGGCGACTGCGCCTCAGCGGCGGGACGAGACCGCGGCCTCGGTGCGACTGGAGACGCCGAGCTTGCGCAGGATCGCGGAGACGTGGACGCTCGCCGTCTTCGCGCTGATGAACAGGCGCTCTCCGATCTGCCGGTTGGTGAGTCCTTCGGCGATGAGGTCGAGCACCTGCTGCTCACGTGCGGTCAGCTCCGTGGGCGCGGCGGCGCCGACGGATTCGCCGGGACGTGTGACGCGTGCCAGACCGGCATCCCGGCTGAACGCGAGCACGCGCTGCTGCAGCGGTCGGTGCCCGAGCGCGTCGGCATACTGCGCCGCGACCATCGCGTGCTCTGCCGCCGCCGCGCGATCCCCATCCGCCAGATGCAGACGCGCGAGCTCCAGCTGGAGGACGGGGCGGAATATGGCGGGCACATCGTCGTTGTCGACGACCGGCAGCGCCGCGCTCAGTGCCGTGGCGTCGCCGCTCAGCATGGCGGTGAGCACCGTGTCCCAGTGCGGAATGCGCAGCGCTTCCGGTCGAGCGTTCCAGGCCGCGGCGACCGCCCGCGCGGTGTCGTCGGCGAGAGCCTGACGGCCGTCCACCCGAAGGTCGGTGACGACCCGGGCGCCCTCCAGCAGCAGCCGGGAGACCTGAGCCAAGTGCGGCCCGCGGTCTTCGATGACTTCGGCGAGCACGCCCGCTGCCCGTGTGGGATCGCCGTTCCCGAGACTCGCCAGCAGCTCCACGTTGCGCAGCGAGAACCAGACCTGGCGCTCGACCTGGGAGATGGCGGCGGCGACGGGACGCCATTCCTTCAGCAGGCGAGCGGCCTCCGCCATGCGACCGCGCCAGACCAGGATCCGGATACGCGACATGGTGGAGTACACCCGGAAGATCGGAAGCGTCCGCAGCGCGAGGTCGCGAGACATCGCCTCCTCCGCGCGGTCGATCTCGCCCAGTTCGATCAGCGGTTCGACGAGGTTGTGCGCCAGTACGGAGCCGGTGGCCCGTTCGACACCCAGGCGGCGCGAGTGTGCGACCCCGAGTTCGGCCACCTCGACCGCCTCGTGGAAACGCCCGAGATTGTGCAGCGCGTCCGCAAAGTTGACGCGATACCGCAACTGGGCATCGTGATCGGAGGCGTGCTGCCAGGAGAGGCGGAGATCGGCGAGGCCGGCGTCGACGTCGCCGAGGTGGATGCGGCTACAGCCGCGCAGGTTCGCCGCGACCGACATGGCGTTGTCGAAGCCAGCGGCCTGCGCGATGGAGAAGGCTTCGTCGGCGGTCTCGATCGCGTCGGTCAGCCGGGCACTGGTGAGGTAGCGTCCGCTGAGGTAGTTCAGGAGCGAGGCTCGCAAGCGGTCTTCACCTGGGCTGCCGTCCAGGACCGCCAGGGCCTCCCCGAGGGACTCCACGGTGCCGGTCTTCCCGAGATTCTGGAGGTAGAGGGCGCGATCACGCAGCAGCCGCGCGTGCACGGCCGGTTCGGCGGTCTGCGGGTCGAGCTCGTCAAGGGCGAGGGTTGCCACCGTGAGGGCACGTTCCGCATCGCCGCCGTTGCGCAGGATCGATCCGAGACGCGCGAGGAAGGGGATGCGTTCGATGCCGGCGACATCGTCGGCATCAGGCACCTGGTCCCACAGCTCGAGTGCCAGCTCCCCGAAGCGTGCTGCCGTGGAGAACGCGTAGCTGTCCTTCGCCTGCTGCATGGCGTCCACGGCCGCGCGGAGAGCCTGTTCCGGAGCGTGCGCCTGATACCAGTGGAAGGCCAGGCTCGATGCCGCGCCGCCGGCTGCCTGGATCGCTTCGGCGTAGGCGCGGTGCAGGCGCGCTCGTTCGCCGGGGAGGAGATCGTCGTGGATGGCTTCGCGCAGCAGCGCATGACGGAACGCATAGCTCTCGTCGTCTCGCACCGTGAGGATGCCCGCGATCACCGCTTCACGCAGTGCTTCGTCCAGGCCCTCGCCACCGCGCCCGGAGACGGCGGCGAGCAGGTCGTGGGCGATTGCACCGTCGCATGCCGAGGCCAGCCGCACCGTGCGGCGGGCCTCTTCGCTCAGAGCGTCGAAACGGGCGAGGAGCACGTCGCGCAGCGTGTCCGGCAAGGGGCCCTCCGCGTTGCACACCAGCTCTTCGACGAAGAACGGCACGCCCTCGCTGCGCTGCACGAGGTGCGCGATCGTGGCGTCGTCGAGCGGGCCTCGCAGGCCCACCGCCAGCTCGCGCACGGCACCCGCGTCGAGGCGGGCGAGCGAGATCCGCTCCAGGAGCCGCGCTCGCTCGGACTCGGCGAGGAAGGTGCGGACGGCCCCGCCCCGGCGCACTTCGTCGGTGCGGCACGTGAGCACGAAGAGCACACGCCGGCCCGCGAGAGCGCGCAGGAGGAACGAGAGCATCGACAGCGTCGCGGCGTCTGCCCAGTGCAGATCTTCGACGATCACCACGACCGGTCGTACCGAGGACGCGGCTTCGAGCAGGTTGGCGATCGTCTCACCGAGCGCTTCCGGATGCACGGTGGAGCGGTCCAGAGGAGTGCCGGCGGGGTCGGGGAGCAGCAACTGGAGCGCGTTGCGGCTGGGGCCGGCGGCATCATCGGCGCGCTCACCGAGCTCTGCGAGCACACCGCGCAGGATCGCGGGAAGCGGGCCGAAGGGGGCGGGTGTGGAGCCGTAGTCCAGACACCAGCCCGTGAGCACGGTGGCGTCATCCGCGAGCCGCTGACGGAACTCCGTGGTCAGCCGGGACTTGCCGATGCCGGCTTCTCCGGCGACGAGGAGGGAGGCGGGCTGGCCCTCTTCCGCGCGACGCAGCGCCTCGTGGAGAAGCGCGAGCTCGGCATCGCGCCCCACCATCTCCGGTGCTGCGGTGGCTGACATGGGTTCATCATGCCAGCCGCCTCGGACATCGGATGGCGGGGCGATCACGCCGCGTGCGGGGTGCACTCCGCGAGCTCGCGTGCGGCTCGCCGGGTCGTCGGGGCGGTCGCGGGCGCCGTCCGCGCGAACAGCCGGCGCAGCAGACCCGGACGCGGCGCGAGACGCTCGGCGACGACGCGGGCGCGCTCCGCACGGATCACGGCCTGCTCCAGTTCCGCGGCGACCACGTACGGGTTCACGTAGGTGTTGAGATCCATGGCACTCTCCTTCTTCGGTACCCCTACGCTCCTCTCTGAGGAGGGGGTGCCTCATCGGGCAGATGACCTAGATCCGCGCCGCGGCACCTCAGATCCGGTGGTGTTCCGGTGGAGTCTCCGGCATGGAGCTCAGGCTTTTCCACGGCGCTCGCCGAGATGGCGCGGCGCTGCGCGACCTACTCTGACGGTGACGGGCCCGCGGCGGACGTCCGCAACGAGAGCCGAGATTCGGTGATTGCGCCCGGAAGGAGAGAGGCAGCGATGATGAAGGCAGCACGATTCCACGCCCGCGGCGACATCCGGATCGAGGACGTCCCGGAGCCCTCCTTGCGCCCGGGGGCCGTGGCCATCGACGTGGCCTGGTGCGGCATCTGCGGGACTGACCTGCACGAGTATCTGGACGGGCCGATCTTCTGCCCGGCGCCGGGGCACCCCCACCCTCTGTCGGGGGAGGAGAGCCCCGTCGTGCTGGGGCATGAGTTCTCCGGCACGGTCGCGGCTCTCGGCGACGGCGTGACGGACATCGCGGTGGGCGACTCCGTCGTCGTCGAGCCGTACTTCGTCTGCGACGAGTGCGCTCCCTGCCGTGCCGGCAACTACCACCTGTGCGAGAAGATGGGCTTCATCGGGCTGTCGGGAGGCGGCGGCGGCCTGAGCGAGCGGATCGTGGTGGACCGGCGCTGGGTGCATCCCGTCGGTGACATCCCCCTGGACCAGGCCGCACTCATCGAGCCGCTCTCCGTCGCCCACCACGCTGTGCGCCGTTCCGGTGTGCGTCCGGGGCAGGTCGCCCTCATCGGAGGCGCCGGACCCATTGGTCTGCTGGTGGCGGCTGTGCTGCACGCCGAAGGCGTGACGGTGATCATGAGCGAGCTCAGCGAGGCCCGAAAGCAGAAGGCCCGGGACACCGGTGTGGCCGATCACGTCGTCGATCCCTCTGAGGTAGACGTTCCCGCCCAGGTGCGGGAGCTCACCGGTGGCGTCGGGGCGGATGTCGCATTCGAGTGCACGAGCGTGAACGTGGTGCTGGACCAGCTCCTGGATGCGGTGAAGCCCACGGGAGTCGTCGTCAACGTGTCCATCTGGGGCAAGCCCGCGCAGATCGACATGCAGAAGCTGGTTCTGAAGGAGATCGATCTGCGCGGCACGATCGCCTACGTGCGCGATCACGCGGCTGTCATTCGCCTCGTGCAGGACGGAAAGGTCGACCTCGCGCCGTTCATCACCGGCCGCATCAGCCTCGACCGCCTGATTGATGAGGGTTTCGACACTCTCATCAATCACAACGAGACCGCGGTGAAGATCATCGTTCACCCGTGAGAGCACGAGGGGCGCGGCACCGGTCGGCGCCGCGCCCCTCGTCGTTCTCAGTTCGCGAGGCCGCCGGAGGCGTAACCCTCGATGAACTTGCGCTGCAGCAGCAGGAAGACGATGACCACAGGGATCGCCATGATGAGGCCCGCGGCGCTCACCAGCGACCAGTCCGTGGTGAATCCCTGCTGGAACGCGTACACCGAGAGCGAGGCGGGCATCGCGTCGCGGTCCTGGAGGAACGTGACGGCGAGCATGAACTCGTTGTACGCCTGCAGTCCTGCGACGAGCGCGGCGGTGAGGATGCCGGGCCAGATCATCGGAACGATCACGCGGAAGAACAGTCGCAGCTCGCCGGCGCCGTCCAGGCGCGCTGCCTCCTCGAACTCGACCGGCAGGCTCACCAGGAACGAGCGGATGAGCAGAGTGGCGAACGGGCTGAAGACGGCCCAGTAGATGATGATCAGGCCGATGCGCTCGTTGTAGAGACCGAGGAACGACCACCACGCCACGAGCGGCACCAGGAACAGCTGCAGCGGCAGCGAGGAGGACACCAGCAGCCACAGGATCCACCCGCCCTTGGCCGGCAGGTCCAGCCGCGTCATCGCGTAGGCCGCCATCGAGGCGATCAGTGCGACGCCCACGGCCGTGGCCACGGCGATGATCGCGCTGTTGAGCAGTGCCCCGCCCATGCGGGCCTGCTCCCAGGCGGTGACGAAGTTCTCCCAGTTCCAGTTCTGGGGGAGCCCGATCGGGTTGGCGGCGATCTCCCGCGACGACTTGAGCGAGTTGCTGGCGAAGACGAGCAGCGGGCCGACGGCGTAAATGCTGAGCAGGCCGACGATCAGCCACGTGATGAGGCGGGGGCGGCGGCGGGCGCGGCGGGCGGGCGCCACGGCGGGTGCGGCGGTAGACATCAGACGTCCCATTTCAGCTTGCGGCGAAGCACCAGGTAACCGATCACGGTGATCGCACTGATCGAGGTCAGCAGCATGGCCACCGCGGACGCGTAGCCCTGGCGGCGGTTCTCGAACGCCTCGCGGTACAGCACGGTGCTGAGCACATCGGTGGAGCCGGCGGGGCCTCCCTGCGTGAGGACGTAGATGTAGTCGAACACCAGGAAAGACCAGATGATCGTCATCAGGGCGAGGAAGACGAAGGTGGGCCGGATGGCGGGGAGCGTGATGCTCCAGAACTCGCGAACGGGGCCGGCGCCGTCCAGTTTCGCTGCCTCGTAGAGCGAGGGATCCACGGCCTGCATGGCGGCCAGGAAGATCACCAGCAGGAAGCCCCACCACTGCCAGGTGTTCACGAAGGCCACCGATCCGAGCGCGAGCGACGGGTTTCCGAGGAAGTTCACGTCGGCCAGGAACGGGATGCCGATGGTGGCGAGGGCGTCGCCGATGCCGCCGTCGGGGTCCATGATCTGGCGCCAGATGGCGGCGGAGATCACCGTGGCCAGCACGTACGGGATGAAGAAGAGGACGCGGAACAGCATCTGACCGCGGCGCAAGCGCGAGAGCAGGAAGGCTCCCACGAGGCCCATCGCCATGGGGACGATGAGGAAGAACACGGTCCAGATGACGTTGTGCCAGAGGGCGTTCAGCACGGCGGCCGAGGTGAACAGCTCGGCGTAATTGTCCAGACCCACGAAGCTCGGCGAGTTGAGCCCGTCCCAGTCGGTGAACGACAGCAGGATCGAGGCCGTGCCGGGGCCGGTGATGACCAGCAGGTTGACGAGGAGCAGCGGCGCCACGAACGCCCAGGCGATCAGACGGCGACGGCGGCGCAGTGCGGAACCCCGGCGACGGGCGGGCGCCGCAGCGCCCGCCCGTGCCGAGGTGGGGGAGCTGATGGTCACTCGCGTCCCGCCGGGGTGAACGGGGTCAGTGTGCTCCCCGCGTCATGCTCCTTCTGGAACGCCTGCTGCAGGCCCTCCAGGTACGCAGCGGAGGTGACATCGCCGGTGACGACCTTGTCGAACTCGCTGATCAGGTACGCGTCGGTCTTCGGTGGGAAGAACGTCCAGGTGGCGTAGCCCACGTTCGTGGTCTCCGGGATCGCCGTGTACAGCTCGACCGTGCGCTTGTCGATCTCGGCGGGGAACTGGTCGGCGGTGATCGCCAGCGGAGGCGGGTTCTCGCCGGTGCGCGCGGTGTACTCCAGCGCGCGGTCGGCGTCTCCCACGAGGTAGTCGATGAAGGACGCGGCGGCGTCGGCGTTCTTCGACTCCGCGTTGATCGACAGTGCGGTACCGATGGCGAGCGGGTAGACCCCCGGCTCGACGGCGTCGCTCAGCGACGGCAGCGGTGCCCACGCCCAGTCCTCGGGGTCCTCGAACACCTGCGACATCGAGTTGAACGCCCACGTTCCGCTCATGTACATCGCCGTGGTGCCATTGGCGAGGCCGGTGATGTTGGCGGTGTCGTCGGTGGTGAAGTACGACTCCGAGCCGCCGGCCAGCCAGCCCTTGTCGATCCAGCTCTTGACGAGGTCGATCGCGCCGACGAACTCCGGATCGGTGAACGCGGCGTCGCCGGTGAGCACGTCGTAGAGCTTGTCCGGTCCCACGGCGGCGTTCAGCACGGCCGTGAGCAGCCACTCGCTCATGCCCTGGTAGCCGGCGTTGCCGCCGCCCAGCGGTACGAGGCCCGCCTCGGCGGCGGACGCGGCCACCGTCTCGAACTCGGACAGCGTGGTCGGAGCCGTCCAGCCGTGCTCGGCGAACACGCTCTTGTTGTAGTAGAGCACCATCGACCCGTAGCCGGTGGGAACGGAGGACAGCTTGTCGTCGACCTTGCTCAGCTCATACGCCCACGGCAGCAGCTTGTCCTGCCAGTCGTACTTCTTCGCGTACTCGTCGAGCGCGATGGTGCGTCCGGCACGGGCGAAATCGGAGGCGGAGGACGGGCCGTCGGCGTAGATCACGTCGGGCGCCTGACCGGCGGCCACCGCGGTGTCGGTGAGCTTACCGATGGTGGTCAGCTCCTTGACCTCCATCTTCACCGGCGTCTGGGCTGCGCCGTTGTAGCCGTCGACGAAGATCTCCTGGAACGCCTTCTCCGTGTCGGGGGAGTAGAAGGCGCCCCAGTAGGTGAGGTCGGAGCCCGAGCGGCCCCCTCCGGTGCAGGCGGTCAGCGCGAGCGCGGTGGCGGCGACGGCGCCGACCGCGGCGAGGATGCGCGTGGTTCGTTTCATGTCTCTCTCAGATCGGGATTCAGGGGTGGGGGATCAGGCGGATTCGCGGATGATGAGGCGGTGGGAGAGCACGACCGTGCGCGTCACGTCGGTGACGTCGGCGTCGAGTCGCTCCAGCAGCAGGCGGGCGCAGGCGCGCCCGATCTCGCGAGCAGGGTTCTCGATGGTGGTGAGGGCGGGACTCACGAGCGAGGCGGCCTCGATGTCGTCGTAGCCGGTGATCGCGAGGTCGGCGGGAACGGACAGGCCGTGCTCGCGGGCCGCGTCCAGCGCGCCGATCGCGATGAGGTCGTTCGCGGCCACGATGGCGTCGGGACGCACCTCACGAGCCAGCAACTCGGAGGCCGCACGGTGGCCACCCTGTCGCGTGAAGTCTGCGAACACCACGTCGGCGGCCTCCGCGTCTCGGCCGGCAGCGTGCAGCGCGCCGCTGTAGCCCTCCAGTCGCTCCTGCGTGGGAGTGGCGTCTTCGTCGCCGCCGATGAAGGCGATGCGCCGGTATCCGCGCTCGATCAGGTGCTCGGTGATCTCGCGGGAACCCGCGACGTCATCGGTGTGCACCACGTCCCCGGCGCCACCGCGTGGCGAGCCGAGGAGGACGAAGGGGATGTCGGCGCCCTGGAGCGCGGCGAGGTCTTCGTCGGTCAGCCCGAACGGGGCGGCGACCATGGCGTCCACTCGTCGCGACATCAGCTGGTGGATCGTGGTGCCCGGGCGGTGTCCGCTGCCCACCTCGGTGATGGTGAGCAGGATGTCACGGTCCAGGAGCACGTCCTGCATCCCGGCGCCGACCAGCGGATAGAAGGGGTTCGTCAGACTCGGCACGATCAGTGCGATGGTCCCGGTGCGCCCGCCGCGCAGTTGCGACGCGCCCGGGTGGGGGCGGTAGCCGAGACGAGCGATGGCCTCCTCGACCCGGGCACGCGTCGCCGGGGCGACGGGGCGCTTGCGGGTGAGGACCTGGGACACGGTGGACACGCTCACACCGGCCGCCTCCGCCACATCGCGGATCCCTGCCATCTCGTCCTCCCGTGACGCTCAGCACGCAAAAGGTTTTGCACTACGATGCATATTATCGGCAGGTCCTGAGAATGCAACACCGTCGTTTCTTGGAGTCTTGACCGTCCCCATTCGCAAAACGTAATGAGCGGAGACCTCATGACTCTGGATCGTGCGCGCGGCTCGCTGCTCGGGCTGGCGATCGGCGACGCCATGGGCGCCCCCACCGAAGGCATGACCCTGCCCGCCATCCGCGAGCGATGGGGGCGCGTCACCGGCTTCCTCGAGGAGGATGCGGCCGGAACGGATGACACCGAGTACGCGGTGCTGTGCGCTCGCGGTGTCCTCGCTGCCGGCTCCGCCCTCACCTCGCAAAGCGTCGCGGCCACGTGGACGGACGCGCTCCAGCACCAGAGCGGCGGGTTCCACGGTGCCGGCTTCAGCGAGATGATCGCGATCGCCAATCTCCGTGCCGGGCTGCAACCGCCGCAGAGCGGACAGCGAAACGCCGAGATGTGGAGTGACGGGGCCGCGATGCGTGTTGCCCCCATCGGCATCTACGCCGCGGGGGATCCGGACCTGGCGCGGCGTCTGGCCGCGGCCGATGCCGAGGTGAGCCACTCCCGCGACGGCGTCTTCTGCGCCCAGTCCGTGGCGGCCGGCGTCGCCGTGGCGATGACCGCCGATTCCGTCGACCCCGTCATCGACGCGATGGTCGACGCCCTGCCCACGGACTCCTGGTCGGCGCGCCTGGTGCGCCGTGCGCTGCAGATCGCAGAAGACGCCCCTGATCTGCTCGCCGCCGAGGAGGCGCTGTTCGACCAGATCCCGCTGCGTCACTACATCTGGGCCGATGTCGCGCCCGAGGCCGTGGCGCTGTGCGTCGGTCTCCTCCGTGCCACGAACGGCGGTCTCGACGTCATCGAATCGGGCGTCAACATCGGCCGCGACTCCGACACCATCGCCGCCATGGGCGGCGCCGTCGCCGGTGCGCTGCACGGGATGAGCGCGCTGTCCGCCGCGCAGGTGGAGCAGGTCCGCTCCGTGGCCGGCCGCTGCATCGCGGCGACCCGCGGCACCGACCTCATCGATCTCGCGGACGCGCTGGTGCAGCGCTCGATCACCGACCGGACCGGCCAGGAGGCGGCACGATGACCGAATCGATCACGATGGAACGCGCCGTACGCGCCGCCCACGGCCTCGCCCTCGGCGACGCGCTGGGTCTGCCCGCCAGCGAGCATCGGACGGTCCGCGATCCCTGGGTGCGATCCATGCTGCGTCAGGGCGCGAGCGATCTCGACCGCGCGCGCGTGCTGCGTCCGGTCGCGCCGTTCGTGCTCTCCGCCACGGGCGCCGCACCAATGACACCCACCGATGACGCCGAGACATTCGCGGTGATCGCCCGGGTGCTCCTTGCCGTGGGCGCCGATGCCGATGCCGACGCCATGTTCGACGCGTGGCTTCCGCAGGTGTCCGGGGACGATGTCTGGATGAGCGCCGCGCAGCGCTCCGCGGTTCTCAACGCCGCCGCCGGGCTCCGCCCGCCCCAGACCGGTGCGGACAACCCCGCCTTCTACGACGACAGCGCCCTCCCCGGCGCCGTTGCCGTCGGCATCGCGGTCACCGATCCGGCCCGCGCGGCGCAGACCGCGCGCGCCCTGGCATCTGTGACGCACGACGGTGGGGGAGTGGTCGCTGCCGGTGCTGTGGCCGCACTCGTCGCAGCGCTCGTGGGTGGTGCCGCGCTCACGCACGCCATCGCGCTCGCGGTGGGGGAGATGGAAGCGGACGACTGGCTTGCCGACGGCGCACGCGACGCGTTCGCGATCCTCGGGGAGGCGCCGACTCCGTTCGCGGCGATCCCGGAACTGATCGCCCGCTTCGCTCCGCGCACCTACAGCCACCCCGGCACCGTGGCGGAGACGCTGCCGCTCGCGCTGGCGCTCGTGAGCGCCACGGAGGGCGACCACGAGCGGGCGCTTCCGCTGGCCATGACGGTCGCGCGACACCAGGACAGTCTTCCCGCCCTGGTCGGCGCCATGTGTGGTGCGGCGGGAAGCGCCATCGACGGTGCACTGATCGACGAGCTGTCCGGCGTCACCGTGCCGGCTGTCGCCGGCGTCTCCCTCGCCGCGGTGGCGCGGGAGCTCAGCTCCCTGCGCTGAGCCCCCGCTCGCGCGTATCGCTCGTCCAGTTCGGGTCGTCGAAGTCGGAACGATTCCCGACGACCTGGCCGGACAGCGCATCCAGCGTCCGCAGCTGCTCGTCCGTCAGTACGAGATCCGCTGACGCCGCGTTCTCATCCACGCGGGAGGGCTTGCGCGTACCGGGGATCGGCACGACAGGAAGGCCCAGCAGCGTCCCCTGGGCGCGAAGCCACGCCAGCGCGACCTGAGCGGGAGTGGCCCCGAGTTCGGCGCCGATCCCCCGGAGTGCGCGGACGACCGCCTGGTTGGCGTCGAACGCGTCGCCGCGGAATCGTGTGAGCCCAGCGCGCCAGTCATCGGCGAACGTCGCGGGATCGCTCAGCGTCCCGGTGAGGAATCCCCGGCCCAGGGGCGAGTACGGAACGAACCCCACCCCGAGTCCCGCGGCCATCGGCGCGACCTGACGCTCGACGTCACGGCTCCACACCGACCACTCGCTCTGCACCGCCGCGATGGGGTGCACCGCGTGGGCGGCGTCGAGCTCGGCCGCCGTCACCTCGGAGAGTCCGAGATGGCGCACCTTGCCGGCTGCGACCAGATCGGCCATCGCGCCGACGACGTCTTCGATGGGGACGGTCACGTCGCGACGGTGGAGGTAGTAGAGGTCGATCGTGTCCACCTGGAGCCGAGCGAGGGAGGCGTCGATCGCCTGCGCCACATACGCGGGATCGTTGCGGGCGCGCATCGTCTTGCGGGCGATGGATCCGGTGATGCCGAACTTCGTCGCCAGCTGCACCTCGTCCCGGCGGTCGGCCAGTAGGCGTCCCACCAGACGTTCGTTGTCGCCGTCGCCGTAGATATCGGCGGTGTCGATGAAGGTCACCCCGGCATCGACGGCGTGATGGAGCGTCGCGAGGGCCTCCTCGGGGTCGGCGTCACCGTAGACACCGGAGACGGCCATCGCTCCGAAGCCGATGGCGCTGACGTCGAGGCCATCGCCCAGGATCGTTCGGGGAGTGGTCATGCGGGCATTCCTTTCCTTTGCTGGACGGCGATCTCGGCCGAGACCGGGTCGCCATCGCAGTCGAGCTGTTCCGAGATCAGATGCCGATAGTGGGCCGCCTTGTCATCGAGCGCACGGAGCGCATCGTTCAGCGCGGCCTGACGCTCCTCGATGCGGCGCCGGTGGCGCTGCAGGAGATCGAGGCGGCGACCATGAGTGGCAGCGCCGCCGGCGACGAGTCGTGCGAACTCGCGCATGTCCTCGGTCGGCATGTCGCTGTCGCGGAGCTTGGCGAGCATCACCACCATCGCCACATCACGCTCGGAGTACGCTCGTCGTCCGTCCGGGCGGCGGGGAACCGTGGGGAGAAGGCCCTCCTTCTCGTACCAGCGCAGCGTGTCCTGGGACAGTCCGCTCAGCTCGGCGACGTCCCGGATCCCCAGGGACGGGGCGTGCGCCACGGGTGCCGTGGCGCTCGTGTCAGTGCTCATGTCGGCCACGCTAACTCCTGGAGCGCACTCCAGCGCAAGGCGCTGATTGCGGTACTAGCTCCATGCCGCCGGGATCGTCTTCTCCGCGTTCCCTCGCCCGAAATCCTGCAACCCGTGTCCCCGCGGGAACAGCGCGTCCGCGGGCTCGCCCGGCACGTCCGGGAATGCCTGCCGCACACTGTCCATGCTCCGGGGGATGTCCACCGGCAACCGGCCCGCAGGCACCACCTGCCCGGAGAGGCCGGCGAGCAACGCAGCATCGGAGACGCCGAAACACGCCACGATCGCGCGGGCGAACGCCGTGAACGGTGTCAGGATGCCCGGGCGGTCCATATCGACGACGAGCACGAGCGGGCACGTCTCGGCGATCCGCGCCAGCCTCGCGACCAGGCCGGGCCGGAACTCCAGGGATCCCTGACGGAATCCGCTCTCGAGCAGAAGATCGTCGCGGGGCTCGTAGGGCGCCGGAATACGGACGAGTGCGAGGTCCGCGTCGTCCGGAGACGCCACCTGCTCGCCGTACCGGGCCACGACGTCGGAGGCCACCCCTTCGACGTAGAGCCGGGGCCGGGAGCCGTCACCGGCGAACGGCAGCACGCCGTCGTTCGTGAGCACGACCTGCGACCGGGCCTGAGCGAGAAGTCCCAGGCGGCGGAACTCCTCGTTGCCGACGATCTTCTCGGCGGCGGTCTCGTCGACGTACGGGTCGTCGAAGAGGCCGAGCTCGAACTTCGTGCGGAGGATCCGGCGCGCCGACGCATCGATGCGGTCCTCCGCCACCAAGCCGCGCTCGACCGCCTCGATCAGCAGTTCCACGCACTCCTCGCCGCCGAACTGGTCGACTCCCGCGTGCAGCAGCTTCACCATTCGCTCCAGCGGAGTCAGCTCCTCCACGCCCCAGGCGCGCGCCGGGAGCAGTTTGTCACCGACATGGTTGTCGGTGATCAGCTCCCAGTCGGAGACGATCACGCCATCGAACCCGAGCTGCTCGCGCAGCAGGCCGGTGAGGATCTGGCGGTTGTAGGCGAACCCCACCTCCTCGATGGGCTCGCCGTCCAGCACCAGCCCGACGGGCATGCCGTAGTACGGCATGATCGCGGTGGTTCCCGCGGCGATCGCATCCCGGAACGGGGCGAGGTGTGCCTCGAAGTTGCCGCCGGGATACACCTGCTCGCGTCCATAGGGGAAGTGCGGATCCTCGCCATCGAGCTGCGCGCCGCCACCCGGGAAGTGCTTAGTCGTGGTCGCGACGCTGTCCGGCCCGAGGCGCGGGCCCTGGAAGCCCTCAACGTAGGCGCGGGTGTACGCACGCACCCGCTCGACGTCGCTGCCGAACGTCTGCAGCTGGCGGCCCCATCGCGCCTCGGTCGCGAGGTCGACCTGCGGATGCAGGGCCATGCGCAGGCCCACGGCGCGGTACTCGGTGCGCACGATCTCGCTGAAGCGGGTGATGAGAGCGAGGTCACCGAGCGCAGCGAGGCCGAGCATGTCCGGCCACTGGGAGAACGGTCCGCTGGTGAAGGCGACGCCGCTGTTCTCGGTGAAGGAGTGGCGGGGATCCGTGCTGAGGGTGACCGGGATCCCATGCGGCGTTTGCTCCGCGAGAGCCTGGATCCGGTTGTTCCAGCGTGCCGCGGCGCGGGAGGAGGGGATGGCGTGGATGTTGAACGCCGAGAGGCCCTTGTCCACCACCGCGGTCCTGGTCGCGGACTTGGCGAAGACGCCGACGTCTTCGAGGAGCTCACCGTTCGGGCCCATCTCGATGACGGTCTGGAACAGCAATCCGGCCTTCTCCGCGAGGGAGAGACGGGAGAGCAGGTCGGCGGTGCGCTCCTCAGCGGTCAGTCGCGGATCCTCATAGGGATCCAGCACGCCGTTGCCGTTGAGGTCCCGGAACGGGGTTCCGTCCGGGGCGGTGCGCCGATGAAGCCGGCCGGTCGTGTCGGTGTCGGTGTCTGTCATGAGTCGCCCCTCGCTCATTTCAGGCCCGTCGTCGCGATGCCCTGGATGAACCACCGCTGCAGGAAGGCGAACAGCACCAGGATGGGAGCGATCACCAGCACGGACCCGGCCAGCAGCAGCCCGTAGTTCGTCGAATGCTGACCGGTCGAGTACAGCGAGAGCGCGATGGGCAGCGTGTAGAGGTCGGCGGACTGTGAGACCACCAATGGCCACAGGAAGTTGTTCCACGATGCCAGGAAGGTCAGGATCGCGAGCGTCGCCAGTGCGGGCCCGCAGAGCGGAAGCACGACGCGGGTGAAGAGTCGCAGTTCGCTGGCGCCGTCGATGCGCGCGGCCTCGAGCAGCTCGTCCGGAATGTCGGAGATGAACTGCCGCATCAAGAAGACGCCGACGGGGCCGGTGAGGAAGGGCAGTACGAGTGCGGCGTAGGTGTCCAGCAGCCCCAGTTGTGCAGTCTGCACGAACAGGGGGACGAACGTCACCACCCCGGGGACCATGAGCGTGAGCATCACGAGCCCGAAGAGCAGACGCTTTCCAGGAAAGCGCATCTTCGCCAGCGCGTAGCCCACCATCGAGCAGAACAGGAGGTTGCCGATCACCGTCACCGTCGCCACGATGACGCTGTTCAGGAAGAACTTCGAGAAGTCGAGCTCGGCGAACCAGGTCACGTAGTTCTGCCCGGTGACCTGTTCGGGCCAGAACGTCGGCGGGCGACGGAGGATCTCGCCCTGCGTCTTGAGGGACCCGAGCAGCATCCAGGCGAACGGGATGATCCACACGACCAGGCCGACGACGAGAACGGTCGTGACCAGCGTGCGGGCCCGGGGCCGACGCCGGTCGCGACGTGGGCTGGCGGTGTCGCTCGCCCGGGAATGGGGTGCGGTGAGAGTCACGGGTTACTCCTTCGTGCGCAGCAGCCGGAACTGCAGCAGGCTGAGCAGGGCGACCAGCAGGAACAGGATGTAGCTGGCGGCGGATGCGCGCCCGTACTGTCCGACGCCGAACTGCTGATAGGTGTAGAAGGCGACCGACAGCGTGCGATCCAGCGGGCCGCCGCCGGTCATCACGAATGCCTCCTCGAAGAACTGGAGGTAGCCGACGGAGATGAGCACCGCGCCGAGGAGGATGGTGGGGCGCAGCATCGGCAGGGTGATGCTGTAGAAGCGTCGCCAGGCGCCGGCGCCGTCCACGGTCGCGGCCTCGAGCAGATCACGCGGGATCGATTGGAGACCGGCGAGGAAGATCACCATGAGGGTGCCGACGTTGCGCCATACGGCGAGCATGATCAGTGACGGCAGTGCCCATACCGGATCGTTCAGCCAGTTGACGCCGGGAATGCCGAACACTCCGAGGGTGGCATTGAGCAGCCCATCGGGCTGGAGGATGTATTTCCAAGCGACCGAGACGGCCACGATGCTCGTGACGGCCGGTGCGTAGTAGCCCACACGCAGGACCGTGACGATCCGCCCGCGTCCGGTGTTGAGCCCGACGGCGAGGGCGAGAGCGGTGATGATCGTGACCGGGATCCCGATCACGACGAACAGCCCGGTGACGGACAACGACGTGAGGAAGCGGCGATCGGTGAGCAGGGAGGCGTACTGGTCGAGTCCCACGAAGTCGACCGCGAGAGGGGACTGCAGATCGCGGGAGGTGATGTCGGTGAACGACATCGCGAAGGACCCGCCGATGGGCGTCAGCATGAAGACGGCGAAGATCGCCACGAAGGGCAGGCAGAACATCCAGGCGACAAGCGCCTGCCGGTGCCGGTGAGATGAGCGGCGGCGCCCGACCGGCGCCGTGCCCCGCGGGAGCGGGCACGGCGGGTAGTGCTGGGGAGCGTCATCTAGCCGAGCCCGATCTGATCTGCTTGCTGCTGCAGACTCTCCAGCGCGTCCGGAATCGAGACCGTGCCCTTGCGGATCTGCTCGAGGGTGCTGTCGCCGATCGCGAAGACCTGCTCCAGCGTCGGCGGGGTCGGGATCGCGAGCGCCGTCTTCAAAGCCTCGCCGACGGCGGCGATGCGAGTGTTGTCCGTCAGGGCGGGCAGTTTCCAGGCGGCAGGTCCCGGCGGCAGGTCGCCGGTCGCCTCGAAGAAGCGGGCCTGGATCTCCGGCTCGCTCAGCCAGTGCACCAGCTTCCACGCCGCGGTCGGGTTCTTCGCCTTCTCGAAGACACCGAGATGCGATCCGCCCACCACCGAGACCTGCGTGCTGTCGTAGGGCAGCGGTGCCAGCGCGTACTGGCTGTCGAAGTCGGCACCCGCGATCTGCGTTATCGCTCCCTGCCCTGCCGGCGTGGCGACGAACATGGGGGTGGCGCCCGACACGAAGTCCGCGGGCATCTGGGCCGGGGCGGGGTCGGAGTTCGGATCGACGAGGCCCTTGTCGAACCAGCTCTTGTAGAACTCCATCGCGTGCTGCCACTCCGGCGTGGTGAAGGTCCACTTCTCGCCGTCCTCGAGCGTCGCGCCTCCCGTGAACGGGATCCACAGGTTGCCGAGGAAGGAGCTCGGCCCGGTGTACAGGCGCATGCCCCACTGCGCTCCGGCCTTGCTCTGGTAGGCGGCGGCCAGCTCCTGCACGTCGTCCCAGCTCTGCGGCGGGTGGTCCCATCCCGCCTTCTCCGCCAGGTCGGTGCGGTAGTACAGCATCGGGACGTCGGCGTACCACGGCACGGCGGCCCACCGATCATCCACGGTGGTGCCCTCGATGGTGCCGGGGAAGTAGTCGTCCGCCGAGAAGTTGTCGGGCACGGTGGCGAGAGCCGGGGCGAACTCCGACATCCAGCTCGATCCGATCATGGCGACATCCGGCGTCGCGCCGCCCGCGATCGCGGTCTGCAGCTTCGAGTGGCCCGCCGCCCACGGCACGGCGGTGACGTTCACCGTGACGTCGGGGTTGAGCTTCTCGAATTCCGCGATGAACGGCTTCAGCGCGTCGGCCTCGGACCCCATGGTCCACATGGTGACCGTTCCCGTCGCGGGGCCGTCGTCGATGGCGGTCGCGGGTGCGGACTCCGAGGAGGTCCCCTCCTCGGAAGCCCGCCCGCAACCGGTCAGCACGAGCGCCGTCGCAAGGATCGCGGCCCCCACCGCGAGCGTGCGTTCCTGATATCTCATAACTCCTCCTTGAGTTCGAACGTGTGGACGCGGATCCGCGGCTCGCGGTTATGCGCATAAACGTTTATGCGCATAACTTACGATGAGGCGCTCATCGAGCGCAAGCCCGGGTTGGTGGTTCGTCCTCGCCGCGGGTCAGCAGCCGCAGCTGCCGCGGGTCATCAGCGAGACCCCGAGCGTCACCGTGGGCTTGGCCGTGGGCTCCGACATCAGCAGATGCGCGGCGACGCGGCCCATGAGCTCGAATTGCTGGCGGACGGTCGTCAGCTGCGGCTGGCACAGCTGAGCGGCGAGCACGTCATCGAAGCCCGTCACCAGCACGTCGTCCGGAACGCGCAGCCCCGCCGCATGCAGGGTGTCCATTGCCACCAGCGCCGATTGGTCGCTGCCGCAGACCAGGGCATCCGGCAGTTCACCCGCTCGCGCTGCCCGTTCCACCGCGGGGAGGGCCGGATCGATGTCGAGACTGTGCTGGTCGAGGACATGCATCGCGAGGCCGGGGTGCATGTCGACGGCCTCTTCGAACGCGCTGAAACGCTCGCTGAAGTCGAACTGGCCAGAGGTCTCGCCGACCCAGCCGAGAGAGCGCGCCCCGTGCACGGTGACCAGATGATCCACGATGTCGCGCATGCCGCTGCGATTGTCGGAGTTCACCTGTGCGGTGCGCGGATCAGGTCGGCTGCTGAACAACACGACGGGGCGACCGCCGAGAAGCTCGAGCAGTTCGTCCGTGTCCGAGCGGCCCGGAAAGATCGCCAGCCCGTCGACGCGCCCCGCGGTGCTCGCCACATCGGACTGGTCGGTGCCGCCCTGGCTCAGCACGACCGGCCGCCCGCGATCACGACACTCGATCACGAACCCACGCTGGATCTCGTCGACGTAGAGCGGGAACACCCGCGGGTCGTGGTCAGCGGTGTTCGCCGCGGGGAACCACGCGGGGGCAGCGCCCTGCTGAGCGTCGGACACGATGGAGGAGAGCAGCTCCGATCCGGCGGCCTCGGTGGCCGCCTGCCGCTGCGGCAGCAGCAGGTGGAACAGGTGCAGCCCGAGAGCGCCGGTGGAGCCGTGCGCGAGGGAGCGGGCCGATCCGCTGGGGGCGTAGCCGAGTTCGCGCGCCGCTGTCAGGACCAGCTCGCGGGTCTCCGGGCGGATTCGATCGGGCCGGCGGAACGAGTGCGAGACCGTGGCGATGGAGACACCGGCACGCTCGGCGACGTCGTACACCGTGGGTCGTTTGGCTCCCATTCGCCGCTTCCCTTCGCATCCGGCCCCGTAGGCGGAGCGACTGAAGTCTATTCCGGGCTGCGGAGCGAGCGCCCGTGCGCGCCGAGCTCCATCACCGCGGTATGCATTATGCGCACGCCAGGGTGAATTCGGTCCGAAACGAACACCGAGCCGGCGAGCCACGGCGAAAGTGAAGATGTCTGGTCGTGCGCCCTGCGCGGCCGGCGCATCCACCCGACCTCCGCTGAATCCGATCGGCGTCGCAGGTCGGATTTACAGGGGAGTAACAATGAGCCATGCATTCGGCGTGCCCGCACGCCCATCGCCGGCAGGAGCGCGCAGGTGGCTGGCGGCCGCCCTCGCGCTGCTGCTGGCACTCGGATCCATCATCGGAATGTCCGTCGCGGCGCACGCGGCGACGGCGGGAATCACATCCACGCTCCTGCTCAACGGGGCCACCTACAACGGCACACCCGTGGTCGCCGAAGGTGACCGGCTGACGTTGCGTGTGCAGTACAACGACGCGGTGGCACCGGGAAGCACCGTGGTGTTCGAT
Organism: Microbacterium nymphoidis; assembly: GCF_021044885.1. GTDB lineage: Bacteria > Actinomycetota > Actinomycetes > Actinomycetales > Microbacteriaceae > Microbacterium > Microbacterium nymphoidis. The sequence goes on along the minus strand of NZ_JAJNOD010000001.1, from coordinate 1,566,651 downwards.
CTCGGCACGAACGTGTCCGTGACCGGGGTCCCCGCAGGCAACACCGCCATCGCGGGGGTCGTCCAGGACGGCAACACCGTTTCGGTCACCTTCGCAGATCCCTGGCCCGCGGATGTGAATCAGGGCGTGTTCGATCTGATGCTGACGGTGAAGTCCGTCGAGCACAGTTCCGAGGAGACGGTCAGCTGGCGCATCGACGGCGAGGAGAACTCGGTACGTGTCATCGTCCGCGATGCAGATGACGATTTCGCCAACGTCTCGGAGAGCTACGCGAAGAGCGTCTCGCCCGGCAACCTCGACAGCTTCGTCGTGGTCGAGGACGGCGTCGTCAGCCTCAAGCCCACCATCGTCGATCAGGTTCTGACGTACGCGCTCAACATCAGCACCCCGGTGGCTCGCCCGGGCTTCGCGCTCGGTGATCAGCTCCCGGCCGGACTCGCCTATGTCGATGACTCCTTCTCCTTCACCCAGACCACGTGGGACGCGCAGGGCCTGAATCGGCGGATGTCCGCGGCGGAAGGCATCACACCGGTGATTGAGGGCAACGCGTTCACCTGGACCACGGACCTGCCGGGGCCGTCCATCACGCGCCTGACCTACGCGGTCACGGTGAGCGATCCGGAGATCCTCGTCGCCGCACTGCAGGCGAAGTACGACGCGCTGCCGAACGGCATCGGAGCTTTCGAGACCTCGCTCGTCAACACGGCCACCTTCGGCGGCGACGAGCACACCCGTACCGCGGGCGTTCGCGTCCGCGGTAGCGTGGCTGACCCGAATCCCGGCCCCAACCTGGGCGCCGCATTCGCGAAGAACGCCTCATGGGACGCCCGCAACGTCGTGACCGCCGAGGACGGCACGCTGACCCCGCCGGCGGAGATCGTCTACGGGCTGAAGGCCGATCTCCGGGGCTGGGACGGAACCAATCCCAACAAGCAGCTGAACCGTAACGTCGTCATCAGCGACGTCCTGCCCCCGCAGGCGGTCTGGCTGGCCGGGACGGATGACTTCATCACGGCCGACGGAGGACTGACGCTGACGCGGGCCGCCTCCTGCCCGGCGGATGTCACCGGCTTCTCCGCTGATCAGTTCGTGAACCAGTACTGCGTCGACGGGCAGCGCCTGCTGATCAACGTGGGCAAGGACTCTGCGCTGGCTGCGAACATCTCCGTCCGGGCGCAGGTGACCACCGTCGCCGGACTGGCGCAGGCGGGGTGGACGCCCGTGAAGGGTGGTGTCCCGTACCTGCTGCGCAACTCGGCGGACTTCACGTACCGTGACGGCGCCCCGTTCACGCGGACCCGGGATGTCACCGTGGTGGTGCTTCCCCAGGGCGAGGAAGGAATCAACGACCCGAGCGCCTTCACCAAGTCGGGCACCGCGAAGGACACGACGGTGAACCCCGGCGAGCGGGTCGCGGTCGACTACACGTTCGCGGTGACCGCCGGCGCCGGCGTCGACGCGCGCACCAGCCGCATCGTCGATCAGGTGGACGCCACGGTCTTCGACACCCGGGACCTCGCCTCCGTCGACGTCACGGGCACCTACGACTGGCAGCGGCTCGCGGCATCCGACTTCGCCCTCAGCACCGACGGCGACGGCAACCTGATCATCGAGCTCAGTGACGCGGGCAAGTCCGTCGTGGCCCAGCGTGGACCCGACAAGGACTACCGGGTCTCCATCACGCTGACCACGCGCCCGTTCGATGGCAAGGAGACCAAGGAGATCAAGAACAAGGCGGTCCTCTTCGGCTCCGACGACAAGCCGGTGTACTGGTCGGACACCGAGACCGAAGCCACGTCGTACGGGGATGAGGCCGAGGTACGCAAGCGCGTCTTCGATCGCTCCAGCCAGGAGTGGGTGCAGACGCTGAAGGCGGCGATGGACGGCCACGGCAACCTGGTGGAGGACACGTATGTCTACCGCGTGGAGTTCATTCCGCACGGCAGCTACAACCATGTGACCATCGTCCCGGTCGATGACGTCCTGCCGCAGGGGACAGAGTTCCTCGGCTTCGTGACCGCGGAGGATGCCGCGACGGCGAACGCGCCCGCCGCCGGACCGGTCGAACTGGGCGGCAACCTCGTGGCCTCGTACGATGCCACCGCCCGAACGGTGTCGATCAGCCAGAAGGAGGGAACCCTGCTGGATTCCGCGGTCGCGATCCCGGCGTACTTCGCCGTGCGCGTCACCGACGCGAGCACACCCGTCGTGAACCGGATCGGCAGCACGTTCGCCGAGGTCGTCCCCGTGAAGTCCGTGTCCGTGGGTGACTTCGTCTGGGTCGACACCAATCTCGACGGTCGGCAGGACGAGGGCGAGCCCGGCATCCCCGGTGTGGTGCTCACACTCGTGGGGCCCGACGGCGAGCCGGTGACGGACGTCCATGGCAACCCGGTCGCCCCGGTGACCACCGGAGACCACGGCGAGTACACCTTCGCAGATCTGCCCGCGCTCACCGGCGGCGAGGTGTACACCGTCCGGATCGATCGCGACGCGTCGGAGGAGGCGCTTCGCCCCTACGTCCCCACGGTGGCGAGCAGCGGTGATCGTGCCGGCGACTCGTCGACGTGGGAGGCCACGACCGAGCCGGGTGACCTTCACGATGACGGCGACCGCGACCCCACCCTCGACTTCGGGTTCGTCTCCAAGACGTACGCGATCGGTGACTTCGTGTGGATCGACATCGACAAGGACGGCGCGCAGGGCGCCGGGGAACAGCCGCTCGCTGGTGTCACCGTCGAGCTGATCCGCGACGGCGAGGTCATCGCGGATACGGAGACGGACGCGCACGGCCGATACGTCTTCGACGAACTCCCCGCCGGAACGTACAGCGTCCGCTTCACGCTGACCGCGGAGCAGGCAAAGCTCTACCGCTTCACCAGCTGGGAGGCGGGAGCGGACGGGAGCCGCGACTCGAACGCGGATCCGGCGAGCGGGCTGACTCGCTCGTTCCTGCTCGACGACACCAACTCCGCGCTCGTGCGGGAGTACGAACACCGGGACATCCGCGCCACGGAGGGCATCGACCCCACCTGGGATGCGGGCGTGATCGTGATCGACCCGCCCGTGGAGCCCTCGCCTGAGCCGACTCCCACGCCTACGCCGGAGCCGACGGTGACGCCGGAGCCGACTCCCACGCCGGAGCCCACTCCGACGCCGGAGCCCACTCCGACGCCGGAGCCGACCACGACGCCGGAGCCGACTACGACGCCGGAGCCGACTACGACGCCGGAGCCGACTACGATGCCGGAGCCGACTACGACGCCGGAGCCGACTACGATGCCGGAGCCGACGGTAACCCCGGAGCCGGTGCCGTCCGACTCCTCGTCGCCGAGCCCCGTGACGACGCGTCCGGCACTTCCGTCGACCGGTGCGCCCCTTCCCCTCGCGGCAGGGGGACTCGGGCTGCTCGCGGTGCTGGTCGGACTGACCCTGACCGTGGCGCGCGTGCGCAGCCGGAGAGTCGGGTAGGCCTGTGCGGGGCGATGGCTGTCGTCGCCCCGCACAGATGAGCTGGTCGCGCCGGTGGCTGTGACCAGCCTGTGCCGGGGTCTTCCCCCACCCTCGGCACGGGTATGGCCGGGAGAATTCCCGGCCATACCCCTTTCATATTTGTCGGCGATCACTCCCGGGCGATCGAATTCGGCTCACGCCCACCCTTCGAGCCGTGCGCGATGAACTGCTTCCTCCCGGGAGGAAACATCCAGCTTCTTGTAGAGGCGGGTGATGTGCGATTTGAGTGTGTTCAGCGAAATGTACTGCTGTGCGGCGATCTCATTCCGGGAGAGATCAGTGGCGAGCAATTCGATGATCTCCCTTTCCCTATTCGTGAGCGAAACCGCATCGGAATTCGCGGGTTCCGGTACCTCCTCGGTCGGTGAGGCGATATGAGGCCACCCGGGGATCTCGGACTCCGCCAGCGCCTGGATCTTCGGCGAGAACATCGCTGCCTCTTCGGCGCGTACGCCCTCTTCGACCTTCATCGCAGACATGAGGGCGGTGATTGTCGAGCGTCTCTTCTGGAGGGCCTCGAACACGTCCGCGAGGATGGCCTGTCGATAGAGGTGCACCTTTCGGAGTGCTGTGTCCGTGTCGACGGCGGAGGCGGCCTTCACCGCGTTTTTCGCGCGGCCGTCGGCGAGTTCCCCACGTGCGCTGAGCAGTTGCGTAAAGGCGAACTCCGGATCGGCCTGTGCGAGGAACATCCCCGCCTCCCGCGTGTTCCCCTGGCGCAGGTGCATGTCCGCGCGCACCAGCGGGAAGACGCTGCCCGTGAGTCCTTCGCCCTCGACCCGGGGAAATCCGAGCTGCTCGAACACGGCGATCTGCTGCTTGAGGGTGTGCGTGTCGGCGGGCGCGCGCATCACGTGGTGCATGCACAGGACGTAGAAGGGCCACATCTCGCCGACATCGCGGATCTCGATGGATCGCAGGATCGCACGGCCGGATGACCGATCCGGTGCGAGTCGCGCGTGCGTGAGGGCGATGTGGGCATCGATCAGCGGCTCCGCCCAGCTGATCGTGCGCGGGAGCTGTGCGGCTTCGTCCAGCAGGGCGCGCGCCTCGGCGGAGTCGCCGAAGAAGGCGTGGATCAGCGCCGACTTCACCAGGGCGTCGCGAGTCAGGAAGACGAGTTCCGGGATGACCGGGTGGATACGTGCCGCGAGGAGGTAGCGCAGTGCCTCGGGGAAGCGCCCGGCCAGCATCGCGGTGATTCCGCATTGAAGGGAGAGGACCAGCTGCAGTCCCGCCGTGGTGTCGAACAGCGGGGTGATCCGCAGGGCGCTCTCCTCCAGCTCGCGCAGGAGGTCTGCGGCGACGTGAGCTCGCCCGCGCAGCCGGAGATCGATCACCCGCGCCGTGCGAACCACGGCGAGGGCGATCGAGTCGTGTGAGCCGACGAGGGCGTGCAGTGTCTCAGGCGAGATCTGGGCGGAATCGCCGGCGGTCACGAAGAGGTGGAGCTGCTGAGCAAGCGGTGTCTGTTCCGCACCGCTGGCGATTGCGCCTTCGAGTATGGAACGCAGCCGCTCCGGCCGGAGTCCGTACCATATGGCCGGGCCCTGATTACGGATGAGCGTCAGCGCGCCATCGTAATCCCCTGCAGCGGCGTCTCTGGTGACCTGATCACAGAGGTGCTGCAGTTCATCCCCGGACATGGCGATTTTCGGGATTTCGCTATGTACCATGCATTTAGTTTATGGGACAGGGTTCTTCCTCCGGTTGCGGGAGGCATAGGAATAGCGCCGGAATTGGTATACATTTCGCGGCCGGATATGGTCCGCCGACGTTCGGATGAATAGCGTTCAGACGATCGGGGGTATCGGCCGGGCGCCGCCGGTGACGGTGATCCCACCGCTCGGAGGAATCTGCACCGTCAGCAGACTCGGCCGCCCCACATGGCTGCCCTGGTGGATCCGCACGGTGCCATCGGCAGGGACGCTCGCGATGGCGCGCAGGTAGGCGCCGGTGGCTGCTGCGGCCGAACCCGTGGCGGGGTCTTCGGTGATCCGGCCGACGGGGAAGATGTTGCGCGCGAGGAACTCGGATTCCGACTGCCGATGCAGCACGGTGATCGTGCCGCTCCACCCCTGCTCGCGCATGAGACGGGCGACAGGTTCGGGCGAGAAGCGGAACTGATGGAATAGCTCGGCGTCGCGCAGCACGATCATCGGGTGCCAGTTGCCGGCATAGGCCTCCCGAGCCGGGTAGTCACTGTCCAGGTCATCGGCATCGAGGCCGAAGAGCGCAAGGGTCCGTGCGAGGACGTCGGCGTCGAGGTCCCGGACGTCGGGTTCCACGCTCGTGAAAGCGATGTTCACACCGTGGTCGCCGCGCGTCGCTTCCACGGTCACGTCGCCGGCCCGCGTCTGGAACGTCATCGTCCCCGTCCCGTCCCGCTCGGCGAGCACCACGGCGCTCGCCACCGTGGCGTGCCCGCAGAACGGCACCTCCGCGCTCGGCGACCAGTAGCGGATGGCGTAGCGGCGTTCGCCTTCATCGTCGTTGCGCGCTCCCACGAACGCGGTCTCCGAGTATCCGACCTCGGCGGCGATGCGCAGCATGTCTGCATCTTCCAGCGCCTCGGCATCGAGGACGACCCCTGCCGGGTTACCGCCCTCGGGTGTTGCGGCGAAGGCCGAATAGCGGAGGATCTGCGGCGCGGGCACGGCACTCATGCGACGAGCCTACTCAGGCGCAGTCCCCCAGTCGCCGCGCGCCGTGGTCGCCGCGGTCGGTGGCCGAGCCGTGGTCGGTCGCCGCGAGCCGTGGTCGCCGCGGGCCGTGGTCTCAGCATCTGCCGTTCGCGACTGCGGTGCGGCCACTTTCTGAGACCGGTCGGTGGTGTGGTCTCGCGGGATGCAGCGACGGGGAGCGCGTCGTGCACTCTCTGAGACCACGAGGTGGGCCGGCCCGGCTCACGATGTCCGGGCGTCCTCCGCCACCTGGAGGGCCAGCTCGCAGAACATGGAGTCCGCCCACGAGAACCACGGGCGGGAGAACTGCGACGGATCATCGACATCGACGCTCTCGTGGATGTGACCGGTGCCGCCGTCGGAGGCGGCGATGAGATCCAGCATCCGGACGCGCTCGTCGGCCGTTCCCACCAGGCCCTGGACCGCCAGTGCGATCGGCCACACCCGCCCCGGAAGGGAGTGCGGGCTGCCGATACCCCGCAGCACGCTCCCGCTGTACCAGTAGGGGTTCGCCGGGCCGAGGATCACGGCGCGCGTGGCCTCCCAGACCTCGCGGTCGATCAGGTCGGGCGCGATGAGGGGCAGGGACAGCAGCGAGGGAGTGTTCGCATCGTCCATGATGAGCACGCCGCCGCGCCCGTCGACCTCGTATGCGTAGATCGGCGCGCCCTCCGGGCCTTCGACGATGCCGTGCGCACGCACTCCGTCACGGATCTCGGTGGAGAGCGCCTCAGCGGCCTCCGCGAGCTGCGCATCGCCGAGCACGTCGCGAGCGATCGCGGAGATCGCGCGCAGGGCCTGCGCCGCGAACAGATTCGCGGGGATGTTGTACCCGTAGGTGCACGCGTCGTCCGAGGGGCGGAACCCGCCCCACGTCATGCCGGTGCGGGCGACTTCGGACCCGCGCCCCTCCCGGATCAGGGTCTCGGTGGGGATCGTGGTCGAGCGCTCGAACCGGTATGGCGAACGATCGTGGTCCTGCTCGAGACGGAGCTGGGCGACGATCGTCCGCAGCACCTGATGCAGATCGTCGTCGATGAAGGCGGTGCGGCCGGTGCGCTGCCACAGGGTGTGCGCCAAGGTCGCGGGGTAGCAGAGGCTGTCGATCTCGTACTTCTGCTCCCAGACGTTCGGATCGTCGCAGACATCCTCCGGGTCGTAGTGCGCGCCGGTCGGCCCGTCGTTGAAGGCGTTGGCGTAGGAGTCGTGCGCGATGAAGCCGAACTGCCGGCGCACTACAGCCTCGACCAGGTCGGCCAGCTGCGCGCTGCGATCGAGGTAGCGCAAGTATGGCGTGAGCTGGGTGGTGGAATCGCGCAGCCACATCGCCGGGATGTCGCCCGTGATGATGAACACGCGGCCGGACTCATCGAAGCCGACGGTATCGGTCAGGGTGCGCAGCAGCGCTGCCTCGACCAGATCCCCGATGCGCGCACCGCTCACCCGCCGCGTCTCGTCTGCGGCGCTGCGGACGATCTCCCGGGTCTCGGCATTCGGAACGAACGGGATCCTGGTGCTCATCGAGTGCATCCTCCACAGTCTGTCATCGCATTATGGCCGGGACCGCGCGCCCGTGTCGCCTGACCGCGAGACTTCCGTCTGCGGGCGAGAACCGGCGCAACCCGGCGGTTGTCGCCCACGGTGGAAGTCTCGCGGCGGATTCGGCGACGTCCGTAGGATGCACGCATGTCCTCCGCACCCGGCACCATCGACCTTCCCGACCCTCGCCAGGGTGGCATCGACCGCTACAGCGTGGCGATCATCACGCAACCCGCATCGCTGACGGAGCTCCTTGCCGCGGTCGTGCGGATCGGTGAAGGGCAGCAGGGCCGGACTTTCGCCCTTCTCGATGATGCGGATCAGTGCCTCTACACCAGCGGTCACGCCATCAATGGGCATGACCTCGATACCGGAGTGACATATCCGGAGGACGATTCCGCCGCGGCGGTCGACCAGTATGAGGCGGAGCTGTTCGCCGCCGTGCTGTCGGCGTTGCGGGGGTCCGACCCTGAGGCGGCGTGGGCGAGCATCCCGGAGGGGTTCGCGACCGACGCGGGTGACATTGACGCGCTGGTGTCGCTCCATCGCGACCCGTCCCCGCTGCTGGAGGCGGCGCACGTCGTGCAGCGGGTGCCGGAGGCGAGCGTCGACGGCCCGCTGGCCGACGTTCCCAACGGATACTTCAGCGGCGACTGGACACCGTTTCAGAGCCTCGCCGTGACACGGCGCCTGCATGAGCGCCACGGCTACGAACCCTGGGCGATCGGGGCGCGCACCCTCGCCTTCCACCGGCCCGTGGATGCGCCGGCGCTCAACGTCGACGCCCTGATCGCCGACCTCCAGCACCTGTATGGACAGCCGGAGTCCCCGGCCTGGGGCGAGCTGGCGGAACTCCTGCGATCGTCGACGTTCCTGGTTCTCGGCTACACCGAGGACTTCGCCGAACTGGTGACGGTGGTCTGACCTCGCGGCGGAGTGATTCGGTGATCCTCGACGGTTGAGCGAATACCCCCCTAGGGTATATGGTTGACCGAGAGGTACCCCGGTGGGGTACGGCTACGCAGATGAAGGAGAACGAGATGACCACCACGAGCGAGTTCCAGGTGACCGGCATGACCTGCGGGCACTGCGAGATGGCGATCCGGTCCGAGGTCGCTCGGATCCCCGGCGTCGACGACATCGACGTGAGCGCCCAGACGGGCAAGCTCGTCGTGTCGAGTGCCACGCCGCTCGATGACGCCGTGATCCTCGCCGCCGTCGACGAGGCGGGGTACGAGGCGGTGCGCATCTGATGAACACCCCCGCGCGCCTCGGGCTGTACGGCGCCGGTCTCCTCGCGGTGTTCGGCGTCGCATTCGCCGCCGGGGGAGTCCTGGTGCCCGATGCAACCGTCGCCGCCTGGCAGCACAGCGCCGCCTACGGCGCCACCCATACCCCCGACCCTTCCGCCAGCACCACACAGGAGGCAGATGTGAACGGCACGTCCATCGCCCAGGCCGGCTTCACTCTCAGCGAGATCCAGGCTCCCCTCACCGTCGGCGAGGAGGGCACGCTCTCCTTTGCCATCGTGGATCGTGACGGAACGGCGGTCACCGAATACGAGCGTGCGCACGGCAAGGACCTGCACCTCATCGTCGTCCGCAGTGACGGTGCCGGCTATCGCCACGTGCATCCGATCCTGGACGCGACGACCGGCACGTGGTCGCTGCCCTGGACGTGGGAGCGCGCCGGCACCTATCGCGTGTACGCAGACTTCACGAGCGGAGGCACCAGCGTGACGCTGTCGCGTTTCGTGACCGCCGGCGGCGAGCTCACCCCGGAGCCCCGCACGAGCGTCGTCACCGACACGCGGGTCGACGGCATCGACGTCTCTGTCAGCGGTGAACTCGTCGCGGGGGCGGCGAGCGACCTCACCATCGACATCACCCGCAACGGCGCACCCGTCACCGAGCTGGAGCCCTACCTCGGCGCGTTCGGCCACCTTGTGGCGTTGCGGGACGGCGATCTCGCGTACTTGCACGTCCATGCGCACGGGGAGGAGCCCGCGCCGGGCGAGACCTCGGGGCCCACGGTGAGTTTCACCGCGCAGGCTCCCACCGCCGGCCGCTACCTCCTCTACCTGGACTTCCAGGTGGCGGGAACGGTCCACACGGCCGAGCTCGTGATGGACGCGGTCGCCGGTACCACGGACACGAGCACGGATGCCGGCCATGGCGGTCACTGATCGGATCATCGGCGGCACGTACGAGGAGAAGGAGTCATGACGGATCTGCAGCAGGCCGGGTCCAGCGTCGAGCTGGAGATCGGCGGCATGACCTGCGCTTCGTGCGCGATGCGCATCGAGAAGAAGCTGAACAAGCTCGACGGTGTCAGCGCCACGGTGAACTACGCCACCGAGAAGGCGAAGGTCACCGCGCCCGCGGGGTACGACCCCGCCCTGCTGATCGCGGAGGTCGAGAAGACCGGCTACACCGCCGTCCTTCCGGCCCCGCCGCGCGGCGATGACCCCGTGAATGACGCGGAAGCCCCGGATGCGGAACTCACCTCCCTGCGTCACCGGCTGATCGGCTCGATCGTGCTCACGGTGCCGGTCATCGCGATGGCGATGATCCCGGTGCTCCAGTTCACGTACTGGCAGTGGCTGTCGCTCGCGCTCGCGGGACCGGTCATCATCTGGGCGGCGTGGCCGTTCCACAAGGCCGCGTGGATCAATCTGCGTCACGGCGCCGCCACGATGGACACGTTGATCTCGATGGGAACGCTGTCGGCGTTGCTCTGGTCGCTGTACGCGCTGTTCTTCGGGACGGCCGGTGTCGCCGGGATGACGCACCCGTTCGAGCTGACCGTCGCGCCGAGCGATGGCGCCGCGAATATCTATCTGGAGGTCGGCGCCGGCGTCACCATGTTCATCCTCGCGGGCCGCTACTTCGAGAAGCGGTCCAAGCGGCGGGCGGGTGCCGCCCTTCGAGCGCTGCTCGAGCTCGGTGCGAAGGACGTGGCGGTCATCCGTGGCGGGGTGGAGACCCGCATCCCCACGACCGACCTCACTGTCGGCGACGAATTCGTCGTGCGGCCGGGGGAGAAGATCGCCACCGACGGCGTGATCGTGTCGGGCAGCTCTGCCGTGGATGCCTCCATGCTCACCGGGGAATCGGTGCCGGTGGAGGTCGCGGAAGGCGATGAGGTCACGGGAGCCACCGTGAACGCGGGTGGCCGTCTCGTGGTGCGAGCCACGCGGGTCGGATCCGACACGCAGCTCTCGCAGATGGCGCGACTCGTCGAGGATGCGCAGTCCGGAAAAGCTGAGGTCCAGCGCCTCGCTGATCGGGTGTCGGGCATCTTCGTACCGATCGTGATCGCGATCGCAGTCGGCACGCTGGCGGCCTGGCTTGGCGCGGGATTCCCGGTGTCGGCGGCGTTCACGGCCGCGGTCGCGGTGCTGATCATCGCGTGCCCCTGCGCCCTCGGCCTCGCCACCCCCACGGCGCTGCTCGTCGGCACCGGGCGCGGTGCGCAGCTGGGCATCCTCATCAAGGGTCCGGAGGTGCTCGAATCCACGCGGAAGGTCGACACGATCGTGCTCGACAAGACGGGCACCGTGACCACCGGCCGCATGACCCTCACCGATGTGCTCCTGGAGGAGGGCGTCGAGCGCGCCGAACTGCTGAGGCTCGCGGGAGCGGTGGAGGACGCCTCCGAGCATCCGATCGCGCAGGCCGTCGCGAAGGCGGCCAGGCAGGAGCTCGGCACGCTCCCCATCGTGGAGGGGTTTCAGAACCTGGAGGGCACGGGCGTGCAGGGCATCGTCGATGGTCACGCGGTGATCGTCGGCCGGACCTCCCTGCTCGCCGACTGGGCCCAGTACCTCTCCGCAGACCTCGCCGCGGCGAAGGAGATTGCCGAAAGACAGGGCAAGACGGCGATCGCGGTGGGGTGGGACGGGGAGGCCCGCGGCGTGCTCGTGATCGCCGACACCCTCAAGCCCACCAGCGCCGAGGCCATTGCGCAGTTCCGTGAACTCGGGCTGACCCCCGTGCTCCTCACTGGCGACAACGCGGCCGTGGCCGCGCAGATCGCGGCGGAAGTGGGCATCACCGAGGTGATCGCCGAAGTGCTGCCGCAGGACAAGGTCGACGTCATCACCCGCCTCCAGAAGGAGGGCAAAGTCGTGGCCATGGTGGGCGACGGTGTCAACGACGCCGCAGCGCTCGCGCAGGCTGACCTCGGCCTCGCGATGGGGACGGGAGCCGATGTCGCCATCGAGGCCTCCGACATCACCCTCGTGCGTGGCGACCTGCGCAGCGCCGCCGATGCCATCCGGTTGTCGCGGCGCACGCTCGGCACGATCAAGGGCAACCTGTTCTGGGCGTTCGCGTACAACGTCGCGGCCATCCCCCTCGCCGCCCTCGGCCTGCTGAACCCGATGCTCGCCGGAGCCGCCATGGCGTTCTCCAGCGTGTTCGTCGTCGGCAACAGTCTCCGTCTCCGGTCCTTCCGGAGTCGAGCGACCACCGCCCCCTGAACCCCATCTCTGCGAAAGGAACCCCATGTCCGACTCGTCCGCAGCCTCCTGCTGCAGCATGCCCGCTCACGCCACCGTCTCCGCCGACGGGCGCGTCGATCTGCTGGCGACCTCCGGTGACCACGTCGAGTGTCCGGTGATGGGCGGCACCGTCGTCCGCGCGCAAGCGGAAGCGGCCGGCCTGTTCCGCGACTACGACGGCACGCGGTACTACTTCTGTTGCGCCGGTTGTGCCCCGCGCTTCGACGCCGATCCCGCGCGCTACGCGGCGGTCGCGTAACGCTCACACAACGCACGAGACCCCTGTCCGGTTCCTTCCGGGCAGGGGTCTCGTGCGTTCCGGTGTGCGGGGCGCCGCGGTCGAGCCGACGCGACGAGGTCGCGGCAGGACCGGGTTGCGTGGGAATACCATACCCCCCTAGGGTATTGAACGAAGCGAAGTCAATCTCGATCGAACGGAGCACCGGTGACCACGTCATCCTCAACAAGTACTGCGCGGTGGTGGGGGCTCGCCCTCATCGCCCTCGCCCAGTTCATGGTGATCATGGACTCATCCATCATCGGCGTGGCGTTGCCGCGCATGCAGGCCGATCTCGGTTTTACGCCGCACACCCTGTCGTGGGTCTTCAACGCCTATGTGATCGCGCTCGGCGGACTGCTGCTGCTCGGCGGCCGCCTCTCGGATCTCTACGGCCCTCGTCGCATGTTCGCCATCGGCTGGGTGGTTCTCGGAGCCGGCTCGCTGGTCGCGGGATTCGCCGGTGACGTCACCGTGGAGCTCATCGGGCGGGTGCTGCAGGGGATGGGCTCCGCGCTCATCGCCCCCGCGGCACTGACGCTCCTGATGATGCTCTTCGGCTCCAATCCAAAAGAACTCACGAAGGCGATGGCCTTCTATGGTGCGGCGGCTCCGGCGGGCGGTACCGCCGGAGTCTTCCTCGGCGGGGTGATCACCGAGTTCGCGTCGTGGCCGTGGGTGTTCTTCATCAATGTGCCGATCGCGATCCTTGTGTTGCTGGTGATGTGGAAGGCGCTGCCGGGTGGCAGGCTGGGCGCTCGCGGATCCGTCGATGTGATGGGCGCGCTGACTGTCACCCTCGGTCTCGCAGCCCTGGTCTACGGCATCGTTCGCGCCGAGGTGGCGGGCTGGGGCTCGGCCGAGACCTGGATCGCCGTCGGCGGCGGCATCGCGCTGCTCGTCGTGTTCGTCCTCGTGCAGCGCTCTCGTCGCGAACCTCTCATGCGCCTGTCGATCTTCCGCGCGACTAACCTCGGGGCGGCCAACCTCGCCCAGGTGATGCTGGGTGCCGCCTGGATCCCGATGTGGTTCTTCCTCAACCTGTACCTGCAGCAGGTGCTCGGCTTCTCGGCGTTCCCTGCCGGAGCGGCCCTGCTGCCCATGACCGTGCTGATCATGATCGGCATGATCGTGCTCGCACCGCGTATCATGTCCGCCCTCGGCCCGAAGGTCCCGATCGTGCTGGGCTTGATCATCCTGGCCGCCGGTCTCGGATGGATGGCGTTCATCCGCCCGGAGGGGAACTACTGGGTGGATGCGTTCGGTCCGTCACTCGTGGTGGCATTCGGTCAGGCGCTGGCGTTCATCCCGTCACTGCAGATCGCGATCTCCGCCGCTCCGCCGCAGGACGGCGGTCTCGCGTCCGGAATCGTCAACACCAGCTACCAGGTCGGCTCCGCGCTGGGGCTCGCCGTGGTGTCGGCCATCGCTGCCGGATTTGGCGCGGGAGAACTCGATGACCCGGTGGCCCTCACCACCGGGTACTCGGCTGCATTCATCGCCGCGGGGGCGATCGCGCTGCTCGGCGCGGGGGCCGTGGGAATCTTCTTCCGTGGGAAGAGCTCTGTCGGCGCGGTTTAATTCACTCGACGGCGGGCGGGGGATGCTCTCGCCCGCCGTCAGCGCTGGGCGGGGGTTGTGGTGCGGTTCGCGGTGGTCGACGTGATGGGTTGGGATCCTGAGCCTCATTCTGCCTGGGCCCGGCGCCTTCCGCCGACGACATCGGTTTCTCGGGCACGGCGCTCCGACCGTCGCCGCCTGGTGACGACGCTCCACCGGTCCGCACCCGGGAGGGCGAGGATGAGCGCGGAGAGGACCACCATGACCGGGTACTGGCTGATGAGCTGGTCCGAACCCCAATAGAGCATCAGCGTGCCGATCGAGAGGAAGGCGACCCAGCGGGGGAAGAAGCCGATCAGGAGGGTCACCCCGAGCAGCAGTTCGAGGAGGGGGATCGCGATGCCCATGAGGGCGGGTGCGCCCTGCATGATCGCCTCCACGGGCGGGTACCACCACGGGGTGCGCGAGTTGCCGCGGGTGCTGTCCGCCACGAGCAGGATGTCTGCGGCGCCGAAACCCGACCGGTACTTCACGAACGCCTCCGCGAACCAGAGCGCACCGACCGCGACGCGCGCCGCGATGGCGATCACCATCGCGGCGCGGCCGCTGAGCTGTCGGACGTTCACGACAGTGCTGCCGCCCCGAAGACGGCCTTCGCCTTGTCGCAGTGGATCACCACGTCGGTGTACTTGCTGAGGTCGACGCCGGAGAGTGCGAACGTCTGGTCGGCCTTGTCGAACGCGACCTTGTCGATCATCATGCCCGCCGTCACCGCTGCCTCATCCGTGCCGTTGGTGAGGTAGACGTGCAGGTCCGGGCCTTCGTCCGAAGAGAATCCCGACAGCGTCAGCTTTCCGTCCTCGATCGTGACCGTGCCGCTGACCATCTTGTCGTTGAGGCCCATGAAGGTCCCGGACTTCATCATCGTCACCGCGTCGTCCGTCGTGCTCATCGCCGACGGCTGAGAGGCGGACATCGTGCTCATCGCCGTCGGCTCGGAGGCGGACATCCCCGATCCGGAATCCGCCATGGACGTGCAACCGCTGAGACCCGCCGCCAGGACGATTGCCGCGGCCGCCGTTCCCAGTGCCATTCGTGTACGCATCACATGCTCCATTCGTCTGTGTCCCGGGCATTCGAGTGATGCCCGGGAAAACGCTAGGAACCGGTCGCACCCCACGGAGCAGTTCTTTCAGGACCGTAAGGAACGGTCGGATCGCGCGGTCGGCGGATTATCGTCGTGGTCATGGACACGGCCGAACGAGTGATGGTTGTGGAGGACGATGCCGCCGTTCGACGTGCCGTCGTGCGATATCTCACCGAGACCGGATACGCCGTGTCCTCGTTCGACAACGGGATCGCCGCGCTGGCGGCGCTGGAGCGAGAGCTGCCGGATCTGATGGTCGTCGACCGGATGCTCCCGGGGCGCAGCGGAGACGAGCTCGTGCGCGACGCTCGTTCGCGCGGCGAGCTGCCGATCATCATGCTGACCGCACTCAGCGATGTCGAGTCGCGTGTCGAGGGACTCGAGCTGGGGGCCGACGACTACGTCACGAAGCCCTTCTCCTTGCGTGAGTTGACGCTCCGCATTCGTGCGCAGCTTCGGCGCACGCACGCGGCGGCGGAGCAGCCGGCGACGTTCCGATCGGGAGCATTCGCGATCGATCCCGCCCGTCGACGGGTCTGGTTGCAGGGCGAGGAGGTCCTCCTCAGCGGGCGCGAATACGAGCTGATGCTGTTCCTGATGGAGCACCCGAACGAAGTGCACTCGCGAGACCATCTCATGCAGGAGGTGTGGGGGTGGGGGTTCGGTGATGCATCGACGGTCACGGTCCACGTGCGGCGGCTGAGAGAGAAGATCGAGGCCGAACCGTCAGCACCTCGGCACCTGCGGACCGTGTGGGGCGCCGGTTACGAGTTCTCACCGGACGGGATCGAATCATGATGGTGCTCGCTCCCTCAGACGTGGCGGTCATCGCCCTGACGAGTCTCGTCTGCACGGGTGTCGTGGCGCTGATGGCGCTTCTGTTGTTGCGACTGCTCCGACGTCGCCCCCTGTTCATCCAAGTCGTCGTGATCGGTGTCTCCGGTGTCGTGGCCACCGTGGCATCGGTCATCGCGATCTCGGTGGAGATGTACTTGTCGGAACACGATCTGACCGTGCTGATCTGGGTCATCGCGATCGCGGCTGCGCTGAGCGTCGTGCTCGCCTGGGTGCTGACACGATCGTTGCGACGTTCGATCGCCTCGGTTTCCCGCGACATCCGCCAGGTTCCCGCGGAACAGCCGGAGCTTGCCGAGGCGGTCGGTGTGGCGGAGCTTGCCGGCCTGCAGGCGGAACTAGCGCTGGTTGCCGCGCGAGTGCGCGACGCTCGCACGGAACTGGAGGAACTCGACTCCGCGCGCCGACGGTTCTTCGCGTGGATCTCACACGACCTGCGCACACCCCTGGCCGGTCTCCAGGTGGTGGCCGAAGCCGCGGAGCTCAGCCCGCACGAGGATGTTCGCGCCCTCGCGCAGAGCGTCGGAGCGCAGACGCTCAGCATGACGCGGCTCGTGGATGATCTTTTCGAGCTGTCACAGCTCAGCTCGGGGCAGTTGGTGCTGCGTACGCAGCAGGTGGATCTGCACGACATCGTGTCCGATGTCGTCAGCGAGATGCGTGTGGCAGCCGATCGTAGACGCGTGCGCATCGAAGCGCGCGGCATCGGGGGCCAGACGCTCTGGGCCGACCCGCGAGGGCTGTCGAGGATCGTCTCCAACCTGGTCGCGAACGCCGTCCGCCATGCTCCTGTGGGATCCACGATTCTCATCACCGTCACAGACGTGGACAATTCGCTCGTCCTCGGCATTCTCGACGAGGGCAGTGGCGTGGCGAGCACAGACCTGGATCGCATGTTCGACGTGGGCTGGAAACAGGACGATGCCCGCGGCCCCGACGATGCGGCGGACCTCCCGCAGTCCTCCGGAGCAGGGCTCGGGCTGTCCATCGCACGCGGCTTTGCACGTGCGCACGGCGGGGACGTCACGGCCGAGAACACCGGGCGGGGGTTCCGGATGAACGTCGAGCTTCCGCGCCAGGCACCGGGACAGGCCCGCGAGAGGGCGCGGACGCAGGCCTGAGGCTCGCTGGTGCTGGTGCTGGTGCTGGTGCTGGTGCTGGTGCTGGTGCTGGTGCTGGTGCTGGTGCTGGTGCTGGTGCTGGTGCTGGTGCTGGTGCTGGTGCTGGTGCTGGTGCTGGTGCTGGTGCTGGTGCTGGGTTCGGTCGCCGGAGGCAGAGGGTGCTCGTGCTGGCCTCTTGGGTGAGGGCCGATGGCGTTGGTGAAGTGAGTGCGCGGGAGTGGATCGCAGTAGTTCATAAGTTCGAATGTATGCCCGCGATCACGAAAGCGCCTGTCGTTGTCCACAGGTGCTCTCGCGCGGCGATCGGTCTCCCTCTGCCTTTGTTACCAGGCGCGTCTCCGGCCGCTTCTCATCGAGCTATCATCAAGTTCTCATCCCATGCGCTAGAACATAACTTCGAAAGATGAGATGATGACAGCATGACGATCACGGCGACAAGGCACATACTCCCGGAGGGTGGCACGGGCCCCTTGATGGTGCCGGATGCGTCGGGCATGGTGACGGCGCTGCCGCACACGCTCGCCGTGCGCGGAGTGCTCTCGCCTCCGGCGGCATCCGATTCAGTGTCCTTTCCGGACGCACCCATGGGTGAACTGGCCGCCTTGCTCGAGCAGGCCCGCCGGTTGCAGCGAGTCATCGCAATGCTGACGGCAACGCAGGCGACGGTGTGGGCGCGGGTGCTGGATCGAGTGACGGAACCGGATGCGCCCACCGCACGGTCCTCATCGGCCGTGGAGCTGGCCGTGCGTTCCGTCGCCGCGGAGTTCGGGGCAGCCCTCAATCTCAGCGATCATCAGGTCCAGCGTCAGCTCAACGACGCCTACACCCTCGTGAATCGCTTCTCCACGACGCACGATGCGCTGGATCGGGGGCTGATCACCGCCGCCCATGCACGAGCGATTGTCCAGGCGGGGACGGGGATCTCCGACGACATGGCGCGTGCCGTGTATGAGGAGGCTGCGGTCGTACGAGCGCAGTCCACGACGCCGTGGCGCTTGAAGGGGATGCTCTCCGTACTCGCGGAACAGAAGATGACGATCACGCTCGATGATCGTCACCGCGAAGCGCGCCGGGCTCGTTGCATCACACTGACGGAGGAGGGCGACGGAATGTCGACACTCTCCGTGCTCCTGCCGACGTTGCTCGCACATGGTGCGTTCGATCGGATCATGGGCATGGCTCGCACGATCAAGCATGATCCCGAGCCGCTGGACACTGGCACGATTCAGACCACGGTTCAGAAAAACAACGCGGTTCAGAAGGAGGTGGGTCAGGCGGAGTCCCGCACGCTACCGCAGATCGCGGTCGATGTGCTGTGTGACCTCCTGCTGGGAGCTGCCCCGGTGGCTGCGTCCGATGCGGTTGCCTCTATCCGCGGGCGTGTTCAGGTCACGGTGCCGGTGACCACGCTCGCCGGCCTCACCGACACGGGCGCCATCCTCACCGGCGCGGGCCCGATAGATGCCGAAAGTGTGCGAATCCTGGCCGCGCATCAGCCAGGGTGGGATCGCCTCATGACTGACGCTGCAACCGGCGTCGTCCTGACGGTGGACCGGTACACACCGTCATCCGCGATGCGCCGCTTCCTCGCGGCTCGTGACGAGCACTGCCGCTTCCCCGGCTGCCGTCGCCCGGTGCATCGATGCGACCTCGATCACACCCTGGCGTGGGAGCACGGTGGCGGAACTTCCACTGACAACCTTGCGCACCTCTGTCGTCGTCACCACGTGCTCAAGCACAACTCCGCGTGGAAAGTCGAGAACCTGGGTGCCGGAGTCCTGCGCTGGACGAGCCCGCTCGGGCACGAGTACGTCGATACTCCGCCTCGCCGGTTGGTGGCCTTCACGCCCGCCTCCGTCGACGAGCCAGCGCCGGAGCACCGACGTGTGCGGCCCGCGGGCGACTCCGCCCCGGCGTGCCGACGTGTGCGGCCCGCGGGCGACTCCGCCCCGGCGTGGACCGGATCAGTGACGGCAGATCCACCTCCTCCGCCCTCAGTCCGGCCTCTCTTCCCGTTCTAGTACCCGTTCTAATACCCGTTCTTGCCGCGCTGCCAGCGGTGCGGTGCGCGGGTCAGCTCTCGGCGGGTAGGCTCGCGACGCGAAATCTCGGGCAGTCCTGCTCTGTATGGGATCCTGACGCTGTGAGCGGACCAAGAGAGTATTCGGCGGGCACACGGGCAGCGCTTCCGATGCTCTCCGCGGGTCGGTGTTACTTCCCGGGCTGCATGGTGCCGATTCTGCGATTCATCGACGATCCCTCGAAAGGGATAGCGCCAGAGCCGTACATCGACTATCAGATCGCACACATTCGTGACGCGAAGCCCGGCAACCGATACGACCCGACGATGACAGATCCGCAACGGGCGGCATTCTCGAATCTCATCCTCCTCTGCAAGCCCCATCACAACCTGGTCGACAAGACCCATCCGGAGGAGTACTCCTCGTCGGACCTGGAGAGCTGGAAGGTCGCACGCGAGAGCAAGCGACGAGCGGCACTTGCGAATCTCGGCGTCGTTGGCGAGGAAGAGCTGGCGTCGCTTCTCCGGGAGACAGCACGCGAGCAGCAGCATGAAGCGGCGATGCGTGATTTGACGGGTACCGCAGCGGATGACACAGCAGGGTTGGTTCGCCACCTGGGCGCCGCCGTCGTGACGCTCCCATCCTCCAGCGATGAGGCGATTGCCGACTTCCTTCGTCGGCTCGGCGACCTCGACTGGATCCGCCAAGACTGGAACGCCGTCAGGGACAGCATGTTCACGCGTACGAGATTCCTTCGAAGCGCAATCGATCGGCTGAACCCCGTGCTTGATGTATTCGCTGATGCGATATCGGAAGCGAACGGGTATCGGCGCGCGAGCTCTTTCCTCGCTTCGCGCTCCCTCTGCCAGGCATTCATCGACGAAGGACTGAGTGACAAGTTCGTCGTCGAGATTCGGCAGCGCCTTCGCAGCCTCATCGTGCATCGTTCGGTAGCTCAGACACTGCTCCTGCGTGCGCAGGGCTTCGCACAGCACCCCACCTGGGGTGACAGGCCGTTGGAGAGTCTGTGGGACGCCCCGGCAGCCGACACCTCGGGCGAGGAGCTCTGGCGCTTCGCCGTGTCGTCGACGGCGACGGGCTTCTCCTTCCGCGCGACCACGATGGTCAACACGCTCGATCTCTACGGACTTCGCGAAGGGTGGCAGTTCCCGGCTGCGGAGCCGCTCGTGACAGCACTCGTCGATCCTCCGTATTGGTGGATGGTTCTCGTCCCCTGTGGCGTGGAGGCTGCTGTTCAGGCTGCGGTGATCCGGAGTGAACGATCGATCGACGCGGAACCTGCACTCGATTCGATTCGCGAACTCGTCAATCCGGGCAACTTCGTCGTGCAGTAAGCCTGAGAGAATTGGTGGTTCGCTGTCGCTGTGGCTATGGGCGGACACAGATCAGCGATCGTGCAGTAAGCCTGCGAGGGTCGGTGGTTGTGGCTGTGGCTGTGGCTGTGGGCGGACACAGATCAGCGGCCGCAGTGGAATGCCGTGCGGCGATTGCGGCGCCTGCGGCGCAGCGAAGGTGCCCGCTGCCTCAGCTGGTCCAGTGCGCGGGGCGCGGCAGCGAATGGTCGGCGATCACGACACCGTCGGGCGTGACGGATGCCGTCGCATAGAGCAGGGACTGCGTGGGGTACCCGTGCGGGCGGTTGTCGCGGATGATCGCCCGGTCGTCCTCGGGGTCGAGCTGTGCTGAGGTGGCAAGCAGGGCGACCCACTCGCCGACCCAGTCGGCGCTCTGCGCTGTAGGACCGAGCGCGCGGAACTCGGGGAGCCATGCCGCGATCCGTGGAGTGGTTTCGTCGTCCAGATCGTCGTGCGCGATCATGTGGGTGCCGGGGCTGATCGGGGTCTCGCGCAGCGAGACGCCGTTCCAGCTCAGCACCCGAGCGCCCTCCGGACGTACCTCGAGCAAGTTGAAGCCGTGCATCGACAACGGGGCGACGGGTGAGCGGCCGAGCACCGATTCGAGCGCGAGCGTTCCCCGCGTGAGCGCGCGGTCGTTGGGGAGATCGACGACATCCGCACGGTTGAGGAGCACGGCGAGGCGCCGCTCCCGCGGGTTGACCGCGAGCCATGCGCCGCCGGCGCGACGATCACGGATGCCGAGCACGCCGGGGTGCGTCTCGGGCCACCATTCGCCGAGGGCGTCCCATGCGCGCAACGGGTCCTCGTCTCGCACCGCGAGCAGGCGAGCCGTCGCAGTGTCCGTCACATCGATCACGACCGTGCACACCCGGGCAAGTCTACGGCGGCCCCGGTGGGCCGCGGCTGCGGCAGAATCGGACGTGTGAACATCGTCGTCGGAGTCACGGGCGGCATCGCCGCATACAAATCGGTGCACCTGGTGCGACTGCTGATCAAGGCCGGTCATGAGGTCACCGTCATCCCCACCGAAGATGCGCTGCGCTTCGTCGGCATGCCGACCTGGGAGGCCATCAGCCGGCATTCGGTGACCACGAGCGTGCATGACGACGTCGCTCGCGTACGGCACGTCGCGCTCGGTCAGAACGCCGACCTCGTCATCGTCGCACCGGCCACCGCGAACACGATCGCCCGGATGACCGCGGGAATCGCCGACGACCTGCTGGGAACCACGCTGCTGGCGACCGAGGCGCCCGTGGTCGTCGCCCCGGCGATGCACGCCGAGATGTGGCGGCACCCGGCGACTCAGGCGAACGTCGCGACGCTCCGTTCCCGCGGGGTGCACATCGTGGGCCCGGCCGACGGAGAGCTCGCCGGTGGCGACAGCGGACCAGGGCGGATGGTCGAACCCGACGACATCGCCGCGGCGGGACTCGCCCTCCTCGCCGCCGGGGATCTCGTCGGTCTGCGCGTGGTCGTCTCGGCCGGAGGAACTCGGGAGCCGATCGACCCGGTGCGGTACCTCGGCAACCGGTCGAGCGGGCGGCAGGGCGTCGCGCTCGCCGCAGAGGCGGCGGCGCGGGGTGCCGCGGTGACGCTGATCGCCGCGAACATCTCGGGTGACGTGCTCGCCGAAGCGCAGCATCCGTCCGTCCGCATCGTGTCGGTCGGCTCGGCGGCCGAGCTTGGTGAAGCTCTCATGGACGTCGCCGCAGCGGCCGATGTCGTCGTCATGGCCGCCGCGGTCGCGGACTACCGGCCGGTCGAGGTCGCGGCCCGCAAGCTCACGAAGGACGACGGCGAACTGAAACGGATCGAGCTCGTCGAGAACCCCGACATCATCGCGGGACTGACTGCCGCGCGACGGGAGGGGCAGCTGTTCGTCGCCTTCGCCGCTGAGACTCCATCAGAGGAGGGCGGCGAGGAGGAGATGCTCGTCCGAGCTCGGCGCAAGCGCGAGCGCAAGGGCGTCGACGTGCTCGTGGTGAACGAGGTCGGATGGGAACGAGGATTCGAAGCCCCCGACAACGAGGTGCGGGTGATCGGTCCCGACGGCATCGTGATTGCTGCGGCGTCGGGAAGCAAGCGTCGAGTTGCGGCGGAGATCTGGGACTCGCTTGTGGCGGTGCGCTCGCAGGAGGGAACCGTGGCTCACCGAACGTGAGAACTCTGTGGAGGGGCTGACGGGAATCGAACCCGCGCTGTCTGCTTGGGAAGCAGAAGTTCTGCCATTGAACTACAGCCCCGTACCGGCCCCGCGTGATCACGCGGGTGAACGGGTGTTGCAAGCCTAGCCCGCGGGCGGTGTTCGGGCAAACGACCCGCGTCAGCCTGCCGTCAGCACCTCGAGTTGCCGGTCGAAGATCGCTGTCGCCTGGGTCGCGAGAGCAGACGTGAGCGTGGCCATCCCGGGGCTCACCTGTGCCATCACGATGCCGTCGTCGTACTCGGCCCAGTAGAGGTCCTCGTTCTCGCCCACGTTGTGCAATCCGGACCATCCCTCGACCGCGGGTGCGGGCTCCTGCAGTGTCTCGCCGGTAGGAGCCGCCCCGACGCAGGAGGTGAGCTGGTGCTCCAGCGCGTCGAGGTTCTTCGTGAGTTCCGGGGTGGTGAATGGGAGGACGGCGATCACCAGACTGGGTGCGGGGCGCTCCGTCGAGGTCGCGAGGAAGGTACCGCTCGCCGACGTCGCCTTCTCCGTGAGCGCGAGGACCGTCCAGGCGCTGTCGTGGCAATCGCCGCCGTAGTCGTACCCGTCCGGCGGGGTGACGAATCCGCGGAACCGGCCGCCTTGCCACAGCGGAGCGATCACCGAGACCGCGGTCTCGGTGAGTACACCGTTCGTCGCGGTCGGCGCGGGTTGCGTGGTGGACTCGATCGCCGGGGCGATGGTCGACGGTGCAGGAGAGGGGCGTGCAGGGGTGCCGGAGGTGCAGCCGGCCAGTGCGACCGTGACGAGGAGGGCGGCGAGCGCCGCCGTCTGTCGTCCACGGTTCATGCCTCCATCACACCACGATGCGCAAACCGGGGGAAGAGAGGGCGGCGCCGCACGTTCGTGCAGAGTTCCGCCGTGTCGAAACGGCGGTGTTAGCCTGCGAGCGGCGGCGCGCGGAAGCGTCGTTGGAGGAGGATCCATGGCTCTCAAGGAGATCGAGTTCCCGTCGCGCAACGGCCGCGACACCATTCACGCGTGGGTGTACGAGCCCACCGTGCCGGCCCGCGCCGTGGTGCAGCTGGTGCACGGACTGGGGGAGCACTCCCGGCGTTACATTCGGTTGATCGCGAAGCTGCTCGACGAGGGATTCGTGGTTGCCGCGGATGACCACGCCGGCCACGGGAAGACGGCGATGACTTCGGGCATCTGGGCCGATGCGGGCGACGACGCCGGGGCCGTGGTGGTGGCCGACGAGCAGACGCTGCGCGCGCGGGTGCGCGACCTGTACCCGAATCTGCCGTACATCGTCTTCGGCCACTCCTGGGGGTCGATGATCGCCCGAGGACTCGCGGGCGAGTCCTCCACGGAGATCGACGGACTGATTCTCGGAGGCATCGCCGCGCAGATGGAAGGCCTCGAATCGCGGCTCGACCGTGCCGCGCTCGCGGCCGAACCCGACGCGACCGCCTTCGCTGACGCCTACATCGGCGACGTGTTCTCCGGGTTCGTCTCGCGCTTCGGACCCGATGCCGGTCCGACCGCGTGGGTCGCCCGCAATGTCGACGTGGTGCGTGACCACCTCGCCGACCCGCTCAACAACTTCGGGGCACCGATGACGGTGCGCTTCCTGCGTGGTTTCGTGGACCTCTACGACCGTGCAAACGGCGACGACTGGTACACGAGCGTGCGCTCCGACCTGCCGATCCTGATCCTCGCGGGCGACCAGGACCCGGTCGCCAACTACGGCGAAGGGGCCTACCACGTGGCCAACCGGCTGATCCGGACCGGGCACCCCGACGTTCAGGCGCACGTCTACCCGGGCTTCCGCCACGAGGTGCACAACGAGCCGGAGATCCGTGACGAGGTCGCCGGCGAGATCATCGACTTCGTGGAGCGCGTGATCTCGGCACGCTGAGACCGGCACCGGCGGCGGGTCTGTCCCGTCGCCGGTGCTGCAGACTCTCTGCTGTGAGCGGATTTCCTGGCGCCCGGTGGGCTCGCGATTCCTAGAATGAGGCATGACCGACACCACCGCCCAGGACACCGCACCCGGTCCGAAGCCGCGGGACCCGCTGTGGCGACACCTGCTCGGCGGATCGCTGCGTGACCGCCGCAAGGCGCTCGGCGACACTCTGGACGACGTCGCTCATCGCGCGGGCGTCTCGCCGCAATACCTGTCCGAGATCGAGCGCGGGCTCAAGGAACCGTCGAGTGAGGTCGTCGCCGCGGTCAGCGCAGCGCTGGGGGCGTCTCTCCTGGATCTGACCCTCGACGTCGCCCGTTCCCTGTCCGCGGACGCCCCCGCACCGGCGCAGCTCTGCGCCACCCGGTCGAGTTACGCGCTCGCGGCCTGACGCCGCAGCGGAACGGCGACACGGTGGACCCACTCCGCGGTATCGCCGTTCCGTTCGTCAGCGCGTCGCGAGGACGTGATCGAGCAGTCCGTAGTCGCGCGCGGCCGCGGCGGTGAAGACGCGGTCGTGATCGGTGTCGGCGCGCAGTCGGTCCACGGGTTGTCCGGTGTGACGAGCGAGAACCTCCTCGATGTCCGAGCGCAGCCGGATCACCTCGTCGGCCTGCAGGATGAGATCGGGGATCGTTCCGCGTCCCTGGGCCGCCGGCTGATGCAGGACGACGCGACCGTGGGGGAGCGATGCCCGTTTCCCGGCGGCTCCGGCGGCGAGCAGCACGGCGCCGACCGCCACGGCCTGGCCCACGCAGGTCGTGGCGACCGGGGGCTTGATGAAGGTCATCGTGTCGTAGATCGCGAGCATGGCGCTCGGATCGCCGCCCTCACAGTTGATGTAGAACTGGATGTCCTGATCGGGGTTGTCGGCCTCCAGGTGCAGCAGCTGGGCGATCAGCGTGTTCGCGACACCGGCGTCGATCGCGGTGCCGAGATACACCACCCGCTGGGTGAGCAGGTGGGAGTAGACATCCATGATGCGCTCGCCGCGCGGGTGCTGGGCGATCACGTTCGGCACGGTGTAGCTGCTCATCGACGTACACCTTCCGTCGCGTGGGAGAAGCCTGCGGAGACGCGCTCGCGAGGCCGGTAGTCGTCGAACGACGTCACGATCCGATCCACGAAGCCGTAGTCGAGAGCCTGCTGCGCCGAGTACCAGTGATCGTGCAGCGAGTCCTCGAAGATCCGCTCCATCGGCTGACCGGTGTCCTCCGCGATCAGCCCGAGCACGGTGTCGCGGGTGTGGCGCAGGTCATCGGCCTGGAGGGCGATGTCGACTGCGGCGCCGCCGATGCCGGCCGAGCCCTGGTGCATCAGTACGCGTGCGTGCGGCAGCGCCTTGCGCTTGCCCTTCGTTCCCGCCGACAGCAGGAACTGCCCCGCGCTGTAGGCGATGCCGAGGACCATCGTCGAGACGTCGTTCGGGATGGTGCGCATGATGTCGCGGATCGCGAGCATCGCGGGCACGGATCCTCCGGGGGAGTGGATCCAGAGCGAAATGTCGGCGATCGGGTCATCGGACGCCAGCGTGATCAGCTGCGTGGCGAGGAGGGTTCCGTTGTCGTCGTCGAGCGGCCCGTCGAGGACGAGCACGCGGCGCTCGTAGAACTCCCGCCGCACGGTATCGGTGAACAGGGGTGGCTTGGGTGAATCGCTCATGGGGACATCGTGGCTCCGGCGAGGGGCGGCGGGGTGCGGTCTCTGCTGCGGGCGGATCTGCTGTCAGTGGAGGGGACTCGATCTGCGTGGGGCCGCGTCCAATGTCGGAGGCCGGTGGTTGGATGACGGCATGAGCATCGCAACGTCGGCAGACGGCACTGCCATCGAGTTCTCGGCGACCGGCGACGGTCGCACCATCGTGATCGTGAACGGCGCGCTGTCGCGGGGAGAGGACGCCGCATCTCTCGCGCACGCCCTCGCCGATGCCGGCTTCCGTGCCGTCACCTGGGATCGCCGTGCTCGGGGCGGAAGCGGCGACCGCCCGGGGTCCACTCCGGACGACGAGGTGGCCGATCTGGCTGCGGTGATCGCCGCGGTAGGCGGGGCGGACGCCGTGCTCGGTCACTCTTCCGGCGCCGTGCTCGCGCTCTATGCCGCGTCTCAGGGCGTTCCGACCGGAGCGCTCTTCCTCTCCGAGCCGCCGATCGACGTCGAGGGTTCCGGCGCGCAGACGCCGGAACTCGCCGAGCGCCTGCAGTCCTTCGTCGACGACGAACGCCCCGGCGACGCGATCGAGACGTTCCAGCTCGAGGCCGTCGGCCTGCCTGTCGCGATGGTCGAGGCCGGCCGTACGAACGGGATGCTCGCCGCCCTCACGCCGCTCGCACAGTCCACCGTGTACGACACCCGATTGGTGCACCGGATGCGCCGACCGGACGCCGAGCTGCTTGATGTGAATCGTCCCGTCACCGTGCTGCGCGGCGAGCAGACCTTCCCGTTCCTGATCGCCGCGTCTGACTGGGCCGCGGAGCACATCCCGGGTGCGGAGCTCGTCGTCGTTCCCGAGTCGATCATGCACCGGCTCGACCCGGCCGCGACGGCGCGTGTGATCTCCGCGCGACTCTGACGCCGGGCCGGGGATTCCGGATCCCACCCCTTGACACCCACCCCCGCACGCCGTAACGTACAACCAAATGGTTGCACAACGAGAACTCAGCGAAGCGGAGGTCGACCGTGTCTTTCACGCACTGGCGACGTCGACGCGGCGCGACATCCTGCGCCGGACCATCGAGGGCGAGCAGTCCGTCACCGCCCTCGCGTCCCGGTATGAGATGTCGTTCGCGGCGGTGCAGAAGCACGTGGCAGTGCTCGAAGCGGCCGAGCTCATCATCAAGCGCGCCGAAGGACGCGAGCGGCTGGTCCGCGCCAATCCCGAGATGATCGCCCGTGCGCGGGCGCTTCTCGCCCAGTACGAAGAGCTCTGGCGATCGCGCATCGCCCGGCTCGATGCCCTGCTTGCAGAACCTCACGAAGGAGAATGACATGCCCGTCACCGACGTCGTCACCGATGCCGACAACCTGACCATGACCGTGATCGCCGATCTCGCCGCGCCCGTGGAGCGTGTCTGGAACGCGTACACGGACCCCGAGCAGCTCAACCGGTTCTGGGGACCTCCCGGATGGCCGGCGACGTTCACGGTCTGGAACCCTGTCGTGGGCGGCCGCGCGCAGTACACGATGAACGGTCCGCGCGGTGAGAAGTCGTCCGGTGCGTGGGAGTTCCTGGCCATCGACGCACCGCACAGCTTCGAGGTGATCGACGCGTTCGCCGATGAGGACGGCACGCCGCTCGAGGGGTTCCCGTCGATGCGCATGACCTTCACGTTCGAGCCCACCGACGACGGCACCCGCATGGTCAACACCAGCTACTTCGATTCCGCGGAGGCGCTGGAGCAGGTGGTGGCGATGGGTGCGGTCGAGGGCACGCGCATGGCGATGGCGCAGCTGGATGCCGTGCTGCAGGGGCTCCGGGAGTTCGCCCAGGGCAAGGGCACGGTCGTCGAGCTGCTCGACGACACTCACGTGCGCATCACTCGTCTCGTGGAGGGGCCGCGCGAGCTGGTCTGGCGCGCCTACAACGAGGCCGATCTGGTGAAGCAGTGGATGCTGGGTCCCGACGGGTGGGAGATGACCGAGTGCGTCATCGCCACGGAGCCGGGTGCCTCGTTCCGCAACTCCTGGGCACCCGTCGGAGACACCGAGGGTGAGCCGTTCGGATTCGAGGGCGAGGTGCTGATCTTCGATCCGCCTCGCCGTGCGGTCACCACCGAGCGCATGCAGGGGATGCCCACCGAGACGCTTAACGACCTCAACCTCTATGAGGAGGATGGCGCCACCCTCATCACCGTGCTCATCGAGTACCCCGACAAGGAGACGCGCGACATGATCCTCGCCACCGGCATGGCCGACGGCATGGAAGCGTCGTACCAGCGTCTCGAGCGTGAGGTGCTCAGCGCCTGACACGCACCGGCAGCCCGCGGATCACGATGATCCGCGGGCTTGTCGTGAATCCATGAGCGTGCGCCGAATCCATGACAGATTCGCCATATTCCTCATGTACTGAGCGCATCGTCATGCACTCGCGTCACATCTGCGCACGCCGAATGCGGAGAGGGCCGTAGGCTGTGGACGTGCTGCTTTCGGATCGCGACATCAAGGCCGGACTCGCTGACGGGCGCATCGCCCTCGATCCCTTCGACCCGGCGATGGTCCAGCCGTCGAGCGTGGACGTGCGCCTGGACCGGTACTTCCGTCTCTTCGACAACCACAAGTACCCGTTCATCGATCCGTCGCAGGACCAGCCGGAGCTCACGCGGCTCATCGAGGTCGACCCGGATGAGCCGTTCATCCTCCACCCCGGCGAGTTCGTGCTCGGCTCGACCTACGAGCAGATCACACTGCCGGACGACATCGCGGCCCGGTTGGAGGGCAAGTCCTCGCTCGGCCGACTCGGACTGCTCACCCACTCCACCGCCGGCTTCATCGATCCCGGATTCTCGGGTCACGTGACGCTGGAGCTCTCCAACGTCGCCACCCTGCCGATCAAGCTGTGGCCGGGGATGAAGATCGGCCAGGTCTGCTACTTCCGCCTCACGTCGCCGGCGGACAACCCCTACGGGTCGGGGCCATACGGCAACCGGTATCAAGGTCAGCGCGGCCCGACCGCCTCGCGCTCGTTCCAGAACTTCCATCGCACCGACGTGTCCGCCACCGACGCGGGATCGGCTGGGGCGTAAGACAGCGGCGGGCAGGGCTCATGCCCCGCCCGCCGCTGTCTCTATCATCAGCTGCCCATGTAGGCGCGGCGGTTCACTCGGTCGGTGAGCCAGATCCACCGGCGCAACTGCTCGCCGGTGAACTGACGGGCGCCGTCGAACGCACGCCCCTGCAGTGTGCGCAGTCGCTCGACGGGCAGGTGCTGGTGGTCGTCCAGTTCCTGCATGATCGAGATGAACTCGTCGGCTGCTCCCCGCCCGCCGAGCCGCGGAGCAACGTCCTGGTCCAGGAATGCGTCCCAGCTGAGGTCCGCGTCGAAGCCGAAGCGTCCGAACGCGAGATAGCTCAGCTCCGAGGAGACGTGGAACGGACTTGGTTCGCCCCATACGGTGAGGCCCTGCATGCCCATGTCGAAACAGTGCCGTGACAGCTCGGCGAACACCGGGGCGTTGAACGCGTAGAGTTCGGTGCGCTCGTCGCCGTTCCACTGGCAGGCGAACTGCGCGCGGGCGACGTTGGTCCGGGTGGGAAGATCCGCGACGGTCTGCGGTGTCAGCTCGGCCCGCACCCGGTTCCAGTAGCCGCGGTTGTAGGTGTGCTGGTAGATCGCACCGTCCGGCAGCGTCGTCAGCGGGGCGTGGGCCTCGCTGTCCAGCAGGTTGTCCCACTGCAGCTCACAGTAGATCCAGAGGTCGTCGCGGCCGCCGCGCGCGGCCTCGAACAGGCGGGGGAAGTTGTCCGCCATGTCCGCGTGCGACCAGAACTCCGCGTCGTCGTCGCGCCGGTTGGGGTCCTCGCGATCACCGCGCCGCGTCATGCACCGCTCGCAGCCGCAGACCCCGTAGTCGCCGCCTTCGATGTTCACCCCGCCGGGTTCGACCGTCTCCACGAGCCAGGAGAGAGCGTCGGCCATCCAGTCGATGGTGTTCGGATCCGACGGGCACGCGGTGCGGGTGTAGTCGCTGCGCGGGAAGTTCAGCGGGAACGACAGATCGGCCAGCTGGAATCCCACGCCGCGCTCCATGTCGGCGGCGCGGTCGGGGTGCGCATCCAGGTAGGTGGAGAGGTTGTACGGGTGATCGCCCTCCCAGTACACGCCGCCGTACGCGCCGATCGCGACACCCGGCAGGATGCGCACCCCGCGCTCGCGGGCGTAACGGGTGAGCTCCTTCGCGTCGTCGACACCGCCGTGGTTGTCGCGGAAGAAGCCGTAGATGACGATGGCGGCGATCTGGTTCTGGCTGCAGAAGTCGACCATCCGCTTGTAGTCCGCCAGGAAGCCCGACGGCGGCTTCCCGTACGGGTTGAACACGCCGATCTCCTGGTGGCCCACCTGGCTGAGTTCCCAGTTGGTGGAGTGGTCCCACGTCCAGAACGTCCGATATGCGAGGGCGGGGCGGCGTTCGACGTGTGTGACCGGCACCGACACGCCGGTGCCCGGGGCCGGACGAACAGCGCGGAGCAGCTCTTCCACCGCGTAGATCACGCCGGAGAACGGGCCGCCGACGATCTCGATACGAGGTGCTGCGCCCTCCGTCCGTGTGTCGATGCGGAAGGAGCCCTCGGGAAGCCGGGTGTCCTCGCGTAGTGAGATGACCGGAATGGAGTCGGGTCCTTCGCCGCCCGGCGGCACGGTGAGCCACTCCAGTCCGGAACCCGCGGTGGCAAGACGGCCCGCGGCGTGAGGATGGCGGTCGGCGCCGATCACGGCGACGCGGCCGTTCAGCGTGATGAAGTCGGACTCAGACATCGATCGTCTCCTTGGATGAGGGTCAACGGTGACCAGAAACGATCGACAGAGCGAACGATGGAATGTTCTGTACTATAACCGTCATCATGAATGAAGACCAGCCCGTATCGCCGCTCGCCGACAACATCCGCAAGTGGCGGGAGCGGCGCGGACTGAGCGTGTCCGCCCTGGCGCGTGAAGCGGGGATCTCGAAGTCCACGGTCTCCGAACTGGAGCGGGGAAACGGAAATCCCTCCCTCGACACCCTCTGGTCGCTGGCCCGTACGCTCAATGTCCCGCTCGGCGGTCTGTTCGCGGTCGCGGTCGGGGCCGGTGACAGTGAACTGCGACGGCTGGTCGATGCTCCGGTCATCGCCCGCTCCGGCGATGACTTCATCGCGCAGCTCATGGCGAGCTGGCAGGGTGCCGGTGAGGTGGAGGTGTCCGTGGTGACCCTCGCCCCCAATGCGGAGCGCAACTCCCGCGGGAACGCGCCCGGTGTCGTCGAGCGCGCACTCTGTGCTGACGGGATCATCGAGGTGGGGCCGGCGGACAAGCCCGTCGTGCTCACTCCGGGGGACATGCTGACCTTCCGCGCCGACCAGCCCCACATCTACCGCGCGCGTGAAGATGGCGGGCGGTTGTTCGTCGTGCAGCAGTATCCGCCGGCGATCTGAGCGACTCCGCTCACGCGGGGGCTTGCGCGCCGCCGCGAGGGTCTGCTTCAATGTGACTGTTCGACAGAGCGAACGATGGACCTCTCTGTAGAACGACACGAGTCGAAGGAGACCGAATGGACAACGCGACGACGCAAGTCGCGTCCTCAGCCCCGCAGCCGATCGTTCGCGTCCGTGACGTCGCGAAGAGCTTCGGGCACGTGCGCGCCCTCCGCGGGGCGAGCCTGGACATCTACCCGGGCGAGGTCCTCGCCCTGATCGGCGACAACGGCGCGGGAAAGTCGACGCTGTCCAACGTCCTCGCCGGCGTGCTCGACCCCGACCAGGGCGAGGTTCTCGTGGGCGGCGATGCGATGACTCTCGGCAGCGTCGCGGCTGCTCGTTCGCACGGCATCGAGATCGTGTATCAGGACCTTGCGCAGGCGCCCGACCTCTCGGTGACGCAGAACTTCTTCCTCGGGCGTGAGCTCGTGCAGCCGGGCCCTCTGGGGTTGCTCGGCAAGCTGGACGAGAAGACGATGCGTGCTCGCACCAAGGAGGCCATGTCGCTGCTCGGTGCCCAGGTGCCATCGCTCACGGCCCCGGTCAGCGCACTGTCGGGTGGGCAGCGCCAGGCCATCGCGGTGGCGCGCGCGGTGATGTGGGCCAAGACGGCGATCCTCATGGACGAGCCGACCGCCGCCCTCGGGGCGCGGCAGACCGCCATGGTGTACGACGCCGTCCGTGCCGCCGCGGAGCGCGGACTCGCCGTGGTGCTGGTGTCCCACGACATCCCCAAGATGATCGACTTCGCCGACCGGATCGCCATCATGCGCCACGGCCGGGTGGTCGAGCAGATGACGACCGGAGGGCTCCAGCTCGTGGATGTCCTCACCACGATGCTCTCCGCGAAGGAGGAAGCGGCATGACCACCACCACCGATCTCCCCGCCGCGGCGGCCACGTTCGACAGCAGCGAGCCCACGTTCACCAGGCGGCTGTTCACCTCCACGGCCTTCCTGATCGCGATCGTCGTGGTCGCGCTGATCATCCTCTTCGGGGCACTGTCACCCAACTGGGTGTTCCTGGGCGCGACGAACTTCCGCAACCTCGCGCTCGACTCCGCGCAGCTGGTTCTGCTCGCCATCGGCATGACGTTCCTGCTCGGCGCCGGAGAGCTCGACCTCTCCATCGGCGCGAACGTCATCCTGTCCTCTGTCGTCGGCGCGAAGGTCATCACCGCCGTAGGCGGCAGTCCCGAGCAGGTCCTCGCGGGGCAGTACGAGAACGCGGGCATCGCGATCCTGCTCGGCCTACTGGCGTCGCTGGCAACCGGATTGCTGTTCGGTCTCGTCAACGCCACCCTCATCAACCTGCTGCGCGTGAACTCCTTCGTCGTCACCCTCGCGATGATGAGCGCCGGCCTCGGCCTGGCGTACATCGTGACCAACGGCGTCAACGTCAGTTCGCTGCCCCGCGACATGCAGCGCGGCTTCGGCACCGCGAACCTGTTCGGGGTGATCCCGGTCCCCGCCCTGATCGCGGTGGCCGTGGGCATCATCGCCTGGTTCGTGATGACGCGACTCCGATTCGGGGTGCACACCCTTGCGCTCGGATCGTCGATCCGCTCGGCCGAGCGCGCCGGCATCAACGTACGGGCGCACCGCATCAAGCTGTTCATGATCATGGGCGGCATCTGCGGTCTCGTCGGCTTCGTGGAGATCTCGCGATTCCTCACCACGAACATCCAGGGCCACCAGGGCGATGCCCTCGCAGCCATCGCCGCCGTCGTGATCGGCGGCACCAGCCTCTTCGGCGGTCGCGCCTCGGTGCTGGGTTCCATGGTCGCCGCCATCATCCCCGCCGTCCTCATCAACGGACTGGTGATCCTGCGCGTCGGCTCGTTCTACCAGCTGGTGGTCACCGGAATCATCCTGCTGATCGCCGTCGGCATCGACCAGCGACGCCGCGCGCAGACGAAGTAGTCATCCCGCAGTACCCGAACCGCCGATTCCGGCACGAGACATCCAATGGAGGAGAAGTGCTCATTCGCAACAAACGCTCCCGCATCGCCCCGTTCATCGCGATCGGCGCGGGCCTGGCCCTCGCCCTCGCGGGCTGCACGTCGCCCGACGACGAAACGCCTGCGGCAACGGGAGGCGCCGAGCCGGGCGCCCAGCCCACTGTCGCATTCGTCGCCGCACAGATGACCGCCACCTACTTCCAGGTGATGCAGTGCGGCGCACAGGAGGCGGCCGAGAAGTACGACGTGCGCCTGGACTGGCAGGGCGACGCCAACTGGGACCTGCAGACGCAGACGCCGCTCATCAATGCGGCGATGCAGCTCAAGCCCGCCGGTCTCGTGCTCGTCCCGACCGACCCGGCAGGGCTGGTCGGCACGGTGGAGGACATCGCCACGGCAGGCACGCCGGTGATCACCGTCGACGGCTCCCTGGACCAGCAGGTCGAGCTTCAGAACATCCGCACCGACAACGTCTCGGCGGGTGCGCTCGCCGCCGATGCGCTGGCGCAGTCGATCGGTGAGAAGGGCACGGTCATGGTGATCGCCTCGTTCCCGGGCGTCGCCGCCAACGCCGAGCGCGTCGACGGATTCACGGCGCGCATGGCCGAGGCCTACCCCGACGTGACGGTGCTTCCCACCGAGTACTCCGAGGCCGATCAGGCCAAGGCGTCGCAGAAGGCGTCGGCGGCGCTCACCGATCCCGATCTGAAGGGCATCTACACCACCCTCGCCCCCGCGTCCGCCGGTGCGGCCGCAGCGATCGAGGGTGCGGACAAGGTGGGCCAGGTCAAGCTCGTCGCATACGACGCCGATCCCTCCCAGATCGAACAGCTCAAGAGCGGTGTCTACGAGGCCCTGGTGGCGCAGGACCCCTATGGGCTCGGTTACGACTCCGTGGAGCGGATCGCGAAGATCGTCTCCGGCGAGGCGAGCGCCGATGACCTCGAGTACCAGGAGTTCGTGAACGCCTTCATCATCACGAAGGACAACGTCGACTCCGAGGAAGCTCAGCGCTACATCTACAAGCCCACCTGCTGACCCTCGCACGAAAGGACCCGCGATGACCCTCCGCCATCCATCCGCCACTCCGCTGCGCGTCGCCGTCGTGGGCGCGGGTCCTTTCGGGCGCGCGCACGCCCTCGAACTCGCTCGCACCCCCGCAGTGGAGCTCGCGGCCATCGTCGCGCCATCGGCCGAGCGCCGCGACGCACTCGCCGCCGAGACGGGAGCCGCGCTGTCGCTCGCCGATCTCCGGCCTCTCCTGGACGGCGCCGTCGACGCCGTGGTGATCAGCGCCGCCGCAGCGGTGCAGGCGGGGATCGCCGTGACGGCGCTCGCCGCGGGCGTTCCGGTCCTGGTGGAGAAGCCCGTCGCCATCGATCAGGCGGCGCGCGAGCAACTGCGCCGTGCCGCTGCGCAGTCCTCCGCATGGCTCATGCCCGGGCACATCCTGCGCTTCTCCGCGCCGCATGCCGAGGTCCGCGAGGCGGTGCGCTCGGGGGCGGTGGGCCGCGTGCGCTCGCTGTCGTTCCGCCGTCATCGCGGGCTCGATCACCAGGCACTGTTCCCGGCGGTGCACCCGGTGCTGATGACGATGATCCACGACATCGATCTCGCGCTCTGGCTGACCGGCGATCGCATCGAGAACGTGTCCAGCACGGAGATCCGTACCGCGGCTCATCCGCAGCCGCTGGCGGTCTCGGCACGAGCCCGCACGAGCGCGGGAACGGAACTGTCGTTCGAGGTGTCGTGGTCGCTGGGCGCCGGGCAGCATCTTCCCGATGCGCTGGAGCTCATCGGAGAGGACGGCACTCTTGCCCTTCGCCAGGACGCCCGCGTCATTGGGCCCACGGGACCCGCCGACGATCACCTCACCCCCGCTCATCCGTATGGCGCGCTCGCCGCAGAGCAGCAGGTCTTCCTCAGCGCCGTCCGATCCGGCAACGCGCCCACCGCCGTGACGCTCGACGAGGCACTGCACGGCCTCGAGGTCGCCGAGCGGATCATCATCGCGGGAGCCGTGACGTGAGCGGGCGCTTCGATTCGCACATCCACCTCTTCGAGCACGGATACAGCGGTGATCGTCCGGCCGGTGCCGAGCTGGCCGACTACCTCGCGCTGCGACGGGAGCACGGGATCGACCGCGCTCTCGTGGTGGGGTACGAGGGAGAGCCGGCGTACGCGGGCAACAACGATCACATCGTGGACCTGGCCGTCGAGCACCCCTGGATCCATCCGGTGCTCTACCTGGCGGAGACGGCCCGGCGCCTGCCCGACGCCGTCCGGGCGGGCAGAGCCGACGGCGTCTCCCTGTATCCGACCCGTCGCGTCGCGGCCGAGCTCTGGGATGAGCTCGACGGGCTCGGCGCGGTCGTGTCGGTGAACGTTCCCGCGGATCGCGCGGATCTGATCCGCGATGCCGTGCACGTCGAGCGCGCGGCAGTCCTGGTGAGCCACCTGGGCCTGCCGGGTGCCGCCGGAGCGGCCGGGGACCCGCTTCAGGACCGGTTGCGCGCGATCCTGGACCTCGCTGTGAACCCGCGGATCTTCGTGAAGCTGTCCGGTCTCTATGCGATCGACCCGCGTTTTCCCCATGCGGGCGCCCGCGCGGCGTTCGAACTGATCGCGGACGCCTTCGGCCTGGAACGGCTGTGCTGGGGGTCCGACTTCTCTCCGGTCCTCGGTGCGGTCAGCGCCGAGGAGGCCATGACCCTTCCGGACTGGGTTGCCGGGCAGCTGCGGACGAGCGAACGGGACGCGGTGCTCGGCGGCAACCTCCATCGCCTGATGGGCGGGGCCGGATGACCGCGTTCTGCTACGTGTTCGAGCTGCTGCCCGGCGTCGACGACGAATACGACCGTCGCCACGCCGAGCTCTCCCCGCTCGTGGTCGACGCGATGCACGCGGCCGGAATCGACGATTTCCGGCTCTTCCGCCGCGACCGGCTGGTGATCGCCGTCGGATCCGCGGATCGCCCGGTGCCGGAGGTCTTCGCAGCGCTGGAACGTGACCCCGCGAACCGCGAGTGGAGCGACTCCATCCGCCGCCTGATGAGCCGGGCGACCGATGAGACCGGCTCGCTGCTGTTCGCCGATGAGATCTGGCGTCTGCCAGGAAAGGACTCTGCATGACCCCCCACGCTTCTCCGGGCGCACGAGCGCTGATCCCGCGGGATCACTTCATCGGTCTATCCGACGACGTGAGCTACCTCTACACCGGCGCCCACGCCCCCGCCCTGCGCGTGGTTGAGGACGCGATGGTGACCGCGTACCGGGCGAAGAGCCGTGCCGAGGACGGACGCTCGATCCTGTTCGGCGCCGAGGCTCAGGCCCGCGCCGACGTGGCGCGGCTGGCGGGGATGCGGGCGGAGGACGTCGCCTTCCTCGGCGACGCCTCCACGGCCTGGAGCGCGATCGCCAACGGCTGGGCCTTCCGCCCCGGCGACAACGTGGTCGTCAACGAGTACGAGCATCCCGCGGTGTTCGCGCCGTTCCTCCGGCTGCGTGAGCACGGGCTCGACGTGCGCGTCGTGCCGCGCGGTGACGACTGGGAGTTGTCGTCGCAATCGTTGCTCGATGCCTGCGACGAGCGCACGGTCGCCTTGTGCGTCAGCCACGTGGGCTACATGACCGGGCTGAAGCACGATCTGAGCGCGCTGGGCGAGGGGGCTCGCGAACGAGGAATCCCGTTCCTCGTGGACGTGTCGCACTCGCTCGGGGTGTCCACGATGGATCTCTCCCACGCAGCGCTCGTGGTGAGCGCCTCCTACAAGTGGACGCTGGGACCGTATGGCGTGGGGATCGTGGGCTGGAATCGCGACCTGCTCGCGGACTTCCGCCCGGGGGCCGTGGGCTGGCGTTCCCTGGAGGACATCTTCACCGATCGTCGCTTCGAGGAGCTCAACTGGAACGCCGATGCCTCGCGCTTCCAGATGGGCGCTCCCGCCCTCTCCGACATCGCAGGACTGGGTGCGTCGAGCGCGCTGCTGGGCGACATCGGCATCGAGCGGATCGAGGAGCACGTCGCCGCGATCGTCGCCGACGCGGACCGGCGGCTGCGGGATGCGGGACTGAACGTGATCACGCCTGCCGACCCCGCACGCCGTGCGGGGAACCTGGCTGTTGCGGTGGCCGACGGCGAAGGAGTAGCCGCAGAGCTCGCGCGCCGGGGCGTACTGGCCTGGGGCGGCGACGGGCGGGTGCGCGCCTCGTTTCACGCGCTCAACGACCTCGGCGACGCCGAGCGCTTCGCCCACGAACTGGCGGCCGTGGTGAAGGAGCGCTCATGACCGACGGAGCACTCACGCCTGATGGAGCACTCACGCCTGATGGAGCACTCACGCCTGATGGAGCACTCACGCCTGATGGAGCACACGCCTCCGATGGAGTTCTGATGACCGATGCCGTCTCCCGTGTCGATGCCCTGCTCGCAGAGTGGGAGGGGGAGCTGATCACCACACTGTGCGAACTGATCGCGATCGACTCCCAGATCCCTCCGTTCGCGGATGAGCGGGCGATCATCGCGGATCTTCGCGCTCGCTGCGAAGCGTTCGGCATCGCCGATGAGGTCACGGTGCTGGGACCTGCCCCCGAGCGTCCGAGCATGCTCGTGCGTCATCGCGGCGTTGGCGGAGGACCGGCTCTGATGCTGAACGGACACGTCGACACGAAGCCGGTGGGTGAGGCGCGTGCACTGTGGCGGAGCGATCCTCATCAGGCCACCCGCCGTGGGGACGACATCGTCGGCCTCGGCGCCAACGACATGAAATCCGGGGTGGCTGCGATGCTGTTCGCGGCGCGCGCGGTGCGGGCGGCGGGCTTGCGCCTGCGCGGTGACCTCGTTCTGGGGTTCGTCGCGGACGAAGAGGACGGTGCCAATGAGGGCTCGCGCTACATCGCCCCGCTGATCGAGGACGTCGACGCGGTCCTCATCGGTGAGCCGAGTGGCTGGGAGCGCGACTGGCAGCGCGTCCATCTGGTCTCGCGCGGCGTCTGCTGCTTCCGCATCATCGTCACCGGCACCCAGATGCACTCGAGCCTGTCGGACCGGATGCGGAGCGTGAACGCGTCGGTGAAGGCTGCCGGGCTCATGGATCGCATGCGCGACGCACTGCGGCTCTCGCACCGGCCCCACCCGCTGGGTGATGTCGGCCCGACCCTCAATGTGGGCGTCATGATCAGCGGCGGCACCTACTTCGGCGTCGTTCCGGGCCACGCGGAGTTCGCGTGCGATGTACGCACCGTTCCCGGCATGACCCAGCAGTCCGTGGCCGCGGATCTGGACGCCTGGCTCGCCGCCGAGCGTGCCGCGGACCCCGACCTGGAGGTGAGGTTCGAGTTCGACGAGACGCTCGCCTGGATCCCCTACAGCGAGATGGAGCCGGACCATCCCCTCGCCGCTGCGACGGCGCGCGCGGCCGCAGACGTGTTCGGAGAAGCACCGGAGTTCGGCGTCTTCCCCGGCGGCACCGATGCTCCCTGGTACAGCCAGGCCGGCATCCCCGCGCTGCCGTCGTTCGGGCCGGGCATGCTCACCAGCGCGCACGGACCGAACGAGTTCGTGAGCGTGCGCAGTGTGCTGGAGGCCGCGCGCATCTACGCCCGCATCATCGTCGACTTCTGCGGCATCGCAGACGAGAAGGAAGGACCCCTGTCATGAGCGCACCGCGACTGATCAGCACCGACACCGCCCCCGCCCCGGGCGGACATTACTCGCAGGCGGTCGCCGTCGGCGACGTGATCTTCACCGCCGGTCAGGTGGGGCTGGACCCGGTGACGGGGGAGAAGGCCGCGACGTTCGCCGGTGAGGTGCGTCAGAGCCTGGAGAACCTGCGCGCGGTGCTTCAGAGTGAAGGACTCGAGCTGACCGATGTGGTGCGGACGATGTGCCTGCTCACGGACACCGCAGACTTCGCCGAGTTCAACGCGATCTACGCCGAGGTGTTCGGAGAGCATCGACCGGCGCGATCGACGTTCGCCGTGGGACTGGCCGGTGGCTTCCGCTTCGAGATCGAGGCGATCGCATCGCGCTGATCGGTGCCCGAACCGCCACGAACCGCCTCCGGGGCACGCAGGTGCCGGAGACGGTTCGTGATGGTTCGCGCAACTGGAATCACCGGACGCGCTTCCG
The DNA here is from genome assembly GCF_021044885.1 of Microbacterium nymphoidis. Lineage (GTDB taxonomy): Bacteria > Actinomycetota > Actinomycetes > Actinomycetales > Microbacteriaceae > Microbacterium > Microbacterium nymphoidis. The sequence continues at coordinate 1,526,681 of NZ_JAJNOD010000001.1, read as the reverse complement.
GTAGACGGCGATGGCGAATGCGTAGGCCACGATCAGGAGCCCCACCAGCCATGCGAGCGCCACCCAGATCGCGGAGCCGACGGGTTCGCCGGCGAACAGGGCGCGGATCGTGTTCACGATCGAGGTCACCGGCTGGTACTCGGCGAACCAGGCCACGGGGCCGGGCATCGTCGAGGTGGGAACGAAGGCGGAGCTGATGAAGGGCAGGAAGATCAGCGGGTAGCTGAAGGCGCTGGCCCCGTCCACCGTCTTCGCGGAGAGCCCGGCGATCACGGCCAGCCAGGTGAGCGACAGCGTGAACAGTGCGAGGATGCCGACGACCGCCAGCCATGCGCCCACAGAAGCGCCGGTGCGGAAGCCGAGCGCGAACGCCACGCCCACCACGATCGCGACCGACACCAGGTTGGCCACCAGCGAGGTGAGCACGTGCGCCCACAGCACGCTGGAGCGGGCGATCGGCATGGACTGAAACCGCTCGACGATGCCGCCCTGCAGATCCAGGAACAGCCGGTACGAGGTGTACGCGATGCCCGAGGCGATCGTGATGAGCAGAATGCCCGGAAGCATGTAGTCGATGTACGAACCGGGTGCCCCGGTGCTGATCGCGCCGCCGAGCACGAACACGAACAGCAGCATCAGGGCGATGGGCGTCACCGCGGTGGTGATGATGGTGTCGGGGCTGCGCAGGATGTGCCGCAGGGAGCGACCGGTGAGAACGGCGGTGTCGCCGAGGACGTGACTGGTCATCACGCGACCTCCTTCTGAGTCGTGTCGGTGCCGGCGCCGGGGCCGACGAGGGCGAGGAAGACCTCCTCGAGGGTGGGGCGCTTCTCGACGTACTCGACCTTGGCCTGCGGCAGCAGGCCCGTGAGTTCGGCGAGGGTGCCGTTCTGGATGATGGTTCCCTCGTGCAGGATGGCGATCCGATCCGCCAGCTGTTCCGCCTCATCGAGGTACTGCGTGGTCAGCAGCACGGTGGTACCGCGCTCGGCGAGCTGCTTCACCGTCTGCCACACCTCGATCCGCGCCTGCGGGTCCAGGCCGGTGGTCGGCTCGTCGAGGAAGATCACCGGAGGGTTTCCGATGAGGCTCATCGCGATGTCGAGCCGACGACGCATACCGCCGGAGTACGTGCCGGCGCGGCGGGAGCCGGCGTCCGTGAGGGAGAAGCGCGCGAGCAGGTCGTCGGCGATCGCCCCCGGGTCGGGCAGGTGGCGCAGCCTCGCCACGAGAACCAGGTTCTCGCGACCCGTGAGCACCTCGTCCACGGCGGCGAACTGCCCGGTGAGGCTGATCGACTCGCGGACCTGGTCGGCGGCCGTGGCCACATCGAAGCCCTGGATGGTGGCCGATCCGCCGTCGGCCGTGAGGAGCGTCGAGAGGATGCGCACCAGGGTGGTCTTTCCCGCGCCGTTCGAGCCGAGCAGGGCGAAGATGCTGCCGTGCTCCACCTCGAAGTCGACGCCGCGGAGCACGCGAAGCTCACCGAACGACTTGGTGATGCCCCGGACGCTGATGGCTGGGCCGGTCATGATCGGGTTTCCTTTCCTGCGGCCTCGTCGATGGCGCGGGTGAAGCGCGCGCGCTCCTTGTCGATCCATTCCCGTCCGGCGTAGGCGCGGGCGAACGTCTCGGCGAAGTCGACCGGGTCGTCTCCGACGATCGCGCGCACCGGGGTGCCGTCCACCGATGCGGTCTCCCACAGGTCGGCGAGGTCGGTGAACATGCGGGTCATGGTGTCGCCGTCGGTGATGCCGCTGGCGTACATGAGGTAACGGTGCATCGCCTCCGCCGCGGTGGCGTACGGCTGGGGGAGGGCCTCGATGCGGGCCTTGTCGGTGCGGTACTGCTTCTTCTGCTCGAGGGATCCGGTGATCACTTCGATCCACTTGGCGGCCATGTCAGGCTCCTTCGTTCGTGTTGCTGCGGGTGTCGGTGTGGCGGAGCTGTTCGATGTGCTCTGCGAGGAAGCTCCACGTCCTCCAGAACTCGGCGAGCTGATCCCGCCCCTGTGCGTTGAGGGAGAAGACCTTGCGCGGTGGCCCCTTTTCCGAGGGCACCTTCTCCACATCCACCAGGCCGCGCTGCTCGATGCGCACCAGGAGTGCGTACACGGTGCCCTCGGCGATGTCCGTGAAGCCGCCGTCGCGCAGTCTGGTCGTGATCTCGTATCCGTAGGCCGATCTCTCGGCCAGGATCGCCAGCACGATGCCTTCGAGCGTGCCCTTGAGCATCTCGGTCATCTGACTTGCCATCGCGATCGCCTCCTCTACTCAGCGTTATTGACTACCGGTAGAAAGTAACACTGAGTACCGGTACTTAGCAACAGTGAATTGCAACTTTTTTCGGCTGACCCCGGCCCTACGATGGGAGCCGTGACCACCACCACCCGCCGCATGCTGGATCTCACCGTCGACGACCACGTCATCACTGTCCCGCTGGTGTGGGGTGACGACTCCGACACGCGCACCCTCGACGTCCATGCCGCGGTGATCACGCGCGAGGGCGGGGAGAACCTGCCGTATCTGACGTTCCTCCAGGGCGGGCCGGGCAACGAGGCGCCGTCGCCGTTCCATGCACCGCTCGCCCCCGGATGGCTGGATGCCGCGCTCCAGGACTACCGCGTGGTGATGCTCGACCAGCGCGGCACCGGCAAGTCCACGCCGGTGAGCGATGCGATCCTGGAGTCCGGCATCGATGTAGCCGAGTACCTCACGCACCTTCGAGCCGATGCCATCGTCCGCGACGCGGAGGCGATGCGTGAGCACCTCGGCGCCCGCACCTGGAACACCCTCGGGCAGTCCTTCGGCGGGTTCACCACTCTCGCGTATCTGACCACGGATGCGGCTTCCCTCGACGACGTGTACATCACCGGAGGGCTCAGCGCCGTCGGCCGTCACCCGGACGACGTGTACGCCCTCTGCTACGACAAGATGCGCGTGATGACCGAGCGCTACTACCGGCGCTTCCCCGAGCACCGCGACGCCATGCGCCGCCTGGTCGACCTCGCCGATGCGGGGGACATCGTCCTGCCGGGCGGCGAGGTGGTGTCGGTGTCGCGGCTGCGCTCCATCGGCTCAGCGCTGGGCGACGACAACGGCTGGCAGCGCCTCTGGGGTGTGCTGGACGCCGACCCGAGCACCAACGCGTTCCGCTACGACCTCGCAGCCCTCATGCCGTTCGGCGGGCGAAACCCGCTGTACTACGTGTTCCACGAATCCAGCTACGCCGACGGATTCGCCACGAACTGGTCGGCCGAGCGCACGGAGCCGCAGGACTACCGCGAGGACGTCACGCTCTTCACGGGTGAGCACGTGCGACGCGACTGGGTCCGCACCGTTCCCGCCTTCCAGCCGTGGGCCGATGTCGTGGACACCCTCGCCGCCCACGAGTGGCCGAAGCTGTACGACGCAGCCGCCATCGCGGCGTCCGACGCGACCGGGGCGGCATCCATCTACGTCAACGACGTGTACGTCCCGGTGGAGTTCTCACTGGAGACGGCGGATCTGATCCCGGGTGTGCACACCTACGTCACCAGCGCGAACGAGCACTCCGGGCTGCGCACCGGATCCGCCGTGCTCCCGCACCTCATCGACCTCGCCCGGGGTCGCGCCATCCGCTGATCCGCAGTGCGCGTGGCGTCAGGTCGGGACGGGGGACTGTCGCGAAAAGAGGGGATTGTCGTGAAAAGAGGGCAGAACGCAGCGCAGCATCCTGTTTTCGCGTGAATCTCCTCGTTTGGTGACGCCGCGCTTCACTCCGGCAGGGCGGGGTGCGCTTCCCGGTGGCCGCGACGCGGAATGCACAGCGCCAGCACGAGGGCGATGACCGCCGCCCCCGCGCCGAGGGCGAAGGAGATCCGGAATGCCTCCGGGCTCGGGACGGCGGAATCGCCGAACGGAACGGTGTCCGCCGCGAGCACCGCGGCCACCACGGCGGCGGCGATGCTCGTGCCGAGTGAGCGAAACAGCGAGTTCAGCCCGTTCGATGCACCCGTCTCGCTGGCCGGCACCGAGCGCATGATGAGCATCGGCATGGCGGCGTAGCCGAAGCCGATGCCGAAGCCGATGAGGATGTTCGCCACCAGGATCTGCCAGATCTCGGTGCTCCACAGCAGGGTGAACACGTAGGCGGCGATGATCGACGCGGATCCGAGAACGAGGAGGAGCTGCGGCCCGACGGCTCGCGAGAGGCGGCCCGACAGTGGCGACAGGATCATCATCACGATGCCCGACGGCATCACGATAAGGCTGGCTGACAGCAGGGAGAGACCGAATCCGGAGCCGGACTCGACGGGCAGCTCCAGCATCTGGGGATAGACGACGTTCGAGGCGAACAGCCCGAATCCGAGTGCGATGGAGGCCAGGTTCGTCAGCAGCACCGGGCGACGCGCGGCCACGCGAAGATCGAGCAGCGGCTCGGGCGTGCGCAGCTCGTACCATCCCCAGGCCAGCAGTACGACCACACCGCCGATTCCGGAGGCCAGCGTGGGAGGCGACAGCCAGCCCCACGAGGCGCCGCGGGAGATCGCCAGCAGGATGCCGAGCAGGCCGGCCGCGAGGCCCACCGCGCCCACCACGTCGAAACGCCCGCCGGAGCGCAGCACGCTGACCGGGATGATCCAGGTCACCAGGACGAACACGATGGCACCGAGCGCGGCGGCGATCCAGAACAGCAGGTGCCAGTCGGCGTTCATGGTGATGAAGGCGCTCACCGGCAGCCCGATCGCGCCTCCCACGCCGAGCGTGGCGGAGATCAGCGCGATCGACGAATCGATGCGGTCCTCATGCAGCACGTCCCGCAGTACCGAGATTCCGAGCGGGATCACGCCGGTGGCGGCGCCCTGGAGCACCCGTCCCAGCACCATCCAGGTGAGGTCGTGCGACAGGGCTGCGATGACCGATCCGGCGATAAGGATCCCGAGCAGCACCAGGATGATCCGGCGCTTGCCGTACATGTCGCCGAGCCGGCCCGCGATCGGGGTGATCACGGCGGCGGAAAGCAGCGTCGAGGTGACCACCCAGGCGGTGTCGTCGCGGCTGGCGCCCAGCAGCTCCGGGAGGGCCGCCTGAATCGGCACCACGAGCGTGAACATGAACGACGAGGACAGTCCCGCCACGGCGAGCACGGCGACCACGGCGGCCGGATTGGGCATTCGGGTCAGATTGCGTCGTTCGTCTCGTGCCACTGATCCACCCTATGCGCGCCCGCGACGCCGCCGGCCCGATGGCGCGGGGCCGGAGGGGCGTAGCCGAGTGCCGGTGCTGCGCGTTCAGCCAACCACGGTGTTGTTCGACGAATAGGTGCCGACGCCCGTGGCGAGATCGGGGCGCACCAGCTCGGTGATGCCGCGTCGGGCGAGTGCGGCGGGATCCGCGGCGGTGGCCGAGGTGACGAAGGTCGGGTCCGCGCCCGCGGTGGTGGCATCCACCCAGGCCTGGAAGATCGCGCCCCCGGGGCTCATCGCACCGCGGCTGACCGGGATCTCCTCCTCATCCACTTCGATCACGATGCCGAGTGATCGCGGCGGAACCGGACGGCGCTCGCGAAGCTCCGGGAGGATCTCCGCGAACCGGCGACCGATCGGCTTGGCGGCGCCGTCGTTGTCGATGAGCCCGAGCGAGTACTCCAGCTCCGGGTAGTCCGCGAGGCTGCGGCTGACGTCGTGCGAGCACCACCAGGTGATGCCCCACAGGTTCTCGGTTCGCAGAGCCGAGCGCACCGTGGCTTCCAGGAAGTCCGGCGTCTGGGAGGGCTCCAGGCAGTTGGAGGGTGCCCCCACCTCTTGCAGCCAGATCGGACGCTGCGGGTCGGTGGCGAAGGCGCGGGACAGCTCGATCATGTACTCGGCGTGCCGGTCGGAGGCGATCGAGCGGCCGCCGTATCGCTGCGCGGTTCCGTTGAAGATCCACGAGTGGATCGTCGTCATCGCTCCCAGACGGGCGGCGTGGGTGGGGACGAATCCGTGCCCGTCCATGTACCAGGCCGCGTCGTATTCGCTGTGCACGTGCTGCTGCCCGGGCGCGGCACGGTCGGCCGCAGCGAGCAAGGTCGTGATCCAGGTGCTCGCCTCAGCGGGGGTGACCGGCCACTGATGGGGGTGGGTCTCGGCCGAGAACTGATTCGTCTCGTTGCCCAGCGTGAAGCCGAGGAAGTTCCCGGCGTCGCCCAGCGCTGCGCCGAGCCGCTCGACCAGCGCCACCTGTCCGCTGAGTGCATCGGGGTGGGTGAACATGTTCTTGTCGTGCCAGGTGAACAGCCACGACGGGATGAAGTCGAAGCTGGACAGGTGGCCCTGGATGACATCGACACTGGCATCGAGGCCGAACTCCGCCGCCACGTCGACGACCGCTCGTACATCGGCTACGGCGCTCTCGCGGATCAGGGTGCGGTTGGGCTGCAGCACCGTCCAGAGCGGGAAGATCCGCACGTGATCGAGTCCGAGCTCGGCAAGGCCGGCGAAGTCACGGCGCACGTCATCGAGGTCCAGATCGAGCCACGAGTGCATCCACTCCATCGCGGGAGTGTAGTTCGCGCCGAAGCGCAACGGGGTGTCGAGCGGCATCTGAGGCTCCGGATCCACGGGTCGGCGAGCGGGAACGGTTTGACTATAGCGATTTAGTTGAGGTGTCGGAAGGCGCCGATCGATCCGGGGGTGGAACACACATGGACGGCGGGTCGGGCGGGGGAGGGGAACGGGTTGCCGGTCCGCCGTCCCGGGTAGACTCAGACAGGCGCGGCCTCCCGCGCCTCTCCCGCGTTCTCGCACCGTTCCCGCGTTCGCGCACCACAAGACGACCATTGGAGCCACCGTGGCCGAGCAGTCCCGCCTCGACAAAGTCATCGCCCTCGCCCGCCACCGCGGGTTCGTGTTCCAAGCGGGTGAGATCTACGGCGGTTCGCGTTCGGCTTGGGACTACGGCCCCCTCGGTACCGAGCTGAAGGAGAACATCCGTCGGCAGTGGTGGCAGACCTTCGTGCGCGGCCGCGGCGACATGGTGGGCCTGGACTCCTCGGTGATCCTTCCCAAGCGCGTCTGGGAGGCGTCCGGTCACGTCGCCACCTTCACCGACCCGCTCGTGGAGTGCCTGAGCTGTCACAAGCGGTTCCGCGAGGACACCATGATCGAGGACTTCGAAGCCCGCAAGGGCCGCACCCCGCAGGGCGGCCTCGCGGAGATCGCCTGCCCGAACTGCGGTACGCGCGGTCAGTGGACCGAGCCTCGGGCGTTTTCCGGTCTGGTGAAGAGCTATCTCGGTGTGGTCGATGACGAGTCCGGCCTGTACTACCTCCGCCCCGAGACGGCTCAGGGCATCTTCGTGAACTTCGCGAACGTGGTCACCGCGGCGCGTAAGAAGCCGCCTTTCGGCATCGGTCAGGTGGGCAAGGCGTTCCGCAACGAGATCACGCCCGGGAACTTCATTTTCCGCACCCGCGAGTTCGAGCAGATGGAGATCGAGTTCTTCGTGCCGCCGGCCGAGGCGGACGAGTGGTTCCAGCACTGGGTGGAGGCGTGCTGGAACTGGTTCATCGACCTGGGCCTCAGCCCCGAGAACATGCGCCAGTTCGACGTCCCCAAAGACGACCGCGCGCACTACTCGGCGGGCACGATCGACTTCGAATACCGCTTCGGCTTCCCCGGCAAGGAATGGGGTGAGCTGATGGGCGTGGCCAACCGCACCGACTACGATCTCTCCAGCCACACCGAGGCCTCGGGCACGAGCCTGACCTACTTCGACCAGGCATCCGGCGAGCGGTACACGCCGTATGTGATCGAGCCCTCGTTCGGTCTCACGCGCTCGATGATGGCCTTCCTCGTCGACGCGTACGAGGAAGAGGAAGTGCCCAACGCCAAGGGCGGCACCGACACCCGCACGGTGCTGAAGCTGGACCCGCGCCTGGCCCCCGTCAAGGTGGCCGTGCTCCCGCTCAGCCGCAACGAGAAGCTCTCGCCCCTCGCCCGTCGGGTGGCAGACGAGCTGCGCGGTCGCTGGGTGATCGACTTCGACGACGCCGGTGCGATCGGTCGTCGTTACCGCCGCCAGGACGAGATCGGCACCCCGTTCTGTGTGACCATCGACTTCGACTCGCTCGAGGACGACGCGGTCACCGTGCGCGACCGCGACACCATGGCGCAGGAGCGCGTCGCGCTCGCCGATCTCAACGCATACCTCTCGGAGCGTCTCAAGGGCGCGTGACCCGGTAGCCGGAAAACGCCTCGCCGCATCGCCGGCGGGGCGTTTTCGTTTGCTCGTGGCGGGTTTGTGGCTCGGCGAGCGTTGGATCGCGGGGGCGGCGCGGGGTGTGCGTGTGTGCCACGGCGCGTAATCGGATGCGGTGTCGGGCGGGTGGCTCGGCTAGCGTCGAATCAGCCCCCCGCGAGAAGGAGAGACATGGCCGAGATCGAGAGCTTCACCCTGGACCACACCGCCGTCAAGGCGCCGTACGTGCGGCTGATCGCCGTGGAGCGGGGACCGAAGGGGGATGCGATCTCGAACTTCGACGTGCGCTTCGTGCAGCCGAACGAGGGCGAGATCCCGACGGCCGGTCTGCACACGATCGAGCACGTGCTCGCCGGGCTTCTGCGCGACCACGTCGACGGTGTCATCGACATCTCGCCGTTCGGCTGCCGCACCGGTTTCCACCTGATCGTGTGGGGAGAGCCCCTAGTCGCCGACATCGTCTCGGGTATCGCGCAGAGCCTGCACGCCATCGCGGAGACCGTCACCTGGGAACAGGTGCCCGGCGTCTCCGCCGTGGAGTGCGGCAACTACCGCGACCACAGCCTCCACTCGGCGCGTGAGTGGTCGCGCCTGATCCTCGAGCGCGGGATCAGCAGCGACGCCTTCGAGCGCGTCGACGTCGTTCACTGACGCGACGCCCCCTGACGGGAGGGAAAACGCAGCGCAGACAGGGTTCTGTGCTGCGTTTTCCTCTCTGACTGGGGCATGACGTTCACAACGGCCCCGACGCTCTCGGCTGCTGGCAGGATCGGAGCATGGCGACGGATCACAGTGGGGCCGCGAACGAGATCGGGGATGACAGCGCCGCCGTCATCGCGCGGGCCCAGCTGCTGCTGGCCGCTGGAGAGGCATCGGCGGCGAACCACGTGCTCGACCGGTACCTTCGCGCGCATCCGCATGACGGGCAGGCGCTGATCGAGCTGGCGCAGGTGCTCGTCATGCAGGGCGACGCCGACGCCGCCGAGCGCACTGTGGCCGAGGTGGTGGACGATCCCCGCTTCGCTCCGTGGGCGCGTGCCATGCTCGCGCAGATCATCGCGCTCGATCCTGAGCGTGCGGGGGAGTCCCTGGAGTGGTCCCGTTCGGCGGTGCACGCCCTTCCCACGGCGCCCGGTCTGCGGATCCTGCTCGCGCTCCGTCTCGGATCCGCCGGCCAGACCGAGGAGGCGCTGCGGGAGATCGACGCCGCTCTCGCCCTCGCGCCCGACGATGCCCTGGTACGCGCCGACCTGCACGTGCATGCGGCGCGTGCGCTCGTCGACGCGCCCGGCGGGCGGGCGGAGGCCCGGACGCACCTGGTCACTGCGCTCCAGCTGGATCCGAGTAACGAACTCGCTGCACGCCTGGTGGCCGCGCTGGGCTGACGGCCGGGCATATCTGCGTGATGGGCTGACGCCCGCGCGCATCTGATTGCCGCGCTCCCGCTCGGTCCGAGTGATGAGCTCGCTGCACGCCTAGTGGCCGCGTTGGGCTGACGCCCGCGTCGATCAGCGGGAACGGATCGACGCGGACGTCAGCTGCGTGACCGGCCGGTGCGGGGGCAGAGGGCCGACCGGTCATCCCCCGGGCCAGCCGTTCGGGTTCGGCTGGCACGGGTGGTCTATTCGGAGGTGTCCGCCACGGGCGTCCTCATCTCTTCGGGGGGTGTCAGGATCCCGACTGCGTCACGGGTGCGCAGCGGGAACCAGAGGAAGCAGAGCCACGCCAGCGCCGACAGCGCCGCGGGGATGATGCCCACGAGGGCGCGGATGCCCCCATCGACACCCGGCGCCTGCGCATCGCCGGCTGCGGCGTCGTAACCGCACACGGCGAGCACCACCGCGAACACCACGGCCTGCACGATTACCGAGCCGCGCACCACGAATCCGTTCACGCCGAAGTAGACGCCTTCGCGCCGCAGGCCGGTGCGCTCGGCGTCATCGTCGATCACCTGGGACAGCGCGATCTCCAGCAGCTGCAGGATGCCGGACACCCCGACTCCCACCACGGCACCGACGCACATCGCACCGATCAGCCCGGGAACCAGCGCGTACCCTGCGGCGGACACCGTGAACACCGCGACCGATGCGAGCAGAGCCGATCGTGGCGTCGTGCGGCGTACGAACCAGGACCACAGCGGCAGGGTGACGAGAGCTGCGAGGAAGACGGACGCCAGCAGCAGCGTTCCGGACGTATCCGGCTCGGACAGGCTGTAGCGGACGTAGAACGGCAGCGCAGCGATGAGGACGGCCAGCGCAGACTGCATGAGGAGCGAACCGAGCACATACGGGACGAACGCGCGATTGCCGAAGGTGTAGCCCAGCTGCTGACGCCATGTGAGGGGCACCGCTTCGGGCTGAGCGGTCTGCGTCGCGGGGCGCTCGATCATGCCACGGAACGACCACGCGAAGAACGCGGCGCACACCCCGATGAGCACGCCCGCCATCCCGGCCCATCCGATGGTGCCGTACAGCAGGGGAGCCAGAGCCGTCCCCAGGATCATGCCGAGCAGCCCGAAGAGCTGGCGCGGTGTGTTCCCCCGTGCCCGTTCCGCCGTCGTGCGGAAGAGCTCCGGGAACAGCGCCGAGACGTTGAGCACGACGGCGACGAAGGCGATGTCGTAGAGGGCGACGACGACCACGAACCAGGCGACCAGCGCGCCTGCGGGCAGCTCTGGCGGAAGCCAGATGAGGGCGAACGAGACCAGCAGCGGAACGACCCCGAGGCCGATCCACGGCACGCGGCGGCCCCAGCGGGTTCGCGCGCGATCGGAAACCGCGCCCACCAGCGGGTTCAGCAGGGCGTTGAGGATGCCATGGGCGACCATCGCAGCGCCGATCCAGGCGGCCGGCACGCGCAGATGGTCGACGTAGAAGAACACCACGAACGCGGCGAAGGTCTGCGACATCAGCTGGATGGGGAAGGCCGAGGCGCCGAACGCCACCGCGCGTTCGCGGCTGATGGCGCCCGTCAGCCGGCGGTCACGGAGGCGGGAGATCAGGCTCATCGGCCCGACTCCGCCCGTTGCAGGCTGCGCAGGCGCCGCCATCCCACGCGCACGAGTCGTTCGTCGGTGATCGCCGCGATGACGGCGGGATCGGCGAGCAGACGATGCTCGAAGCCGCGCTTGGTGGCGGCGTAGTCCACCGTGGCGTGCAGCTCGTCGTCATCGATCATCGGGTGCAGGTAGAGCTCGGTGAGTCCGGCCGGCACCGCCCGCAGCAGCTCGATGAAGCCGTCGCGCACGCTCTCGTACGTCTCTTCGTCGGCAGTGCCTTCGCCCACGAGTTCGAACGGATGCGACCACAAGCGATCCGGGATGACCACGCCGAGTGCGTCCGCAGCGGCCGCCGCGGCGTCCAGCCGTGCCTGCTCCGCCTCGGGCAGCCCCATGCCGTCGATGAAGCGGGGCAGACGGAACGGCAGACCGTGCTCGGCGGCCAGGCGCAACACCGGTGCGAGGAAGTCGCGTCCCGTGGTGAGGCCGTACACCGAACCCATGTGGTTGTCGAGGTGGGTCACGTCGACGCCCGCTTCCAGAGCGGTGCGCAGCTGCGCCCGCAACTCGGCCTCGACATCCGCGTCGGCCGCGCGCAGCTCCACCTCGCGCACGCCCATGGGGAAGTGGCCGGAGGCATCCACCAGCGTGGTGCCGATGCCGGTGAGCGGGCGCCAGCGATAGCTGCGCCATTCACTGGTGAGCACCAGGTGCACTCCCACGTCCCAGGCCGGACGAGCCGCGGCGAAGGCGAGTGCCTGTGGCGACCAGGCGCACGGGGTCATGAGCGTGGTGGAATCGAGCGCGCCGGCATCGAGGAGGTCAGCGATCGCCGTGTTCGCGGCGCGGCACATGCCGAAGTCGTCGGCATTGATGATGATCGCGCGGGCGTCTGCGCCCAGTCCGAGGCGCTGCGTGAGGGGTGCGGTCATGGGGCGCTCCTTCGCGGGGCGGGGCCGTCATCGAGCAGACGCGAGAAGACGAGATCCACCAGCAGTTCGGCGAGCTGGGCTGCTGCTCCCTGCAGCGGGCCGTCTTCACCGAGCGTCGAGGTCTCGATCGGGATGCGGAGCGGCCCGGCTTCCCGGCGGACGGCGGCGATCACGCGCTCCGGCAGCGAGCCCATCGCGGCGTAGTCGGCCAGGACAACGGCATCGGGATCCAGCATCAGGGTGAGGGAGCCGGCCGCGAAAGCCAGTCGCCGGGCGATCTCGTCCAGCACCCGGTCGGCGCCGCGGTGTCCTGCCTGCGCCGCAGTGAGCAGGTCGGGCAGGAGCTCGGGGGCATCGGCCGCACGGGCGAGGTGCGCGATCACCTGCTCGCTCAGTGCGGGGGAGCCGATCTCCACACCCGGTTGCGGAACGTAGGCGACCTCACCGGCGAGCCCGCGACCGCCGCGGTGGACTCGCCCGTCCACCACGAGCCCGGCTCCGAGCCCATCGCGCAGCGACAGCACGGCGAAGGTCCCGGACCGAAGGGCCAGCTTCGCGCGAGCGAGAAGGGTCAGGTCGTTGTCCAGCATCACCGCACAGCCCAGTTCCTCGGCGAGGCGGTCGTGCAGGCCGGTGCCCGGCGGGAGGTAGCCGGGAAGCTGAGCGATGGTGCGGCCATCGGCGGCGATCACGGCGGGAGTCGCGACGACGACGGCCTCGGGGACTCGGCCGGCAGCCTCCGCTGCCGCACGGACGGTGGCCACGGCCGTTGTCGCCACGCGGCCGGCATCGGCCTCCTCGGTTCGCGCGCGGCCCAGCTCGGTGCCGGCGAAGTCATGCACGGCGGCGGTGACGTGGTGGCGCGTGATGTGCACCACCGCTCCGGCGGCAGCATCCGGGGCCACCTCGTACAGCGTCGCGGCCGGGCCGCGGCGGGCATGGTCGAGGCCGGCGTCTCGCACCACTCCCGCGGCCACGAGGCGGGAGAGGGTCTGCGTCACCGTGGTGCGGGAGAGGCCGGTCGCCGCCACCAGCTCGGGACGGCCGAGAGGGGAGCGCCGAGCGATCTCCGCGAACAGCGCGCGTGCGTTCAGCTCCCAGAGCACGCCCTGATCGCCGGACAGCGTTGTTGCGAACACAGCGGACTCCCTTCCGTCCGAGTGAGTATGACGGAAAGTGTCATACTCGCGCAAGAGGCGTCACGATGCGTCACCGGATGCGGTGCTGCGGCCCGTGCCGCCTAGCCTCGGAAACATCCCCACACGAGAGCGAGGAACGATGTTCGAAGAACTGCGCGAGCGCACGGTGCTGGTGACCGGCGGCGGGTCGGGCATCGGTGCCGGGATCGTCGAGGCGTTCCTCGAACAGGGTGCCCGGGTGATCAGCGCGGACCTGTCCTTCCCCGAGGGCCTGGCCGCGACGGCGCGGGATCGCGAATGGCGCGTGCGGCTGGACGTTTCGGATGCCGACGCTGTGGCGCGCGTGGTGACAGAGGCAACCGAGACCGTCGGGGTCATCGACACCGTCGTCACGGCAGCGGGGACCTCCACCATGGACTTCGCCGTGGACACGGCGGAGGCCGACTGGGACCGCAACCTCGACGTGAACGCGAAGGGCTCCTTCCTCGTGGCCCAGGCCGTGGCGCGCATCCTGGTGCAGCGCGGGCTGCCGGGCCGCGTGGTGTTCATCTCCTCGCAGGCGGGCAAGAACGGCTACCGCGGCATGACCGCGTACGTCGCGTCCAAGCACGCGGTGCTCGGGGTCACCAAGTCCATGGCGGTGGAGCTGGCGCCGCGCGGCATCACCGTGAACGCCATCTGCCCGGGCATCATCGAGACGCCGATGAAGCATCGCGAGCGCATCGAGGGTGGCGCGCTGCGCGGCATGACGGCCGAGGAGATCGCCGCGGAAGACCGCTCTCAGGTACCCCTCGGGCGCACCGGAACGGTGAAGGACGTTGCCGGCGTCGCCCTGTTCCTCGCCAGCGACCTGGCCGGTTACATGACCGGTCAGGGTATCAACGTCACGGGCGGCATGACGATGCACTGACGCTCGAGCACCCGGGGGTGCCGGGGCCGCGGCATAGGCTGGAGGCATGACCGTCACGCCCGCCGCCATCCGTCACGCCGAGGACCTCGCCGACTTCGTCGCAGCCTCACCGTCGAGCTTCCACGCCGCCGCGGAACTGGCCGGACGCCTGCAGAGCGCGGGCTTCACGCACCTCGAGGAGGGCGATGCCTGGCCGGCGCAGCCCGGTGGCCGCTTCTTCATCGTGCGCGATGGGGCGCTGATCGCGTGGATCGTTCCCACGGGGGCCACGACGACCACGGCCGTGCACGTCCTGGGTGCGCACAACGACTCCCCGGGCCTCAAGCTCAAGCCGAAGCCCACCACGGGGTCGCGTGGCTGGCTGCAGATCGGCGTGGAGGTGTACGGCGGTCCGCTGCTGAACTCCTGGCTGGATCGGGAGCTGCGTCTGGCCGGACGTCTGGCGATGGCCGACGGCTCCGTCGTGCTGGCGGACTCCGGGCCGCTGCTGCGCCTGCCTCAGCTGGCCATTCACCTGGATCGTCAGCAGAACGACGGACTCTCCCTCGACAAGCAGACCAGCACCCAGCCGGTCTGGGGTCTCGGCGACCCCGCCCAGGAGGACATCCTCGCGGTGATGGCGGCATCCGCCGGTGTCGAGGCGGCAGACATCCGCGGTTTCGATCTGATCACCGCGGACAGCGCGCGCGGCGTCGTGTTCGGCAAGGACGACGCCTTCTTCGCCAGCGGGCGCCTGGACGATCTCGCCTCGGTCCACGCCGCCGTGGTGGCCCTCATCGAGGCCGCGGACGGGTTCGACGGCGAGCACATCGCGATGCTCGCAGCCTTCGACCACGAGGAGATCGGCTCCGAGACCCGCTCCGGTGCGGCGGGACCCATCCTCGCCGATGTGATCGCGCGGGTGCGGGACGGCCTCGGTGCCGATGCGCAGGACGCCCACCGCGCCATGGCATCGTCGTGGTGCCTCTCCAGCGACGTGGGCCACTCTGTGCACCCCAACTTCGCGGGCCGCCATGACCCGGTGGTCCAGCCGCTGCTGGGCTCCGGCCCCATCCTCAAGATCAACGCGAACCAGCGCTACGCCACCGACGCCGTCGGCGCCGCCGCCTGGGCCGGCTGGTGCGAGGCCGCGGGAGTGACGTCGCAGGAGTTTGTCTCCAACAACGACGTCCCGTGCGGCTCGACCATCGGTCCGATCACCGCGGGCCGCCTCGGCATCCGCACGGTGGACGTCGGCATCCCGATCCTGTCGATGCACTCCGCACGGGAGCTGGCCGGTGTCGCCGACCTGCACGCCCTCTCCCGCGTCGCGGGCATTTTCTTCACGTCCTGAACCCAGCCTCCGGTTCGGCCTGGGGTCCCGTCGTCGCCGCTCGCCGCCGTCGCCGCTCAGATTCCGTCGCCGGGGGACGGTGCCGGCGCAGTTGTTGAGACCAGCCGAGGCGTGGGGCGGCGAAGAAGAGAGCGGCGAAACAAAGGGCGGCGAAAGAACAGGCAGCGAAGGGGCCATCCCGGGGGAAAGCTATGGGTTCGCCATGTGGTTGACCCCGTCAACTTGTGCTGCACGGCCCGGGAGGAGCACCATTCTCCTTTGGGTTTCGCATCGACAAGCGGCCCGGGGGAGAAGTATGAGCACGACGGCGACAGCGGTCGACACGGGGAACGGGTCCGGGACGCCCGTGATGAATCATCGGCAGATCCTGCTGGTGATCTACGGGCTGATGGCGGGGATGTTCCTCAGTTCGCTGGATCAGACGATCGTCGGCACGGCGATCCGCACCATCGGCGACGACCTGCACGGACTCGATCAGCAGGCGTGGGTGACCACGGCGTACCTGATCACCTCGACCATCACGGTTCCCATCTACGGCAAGCTCTCCGACATCTTCGGACGCCGCCCGCTGTACTTGTTCGGCATCGTCGTCTTCATCGTTGGCTCCCTGCTGTCCAGCTTCTCGACGTCGATGATCATGCTCGCGGGGTTCCGCGCCTTCCAGGGCCTCGGTGCGGGTGCGCTGATGTCGCTGCCGCTGGCCATCATGGGGGATATCCTCGCCCCGCGTGAGCGCGCCAAGTACCAGGGCTACTTCCTGGCCGTCTTCGCGGTGTCCTCGGTGATCGGCCCATTGGTGGGCGGCGTCTTCGCGGGTGCCTCGGAGATCCTCTGGGTGACCGGCTGGCGGTGGGTGTTCCTCATCAACGTCCCGATCGGCATCATCGCCCTCGTGATGGTGTGGACGTTCCTGCATCTGCCGAAGCTCCACGACCACGCCAAGCCCCGCATCGACTGGTGGGGTGCGGCGGCCGTGATCATCACGCTGGTCCCGCTGCTGCTGGTGGCCGAACAGGGGCGCGAGTGGGGCTGGGGATCGGTCGCCGCGCTGGCTTGCTACGGGATCGGCGCCGCGGGACTCGTCGCGTTCCTGCTGATCGAGCGTGCGATGGGCTCGGACGCGATCATTCCGCTGCGTCTGTTCCGCTCCGGCGCGTTCACGATGTCCACCGTGCTGGGCTTCCTCGTCGGCTTCGGCATGTTTGGCGCGATGCTCACCCTCCCGCTCTATCTGCAGATCGTCACGGGGCTCACGCCCACCGAATCCGGTCTCGCCATGCTGCCGATGGTCCTCGGTCTGATGATCTCCTCCGTGGCCACCGGCCAGATCATCGCGAAGACCGGCAGGTACGGCATATTCCCCGTGACCGGGACATTGATCGTCGCACTCGGCTACGTGATCTACACCTTCCTGCACTGGGACACCCCGTTCTGGTACCTGTGCATCGGGATGTTCGTCACCGGTCTCGGATTCGGCCAGCTCATGCAGTCGCTCACCCTGGCGACCCAGAGCGCGGTGGAGGCACGCGACATGGGCGTCGCCACGAGCGCGTCCCAGTTCTTCCGGCAGATCGGCGGGACCCTGGGCACCGCCGTGCTGCTGTCCGTGCTGTTCACCGCCATGGGACCGAACATCACGACGGCGATGGGCGACAAGGCAGATCTCACCGCCGGCCTCGACGCGGCGCTCGATCCCGCGGTGGCGGGTGCGGCGAACAACGCCGGCGTGATGGAGCAGATCTGGACGCCGATCGTCGACCCGATCCGTGCGAGCGCACCCGGCGTCGACTGGGCCGACGCGGATCAGCGAGCCGCCGTGGTGGAGAAGGCGGTGCCCACCATCATCGACCGCCTCGAATCGGGCGACGGCACGCAGGGAGCGTCCAGCGACGCCACGAGCGACACGTCGTTCCTGATGGGCGCCGATCCGGTGCTGGCGAAGCCGTTCCTCGTCGGGTTCACGAGGTCTGCGGTCACGGTGTACTGGGTGGGGCTCGCCGCGATGGCGCTCGCGTTCATCCTGTCGCTGTTCTTCCGGCCGCCGCCGCTTCGCCAGCGGTCCGCTCTCCAGGAGGCCGCAGACGATGCGGCGGCCGCCGCCGGGGGTGCCGACGCGGAACTGGAGGTCTCGGCGACGATCGCGTCCGAGACGCCGCCCCGCACGCGCCGGGAACTGCGGGAGCGACGGGAGGCCCCGCCCGCTTGAGCGTGGCCCGATCGCGCCATTATGACGCGATTGGGTCACGACCCCGGAAAATGCGCAATCGGGGCCGGGGATTCTGCCAGGATGTGTGACACCACCCCTTTATTCGGCGAGCCTCGGAGGCAGGTCGTGTCAACAGAAGCAGTGCAGTCGACCCTGATCGAACGCAACGGAATCGACCTGGTTCCAGAGGCGGAACGCACCGCGAAGCCCCGCGATCTGTTCTGGCCCTGGTTCGCCGCGAACGTGTCCGTGCTGGGCATGGGCTACGGGGCCTGGATCCTCGGATTCGGCATCTCGTTCTGGCAGGCGACGCTCGTCGCCATCGTCGGAATCGTGTTCTCGTTCTTCCTGTGCGGCGTGATCGCGATCGCAGGAAAGCGTGGGTCGGTGCCCACGATGGTGCTCTCACGCGCCGCTTTCGGCGTGCAGGGGCAGAAGCTCCCGGGGATCATCTCCTGGATCACGTCGATTGGCTGGGAGACGGTCCTCGCCATCACGGCGGTTCTCGCCACCGGCACCGTCTTTCGCCAGCTGGGCTGGTCCACCGATGGCACGGGCGGCGTGGTGGTCAACATCGTCGCCACCGTGGTCGTCGCCGCGCTCATCATCGGTGCTGCGGTGCTCGGGTATCACACGATCATGAAGCTGCAGTCGGTCCTCACCTGGATCACCGGCATCATGACGGTGATCTTCCTCGTGCTCACGTTCGGGTACATCGACTGGGGAACGGCGTTCAGCCACCCGGACGGCAACCTCGCGCAGATGATCGGTGCGCTCGTGTTCACGATGACCGGCTTCGGGCTCGGCTGGATCAACATCGCGGCCGACTGGACGCGCTATCAGAAGCGCGAGACGCCCGGCAGCAAGATCGTCGCCTGGAACACGTTCGGCGGATCCGTCGCGCCCATCATCCTCGTCGTCTTCGGCCTGCTGCTCGTCGCCTCGAACAAGACGGTCACCATCGCTGGTGAAGAGGTGGGTCTGGCCGACGCCATCAACAGCGACCCCATCGGCGCGCTCGCCTCGATCCTGCCCGTCTGGCTGTTGTTCCCGTTCCTCATCGTCGCGATCCTCACGCAGGTCTCCGGCGCGGTCCTGGGCATCTACTCGTCCGGCCTCACGCTGCTGAGCCTCGGCATCAAGATCCCGCGCCCGACCGCCGCAGCGATCGACGGGGTGATCCTCACGGTCGGAACCATCGCGGTGGTCTTCTTCGCACAGGACTTCATCGGCCCGTTCCAGACCTTCCTCACCACGCTCGGCGTTCCGCTGGCGGCGTGGGCGGGCATCCTCATCGCCGACATCCTGCTGCGACGCAAGGACTACGACACCGAGGCGCTGTTCGACGGCCGCGGCCGATACGGTTCGGTGAACTGGACGGCGATCGTCATCTTCGTCGTGGCCATCGCCGTCGGCTGGGGCTTCGTGGTGAGTTCCCTCTTCACCTGGCAGGGCTACTTCCTGACGATGTTCGGCTGGCTGGATGACTGGGGCTACGCGAACCTCGGCGTGCTGTTCGCGCTGGTGATCGGCTTCATCGCCACCCTCGTCCTCTCGAAGGGCGCCGTGCGCCGACAGGAGCTCGCATGAGCACCCCCGACGACGCCTGGCTCGTCGTCATCGATCCGCAGGCGATCTTCGCGTCGCCGGACTCGGACTGGGGCTCGCCGTTCTTCGCGGCGGCGATGCCCCGGATCCGGGAGCTGGCCGACGCCTTCGGTCCCGAGCGGACCATCGTCACCCGCTGGCTGCCCACGGCCGATCGCGCGTCCTCCTGGGGTGCCTACTTCCAGGCGTGGCCGTTCGCCGACCAGCCCGCCTCGGACCCGCTGTTCGCGCTGGTGCCCGAAGCGGAGGGGCTGACCGCGCTACCGACGCTGGATCTGCCGACGTTCGGCAAGTACGGGCCCGAGCTGGAGGCGATCACCGGTGCGGCACCCCGGCTGGTGCTGGCGGGGGTGTCGACGGACTGCTGCGTCGTATCCACGGCGCTCGCGGCCGCCGACGCCGGAGCCTGGGTCACGATCGCCGTCGACGCGTGCGCCGCGTCCACGGCCGAGAACGGCACCGCCGCGCTCGCGGTCATGTCGCTGTACCCGCCGCAGGTGTCGCTGACCGATACCGCGACGATTCTCGGTGCCTGATCGATGGGAGATGAAAAACGCTCCGCGGACGATGGTCTGCGGAGCGTTTTCCATCTCTGCTCGCTCGGGCTTGAGCCCTCGGAATAGGGTGAGTGCGTGATCGACGCACGCGGAGCTGGACGACGAGCGCTCGATGCCGCCCGTCGCGCGGCTCCGGCGTGGGTCGCGGCGGGCATCCTGCTCGTCGTGGGCGCCGTGCTCGCCGCGACCGGCGCCTTCACCACGGCCGTGCACGAGCCGGAGCGTCTGACGGTGGGCGACGAGGTGCGCCTGTCGACCTATACGGTGTCCGTGCGCGACGTCGAACTGGCCGACGCCGTCGAAGACCAGCACGTCGAGGCCGACCCCGGTGAGACGCTCCTGCTGGTGACGGTGCGGCTCGAGAACCTCACGGATCGGGCGGTCGGGGTCGGTACGACGGCGGATCGCATCACCTCCCGGCTGGTGAACGCGACCCAGGCACTGCTGGCGCTGTCCGGGGTCGACGATCTCGAGAGCGCACGAATCTGGCACGACGAGACGTCGGTGCGTTCGCCGTTGCTGCAACCCGATGTCCCGGCCGACATCACGCTCGCCTGGCGGATTCCTACCGCGGCTCTCGACGCGGAAGACATCGCTCTCGACGTGTACGACGCGAAGGTGCGCACCGGGAAGATCATCCTCTCCTCGGACGTGGTGACCTGGAGACGGGGCGAGCACGTCGCCCGCATCGATCTGGGGCTCGGCGGATGAGAACGGCCCTCGTCTGGATCACCGGCGCGGCGCTCGTCATCGCGGCCGGCGTCGTCACCGTGGTCACCCCCGACCCCGATGCGCAGGTCGATGCCTTCCTCGTCCACGGGGCGGTGCACGAGACCATCGGCTCGCGGAACCTCACCGTCCGGGTCGAGGATGTGCGCTTCGCCGATCGGATCACAGTCTCCGAGGATGACGACTGGACGGCCGAGGGGAACTGGCTGGTGGTGGACCTGTCGGCTGCCGCGACGCGGACGGAGGTCGACGCCACCATGCGCCTGATCAAGCTGATCGTCGACGGCCGGGACTTCATCGCGAGCGAGCGGCCATCGACCTCGCTGGTCGGCGCCGATCTGCGTGTCGGGCTGGAGACCCGGGGGATGGTGGCCTTCGAGCTGCCCGCGGACCTTGCCGCGGAGACGGCGGAGCTGAGGTTGTCGCTGCCGTACAGCACCCCGCATCTGGACGACGTGATCGTGGTGCCTCTCGACCTCGGCCGAGCACCGCGGGAGGGCGTCATCGACATCGTCGAGCCGACCACACCGGAGGTGCCATGAGCTGGGTGCGCACCCAACGCGTCGCGCTGATCGCCCTGCTGTGCAGCGCGCTCGCCACCGCCGGCGTCTACCTCTGGCTGGACGTGCTGCCGGTCGCCGAGGCCGGTGACGAGACGATCGTCACCGCGTCCGACGGAGCGGCTGCGGTCGCGGGCCAGGAACTCGTCCTGGGCGAGGTCCGCTGGAATGAGTTCCCGGCACCCGCGGGCTCGCGATCGCTGAGCATCCGGATGCGGTCCTCCGGGGGGCCGGACGCCGCCATCTGCGGCACCGTCACCCTGTCCGAGCAGCACGGAGAGCGCACGTGGCTCGATGCCGACGATCTGATCGACATTCCCTCTGAGGACGGGGAGCCGTACTGCATTTCGGAGTCAGCCCCGTACGACATCGTCTCCGTGTTCGCCCTCCCTGCCGATGCCGACGGGCCGTTCTACCTCGACATCGCCGGCGAGGACCACCGGGCCGCGCGGTTCCTCATCGAACCCTGATCCCGAGTCGAGGCCGGCCGAGGGGCGGGCGATCACCACGTCGTAGCAGGTTGCCAGCAGCGCCACCCGCAGTGGCTCGGCGATGGCAGCGACACCCACCAGGATGAGGGGCAGATACGCCTCCCAGAACGTCTCGTCCTGTCCGCCGATCAGCTCCAGCACGGCTCGTCCTCCCACACGATCCAGCAGGATCCACAGCGCGTACGCGAGCGCGGTCGCCCCGAAGAGCGCGGGTCCGCCCCGCCAGATGACGGCTGCCGCAGCCCACAGACTCTCCAGGCGCATGATGACGGGCCGTGCGATGGATCGCACGGTGCCGCGCATCGTCCGCCCGCTCCAACGGCCGAGCTTCGTCTCGGTCTCGAACGATGTGCCGTAGATCACGCCGACGACGATGAGCCAGGCGGCGGGCACGACGATCGCCGCGATCACGATGCCCAGTGCCCAGCTGGCGCCCTCCCAGAGGCCGGCGATCGGTGGCAGGTGCGCGGCGAACCAGTCCCCGATGCCGCGTAGCCAATCAGCACCGGTGCGATGCGACAGCCATTCGCGCACGCCACCCCACCACTGGGCCACCAGGGTGAACAGCATGAAGGTCCACAGCACCTCGGCGTACACGGCGACCAGACGCAGCCCGGTCCCGAGCCGGGCTTCATGACGGGCGAGCACGATGCGAAGAACGAGGGCGATCACGAGCACGGTGACCGCAAGCGGGCCGGCCGCGATCATCCCTCCACGATCGCCGAGCGCCTCCGTGCCGTAGCCGGACTCGGCGAACGCGATGGCGTTGGCGATGCGGAGGAAAGCGTCCCTGTCGGCGTCGAGCATGCCCCAGGCCTCGTAGAAAGCGAAGAACGGCAGGATCGAGACGAGCACGGCGTGGGCGAAGTCGCGCCGGCTGAGGCCATCCGATGCCGCGTGCGGCAGGGAGGGCCGCACGGCGAGGTACATCGCGACGTACGACACCATGCGCGCCGCGACGGCGAGCGGGAGGATCAGCAGTCCGCCGAGGGTCGTGTACCCGCCGACCGTGCCTGCCAGTTGCAGCAGCAGACGGTGCACGACCTCGCCGCTGAGGTACCAGGCCATCAGGGCGGGCCAGTGCGCCGCCACGACGCGCCCGAACGTGCGGAAGGCCTGCTTCATGCCTCTCACGGTAGCGTTTCGGTCCCGCTGACGGTGGTGCGGGCGGACGAGAGATCGAAGACGCTCGCGAACGGCGAGCTGCGGAGCCCTTTTCATCATGCCGAGGGGTGTCCGAGGGCCGTGGGAGGATCGGCGCATGACGCAGGAGCTGGCGCAGGCATGGGTTCGGGGGTGGGCCACGTCGCGGGGCGCCGCAGTCCGCCGCGAGGGAGACGCGTGGCACGTCGCGGTGCATGCGACGACGCGCGACGAGGAGTACGTGCTGATCGAACCGTCGCCGGCACAGATCGAGCGGACGCGCACACTGGTCACCGGTCCCCGTATCTGGCTCACGGTCCTCGGGGCGCACGAGGGGGCCATCGAGGGCTGGGAGGTGCAGTCACGGGTGGAGACCCTGATGGACGCACCGCTGCGCGCGGGCACCCTGCACCCCGACGTCGCGATTGAGGTCATCGACGATGTCGCCCACGCGGCGATGATGCACGACGGCGTCGTCACCGCACGCGGCCAGGTCGCGCTCGCCGGGGAAGTGGCGGTGCTGGATCGCATCGAGACCCACCCCGACCACCGGCGCCAGGGACGGGGCCGGCTCATCGTCGAAGCACTTCAGGCCTGGGTTCACGAGCGCGGCGCGCGTCACGGCGTGCTGCTGGCGTCGCCCGACGGCCGGGCCCTGTACTCCGCTCTCGGCTGGCACGACACCATGCCGGCGGCGACGTTCGTGCGGCCCTGAGCTCAGTTCCCCCGAAGTCGGCGCAGCCCGACCACGAGCAGCCAGAGGCCGATGGGCAGTGGCGACACGATGGCGAACACGAGCAGCGCATGCCAGGCCATCAGGTTCTGTCCGCTGAGCACGGGAATGAGCCCGGCGATCACCGCGGCGGCGACGGGGGCCAGCGTGACGATGAGCTTCTGCGTCCGGGTCCACACCGGCGACAGCCACATCATGATGACACCCGCCACCCAGCCGAGGACCGGCACGAGATAGCTGCCGACGGCGATCGCGAGACCGATGGCGATGACCATCGACGGCGTCGCGAGGCTGTCGCGTCCGTAGAGTCGGCCCGAGGGCACCGGCTTCTCAGCTGTCATGATCACCCATCATGCTCGAACCGGGGCCTGCGGTGCACGGCGGCCGCGCTGGATCTCGATGAGCAGCCAGGCGGCGACCAGTGCCGCCGCAGCGGGCAGGACCGGCCACAGCGCCAGAGGAACGTTCCACTGCAGCAGCAGAGGCTGGTCGAGCATCGGGTTCGGGACCTGGAAGCTGCCGGTGGGATCATCGACGATCCCCGGCGCCTGCGTCGCGACGACAGCGCTCGCGACGATCGCGGCTGTGGCCGCTGAGATCGGGACGATGACGGCAAGCACCTTCTGCCACCGTCGCCACACCCCCGACGCGCAGACCATCGCGACCCCGGCGAACCACCCGATCACCGGGAGCACGAAACCGCCGAGGGCGAGCACGAGGGCGGATGCCGTTGCGAAGCCGGTCGATGCGGGCTCGAGCCTTCCGATGCGCATGAGTCCCCGGACGAGCAACCAGATCGCCATTCCCGACGCGGCGAGCGGCAGCACGATCCAAGCTGAGACGACCGCGCTCCAGAAAATGTCGTAGGCGGCCGGGAAAAGCGGGTTTGGTTCTTCGGTATAGGTCGCATAGCGATGAGGGATGCCGGTCGCGGCGCCGACGGCGGCGGACAGGCCGAACCCGAGCACGATGGTGCATACGGCGAGGGGGATCAGCGTGGCAGCCCACTTCTCGCTGCGGCGCCAGATCGGCGAGACCCACAGCATCACGACCCCGCCGATCCACCCGATCACCGGGATCACGAACCCGGCCAGGGCAAACACCGCGAGGGCGGACAGGAGATAGGCGAGGGAGGAGGTGCCCGTGCGGGGGAGGGGAGCTGGACCCACGGCCGCCACGTCGGCGAGCGCGCCGCGCGCGGACGCGGCGACGAACGCGGGGTCGCCGAGCTCGGTGATGTGCGCACGTGCGGCGGCATCATCCAGACCCTGCAGCGACTCCGCGATGCCGTCGCGGAGTTCCGCCGCCGTGGCAGGATCCACACCGGCGAGGGCCTGATCCAGCTCTCGCAGGTAGTCGCGCGCCGGTGGCGTCAGCTGTGCTTCGGTCATCGTGTGCTCCCATCGATCATGTTCCCCACCGCACGGGTGAAGGGACCCCACTGTGCACGGAAGGCGTCGAGCTCCTGCCGCCCGGCGTCGGTGAGTCGGTAGTACTTGCGAACAGGGCCGGCGTCGGACGCCTGCTCGTAGGTGGCCACCACGCCGCGCTCGCGCAGGCGCGAGAGCACGGGGTAGAGCGTGCCGATGCCGGCGATCAGCCCGGGACCTGTCAATTCCTCCGCGAGTTGCCAGCCGTACATCGGCTCGCGCGCGAGGAGGCCGAGGATGCAGTGCTCGACCACGCCCTTGCGCAGCTGCGCTCCGATGTCAGGTGTCATGCATCGCAAGCTACCTTGTGATGCAAGAGTCCGCAACCCGGGTAGCGCCCGGTGCTAGGCGGCTCCAGTGTTCTCGTGCCGTGAGTTCAGGAGCATGTGCCGGATTCATGAGACTTCTCGCGGATGGGTCATTGTCTGGGTGCATGGTCCTGGACTCGCCGCATCATCAGCGCCGGCTCAGATGGCGGCGGCGAGCGCCTCGCGCACGGCGCGGACGGCCGGACGCTGCGCGGCGGCACGGCGGGCGGCGGAGAAGACGACGCGTTCGGGTGCACCGGGAAGATCGCGAAGCTGGACGGACGGTTGCTCACCCGCCCACACCAGATCCGGGAGCAGACCCACCGCATGCCCCGATCGGATGAGCCGGATGTGCGCCATCAGATCGGCGGTCTCGAAACGCACGTCGGGCTCGAACCCCGCGGCTCGGCACACTTGCAGTGCCCACTGGCGCGATGCCGTGTCGGCCGGCTCCAGCACCCAGGGACGGTCCGCCAGCTCGGCGAGGGTGCGGGCGGGATCGTCCGGCCCGAGCGCTGCGCGGATGGTGTCGTGCGCGAACGCGACGTGATCGAGGTCGGGCAGACGCGGGCGCAGGTACCCGGGATACTCCTCGGCGATCGCGAGGTCGAAGCCGCGAGCCGCCACCTCGAACAGCCCCTCCTCCGGGGCTCGCTCGCTCACCTCCACACGCAGGTCCGGATGGGCCTCCGCCAGCCACGTGAGTGCGGTGGGCAGCACGGCGTGCGCCGCCGACTGGAACACGGCGATGCGCACGGTTCCGCCCACTCCGGACACCGGGCGGGTGAGGTCGTCCTGCGCCTCGGCGAGCCGGTCCAGGATCGCCTCCGCATGCTCCACCAGCACCCATGCCTGCGGTGTCAGCCGCACGCGCCTGCCCGACTGCTCCAGGAGGGGGACTCCGGCCTCGCTCTCCAGGACCTTGAGCTGCTCGGACACCGACGACGGGCTGTAGCTGAGCGCCTCGGCTACGGCAGCGAGGGTGCCTCTGCGGCTCAGCTCCACCAGCAGGCGCAGCCGTCTCGGATCGAGCATGTGACTCCTTGGAATCATCGGGAAAGGCGAACGGTATTCATCGAAATCATTCGCTGTACCGAACATACCCTGTGGCACCACACTGAGATCATCCCCACCCCTGACATCCGCCCAGGAGGCACCGTGTCCGAGAGCATCACCACCACCGACGAGGTCCGCACATCCGATGTGGTCGCGACCGTTCGCCGCTGGCTCGACGAGGCAGCCAAGCACCCCGTCGACCCCGCCGCGGAGCGTCTGGCCGGCGTGCTCAAGGATGAGCACGGGCTGGACTTCACCGTGGGATTCGTCGACGGCGTCATGCGCCCGGAGGATCTGGACGTCGCCGCCGCGAAGCTGAAGGAGCTGCGCAGCCTCACGCCGTCGTTCCTGCCCGCGTACCTGCGCGGAGCGATCGGCCTCGGCGCGGCGTTCGCCCCGATCGTCCCGGGCATCGTCATCCCCACCGCGCGGCGCGTGCTGCGCGGCATGGTCGGCCACCTCGTTCTGGACGCGACGCCGGCGAAGCTGGGTCCTGCGATCGCGAAGCTGCGCCAGGGGGGCAACCGCCTGAACCTGAATCTCCTCGGCGAGGCGGTGCTCGGCGAGAACGAGGCAGCGCACCGGCTGAAGGGCACGCACGAGTTCCTCGCGCGCGATGACGTGGACTACGTGTCCATCAAGGTCTCCGCCGTGGTCAGCCAGCTGTCGATGTGGTCGTTCGACGAGGCCGTCACCAAGGTGGTCGAGAAGCTCACCCCGCTCTACGAGACGGCTGCGGCGGCGGAGAAGGCCGGCAAGGCGAAGTTCATCAACCTCGACATGGAGGAGTACCGTGACCTCGACCTCACCATCGCGGTCTTCACGAAGCTGCTCGACCAGCCGCAGCTGAAGGACCTCGAGGCGGGCATCGTCCTGCAGACCTATCTGCCCGATGCGCTCGGTGCCATGCAGCACCTGCAGGAGTGGTCGGCGCAGCGCGTCGCCGCCGGCGGCGCCCCCATCAAGGTGCGCGTCGTGAAGGGCGCGAACCTGGCGATGGAGCACGTGGACGCTGCGGTGCACGGCTGGCCCGTCGCCACCGTCGCCAGCAAGCAGGACGCCGACACCAACTACAAGCGCGTGCTCGACTGGGCCATGACCCCGGAACGCATCGCCAACCTCCGCCTCGGAGTTGCGGGGCACAACCTGTTCGACGTTGCACACGCCTGGCTGCTCTCGAAGGCGCGGGGCGTGCAGGCCGGTGTCGAGTTCGAGATGCTGCTCGGCATGGCCACCGGTCAGGCAGAGGCCGTGCGCGGCGACGTCGGCCAGCTCCTCCTCTACACGCCGGTCGTCAACCCGAGCGAGTTCGACGTGGCGATCGCGTACCTGATCCGTCGCCTGGAGGAGAACGCCTCGCAGGACAACTTCATGTCCGCGGTGTTCGAGCTCGACTCCGATGCATCGCTGTTCGCCCGTGAGCAGGCGCGCTACGAAGCGTCGCTGGCGGAGTTCCTGCGGACCCGCGACGAGGTCCCCTCGCCCAACCGCGTGCAGAACCGTCAGGACGAAACGCCGGATGCCCCGTCCAGCGGCTTCCGCAACGAGCCCGACACCGATCCCGCCATCGCGGCGAACCGCGCCTGGGGCCGCGCGATCCTCGAGCGTGCCAAGACGAGCGAGGAGGGCGTGGCGATCATCGCCGACGCGCACGTGCCCACGGCCGCGGCGCTGGAGAGCGTCATCGCCGGCGCCCACGACGCCGGGGCCGGCTGGGGCGCGCTGTCCGGTGACGAGCGGGCCGAGATCCTGCACGGCGCCGGCCGCTCGCTGGCTGCCAACCGCGGCCGGCTGATTGAGGTCATGGCCTCGGAGGCGGGCAAGACCATCGCCGAAGCGGATGTGGAAGTCAGTGAGGCCATCGACTTCGCCCACTACTACGCCGAGCTTGCGCGCGGCCTCGACCACATCGACGGCGCCACCGCGGTGCCGTCGCGTCTCACGGTCGTCGTGCCGCCGTGGAACTTCCCCACCGCCATTCCCGCCGGTGGAGTGCTCGCCGCTCTCGCAGCGGGCTCGGCTGTCATCATCAAGCCGGCACGACTCACCAAGCGCACCGGTGCTGTGATGGTCGATGCGCTCTGGCAGGGCGGTGTGCCGCGCGATGTGCTCCGTCTGGTCGAGCTCGCCTCGGGGGAACTGGGCTCACAGCTCGTCGCCGACGAGCGGGTGGATCGCGTGATCCTCACCGGCTCGTCCGAGACCGCGGAGCTGTTCCGCTCCTTCCGCCCGGACCTGCCGCTGCTCGCGGAGACCAGCGGAAAGAACTCGATCATCGTCACGCCCTCCGCCGATCTCGATCTGGCCGCCGCCGATGTGGTCAAGAGCGCCTTCGGTCACGCGGGCCAGAAGTGCTCGGCCGCATCGCTCGTGATCCTGGTGGGCTCCGTCGCCACCTCCGAGCGGTTCCGCCGTCAGCTGGTCGATTCCGTGCGCTCGCTCCGCGTCGGCTACCCCACCGACCCCACGACGGTCATGGGCCCCATCGTGGAGGAGGCCAAGGGCAAGTTGCTCTCGGGTCTGACTACGCTCGGCAAGGGCGAGAAGTGGCTCATCGAGCCGAAGCAGCTCGACGACACCGGCAAGCTGTGGTCGCCCGGCGTTCGCACCGGTGTGAAGAACGGCTCCGAGTACCACCTGACCGAGTACTTCGGCCCGATCCTCGGCATCATGGAGGCGGCGAACCTCGAGGAGGCCATCGCGATGCAGAACGCGGTGGACTACGGCCTCACCGCCGGCCTGCACTCGCTCGACCGCGACGAGGTGGCCACCTGGCTCGGTAAGGTCCAGGCGGGAAACCTGTACGTCAACCGCGGTATCACCGGCGCGATCGTCCGGCGCCAGCCGTTCGGCGGCTGGAAGCGCTCCGCTGTGGGTGCGGGCGGGAAGGCCGGCGGGCCGAACTACCTGCACGGCCTGGTCGACTGGCGAGACGCTGCTCCCGAGTCGCGTCCGGTGACCCTCACCGCGGCCATCGAGACGGTCGTCTCCGCTGCGGATGACGCGTGGCTCCGTGCCGCTGTCGCCACCGACGAGCGGGCCTGGCAGGACGAGTTCGGCGTGGCACGCGATGTGTCCGCCCTCGGAGTGGAGCGCAACGTGTTCCGCTATCTGCCGACGCCGGTGACGGTCCGCGTGGCCGGGGACGCCCCGGAGATCCAGGGTGTGCGTGCTGTGCTCGCGGGCGTGCGCGCCGGATCTGACGTCACGGCGTCGTTCGCCACCGCTCCGTCGAAGAAGGTCGCCGCGGCGCTCGCTGCTGCCGGCGTCCAGGTCTCCGTCGACAAGGACGCCGCCTGGCTGAAGACGCTCGCGAAGAAGGGCTCATCCACCGGGCGCATCCGTCTCGTGGGCGGATCGGCGGCCGACGTCGCCGCCGCGCTGCAGGGCTCCATCGACGTCGCCGTGTGGTCGCACCCCGTCACTAGCGCCGGGCGTGTGGAGATGCTGCCGTTCCTGCACGAGCAGGCGGTGTCCATCACGAACCACCGCTTCGGCAACCCCACGACGCTGTCCGACGGCCTCCTCTAACCTTCGTTTCATAGCGCGCGATTGGCTCCAAACCTCGGGTTTTGGAGCCAATCACGCGCTATGAACGCGGTGTGATGGTGATGCGACCCCGCGTGAGGGCATCCTCTGTGGGGTTGCCGCCATCCGGGCTGGGTACCTCGATCGGAAGCTCCTGCTCGGCGTCCCAGATGGCGCGCGCCTGGGCGGCGGATGGCGCCCACACCTCGTCGAACATGCCGATGGTCGCGCCCGAGGTCGATCCGCGTCGTCCGCGGTTGAAGAAGAACCCCACCACGAGGGAGACGAGCACCAGCAGCGGCAGCGCCACTGTGAACCACCCCAGGATGTCCTTCATGTCTTGAGGGTAGGACGCCTCCGCTGGCCGGGCAATCGGGTCAGCGGACCTCGAGGGTCATTCCAGGGATCCCGTCCGAGAGAGCGATGGCGTGGGACCGCTCCAGAATGCGACGGAGCACGGCGAGGTCGACGGCGGCGAGATCCTTCAGGTACAGGCAGCCCTTCGTGAACGTATGCGGACCGAGTTCGCCCAGGTCGTCCGCGTGCGGGTCTGCACCCTCCAGGAGGTAGATCGTGCTGGCGGCTTTTCGCGGAGCGAACGCAGCCAGAGGCATATCGCCTTCGGTGCCGGTGGGATAGCGGTAGTGGCAGGCGCCGAAGCCCACGATGGTTCCCCAGAGCGCCGGCTCGTGGCCGGTCACCTCTCCGAGCATGGCAACGAGCGTCTCCGCGTCGCGGCGTCGCCTGTCAGGCGTGACCGCCGCGATGAACCCGGCCACATCCCCGCCGGTGGGCCTCACCGGGGCGCCTTGGCCGCAGCCTTCACGGACTTCTTGAACTCGCGCACCTTCACCAGGGATTCGGGAGAGGTGATGTCGGCAACGGAGCGGAACGACCCCTCGTCGCCGTATGCGCCCGCGGCCTCACGCCACCCCGCGCCGGTGAATCCGTACTGCTTGCCCAGCAGCGCCAGGAAGATGCGCGCCTTCTGGTCGCCGAATCCGGGCAGCGCCTTGAGCCGCTTGAGCACGGTCGCACCGTCGGGGGAGTCCTTCGTCCAGATCTGCGACGCGTCGTCGTCCCACTCCGTCGCGATGACTTCGCACAGGGCCTGGACCCGTCCGGCCATCGACCCCGGATAACGATGCACGGCGGGCGTCTGTTTGAACGCTTCCGTGAAAGCCTCGGGATCGTACCCGGCGATCGTCGCCGCATCCATCGTCCCCACGCGCTGCTGGATCTTCAGCGGGCCGGAGAACGCCGTCTCCATGGCGACCTGCTGATCCAGCAGCATGCCGATGAGCAGTGCGAGCGGGTTCTCGGTGAGCAGTTCGTCCGCCGCGGTGTCGTCCGTGATGTGCAGTGCCATACGCCCAGTCTTCCATCGGCGCTCCGGCACGGGAAGGCGGATGGGAGGATGGTGGAGTGTCCGACGTCTCCGATCTCGTAGCAGCCGCCCAGCACACACCCGTCGTGGTGATCGGGGGTGGGATCGGCGGGCTGGTCGCCGCGTATGAGTGCGCCAAGGTCGGCATGCCCGTGACGCTCCTCGAAGCTTCTGAGCGTCTGGGCGGATCCGTTCGCACCGTGGACGTTGGAGGGGTGCGCGCGGACGCTGGAGCCGTGTCCTTCGCCGCGGACGGGGCGGTCGACCGGCTCATCGACGCTCTCGGGCTGGCCGAACTCGGGCTGGACGGCGGGCGCGTCGCGCAGCGCACCGGTGTCCGCTCGACGACGAGCGCACGCGGGCTGGTGCCGCTTCCCGACGGCGTGCTGGGCATTCCGGCCAACCCGTTCCTCACGGACGCGGTGCGCATCATCGGCTGGGGTGGCGCCTGGCGCGGCTACCTGGACCGGTTGCGCCCACCGCTGACGATCGGGCACGAGAACCGCCTGGGCGTGCTGGTGCGCAAGCGCATGGGCGCGAAGATCGAGCAGCGCCTGGTCGCCCCGGTCACCCGTGGATCGCTGGGCCTCGCACCCGACGAGGTCGACGTCTCCATCGCTGCCCCTGAGCTTAACCCCGCGCTCACCCGTCAGGGATCGCTCTCCGGCGCGGTCGCGGAGATCCTCGGCGACGCGTCCGCCCGGCCCCGGCTCACGCTCGCGAACGGGATGGAGACGCTCGTCGCCGCGCTGGAGCGCCGCATCGCCGAACTCGGCGGGCGAGTCCTGCTCGCGACGGCTGCCGAGTCGATCGTTCGCACCGGTGACACCTACCGTGTGACCGGCTGCCGCACCACCGACCACTCCGAGGATCCCGAGGGCGACGCCGCCGCGCCGGAGGAGTTGACCGCCGCTGTGGTCGTCCTGGCGGCCGATGAGCATGCGGCGCGACCGCTGTTGCACGGAATCGTCGAGCTTCCCGCGGAGTTCACCCCCCGGTCGCGGCTGACCACCCTCACCGCGATCGTCGATGGGGCACCCGCGTGGGGAGCAGGGGTGTACCCCCAGCCGGCTGACTCGGACATCGTCAGCATCGACGACCTCACCGCGCAGTGGGACGTCGGTGCTGATGCGGGTGCCCGGGTCGTGCGTGCCCGCCTCGCCGGGGTCCACACCCCGGCGGAGGCCACCGCGCAGCTGGAAGGCGTGCTGGGAGTCTCGGTCCGCGACGCGGTGATGGCCGATTTCGATGCCGCCCCGCATCGCGAACAGCGCGGGTTCGCCGCCGCAGCCGCACGTCTGCACGATCCGAATCTCTGGCCCGCGGGCCTGGGTGCCACCGGGGCCTGGCTCGCCGGTGCCGGACTGGACCTCGTGGTCGCGGACGCACAGAGTACGGCGGAGCGGCTTCGGCGAGGCGCGCTGTTCTCCTGAGCTCCGCTCGGCCAGTCCGTGTTCGATGGCGGATGGAAAAGCACACCCGGGGGAGTCGATCGGCGGTGCGTTCTCCATCTCCCACCGTGCAATCCCCGCCGGTCCGCTGCGCTGCGCTGGCTGACAGAGCAGTGGATGCCGGAATCGGAATATAGGGTTACGCTGGTCTCGCACACCAGCAGACGCTGCGGGGGAGGACCCATGAAGGGCAAGATCGGACTGGTCGTCGGCATCGGCATCGGATACGTACTCGGAACACGCGCCGGGCGAGAGCGGTACGAGCAGATCAAGGAAGCCGCGGGCAAGGTCTGGAACCTGCCGCAGGTGCAGACCCAGGTCGCCAAGGTCGAAGATCTGGCGAAGTCCGCGGCGCTCGCGCTGCCGCGCACGCTCTGGAACACCGGCGTCAAGGTGGCCCAGGCGGCCGCCGGCTCCGGCACCACCGGGCAGAAGCTGGATCGAGCCACCGCCACGGCGCGCGCTGAGGCACCCACGGTGAAGCGCGCCGCCGCCGAGTCGATCGACGAGGTGGTCGAGGCCGCCGATGAGGTCGCGGAGAAGCTCAAGAAGCCCCGCACGAAGAAGGGCTGACATGACGACTCCACGCGGATTCCGCGATCGCGCGGACGACGGCCTGCTCACCCTGCTCGGGGAGGTCCCGGAGCTTGTTCGCAATCTGGTCATCGCCGAGTTCAACGCCGCCAAGGCGTGGGTCACGCGCACGGCCAAGCACGCCGGCATCGGTGTGGCGTGGTTCCTGGCCGCCCTCTTCTTCCTGTTCTGGTCCATTCCGGCGCTGGGCACGTTCTTCATCGCGGGCCTGGCGTCGTGGATGCCGGTCTGGCTGTCGGCGCTCATCGTCTTCGTGATCATGCTGCTGATCGCCGCCGTGCTCGCCGTGCTCGGAGTCTTCCGCATGAAGAAGATCGCTGCCGACGAGAATCCGGTGCAGGCCGCACAGACCGATGTGAAGATCGTGAAGGATATCGCTGATGAGCTCTGATCGTTCCGCCGCTGTTCCGCGCACCGCCGTTCCGCTGGGGATCAACGACCCCGTCGAGGCCGCACGCGCCGAGCTCAAGGCTGCGCTGAGCGCCATCGAAGAGAAGGTCAACGTGCCCAAGCAGGCGCAGAAGGCCACCGTGAAGGCTCAGCTGTTCGCCCGTCGTGAGCCTCTCAAGGCGGCCCTGGTCGCTGTCGGAGTGGCGGTCGCGGTCGGCGGCATCGTCTGGTCTGTGGTGCGTTCGGTCACCGACCCTCGCGGCTGAGTTTCGCGGTCGCTCAGCGCCGGCGGAAGGTGCCCGGACGGGTCAGATAGCCGATCCCGACGCCCACCACCACGCCGATGATCGTCTCGATCCCGCGATCCAGGATGAGCCCGGCTGTCGGAGCGGGTGAAGCCAGGTGCACCATGAGCAGGGCCAGCGGTGTGATGAACAGCAGTGCCAGGACGTAGTTGCGCCCCACGAGGAGCTCCACGGCGAACTGCAGCACGATGACGATGACCAGCGCCACCAGTGTGGGAGGGCTCCACCACAGCAGGAGCGCCGCGAGGGCCAGGCCGATCACGGTTCCCACGATCCGCTGCACGCCGCGCACGAGCTGCGGCACGAACTCACGTGACGCCAGCGGCACCACCGCCGATACCATCGCCCAGTAGGGGTGGCCGATGCCGATCGACGTGGCGATGGTTCCCGCGATCAGCACTCCCGCTGCGGCACGGATCACGTGGCGCAGCTCGATCGGATGCGCCTCGGGCCGAGCCCCGGTGAGCGAGCGCCCGCGCCGCAGGGCCCCCGTTGCGCCCAGCAGGATCGAGAACGCCGCGACGGAGACGCTCACCACGGTGGCGGGAACGACCAGGGCGGGTGTCGCGGGGATCGATGCACAGGCAGTGAAGGCGAAGATCGGGAACAGCGCCCCCGGGGGATGCCAGCGCTGACGATCACTGAGCGCGGCAGAACCTGCGGCGAGGAGGGCGGCCAGAGGGATCACCAGCCATGATCGCGCCGGTGACAGCCCCACGAGCACCCCTCCGATGACGGAGGCGACCAGCACGCCTCCGGCCACGGACTGCATGCGCAGGCGGCCGGCGTAGTCCGACGAACGGCCATACAGCGAAGTGAACGCACCGAAGGCCGCATAGATCGACCACTCCACGTGGTCGATGCTGAACAGAACGAGCAGTGGCACCGCGATGGAGAGCCCGGCGCGCAGGGCCACGCGGTGCGCACCGGAGTGCGGACCGAAGCCGAGCAACCCCTGGATGAGCGGATGCCGATCGGTCATCGTTCCATTGTCTCTCATGCGTCTGAATGCATCATGGAAACCCCGGATCACGAGCGAATGCGACCCGGAACCACGAGCGGAACCGGGCAGGGGGGAAACGAAACGCCGGATCGGGGGTATATTCAAGGGAAACAGGCAGTTGCAATGGTGCGGACACTGCCGGTGGCGTGCGCCCATGCGCATCTTTCGCCCGGGTCCGCCACTCTCCCTGAGATCGTCATCCTCCCGGCGATCCACGCCCCTGAGAGAGTTGTCATGACTACAGCCAACGAACATCACGAGAAGCCGCTGACCGGCTGGCGCGTTCTCGTTCCCCGCGGTGGTCCCTGGGGCGACGGCGTCGCCGCGAGCCTCCGCGACCAGGGAGCCATCCCCGTGGTCGCCCCTCTCATCAACTTCGCTGCGACGACGGATGCCGCAGCCCTCGATGACGCGCTGCGCCGGCTGCAGGACGGCGAGTTCGACTGGCTCACCGTCACCAGCGCCACAACGGTCGACGTCCTCTACGCCCAGCGCACCGTCGTTCCCGCGAAGACGCGGATCGCGGCCGTCGGCGAGACCACGGCTGCGGCGCTCCAGGCGGCGGGCTATACGGTGGACCTCGTGCCGGCGGAGGACAACTCCTCGGCGGGCATGGCGGCTGATCTGATCGCGCTGGAGACGGAGCCGAAGAAGTTCCTCACGCTGCGAAGTGAGCAGGCGAAGCCGGTCCTCACTGAAGCGCTGCTGGGTGCCGGGCACCACGTGCATCAGGTGGTGGCATATCGCACGGTGGGCGTGCCGGTGACGGAGCGCATCGCCCGCGACGTCGCCAACGGGCGCATCAACGCGATCCTCGTCACGTCGGGTTCGGTCGCGGCCCAGGTGCGCGAGCAGTTCGCGGTGATTCCGGAGGAGACGATCATCGCGGCGATTGGTCCTCGTACCGCCAAGGACGCGCGTGGTATCGGACTCAACGTGGACATCATCGCCGACCAGCAGACCGTCGATGCGCTCATCGCCGCGGTCTCCAAGTTCCCGCTGCCGCACGCCGCGGACGAGTTCGCCCGATGAGGCGGGTCGTGATCCTGGCCGGCGGCGTCGGCGGATCACGATTCACCCTCGGGGTGCGAGAAGCGCTTCGCCGCCGTGGTGAGGCGCACCAGATCACGGTCATCGCCAACACCGGCGACGATCTGTGGCTGAGCGGCGTGCGGCTGCAACCCGACATCGATTCGCTGCTGTATGCGCTGGCCGGTGTGAACGACACCGAGCGCGGGTGGGGCCGGGCCGGGGACACGGAACGCGTCAACGCGGAGCTGCAGGCGTGGGGCGGCGGATGGCCGTGGTTCACTCTCGGCGACCTCGATCTCGGCACCCACCTCGCCCGAACCGGATGGCTCCGCGACGGCGCCACAGTGTCCGAGGTGGTGGCCCGTCTCAACGGACGGTGGGACCTCGGTGCGCGAATCCTCCCGATGACCGATGCCGAGGTGGACACCATCGTCCACCTTCGCGACGGATCCCGCATGCACTTCCAGGAGTGGTGGACGCGTCACCGCGCCGCCCGTGCCCCGGAGCGGTTCGTGAACCCGGGAATCGAGCAGGCTCATCCGGCGCCCGGTGTGCTCGAGGCGCTCGCCGAGGCCACGGATGTTCTCATCGCGCCATCCAACCCGGTGGTCTCCCTCGGGCCGATCCTCGCCGTGCCCGGCATCCGCGAGGCGCTTGCGCTCGCTCCGGCCCCCGTGGTGGGTGTATCGCCGGTGATCGGCGGCGCCGTGGTGCGAGGCATGGCGGATGTGTGTCTGCCCACCATCGGGGTCGAGACGTCGGCGGCCGCGATCGCGGGACACTACGGCGCACGTGATCGCGGCGGCCTGCTGGATGCCTGGTTGATGGCCGAAGAGGACGTGGCGCTCGCACCGGGTGTGGCGGCCGGAGGTATCGACGTGTCGGTGGTTCCGCTGTGGATGCGGGACGCCGACACCTCCGCTGCGCTCGGGAACGCCGCGCTGTCGGTCCGCGACGACGAGGGCTTCGCGGGCTGAAGCCTGCCGACGGTGCCGATCGGGGACCGGCGCACCTGGTGGCGCCTCCTCCCCGCCCCGCGGGCAGCTCAGCCCCGTGTCGCCGGGCCCGTTCTTCAGCCGGTCAGGGCGCGAGTGCGCGGGCCCAGGGTGAGCTCTGGTGCGTCGCGAGCGGCGTTCAGCTGCACCGGGGTGTCCACATCGCGGCGCAGCGACGGGGCGGCCGCCAGCGGTGTTGCACCCGCAGCCAGGTGCCGGGCGAAGGAGTCATGGCCGAACGAGGGCTGCAGAGCATGCGGATGCTGCGCGGTGAGCATGACGGTGCCCACTCCCTCGCTGTCAGACACCGCGCCGTACGGTATGTCGGCGGCGAGGAGCAGGGCAGCGTCCAGATCATCCGGATGCAGAGCGGGAAGGTCGGCGTGGATCACCGCGACGAACCCGCCACCGACGCTGTTCAGTCCGGCACGGACGGCGTCGTTGAGCGCATGCTCGACCGCATCCGCCCGGTCCGCGCGAGCGGTTCTCACCGATTCCGGCGCTGCGGTCTCTTCGGCGACGACGTCCACCGCTGCGCTCGTGATCTGCTCCCGAGCCGCATCCGCGAGCGCGGCGTCGGATGTCACCAGCACGATCCGCTCCACCCGCCGGGCGGCGGCGATGCGCTCCAGGGTGTCGAGCGCGATCGCCCGCGCGAGCTGCGCATCCGCCCGCAGGCGTGATTCGCCGTGCGAGGTGTGTTTGACGGGGACGACCACCGTCCACCCCGCGGGTGCCGCAGCGCTCACCGGCGCGCAGCGGCCTCGCGTGCGCGGAGGCGGGGCAGCACTTCTTCGCCGTAGAGACGCAGGAAGGCCTCCTGGTCCTCGCCGGGGTCATGGAAGACCAGGTGGCGGAATCCGAGGTCGCGGTAGTGCTCGATGGCGGCGACGTGCTGGTCGACATCGTCGGACACGATGAACCTCGAGGCGGCGCGCTCGATGGGCAGCGCATCGGCGAGCCGTTCCATCTCCACCGGATCGTGAACGCTCGTCTTCTCTTCGGGAGACAGCGCCAGGTTCGCCCAGAACCGCGTTTTCTCCTGGGCTTGCGCGATGGTCGGCGCCAGGGAGACCTTGACCTCGATCAGCGTGTCGATGTCGTCCCTCGTGCGCCCCTGCTTGCCGAGCCCCTCGTCGAGCGCGGGGAGGAGAGTATCCGTGTAGAGCGTGTCGTCCTTGCCGCTCGTCGTGATGAACCCGTCCGCGATCCGGCCGGCCAGGCGTGTGGCCGCCGGTCCCGCGGCGCCGATGTATATGGGCACGCGCTGGTCCGGGCGGTCGTAGATCGTGGCGTCGTGGGTGGTGTAGTAGGTGCCGTCGAACGTGACACGCTCTTCGCTCCACAGCCGGCGGATCAGCGTGATGGCCTCTTTCAGGCGCTGGAAGCGCTCGGGCGAATCGGGCCAGGGCTGTCCCAGCGTCACCTCGTTCAGTGCCTCCCCGGTGCCCACGCCCAGGATGATGCGGCCCGGGTTCATCACGCCGAGTGTACCGAACGCCTGAGCGATGACCCCGGGGTGATACCTCAGCGTCGGGGTGAGCACAGAGGTTCCGAGCAGGACGCGCTCGGTGCGCTCGCCGAGGGCTCCCAGGAGCGGGATCGCGGCCGGTGCGTGACCGCCTCGGTGCCGCCAGGGCTGGAGGTGATCGCTCACGAACACGGAGTCGAAACCCACCTGCTCGGCGATACGACCGAAATCGACCAGCTCGCGCGGACCGAACTGCTCCGAAGACGCCTTATAGCCCAGCCGCAGCGGAACGCTCATCACGACTCCCTTCCTCTCCCGCCATCCTTCCACCCGCGACCGACAGCGGGGCGTCCCCGATCGTTAGGGCTTCGTAGCGATTCTCCCTGCCGCCTGTCGGTGGACGCTGGCAGACTGAGGGCATGGTGACGCTGCTGCTGGACTCTGCGAATCTCGAGATCTCGTTGTCCGTCACCGAGCGTGCCGCCGCCTTCGCACCCAGCAGCACGATCCGTGTCTCCCGCTCGGACATCACGCGGGTGCAGCTGACCGATGACCCGTGGACGTGGCTGCGCGGCGTCCGCAAGCCGGGTACGCAGATTCCCGGTGTGATCGCTGCGGGCACATGGAACTCCATCGCCGGCACCGACTTCGTCGTCGTGCGCGGTCACCGCGAGGGCGTCGTCATCGAGCTCACGGAGGATGCGCCCTACCAGCGGTTACTGCTGACCACCCGTCACGGGCTCGCTCTGGTGAACGCACTGAGACTGGACGCGTCCGAGCAGCCGGAAGAGGTATCGGAGATGGTGGCGCACGCCGAGCCGAAGGCGCCGCGCAAGCGCAGCCCGAAGGGTGCCGCCCGCCCCGCTACGGCGTGACGTCGAGCTGCGCCGCGATCCAGTCCGCGGCCTCGGACGGGGCGTAACGGGCGCGCATCGTGCCGGAGTGGTGGGAGGGCCACCAGCGCCCGGTGAGCTCCGCTCCCGAACGTCGATACGTCTGCATGAGCGCCGCCGTGGAGATCGCGGGAGCGACCTCGTCGAACCGCGCCGCATCGATCCGTACCGGCGAGCGGAATCCGCGCAGGGCGGCCACGTCGTTGGCTCGGAAGGAGCGGTACAGGAGCCGGAAGAGCTCGTCGCCGGATCGTCCGCCGATCCGCGCAGGTGCGATGTCTCCCCAGGAGCCGGGGGCGGACAGCTCCGTGAGGCAGAGCCGATCCAGGTCGCCCCAGCGTGCACGCGCCCGGTCGCTGAGTCCGTCGGTGGCGATCAGCTCCCGCAGACGCTCGTCCTCGGTGCTCGCCCCGCGCAGCATGAGAGCGATGAGTGCGGAGACCACGCCAGAGCCCGGCACAGCGGCGGGGAGCGCTCGGGCGAGGCGGATGCTGAGGTCCATGCGGGTGACGGGCGTGAATGCGGCCGTGCCGCGCAGTCGAGAGCGGGAGTCGGGCTCCGGGGCCACCGATGCGAAGAGCGCGGCGACGGCGCCCTCCGAGTGCCCTGCGGCGAGCCAGTCATCCCCGAGCCGGTCATCGATGGTGCTGCGGGCACGCACCATGGCGCACAGGGACGCGCCCAGCGGCCGTCCGATCAGGTAGGGGTGCTCTCCCGCGCTGCCGATACCGGGGTAGTCGGGACGCAGGACCGCGATTCCGCGGGCGAGGAGGGCGTCGCAGAGCGCGTCGCCCTGGGACATCCGCCGCCACTCGGGATGCTCGGGCGAACCGGTGCTGGGCGCCGAGCGACGAGATGCCCCGGTGGTCATGTGCCCGAACACCACCACGGGAAAGCCGGTGCTCGGGGCGGGGGCGTGCGGCACGTGGACGAGCCCCGTCTCGACGGTGCCATCCGCATCGAAGGCGACCGCGCGGGTGGTGCCGTGGACGAGACCGGTCACCAGCGCCCCCGTGGAAGCAGCCGGCGCAGGGCCGCCGGCATCGTGCCCAGCAGGGAGCCGCGTCGTCGTTCGGCGTCATCGATCACGTCGGTGAAGAACCGTGCGACCGGGGCGAGCTGGTCGACGTCGATGCGATCGATCGTGTCGACGTCGTCGTACAGATACAGCGGACCGGAGATGAGGCTCACCGTGGGCACGCCGGACACCAGCGTGAACGAGGCGTCGGTCGGGATCCCTCCGGCAAAGAACTCCAGCGGGGCGGCGCCCATCAGGGTGGTCGAATGCAGCGCGTTGCGGCGCACCGCGCGGGCGATGCGGGCGGTGAACGCAGGATTCACGTTGAGGAAGATGCCCCGGGGTTCGGTCTCACCGGTGGAGCGGAATCCGCCGTCTGCGCCCTCCACGGCTCGCAGGCCGATGTGCTCGATCGTGGTGTTCAGCACGATGTTCCAGGGCGAGTTGCGCGACAGCACGTAGCGACGGGCGAACTCCTGGTGTGCCTGATATCCCGTGAAGTGCGTGTCGAACGTGACGAACAGCAGGGTCTTGTCGCGCCGCGCGCCGCCCGCCGCCGCCCGGCCGTAGTGCTCCGCCAGCGCGATCACCTCCGCCGTGCCCGAAGCATCCTCCACCGCGCCCGCGCCGACGGAGTCGTGGTGCGACTGGATCATGATGGCGTCGTCACTGGCACCGGCGAGCACCCCGAT
Source organism: Microbacterium nymphoidis (assembly GCF_021044885.1). Taxonomy (GTDB): domain Bacteria; phylum Actinomycetota; class Actinomycetes; order Actinomycetales; family Microbacteriaceae; genus Microbacterium; species Microbacterium nymphoidis. The sequence goes on along the minus strand of NZ_JAJNOD010000001.1, from coordinate 1,485,567 downwards.
CACGGTGCGTGAGATCACCTCCTCACGCGTGATGTCGAGGGTCAGAGCGGCGCTCGCGCGCTTCGCGAGGGCTGAGCGCAGCCGCTCGCCTCCGGCCCGTGTGACCCAGACACCCGGCAGGGGAAACAGCGTCCGGCGATAGTACTCGTTGTGGTAGCCGAGGGAATCGGGATAGTCGCGGAGGACGCCGATCACCCCGATCGCGCCCGCGGCTGCCGCCTCGCGCATGGTGCGCGCGAGCGACGTGACGTACGGGTTCCGGCTGCGCAGTACGTCTCGCCGCAGGACGCGGCGCCCCGGATCGTGGATGAACAGCGTCAGAGGCAGGGTGTGCGCGAGCGTCATGTCGAAGGTGAGATCGAACAGCACGATCGCTCCGCGGACGTCGTGGCTGCGCACGCGGCCTGCGCCGATATCCACGACAGGTGCATCCACACGGTGTTCGGCAACGCCCGTCCAGGTGTGGCCCGCCAGGCCCGAGTGCAGGATGGGTGAGCAGTCGATCCGGGTGTCGCCCACCGTCAGCCCGTGCTCGCGAGCACGCCATGCGTACGATGCCACCTCCATGATCTGGGTGTCGAGCCCGGCCTGCGCGAAGCGGCGCTGCACATAGCCGGCCGCGGCAGCCCCACCCGGACTCCCGGTGGCCCGCGGGGAGAGCGCGATCAGATCCTCGATGGTCGCCATCATCGCGGGAGCGGTCAGTGTCATCACTCCAGGTTAGGAATCCATATGCGTAGGTCGGACGGATGCGCCGGTTCCGTCAGACTGGAGCGTCACGGAGTCTAGGATTCGTCACATGGAAGATGTCGACGACGCCACCGTCGCCCGCTCCCTGGATGAGATCGATCTGGCGGTGCTGCACGCACTGCAGATCGACGCCCGGGCGCCCTGGGCCCGCATCGCTGCCGTCATCGGCGTCGACGCGGCGACGGTGGTCCGGCACTGGAGCGCCCTGCGCGCCGACGGACTGGCCTGGCTGACGGCCTGGCCCACCCCCCAGCGATGGTCGGCCACCACCGACCTGGGGGTGGCCCTGCTGGATTCGCGTACCCCGGCGGATGCTCTCGCGGCGGTGGTGCGCCGACCCTGGGTGCTGAGCGTGGACGAGACATCCGCCGGCTTCCTCGCGTTGCTGGCCACTTCGGCGGGCCTTGCCCGGCTGGGGGATCGCGCGCGGGAGCTCGCCGACGACGGGGCTCGGGTGCTGCGGATGGATGTGGCCGCATCGATCGTGGCGGAGGACTCCACCTGGCGCCTGGCGGTGCTCTCGAACGCGCAGCAGCGTTCGCTGCGCGCCGGCGCGCCGAGCGAAGCGGTGGGTTCCCGGCCGATAGCAGCCACCACGCTCGCGGAGATCGCGGCCGCTCTGGACGAGGATCCGCGCATGCCCGCAGCGACGCTCGCCCTGCGGCTCGGCGTGTCCGAGGCGACGGCGCGACGCCACCTGGAACGGGCCACGGCGGCAGGGCTCCTGCGATTCGGGTGCGACCTCGCGATGCCCGCGGCCGGCTTCCGGCGGGGCGTGGTGCTGTGGGGGCGCAGCGAAGATCCGGAGGGGGCCGCCGTCCGTGCCGCTCGCCTGCCGGAGGTGCATCGGGCGGGCATCCTCGTGGGCGCGGCCCCGCTGTTCGTGTGCCTGCGGTCTCGATCTCTCACGTCCCTTCCCGCCGTGGAGCGGGCCTGGGGCGGCGATGTGGAGATCAGCGACCGCTGGGCGGTGCTTCGTGGCATGAAGCGCAACGGACACGTGCTGGACGCCGAGGGGCGATCGGTCGCCCGGGTCGCTCCGTCGTGGTGATCGGTTTCATCGCGCGCACATCGTCCGAATCCGGCCCGGTTGAGAGCGTTTTGCGCACGATGAACGCGTGATCAGGCCGACCGCAGACGATCGTCGAGGCGGTAGCGCAGCAGCGGGATGAGGCTGAGGGCGCACAGGGCGGCCGGGATCACGGAGACGCCCACCACGATCGCCCACTGCGCGCTCGCGCTCTGCGGGGCGGCGTCACCCGTCGAGGCCGCGTATCCGCCGATCGACAGCACCAGTCCGAGTAGCGCTGGTCCCAGGGCCAGCCCCAGCAGCTCGAAGCCGGACCACACGCCGGCAATCATCCCGATGCGGTTGACGCCGTTGCGCTGCGCGTCATCGGCGGCGAGGTCGGGAAGCATCGCGAGCGGGAACAGCTGCGCGCCCGCGTATCCGACGCCCACCACCGCGGCGGCGATGAACATCGGCAGCGCATGACCGGTGCGCGCGGTGAGCAGGGCCAGTAGCCCCACCGTCATCACGACGGTCGCCACGGCATACCCGCTCCGCTTGCCGATGCGAGCGGAGAGCCGGGACCATGCGGGCGTCAGCACGACGGCGGGGCCGACGAAGCAGACGAACGCGATCGTGGCCGCTGAGGGATCGTGGAGCACATGCCGCGCCACGTACACCACGCCGCCCAGCACCATGCCGATGCCGACGGCCTGCAGCACGAACGCGGCGATGAGTACGCGCGCGTCGGCCTGACGCAGCACGATGGTCAGTTGGTCGAACAACCGGCCGCCGGCCTGCTCGGTGCGCGTGAGCGGCACCGAACGCGTGCCCCACCACACCCCGATCGTCCCGATGAGGATGAGCGCCGCCATCGCCACGGCCATCACGCGGTAGCCGGCGATTCCCCCGAAAGTCTCGACGAGAGCGGGCGCCGCGGCCCCCGCCACCAGGATCGCCAGCGTGAACACGATCACCCGCCAGGTGATCATCCGCGTGCGCTCGTCGTAGTCGTCGGTGATCTCCGCGGACATCGCGAGATAGGGCACCTGGAAGAACGCGTAAACGGTCGCTGAGGCGAGGAAGGCGATCAGCACCCAGAGCGCGGCCGCCACGGGCGGCGCCGTCGGACCGAAGAACATCGCGGTGAAGGCGAGGGAGAGCAGGATCCCGGCGCGGAGGATGAAGGGACGACGTCGTCCACGCGGGTTACGGGAACGGTCGCTGAGCCGCCCCGCAACGGGGTTCAGGAAGAAGTCCCACGCCTTCGGCGCGAACACGATCATCCCTGCGATCGCTGCCTCCACGCCGAGCAGATCGGTCAGATAGGGCATCAGGATGAGACCCGGGACGGTCCCATAGGTTCCCGAGGAGATGCCGCCGAGGGCGTAGCCTGCTCGAATGCGGCGCGACAGCGCAGTCATGGGGCGATGTTATGGCGAACGGTGCATCTCGTTTCACTCCATGCCTCCGATCCGTCACGGGCGGGCGCAGGTTTCCCTTGATCCGTCAGCGGATTGCGCCTGTCGGTGTTGCTCAGCGGGGCGGTGTTCTGGAAATCGGCGGGCTGCGTGCTGTGATGCGTCAGCGGGTCAGTCGATGTCGCGTCGCCACGTGGTGAAGGTGCCGATCACGGTCAGCAGGACGGCGTAGCCGGCCAGAACCAGCGCACCCACCCACCATGCGGGGGTGTCCGACGCTGCGTCGCCGGTGCCCGCGATCGCCAGCAGGCTCTGACCGACGAGGGCGTCCGATGCTGCGCCGGGCAGATACTGCAGCGGCTCGCGCAGCTGGTCGACGAACATGCCGGCCATCCGGATCACCGGCTCCACGAACTGCGTGAACGCCAGCACCACCACGATGGCTGCCACCTGGTTGCGGATGACGCTGCCGACGCCGATGCCGACCAGCGTCCAGAGGATCAGGGCCAGCACAACGCGTCCTGCCATGGCCCAGGTGCCGGTGCTGCCGAGGGCGGTCTCCTGGCCGAACACGGCGAGCATTCCGGCGCCACCGCCGATGGTGGAGGCGATGGCGACCACGCCGTAGATCGCCCCCATGATCACGCCGACGATCAGCTTCGAGCTGAGCACGACGCCGCGACGCGGATTGGCCAGCAGCGTCGGCACGATGAGCTTGTGACGGAACTCGCTGGTGACCATAAGCGTGCCGAAGAGCAGGGGCAGCACGTAGCCGCTGCTCGCGGCCAGCGAGTAGATCCAGGGCGCGACCTGGTCTGCGGGCAGCGGAATCGGCTGTCCGCCAGGAATGCTCCCCGACGCGCTCGCGCCGACCGCCGCACCCATGCCCACGGCGAACATGAGCAAGTAGGCCACCAGGATGACGCCGATCACCCACCAGCCCACCGTGGTGAACTGCTTGGTGAACTCGGAACGGGTCGCGTTGCCGAGGCTCATCGGCCCTCACCTCCGTGGTCGTTGGCGTCCGTGTGGTCTGTTTCGGCGGCGTGCTCGTCGCCGAAACGGCGGAAGAACGCGTCGGCGGCGTCATCGGACTCGGTGCGGTCATCCCGCCGCTCCCACGCGTCGCGCGGAACCGGGTCCTCTTCCTCGAGCGAGTCGTCGTCCGTGTCTTCGGTGAACTGCGCGAGCGGGATCTCGATCACGCGGGTCGATAGATCCTCCGCCGGAACATCGCCGTGCAGCGCCGACGTGACGGCATCGGCCGCGTACGGGGCGGTTCCGGTGTCGTGCGTGGGATCGACGGATCCGTCGCGCATCAGCTCGTCGCCGTCGGGGTCTGCGCTGGTGCGGGAGCCGAGGAGCAGGTCATCGAACGACAGCTCGCCGGTGACGGGATTCGCCTCGTACGTGAGCACGGTGGGCGCGGGGACGTCGGGGACGTCGGGAGCGTCCTCGCCGGTGGACGCATCGGGGTCACCGGACGTTGTGCCGGGGGAGGGCGTGCCGTGTTCGGCGGACGTCGCGGCGCTGTCGTCGTACGTGTTCGCGTCGGAGGTGTTCTCGTCGGAGGTGTTCTCGTCGGAGGTGTTCTCGTCGGAGGTGTTCTCGTCGGAGGTGTTCTCGTCGTGCGTGTTCGTGTCGGAGGTGTTCTCGTCCTGCGTGTTCGCGTCGTATGCGTTCTCGTCGTGCGTGTTCGCGTCGTGTGGGTTCTCGTCGGAGGTGCTCTCGCTGGACGTGTTCGCGTCGTCCGTGTTCGCGTTGTCCGTGTTCTCGCCGAATGGGTTCTCGCCGGATGGATTCTCGGCGGTTTCGGCGCGGGGAGCGTCGTCGAGAGGGCCGTCGTGGCTCGGCTCGGACGAGAGGTTGTCGTCCGAGCGGACTTCTCCGGTGTGGTGCGTGTCGGCGACCGCCGCATCCGCGGGCTCCACTCCATCGCCGGCGTGCTCAGTACCATCGTGGTCCGACGTGTGAGCGGAGCTGGTGTCGGTCGAGTGGATGGATTCCGCCGTGACCACCGGAATCGTACCGGTGCGGATAATGCCGATCTCGCCCGTCGCCGCCACCTCGTACCGGGTCTCGGCGGCGATGTCCTCGGCCCGGATGACGCCGATCTCACCGGTGGGCGCCACCTCGAACACGGTGTTGTCAGAGGCGGTGCTGGCGTCAGCATTGGTGCGCGGCGGCTGCGGCGGGGTCCACCCTTCGCCGGGTCCGCTGTCCTGCCTTGGAGCCCACGCGGAGTCATCCGGCTGTTCCGGGGCGGGGTCTTCCGCTGACGGCGTCGCCGTGAAAGAAGTGGTGGCCGTGGCAGGGGCGCGGAACAGCGGCGGGGTGGCGGGGGCCGGAGCGGGCTCCGGTGCATCCGTGGCCTCGAAGACAGGAATGTCGAAGGCGGACCCGTCGTGCTCAGGGATGTCGCTCTCGCTCGCCGGTGCCGGTGCCTCGGCGTTCGGTGACCAGGTGTCGGACGAGGGCGCGTGCTCGCTCGGCGTGGTGACGTCATCGGACGGAGCCGTACCACCGGGTGCTGTGTTGTCCGCAAAGGTTGCGTAGCCGTCGGCCGCCTCATGGTCGTTGGGCGTCGCGTTCCCGTTGGTCGGCGTCGCGTTCCCGTCGGTCGGCGTCGCGTTGCCGTCGGTCGGCGTTGCGTTCCCGTCGGTCGGCCCGTCGGTCGGTGTCGCGTCGGTCGGCGTCGCGTTGGAGTCGGATTCGTGGAACGAGGGTGTCTCGCCGGATAGCGCCGGGTCGGACTGAGTCGTGACGCTTGTCTGCCCGCTGTCATCCGCGTCTGCGAACGCGCTCGTTGTGCTGGTGCCCGCATCGGGTTCGGGGCTGGCGTCGGTGAGGGAAGCTTCCGGTTCGCTGCGCTCCGCGGACGTGTCGGGGAGAGGAGACTCCAGCACGGCGGCATCATGGGCGGCCGTGGGCGGCACATCGGCCTCACCCTGCGCGGAGGCCTCCGGCCTCGCCCCGGCGGACTGATCAGTGCCCGCCGAGTTCTCCGAGATGCGAGGCGTGCTCGCCAGGGCAGCATCGGTGGTGAGTGTCGACTCGTCTCCCGCTGCCGGGACCACGGAGATCAACTCGGTGGGCAGGTTCCAGTCTCCCGCGGGATCGTCCTCGGACGTGGCCTCTGCAGGCGATGCCTGCTCGGCAGGAACCGCACCCTGCAGTCCCGTGGCATCGTCTCCCGTGAACGCCCCGGACTCCGAAACAGCGGCGTCCTCGGTCGCCTCGGCGTTGTTGAAGAGCTCATCGAGCGTGCCGATGGCGTCTGTGACCACCGGCGGCGCGGCGTCCGACGACGCGGCGGCGTTCTCGGTCGCCTCAGCGGAGCGTCGACGTGAGAGACGCCACCACGGGCGACGCTCGGGTCGCTGCGGCGCGGCAGAAGCACTCACCGAGCCGGGCTCGTCTGTGCTCTGGGGCTCATCTGTGCTCTGAGGCTCGTCTGTGCCCTCGGGCTCGTGGATGATCTGCGGCTCAGCGGGGGCGGTCGTGGCGGTGGCTGCCGACAGCGGCATCGCCCAGTCCGGTGTGATCTCGTCGCCGAGGCCGTCCTCGTCCGAGTCCGCCGCGGGCAGACGAGAAGATCTGTCGGTGCTGTCGGTGCTGTCGGTGCTGTCGGTGCTGTCGTGCGCGTGGTCTGTTTCTGCCGGGAAGGCAGATTCTGCGGCGAGATCGATCTCGCCGTCGCCCGTGACGCTCGCCGACTCTGGCAGGTACGAACTGTCCGGCACCGAGGAGGCCGTGCCAGCACCCCGGTCGTCGGAGCGGCCAGTGGCGTCGTCGGCGGGGCCCGCAACTGCGTGGTCAGCTGGTCTGCTGTCAGAGTCGAGAGCAGGATCATCGCCGAACGGGTACTTCATCGACGCAGGCATCCACCAGGCACGAGGTGCAGCTTGGTCAGCCTGGCCCGCGGGAGCGTCCTTTGAGACCGAGCCCTCGTTCTCTCCCAGGGGAAGTTCCACGCTGGTGGGAGGCACAGTGTCCCCAGAGCCGGGGGCGGTCTCCACCGGCGATGCGTCCTTCGTGCCACCATCGCCGGTCTCGGGGACTCCGGCATCCGTGACGTTGTCGAACGCCGTCGAGACGCCATATGCGTCGCCGTCGGCGCCACCATCGTTCGCCGCGGTGGCTTCTGCACCCGTGTATGCGTCCGGACCACCGGCGGGCTCTGCGCCTGCACCCGCGTCTGCATCGGCGTCGGCATCAGCGTCGGCGGCGACGTCTGTGTGAGCGCCCGAGGAGAACTCTTCAGCACCGCCGACTGCGGCTGCTTCCGGCTCGGTGTTCGTGTCCGCGTCGAGGTGACCGCCGTCGCTCGTGCCGCCTCGCTCGTCTTCGAGGCCGGGGGAGTCCTCGGGCGGACCTGCGGCGTCTGCGTCGGCCTGGTGATTCGTCCCGTCTTCGGCGAGCGTCTCGCTCGTCTCGGCGACCGGCTCGGTGCTCGCCGCAGAACCGTCCCGGGCGTCCTCGTCCGGCGCATCCATCAGCGACGCGGTCCCGGTGGGAACGCGAATCTCGGCAGGCATCCACCATGCGGTACCGAGCCCCGCCGGTCCACGATCGTCCGAACTCACGTCCTGCCTGTCGTTGGATTCAGGGACCGGCTGCGCGGAATCGAGCGCTTCCGCCGTGGGGGATTCTTGTGAAGGCGCTTCCTCACCGCTTGTCTCGGAAGCGCCCCAGCCGTCAGCATCCTCGGCGGACGTCGGGGCATCGCCGGACAGCGCGGTGTCGCTCGACAGCCCAGTGTCCTCGGTCGGCGGCGTGGTGCCGTCGCCCGGCTCTTCGTCGGAAAGATCACGAGCGGATTCGCCGGCATCGGACGCACCGGCGAAGCTCACGATATCCGGTGCCGCATCGTCGGCGGAGTGGTCAGCTTCATCGTCCGAGGACCTGCCGGCGGCGTCATCGGGGCCTGTGATGGGGCCGCTCGCATCGGCCTCCGAGGCGAACGCGGCTCCGTCGGAGCCATACGCGTCATCGTGCGGGCTCGCGGGAGCGTGGGCACTGGCAAAGCCGTTCCCGTCAGCGTCGGCTCCGTGGATGTCGTCGCGGGTAGCCTCGTCGGCGTCATCGGGGCTCTCAACGTCAGCGCGCTCCGCGTGCGGAACTGCAGCGTCAGCGTCAGCGTCAGTTTCGGTGTCGGCGCCAGTTTCGGTGTCGGTGCCGTCATAGATGCCACCGTCGGTGCCGGCTCCGTGAATGTCGTCACGGTCGGCGTCAGACTCGGCGGCTGCGTCCGGGCCCCCCTCTTCGAGAGCTCCGCGGCCCTCGGCGCGCGAGCCGAACTCGGCTGCCGGAACGTTCGACTCGGAAGGCTCGGCGTCGGCGGGGGCCACAGGGAGGAGAAGGCGGTCCTCGCTCGATTCTTCGCCGTTTGTCGGCGTGGCATCCGCGGTATCGCCGCCCTCCCCGACGGAACCGTCCACTCCACTCGGCGCGTCCGTAGCGGCATCCGCACTCACGTCGGAGTCCTGCGTGACAGCGGGTTCGCCCAGGAGCATCTGCTCAGCGGCGCCGGCCGAGGACGTGTCCGGCTCGTCACGGTCCGTTGCCGCACTCGCTGCGGCCGTGGCGAAGGCTCCTCCGGCCACCGCGCCGGCGGCCACGGATCCCGCACCGGCAGCGGCGGGTCCGGCACCGGTCGCGACCGTTGCCGCGGACGTGATCGCAGAACCTCCGCCGGCTGCAGCGCCCGCGTCTGCATCGCCCAGCGCGCGGCCCGAAGCGGAAGGGTGTACCCGCGTGCCGTTGGTGAGCTCGAAGAACACCTCTTCCAGCGAGGGGCCCTTGCGCTGCAGCAGTGAGAGCGCCACGCCGGCGTCCGCTGCGGCCGCGCCCACCTCGGCGGTGGTCGCGCCGCGGACGGTGAGACCTGAGCGCAGGAGCTCGGCGGTGAGACCGGCTTCACGCAGTGCGGCGGCCAGCGCGCCTCGGTCGGGACCGTCGACCACCGTGGCCGACTCCTCGTCGGTGAGGAGGTCGCCGAACCCTCCGTGGAAGACCAGCCGACCGCCCGAGATCATGATCAGCGCGTCTGCCGTCTGCTGGACCTCCGCGAGCATGTGCGAGGAGACCAGCACGGTGCGACCTTCGGCAGCGAGCGCGCGAAGGAAGCCGCGGATCCAGGTGATGCCCTCGGGATCGAGTCCGTTCGTCGGCTCATCCAGCACGAGAACGCCGGGGTCGCCCAGCAGCGCCGTTGCGAGCGCGAGGCGCTGCCGCATGCCCAGGGAGTAGCCGCCCACCTTGCGTCCTGCGGCGCCACTCAGCCCGACGAGTTCCAGAACCTCGGGAACGCGAGAGAGCGCGATGCCCGCGGCACGTGCGTAGACCTTGAGGTGATCGGAGGCGGTGCGCCCCGGGTGGAAGGACGTTGCTTCGAGCACCGCCCCGACGGTTCGTGCCGGGTGAGCGAGGCGCCCGTAGGGTGCGCCGTCGATCAGCGCAGAACCGGACGTGGGGGTGACGAGACCCAGCAGCATTCGCAACGTCGTCGTCTTGCCGGCACCATTCGGACCGAGGAAGCCGGTCACCACACCGGGCTCGACGCGGGCGGTGAGGCCGTCGACGGCGGTCACCGCACCGTAGCGCTTCGTGAGGCTCCGGAACTCCAACACGTGTCCTTCGGGCATGTGCCAGCCTCTCTTCGTCGCGAATCAGGTCATCTCATTGTGGCCGATTCAGCGTTTCTCCGGTGGATCATCGGCGATTCCGGAGGCGCGTCTGCCACCGCTGTGCCCGCTGCGGTGACCGATGGTCCCTGTCGCGAGGGTAACCTAGGCCGGGTGAGCACGCCACAGTCGGACGCCTCGGTGATCGTCCAGATGACGGGGGGCCTGGGACAGCTGACGCTGAACCGGCCGCGCACCCTCAACGCCCTGAGCATCGACATGATTGAGATCATGCTGGTGGCCCTGCGCGGCTGGATATCGGATCCGGACGTGTCGGCGGTGCTGATCGATGCCGCCGGCGACCGCGGCCTGTGCGCGGGCGGCGATGTCCGCGCCGTTCGTGAGTCGCTGATCGGTGGACGGCCCGACGAAGCCCTGCACTTCTTCCGTGAGGAGTATGCACTGGATCTGCTGATCCACGAGTACCCCAAACCGGTCGTGGTGTTCGCCGATGGGATCACGATGGGTGGTGGCATCGGGCTCGCCGGGCACGCCGCGGTACGCGTGGTCACCGAACGCTCGCAGCTCGCGATGCCGGAGACGCGCATCGGATTCACCCCGGACGTCGGCGGCAGCCTGCTGCTTGCACGCGCCCCGGGCCGCGTGGGGGAGTACCTCGGCCTCACCGGCGTCTCGATGAACGCCGCGGACGCGATCTGGGCGGGTTTCGCCGATCAGCTCGTTCCGTCGGATCGGCTGCCTTCCGCACTGGACGCTCTGCGCCACCGGGCCGACCCGGGAACGCCGATGGAGCTGCTCATGCTGTTCGATGAGACGCCCGGACGCTCGCGTTTGGAAGACGCTCGCGAATGGATCGACGATGCCTTCTCACGGGACACGGTCGGTGACATCGTGCAGCGCCTGCGGGAGATCGGAGGAGAGGCAGCCACCACCGCCGATCTGCTGGGGGAAGTGTCGCCCAGTTCGCTGGCGGTCACGCTCTCCTCGATTCGCGCCGCCCGCGAGGCGGACGATCTGCGGGCCGTGCTGGAGCAGGAGTTCCACGTGGGAGCGTTCCTGTCCGCGCGCCCCGACATGGCCGAAGGCATCCGTGCTCAGCTCGTGGACAAGGACCGGTCGCCCGCATGGTCGCCGGCGACCATCGCCGACTTGCCCGACGGTCTCGGAGAGGAAGCTCTCGCGTTCCGCGCACCGACGGCGCTCTTTTCGTGAGCGGGTCGCCGCTGGCCGCGTCCGCGTATGAGATTCTGCGCGTGGCGGCTGATGCGAGCGACGAAGAACTTCGTCGGGCGTATCGACTCCGGCTGCGGGAGGCGCACCCCGACACGGGCGGCGACGCCGCGCTCTTCGTTCGCGTGCAGGCTGCATGGGAACTGGTGGGCACCCCCGCCGCGCGAGCCGCGTACGACCGCGGACGCGGGGGTGCCTCCGTCTCCCACCCGACGTTCGCCCCGGAACCCACCGTGCGCAGCCGCCCCAGCGACACCCGGCCGGGTCCGCGCAGTCACGGACAGCCCGGCGGCTACAACCGCGAGCGGTATCTCGTGGGCATTCGCGAGTGGGCCGGGCGCGGCGTCGCGCTCCCCGATCCCTACGACCCGGCGCTGGTGCGCTCCGCACCCCGGGAGCTTCGGCGCCTGCTCGCCGACGCGCTCGCGGAGGAGAACACCGCCCGCTCGCTCTCCGACCTGGGCATGGGCTACACGATCTGGCATGACGTCGCCGTGCCGCGCATCGGCGGAAAGCTCGATCACGTCGTCCTCGGTCCGAGCGGCCTGTTCGCGGTCGCGAGCGACGACTACGCCGCACCGGTCAAGTTCCGTCGTGGCGAGGTGATCGGCGAGGGTGTGGACGCGGCACCAGTGGGGGCGACCGTGGCGGCGGCGCGTGCGCTGGGCAAGGCTGCCGGGGTCCGCTTCGGCGGCGTGATCGTGGTGCTGCCCGACGCCGATGTCCCGGAGCAGATCACCGAACTCGGGCGGGTCCGCTCGCTCGCGGCGGTGGTCGTGGGCCGCGGTGCGCTCACGACCGTGCTGCGTCGGGGGATCACCGGTGTGCGTGATCTCGGCGGCACGGAGATCTTCGACGTCCGCACGCGCCTGCAGGCGGCCATCCGCTTCGTCTGAGCCCGCCGGCCTGTCCGTGCGAAGGCCGCCGTCGCCTGTCTCAGTCGGCGGGGGTGGGGGCGGACTGGTCCGCATCCCGTGAGTCATCCGCTGTGGCAGAGGCGGCCGCGGCTTTGCGCAGCCACCGCTCGATTCCGGAGACGTGTACGGATGCGAGCGAGGACGCGAGTTCGGGGTCGTGTGCGGCGATGGCCTCCGCGATCGCCTGGTGCTCGCTGAGTGTGCGCTCGACCGCGCCGTCCTGGGTGAGACCGCGCCAGAGCCGTGCGCGCACGGTCTGGCTGCTGAGGCTGTCGAGCAGGCTCGAGAGGTAGTTGTTCCCGCCCATCCGGGTGATCGCGCCGTGGAAGCGCAGATCGTGGGCGACGAGCTCGGCGATGTCGGTGAGACCGAGGGCCTGATCCATCTCCGCTTCGAGAGAGGCGACGTCCTCATCGCTCGCCTTGAGTGCGGCCGCCGCGGTGGCGTGTGATTCGAGGACGCGTCGAACGGTGAAGATTTCGAGCAGCGACTCGTCGTCGTGCATGTCGACGACGAACGAGATGGCCTCCAGCAGAAGGTGCGGTTCCAGGCTGGTGACGTACGTTCCATCGCCGCGGCGCACATCGAGCACCCGGATGACCTCCAGCGCCTTGACCGCCTCCCGCATCGAGTTGCGGGACAGGCCCAGCCGTTCAGCGAGTTCCTTCTCCGGGGGCAGCCGATCGCCCGGGCCCAGCTCGCCGCGCACGATCATCGCCTTGATCTTCTGGATCGCCTCGTCAGTCACCGCCATGGGGTCATGATAGCGAGACATCGGATGTCCGGCAGGATAGACGCATGCACATCCTCGACGCGCATCTCCACCTCTGGGACCCCGCCGTTCTCGACTACGGCTGGCTGAGTGGTGACCTGGACCGAACGTTCGGCCCGCGGGAGCTCGAACACGCACTGGCCGGGATGTCCGATGACCGTGCGTTCATCTTCATGCAGGCCGATGCGCGCCCCGACCAGGCGCTCGCCGAGGTGGACTGGGTGGCCTCGCTGCCGTTGCCAGTGCGGGGATTCATCGCCTTCGCCGCGCTGGAACAGGGCGACGCGGTCGCGGAGCATCTGGCCGCCCTGTCCTCGCGACCCGGCGTGGTCGGAGTGCGTCGGCTGCTCCAGGGGGAGGCGCCGGGCTTTGCGCTCACCCCCGACTTCCTCCGCGGGGCGGAACTCGCGGCCGCGCACGGACTGGTGTTCGATGCCTGCGTGCGCGGCGAGGCCCAGCTCCGCGATGTCGCGGCGCTCGCGGACGAGCTCCCGCAGCTGAGCATCGTGCTGGACCACCTCGGCAAGCCGGTCGTGGGTTCGGCGGAGGCGCCGGCCGACCCGTCCGCGGGCGGCTGGTCGCGATCGATCCGTGACCTTGCCGAGCGCCCGAACCTGGTGTGCAAGGTGTCGGGCTTGCCGGGCGAGAGCGACGGCGCCTTCTCCGCCGCTCAGTTCGAGCCGTTCCTGGATGTGGCGCTGGAGGCGTTCGGTGCGGAGCGCCTCCTCTACGCCAGTGACTGGCCCGCCTCCTTCCCGGGTGACGCCGTGGCAGGATACGGCGCGTGGGAGCGGATCGTTCGCGAGTGGATCGCTTCTCGCGGCATCGACGCCGGCGCCGTGCTGCGGACGAACGCCGAGCGGGTCTACGGACTCGACGCGACCTGAGACGGCGGTGATGGGTGGTCACGGGCCTGGGGGATGGGCGATGGCGCCGACTTCCTGCCACAGACGATAAACGGCGCCCAGCCAAGGGGGGTGGCTGGGCGCCGCTTGGACTGACACAATGCGGCAGTCCGCTGAGGTCTGATGTTCAGTTTCGGGCAATGATCATCAGAAGAATGTGACTCGATCTCTCAAGTCGCTTCCAGCGTAGCGCGTCTCAGATGCCCGCGGGCGAACTTTCACCCGCATTGCGGAAAAAACTCGTCCGCTCGGCGGGCGCACCCGGCACGAGCATCAGGAGCGCGGACGCGGACGCAGTTGCGCCATGCCGCCGTCGACCTCGATGAACGTTCCGGTGGTCGAACCCGACCGCGGGCTCACGAGGTAGGCGACCGCGTCGGCAACCTCATCCGGGGACACCAGGCGACCGTGCGGCTGGCGCGCCTGGAGCGCGGCGCGCTCCGCCTCGGGGTCGGTCTCCTTCTCCAGGAGCCGGCCGATCCACGGCGTGTCGGCGGTACCCGGGTTGACGGCGTTGACGCGGATGCCCTCGTGGAGGTGATCGGCGGCCATGGCACGCGTGAGGGAGAGAACGGCGCCCTTGGTCGCAGAGTACAGCGCGCGCTGCGGAAGGCCCGTCGTCGCCGCGATGGACGAGGTGTTGCAAATTGCTGCGGAGGGCGACTGGCGCAGCCACGGCAGGGCAGCGCTGGTCACCCGCGCGATCCCGGTGACGTTGATCGACAGAACGCGCGCCCACTCGTCGTCGTCGTTGGCCGCGATGTCGCCCTGTGCGCCGATGCCGGCGTTGTTGATGAGGATGTCGATGCGGCCGTGGTCCGCCGCGACCTGTTCGACGGCCGCGGTGACGCTGGCGCGATCCGAGATGTCCGCCCGGTACGCGGAGAAGGCGGCATCGGCGATGTCGGGGTTGAGATCCAGCACCGCGATGGTGGCGCCCTCCTCATGCAGGCGCCGGCCGATGGCCGCGCCGATTCCCTGTGCGCCGCCCGTGACGACGGCGACGAGTCCGTCCATGCTTCCCATCAGTTCTTCTCCCATGCGATGAATTCGTGGCGCTGACGCCCCAGTCCGTCGATCTCGACCTCCACGACGTCCCCGGCCTTCAGGTAGGGGAACTTGCCGCCGAAGGCCACACCCTGCGGGGTGCCAGTGAGGATCAGGTCACCGGGTTCGAGGGTGACGTACTGCGACAGGTGCCAGACGATGTGGGTGACATCGAAGATCATGTCGTTGGTGTTGGAGTCCTGACGCGGCTCCCCGTTGACGAAGCTGCGCAGTCCGACGTTGCGCGGATCGATCTCATCCGGCGTGACCAGCCACGGGCCGGTGGGGTTGAAGCCGAAGGCGATCTTGCCCTTCGACCACTGTCCCCCGGAGACCTCCATCTGGAACGCCCGCTCGGAGACGTCGTCGCAGATCACGAACCCGGCGATGTGCGCAGCGGCCTCCTCCGGTGAGTCGAGGTAGGCGGCACGGGTGCCGATGACGACGCCGAGCTCGACCTCCCAGTCGGTCTTCTCGCTCCCGCGGGGGATCGTGACGGCATCATTCGGACCCACGACGGTGTTCGGCGTCTTGAGGAACATGATCGGAATCGTCGGCGGCTCCGCACCGGACTCCCGCGCATGCGCAGCGTAGTTCTGCCCGATGCAGATGACGGCGCTCGGGCGGGCGATCGCCGCGCCGATGCGCAGCTCGTCCGCACCCGCCAGCACCGGCAGCCGGCCGGCGTCGATCGCCGCCTGCGTGCGGGAGATCGGATCGTTCTCCAGGAAGGCTCCGTCGATGTCGGCGGTGACGCCACGCAGGTCCAGCGTGGCGTCAGCAGTGATGACGACGGGGATCTCCTCGCCGACGGGACCCAGACGTGCGAACTTCATCGATGCTCCGTTTCCGTGTGGCCGCGTCAGGCGGCGTCAATTGACAGTATAGACATCCGATGTTTAATCTGTGAGAGCCCGATCCAAGGAGATCTCACGTGAGCCGTATCGTCGCCCTCGAAACGACAGACATCCGCTTCCCCACCTCGCTCAGCCTCGACGGCTCCGACGCGATGAACCCGGACCCCGACTACTCGGCCGCATACGTGCGGATCGTCACCGACGCCGACGACGACATCTCGGGGCACGCGTTCGTGTTCACCATCGGTCGCGGCAACGACGTCCAGGTCGCCGCCATCGACACCCTGGCCGGTCATCTGGTGGGTCGTGAGATCGAGCCGCTGCTCGATGACATGGGCGGCACCTGGAAGGAGATCAACGGCGACTCGCAGCTGCGCTGGCTCGGCCCCGAAAAGGGCGTCATGCACATGGCGATCGGAGCCGTGATCAACGCCCTGTGGGACATCAAGGCCAAGCGTGCCGGTCTGCCGCTGTGGCAGCTGCTGTCCCAGCTCAGTCCGGAGGAGATCGTCTCCCTCGTCGACTTCCGCTACCTCACCAACGCCCTCACGCCCGAGGACGCACTGCAGATCCTGCGCGACGCGGAGGCGGGCCGCGCCGAGCGCACCGAGCGCCTGCTCGCGGAGGGCTACCCGGGCTACACCACCAGCCCCGGATGGCTCGGGTACTCCGACGAGAAGCTGGAGCGCCTGGCGCGCGAGGCGATGGCAGATGGCTTCACGCAGATCAAGCTGAAGGTGGGCGCCGATCTGCAGGACGACATCCGTCGCTTCCGCAAGGCACGCGAGGTGTGCGGTCCCGACTTCCCGATCGCCATCGACGCCAACCAGCGCTGGGAGGTGAGCGAGGCCATCGAGTGGGTGAACGCGCTCGCCGAGTTCCAGCCGGCATGGATCGAGGAGCCCACCAGCCCCGACGATATCCTCGGCCACGCGGAGATCGCGCGCGGCGTCGCACCGATCCGGGTGGCCACTGGGGAGCACGCGCAGAACCGCATGATCTTCAAGCAGCTGCTGCAGGCCGAGGCGATCTCCGTGATGCAGATCGACGCTGCCCGCGTCGGCGGGGTGAACGAGAACATCGCCAACCTGCTGCTGGCCGCCAAGTTCGGAGTTCCGGTGTGCCCGCACGCCGGTGGTGTCGGGCTGTGCGAGGCGGTGCAGCATCTGTCGATGTTCGACTTCGTGGCTGTCTCGGGTTCGAAGGAGGGGCGACTGATCGAGTTCGTCGACCACCTGCACGAGCACTTCGTCATCCCGACAGACATCCAGGGCGGGAACTACATGGCTCCGACGGCACCGGGCACGGGCATGGAGATGAAGGCGGAGTCTCGCGAGCGGTACACGTGGAGCGGAGCGCACGCGAATGCGTGACACCGTGTCGGGCCTGGCAGAGCTGCCGGTGCGGCTCGGCTACGGAGCCGCCAACCTCGGCAACATGTTCCGCGAGGTGTCGGACGACGAGGCCTGGGAGGTGCTCGAAGCCGCCTGGGAGGGCGGCGTGCGCTACTTCGACACCGCGCCGCACTACGGTCTCGGGCTGTCGGAGCGACGTCTCGGGGCTTTCCTGCAGACCAAGCCCCGAGACGAGTTCATCGTCTCCACCAAGGCCGGGCGGCTGATCCGGCCGAACCCCGATGACGACGGCGGACTCGACCTCGACAACGCCTTCCATGTCCGCACCGACGTGCGCCGCGAACTCGCCTACGACGGCGATGGCGTGCGCGCCTCGCTCGCGGAGTCCCTGGAGCGGATGGGGCTGGACCGCATCGACGTGCTGTACCTGCACGACCCGGAGCGCTCGGGTCACCTGGACCAGGCCATCGCGGAGGCTTATCCGGCGATGCAGGAACTGCGCGCCGAGGGGCTCGTCAGCGCCGTGGGTATCGGCTCCATGGTGTCGGATGCTCTTGCCCGCTCGGTGCGGGAGGCCGATCTGGACGTGATCATGATCGCCGGACGGTACACGCTGCTCGAACAGCCCGCGGCGAGTGAGGTGCTTCCCGCCTGCCATGCTCGCGACACTGCCGTTGTCGCCGCCTCCGTGTTCAACTCGGGTCTGCTGGCCACGGCCGTGCCGTCTCGCGACAGCCGGTACGAATACGGCGCCGTTCCCGACGACATCTGGGAGCGTGTGACCCGGATCGCCGCGATGTGCGACCGGCATGGGGTGCCCCTTCCCGCCGCCGCGCTGCAGTTCCCGTTCCAGGACTCGGCCACCGCGTCCGTCATCGTCGGAACGGCGCGTGCCGACCAGATCCGCCAGAACCTCGACCTCGTGACGGCGCCGATCCCCGCCGCACTGTGGGATGAGCTTCGCGCCGAGGGGCTGATTCCGGCCTGACGCGCACAGCGTCGTCGTGAAAGATGAGAATCGCACCTCCGAGACGTCTCGGAGGTGCGATTTCTATCTCTCAGGGGGTTTCGCGGTCAGTCCACGTATCCGCCCTCGCCGGTGTCGCCGTCATAGACGAACTCGCGCTTGCCGGTGTCGATGTGGATGTCGATGCCGAGGGGCTCCTGCGCCAGGAGATGCTCCTCGGCCTGCTTCGCCTTCGCCTCGTATTCCTTGGCGGTCTTCTCGTCGACGCCGAACACCGTGCCGCCCTTCAGATCGGTGATGATGAAAAGGAACGCCTGCACCGCGGTGCGATTGAACTCGGTGTCGGGGATCTCCTTCCACAGCGAGCCGTCGTCTCGGGCGGTCTTGTAGTGATCGATGAGTGCCTGGAGCTTCGCTTCGGTGGTGCCGGTGCCGGGCAGCCCCTCCTCGCCTCCGGCGGTGCCGGTCGACTTCGGCGTCGGCTCGGCGGATGCCGTCGGCTGCGGGGTGGGCTTAGCCGTGCCGCTGGGCTTCGGTGTCGCCGTTCCCTTGGGCGTCGGTGACGCCTTCGGAGTCGCGCTCTGCTTCGGCGTCGCGGAGGGCTTCGGATCGGCGGAGCTGGTGGTGGGCGCGGGCGCCGGCGTGGGCTCCGTGGACGTGCCGGAGCTCTGCAGAGCGATGCCGACGACGATCGCGATGATCGCCAGCAGGGCGAGAACACCGACGCCGATCAGCGTGGGAAGCACCCACTTCTTACGTCCGGACGGGACCACCGTGCCGGTCATCTGTGAGGCGGCGGGGTGTCCGGGCTGCGTCGGTGTGCCGCCGCCCAAGGGCGGGGTGCCATACGGCGTGGGTGGGGCGCCGTACGGTGCGGGCGGGGCGCCGTACGGGGCGGGCGGGGCGCCGTACGGGGCGGGCGTCGGCGCTTGGCCGTAGGCCGGAGATCCGTATGCCGGCTGACCCGCGGGAGAGTGCCCGTATCCGGCCGGGCCCGCGGCGCCGTACGGCTGGGCGGGGGGAATCTGGCCGTAGGGCTGGGTCGGCGCGCCTTGCCCGTACGGCTGGGTCGGTGTGTCTTGCCCGTACGGCTGGGTGGGTGTTGTCTGGCCAGACGGCTGGGTCGGTGTGCCCTGGCCGTGCTGCTCGGTGGGCGCTGCCTGCCCGTAAGGCTGGGTCGCCGCGTCCTGCCCATGGGCTCCCGTGCCCGCGTTGCCGTAGGGCTGGGTGGGTGCTGTTTGGCTGTAGGGCTGGGTTGGTGCGTCTTGCCCATGGGCTCCCGTGCCCGCGTTGCCGTAGGGCTGGGTGGGTGCTGTTTGGCTGTAGGGCTGGGTTGGTGCGTCTTGTCCAAGGGCTCCCGTGCCCGCGTTGCCGGAGGGCTGTGTGGGTGCTGTTTGGGTGTTGGGCTGGGTGGGTGCTGTTTGGCTGTAGGGCTGCGTGGGCGCGTCTTGCCCGTAGCCGCCCGTGTCCGTGTTGCCGTACGGCTGGGGCAGCTCCGACTGCCCATACGGCAGCGTCGGTGCGTTGTGCCCGTAGGCCCCCGCGCCTGCGTCGCCGTACGGCTGGGTCGGGGAGGTCTGCCCGTAGGTCTGGGCCGGTGCGTCGTTCGCGTGGGCACCTGCGCCGCCGTAAGGCTGAGTGGGTGCCGACGGACCGTACGGGTGGGTGGGTGCCGGCTGACCGGAGGGCGGGACCGGCGGCTGCCCGTACGGCGGGGCCGGCGGCTGCCCGTACGGGTGGGTGGGCGCCGGCTGACCGGAGAGCGAGGCCGGCGGCTGCCCGTGTGGCGCGGACTGCGGTGGGGGCGGTCCGTCAGACGGGTCGGCCGTCGGCTCTCCGGTATCGCCCGAGGTCTGCCCGTCGGCATCCGGGATCGCCGGCCCCGGCGCGACCGAATCCGCCGCTTCATCCGGTTCCTGCGCGGATTCGCCCGAGGCGTCCGTCGCCGGCGGGAATGCCGCCTCCGGTGTCTGTGGCGGATCGCTTTCCGATCCGTTCTGGTGCTGCGGATCCTGACGCTCGTCACTCATGGACGCCCCCTTCGTCGTGTTCAGGACACGACCGCTGCGAAGGACGCGTCCATCACCCACATGCTACGTGGGCGATGTCCGCCGCGGGAGTTCAGGCCTCGCGGACGGCGCGCAGCGCGTCGGCGAAGAGGCGCGCCCGCCGCGTGATCTCCTCGTAGTCCTCCGCGGCCAGGGCGGCTCCGGGAACCAGATCGCCACCCGCACCCGCTGCGATCGCACCAGCGGCGAACCAGGTTGCGAGGTTGTCCGGGGTAACACCGCCGGTGGGCATCAGCGGGACGTTCGGGAACGGGCCGCGCAGCGCACCCAGGAAGCTCGGGCCGCCCAGCGATGCGGGGAAGATCTTCACGACGTCGGAGCCCAGCTCGACGGCGGACATCACCTCGGTGGGAGTCAGCGCGCCGGTCATGGTGACCGCTCCCGTCGCCTTCATCGCCTGCGTCAGCTCCGGACGCGTGCCCGGGCTCACCAGGAAGGCGGCGCCCGCGTCTGCGGCCTCACGTGCCTGAGCTTCGGTGGTCACGGTTCCCGCTCCCACGTATGCCGAGGCGCCATAGGTGGCGATGGCGCGCGCGATCACCGCGGCCGCGTCGGGAGTGGAGTAGGTGACCTCGATGCCGCGGATTCCACCGCTGATCAGGGCGTCGATCGCCCGCATCGCGTGCTCGGGCGACGGGGCGCGGAGCACGGCGAGCACTCCGGTGGCGCGGACGGGGGCGAGGACGTCGGTCGTCATGTCAATTACCTCACTGGCGCGGGAGAGGGGGAGGGCACCGGTGCGAGCCTACCCGCCTCGGCTCTGGCTCCCGCATCGAACGGTGCCGCGGAGGCCAGTCGGCGGGTGGATAGTCCCGGGATCTCCCGATCCGCGCCGGGCGGCATCGCGGACGCCGGCACGTGGGGCCATCCCGGGACAGCCTGACCCGTACCTCACGGTCGACGGCCCTCATGTCTACAGCCCTTA
Organism: Microbacterium nymphoidis; assembly: GCF_021044885.1. Lineage (GTDB taxonomy): Bacteria > Actinomycetota > Actinomycetes > Actinomycetales > Microbacteriaceae > Microbacterium > Microbacterium nymphoidis. The sequence goes on along the minus strand of NZ_JAJNOD010000001.1, from coordinate 1,464,696 downwards.
CTGCCGACGGCCCTTACTGCCGACGGCCCTTACTGCCGACGGCCCTTACTGCCGACAGCGGAGTCGCCTCGCGGTGGTCTGCCCGCCGTCATCGTGATGGCTGCCGGGCCGCCGGCCAATGTCGGAGGTTCGTGCTTCGCTGAGAGCGGACGCCGTGACGTTGCCCAGCAGACGCAGAGCGCGTAGCGTAGTCCGTCGCCTCGCGCGCACCCGCGCGAGGAAATCCTGCATCGGAGAGAACGTGCTCGGAAGAATTCTCGTCCGGTACCTGGGTCGATATTGGCCGTGGCTGATCGCCGTCGTGGTGTTTCAGTTCGCGTCCGCCCTCGCCTCCTTGTACCTGCCGCACCTGAACGCAGACATCATCAACACCGGCGTCGCGACCGGCGACACCGGCTACATCCTGTCCACCGGTGGGTGGATGCTGCTCATCTCCCTCGGGCAGATCGCCGCATCGCTCATTGCCACGTATTTCGCCGCCCGCGCCTCGATGTCGGCGGGCCGCGACATCCGAGCCGACGTGTTCGGCAAGGTCTCCGGATTCTCCGAGCGCGAGGTCTCGCAGTTCGGTCCCGGATCCCTCATCACCCGCAACACCAACGATGTGCAGCAGGTGCAGATGCTCGCGATGATGGGCTCCACCATGCTCGTCACCGCGCCGCTGCTGGCCATCGGCGGCATCATCATGGCCCTGCTGCAGGATGTCGGCCTGTCCTGGCTGCTGGCCGTGGCCATCCCGCTGCTGCTCATCGTGGCGGTGGCCATCATCAGCCGCATGGTGCCGCTGTTCCGCTCGTACCAGAGCAAGCTCGACGCCGTGAACCGGGTGATGCGCGAGCAGCTCACCGGCGTGCGCGTGGTCCGCGCCTTCGTGCGTGAGCCCATCGAGGAGGGCCGCTTCCGCGAGGCGAACACCGACATCCGCATCGTCGGCCGCAAGGTCGGGTCCCTGTTCGTGGTGCTGTTCCCCGTCGCCATGCTGATCCTCGACGTCACCATCGTGGGCGTCATCTGGTTCGGCGGCATCCAGGTCGATGCCGGTCACGTGCAGGTCGGCACCCTGTTCGCGTTCATGCAGTACGTCATGCAGATCCTGATGGGCGTCCTCATGGCGAGCTTCATGACGATCATGATCCCGCGCGCCGCCGTGTCCGCCGACCGCATCAGCGAGGTGCTGGAGACCCCGTCCACGCTGACGGCTCCCGAGCGCCCGGTGGCGTCCTTCCCCGAGACCGGAACGGTCGCCTTCAACGACGTCTCGTTCCAGTACCCGGGTGCCGATGCGCCTGTGTTGTCCGCTGTCACCTTCCGCGCCGACAAGGGCGAGACCGTGGCCATCGTGGGCTCGACGGGTGCGGGAAAGACCACGCTGGTCTCTCTCATTCCGCGTCTGTTCGACACCACCACCGGTTCGGTCCTCGTCGACGGCGTCGACGTGCGCGAGGCGGACGCGGAGTCGCTGTGGTCGCGGCTGGGGCTGGTGCCCCAGAAGGCGTTCCTCTTCAGTGGCACGATCGCCTCGAATCTGCGCTTCGGCCGGGAGAGCGCTACCGACGAGGAGCTCTGGCACGCGCTGGAGATCGCGCAGGGGGCCGATTTCGTCCGCGAGATGCCGGACGGACTGGAATCCACCATCGCGCAGGGCGGCACGAACGTGTCCGGCGGTCAGCGCCAACGTCTCGCCATCGCGCGCGCGATCGTGCGTCAGCCGGAGATCCTCATCTTCGATGACTCGTTCTCGGCGCTCGATCTCACCACGGACGCCCGCCTCCGGGAAGCGCTGTGGCGCGAACTGCCGGATGTGACGAAGATCGTGGTCGCCCAGCGCGTGTCCACCATCACCGAGGCCGATCGCATCATCGTGCTGGAGGACGGCACGGTCGCCGGGATCGGTACGCACGAGGAGCTGCTCGCCAGCAGCGAGACCTACCGTGAGATCGTCGAGTCGCAGCTGGGGGTGGACGCATGAGCGAGACGCAGAACAAGACGGCCGACGACGCCGCTGTCCAGGAAGAGCTCGAACAGGCCCAGGCCATGGCGCAGGCCATGGAGGCGGGCGAGTGGGCGCAGGGAGGAAAGGCCAAGAACTTCTGGCCCAGCTTCAAGCGCATGATCGGTCTGCTCCGCCCATACGCGGTGGCCTTCATCGGGGTGTCCATCCTCGGCGCCATCAGTGTGGTGCTTGCGGTGGCTGCGCCGAAGGTGCTCGGCGAGGCGACGAACCTCGTGTTCGAAGGGGCCATGTCGACCGCAGCCGCGGCGCTGCTCACCTCGGTGCTCGGTGCCGACGCGATCGTCGGCATGGACCAGGCCGCCGTGGTCGAGGCGCTTCGGCAGATGGGGCAGAACGACTTCGCGAACGTCATCAACGGGCTGAAGGACTTCGAGCTCGGCGCCGGCGTGAACTTCGACGCGCTGCGCCTCGTGATCCTCGCGGTCCTGGCGATCTACGTCGCCTCCGCACTGCTGAACTGGATCCAGGGATACGTGGTCAACGTGATCATGGTGCGTGCCATGTGGTCGCTGCGCGAGGAGGTCGAGGCGAAGATCAACCGCCTGCCGCTCGCGTACTTCGACAGGGTGCAGCGTGGTCAGCTGATCTCCCGCGTGACCAACGACATCGACAACATCACCCAGACGATGCAGCAGTCCCTCTCCGGTGCCGTCACCTCGGTGCTCACCGTGCTGGGCGTGCTCATCATGATGTTCTCGATCAACTGGATCCTGGCGCTGATCGCACTGGTCTCCCTGCCGCTGATGGGCGTCATCTTCGGCGTGATCGGCCCGCGCTCGCAGGCCGCCTTCAAGGTCCAGTGGGCTCAGGTCGGCAAGCTCAACGCGCGGGTGGAGGAGTCCTTCTCCGGTCACGCGCTCGTGAAGGTGTTCGGACGTGAGAAGGCCTCTGCCGAGGCGTTCGCGGTCGAGAACGAGGAGCTGTACAAGGCCTCGTTCAAGGCGCAGTTCCTCTCCAACATCATGATGCCGGCGATGATGTTCATCGGCTCCGTGGTGTACGTCGGAATCGCTGTGGTCGGCGCCCTCATGGTGGCCGGCGGCACGCTTCGCCTCGGCGATGTGCAGGCCTTCCTGCAGTACTCGCAGCAGTTCACCCAGCCGCTGTCGCAGCTCGGTGGCATGGCCGCGGTGGTGCAGTCGGGAACGGCCTCCGCTGAGCGTGTGTTCGAGCTGCTGGACGAGCAGGAGCAGGAGCCGGATGCGGCCGACGCCCCCGCGCTGGTGGCCGGCCCCGGTGTCATCGAGTTCCAGGACGTGAAGTTCGCCTACTCGCCCGAGAAGCCCCTGATCACCGGACTGTCCTTCCGCGTGGAGCCCGGCCAGACGGTGGCGATCGTCGGTCCGACCGGTGCCGGAAAGACCACGCTGGTCAACCTGATCATGCGCTTCTATGAGCTGGACGGCGGCCGGATCCTGCTGGACGGACAGGACATCGGCCAGCTGACGCGCCACGACGTGCGCTCGCGCACCGGCATGGTGCTGCAGGATCCCTGGCTGTTCGCCGGCACGATCCGCGAGAACATCCGTTACGGACGCGAAAGCGCCACCGACGAAGAGATCGTCGCGGCCGCCGTCGCCACCCGTGTGGACAACTTCGTGCGTTCGCTGCCGGACGGCTACGACACGGTTCTCGACGAAGACGCATCCAACGTCTCGGCAGGTGAGCGCCAGCTCATCACGATCGCGCGCGCGTTCGTGGCCCAGCCGTCGGTGCTCATCCTCGACGAGGCCACGAGCTCCGTCGACACACGCACCGAGGTGCTGCTGCAGCACGCCATGGCCGCGCTTCGTGAGGGACGTACGTCGTTCGTCATCGCGCACCGCCTGTCCACCATCCGCGACGCCGACCTCATCCTGGTGATGGAGCACGGCGACATCGTGGAGCAGGGCAATCACGAGGAACTCATCGCGAAGAAGGGCGCGTACTGGAACCTGTACCAGTCGCAGTTCGAGCACGCGGTGAGCGATGTCGAGGATGCGCCCGCCACGGGAACGATCCCGGTGCTCACGGGGGCGATCCCCGTGGCCACGGGATCCGTCGCTGTGGCCGCGGGTGCCGAGACGATCGCGGTCGACGCCCTCACCGTGGCGGAGGGTGCTCCGGTTCCGGGTGAGACCCCCGCTGCCGCCGCAAGCGAGGCGGACGACGCCGAGTCCACCGGCGATCCGCGGACTCGTTCCACCGACGCCTGACGGCGATGCCCGATGGGCCCGGTCCCGCTCACGCGGGGCCGGGCCCATCGGCGTAAGCGGCACCGGGTCAACGGCGTCGGGCGCAGTGGCTCGTGGGTGCGGGGACGGTCACTGCCGCCCGAAGCGGCGGTGAGCAGCCTGCTTGCTCACCCCCAGCGCGCTCGCGATCGCCTGCCACGAGTAGCCGAGGTTTCGGGCTCGGCGCACCTGGGCCTCCTCGGCCCGGGCGAGCTGCTGGCGGAGCCCTGTGAGCCGGTGAAGCTCAGCCATCGGCTCGCCGGAGTCTTCTGCCTCGATGGATGTCTGAATGGTCATGTGCACCTCCATCGTCAATGTATGTTGACCTGCGCTGGATGTCAACATGCATTGACGATGGCTCCGGCGTTCCCGCGCGTCTGCATGAAAACATGGGTCCATGACTGCTGATCTTGTCCGCCTGGTTCCGCATCTCACCGCATTTCTCGACGAGTGGATCGAGCGGCAGCGGGTGATCCACGCCGTGCCCGGCATTCAGGTGGCGGTGCGTGTGGGCACCGATCTGCTCTACTCGCGCGCGTTCGGCCTCGCGGATACGTCGACGGGAGAGGAGCTGGGCACCGAGCACGTGTTCCGGATCGCGTCGCATTCGAAGACGTTCACGGCCACAGCCGTCATGCAGCAGGTGGAAGCCGGCCGGCTGCGTCTGGACGACACCGTCGCCCAGCACGTCCCAGAGCTGGCCGACGCTCCGATCGGATCATCCAGCATCCGGGAGCTGCTGGGGCACCAGTCCGGAGCGGAGCGCGACGGTCGCGCGGCGGACTTCTGGCAGCGTGAAGCGCCATTCGTCGACAGAGACGGCCTCATTGCGCAGCTGCGTCACGATCGGGTCTTCCCCGCCAATACCCACTTCCACTACTCCAACCTCGCCTACTCGCTGCTCGGGCTCGTTCTGGAGGCCGTGACCGGCACCTCATACGCCACCGTGATCCGCGACACCCTGCGTCCGATGTCCGAGGCGATGAGTGAGCAGGTGCGGATCGGGCCCGAACTGGACGTGGACGGCGGATTCGGCCTCCCCGCTCGCCGAGCCTCCGGTCACGGCATCCCGCGGGCCGAGCGCATGACCGGCGCCGATGGCGATCGGACTGCGCCCGTGATCCCGCCGGTGGACACAGGCGCTGAGTCGGCGGCGACGGGCTTCTGGGCCAATGCCGAGACGGCGTCTGCGTGGGTGGCCGCTCATGCCTTCGGAACCGGGCTGTTCCTCGCGGACGACACCAAGCGGCTGATGCAGCGCGACGAGTCGAAGATCTCGACGGGTGGGACCACCCGCTGGTACGGTCTCGGGTGGATCATCCGGAAGGTCGGTGATCGCCGGGTGATCGGGCACTCCGGCGGGTTCCCCGGCCACATCACCCAGTCGTGGGCCGACCCGAAGACCGGCTTCGCCGTCAGCGTCCTGACCAATCGCATCGACGGGCCGGCCAGCGCCCTGGCTGCGGGCATCATCTCCCTCATCGACCTCGCCGTCGAAGAAGCCGACGAGAAGACCGACGAGCTCCTCGAACCGGGTGCCGCCGGGCGGTACCTGTCGCTGTGGGGCGACGTCAACCTCGTGTCGCTTCCCGGCGTCGTGCTGCAGCTGTCCGATACCGCGCTCGACCCCGCGGCGGGAGCGGTGGTGATGCACGACGATCACGGAGCGCTTCGTGCGGAGGCCGAGGACGGCTTCGGGGACGCGGGTGAGGTCGCGGACCTCCGGCGTGACGGATCCGGTACCGTGACGGCGGTCACCATCACGGGTGTCACGCACTACCGCCCCGACGTCTACCTCGATCGCGAAGCGGCCATGCTCGCCCCCGATGCGGGGTGAGATGACGATCGCGGGACCACCTCGGGCGTGAGGACCAGCTCGACGTGGTCGTGGGCGTGTGCGGCACCCGTCTGCTGGTCGAGCATGTGCGCGGCGGCGATGCCGAGCTCGGCGATGGGCTGGCGGACGGTGCTCAGTGGCACCACCCAGTCCTTCGCGAACTCGATGTCGTCGTAGCCGACCAGCGCGATGTCGCCGGGCACCGAAGCGCCCGCGGCGATGAGCGCACGGTACGCCCCGAACGCCAGCATGTCGTTCCCGCAGAAGATCGCGGTGGGCCAGTCGTCGGGTTCCGTGGCGGCGAGGAGACGGCGGGCTGCGCTCTCGCCGTCGCTGATGCCGATGCCTCGGGTGTGCACGGGGATGAACGCCCGGTCTGGGTCCAGGCCGGCCTCGGCGAGAACCGCCCGCGCGCCCCGCGCCCGCTGTTCGAACTGCCGGAGACGTCGCGGCCCCGCGATGTAGCCGATGCGTTCGTGGCCGCGTTCGAGGAGCATGGTGGCCGCAAGCCTGCCGCCCTGCTCGTGATCCACCGTGATGGTGCACAATCCGGAGCTCCCCGGGTAGTCCAGCAGCACCATGGGAAGTTCCGCGTGCACCGCACGGTAGTGGGCAGCGGCCGAGACGCCGCGCGCCGGTGCGAGGATGACACCGCGCACCCGCTGGGCGGACAGCATGGTGAGCAGCTCCTGTTCGCGACGGGGGTCGCCTTCGGAGTCGCACAGCAGCACGACCTGTCCGCTGCGGCGCGCCGCCTGCTCGACGGCGTGGGCGACGCCCATGTAGAACGGGCTGGCGATGTCGAGCACGACCAGCCCGATCACGTTGCTGGTCGCTCCCGTCAGGACTCGAGCATGCTGGTTCGGAACGAAGCCGAGCGTGGTGATCGCCTGCAGGACACGCTCGCGTAGGGCGGGGCGGACACGCTCCGGATGGTTGATGGTGTTGGAGACCGTGCCGACGGACACACCGGCGTGCTCGGCGACTTCACGGATCCGCACCGGCGCGAGTGAGGGCGTCGCATCCGGCTCGCCCGAACCCGCGGGGCGTGACGGGGTGGCGTCGCCCGACGTATCAACGCGCCGACGCGCGGGCGTCATCCGCGCTCCCGCGCGCGTCTGGCGATGGGGGGAGAAACCATGAAACCTCCTGGATCAGCATCGATCAGTGGGGCGAGCCGCAGGTTCGGGATGTCACAGCTCTGCATCACCTGTTGAATCCTAGTGATTCTCCCGCTACGTTTGAAGCGCTTCAAGAATGAAGCGCTTCAAATCGAGCAACGACGCCGATAACACCGTGTGTCGACTGCAGAGCCGCGACGGGTGTGCAGCGACAGTGCGGGGCGTTCTGCCGGCATATGCACCAGAGACACCCACACACGAGGAGACGCACATGAAGAAGCAGGGACGCTTCGCCGCAGCGCTGCTGGGCCTGACCGTTTCGGTCGCCCTGAGCTTGACCGGCTGCACCGCCGGCGGAACCGCCGGGGGCGGCGACAACGCCGGGGGTGGCGACAACGCCGAGGGCGGCGACTACACGATCGTCATCGTTCCCAAGGACTCGACGAACCCGTGGTTCGTCCGCATGGAGGAGGGCGTCAAGAAGTACGCGGCCGACTCCGGCCTCAACGTCTACCAGAAGGGCCCGGCTGAGACCGACGCCACCATGCAGGCCCAGGTGATCCAGGACCTCATCGCGCAGGGCGTCGACGCGATCGGCGTCGTCCCCGTCGACCCGGGCGCCCTGGAGCCCGTTCTCAAGCAGGCGATGGACGCCGGCATCGTCGTCGTCACCCACGAGGGTGCGACGCAGGAGAACACCCAGTACGACATCGAGGCCTTCAACAACAGCGACTACGGCGCGTTCATCATGGACAACCTCGCCGAGGCGATGGGGGAGAAGGGCACCTACACGACGATGGTCGGACACGTCACCAACGCCTCGCACAACGAGTGGGCCGACGGCGCGGTCGCGCACCAGAAGGAGGCCTACCCGAACATGACCCTCCTGGAGGCCGAGCCCCGCGTCGAGTCGCAGGACGACGGTGAGGTTGCCTACCAGACGGCCAAGGAGGTCCTGAAGAAGTACCCCGAGGTCACCGGCTTCGTGGGCACCAGCTCGTTCGACGCGCCGGGTGTTGCTCGTGCCATCGAGGAGCTCGGGCTCAAGGACAAGGTGTTCGTCACCGGCACCGGCCTGCCCGCGGCCAACAAGCAGATCCTCGATGACGGTCTGGTGAAGAGCCTGACCCTGTGGGACCCGGCCGACTCGGGATACGCGCTCGCCGCGCTGGCCACCAAGATCCTCGACGGCGAGAAGATCGAGGACGGCATCGACCTGGGCGTCAAGGGCTACGAGGACATGAAGTTCTCCCCGGGCAGCGACAAGGTCCTCGAGGGCAACGGCTGGGTCGTCATCAACAAGGACAACGTGGACGATTTCGGCTTCTGAGCCGCCGGGGTCCGCGCCGTCGCGCGGACCCCGATCCGCGGACCCGGCGAACCGTCGCCGGGTCCGCACCCACCCGTCTCGTTAAGGAGAGAAATGACGGCACCCGTGCTGGCAGTCCGGGGCATCAGCAAGGCGTTCGCCGGCGTTCACGCGCTGAGCGACGTGTCGCTGGAGATCGCCCCTGGCGAGATCCACTGTCTTGCCGGTGAGAACGGCAGCGGCAAGTCCACCCTCATCAAGGTGATCTCGGGCGTTCACGCCCCGGACTCCGGAACCGTCGAGATGAACGGCGAGGAGCAGTCGCGCCTCACGCCCGTGGTCGCGATCGAGAACGGCGTCCAGGTCATCTACCAGGACTTCTCCGTGTTCCCCAACCTCACCGTCCTCGAAAACCTCGCCCTTCCCTCGGAGATCTCCGAGGGGCGCAAGGTCATCAACTGGCGACGCATGCGAGCCAAGGCCGAGGCGGCCATCGCGAAGATCAACGTCGACATCGATCTCGACGCGCAGGTGGGGAGCCTGTCGGTCGCGCAGAAGCAGCTGGTCGCGATCTCTCGCGCGCTGATGACCGAGGCGAAGCTCATCATCATGGATGAGCCGACCACCGCTCTCACCAAGCGAGAGGTCGACGCCCTGTTCCGCATCATCCTCGACCTCAAGGCGCGCGGGATCGCAACCCTGTTCGTCAGCCACAAGCTGGACGAGGTGTTCGAGATCAGTGAGAAGTTCACCATCATCCGCAACGGTCGCACGGTCATCACGTGCCTTCCAGAGGAGCTCGACCGCCGCTCGTTCTCCCAGTACATGACCGGACGTGACTTCGAGGAGTCGACCTTCTCCGGTCCGCAGGCGAACGCCCCGGTGGCCCTGGAAGTCGACGCGCTGAGCATCGACGGCGCCTTTGCCGATGTGTCCCTCACCCTGCGCTCCGGCGAGATCCTGGGCATCACGGGTCTGCTGGGTTCCGGTCGTACCGAGCTGGCCCTCGCGCTGTTCGGCGCGCTCGGCGTGGACTCGGGGGAGATCCGTCTGGACGGTCGAGCGCAGCGATTCCGTAACGTGCGCGATGCGATCCGGGCCGGCATCGGATACGTGCCCGAGGACCGCCTGACCGAGGGGCTCGCGCTGGAGCGGTCGATCGGTGCCAACATCACCATCAGCGAGATCGATCGTTTCGTCTCCCGGCTCGGCCTGCTCGACCGTAGGGCGCTGCGTGCTGAACAGCGTGCCTGGGTCGACGAACTGCGTATCGCCACGCCGGACCCCGACAACGCGGCCAGCACCCTCTCCGGCGGGAACCAGCAGCGCATCGTGCTGGCCAAGTGGCTCGCCACGAAGCCGCGTGTACTCATCCTCAACGGACCCACCGTCGGGGTGGACATCGGTTCCAAGCACGACATCCATGAGATCCTCCGGCGTCTTGCCGGCGAGGGTCTCGCGGTCATCATCATCTCCGACGACATTCCCGAGGTGCTGGAGAACTGCAACCGCGTGCTCGTCATGAACGGCGGGCGCATCAGCGGACGCTTCGAGACGGCGGATGTCGCCGAATCCGACATCACCGCCCTGATGAGTGACGACACCATCCACGCGATCAACGAGAAGGAGGTCTGAGATGACGAAGCTCTGGCGCCGCGCGCGCAGTTCCAACGAGTTCTACGTCCTGCTCGTGATCATCGCCCTCAGCCTGGTGATCCAGTTCCGCAGCGGGCAGTTCTTCACCGTCAACAACATCGTCGACATCGCGAACGCGATGGTCGTGCCCGGCCTGTTCGGCGTCGCCACCTTCATGGTGCTGGTCTCGGGCGGCATCGACGTCTCATTTCCCGCGCTCGCGTCGCTGTCGGTGTACGCAACCACGCGCATGCTGGTCGACGCCGGGTACGACGGAGCCCTGTGGCTGCCGGTCCTGCTGGTGGTGCTGCTGGGCGCGGTTCTCGGCGCTTTCAACGGACTGCTCATCTCGCGCATCGCCATTCCGGTGCTGATCATCACCCTCGGCACCGCGAATGTGTTCTCCGGCATCATGCAGGGCGCGCTCAGCTCGGTGCAGATCCCGACGCTCCCGCCCAGCATGAGCGAGTTCGGACGAGCATCGATCCTCACGGTCACCAACCCGGACTCCGGGCTGACCTCGAAGCTCCCGCTCTCCTTCCTCCTCCTGATCGTGGTGGTCGTCGTCGCCTTCTTCGTCATGCGGTTCACGACTTTCGGGCGGGGCCTCTACGCGGTGGGCGGAGACGAGAGCTCGGCGGTACGCGCCGGATTCAAGGTACGAGCGATCAAGTTCTGGCTCTACGTCGCCGTGGGCGTGATCGCCTCGCTGGCGGGACTCGTCCGCACGAGCATGATGGACCAGATGCATCCGACCAACCTGCTCGGCAGCGAGCTGATGGTCATCGCTGCCGTCGTTCTCGGTGGCGCGGCCATCACCGGCGGAACCGGCACGCTCACCGGCACGATGCTCGGCACGCTGCTGATCGTGATCGTGCAGAACAGCATGATCCTCGTCGGCATCCCCACCTACTGGCAGAGCATCGCCCTCGGCGCGCTCATCATCATCGGCACCGGAATCTCTGCGCTGCAGCTGGCCCGCCAGCACCGCCGCAGTCGGATTCCGGCGTGAAAGGGGTCGTCATGAACAATTCGACGATCGAGAAGGCGCCCGCTGGTGTCATCGCGCGGCTGCGCTCCTGGGCGAGCGCCGACCCGCACGTGACCCGCCTCGCCATCGTGCTCGTGCTCCTGCTCGTGGTGTTCGCCGTGATGAAGCCGAGGAACTTCGGCAACGTGGCGACGTGGCAGTCCATGGCGGTGCAGTTCCCCGAGTACGGCCTGATGGCTCTCGGCGTGATGCTCACGATGATCATCGGCGGCATCGATCTGTCCGTCGTGGCCATCGCGAATCTGGCATCCATCGCCAGCGCCGTGATGATGCTCGCCCTCGCGCCCAAGGGCTCCGACGCCGGCACCGGCTACCTCGCCGCCTTCCTCGCTGTTCCGCTGTGCCTCGTGATCGGCGCGATCGCCGGCGCCTTCAACGGCTTCCTCGTGGCGAAGATCCGGATCCCGGCGATCCTGGTGACGCTCGGAACGTTCGAGCTGTTCACCGGCATCGCGATCGTGATGACGGCAGGCAAGCCACTCAGCGGGCTTCCCTCGCAGTACAGCGAGGTGTTCGCCGCCCGGGTCGCCGGCATTCCGGTACCGCTCATCATCTTCGCCCTCGCGGTCGTGATCGTGGCGGTGCTGATGAACCGGACGCCGTTCGGCGCGAAGCTCTACATGCTCGGCTCGAACGAGAAGGCGGCGGCGTTCAGCGGATTGAAGACGACCAGCCTCACCATCCGCACCTACATGACCTCCGGGATGCTGGCCTCGGCCGCGGGGCTCGTGATGCTGGCGAACTACAACTCGGCGAAGGCCGACTACGGATCGACCTACACCCTGCTCGCGGTGCTCATCGTGGTGCTCGGCGGTGTGAACCCCAACGGCGGCTCGGGCAAGCTCAGCGGTGTCGTGCTCGGCATCGTGGTGCTGCAGGTGCTCTCCAGCTTCCTGAACACCTTCCCGAACATCAGCAACTTCTACCGCCCGCTCATCTGGGGCGGGGTGCTGCTGCTCGTCATCGTCATCAACCAGTGGTACAAGCCGGGAGGTCTGTCCCGGTTCTTCCAGAAGAGGAGCGCGTCATGAAGACGACCAAGGACCGACACGTCGTCCTGGGAGCCGACTTTGCCGGATTCGATCTGAAGGAGGCGGTGAAGGCGCACCTGGAGGAGCGGGGCTGGACGGTGGCGGATCTCACGCCCGATCGCGATGCCGCGCCGATGTACCACCGCGTCGGGTTCCTCGTGGGCTCGCGCATCGCGGAGCGGGAGTATGAGAAGGCGCTGCTGTTCTGCGGCAGCGGCATGGGCATCCACGTTGCCGCGAGCAAGGTGCCGCACGTGCATTCCGCCGTCGTGGAGTCCGTGGCCGCCGCTCGCCGCGCCGCCACCGCCAACAACTGCAACGTGCTGGCGATGGGCGGGTTCTTCACCGGGCCGGCGCTCGGCATGGCGATGGCCGATGCCTTCCTGGAGGGACACCTCGGCGAGGGCTACGAGGACTGGGACGGGTTCTACGAGTACCACCGCGTGGGGTACCAGGAGTGCGAGGACTTCGACTACGAGGCGTACAAGGCCAACGGCTTCCAGGTGGCGGACCCGAGCGTTCCGGCGCTGGGGCCGGAGCCGCGCGGTCTGGCGTTCTGAGCGATCATGGCACGCGTCCTTCTCGCCGGAGAGTCCTGGTCCACCACGTCGATCCACACCAAGGGGTTCGACTCGTTCATCACCTCCGCCTATGCCGAGGGCGGCACGGAGTTCATCGCCGCGCTGCGCGAGGCCGGTCATGAGGTCACCTTCCAGCCCAACCACATCGCTGCCGATCACTTCCCGTGGTCGGCCGAGGAACTGGCGGCGTTCGACGTCGTCGTGCTGAGCGACATCGGGGCGAACACCCTGCTGCTGCCGAACGACGTCTTCGCCCGAGGGCAGGTGCGGCCGAATCGTCTGCAGGTACTGGCCGACTGGGTTCGCGCCGGCGGATCGCTGCTGATGGTCGGCGGTTACCTGAGCTTTCAGGGGATCGAAGCCAAGGCGAACTACCGGGCCACCCCGATCGCCGAGATCCTGCCGATCGAGATGGAGGTCGGAGATGACCGGGAGGAGACGCCGCAGGGCGCCGCTCCCCGCGTGATCGCCGAGCACGCGATCACGGCGGGCATGCGCGAAGAGTGGCCCGTCGTGCTGGGATATCACCGCCTGCAGGCACGAACGGAGGCGGCGGAACTCGTCGCCGTCGACGGCTCGCCCTTCGTCGTCGTGGGCGAGGCGGGCGCGGGGCGAACCGCCGTGTTCGCCAGCGACATGGGTCCGCACTGGCTCCCGGACGAGTTCCGCGCCTGGGACGGCTTCACGACGATCTGGGATCGGCTCGTGCGCTGGCTGGCACGCGAGAGCTGACACCGCCCGACAGAAACGGGGGCCCGGGATTCCGGGCTCCCGTTTCTGACGTCACCGGTTCGGTCACGTGCCGCGGGTTGTTTACAGGCGCCGTCGCGCAGAGTGCGGGACCGGCTACTGTGACCGCCGGAGGATTCCGGGGGCGGCATCCTTCACCTGCGAGTGGGGACGTGAATGTACAGACAGGTGATGATCGATGCACCGGCGATGGCAGCGGCACGTTCGCGCCTGGGAGCCGCTTTCGAACCCCGTGCTGCGGTCGTCGTACCGGATGTGTCACCGGGGAACAGCGATATCGTCACCGCCGCGGTCGACTTCTTCGGCCGGGAGTTCGAACGGGTGCTCACCGCGATGACAGCGGACGGCGCAACGCTCACGCGGGGCCTCACCGAGGCAGGAGCCGACTTCACGCAGACCGAGCGAGACGGCGTCGCACAGGTGACAGCGCTCATCGGTGAGCTGGAGCGTTGATGGGCGCCAACTGGAGCGCGCACTATCCGGATTCCGGCGACATGTCAGCGGTCCGCGCTGCCGCGGCGTGGTGCGACCAGCAGATCGTCGACGTGGAAGGGATCGATACCGTCGCCGCCGGTGTGCTGGACACCCGAGACGACTTCTGGCGGGGCTGCGCCGCCGACGAGTTCTCCGCTGCGCTGAGTCGTCTTCGCACCCGCGCCGACGACTCCCGGGAAACGCTGTACGCCGCATCGAAGGCGCTGAAGGTCTACGCCGACCTCGTCGACGAGATCGCGTTGGAGGCCCCGCCGTTCCGCGCTGCCCTGGCGAGCGCCCAGGCATCGTTCACCGGCGGGCGCATCGCGGCTCGACGCTTCGCCGACTACCAGGCCGAAGTGCGCAGGGCCTACCAGACGATCGAGAACGCCAACGCGGGTCTTGCAGCCCTTGCCACTCGGCGGGACAAGGCGGACCGGGCCCTCGCGCGTTCGCTTCTTCTCGGCGCTTCTGAGTCTTGGAGTTCCATCGCGCACACCCCCGCGTCATCGCCGGAGGTCCCGGCGTGGCTGCAGCGCAAGCGCGCGAACGAAGACACCTGGCAATTGCTGGGCAGTTGGATCGCGGGCGACAAGCAGGCTTACGTCCTCGGTCAGCAAGACGCGTTCACGCAGCGTATTCAGCAGAGCGACTACATCCGTGAACAGCGCGAGCGCATTCTTGACGACCTTCGGCAAGGAAGACTGAGCGCCGGATACATAGACAGGAACGGAGACGGGCTGCGTGATCCGAGCGATGCCATCTGGCACGGCGTGAGCAACGATCCGCTGAGACTGATCACCGATCTGGGAACTGTGTTGGGGGTGGTCGGTACCTCGGATCGCGCCGACGTCCCGATCCGATTCGAGAACCTCCCGGACACGTTCTTGGGCTCATATCTTCTGAACTTCTTTGTTGAAGAGCCGGGGGTCGACGGGAGTGTTTTGATCACCTACATTGTGGAAAACGACACCACCATCGATTCCGCGACGCGCATCCCCGTCTTGGGTGGACATGTGCCCGGTGTCTACCACTGGATGACCCATGAGAATGAGGTCGGCGCCGGATTCGAGACTGAGCGTCAACTGATCGTGTGGACGGAGAGGGTCTATCTATGAACGCGCTACGACAGCGTACGATCCCGATCTTCGCCGCGCTCGTAGCGCTCTTTGCCCTCGCCGTCGGTACGGCGGGGTGTGGATCGCAGGTTCATCTCGAGTCACCGGTAGGGGTGTGGCGTGCGGCGCCGCCGGAGACGGGTGTTTTGCAGATCTTCGAGGACGGTACTTTCACGATCACCGACTCGTCTTTCGACATCGGCTACGGAGGAAAAGCGCCTAGGAATTATCGTGCCGAGGGGGACTGGAATCTCGCCAGCGATGCAGAGTGGGTATACCTCTACACCAATTACGACTATGTCGGCGACCGTGCGGCGGGCGGTGCCGGGGGGCATTCTCGCGAGTTCGCTGATGGCAGGATCGTCTTCGAGTCGGAGGATCTGAGCATCACGTTTGTGTATGACCCTTCCGCTTCGCCCACGCCGAGCGGGCCTGTGGATTGAGCCGTGTTCTCCTCGGAGCGGTGGTTTCGTTTCATCACCGTGTTGGCGGCGCTCGTTGTTGCGGGTGTCGGTACCGCGGGGTGCGTGCCACAGGTTCATCTCACCTCGCCGGTGGGAGTGTGGCGTGCGGCGCCATCGCAGACCGGTGTTCTACAGATCAACGAGGATGG
Source organism: Microbacterium nymphoidis (assembly GCF_021044885.1). GTDB lineage: Bacteria > Actinomycetota > Actinomycetes > Actinomycetales > Microbacteriaceae > Microbacterium > Microbacterium nymphoidis. Next base: position 1,448,949 of record NZ_JAJNOD010000001.1, on the reverse strand, counting down.
GACGTTCACGATCACGGACTCGTCGTTCGACCTCGGCTCTAGACAGAAGACGGCGAGGAATTACAGCGCTGAGGGGCGCTGGGACTCATCGATCGAGACAGGTGAGGTGTATCTCGCCATCCATCACGACTACCGTGGTGATCTCGAGATGGGCGGTACCGGAGGCTATTCTCGCGAGTTCATGGATGGCAGGATCGTGTTCGAGTCGGAGGATCTGAGCATCACGTTTGTGTATGACCCTTCCGCTTCGCCCACGCCGAGCGGGTCTGTTGACTGAGTCGTGTTCTCGCCGAATCGGTTGCGTTTCATCGCCGTGTTGGCTGCGCTCGTTGTTGTGGGTGTCGGTACAGCGGGGTGCGGGCAGCAGGTTCATCTCGAGTCGCCGGTTGGCGTTTGGCGTGCGGCGCCGCCTGAGACCGGTGTTCTGCAGATCTACGAGGACGGTACTTTCACGATCACCGACTCGTCTTTCCGAATCGGATCCGGAAAAGACGCTCCGAGGAAGTACCGCGCCGAGGGGGACTGGAATCTCGCCAGCGATACAGCGTGGGTTTACCTCAACATTAACCACGCTTACGTCGGCGACCATGCGGCGGGCGGCGCTGGGGGGCATTCTCGCGAGTTCGCTGATGGCCGGATCACGTTCGAGTCGGAGGATCTGAACATCACGTTTGTGTATGACCCTTCCGCCTCGCCCACGCCGAGCGGGTCTGTGGACTGAGCCGTGTTCCGAGATCGGTGGGTGAGGTTCATCGCTGTTCTGACAGCGCTCGTTGTCGCGGGTGTCGGTACCGCGGGGTGCGGGCCCCAGGTTCATCTCACGTCACTGGTGGGAGTGTGGCGTGCCGCGCCACCGCAGACGGGTGTTCTGCAGATCAACGAGGATGGCACGTTCACGATCACGGACTCGTCTTTCGATATCAGCTCAGGGGGGTACGGCGTCGAGGAAGTATCGCGCTGAGGGAAAGTGGAGATCGTCCATCGAGTTGCGTGAGGTGAATCTCATCATTCATCACGCCTACCGGGGTGATCACGCGGCGGGCGGCGCCGGAGGGCATTCCCGGGAGTTCATGGATGGCAGGATCCTGTTCGAGTCGGAGGATCTGAGTATCGCGTTTGTGTATGACCCTTCCGCTTCGCCCACGCCGAGCGGGTCTGTGCGCTGAGTCGCGTTCTCGCGGAATCAGCGCGGTTCGTACCTGAGGGGGGACACGGCGGTGCGGATCAGTGCCCGCAGGGCATCGACGTCTCCGCTGAGCGTTCCGATCGCCCGCGCCTGGATCAGAAGGTTGCCGATGGCGGTGGCTTCCACGGGCCCGGCTTCCACCGGCACCCCGGCGCGCTGCGCGAGCAGACGGCACAGCAGGACGTTCTGGCTTCCCCCGCCGACGACGTGGATCGTGCGCAGTGGCGTCCCGGCGAGGTCGGCGGCCGCGTGTGCTGCGTGCGCGAACGCGTGGGCGAGGGATTCGACGATGGCGCGGCACACCTCTGCCGGCGTCGACGGGGCGGGGAGGCCCCGCTCGCGGTACCAGGCGGCGATCCGGGACGGCATGTCGCCCGGGGGTGAGAATCGCGGATCGTTGACGTCGAACACCGCGGCGGCCGGTCCGGATGCGGTCGCCGCCTCCAGCAGGGAGGTGAGGTCCAGGTCGTGACCGGCGTCCCGCCAGGTCCGCAGCGACTCCGTGAGGATGAACGTGCCCATCGAGTTGCGCTGCAGCAGCACCCGGCCGTCGGCACCGAGCTCATTGGTGAATCCGCCCTGTCGAGCGGCGTCGGTCAGGACCGGGGCGTTCGACTCGATCCCCACGAGCCCCCACGTTCCGCAGGAGATGTAGGCCGAACCGGCACCCGCCAGCGGCGTCGCGACGACCGCGGATGCGGTGTCGTGGGCGGCGACGGCGATGACCTGCGGCACTCTGCCCGTGAAGGCGGTCGCGGTATGGGAGAAGTCCGGGGCGGTCATCGCGACGGGAGACTGGATGTCGAGGCCGCCCAGCACCGTGCCCGCGTCCACGAGCTTCGCCAGCACGCCCGGCGGGATTCGTGCAGCATCAAGGAGGCGGGAGTCCCACTCTCGAGAGCCGACGCCGATCATCCCGCTGGTCGATGCGAGGGTCCGCTCGGCGATCTCCACGCCCGAGAGCCAGAAGGAGAACAGATCCGCGGTCAGCAGCGCGCGGTCACCGGGCTGGACGCGCTCATGGGTCACATCATCGGCCAGCTGGTAGATGGTGTTGATCGGCATGGGCTCCACACCGGAGATGCGGAACTGCTCGGCCGGATCGACGCGCGCGGCGACGGCGGCCACAGCTTCCGCGGTGCGCTCCTCCCGGTAGTGGTGCGGATTCGCCGTGAGCAGGCCGTCACGGACGATGCCGTAATCCACGCCCCACGTGTCGACGCCGACCGAGTCGATCGGCGTCCGCCCGTGGGCCTCGGCGAGGCGGGTTAGCGCCGAGGCCCACGTGCGCGTGATGTCCCAGCGCAGCGAGCCCTGCTCCCGGACGACCGGGTTCTCGAACCGTGCGGGAGCCTCCAGCCGGAACCCTCGCGGGGTGACCTCGGCCGTGATCACCCGCCCGCTGGATGCGCCGAGATCGATCGCTGCGTGGACGGTCATCGCTCGATCATCGCAGGAAAGCCGCCGCGACTCCCGAGTCCACCGGGATGTGCAGGCCGGTGGTACGGGTGAGCTCGGGGCCCGTGAGGACGAACACGGCGTCGGCCACGTTCTCGGGCACGACCTCGCGCTTGAGGATGGTGCGGTTGGCGTAGTACTGACCGAGGTCCTCTTCCTTCACACCGTAGGTCGCGGCGCGGTTGGCACCCCAGCCCGAGGCGAAGATACCGGAACCGCGCACCACGCCATCGGGGTTGATGCCGTTGACGCGCACACCGTGCTCGCCGAGCTCGACCGCGAGCAGACGAACCTGGTGGGCCTGGTCGGCCTTGGTGGCGGAGTAGGCGATGTTGTTGGGGCCGGCGAACACACTGTTCTTCGACGAGATGTAGATGATGTCGCCGCCGAGCTTCTGCTCGATGAGGATCTTGGCTGCGGCCTTGGACACCAGGAACGAGCCCTTGGCCATGACGTCGTGCTGCAGGTTCCAGTCAGCCTCGGTGGTCTCCAGCAACGGCTTGGACAGCGAGAGGCCGGCGTTGTTGACTACAAGGTCTACGCCGCCGAACGCCAGCACGGCGTCGTCGAGCGCGGCCTGAACGGCGGTTGCGTCCGCGACGTTGGCGGCCACTCCGATCGCGACGTCGGCGGTGCCGAGCTCCGCGGCGGCGGCTTGGGCCTTTTCGAGGTCGAGGTCTGCAACGACCACGCACGCGCCTTCGGCGGCGAGGCGCGTAGCGATGGCCTTGCCGATTCCTGAGGCGGCACCCGTGACGAACGCGATGCGGCCTGCGTGAGACTTCGGCCGGGGCATCCGCTGGAGCTTCGCCTCCTCCAGGGCCCAGTACTCGATGCGGAACTTCTCCGCGTCGGAGATGGGGGAGTAGGTGGACAGTGCTTCGGCCCCGCGCATGACGTTGATCGCGTTGACGTAGAACTCGCCCGCGACGCGCGCCGTCTGCTTGTCCTTGCCGTAGGAGAACATGCCGACACCGGGAATGAGGATGATGAGCGGGTCCGCTCCGCGCATGGCGGGTGACTCGGCGGTGGCGTGCGCGTCATAGTAGGCCGCGTAGTCGGCCCGGTACTGCTCGTGCAGCTCCGCCAGGCGTGCCTTCGCCTCGTCGATGGTGGCGGTGGTGGGAAGATCCAGCACCAGCGGCTTGACCTTGGTGCGCAGGAAGTGATCGGGGCACGACGTGCCGAGTGCGGCCAGGGGCGCCAGCTTCTCGGACGCGAGGAAGTCCAGGACGGCGTCGCTGTCGGTGAAGTGACCGATCATCGGCTTGTCGTGCGAGGCGATCGCGCGCAGCGTGGGGGCGAGGGCGGCTGCGCGCTCGCGACGGTCGCTCTCCGGCAACGCCTCGAACCCGGGGACCACGCCGCCGAACGGGGACGGGTCGCCGTGCTCGGCGATGTACGCCGTAGCGGTGTCGATGATCCAGCGGCTGTTGGTCTCCGCTTCCTCCGACGAATCGCCCCAGGCGGTGATGCCGTGTCCGCCGAGGATGGTGCCGATGGCCTGCGGGTTCTGTTCCTTGATGGCAGCGATGTCCAGTCCGAGCTGGAAACCGGGACGGCGCCAGGGCACCCAGACGACCTTGTCGCCGAAGATCGTGCGGGTGAGCTGCTCACCGTCGGCTGCCGTGGCGATCGCGATGCCGGCATCCGGGTGCAGGTGGTCCACGTGTGCCGCGTCCACGAGGCCGTGCATCGCGGTGTCGATGGACGGAGCCGCGCCGCCCTTGCCGTGCAGGCAGTAATCGAACGCGGCGACCATCTCGTCCTCGCGCTCCACGCCCGGGTAGACGTCGACGAGCTTGCGGAACCGGTCCAGTCGCAGCACCGCGAGACCGGGTTCCGTCAGCGTGCCGAGGTCGCCGCCGGACCCCTTGACCCAGAGCAGCTCGACGGGCTCGCCGGTGACCGGGTCCGTCTCGGTCCCCTTCGCGGACGTGTTGCCGCCGGCGTAGTTCGTGATGCGCGGATCGGCGCCCAGGCGGTTGCTGCGAGTCAGCAGATCGGTGACGGCGGGGTTGGTCATGAGACTCCTTCTCAGCGCGACGGTGTGATGCCACGCTAGCGCTCCAAGTTTCGTTCGTCAACAAAAATAGTTTCGTATGAAACTCAACATTCGTGGCAGACTGGCCGAGGAAGGTGGTGACCATGTCTGAAGCGGACGATCGCGGACTGCGGATCCTGGAGATCCTCGAGGAGCGTGAAGAGGTCACCGTGCTCGACCTGGTCTCCGTCCTCGGCGTGTCCGCCGTCACGGTGCGCAAGGACGTCGAGAGCCTGGAACGACGCGCCTTGGCGGAGCGCACCCGAGGCGGCGTTCGTTCGCTGCGCGCCGGAGTCGAAGGCGCCTTCGGCGACCGCCTCGCGCAGGGCGTGCGCGCGAAACAGGGGATTGCGGCAGCCGCGGCCGCGCTCGTGCCGGACGGAGCGGCGATCGCCGTCGATGCCTCCACCACCTCGTACTTCTTCGCACTGGAACTGCTCGCCCGCCGAGAGCTCACCGTGATCACCAACTCGCTGCGCATCGCCGGTCTCCTCTCGTCACAGTCCGATGCGGACATCGTGCTGCTCGGCGGCGCTGTGCGGCGGGCGAGCGAGTCGACCACCGGTGCCGACCCGAGCGCACTGCTGGGCTACGGCCGCATCCGCACGGCATTCTTCGGCGCCGCCGGCCTGTCGCTGGAGCGCGGATTGCTGGAGGCCTCCGTGGCGGAAGCGGAGACGAAGCGGGCAATGGCCGCCATCGCGGATCAGGTGGTCGTCCTCGCCGACGCCAGCAAGTTCAGCGGGTTCGGCATGCACCCGGTGATCGCCGCGGATCGCATCGGTCGCATCATCACCGACCATGCGCCGCCGCACCTGCGGGAGGACTGGCAGCGCATCGGTGTCCGGGTGGAGCCGATCTCGTCCTCTCCCACCGGGTGATCGTTCGTCCCCGATCGAGTATCAACCGCGCCACGCGCACCGAAGGAGTTCCGCATGACCGCACGCATCGACCCGTCCGCCATCTCCGACACCCTCGTCGAGCTGACCCGCTCTCTGGGGGAACCGCATCGTGACCTCGTGATCATGGCCGAGGGCAACACCAGCGAGCTCGTCGCCTCCGGCACGATCGCCGTCAAGGCCTCGGGATCGGCGATGAGCGCCGCCGGGCCGGACGACTTCGTGGTCGTCGACGTCGATCCCCTGATTGCGATCATGCGGGATCCGTCATCGACGCAGGATGACCTCAGCGCCGCCCTGACGGCCCAGGCAGACGGAGTCGTGCGCAAGGCCTCGATCGAGACGCTGGTGCACGTGGCCTTTCGGGCGTTCAGCGACGTCCGCTTCGTGGCGCACACGCACCCAACGGCCGTGGTGTCGCTCCTCGCAAGCGTGCATGCGCCCGTCGCCTTCGCCGGACCGGTCTACACGGAGGAGCTGCTGACGCTGGGCGTTCCGCTGTACGTCCCCTACGCCGAGCCCGGCATCGAACTGGGCCGTGTGGTGCTGGAGGCGATGGCGGACTACGTGGCCCAGCACGCCAGGGTGCCCTCGCTCGTGCTGCTGGGCAACCACGGCATCATCGCGGCCTCGGACACGGCGGCGGGCATCGAGGCGGTGTCGACGATGGCCGTGAAGAGCGCACGGGTGCGCGTCGGTGCGCTCTCCGCGGGCGGTATCGCACCGATCGATCCGGAGCGCGTGGCGCACTACTTCCAGCGTCCGGACTTCATCGAGCGCAGCGCGCACCTCTCGGGCCGCCGTTCCTGAAGCGGGCGCCGTCCGGGTCGAGCGTGCGTCGCGGGCTCAGTTGAGGCCGAACAGCTCGACGGGGTGGGTCAGCCGCCACCAGGCATCGGGCCCGGGCAGTTCGTCGGTCAGCTCCAGATCCACCGTGGCGGCACCCAGCGCACCGGTGACCGTGAGGGTCCCGGCCTTCGCTCCCGCAGAGGTGTCGTCGAGCTTCAGCTCACGCGTCACGGTCGGCAGCTTTTGCCAGAGACTCACGTTCGCGTCGGTTGCCGTGCGCACCGTCGTCGAGGATCCCCACATCGTCGTCACCGTCGCCACCTCGGTGCCGGCGGGCACGGCGGTGGACGGCGCCAGCAGCGTGGCCAGCTGGTCGTACAGCGATCGCGATGCCGCGTCGCGCTCGTCGGCGCTCTCCTGGTTCAGCGTCACGGCGTAGGCCCGCACCCGCGTGCCCGCGACGTCGAGATCTTTCGCCGAGAGCAGGTTATACCCCTCCAGGGTGCCGGTCTTGAGCCCGACGACTCCCGGGTCGCCGATGATGCCGTTGGTGTTGGTGACGAGACCGGCACCGGGCAGCTCGACGGTCTGCTTCGCGGCGATCTCCGCGACCACCGGGTTCTGCAGGGCGATCTCCGCCAGCCGGATCAGCGCCTCCGGGGTGGCCGTGTTGCCGTAGTCGATGCCCGTGGGTTCCACGACGGTGATGTCGGTGAGCCCCACTTTCGCCAGCCACGCGTTCGCGGCTGCCACGTAGTCGGCATCGGTGGGCCAGAAGGCCTCCGACAGGCGGTCGGTGTAGTTGCCCGCGGAACCCAGGATGATGCCCTCAAGCATCTGGTACTCCGTGAGGACACCGTCGACGGGGACGTCGAGAGCTGACTCGTCGGAGCGCAGGTAGTCCCAGTACGCATCGCTGTCGGACTGCGTGAAGGAGAACTCCCGGCCGCTCTGGCCGATCTCCAGAGGCTCCGTGTCCAGCACGGTCATCACGGTGACGATCTTGGTGATGCTGGCCATCTGCGTCCGCTCGGCGGTGGAGGCGTAAGTGGGGCCTCCCTCGTAGCCGATCGCGGCGGAGCCGATCCCGGGCCACACCGGCAGCTGAGTGGTGGCCGCTGCGGGTTCCACCGTGATCGGCGAGACGGTGGGGGGAAGGGATGCGAGCGGCCACAGAAGCGTCGCGGCGACGTATCCGCCGGCGATCGCGAGCAGGATGCCCCCGGGAATCCACCCGCTGCGCGTGCGCGGCATCCCGACGCCGGTGAGGAGGTCGGGGGCCACCAGGGTGGCGCCGGCGGGCTCGGTGGCGATGGAATCGGGGTTCACCCACTCCAGCGCACGAGTCGTCGGCCCGCTGGGCGCGGATGCGGGCACGGGCTCGTCATCGGGTGTGCCGGACGCAGCATCGGGCGCGGCGGTATCGGCGGACCCTCGGGGAGCGGTTCCGGGGAGCGGGGCAGAGTGCACTCGCCTAACGTACCGTGACGTTGCCGAGTGGCAGCCGGTGGAGCGGAGTCCACCCTGAGAGGTCCCCTGAGCTCCACCCCGAATCGCCCCTGAGCGATACTGCAATTCGTCGTGCGCCCGGCTTGAATGGCGGGATGACTGCGACAGAGACGTCCCGGCCGCCCAGCATCTCGGTCGTGATCCCGGTCTACAACGAGGCGCCGATCATCGCGCGATGCCTCACGGCCCTCCTATTGCAGACGGATCTGCCGGACGAGATCATCGTCGTCGACAACGCCAGCACTGACGACACCGCCCGCATTGCGAGTCGCTTCGCCCGGGTGCGGGTGTTGCGGGAAGAGCGACAGGGCATCACGTATGCCCGGCAGACGGGCTTCGACGCCGCACGGTGCGATGTCATCGCCCGCATCGATGCGGACACCCTGGTGCGCTCGGACTGGATCGAGCAGATCCGCGCGGACTTCTGCTCACCGCGCGTGGATGCGCAGGGTGGTGGTGCCGCCATCGCCGAGCTGTCGCCGGGGCGCCGCTTCTGGTTCTCGTGGTGGTACCGCGGGTTCCGCTTCTGGCATCAGCGCAGCATCGGCGTGCAGCCGATGCTCTACGGTTTCAACAGTGCGCTGCGGCGCGAGGCGTGGCTGGCCGCGCGCCGGCTGGTGAGTATGGGGGATGACCGGGTGAGTGAGGACGTGGACGTGACGATCGCCCTCCTGCGCACCGGGCACGTCCTGCGATTCTCCCCGAACATGATGGTGAAGGCGCGGTTGTTCCGCTCCATCGACCGCGAGAAGCTCGCGCGCTACTACGCCACCGACAGCATGACCCTCGCGCGCCATCGGTTCGGCAACCGCAAGAGGTGGGCGCGGGTGGAAGAGCCCATGTCGTGACTCGGCGGTGGTACCGATCGCCCCGGTTCTGGGTCAGCGCGATCACCGCGGCGCTGGTGGTCGCGATCGTCATCGGTGCCTGGCCGACGGTGGTGGCGGCGTTTCACAGCCTGCCGCTGGTGAATCCGTGGGTGATGGCGTTGCTGATCCCGGTACAGCTGGCGAGCTTCGCCGTCACGGGGGAGGCGCTCTTCTCCTACCTGCGCGCTCGCGGTGAGCTGCGGGGACTGCATCCGCTGGCGGCGATGCGGATGTCGCTGGAGTTCAACTTCGCCAACCACATGCTGCCGTCGGGCGGTGCCGCGGGCATCACCTACACGAGCTGGAAACTCGCGACCCTCGGCGTCGCGCCCGCGAAGGGCACGCTTGCTCAGCTCGCCCGGTTCGGTGTCACGTTCGTGTCGTTCACCATCGTGCTCGTGGTCTGCTCGGCCTGGCTGATCGCGAGCGGGCGGGGCACACCGCTGCTGCTCTGGGTGGCCGCCGGCGTCGGAGCGCTGGCCCTGGTGGTGACGGTGGGCGGGGTGCTGCTGCTTCGTCGTCGTCGACCGGTGCATCGCTTCGCCGGGCGGCTCGCTGCGGTGGTGAATGCGATCGGCAGGCGGGTGGGGCGCCCACAGCTGGTGGCACCGATCGTGCTGGTGCGATTCTTCGACGGACTGCACCGTGAGCTTCGCGCGGTGATGGAGCAGCCGCGCGCGCTGCTGGCTCCTTTCCTGTGGACATTCCTCGTGCACGCGTGTGATGCGGGGCTGTTCTGGGTGGGACTCGCGTCGTTCGGGCTCTGGCCCGATCCGGCGCTCGTGTTCGTGGCCTACGGCATGGCCACGGTGGTGAGTATGGTGGTGGCCACGCCCAACGGCATCGGCGGCTACGAGGTGGTCATGATCGGTCTGCTGGTGTCGGGGGGGCTTCCGGGCGCCACGGTGGTGGCGGCGATCACCCTGACGCGTGCGATCCTGCTCCTCGGCACGATCGTGTTCGGATGGGCGTTCTACCAGCACAGCGTCACGAGGTCGCGGATCGATACCCCTGTGGTCTGACCACAGGGGTATCCTGGAGGAATGCGGGTGCGATCATGACCGAGACAACCGGGGCCTCCGGGCGGATCTGGGCCATCTGGATCACCGGTGTCGCCGCGTATGTGCTCTCGGTCGCGAATCGCACATCCCTGGGCGCGGTCGGGGTCGATGCGGCGCACCACTTCGGGGCTGACGCATCCACGCTGGCGATGTTCGCCGTCCTCCAGCTCGCCGTCTACGGCCTCGCGCAGATCCCGGTGGGCCTCATGCTCGACCGGTGGGGTGCTCGGCCGATCATCACGGCCGGCATGATCCTCATGGCCGCAGGCCAGCTCGTGATGGCGCTCGCACCGAACGTCGGCATCGCGATCCTCGCGCGGATGCTGCTGGGCGCCGGTGACGCCGCCGTCTTCCCGAGCGTGCTCCGCGTCGTCGCCACGTGGTTCCCGGCTCAGCGTGCTCCGCTGCTCGTCCAGCTCACCGGCATCGTGGGTCAGGCGGGGCAGCTGCTCGCCCTCGTGCCGCTCGCGGCGCTGCTGCACGCGACGACGTGGTCCATCGCGTTCGGGTCGCTGGCCGGGCTCGGTGTGCTGTTCGCGATCCTCGTGTTCGCCGTGATCAGAAACCGTCCGCCGGAGCGTCAGGAGGACGTCTCGGTCAACACCGACACCGGCGCGATCCGCGTGGTGCGCTCCTCGATCGACCTGCGCCAGAGCGTCGCGGACGCGTGGGCGCACCCCGGTACGCGCCTCGGATTCTGGTCGCACTTCACCACCCCCTTCGCCGGAACCGCGTTCATCATGCTGTGGGGCGTTCCCTTCCTCACCGAGGGGGAGGGTCTGAGCACGTCGGCCGTCTCCGTCGTGACCAACCTGTACGTGGTCTTCGGCATGGCGGTGGGGCCGCTCCTCGGTGCGCTCTCCAGCCGTCATCCGCTGCGCCGCTCCCACATGTTGGTGCTGCCGACCGTGGGTCTGCAGCTGCTGATGTGGGTGGTCGTGCTGGTGTGGCCCGGTCCCGCACCACTGTGGCTGCTCATCCTGCTGGCGCTCGCGCTGGCCACCGGCGGGCCGGCGTCGATGATCGCGTTCGATCACGCGCGGACGTACAACCCGGAGCATCGGCTCTCGACCGCCACCGGCATCGTCAACGGCGGCGGGTTCCTCGCCGGTCTGCTGGCGATCCTGTTCATCGGGCTGGCGATGGACCTGCAGGGCGCGGGCGATCCGTCGCACTACAGCCTGGACGCGTTCCGCGTCGCCATGCTGACCCAGGTTCCGCTCTGGCTGCTGGGCGCCGCAATGATCCTCCGCGAACGCCGCCTCGTGCGGCGGATGATCGGGCTCTCGCGCCCCCGACAAAACTGACCGTCAGACTCGCCGTGAACCAGGAGCGAAAGCTCCCACGGCCCGCGTCACCGGGCCTTTTCGCGGCGTCCCGCTCGCGCAGCGAATCGGTCGATCGCGGTGAGCACTTCTTCGCTGCGCCAGAACGGCCCGAGCTTGTGTTCAGCCTTGGACTTCAGGATGCCGGCATCGACGAGCGCCTGAAGTGGGGGATAGACGTTCGGCTGCTTCACGTCCAGGGCCTCTGCCGCGGCGGCGGAGTTGAGAACGGGTTGTCGTGCGATGACATCCAGCAACCTCCACGCGTTGCTCGAACGTCGCGCCGTTAGGCGTGAGTCCCACGACTTCCTGATGTCATCGACTTCTGCGACCAGAAGCCGCGCGTTCGCGACGGCACGACCAGCCGCGGCCGCGAACGACATCACGATAGCCGCAGGGTCACCCGCCCGGTAAGCGGTGAGCGCATCGTGATAGCCCTCGACATTGGCGAGGAGGCCTGCCGATACGGGCACCGCCACGTTTCGCGTGACGCCGCGATTTCGCAGCAGTGCCTGGGCCAGAGCGCGGCCGGTTCGTCCGTTGCCGTCGGTAAACGGGTGGATGGTCTCGAACTGAGCGTGCGTGATCGCCGTCGAGACCAGAGCGGGAACGTCTCGGCGGCCCGCGAATGCGACGAGGTCGTCGATGAGGGCCGGGATTCTCTCGTGCACAGGCGCGACGAAGTCCGCGCCGATGGGGGAGTCGCTGTGAGTCCCGATCCACACGGCCTCGGTTCGCCACTGGCCGGGAGTATGCCGCGGCTGCTCGGCCATGAGCACGCGATGGAGCTCTCGGACCATGTCCGGGCTCAGATTCTCGGCAAGTGAGATGGCTGCCGTCATGGCGCGCGTGTTCGCGGCGATGAGTTCAGCGTTGCGGCTTCCCCGCGCGCCGAGCTCGGCGCTGAAGATCGCGCGTGCGCTCGCCGTGAGGTTCTCGATCTGCGACGATGACGCTGCCTCGGAGCGCAGCAGAACGGGAGCGAACGCCGAGACCCGATGACCGAGCTCGGCGTCGAAACGCGTGAGTTCAGCCCCGGCGTTCTCCGCCGCCGCAACGACGGCGGGGTCGAGCGCTGGTGTCAGGCCGGCGATTGGCGCCGGAATCGCCGCCCGATAGCGGCGTGGTACGCCGCTGATGCTGTCTGAAGTGGGAACCGCTGGGTGCCAGTCGACCGTCTCGTACCGAATGGCCGGCCACTCATTGCGGTCGTTACTCATAATCACCTCCTCGCTCTTTATGAGTAACTCGGTTACTCATAAAGAGCATACCGCCACTTATGACCAGCGTGGCAGGGCTGTGATCAGCGCAAACCGGCTCCAGGTTGCGGAGGTGATCACGATCGAATCGGGCGGCCCGGACCGCTGCGCTCGCGGATCGCTATACTCGGGGGACACCACGGGAGTCCTCGTCGAGGGCTGAGAGGAAGCGATCGCGCTTCGACCGTCGAACCTGATCCGGGTCATGCCGGCGAAGGAAGGGAATATTTTCGTGCATTCATCCACGTCTCCACAGCTGCACGCGGCGGCCCGCCGCATCGACACCCGCTGGCGGGTGGTCGACATCGTCGTGGCGAGCGTCATCGCGGTGGCCTGTGCCGCCCTGTTCCTGATCTGGAACGTCGCCTACGAGGGCCCGTCGGCGCTTCTCAAGCCGCTGCTTCCCGGCGTGCAGGGCCTGCTTGCCGGACCCTGGCTGCTGGCCGGTGTGCTGGCCGGGTTCATCGTGCGAAAGCCCGGCGCCGCGATCTACGCCGAGCTGGTGGCGGCGTCGATCTCCGCGCTCCTCGGCTCGCAGTGGACGGGGCTCACCATCGTCTCCGGCGCGGTTCAGGGCCTCGGCGCCGAGCTCATCTTCCTGCTGTTCCTGTACCGCGTGTGGAACCTGCCCGTGGCCGTCCTCGCGGGTGCCGCTGCCGGCCTGGCCTGCGGCATCAACGACCGCATCCTCTGGTATTCGGGAGCGGATGCGCTGTTCACGACCGTCTACATCATCAGCACGACCGTGTCCGGGGCGGTGATCGCGGGCGTCGGCAGCTGGCTGATCACGAAGGCGCTGGCGAAGACGGGCGCGCTCTCGCGCTTCGCCTCGGGTCGTCACGCCACCGCGCGCGTCTGAACCGGCCGCGATGACGGCGGTGGCGCTGGAGGCGCGGGACTGGGGGTGGCGATACGCCACACGCCGGGCCTGGGCGGTGGCGGACGTGACCTTCCGGGTCGAGCCCGGGGAGCGCGTGCTGCTGCTGGGCGCCTCGGGATCCGGGAAGTCGACCGTTCTGCACGCCTTCGGGGGCGTGCTCGGCGGCGACGATGAGGGGGAAGCCCGTGGTGAGCTCCTCGTCGACGGATCCCCGGCCACCGCCGTCCGCGGGCGAGTCGGACTGGTGCTACAAGATCCGGACACCCAGGCCGTGCTGTCGCGGGTGGGCGATGACGTCGCCTTCGGTCCGGAGAACCTGGGCGTTCCTGCGCAGGAGATCCCCGCGCGCGTGCGGCGGGCACTGGACGAGGTTGGACTCGACGTCGCCCTGGACCGATCCACGTCCGCGCTCTCCGGCGGCCAGAAGCAGCGTCTCGCGCTGGCCGGTGTGCTGGCGATGCAGCCGGGCGCTCTCATCCTGGACGAACCCACCGCGAACCTCGACCCGGAGGGCGTGGCCGAGGTGCAGGGCGCCGTCCGCCGCGCGCTGGAATCGACCGGTGCCACCCTGCTGGTGGTGGAGCACCGCATCGAGGCCTGGCTGCCCGTGATCGACCGGATCATCGTGCTGGGCGAGGGCGGTGTGATCGCTGACGGTCCGGTGGAACGGGTGCTGGGAGATCGCGGTGCCGAACTCGCCGCCGCGGGGGTCTGGGTGCCGGAGCATCCGCCCCAGCGCCCCGCCGCTGCGGCGACCGCTCCCGGAGCCACCCTGTTGCGGGGTACCGAGCTCGCCGTCGCGCGGGTGGCCGGGCACCCCGTTGCCGGTCCGCTGAACGTCGATGTGCGAGCCGGTGAGGCGCTCGGCATCGTGGGACGAAACGGAGCAGGGAAGTCGACGCTAGCGCTCACCGTGGCCGGTCTCATCGCGCCGGCCGCCGGGGTCGTTGCCGCCGCCCCGGAGCTGGCCGCGGGGCTGCGCGCCGATCCGTACCGCTGGCGCTCGCGTGATCTCCTGACGCGGATCGGGATGGTCTTTCAGGAACCCGAGCACCAGCTGCTGTCCACCACCGTGCGGGGCGAACTGGAGGTGGGGCTGCGCGCGCTGAAGAGATCGGAGGCGGAGGTGCGAGCCCGCACCGATGAGCTGCTCGCGCGCCTGCGGCTGGATCGTCTCGCCGACGCCAATCCCTACACGCTGTCGGGAGGCGAGCAGCGGCGGCTGACCGTGGCGGCCGTGCTCGCCACCGGTCCCCGGGTGATCGCGCTGGATGAGCCCACCTTCGGTCAGGATGCGGTGACCTGGGCGGAGCTTGTCGCCCTGATGGCCGAGTTGCGCGATGAAGGCCGGGCCATCGTGGCCGTGACGCACGACACCGAGGTGCTCGCCGCGCTGCATGCCCGCACCGTCCGGGTGGGGGAGGCCGCGTGACGCTCGCGATCCCGGTGGGCACCACCACTCGTCAGCGGGGCGGTCCCATCGCGCCGCGCTCACCCCTGGCCAAGCTCGGGGCCTCGCTGCTGCTCGCCCTGCCGCTGGTCCTCACGCTCGACGTCGTCTCGGCATCGGTCGCTCTCGTGCTCGGACTCGGTTTCGTGTTCGCGTCGGGTCTGCGCCCGAAGGAGTTCTTCTTCCGGACCATCCCGGTCTGGGTCGGCGCCCCCGCGGCCGCGATCGGCATCGGTTTGTACGGACGCACGTCCGGGGCCCTGCTGTTCGAGTGGGGTGCGATCCGCGTCAGCGAAGGCTCGCTGGAGCTGGCGCTCGCCACCACGATCCGGCTGTTCGCCATTGGGCTGCCCTCGATCGCGCTGTTCGCCTCGATAGATCCGACCGATCTCGCCGACGCGCTCTCGCAGCGCCTGCGTCTGCCCAGCCGGTTCGTTCTCGGGGCACTCGCCGGCATGCGCCTGCTGGGACTGCTGACCGACGACGTGCGCTCCCTCGGGCTGGCCCGCCGCGCACGCGGTG
The DNA here is from genome assembly GCF_021044885.1 of Microbacterium nymphoidis. GTDB lineage: Bacteria > Actinomycetota > Actinomycetes > Actinomycetales > Microbacteriaceae > Microbacterium > Microbacterium nymphoidis. The sequence continues at coordinate 1,433,698 of NZ_JAJNOD010000001.1, read as the reverse complement.
TCGCCGATCAGGGGCGCGTCCGCCGCGTGCTGGGCATGGCGTTCGCCCTGTTCGTGCTCGCGATCCGCCGCGGCACCAAGCTCGCGACCGCCATGGAAGCGCGCGGCTTCGGCTCCTCGAACGCGCGCAGCTGGTCGCGCCCGTCGCCCTTCGACGGTCGGGACGCGGCCCTCATGGCGGCCGCAGCGGTGGTCTCGGCCGTCGCACTGTCGGCATCCATCGTCACCGGATCGTTCAGCTTCGTCCTCGCTCCGGCGTGAGCCCCGCGTCGGTACGCTGGAGGGGTGCACGAGGCGCCCGAACGAATCGTCCGCCGATTCGCTGCGGCGGGAAACCTCGTCGTCTCCGGACAGCCCACCGCCGTGGTGCCGGATGACGACAGGACCGCGGCGCTGCGAGACCTGCTGCGCCGCCTCGGCGCCGTGATCTGCGGGCTCGGCGACGCGGCCTACGTCTACGCGGACGGTGACACCGGTGTCCGCCTCCGGGGCGACGAGCTCGTCGACGGCGCGGTGGTCATCGAGTGCGGCGACGAGCCCGCGTTCGAGGCCGGAGGGCAGGCGCAGAGCGAGCCCACTCGCGATCCGTTCCGTGCGTTCCGTGAGGCCGGGCGGCTGGTCCGCGTGCTGCCGGCGAGGGCGGTGCGGACGCCGGTCGCCGACATCTCCGACGCGGATGCCCGCCTGCAATGGGCGCACGACTTCATGAGCGCGTGTGCGGTGCAGACCCAGCGGCTCGGCGGGATGCTCACGGGCACGACCTTCGGCATCAGCATGGTGCTGGAGCCCAAGACCGCGAACCTCGCCCTCTTCTTGCGCGAAGCCGGTGCGCGCGTGGTGCTCTACGCGCACGCGGACGAGACGGATCCGGCCATCGCCGAAGCGCTGCGGCGCCGCGGCTTCACCGTTCACGCCTCCACCCACGAATCGCGCCAGCTGGCCAATGCCCGCGCCTTCCTCGCGGAGGGCCTGGATTTCCTGCTGGACGACGGTGCCCACCTCATCCGGCTGGCGCTGCTGGACAGCGTGCCCCTCCGTGGCGCAGCGGAGGAGACCACGAGCGGCCTTCGTCCGCTGCGGGCGATGGGTGACGCGTTGACCGTTCCCGTCGTGGCGGTCAACGATGCGCGCATGAAGACACGCTTCGACAACCGCTACGGCACCGGTCAGTCCTGCGTCTTCGCGATCGCCGATCTGCTGGACGGGATCGGCCGCGGTTTCGGCGGTTCCCCGGTCACGGTGATCGGCTACGGCCCGGTCGGCGAGGGAGTCGCGCAGCACGTGCGCGCGCTGGGAGGCGATGTCACCGTCGTGGAGACCGACCCGGTGCGCGAGCTCGAGGCGCGCTCTGCCGGCTACGTGACCGGTCCGGCCGCATCGGCGCTTGCACGCGGCGGCGTCGTCATCTCCGCCACCGGCATGGCCCGCACCGTCCCGGTGGACCTGCTGCGCGCGGCACCCTCCGATACCGTGTTCGCGGTGGCCGGCGGGGTCATCGATGAGATCGACCTGTCGTCGGCGCTCAGCGCCGGAGCCCGCTGGGAACCCGAGCTCGCCCCGAAGGTGGAGCGTCTGCGGCTGGACGCTTCGCACGCCGTCGTCGTGCTCGACCGTGGCGGCTGCATCAACATCACGGCAGCCGAGGGCAACCCCGTGCAGATCATGGACTACTCCTTCGCCGCGCAGCTCGCCGCCGCGCGGCTGCTCGCCGAGGGGGCGTTCCCGCTGCCTGGCGTGTTTCCCCTCCCTCCGTCCGAGGACGAGGCCATCGCCGCCGGGCTGCTGGATCGTCCCGTCCCCGCCCCATCGTCGTCCGTGCCCACCGCCGTCGACTGGCTCCCGGCGCGCTTCCCCGACGCCCGTCCCACCCCGGCCCCAACCCGAGAGAGCGATGACTGACGTCAGCGACATCACCCTGTACTCCGCCCGTCTCGTGGTGCCCATGACGGCACCCGCGATGAGGGACGGCGCCGTCGCGGTGCGACACGGACGCATCCTCCGTGTCGGCGAACGGGCCTGGGTGCGGGACATGCTCGCCGACCGGGGCGAGCGCTTCGAGGAGATCCGCATCGAGGGTGCGCTCCTGCCCGGCCTCGTCAACGCGCACTCCCACCTGCAGTACTCCGGCATGGCCGAGGTCGGTCAGGGGCGCTATGCCGGCTTCGACGACTGGGCCGACGCGTTCGACGCGGTGTATGAGCGCCCACACGACTGGCACGCCGATGCCGTGGCCGGTGCACAGCAGATGATTCGCGCCGGCATCACCTCAGTGGCGGACATCGTGACGGATGCCGAGGCGCTGCCCGTGCTCGGCGAGACGGGCCTCGGCGGCATCACCTACTGGGAGGTGATGAGCTGGACCAACGAGGACTGGGCGGCCCGCGGCCGCGAGCTGATCATCACCGAGCTCGACCGGATCCCGCCAGTGCCGGGCGCAGGTCTGTCGCCGCACGCCCCCTACTCGCTGGACACCGAACCGCTGCTGGAGATCCCCGACATCGTTCGCGCCCGCGGGCTGCGCACGCACCTGCACCTCGGGGAGAGCGCGTTCGAGGGGGAGCGCCCCGGCACCGCCCCCGGGGATCCGTGGCGTTTCGCCAAGCTGGAGAGCTTCCAGTCGCTGCGTGCCGCCGGCTTCGGTGCCAGCGCCACGGAGTTCGTCGATCAGCTCGGCGTCCTCGGCCCCGACTGTCACGTGGCGCACGGGGTGTACATGACAGCTGCGGACCGCGCGCTGCTGCGCGCCCGCGGGACGTCGGTGGCGCTGTGCCCGCGCTCCAACGACGTCATCGGTCTGGATGCGCCCCCCGTGGCGGCCTATCTGCGGGAGGGGAGTGCCGTCGCGGTGGGCACCGACTCGCTCTCGTCGAGTCCGTCGCTGGATCTGATGGCCGATGTGTCGGCTCTCGTGCGCATCGCCCGCGCACAGGGATACGCCGACCGCGATCTGCACGAGCGGCTGCTGTCGGCCGCCACCCTCGGCGGCGCTCACGCGATGGGCATCGACGTCGGGCCGGATCGCACCGGCTACCTCGCCGTGGGCGCTCGCGCGGACCTCGCCTGTTTCCGGCTCGACGACGTGGATCTCGGCCAGGAGGCGGGAGTCGCCGATGGGCTGGCCGCGCTCGCGGAGGACGGGGCCGGGCGCGCGATCCGCACCGTGATCGCCGGCGAGACGTCGGCCGCGAAGGAGGACGAATGACTGAGAACGAAGCCCGGATGGCCCGGCGCACACCCGACGGTGAGCTCATCGAGTGGGTCGCGGTACCGCAGCGCGCGGCCGAGCTCGAGCTGGAGCCGCATCCGGAGGGCGGGTGGTACCGGCGCACCTGGACGGCGCCGGTGGAGGTCGCCGCGCACGGCGGCGTGCGCCCCGCGGCCACGATGATCCTCTTCCTGCTTCCCGTGGGCGAGGCGTCCGCCTGGCACGTGGTGACCAGCGACGAGATCTGGCTGTGGCACGGTCCTGGCACCGTTCGCGTGCAGTTCGGCAGCGAAGGCGAAAACCCCGAGGACGGTGCGACCCACGTTCTCGATGCCGGCAATCCCCAGGTGCTGGTTCCCGCGGGGACGTGGCAGCGCACGATCCCGGCGGACGAGGAGGCGCTGGTGTCGTGCGTGGTGTCGCCCGGCTTCAGCTTCGCCGACTTCACCCTCGCCTGAGCCTGAGCCTGAGCCTGAGCCTGAGCCTGAGCCTGAGCCTGAGCCTGAGCCTGAGCCGGTGCCGGTGCCCCATCGCCGTGCCGGGTCGCAGGGTTTTCCATCTTTCGCCCGGGGAGCTGTGCGTCGTCAGGTACCGGTTCCGCAACAGTGCGTCACCTTGTTCGGCGTCGCGGCACCTCGCCGCCTACCCTGGAACCAACCCGAGCACACGCGTGCGTCCGTGATCGTGCTCATGCGCCGCCGCGAAAACGAGTCCGCTCCCGAGCGCACTCCCGAATCCTGAGGTCCGCCATGCCTTCCATCCTCCGCTCCGTCCGTCACGGGCTGGTCGTCGCCGGTGTCGCTGCCGGCCTGCTCGCTCTTTCCGCCTGCTCCGCCGGATCCACGGCCGACGCAGAGCCCACCGCCGAGGGCACCCCGATCGCGGGTGCCGAGTCGTCGCTGCCCACGGTTGCCGAGGGCACGCTCACGATCGCCACCGGTGAGCCCGCATACGAGCCGTGGGTGAAGAACGACGACCCCGCATCGTGCGAGGGCTTCGAGGCCGCCGTCGCGTGCGCCGTCGCCGAGCAGCTCGGCTTCACCGCCGACGACATCACCTGGGTGCGCACCACCTTCGATGCGGCGATCACGCCCGGCGAGAAGGACTGGGACCTCAACATCCAGCAGTACTCCATCAGCGAGGACCGTGCGAAGGCCGTCGACTTCTCGTCGCCGTACTACACCACCTCCCAGGTGGTCGTGGCGAAGGACGACGCCACCGCGAAGACCCTCGGCTCGATCGACGCCCTGAAGAAGGCCTCGGTCGGCGTGATGGTCGGCACCACCAGCTACACCACGCTCGTGGACGCGACCGGGGTGGAGCCGCAGGTGTTCAACACCAACGCAGACCTCGTCGCGGCCCTGCAGTCCGGCCAGATCGATGCCATTGTCACCGACCTGCCCACCGCGTTCTACGTCACCGGTGCACAGGTGGAGGGCTCGGCCATCGTGGGTCAGTTCGCCGACACCACCGGTGGCGACGAGCTCGCCTTCGTGCTGCCCAAGGACTCCAAGCTCACCGCCGACGTGACGGCCGCGGTCGACGCTCTGCGCGACTCCGGCAAGCTCGAGGAGATCACCACCAAGTGGCTCTCCACCGAGGCCGCGGTTCCGGTCCTCAAGTAAGGACGCGTGTCTCACCGCGTACGCTGCGCTGAGACGATGCGGACAGGAGTCCTCCCATGACAGCTGGTGGCCCGCCCACCGAGATCAGCGAGATCGAACGGGAACGCCGTGCCTTCCGGGCGCGGCGTTCCCGCCGTTCCGTTCTGCTGAGCCTCGCCTCCACGCTGATCTTCGCGATCGTGATCTGGCTGATCCTCGTGAACACGCCCGGCTGGTCCAGCGTGCAGCAGACATTCTTCGATGTCGGCTACGGCATCGAGGTGTTCCCGAAGATCCTGCAGGGCCTCTGGCTGAACATCCGCGTGCTGTTCTTCGCCACCATCGGCGTCGCGATCTTCGCCACCCTGCTGGCCGTGGTGCGCAGCCTCCGCGGCCCGGTGTTCTTCCCGCTGCGCGCCGCCGCCACGATCTACGTGGACCTGTTCCGCGGGATCCCCGTGCTCATCGTTCTGTACCTCGTGGGCTTCGGCATCCCGACGCTGAAGATCTTCCCGAAGGTCGACATGGCCGTATGGGGCACGATCGCGCTCATCATCACCTACTCGGCCTACGTGTCCGAGGTGCTGCGTGCGGGGATGGAGGCCGTACACCCCTCGCAGCGCACGGCCGCGCGATCCCTCGGCCTCACCCATGCGCAGACCCTCCGGATGGTGGTCATGCCGCAGGGCGTGCGCAAGGTCACGCCCGCACTGATGAACGACTTCATCTCGCTGCAGAAGGACGTCGGCCTCATCTCCGTGCTGGGCGCCGTGGACGCGGTGCGCGCGGCGCAGATCCAGAACGCCCTCACCTACAACTACACGCCCTACGTGGTGGCGGGGCTCCTCTTCGTCCTCATCAGCTTCCCCATGATCCGTCTCACTGACTGGTACTCGGCGCGGGCTCAGAAGCGCGAACAGCAGGGGGGTCTGGTGTGACCGAGCTAGTTCTCGACATCCGTGGTGTGAGGAAGAACTTCGGCGACAATCCGGTGCTGCGCGGCATCGACCTCGCCGTGCACCGGCACGAGGTCATCGTGCTGATCGGTGCGTCCGGCTCCGGAAAATCGACGCTGCTGAAGACCATCAACCTCATCGAGCAGATCGATGACGGTCAGATCTTCCTGGAGGGGCACGACATCACCGATCCGCGGGTCAACGCGGACCTCGTGCGCGCCCGGATCGGGGTGGTGTTCCAGCACTTCAACCTCTTCCCGCATATGAGCGTGCTCGACAATGTCACCCTCGCCGCGCGCAAGGTGTTCAAGATGCCACGGGCGCAGGCCGAGGCACGGGGCCGTGAACTGCTGCAGCGCATGGGCCTCGGCGACAAGGCCGGCTCCTACCCCGACCGTCTCTCCGGCGGACAGCAGCAGCGCGTCGCCATCGCCCGGGCCGTGATGACGGATCCGCAGGTTCTGCTGCTCGATGAGATCACGAGCGCTCTCGACCCGCAGCTGGTGGGCGAGGTGCTAGATGTGGTGCGCGAACTCAAGGACGCGGGGGCCACCATTCTGATGGCCACTCATGAGATGGCTTTCGCCCGCAGTGCGGCGGATCAGGTCGTCTTCCTCAAGGACGGCGTCCTCATCGAGCAGGGCCCGCCCGAGCAGATCTTCGACGCTCCCGAGCGTCCCGAGACGGCGGAGTTCCTCTCCCGCGTGCTCTGAGCTGGCAGCGCCTCCACGGCGTGCCCCTCGCATAACCTTCTCGGAAGGTGCATGATGCATCTACCCGATCCGTGCTGAAGGGCGCGTTCGGGCGAAGGGAATGCGCGTGAGTGCGGTCGATGAGGACCTGCCGGCGGCGTCGAGGTCACGCCGGTTCTGGCGTTTCGTGCGCGACGTGATGGTCATCACCCTGGTGCTGTTGCTGCTGGCATGGGTGTCGAAGGTGTTCTTCATCCGGGTGTTCTCGATTCCGTCCGCCTCCATGTCGGCCACGCTCCAGATCGGTGACCGGGTGATGGTCAACCAGCTGCAAGCCGGGGAGGGGAGCTTCTCCCGCGGCGATGTGGTGGTCTTCCGCGACAGCCAGGACTGGGTCCCCGACGTCCCCGCGGCGCCGAAGAATCCCGTTGAATCTGTGCTTGAGACGCTCAGGATCGTCGATGCACCGGAAGAGCAGTACGTGATCAAGCGGGTGGTCGGGCTCCCCGGGGACCACGTCGTGTGCTGCGACGCGCAGTTGCGGGTGTCGGTGAACGGGGTGCCGATCACCGAGCCCTACCTCCGAGATCCGCAGCTGGGCTCGTCCTTCGGGCTGCCGTTCGACGTGGTGGTCCCGGAGGGGGCGGTGTGGGTGATGGGCGACAACCGGCAGAACTCGTCGGATTCACGCCGCCATCAGGGCCAGCCGGGACGGGGGTTCGTGCCGATCTCCGACGTGGTCGGCACCGCCATCGCCGTCACCTGGCCGATCCGTGACTGGCGCACCCTGGGCGAGACCCAGGCATTCGGCGAGGTGCCGTCCACGACGCCGGTGGCCACGAAGTGACGTCGGTGGGGCGGAGATAGCGTCGTGTCAGGCCGCCGGGAGCCAGAGAGTCATCCGCAGGCCGTCCTCCGGCAGGTGAAGCACCTCGTACCGGCGGGCCTGCAGCTTGCCGTCGCTGCGCACGTGCGTGGTGGATGCCCGCCGCCGCTCGACGAGGTGCTCGCCCCACCACAGCGCGAACTGATCGCTGGCCTCGCTGAGTTCCGCGACGAAGTCCGCCAGCGCGGGTGAACGCAGGTCATCGGCGTTGGCCGCGCGGAGTTGCGCGACGGCACCGCGAGCGAGGTCCTCCCACTCGGCGAACACCAGACGTGCGCGCGGATCGAGCAGCAGATACCGGCACGTGTTGCGCTCTGCGGGGGCGGCATCGGCGAAGCCGTCGAAGAGCTGCAGCCCTTCCGGGTTCGCCGCCACCATGGTGCTCAGCCGGTCCAGTACGTATGCGGGGTTGGGGCGCACGGCGGCGACGAGAGCCGCCAGACGCGGCCCGAGTGCGTCGGTGGCGGCGGGTTCGGCCTCGATCGTGGGCCGGGGTTCCCGCAGGCGTGCGACGTGCGAGCGTGCATCGGGCGTGAGTCTCAGTACGCGGGCGAGAGCATCCAGCACCGCGTCGCTGGGGTGGTGTTCGCGACCTTGCTCCAGCCGCGTGTAATAGTCAGCGCTGATTCCGGCGGCGCTGGCCACCTCTTCGCGCCGGAGCCCGGTGATCCGCCGGCGGGCGTCCGTCGTCACCGGGCTGAGAGCGGGGTCGGTTCGCCGCGCACGAAGGAAGTCGCCCAGCTCACGGGACACAGCGCCTCCTCCTTTCCCGCCACGGGGGTGCGGTACTCCTAGGAAGAATACGGTCTTCCTGGCGCCCGGCTGCGCGGGCAGGCTGGGAGCAACGCACGACGGAAGGATGATCATGGCCGCCTACACGCACGGACATGCCGAATCGGTGCTGCGCTCGCATCGCTGGCGCACGGCGGAGAACTCCGCGGCCTACCTCATGCCCCACCTCGATGCCGGCGCGCACCTGCTGGACGTGGGCGCGGGGCCCGGCACCATCACCGCCGATCTCGCGCAGCGCGTCGCCCACGTGACGGCCACCGAGATCGGTGAGGCGGAGCTCGACCTCACGCGCGCCACCATCACCGATCGCGGCATCGGCAACGTCGACTTCCGTGTGGCCGATGTGCACCGCCTTCCCTTCGACGACGACACCTTCGACGTGACGCATGCGCACCAGGTCCTGCAGCACGTGGCCGATCCGGTGCAGGCGCTGCGCGAGATGGCGCGAGTGACGCGCCCGGGAGGGATCATCGCCGTCCGTGACAGCGACTACAGCGCGTTCACCTGGTGGCCGGCGTCTCCCCAGCTCGAGGAGTGGTTGCGGCTCTACCTGGATGCGGCGAGGGCCAACGGTGGCGAACCCGACGCCGGGCGTCGGCTGCTCGGCTGGGCCCACGCGGCTGGTCTCGACCAGGTCGCGGCTGGCTCCAGCACCTGGTGCTTCGCCGATGAAGCGGATCGGTCGTGGTGGGGTGGGATGTGGGCGGACCGCATCGTCGATTCCGGAATTGCACGTCAGCTCGTCGACTCCGGCGCGGCGACGCCCGGCGATCTGCGCGAGATCCGCGAGGCCTGGCTGCGCTGGGCCGCGCATCCCGACGGCTGGTTCTCGATCCTGCACGGTGAGATCCTCTGCCGGGTTCCCTGATCCGCGGCGACGGGGTCCCCTGCGGCTACGTGGCGTTCCAGAGATCGCGGTAGTAGGCGAGGCGTTCGCGGTCGGGCGCGACGCCATATGCCTCGATGAGAATATCTTCGAATCCGGGGCCGTAGTTCCACTCCGTGGACATCGACGCGACCGCGATATCGGCCCAGCGATCCGCCGTGCCGAGCGCGCCGAGGTCGACGTGGGCCAGGGGTGATCCGTTCTCGTCGAGCAGCGTGTTGGGGACGCACGCGTCGCCGTGGCAGACGACGAGGAAGTCCACGGCTGGCGCGGAATGCAGCCGCTCGGGGACCGCGATCCCGCGATCCGCGGCGCCGGCGATGCGCGACGGCACCGACCAGTCGAACGGGCAGCCGGCTACCGGCAGCGCATCGTGCAGGAGCCGGAGCCCCCGGCCCACGGCCCGTACCGCGGTGTCGGGTCGCGCGATCCAGTGCGGATCGACGGCGCTGCGACCCGGGATCGCGCGGGTGACCAGCCACTCGCTGCCGTCTTCCTCGCCGTGCTCGATGACCTCGGGGACGCGTGTGTAGCGACCGGCCCACACCAGCCGCTCCGCTTCCTCGGCACGGGAGGACTCGGGATCGATCGGACCGTACTTGATGTATCGTCCGTCATCGGTCGCGAACGTGGCCGTGTCCAGGCTGTTCAGCCACACGGGAGTCAGCGTGGCTCCCGCAGCCAGACGGAGCACCTTCTCGGGAACCGGAAGATCGGCGGCGGGAATGCTCATGCGTCCATCCTCTCCGATCGGATTCCGGTAGCGTCGAATGCGGCCATCGTGGGCCGCAGAGATGAGGGAGCACCCGTGAGCAGCGTTTTCGTCATCGGCTCGACCAACGTCGACACCGTGCTGACCGTCCACCGCCACCCGGAGGTGGGGGAGACCCTGACCGCCACCGGCGTCTCGGTGCGCCCGGGCGGCAAGGGGGCCAATCAGGCGGCCGCGTGTGCTCTGGCCGGGGGCAGCACCGTGTTCGTCACGCGCGTGGGCGATGACCCGCTGGCGGACCGCTACCGCCGTCACCTGGTGGCCCGTGGCGTCGACGACTCCCAGCTCGGCGTCGTCCCCGGTCCCACCGGGCAGGCGAGCATCGTGGTGGACGACCGGGGCGAGAACACGATCATCGTGGTCCCCGGAGCGAACGCCGCGCTGGATGTGTCTGCGGTGACGGCTCTCGAGGACGTGGTGCAGGCCGGGGACATCGTCTCGCTGCAGCTGGAGGTGCCCGTCGACGTCGTGCGCGCCGCCCTCGAGCTCGCGCGCCGTCGCGGGGCCGTCGGCATGCTGAACCCGTCGCCGTGGCGCGAGGACATCGCCGACCTGATCGATCTCGCCGACATCGTGGTCGTGAACGAGGCGGAGGCCGCGCAGCTCGGCCTCGACGACGACCGCGTGGTCCGCACCCTCGGCGCCGACGGTGCGCGCTGGGGAGACGTGCGGGTCTCCGCTCCGAAGATCGAGGCCGTCGACACCACGGGAGCTGGTGACGCGTTCACCGGAACCCTCGCCGCCTCCCTGGCGCAGGGGCTCGATCGCGCAGCCGCGCTGAGTGCAGCCGTCACCGCCGCGAGCGAAGCCTGCCTGGAGCCCGGTGCCCAGCGATGGGCACCCGGCGTCTGAGATGGCGCTTCGCGCCCGCCCCGGGCGCGGGCCGGCGCCTTCGGGTCAGGCGTCCGTGTTCTCCACCGGCACTCCGAGGCGCTCCCCGAGCTCCATCGCGAGCACACCCGCGTGATTGTGCATGGAGTCGCGCGCGCCGTACACGATGGTCACCGTCGGGTGCGGCCGCAGCTCCTGGACGAGCGCGGTGAGGCTCGCCGCCGTCGGACCCGCCAGCTCCGCCCGGTACGGGTCGACGAAATCGCCCCAGTGCTCGTCGTCGGCGGCGTGCCAGGCCTTGCGCAGCTCCGGCGAGGGGGCGACGTCCTTCGCCCACAGATCGACGGCGGCGCGCTCCTTCGTGAGCCCGCGCGGCCAGAGCCGATCGACGAGCACGCGATAGCCGTCGTCGGCGCTCGGCCTGTCGTACACCCGCTTGAGCCGGATCTCCATGATCCTCACGCTACCCCTGGACGGCAGCCGACGGGCATCAGGAGAATGAGAGCGGCACACGGGGGTGACGTGGCACTCAGTCCCGCGTAGGCTGACACACGATGTCAAGCGGGCCGGTTGCGGACCGCGTGAGCGGCGGGGTGCTGAGGACCTCGGTTCGAAGGAGAACACATGGATATCAGTGGGGCCGGAGCTCTGGTCACCGGTGGGGCGAGCGGGCTGGGCAATGCCACCGCGAAGCGACTCGCGGCGGCGGGCGCACACGTCACGATCATCGACCTGCCGTCTTCGCGCGGCGCGGAGGCCGCAGCTGAGATCGGCGGGACGTTCGTCGCAGCGGATGTGACCGACGCGGCGCAGGTCGCGGATGCGGTGGCCGAGGCGAATGCGGCGGCACCGTTGCGCGTGGTCGTCAGCTGCGCGGGGATCGCGCCGCCCGCCAAGGTTCTGGACCGGGAGGGCAACCCCTCGCCGCTCGACGCCTTCGCGAAGATCATCCAGATCAACCTGATCGGCACGTACAACGTGATCGCGCAGGCCTCGGCCGTCATCGCGAAGACCGAGCCCACCGAGGGCGGCGATCGCGGCGTCATCGTGAACACCGCCTCCGTGGCCGCTTTCGACGGCCAGATCGGTCAGCCGGCCTACTCCGCATCGAAGGGCGGCGTACACGCCATGACGCTGCCGATCGCACGCGAGCTCGCCCGCTACGGCATCCGCGTGTGCACCATCGCGCCCGGCATCATGGAGACCCCGATGCTGGCCGGTCTGCCGGAGGCGGCGCAGGCCTCACTGGGTGAGCAGGTCCCCTACCCGCAGCGCCTCGGCCGGCCCGACGAGTATGCGCGACTGGTCATGTCGATCGTGGACAACGGGTACCTCAACGGCGAGACGATCCGCCTGGACGGCGCGATCCGCATGGCACCGAAGTGATCGGCGAACAGAGATGAGCGACAACATGACAGACGACGTGCTCCTGGTCAGTGTCGAGGACGGCCTCGCGCGGATCACCCTCAACCGGCCCACGCGCCTCAACGCGTTCGATGAGGCGCTGGCCCGCCGCTGGGAGGCGGTGACGGCGGAGGTCGTGGCGCGTGACGACGTGCTCGCGATCCTGCTCGACGCCAACGGACCCGCCTTCTGTGCGGGTGGCGACGTCGCGGCGATGGCCACCGGCAGCGGGTTCGGTGCCGGCGGGATCGAGGCCCTCGCACACGTGATCAACGCGGGGATCCGCAGCCTCACCGAGTCGTCGATCCCCGTGGTGGTGGCGGCACAGGGCACCACGGCTGGCGGCGGGCTCGGCATCCTGCTCACGGGCGACTACGTGGTCGCGGGCGAGGGATCCAGGATCGGCAGCATCTACGCGAACATGGGTCTCACCCCTGACCTGTCGGTGACCGAGGCGCTGTCACGTGCCATCGGAGAGCGCCGCGCGCTGCAGCTGGTGCTCACCGATCGCCTCCTCACATCGGCGCAGGCCCTCGACTGGGGTCTCGTCGCCGAGGTCGTCGCGGACGCCGAGGTGAAGGCGCGCGCCGAGGAGATCGCGCGCGGCTGGATCTCCGGCGCGGCGCGGGCGTACGGACAGGCGAAGCGGCTCATCCGCTCCCGCCCCACGCGCACCGCCGTCGAGCAGCTCGCCGAAGAGGCGCGCACCATCGGGGAGGCCTACGGCACCGACGAGGCGCAGGTGCGCATTCAGGCGTTCGCGGCCAAGTCCGCCGCCAAGACGAAGTAAGCACGCTGCCCGCCGGGCCCGGCGGGCAGCCGGTCGCGGCGCCGATGCCGTATCGAAGGGAACCTCATGACCGAACGCAATCTCGCGGGAAAGACCATTCTGATGTCCGGCGGCAGCCGCGGCATCGGCCTCGCGATCGCGCTGAAGGCCGCGGCCGACGGCGCCAACGTGGCGCTGCTGGCGAAGACCGACACCCCGCACCCCAAGCTCGAGGGCACGATCCACACCGCAGCCGAGCAGATCCGCGCCGCCGGCGGGCGGGTGCTCCCCATCGTCGGTGACGTGCGCAACGACGATGACGTGACGGAAGCCGTGCTCAAGGCGCAGGGCGAGTTCGGTGGCATCGACATCGTGGTCAACAACGCCAGCGTCATCGACCTGTCCCGCTCGCTGGATCTGGCTGCGAAGAAGTACGACCTGATGCAGGACGTCAACGTGCGCGGAACCTTCATGCTCAGCCGCGCCGCCGTGCCGATCCTCCGCGAAGCCGGCAACCCGCACATCCTGTCGCTGTCGCCGCCGCTGAACATCACGCCCCGATGGCTGGGCGCCCACACCGGCTACACGCTGGCGAAGTTCGGCATGACGATGGCGACGCTCGGCATCGCCGCCGAGTTCGCGGCCGACGGCATCGCCGCCAACACGCTGTGGCCGCGCACGACCATCGCTACCGCCGCGGTGCAGAACCTGCTGGGTGGGGACCAGGTGATGGCAGCATCGCGTACTCCCGCCATCTACGCCGACGCCGCGTACGCCGTGCTCACCCGCGATGCCCGGGAGAACACGGGCAACACGTACATCGTGGAGGATGTGCTGGAGGAGGAGGGCGTGACGGACTTCTCCGGCTACGCCGCCGTTCCCGGCACCCCTGACGACCGGCTCTTCCCCGACATCTTCCTCGGCTGAGTGGCGGTGATGCGCTGATCCCCGCGGCGGGGATCCGCGCCTCACCCGTTCCCGGATCCGAGGGTGATCGTCCGGTGGGCGCACGCGATGGTGGCGGGGCGATGGGCGATCAGCAGGATCGCTCGATGGCCCGCCCGCCCGAGGAAGTCCATGATGGCGGCGTCGGCGCCCGCGTCGAGGGACGCGGTGGGCTCGTCGAGGATCAGCACGCGAGGATCGCGGAGCAGCGCGCGGGCGATGGCGACGCGTGCTCGCTGACCCCCCGAGAGTCCGGCACCGTGCTCACCGACGACGGTGTCGAGGCCGTTCGGCAGACCCACACCGGGATCCAGCAGACCTGCCCCCGCGGCCGCAGCGCGTATGGCGCTCTCCGGTGCGCCGGGAGAACCCAGCGTCAGATTGGAACGGATCGTCCCGCGCAGCAGCGGTGAGGACTGCGGCACTGCCGCCACGAGACGACGCAACTGCGGATCCGGCAGCGCGCGCAGGTCGATGCCGTCCACGCGAATGCTGCCGGAGTCGGGGTCCCACAGCCGCAGCGCGAGCCGGGCCGCGGTGGTCTTTCCGGCACCCGACGGCCCGACCAGAGCGACGATCTCCCCCGGGCGGACGTGCGCCCGGAAGCCGCGCAGAGTCGGGGACTGGTCCCCGTAGCCGAAGTCCACGTCGTCGAAGACGAGCCCTCTCTCGTCGGTGAGTGTTCGCGGTGCGGGATCCGCCGTCACGCGCACCGCGGGCGGCTGCTCCAGGACATCAGCGATGCGCTCGGCGGACGCCCGCAGGGTGCCCGCACTTCGCAGCAGATCGGCGATCTGGACAGCGGGACCGAGACCGGCGACAGCGACGGCGAGCGCGAGGGGGATGTTCTCGGGGGTGATTCGCGAACGATCCAGCGCGACAACCAGCATGGTGCCGAGTGCGGCGAGCGCCATCAGCGCATCCGTGATCGCCCGTTCGCCGCCGAGCCGGGACGCCTCGCGGGACTGCAGCCGAGCGAGGCAGTGTGTGTCGCGGGCGAGGCGGTCCAGCTGTCGATCCAGAGCCGCGGAACCGACCAGCTCACGCATTCCTCGTACCGTGTCGAGAGTCTCGGAGCGCAGATCAGCGGCTCCGCGGGCGAGGCTCTCGCCGTCGCGTCGAGCCCGCGCCGCTGTCGCCGCGTGCACGATGACCAGAGCGACCAGCAGCGGGACCCACACCGCCAGGAGCACGGGGGTGATGGAGACCGACACCGCCCCGCTGATGAGGAGCACGAGCGCCGCGCTCAGCGTCTGCGCCGCCGTGTGGGCGTAGAGCCACTCCAGGGTCTCGATGTCCGCCACGACCGCGGTGGCGAGGTCTCCGCTTCGTCGTGCGCCGGTGCGTGACGGGAGAGACGTGCGCAGCGCGTCGAACACGCGTCCTCGGAGGGTGGCGAGCAACCGGTAGGCGAGATCGTGAGATACCCACGACTCCCGCCAGGTGGCGAGCGCCACGATGAGTGCCGCGAGGCTGAGCACGGCGGTGGCAGCGGCGAGCGCGAGCTCCCCACCGGTCATGGCCCGCCCGACCACACCGGCCAGGCCGAGGGAGATCCCGAGCAGCGCCGCATGGTTGACGACGCTCAGCAGGACGGTTTCGGCGAACAGGCGGCGCCGGGTGGCGATCAGTGGCAGCAGGGTCAGAATCGTCCTCATCTGCTGCTCCCGCCGGCGAACGCGTCGGCCGCCGGGGCCCCGGTTCCCTCCGCGATGACACGGCCCGCGGCGAGTGAGACCCACCGGGTCGCGTGCGTACAGGCGGATTCGCGATGAGCGATGAGGATCAGCGTGCGTCCCGTGGTGTCCGCCGCGACCGCGTCGACCACGGCACGTTCGGTGTCCGCATCGAGCGCGGATGTCACCTCGTCGAGCACCAGGATCGGCGCCGCGGCGACCAGGGCGCGCGCGATGGCCAGTCGCTGGCGCTGGCCGCCGGAGAGCTGGTCGCCGTTCTCCGAGAGCACGGTGTCGTAGCCGTGCGGAAGGGCACGGACCACGTCGTGGATCTGCGCTGTCCGCGCGGCGTGCTCCACGTCCGCGTCGCTGGCGCCGGGACGGTACAGACGCAGGTTCTCCCGCACCGTCCAGGCGAACAGGACGGGATCCTGCGGGACCACCACGACGCTGCGGCTCCGCGCCGCTCGTGTGTAGTCCGCCACGTCCACACCATCGATGAGCACGCGGCCGTGCTGGGGCACCACGTCGCCCTCCACGAGCCGGGCGAGCGTGCTCTTGCCTGAGCCCGAGGCACCGACGATGGCGACGGTCTCGCCGGGCGACACCCGCAGCGTGACGTCGGATACGCCGGCGCCCGTGCCGGGATGGGAGAAGGACACGGTGCGGAACTCGATCCACCCTGCTTGCGCGGGGCTGTCATGACCTCCTGCGGGGGCCGGGCGGAGGGTGAGGAGGCGATCGAGGCCGTCAACCGCGCTCAAGCCGAGATAACCGGCGTGCCAGGCCGCGCCGAGCTCCTGTACCGGGCGGAAGCACTCGCGGGCCAGGAGCAGAACGGCGACGGCGGATGCCGGGGCTGCGTCACTGGTGATGATGCCGGCGAGCACTGCGGCGATGGCGAGCACCGTGCCCAACTGCATGGACAGTGCGCTGAGCGCGCTCTCCACCAGCGATACCCTCAGCTGGCGCATGGTCGCATCCCGCAGGTCCTCCGCGTCGCGAGCGAACTCCCGGGCGAACCGGTCGGTGGCCCCGAAGGTACGCAGCAGGGGGATGTTCTGGAGCGCTTCGACGTACCCCGATGACAACCGCGCCAGCCGATCCCACCGGGTCCGGCCGACTCGCAGCAGCCGGGCGTCCCACACCCGGGGCGCCAGCACTGACACCGCTGCCGCCAGGGCGAGGACCGCCCCGGCCGGGGGCGACTGCGCCCACACGACGGCGACCACGCCCGCCGGCACGATCATGACCACGATGAGCTGAGGCAGGTAGCGCGTGTAGTAGGGGTCCAGCCCCTCCACGCCGTCGAGCACCGTGGTCGCCAGCACTGCGGAGTCTCGCTCGGCCGCCGGCACGTCCGCCAGCCGGCGCAGGAGGCGGCGACGAAGGCGTACGCGAACCGAGGCGCCGACTCGGGCCGCCAGCACCTCACGTCCCCAGACCGCCACGGCACGGATGGCGGTGATGGCAGCCAGCGCTGCGAGCGGTGGCCACGGCTCACCGTCGTCGCGGATCAGAGCGGCGACGGCGACCGCGAGCACGAACGCGAAGGCGATGTGCAGCGCGCTGACGAACAGCCCGAACGCGGCGAGCCCGAGCACGGCAGCGGGGACCGCGCCCGCCAGTTCGAGCAGTCGACGGTGGATCATCGCTCAGAAGGCGTCCGGGTAGAGCGCTTCGGCGATGGTCTGCACGGCCGTGATGTTGCCGAGGGTGCCCGGGAACATGTCCGAGGAGGGGACGGCGATGATCCTCCCATCGCGGACCGCCGGCATGTCGGGGAAGGTGCGGGCGAGGTAGTCACGCATCATCGCTTCGTTCTCGGCATCGTAGGGGGCGATCACCAGCGCATCGGGAGCCTCTGCCGCCAGTGACTCGGCGGTGACCGTGGCGGCGAAGAAGTCGGAGAACAGCGCCTGATCCGGTGTGTAGATCGGCTCGGCACCGGCGCGGACCAGGATGTCGTGCTCGACTCCCGCTCCGATCACCTGCAGGGCCGATCCCTCGACGTACACCTCGGCCACCCGCAGCGGCGTGACGCCGGCCGTTGCGGTGGCGACGCGATCCAGGACGGCCTGGTTCTCGGCGATGAGATCCTGTGCGCGCTCCTGCTGCCCGAAGATCTGGCCGAGGTTGCCGAGGTCGGTGAACAGGTCGACGACTTCACCGGTCATGCGGCGGTCCTGGCAGCCGCCGGTGGCGACGTACACGGCAGCTCCCGCGGCGTTCAGCTGCTCGATGCTCGCGAAGCCCTTCTCCGCGGAGAACTCGTATGTGGTGGGTGAGTAGACGAAGTCGGGTGCCGTCGCCAGGAGATCCTCACGGCTCGGGGGCATCATCCCTCCGATCACGGGGACGTCGGCTGCCAGCGCCGCCACGTCCTCCGGCAACTGTTGGGCGGTCGCCTGCGCCTGACCGGCGAGGCGATCGGCGAGGCCGAGCCGGAGCAGCAGCTCCGTTTGCGCCGGGTGCATGCCGACGACGTGATCGGGGACCTCCCCGATCGTGATCTCGCGTGCACAGTTCGTGAGAGAGACCGCGTGCGAGGCAGTGGCACCGGACGCAGCAGGAGTGACCGCGGTGCCGCAAGCGGTGAGGGCGAGGGCGCCGGCGAGGAGCGCGGCGGCTGCGATTCGGCGCCGGCGGGCGAGCGGTCGGGCGGAGTGAGGCATGGTCTCAGCTTTCTTTCGGGGCATCGGGGCGAGTGGCGTCGGGGGTCAGTCGCCGGAAGGCGAACACGGGCCCGGCATCATCGCCGAGAAGGCGCGCGTCCACACCGAACACCCGGCGGATCAGGGCAGGCGTGAGGACCTCGGCGGGCGGGCCGCTGACGATGAGCTCACCGCCGGAGAGCACGAGCACCGCGTCGCAGTATTGGGCGGCGAGGTTGAGGTCGTGCAGCGCCGCAATCACGGTGCAGCCGAGATTGCGCACCGTGCTCATGAGCTCGTGCTGGTGACTGATGTCGAGATGGTTGCTGGGTTCGTCGAGCACCATCACGGGCGTCTGCTGGGCCAGCGCACGCGCCAGCATGACGCGCTGGCGCTGCCCGCCCGAGAGGGTGGCGACCATCCGGTCCGCCAGTCCGGCCACGTCGGTGCGGATCATGGCCTCCGCCACGATGCGGAGGTCCTCGGGACTGTCGCGCCCGAAGCTCGCGTGGTGCGGACCCCGCCCGAGCATGACCGTCTCCTCGACCGAGAGGTCGAAATCCGTGGGCGCATCCTGCAGCATGACCGAGACCGTGCAGGCGGCGCGGCGGCTGCTCAGCGAGCGCACGTCGGTGCCGTCCACCAGCACGCGCCCCGTGGCGGGGGTGATCGCGCGGTAGATCGTGCGAAGCAGCGTGGACTTTCCTGACCCGTTGGCGCCGACGACGCCGACGACATGGCCCGAAGGAATCGATGCGCTCACGTCACGCACCACGGCGCGTCCGCCCAGGCGGACCGCCACGGCGTCGATGTCGACTCTCATCGCCCGAACCCCGCCTTCTCGGCGCCACCGCGCCGCATCAGCCAGAGGAAGAACGGCGCTCCGACGAAGGCGGTGAGGATTCCGAGCGGAATCTCCGTCGGCTGCGCGACGGTGCGAGCGAGCAGGTCGGTGATCATGAGGAACACCGCCCCCGCAAGCACGGTGACCGGGATCATCCGCCGATGATCGGCGCCCACGAGGATGCGGGCGATGTGGGGGACGACCAGGCCGACGAAGCCGATTCCTCCGGCGACCGAGACCACCGTTCCCGTCAGCAGCGACGCGACGACCAGCAGGAGGCCGCGCAGGCGCGTTGCGTTCACCCCGAGCGAGACGGCCGACTCGTCACCGGTCATCAGGGCGTTCAGGGACCGCGACAGCACCGCCGCGAAGACGCAGGCGACCGCGAGGGCGATGGCCGGCCCGACGAGGCTGCTCATCGTGGCCGCCGACACGCTTCCGAGAAGGAAGAACAGCACGCTCACGACATTCTGGGCATTGGTGGAGATCGTCAGGTAGCTGGTCACGGCGCTGAGCAGGGTGCCCAGCGCCACCCCGGCGAGGATCATGCGGGTGGGGGAGAGCGTGCCGTCTCTGCGCGCCAGCGTGGCCACGCACGCGCACGCCGCCAGAGCGCCCGCGAACGCCGCGACGTTCACCGACACACCGCCGAGGGCGGCGGATCCGAAGACGATCACGCCGACGGCACCGACGCTGGCTCCCGAGGAGACGCCGAGGATGTAGGGCTCCGCCAGCGGGTTTCGCACCGTCACCTGCATGAGGGCGCCGGCGAGGGCGAGCCCCGCGCCGGACAGGCCCGCCAGAAGCGCACGGGGAAGCCGGAACTGCCACACCGCCTGGTCCTGCAGGGCGGTCAGCGATCCGTCGGACATCCAGGGCATGCCCGGGGCCAGGTGACCGATCACGATACGGGCGGCCTGCCCCGGATCGACGTGGACCGAGCCGACGGCGCCCGAGACCACGACGAGCGCGCAGATCGCCGCCACGAGCAGTGTGCAGATGACCGTGGTCCGCCGCTGTGCTCGCCGTCGTGCGCTCTCTTTCGCGGCGGGGCGGGAAGGAGAGCGTCGGCTGCGGAGGACGGTGAGGGGCACCCGTTGAGCGTATTGATAATGATTATCAAAATCAATTCGAACGGAATCACGGGACGAGGCGGCTCCGACGGTGGCATAGCCTCGACGTATGAGTGATGCGTACCTCGCCGGTCTGTTCTCCCTTGCCGGGCGCACCGCCGTGGTCACGGGCGGAAGCTCCGGAATCGGCGAGGGGATCGCACACGCCCTGGCCGGGGCCGGCGCACGGACGATCCTCGTCGCCCGGCGCGCCGACGTGCTGGCGGAGGCCGCCGAGCGCATTCGTGCGGCGGGATTCGATGCGGCCACAGTCGTCGGCGACGTCGCGACGCGTGATGGCGTGACGGCGATCGCCGACGAGGTGACCGAGCGGTTCGGCGGGCCCGACATCCTTGTGACGGCGGCGGGCATCAATCTCCGGCCACCGATGAGCGAGATCGACGAGGCTGTGTGGGACGCCACGATGGCGGTCAACCTCGATGCGCCCTTCCTCCTGGGTCAGCGCTTCGCGCCCGCGATGATCGAGCGGGGTTACGGGCGACTCATCCACGTCAGCTCACAGCAGGCGCAGCGACCCTTCGCCAACAGCGGCGCGTACGGGGTATCGAAGGCTGCGGTCGAGGGACTGGCGCGGGTGCAGTCCGAGGCGTGGTCGTCGCACGGCGTCACCTCGAACGCACTGATCCCGGGCTTCGTTCCCACCCCGCTTAACACCCGGTTGTCGTCGAACCCGGCGACCGTCGCCGCGCTCGCGGCCCGCACCACGGTGGGTCGCAATGGACGGCCGGAGGACTTCGCCGCCGCTGCGGTCTTCCTCGCCGGTGCGGGCTCGGCCTATGTCACCGGCCAGGCGATCGCGGTGGATGGCGGGTTCTCGGTCCACTGATTGCTTTCATTGCGCGCAATGTGACCGAATTCCCGCCCAATAGCGTCCATTCGCGCGCTATGAAGCGGAGGGTTCGCAGCCGCACGACTCGCGCGTGACGAGCGTGGGGGTGAAGCCGGTGTATGCGGTGTGCTCGTCGTGATGGACGATGGCGTTCACGGCGGCGCGCGCCATCTCCTGGATCGGCTGGCTCACCGAGGTGAGCGACGGCCACGTGTACCGTCCGAGCGGGCTGCCGTCGAACGAGGCGACGGCGATGTCCTGGGGAACGCGAACGCCGCGCTCCGCCAGTGCGCGCAGGAAGCCGATGGCCTGCTGGTCCGCGCTGAGGAAGACCGCAGGCGGCCGGTCGGACATGTCGGCGAACTCGTGCCCGGCGCGGTACCCGTCGGCCATGCCGAACTCCACACGGAGCACGGGGCCGGCTTCGAGCCCGCGTTCGTCCAGCGCCGCGCGCCAGCCGTCCTCGCGGGCATCCCGGGTGCCGTCACGGTAGGTGCCGATCACCAGTCCGATGCGGCGGTGTCCGTGATCGGCGAGGTGGTCCACGGCCAGCCGGGCGCCGGCCTCCAGGTCGACGCCGATCGCGTCGATCCCGTGAACCATCGACGCATTGAGGAAGACGATCGGCACGCCCGCCTGACGCAGGGGCGCCAGCGCGGCATCGGACATGGGGGTGCAGAGGAGCACGCCGTCGACGCGTCGCCGGGCGAAGTGGCGGATGTGGCTCATGCCGTCGTCGCCGGTGATGTCGGTCGTGGCGATGAGCACGTCCAGGCCATGCCGTGTGGCCTCCCGCTCCACCTCCTCGGCCAATCCCGCGAACAGGGGGTTGGCGAGACTCGGCAGCACCAGGCCGATGGCCTCGGTCGAGCCGAGGCGCAAAGCTCGCGCGGCGGGATTCGGCTGGTAGCCGAGCATCTCGATCGCATCGCGCACACGCGCCGCCGTGGCAGGGGAGACGTGCTTGGTCTCGTTCACCACGTAGCTGACGACGGCGCTGCTGACCCCGGCCAGCCGCGCGACGTCGTCTCGCGTGGCTCGCGCACGCGCGTTCTGCTGGTCTCGGGGCGACACGTCGATCAGTCTAGGTCCGCTGCCCGGCGGCGCGACGCGTGGGCACCGCGCCGCCGGGCGAGCATCAGGACAGTGACTCCGGAGCGTCGCCGAAGTCCGGAACCGGCAGTCGCTCGCCGCCGCGCAGCGCGGACTGGTGAGCGATGATGCCCGGCACCGTGTAGCGGGCGGCTTCCCACGCATTGACGGTCGGGATCGTCCCGTAGGCCACGGCGCGGGCGAAGTCGTCGACGAGGAAGTGGTGGCTGCCCTCGTGGCCGTTGGGCAGCCCCTGCAGTTCGGCGGGAAGGCGGCCGGCGTCGTGCACCGGGGCGAGTCCCGAGACGAACGCGTCCCGCAGCGCCGGGTCGACATCCGCCAGCGACGGGTCGTCGAGGCTCATGCTCGGGCGTGACTCCAGGTCGGCGGTGATGTCGGTCCACCCCTCCTTGTTCTGCCAGACCGAGGTCGCCACGAGCTGCTCGAAGCTGCCCTCGGTGCCGAAGATGCGGAAGCGGCTCTCGCGAAGGTGCGACGGGTACCCGACGCGACGGAACTCGTTGATGCGCATCGATCCGCCATCGGCCATCTCGAAGAGCGCGGTGGCGTTGGAGAAGTCGTTGTCGAACATGCTGATGTCCTTGTCGAAGACGCCGTCGCCGCGGTCATCGCGCACGCCGATGCAGCTCACGCTGACGGCATGACCGCCGGTGGCGCCGAGGACGCCGCCGATCGCGTGCGTCGGGTAGTGCATGGGCGGATAGCTGGCCGTGCTCTTCCACGCCTCGCCGCCGCTGTACTCGTAAGCGGCGTAGAAGCCGAGGTCCATGTCGTGGACGTAGTCGCCCTCGGCGTAGAAGATGCGTCCGAAGGCGCCGGATTCGCGCTGCTTGCGGCCGTACACCGTGGCCGGGTTGTAGTAGCTGGTCTCGCCCATCATGTACGTCAGGCCGGTCTCGCGAACGGCGTCGATGATGTCAGAGACCTCCTCGACGGTGAACGCCATCGGCACGGCCGAGTACACGTGCTTGCCGGCACGCAGCGCCTGCACCACGAGCGGGCCGTGGGTCCAGCGCTGGGTGAAGATCGCGACGGCATCGACATCGCTGGCGAGCATCTCGTCGAACGTTGCGAACGTTGCGAACGTGCCGGCGAGGCTCTGTCGTTCCACGAGCGCTTCGGCGCGCTCGGGGAGCAGGTCCGTCACGAAGATGTCCGTCACGAGGGGGTGGGCGTGCCAGAGCTTGGAGAACTGGCCGGAGAACTGCCCGGCACCGACGATGCCGAGCGAGAAGGGGCGGGGTGTGGTCATGCGGTGAGTCTGGCACTCGTCGGTTACACGAGTCAAGAACCAATTTACGCAGTCGACGCGCTTGAAATTACGGGCAAAACTGACCCTTGCGCTCATGCTGGTTACGCGTGTAGCTTGCCCGAGAGGTCGTTCAACTGACAACGGAGTACGGATGACGAACACACAGACGCTACGAGCCGCCACGGCTCAGCAGGCGGCTCGGAGCAGGGCCGGCGGATCGGGCAGAAGGCGTTCGCGCAGCGATGTGCGGATCGCCCTCCTCTTCATCGCACCGGCCCTCATCGGCCTCCTGCTGTTCTACGTGGTCCCCACCGCGCGCGGGCTCTACCTGAGCTTCACGGAGTACAGCATCCTGGGCGAGCCGGAATGGATCGGCACCCGCAATTACGAGCGCATCGCCCAGGACCCGCTGTTCTGGAACGCGCTGGTGGTGACCATCGAGTACGTCGTCATCAACATCGTCCTGCAGACCTCGATCGCGCTGCTGCTGGCGGTGCTGATGCAGCGAGTGGCCAAGTCCACGTTCGTGCGCGGCACGCTGCTGATGCCGTACCTCATGGCCAACGTGATCGCCGCGCTGCTGTGGTTCTGGATGCTCGACTACCAGATCGGCATCGTCAACCAGGTGATCGACTGGATCGGGCTACCGCGGATCGCGTTCTTCGGCAATCAGGAGTGGGCGATTCCGACGCAGGCGCTCATCAACACCTGGCGTCATGTCGGCTACACAGCGCTGCTGATCTTCGCCGGCCTGCAGGCCATCCCCAGCACCGTCTACGAGGCCGCGGCCATCGACGGCGCAGGGCCCTGGCGCACCTTCTCACGCATCACGCTGCCGCTGCTGCGTCCCGTCCTCGCGCTCGTCCTTGTGGTGACCGTGACCGGATCGTTCCAGGTGTTCGACACCGTGGCCGTCACCACCGCGGGCGGCCCCGTCAATGCGAGTCGCGTGCTGCAGTACTACATCTTCCAGCGCGCGTTCAACGAGCAGGACTTCGGCTACGGATCCGCTCTCGCCGCGATCCTGTTCGTCATCCTCGCCATCGTGGCCGCGCTGCAGATGAAGTTCCTGCGCGGCAACGAGTCGGATCTGGACTGAGTGGAGAGCACCATGACCGAGACCATGAACATCGTCGTTCCGGGGCGTGCCCGCCGCCGCCCGCGCGATGGGCGCTCCATCATCGCCTGGATCGTCATCGCCGTAGCGATGGCGGTCAGCCTGCTGCCGTTCTATTGGGTGTTGCGTACCTCCCTCTCGCTGAACTCGAAGCTGGCGGCAGGGTCCGCCGACCTGCTGCCGGTGGGGTTCAACTTCGGCGCCTATGAGCGGGTGTTCGGGCTGCAGAGTCCCGCGGAGGCGATCGCGCAGGGCGGGTCGGGCGCTTCCATCAACTTCTGGCAGTACCTGGGCAATTCGTTCCTGTTCGCCGGTATCACCACGGTGTGCGCGGTGTTCTTCAGCTCCATGGCCGCCTACGCCTTCTCCCGCCTGCAGTGGCGGCACCGAGACAAGGTGTTCGGCCTGTTCCTGGCCACCGTTCTCGTGCCGCCGATCTTCACTGCCCTGCCGAACTTCCTCCTGGTGCGAAACCTCGGACTCCTCGGCACGATGCTCGGACTGGTGCTGCCGTACCTGTTCATGACTCCCTTCGCGATCTTCTTCATGCGTCAGTTCTTCCTGAACATGTCGCGGGAGGTCGAGGAGGCGGCCATGCTCGACGGCGCTCGGCACTGGCGCATCTTCTTCCAGATCGTGCTCCCCAACGCGGCTGCTCCGCTCGCCACGCTCGCACTGCTGACCTTCATCGGCCAATGGAACGAGTACTTCTGGCCGTTGCTGGTCTCGGACGAGAGCACCCGCGTGCTCACGGTGGGGCTCGGTGTCTTCAAGTCCCAGTCCCCGCAGGGCGCCCCGGACTGGTCCGGTCTGATGGCCGCCACCCTCGTCTCGGCGCTGCCCGTCCTCATCATCTTCCTCGCGTTCGGGAAGCGGATCGTCAACTCGATCGGCTTCTCCGGCATGAAGTAATCACCCCTGCATCACCTTCGAAAGGACCCCTCGATGAAGAAGAAGTTCCTGATGGGCGCAGTTGCTCTCTCCGCCACCTCCCTCGCGCTCGCCGGCTGTTCCGGTGGCGGTGATGGTGCAGATTCGGCCGGCACCATCACCTACTGGCTGTGGGATTCGAACCAGCTCCCCGCCTATCAGCAGTGCGCCGACGACTTCCACACGGCGAACCCCGACCTCACGGTGAAAATCACCCAGCTCGGCTGGGACGACTACTGGAGCAAGCTGACCAACGCGATGGCGGCCGGTAATGCGCCGGATGTCTTCACGGACCACCTGGCCAAGTACCCGGACTTCCTGAAGACCAAGCAGCTCGTCCCGCTCGACGATGTCAAGATGGGCGACTATGCCGACGGTCTCGCCGACCTGTGGGTGGGTCAGGACGGTACCCGGTACGGCGTGCCGAAGGACTGGGACACCATCGCGCTGTTCTACAACAAGGAGATGCTTGCCGATGCGGGGCTCACCGATGCGGACATGGCGAATCTCACGTGGAACCCCGACGACGGCGGCACGTACGAGAAGGTCATCGCGCATCTCACCGTGGACGAGAACGGCAAACGGGGCGACGAAGCCGGGTTCGACAAGAAGAACGTGGCGGTCTACGGTCTCGGCCTCGCCAACTCGGGCGGCGGAAACGGCCAGGCGGAGTGGAGCTACCTCACGGGCACGACTGGCTGGACCCACACCGACAAGAACCCGTGGGGGACCCACTACAACTACGACGACGAGCGCTTCCAGGACACGATCGCGTGGTGGGCCGGGCTCATCGAGAAGGGCTACATGCCGAAGCTCGAGACCACCGTGGGTGCGAACATGGCCGACACGTTCGGCGCCGGGAAGTCGGCGATCAACGCCCACGGGTCGTGGATGATCGGTCAGTACACCGGCTACGAGGGGATCGAGGTGGGCATCGCACCGACCCCGGTAGGCCCCTCCGGCAAGAACGCGTCGATGTTCAACGGCCTCGCGGACTCGATCTGGGCAGGAACCAAGAACAAGGAGGCGGCGATCTCCTGGGTCGAGTACCTCGGCTCCGCCGCGTGTCAGGACGTGGTCGGTGAGCACGCCGTGGTCTTCCCGGCGATCGGGTCCGCCGCGGAGAAGGCGAAGGAGGCGTTCGCCGCGAAGGGCGTGGACGTCGAGCCCTTCCTCCAGCACGTCACCAACGGCACGACGTTCCTCTTCCCGATCACCGACAACGCCGCCAAGATCGACGGCATCATGAAGCCCGCGATGGACGCGGTTCTCTCCGGTCAGGCCCCGGCGTCGTCTCTCACCGCGGCGAACGATCAGGTGAACGCCCTGTTCGAGTGAGCCGATACTCACGTGCGCCGCGGACCTCGGGGTCCGCGGCGCACGGGAGTTCATGCGAGGGCTTTGGACAGGCTGCTCTGCGCCTCGCTCGTGGCGATCAGGTCGGCAAGCCGCTTCTCCGCGCGCAACGTGCTCGCAAGATCAGAGGCCCGTGACGCTTCCGCCAAGGCGACGAATGGGCGTGTGGACACTCGAATCACGACTGCACCGAGCGATACGAACAGCCACATGGCAGTTGCCAGTCCTCCTGCACCCGAGAGGACCACGGGACCGGTGATGGTCAGTGTCAGCACCGCTCCCAGCACCCACGTCGTCATCTCCCAACGGGCATTGCGGTGCCGGACGCGGATGCTATCGTCATCGCGTTCGCCGCCGAGAGGCGTGACGTGGGCGCGGAACCCTGCGATGGCGGAAGCCACCATACTTGTGAGAATTCCGAAGACTGAACACGCTGCGGCGAACGACACCGCAGGCCCGAGAGCCATGCCATACAGCGAGACCAGAACCGCGGAGATGCCGACTACCGAGACCGCGGATCCTCCGACTACTGGTACGGAGGCCCGCAAGGCTCGCCGCAGCCTCGCAGGAATCGTGAGGTCAGCGCTCGGGTTGACCATCCTCTGCAGTTGCTGAAGCCGTGTTCGAGTCACCGCGAGTTGTTCGTTCAACGGTCGGAGGGAGAGACGGCCGACGATGAACGAGAGAACGACGCTGATCATCGCCGCAGGTGGAACCGCCGCCAGCGAGCCTTGGACAGCGATGCCATCGAATAGTCCTCCCCGAATCCACACGAACACAATGAGCGCGGCCCAGGTGAGCAACCCGATGGTGGCGAGCCATACCGTCAGTGCCAAGGCATCATGGACGGACAGGTTCTTCGTCATCGTGACCCTTGGGATGCTGGCCGCTAGGGCTGTCAGCCCGGCGACCGATGCGACCACCAGCGGCATGCTGAACTCGACATGATCGGCGGAGTCATTCGCGACATTCGTGAGCCACTCGGTGAGTGAGGCGATTGCCATCGGTGAATAGTCCGCCGCAGTGAGGTTCGTTCGGATACCGGCGACCACGAACAGGAGGAGCATCATCGCCCCGGTCACGAATCCGAATCCCAGCACCGTGGACCAGATCCGGGCTGGTGGGTGTGTGCTATCGACATCGGTTTGCATGGCTGTCTCCTTTAGCAGCCGCCTTGGCCACTCGCCGACATTTCAGTGCAGGCCTCCGACATCGGTGCTGTGCGAGTTCGCGTCGTAGTACGAGAATACGAATGCGCGGCCATCCGCCGACGGAGGACAGACGTCGCGCGGGCCTGGCGGAGTCAGGACGCGATGTCGTCGACCCGGCCCGGTCCGCCCGCGTCCTTTGGCTTCAGAGCGCGCGAATCGTCACTGTTCGGGCCTGGCTCGCGCGATGTGTGCGCAACGAATCGGGTGCTGCGGAGGGCTGGGGAGAAGCTCGCTCGGTCCGGTCGTTTTGTGTATACGGTGTGAGCGCGTCTCTGTGGGAGGGGCGTGGGCGGCTTGGGCTGGGGGCGATTCGTGCAGCGTACGATCATGGCGGACACCGGGGTCTTGAGTTCGTTGCGGGCTCAGCTCGTCGGGGTGTTGGAGCCCTGCGCGGCGATCTCGGTCCCTGAAGTGGCGGGAGCGGGCAGCGATCTGGTGTCCAGCGCGTCGTCGTTCTTCGTGGGTGAGTGGGAGCGGGTGCTGACGGCGATGGTGTCGGATGGAGAGCGGATCGCCGCCGGGCTTGTTGCGACGGTGCGTGACTTCACGGCCACCGAGCGGGACGCGATCTCGTCGGTGTCCGCGCTGGTGCGGGCGCTGGAGGCGTGACGCGGTGAGGTGGACTGCGGTGGACCCTGGTGCGGGGATATGGCGGTGGCGCGCGCGGCCGCGACGTGGTGTGACGGGCAGATCATCGATCTCGAGGCGATCGAGAGCGTCACGGGTTCGATCCTGACGGGCGTGAGTGATGGATGGGCGGGTGAGGCCGCGGATGAGTTCGCTCGCGCGGTGTCGAGCCTGCGCGCGCGTGCGAGTGATTCTCGTGAGACGTTGCACGTCGCATCCAAGGCGTACACCGGATATGCCGACACGGTCGACCAGATCGCGCGGGAGGCGGTGCCGCTGCGAGAGGCTCTCAGCGTTGCGCAGGGCGTCGTGAATGGGGGTGCAGTGACGTTTCGGTCTGAGGAGGAGTGGCAGGCGCAGTTTCAGGCGGTGCTCGACGCGAACCGGGTGATCGAGACGACAACGGCGGCACTGGTTGATCTCGCGGAGCGACGCGCCGAGGCTGACGCAGTGCTGGCTCGGACCCGTGGTTGAGGCTTCGGAGGCGTGGAGTCTCACGGTGCCGCTGCCGTCCGGCGTTACCGAACAGTTTGATCGTCAGCATGCCAACGCGCAGGTGTGGAGCCTGCTCGGTCATTGGGCTTCCGGGGACGAGACCGCGTTCGTCCTGGGGCAGGAGGATCCGTTTGTTGATCGGTTTCGTCAGAGTGCTTTCATTCGCGAGCTGCGGGAGAACGTGAGGAGAGACTTCCAGGATGGAACGCTTTCGACCGGTCATGTTTATGGTGCAGATGCGGGTCAAGGATGGAGTGGCGATGGGGACTGCGCTCCTCAGCGATCCGCGGCGTGATCTTCACCCGGGGCTTGAGAATCTTCCTGAGAGCATGCTGGGTTCTTATGAGGTTCGCTATTACGCGGATGCACCAGCCGCGGACGGGAGCGTGACGATCACGTACGTTGTGACGAATGAAACCAGTGTGGATTCGGGGACGCGGATCCCGCTCACCGGCGGGCAGCACGTTCCGATCGTCTATGACGTGTTGACGGAGCTCGGTGAGACGAATGGGAGCTTTCGCACCCAGCAGCAGATGATCGTGTGGAGTGAACGGATCTACCCATGAGGCTTGTTTCTCGTTGTTTGCGTGCGGTGGGTGCATTGTCGGTCGGGGCGTTGCTGGTGGGTCTTGTGGGGTGTGGTCCGTCGTATCCGGTGCTTGATCTGGATTCGCCGGTGGGGACGTGGCGTGCGGCGCCGCCCGGGACGGGTACGTTGGACATCTTTTCTGATGGCACGTTCACGATCACGGGCTCCTCGTTCAATCTCTCGACGGCCCGTGATGCGCATAGTGAGTATGACGCGGAGGGCACGTGGCAGGTGTCCTCTTCATCGCCGAAGGTCTATCTCTTCATCGTGCGGGCGACAGATCAAGGACGTGCACAGAGTGGGAACGGCGGAAGACCACGAGAATACAAGCAGGGCACGATCACGTTTCATGATGGCGAGGAAACCACCGGTGTGACCTTTGTCTACTCGCCGCCGTCAAGTTAATGCTACGAAATGGCTACGGTCAGCGTTTCTCGGATCCCCACGTTTTCAGGTCGCTTGAGCCGAAGGAGCATTTCGTACGCGTGATAGATGCCAAGTTGATCTTGTGGAGCGCCGGGTTGGTCGTGTGGAGCGAACGGGCCTATTCGTGAAGCGTGTTCTTCGTCATGTGCGCGTGGCTGGGGTGATGTCCGTCGGCGCGTTGCTGATCGCCCTTGCGGCGTGTGGTCCGTCGTATCCGGTGCTTGATCTGGCTTCGCCGGTGGGGACGTGGCGTGCGGCGCCGCCGGGGACGGGCACGTTGGAGATCCTGCCGGATGGGACGTTCACGATCACCGGATCATCGTTCAACATTTCGATGGATCGTGATGCGATCGGCGGGTATGACGCAGGCGGTACGTGGCAGGTGTCGTCTGCGTTACCGAAGGTCTATCTGATGATTGTGCGGGCGTCAGAGCAGGGTCGTGCGCAATTGGAGAACGGCGGGATCGCACCAGATTACAAGCGGGGCGCGATCACGTTCCGCGATGGTGAGGAAACCACCGGTGTGACCTTTGTCTACTCGCCGCCGTCAAGTTAATGCTACGAAATGGCTACGGTGAGCGTTTCTCGGATCCCCACGTTTTCAGGTCGCTTGAGCCGAAGGAGCATTTCGTATGCGAGATCGATGCCAAGTTGATCTTGTGGAGCGCCGGGGTGGTCGTGTGGAGTGAACGGGCCTATTCGTGAAGCGTGTTCTTCGTCATGTGCGCGTGGCTGGGGTGGTGTCCGTCGGGGCGTTGCTGGTGGGTCTTGCGGCGTGTGGTCCGTCGTATCCGGTGCTTGATCTGGATTCGCCGGTGGGGACGTGGCGTGCGGCGCCGCCGGCGACGGGCACGTTGGAGGTGCTTCGGGATGGGACGTTCACGATCACGGGCTCATCGTTCAACATTTCGACGGCTCGTGACGCGATCGATCAGTATGACGCGGAAGGCACGTGGCAGGTGTCCTCGTCGCTGCCGGAACTCTTCCTCTTCATCGTGCAGGCGACGGATCAGGGACGCCCGCAGAGTGGGAACGGCGGAAGATCGCCAGACTACAAGCAGGGCACGATCACGTTCCGTGATGGTGAAGACACCACGGGTGTGACCTTTGTGTACTCGCAACCGTTGAGTTGATGACGTGCATCACGTGTTCATGTAGCAGGCCTGCAAACTCCCGTGCGCCGCCGGAGAAGCCGACGGCGCACGGGTATGAGTCAGGACGTGAGGGCGTCGACCCAGGCCTGGTTCTCGCCGATCCAGGTGTTGACGATGTCGGTGTAGTCGGACACGTCTTCCTGGCCGGAGTTGTACATCGCGTTCTCCAGGGAGAACAGGACGTCGGAGTCCATCGTGAAGTCGGACAGCCAGGCGAACACCTCGGGGGCCTTCTTCTCGAGGTCGGTCGACGCGATGGTGTGGATGGACTCTGCGGCACCGAGGGATTCCTTCGGGTCTGCGAGGTCCTTGATGTCGAAGGCGTCGTAGGCCCAGTGCGGGCGCCAGAGCGTCACGGCGACGTTCTCTCCTGCGTCGAGCTTGGACTGCAGTTCGGCGAGCATCGCGGGAGTGGACGAGGTGATGAAGTCCATCTTGTCCAGACCGTAGTCCGGGATGACGTTCTCCTCGGTGGCGCGGGTGAGGCCGGCGCCGGGCTCGATTCCGATGAGGCGATTGCCGAACTTGTCCGCATTCGCGGCCAGGTCCTCGAGCGAGTCGACGGGCGCGTCCGCGTTCACCGCGATCGTCAGCTTCGCGTCCTCGTTCCACGCGCCGAGGTCGACGATGTCGTCGCCGAACTCGTCGAAGTACGACTGATGCGTGAACGGCAGCCAGCCGTCGAGGGCGATGTCGTAGTCGCCACCCGCCACGCCCTGGAACACGGGGCCCGCGTCCGCGTATTCGAGGGTGACGTTGTAGCCCTTGTCCTCGAGCACCGACTTCCAGATGTAGGAGGCGGCCTCGCCCTCCGGCCAGCCGTTGAAGACGCCGATCACGAGGTCCTTCGACTCGGCAGTGTCGCCGCCGCCCGACGAGCCGGATGCCGAGCACCCGGCAAGGGCGAGCGCGGCCGCCGATCCGACGGCCAGGGTGCTGAGAAGCTTGCGCTTGTTCATGGTGTTCCTTTCCTCCCGCGTGCTGTGTCGCGGGCGTTGGGGATGTCCGCGGAATCCGCGGTCGTCGCACGTCTCGCGTGCGTCGGATTAAGGGGATGTCAGACGGCGGCGGCCGGTGCGGGTGCGCCGGCCGGTGCCGTGCGACGGCGGGCACGACGGGACTGGCCGAATCCGCCGGTCACGCGGTCCAGGATCATGGCGATCACGACGACCGCGGCGCCCGCCTCGAAGCCGAGCGGGATGTTCACCGACGACAGCGCCTGCACGATGGGCTTGCCGAGCCCCGGAGCGCCGACCATGCTGGCGATCACGGACATCGACAGGGACAGCATGATCACCTGGTTGACGCCCGCCATGATCGACGGCATCGCCAGCGGCAGCTGGATCTGGCGGAGGATGCGGCCGGGGGTCGCTCCGAAGGCGTTGCCCGCCTCGACCACCTCGCGGTCGACACCGCGGATACCGAGCTCAGTGAGCCTCACACCCGGCGCGATGGCGAACAGGATCGTCGCGACGATTCCCGGGACCACACCGACGCTGAACAGGAAGATGGCCGGCAGCAGATACACGAATGCCGGCATGGTCTGCAGGAAGTCGAGGATCGGGCGCACCACGTTGGACACGGCCTGCGACCGCGCGGCCCAGATGCCCAGCGGAATCGCGATCAGCGTGGCGATCAGCACCGCGACGATCGTGAGCGCGAGGGTGAGCATCGCGTTCTGCCACTGGTTCACCGTGATGATCAGCAGGAGGCCGAGGACGGTTCCCACCGCCAGCTTCCAGCCCTTCGCGAGATAGGCGATACCGGCGAGCACGATGATCAGCGCCCACGCCGGTGGCGCTGTGAACACCCACACCGCCACGTCGTAGACGCCGGTGAGCACCATCGAGATGGCATCGAACAGCCAGCCGAGGTACTCCTTGAGGAAGTTGATGAGCTCCTTGACCCAGGTGCCGAGGGGGATGCGGGCGCCGTCGGTGATCCAGTCGATCATCGTGCGTCTCCTTCCGTTGCGACGGAGGATTCGGCGAGCTGGTCCACCAGCGGCGTGAACTCCGCGACCATGTCGATCGGGGTCTGGATGATGGGCATCTCGCGGGTGGTGGGCGGCACGTTGCCGAGCGCGGCCAGCAGCGTCACGCGCGGGATCACGCCGATGAGGCGGCGGGTGTCGTCGATCACCGCGAGCGGCATCGGGGACTCGACGGCCCGCTCGACGATGTCGGTGAGGAGATCGTCCGGCCCGACCGTGAGCACGGCGGCGTCCACGATCCGGCGGAGATCGGAGGTGCCCGCCTTGACGGCACGGATGACGGCGCGGTCGGTGACGGCGCCGACCAGTCGCCGGTTCTCGACGGCGAAGATGGTGCTCACTTGCTCTTCGCGGAGCACCCGCAGCGCTCCGCGCACGCCCGCCGTGAGCGGAACGGTGAGGTGCGGTGGCTCCATCACCGCGCTTGCCGTGAGCACCCGAGTGCGGTCCACATCCTGCACGAACTGCGCGACGTAGTCATTCGCCGGATCGGTGAGGATCTCCTCGGGAGTGCCCTGCTGCACGATCCGTCCGTCGCGCATGACGGCGATGCGGTCGCCGAGGAACATCGCCTCGTTCAGGTCGTGCGTGATGAAGATGATGGTGCGGCCGAGCTCGCGCTGCAGCTCCACCAGCTGCTCCTGCATCTCGCGGCGAATCAGCGGATCCAGGGCGGAGAAGGCCTCGTCCATGAGCATGATGTCGGTGCCGGCGGTGAGAGCGCGAGCCAGACCCACACGCTGGCGCATGCCGCCGGAAAGCTCGTCGGGATAATGGTCGGCCCATCCGTCCAGGCCCACCTTGGTGAGGATCTCCCGTGCGCGAGCAAGCCGCTCGCTCTTCGCGACGCCCTGGATCTCCAGCGCGTAGGCGGCGTTATCGAGCACGGTGCGATGCGGGAGTAGCGCGAAGTGCTGGAACACCATCGACACGTCCGAACGCCGGATGCTCCGCAGCTCCTTCGCAGACGCGCCGGTGACGCTGCGGCCCTGAACGACCACCTCGCCATCGGTGGGGGCGAGCAGGCCGTTGAGCATGCGGATGATGGTCGATTTACCGGAGCCCGACAGGCCCATGATGACGAAGATCTCTCCGCGGTTCACCGTGAAGCTGGCATCGATCACCGCTGCTGTTCCGGCATCGGACACGTCGGTCCGTGATTCGCCGTGTTTCAGGCGGCGAACAGCCTGGCCCGGATTCCTGCCGAACACTTTGAACAGATGGCGCGCTTCAAGAGCGGTTTCGGTCACGTTTCCCTCGCGGCTCCCCTCGGGAGGGTGAGCCCACTTCGGTTACGCCCGGGTGGTGATCGCAAGGCCGTTCGACGGCGTCGTGCTGGCGGCTCGGGCACCGGATGTCGGATCCGGGCAGAGAT
Source organism: Microbacterium nymphoidis (assembly GCF_021044885.1). Classification (GTDB taxonomy): domain Bacteria; phylum Actinomycetota; class Actinomycetes; order Actinomycetales; family Microbacteriaceae; genus Microbacterium; species Microbacterium nymphoidis. The sequence continues at coordinate 1,399,183 of NZ_JAJNOD010000001.1, read as the reverse complement.
CACCGACCATACGCCCGCATCTCACACCAGTAAGCACAAAAATTCGAAGAAAGACACGGTCGCGGACTGGTCTTTACGGCCTCTCGACCGCCCTTCCACGCTAACCAGGCTCCGTGATGGTGGCAAATCCGCGCGTCTGAGCGAAGGCGGAGCGCAGGCCTCTGCCGTGGGTGTGGGCGCGCGTAACACGCCGGACACACCGCGGTCGCATACTGGAGGCATGACAGCGCTGCAGCAGGAGATCATCGATGCCCTCGGCGTGAAGCCGACGATCGACCCCACCGCGGAGGTGGAGCGGCGAATCGGGTTCCTGATGGAGTACCTGCGCACCACGGGAGCGCGCGGCTACGTGCTGGGAATCTCCGGCGGCCAGGACTCCACCCTCGCCGGCCGGCTCGCTCAGCTCGCAGTGGAGCGCCTGCGTGCGGAAGGCCACGAGGCGATGTTCGTGGCGATGCGTCTGCCGTACAAGGTGCAGCACGACGAGGCCGACGCCCAGGCAGCGATGTCGTTCATCGGTGCCGATCGCGAACTCACGGTCAACATCGCCGATGCGGTGCAGGGCATGGAGAACGCCATCGAGACCGCTGGTGACGAGATCAGCGATTTCAACCGGGGCAACATCAAGGCGCGCACCCGCATGATCGCGCAGTTCACCGTCGCCGCACAGCACCGTCTGCTCGTGATCGGCACCGACCACGCCGCCGAGGCGGTGACCGGGTTCTTCACGAAGTTCGGCGACGGTGCGGCCGATCTCACCCCGCTCGCCGGGCTGAACAAGCGCCAGGGCCGTGCGCTGCTGCGCGTTCTGGGCGCCCCCGAGCACCTGGCCACCAAGGTGCCCACCGCCGACCTCCTCGACGACAAGCCCGGACGTACCGACGAGGACGAGCTGGGGCTCACCTACGAGCAGATCGATGACTTCCTGGAGGGGAAGGTCATCGATGCCGCGGCGGCCGGGATCCTGGAGTCGAAGTACCTCGCCACCGAGCACAAGCGCCATCTGCCGGTGGCACCCTTCGACACCTGGTGGCGCTGAGGCCGGGGCACTCATCTCGTTGCGCGTGCTCTGAGCCGCGGCGAGCCGAACCCAACCCAAGCGGAGCGAAGCGTCCGCGGGAGTCGTGCGGCTGCGAGCCCTCCCCTTCATAGCGCGCGAATCGCGCCCCTGGACCGTGGATTCGGTTCATTTGCGTGCTTTGAACACGGGTGAGTCGTGCTGACGCGTCCCGCGGACCGGCGTCAGCGCTGCGCGCCGGCGGCGTCGAGCAGCGCGACGATCTCCGTGAATCCGCGCGACACCGCGTGGGCGCGCGGAGTGACGCCGTCGCCGTCCGCGAGTTCGGGATCCGCGCCGGCATCGAGCAACATTCGCACCGTCTCGATATGATCCGCCGATCCGGTGCCGAGGATGATCGCCTCCAGTAGCGCGGTCCACTGCAGGTTGTTCACGTGATCGACGTCGACGCCCGCGTCGATCAGCAGCCGCACATTGGCGACGTGACCGTGTTCACTGGCCGGGATCAGGGCTGTCCCGCCGTAGCGGTTGGTGCTCGTCACATCGGCACCGTGTTCGAGCGTGAGCGCGAGGATGTCCGTGAGACCCTCGGCCCCGGCGTACAGATAGGCGCTGTCCTGGATGGCATCGGCGGTGTTGGGGTCAGCCCCATCCGTCAGGAGGAGGCGGACGATGTCGACATCTCCGGCACGGGCAGCTATCAGTACGGCCGGCCGGTCCATCTCGCCGCGCGCATCCGGATCGGCACCGTCGCCGAGCGCCGCACTCACCGCTGAGGCATCACCGTCGCGGACGGCGTCGAGGAGACGGGCGTCGGCCGAGCGCGCCTGCGCCGCCGGACCGGTGCAGGCGGTGAGCACGAGGGCGGCAGCCGCAGTGATGAAGGATGCGATCAGGCTTCGGCGCATGGCTCGAGCTTAATGGGATACCAAAAGGTCCGGGCTGGCTCTTCCGTATTTGCTGAAGGGGCCGCGCGAGCCCGAAACAACAGCGTCGCGGCACGCTGGAGTTGTCCCGAAACGAGGATGATGTCGCGAATCGAGGGTGATCGCCCGGTCGCCGGTCCTCTATCGGAGCAAATCTCCTCGATTGGCGACACTCTTGAAACGGGCGCAAGCCGGGTGGGTGCCCTACCGGGGCCGGAGTGGTGGTTCCGCGGAAGCCCGGCGAAGACACATCGGTGGAAACGTGTTCAACCCAGCAGCGGGTGCCAGTGCCGATCCCGGAGCTCTGACGCGGGTACCCATCGGCCGGGAGCGGTCGGAAGCTCATCCGATGTCCACACGGAGAAGTGAGCCAGCGGCATCGGCCACGGATATCCCGGTGCCGGAGGAGAGGCGGCATTGCGGACGAAGCCGAGAGGGGCCATCGATTCGGGGTTGATGCCGAGATCCAGCGCCAGAGCTCTGACCGTCGCCGAACCGTGCGGGTCGTCGCCGTGGACACGACGGGTGGGGATGTCCTGCCTACCGTCATCGCGGGCAACGCAGAAAATCTCATGATCACGCCGCAACAAAACCCGCACCAGCTCGGCCGGCTCAGGCGGGAGGTTCGACAGCACGATCTCCGCGCGTCCGTTCGGAAGCCAGGACGCGCCCTCGATCCGTCGGATCACGCGCTGCGTGCGGTCGCGGAGGTAGTCATGCCGACAGCATCCCATCCCCATAGGTTCCCCAGGCCGTGGGCCGTATCCTGGAAGGTATGACTTCTGACATGACCCCGGTGCGCAAGACCGGCAGCAACGGCAACGTGCAGGTGCGGCCGCGTACCGAGGGATGGCAGCAGAAGCTGGACTCGGAGGGTCGCCCGGCGCTGCAGTTCGCCAGCCCGAAGCGTGGCAAGCCGCCCGTGCACCTTGCCGACTTCACCCCCGACGAGCGCGTGGCGAAGCTCAAGGAGCTCGGCTTTCCCGGGTTCCGCGCCAAGCAGCTCTCCACGCACTACTTCACCCACTACACCTCCGACCCGGCCGAGATGACCGACCTCCCCAAGGAGGGGCGTGAAGAACTGGTCGGCGGTCTGATGCCGAACCTGCTCACCGAGGTGCGGCGCCTGGCCACCGACCGTGGCGACACCATCAAGTTCCTCTGGCGTCTGCACGACGGCGCCCTGGTCGAGTCCGTGCTCATGCGCTACCCGGGCCGGATCACGCTGTGCGTGTCCAGTCAGGCCGGCTGCGGCATGAACTGCCCGTTCTGCGCCACGGGTCAGGCGGGGCTCACCCGGAACATGTCCGCCGCGGAGATCATCGAGCAGGTCGTGCGCGCCAACCGTGCGATCGCGGCCGGGGAGCTGGGTGGCAAGAAGAAGGACGACCACTCCATGGAGCGGGTGTCCAACATCGTGTTCATGGGAATGGGCGAGCCGCTGGCCAACTACAGCCGCGTGATGCACGCCGTCCGCACCATGGTCGCGCCCCAGCCCGACGGGCTCGGTATGTCGGCCCGCGGGATCACGGTCTCCACCGTGGGCCTCGTGCCCGCCATCAAAAAGCTGGCTGCCGAGGATATCCCCGTGACCTTCGCGCTCTCGCTGCACGCGCCCGATGACGAACTGCGAGACGAGCTCATCCCCGTGAACTCGCGCTGGAAGGTCGACGAGGCGCTCGATGCCGCGCGGGAGTACTACGAGAAGACCGGTCGTCGCGTCTCGATCGAGTACGCGCTGATCAAGGACATGAACGATCACGCCTGGCGTGCCGACCTGCTGGCGAAGAAGCTGAACGAGCGCGGCCGTGGGTGGGTCCATGTCAACCCGATTCCGCTGAACCCCACGCCGGAATCGGTGTGGACGTCGTCGGAGCCCGCGGTGCAGAACGAGTTCGTCCGTCGTCTGAACGATGCGGGAGTCCCCACGACCATCCGCGACACCCGCGGCAAGGACATCGACGGTGCGTGCGGTCAGCTGGTCGCGACCGAGGACGACAAGGCTGCGGCTGCGGCCGCCGTCTAACTCCGTTTCATAGCGCGCAAGTCGCTTGAAATCCGGCCGGATACAAGCGATCCGCGCGCAATGAACTTCCGCTCACCTGGCCGACTGCGCGTCCCGGCGGCCATCCCGTGATCCCAGCCGTGCGGCGCGATCCAGCCATGCCTCTCGGCGCGCGGGAGATGCCTGGCGTACGCCGAGCATCCGTGTGGCACGGACCGAACGCACACCGCAGAATCGCAGGGTGTTGCGAGTCACCTGGCGTTGCGCGGGCAGCCCGGTGAATGGCGTGAACATCGCGGGAGTGTCCGCCAGGAGCAGCAGTCTCCCGTTGCGTGCGGGAAGCAGCCCCTCAGGAAGCCCCGACGGGCGGTACCGATACTCGTGCCGGGGCAGCAGTGCGCGATCGAAGAAGCCCTTCAGCAGCGCCGGAACCGAGCCCCACCAGAGCGGGGTGGCGATGACGATGGTCTGCGCATCGTGGAGGGCGCGACGTGCATCGGCGAGGTCGGGCTCGATGGTCATGCGCTCGCGGTAGCCGAAACGCAGAATCGGATCGAAGTCCAGATCCCGCAGCGCGATCACGCGGGCATCCTGATGGGCGTCGGCATAGCGGCGCGCGATGGCAGCGGTGAGCGAGCGCCCGTCGGGGTGTGCGTCGAGGATGAGTGCGCCGGGCATGGGGTCCTATCTTGACAGTGTCTACTTGGTGGGCAGTGTCAAGATAGGAAACAATGTTGCTCGTGTCAAGTTCCCGAGGCGGCTACCATCACGGTGACCTCGCGCACGCGCTGGAGTCCGCAGCGATGCAGTTGCTCGTGGATCGGCCGGCGCAGGAGATCAGCCTGCGCGAGGTCGCACGCGCGGCGAACGTGAGCCACAACGCGCCCTACCACCACTTCGCCGATCGCAACGGGCTGCTCAAAGCCATTGCCGAGCGCAGCATGTCGGACCTCGTGGACGCGGTCATCACCGCAGTCGACGCCGCTGCCGATCCTCGTGCGGCGTTCCGGGGCGGTGGCGCGGCCTATGTGCGATTCGCGGTCGAGAGGCCGCACGCCTTCGCTGCGATCTACGATCCGACCGTGTGTGTGCCCGGGGCGCCGACGCCCACCATGGCTGTTCTCATCGACCGGCTCGAAGCCGTCCTGAACGAGATCACGGCGGCGGTCGGTCTCACGGAGCCGGTTGACGCCGTGTCGGTGTGGGGCGTGATTCACGGGCTCGGCGTCCTGAGCGCCGCCGGGCACTTTTCGCTTCCCGCCGCGCTGGCCGCTCTCGAGAACTCCGTGGACCGGCTGCTTGCCGGCGTATCACTCGCTTCATAGCGCGCAAAACGCTCGAAATCCGGCTGGATACGAGCGTTTCGCGCGCAATGAAACCTCTTTACGCTCACGGAGCCACCACAGGGCGCGCTCATCGGTCTTCCAGCACGTCGGCCTAACCTGAACGAATGTCGTTTTCCGCTCATCGCCCCGGACGCATGGATTCGCAGGGCCGGATCCAGTTCGATGCGGCCGTCGATCGTGTCGATGCCGAGGAGCCTCTCGAGGTGCAGAGGCCCTTTCAGCCCGACGCCACCGGCAGCGAGCAGCAGCCGTACCCTGACGGCCCCGACGAGACGCCCACCGAGGTGCTGGCATCCGACGACGGCGCCAGGGTCTCGGACAGCGAGGCCGTCACCGAGGTGCTGTCCGATGTTCCGCCGAACATCGACGATGACACCCCGGGGGTGCTGATCGACGCGCGGCGTCCGCCGCAGCCCGAAGCCGAGACCACCGTGCTCGACGAGCTTCGTGCGCTCCAGGATGACGGTGCGCTCCAGGATGACAGTGCGCTCCAGGCAGATGCGGAAGCGGAGCAGCGTGCGCACGCTGCGGCCGCATCCGCGGCCCTCGGACGGTTCGCGCGCGGCCAGGACGAGCACGAGACCCGCACCGGTGCCCCGGACATCACGGACGTCCGCGATGAAGCCTTCCGCGATGACGACTTCCGCGCCGACGACTTCCGCGACGAGCCGGCCGCAGGCGAGGAGCCCCCGATGCCCCCCGCAGCGGGGGCGGGTTCTGCGGAAGAGGAGCGACGCCGTACCCCGATCCTCCGCCGGCTCGCCGTCCTCGGCGGGGCCGACGGTGCCGTGCTGGATCACGTACCCACCGAGACCCCGCGCTTCGTGCAGATGTTCTTCGTGCTCGCGGGAACCGCCCTCATCTCCGGTATCTCGATGCTGTTCGCGCTGATCACGGGCGTGCACATCTGGGCCTGGGGAGCGGTGCCGCTCGCCATCATCTGGGCCCTCATCATCTTCAACCTCGACCGGTTCCTCACCGCGAGCATGAAGTCCACCCGCAACGGCTGGAAGCTGTTCGGTCTGGCCTTCCCCCGGGTGATCATGGCGGCTCTCATCGGCATCGTGGTGGCCGAGCCGATGGTGCTGCAGATCTTCCACAACGACATCCAGCGTGAGGTGACCACCACCAACCTGGCGCAGGCGCAGACCGATCAGGACCAGCTCGCGAACGGCCCCGAGAAGCAGGCTCTCGACGCCGCCAAACAGGCACTCGCGGACCTGCAGAACCAGGCGGCCACCGGCATCGTCGCGGGAACCTCCAACCAACCCGCCTCCGTCGCCGCAGCGCAGTCCACGGTGGACACGCTCACGGCCCAGATGGCCGCCGCGCAGACCGTCATCGACCAGGCGCGCGCCATCTACCAGTGCGAGCTGACGGGCGCCGGAGCGGACTCCGTCACCGGATGCACCGGCCTTCCCGGCCAGGGCTCGTCCTCCGACGCCGCCAAGTCACAGCTGGAGCAGGCACAGGCGAGCTACGACGCCCTGTCCGCTCAGCTCCAGGAGGCGAACGCCGCCCTGTCCGCCGCGCAGACCGCGGGGGCGACCGAGGCCGCCACCACGGAGAAGATGAACCGCGACGAGGCCAACGCCGCTCTGCCCGCGGCACAGGCGACCTACGATACGGCGCTGGCCGCATACAACGCGCGCGCCGCCGCCGTGGCGAACGGCAACGCCGATGCCGAAGGCCTCCTCAGCCAGATCAGCGCGCTCAACCGTCTGGGCGAGCGCGAGCCGACGCTGGCCTGGGCGCATTGGCTGATCGCCGGTCTGTTCTTCATGATCGAGCTGCTGCCGGTGCTCGTGAAGGTGCTCACCAGCTGGGGCAACCCGTCCATCTACGAGGAGGTGGAGCGTGTGGTGACCCGGGTGAAACTCGACGGCGTGCGTGCCGACTCCGAGATCGCCCGCCGAGCGATCGCCGAGAAGGTGCGCGACTCCCGATCCGTGGTGAGAGATCGCGCCCGGCGCAGCGGGCAGGATCTTCCCGCCTCCGTCACCGAGGAGCTCGCGGTCATCCGCTGACATCAGGGCGCTCTTCCCGCTCGGGGAGGGCGCCCTAATGCGATCAGCGTCGGGCCACCGCGCGGCGGAGCTCTTCGGCGTCGTCCAGCGGAATCTGCGCGCCGTCGACCTCCTGCACCGTCTCGTGGCCGCGTCCCGCGACGAGGACGATGTCCTCGGGGCGCGCCATGGCCACCGCGGCCGCGATCGCGTCGGTGCGCGAGGGGATCTCCACCACGAGTGAGCCCGGCTGCTCGGCCATGCGGGCGCCCGACAGCACCTGTGCGCGGATCGAGGCGGCGTCCTCACCGTGTGGATCGTCGTCGGTGATGATCGCCACATCGGCGTAGCGGGCGCCCATCGCGCCCATCATTGCGCGCTTCGCGGTGTCGCGTTCGCCCGGGGCGCCGAACACGACGATCGTGCGCCCGGCGGTGCCGTTCACCGACATCAGCGCGGCTTGCAGTGCCGCAGCATTGTGGGCGAAATCCACCACCGTGGTCGGCTCGGTGGTGATCACCTGCATGCGTCCGGGTACGACGGGGGAGAGGGTCTGCGGACGATCGACCGCCTCCTGCACGCGCGCGGCCGGCACTCCGCTCTCCAGCACCATGACCAGCGCGAGCGCGGCATTGGAGACGTTGAACGCGCCGGGAAGAGCGGTGGTCGCGCGCAGCAGCGGCTCGCCGTCGCGGCGCAGCACGAAACCGTGGCCGATGCCGATGCGCACGACGTCGGTCACCGTGTAGTCGGCGTCGATCTCGTCCGCGGGGATCAGGTGGTCGTCGTCGCGCGGATCGTCGGCGATCTCGCGCGTCTGCAGCGTGACGACCGGAATCTCCGCGGTGCGGGCGAGATGGCGTCCCCAGCGATCGTCGACGCAGACCACGCCGCGTTCGGCCAGCGCGGGGGAGAACAGGCGCGCCTTCGCATGGAAGTAGCCGGCCATGTCGCCGTGCACGTCGAGGTGATCGGGGGTGAGGTTGGAGAACCCCGCCACCGCGAATCGCAGCGCGTCCACGCGTCGGTACGACAGTGCGTGGGAGGACACCTCCACCGACGCACTGTGCAGGTTCTCCTCTGTCATGCGCGCGAGGATGCCGTGCAGGGCGGTGGCTTCGGGCGTCGTGCGGACCGAGGGCACCGGGCCGTTGCCGGCGTCGATCTCCACCGTGCCCACTAGTCCGGTGGGGTGCTCGAGCGCCTCCAGCAGCGACCGCAGAAGGTAGGTGGTGGTGGTCTTGCCGTTGGTTCCGGTCACGCCGAACAGCCGGGGTGCCCGCTCCGCCGTGCCGTACGCCGCGGCGGCGGCGTCACCGATCACGGATCGCACCTCCTCCACGACCAGCACGGGGAGGCCGTGGCCCGCGGCGATGTCGGCGCCTGCCTCATCGGTGACGACGGCCACGGCGCCGCGCGCCGCCGCGTCCCGGGTGAACCGCGCACCGTGCACACGAGCGCCGGGAGCCGCGACATAGACATCACCGGCGCGGACGGTGCGGGAGTCGATCGATGCCCCGGTGACCGTGATGTCGCTGAGGTCGGCGCTCACGCGCAGGGGGCGCACGGCGTCGGCCACAGTGCGCAACGGAACCGCCCGCGGATCGGCCGGGCGCAGCGCCTGTTCGAGGTCTTCGGCCTCGCGGCGATCTGCTGCGCCATCGCGAGCAGGGGTTCGGGCAGTGTCGGCATCCATCGGTGTCGGCATCCCTCCATCCTTCCTGCTGGACGCTCGCGCACATAGGAGATCCAGCACTGTCACAGAGAAAGCCCATAGCGGGCGTGGCGTGTGCGGGCGTTCACCCCACGGGGCCGGCGTGCGCGAGAATGTCTCGATGTCCTCCACTCCGCGCCGCTCGGCACGCCCCGTTCCGGGGGCCGCCGTGCGGCGGGCGCGCCTCGGTCTGCTGCTCGCCCTCGCGACCGCCGTGTGTTTCGGATCCTCCGGCGCTCTCGCCCGCGGGCTGATCGATGCCGGCTGGAGTCCGGGAGCGGCGGTCACCGCTCGCGTCTGGGTCGCCGCGATCATCCTCCTCGTTCCGGCACTGCTCGCGATGCGCGGGCGATGGGGTCTCCTGCGCAGCAACGTCGTGACCCTGCTGCTGTACGGTGCCTTCGCCGTGGGCGCCACCCAGTTGTTCTACTTCCAGGCCGTGGCCGTGATGGACGTCGGGGTGGCACTGCTCATCGAGTACATGTCGCCGGTCGCGGTGATGCTGTGGCTGTGGATGCGCCGCGGCGAACGGCCCACGGGACGCACGATCATCGGGGCGATCGTGGCCATCGCCGGCCTGGTGCTCGTGCTGGACGTGTTCTCCGGCACCGCCGTGAGCACCGCGGGCGTGCTCTGGGCGCTGGGGGCGATGGTGGGAAGCGCGGCGTACTTCATCATCTCCGCGCGCCAGGGCGACGAGGCGCTGCCGCCCATCGCCCTCGCCGGCTTCGGCCTGCTCATGGGCGCGGTGGGGCTGACCATCGCGAGTGTGGTGGGGATCCTGCCGTGGCGGTGGAGCACGGACGAGGTCACCTTCCTCACCGGGAGCGTGTCGTGGTGGATTCCGGTGGTGGGCATCGGGGTCATCGCCGGAGCCCTCGCCTATGCGCTGGGTATCGTCTCGACCCGTATGCTCGGCTCCCGTCTCGCCGCCTTCGTGGCGTTGAGCGAGGTGGTGGCCGCGGCGCTGTTCCGATGGGCGCTACTGGGGCAGAACCCCGATGTCTGGCAGGTGCTGGGCGGCGTGCTGATCCTCGCCGGTGTCATCGCCGTGCGTCTCGGGGAGCCTGACGAGGTGGAACCGGTGGCGGTCGAGCCGGTGTGATGGCGTCACATCTGACACGATTCAGCCGATCCGGAGCCGATGTCCTGCACACGCACTAGCGTGGTGGCATGGTCGAATATCGCTACCTCGGAAACAGCGGGCTCAAGGTCTCGGAGATCACCTACGGCAACTGGGTCACCCATGCCTCGCAGGTCGACGACTCCGCCGCCATCGCCACCGTCCATGCCGCCCTTGATGCGGGTATCACCACCTTCGACACCGCCGACACGTACGCCAACACGGCCGCCGAAGTGGTGCTGGGCAAGGCGCTGGCGGACCAGCGCCGCGAGAGCCTGGAGATCTTCACGAAGGTCTACTTCCCCACCGGTCCGAAGGGGCCCAACGACACCGGTCTCAGCCGCAAGCACATCTTCGAGTCGCTGCACGGCTCCCTCAAGCGCCTCGGGACCGACTACGTCGACCTCTACCAGGCCCACCGGTTCGACTACGAGACCCCGCTGGAAGAGACGTTCCAGGCATTCGCCGACCTGGTCCGTCAGGGCAAGGTCCTCTACATCGGAGTCTCGGAGTGGACGGCGGAACAGCTTCGTGAAGGCCACGCGCTGGCCAAGCAACTCGGCATCCAGCTCATCTCCAACCAGCCGCAGTACTCGATGCTCTGGCGCGTCATCGAGGGCAAGGTCGTTCCGGCATCCGAGGAGCTCGGCATCTCGCAGATCGTCTGGTCGCCCATGGCGCAGGGCGTGCTGAGCGGAAAGTACCTCCCCGGGCAGCCGGTCCCAGCCGGTTCGCGTGCCACCGACGAGAAGAGCGGCGCCGATTTCATCAAGCGCTTCCTGACCGACGACGTGCTGACCGCCGTGCAGAACCTCAAGCCGATCGCGGCCGACAACGGCCTGACCATGCCGCAGCTGGCCATCGCGTGGGTTCTTCAGAACCCGAACATCGCGGCGGCACTCGTGGGCGCCTCTCGTCCGGAGCAGCTGGCCGACACCGTTAAGGCCTCCGGTGTGAAGCTGGACTCCGACACCATGGCCGCCATCGACGCGGCACTCGGATCGGTGGTCAACAGCGACCCCGAAGACACGTACTCGGTTTCGCCGAAGTCCCGCCTGGTCTGAGCGGACGCACACGACGTGGCCGTGCACAGCGCAGGAATCCTGCTCGTGCGCGGCCACGGTGCGTCTCGGGAAGTCCTCATCGGTCACATGGGCGGTCCGTTCTGGGCTCGCAAGGACGAGGGAGCCTGGAGCATTCCGAAGGGGGAGTACGACCCCGAGGCGGAGCACGCCTGGGAGGCCGCGCGCCGGGAGTTCGAAGAAGAACTGGGGCTGGCGGTCCCCGAGGGACCCACCACGGAGCTGGGGGTGTTCCGTGTCACCTCCAGCAAGCAGCTGACCGTGTTCCGGGTGGCGGCGGATCTCGATGTCACGGCCGCCGTCTTCGGTGAGTTCGAGCTGGAGTGGCCCCCGCGCTCCGGGAGGGTTCAGCGATTTCCCGAGATGGATCGCGTGCTCTGGAGCAGCATCGTCCTCGCCCGCACGCGTCTGGTGACCGGGCAGCGACGGCTCCTCGATCTGATCTGACCGCCGTGATCAGGCGCCGTCCCAGCCGGGCGGGCCGAACGCCCCCTGCGGGTCGTCATCGAGCGTGCGCACCTGTCCGGAGCCCATGACGGGCAGGGCAGCCCCGTCAGCCGCCCCCGTGCTGTGGGCGGCGAACCACTCGCGCAGCAGGCGCCGAAGCGCGGCCACCTCCTCGGCCCACGCTGGATCGTCGACGAGGTTGACGCGCTCTTTCGGATCGCTGACGAGGTCGTAGAGCTCGTGCGGGCCGTAGGGGGCTCGATGGACGTACTTGCGCTCGCGGGTGCGGATCATCCGGGCCGGCCCGTATTCGCTGTGCACCACGACGGGGCGTTCGGGTCTGCCGGTGCCACCCACCCGGAGCAGCTCGGCGAAGCTGCGACCCGGTCCCTGCTCGAAGGCGGCAGGATCCTCACCGATGAGCTCGAGCAACGTGGCGGGCAGGTCGTAGGCGCTGAGCAGGTGGTCGTGCACGCTTCCTTCCGGCAGGCGTCCCGGCGCCGAGATGATGAAGGGCACCATGACCGACTCGTCGTACAGGTTCATCGGGAAGGTGCCGTTGCCCTTGCCCCAGAACCCGTGCTGACCACAGCTGAATCCGTTGTCGCTGAGGAAGACCACGATCGTGTCTTCGTGAATCCCATGCGCGCGCAGCCGGTCGAGCACGCGTCCGATGGCGGCGTCCATCGCGGTCACCGAGGCGAAGTAGCCGATCAGCGCCTCGCGGGTGTCGGACTCGCCGCCGATCGGGGCGCCGTCCTGTGTCTGCAGCCAGGGGTGCGGTTCTTCCTGCGGGCAGGTCTCGAACGAGCAGTCGCGGTACAGAGTCGTGAACTCATCGGGGTGCTCGCCGGCGAACGGGCGGTGCGGTGCGGTGAAGTTGACCGCGAGGAAGAAGGGCGCGTCCTGGCCCTGCTCGGCGTCGATGAAGGCGATCGCATCATCGGCGATCACATCGGTGAGGTAGTCCGTGACGTGCTCGGCCACCCCGTCCCGGTACATCACCGCATCGTGATACGGACTGCCGCCGCCTTCCAGCGCATACCAGTGCACGAAGCCGCGTCGGGGCACGTCGTTGGCTCCGAGGTGCCATTTGCCCGAGAGGCCGAGGCGGTACCCGGCGTCGGCGAGCGCGTCGGTGAGGGTGGGCAGTCCGTGCAGGTAGTCGCGGCTGTCCGGCCCCACCGAGGCGCCACTGAGATAGTCGTGCACGCCGTGGGCTGACGGGATCTGCCCGGTGAGCAGGCTCGCACGCGCCGGGGAGCACACGGGGGACGCGCAGAAGAAGTGATCCAGTCGAGTTCCGCGGCGTGCGAGATCGTCGAGGACAGGAGTGCGGATCTCATGGTTGCCCGCTGCGCCGAGCGCCCAGGGACCTTGATCATCGCTCACGATGAGGATGATGTTGGGCTGAGGTGTGCTCATGCGGTGGTCTCCGCGGCGGCGAGGGCGACGGCGGCGCCGGTGGCGGCCGAGCGGTAGGCGGCGTGGACCAGCTCGACCACATGGCGCGCGTGAGCGAGGGGAACGGCGGGAGCGGCTCGGCCGATGACCGCGACGAAGTCCGCCAGCTGAGCCGTGAAGGCCCGCTGGATGTCATCGTCGGCGCTCTCGTGCACCACGCGAGATCGTCCGTCGATATGCACGGTCGTGCCGATGCGCGGGTTCACTTCGATCACCCCTCGCTCGCACACGATCGAGAGGACGTCCGCGCGCGTCGCCGGGTCGCTCACGACGCAGATCGTGACGCCCACCCCGTTGTCGAGATGCAGCTGCATCCCGCCATCGGTCTCCACTGGCGAGCCGAAGCGATGTGCGGTGCTGGCGAGCACCGTGACAGCGCGGCCTCCGCCGAGCCAGAGCGAGCGGTCGATGCAATGGCCGCCGATGTTCAGCAGTGCACCTCCGCCGGCGATCTCCGGGGAGAAGAACCACGGGGAGCGGGAACCGGGACGGTAGTCGGTGCTGCGGTTGTCCCGGATCATCCGTACCGGACCTGCATCTCCGGCGGCCAGAGCGCGTTCGGCGGCGAGCATGGCCGGAAGGAAGTGCTGGATGTGACCGACCGCGAGGGCGATGCCTGCCTGAGCGCAGAGGGCGATCATCCGGTCGCACTCCGAGACGGTGATGGCCATCGGCTTCTCCACGAGCACATGCACGCCGGCCGCGGCCGCGTCCTCGACGATCGGCAGGTGGAATGCATGGGGGGTGTTCACGATGACGGCATCGACAGCGCCGGCCGCGAGCAACTCCCGGTGATCGGCGAACACCCGGGCACCGGTTCCGGATGCGGCGCGCCGGCCGGCCCCCTCATCGATATCGCAGATGGCGGCGAGTGTGACGCCGTCCAGTACGGCGGCCGCGGTGACATGGAACGGCGCCACGGCGCCCGCTCCGATCAATCCGATGCGCATGACTCTCCTCTGTGGTGGGTGGTGACCTCGCGGCACTCGTCGATGGCCATCAGCTCTCGCGTGCGCCGCACGAGTGACGCACGACGATCCGGGGGCGGAGCCGGATCTGGTGCAGCGGGCAGTCGTCGCCCTCGCGGAGCCGCCGCAGCAGGACGTCCGCGGCCATGCGGCCCATCCGGTACTTCGGTGGCGCCACGGCGGTGAGCGGAACCGGGGCGAGGTCGGCCACCTCGTCGTCGTAGGACACCAGCGCGATGTCGCGGGGCACGCCCAGGCCGCCGCGCTGAATGGCGCCCTCCAGCAGCGTCGCCTCCCGATCGCCGAAGACGAGGGCCGCGGTCGCCTCGAACTCCCGCAGCCGCTCGAAGGCGGAATCGGCGGAAGCGGAGTCCCAGGTGTCCTCGGACGGGGAGTACTCCAGTGACGGCGCCAGCGCCAGGTCGGCGACAGCCTGCCGGTATCCGGTCTCCACGCTCGATTCGGCAGGATGCTGCTGGCGCGTGAGGAGCGCGATGCGCGTGTGTCCCAGGCTGGCGAGATGTCGCACCGCGTCGTACGCGCCCCCGCGGTGATCCGCACAGACGTGCTCCGTGGTGTCGGCCGAGCCCAGATTCAGGGGGCTGCGCTCCAGGAGCACCACGGGGACGGGCAGCTCCTCGAGCTGGCGGACACGGGCGGCCGAATCCGCGATCCATGCGGGCGTCGGAGCGATGAGGAGGCCATCGACACCGCTGTCGAGCAGCGCCCCGAGGGAATCGTCTCCCCGCTCGGGCTGTGTCCGGTAGGTGGCCAGCTGAAGCGCGGCACCCGCCGCCGCGAGAGACTCATCGATGCCCTGCAGAACCCGGGGGTAGTAGAGCTGGGTGTCGGGCAGCAGCACGCCGATGTTGCGGCGCACGCGCTCGTCGCGGGGGCGCACCGGAGCGACGAAGCTGCCCGCGCCCTGGCGCCGCACCACGATGCGTTCGGCCACCAGTTCATCGAACGCGCGGCGCACGGTGGTCAGAGACAGCCCGCTCTCCTTGGAGAGCTCCTGCTCGGTGGGGAGTTTCTGCCCCGTGGTCCAGGTGCCGGCGAGGATGCCGCGGCGCAGCTGATCGGCGAGGATCTCGAACTTGAGTCCCCGCGATTCCGCATCACGCACCGGTGCCGTGTGCTTTCTCGCCATCCCGTTCCCTCCGTCGTGTCTTCTCCGATTCTGTGGCGACGGGAGGGAGGAATAAAGACGTATTCTCCGATTCCTCTCGGCAACGACAGGTGCACTACGAGTCCGAGCTGCACACCGCGTCGTATTCGAAAAGATGAATCTCTGATTACTCCTTGAATGCTCACTTCCCCGGGCGCGAGAGTCGACCGACGCAGGCGATGAAGCCTCTTTTAGGGAAGGAAACTCGATGGCGAAGATCCGCAAGCTCTCAGCCCTCGCTCTGATCAGCGCGCTCGCCCTCTCGGCCACGGGATGCGCAGCTGGCGCCGACGGCGGCCAGGATTCGGGCGGCACGCTCACGTACTGGTCGATGTGGAAGGAGGGGGAGGCGCAGCAGAAGGTGCTTGCCGCTGCGATCGCCGACTTCACGGCGGAGACCGGCATCACGGTCGACGTCCAGTGGCAGGGACGTGACAGCGTCAAGAAGGTCGTCCCGACGCTCAACACCAACAACGTCCCCGATCTCATCGACAGCTCGTTCGCCAAGCTCGCCCCGGTTCTGGCGACGAGCGGTCAGGCCAGAGAACTGACGGAGGCATACGCCTCCGATGTGGACGGCGAGAAGATCTCCGACCTCATCCCGGATGCGTATCTCGCCGACACCGACATCACCCGCGAGGGTGAGGAGGTTCCCTGGATGCTGCCGTACACGCTCACCAGCGACGCGATCTGGTTCAACGCTGCCACCCACCCCGAGCTGGAGAGCGCGCCGCCGAAGGACTGGAATGCATTCCTCGCCGAGCTCGACACGCTCAAAGCTGCGAACGAGGTCCCGCTCGCGATCGACGGCGACGTGTCCGGCTACAACGCCTACTGGTACACGGCGGCGCTCGTTCACATCGCCGGCCCCGGGGCGATGAAGAAGATCGCCGATGATCACAGCGGCAAGGCCTGGGAAGGCGCCGATGCAGTGAAGGCCGCCGAGGCGGTGCAGCAGCTGGTCGACGGCGGGTACTTCATCTCCGGATACAACGCCAGCAAGTGGCCCGCGCAGCAGCAGGCCTGGGCCGACAACCAGGCGGCGCTGCTGTACAACGGCACCTGGATTCCGACGGAGACGGCGTCCTACGCCGCGAGCGACTTCCAGTACTCGTCCTTCCCGTTCCCGACGATCGATGGCGACAAGCAGTTCTCCCGCGCCGACTTCATCGGGTTCGCCGTGCCGGTCAAGGCCAAGAACGCCGAGAACGCCCAGCGATTCGCCTCGTTCTTCCTCGGCAAGAAGTACCAGGACGCGCTGGGCACGGACGCGAAGATCCTGCCGGTCCGCGCCGATGCCGCCACCAGCCCCGAGGTCGCCTCGGTGAAGAGAGCGCTGGAGGAGGCCGACGCGTTCTACGTGCAGAACGACGGCATCACGCTGCCGGGGTACGCCGAGAAGCTGCTCTATCCCACGATCGATCAGCTCGTGCAGGGCAAGCTCTCCGCGGCGGACTTCATCGCGGCGATGGCCTCCGGGCAAGCCGACTACTGGAAACAGAACTCATGACCCAGACGGCTGTGATCCCCGACGTGTCGGTCGGTCGCGGGGCGCGACGTGCGTCCCGCGGCCGGGGCAATGCCATCGACACGGCGCGCAAGAGGCTCTTCATCCCGTTCGTCGGGCCGGCGCTGCTGTTCTATTCGGTGCTGTTCGTCGCCCCGTCCGTGTACGCGATCTGGATCAGCTTCCACAAATGGCCCGGATCGGGTCCGATGGAGTTCGTCGGCATCGGCAACTACGTCAAGCTCTTCGGCGACAAGCTGTTCCTCCAGTCGTTCAGCAACACGCTGCTGCTGCTGTTCGTGGTGGGTATCGCCGTGTTCGCGGTGTCGTTCGGTCTCACCCTCGTGCTGCGCGACATGGCCGGACGAAAGATCGCCCGTTCCGTGATCTTCTTCCCTCACCTCGTCAACGCCATGATCTTCGGCGTGCTCGCCGGGTTCGTGCTGAACCCGGGCGGGCTGGTGAACACGCTCCTGGGGTGGGCGGGGGTTGCCGACCCGCCCGCCTGGCTCGCGACGGAGAACCTGTTCCCGCTGATCATGGTGATGCTCACCTGGATCACCACCGGCTACTACACGACGATCCTGATGGCCGGCGTCGACCGCATCCCGCCGTACTACTACGAGGACTGCGCGCTGGCCGGCGCCAACGCGTTCCAGCGGCTGCGCTATGTGATCCTCCCGCTGACCTGGGATGTGTTCGGCACCTGCGCGGTGCTGTGGACCATCTCCTCGGTGAAGATCTTCGAGATCATCTGGATCTTCGGCGGTTCCACGGGCCAGGGGATCCCGCCCACCCGGACGTGGAGCACGGCCGTCTACACCTATGTGACGGCGTTCTCCGGAGAGTCCATTCCGGCCTACGGCATGGCCAGCGCCAGCGCGATCCTGTCGCTCGCCCTCGTGTCCGTGCTCGTCGTCCTGCTGCGCCGCGTGATGAAGCGCGACGCGATCGAGTTCTAGGAGTCGTGATGACCGCTATCGAAGAGATCCGGCAGCAGCCCAGCACCCGCGCGATCGTCACGGGCACGGCGGAACCGCCCCGTCGTCGCCGTGGGGCCGCGATCGGTCGAGAGCGCAGCGTGCTCCGTGGTGTCGGGCTGGTGCTGCTGTGGGCATTCGTCGCCCTGAACATCGCGTGGATGGTGTGGATGGTGATCCAGGCCTTCCGCGACACCCGCTCGATCCTGAGCGACCCGTGGGGCCTTCCCACCTCGCTGGATCCCGTGAACTTCGTGACGGCCTGGACCGCCGGCGACTTCGCCACGGCGACACTGAACAGCGTCAGCACCACGCTGGTCTCCTCCTTCGTCACCGTCGCCATCGCAGCACCCGCCGCGTACTACCTCGGCCGCGTGGAGAACCGGTTCACGAACGCCCTCACGATGTACTTCGTGCTCGGCCTCGGAATCCCGGTGCAGGTGATCCTGATCCCGTTGTTCGTGATGCTCAACGAGGTCTACCTCACCGACAGCCTGATCGGGCTCAACATCGTCTATGTGGGGGTCTCGATGCCCTTCACCGTGTTCCTTCTCATCGCCTTCTTCCGCTCGCTGCCTCAGGAGCTCGAGGAGGCAGCGGCTCTGGACGGCACGACCGCGTTCGGGACGTTCTGGCGGATCACCCTGCCTCTGGCGAAGGGCGGCATCCTCACGGCGTTCGTCCTCCAGGTCATCTCGCACTGGAACGAGACACTGCTCGCGCTGACGCTGCTGCAGTCCACAGACAGGTACACCCTGCCCGTGGCACTCATCTCATTCATCCAGCAGCAGACGTACTCCGGCGCCGACTGGGGCGGGCTGTTCGCGGGCCTGTGCATCGTGGTGCTGCCGATGCTCGCGATCTACCTCTGGCTGGGCCGGCGTCTCACGGAGGGCCTCACGCTCGGAATGGGGAAGTAGGCCGGCGGATCACGCCCCCATCACGGACTGCGATGATGGGGGCGTGCCGTCCTCCCTCCCCACGCGTTTCGCGGGTCTCGACCTCGCGCGATTCGTCGCGCTCATCGGGATGTTCGCCGCGCACCTGTGGCTCAACGATCGCGCCTCCAATGATCCGCTTCGCGCCATCGCCGCGACTACGGCGTTCCAGCTGAGCGAAGGGACGGCATCCACGCTCTTCGCCGTGCTCGGCGGCATGTCGCTGGTGCTGGCGACCAGACGGGTGCGCGAGGAACGGGGCGCGAGGGGAGTGCTGATCGCCGTGCTGGTGCGGGGGCTCATCGTGATGTTCATCGGCACGCTTCTCGCCGAGCCGCCGGTGGTGATGGTCGTGGTGCTGGTCTACTTCGGGGCTGCCATGATCGTCGCGGGGCCCTTCCTGCTCGCCCCGTCCTGGCTGATCGTGCTCGTGGGCGGTCTCCTGGCCCTGTTCGGGGGCGGCTTCAACGCCGCCCTGCGCGTGGATCTGGGGATCTTCCTGGAGGGGGAGAGCCTGCCTCTGGGTGATTTCGCCGATCCGGTCACCGCCCTGCGGGCCCTCCTCCTCACCGGGGTTTACCCGGTGATCACCTGGCTTGTGTATCTGCTGCTCGGCATCCTCGTCGCTCGCGGGATGATCGTCACCGCTGAGCGTGGCGGACTTCGTGGGTGGGGGTGGATCGCCGCGGTCGGCGGCGGGGCGTTCGCAGCACTGGCGATCATCGTCAGCTCGGTGACGCTCGCTGCCGTGGGCGCGATGGCCCCGAACTCTGGCGAACTGCAGCAGGCGATCATCGCGCAGAGCGGGGGCTCGTACGGGGCCATGCCCACCGGAACCTGGTGGATGCAGCTCATTGCGGCGCCGCATTCGGGAACGCCGATGGACATCCTCCGCACCGGCGCGGTGGCCGTCTCGGTCATCGGGCTCATGACGGCGCTGACCGCCGATCGGCGTCGGCTGGCCTATCCCGTTCGCCTCATCGCCACGACCGGCGCCGCGCCGCTCACCATCTACGTGGCGCACTGTCTGGCCTCCATCCCGATCGCGATGTCGATGGGACCGCGGGGTGCGGGCTTCGAGCTGTGGGCGATGAACGTGGCGGGCGCTCTGGTGATCGGCGCGATTCTGCTGGCACTGCGGCGCAAGGGCCCGCTCGAGGCGTTGATCGCGGTGAGCGTGCGTGGCGCGCTGCTGCTCGTGCCGCGACGGCGGGCCGTCAGCCCTGTCGCTGCCGCCACTCGTCGATGAGCTGAGGGAAGCGCTCCGCGAGGAAGCGGAAGAAGTCGGCCATCTCCGTCGCGCGCGCGGACGCTGCCGCATCCCCGGAGTGCGCCGCGGCGATCTCGTCGATGAAGGCGGCCATCCGGGCGTAGATCGGTGCGTTGGAGGTGATCGAGCCGTAGAAGGTCTCCCGCACCACGGCGTACTGAACGACGCGGGTGCCCGGCCGGGAGAGGCGCTCGATGAAGTGCAGGCGGTGCAGATAGGTGACGGCTCCGGAGATCGCTGCGGCGCTCACGCCCAGCCGCTCGGCCAGCTGGGCTGCGGTGTAGCCGTCGGCTGGAGCCGCTACGAGGGCCATCAGCACCCGCGCCGGCATGCGGGCCATCCCGGCCGCGGTCATCACGGCGGCCGCCTTTTCGGCAGCCTCCACGGCCCGGTGCTCGTCCACGGCTCGGTCAGCGTCCTCGGCGCGGCCAGCGTCCTCGGCGGACGGGCCCGGCGTAGTGCGGGAGGGGGCGGGCGAGTCAGCAGCGGACATGACCTCAGCCTGCCGTGACCAGCGGCCGACGACGAACCAGCCACACCGACAGTGCGAGGACCACCGCGGCCGTGACGATGATGCCGCCCACGCCACGCCCGTCCACGCCGCCGCCGGCGGTGAGGATGGGCGTCTGAGCGAAGGGCGAGAGCCGCGTGAGTTGGTCCGGCAGCCCGAACAGGGGCCCGAACAGACCGATGATCGTCGCGAGCACCACGATCGACCAGCCGACGCCGGTCGTCCACCGGGGGAGCACCACCAGCACCAGTGCCGTGATCGCGAGGAACACCGCCGCCACCGCGGCCTGGCCCGCTGCTCCCACCCACACGTCGGCGGCGAGATCGGCGCTGGTGCGGCTGAGGCCCGCGAACGCGCCGAGCGCGGCGGCCCCGTCCACGGCGCAGATGGCCACCGCGGCGGCGACCAGATACGACGTCAGCCAGGTCCGCCGGCCGACACTCGCCGCCCAGACAGGCTCCACCGTCCCGTGGGTCTCCTCCTGGCGTGCCCGGGCGATGATCTGCACGGCGCAGCAGGAGGCCAGGATGCCGACCACCGTGAAGAAGATCACGACCGTTCCCGCCTGCAGGTCGTCGTTCTCCGACATCGCCTCCAGGATTGCCGCGACAGCCGGATTGCTGCCGCCCATCTCCTGCACGACCGCCGCGAGTGACGTCGCCAGAGCGCCGGTGAGGAACGCCCCGACCGCCCAGGCGAGGATCGTGCCGCGCGTGAGCCGGCCCACCAGCGTCACCGGCCCGCGCAGGACCCAGTCCGCCGTCGCGGGACCGCGTCGGGGAGCTACCAGGGACCCGCCCAGGTCGCGCCGGCCCTGCAGGAGGTATGCCAGCAGCACGGCCGCGGCGGCAGCGCCGAGGAGCAGAACGAGGGGGCCGGCCGCGTCATCGGCGAACGGGCGGACGTTCTCCGCCCAGCCGAACGGGCTGAACCAGGTGAGCGGGGAACTCTCCATCCGGGTCAGGTCGGCGTTGGGAGTACCGAGAGCGTTACCCACGCCGCTGAGGAGGAAGCCGGCGAGAATGGCGATCACCCCGAGTGCGTTCGCGCCTCGCGCGGTGGCGAACAGTTGCGCGCCGATAAGCGCGATTCCGAGGAAGACGAGGCCGGCGGCCCCCGTCGCCAGCCCGGCCATGACGCTGCCGCCCCAGGGCAGGCCGCTGGCGAGGAAGGCAACGGCGATGGCGACCGCCGTGACGAGGTTGGCCGTGATGCCATGCAGGATCGTCGCCCAGATCACGGCGCGGCGCGAAGCGGCGGTGGCACCGATCAGCTCGGCTCTCCCGCTCTCCTCTTCCGCGCGGGTGTGCCGCACCGCGAGGAAGGAGCTCATGAACGCCGCGATCATCACGAGGAAGGGAA
This sequence comes from Microbacterium nymphoidis, assembly GCF_021044885.1. GTDB lineage: Bacteria > Actinomycetota > Actinomycetes > Actinomycetales > Microbacteriaceae > Microbacterium > Microbacterium nymphoidis. Next base: position 1,377,348 of record NZ_JAJNOD010000001.1, on the reverse strand, counting down.
CGATGAGGAATCCGGTGAACGCGGGGGTGGCGGAGCCGGACGGCAGGCCGCGGAAAGTGAGGATCACGGGGTTCGCGATCGCCGTGGCGAGCAGCGTGCTCCGCTCGGGGTCCGTGCCGTACGACTGCGTGACGCCGGTGACGGCGAGCGCGGCCATCGCGGCGTTCCCGAGGATCCACAGCGGCAGCTGCAGGCGGTCCCGGCGCGTCTGCAGCGCCCACAGCGAGCGGACCGCGCCGGCGTGGCTCGTTCGATGCGCGACGAGAGTGCTCATCTCACGCCGCCGATCCACGGCGCGTCGTGGCGTCGTCTCCATAGTGACGCAGGAACAGCTCCTCCAAGGAGGGCGGATTCACGCGCAACCCCTGCACTTTCGCATCCGCCAGGGTCGCCAGGGTTGTGGGCATGTCGGCGGGGTCGACCGTGAAACGGATTCGTCCTCCCTCCCGGACCACGTCCTGCGCCCCCGCGGGGACGGTCCCGTCATCGTCGAAGGACACCTCGGTCCGGGTGAGGTGGCGCAGGTCGGCAAGGGTTCCGGTCTCGACGATGCGGCCCGCACGGATGATCGAGACGTGATCGCACAGACGCTCCACCTCGCTGAGGATGTGGCTCGACAGCAGCACCGTGGCCCCGGCAGCGCTCACGCGCGACACCTCCTGCTGGAACACGATCTCCATCAGCGGGTCCAGCCCGCTCGTGGGCTCATCCAGGATGTACAGCTCGGCGGGGAGCGCGAAGGCGGCGATCAGGGAGATCTTCTGCCGGTTCCCCTTCGAATACGCGCGCCCTCGGGTACGTGGATCGAACTGGAACGCGGTGGACAGCCGCTCTCGTTCGGCACGGTACTCGGCCGTGCGGGTATCGCCGCCGCGCAGGCGCACCAGGAGATCCACGGCCTCGCCACCGGTGAGGTTCGGCCAGACGCTGACGTCGCCGGGAACGTACGCGATCCGTCGATGAAGTGCTGCCGCATCGTGCCACGGATCGGCGCCAAGTAGCCGTGCGGTGCCGCCTGAGGAGCGAGCCAGGCCCAGCAGGATCCGGATCGTGGTGGACTTTCCGGCGCCGTTCGGACCCAGGAAACCGTGCACCTGTCCCGCCGAGACCGAGAGATCGAGCCCATCCAGCGCATGCACGCGGCCGTACGTCTTGCGCAGGCCCTCCGTGCTGATGACGGTGTTCATGCCGGGGACGCTACGCCCGTTTCACGATTTTGTGAAGAATGTGAACCGTGAGGGTTTCGTGAGGACCTCAGCCGATCATGCCCGCGAGGTCGTCCACCGTCATGCCCCAGTTCATCCGGACGCGAGGCAGGGCGAGTTTGTCGGAGCCGACGGTGACGTAACCCCACTCGGTGGTCACCGCCATCTCGAAGCCGGCGGCGGCAACTCCGGCTTTCGCCGTGTCGTTGTAGTGACCGTACGGGTAGGCGATCACCTCCGTGGCACCGAGGATCTGCGCGGACGTCTGCAGGTCGGCGGCGATGTCCGCCTCTGACCAGTTGACCATCCGGCCCTTCCCGTTCTCGCCCGCCTCATGCATCGCGTGGGTGTGCGAGCGCTGCTGCACCCAGATCGACGGGGTGGGGTCCTGGCGGGCGCTGGTGATGACGAAGGAGGTGGTGAGGAGCTGGTCCTGATCGACCACGGGCACCGCCCAGTTCAGCCAGGTGGAATCCGCGTCGTCATCGGTGATGATCACCGAGCGGGGTGGGAGGAAGAGCCGGCCGTCGATGAAAGCCGAGAGCTCGTCCCAGGTGGGGAGGTAGAAGCCGCCGTCGCGGATGTAGGCCAGATCGTTCTGCCAGTCCGTGACGCCGTAGAAGTTGTTGCGGAGCCACCCCTCCTCGCCCTCCGGCTTGTCGGTGAACTGGTGGTACATCAGGATCGGCACGCGGGTTCCCGTTGCGGCCAGATCCTCGGCCGTGGTCCACGCACCGTGGAGCGTCACCTCGCGCTCCGGTCCGCACCCCACCGCGTCGGCGCCGTTGATGCGCGATGCGGTGTCGCGGGTGGCCGCGGCTTCGGGGCTGGCGTACCAGCCGGCGAACACTCGTCCGTCCTGCGCCGGGATCGGCAGGTGGGCGTAGCGGGCGCCGGCGGATTCGACGACCGGTGCCTCGGTGATGCCCTCGCCACGGAACGACACCGCGCACGCGTTCGGATCGCCGCTGTCCTGGAGGAGCTGCTGGGTGGCGGTGAGGGGAGTCGGTGTGGGGGTGGCGGTTGCCGCACTGGTGTGGCTGCCGGTCGGCGCCGTGGCGGCGGGTGCGCTTCCGGACTGCGCCGCACCGAGTGCGACGCCGCCCGAGAACACGGCTGCGGCGGCGATCACGGCACCCGTGATGATGAGGGCTCGCCGGCCCCGGCGCGGTTTGGCGTGCGTGGTCATGATCCCCCTGTTTCGCGGGCAGCGGGCGCACTCGTCGGTCGGAGCGGGTCGCCGGATGCCGTGACGATCGTATCGGCTGGACGCGAGCGTGACCCGCTGGACGCTGGCGCGCGTCTCGGTATGTATACGAAAGCCGGTCGTTAGCTCGCTCCACGCCCATAGATGAGGATTTGTGTATACACTAAGGGGTATCGTTCGATCACGAGGAGGTGCCATGCGAGCGAGTGATCGCGCTTACGGGACGCTCCTCGAGGAGATCCAGTCCGGACGACTGGCTCCCGGGTCGGTACTGGGCGAGGTCGAGCAGGCGGCCCGTCTCGGGGTCAGCCGTACGCCGTTGCGCGAGGCCATCGGGCGGCTCAACGCCGACGGTCTGGTGGCGCAGGTGTCGCCGCGCGTGACCGTGGTCACCGACATTGATCGTGACGACATCCGTGAGCTGTTCGAGGTTCGGCGGGCGCTGGAGGAGACGGCGGCACGACTTGCGGCGGAGCGCGGGGACCGCCGGGTGTTCGCCGAGCTCGCGGACGAGCTCGGCGCCGTGAACCTGGACGCGGACGCGGGGCGGGAGGCGTACAGCGTCCTGATCGCGCGCTTCGACGCCGCGCTGGACCTCGCGGTCGCGAACGACTACCTCACCGCGGCGCTACGCACCATCCGCACTCATCTCGTGCGCGTGCGCCGGCTCTCCCGGGAGAACACCACTCGCCTGGCCGCCTCCGTCACCGAACACCGCCTGATCGCCAGCGCGATCGCCGCCGGTGACGGGGACCTCGCAGCCCACGCCACGCACGTGCACCTGCACAATGCGCTCACCAACATCCTCGCCTCACTCCCGGAAGGACACTCATGACCGTCACGCATCACGTCCGCGTCTACAAGAGCGCGGAGGATCTGCCGCGCGACCAGCAGCTGGCCTGGAAGATCGCGGAGGTAGCGACCGATCCGGTGGAGGTGGAGCCCGCGGTCGTCGACATGATCATCAACCGCATCATCGACAACGCCGCCGTCGCGGCCGCGTCGCTCACCCGCCGTCCGGTCTCGGCCGCACGCGCCCAGGCGATGGATCACCCGGTCTCCCGCGGCGGCGAAGGCGCCACCGTGTTCGGGTGCGTGCTGCAGGACCGCACCAGCCCGGAGTGGGCGGCGTGGGCCAACGGCGTCGCGGTGCGCGAGCTCGACTACCACGACACCTTCCTTGCAGCCGAGTACTCGCACCCCGGCGACAACATCCCGCCGATCCTCGCCGTCGCCCAGCACGCCGGCAAGGATGGTGCCGCCCTCATCCGGGGGCTCGCCACGGGTTACGAGATCCAGGTCGACCTCGTGCGCGCCATCAGCCTGCACAAGCACAAGATCGACCACGTCGCCCACCTCGGCCCGTCGGCCGCCGCCGGGATCGGGACGCTCCTCGGACTGCCCACCGAGACCATCTATCAGGCGGTGGGGCAGGCGCTGCACACCACCACGGCCACCCGCCAGTCGCGCAAGGGGGAGATCTCCACCTGGAAGGCGCACGCTCCGGCGTTCGCGGGGAAGATGGCCGTCGAAGCGGTGGATCGCGCGCTGCGCGGCGAGACCAGTCCGTCGCCCATCTACGAGGGCGAGGACGGTGTCATCGCGTGGCTGCTGGACGGGCCGGACGCGGCGTACGACGTCCCGCTTCCCGCGCCGGGCGAGCCCAAGCGCGGCATCCTGGACACCTACACCAAGGAGCACTCTGCCGAGTATCAGGCACAGGCGTGGATCGACCTCGCCCGCAAGCTCGGAAACGAGAATCCTTCGCTGCGCGATCCGGCGAACATCGCGAGCGTCGTGCTGCACACCAGCCACCACACCCACTACGTGATCGGGTCGGGGGCGAACGACCCGCAGAAGTACGACCCGACGGCCAGCCGGGAGACCCTGGATCACTCGATCCCGTACATCTTCACGGTGGCGCTGCAGGACGGCGCCTGGCACCACGTGGACTCCTACGCCCCCGAGCGTGCCGCCCGGCCCGACACCGTGGCCCTGTGGAACAAGGTGACCACGGCCGAGGACGCCGAATGGACGCGTCGTTACCACTCGGAGGACCCCAACGAGAAGGCTTTCGGCGGGCGGGTGGAGATCACGCTCACGGACGGCTCGACGATCGTTGACGAGATCGCCGTCGCAGATGCCCACCCTCTCGGCGCCCGGCCCTTCGCGCGCGCGGACTACGTGCGCAAGTTCCGCCTCCTCGCCGAGCCCGTGCTCGACGCCGATGAGATCGAGCGCTTCCTCGATCTCGCTCAGCGCCTCCCCGAGCTGAGCGCCGATGAGGTGCTGCAGCTGTCGATCGTCGCGAAGCCGGGCGTGCTGGACGCGGCGCCCTCGCCCCGCGGCCTGTTCTGAACCTCGCCCCGCCGGCTCCGGCCGGCGGGGCGCCCATCTCGGAGGACTCATGCTCTATTCGCAGACATCTGCGGCCGACAAGCGCCGCCTGTTCCGTGAGCGACTCGCCAGTGGTGAGCTGCTCCGCTTCCCCGGCGCCTTCAATCCGCTCTCGGCGCGTCTGATCGAGCAGAAGGGCTTCGAGGGGGTCTACATCTCCGGCGCGGTGCTCTCGGCCGATCTCGGCCTTCCCGACATCGGCCTCACCACCCTCACCGAGGTGGCCGGTCGGGGCAAGCAGATCGCGCGGATGACCGACCTCCCTGCGATCATCGACGCCGACACCGGATTCGGCGAGCCGATGAACGTGGCGCGCACCGTCCAGGAGATGGAGGATGCGGGTCTGTCCGGCCTGCACATCGAGGACCAGGTCAACCCGAAGCGCTGCGGTCACCTGGATGGCAAGTCCGTGGTGGACGAGTCCACGGCCCTGCGACGCATCCGGGCGGCGGTGGATGCCCGTCGCGACCCGAACTTCCTCATCATGGCGCGCACCGACATCCGCGCCGTCGAGGGTCTCGATGCGGCCGTGGATCGCGCGAAGAAGCTGGTGGACGCCGGCGCGGATGCGATCTTCCCCGAAGCGATGCGCACGCTCGAGGAGTTCGAGGCCGTGCGACGTGCCGTCGACGTCCCGCTGCTGGCCAACATGACGGAGTTCGGCAAGAGTGAGCTGTTCTCCGTGGATCAGCTGGCGTCGGTCGGCATGAACATCGTGATCTGGCCGGTATCGATGCTGCGCATCGCGATGGGCGCCACCGAGCGGGCGCTGGATGAGATCGAGCAGAAGGGGCATCTCCGTGACAAGCTCGGCGAGATGCAGCACCGGGCCGACCTCTACGACCTCATCGACTACGAGGCATACAACCACTTCGACAACTCGGTGTTCACCTTCACGGTGACCCGCTGACCTCCCTCCGTCGTCATGCGAGACGCCCGCGCGCGGCCGGGAACCCTGCGTTGCGGGGTGTCTCGGACGTGCAGGGGTGTTTCGCGGGGGACGGCGGGCAAGGCAGACTGAGATTCACGCAAGGGAGCGAGACGACATGAGCGAGATCGACATCAAGAAGGGGCTCGCCGGCGTCGTGGTAGACGTCACGAGCATCTCCAAGGTCAACCCCGAGACGAACAGCCTGCTCTACCGCGGCTATCCGGTGCAGGAACTGGCCACTACGCAGCCGTTCGAGGCCGTCGCGTATCTGCTGTGGCACGGGGAGCTGCCCACGGCGCAGCAGCTGGCCGAGTTCCAGGCGACCGAGCGAGCGCATCGCCCGCTGTCGCCCGAAGTCCGCGCGGCCATCGATCTGCTCCCCACCGACGCACATCCGATGGACGAGGTGCGCACCGCGGTCTCCGTGATCGGTGCGCTCGATGCCACCGGTGACGTGATGAACGCGGCCGGGACACCGGAGGAGAACCTCCGGCGGGCGGTGCGCCTGTACGCGGCGCTGCCGGCGATCGTGGCCTACGGGCAGCGTCGTCGTCGCGGTCAGGAGATCATCCCGCCGCGCAACGACCTCGACTACGCGGCCAACTTCCTCTGGATGACCTTCGGGGAGGAGGCGCACCCGGTGGTGGTGGACGCGTTCAACCGCTCCATGACGCTGTACGCGGAGCACTCCTTCAACGCCTCGACCTTCACCGCGCGGGTGATCGCCTCGACGCTGTCGGATCTGTATTCGGCCGTGGTGGGCGCGATCGGTGCGCTCAAGGGGCCGCTGCACGGCGGTGCGAACGAAGCCGTGCTGCACATCTTCACGGAGATCGGCTCCGCGGACAATGTCGGCCCGTGGCTCGATGAGGCGCTTGCAGCCAAGCGCAAGATCATGGGTTTCGGGCACCGCGTCTACAAGCGCGGCGACTCGCGCGTGCCCACGATGAAGGCAGCGCTGGACACCCTGGTCGAGCACTACGACCGCCCCGACGTGGCCGCGCTCTACGACCGGCTGGAGGAGGAGTTCGTCAGCCGCAAGGGCATCTATCCGAACCTCGACTACCCGTCGGGACCGGCCTACGACCTGATCGGTTTCGACACCCTCACCTTCACGCCGCTGTTCGTGGCGGCGCGGGTCACGGGCTGGACGGCTCACATCATGGAGCAACTGGGATCCAACGCCCTCATCCGCCCGCTGTCCGAGTACGTCGGCGAGCCGGAACGTCACATCCCGGGCTACACCGCGACCGACGCCGAGATGGCCGCAGCGGACCGCCCCGCCGAAGCCGAGTAATCCGCGAGACGTCCGGACGTGGGCGAGAATCACCGCAATGCGACGATTCTCGTCCGCACAGGGAAGTCTCGCGCGAGGAGAGGGAGATCATGAACGAAGCGGTCATCGTCGATGTGGTGCGCACCCCGGTCGGACGCGGAAAGCCCGGCGGCGCGCTCAGCGGCATCCACCCGGTGGACCTCATGGCACCCGTGCTGCAGGCGGTGCTGACACGCAGCGGGCTGGAATCGCGGCAGGTGGACGACGTTCTGCTGGGCTGCGTCAGCCAGGTCGGGGAGCAGGCCTACAACATCGCCCGCCGGTCTGTGCTCGCTGCGGGCTTCGATGAGACGGTCCCGGCGGCCACCATCGACCGGCAGTGTGGATCGAGCCAGCAGGCGGTGCACTTCGCCGCTCAGGGGGTGATCGCGGGGGCCTATGACATCGTGATCGCCGGCGGCGTCGAGTCGATGAGCCGTGTGCCGCTCGGGTCCTCGCTGGCCGGCGTGGGCGGAGAGGCGGCCCTGATCCAGGAGCGCTACCCGGAGGGCCTGGTGAACCAGGGCGTGTCGGCCGAGCTGATCGCCGCGAAGTGGGGCCTCGGGCGTGGTGACCTCGACGCCTACGCCGCGCGGTCGCACGAGCGGGCGGCAGCCGCGGCGGACGCTGGTCTGTTCGACGCCGATCTGCTGCCGGTGCACACCGATGCCGGGACCGTCTCCCGCGATGAGACTATCCGTGCGGGGACCACGTCCGAGGGTCTCGCGAAGCTCAGCCCCGCCTTCCACACGGAGTCGCTGGCCGCCCGCTTCCCCGAGATCGGCTGGAACATCACGGCGGGCAACTCCTCGCCGCTCACCGACGGCGCCTCCGCGGCGCTCATCATGAGCGCGCAGCGCGCAGAGGAACTCGGACTGCGTCCCCGGGCACGTTTCCACGCGTTCAGCGTGGTGGGCGATGACCCGCTGATGATGCTGACCGGGCCGATCCCCGCCACGCGTCGCATCCTCGAGCGCTGCGGACTGGGGATCGACGACATCGATGCGTACGAGGTCAATGAGGCCTTCGCTTCCGTCCCGCTCGCGTGGGCGGAGGCTGTGGGGGCCGACCCTGCGAAGCTCAACCCGTGGGGCGGGGCCATCGCCCTGGGCCACGCGCTGGGCTCGAGCGGGACTCGCCTGCTCAGCACGCTCGTCGAGCACCTCGAACACACCGGCGGACGCTACGGTCTGCAGACCATGTGTGAGGGCGGCGGGATGGCCAACGCCACGATCATCGAGCGGCTTTAACCCTTCATAGCGCGCACTTGGCTCCTATCCGCGGTGGATAGGAGCCAAGTGCGCGCTATGAAACGGTTGGACGCCCATTGATTTACTTGGACATCCAGGTATTCTGATCATGGTGCCAAGGGTGGCGCGGGAAGTGGTGGTCATCATGGTCAGGGAACTGTCGCACTTCGTGGGCGGAAAGCTCACCGCGGGCCGATCGGGACGGTTCGGCGACGTGTTCGATCCCTCCACCGGCGAGGTCCAGGCGCGGGTGCCGCTCGCCAGCGGCGACGAGGTGCGCGCCGCGATCGACGCCGCCGTCGCCGGCCAGCGCATCTGGGGCGAGATGAACCCCGAGGCCCGCGCCCGCGTGCTCACCCGATTCCTGGCCCTCGTGGAACGCGACCGGGACGACCTCGCCCGGCTCCTCTCCAGCGAGCACGGCAAGACGCTGGATGACGCGAAGGGCGACATCCAGCGCGGTGTGGAGGTCGTGGAGTTCGCCGTCGGAGCGCCGCACCTGCTGAAGGGCGAGTACACCTCGGGCGCCGGGCGGGGCATCGACGTCTACTCGATGCGTCAGCCGCTGGGGGTGGTGGCCGGCATCACGCCGTTCAACTTCCCCGCGATGATCCCGCTGTGGCAGGCCGGGCCCGCCCTCGCCTGCGGCAACGCCTTCGTGCTCAAGCCCAGCGAGCGCGACCCGTCCGTTCCGCTGCGACTGGCGGAGCTGTTCACGGAGGCGGGTCTTCCCGATGGCGTGTTCAGCGTGGTCAACGGCGACAAGGAGGCGGTCGACGCGCTGCTGTTCGACGACCGCATCCAGGCGGTCGGCTTCGTGGGGTCCACTCCCATCGCCCACTACATCCACACCACCGCCGCCGACCAGGGCAAGCGCTCGCAGTGCTTCGGCGGCGCCAAGAACCACATGATCGTGATGCCGGACGCCGACCTGGACCAGGTGGCGGACGCCCTCATCGGTGCCGGATACGGATCGGCGGGGGAGCGTTGCATGGCGATCTCGGTCGCCGTGCCGGTCGGGCAGGAGACCGCGGACGCGCTCGCCGTCAAGCTCACCGAGCGTGCCCGCGCACTCACCGTCGGCCCCGCGCTGGAGCCGGGCATGGACTACGGGCCGCTGATCACGGCGGATGCCGTCGCCCGGGTGAGCGGGTACATCGCGCAGGCGGTCGAGGAGGGGGCGGAGCTCCTGCTGGATGGCCGTGGTCTCGTGGTGCCCGGATACGAGAGCGGCTTCTACCTCGGCCCCACGCTCTTCGACCGCGTGAACACCGACATGACCATCTACCGCGAGGAGGTCTTCGGCCCCGTGCTGATCATCGCTCGCGCCGACGACTACGAGACGGCGCTGGCGATGGCCTCCGATCACGAGTACGGCAACGGGGTCTCGATCTTCACGCGCGATGGCGACACCGCTCGCGACTTCACGTCGCGGGTGCAGGTGGGCATGGTCGGCGTGAACGTCCCGATCCCGGTGCCCATCGCGTACCACACGTTCGGTGGCTGGAAGAAGTCGATGTTCGGCGACCTGAACCAGCACGGCCCGGACTCCTTCCGCTTCTACACGAAGACCAAGACCGTCACCAGCCGCTGGCCCTCGGGCATCCGCGAGGGAGCCAGCTTCGTCATCCCGACCATGAGTTGAGAGGCCTGCCGATGAGCACCGTCACCACCACCACGACGACCGCCGAAGACCGCGCCGCGATCATCGATGCCGTGCGCGAGTACGCCCAGCACGAGCTCGCGCCGTTCGCCCTGGAACGGGACTCCACGGGCGAGTTCCCCGTCGAGTCGCTGCACCGCGGCGGAGAGCTGGGCCTCGGCGGGATCTACATCGGCGACGACGTCGGAGGTGCCGGGTTCTCCCGCGAGGACGCGGCCGCGATCTTCGAGGAGATCGCCTACGCCGACCCCACCATCGCCGCGTACATCTCCATCCACAACATGGTCGGCTGGATGATCGACTCCTACGGGACCGAGGAGCAGCGTCAGCAGTGGCTGCCACGGCTGACGGGCATGGAGATCTTCGGGGCGTACTGCCTCACCGAGCCGGGCGCGGGATCCGACGCCGCAGCCATCGCGACCGGTGCGGTGCGCGACGGCGATCACTGGGTGCTCACCGGGGTGAAGCAGTTCATCTCCGGCGCCGGCGCCGCCGGCGTCTACATCGTGATGGCGCGGACGGGCGACCTCGGGTCCCGTGGCATCTCCGCCTTCATCGTGCCGGCGGACGCCCCCGGGCTGAGCTTCGGCGCGAACGAGAAGAAGATGGGCTGGAAGGCGCAGCCCACCCGCCAGGTGGTGCTGGACGCCGTGCGCGTTCCCGCCGAGAACCTGCTGGGGGAGGAGGGTGGCGGCTTCCGGATCGCGATGAAGGCCCTCAACGGTGGCCGCGTGAACATCGCCTCCTGCTCGCTCGGCGGCGCCCGCTGGGCGCTGGATCGCGCCGTGCAGTACGTGCACGAGCGGTTCACGTTCGGCGCGGCGCTCGCGGACCAGCCCACGGTGCAGTTCGCGGTGGCGGACATGGCGACCGAGCTGCGCGCCGCGCGCCTGATGGTGCAGGATGCGGCGCGCGCCATCGACGACGAGGCCGAGGACGTGGCCATGCGCTGCGCCATGGCCAAGCGATTCGCCACCGATGCGGGCTTCCGCATCGCCAACGAGGCGCTCCAGCTGCATGGCGGCTACGGCTATCTGCAGGACTACGGAATCGAGAAGGTCGTGCGCGACCTGCGTGTGCATCAGATCCTCGAGGGGACCAACGAGATCATGCGGGTGATCGTCGGCCGAGAGGTGATGGGAGGCCGGCGATGACGCGCATCGCTTTTCTGGGACTCGGGCACATGGGCCTGCCGATGGCGAAGAACCTCGTCGCGGCAGGACACGAGCTCGTCGGGTTCGACGTGGTTCCGGCGGCGGTCGACGCGGCGCGGGCAGCCGGAATCACGGTGGCGGCGTCGGGTGCCGACGCTGCGCGCGGCGCGGAGGTGGTCATCACGATGTTCCCGAGCGGACGCCATGTGATCGACGCGTTCTCGGGTGACGACGGGCTGCTGGCAGCGGCGCCGGCGGGCTCGCTGTTCATCGAGTGCTCCACCATCGCGGTGAGCGAGGCGCGCGAGGCGCACGACCTCGCGCTCGCGGCGGGTCAGCGCAACGTCGATGCTCCGGTGTCCGGTGGGGTGGTCGGCGCGGAGAACGGCACGCTCACCTTCATGGTGGGTGGCAGCGACGAGGACTTCGCGGCCGCGCACCCGCTGCTGGAGGCGATGGGCGCGCGCATCGTCCACTGCGGCGGGCCGGGGCTCGGGCAGGCGGCGAAGGTCTGCAACAACATGATCCTCGGTATCACGCAGATCGCGGTGGCCGAGGCCTTCGTCCTGGGTGAGCAGCTCGGACTCACGCACGATGCGCTGTTCGAGGTGGCGTCTCACGCGTCCGGTCAGTGCTGGGCGCTCACGACGAACTGCCCGGTGCCCGGACCCGTTCCCACCAGCCCCGCGAACCGCGACTACCGGCCCGGCTTCGCAGGGACGTTGATGGCGAAGGATCTCGGGCTCGCACGCCACGCGATCGAGGAGACCGGAGTCGGCGCCGCCCTGGGGCTGCACGCGGAGGAGATCTACGCCCGGTACGCCGAGGGCCCTGGCGCGGCACGCGACTTCTCGGGCATCATCGAGACCATCCGATCCGCCAGCGCCGCGGCGCAGCGCGCCGAGTGACACGCTCGCGCGAGTAGACGAGAGGCAGCCATGACCGACTTCGAGACCATCATCGCCGACACCCGTGGCAGCGTCGGATGGATCACCCTCAACCGCCCGCAGGCGCTGAACGCCCTGAACACGCAGCTGATGCACGAGGTGGTCATCGTCGCGGAGGAGTTCGATGCGGATCCGGAGATCGGCGCCATCGTCATCACCGGTGCCGGTCGTGCGTTCGCCGCCGGTGCCGACATCAAGGAGATGGAGGACCGCAGCGGACTGGACATGCGCCTGGGTCGCTTCTTCGGTGAGTGGTCCCGGCTCACCGCGGTGCGCAAGCCCGTGATCGCTGCCGTGAACGGGTTCGCCTTCGGGGGCGGATGCGAGCTGGCGATGATGTGCGACATCATCCTGGCCGCTGACACCGCCGTCTTCGGTCAGCCGGAGATCAATCTGGGGGTGATCCCCGGCATGGGCGGGACCCAGCGGCTCACCCGTGCGATCGGCGCATACAAGGCAGCGGACCTCGTGCTCACCGGGCGCAACATGGATGCTTCCGAAGCCGAACGTGCAGGTCTGGTTTCGCGCGTGGTCCCCGCCGCCGAGCTGGCGGATGTGGCGCAGCAGATCGGCGAGACCATCGCCTCGAAGTCGCTGCCGTCGGTGATCGCCGCGAAGCAGGCCCTGCGTGCCGTGCAGGAGACACCGCTCAGCCAGGGGCTCGCGTTCGAGACCGCGCAGTTCACAGCGCTGTTCGACACCGCGGATCAGAAGGAGGGCATGGCCGCCTTCCGCGAGAAGCGCGCCCCGCGCTTCGAGAACCGGTAACCGCCGGTCGGCGGCAGGTCACCTTTTCCTGAGACCGAGGCGTGCGTCGGTCTCACGAAGTGTGGTCGTGCGGCGATGCGACGACAGTTTCTGAGACCGAGGCGGGTGTTGGTCTCACGAAGTGTGGTCGAACGGCGGCGCAACGACAGCTTCTGAGACCGAGACGGAGGGGGACGGTGACAGAGCCCGGGCGGAGGGTGACGAGTCGGGGAGGCGGATCAGAGCGGATCGGGAACCGGGGCGGGATCGCGGAAGTCGCCCGCCGATTTGCGCAGGCGCGCGACGATGCTCACGAGCTCCGTGACGTCGGCGTCGTCCAGCCCGATGTTCTCGAACACCGCGTTGAGTGCGACGGTGGCCTCATCCACCAGGTCGCGTCCGGGATCGGTGAGTTCGAGCACGGCGGCGCGGCCGTCGATCGGGTGTGGCAGGCGACGGAGGAGGCCGGCCTTGGCCAGGCGGTCGACCGTGTTCGTGACACTCGTGGGGTGCACCTGCAGACGCGCGGTGGCGCTGGCCATCGGCATCCGGCCCTCGCGCGTGAATGCCAGAAGCCGGAGCATCTCGTACCGCGCGAACGACAGGTCGAACGGCTTCAGCGCGGCCTCCACGCGTGCGAGCATGAGCTGCTGCGCGCGCATCAGGCTGGTCACTGCGGTCATTCCTGCAGCGGCATCCGTCCAACCGTGCGCGAGCCACTGGCGCTTCGCCTCGGCGATCGGATCCACCGCGAGCGGTCGGTTGTTGGCCATGGTCCCTCCTGCCGTTCCACGCTACCCGTCCGTATATGGCGCTCGGGGCATCGCCACCCGGAGTCGGGCGTATGTATACATTGCGTCCGCGCCGGAATGCCCCCGGGGAATTCACCCGCCCGAATGGGTACATACCGGCTATTCGACATAGACTCGACGGAGAACGGGAGGAGCGTCGATGAAGATCATCGTCCTGGTGAAGGAAGTGCCCGACACGTACGGGGATCGCAAGCTGAGCCTGCAGACGGGCCTCGCCGATCGTGGCGCGGGCGATGTGGTTCTCGACGAGATCGGCGAACGCGCCGTCGAGGTGGCCCTGAGGCACGCTGACTCCGCCGCGGATACCACCGTCACGGTGCTGTCGATGGGGCCCGAGAGCGCTGCCGCCACGGTGCGTAAGGGTCTGCAGATGGGAGCGACCGACGCGGTCCACGTGGTCGATGACGAGCTGGTCGGCGCAGACCTCACGCTCACGGCCGAGGTGCTCGCGGCCGCCATCCGTCGCGCCGGGTTCGACCTCGTGATCGCCGGCAACCTGTCCACCGACGGCACGGGTGGCATGGTCCCCGTCATGGTCGGGGAACTGCTCGAGGTTCCCACGCTCACCGGACTGGCCTCCGTGAACATCGAAGGGGGAACCGTTTCCGGAACCCGCGGCGTCGACGGCGGCGTGCAGCAGGTGACCGCGCCACTGCCGGCGGTCATCTCCATCACCGAAGCGCTTCCGGACGCACGCATGCCCAACTTCAAGGGCATCATGGCCGCCAAGAAGAAGCCGTTCGAAACGCTCTCGCTCGCCGATCTCGGAATCACCGTCGACCCGGCGTCTCAGGCCCGCTCGATCATGGTGTCGGTGGCGGAGAAGCCCGCCCGCGAGGCGGGCATCAAGATCGTCGATGAGGGCGACGCGGGCACGAAGCTCGCCGAGTTCCTCGTTCAGAACCGTTTGGTGTGAGGGGCAGGATCATGACCGACTTCGCTGCAGATTCCATCCTCGTCGCCATCGAGGCCACGCCCGCCGGTGATCTGGGGCCGGCCGCCCCCGGCCTCCTCGGTGCAGCGGCCCAGGCAGGCACCCCGGTGGCCCTGGTGATCGCCGCACCCGGGACCGGGGACGCCGCTGCCGCGGCCGCCGCGGAAGCCGGCGCCACGCGCGTGCTGATCGCCGAGCTCGCCAACACGAGTGCACTCGGCGTTCCCGCAGCCGACGCCCTGGTGGCTGCGGCCGCGCTGGTGCGTCCGGACGCGGTGCTGGTCAACAACTCCGCGGACGGCCGCGACCTCGCCGCTCGCTTCGCCATCCGCACAGGCGCCGTGCTCGCCGCCGACGCGGTGGGCGTGCGTCGTGATGAGGAAGGCGTTGTCGCCGATCACTCTGTGTACGGCGGTGCGTTCAACGCGGTCTCCGCGGCGACGTTCGGGCCCCTCGTCGTCACGCTGCGCGCCGGTTCTGTCGATGCGCGCCTGGCGGCCCAGCCGCTTTCAGCCGAGAAGCTCGAGGTCGTTCCCTCCGGTCGCCCCGCGGGAACGATCACGGCCTTCGAGGAGGAGACCGCCACGTCGTCGCGTCCCGATCTCCGCGGAGCGGCGCGTGTCGTCTCGGGCGGTCGCGGACTGGGCTCGGAGGAGAACTTCGCCCTGGTCGACCGTCTCGCCGATGCCCTCGGCGCCGCGGTCGGTGCCTCGCGCGCGGCCGTCGACGCCGGCTACATCCCCTATGCGCACCAGGTGGGACAGACGGGTGTCTCGGTCTCTCCGCAGCTGTATGTCGCTCTCGGCATCTCGGGCGCGATCCAGCACCGTGCCGGCATGCAGACGGCCAAGACCATCGTCGCGATCAACAAGGACGCCGACGCTCCGATCTTCGACATCGCGGACTTCGGCGTGGTCGGCGACCTCTTCACGGTGGTCCCGCAGCTGATCGAGGCTCTCGAAGCACGGAAGTAGGACGCATGGCGACGTACGGCACGACGGTACGCCGCGGACTCCCGCGGCGAGCGGGTGGCGATGCCTGGCCCGCGCAGACGACGGTCGCGGACGGGATCCTCGATGCCGCTCTCGCGCCGGGCGCCGGCGCGGATGGTGTCGCTGTCGTGGACGGCGCAACCGGGAGTGGCGGCGGTGCGACCACCCCCGCTGCGGCGACCTCGTCGCCCGCCACCTCGACGTCCGACACTGCAGATTCGTCTTCGGCTGTCGCTTCCTCGACACGCGCTGCCGCCCCCTCGTCTTCTGCTGCGGCCGCCTCCGTATCCACCGCCGCGGAGTCGTCGCCTGCACCCTCGACGTCCGCTATCGCGGATTCGTCATCTGCGGTGACGTCCATCTCGTCGGACGCGACCGGTGCCGTCTCCCCGGAGCTTCCCGGAATGCCCACCGCACCGGTGGGTCCCTCGGAGTCCGGTGCCATCGACGGTGACGTCGGGACGCGACCCCTGGTCCCCGCACGGCTGCGGCAAGGGCTCCCGCGCACGCCCGCGGGCGAAGCCTGGCCGCCCGCCGACGCGGTTGCCGCTGTCGCTGCTGCTGCCGCAGCCTCGTCTGCTCGTGCGGCGAGCGGATCTGCGGGAAGCGCGGAGACGGTCGCCGCTGCTGCCGCCACCTCGTCTGTTCGCGCCGCGAGTGAGTCTGCGGGAAGCGCGGAGGCGGGCTCCGGCTTGGCGGGAGCACCCGCGGGTGCCGCCGCGCACAGTGATTCCGCGAGCATCCGCGACGAGGGACCGGCGCAAGCACAGGCACCGGTCATCGCGGTTCGTCGCGGACTGCCCCGCACCCCGGGTGCTGCGCCGTGGCCGGAGGTCGCTACCGCTGTCGCACCGTCGCAGCGTCGGGTTGCCGCGGATGCCGCCGCATCGGCGACTCCCGCGACTCCGGCGGCTCCTGCCGCGCCGGTTGCTGCCGCACCCGCGCACGCCGCGTCCGCCGGTACATCGTCCGTTGCCTCCGCCTTCAGCGGGCAGGAGCTGCGTCGCGGAATGCCGCGTGTGCCGGACGGCGAGCCCTGGCCGCCGGCCGGTGTGGTCGTGGCCCCGGCTCCCGCATCGGTCCCGATTGCGACGGCCCCGGCGATGCCGGATGCCGGCATCGCCGCGCCCGTTGCGTCTGAGGCTCCCGCCACCACCGCATCGTCGCCCGCCGATCCCGCCGCATCGTCGCCTGCTGCAGTGTCGCCTGCCGCCCCCGCCGCATCGTCGCCCTCCGCTACGGGCGCCGCCGTGGCGGAGATCCGTCCGCCGCTGCCGTTCCCGCGTACCGTGCGTCCGGGTCGATATGCATTCGTGCACCCGGCACAGCCCGAACCCCGTCGCATCGGGGCGTTCACGCGTCTGCAGTGGGCGGGAATCGTGATCGTGGGAGGCGGCGCACTGCTGGCGCTCGCCTTCTTCGCGGTGTTCTTCACGCGCTTCCTCGTGTCGCTGGACCCGATCGCCGACTTCCTTCGCACGTATCCGGGCGAGTACGACCTGCCCGAGGGTGCGACACCGGGCTTCCCGGCCTGGGCCCAATGGCAGCACTTCTTCAACATCTTCCTGATGGTGCTGATCATCCGCTCCGGTCTCGGCGTTCGTCGCGAGCGCCGCCCCGATGCCTTCTGGCGGGCCCGCTGGGCGAAGGACTCGAAGCAGAAGATCAGTCTGACCCTCTGGTTCCACCAGTCGCTGGACATCCTGTGGCTGCTCAACGGCCTGATCTTCGTCGTGCTGCTGTTCGCCTCCGGACACTGGATGCGCATCGTGCCGACCAGCTGGGAGGTGTTCCCCAACGCGCTGTCCGCCGCGATCCAGTACGTGTCGCTGGACTGGCCGACGGAGCACGGCTGGGTGAACTACAACAGCCTGCAGCAGATCATGTACTTCCTCACCGTGTTCGTGGCCGCGCCGCTGGCGGCGACCACCGGGGTGCGCATGAGCGGCATCTGGCCGAAGAACGCGAAGGCCCTCAACAAGGCCTACCCGGTGGAGATCGCCCGAGCGCTTCACTTCCCGGTGATGCTCTACTTCGTGATCTTCATCATCATCCACGTGGTGCTGGTGTTCGCCACCGGTGCGCTGCGGAACCTGAACCACATGTTCGGCGGCACGGACGAGGTGAACTGGAACGGGTTCTGGATCTTCTTCGCCGGCATGGTAGTGATCGCCGGCGCCGTGGCGGCATCGCGGACGATCGTGCTCGCGCCCATCGCGAAGCTGTTCGGCACGGTCACCCAGCGCTGAGGCGGATCTCCCCTCCCCACCCCGCGCGCTGGTCTCATCTCCGGTTGATGCGTCGCGGGCGGTGAGCAGTTTCTGAGAGCAGTAGCGTCGGTGGTCTCAGAAACTGTGGTGGTGTGGACGATGATCCGCAGAATGTGAGACCACAGGGCTAGCGGGAAGCCGGGGGCGAAGGCTCAGGCGCCGGGACGGGCGGCGAGGCCGGCGGCGTAGGCCTCGGCGGAGCCGAGGTAGAACATGTCGCGTTCCGCGGGGCGCACGATGCTGCGGGCGCCGGGCAGATCCAGGTCGCCGACGAGATCCGCGCGTCCGCGTACGACGGCCACGGGGCGTCTGCCGGCTTTCCCCTTCACCAGGTCCGCGGTCGCGCAGAGCTCATCCGCCACGCAGGGCATGGTGACCACCAGCGGACGGCCCTCGGCGTCGACGCCGCCGCGGAGATCCTCGAAGACCCGCACCCCTCCGGCACCGATGGCATGATCGGTCTGTCCCTCACGCCAGGCGCGCCCCAGCGTGTCAGACACGAGGACACCCACCCGCATGCCCGTGCGCTCCCGCAGGCCCGCAGCGATCTGCCGAGCCGAACGGTCCGGATCCTCGGGCAGCAGCAGCACCGTCCCGTGCGGGGTGTTGGAGGCGTCCACACCCGCTGCGGCCGACACGATGCCGAGGCGATTCTCCACGATCCGCGTGGTGTGTCCGGTGGGTGAGGTGCGCGAGGCGACCACGCGAACCGTCTCCGCCGTGATCGCCTCTTCGCGATCATCGGCACGGACGAAGCGGTTCTCCGCCTTGGAGACGATCTTCGACGTCACCACCACGATGTCGCCGTCACGGAGCTGATCCCCGACGGCCGCGTGAATGGTCTCCACGAGATCCGTGCCCGCGGTGATCTCACCGATCCCGTCGGGCGCCCACGCCTGGAGCACGTCAGCGGACGAAGCGGACCTCGGTGATCGTCTCGCCGAGGAAGGGCTCCTCCTGCGAGGCGCCATCGAGGGCGAGCCCGTTGCGCTGGTAGAAGCGATGCGCGCGGGGGTTGTCCTCTGCCACCCAGAGATAGACCGACTCGTCCTTCTCCACGACGGCATCGAACAGTTTCTGGCCGGTGCCGGTGCCCTGGTATGCGGCGAGGAGGTAGATGAAGATGAGCTCGCGCTCGGCGGGGGCCTGTGCGTCGCGGGCCGGGCCGGATCCGGCGAAGCCAACGATGTCGCTGCCGTCGAGGGCGACGAAGCAGCGGAATTCGGGACCCTGGGCGGCCCAGCCAGTCCAGAGTTCGGCAAGGCGCTTGGTCGAGATGTTCTCGAGCGTGGCCGCGCTGATCAGGTGGTCGTAGGTCTCGTGCCAGCAGGTGGCGTGGACGCGGCCGAGGGTTTCGGCATCGCTTACGCGAACCGGACGGACAACGGTGTCGGTGTGGAGCTCAGCTGCCATGGCGAGACTCTAACCCGCAACCGCGCCGGGGCGAAATCCGGTGTCATGCGCATGCATCCGCCGCCTCGGACGAGCCGGCGCCCAGCGCGGACGGGTAGCATCGCCGATCGTGAACCTCATCTGGCGGACCCTCCTCACCATGCTCCGTGCCCGGCTGTCGCTGCGCCGCGGAAACGCGCTCGGTCCCCGTGATGTGTCCACGGTCCGGGCGACCACACTGCCGACGGATCTGGACTTGCTCCGCCACATGAACAACGGCCGTTATCTCTCCCTGATGGACCTCGGCCGGTGGGATCTGCTGGTGCGGACGGGGCTCATGGATGCGATGAAGCAGCACGGCTGGTACGCCGTCGTGTCGGCGGAGACGATCACGTTCCGCAAGTCGCTGACGCTCGGTCAGCGCTTCGACATCGAGTCGCGGCTGCTCGGTCACGACGACCGCGCGATCTTCCTCGAGCACCGCGTCGTGGTGGCGGGCGAGATCTACGCCCGTGCCATCGTGGGCGCCCGCATGGTGCGCCGCGCCGGAGGCACCGTCTCCCACGAGGAGCTGTTCGATGCCATCGGGCGTCCGGAGGGTCTGCCTGACATCGCCGCGTGGATCGAGGACTGGATGCGTGAGTCCCGGCTACCGTCGACCCGGCGGCCGGCACCCAGTACCTGGTCGTGATCAGGCACCGGTAGCCTCGCGGGTATGAGGTCTTTCGCCGGCGTCTTCGGACGGGTGCTGTGGCAGCACTGGCCGATGATGATGGCCTGGTACGTCGGCGGCCGCGTGGTGCACGACGGCTGGATCCAGTTCGCCGGATGGGTGGGTGGCTACAACACCATCGCGGGCTACGCGATGATGCCCGTGGCCATGATCGCGAACCTCGTGGGTTTCGTCGGCATGTTCCTCGTGGTGCGCGATGCGCTTCCGACGCTCACCTCGGTGGCACCTCAGCCGACCGATCCGGCCGAGCGGCGTCGTTCGTTTCGGGATGCGCTGTTCGCCGGCATGCTCCCGTACTTCGCGTTCTACGCCACCGCGCGCTTCCTCAACGCCGACATGATCGCCTTCCTCCAAGTGGCCGAGGAGGTCAAGCGGGGACGCATCGACGTGCTCATCGAACAGGGCGCCGACAACATCACGCAGATCGTCGCCGGATCCGGGGACATCGCGTTCGTCAATCCGCTGACTCTCGCGGCTGTGCTGCTCGCCTACGTGCTCCGGCTGCTGTGGAAGCGTCATGCACAGCGCGTTCCGCGGTGGCTGACTCCGGCGGGTGTGTATGTCGAAGCGGTGTGGGTCATCGGGCTGGTCGTGGTGATTGGCGTGCTCATCGACGAGATCATGGGCTGGGTGAACGGCCGCGTCGCGGCGGTGTGGGCGCAGGCCATCGGCGACTGGTTCGCTGTGCATCTCTCCTTCGTCGCCGTCGCGTGGGAGGGCATCGGGGCATTCACCTCGCAGGTGGCGGACGTCGTGCTGCTGCCGGTGTCATGGCTCACGATCGCGGGTGTGATCTACGGGCAGGCGATCGAGGCCGAGTCGCCGGAGGTGCGGTTGAAGGCGTACGTGCGTGCGCGTCGTGCACTCGAGCGTGTGAAAGCGCCCGTCCGCCGTCGCATCGCCGACCTCTTCGAACCCATCACCTCGAAGGTCACCCCGATCTGGTCGGCGCTGGTGATGATGCTGCGAGCCGGCCCCGTGTTCGTGGGCACCTTCGTTCTCGCGTACGCGCTGTGGCGCTGGGGCAGCGAGTGGCTGCAGATCGCGGTCCCGCGGCTGTTCGGGGGCCACGATCAGCTCTACTGGGCCATGTTCGGCGCGGCCATCCTGTTCATCGCGCCCGTTCTGTGCGAGCCGGTGCGCATCGCCCTGGTGAGCGCAGGCTACGACACCGCGCTGTCAGCCCTCCGCCAGCGTCGGGGCGATCTCGAAACGCGCGACGCGGATGAGCTGGTCGTCGAAGTTGCGCACAACCACCTCGAGGAGGAAGGGACCGGGAGCGTCGGGCGGTAGCGCGAAGGCGTTGAGAAGACCGAACTCCTCGCCCCCGTGTCCGATGCACAGCGCAGGCCCGTCGTCGGGCGCATCCCAGTTCAGGATGGGCGTGGCATCCACCCACGTCCGTCCCTGCCCGCCGACTTCGGTCAACCGCAGCACACACTGATCGGGGGCGTCCTCGAACATGACCTTCACCCACAGGGCCGTCGAACCCGGCGGAGGGTCGGAGAACGCGACCACGTCATCGGGGAAGAACTGACTGGTGACGGGACCGATGGTGGAGGACCCGAGAGTGAGCTGGTCCTTCGGGGAGTCCGCGGTCTGGATCTCCACCGAGTCGTCCGCCCGGACCTGGGGGAGGACATCGACCGCGGCGAACAAGCCGCAGGCCGCGATCAGCCCGAGGAGCAGCACGCCTGCGGCGCGGCGGTTGCGGCGCCACCACTCCCGCGAACCCGCCGCGTTCACGGCGCACGCACCGTGGGGGCATCGAATGCCAGATCCGACTCGCGCGGGAGGGTGCCGAGATCGATGGTGAGCTGCGCCTGATCGTCCGACCACACCCCGGGAGCGCGATCGTCGCGGCGAGACAGGAGCAGCGTCGCCTCGCCCAGCGGCGCCTCCTGCGGTATCTGGAAGAGGACCGATCCGCTCACCACGAGTCCGGTGCGCAGCTGCGCGCCGTCGAGCCGGACTTGCCCATAGGTCAGGTCCGATGACGTGACGACGGTGTCGTTCAGCGTGAGAGCGACGCCGCCGAGCGGGGCGGCCACGTCGCTGTCCCGGGACAGGATGGAGAGGTCGACCACGACCCAGCGCCCGGCGATCACCCGTCCGTTCGGGGGAATGACGCCGTCGCTCAGATGAACGTCCGTCACGGTGAGCGACATGCCGCTGACATCGACGGTCTGCCCGAGTACGGCATGCACCGGGATCGGATCCGCCGTGTGCTCGCGGTGGTCAGGGGTGATCGTGATGACCGCCCACGCGATCACCGCGAGCCCGACGCCCAGCGCCCACCGCACTGCGGCGTTCATGGTCCCTCGCCCACGTGCAGCGGAACGGACAGCCACGCGGCCGGCGTCGTTCGTACCGCGATTTTCTCGGCGCGGCTCTCGGTCACGCCCATGCCGGGACGCAACTCCCGGTTCCACACCACGATCTCGGCGGTGCCGACGGTGAAGACGTCGGCGAAGGAGTACTGGACCACGACGCGGTACGGGATGCCGGGCTGGAGGGTTGTCATCGGCCGGACGGCGCCGTCGTAGTGCACCTCGGCGGCCACGGCGCTCGCGGAGAAGAGGGGATTGTCCCACTCGCGGTCGGAGTCCTCGATCGGCGCGGCCTCGGCGGATCCGCTCTCCCCGGGACGGACGAGCACGTCGACGGCCGAGTCGAGGTCTGCGGCCGCGCGTGAGCGGGCCCCGAAGATGGCGGAGACGACCTCGGGCAGATTGGTCCGCGTGGTGCGAAGCGGGAGAGCTCCGGTGACGGTCACATCGAAGGTCAGCTGCACGGACGTGCGATCGGGGGTCAGATCCGGATCGCTCCGGGGCAGGATCTCCGCGTCGATAGGGGTGAGCGTGAGCCCGGGGGTCTCGATGACCTCGCCCAGGGCGGCCACCGGGGTGGGATCCGGCGCGTCCGCCAGCCCGCCGAAGGCCGCCGTGGCCAACAGGACGATCGCGGCGCCGGCCGTGGTGAGCCACGTGGTGGGGACCTTCTCGGCCGCGCTCCGCACCCATGCGCGCCCTCGCTCAGCGCTCCGGGTGGCGGGCGCGGGGACGGGCGGGACGGTCACGACAACAGCCTAGGGGCGAGGGGAGATGCAGGACGGGCCGTGCTCGGTGTGCGCGGGCGGCTCACTCGAGCAGGGAATCGCCGCGATCGGCCAGCCGCCGCAGCTCGACTCGGGTCACGTTGAGCTTGCGCATCGCGCGGTACAGGTGCGATTCCACCGTGCGCACCGACACGAACAGACGCCGCGCGATCTCGCGATTACGCAGACCCTCGGCTGCGAGCCGCGCGATCTCGCGCTCGCGGAGGGTCAGCGGTTCGGTGGCGTCCTCCTGGACGCGCAGGGACGTGCGAGTCGCCCGCTGCACCGCCCGCAACTCACGCTCCCGCGCCACGTCGCCGGCGACGAGGGGGGCCAGGGCATCGAGCATGCGCTGAGCCAGGTCGGGCGCACCCTGATCCAGGAACGCCTGTGCCGCCGTGGTCAGCACCACGGGATCGGTGGCGGACAGCCCAGCGATGGCGAGCTGCAGCGCGCGCGGCCCGGTGCCCTCGCGGAGTTCATGGGTCGCGGCGATGCGCACCTGCTCGGCGTCGGCAGTGCCGTCGACGCAGGCGAGGAAGGTGACCAGCAGCCCGCCCAGAGCGGTGTCGGCCACCCCGCGCTTGAGCAGTGTGAGGCGGAGTTCCTCGATGCCCTCCTGCATGGCACGGGACTGCATCCACATCAATGCAATGCCCGAGCGCACGAACCGGCCGCTGGCGATTCCGAGCGGGGGCAGCTCGTTGTCCTCGATCTCCGCCAGCACCCACGCCGTCAGATCGGTGTGGCGCTCCTGACGGAGATGGCGAAGCAGGCCGGACATCTCCTCCTCGTCGCGCCGCGTGATCGCGGAGACGAACTGGGCGACCGTGGTGCGGACCACGGCGGCCGCGTCGGAGAGCCGAAGAGCGCGAAGCGCGAGCATCTCGATCGCGGTGTCCACGTCGTCCGGCGGCTGGATGCCCACGGACGCACAGGCCAGGGTCGCGGTCAGCAGCGCGTCCACCGCCTGGCGCCGGGCGAGATCGCCGCCCAGCCCCGGCAGGGCGGTCGCGGCGTGTGCGGCGGCTGCCAGACGCCGGCACCGCGCCTCGACCAGGTCCGGCTCTAGCCGGGCGGCGCCGACGGCCACAAGCACGAGATGGGCACGCAGCGCGGCGATGTGCCCGGCCTTCTCGTCCCCCAGCACCTCTGCGGCTTCAGCGGCGGCCTCGTCGAGGTTGCCCTCATCCAGCAGGGCTGCGGCGTGGACGGTACGCGCGAGCGCCCGGGCGTAGGCGCTCTCGGGTGCCGCCAGCACGTCGGCCACCCGCAGGCACACGTCCTCGGCGCCCGGGACGGATCCGGTGAGCGGCAGCTGCAGACACTGCAGCCACGCCCAGTTCCAGCTCCCGGTCAGACCATCGCTGAGATCCGGGTCATCGACGAAGTGGGCGGCATACGAGGCCAGCGCATCGGGAACGCCCTGGGCGACGATGAGCGCGCCTGCGTCCGGCGCATCACCGAGCAGCGCGAGCAGACGGCGTCCGAGGGCGGCCGCCTCATCGATGTCGCCGCGGCGGCGCGCCAGCCACATCGCCACGCGCAGCACCGCGCGATGGGCGCTCTCGGGCACCGCGGCACGAAGCACCGGGTCCGCGGCCAGCGCACTGGCCGCGAGATCGAGCTCCGTCTCCAGACACTTCGCGGAGATCCGGACGGACGTGCAGATGTCGGCGATCACGCTCCGTGTCAGCGGCTGCACCTCGGCACCGTCGAGCAACTGCAGCGCCGCCCGCAGCGGTGGCGGAACACACAGCAGACCGCTGTGCTCCGAGATCACGCCGGTCTCCAGCAGAAGCCCGAGCTCGGTGGGGTTGAAGGTGCGGGCGAGCCGGTCCATGTCCACCCCGACGAGCGGAACGAGCTGCGCGGCAAGGCGCTGCAGGGGGAGAGGAAGGGACGCGATGATGTCTGCGGCTGCGATGACCGTGCGCCGCGAGAGCCGGCTGAGCACTCCCTCGGCGATCGGCGCCTCCTGGAGGTCCCGTGCCAGCGCCGTGGCGAGTGAGGAGATACCACCGCTCGTGACCCAGATCCAGTCGCACTCCGCCGTGCACAGCGATCGCGTGAGCGTCCCGCTGCGGCGCAGTTCGTCCAGCAGCATCAGGTTCTGCTCCTGCGTGAGCGGAGCCAGGGTGATGACCACGGCGTCGCGCACGAGATCTTCGGCTTCGCGGCCCTGGTGATGGGAGAACGGACGCGGAGGGCGGCGGGTCGCGATGAGCCGCGCACCCTGCGCACGAGCCGCACGCACGGCATCGACCTCGGAGACCGACAGCTGGTCCAGGTCGTCGACGATGACCGTCCGGGGCAGATCCGGGGAGGTTGTCACCGTCGCCGCCGTGGCAACGAACCGGCCGAGGGCCCGGGCGCGCTCGGCCACGGCGCGTCGCATCGTGTGGGCGCCCATGCCGGCCTCTCCCTCGCAGATGACATCGCGGCCGTCAGTCATCAGGGCGAGGGCGGTCTCGAGCTCGCTGAGGCGGCCGCCGGAGGGCGACATCGTCGTCGCGGACGGGATCGGGTGGTGCGGTTGCGCCGGAACCGGGGAGCGGCGTGGACCGGGTGCAGCAGAGGAATGATCGTGAACGAGCATGATCGGTCGATTCTCGGGGGGCATCGACGGGGAAGGGGGAGGGGGACCAGGAGGGGCTTCGGGGGGCCCTTCGCGGCTCGAGCGGGACTCGACGGGAAAGTCTGCTGCAGTGTGCTGCAGTTCATCTGAGCAGGACAGTAGTGAATGTGGATCGCTTACGCTACGGGCGGGGTGGCAAACGGACGATTTCCGGTGCTTGCGCTCGCCCTCCTGCGTAGTCGGCCGCATGCCTCTGCGTACTTTCGGCCGCCTCGTACTCGGCGGATGCGAAGCATCGACACGCCCGCGGCTCCCGGGCCCTGAATCCGCCGCTCGTAGGCTGGTCCCATGGCCGAGAACGTCGTCCCCGACAGCGATCGCGAGCATGCGCGCGAGAACCGCGACGCGGACGACGCGAGCGCGTCCGCGCCGGGGGAGCACGCGGTCGCGTCGGCCCGCGAGATGGCGGTGAACGCGCTGGTCCAGGATCCGGTCGACGAAGCCATCAGCATGGCCAACGCCTGGCTCTCCGCTGCCGCCGCAACGGATGAGCCGCGTATCGCTGACCTGCTCGCCGACCCCGATGGCGTGGCCTTCGCGCGCGCCTTCATCGACGGGGTGCTGCGGCCGGAGAGCCTCTCGGCGGCCGCGGGCAACCTGCACCGGCTGGGCGCCGACATCCCCGCCGCTCTCCCCTGGCATCTGCGCGGTGCAGTGCGGGTGGGAGCTGCGGTTGCCCCGGTGCTTCCGACGCCCGTCGTGCCGCTGTCTCGTCGGCTGCTGCGCGAGCGCATGGCTCCGCTCAGCATCGACGGTCGTCGCATCGAGCCGGGGGTCGCGGCACTGCACGGGCGATACGGTGCCGAGCGTCCCGTCGAGCTCCGTGTGCCGAGCGTCGCGTTGACGGGTGCGGCGCGCCTGACCGCGCGCCTGGAGCAGGTGATCGAGATCGTCCGCCGCCACGAGGCCGACGCCATCGCGGTGCCGCTGGCCCTCGTGCGCGGCCCGGAGCTGCCCTGGGCATTCGACGACCAGGTCGACGCCACGGTCGCGCGGTTGCGACCGCTCGTCGAAGCCGCCCTCGCCACAGGCACCGCGCTCACCGTCGAGGTCGAGCTCGCCTCCGAGCTGGATCTCGCGGTCGCCGTGCTCATCCAGGCCCTGGAAGATCCCGCCTACGTGCATGCTCCGCTGGGCATCGCCTTCTCGGCGGCCCTGCCGGACGCGCTTCCGGCCCTGCAGCAGCTGGCCGCATGGGCTCGCAGCCGCAGCATCGCAGACTTGGCGCCGCTGGCCGTGCGGATCGGCACCGGCATCGATCCCCGTGAGCGCGCGGACGCCGCGGTCGGGGGGTGGCCGCTGGCGGTGTACGACACGAGCGAGGATGCACGGGCCAACGCCATCGCACTCCTGGACGAAGTGCTCGGCCCGGACGCGGACGGCGCGGTGAGCATCGCCCTCGACACTTCCGATCCGTATCTGCTCGCCTACGCGCGCGTGCTCGCGGCACGCGCCGAGCGCACGGTCGCACTCCACCTCCACCCGGGTGTGCTTCCGGCACTGCAACGCGCGATCCTCGCCGATGTGCCCGGCGTGGTGCTCTCCGCTCCGGTCCTGCTTCCCGGCTCCGGCCTCGACGCCGCAGCGATGCTGTCGGCGCTGCTCGACGAGCGCGAGGAAGACGGTGCGCTGAGCGCCGTGCTCCCTCTCATCGAGGACAACGACGCGCGGGCGGAAGGGGCGCGCGCTCTTCGCGCCGCGGCCGATCGCGCGCGCACGCACGCCATCGTCACCGGGCCGCGCCGGGTGCAGGACCGGGCGCATCCGGAGGCGGCCATCGACACCCGCCTGCTCCGGGCGCCCGCACCGGCGGACGAGTCCGGGCTCACGCAGGAGGTGATCGGCATCGCGCGCGCTTCCGCCGCCACCGACACCAGCCCGATCGCGCCCGCTGAGGGACTGTTGTTCGGCGGGGCCCCCTTCGTCGAGACAGCCGTGTTCGCGGCGCGGGAGAATCCCGGTGGCGCCCTCGGCGTACCGGGCTTTCGCAACGCACCCGCGAGCGATCCGAGCACGGCCGCGAACCGGGAATGGGCGCGGGGGATCATCGCGCGGATGGTCGACGCGGGCGGGGTGGGCGAGGACGCCGACATCGAGTCCGGCGATCTCGACGCGACGATGAGCGCGGTGGCCGCTGCCGCCCCGGCGTGGGGTGCCCGCCCGGCGATGGAGCGCTCGGCCGTGTTGCGCCGCTTCGCGCTGCTGTTCGACGCGCATCGGGGGGAGTTCATCGCCCGCGCCGGCGCGACGCTGTTCGCCGATGCGGATGCGGACGCCACCGACGTCATCGATGCCGCAGCGCATGCCGCATCGCTGGCCCGGGAGCTCGATGCCGTGAGCGGTGCGGTGTTCATCCCGGCGCGGGTCACCGCGGTATCGGTGCAGGCCGCAGCGAGCACGGCGGACGCCGCCGGCGAGGTGTTCGCCGCCCTGGCGGCCGGGTCCGGCGTGATCGTCATCGCCCCGCGGGCCGTGCGCGAGCAGTTCGTCCTCATCCAGCAGGTCCTCGCCGAGGCAGAGCTGCCCGATCACCTCCTCGCGGTGACCGATCTGACAGACGACGAAGCGGTCGCGCCCGCCGGAGTCGACTTGCTGGTTCGTGTCGGTGCGCGTGAGCCGCTGGCTGGCACCGCCGTGACCGTGGCGGACCGCGAACCCGGCGTCAACGCCGTGATCGTTGCACCCTCTGCCGATCTGGAGCGTGCAGCCGCCGACGTCGTCATCGGGGCCTTCTCCCGCGCGGGGCAGGGGCTGGATGCGACGGCCGCGGTCATCCTGGTCGGTCCGGTGGGACGCTCCCGGCGGTTCATCGACGCCCTGGTGGATGGCGCACGCACGCTGGCGGTCGGGCATCCGGAGGATCCGCGCGCCGTGGTGGGGCCACTGGTCAGCGCTCCGGAGGGCGACGAGCTGGCCGCGCTGACACAGCCCGCAGACGGCGAGTCCTGGTGGCTGGAGCCGCGCCGTGTCGATGATCGGCTGTGGACCCCCGGCATTCTCGGCGGGGTGCGGGCCGGGTCGCTGCTGCACACCCGTGCGGTGGCCGCCCCCGTGCTCGCGGTCTCCGCGGTCGCCACGCTCGCCGAGGCCGTCGAGCTGCAGAATGCGATGCCCACGGCGCGTGTCGCAGGACTCCACACCCAGGACCCTGCCGACCTCGCACACTGGCTCGATGCCGCCCGCGCCGCAGCCCTCGTGGTCAATCGCCCCACCACCGGTGCGCGTGCGCAGCGGCGTCCGGTGCATTCCTGGACCGAGGTCGGCACGATCGCGGCGAGCGGCGGACCGCACCACCTCGTCGGGTTCGGCACGTGGCGCGCGAGCGGCGGTGGAGCCTCCTCCTCGACGCTGCACCTGCGCGGTCTCGATGCCCGTGTCGTCGCGATCATCGAAGCAGCCCAGCCCGATCTGGACTACGCCTCGTTCGATGCCGTGCGTCGCGGTGCGCTCTCGGACGCCGTCGCCTGGGACCGTGAGTTCGCACGCGTGAAGGACGCATCCGGTCTCCGTTTCGAGCGCCATCTGCTGCGTTACCGCCGCACGGAGGTCGCGGTTCGCGCCGCGGCGGACGCAGCGGTGGGGGACATCGTGCGCAGCCTCGTCGCCGCGGTCCGCACCGGCAGCGCGGTGACGCTGTCCCGTCCGGTCGGGCTCCCCGCCGGCGTCCGTCATGCGCTGGCCGAACAGGGAATCCCCGTGTTCGTGGAGGATGACGCGCAGTGGATCGAGCGCGTTCGCCACACGGGCGTGCGCCGTGTCCGTGCGATCGGCATGCTCGACCCCGAGACGCTCGGGCTGCTGCGGGAGACCACCTCTGACGCGCCGGTCACGGTGTTCGCCGACGAAGTCACGACGGCCGGCCGGCTCGAGCTGCTGCCCTATCTCCGGGAGCAGGCGGTCTCCATCACCGCCCATCGCGCTGGACGCGTGGACGCCTTCTCCGCCGCCGTGATCTAAACACGACCGCGCGGCCCGGCGGGGCCGCGGAATACGGTGCGCGCACGGTAGCCCCTACGGCGGTGCGACGCACGGATTACGTAGCGGCGCGCACCGCCACTACGGCTCTCTTCCCGCGAATACGCGTGTTGCCGTGCGGTGGGCGATGCCGTTTCCCGCTCCGTACGGAACCGCGGCGATGAGCGTTGCCACGGTGCGATGAGGCGGCGAGCGTGGTCGCCAACGTCCACGCGAAATCCCGACTGCGTGGATACCGCGACCGCAGCCTCCGGCGGTCGATTCTCGCGATTGGCACCGTCATGTCCACGAATTCCCGTCCCGCCCGCCAGCCCCGACTCAGCGAGCTCGTGCCTCACTCCGTGCACGCGCGCCGTCGGACTCGCGGACGAGGGCCAGGCAGGAGCGTGGTGAGCGTGCTGGCTGCGGCCGCACTCATCACAGGACTGCTCGTGGGTGCGGCTTCCCCCGATGCAGCCGGGACCCCCACGCCGGAGTCGGCCACGTCATCTCCCTCTCCTTCCCCCACCCCCACAGGCACTCCCTCGGACGCGGGGACGTCCGAGGGAGCTTCCGATGCCGGCTCCGGCGTGGAGACGCAGCCCGCGGTCGAGGTCGACACCGCGACCCTCGGGGACGCCGAGCCGGGTACCGCCGAACCGGATCCCGCGGACAACGGCCCAGATGCGGCAGCACCGCAGACCGAGACCCCGACGGACGCGGCCCCGACCCAGGCGGAGCCCACGCAAGAGGGCCCGACCGAGGCAGCTCCGACGGAGGCGGAGCCGGCGACGGAGTCGCCGGCTCCCTCTGCACCGCCGCAGACGTCGGAGACCCCCGCCCCGACCGATGCGGCCCCGACGGAGCCAGCACCCGCCCCCGCGGACACGGAGCCCGTCCCCACGAAGACGGAGCCCGCCCCGACGAAGACGGAGCCCGTCCCCACGAAGACGGAGCCCGCGCCCGCGGACACGGAGCCCGCCCCCACGAAGACGGAGCCCGTCGAGCAGCCTCCGGCCACATCCGCACCGGCGGTCAGCGCTTCCGCGACGCCCACTCCCACACCGACGCAGACTCCGCCCACGCGGTCCGTCCGCACCCTCACCGCCATGGCCGCGCTGGCCGACTGCGGATCGTCCGCCTCGGCGTGCGGCCGCCTCACGGCCACCGTGACCGTCGGTGCCGGCGGTCCGCTCACCGCTTCGGACTTCGCCCTCACCGCGACGAGCTCGGCGGGGACCTATGACCTCACCTCCGGGGTGACCGCGAACGTCGCCCGCCCGGCGTCCTATGTGCTGGCATCCACGCCGTCCGATGCCGCACAGGCCGCGCTCTACGACCTGACGGTCAGCTGTACCGTCGGCAATCTCGTCACCTGGAACGCGGCCACGCAGACGCTGACGTACAGCGGTCAGTCCACAACCAACGACGGTCGCCGTTCGGCCGCCTGCACCTTCGCCTACGCCTACAGCACGGGAACGATCACCGTGAAGGTGGGCGGCGATCGCACCGGCAGCAACGGCGTGACCGACCTCGCCGGCGTCGTGCTGCGGCTGTACTCCGGCGGCAGCTCCGGACCGGGCAGCGCGTTCGCCGCCGGCTGGGCCACCTGCACCTCGCAGGCAGACGGAAGCTGCACGTTCACCGTCCCCGCGACGGGAACCGCCATGGGCACCGGCGGATCGAGCGCTCAGACCGGAGGCAACAAGGACCGTCAGTTCTGGATTGTGGCCGAGTCCGCGCCCTCGGGATGGGTACTGAACCAGACGCTTGCCACGGGCAGCTCGGGGCAGAGCTCCCTCGCCTACACCTTCCGCACGCCGGCGATCACCTCGGGGGCCACCCTGTCCTCCACCTCCACCTCGCAGGCCTGGATGATCAGCAGCGACAACTCCGCCCCCGCCGCATCGGGCGGCATCTGGTCGGTCTCGCGCGCCAACGCGCCGCTCGGCTCGGCGTGTGGCGTCGACGTGGCAGTGCTCGTGGACCTGTCAGGATCTCTGGCCGGGCAGCTGGCGAACGTGAAGTCCGCCGCCAAGTCGGTCGTCGATGCCCTGCAGGGTACCGACTCGAAGGTGGGCGTCTACACCTTCGCCCAGAGCGCACCGTCCTCGTCCGGTGGAAACCTCGCGGCCACGCAGGTGGCCACCACGGCGGGCGCGGATGCCGTGCGCAGTCACATCGACTCCTTCACGACGCCGAGCGGTGGCACCAACTGGGACGCGGGGCTCGCGCAGATCCCGACCGGAACCTATGAGGCGGTCATCGTCGTCACAGATGGAAACCCCACCTACTTCGGCTCACCGGCCACAGGACCGGGCAACTTCACGCGCTTCCGGGAGACGGAGAACGGCGTCTTCTCCGCCAACCGCCTGAAGGCCGCCGGCACCCGGGTGATCGCGCTCGGCGTGGGCGACGGTGTCGGCGGGCCGGCCGACAACCTGCGCGCCATCTCCGGCCCCTCCGCCGGCAGCGACTACTTCCAGACCGCGGACTTCACCGCCGCGAAGAGCGTCATCCGCCAGTTCGCGCTGGGGGACTGCCTCGGCTCGCTCTCGGTGGTGAAGCAGGTCGCACCGAGCACTACCACCGGGGAGGACACCACCGGGGCCGCACCCGCCGGGGGCTGGGACTTCACCGCGACCTCGCAGACCGCGGGAGTCAGCGTCACCTCCCCCACCCAGACGACCGCGGCGGACACCGGCGTCGCGACCTTCCCGCTCACCTACTCCGGGACCTCCTCCGGAACCATTCGCGTCACCGAGGCGCAGCAGAGCGGCTACGCGGTCGTCACGCAGTCCGGCTTCACCGCGGTGTGCACCGCCAAGCAGCTGGACGGATCGTCGGTGAACCTCCCGGTGACGAACATCGTCGATGCCGCCCATCCGGGCTTCGCCGTCGACGTGCCGCAGCAGGCGGCGGTCAGTTGCACCGTGTTCAACCGGGCGCCCGTGACCGACACCTCCGTCACGGTCGACAAGCACTGGGTGATCAACGGCGGTGCCGAGGTTGCCAACGATCAGCTCCCGCTCGCCGGGGTGTCCGCATCCCTGCAGCTCGACGGCACCGATCAGGCATGGGGGAGCGCCCGCGACGGAGTCACGCCGGGCAACGCGATCGCCATTGCGGAGACCGTCACCATCCCGCCGAACCTCGATCAGTGCACGTCGTCGGGTGTGATCGTCCGCGACGCCGCGGGCGCCACGGTGGCCACTGCGCTGCCGTTCAGCCCGGTCCTGGTCGCCGACGCGTCGAAGAACGCCTACACGGTGGTGAACACCCTCACCTGCGGCGCCAGCCTCACCCTGGTGAAGCAGGTGGAGGGTGGCACCGCTGACCCGAGCGGCTGGACGCTGGCCGCGACCGGGCCGCAGGGCTCGATCGCCTTCGAGCCGGGAACGAGCGGTGTCACGCACCCGGTGACACCCGATACGGTCTACACGCTCTCGGAGAGCGGCGGATCCGCGCTGTACGTGCTCGCCACCTGGAGCTGTGTGGCGGTGGATGCGAACGGCGCGCCGCTGGGGCAGCCGCAGAACACGACGCAGGCCACCGTTGCGCTCGGCACCCGCCTCGCGTGCACCGCCGTCAACCGCGGGGCGTCGCTGTCGGTGGGCAAGACGGTCACGAACGACGACGGCGGCACGGCCGTGGCAGCCGACTTCTCCCTGACCGCAACCCCGGAGCCGCTGGCGGGTCTGACCGCTACGACGGTGACGGGGGCCGAAACGCCCGCCACCGCGAACACGTTCCCGGTGCGTCCCGGTCACGTCTACACCCTGACCGAATCGTCGATGCCCGGGTATCAGAACACTGGGCTGCAGCGGCTGGTCGATGGGGACTGGGTGGATGTCGCCGACTCCGGGCAGCCGGGCGTCTATCCGCGGGTGAACGGGGACGGCGAGTGGGAGGTGGTCGTCGACGCCCTCGGGTCCGACGCCTACCGGTTCGTCAACGACGACGAGGCGGCCAGCCTCACCCTCATCAAGCAGGTCGTGAACGACGACGGCGGAACCGCTGCGGCGTCGGACTGGACGCTGACGGCAACGGGTTCAGGTGCTCCCGCCATCTCGCTGGCGAGTGGTGCCGCATCTCCCGCCCGTGCCGGTGTGCCCTACGTGCTGGCGGAGAACGGACCGTCGGGATACGCGCTGACGGCGCTGAGCTGCGACAACGGGCACGCCGTCTCCGTCGACTCCCGCACCCTCACCCTCGCACTCGGCGAGCACGTCACCTGTACGTTCACGAACGACGACATCGCCCCCACGCTGACGCTGCGCAAGGACGTGATCAACGACAACGGCGGCACGCGCCAGCCGGGCGACTGGTCGGGCCTGCTGTCGGCGACCGCCGACGGTGAGACGGTCACCTATCTGCACAACCAGACGCGCTCCGTCGCTGCGGGCGATTACGCGCTGTCCGAGCAGCAGCTGTCGGGCTATGCCCAGACGGACCTCAGCTGCGTCGGGTCGGCCGCCCCGCTCGACGACGCGGTGATCACACTGCAGCCCGGGCAGAACGTGACCTGCACGTTCACGAACGACGACATCGCCCCGAAGCTGACGCTCATGAAGACCGTCGACAACCGCCACGGCGGCACCGCCGACGCCTCGGCCTGGGAGCTGTCGGCCACGGCAGCGGACCTGCCCGTTCTCAGCGGAACGAGCGGGGTCTCCGGCGAGGTCACCGCGAACGTCCCCTACACGCTGGAGGAGCAGGGCGATGTGCCCGGCTACGAGCTCAGTGACATCTCCTGCACCAACGGAGACGGATCTCCCGCTGACCCGACGGTGACGCTGCTGCCCGGTGACGACGTCACCTGTGCGTTCACGAACGCCGATCAGCCGGCGAGGCTCCGGCTCGTGAAGAGCGTGATCACCGATGACGGCGGCGATGCCGTGGCCGCGGACTGGGACCAGCTGCTCACCGCTGCGAACGGCCCGGACACGACGGCCTTCGACTCCGGGGAGACCATCGAGGTCGGTCCGGGGGTGTTCGAGCTTTCCGAGGGGGCCGGGCCCGCAGGCTACGCGCTCACGGCGCTGAGCTGTGACGGGCAGAACACCTCCCTGGCGAACCCGACGGTGACTGTCGGACTCGGCGACCTCGTGACGTGCACGTTCACGAACGACGACGTCGCGCCGACGCTCACACTGGTGAAGGAGGTCGTGAACGCCAATGGCGGTACGGCCACCGCGGGTGAGTGGTCACTGTCCGCCGCGGCGGACGGAACGGTCGCCGTCGGCGGCACCACGCCCGCGAGTGGCACGGTACGGGCGAACACGGAGTACACGCTGTCCGAGTCCGGAGGGCCGAGCGGCTACACGCTGACCGGCCTCGCCTGCACAGGCGGACACGAGACGAGCATCGACGCGGACACCATCACACTCGGCACGGGCGAGAACGTGACGTGCACGTTCACGAACACGGACGCGCCCGGTTCGCTGACGCTCGTGAAGTCGGTGGTGAATGACGACGGTGGCTCGGCTGTGCCGTCCGACTGGAACCAGCTGCTGACCGCACGGTCGGGTGACGCCGCGGCGGTGCTGTTCGACAGCGGTGAGACACAGAGCGTTCCGGCCGGCTCGTACGGCCTGGCCGAGCTCGCGGGTCCTGCGGGCTACACGCTCACCGGGCTGTCCTGCGATACCGGCGACGTCTCGCCGCAGAACCCGACCGTGATGATCGGTGTCGGCCAGCATGTGGTTTGCACCTTCACGAACGACGACGTGGCCCCGCGGCTCACCCTGGTGAAGACCGTGGAGCACCGCAACGGCGGCACCGCCACGGCGGACGACTGGACGCTGGAGGCTCGCACACCGGGTGGCCCGAACGTGCTGGTCATCGGCTCCGGCACGCGGGATGCGAAGGCCGGCGCGACCTACACGCTCTCCGAATCGGGGCCGGGCGGGTACTCGCTGGAGGACCTGTCGTGCACGGGCGAGCGCTCCGTCTCCGCCGATGACCCGCAGCTCGTGCTCGCCATCGGAGAGGACGTCACCTGCACCTTCCGCAATGTGGATCAGCCCGCTTCCCTCACCCTGGTGAAGAAGCTCACCGCGAACGCGGGCGGCACCGCGGTGCCGGCCGACTGGAACCAGCGTCTGGTCGCGTCGACGGGGTCGGACGACTTCGCCTTCGACAGCGGTGAGACCCGCGCGGTTCCGGCGGGGGAATACACACTGAGCGAGCTGGCGGGACCCGTGGGATACGCGCTCACCGATCTCTCCTGCACGACGGGGGAGGTATCGGTCGATGCTCCCCATCTCGTGCTCCACGAGGGTGAATCTGCCACATGCACGTTCACCAACACGGCCCAGCCCGTCACCCTCACGCTCGTGAAGAGCGTCGACAACGCCGCGGGTGGCACGCGTTCGGCCGACGAGTGGACGCTGTCCGCGTCGACCGATGCCGGATTCGCGATCAACGGAACCGGAGCCCTGGGCGAGGACGGCGAGGCGAGCATCAGCGGTTCGGTGCAGAGCGGTGTGGCCTACCGGCTGCACGAGTCCGGACCCTCCGACTACGACTCCGGCACCTGGCAGTGCCGGGCCGGGGACGGCGAGATCGCCGTGACCGACGGCTCCGTCACGCTGCCGGACGGCACGGACGTCACGTGCCGGATCGTGAACACCGCGATCCCCGCCGACGGGGCGGTCACCAAGACGGTGCTGTCGAACACGCAGAACGCCGACGGAACCTGGAGCGTGGTGTACGAGGTGCGGGTGGCCAACACCGGGCGCGTCGCCTACACCTACGACCTCGTGGACACCCTCGACTTCGGTGACGGCATCACGGTCGACGAGGCCACGTGGAGCGGCGCCGGACGCAGTGGGGCCTTTGGAGACGATCACTCGGCACAGCTCGCGTCCGATGCGTCGGTGGCTGCCGGCACGACCGAGGTCTACACCGTCACCGCCATCGCCACGGTGACCCCGGCGGCCGTCGATGACGCCACCATCGCCTGTTACGGCGGCGGCGAGGGAGATTCTGGCGGCTTCCTGAACACCGTCGTGCTCACCTCGGACCGCCTGGGCGAGCACGAGGCCGAGGCCTGCGCGGAACCGATCATCCCGACGATCCAGAAGTCGGCGATCTCCTCGGCTCGCGCCGGCGACGGGACGTGGACGATCTCGTACCGCGTGGATGTCGCCAGCCCCACACCGATCCCCGCTGGCACGAGCGTGCACTACTCCGTCACTGACATGCCGGAACTCCCCGCGAGCCTGGCGCTGGTCGGCGACTGGAGCGCCGTGGCCGAGCCCGGAAGCCCCGCGCCATCGGCCCCGGAGTGGGACGGCACGGGGTCCTGGACGCTCATCTCGGATGGTGTGCTCACCACCGCGAGTGCTGCGCACAGCTGGATCATCAGTGCCACCGTGAAGCGCACCGATGCGCCGGTCGTCGTGGAGCCCTGCGACGACGGGTCGGGAGCGGTCGTGTGGAATGGCGCGACGCTGACCAGCGGAGCGGTGACCGAGGAATCCCGCGCCTGCGCCGTGGTGGAGGTCATCGACGTCTCTCTGACGAAGACGGCGCAGCTTGCCGAGGGTGAGACCTCTGTGGAGCCGGGTGACGCGTTCTCCTACGTGCTGACCGTGACCAACAACGGCACCCGCACCGCGAACGAGGTGAGTGTGACCGACACCGACATCCCAGAGCGGGTGCGGATCGACGCGGTCCAGGTGGTCGGCGACGGCGTCACCTGGGGCCCGGAGCCGGGCTTCGACGAATCGGGTGTGAACCTCGTGCTGAGCGGCCTCGCTCCGGGTGCGTCCGCGCAGATCATCATCCACGTCACCTTCGTCGCCGTGACCGGCCAGGCGGTCCTTCCCCCGGGTTCCACTCCCGAGGCGCCGGCCCCCGTCGAGAAGCTCGACAATACGGCCTGCGTGTCGATCGCCGGGGACGAGGTCACGAGCGACAACTGCGACACGGCCACCGTTCCCACCCGCGACATCGCGGCCGTGGTGTTCACCAGCTGTGACGGTGACGCCCCGATGCTGGGATGGACGATCCGCAAGTCGTCCACACTCGCCGACGAGCCGATCGAGTTCCGCTGGACACCCGACACCGGGACATCCACCACCCGCCCGCCGGACGTGGTGCTGACGGCGCCGGGCGGCACCAGCGAGTGGAGCGACCTGATCGCGTGGCCGGGAGCGGAGTTCACCCCCAGTGGGGTCAGCATCGACTATCCGGGCTGGCGGATGCTGCGGGCATCGGACTACACGCCGGACGGCCGGGGCTACTACATCCCGGGAACGACCACCGTGATGACTCCCGAGCAGGTGGCCAGCCACGTGTACAACGGACTCATCCTCGACGACAGCGAGCTGGACTACGCGTGGCGCGGTGAGACCACGATCACCTTCTCGGTGAACCCCACGCTCACCTTCACCACCGGGTATCCGCCGGCGACCCCGTCGTGCGCCGTGCCGCGGCACACGAAACTCGCCATCTACAAGATCGCTGATCGTTCGATGACCACGGGCGGCGGGGCCGTGGACTGGTCGATCGCGATCCGCAACGTCTCCGACGACTCGGCGGCGGAGGGAGTCGTCCTCACCGACGAGATCCCCGACACCCTGAAGGTGACCGGGGTGACCTGGCAGGGCAAGGGCGACACCAGCGTCTTCCCGAACTGGAAGGACTGCACCGTGAGCGGGGCGAGCGCACGCGGGTATGGCGGGACCCTCACCTGCACCCTGTTCGGTCCACTCCAGCCGCAGGGCGACGAGGGCGTGTCGCAGGCGCCGACGGTGAAGATCTCCACGGTCGTGGACCCGCAGGTGAAGTTCAGCCGGATCAGCAACACGGCGGTGGTCGACTACCACACCTTCGGTGATCCCTCCGATGCGGGACGGGCGTCCTCCGAGGCGAACGTCGGTGTCACGCTCCTGGCGGTCACCGGAAGCCAGGGGCTGGGAACAGCGCTGCTGGTGGCCATCGCGATCATGGGCCTGGGCGTGCTGCTGGTGCTGCGTCATCGGCGTCGCAGCACCGGACGTTCCTGAAACGAGAGGCGGAGCGCTGCGCGGGTCCTTCCGCGCAGCGCTCCGCCGTTTTCGATGGGGTTGCGGCTTCCGCGATGGCGGTCGGTTGGGGATAATGGAGTCGGCGTGCTCGGATCGCCGGCTTCACACAGCTCCGCCGAGCCCCTGGACAGCGTCCGCCGCACTCTCATGAGGAGACATATGTCGACGCAGGAAACCGCCCCGTCCGCCACGGTCGAACTCGCCCCCGAGCGGGTGGCTCAGCACCGTCGCTACCTGATGTGCCGGCCCGAGCACTTCACCGTGGACTACACGATCAACCCGTGGATGGACCCCGCGCAGCCCACCGATACGGCCAAGGCCGTGGCCCAGTGGCAGAAGCTGTACGACCTGTATCTGGAGCTCGGTCATGAGGTCGAGCTGATCGATCCTCTTCCCGGCTACCCGGACATGGTCTACACGGCCAACGGCGGCTTCCTGATCGACGGCATCGCCTACGGGCCGAAGTTCCGCTACGTCGAGCGCCAGGGTGAGGGGCCGGCGTTCATCGAGTGGTTCCGCGCACAGGGGTACGACACCCGTGAGCCGCGCGAGACCAACGAGGGCGAGGGTGACTTCCTGCTCGCCGGTGACGTGATCCTCGCCGGAGTGGGCTTCCGCTCCAGCGATGCTAGCCAGGACGAGCTGCGCGAGATCTTCGGTCGCGAGGTGGTCTCGCTCACGCTGGTCGACCCGCGCTTCTACCACCTGGACACCGCACTCGCGATCCTCGACCCGGTCGTCGAGCCCGGCGCCGAGGTGGGCGTCGCCTACTTGCCGCACGCCTTCGACGAGCGCAGCCGGGCGATCCTTGCCGAGCGCTTCCCGAACGCGATCCTGGTCTCCGATGAGGACGGCGCGGTGTTCGGGCTGAACTCCGCCAGCGACGGACGCAACGTCATCATCTCCCCGCGCGCCACCGGCTTCGAGAAGCAGCTGCGCGAGCGCGGGTACGTGCCGCACCTGGTCGACCTGTCCGAGCTGCTGCTCGGCGGCGGCGGCATCAAGTGCTGCACCCTGGAGCTGCGCGGGGCCGGATCATGACCGACACCGCTGTCGCCGCCGAGGTCGTCTTCCCCGGTGAGGACCACCTCGCTCACAACTACCACCCGCTTCCCGTCTCCGTGTCGCACGGCGAGGGTGCGTGGGTGACCGATGTCGAGGGCAAGCGCTACCTAGACCTGCTCTCGGCGTACTCCGCGCTGAACTTCGGGCACGGGCACCCGGCGATCCTCGCAGCGGCTCACCGTCAGCTGGACCGCCTCACCCTGACCAGCCGGGCGTTCCACAACGATCAGCTCGGTCCGTTCGCCGAGGCGCTGGCGTCGCTCTGCGGCAAGGACATGGTGTTGCCGATGAACACCGGGGCCGAGGCCGTGGAGACCGGCATCAAGGTGGCACGCGCATGGGGCTACCGGGTCAAGGGCGCCGCCGAGGGTCGCGCCAAGATCATCGTGGCCGACGGCAACTTCCACGGCCGCACCACCACGATCGTCAGCTTCAGCGACGACCCGACCGCCCGCGAGGGCTTCGGCCCCTTCACACCGGGCTTCGTCCGTGTGCCGTTCGGTGATTCCGAGGCGATCCGTGCCGCGATCGATGACGACACCGTGGCGGTGCTCGTCGAGCCGATCCAGGGTGAGGCGGGCGTGATCATCCCGCCCGACGGCTACCTGCGGGAGATCCGCGCGATCACCGCGGAGCGCAACGTGCTGTTCATCGCCGATGAGATCCAGTCCGGTCTGGCGCGCGTCGGCACCACCTTCGCGTGCGACCGCGAGGGTGTCGTTCCCGACATGTACCTGCTGGGCAAGGCGCTCGGCGGTGGCGTGCTGCCGGTGTCCGCGGTCGCGGCGAACGCCGATGTGCTCGGGGTCATCCGCCCCGGTGAGCACGGCTCGACCTTCGGTGGCAACCCGCTGGCGGCAGCCGTGGGCCTGCAGGTGGTGTCGATGCTGGCCACGGGCGAGTTCCAGGAACGCGCTCGCACGCTGGGGGAGCACCTGTCCGAGAAGCTGCATGCGCTGGTCGGCCACGGTGTCACCGCCGTCCGCGTGGCGGGCCTCTGGGCCGGCGTCGACATCGACCCGGCCCGCGGCACCGGGCGTGAGGTCGCCGAAAAGCTGCTCGAACGCGGCGTCCTGGTGAAGGACACCCACGGTCAGACGGTGCGCATCGCACCGCCGATCGTCGTGCGGGCCACCGAGCTCGACTGGGCGGTGGAGCAGCTGCACCTCGTGCTCGGCGACTGAGACAGCGGTCGTGATCCGCGGCTCCGGTGCTCCGGGGCCGCGGATCCTTCTTTTCCGGGTGGGACGACCCTGAGTTTTCCCCTGATTGTGCTGCGGCGCCCGTGCCGTGAGACGTTCCGGGTGCCTGCCGACATTTAGGGTGGAACGGTGAGGAGGGGTTGATGGGCGCACGACTGGCTCATGCCGCTCACGCGCGTCCTCCGCGGCAGATCTGGCGCGTGCTGCGCATACTCCTCGGCTCGGTGCTCACGGCCGCGCTGCTGCTGGGAATCGGCGCAGGCGTCGGCTGGTGGTCGCGGCTTCCCGATGTGGCCGTCACGCGTGCCGAGCCGCCCCGCCCGCGTGCCATCGGCACCCCGTCTCCGAAGCCGGTCACGGCTCTGTGCACTCCGCAGGAGAAGCCGCTGATCCTGCTCACCGGCAGCTCCACGGTGGACGAGTGGAAGAGCTCCGATACGGACCTGAAACCGCTGCGCACGGAGAACATCGGCATCGGGGCCACCACGATGAAGGACCAGTTGCAGTACATCCGCCGGATCATCCCCACCGTGAAGCCGCAGGTCATCGTGCTGTACTCGGGCGCGAACGATGTCGCCATCGGCGGCAAGCCGGCGGATGTGGTCGCGGATGTGCAGGCGTTCGTCGCCGAGGCGAGCCAGCGCCTGCCGGGTGTGGTCATCTACTTCGTCTCGATCAACGACGTGCCCGCTCGGGCACGCAACGCGAAGGACTTCAACGCCGTGAGCGCGTCGATCGCTTCGCTCGCTTCGGCGGACGGGACGCTGCGGTACATCGATACGGAGACTCCGTTGCTCGGGGGCGGGAGTGCCCCGAACGCCGCGCTGTTCCGTCCGGACGGGATCCACCTGAACGATGACGGCTACAAGATCTTCTCGAAGGTGATCCGTGAGCGGCTGCTTGCCGACGGGTGGGACGACATCCCCTGCGTCTAACCGGTTTCATCGCGCGCGAATGGTTCGAAATCCCGCCGGATAGGCGCGAATCGCGCGCAATGAAACGGGTCAGGACGCCGGGTCGTAGCGGCGCGGCGGGTGCGTGCGGGCCACGAGGTCGCGCAGTGCCTGCAGGTCGCCGGAGATGGCGCCGAGCGCACGTCCCTGAATGAGGATGTTCCCCAGCGCGGTCGCCTCCACGGGCCCCGCCAGCACGGGCAGACCGGAACGATCGGCCGTGCGCTGGCAGAGCAGCTCGTTCAGCGTCCCGCCCCCGACCAGGTGGATGGTCTGCAGGTCCACGCCGCCGAGCCGGGCCGCGGTGCGAGCTGTGTCGGCGAAGGCCTGCGCGAGGGATTCGATGATGCTCCGCGCGAGGGCCGCGCGGCCGTCCGGTGCCGCGATGCCCCGTTCCTCGAACCAGGCTGTGATGCGGGCCGGCATGTCCCCCGGGGCCAGGAACCGCGGATCGTCCACGTCGAACACCGGTACGTCCTCCGTCACGGCGGCGGCCTCGGCGAGGAGCGCGGGCAGCTCGATGTCAGCACCGTCCCGCTCCCATGCGCGTACGGTCTCGCTGAGCAGCCAGAGGCCCATCACGTTGTGCAGCAGACGAATGCGTCCGTCCACACCGCCCTCGTTCGTGAACCGCGCGTCGCGCACCTCAGCCGTGAGCACGGGGGAATCGACCTCGACGCCGACCAGACCCCACGTGCCGCAGGAGATGTATGCCGCCGTGGACGGATCCATCGGGACGGCGACCACGGCGGAGGCGGTGTCGTGCGAGCCGACAGCGGTGACGTGCATTCGTGCTGTCGCACCGATGGTCGACGCCACATCCTCGCGTAGCGCGCCGATGGTCTCATCGGGGGAGATGAGCGGTGCCAGCAGCGAACGGTCCAGGCCGAGAGCGGCGAGCACCTCTTCGTCCCAGTCGCCCGTCGTCGCGTTGAGCAGACCCGTGGTCGACGCGTTCGTGCGCTCGCTCACGCGCTGGCCGGTGAGCTGGAAAGCGAGCAGATCCGGGATGAGGAGCAGGTGGTCCGCGATCGCCAGAACGGCCGGATCCTCCGTGGCGAGCTGATACAGCGTGGTGAACGGGAGGAACTGCAAGCCGTTGCGGAGGAAGAGCTCGTCGTGGGGCATGCGCTCATGGACGCGATCGACGCCGTCCGCTGTGC
Organism: Microbacterium nymphoidis; assembly: GCF_021044885.1. Lineage (GTDB taxonomy): Bacteria > Actinomycetota > Actinomycetes > Actinomycetales > Microbacteriaceae > Microbacterium > Microbacterium nymphoidis. The sequence goes on along the minus strand of NZ_JAJNOD010000001.1, from coordinate 1,334,289 downwards.
GGGGGTCGCGGTAGTGGAACGGCTCGCCGAGCATGCGCTCGCCGCGCAGCAGCGCGTAGTCCACCGCCCAGGAGTCGATGCCGATCGAGGCGATCTCCGGGGCCTCGCCCAGTGCCGCGCGCAGACCCGCCAGGACGTGAGCGAGCAGGGCCGTGAAGTCCCAGTGCAGGCCGGAGGCCAGGGGGACCGGGCCGTTCGGGAAGCGGGCGACGGCTGTCATCTCGAGCGTGTCCGCGCCGATGCGGCCCACGATCACACGACCGCTGGTGGCGCCCAGATCGACGGCGGCGACGGCGACGGCACGGGAGGTCTCGGCTGCGTTCATGTTCCCTCGGAGCGACGGATGACTGGGGTATTGAAACGATACATTACGCGGGGCGGTCCCGACGGGTCCGCGTCCGAATGTGAGATTCTGTGAGATTCGGGGTGACCTATGGCTAGACTCCCTCTCGTGGGATCACTTGCCGCCGAAGAACGCTGGGGCTGGTTGCTGTCGCAGCTGAAGGAATCCAAGGCGGTTTCCCTGAGCGAGGCGGCGGATGCGCTCGGCGTCAGTGAGATGACCGTCCGCCGCGACTTCTCCGCCATGGAGGCGGAGGGAATCGCACGTCGCGTGCGGGGCGGAGCGGTGTACACCGGGCCGGTCAGCTTCAGTGGGCGCGAGCGCTCGTTCGCCACGGAGAAGGCGGTCATCGCTGAGAAGCTGCTGCCACGCGTGCCGCGGTCGGGGGTGATCGCGATGGATTCGTCCACCACGATGCACCGCCTGGCGCAGGCCATCGGCGCCATGGACGACCTCACCGTCGTCACCAATGGACTCAGCACGTTCCAGGCCCTCCAGGACAAGCCCGGCGTCACCGCGATCCTCACCGGGGGTGCGAAGGACCGGCGTTCGGACTCGCTCGTCGGGCCGGTGGCCACCGCCTTTCTCGAGAGCATGCGCTTCGCTCGCTTCTTCGCCTCCGCCGCCGCGATCGATGCGAACGGCTGTTATGAGGACACTCTGGAAGAAGCCGAGATCAAGCGTGCTTTCGTCCGCTCCTCGGCCCGGGTGCTGATCGGTGCCCACGCGGCGAAGCTGGATGATCACGCCACCGCCGCCGCAGTGCAGCTGGAGAACATCTCGGTGCTCGCCACGGAGCTGGCCCCGACGGACCCCACGATCGTCCCGTACGCGAAGCTCGTCACCGCCGTTCTCTGAGCCACCCGCTCGCCCGCGGTCTATCGACCGTCGTTGTCGTTCGCCGGCGTCGTGCCCCTGTCGTCGCCTGTCGCCTCTCGTCGCGGTCGTCTCCCCTGCGGGAGATCCGGTGTGCGTCCGGAACCGCTGCAATCGGGGTTGTGGATGCACTGGCGTTTCTCGCGGGGAAAGGCACGGCGGAAAAGTTACCTCACAGGAGTTGACAAAAGCTGACACGATATAACATGCTGAGTCTCACCTTGACACAAAGGAGTGGAGCATGACGGTGACCGCACTGCCCGGCGGCCGCGGCACGGACGACGAACGGCACGGCGCATGAGCGCGCCGGGCGGAATCGATGTCCGCCTCAGTGGCATCACGAAGGAGTACCCCGGGGTGGTCGCCCTCGGCGGCGTCTCCCTGGAACTGCGCGCTGGTGAGGTGCATGCCATCGTCGGCGAGAACGGTGCGGGCAAGTCCACGCTGATCAAGGTGCTCGCCGGCGCCGTCCCTGCCACGTCCGGCTCCATCACCGTGGACGGACAGGAGTTCACCAAGCTCACTCCGGCTCTCGCGCAGAGCCTCGGAATCGCGGTGATCTATCAGGAGTTCACACTCGTGCCCAGCCTCACCGCGGCCGAGAACGTGTTCCTCGGACATTTCCTCAAGCGCGGCGCCGTGCTGGACCGCAAGAGCATGGACCGCATCGCGGCCGAGCAGTTCGCCCGTCTCGGTGTCCGCATCGACCCTCGCGTACAGGTGGGGGAGCTCACCACCGGATATCAGCAGATCGTCGAGATCGCGAAGGCCCTGTCCCGCAACGCGCGCCTGCTCATCATGGACGAGCCCTCCGCACCCCTCACCGCCGCCGAGGTGGAGGCGATGTACGGCGTGGTGGACGCGCTCAAGGCGGAGGGGATGACGATCGTCTACATCTCGCACCGCATGGACGAGATCTTCCGTCTCGCGGATCGTGTCTCGGTGCTCCGCGACGGCCAGTACGTCACCACCCGCGGCATCACGGAGACGACGCGGCGCGAGCTCATCAACCTCATGGTCGGCCGCGAACTGTCCGACGGATACCCGCAGCGCGAATCGGAGCCCGGCGAGGTGTCGCTGCGGGTGAGCGGACTCACGGGCAACGGCGTTCAGGACATCGGGTTCGAGGCGCGGGCGGGGGAGATCCTCGGGTTCGGCGGGCTCATCGGCGCAGGCCGTACGGAACTTGCCGAACTGCTCTTCGGCGCCAAGCCGCTGGAATCCGGCGAGGTCACGCTGCACGGGCGCTCCGTGGTGGCGCGCTCGCCGCGTGCCGCCATCGGACATCGCATCGCCCTCGCTCCGGAGGACCGCAAGCGCCACGGCCTCGTGCTGGAGTTCTCGATCCAGGACAACATCACGCTGCCGCACGTCGCCGAGTTCGCGAAGGCGGGGGTCGTCGACCGCAAGGCCGAGCGCGCCCTGGCCGACAAGTACATGGCGGATCTGCGCATCAAGGCGCCGAGCCCTGCGGAGATCGTCGGAAACCTCAGCGGTGGAAATCAGCAGAAGGTCGTGCTCGCGAAGTGGCTGTCCACGGCTCCCGAGGTGCTGATCTTCGATGAGCCCACCCGCGGCATCGACGTCGGCGCCCGCGCCGAGATCTACCGGATCATGAACGCGCTGGCCGACGAGGGCCGCACCATCCTCATGATCTCCTCCGACATGGAGGAACTGATCGGCATGTCCGATCGCATCATCGTGCTGCGCGAGGGCATCCAGCAGGGAGTCCTCGCCAAAGAAGAGATCACCCAGGAGTCGGTCATGGCCCTGGCTGCTGAAGGAGAGATCGTATGAAGTCCATGCTCATGGGCCGGATGAAGGACCTGGGCATCCTGCTCGTCCTCGTGGTCCTCATCATCGCGTTCAGCATTCTGAGCCCGAACTTCCTCGATCCGTCGAACATCTTCAACATCACGCGCCAGATCGCCACGCTCGGCATCGTCGCCGTGGGCTTCTCGTTCGTGCTCATCACCGGAGGCATCGATCTGTCGGTGGGCTATCAGATCTCCGTCAACGTGGTGGTCACAGGCATGCTCATGAGCCAGCTCGGGGTGCCGTGGTACCTCGCCGTGATCCTGTCCCTCGTGCTGGGCGTGCTGATCGGGACCATCAACGGCCTCATCGTCACCTTCACCGGGGTGGCTCCGCTGATCGTCACGCTGTCGATGATGATGATCCTCAACGGCATCAGCTACCTGGTGTCCAAGGGCCTTCCGGTGTTCGGCTTCCCGCGGGAGTTCTCCTTCCTCGGCCAGGGCGCTGTGGCCGGCATCCCGGTCTCGCTGCTCGTGCTCATCGTGGTGTGGGCCATCGGCCTGTTCGTCCTGAACAAGACGCCGCTCGGCCGGTACTTCTACGCCATCGGCAACAACGTCGAGGCGGCTCGCCTCTCCGGCGTGCCCACCCGTGCCACCCTCATCACGGTCTACGCGCTGTGCGGTCTGTTCACCGCCATCGGGGCCATCCTGCTGCTCTCGCGACTCAACTCGGCACAGTCCGCCACCGGAGCCGGCTTCGAGTTCAGCGTGCTGACCGCCTGCGTGCTCGGCGGCATCAGCGTGATGGGCGGACGCGGCAGCCTGTTCGGTGCCTTCATCGGTGTGCTCATCGTGGGCGTGCTCGACAACGGGCTCGTGCTGCTGAACGTCAGCGAGTACGTCCAGCTCGTCATCAAGGGCGTCATCCTGCTCACCGCGGTGATCTACGACGCCACCTCGAAGAACAGCAAGGGCCGCCGCAAGCAGATCGGTGGCGTCTCCATCTTCCGTCAGGGCGCGAAAGCCGCGGCCTGATCTCCTCCTTCGCTTCCTCCCGCAATCACATCGACGACGCGATGACGCGTCACCGTCGTCACAACGAAAGGACCCCTCGTGAAGAAAATCGCGATCCTCGCAGCTTCTGCGGTCGCCCTCGCGCTGACGCTCTCCGGGTGCTCGATGCCTGGTGAGACCACCGGCTCCGGCACTTCCAGCTCTGGCGGCAGCGACGCGGCCAAGGACGGCGCGTACACCGTCGGTGTCACCTTCTCCGACCTCAGCAACCCGGTGTGGGCCGAGCTCGTCCAGGAGGCGCAGACCTACGGTGCCACCAAGGACATGACGGTGACCTACGTCGACGCCGCCAACGACGCAGCCAAGCAGGTCAGCCAGATCGAGAACTTCATCCAGCAGGGTGTCGACGCCGTCATCATCTGCGCGGTCGAGTCCAACGCGCTCGCCGATGTCACGAAGAAGGCGCAGGACGCCGGCATCAAGGTGGTCGGGTACACGCAGGTGCTCACCAACTACGACGCCCAGTACCTCGTCGACGCCTACAACACCGGCTACGCCAACGGCGAGGCTGCGGCGAAGTGGATCAACGCGAACTTCGACAAGTCCGAGACGGTGGAGTGGGGCCTGATGGACCTGCCGCGCTTCCCCGAGATCATCGATCGCGCCAACGGCATCAAGGAGGCCATCGCCGAGCTCGCGCCCAACGCGAAGCTCGTCGCCACCGCCCCCGCTCTCACCGCCGAAGACGGTGTGGCCAACGCCGAGAACTTCCTGCAGGCGAACCCCAACATGAAGGTCATCGCCACCATCGGCGGCGGCGGAGCCGTCGGCGGCAACGAGGGCGTCAAGTCCGCGGGCGTCACGGACTTCAGCAAGTTCGGTCTGTTCGGAATCGACGCGACCGAGAACGAGATCCAGAACATCATCAACGGCGACCCCGAGAAGTCGACTATCAGCCTCGGTGGTGGCAAGGCCCACGGCGACGCGCTGATCGACATCACGGCCGACCTCCTGGCCGGCAAGACCGTCGAGAAGGACCAGTACATGCCGATCACGGTGGTCGACAAGTCGAACGCCGAGGAGTACTACGCCGAGGTCTTCGGCAAGAAGTGACGAAGCGCCGGTCCCGCGGCACCGCCGTGGGACCGGCTACGGCACCGCGCGCGTGCGCCGCGATGCCGAGCATCGACAGCTGCATCGGGACGAGTCATCGGACCCGGTTGAAAGGACATTCCCATGACTCGCGTGTTGGCCGCCGGCGACCGCTTCATCCGCGCCTCCCTGTTCCGCGACGCCGTCGCGGCGGCGGTGCCCGAGCCCGTCGAGATTCGTGAACTCGAGTTCGCGTGGCCGGACGAGCCGTTCGGACGGGTGGCCGAGGTCGATGAGGCCTCCGGCGACGAGGAACAGCTCATCACAGCTCTGGACGGTGCCGCCGCCATCGTCACGCAGCTCGCCCCGATGACCGAGCGCGTGATGGCTGCCAGCCCCGACCTCCGTCTGATCGCGGTGTCACGCGGCGGTCCCACCAACGTCAACCTCGACGCCGCGCGCCGCCACGGCATCCGGGTCGCGAACGTCCCGGGTCGCAACGGGATCGCGACGGCGGAGATGACCATCGGCCTCAGCCTCGCGCTGCTGCGCCGCATCCCGCTCGCCCAGGCCAGCATGCTGCGTCATGAATGGCGTGGTGATCTGTATCGCTCGGACGCGGTCGGCGGTGAGGTGTCCGGCGCCGTGATCGGTCTGCTCGGCGCGGGCGCGGTGGGCGGCCATGTCGCTCGCGTCCTGGCCGCGATGGGTGCGCATGTGCTGGTGTTCGACCCCTATCTTCCCGCCGGTGTGCTGGACGGCGTCATCGAACGCGTCGAAACCGCCGACGAGCTCTTCGAGCGGGCCGACCTGGTCTCGGTGCACGCCCGGCTCACCCCCGAAACCCGGCACATCGTCGGCACCGAGGCCATTGCGCGGATGAAGCCTGGCGCGCTGCTGGTCAACGCCGCGCGCGGTGGTCTGGTGGACTACGACGCGGTCGCCCGCGCCATCGACGCCGGCCACCTCGGAGGTGCGGCCTTCGACGTCTACCCCGATGAGCCCGTCGACTTCTCCCACCGGTTGTTCGCACAGGCTGCTGAGGGCAAGGATGTGGTTGTGACCCCGCACATCGCCGGTGCCAGCCGCCAGACCGCCGAGCGCGCCGCTCACGGCGTCGCCGAAGAGGTGCGCCGCTTTCTCGCGGGCGAGCCCGCCCTCCACCCGCTTGTCGACGGCGAGCGCTGACGTGACGATCGCCTTCCTGGGGCTGGATGTCGGCACGAGCTCGGCGAAGGTTGTGGCCGTCGGCCGCGACGGTCGTCGCATCGCCGATGCCTCGACGCCCTATCCGACGCATGTCGACGAGGCCGCGGCCGAGCAGGACGCCCGCCAGTGGTGGGAAGCGGTGGTGGCATCCGCCCGCAGGGTGACGGCAGGACTGGACATTCGCGCGATCGCGGTCACGTCCCAGGCGCCCACGCTGGTGGCCATCGATGCGGACGGGAACCCCACCGGCCCCGCGCTGACGTGGCTGGATCGCCGCGCCACGGCCGAAGCGCAGCGCATCGCCGCGATCGCGCCGCACTCGCGCAACGGTGCGGACGCCTTCTTCGGAACGGCGAAGCTCCTCTGGTGGGCAGAGCACCGTCCCGAGGTGCTGGAGCGCGCAGCAGCGATCGTGTCGACGAACGGCGCGATCGTCCGCCGCCTCACGGGTGTCGCCGTCCTCGACGACACCACGGCATCCCTCATGCAGGGCTTCGACGAGGCGCTCGGGGACTTCCCGCCGGCGCTGCGCGCGGCCGTTCCGGGCCTCCAGCTGCTCGCCCCGATCATGCCTGCCGATCACGTGGTGGGGGAACTGCTCGCGGGTCCTGCCGCGCAGCTCGGCATCTCGCCGGGAATCCCCGTCGTGGCCGGAGGCATCGACGCCATCGGGTCGGCGCTGGAGGCGGGTGCCCTGGCCCCCGGCGATCCGCTGGTGGAGATGACGGGCTTCAGCAGCGTGACGATGCTGGCTGTTCCGCGGGGAACCGCCGTGCCCGGCTTCATCCACTCGCGCCACTGTCTCCCCGGCACCGACCTCCTCATCACGGCGCAGGTCTCCGCCGGTGCCGCCATCGACTGGGTGAACGGGCTGGATCCCTCGCGCGACTATCGCGATGCCGACAGGATCCTCAGCAGGCCCCGTCCGGGGCGCGTGACGATGGTTCCGAGCCTGGCGGGGGAGCGCACCCCCACGTGGAACGCCTCCGCGCGCGGTGTGATCAGCGGGATCGACCTCGCCACGGATGTCACCGACCTGATGCTGGCGGTCATGGAGGGCAACTCCTTCGCCCTCGCGCGTGACCTGGATGCGATGCGCGACGCCGGCTTCGCGGTCGATCATCTGCTGTCCACGGGCGGGGGAGCCTCCTCCGACGCCTGGCTGCAGATCAAGGCGGACGTGCTGGGAATCCCGGTGATCCGGCCGGCGGCCGGCCACGGCGCAGCGCAGGGTGCGGCGTATCTCGCCGCCCGTGCCATCGGGGAGTTCGGCGAGGTGGAGGATCTGCGAGCTCTGGCCGGTGGTGTGGAGGCGGAGTTCCATCCCGATGGCCACCGGCACGAGCTGTACCGTGCCGCCGCGGAGCGCTTCGCCGCCGCGGCGTCGTTGAACGACGGGCGCTGACGACGTGCGCTGAGCGACCCGCGGTGGCGAGGGCGTTGCGCGACGGGCGTTGAGCGTCGCATTGAGTGACGGACGTTGAACGACGCGCGGTGACGACGGACGTTGAACGACGCGCTGGACGAACCCGGACTGAGGCTGCCCGTCTTCCGAATCTGATCCCCCTGGCGCGTGACCGCCGGCTCCGTGCTTCGACATCTTCTGAGATCTGGGCGGTGGTCGCAGAAGGTGTCGGGGTGGGCATCGCCGACAGCATCTTCTGAGACCGGGGGTGGCGGTGGCCTCAGTTGGGGTCGCGGCGGACGCCGCGGTCGACATCTTGTGAGACCAGTCGCCCGGCCGTCGGACGGGGTCGGGGTCGACGGCAGAGGCAGGGGATGACGTCGGGAGGGGTCGACGTCGGGGGCGGGAACGACGCAGGGCGGAGGCCAACGCTGGCCCCCCCGCCCTGCGTGCGGGCTTACGCGCCCCAGCCGGCCTGCTGGCCGCCGACGCGCTCCGCCTCGATCTTCTCCTGGTACCCCGAGGCGGCGAAGGCGGACATCGGGTCGCGGGGGAGACCGCGTGCCTCGCGCCAGTCGGCGAGGGCGGGTCGGACATCGGTGTAGAAAGCGTCCATGAACACGGCGTTGGCCGCCAGCACGTCACCGGCGACCTGGGCCGAGCGCAGCGCATCCGTGTCGACGGAGAGCGCGCGGGCGGTCATCTCCTGCACGTTCAGCACCGAGCGGATCTGACCGGCGATCTTGTTCTCCACGTTGTGGCACTGGTCGAGCATGAACGCGACGTCGGGGTTGTTCAGCGCACCGCCGCGGATCACCTCGAACAGGATGCGGAACAGCTGGAACGGGTCGGCGGCACCCACGATGAGGTCGTCGTCGGCGTAGAAGCGCGAGTTGAAGTCGAACGAGCCGAGCTTTCCGAGACGCACCAGCTGCATCACGATGAACTCGATGTTGGTGCCCGGTGCGTGGTGGCCGGTGTCGAGGCACACCATGGCGCGATCGCCGAGAGCTGCCACCTGCGCGTAGGAGGTCCCCCAGTCCGGAACGTCGGTGTGGTAGAACGCGGGCTCGAAGAACTTGTACTCCAGGACCAGGCGCTGCTCGCCGGTGAGGCGATCGTAGATCCTCTGCAGCGACTCGTGAAGCCGGTCCTGACGACCCCGCAGATCGGCCTGCCCCGGGTAGTTGGAGCCTTCGGCCAGCCAGATCTTGAGGTCGCGGGAGCCGGTGGCATCCATCACGTCGATGCACTCGAAGTGGTGGTCGATGGCCTTCTGCCGGATGCGGGGGTCCTCGTGCGTGAGGGCGCCGAACTTGTAGTCGTCGTCCTGGAAGGTGTTGGAGTTGATCGTGCCCAGCCTCACGCCCAGATCCTCCGCGTGCCGGCGCAGCGCGGAGAAGTCGTCGACGACGTCCCACGGGATGTGCAGCGCCACGGAGGGGGCGAGAGCGGTGAGACGGTTGACCTCGGCGGCGTCGGCGATCTTCTCGAACGGGTCACGCGGGGTGCCGGCCGTGCCGAACACCTTGAAGCGGGTGCCGGAGTTTCCGAACGCCCAGGACGGCAGCTCGATCGACTGCTGCTCCAGCGTGGAGAGGGTTTCGGGGGTGAGGGACGACATCAGTTCTCGCTTTCGGTGGGAACGGCCTGGAGCTGAGCCTCCAGATTGAAGATCTCGGTGAGGGAGGTTGCTGCCTGATCCGCCCGCCCGGCAAGGTCGATGAAGAACGGCGCCATCTCCGCCTCCCATCGGCTTGCGACCTCGGAGGCCGCCAGATACGCGCGCGCCGCCTCGTCGTCGTCGCACTCGTAGCTGCCGAACAGCGCACTGCGCTCGCGGTCGAGGAAGATCGAGTAGTTCCGGCGTCCCGAGGCGGCGATCTCGGCCAGCATCTCGGGCCACACCGGGCTGTGACGGGCGATGTACTCGTCGAGCATTTCGGGCCGCACCTGCAGGGTGAATGCGTAGCGGGACATGACACTCCTTTGTGAGAGTCGCGGAATCACGGGTGCTGGACAAATCTGAATCGTTTCATGACGATAGTCTGAGTGCCCGGGGCCGTCAAGCGCCCCCGAGGAGGATCGATCGCGTGACGGTCAGTGTGAAGGATGTCGCCCAGGCGGCGTCCGTGTCGGTGGGCACCGTCTCGAATGTGCTCAATCGTCCGCACAAGGTCTCCGCAGCCACCGTCGAGCGGGTGCAGGCTGCCATCGAGGAGCTCGGTTTTGTGCGGAACGACGCGGCGCGTCAGCTGCGCGCAGGCCGCAGTCGTTCCATTGGACTCGTCGTGCTCGACAGCGCGAACCCGTTCTTCGCACAGGTCGCCCGTGGCGCCGAGGAGCGCGCCGCCGCGGAGGGAATGGCGGTGCTCCTCGGCAACAGCGATCAGAGCCCGCTCCGGGAGGCCGCCTACATCGACCTGTTTCGGGAACAGCGCGTGAACGGCGTGCTGCTCACGCCCACAGCGGACGATGCGGCAGCCGTGAGCCGCCTCGCCGAGGCGAGCATCCCGCTGGTGCTCGTCGACGCCGAACTCCCCGGCACTCCCGTGCCTTCCGTGTCGGTGGACGATCTCGAGGGCGGGCATCTCGCCGCGTCGCACCTGCTGTCCCTCGGCCGCCGGCGCCTGGCGTTCGTGGGCGGGCCGCTCTCGATCCGCCAGGTCTCGGATCGTCTGGCGGGAGCGCGCCGCGCGCTCGAGGAGCACCCCGACGCCTCGCTCGAGGTGATCGGGCAGGATGCGATGACCGTGCTCGCCGGTCGCGCGGCAGGGGAGGCAATCGCCCGGCGCCCGGCGAGCGAGCGCCCGGATGCCGTGTTCTGCGCGAACGATCTGCTCGCCGTCGGCGTGATGCAGGGTGCCGCGCTCCTCGGCGATATCCGGATCCCTGCCGACCTCGCCCTCATCGGCTACGACGACATCGACTTCGCCCAGTCGACCGTGGTGCCGCTGTCCTCGGTGCGCCAGCCCGCGCACGAGATGGGTGCGGTGGCCGTGGACCTGCTGCTGGAAGCGGTTGCGTCGCCGGGTGACCCACCGCGTCGGGTCCGATTCCGTCCCGAACTGGTCGTGCGGGCGTCCACGCGCGGCTGACGCTGCCGAGTGGGCTGACGCTGCCGGGATGACGGAGGGCGTCCGACGCATCGCCGGTCTGCAGCCAGCGTCATGCCAGCCTGAGGGGTGCCGACGGGGCCGCCCCGTGGCCTCGTCGTCCTGGTAGCGTCGATCGCATCGACACGTTGACACGATGTTCTGTTCGTTGTGAGGAGACCTGATGGGTGCGTGGGGAAGCAAGCCGTGGGACAGCGATGGAGCCTCGGACTGGTTCAGCAGCTTCTTCGAGGGCATCGATGTCGATGCCCGGATCGATGCCGCTTTCGCCACGGACGATGACTACGACCAGATCCGTGCCGCCTCGTACCTGCTCGCCGTGCTCGGGCGGTCCTACGTCTGGCCGGGAGACCTGGATCGGCTCGATGACCATCTGCAGCGAGGGATCGACCTCCTCACCCAGATGGTCGAGCCGGAGTCGGACTTCCGCGATCTCTACGACGATGATCTGGAGGTCGTCGCAGCCGTGCGCGCGGAGATCGCTGCGTTGGAGGCGCGCCTCGACGGTGAAGACGAGGACGACGAAGACGAGGACGACGAAGACGATCATGACGAAGACGGCGAGGACGAGGACGACTGATTCCTGCGGCTGATCTGCGCTGCCGCATCGGTGTCCGATCCCCGTCTGTTGACCGGGCGTGACCTGCTCTGTGTCGTGTCGGGGTCACAAAGCTAACCGGTTTACCACCGAGCCGGTATGGTCGGATCCATTCGATGATGATGAGCCGAAGGACCGAGATGCCGCAGAACTGGGCAGGCAGCCACACCTACGAAGCCGCGCGGATCGTGTCCGTGCGAAGCCGGGACGACCTGGTGGCGGCGCTCGCGACGCCCGGACGTGTCCACGCGCTGGGCACACGCCACTCCTTCACCGATCTTCCCGACACCGACGGCACGCTCATCGAGATGTCGACCTGGGTTCCGCCCGTCGTCATCGAGGGCGATACGGTGCGCGTCGGCGCCGGGACCCGGTACGCCGTGCTCGCGGCGCAGCTGGAGGACGCGGGTCGTGCCCTGCACAACACCGGTTCGCTGCCACACATCAACGTGGGCGGAGCGACGGCGACGGGAACGCACGGTTCCGGAGACCGCAACGGCGTGCTGACCACGGCGGTGCGCGCCCTCACCTTCGCCGATGCCGCGGGTACGTTCCACACGGTGCGCCGAGAGGACGCCGACTTCGCGGCGCTCGCAGTGGGAGTCGGGGCGTTCGGCGTCGTCACGGAGCTGGAACTGGAGACGCAGCCGACCTACCGGGTGCGCCAGGACATCTACGCCGGGGTGAGCTGGGGCGCCATCCTCGACGACGTCGACGCCGTGACGACGGCGGGCGACAGCGTGTCGGTGTTCACCCGCTGGGACGACAACAGCATCGTCTGGATCAAGAAGCGCGTCGCCGACGATGCGGAACAGCCCGTCGGCACCCTGCTGGACGGCGTGCTGGCCGACCACGAGCTGTCGCCGCTCGGCACGGGCGACAACGTCACGCCGCTGGGCGTGCCGGGTGTCTGGTACCAGCGGCTGCCGCATTTCCGCGCCGACCGCGAGCCCTCCTATGGCGATGAGATCCAGAGCGAGTACTTCATCGACCGTACCCACGCCGCTGCCGCCCTGGCCGCGATCCGGGCGATCGCCGATGGATTCCGCGAACATCTCAACGTCACCGAATTGCGCACCGCAGCCGCGGACGACCTGTGGCTGAGCGGCGCGTACCAGCGCGAATCTTTCATCATCCACTTCACGTGGCTGAACCACCCGGAGCAGGTGCGGGAGGCGCTGGTGGGCATCGAAGCCGCGCTCGCCCCCTTCGACGCCCGCCCGCATTGGGGCAAGCTGCACCTGTTCGATCGCGAGCGACTCGAAGCCGTCGTGCCGCGACTCGCGGAAGCCCGTGCGGTCTACGAGCGCATCGACCCCGACGGACGCTTCGTCAACGACCACCTGGTTCGTGTGGGGCTGCGCGAAGCGCGCTGAGTCAGCGCCCCGGGCGGTCCTTGTCCTCCGGCGCGATGCGGATCGGGGTGGTGGAGGCGACCTCGTCGCTGAACTCCTCCGGCTCGACTTCGGGGATCACCGGGATCGCCGCGGTGCGATCCAGCGTCAGAGCGAAGCGGCGGCTGGTCGAGCGGTGGATGCGGCCGGAGCGCAGCACCCAGATCGCACCCACCGCGAACGCGATGAGACCGGCGACCGCGCCGAGGATGATCGCCCAGCGGGGGCCGTAGGCATGAGCCACCCAGCCCACGATCGGGGCGCCGATCGGTGTGCCGCCCATGAGCACCGCGAGGTAGAGCGCCATCACGCGTCCGCGCAGTGACGGATCGGTGGTGGTCTGCACGTGTCCGTTCGCCGTGGTCATGACCGTCACCGTCGAGAATCCGACGAACACGAGCATGATCGCGTAGAGCCAGTAGCTCTGCATGAAGGCGGAGATCGTGGAGGCGACCGCGAACATCGCCAGTCCGCCGATCGCGACGCTGAGACGCGGGCGGTCGCGTCGGGCGGCGAGGAGCGCTCCGGCGAGCGAGCCGATCGCCACCACCGAGCTCAGCATTCCGAAGCCGTCGGCGTCGCGACCGAACTCCACCGCCATCGTCGAGGTGAAGATCGGCAGGTTCATGCCGAACGCGCTCAGCAGGAACACCATGATGAAGGTGACGATGAGGTCGGGGCGGCGGGTGACGTAGCGGAAGCCGTCGGCGAGGCGCTCGGGGCCCTTCTGCCGCACGCGGGGGACCAGCTCCGACGGGCGCATGATCGCCAGTGCGATGAGCATCGCGATGAACGTGATGGAGTTCGCGAAGAACACCCAGCCGGTGCCGATGGCCACGACGACGATGCCGGCCGCGGCGGGTCCGAGCATGCGGGCCATGTTGAACGACGCGGCGTTGAGGGCCACCGCGTTCGAGGCGTTCTCCCGCGACACCATGTCGGATACGAAGGCCTGGCGCGCGGGGTTGTCGAAGGCCTGCACGAGGCCGAGCGAGAACGCGAAGCCGTACATCATCGGCAGCGTCATCACGTCCGACAGCAGCAGCACCCCCATCACGGCGCCGAGCAGCAGCATCACGGACTGCGTGATCATGAGCAGCTTGCGACGGTCGAAGCGGTCGGCGACGAGCCCCGTGATGCTGACGAGCAGCAGTGGCGGGGCGAACTGCAGGCCCATCGTGATGCCCATCGCGCCCGCGTCGTTGTCGGTGAGCTGGGTGAGCACCACCCACTGCAGCGCCGTCGACTGCATCCATGCGCCCACGTTGGAGATCAGCGCGCCGATGAACCAGACGCGGTAGTTGAAGACCCGCAGCGAACGGAAGGTCGCACCGCCGCCGCTCATCGGTCAGCCACCTTCCGCATGATCTCGGCTGCTCTCACGAGGATGGCGTGCTCCTCATCGTCCAGCTCGTCCAGCGCCTGGTTCAGCCAGGTGTCGCGCTTGGCGATCGTGGCCTCCACCACGGCGGTTCCCGGGTCGGTGATGGTGATGATCACCTTCCGGCCATCGGCCGTGTCGGCGGAGCGCACCACGTACCCGGCTTCTTCGAGGCTGTTGACGGTGCGGTTCATGGAGGGAGCCGACACTCGTTCGTGCGTGGCGAGCTGGCCGAGCGTGGACGGCCCGTGCTTGTGCAGCACCCCCAGGACCGCGAACTGCGCGTCGGACATGGAATCGATTGCCCGATGGGTTCGCAGGCGCCGCGCCAGGCGGAACGTCGCCATGCGCAGCGATGCGCCGTCGGTCGGATTGGTCAGGGGATTGTCACTCGTGCCACTCATGTATTTACTTAGCATAGCTAATTACTCTTGCTAAGTAAATGGCGATCGCGTCCGAGAACCCGGCGTCTCGGGGTGCGGCGGACTCGTAGGGGTTTCTCGCGGGAGGAAAGCTCCCCGACATAGACTCGCGGCATGCCCGAATACATCGACGCGCATGGCATCACGATCGTCTACGACCGCTATGACGCGATCGGCGAAGCGCGGGGGGTGGTACAGCTGGCCCACGGAGTCGGCGAGCACGCCGGCCGGTACGCGCTTCTCATCGCCGCGCTGCAGGGCGAGGGCTGGATCGTCTACGCCGACGATCATCGCGGGCACGGCCGCACGGGCATGAAGCAGTGGGGAGGGGACGCGAGCAAGCTCGGACGCCTTGGGCCCGGAGGGCTGCGTGCCACGATCGCGGCGCTCGCGCAGTTCACCGAGCTGATCCGCGCCGAGAATCCGGCGCTGCCTCTCGTGCTGCTCGGCCACTCCTGGGGATCGCTGATGTCGCAGGAACTGATCGCGCAGCACGCCGAGCGCTACGACGCCGTGATCCTGTCCGGCAGCGCGCAGCGCACATTCTCCGGGCTGAACGCGCAGCCGCTGAACAAGCGGTGGGACGGCCCGGGTGCCCACGGGCTGGAGTGGCTGTGCTCGGTGCGCGAGGTGCAGGACGGGTTCCGCAACGATCCGCTGACCACCGAGACGCCCCTGCCGAAGCTGTTCGGCGTCATCGACACCCTGCGCATCCGCGGCCGGGCGGGCGCGATGGCCAAGGATCTGCCGATGCTCCTCATCGTCGGATCCGAGGACCCGGTCGGCGGCCCGCGCAGCGTGCACAAGCTGGCCGACGACTACCGCACCCGTTCGAAGCTGACCGACGTCACGGTGTACGTGTATCCGGGTGACCGGCACGAGATCTTCAACGAGACCGATCAGGAGAAGGTCCGCGCGGATGTGCTGGGCTGGCTGGACGCCCACTTCCCGCGGAGATGAACGCACTGCCGCGCGGCCGCGTCGTCGGCCGCGCGGATGCTCCCTCGGCCCGTGCGAACTAGGCTGGGAGGATGCACGGCGAGTACAAGGTTCCCGGGGGAAAGCTCGTCGTCGTCGACTTCGCGGTCGACGGCGGACGGATCAGCGATTTCCACCTGGCGGGTGACTTCTTCCTCGAGCCTGATTCGGCTCTGGACGACATCAACGCGAGCGTGGAGGGGCTGCCTGAGACCGCCGATGTCGCCACGATCGCCGCTGCCGTGCGAGCGGCGCTTCCGGAGGGCGCGCAACTGCTCGGCCTCACACCGGAGTCGGTCGGCACCGCCGTCCGTCGCGCGCTGGTGACAGCGCCCGGGTGGAAGGACTTCGAGTGGGAGATCGTCCGGGACCCCGCCGTGTCGCCCCACATGAACCTGGCCCTGGATGAGGTCCTCACCACGCGCGTGGGGGAGGGGCGGCGAAAGCCCACCCTGCGCATCTGGGAGTGGGATCAGTCGGCCGTGGTGATCGGCTCGTTCCAGTCGTATCGCAACGAGGTCGATCCGGAGGGAGCCGCACGCCACGGCTTCCAGGTGGTGCGTCGCATCTCCGGCGGCGGGGCGATGATGATGGCCGCCGGGCAGATCATCACCTACTCGCTCTACGTTCCCGCCGAGATGGTCGCTGGGATGACCTTCGCCGACTCGTACGCCTACCTAGACGACTGGGTGCTGCAGGCGCTGCGCTCGCTCGGTATCGACGCCACGTATCAGCCCCTGAACGACATCGCCAGCCCCACCGGCAAGATCGGCGGTGCCGCGCAGAAGCGCCTCGCCAACGGTGGCGTGCTGCACCACGCCACCATGAGCTACGACATCGACGGGCAGATGATGACCGAGGTGCTGCGCATCGGCCGCGAGAAGCTGTCCGACAAGGGCACGACGTCCGCGGCGAAGCGGGTCGATCCGCTGCGCTCGCAGACCGGCCTGTCGCGCGACGACGTGATCCAGGCTTTCATCGGCACGTTCCGCCAGCTCACGGGCGCCGTGGACGGCACGATCTCCGCCGACGAGTACGCCGACGCCGAGCGTCTGGTCGAGACCAAGTTCGCCACCGACGCGTGGCTGCACCGCGTCCCGTGACGGTCACCATCTTCGAGGGCGACAACCTCGACGTCCTGCGCCCCTATCCCGACGCCTCCTTCACCCTGGTCTACCTCGATCCGCCGTTCAACACCGGTCGCACGCGGGAGAAGGCGATCGAGACCACGCGGTCGATTCCGCAGGAGGTGACCGACGAGAGCCTCGGGCTCGACCCCGCCGAACGGGCCACCGAGAGCGACGAGATCACCGAGGCGGTCATCCGCCGCGGCTTCCACGGCCGCGCCTACGAGCGGATTCGCGGGGCTCTGCACAGCTTCGATGACCGATTCGACGATTACTGGGAGTTCCTGGAGCCGCGGCTGTGGGAGGCCTGGCGGCTTCTCGCCGACGACGGCACGCTGTACCTGCATCTCGACTACCGCGAGGCGCACTACGCCAAGGTGATGCTGGATGCCATCTTCGGCCGCGACAACTTCCTGAACGAGATCATCTGGGCCTACGACTACGGCGGCAAGACCCGCAAGCGCTGGCCCACCAAGCACGAGACGATCCTCGTGTACGTGAAGAACCCGGACAAGTACGTGTTCAACTCCGACGAGGTGGACCGTGAGCCCTACATGGCTCCGGGCCTGGTCACCGCCGAGAAGGCCGCGCGGGGAAAGCTACCCACCGACGTGTGGTGGCACACCATCGTGCCGACGTCGGGCAAGGAGAAGACCGGCTACCCCACCCAGAAGCCGGAGGGAATCCTGCGTCGTATCGTGCAGGCGTCCTCGCGTCCCGGTGACATGGTGCTGGACATGTTCGCGGGGTCCGGAACCACGGGCGTGGTCGCGGACGAGCTGGGCCGGCACGCGGTGCTCGTGGATGACAATCGGACCGCCGCCGTCGTGATGCGCAGCCGCCTGCCTCGGGCCCGCTTCGTCGCCCCCGACGACGCCGACCACTCCGAGTACGAGCAACTCACCGACTGACGGTTTCATAGCGCGCACTTGGATCCAATCCCGCGGGTTTTGGAGCCAAGTGCGCACGATGAACCATCTTGGTGCCTCGATGCCCGGTGCCCCCGTGCCCCGGCCGGCGTGAGTCGGTGGAGGGACGGTTCAAAGCGCGCGAATGGCTCCAATTCCGACGGTTTTGGAGCCATTCGCGCGCTTTGAACGAGATTCGGGGGTTGACGGAGCCGCGAGGGCCGTCGTAGTCTTCCGAATCGACTGGTAAGTTTCCAGTCGATTCTCGAGGAGGAGACCACGATGTCGGCACCCGCGCAGATGCGCTTGCGCAACGACCAGGCGGCGCTGCGGCTCATCGCCGACAACGGACCGATCGCGCGCTCCGAACTCCAGGACCTGATCGGCCTCTCCAAGCCCGCGGTCACCGACCTCCTCGCCCGGCTGGAGCGTGCCGGTCTCATCGAGCCGAGCGGGCTCCGCGCGAGTGGTCCGGGTCCGCGCGCCCAGCTGTGGGGCATCCGCGGCGACGCCGGCGCGACCGCCGCCATCGATCTGCGGCACGACCTCGTCGACGTCGCGCTCTACGACGCCGCAGGCCGTGAGCGCGTCCGCGCCCGCCGCGAGCACCACAGCTCCGACACGTTGGACACCGTCATCGCCGCGCTCGAGGACGCGTGCACTCAGAGCGGCATCGCGCACAGCGACATCTCGGAGGCGGTCGTCGGCGTTCCCGGCGCGATCGACCCGGCCACCGGGCACCTGCTCTACACCCCGCGGTTCCTGGAGTGGACGGGCGTGAACGTCGTCGAGCTGCTGTCCACCCGTCTCGGCTTCCCCGTGGACATCGAGAACGACGTCAATCTCCTGGCTCTCGCGGAGAACGACGAACGCGTCGAACAGGGCATCACCTCCGCCGTGTTCCTGTGGGTCGACACCGTGGGTCTCGGTTCCGCGGTGGTCCTCCAGGGACACCTGCACCGGGGAAACTCCGGCGGTGCCGGTGAGATCGACTACCTTCCGACGCCCGACCTCGCCGGTCCCGTCGACCACGGCGGGGCATCGGACCTCGGCGGCGCGCTCGATCCCGTCACGATCCTCGGGGTGGGCGCACGGTACGGGCGCCAGGAACGAAGCGCGCGCGACCTGATCGCCGCGTGTGCGGCCGAGTACCGCGAGAAGGACTCCGCGCGTGCCGTGATCCAGGAGACCGCGGCGCGCATCGCCCGCGGCGCCGTGGTGCTGATCACGGTGATCGATCCGCAGCTGGTGATCCTCGGCGGAAGCTACATCGACGCCGGCGGTGACCTCCTGCTGACCCGCGTCCGCGATGAGGTGGACCGACTGCTCACCCGCGACCGCACCGGGCACCTCTCGTGGGCGCGGCAGGCACACCGCGACGACGCGATCCTCACCGGCGCCGGGCAGCTGGCCGTCGCCCGCCTGCAGCATCGCGTGTTCGCGCGCGGCTCCCTCGACAACTGATCCCCCGCCGCACCGCCGGCACCTCCCCACCACAGCACGATCGGAGACATCAATGAAGAAGTCCATCGCCCTGGCCGGCCTCCTGGCCACTAGCGCTCTCGCCCTCACCGGTTGCTCCGGCACCGGCGGCGGCACCGGTGGTGCGCCGGCCGCGGCACCGGGTGACGACGAGAAGGTCACCGTCACCGTGTGGAGCGCCTTCTCCGACCGTGAGCTCGCCGCCCTCGACGGCATCCTCGCGACTTTCCACGAGCAGCACCCCAACATCACCATCAAGAACGTCGGCAGCCAGACCGACGACAAGATCACACAGGCGATCCGCGGCGGGAAGTCGCCGGATGTGGCGATCTCGTTCTCCAGCAACGCCGTCGGCCAGTTCTGCTCGTCGGGAACGTTCCAGGACCTCACCGACTACATCGACCGGGACAAGGTGGATCTCACCAAGATCCCGCAGGCGACGCTGGACTACACCCAGTACGACGGCGTTCGCTGCACGATGCCGCTGCTGGCGGACGTCTACGGCCTCTACTACAACAAGAAGATGTTCGCCGACGCGGGCATCACCGCGCCGCCGAAGACGATGACCGAGTTCACCGAGGACATCAAGAAGCTCACGCAGTTCAACGCTGACGGGTCCATCAAGGTGGCGGGATACGTGCCGACGCCGGGGTACTACGCCAACGCGATCGAGATGCTCGCGCCACAGTGGGGCGCGACATGGCAGACGAAGGACGGACAGTCCAACCTCGCTGCCGATCCCGCCTGGACCGAGATGTTCGAGTGGCAGAAGGAGATCACCGACTTCTACGGGCTCGACAACATCACGCGCTTCACGGCGGAGGCCGGACAGCAGTACTCGGCGGGGCAGGACTTCCAGACCGGCCGCATCGCGATGGCCTTCGATGGCGAGTACCGCACCGCGTTCATCAAGGACGGCGCGCCGGATCTCGACTACGCGACCGCGCCGATGCCGGTGGCCGACGACCACCCCGAACTGTACGGCACCGGGTACACCACCGGAACGGTGATCGGCATGCCGAAGGGCGCGCAGAACGCCGGAGCGGCGTGGGAGGTCATCAAGTACCTCACCACCGACACCGACGCGCTCGTCACGCTCGCCAACGCGCTCGGCAACGTCCCCACATCCACCGATGCGCTGAAGTCCCCCGACCTGGAGCTTCCGGAGCAGTTCCAGACGTTCCTGGACATGTTCGACAGCGGCAAGGTGCAGACCAACCCGGCGACGAAGAACGGCAATGCGTACACCAAGATCGCGCAGGACTTCGAGACGGCG
Source organism: Microbacterium nymphoidis (assembly GCF_021044885.1). Lineage (GTDB taxonomy): Bacteria > Actinomycetota > Actinomycetes > Actinomycetales > Microbacteriaceae > Microbacterium > Microbacterium nymphoidis. Next base: position 1,313,908 of record NZ_JAJNOD010000001.1, on the reverse strand, counting down.
TTCGTGGGCGGCTCGAAGACCGACCTTGCGGCCGGGCTGAAGGACGTCGACCAGCAGATCAACGACGCCAACGCCCTGGGGCAGTGAGATGAGTGCTGTCACGACCGCGGGGGTGGCTCCGGCCGCCCCCGCGGGGGCACCGGCACCGCCGGTCATGCGTCCCACCCGCAGCCGGAGACGACGCAAGCTCACGGTGCTGCTGTTCATGTCGCCGTGGATCATCGGTGCGCTGGCGTTCTTCGTCTACCCACTGATCGCCACGCTGTTCTACTCCTTCACGAACTTCGACCTGATCAACGACCCCACCTTCGCGGGATTCAGCAACTACATCCACCTGCTCTTCAAGGACCCCCTGGTCTGGAAGGCGCTCAGCAACACCGTGTGGCTGACGATCGCCGTGACCATCGGCCGCGTGGGCTTCGGCCTGTTCGTCGCCCTGGTGCTCGTGCGGATCCGTCGCGGCGCCGGAGTGTTCCGGACGCTGTTCTACCTGCCGTCGCTCACTCCGCCGGTCGCCGCGGTGCTGTCGTTCGTCTTCCTGCTGAGCCCGGGCTCCGGACCCGTGAACCAGTTCCTGCGCTGGATCGGGATCGATGCGCCGCTGTGGTTCAACGACCCCGCCTGGTCAAAGCCCGGTCTCACCACGATCGCCCTCTGGATGAGCGGCTCGGCGATGGTGATCCTGCTCGCGGCCCTGCTGGACGTTCCGACCGAGCTGTACGAGGCGGCCTCCCTGGACGGGGCGGGGGAGTTCACACAGTTCTGGCACGTGACTCTGCCGGCCATCACCCCCGTGCTGCTGTTCACGGTGGTCAACTCGATCATCGTCGGGTTGCAGTACTTCACCGAGGCGATCGTGGCGGGGCAGACCGCGTCTGGAAGCCCGACCCCGTCACTCGGCTATCCCGACAACTCCACCCTGACCTTCCCCATGTGGCTGTACGAGCAGGCGTTCCGTCAGTACCACATGGGTTATGCCTCCGCGATGGCCATCGTGCTGTTCGTGCTGTCGGGGATCTTCACCATCGTGCTCGTGCGCCGGATGCGGTTCGCGGGCGTCGGAGAGGACGAATGATGGCGACGCAGGCGCTCACCGTTCCCGCGCGCGGAGGACGCACCCGCGTCCGCGCCCCGCGCAGCGCCAAGCGGCAGAACTTCCTCACCTGGGTCGCGGTGCACGCCGTCGCGATCGCGCTGGTGATCATGTTCGTCGCCCCACTGGTGTTCGTGGTGCTCACCGCGTTCATGAGCGATCAGCAGGCGCTCACCAGCAACCTGTGGCCCACCACGTGGCATCCCGAGAACTTCGTCGAGGTCTTCAATCGCGTCCCGCTGCTGCGCTACCTCGGCAACACGCTGCTGTACGCGTGCCTAGCCACGCTGTTCATGCTGCTCTCCAGCATCCCGGTCTCGTACGCCCTCGCGCGGATGAAGTGGAAGGGTTCCACCGCCGCCTTCTATTTCGTGATCATCGCGATGCTGCTGCCGACCCAGGTCACGGCCATCCCGATGTACGTGGTCTGGGCGCACCTCGGGCTCACCGGATCGCTCTGGCCGCTGATCCTGCCGAACCTGTTCGGCGACGCCTTCAGCATCTTCCTGTTGCGCCAGTTCCTCGTCACCATCCCGCAGTCCTACATCGACGCGGCGCGAATCGACGGCGCCAGCGAATTCGGAGTGCTGTGGCGGGTGGTGATCCCGATGGCGCGGCCAGGGATCGCGGCCGCGGCCCTGTTCAGTTTCCTCAACGCGTGGAACGACTACTTCGGACCGCTGCTTTATGCGGGCGAGAACCAGGATGAGTGGACGCTGTCGCTTGCGCTGGCCTCGTTCCAGTCGCAGCACCACGTGCAGTGGAACCTGACGATGGCGGCCACGGTGCTGGTGATGATCCCGGTGGCCATCCTGTTCTTCGCGGCGCAGAAGCAGTTCGTGGAGGGCATCAAGTTCTCCGGTGTGAAGGGCTGATCCCGCCCCCGCGAGACCTCCGTCTGCGGGCGAGAAGCCGCGCCACGCGGCGGTTGTCGCCCACCGACGGGGGTCTCGCGGACGGGCGCCGGCGGATCTAGGCTGGCCGCATGAGATTCGGCGCGTTCATTCCCCAGGGCTGGCGATTCGATCTGGTGGGTATCGACCCCGCCGAGCAATGGGCGAGGATGCACGGCGTCGCGGCCCAGCTCGACGACGGGCCGTGGGAATCGCTGTGGGTGTACGACCACTTCCACACCACCCCGGTGCCCAGCGGCGAGGCCACGCACGAGGCGTGGACGCTGATGGCCGCGTTCGCAGCGTCGACCTCGCGCGTGCGGCTCGGGCAGATGTGCACGTGCATGGGGTATCGCAACCCCGCATATCTCGCGAAAGTCGCGGCCACGGTCGACATCGTCTCCGGAGGTCGTGCCGAGATGGGCATCGGCGGTGGCTGGTACGAGCACGAGTGGCGGGCCTACGGCTACGGTTTTCCGGACATCCCCGATCGCCTGCGCATGCTGCGCGAGGGCGTCGACATCATGAGCCAGGCATGGCGCACCGGCACTGCGACGCTGAACGGCCGGTACTACCAGGTGGACGGCGCCATCGTCCAGCCTCAGCCGCTGCAGGACGGCGGAATTCCGCTCTGGATCGCCGGTGGGGGTGAGAAGGTCACCCTCAAGCTCGCGGCACAGGTGGCGTCGTACACCAACTTCACCGGCTCGCTCGACGAGTTCGATCACAAGAATGCCGTGCTCATCGAGCACTGCCGTGCCCTCGGGCGCGACGATTCGGAGATCACCCGATCGTCCAACTTCAACACGATCGTCGCTGCCACAGAGGCGGAAGCCGAGCAGCGGCTCGCGGGTGTGATCGACCGGCTGCGGCCGCATGTCGGCGATGAGCGGGCCGCGCGCATCGAGGCCGAGTACCGCGCCTCGGACGCATTCGGAACGCCGACGCAGATCGTCGCCAAGCTGGCGGAGCGTGCCGAGCACGGCCTCGGCTACGCGATCCACTACTTCCCGGAGGCGGCGTACGACCGTTCCGGACTGGAGCTCTTCGCGAGCGAGGTGATCCCCGCTCTGCGCTGACGCGGGACGAGTCAGCGCACCCGGGCGTCGCGTCGCCGATCAGGGGTTCGCGGACGGATCCCGGGGCGCTCCCGGTTCCGGCACCGCGGGGTCCGGCGCAGGCGCGGTCGGCTCGATGTTCGGCAGACGGATCCGGCGCGCTCCCGTGGCCTCGCCGGCGTGCCGCTACAGCAGGGCTTCGACCGACGCGAAGCCGCCGGTCTCCTCCGTCTGCGTGGCGGGGGGAGCACTGAACACCACGCCGGAGTCGGGCACCGCGGACCACGCGGTCCAGCCGGGGTCGCCCGTCTTCACGAATGCCACGGCCGCCGCATGGATCGCGTCGGCCAGAGCCTGCGGCGGGTGAGGGCCGGTGAGGGCATCGACCACGGGGCCGTCGAGGCAGTCGAAGAAGAACGGCACGTCGATGCAGTGCACGGCGGCGTCGAACTTCGTGGAGCGGAACGCGATGCGGTACACCCAGGTGGGGGCCGCGCCCCGCGCGCGGGCCGTTCTCACGACTCCGGTGCGGAACATCTTGTCGGTGATCAGGCGTCCGAGTACGGCGGCGTGTCCGCGCGCGACCACGGGCCGGTTCGCGGCCAGGTAGCCCCGTCGGACGGCTGAGGTCAGCTTGAAGGGACGCAGCAGCAGAGCAAGGGGGATCCAGCGCAGCTTGCTGGCCTGATCCTGCACCGCCATCGAGAACTCATCGTCCGTGGCGCCGAGAACCAGGGGCTTGTCCGCGCCGACTCCCTGCGCCAGGGACTGTGCGGTGGGACGAGTGATGAGATCACCGTCGACGGCGGGGCCGAGCCCGAGGCCTTCATCGACCGTCTCGCCCATCGAGCTGAGGTCGAGCTGGCTGAGCTTTCGCTGAGCGGCAAGCACGTCCTCCTCCGAGACCGAGGAGAATCCGTCGCGCGTTGCGGGGACTCCGAGTTCGCGCGCCATCTTCGCGCTGAACGCGCGGGCGCGTTCCGGGGCGACATCGGCGAGCGCACCCGACAGCGCATACACGCCGTGGAAGAGGTGCTGGGCTGCGGGCATGCCGAGCAGGGTGAGCACCGCTCCGCCTCCCGCCGATTGCCCGGCGATGGTCACGCGGGAGGGGTCTCCGCCGAACGCGGTGATGTTTTGCTGCACCCATTCCAGCCCGGCCAGCCAGTCGCGTACGCCGCGGTTGGAGGGGGCGCCGTCGATGTGGCCGAAGCCGTCGAAGCCGAGGCGATAGCCGATCGAGACCGTGACGACGCCGTCACGATTGAAGGCGCGGCCGTCGTACCAGGGGCTGGCGGGCGAGCCGGCGACGTACCCGCCCCCATGGATCCACACCAGCACGGGCAGCTTCGCCGTGGTGTCACCGGGCGCAGGCGTGAACACGTTGACGTTGAGGGTGCTGTCGCCGGCGACCGACGGCTCGGGGATCAGCGTGATTCCCGGGTCGCCGCGCTGGGCCGTGGCTCCCTGCTCCAGTGCGTCACGCACATCCGGCCAGGGTTCGACGGCGCGCGGGGCGGCGAAGCGCAGCTCCCCGACCGGAGCCTGCGCGAACGGAATTCCGAGAAAGGACGCGCTTCGCACGGATGATCCGGCGACGTCGCGCCAGAGGCCGCGCACGCGACCGGCTCGTGTCTGAACTTCGACATAGGCGGGGGATTCAGTCATGGCGTCTCCGGATCACGAGGGCGATGCTCATCAGCGTAGCGAGGAGCCCTTAAGTTCATTCCGTGAAATAAGTTAGGCGATGCGGTGGTGAAAAGCAATCGCCGTTCGGTTTTACGCGGCCGGGCCAATCGGGCGTGATGCGCAGGGCGGTGGCCCTGCGGCTCCGCGGCGTCAGCCGAGAAGCGTGTCGATCATCCGCAGTCGTGCCGCCCGTTCGGCGCCGAGCAGTGCGGCGTCGGCGCCGAGCCGGCTGGCGGTGACCTGCGGGGGCGTGGCGCCGCCGGCTCTGACGGCGATCCGGGCAAGCTCGTCGGCGATGTCCTCGGCGAAGGCTGCCAGGTATCCGCCCAGCACGACATGATCGGCGCCTACGGTGAGCAGGGCGATCTGCAGAGTCCGGGCGACGTGGGGGAGAGCCACGGCCCACGCGTCCACGAATCCGCGACGCCCATCCCGGACCCCCGTGACGAACCGCTCCAGGGCGGCGTCGAGTCCGTCCGTGTCCGCCACGTCGGTGAGACCGGCGTTTGCGAGAAGGGCGTCCGGGCCGGCGACGGTGACCAGGCATCCGTGCTGTCCGCACTCGCAGAGCGCACCGTCCGCGATCACCGGCAGATGGCCGAGCATGCCCGCCCATCCCGCAGCGCCGGTCAGGGCACGGCCGTCCGCGAAGACCGCGCCTCCGATGCCCGAATCGCTCTTCAGATACACCAGGTGCGGCGGCGACCCGGCATCGGCGTGTTCTTCCAGCGCTGCGACCGACGTGTCGGCGATGAGCGGGATCTGCGCTGCGCGGAGTCGCGGCAGGCGCTGCTGGAGAAGGCCGATGAGATCGACGCGCTCCCAGCCGAGATCCGTGTCGGCGAGCACGACCGCGGGACTGCCGCCGACCGGCGCCCACACCACCACGGACAGATCCGCCAGGGGTCTGCCGACCGAGGCGGCATGGGCGAGAGCTTCCGACACGACCTGGGCCAGAGCGTCGACGACGGGGCCGGGATCTCCGATCGGACGCCCGTGGCGCCGCGAGAACCGGGCCAGGCGCTGGCCGTCCAGCGTGGACACCACCGCCTCCACCCGGTCCGCATCCAGGGTGGCGATGATGAGAGCCACGTCGGTGGCCGACAGTTCCAGCAGCGTCTTCGGGCGGCCCCGTCCCTCGGGGGCGATGCGGTCGGACTCGCGAACGATCTCGTGCTCGATGAGCTCCGCCGACAGCGACGTGATCGCCCCGCGGGTGAGGCCCGTCTCCAGGGCGAGCTCGCTGCGGGAGAGCGGGCCGGACGTCAGCGCCAGCGCCACGAGGCCCAGATTGTGGCGACGCACGTCCTCCGAGGTGAGCGAACCGCGCGAGGAGTCAGGGGAGGGCACCCCTCGATTCTCTCGCAGAGCGCGCGCCCGACGCGTCAGCACGTCGCGAAACGAGGAGCATGTCGCGAAACGAGGACGAATCGACCGCTGTCGTCCTCATGTGGGAGCACACTCCTCCGTCCGGACCCGCGTCTCACCAGAGTGCGCCGGGCCATGAGCCGGTTGCGCGGCCGACGGGCGTCGGCTTGGCTGAGAGGGTTGCGGCGAGGACGGGAGAAGCGATGCATCCGATCGACGACGGGCACGTGGGCCGGCGCCCGCGCATCGGACTGTGCTCGGTGACGTTCCGCCAGCTCGCGGCGGAACAGGTCATCGCCGCTGCCGCCGGGGCGGGGCTGGAGAGCATCGAGTGGGGTGCGGACATCCACGTTCCGGCAGGCGACCCAGCGCGGGCGGAGATCGTTGCGCAGCGCACCGCCGATGCCGGCCTCGCCGTCGCATCGTACGGGTCGTACTGGCGCGCGGAGGAGGATATCTCGCCGGTGCTGGACTCTGCGGCGGCGCTCGGCGCGGACCGCATCCGGATCTGGGCCGGGCGGATCGGATCCGCGGAGGCGAGCGAGGCGGAGCGGAGCGCGATCACCGAGGCGATCGCCGACGCATGTGCCTCGGCGCGCGAACGGGGGATCACGCTCGCGCTCGAATACCACTCCGGCACCATCGCCGACACGCCGGGGGCGGTTCGAAGGCTGCTCGACGACGTCCCCGCGCTGCGCACCTACTGGCAGCCGACGGTGGGGGCGTCCGACGACGCGGCCCTGCACGAGTACGATCAGCTGCGCGATGCCGTCGCCGCCGTGCACGTCTTCTCCTGGTGGCCGGCGGCGGAGCGCCTGCGGCTGGCGGAACGGGCGAGCCTGTGGGCGGCACTCTTCCAGACGGCCACCGAGCCGCGTGACGCCCTGCTGGAGTTCGTGCCGCACGATGATCCGGCACTCCTCGCAGGCGAAGCCGCGACGCTGCGGGGCTGGGTCACAAGCCGCTGATGAACGCATGCCCGGGCACTCTCCGGGTGTGCGTGGTGGGATAGGCATATGCCCGTTCCCGAGAACGCCCTCTCGCTCACCGTCGTCGATCCGTCGGCGATCACCGTCGACGCTCTCAAGCGTCTCTATCGGATCACCGGCCGGTCAAGCGTGGAGCTGCGAGACGCGATCCTCGCGGGCGCGCCCGTGTACTCGGCATCGTTGTTCGGCAATGACCACATCCATGTGGTTCCGCGCCTGGAGCGCACCGCGGCGCTGCTCGACGAACTCGGAGTCCGCTACACCGTGCACGAATGGACCGATGGTGTCGTTGAGGAGATCTCGGCGGAGCTGATGCGGCAGATCATCCAGAGCGCCGACGGACAGTTCGGCTAGGAATCCCCGACAACGATCCGGCACGCGCCACGCCGGCGTCGAGTAGGCATCGAACAGCGGGCGGACCCGCGGCACGTGCCGGCCCGTCAGGCCCGCTGCGCACCTACGCGGGTGACGCTTGGTCGTCGTCCAGCGAGAGCAGATAGGAGGCATTGCCGCGGAGCGCGGCCTCGTATCGCTGCACTTCGGGGGTGGAGAAGCGGTCTGCGATCACCGCGAGAACGCTTCCCAGCGCCGCGCTGGGGCGGCCCGCCGCGTGCAGCGTGAGCGCGCGGAAGATGCCGAGAGACTCCGACTCCGGAAACCGGGTGATGCCCTCGTCGAAGACGGCGAGGCTCTCATCGACGCGACCGAGGTTGCGCAGCGTACTGCCGTATTGCAGATAGCACTGCCGAAGCCAGTGCCCCTCCAAACCTGCTGCCATCGCCCGGCGGTAGTAGTCCAGCGCGGTTTCCTCCTGACCGTCGGTGTCGTACGCACCGCCGACCTCGTACAGGACGGCGGGGTCGTCCGGATGCTCCGCAAGGATCTCGCGGAACGCCGCGATGGTGGGTGCCATGTGCGCGCGATCGCGTGCGGCGAAGATCTCGTCCAGCCGTGCGCGGAGAGCGTCGTCGGTGGTCATGCTCTTTCCCCCTTCAGCCTGCTGATCCCGCACCGGCGTCGCCGACCGCGGTTCGACCCGGTCGCGCCGCATCGGGATCGTCTGCGGGCGCGAAGGCCGCGAACAGGTCGCGGACCGCGCCCGCCATGTCGATTTCCGGGTCGGTGAGCCACTGCAGCTGCAGCCCGTCGGAAGTGGCGTGCAGGATGCGCGCGAAGGAGTCGGCCGGTATCGCGTCGGTGATGATCCCGGCGCGCTGGGCGGCAGCCGCGATGCGCGCGAATCGCGCGTGGAGCTGCTCGCTGCGCTCCAGGAAGTAGTCATGGGCCGGGTGCTCGGCGTCCGCGGCGTCGACCGCGAGGCGGGAGAACAGCTCGACGAGCCCGGGGACCGAGGCGTTGTGGCGGATGACGGCGAGGTAGGCCTGCGTCGCCTGCTCCCACACGGCCGTGGTGTCGCTGGTGTCGAGGTCCGGGAGGATGAAGGTGAGCCCGTCCACTTCGTCGCGCTTGCGCAGGATCGCCGTGAACAGCTCCTCCTTGCTGTCGAAGTAGTGAAGCAGCCCCGGAGGTGTGAGGCCTGCGGCATCCGCGATCTCTTTGACCGACGCTCCGCGCATGCCGGAACGGGCGATCACCTCGAGCGCGCGCTCCAGGATCTCCTCGCGTTTGGCGATGCCCTTCGCGTACGAACCCCGTTTTGCCATGTGCCGAGTCTGCCAGGTGACGGGACCATTGCCATCACAAACCGAATGACGTAAAGTTTTCGCCACGGCCCGCACGCTCATCGATGAGAGGATCCCCATGACTGGCTCCGGACAGCTTCCCGAGGTCTCCGACCTCACCACCGCCGAGAAGGCATCGCTCACCAGCGGCGCGGACTTCTGGACCACGAAGTCGGTGGAGCGCGCAGGAGTCCCGGCGCTCATGCTCACCGACGGGCCGCACGGACTGCGCAAGCAGAACACCGGAGGGGACCACCTGGGCCTCGGCGACAGCGTGCCCGCTACCTGCTTCCCGCCCGCGGTGGGACTCGGCTCGTCGTGGGACCCCGACCTGGCGGAGCGGGTCGGTGTGGCGCTGGGCGTGGAATCGGCCATCGAAGACGTCGCCGTGATCCTCGGCCCGGGCGTCAACATCAAGCGGTCGCCACTGTGCGGCCGGAACTTCGAGTACTTCTCCGAGGATCCGCTGATCGGCGGTGTGATGGGTGCGGCGCTGGTGCGCGGCATCCAGTCCCAGGGCGTCGGGTCGTCGCTGAAGCACTTCGCCGCCAACAACCAGGAAACCGATCGTATGCGGGCCTCCAGCGACGTGGACGCTCGCCCGCTGCGGGAGATCTACCTGCGCGGCTTCCAGCGGGTGGTCACCGAGGCTCAGCCCTGGACCGTCATGTGCTCGTACAACCGCATCAACGGCGTCTACGCCTCCGAGGACCCGTGGCTGCTGACCAGCGTGCTGCGCGACGAGTGGGGATACACCGGTCTCGTCGTCTCCGACTGGGGAGCCGTCAACGATCGCGTCGCCGCGCTGGTGGCCGGGCTCGATCTGGAGATGCCCGCGAGCGGCGGACGCACCGACGCCCAGATCGTCGATGCGATCGAGTCGGGGCGCATCGACGAGTCGGTGCTCGACCTGGCTGCCGAGCGCATGCTGGAGCTCATCCGCCGGACGAGTGCCGTGGTCAAGCCCGCGGGGGCGCTGGACGTCGAGGCGCACCACGATCTTGCCCGGGAGGCTGCGGCGCGGTCCATCGTGCTGCTGCGCAACGACGGCGACATCCTCCCGCTGAACCCGCAACAGCGCATCGCCGTGGTCGGTGCCTTCGCCGACCAGCCGCGCTATCAGGGCGCCGGCTCCTCGCTGATCAACCCCACTCGGCTGGATCGCGCGCTGGAGGAGATCCGCGCGATCGCGCCGGATGCGACCTACGCGGCCGGCTTCTCGCTCGATGGATCCGGAGACGCGGCCGCACTGCGCGCCGAAGCCGTGTCCGTTGCGGCGGAGGCCGATGTGGTCGTGGCCTTCCTCGGCCTTCCCGCTGCGGCGGAGTCCGAGGGCTACGACCGCACCGACATCGACCTGCCCGCCGACCAGCTCGCGCTGGTGGCGGAGCTGCGTGCGGCGAACCCGAACATCGTGGTCGTGCTCTCCAACGGTGGGGTGGTGGCGTTGCCGTTCCGTGACGAGGTCCCCGCGATCGTGGAGGCCTGGCTCGGTGGGCAGGGTGGGGGTCATGCCGCCGCCCAGGTGCTGTTCGGCGCCGTCAACCCGTCCGGGCGCCTCACCGAGACGATCCCGCTGAAGCTGGAGGACAACCCGTCCTTCGGGAACTTCCCCGGTGAGTTCGGCCACGTCCGCTACGGCGAGGGGATCCTGGTGGGCTACCGCTGGTACGACGCGCGGGAGCTGGAGGTGGCCTACCCCTTCGGACACGGTCTGTCGTACACCTCGTTCGCGTACGGCGACGTCTCCGCCGCGGCGGACGACGACGGGATCACGGTTCGCGTCGACGTCACCAACACCGGCGAGCGTGACGGTCGCACGGTCGTGCAGGCCTATGCCTCGATCGGTGCCTCCGTCGTGCAGCGGGCGCCCCGCGAGCTGAAGGCGTTCCAGTCGGTGGCCATCGCTGCCGGTGCCACGACGACTGTCGAACTGCGGATCCCGCGCGCCGATCTGGCGTACTGGGACGTGCGTGTGGACCGCTGGGTGGTGGAGGGCGGCGAGTACACCGTCTCGGTCGGCGAATCCAGCCGCGACCTGCGCGGGTCCGCGACGGTGAGCGTGACAGCCGACGAGGTGACCATCCCGATCACCCCCGACTCCTCGCTGGGTGAGGTGCTGGCGCATCCGGTCGTTGGGCCCATGGTGCAGCAGGCGATCTCCGGGTTCCTCGGTGCGGGTTCCGATGCGCCCACCGAGCTCGACGAGGGGATGCTGGCGATGCTGCAGTCGCTTCCGCTCGCGCGGATGGTCGCCTTCCCGGGCTCTCCGATGACACCCGAGGCGATGCACCAGCTGATCGCGGCCGCGAACGCCTGACGGCCGGCGTCCCAGCAGCCTGAAGGGCCGCGATCTCTCCGGATCGCGGCCCTTCAGGCTGTCTGGTCAGGCGTCGCGGCGAGGCCCCTCGGACGGGACGATCGGGAAGATCGCGGGCTCGGCGAAGCCCGCCTCGGTGAAGGCGGCACGCACGGCGGACTCCACCGCCGCGGCGTCGTCGATGCGTACCAGCGCGATGGCCGCCCCGCCGAAGCCACCGCCCGTCATGCGGGCACCGATCGCTCCCGCGGCAAGGGCGGCGTCCACCGCGAGGTCCAGCTCGGGGGTGGAGATCTCGAAGTCGTCGCGCATGGAGACGTGGGAGGCGACAAGCAGGTCGCCGATGGCACCGGGCCCCTGCTCACGGACGGTGCGAACGGTGTCCAGCACGCGCTGGTTCTCCGTGACGATGTGGCGCACGCGGCGGAACGTGACGTCGTCGAGCTTCTCCTCCGCCGCGGCGAGGTCGGCGACGGCGAGGTCGCGGAGCGCCGGAACACCCATCTCCCGCGCACCGCGCTCGCACGACTCACGACGCGCCCGGTAGCCGCCGGTGGCGTGCTCGTGCGAGGTGCGGGTGTCGATCACGAGGATCTCCAGACCCGCTGCCTGGAAGCCCACCGGCACCGACTGGACATCCAGCGTGCGGCAGTCGAGGAACGTGGCGGCGTCCGCACGCCCGTGCATCACCGACATCTGGTCCATGATGCCGGTGGGAGCTCCCACGGCTTCGTTCTCGGCCCTGCGCCCGGCCACAGCCAGGGTCGTGGCGTCTGCTCCGAGGCCCCAGATCTCGTTCATCGCCGTGGCGGCGGCGCCCTCCAGCGCCGCGGACGACGACAGGCCGGCGCCCACCGGGACGTCTGAGTCGAAGGCGAAGTCGAGACCGGTGGCAGGAGCTTCGGGGAAGGCCGCGCGCAGTGCCCAGGCGACGCCGAGGGGATATGCGGCCCAGGTGGGAACGGCCGGCTCGCCGTCACTCGGGAACAGCGTGTCGAGGTCGCCCAGCGCGACCTCGACGGGCTCCGGCGAGAAGGACGAGATCACGCGGATCCGCGCGTCCTCTCGCGGTGCCACCGCGGCGAACGTGCGCGCGGGGATCGCGAAGGGCAGCACGAAGCCGTCGTTGTAGTCGGTGTGCTCGCCGATGAGGTTGGCGCGACCGGGGGCCGAGTACACGGCGGTGGGCTCGGCGTCATACGCGGTGCGGAACAGGTCGCGGGCAGTGGTGTCGCTCACGGGTCTCTCTCGGTGCGGGGCGGCGGCGTCGCCGCGGGCTGGTGGGTGGGCGGTCGTCGTTCAGACCGAGACGGACGCGATGGCGGCGCGGATGCGCTCGGCGGCGGCCTCCGGCGGCACGTCACCGATCCATGCGCCCATCGCGGCCTCGCTGCCGGCGAGGAACTTGAGCTTGTCGGCGCCGCGGCGGGGACTGGTCAGCTGCAGGTGCAGGCGCGCGCTCGTGCGCGCGCGATTGACCGGCGCGGCATGCCAGGCGGCGATGTAGGGCGTCGGGTCCTCGTAGATCGCGTCCACACCGCGCAGCAGGCGGAGGTAGAGGTGGGACAGCTCGGCGCGCTGCGCCTCGTCGGTCTCGGCGAAGTCCGCGACATGGCGGTGCGGGATCATGTGGATCTCGATGGGCCAGCGCGCGGCGAACGGCACGAACGCCGTCCAGTGCTCGCCCTGCAGGACCACACGCGGACCCGCCTGCTCGAATTCCAGAATGCGGTCGAAGAGATCGTCACCCACCCGCTCGATCGACTCCAGCAGCCGCGTGGTGCGCGGCGTGATGTACGGGTAGGAGTAGATCTGGCCGTGCGGATGGGGGAGAGTGACCCCGATGGCCGCTCCCCGGTTCTCGAACACGAAGACCTGTTCCACGCCCGGCAGCGCGGACAGGGCGGCCGTGCGATCGGCCCAGGCCTCGATGATCGTCCGTGCGCGTGAGGGCGTCTGGGAACCGAAGGACCCGGCGTGCTCCGGGCTGAAGCAGACCACCTCGCAGCGTCCCACCGACGTGCGCGTACGACCGAGCCCGAGCTGGGCGAGATCTTCCAGCCCGCGCGGTGCGTCGGCCGCGGCAGGGGCGGTGCCGATCGCCTCGGCGAGTTCCGGGCCGAAGGACGGCGACTTGTTCTCGAACACCGCGACGTCGTAGCGCGACGGCACCTCGGAGGGATTCGTGGGTGACTGGGGTGCGAGCGGGTCGAGCTCGGCCGGCGGCATCATCGCGCGGTTCTGTCGTGCCGCGGCGATGGACACCCATTCCCCGGTGAGGACGTCCTGGCGCATGGTGGCGGTGGCGGGGCGGGCATCCAGCGCGCGTGCGTCGACCGCGCGTTCGGGGGAGAGCATGGTGTCCGCGTCGTCGAAGTACATGAGTTCACGGCCGTCGGCCAGGCGTGTCGCCCGCTTGATCACCCCGGCGCCCAGTGCGCTCACCTGCTGCTCGGCGTCCATCACACGTTCCTTTCCGGATCTGGCCCGAGCGCCAGCATAATCAGCGCCCATGTTTACGTCAACATGCCTGTCCGTGCCGCGATGTGACAGCATGTGAGGCATGACCTCCGCCCGCCGTCCCGCCATGAGCGATGTGGCAGCCCTGGCCGGCGTCTCCGGACAGACCGTCTCCCGCGTCATCAACGGGCACGACAACGTCAGCCCAGAGACCCGTGCGCGGGTGGAGAGCGCACTCGCCGAGCTCGGCTATCGCCCGCACCGTGCCGCCCGCGCGCTGCGGACGGGACGCTCCGAGGTGCTCGGAGTCGTGGTCGCCACCCTGGAGACGGTCGGAAACTCCCTGATGCTGCAGGCGGTCGCCGCGGCGGCGGAACGCGAGGGGTATTCGATCGCGCTGGTCACACTGGGGGAGAACGTCGCGCTCGCGGATGCGGTGGACCGGCTCGCCGAGCAGGGCGTCGATGCCGCCGTGATCGTCAACGAGGCCACGCGGTACATCCCGGAACTGGAGAATGCTGCCCTTCGCCTGGTGCTCGTGGATGCGCCCGCAGACGTCCCGTATCCGACCGTCCGTTCCGACCATGAGCGCGCGGCGTTCGAACTCACCTCGCACCTGCTGACGCGCGGGTTCCCGGTGCATCACATCGCGGGTCCCGCGGATTCGTTCGCGGCACAGGCGCGTGAACAGGGGTGGCGCGATGCGCACGAGGCGGCGGGTCGCCATGCCCCCCAGCCTCTGCGGGGCGACTGGACAGCCGAGTCCGGGCGGCTGCTGGGCGCCGAGCTCGCCGCCGATGCGGACGTGCGAGCCGTCTTCTGCGCCAACGACCAGATGGCGCTCGGCGCGATGAACGCGCTGCACGCCGCCGGGCGGAGGATCCCCGCCGACGTCGCCGTCGCCGGATTCGACGGGATCTCCGATGCCGCGAGCTTCTGGCCCGCGCTCACCACGGTGGAGCAGGACTTCTCCGGCCTCGCCGCCGCCGCGATCGGCCTGGCCCTCGCCGACACCGATGTGCACCGTGTGATCCCCGCCCGCATCGTCGCGCGCGCGAGCACCGTCGCGGAGGAGTGATCCCGCGCCCGGGGCGGTTGCGGGCGTGGCCGATCGATCACGACGGCCGGATGAGCGGGAGCCACGGGCCGGGATCCTCGATCCCGACCCGGCGGACACCGACCAGGGGGACCGGGGACGTGCGTTGCGCGCGGGCAGCCGGCCCCGCCAGGCCGATCGTGGAAAGCGGGGAGAGGGGGAGTACCTCCAGCAGTAGCTCCCGCGCCCCGGGGCCGAGATCAGTCAGGGACACGTACCAGGGGGTGCCGTCCCAGAATCGGTCGTCGACGACGTCGCCGTCGCAGCACAGGCGGGCGGCATCGCCCTCCCACTCGATGCACAGCACGGGGTCTGCAGCATCGAGCACGGGCGGCAGTTCGAGGACGAATCGCGCGGCGAGGTCCTGGTAGTGCTGCTCGGCCGGAGCGCTGTGCCGTGCGTCGCGGAAGCCATAGTCGGCGGGCGGATCACCCGCAGCTCGGATCAGGCGAACCACGACCGGCGTCGTGGGCGGACGAACCGCTGCGATCGCGCTCCGGGCCGTTCGCTCCGCGGATGGGCAGGATCGCGGCGTCCGATCTGCGCCGGAGAGTGCGCGAACCGCCTCCGGCCACGCCGAGGCGGCGCCATTCCCGCCCGGGTGCGCCGCCACGAAACCCGCAACCACGGGGTCGTAGACCTCCACGAAAGATGCGCCGCGCACGAAGATCGTTCCCGACCCGTCGCAGCGCAGCTCGCCGTCGCTGAGGAACAGCGTGCGGTGGCCGCCCCGCTCGATGACCCAGATCTGGTCGTGGGCCTGTGCGGGCAGCAGCAGCATGCGCGCGGACTCGGTGACGGATGTGGTGCCGACGGACAACGGCCCCGCCGCTCCCGCGACCTCGGCGCGGGCCGGTACGCCCTCCACCGCGACGAGCACGAGCGTGGGGATATCCGCTTCGAGCATCGTCACCGCGGAGGCGGTCGCCCAGGAGAGTCGTGCGTCGCCCCAGGAGAGGTTCACCGGGAAGCGCGCCAGCGTCGCCGGAGGGATCGTGACCGGGATATCGGGGAAGGCGAGATCCGTGTCGCCGCGAAGTGTGAAGCGCACGTCTGCGACGGGCTCCACCTGCTCGTGCGCGCGGTGGTGCGTCACCACCACGAACCCGCGGGGGGCGGGATCGCCGGACAGACGAGCCGCCCAGCGCAGGCTCTCGCGATCATCGGGATGGGGAGGGCCGGAATCGGGCAGGATGGAGCGCATCTCGGCGAGCTGGTCCCCGAAGGCCTGGAGGAAAGCGTGCTGCACCCGCAGCGGCGCCAGCGCGGGGCTCACCGTGCCGGCCTGCCCGAGTGGAGCGTGGAAGTCGTAGCTGAGGTCCGGGACGTCATTGGGATAGCCGGTGGCGTGCGACTCACCGAGCCCCGCTCGCGGGTTCCGCCCGCCGGCGAACATGTAGTAGCCCTGCCAAGCGGACCCGTTGCCGATCTTGGTGTGGGCGACGGCGGCGATGTCGGTGCCGCTGGGTACCGGGCGACGGTGATACGCCGTGGCCATCCCGCCGCCGAGCTCACACGTGGCCGGTGGGAAGCCCAGCAGGCGCGTGCCAGACGCAGTTTCCCCCGTGCCGAGCGCGGCTCGGACGTCGGCGCCCGTACCCGGGTCGTCCCACTCGTGGGATGCCACGAAGTGCTGACGGAAGCTGGGGTGCCACCCCTCCTGCGGGTCCACCCAGAACCCGTCCGCGTAGCCGCCGAACAACGGCATGATGCCGGTCGGCGGCAGTTCGGCGCCGCCCCACGCCGTTGCGGTCCACAGCGGCGCGCGCAGACCCGCCTCGCGTGCCAGCTGCTGCAGCATGCTGAGGTGGGCCGGCTGGTCGTACAGCTCGTTCTCCACCTGGATCGCCCAGATCGCATCCGGAGCGTGCACCGACCGTGCGACTTCTTCGCCGATTCGTGCGAACCAGGGGCGCACCACGGCCAGGTATCCGGGATCATTCGTGCGGTGTGTCACCGGCAGGTCCTGCACCGTGTCGGGGAAGCCGCCGTTGCGCACCTCGCCGTGCGCCCAGGGACCGATGCGCAGCACCACACCCAGACCGCAACGATGAGCCTCGTCGATGAACGCCGCGACGTCGCGGTCACCGGTGAAGTCCGTGGCACCGCCAGCCAGCACGTGGTGCGCCCAGATCACATACGTCGACACCAGCGTGATCCCGTTCGCGCGCATCCGCTCGAGCCGCTCCCGCCAGCGCGCTCGTGGGACACGGGAGTAGTGCAGCTCGCCCGACACCGGGACGACGCCGCGGCCGTGGCGCAGCACGGCACGATTCGTCACCTCGATTCCCAGCGCCTCCTCGCCCGGAGCAGGCAAGCTCGCACGCTCGGCGGGACCCGACCACGGCTGCACGGTGGCGCTGACATCCGTCATCGGCCGGCTCCGACCGCGCGGCCGATGGTCGCGGGGTCAACGCCCTCGCGCACGGCGCGGTTGGTGAGGAGCACCCATGCACGACCCACGGCGGGGTGGACCCAGAACTCCGTGCCCGCCCACCCGCCGTGACCGAAGACGGTGGCGTCACCGAATCCGGCCGGGGCGACGTGCCAGCCGAGTCCCCACTCGCGATCGGCTGTGGGCGACCCCGGATCAGCGCGGGGGAGGCCGGTCGTCCGCGGCGTGCGCATGGCATCGAGAGCAGCGGGGGTGAGGAACTCCCGCCGGCCGCCGGCCGCGATCCGCAGCAGCGCCGACCCCAGCCGCAGCAGATCCTCCGCTCGTCCGGCCAGTCCGGCGCCCGGATTGCGCTGCGCGGCGAACACCGCCATGTCGTGTCCGGCGGCAGCGGCATCGGCGACAGGGAGGGCGTCGGCGAGGTCGGTCGATACCGCGTGAGGTGAACCGAGCGATGCGAACAGATCGTCGACCTCCGCTTCCCAGCCTCGACCGCCGGCGTTCTCGATGAGTGCGGCGATGCCCGTGTAAGCGAGCGTCGAGTACTGCACCGCGCTACCGGGGGAGAAGATCTGGCCGCGGGTGAGCAGCTCCCGCCGCAGCGGCACGGCTGTGTCCAGCGCGGGCTCGTCCAGACCCGAAGTGTGCGAGGCGAGATGCGCCAGCGTGGTGGACTTGTTCGCGAAGCCGGGGAGGGCGGTCGCGAGGGTGGTGTCTGCGCTCAGGAGCCCCTGCTCGATCAGCCGGGCCGCTGTCACAGCGACGATCGGCTTGGTGATGGAGAACAGCGGATAGCGATCGTCCGTCCGGGCGCCGACGGCGACGAGCTCCTGCACACCCGCGGCATCCGCGATGCCGAGCACGGCGGAGGGGAGACGGCCGGAGGTGACGTGGTCGCGAACGATGTCGATGACGGACATCACACGGTGCCCCTCTGCTGACCGGACGGACCGCCGCTGGCGGCCTCCGGGCGAATGAGTGCGTCGATACCGAGGTCCACGACACGCACGGGCTGCCCGCTCTCGAGAGAACGGTTGCCCGCGATACCGACCGCGATCGAGCGCAGTCCGTCGGTCCAGTCCGCGGGGCGCTGAAGCGGATCGGGCCCGGGGCCGTCGAACACATCGCGCAGCAGGAGCTCATCCCCGCCGCCATGCGCCGCGCCCCCACTGTCGAGGGGAACCTCGCGGGGATGTTCCCAGTGCCGCTGCACCCGGAGGCGTTCGCCCTGCGGGCGTAGCGAACCGGTGTCGGCGAACGGTGTTGCGGAGGGGTCCAGCACGGGGTGCACACCTGCGCCGGGGAGCACCGCGCCGCGTTCCACCACGTCGAGCTCGGCCCGGCCGAGGGTGCCGTTCACAGCGACACGGTAGCCCTCCCACGGCGAATGCGCGTTGAGGGAGTAGCTGAGGGTCGGCCCGCCGGCGTAGTCGACGACGAGTGCGAGGTTGTCCTCGATGGTGATGCCCGGGCCGAACACGTCGCGATCGCGCAGGTAGCCGTCGTGCTTCTCGGCATAGAGGTACAGGGCTGCCAGACGCTCGTCGTCGCGGAGATCCAGCTCGAACGGGTCGTGCGTACCGTCGTGGGTGCCGCGCGCGGGACGCTCCCCGAGTCCGCGCCTGGCCGCATTGGCCTGGCCGTAGAAGCGCAGTCCCCCGGAGGCGTACACCCGCACCGGATCATCGCGCAGCCACCAGTTGACCAGATCGAAGTGATGGCTGGCCTTGTGCACCAGCAGACCGCCCGAGTTCGCCTTCTCGCGGTGCCAGCGGCGGAAGTAGTCCGCTCCGTGCTGCGTGTCCAGCATCCAGGAGAAGTCGATGCTGGTGATCTCGCCGATCTCGCCGTCCTGAAGGATCCGCCGCAGAGCAGAGTTCCGGGGTGAATACCGGTAGTTGAACGTCATCACGATGCCGCGCCCGGTGCGAGCTGCGGCTTTTTCGATCCGGCGGGCGGATTCCGCATCGATGGTGAGCGGCTTCTCCACGACGACATCGGCACCGGCGTCGAGGGAGCGCACGATGAGGTCGGCGTGCAGGTCGTCGCGCGCGCAGATGATGACACGATCGATGCGCCGCTCACTGATCATCCGCTCCAGCTCTGCCGGCGGATGCACGACGGGCGGTGCGGCTCCTGCGGCTGCGGCGCGCGCCACCGCGTATGCGGCCCGAGCGGGATTCGGCTCGCACACCGCGACCAGCTCCGCCCGATCGGCGTAGCTGGTGGCGATCGCGTCGACGTACATCTGTGATCGATGGCCCGCCCCGATGAGGGCGTAGCGGGTGGAGGTCATGAATCGTCTCTCGCCGGTGAGGGAAGTGCGGGGCCGGGGCGACCAGTCGTCGCAGAACCGTCCTCGATACCGAGCCACGATAGGACGGATAGCGCTTTCCCGCAATCCGTCCTATCGTGGACGCACCCCATCTTCGAGGAGAACTCATGCAGTTCATCGCCGCCGGTATCGACCGCGTCGCCCTGCGCGACGCGGGGCGGATCATCGCCGAGTACGTCTTCCGGCCCGCCGATCCGCAGATCGAGTCCCCGCGTCCGTACCTGACGTTGCGCACCCGTGCGGGAGTCGACGTGACGGCGCACCGCCCCGCCGACCACGTCTGGCACAAGGGTCTCTCCCTTGCCCTTCCCGTGGTCGGCCCGCACAACTTCTGGGGTGGCCCGACGTACGTGCACGGCCAGGGCTACGTGCAGCTGGCCAACAACGGCACGCAGGAGCACCGCGGACTTCGCGCCGAGGGGCACGACGACGAACCTGCACGCATCACCGCCGCCCTGAGCTGGCGCTCGCAGGCGGGGGACCCGGTGCTCGCGGAGCGGCGACGGATCACCGCGGACGTCGTGGACGATCAGACGTGGGCGCTGAGCTGGGAGAGCGAGCTGCGCAACTCGACCGATGCCCCTCTGGCCTTCGGCTCACCCACATCGAAAGGCCGGGAGAACGCCGGATACGCCGGCATCTTCTGGCGCGGTCCCGAGAGCTTCCGTGGCGGTGTGATCACCGCACCCGACGGCCCCGCCGGTGACGAGGCACGCGGACGCCGGGTGCCGTGGCTGTCGTATGCGGCGCCCGACCGTTCCGCCGGGGTGCTGATGCTGAACGCGGACGCCGCGTCCGCCGAGGAGCCCTGGTTCGCACGGTCGGAGGAGTACGCCGGTCTCAGCCCCGCGCCCTTCTTCCATGACGAGACGGTGCTCGAGCCCGGAGGCACGCTCACCCTGGCCGCCGTGCTCGTGATCGGCGGCCCCGATGTGCATGAGCTGGCGGCCACCGCCGGTGCCGAGCGCGTTGCACGGGTGCGTCCCTCCGCTCTCATCTCGGTCTGACCCAGCCACTCGCACCGATCCTCCCTCTACGAAATGAGCGCTGCATGACTCCGCCGCCCATCACCCACGACCTCCGTGTCGCCCTGGTCGGAACCGGAGGCGTCTCCCGCCTCCACGCCGAGGCCGTCGCGGCCTATCCGCACGCCGCGATCGTCGCCGTGACCGACCTCCAGCCCGACAGTGCCGCCGCCTTTGCCGCGACGTGGGGCGTTCCTGCGAGCTACCCCGATCTGACGCGGCTGCTCGCCGCCGAGCATCCGGACGTGGTCCTGGTGTGCACGCCTCCCGGTGCCCATCGCGGTCAGGTGATCGAGGCGCTGGAAGCCGGTGCCCACGTGGTGGTGGAGAAGCCGCCGGCATCGTCGCTCGCCGAGCTGGACGAGATGCGCCGCGCAGCCCGCACCGCCGACCGTCGGCTGGCCGTCGTGTTCCAGCAGCGCACCGGCACGGCGGCGGCCCACGTGAAGGGCCTGCTGGCCGCCGGCGCGCTCGGTCGTCCGCTGGTGGCGGTGTGCAACACGCTGTGGTTCCGTGACGCCGATTACTTCGCTGTTCCGTGGCGGGGGAAGTGGGCGACGGAAGGCGGTGGCACCACCCTCGGGCACGGAATCCACCAGCTCGATCTGCTCGCTCACCTGCTCGGCGACTGGTCCAGTGTGCAGGGCCGGCTCTGGCGGCTGGATCGCGAGACCGAGACCGAGGACATGTCCACGGCGACCGTGGCCTTCGAGAACGGCGCGGTGGCGCAGGTGACCACCAGCGCGGTGTCGCCCCGCGAGACGAGTTCCATCCGCATCGACACCCAGCGCGCGACGATCACGGTCGATCATCTGTACGGGCACGGTCACGAGCACTGGAGGATCACGCCGGCGCCCGGCTTCGAGGATGGGGCCGCGGGCTGGGCATTCCCGGATCACGAGGAGGCGAGCTCGCACGCGCCTCTGCTGCGTGACGTGTTCGATGCGCTGCGCTCGGGAGCGGAGCTGCCGGACACGGCCGATCACCCAGCTCGCTCGTTCGAGATCGTCGCGGCGATCTACGCCTCCGCGGCGGCGGACGGCGCGGTCGTCACGCCGGCCGATCTCGCCGCGCATCCCACGCATCGCGATGGCTTTGCGAGCACCGTGATCGAGCGCCGACCGATCTCGTGACGATCCTCTCGGTTACCGCGCGGCTGCCCGCGAAGCGAGGGTCGCGCGGCTCGCACGCTCTCGTGACGGCGCTCGTGTCCTCGCGGCCACTGTGCCCGTGCGGTCACCATCGCCCCATCGTGCGCGGGCATCGAGATCCGTCGTGACCGGAGCTGTTCGCACTCCCGCCACGCCGCTCTACCGTGACCCCGTCTACGATGGCGCGGCGGACCCCACGGTGGTGGTCGACGATGAGGGCACCTGGTGGATGCTCTACACCCAGCGCCGTGCCGATCATCCCGATCCCGGGCCCGGAGTGGCGTGGGTGCACGGCTCGCGCGTGGGCGTCGCCCGCTCGGACGACGGCTTCGCCTGGACCTACGTCGGCACTCTGGAGCCCACCGCCGATGGACTGGAGCTCGCCTCCGCTCCGCAGCCGGGCCGGGTGGATCGCACGCACTGGGCGCCCGAGCTGGTCCGTGCCGACGACGGCTGGCGGATGTATCTGACCGAGATCGACGGGATCCCCGATCGGTGGGAGGGGCACGAGCGCCGGATCGTCGAGTACCGCTCCGACGATCTCCGCCGGTTCCGGCGCCGTGGGCCGGTCGATCTCGGCAGTGATCGGGTCATCGACGCCGCCGTGGCCCGTGTCGGTGATCGCTGGCGGATGTGGTTCAAGGACGAGGCCGCCGGTTCGGTGACCCGTGCCGCGGTGTCGGATGATCTGGAGTCCTGGCGGCAGGACGGCATCGCGATCGGGGGTCGTCCTCACGAGGGGCCGCACGTCTTCCCGCTGGGCGGGTGGTACTGGATGATCGTCGACGAATGGCGGGGGATGGCCGTCTATCGGAGCCGGGATGCTGTTCACTGGCGCAGGCAGGGGGGCGCCGACGAGGTGATCCTCGGTGAGAGTGACGAGGGGGCGCGGGTGCAGGTCGGCCGGCACGGCATGGTGCTCGTGCGGGGCGATGCCGGGGTACTGTTCTTCTTCACCCATCCGGCGTGGGACGGCGTGGAGATCGCCGATGCGGACGCTGTCGAGCTGCGCCGCAGTGCTGTCTTCCGTGCCGACGTGCGCGTGGCCGACGACATCCTGATCTGCGTGCGATGAGGTGATCCAGCCTGTGCGCGTGACCGCGCATCGGTAGGATGTGACCGGTCTCAACGATGTCGTTCGGGAGCATTGTGAGTCGTTTCAATCGGTGGTATTGTCCTGGCAAGCGCTTTCCCGCGCGGTCGATGGGCGAGGTCCCCGGCGCCGGGCACCCGCCGCACAGCACAGCACGGACACCGACGTTCGCGAACACGCGGGCGCCACAGAGAGGACAAGGATGTTCAGCAAGAAGCGCATCGCGGCCGTCGCCGCGATCACCGGCGCCGCACTCGCGCTCGCCGGCTGCGGAGGCGGTGCCGACGCCGGATCCGCGGGCGGGGCGGCGACCCTCGACCCCAACGAGAAGGTCACGCTCACGTTCACGTGGTGGGGCAACGACGACCGGGCCGATCGGTACAACCAGCTGATCGAGAAGTTCAACGAGGAATACCCCAACATCACGATCAACGGCACCTTCACCGACTTCCCGTCGTACTGGGAGAAGCGCCAGACCGAGGCGGCCGGTGGCGGCCTGCCGGACGTGTGGCAGTTCTCCGACTCGTACCTCCGCCAGTACGGGCAGGCAGGCTACCTGCTGGATCTCAACACGGTCAGCGACGTGGTCGACATGTCCACGTTCGAGGACTCTCTCAAGGGCACCGGCCAGCTCGGTGACAAGCAGTACTCCCTTCCCACCGGCTACAGCCTCTGGGCGAACTTCATCAACACCGACCTGCTGACGGCTCACGACCTCACGCCTCCGGTCGAGAACGCCACGTTCGCCGACTTCGACACGTGGATGAAGAGCGTCACCGACAAGACCGGCGGCGCCGTCTACGGCGGCACTGACTACACGCAGCGCATCCAGCAGTTCGAGCTGAAGCTGCGCAGCGAGGGCAAGAACCTCTACACCGACGACGGTCAGCTCGGCTTCGACGAGGACGAGCTGAAGGAGTTCTGGAGCTCCGGAGACGCGCTGCGCGACGGCATCACGATCCCGCAGAGCAAGCTCGAGGAGATCAACCCGAAGTCCGGGTTCGGTGCCGGACTCACCGCCAGCGAGATGAGCTGGAGCAACTTCCTCGGCGGCTACCTCGCCGACTCCGGAGCGTCGTCGATCGAGCTCGTCGCCCCGCCCACCTACAAGGTCGGATCGAAGGACCTCTACCGCCAGGGTGGTCTGCAGATGGCGATCTCGGCCAAGACCAAGCACCCCGCCGCAGCCGCGGCCTTCCTGAACTTCGTGGTGAACAGCCCCGAAGCGGGAGAGATCTTCGGCACCACCCTCGGCTTCCCCGCCTCCTCCTCGAAGCTCGCCGGCACCACGCTGGAGGGTGTCGACAAGCAGGTCGCCGACTACATCGAATCCGCTGCCGACCGTATCGGCGACGCGCCGCCGCCCGCCGTGGTGGGCTACGGCGCGCTCGAGCAGAAGTTCTGGGATCTCGGCAAGGCGCTGGGTCTCGGCAGCATCACCGTCGACGAGGCCGTCAAGCAGTTCTTCGACGAGGCGAAGGTCACCCTGGGCTGAGAGGCCCGAGCATCATGACGCAATCGGTCTCGACGCCCACCCGGCGCGTCCCGTCCGCACCCGCTTCCCGTCCGGCCACCGGCCGGGCGGGAAGCGCCCCGGACACGCGCAGCACCCGGGGGCGGGCTGCGCGCCGCCGTGAGACGGCGGCGGGCTACATCTTCCTGTCGCCGTGGCTCATCGGCTTCTTCGCCCTGACGGCGGGGCCGATGCTGTTCTCGCTCTATCTCGCGTTCACGAACTACGACATCTTCAGCGCCCCGCGCTTCATCGGGTTCGACAACTTCACCCGGATGTTCTCCGACGACGTGTGGTGGAACTCCGTTCGCATCACGCTGATCTACGTCCTCGTCGGCACACCGATCAAGCTCGCGGCGGCGCTCGGCGTGGCGATGCTGCTGAACTTCCGAAACAAGGGCAGCGGCTTCTTCCGCTCCGCGTTCTACGCGCCCTCGCTCATCGGTGCGAGCGTCAGTATCGCCATCGTGTGGCGGGCGATGTTCTCCACCGACGGACCCGTCGACAGCTCGCTGAGCCTGTTCGGCATCGACATCGGGGGCTGGGTGGGCATCCCCGCGCTGGTGCTGCCGATGATGATCCTCCTCGCGGTGTGGCAGTTCGGAGCGCCGATGGTGATCTTCCTCGCGGGTCTCAAGCAGGTGCCGCAGGAGCTCTACGAGGCAGCCGAGATGGACGGGGCGGGTCCGTTCCGCAAGTTCTCCTCGGTGACCATGCCGATGCTCTCGCCGGTGATCTTCTTCAATCTGCTGCTGGAGATGATCAACTCGTTCCAGGTGTTCGCCTCGGCCTACATCATCGGCTCCGGGACCGGCGGACCTGCCGGCGCCACCAACTTCTACACGGTGTACCTCTACACGCGTGCCTTCACCAACAGCCAGATGGGCTACGCGTCCGCCATGGCGTGGGTGCTGCTGATCGGCGTCGCGATCCTCGCGTACATCCTGTTCCGCAGTTCCAACACCTGGGTCCACTACGCGGGAGATGACCGATGACCACGACAAACATCGGGCTGCGCGACGCTGGCATCGCCCCGGGGGCGACCGCTTCACGGCGACCCGTCAGCCGCAAGACCTGGCAGAGCGTGATCTGGATCATCGTGATGATCGCGATCACCGCCCTGGTGCTCTACCCGCTGGCCTGGATGGTGCTGGCCGCCTTCAAGCCCACCAGCGAGTTCGGCGCCAACCAGAGCTTCTGGCCGCAGAACCCGACGATCCAGAACTTCTTCACGGTGTTCGAGGGTGTGGGCGGCGTTCCGCTGTGGCGCTTCTTCCTGAACTCGCTCCTGCTGGCGGTCGGTGCGGTGATCGGCACGGTCTTCTCGGCGTCGCTGGCGGGGTACGCGTTCTCGCGGATCAACTTCCGCGGCCGCGGTGTGTTCTTCGCCATCATGATCGGCACGCTGCTGCTGCCGTTTCACGTCCTGATCATTCCGCAGTACATGCTGTTTCGCGGGCTCGGGCTGGTGGACACGTTCGTCCCCCTTCTGATCGGCAAGTTCCTCGCCACGGATGCGTTCTTCGTCTTCCTGGTGGTGCAGTTCATCCGCGGTCTGCCGAAGGACATGGACGAGGCGGCGCGGATCGACGGCGCAGGGCACGGGCGCATCTACTTCTCGATCATTCTCCCGCTGATCAAGCCGGCGCTGGTGACAGCGTCGATCTTCGCCTTCATCTGGAGCTGGAACGACTTCCTCGGACCGCTGCTGTACCTCAACTCGCCCGACAACTACCCGCTGCCGCTCGCGCTGCGCGTGTTCAACGACCAGACCAGCTCCTCGGACTACGGCGCGACCGTTGCGGTGTCTGTGCTCGCACTGCTGCCGGTGCTGCTGTTCTTCATCGTGTTCCAGCGCTTCCTGGTCGACGGCGTCGCCACCCAGGGGCTGAAGGGATGAGTGCGCCGGCCGGGACACGAGCCCGGCGCGCGGCCGACCGGGCTGCGCGCTCGGGCAGCGGTCCGCTGCCGGGCAGTGCAACGATCGCCCGCTTCCCGGGTGCCGCGGCGAAGTTCGCGCTGCTGGGGGAGGTCCTGCTGGTCGGCGTCGTGGTGCTCGCCCTCTCGATCCCGCTGGTGACGCTTCCGGCGGCGGTGGCCGCGGGGGCCGCCCACCTCCGGCGCTTCATCGCGGCGGAGGGCTCGTCGATGCGGCTTCTGCTCGCGGATTTCCGCGCCGCCCTCCGAGGCGGCATCGGCATCGGGGCGGCGGCGCTGGTCCTGGCCGGCGTCCTGACCCTGGACATCCTCGTGGCACCGTCGGTCCCCGGCGGGGGCGTGGTGGCCGTCGCCGGCTGGGTGCTGCTCATCGCGCTCGGCACGGTCGTCGCGCTGGCCGCCGCGTCGTTCTCCGCCGAAGCAGGATGGATCGCTACGTTCCGGCGGCTGCCGGCGACGGTGGCGGCCGATCCGGGCGGGGCGGTTTACACGGCGGTGGCGGTCACCTTCACGGGGTTCATCACCACGGTGCTGGTGCCCCTGCTTCTGCCCGCGTTGGGCTGTCTCATCCTGGCTCTCGTCGCGATCCCCGAGCGTCCCCGTCGCGCCACCTCGCGCCGCGGCTGAACGACGAGCCCACGGCCGCATCGGTGCGGGTGGGCTCGTCGGCCGCGGCGCGGATGCCCCTGCGTCTACGGGACGATGCCGCGTCGCCCCTTCGCCGGCTGATCGCCGTCGAGCCCGGCGATCGCTCGGAGCGAGAGCGCGACGAACGCGGCGATGCGGCGCGCACCGGTCACGCTGAAGTGCGTGTCGTCGGTCAGCCCGTCGGGCCAGCCCGGGTATTCACCCGGGGCATAGTGCGACAGCAGTGATCGTGACGCCCGGTCTCCGAGGTCCTCGTACAGCCAGGTGGTGAACGCCGTGAGGTCGACGAGCGGCGTCCCCGTGCTGCGGGCGAGCTCACGCACCGCGTTCGGGTAGTCGCCGTGCGTGGGATCCACCCGGCTCCCCGCGAACCACCGGCGCTCAACTGGTGTGCACAGCACGGCCCGGGCATCGCACTCGCGGACGTCCTCGATCATCGCGCGCAGGCGATCCGTGAAGCCGCCACGGGCGTCGAGCTCCGCCTCCTTCTGATCGTTGTGGCCGAACTGGATCACCACCACGTCCCCGGATCTGACACCGTCGAGCAGGCGCTGCCAGCTGCCCACGTCGAGGAAGCTCTGCGTGGTGGCCCCGCCGAAGGCGTGGTTGCACACCTCGAACCCCAGCCGCTCCGCGAGGAACGTGCCCCACCCCGCCATCGGGTGCTCCGGCGGCTTCCCGGGCGCCACCGTGGAATCCCCGGCCAGGTGATACCGGGTCATCGGGCTGCCCCCGCCGCCGCGAGGCGAGTGAGACCGAGCGCCGTGCAGGCCGTCATTCCGCCTCCGCAGGCAGCAGATCACCGATCAACGCCAGGTTCTGAATCGCCGCCAGAGCGTACTGCGCCGCATCGTTGGTGGACACCGAGGGCGCCTCATCCACGGGGTTCAGCACGTGGGGAGGCTCGATCCGGTCCAGGCGGAAGTCGCGTCTGTGCACCAGCCACTCGCCGATGCCCTCGAAGGCCGCCCACGCCCGCGCCGCCTGCTCCGGATCGGCGTCCTGAGCGGCGACGTAGGCGGTGAGGCGGCTGTGCGCCTGTTCGAGGTGGATTCCGCTCAGCGGTGCGCCGACGGCCCGCGTCTGCTCCTCCGGGGTCGCCAGGTAGAGGCGGCAGTAGCGGAGCCAGGCCTCGCGGAAGCCGGGGACATCGACCAGATCGATCAGCTCGCTGACGATCTCGACGAGTCCGAAGACGGCGCTGAGATGAGAGACGGCGATGCGATCACGGGTCGTGTCGAACCGCCCGGTGTCCAGGTCGTACAGCGCCTCCCCGGTGAGGAATCCCTGGGGGAGTGCGGCGATGTCGGCCATCGTGCCCAGCAGCCGGTCGCGCGACCACTCATTGCCGGTGCGCTCCCAGTCGGCCAGCCAGGTGGCGGCAAGCGCCCCCCAGTCGGTACCGAGTCCCACGGCCAGCGCGTTGCGGTCGGGCCGGTACGTGGCAGCGTCCTCGCGCACCTTGCGCGTGGGATCGGTGTCCAGGAATCGACGGTCGCTGTGCCGCAGCTCCTCCAGCAGATCCCCGACACGCTCATCGGCCGTCAGATAGTGGAAGTAGCGGCGATAGGCCGGGCTGGAGATGCGCAGCTGCTTCGCGCTGCAGCCCCAGTGCTGGACGTTGTGCCGGGAACCGAGGCCGGCCCATCGGCCGGCGTGATAAACGTCCACTTCGCCGGTGTGCCGCGTCATGGCCTCGGCGAGACGGAACACATCGGCACGGCCGGTACGGAGATAGGACGTCCACAGCCAGAGGTCGGGGGAGAGCTCGCTGTTGTCCCAGGCGTAGCCGCCGACGTCATAGCGCCAGACGTGACGATCCGGATCGTAGGCGTGCATGACGTCGCCGTAGTTCCAGAATCCGTACCAGCGGCGCTGGTCGACCTGACCCAGGTAGAAATCGAGGAGGAAGTCGATGGAGTCCTCGATCTCCGCGCGCAGCGGCGTCGACCGGTCCACCGGGGCCCAGTCGCCGAACACTCCCACCGCGTGCAGGTGCTCGCTGGTGGGCTGCAGGAGCGGCGGATTCTGCAGCGCCGCCACCTCGGCGGCCACCTGCTCGACGGGCGGTGTGGCGTCGTAGACGAAGAGAGTGAGCTCGTGCGTGCGGGCGATGCCGTGCGCGTCGCCGAAGCCCGGCTCGTAGTCCTCGTAGGTGATCTCCAGCGCCTCCAGCTGGGTGGCGAAATCCTCCTGGCCGAGACCGTCGTGATAGAAGCGCAGGTCCATCGGCTCGGCGTCGGGCGCGTGCAACCACGCCGTGACGGAGCCGGCGCTGCCTGCGGCATCCCGCACGTCCAGGCGACCGGGGAACGACTGCCAGAAGGACCGTACGCCGATGCCGAGTCCGCCGGTGCCGGCGTCGGTGAGAGAGATGTAGCCGTCGCTGCGGGTGCCGGCCCCGGCATCGATCCAGGCATGTCCCGGCCGGGTGCGCTTTCGCAGCAGGAAGCCGTCCGCGTTGGCCTGGCTGAGCGAGTAGTCGCCCCACGTGGGGATCAGGTGCAGCCGGTTGGACACCTGCGGGTTCCACTCGGAGAGCGCGGGGAGCGCCTCGCCGCGGATCTGAGCCGCCCGGATGTGCTCGCCCGGGTCGCGGCGGAGCCCCGTGATGCCACGCACAGCCTCGGAGAAGAGTCCGCCGTCGGCGCCGGCGATGCGCACATGACGGTCGTGTTCGGCCGAGCGCAACGGGACCTGCGCGGTGATGCCGAGTCCGGCGAGGAAGTCGTGCTCGGCGTCGCCGTCCCACACGAACGAGTGCACCACGCGGATCTGCTCGGAGCCGGCCATCAGCACGAAGCGCACGCAGAACGGCAGCCACTGCCGGCCGGAGCCCTCCTCACGGTGACGGCCCGTGACCTTCACCACGGCCCGGATCGGGCCGCGCTGCTCGACGACGACGTCCTCCACCACCGAGACGGCAGCATGGCGGGACCCGCCACCGATCTCGTCGATGCCGTCCTGGCGCGAGCTCACGAGCGTCAGGTTCTCGGCGATCACCGTGTCGCCGCGGCGAACGGCGGACACCAGCGCCGTACCGCCCGGCTCGCCGAAGGTGACCTCCAGCACGTCGGTGCTCACGCGCACCGGATCGTCGTGGACCCGAACGGGACCTTCGGACACGACCGCTTCCGGCACGATGACGATCTCATGTTCTCCGGGGGCCGTCGTGGCACCGATCGCACACCCCACCCACTTGAGCGATCCGTCCGGCCAGGCGGCGAGCGGCCAGAACTGAGCCGGGCGCTGCTCGCCCGCCACCTCCCGCACCCGCAGGCGTGCCGGGTCGGTGAGCACGCCCCGGGGGAGGGGTGCGCCCCACGTGACGCCGGCCGCACCGGCCGGTGCCTCGCCGTCGAGCCAGCGCAGCGGGATGACGACGGTGTCGTCAGTGGACATGGTGACCTCCGTGGGGGAACGGGAGGGCGCGCCTCAGAGGGCGTGCACCTTGAGATTGCGGTAGTCAGCGACGAGTGGTGCCATCTGCCGGAAGCCGATGCGGCCGGTGCGCACGCGCGGACCGGCGGTTTCGTCGTCGTGCCAGGAGAAGAGGGGGAGTCCGTCCACGGCGAAGCTGACGTCGGCACCGTCCTTGACCACCTCGACGCGGTAGAACGCCCCGCGCGCATCGACCACGGGCGGCAACGGGTCGGCTCCCTGCGCGACGAGGTGGAAGCCGGGAGACTTGCGCAGGTTGCAGGTGTGGAAGGCCCGCTCGTCCTCCCAGCGACGCCGGAAGTACGACACGTGCAGGGTGTGCAGGTCGCCGGAGTGGTACTGCGGGTAGGCGCCGGTGCGGGGTTGCAGCTGCGGGTCGAAGATACTGCCGCCGTCACGAGCGGCAGCACCGAAGAAGAGCATCGCGAGTCCCGGTTCGCGCACGGGCGAGAACTCCCAGCTCACGCGGATGCGATCCGGGAAGACCTCCGGGCACCACACCGTGAAGTGATCATCGTCGCCGCCCGCCGACGACAGGCGCACCGCACCGCCGGCGTCCGCGCAGCGCACCGGACCCTCACCGATCCAGTCGGACATCGACGACGCACCCGTCAGCGGGTTCGCATACAGGAGGGAACTCGCGCTCATCCCTTCACACCGCCGATCAGCATGCCCTTGGCGAAGTGCTTCTGCAGGAACGGATAGAAGATGAGGATCGGCAGCGTCGCCACCACGATCACGGCGAACTTGATGCCCTGTGCCGGGGGCAGCTCGGTCATGTCACCCTGCACCATCGAGAGGTCGGTCGCGACCGTCACCTGACGCAGGAACATCTGCAGTGTCCACATCGACGAGTCGTTGAGGTACAGCAGCGGAGACATGAAATCGTTCCAGATCCCCACCGCGTAGAACAGCGCGAACGTGGCGAGCACCGGTGTCGACAGCGGCAGGATGATGCGCCAGAGGGTCTGGACCTCGTTGGCGCCGTCGATCTTCGCCGACTCCTCCAGCTCCGCCGGCAGCTGCTGGAAGAAGTTCTTGATGATGATCAGGCTGAACGGGTTGATGGCCGCGGGGAGGATGAGGGCCCAGTAGGTGTTGAGCAGCCCGAGGTCCTTCACGACGAGGAAGGTGGGGATCATCCCGCCGCTGAAGACGAGCGTGACCACGACGAGACCCATGATCACGCGACCACCGGGAAGGTTCCCCTTCGACAACGGGTAGGCCATCGCCGCCGTGAGCAGCAGCTGGATGGCCGTTCCGACCGCGGTCACCAGCACCGTCGTGATGATGGCCCGCAGGAACGCCGGCGAGGTGAGGATCGACTCGTAGGCCTTCAGACTGAACGTCTCGGGCCACAGGAAGAACGAGCGCGTGGTGAGCTCGGACTCCGTGGCGAACGAGCCGGCGATGACATAGACGAACGGGATGAGCGCCACGATGCCGAGCGCCGTGAGGAAGACCACATTGACGACGTCGAAGACGCGTCCGGCGGGTGTGTTGAAGCGGTAGCGTTCGCGAGCCATCAGAAGACCCCGTTCTGGTTGAAGCGCTTGGCCAGCCAGTTCGCGCCGAAGATGAGCACGACGCCCACGATGGCCTTGAACAGGCCGACGGCCGTCGAGTAGCTGTACGAGCCCTGCGTGATGCCCATGAAGTACACGTAGGTGTCGAACACGTCGGCCACCTGACGGTTGAGGGCGTTGGTCATGAGGTAGATCTGCTCGAACCCGGTGTTGAGCACGTCGCCCATGCGCAGGATGAGCATGACGATGACGGTCGGCATGATCGAGGGGAGCGTGATGTGCCACACCCGCTGGAAGCGGCCGGCACCGTCGATGATGGCGGCCTCGTACTGCTCCTGATCCACCGTCGCCAGCGCGGCGAGGAAGATGATCGTGCCCCACCCGGTGTTCTTCCAGATGTCCTGCAGCACGATCAGCGGACGGAACCAGCCGGGGTCGGTGAGGAAGTCGATGTCGGTCCCGAGCATCCCGTTGATCAGGTGGAACAGCGGGCCGAGGTCGAGCGCGAACAGCAGGTAGGTCAGCGAGGCCACGACGGTCCACGAGAGGAAGTGCGGGATGTACACCAGGGTCTGCACCGTGCGCTTGACGATCGTGACGCGCAGTTCGTTCAGTAGCAGCGCCACGATGATCGTGAGCGGGAAGCAGATGAACAGGCTGAGGGCCGCGAGGATCAGCGTGTTGGCAAGCAGCCGGGCGAAGTCGGGGCTCTGGAAGAAGGCCTCGAAGTGCCGGAAACCCACCCACGCGCTGTCGTTGATGCCGAGGAACGGCACGTAGTCCTTGAAGGCGATGACGGCGCCGTACATCGGGCCGTAGCGGAAGGTGGCGAAGTAGATGACGCCCGGGATCAGGAGCAGATAGAGCCACTTGAACTGGGTGAAATGCACGCGTACGCCACGGCGACGCCGCCCCGGGGGCACCACGAGTGCCTCCGTCACGGCGAGGTTCTGATCGTCGACGACTGTCATCGCTCGTCCTTTCCTCGGTGCGGGGCGGCCGGTGACCGCCCCGCACGTCGTCACTTCTTCGAGGCGTCGGCCTGGTAGAGCTCGTTGATCTCGGAGGCGACCGCGTCGCCGCCGCTGGAGCGCCAGCGCGCGATGGCGTCCTCGAGCCCCTTCTCATCGATCTGGCCGGCGAGGAACTGGATGCGGGCGTCGGAGATGATGGTGTCCAGCTGAGCGCCCTGTGCGGTGTAAGTCGCGGAGACGTACGGGGCCGCGGGGTTGTAGACGGCGTGTTCGAGGTCGCTGTCCTGGATCTTCAGACGCTCGTCGTACATCTGCTGCTCGAACTCGGTGGGCTGCTTGGGCAGGTACCCCTGGAAGCCGTTCACGTTCGTGCCGAGCTGGGCGAAGCTGAGGACGGTGTCCTTGTCGACTTGAGAGGCCCCGTCCACGGCCACGGCGAGGCCGTCCTCGACCGTGTAGGTCACGCCCTCGATGCCGTTGTTGATGATCTTGCCCGCCTCCGGGGAGTTCATCTCATTGAGAACGCCCAGCACTGCGCGAAGCTGCTCCTCGGTGCGCACCTGCGCCTTGGGGATGGCGAGGAAGCCGCTGTAGCCGGCCGTGGGCATGGCGTTGAGCTCGCCGTCCGAGTTCGTGAGGTTGCCGGTGACGGTCACGAAGTTCTCGTAGTCGTCGGGGTTGCTCTCCTTGAGGAGGCTGGTGATCACGCCGGCGCGCGAATGCACGTCGATGATGATGCCGCCCTTCCCGTTGAGGAACGGCTCGTTCCACTTGGCGGAGTCGAACGTGGCGTAGTCGGGGTTGACGAGACCCTCGCTCACCAGCTTCTTCTCGAACTTCACCGCGTTCAGCCACTCCGGCTGCGCAAAGGACGGTTCCAGCGTGCCGTCGACGTCCTTCCACAGGTTCCCGGCACCCGACCACACCTCGATGGCGTCGTACGGGCTGTTGCTGCCGATCGAGCCCGGCCACTTCGGGATGATCAGGCCGTAGGTGTCCTTCTGGCCATTGCCGTCCGGGTCGTTCTCCGTGAACGCCTTCGCGATCTCGTACAGATCATCGATGCTCTTCGGCGCCTCGAGGCCGAGGTTGTTGAGCCAGTCCTTGCGGATGATCACGGCCGCGCGCATGGCGTCGCGGGCGCGGAAGACGCCATAGACCTTGCCGTTGATCGACGACGCAGCCTGCACGGCGGGGAGGTTGGTCTTCAGGTTCGGGTAGTCGTCGAGGTAGTCGGTGAGCTCCCAGAACGCACCGGCCTGGGCGTTCTTCACGAACCCCGGGGTCTTGCCCTGGATCACCATGACCTGCGGGATGCTGTCTCCCGCCAGCGTGATGTTGGTCTTGTCCTCGTACGACGCGTTGGGGACCCAGTTGACGTCCAGGTCCACGCCGATCACCTTCTCCAGCGCCTGCTGGACGTCGCTGTCCGCGGCCGGGGCGTTGGTGGTGAGAAACGGCGCCATGATCGACAGCGACGTGAGCTCTGCGGACTCGGAGGACGAGGAGTCCTGCCCGGCCGAGCAGCCGGCCAGGGCGAGCGCGCCGACGGTGGCGAGCCCGATTCCGGTGAGGATTCTGCGGTTCATCGTGTTGTTCCTTCTGGGGTGATTCGGTCCGCTGTCGTCAGCGAGCCGATGCGGGATGGGACAGGTGAGGCTCCACGCCGGCGTGCGCCCGAGGCGCTCGCGCAGCCGTGGCGGAGAGCGGGGCGGATGAGCTGGCGGGCGGGGACACCGGCGTGGTGGAGGAGCTGCCGTGCTCCTGCGGTGAGGGGGCGGAGTCCTGCTCGGCCACACGACGATCGTTCGCGGCGAAGAAGCCGAGGCAGAGCGCCGTGGACACGACGAGCCAGGCGCCGACAGCGAAGACGGGAATCAGGCCGGGCAGGAAGAACGATGCGACCACGATCGCCAGGGCTGCCACGGCCAGCAGCACCCCGTGGATGAGGTTCGCGAGCAGCCAGCGCGAGGCGACGAGGAGATAGCGGCTGCGGGGGAGGTCGTAGTTCACATACAGGGTGGCGAGCACCGCGGTGAGCAGGAACGCGAACACGAAGCCGAACCCGGTGGCGATGACGACGGGCGCCGGTGCGGAGCCGAGCATCTGGGTGGTGGTTCCGAGCAGGAGCAGCGCCGTGGCCACCTGAGCGGGCCCGACGACGACGTTCGCCGCGGTGAACTCCGTCAGCCAGCCACGGGAGAACTCGCGGACGACGCGCACGCGGTCGCCGCGCAGACGACGCCGTGTCAGGGCGGCTGCGGTGACCGTGGCGGGCGCCGCGCCCAGCACGATGAGCCCGGCCACCGTGAACGTGACCCACAGCAGGTTGATCAGGGCGGTGAACCAGATCCATTCGCACGCAGCGTGAAGGCGAAGCGCCCAGCCCACAGAGCCGCCGTCACCGCTCATGCCGTCTCCATCGATCGTCGTCTGCGCGCCGCGCAAGCGACGTCGCGTCGCGCGGCTCGGCGTAGGAATACGCTTTCCCGGCGAACGTACCTGGCATTTTGAATCGTGTCAATCGCGGGCCGATGAATCCGGGTAGCGCTTTCCCATCGAGACTTGCGCCGACGCACGGCCCGTGCCACGATAGCCGGAAAGCGCTTACCGCTGAGCGATGCGGAAGCCGGAACTTCGCCGTTCGATATGGAGATACACGTGTCAGAGACGACCACAGCCCCCCGCCCCGCCGTGCGTGAGGTCGGCATCATCATGAACGGCGTTTCGGGGCGGATGGGATATCGCCAGCACCTCGTGCGCTCCATCCTCGCCATCCGCGACGCCGGAGGCGTGGAGCTCGCCGACGGCTCCCGTCTCACCGTGCGCCCCGTGCTCGTGGGCCGCAGCGAGGCGAAGCTCGCGGAGCTGGCCGAGCGTCACGGCATCGCCGACTACACCACCGATCTCGATGCGGCACTGGCCGACGAGCGCAATGAGATCTACGCCGACTTCCTGGTCACGCAGGCCCGCGCTGCGGCGCTGCGCAAGGCGATCGCCGCGGGCAAGGCGATCTACACGGAGAAGCCCACCGCGGAGTCGCTGGAGGAGGCTCTGGAACTCGCCCGGCTGGCCTCGGAGGCGGGTGTGAAGACCGGGGTCGTGCACGACAAGCTGTACCTGCCGGGCCTGCAGAAGCTGAAGCGGCTGATCGATTCCGGGTTCTTCGGTGAGGTGCTGTCGGTGCGCGGCGAGTTCGGGTACTGGGTGTTCGAGGGGGACTGGCAGCGGGCGCAGCGCCCGAGCTGGAACTACCGTGCCGAGGACGGCGGCGGGATCATCGTCGACATGTTCCCGCACTGGAGCTACGTGCTGGAGAACCTGTTCGGCCGGGTGGAGACTGTGTACGCGCAGGCGAAGACGCACATCCCGCGCCGGTGGGACGAGGCGGGGGAGCCCTACGAGGCCACCGCCGATGACGCCGCGTACGGCATCTTCGAGCTGGCCGGGGGCGCCGTCGCCCAGATCAACTCCAGCTGGACCACCCGCGTGAACCGCGACGAGCTGGTGGAGTTCCACATCGACGGCACGCTGGGCTCCGCGGTGGTCGGCCTGTTCGGCGCCAAGATCCAGTCGCGCAACGCCACGCCCAAGCCGGTGTGGAACCCGGACCTCGCCGATGAGCACGACTATGACGCCGACTGGGCTGTCGTCCCCACCAACGACGTGTTCCTCAATGGCTTCCGTCAGCAGTGGGAGGAGTTCCTCATCTCGTTCGCCGAGGGCACCCGCTACCCGTTCGACCTGCTGGCCGGCGCGCGCGGGGTGCAGCTGGCCGAGGCCGGCCTCGCCTCCAGCCGGGAGGGTCGCCGTATCGCCCTCGACGAGCTCACGCTGGGCTGATCCGATGACTGATCTGACGCTCCTCGACTCATCCGGTGCCACCTCCACGGTGCCGCTGGACGACCACGCCGGGTACGCCCGTCCCACCACACCGTTGCGCTCGCGCGTGGCGTATGCGGCAGCGCACGTGGTGCCCAAGACCGCGGGCGACAACACTCCCGGCCGCCCCGCCGAGATCGACTGGGATGAGACACTCGCGTTCCGCCGGCACGTCTACGGCTGGGGCCTCGGCGTCGCCGACGCGATGGACACCGCGCAGCGCAACATGGGCCTGGACGCGGCCGCCACCCGGGAGCTCATCACCCGCAGCGCCGAGGTGGCGCGCGAGGAGGGCGGGTCGGTGGTCGTCGGCGTCAACACCGATCACGTGGACGACGAGCACATCGGCCTGGACGCCGTGATCGACGCCTACAAGAGCCAGCTCGCCTTCACCGAGGAGCAGGGGGCGGGCCCGGTGCTGATGGCCAGCCGTCACCTCGCCCGTGCGGCCTCGTCCGCGCAGGACTACCGCCGTGTCTACCGCGCGGTGCTGGCATCGGCGCAGACCCCGGTGGTCCTGCACTGGCTGGGCACCGCGTTCGATCCGCAGCTGGAGGGGTACTTCGGCTCCACGGACTGGCGCGAGGCGTCCCGTGTACTGCTGGAGATCATCGCGGAGGCGCCCGACAAGGTGGTCGGCGTGAAGATGAGCCTGCTGGACGCGGAGAGCGAGGTGGCGGTGCGCGAGCAACTGCCCGAGGGCGTTCGCATGTTCACCGGCGATGACTTCAACTACGTCGGGCTGATCGGCGGCGCCGACGTTCCCGCCGCCGCGCAGCCCGCGCGCGAGCCGGGCTCCGAACGTCAGCACTCGGATGCGCTGCTCGGCGCGTTCGCGGCGCTCACGCCGGTGGCCTCGGCCGCCATCCAGGCGCTGGATGCCGACGAGCCCGATCGCTATCTCGAGATCCTGGAACCCACCGAGGCGCTCAGCCGCCAGGTGTTCGCCGCGCCCACGTTCTACTACAAGACCGGGGTGGCGTTCCTGTCCTGGCTGAACGGCCACCAGCGCGCGTTCCAGATGGTCGGGGGGCTCCACGCCGCCCGGAGCCTTCCGCACCTGTCGGAAATCGTCCGCCTGGCGAACGCGTCCCGTGCCCTGGAGCGACCCGAGCTCGCCGCCGACCGCTGGCATGCGCTGCTGCGGGTCAACGGAGTCGAGGCATGAACGCACCCGCACGGCTGTCCGTCAACCAGGGGACGATCAAGTACGCGGATCTGGCCACGGCCCTGCGCGTCACCGCCGAAGCCGGCATCGAGGCGATCGGGCCGTGGCGCGAGCCCGTGGCGGAGGTCGGGCTCGACACAGCGGCGAAGATGATCGCCGATTCCGGGCTCCGCGTGTCGACATACTGCCGCTCGGGGTTCTTCACCGCGGGAGATCGCGCTGCGGTGCTCGATGACAACCGCCGCGCCATCGAGGAGACCGCGGTGCTGGCATCCGCGGGCGCTGCAGGCTCCGCGCCCGTACTGGTGCTGGTGGCCGGCGGTCTTCCAGAGGGGTCGCGTGACATCGTCGGCGCCCGGGAGCGCGTGCGCGACGGCATCGGGGCGCTGGCGGATGACGCACGCGCGGCCGGGGTGACGCTGGCGATCGAGCCGCTGCACCCGATGTTCGCCTCCGATCGCTGCGTGGTCACCACTCTCGCCGAGGCGCTGGACATCGCGTCGGACTTCGATCCGGACGTGGTGGGCGTCACCGTCGACACGTTCCACATCTGGTGGGATCCGCAGGTGCTGGACTCCATCGCTCGGGCGGGCCGCGAACGTCGGATCGCCACCTACCAGGTGTGCGACTGGCGCACTCCGCTGCCGGCGGACGTCCTGCTCAGCCGGCACTACCCGGGTGAGGGCGTGATCGATTTCGCCTCACTTACCCGCGCGGTGATGGACACCGGGTACGACCGCGACATCGAGGTGGAGATCTTCAACCAGGAGGTGTGGGACGACGCGCCAGCGAACGTCGTGTCGCGTACCGCGGAGAGCTTCCGGAAAACGGTGTCCCCGCACCTGGCGGCCCCCGTAGACTCCGTGGGGTGAGCGAGATCCCGATGGCGCCCGACCTGTCCTCCGCGCGCGCCGCGGCGACCCTGCACGATGTCGCGCAGGCCGCGGGAGTGTCGCTGGCCACGGCATCGCGCGTGCTGAACGGGTCCACTCGCCGCGTGGCGGACGCGTACCGCGAGCGCGTCCAGGCGGCAGCGGACCGGCTCGGGTATACGCCGAACCTCTCGGCGCAGGCGACCGCCCGCGGCACCAGCGCCATCGTCGCGCTGCTGGTGGCCGACATCGCGGACCCCTACTTCGGCCAGATCGCTGCCGGGGTCGCTCGCGGTGCGGACGAAGCCGGGCTCGTGGTCACCATCGCCATCACCGAGCGCGACCCGGCCCGCGAAGTGCGCGTGATCCGTGCCCTGCGCGGTCAGCGTCCCCGGGGATTGATCCTGGCCGCCTCGCGCGACCTCGACCACGACGCCGCCGGGCTGAGCGGTGAGCTGTCGGCGCTGTCGGCTAGCGGGACGCGCGCGGTGGCGCTCGGACGCGGCGACGGCGACGTGCGCTGGCTGGCCGTGGACAACCGTGCGGGTGCCGCCGCTCTCGCCGAACACATGAGCGCGCTCGGGTACCGGCGCGCCATCGTGCTCGCCGCCGCGGAGGGGCTTCGCACCTCCGACGACCGCATCGCGGGCTTCGCCGAGGGCTTCACCGCGGGCGGCGGAGAGGAGCCGCGCGTGCTGCGGGGATCCTTCTCCCGTCAGGGCGGGATCGACCTCATGGCGCGGGCGCTGGCGGAAGGGGTGGAGCCCGGCACCCTGGTGTTCGGGATCTCGGACGTCGTGGCCATCGGCGCGATGCGCGCCATCCGCGACGCCGGCCGCGCCGTGGGCTCCGACATCGCTGTCTGCGGCTTCGATGACATTCCCACCAGCTCCGACGTGACCCCCGCGCTCACCACGGTTCGGGTGCCCCTGGATGAGATCGGCTACCAGGCACTGCACGCCGCGGTGGCCGAGGACTGGCCGGGTCCCGGAGATGCCGTGGAGCTCACCGTGATCCCGCGCGATTCGACGCCTCGGCGAGCATGACGGGCACGCGGCGGCGGGTCGTGATCTGCCCGGACAGTTTCAAAGGATCGCTATCGGCGGCCGAAGCGGCGCGGGTGATCTCGGCAGGCTGGAGGTCGGTTCGCGGGGAGGATGAGATGGTGCTCCGCCCGATGGCGGACGGCGGTGAGGGCACGCTGGACGCCTTCCTCGCCGCGCACGATGCTTCGCCGCGCACGACCCGGGTCACCGGTGCGGATGGCCGTGAGCGCGACGCACCATGGGCGCTCCTGCCCGACGGCACCGCGGTCGTGGAACTCGGCGTCTGCTGTGGGATCGAGCAGCTGGGGTCCGCACGCGCGCCCTTCACCGCTCACACGGGCGGCTTCGGCCAGGCGATCGCCGCGGCGCTGGATGCCGGAGCGGAGCGGCTGGTGCTGGGGATCGGCTCCAGCGCCTCCACCGATGGCGGTGCGGGGCTGCTGCGCGCGCTCGGGGCCCGGCTGCTCGATGCCGGAGGGCGCGAGGTCGCGCCCTCTCCCGACGGGCTGGCATCGCTGGCCTCGGTCGATCTGTCGGCTCTCCGGGCCGCTCCCGCCCGCGGAGTGCTGGTGCTCTCCGACGTCACGAACCCGCTGACGGGGCCGCACGGTGCCGCGGCGGTCTTCGGCCCGCAGAAGGGCATCCCGGCGGAACGGATCGGGGAGGTGGACGATGTCCTGTCCCGCTGGGCACAGGCGCTGATCGTGGCGGCGGGAGCCGCCGATGAGCTGATCACCGCCCCTGGCGCCGGCGCAGCCGGAGGCACCGGGTTCGCGCTGAGGGTCTGGGGTGCCGATCTGGTTCCCGGTGCCGCTGCCGTGGCTGATCTGATCGGGCTTCCCGCGGCGAGCGCCGCAGCGGACGTCGTCATCACGGGGGAGGGCTCCTACGATGCCCAGTCCGCGGCGGGCAAGGTCCCCGCGCACGTGGCGTCGTTGTCGAGCGCTGCGACCGTTCTGATCGCCGGGCGGATCACGCCGGATGCCGACACGTCGGCGTTCGCCGCGGCGCTGTCGCTCACCGAACTCGCCGGCTCGCCGGAGGCCTCGCTCGCAGACCCGCGGCGCTGGCTTCGCGAGGCCGCCGCGTGCGCGGCGTCGCGA
Organism: Microbacterium nymphoidis; assembly: GCF_021044885.1. Taxonomy (GTDB): domain Bacteria; phylum Actinomycetota; class Actinomycetes; order Actinomycetales; family Microbacteriaceae; genus Microbacterium; species Microbacterium nymphoidis. Next base: position 1,273,150 of record NZ_JAJNOD010000001.1, on the reverse strand, counting down.
TTCTGACGCGGCTTCCCCGGGTTTCCGCGCGCACCTAGCAGAATGGCAGGGTGTCCGTCATCGCCGCCCGTGTCTTCGTGGGGGGTGCCGCGACCGCGCTGCTGACCTCCGTCGTGTGGCTGGCCCTGATCGTCGGCGGATCCGGTTCACACCCGGGCACGACGGTCACGCTCGCGGTCATCGCGGTGCTGTCGGGCACCGCTCTGCTGGTCGGCGCTGCGCTCGTCGCCCGGTTCGTGGACGCCTCGATCGAGCGTCATGTGCTGGTGGTCCGATCGGCTCTGCGCCCTCGTCGGGCGGTCGCTCTCGCGGACATCGAGGAGGTGGTCGTGATCGAGTCCCTGCTGCTTCCGGCGCGGACGGCCAGCTCGGTGCGCCGTCTCGTGATCCGCACGCGCGCCGGTGGCGTGATCGGCATCACCGCACGCAACGCCGGTCTGGTCGCCCAGCTGGGCGCCCGTGCGGTGCCGATCACCGTCGACTCCGAGCCCCTCGCTCCGGGTACCGCCGCCCGCCGCCATCCGGGGGCGTCATCGTGGGCCGAACGGATTCTCGGTGCGATGCTCTGGGCAGCGGTGATCGTTCCGGTGATCGTCGTGATCTGGCTGCTCGTGTCGCGATGAGCCCGGGCGCGGCGGGGTCAGCCGGCGGCGCGCCAGGCGTCGAGTCCGGCGCGGACGGTGGAGGTGGGTGGCACGGCCGCCTCCACCTCGGCGAGCGGAAGCCAGTCGGCGTGATCCGTAGAGCCGCCCACCTCGATCGTGCCGAGCTCTCCGCCGACCACGCGGGCCGAGAAGATCACGCGAACCGCCTTGAAGGGCCGCCCCCGATCGCCGGTCGGCCACGTGCTGCTCGTGACGGTGAGCAGCCCCGTGATCTCGGCGTGGTATCCGGTCTCCTCGTAGATTTCGCGGACGAGTCCCTGCTCCACGGTCTCCTCGAAGTCCACGCCGCCGCCGGGAAGCGACCATCCCGCTCGCTTGGGGTGGTTGAACCAGCTGAGCAGCATGCCGCGCTCATCGATGATGACCGCGTACGCCGCCAGTCGCGTCTCGTACTCGTAGAACTCCAGATGATGCTCGGCGCTCATTCGCCGAGCGCCTCCGAGACCACCGCACGAGCCTCTTCCTGCACCTGACGCAGGTGATCCTCGCCGCGCAGCGACTCGGCGTACAGCTTGTAGACGTCCTCGGTCCCCGACGGACGCGCCGCGAACCACGCGTGCTCGGTCTGCACCTTGAGACCACCGATGGCCGCGCCGTTTCCGGGGGCGTGGGACAGCTTGGCGACGATCTCCTCACCGGCCAGCGTGGTGGCGGCGACCGCATCGGGGCTCAGCCGGCCGAGTGCCGCCTTCTGCTCGGGCGTCGCGGGGGCATCCACGCGCTGGTACGACGAGGCGCCGAACTGCGCCTCGATGTCCGCGTACAGCTGCGAGGGCGTGCGCTTCATGACGGCGATGATCTCCGCCGCGAGCAGCGCCAGCAGGATGCCGTCCTTATCGGTGGTCCACACGGATCCGTCCGCGCGCAGGAAGGAGGCGCCGGCCGATTCCTCGCCGCCGAACGCCACGGATCCGTCGAGCAGACCCGGGACGAACCACTTGAAGCCCACCGGGACCTCCAGCAGACGGCGCCCGAGGGACTCCGCTACGCGGTCGATCATCATCGACGACACCAGCGTCTTGCCGATGGCGGCATCCTCGCGCCAGCCCGGGCGGTGCGAGTAGAGGTAGGCGATGGCGACGGCGAGGTAGTGGTTCGGGTTCATGAGACCCGCGTCCGGGGTGACGATGCCGTGACGGTCGGCGTCCGCATCGTTTCCGGTCAGCACGTCGAACTGATCCCGCTTCGCGACGAGGGAGGCCATCGCCGACGGCGACGACGGGTCCATCCGGATCTTCTCATCCCAGTCCAGCGTCATGAAGCGCCAGGTGGGGTCGACGTCGGGATTGACCACCGTGATGTCCAGGTCGTGCATCTCGGCGATGAGCGCCCAGTACTCGACCGATGCCCCGCCGAGCGGGTCGGCGCCGATGCGCACGCCCGCCTCGCGGATCGCGTCGAGATCGAGGATGTTCGCGAGGTCGCGCACGTAGGCCTCGCGGAAGTCGTAGGTGCCCACGGTCGAGCCGTCGATGTCGGCGAAGCGAACGCGCTTCACGCCCTCCAGCCCCGCGGCGATCAGCCGGTTGGCCCTGTCGGCGATCCAGCCGGTGGCGTCGGTGTCGGCGGGGCCGCCGTGCGGCGGGTTGTACTTGAACCCGCCGTCGGTGGGCGGGTTGTGCGACGGAGTGACCACGATGCCGTCCGCGCGGCCGGGATCGGCCTCGTCGCGACCGTGGTTGTAGGTGAGGATGGCGTGGCTCAGCGCGGGCGTGGGGACCCACGACTCCCGCGAATCCTGTCGCACGTCCACGCCGTTCGCGACCAGGACCTCCAGGGCCGTGCGTTCGGCCGGAAGCGAGAGGCCGTGGGTGTCGCGACCGAGGAACAGCGGGCCGGCGATGCCCTGCGCTGCACGGTAGTCCACGATCGCCTGCGTGGTGGCGAGGATGTGGTCCTCATTGAAGCTCGTCGAGAACGAGGATCCGCGGTGGCCGCTGGTGCCGAAAGCGACGCGCTGGGCCGGCACATTCGGGTCGGGTCGTCGGTCGTAGTACGCCGCGATCAGCGCATCGACGTCGATGAGGTCTGCGGGTTCGGCGGGCTGTCCTGCGCGAGTCATGCCCTCAGTCTGCACCGAACGGGCCGAACACGCATGCTCGATTACCGCAGTACACGGCTGAAAGACAGCCGGAAGCCCCGCCGATCCACCGCCGCACGGGCGGTCTCGATTCCCGGACGGCGGCGGCTCCACGGCGCGATCTCGCGAGCGTGTGAGTGCAACACCCACTACGGTGGAACCAAGCCGCTCCGACACGGCCGACGTTCCACGAGCCCTCCCCCCGGGGCATGAGGAGGAGAAGCATGCGCAGCCCTGTCCGCTGGGCCGTGTCGATCATGGCGGCCGTCGGTGTGCTCGGCGCGATCACGGCGTGCTCGCCGGGTGCGCCCGAGGGATCCGCGACGAGTGCACCGGCCGATACCCAGGACGTCGTCACCGTGACGAATGACGCCGAGCTCGCCGATGCCGGAAGCCGTGTCGCCGCCGGCGGGATCATCATGATCGAACCCGGCACGTACCATTCCTCGCTCGAGGTGCGCGCCGATGATGTGACCGTGCGTGGCACCGACCGCAACGGCGTGATCCTGGACGGCGAGTTCACCCGCAGCAACGGCGTGGTGATGACCGGAGCGCGCGTCAGCGTCGAGAACCTCACGGTGCGCAATTTCGTGCAGAACGGCGTCCTGATCACCGGGGTCACCGATGAGAACGGTGCGGGCGTCGCGCGGGGGCCGGACGGCTATCTCCCGGGAAACGTGGCCGACCCCGTCGCCGGGTATCTGGTGCAGTCCGTCACCGCGCAGAACAACGGCCTGTATGGCATCTACGCGTTCAACCGCACCGGGGGAGTGATCCGCTCGAACCTCGCGAGCGGCGGATCGGACTCGGGGATCTACGTCGGCCAGTGCGAGGACTGCAACGCCGAGGTCTCGGGAAACGTCGTCACCCTCAACGCGGTGGGCATCGAACTCGCCAACGCGTCGAACGTCGTCATCACCGGGAACCGCATCACGCGCAACCGCATCGGCCTCACCATCCTCTCCAACTACCTCGAGGCGCACGGTCCGACCCGGGGCGTCCGGATCGCCGGAAACGTGATCACCGACAACGACGAGTCGCAGACGCCCGAGCAGGCGACCGGTGCCTTCGGCGTGGGCGTCGGCCTGTCCGGAACGGTGGACGCCGTGGTGCGTGCCAACCTCATCACCGGCAACCCGAACGCGGGTGTCTGGGTGAACTCCTCGGACGACTTCGCCCCGTCGGGCACGAGCGTCACGGACAACGTCTGGGACGACTCGGCGCTGGCCGTGGTGTTCGCACCCAGCGCCGAGCATGCCGGATCACAGAACTGCTTCCAGCTGCCTGTCGGTGCACGAAGCGAACCGCCCGCGCTCGCCACGGCGCGCTGCAGCGACGGGATCGCCCCGGCCGCCTGGGCCCAGCCGGTCGCCCCCGCCGGCATCAGCTTCGCGAAGGTGGCGACGACGCCCGAACGTCCCGGTCTGGACAGCGTCGATGAGACCCCGCGCACGCTGCCGGATGCGGTGGACCTGCCGGACGTCAGCACCGTGAGCGTGCCTGCTGCCGATCTGCTCGCAGATCCCGCCGCATGAGCGAAGGCACGACCATGGAGCCGGGCGACGGCACCACGCGGAAGATCGGTCGCCGGTCGCTCTTCGCGGGAATCGGCGCTGCCGCCGTGACCGGGGCAGCCGGCTTCGCGCTCGGGCGGATGGGCGAGGGATCGGCTGCCGCCCCGGAGCCGGCGGCCAGCACCACCAGCAGTACGCAACAGCGCGCGCTGGCCGAGGCCCACCGCCTGCCCGGAGCCACCTGGCCCGAGGTGCCCCCGCGGCACCTCACGGTTGCGGTGCTCACCCTCGCGTCGACCACGCCGGCGGACGTCCGCACCGCTGTCGAGGCGATTCACACCGCCACGAGCGAGGTCACCCCGGACGCGGGGGAGCTGACGGTTCTGGTGGGCGTCGCTCCCGCGCTCGCAGCCGCGGTCTGGCCGGAGCGGGTGGCGCATGCCGAGCCGCTTCCCGCTTTCCGCAATGACCGGGCGCCGTTCCTCGCCGCCGGGGACCTCCTGGTTGAGGTCTCTGCGGAGACGGCGGCAGCCGTCGCCGACCGGATGAGGGCGATCCTCGCCGCGACCCCGCAGGCCACGGTGCTCTGGCGCAGCAACGGCTCGCGCGATGCGCCGACACCGGCGGGGACGACCCGCACGCCGATCGGGTTCGTGGACGGGATCATCAACCCGCGGACGGCGGACCTGCTGGACGCGGGGGTGTGGACGGGCTCGGGACGCGACACGTATGCGGTCGTGAGACGGATGCACATCGAGTCGACCTTCACCGGCCTGGCGGTGCCGGAGCAGGAGGAGGCCATCGGCCGCCGCCGGGACACCGGGTCTCCGCTCTCCGGCGGCGACGGCATGGCGGAGGTCGATCTGTTCGCGAAGTCCGAGACGGGTCGTCTGCTCACGCCGACGGCCGCGCACGCACGGCGCGCGCACCCCAGCAACATAGGCCGCCCGCTCATGCTCCGCCGCAGCTATGCTCTCGGCGATGCTCCGGGGGCGGGGCTGCTGTTCCTCGCGTTCTTCAACGACCCCGCGACGTTCATCATGACCCAGCGCCGCCTCGACGAGCAGGACGGACTCATCTCGCACACCTACACGGATGCCGGCGGGGTGTTCTTCGTTCCGGACCCCGCCATCGGCTGACCGTCCGTGTGCGGCACGGGCAGGAACTAGGCTGACACTCATGTCACTGCCGTCGGATGCCGAACGCCGTACCTACAGCTATCTGGGCCCGGCGGGGACGTTCACCGAGGCCGCCCTCGCCCAGGTTCCGGAGGCGCGCGGTCAGATCTGGCGTCCGGTGCACAACGTCGGCGAGGCCCTCGCCGACGTGACCAGCGGCCGCAGCGATGCGGCGATGATCGCGATCGAGAACTCCGTCGACGGCGGCGTCACCACCACGCAGGACGCCCTGGCCACCATCCCGGGTCTTCGCATCGTGGGGGAGTACCTGGTGCCGGTGTCGTTCGTGCTGGTCGCGCCGCGCGGCACGGCGCTAGCCGACGTGGACCGTATCGCCGCCCACCCCGTCGCCTACGCGCAGTGCCACATCTGGCTTCAGGAGAACCTCCCCACCCATTCGCACGTCCCGGCCGCGAGCAACGTGGCCAGCACCATCGGTCTGCTCGACGGTTCACTCACGGTGGAGGCGGCGATCGCTCCGCCGAACATCACCGAGCACTACGACGTCGAGGTGCTGGCCGAGAACATCGGCGACAACGCGAATGCCGTCACGCGCTTCGTGCTCGTCTCCCGTGTGGTGGCACCGGTGCCCCCCACCGGCGCCGACAAGACCACGGTGATCGCCGAGCTCTCCGATGACCGGCCCGGTGGTCTGCTGGAGCTGCTGGAGCAGTTCTCCACGCGTGGCATCAACCTCGGCCTGATCCAGTCCCGTCCGATCGGCGACACCCTGGGCCGCTATCGCTTCATCATCGACGCCGACGGTCACGTACAGGATGAGCGCATGGCCGACGCGCTGATGGGCGTGCGCAGATTCAGCCCGCGCGTGGTGTTCCTCGGCTCCTATCCCCGTGCGGACCGGCAGGTGGTGCACTATTCGGACCGCTATGCGGACGAGCTCTTCGTCGAGGCACGAGACTGGTTGCGCGGCATTCTCAGCGGCGAACCGGAAGAGTGATCCCGGGTCGCCGGGAGTCGACCGAATCAGCGATGCGCGCCCGTGGCGCTGCGGCTAAGGTGGTCGGCATGACGGGGGACGACGACGGGTGGCGTTCGCAGTCACGGGTGCGCGACGCGTCGGTGGACTCGTTCATCGCGGGCTTCGTCACCGCCATCCGGCAGGGCCACGCGGAGGAGGCGGACCGGCTTGCCCGGCGCACCGCCATCAGCGAGATCGTGACCCGGGGTCTGCAGCTGCACGAGGCGCTGGGTGCGGTGCCGGTGGAGTCGGGCGTCGCCTCCCTCAGCGATCCGGCCCATCCCGGAATCCTGCTCACCGTCGCCACCGCCCGCGCCGAGGCGACCGGGTCCGTGGACGCCCTTGATCGTCCGCTGCGTGACGCCGCCCGTCGCCTCCTCGCGGAGCACCCGGCGTCGGCGGCGCAGCGGGCACGCAATCTCTCCTTCGCGGCGTTCGCGATGCATCTGATCGGGGACGAGGACGGTGCGCTGCGCATCGCGGCACGCGGGGCGGAGCTCGTCCTCTCGATCGAACCGGGGGTGGGCTCGCGGGAGCTGCCCGAGTTCGCCGTCGCGGCGAGCGACCTCGCCATGGTGTACATGTTCTCGGAGCAGTACCTGCGCGCCGTGCGGCTGTGGTCGTGGGTGCGGGCGCAGGTGGCCGACCCTCGCGAGCCGGCTCTCATGCAGGCCGACTGGGGGCTCGCGATCGCGGGGACGATCGTCGGCGATCAGTCGCTCGTGGCCGCCTACACGCGACCTGCGCTGGATCCGAACCGTCAGGAACTCGGATCGGCGGTCGGTCGTGATCCGTGGTGGGCGCTGGTGCAGGCCGCGCGCATCTGGGCAGCCCTGGACCTCATCGATCCCGAGCGGGCGCTGCACATCACCATGCACGCCGTGGCGTCCACGAGCCCCTCGGTGCTCATCTCACCGCTGGGGACCGCTCATGCAGCCACGCTCCTGGCCCTGGGGCGACCCGAGGCCGCCATCGGGGTGCTGCAGGCACTTCCCGATGCGGCCCGCACCGTCACGGGGCCCGATCGCGGCTGGCGGACGACGCTGCTGGCGCTGGCGGAGGCCATGCGCGGCGGCGATATCGGGCCTCTGCTGCGCGCTCCCGGCCTGCAGGCCGATCCCTACCTGTCGGACGTGCTGCGCAGCCACGCGGCACTCGTCTCCGGTTCGGGCGATCTGACCGCCGCGCTGCGGGAGGACGACCGCCCCCGCTCTGTGCGAGCGACGGGGCTCTACGCCGTGGTCCGCGCCGCCGCTCACCTCCGGCTGGGCAATCAGGCCGCCGCGCTTTCGGAGCTCGCCCGGGTGGCGGAACAGGTCCCCGGGACGGGGCGGAGTGCCTGGGCACTGCTCCTGCCGGACGCCGACGTGCAGGCGCTGCGCGAACTCGCGCGGTCGGTCGATCGGCCTCAGCTCGCCGACGTGCTTCCGGAGCGCAGCGCGGTGACCGGCGCCGCCCGACGGGTGGAACTCACCGAGCGCGAGCGCGAGGTGCTGGCGCTCTTGCAGCAGGGCCGCACGAACGCGCAGATCGCCGCCCAGCTGTTCATCTCACCGAACACCGTGAAGTTCCACGTGGCGAACATCCTCAAACGTCTGGGTGTCGCCAGCCGGGACGAGGCGGCGGCGCTGGGCGTGGCCGATCCTCCCTCCCGTTCGGTCCACGCCGGGTGAGCGGGTGGCGCGGACGGCTGTCCGCTCGCGCCGGCGAGGGGAGCGGGTAGGCCGGGCGGGTAGTCTTCCCCGCCCACCCTTCCATGCACCCGCATGGGGTTGTTGACTGGGATCACGAAGAGCGTTCGTCCCTGACGACGCCGATCGAGACAGTGATGAGGCCGCTCGCGCCCCCCTCGCGAGCGTCCTCATTGCACGGCCCCACGGCGTGCGCCCGATCGACGGCTCGGCACCCCCCGCCGCCCGTCTCTTCCAGATCGGGAGATCGACCACTGCGATCGAGCGGCGGATGCCTCGCATCCGCCGCTCTTCGTCGTCTGAGCTCAGACCCTCGAGGACGCGGTCGCCACCGCGGAAGCCGCTGATGTGCCGACCCGGTGCGCGAGGCGCGTGGCCGGCTCGTCCACCCAGATCGTGAACAGGCACGCGACGATGAACGACGCGGGCAGCGTCAACCAGAGCGCCGTGGTCCCATCGGGCAGGAGAAGGGCGCCCGCGACGATGATGGGCACGTGGACGAGGTAGAGCCCGAACGAGATCCGGCCGAGGAAGCGCAGCGGCGGGATGCCGACGAACGTGGTGAGACGTGACGGCACGCTCAGCCCGAAGACCAGGAGCGCTGCGCCGAGGACGACGCTGGCGCTGAGCGCCAGGGATGCTCGGTCGGTGAGAGCGAGCCCGCCGAACGTGCGCGCCGCATCCGGCACGGCGATGAGCGCGAGACCCGCGCCGGTGGCCACCCATGACCGCCAGGGAGCGGGCTTCACGATGCGGGTGCGGTAGAGCTTCGCGACGGCGGCGCCAGCCACGAACATCGGACCGAACTGCAGGGCCGGCACCAGGAACCAGCCGCCGAGGCCGCTCAGCACCGCGCACAGCGCAACCGTGGCCCACAGCGACCAATGACGGTCCACGCGGAGCACCAAAAGGAAGGCGAGAGGCAGGAGGAGGGAGAAGAGCAGTTCCCATTTCAGTGACCACAGCGGGTTGTTGAGTGAAGCGCGGCCGGTGATGAGGAAGAGGTTCGAGATCACGTCTCCGATGCTGAGCCGGTCGATCGTCGATGCCCGCACCCACGCGCTCTCCCCGCCGCGGGGCACGCCGAGGGTCAGGACCACGAGGGCTGCAGCGAAGAGTACCGACGCCGCCGACGGGATCCAGAGGCGGAGGAAGCGGCGCGGGTAATAGCTCCACAGATTCATGGATCTGCCGCGTAGCAGCGGGAGCACCAGGACGAATCCGCTGAGGACGAAGAAGATCGTGACCGCGTTCGTTCCCATGCTCGCCAGCCGGAGGGGCGTGTCCCACACCCACCACGCCACCGAGAACGGCTCCGCCCGTTCCGCCGTGGTGGCGGTCGCGGAGTCCAGCTGGATCGAGATGAACCGGCCGAGGTCGGTGGAGATCAGCGCGTGCCAGATGACGACGGCCACAGCCGCGAGACCGCGCAGTCCGTCGAGCGCGTGCATGCGCGTGGGCGGACGGGTGATGCCACCCGTCGCCGTGATCGTCCCCGTCGTTGCCTCAGTCGTCATCGACACCCCCTGCGTACGAGGGGGAGTCTAGCTCGCCGCCGCGCCCGGCCTCGTTCTCTCTCCCCGGGTGCGACGAGGCAGGTTCGAGGCGGTGCGGGAACAAGCCCCGCGGCCGCTCACACGGGCGGCGTGGGCGTTCGCCGGCCTCAGACGATGAGCTCCAGCGTCTGCATCCGCCCCGGAGCGGTCGCGAGATCCTCACCCTCGTAGGCACCCGCAACCGGCGAGATCATGACCTCGTCCAGGCCGTGTTTCGCGGCGAAAGCCGAGAGGTCGCTGCGCACCATGTCGCCGGTTCCCACGAACCAGCGAGCGCGCGCAGAGCCCATGAACTCCGCTGTCATCGCATCCTCGGTGGCGGCCTGGGCCGCATCGACGGTCTCCAGGGCCTCGAGCGGCTTTCCGGTGCGCATGCGCGCGAACATCCGCAGTTGCGGCAGGGCACGAGCCTCCGCTTCTTCGGCGGTCGGCGCAGCGACGACGTTCGCGGTCAGGAACGTCCGGGGCTCGGCGAGGTCGGCAGAAGGCTGGAAGGAGGTGCGGTACAGATCGAGCGCGCGCTCGAGCCCCGACCCGGAGAAGTGGTTCGCGAACACGTACGGCAGACCCATCTGCGCCGCCAGCTGGGCGGAGTAGTCGCTCGAGCCCAGGAGCCAGACGTCGGGGCGGCCGATGGCCGCCGGAGTGGCGCGAACGACGTACTCGCCACCGCTCACGAACCGCATGCTGGCGCCGTCCTCGCCGGTGAGGGCCAGGATGTCGGCGATGTGCTGCGGGAAGCGCTCCACGTCGGACGACGTGCCGCTCTGGCGCAGCAGCTGGGTGATCACGGGATCGCTTCCCGGCGCCCGCCCGATTCCGAGATCGATGCGACCCGGCGCGAGCGCTTCCAGCGCGGCGAACTGCTCGGCCACGACCAGCGGCGCATGATTCGGAAGCATGACGCCGCCCGAACCCACGCGGATCCGGCGGGTGCGCGCGGCAGCTGCAGCGATCAGCACAGGGGGAGTGGTCGATGCCACCGCCGGCATGTTGTGATGCTCGGCGAACCAGTAGCGGCGATACCCCAGCTCGTCGGCGCGTACCGCGAGCTCCAGTGCGGAGGCGACGGCCTGCGTCGAGCTCTGTCCGGTGCGTACCGGGATGAGATCGAGGACGGAGAGGGCGAGCGGCGCGCTCACTTCGCGTTGATCTCCGTGTAGACCTGGGTGAGGGCCTGCTCGAAGGCCTCCGAGGGCTGCGCGCCGGAGATGCCGTAACGGCCGTCGATCACGAAGAACGGAACGCCCTGGATGCCGTAGGCGGCAGCCTGGGCGATGTCTGCCTCCACCTCGCCGCGGAAGGCGTCGGCGTCCGCGACGACGCGGTCGGCGAGCTCAGCGCTCAGGCCCGCTTCGATGGCACGATCGCGCAGCAGAGTGAGGTCGCCGACGTCTTCGCCGTCAGAGAAGTACGCGCGAAACAGGGTGTCCAGAACAGGCTGCTGGACACCTTCGGCGCGCGCCGCCTGGAGGAAGCGGTGGGCGTCGAACGTGTTGGACGGCACGGAATCCTCGAAGGAGAAGCGGAATCCTTCCGCGTGGCCCTGCTCGGTGAGGTGGCGGTGCGAGGCCTCCAGCTGCCGCGGGTCCATGCCGCGCGCGATGAGCTTCTGCGCCGCGGTTCCCGGTTCGCCGTGAGCGGGTGCGGACGGGTCCAGCTGGTACGAGTGATACGTCACGTCGATGTCGTCACCGAACGGCAGCCCGGCACGGACGTTCTCCAGGCGCTTGTCGCCGAGGGCGCAGAACGGGCATGCGACGTCGAGCCAGACATCGACGGCGAGGCGGTGGGAAGTGACGGGGCCGGTGCTGGTGTCGGTCATGTGGGCTGGAACGCGACGGAGGTGACGACTATTCCCCACGGCGGCGACGCGAAACGATCTGCCTCGATGATCAGATGAAGCGATGCACGAATCTTGGTGTTCTCGTGCACTACTCATCCAAATAAGGACCGATGTGCATACACCACATCCATCCTTCGGCGCAAGGGGATAGCGAGAGGTCGACATGATGATGACCTCACGTTCCGCATGATGACGCGGAAGTGCTGGTGGCGTCAGAGGCTATGGACCGTGCATGACATGCATGATACCTTGCTGGCAACTCGCTGGGACATCCCCCGTTGTCCCCTGTGAGTCACAGCTGAAAATTCCCCCGAAGGAGCTCCCCCGTGCTCACGATTTCGCGTCCCCCCGTGCCCCCACCCGACACTGCACGGCGCCGACCACGCGGCCTGATCGCCACCGCCGCGATCGCGGTGGCGTCCGTGTTCGGGATAGGGATCGTCGCGCCACCGGCGGTGGCAGCGCCGACGGATCAGTCGGAGGCGTACGCGCGCCTTATCGACACGAACCTCCTGGGTGTTGATCTGCTGGATCTGATCACCGCACAGTCGGCGTATCCGAGCTCGCCCGGGGAGCATCGCGCGTCTATCGACGCCTCGGTCCTGGATGGGCTGATCGGCGTCAGCCTTCCGGGACTGTCGCTGCCACTCATCGGGAACGGCTCGAACGGGGGACTTCTGGATCTCGGGGCGTCCGCGCAGGCGGGTGTGCTGGGCGGCGTGGCGAACGCGTCGTCGCCGGTGGACGCGGTCGCGGCCAGCGGTGCGGTCTCCGGGTCTGGCGCGATCGAGCTCGATCCGGACGCCAACATGGACACCGGGTACGCCACAGTTCAGCTGACGGCGCTTCTCGGCCAGCTCGGGCTCTCCGAACTCAGCGATGAGATCATCGATGACCTCACACTCCGCCTCGGCGCGCTCTACTCGAAGGCTCAGGCCTCCTCGGGTACCACGACGAGCGACTACGTCGTTGCCGGCGCACAGATGCGGGTGTCCTCGCCGCTCGTCGCCGGCCTCACCGCCGCGCTCCAATCGACGGCGGAAACGGCCACGCAGGCGTTGTTCGCCACCGACGGAGTCCTCCAGACCGTGTTGAACGGCGTCAGCTCGGGATCGCTGGATGTCCTGCTTGCCAGGATCAGTCTGGGCACCCCGAAGATCTCCGCGACCGTGAACCTCGGGGATGTCACCTCCGCACTGCTGCTGACGCCGTTGCGCGATTCCAGCGGTCTTGTGTCCATCGACCTGGGCACGGGCGTGATCACCATCGATCTCGCGAAGCTGCATGCCGCGGGACTCAACGACCTTCCGGCCAACACGTCGCTGCTCACTGCTGCGGAGGTGACGCAGATCACCGACACCGTGGCATCGCTGCTCGGCTCGCTCGCGGGCTACGTCGGCAATGCCGCCGTGACGGCGCTGCAGAGCACCCAGGTCACGGTGACCCTGAACCCGACCGTGAGCGTTCTTCCCGGCAACCCGCTGGTCAGCGTGGAATCGGATCTGGCCATCACCCTCTCCGGAACGCTGAGACAGTTCACCGACTCGACCCAGCCGGCGCCGGTCGTCCAGAGCACCGGTGGAATCACCCTCACCTCGGCTTTGGGCGATACCGAAGTACCGCTCGGTAGTGTGCTCAACCTTGTGACGAACACCACGCTGCCTGCGATCCGGCTGGCGCTGTCTCCTGTGCTCGGCGTCGCCGGCGCCGGAACGGCCGCGATCACCGCCGCACTGCAGTCCACCGTGGCTGGGGTCGTGGATGTGCTGCGACCCGTGCTCGACGACGTGCTCAACCAGATCGTCGACCTGACCGTGAACCAGCAGGACACCGCGGACGGCATGTTCCGTGTCCGCGCGCTCACGGTCTCGGTGCTCCCCGGAGCGAACGTCATCGAACTGCCCCTGGCCACTTCCGCCGTTCGCGCGCTGGCGGTGGCCCCGGCCCCGGTCGCCACCTCTCTCTCCCCGAGCAGCGGCCCCACAGCCGGTGGCACGGCCGTAACCATCACCGGCACGGATCTGGGAGGCGCGACCGCCGTCACGTTCGACGGCCTCTCCGCCGCCGTCACCGCCAACACGCCCACCTCGGTGACGGTCTCGACCCCGCCGCACGCGGCAGGCCCCGTGCCGGTCGTGGTCACCACCGCGGGCGGGACAACCAGCCCGCTCACCTACACCTATGTCGCGGCTCCCACCCTTGCCGGGCTGACGCCGAACCATGGCCCGGTCGGGGGAGGCACCGTGGTCACGATCACGGGCACCAACTTCACCGGTGCCAGCGCGGTGAGCTTCGGCGGGACCGCGGCCCAGTCGTACACGGTGAACTCGCCGACGCAGATCACCGCCACCTCGCCCGCACACGCGGCCGGCCCGGTGGATGTGACGGTCACGACGGCCGGAGGCGCATCGCTTCCGCAGACGTTCACGTACTACGACCAGCCGGTCATCGGAGGCGGCGGCGCGATCGGGCTCGACCCTGATCGGGGCTCGACCGACGGCGGTACCGGCGTGACCATCACCGGCACCGGGTTCCTGGGCGCCGACGATGTCACCTTCGATGGCGACAGCCGGCCGTTCACGGTCGTGGACGACACGACGATCACCACCACGACCGCGGCGCACGCGGCGGGACCCGTCGACGTCGTCGTCTCGAACCCGGACTTCGCCAGTGACCCGGCCGTGTTCACCTACGTGCCGCTTCCTGCCATCACGGGCCTCGCTCCGAACTTCGGCCCGGTCGCCGGCGGAACGTCAGTCACCATCACCGGATCCGGGTTCGCGGACGCCACCGTCGTCACCTTCGGCGGCACGACCCTCCCGGTCGGCGCGCACACCGACACGTCAATCGTCGTCTCCTCGCCGCCGCACGCTGCCGGTCCCGTCGACGTGACGGTCACCAACTCCACCGGTGTCAGCGCGCCGCAGACGTTCACCTACTACGGCACCCCGGTGATCGGTGACGGTCTCGGCGACATCGGCCTGGACCCGGTGAACGGTCCCACGGCCGGCGGAACCGTGGTGACCATCACCGGATCCGGCTTCACCGGTGCGGACTCGGTCACCTTCGACGGCACCGACGTGGCGTTCAGCGTGATCTCCGACACCGAGATCGAGGCCACCACGGCGGCGCACCCCGCGGGCGCGGTCGACGTGGTCGTCTCGAACCCGCTGGAGAGCAGCGACCCTGCCACCTTCACGTTCTACGACGCCCCGGTGATCGGTGACGGCGGTCCGGGCACGAACGGCCTCGACCCGAGCCAGGGCCCGACGGCCGGCGGCACCGTGGTGACCGTGACCGGTGAGAACTTCGTCGACGGCCTGACCTCGGTCACGATCGGCACCACCGTCATCCCGGCCGCGAGCGTCACCGTGACCTCCGGCACCGAGCTCGAGTTCACCACCCCGGCACACGCCGCGGGAGGCGTGCCCGTCACGGTGACAACTCCCGGAGGCACCTCCAACGCGCAGACCTTCTCCTACTACGACACCCCGGTGATCGGAGACGGCGCGGGCGACATCGGTCTGGACCCCGATCGTGGTTCCATCGCCGGCGGCACGCCGGTGACCATCACGGGAACCGGCCTCGCCAACGTCACCTCCGTGACCTTCGGTGACCAGCCTGCCCGGAGCTTCACGGTCGACAGCGACACCCAGATCTCGGCCGTCACCGAGGCGCACGTCGCCGGATCGGTTCAGGTCTCGGTCGCAAACCCGCTCACCACCAGCAACGAGGTTCCGTACCTGTACGTGCCGGTGCCGGCGCCGACGAGCCTCTCGCCGACGTTCGGTCCCACGGCGGGCGGCACCTCGGTGACCATCACGGGCACCGGATTCGCGGGAGCGACCCAGGTGGACTTCGGTGGCACGGTGCTGCCGCTGACGAACCAGACCAGCGACACCACGATCGTCGTCAGCTCGCCGCCGCACGCTGCGGGGGGTGTGAACGTGACGGTCACCAACGTGTCCGGCACCAGCGCTCCGCTGTCGTTCACCTACTACGGCCAGCCCGTCATCGGCGACCCGGACGCGGGCATCAGCGGACTGGACCCGGATGAGGGCCCGGTGGCCGGCGGCACGGCGGTCACCATCACGGGCACCGGCTTCACCGGTGCGAACGCGGTGACCTTCGGCGGCGCCCCGGCTCGCTCGTTCACGGTCGTCGACGACACGCGGATCGATGCGGTCACCGAGGCTCACGCCGCCGGTGCCGTCGACGTGGTGGTGTCGAACCCGTCGCTCTCCAGCGACCCGGCGACCTTCACCTACTATGACGTGCCGGTCATCGGCGACGGCGGTCCGGGCACGGACGGCCTCAACCCGAGTGCCGGCCCGTCTGCGGGCGGGACACCGGTGACGGTGACGGGCGACAACTTCGTCGCCGGTCAGACGTCGGTCACCATCGGCGGCGCGGTCATCGCGCCGGCAGCGGTGACGGTCGCGTCCGAGACCGAACTGTCCTTCACCACCCCGGCACACGCGGCAGGGGCGGTGGATGTCACCGTCACGACGCCGGGCGGTACGTCGAACGCGCAGACGTTCACGTACTACGACCAGCCGGTGATCGGCGATCCGGACACCGGTATCAGCGGCCTCGACCCGGATGCGGGACCCGTCGCGGGCGGCACTGAGGTGACCATCACGGGCTCGGGCTTCGCGGATGTGGACGCGGTGACCTTCGGCGGTGCTCCGGCTCGCGAGTTCACGGTGGTCAGCGACACGCAGATCGATGCGGTGACGGAGGCGCACGCCGCCGGTGCCGTGGACGTCGTGGTCTCGAACCCGGCGCTGTCCAGCGACCCGGCGACGTTCACCTACTACAACGTTCCGGTCATCGGCGACGGTGGCCCCGGAACCGACGGCCTGAACCCGTCGTTCGGCCCGGTGGCCGGCGGTACACCGGTGACGGTGACGGGTGAGAACTTCGTCGCCGGTCAGACGTCGGTCACGATCGGCGGCACGGTGATCGCACCGGCGAACGTGACCGTCGCCTCCGCAACGGAGCTGTCCTTCACCACTCCCGCTCACGCGGCGGGCGCGGTCGATGTGACCGTGACGACGCCGGGCGGTACGTCGAACGCGCAGACGTTCACGTACTACGACCAGCCGGTGATCGGCGATCCGGACACCGGTATCAGCGGCCTCGACCCCGACGGCGGCCCCATCGCGGGCGGAACCGCGGTGAGCATCACCGGAACCGGCTTCCTGGGTGCGGACGCGGTGACCTTCGGCGGCGTCGCTGCGGCGTCGTTCACCGTGGAGAGCGACACCCTGATCGAGGCGGTGACGCCCGCACACGCTGAGGGCGCCGTCGACGTCGTGGTCTCCAACCCGTCGTTCGACAGCGACCCGGCGACCTTCACCTACTACGACGTGCCGGTCATCGGCGACGGCGGTCCCGGAACCGACGGCCTCAACCCGAGTGTCGGCCCCGCAGCGGGTGGCACCCCCGTAACGGTGACCGGTGAGAACTTCGTCCCGGGTGAGACGTCGGTGACGATCGGTGGCGTGGTCATCGCGTCGGCGAACGTGACGGTCGCCTCCGGTACGGAGCTGTCGTTCACCACTCCCGCTCACGCGGCGGGCGCGGTGGATGTGACGGTCACGACGCCGGGCGGTACGTCGAACGCGCAGACGTTCACCTACTACGACCAGCCGGTGATCGGCGACCCGGACACCGGCATCAGCGGTCTGGACCCGGATGCGGGCCCGACGGCAGGCGGCACGGCGGTCACCATCACCGGTACCGGTTTCGCGGACGTGGACATGGTGATGTTCGGGGACATTCCGGCTCGCTCGTTCACGGTTGTCAGTGACACACGCATCGACGCGGTGACCGAGGCTCACGCCGCGGGCCCGGTCGACGTGGTGGTCTCGAACCCCGCGGTCTCCAGCGACCCGGCGACCTACACCTACACCGACGCTCCGGTGATCGGCGATGGCGGTCCCGGCACCGACGGCCTGAACCCGCCGTTCGGCCCCGTGGCCGGCGGCACCGCGGTGACGGTGAGCGGTGAGAACTTCGTCGCGGGCAAGACGTCGGTCACGATCGGCGGCACGGTGATCGCGCCGGCGAACGTGACGGTCGCCTCCGGTACGGAGCTGTCGTTCACCACGCCGGCGCACGCCGCGGGCGGGGTGCCCGTCACGGTGACGACGCCGGGTGGCACGTCGAACGCGCAGACGTTCACGTACTACGACCAGCCGGTGATCGGCGATCCGGACGCGGGCATCAGCGGTCTCGATCCCGAGGTCGGTCCGGTGGCCGGCGGCACGGTGGTGCAGATCACCGGTACCGGATTCACCGGGGCCACGTCGGTCACGTTCGGCGGCGACGCCGCGGCATCCTTCACTGTCGAGAGCGACACGCTCATCGAAGCGGTGACGGCCCCGCACGCAGCAGGTGCAGTCGACGTGGTGGTTGCCAACCCGTCCTCGGCGAGCGACCCGGCGACCTTCACCTTCTACGACGTTCCGGTGATCGGTGACGGTGGTCCTGGTACGGACGGCCTGAACCCGCCGTTCGGCCCGGTGGACGGTGGCACGGCGGTGACGGTGACGGGTGAGAACTTCGTCGACGGTCAGACCTCTGTCACGATCGGCGGTACGGTCATCGCACCCGCGGACGTCACGGTCGCCTCCGACACCGAGCTGTCGTTCACCACCCCGGCGCACACCGCCGGAGCGGTGGATGTCACGGTGACGACTCCGGGCGGCACGTCGAACGCGCAGACGTTCATGTACCTCGGCCAGCCCGTCATCGGCGACCCGGACACCGGTATCAGCGGTCTGGACCCGGATGCGGGCCCGGTGGCCGGCGGTACGGCGGTGACCATCACCGGCACCGGATTCACGGGAGCGAACGCGGTGACCTTCGGCGGTGCTCCGGCTCGCGAGTTCACGGTGGTCAGTGACACGCAGATCGATGCGGTGACGGAGGCGCACGCCGCCGGTTCCGTGGAGGTCGTGGTCTCGAACCCGGCGCTGTCCAGCGATCCCGCGACGTTCACCTACTACGACGTTCCGGTCATCGGCGACGGTGAGCCCGGAACCGATGGGCTCAGCCCCTCGTTCGGTCCGGTGGCCGGCGGCACGGCGGTGACGGTGACGGGTGAGAACTTCGTTCCGGGTGAGACCTCGGTCACGATCGGCGGCACGGTGATCGCGCCGGCGGATGTGACCGTGGACTCCGAGACCGAGCTGTCCTTCACCACGCCGGCGCACGCCGCCGGTCCGGCCGATGTGACGGTGACGACGCCGGGCGGCACCTCGAACGCGCAGACGTTCACCTACTACGCGACGCCGGTGATCGGTGATCCGGAGATCGGCGACCTGGGTCTGGACCCGGATCACGGACCGACGGACGGCGGCACCACGGTGACGATCACGGGATCCGGTTTCACCGGGGCCAACCAGGTCACCTTCGGCGAAGCGCCGGTGGCATCGTTCACGGTGGTCGACGACGGCACGATCACGGCGGTCACCGCGGCACACGCCGCCGGCGACGTGGACGTGGTGGTGTCCAACCCGGCCGCCTCCAGCGACCCGGCGGTGTTCACCTACGAGCAGTCGACGGGCCCTGCGGCACCGACCGTGGACGGCATCACGCCCGACAACGGCCCCACCAGCGGCGGCAACGAGGTGACCATCACCGGCGGCGGCTTCACCCCCGGCACCACGGTCACCGTGGACGGTGTTGAGGCGCCGGTGACGGTGGTGGATGAGAACACCATCACCATCACGATGCCCGCGCACGAGGCCGGTGTGGTCGAGATCGTGGTGACCACCGAGAACGGCTCCAGCAGCCCGGTGGAGTACACCTACGTGGCACCGGGCACCACGCCCACGCCGACGCCGACCGCGACATCGACGACGGGGCCGACCACGCCGGTCATCCCCAGCGCCACGCCGACGCGCGGTCCGGGCGGTAACCTGCCCGGCACCGGAACCGATCTGCCGATCGGACCCCTGGCGCTCGGCCTGATCGTCCTGCTGCTCGGCGTGGTGGTCGCGGCTCGCCGCACCCGCCAGGCTGATTGATCGGAAGCAGGACCTGAGGGGAATCTGAGGACCCCGGCGGATCATCCGCCGGGGTCCTCTCCCGTGACGTCCGGGGTCATCTCGCATATGCCGACGGCGAACACCGGCATACCGGCCCTCCGGCGTCGTTACAGTCTTCCTAGGGCGCATTCCCTCGCGCCCCGAGGAGTTGACGATGTTCGAGAGATTCACCGACCGTGCCCGTCGGGTGGTCGTCCTCGCCCAAGAAGAGGCGAAGATGCTCAACCACAACTACATCGGTACCGAGCACATCCTGCTCGGTCTCATCCACGAGGGTGAGGGCGTTGCCGCCAAGGCCCTGGAGTCCCTGGGCATCTCGCTCGACGCCGTGCGCGAGCAGGTTCAGGACATCATCGGCCAGGGTCAGCAGCAGCCGACCGGTCACATCCCCTTCACGCCGCGCGCGAAGAAGGTGCTTGAGCTGTCTCTGCGCGAAGCGCTGCAGCTCGGCCACAACTACATCGGGACTGAGCACATCCTGCTCGGTCTCATCCGCGAGGGCGAGGGCGTCGCCGCCCAGGTCCTCGTCAAGCTCGGCGCCGATCTGAACAAGGTCCGCCAGCAGGTCATCCAGCTGCTCTCCGGTTACCAGGGCAAGGAGCCCGTGGGAGTCTCCGGTGCAGCCCAGGAGTCGCCGTCCGCGCCGCAGGGCGGTTCGGCCGTGCTCGACCAGTTCGGCCGCAACCTCACGCAGGCGGCGCGCGACAACAAGCTCGACCCCGTCATCGGGCGTGAGAAGGAGATCGAGCGGGTCATGCAGATCCTCTCGCGTCGGTCGAAGAACAACCCGGTCCTCATCGGTGAGCCCGGCGTCGGCAAGACGGCCGTCGTCGAGGGACTCGCGCAGGCCATCGTCAAGGGCGAGGTGCCCGAGACCCTGAAGGACAAGCAGGTCTACTCGCTGGATCTCGGCTCGCTGATCGCCGGCTCCCGGTACCGCGGTGACTTCGAGGAGCGCCTGAAGAAGGTCACCAAGGAGATCCGCACGCGCGGCGACATCATCGTCTTCATCGACGAGATCCACACGCTCGTGGGTGCCGGTGCGGCCGAGGGCGCCATCGACGCGGCCTCGATCCTGAAGCCGCTGCTGGCCCGCGGCGAGCTGCAGACCATCGGTGCCACCACGCTCGACGAGTACCGCAAGCACTTCGAGAAGGACGCGGCGCTGGAGCGCCGCTTCCAGCCGATCCAGGTGGCCGAGCCGTCGCTGCCTCACGCGATCAACATCCTCAAGGGGCTGCGCGACCGTTACGAGGCGCACCACAAGGTGCAGATCACGGACGGTGCGATCGTCGCGGCGGCCAACCTCGCCGACCGCTACATCTCGGACCGCTTCCTGCCGGACAAGGCCATCGACCTGATCGATGAGGCCGGCGCCCGCCTGCGCCTGTCGATCCTGTCCTCCCCGCCGGAGCTGCGCGAGTTCGACGAGAAGATCGCCAAGGTCCGTGAGGAGAAGGAAGCAGCCTCCGAGAACCAGGACTTCGAGAAGGCCGCATCGCTGCGCGACGAGGAGAAGAGCCTGCTTGCCGAGCGTCTGCGTCTGGAGAAGCAGTGGCGCTCTGGTGACGTCGCCTCCCACGCGGTGGTCGACGAGGGCCTGATCGCCGAGGTCCTCGCCCAGGCCACCGGCATCCCCGTCTTCAAGCTCACCGAGGAGGAGTCCGCTCGCCTGGTGTTCATGGAGAAGGCGCTGCACCAGCGCGTCGTGGGTCAGGAGGAGGCCATCGCGGCTCTCTCCCGCACCATCCGCCGCCAGCGTGCCGGTCTCAAGGACCCCAACCGCCCGTCCGGATCGTTCATCTTCGCCGGTCCTACCGGTGTCGGCAAGACGGAGCTGGCCAAGGCTCTGGCGGAGTTCCTGTTCGACGACGAGGGTGCCCTCATCTCGCTCGACATGAGCGAGTTCGGTGAGAAGCACACGGTCTCGCGTCTGTTCGGTGCCCCTCCCGGATTCGTCGGCTTCGAAGAGGGCGGTCAGCTCACCGAGAAGGTGCGTCGCAAGCCGTTCTCCGTCGTCCTCTTCGACGAGATCGAGAAGGCGCACCCCGACATCTTCAACTCGCTGCTGCAGATCCTCGAGGAGGGTCGACTGACCGATGGTCAGGGCCGCGTGGTCGACTTCAAGAACACCGTCATCATCATGACCACGAACCTCGGTTCGTCGGCCATCGCCGGTGGCCCGGTGGGCTTCCAGATCGAGGGCAACTCGCAGACCACGTACGAGCGGATGAAGGGCAAGGTCGACGAAGAGCTCAAGCGGCATTTCAAGCCGGAGTTCCTCAACCGCGTCGACGACGTGATCGTCTTCCCGCAGCTGAGCAAGGACGAGCTGGTCCAGATCGTCGACCTGTTCGTCAAGCGACTCCGCGACCGCCTGCTGGACCGTGACATGACGGTCGAGCTGTCCGAGGCCGCCAAGCTCCGCCTCATCGACCTGGGCTACGACCCGGCGCTGGGTGCACGTCCGCTTCGCCGGGCGATGCAGCGCGAGGTGGAGGACCAGCTCTCCGAGCGCATCCTCCAGGGCGAGCTGAACGCAGGCGACCACGTGAAGGTGGACGTCGCCGATGGCAAGTTCGTGTTCGAGCACGCCCCCCGCGGCGAGAAGGTCGCGATCGGCGCGGGCACCGCTCCCGCGATCGACGTCACCCCGGACATGATCGCCGGCGAGTAATCCGTCTCGACGAACGCCCCGCGCTCTGCGCGGGGCGCTCGTCGTATTCCGGGGGAGTGGTCTCACTCTGTGCTCACTGCGGCGCGCCCGGCCGCCGTTTGTGAAACCGCGCCGTGCGGTGGTCTCACAGAACGTCGCGGCTCGCCGTGGCGGCAGCAGAAGTTGAGAGCAGTTCAGCTCAGCAGGCGCTCGCGCACGGCGGCGGCGGAACGGAGGAGCGCACCGCGGCAGGGGGCGTCGGGGCCGAGCTCGGACAGCCGGAACTCGATGGGGAACATCAGACGACGAGCGATCGCGTCCTGGAGCAGCGCGGGCAGCGTCGACTCCGACCGGGGGATCGTCGTGTTCAGGATGATCGCGTGGGGGTCCAGGGTGAGGGCCATCGCGGCGGCACCGAGCGCGATCTGCTCCGCGAAGGCGCGGACGGCGTCGAGCGCGTTCGGGTCGCCCTCATCGGCGGCTTCGAACGCCCCCGCCACCGTGTCGGCGCTACCGGCCGTGAGCGCCAGCCGGGCGCCTCGCCAGCCGATGTTCGCCAGCGAGCCGATCTCGCCGGCCGCACCGTTGGCACCCATGGCCACCTCGCCGTTGATGATCGAAGCCGCCGAGATCCGGTGTCCCGTGCGCAGGAGCACTGCGGTCTCTCCCGGCACCACCGAACCCGACATCGCCTCCAGGTGCGCGGCCAGCTTCGTGTCGTTGTCAAAGGAGACCGTGACGGACGGGAAGGCGGCCATGACGCCGGTGCGCAGGTCCCCGGTGATCCAGGCAGGCACGACGTGACTGAGCACGGGAACGCCGGCCGGATCGATCACCGCGGGCATTCCCACGATGAGCGAATCGATGCGTCGTGCGTCCAGGCCGCCGTCCTGCACGAGGGCGTCCACCATCGCGCGGATCGTCGACAGAGCGACCTCCGGATCACGCAGGTCCATTTCCCACCGGGCGGCGCGGGCGACGGGAGCACCGCGCAGGTCGCCAGCTAGTCCGGTGATCGCACCGGGACCGATGTCGACGGCGATCAGCGAACCGCCGGCGGCGGCGAACGCGTAGCGTCGGGCGGGTCGTCCGGCACGACCGGTCCGGGTGGTCTCGACGGTGACGTAGCTGGTGTCGACCAGATCGGTCAGCACCGCCTCCACAGTCGTACGGGAGAGTCCGGTGGCCTCGGCGAGCTGCGTGGAGGTGAGGGCCGCGTCGGCATCCCACAGGCTCGCCAGCACCGCGCGCTCGTTGAGCCGGCGCATCATCGCCAGATCGGTGCCCGTGGTGTCGCTCGCCATGCCATCTGGAATATCACAGCGGCGCACGCCGCGTCATCTCGGGCCGCGCCCATCTGACGGGCCTAGGATTTCTGACGTGTCCGAGATCGTCGTCCGACCTGCCCGCACCGACGATGTGCGTGCCATCCACAGCCTCCTCGAGCCGCTCGTCGATCGAAAGATCCTGCTGGGCAAGGAGATGGTGGCGCTCTACGAGGCGGTGCAGGAGTTCATGGTCGCCGAAGTCGACGGGGAGATCGTCGGCTGCGGCGCGCTGCACGTGATGTGGCGCAGCCTCGGCGAGGTGCGCACCCTCCTCATCCGCGAGGACTGGCTGCGCCACGGGATCGGCGGCCGTATCGTTGAGGCCCTCGAAGAGAAGGCCCGCGCGCTGGGGCTGCGGCGGCTGTTCTGCCTGACCTTCGAGGTGGAGTTCTTCTCCCGCCATGGCTTCGAGCCGATCGACGAGAAGCAGGTGGTGAGCGATGAGGTCTACGCGCAGCTGCTACGCAGCCCGGACGCGGGTGTGGCGGAGTTTCTCGACCTCGCCCACGTGAAGCCCAACACTCTGGGCAACACGCGCATGCTCAAGCACCTCGGCCCCCCGGAGCGGGCGTAGCCGCCGGCGCTCGGTGCGCCCTCAGGCCCGCTTCGGCCGGGCGGTCTAGCCTGGTGTCGTGATGAACGCCACCCCTCGCCGTCGGCAGTCGCCCGCCGTGTACCGCCGCCGGCGTCTCGCCGTGCTGCTGGTGCTGCTGGTCGTCGTCGCGGCGGTGGTCGTGCTCATCTGGCAGCCGTGGCGCACCGGCGCCGCGACGCCCGATGCGACCGCGCCGGTGACGACTCCGGACACCGGCGATTCGCCGCCCCCCGCGACCGATGCGGCGGCGACCGATACGCCGACGACGGACCCGTCCACGCCGGCGGAGCCCACCAGCACCGAGCCGCAGGCATGCACGGCGGCGCAGGTCTCGGTCAGCGCGGCCACGGACAAAGACCAGTACGCGGCCGGAGAGAACCCCCAGCTCACCCTGACGTTGACCAATACCTCAGCCGGTCCCTGCACGCTGGACGTGGGCACGGCCCTGCAGGTGTTCAGCATCTCCAGCGGCAGCGATGTGTACTGGCGGTCCACCGATTGCCAGGCCAATCCCACCAACCAGGCCGCGACGATCGAAGCGGGGCAGAGCGTGTCGTCGCAGACGCCCGTCATCTGGGACCGCACGCGGTCGGATCCGGCCACGTGTGACGACCCCAACCGCGAGGTCGCCCCCGCCGGCGGTGCGTCGTATCACCTGAGTGTCTCGATCGGCGGCATCGCCTCCACCGAGACCCGCCAGTTCCTCCTCTACTGACACCTCCTCGTCTCTGCCCGGCCGCGAGGCTTCCGTCCGCGGGAGACAATCGTCGGATTGCGCTGCTCGGCCCACCGGGGGAAGCCTCGCGGTGTGAGTGGGTCGCACCACGGCGGGGAGTGGTATAGGCTGAACCCAGCTCCCGGTTCACTCGATTGTGAGTTGTCCCCAGCAGCGAACGCCGGCAAACGTCCCCAACTTCAGCCGATGCATCAATCGTTCCGGAGAGCAGCGGGCCCTCTCACATGCCCCGGCCCCCAATGGGTCATCTGAGAGGGCCCACCCCTTTTTCCCGATCGCGGTGGCGTGCGTCCGGGCGGATACCCTGGATCCATGGCGTCAGCTCGCAAGAAGATCACCACGAAGGAGTTCCGCTCCGAGGCGCTCGCCCAGGCGCTGGAGAAGCAGGACATGGCCGCGGTCGCGCTCGCACTGCGCAACGGCAACACGGTGGTTCCGCTGCTCAAGCCCGGCGGCCGCGACAACCCGCTCGACGGCGGCGAGGTGTGGACCTACCGCGACGCGAGCACCGGACAGGTGGCGTTGCTGCTGTTCAGCGATGCCCGCAACAAGCCCGCGAACCTCCCGCCGGGCGTCGGCCTGTTCTCACCCCTCTGGCTGCGCGACTTCCTCGAAGAGCATCACGAGGAGATCACCACCGTCTTCTTCGACATCGCCGGCCCGCACGTGATGCAGGCGAGCGTCGACGACCTGCGCTCGGCGCTGGCACTGTGAGCGTCGCCGTGCGCCGCAGCGCGCTCATCGCCGCCGTCGTTCTGCTGGGCGCATCGCTCACGGGATGCTCCGTCTTCTCGGGGGCGGGGGACGAGGAGGTGCCGGATTCCGGACCCGTGGCCTACTACCCGAAGGCCAGCTCCGAACTCACCGACACGGCGGCGGGCAAGCTCGCCGTCACCGCCGAGTGCGTGACGCTCACGGCAGAAGACGGGAACACCGTGCTTCCGGTCTTTCCCGTGGGGCAGGCGGAGTGGAACGGCACCACTCTGACCGTGGGTACGCAGACCGTCGCCGCCGGTGAATCGATCGACCTGCGCGGCGGCTACGTCGACAACGGGATGATCGGGCCGGTCACGTATGTCCCGGCCGGATGCACGTACGACCGCATCTTCTTCGTCGCGGCAGAGAAGGCTTCCGCATCACCGAATAGCTGATTCGTTTCATTTCGCGTTTGACGTTCGAGGCGACGCTCGGCAGGATCGATGTTGACGATCACATTTCAACGTTGACATGGCGAGGCACGAATGCACTACGGCGGCGACTACAACCCGGAGCAGTGGCCCCGCGAGGTGTGGAACGAGGACATCGACCGCATGCGCGAAGCCGGCGTCACGATGGTGAGCCTCGGCATCTTCTCGTGGTCGCGGATCCAGCCCGACGAAGGCGTCTTCGATTTCGAGTGGCTCGATGACATCATCGACCGGCTGCATGCGGCCGGGATCACCGTCGACCTCGCCACGGCCACCGCGTCGCCGCCGCCGTGGATGCATCTGAAGTATCCGGAGATCCTGCCGGTGACGGCCGAGGGCACAATCCTCGGACCGGGCAGTCGCCAGCACTACGCGCCAAGCTCCCCGGTGTACCGGCGACTGGCCGCGGAGCTCGTCAGCGCGATCGCCGCGCGTTACGCGAACCATCCGGCGGTCGTGATGTGGCATATCAACAACGAGTACGGCTGTCACCTCGTGGCGGACTACTCCGATGCCGCCGCCGTCGCCTTCCGGGACTGGCTGCGGGCGCGCTACGGGTCGGTCGCCGCCCTGAACGCGGCATGGGGCACGAGCTTCTGGTCGCAGATGTACTCGGACTTCGAGCAGGTGCTCCCGCCCCGCGCGGCGCCCTACCACCACAACCCGGCGCACCGTCTCGACTTCCACCGGTTCACCTCCGACTCCATGCTTGAGCTGTACCTGATGGAGAAGGAGATCATCCGCGCGTCCGGGGCACTGCAGCCCATCACCACGAACTTCATGGGACAGTCGCCCACCGTGGACTACTGGAAGTGGGCGCCGCATCTCGACGTGATCAGCGACGACTGCTACCCCGACCCCAACGATCCGGATTCGTTCCGCACGGTCGGCGGGTTCCATCGCGATCTGATGCGTTCGTTCGCGGGTGGACCCGGCTGGCTGCTGATGGAGCAGGCATCCGGGGCGCTGAACTGGCGACCTGCCAACGCGCCGAAGGCTCCGGGTCAAATGGCGGCGCTCAGCATGCAGGCCGTGGCCCGCGGCGCGGACGGGGTGCTCTTCTTCCAGTGGCGGCAGTCGCGGGCAGGGACCGAGAAGTTCCACTCGGCGATGCTCCCGCATGCGGGAACCGGCACCCGCATCTGGCGTGAGGTTGTGGCGCTGGGCGAGACCCTGGCCGAGCTCCCGGCGCTTCCCGAGACGGACGACACCGCTCGCATCGGGCTGGTGTTCGAGTACGAGAACATGTGGGCGCTCTCGGGCACGGATCATCCGGTCGGCATCGACTACATGGAGATCGTCAAGCGGTGGTACGCGGCGTTCGACGCGGCCGCGATCGGGGTCGACTTCGTGCACCCTGCGGCGGATCTGACTCGATACGACCTGGTCGTTGCGCCCCAGCTTTACCTGCTGACCGATGCGGCCGCTGACAACCTGCGGGATTACGTCGCGGCTGGCGGCACTCTCCTGGTCGGGGCGTTCAGCGATGTGGTGGACGAGCAGGACGCGTTCCTTCCCGGGGGCTTCCTCACCCGGCTCGGCGAGACGCTGGGCATCCGGCTCGAGGACTTCGGTGGGCTGGTCCCCGCGGCGGAGCAGGGACCCGGCGAGCGGGTTGTGCGTGTGGTTTCGGGCGACGGCGCCATCTCGCCGTTCGAGGGTGAGCTGCTGGCCGAGGAGATCCATGCGACGCGTGCGGAGGTGGTCGCCCGATTCAGCGGCGGCCGTCGGGATGGTGACCCGGCGCTCACGGTGAACAGCGCCGGTGCCGGGCGGGCCTTCTATCTCGCGACGATTCCGACCACCGCGGCGACGCGCGCCCTCGCACCGTACTTCGCAGCCCAGGCCGGGGTGGCGCCGCTCATCGCCGAGTTGCCTGCGGGCGTCGAGGTTGCGCGCCGGGGATCGGTGCTGACGGTGATCAACCACTCGACCGACCCGGCGCACGTCAGAGTGGCGGGGAAGGACATCCGCACGGACGAGCGCGTGGAGGACCCGGAACTGGAGCCGTTCGGCTGGGTCATGCTCCGCACGTGACCGTGCGGGGGACGTGAGTGCGTGCGGGCCCGCTGGAGCGACCACCGACCGCGGGTCAGAAGTCCGGGGACTCCTCACCCGCTCGGGGCAGCGTCCGGGTGTTCAGGATGTTGAGCACCCCGGCGAGGTCCTGGAAGCGTTCATCCACGACGTGCGCATACCCCAGCCGGGCGGCCTCGCTGCGGCGACGTGCGGCCTGGGTGACGGCACGCACCTCGCTGGCGAGGGAGAGCTCACCGATAGCGGCGACCGTGCGCGGGATCGCCCGGTTCTTCACGGCGTGGTAGACCGCCACGGCGATGGCGAGGTCGGCGGCGGGCTCCGTGAAGCGGACGCCTCCCACCGTGGAGACGTAGACGTCCTGCCCGCTCAGCCGGAGCCCGGCCCGGCTTTCGAGCAGGGCGAGCACCATGGCAACGCGCGCGCCGTCGACCCCCTGCACGACGCGTCGGGGGTTGGGAGCGCTGGTGGCGATGGTGAGCGCCTGCACCTCCACGGCGAGTGCGCGTCGGCCTTCGAGAGCGATGCCCACACACGTGCCGGGCTGCGGCTTGCCGCGGGAGAGGAACCGCTGGGAGGGGTCGGGGACCTCCGCGATGCCGTCGCCGGTCATCTCGAAGCAGCCGACCTCGTCCGTCGCCCCGAAACGGTTCTTCAGCGAGCGCAGGAATCGCAGCGCCGTCTGCGGATCGCCCTCGAACTGGCAGACCACGTCGACCAGGTGCTCCAGGAGCCGGGGCCCGGCCACCTGTCCGTCTTTGGTGACATGGCCGACGATGATGATCGGCAGGTCGCGCTCCTTGGCCACCCGCACCAGCGTGGCCGCCACCTCCCGCACCTGGCTGGGGTGCCCCGCCGCACCATCGGAGAGCGCGGAGGAGACCGTCTGGACCGAGTCGACGATGACCAGCCCCGGCTCGACGGCATCGATGTGGCCGAGGATGGTGCCGAGATCCGTCTCGGAGGCGAGGTAGAGCTCATCGTCGAGAGCTCCGGTGCGTTCGGCGCGCAACCGGACCTGCGCGGCGGACTCCTCGCCGCTGGCGTAGAGCACGCGCCGGCCCGAGCGGGCTGCCGCCGCCGCGACGTCGAGCAGCATCGTGGATTTGCCCACGCCGGGTTCCCCGGAGAGCAGGATGACGGCACCGGGAACCAGCCCGCCGCCCAGGACGCGGTCGAACTCGCCGACGCCCGTGGTGCGGCGGGGGACCTGCGTGGTGTCGACCTGCGTGATGGGCCGCGCAGACCGATCGGAGGCCGGGATGACCGCCTGCACCTGCGGCCGGGCGATGCCGGTCTGCTCGGCCGTCTCCACCACCGTTCCCCACTGCTGACACTCGCCGCAGCGGCCCACCCACTTCGGCGCCGTCCAGCCGCACTCGGTGCAGCGGTATCCGGCGGTGCTCGCGCGTTTGGTGGTGGCCATGTCTCCAGGCTAGGCGGTGCCACCGACACTGCCGTCGCGCTGTGAAACGATGGGGGAATCCCCGAGTGAAGCGAGCTCACATGTCACAGCCCCAGGGCGCCCTGCTGGTCGGCAGCGTCAACTACCCCGACGCGGAGACCACCTTCCGCACCGCCGCGAACGTCCTCGGCGCGAGGCTCAAACGGATCCCCGACGGGGAGGTGGGCAAGCGCTTCCACTGGATCATGTGCCAGCCCGACATCCTGGGGCAGACGGAGGGGATCGAGCGCGTCGGCGCCGAACCCATTCCCTTCCCCGCCGGTCTCGACGCCCGCTCGCTGCGCATCGCCGACGGAGTCTCCGCGGCCGACCTCCGCCTCCCGCCGCTCGGCTACGCCGCCGCCGGACGGGAGTCCTATGCGATCTTCAGCAGGCTGCGCGAGGACGGCGTGATCAGCCGGGGCACGCGCTTCGAGGTGGCGCTTCCCACGCCGCTCGCCGTGGTGAACTCCTTCTTCCCGTTCGAGCAGCGCGCAGCCATCGACCCCGTCTACACCGCGGCCATCGAGCGCGAGGTGGCGGAGATCCTCGCCGCGATCCCGCACGAAGATCTGGCGATCCAGTGGGACGTCGCCCCCGAGATGGGGATCATCGAGGGCGCCGAGACCTACGGCACCCGGATGCGCGCGTGGTGGACCGATGCCGATCCGCTGGAGGACCTCGCGGCGCGCGTGGCGCAGATGGTCGATCTTGTCCCCGCCGACGTGGAGGTGGGCGTGCACCTCTGCTACGGCGATGTGGCGGAGAAGCACTTCGTGGAGCCGACCGATGCCGGCAACCTCGTTGCGATGGCCAACGCCACCGTGCGCGCCGCGTCGCGTCCGGTCACCTGGCTGCATCTGCCCGTGCCGATCGAGCGTGACGACGACGCCTACTACGCCCCGCTCAACGGCCTCGCGCTCGCGGATGAGACAGAGCTGTACCTGGGCCTCATCCACCGCGAGGACGGTGTCGAGGGCGCCCGCCGTCGCATCGCCGTCGCGCTCCAGTACGCGCCGGTCTTCGGTGTGGCCACGGAGTGCGGCTGCGGTCGTGCGCCGCAGGAGGCTACCGCGGGACTGCTGGCGACACATGCGGAGGTCGCCTCCGCGTGGTGAGAGGCAGGCGGGCCGGCTGAGTACACGCCGGCTCGCTCCCGCCCGCATCGGGAATCGACCGTCCGGGGGAGGCGCGTGGGCGGTGCGCTGAGTGTCAACGACATCCCGGATCGCCGGGCGGAGCCCCGCAGCGGTCACCCCCGTCGGCTAGCGACCCCGGTTAGGCGCCGTGCGCTGCCGACGCCTCTTCGTCGCGGGGCGGATTGCGGATGCCCAGCCAGCTGACGATGCCCCCCGCCGCGAACAGCGCGGCGGTGACGATCGCCGCGGAGTGGAAGCCGGCCAGGTTCAGCGAGCCGCCGACGATCGTCGACAGCATCGCGATCACGATCAGGCCCGCGAACCGGGAGACCGCGTTGTTGACGGCGGAGGCGATCCCGGACTGCTCGGGCCCGATCGAGCCGAGGATCGCGGAGGTGAGCGGCGAGACGGTCACGGCCAGGCCGAAGCCCATCACGATCATCGCCGGAAGCACCTGCCACCAGTAATCGAAGTCCTGCGCCACCAGCAGGAGCAGCAGCGCGCCCGCTGCCATGATCAGCGGCCCGACGCTCATGAACAGGCGTGGGCCGAGCTTTCCGCTGAGCGCTCCCATGCGCGAGCTCAGCAGGATCATCATGATGGTGACCGGCAGGCTCGCCAGGCCCGCGAGCGTCGCCGACATCCCCGCTTCCTCCTGCAGGTAGATCCCCATCACGAAGCCGTTGAGCGGGAGTGCTGCGTAGATGAACAGCGTCGCGAGATTGCCCCACGCGAAGTTGCCCACGCGGAACAGTGAGAAGGGCAGGATCGGGTGGGCAACGCGGGTCTGGCGCCAGAGGAACACGGCCAGCACCACGACCCCGCCGACGAGGAAGGCGATCGTGAACGGCGACGTCCATCCGAAGCGCGGCTGTTCGATGAGGCCCACGGTCAGCAGCCCCAGCCCCACTGCGCATGCGACGCCTCCGAACCAGTCGATGCGCAGCCGGCTGTTCGTGTCGGCCTCCGTCAGCCGTGTGAGCAGCCAGAGGGTGATGGCGATCGGGACCACATTGATGAGGAACGCGAGCCGCCACGAGGCATGATCGGTGAGCAGGCCGCCGAGCACCGGTCCCACGAGCATGGCGCCGGTGGTGACCGCGGTCCACACCCCGATCGCGTGTCCCTGAGCAGGGCCGGAGATGCGCGAGGTGATGAGGGCGAGGGAACTCGGCAGCAGGAAGGCGCCGGCGGCACCTTGGACCACGCGGCCGATCACCAGCATCGTGGGATCAATCGATGCCGCGATGACGACGGAGGCGATCCCGAAGCCGATCAGACCGACGCGCATCACCAGGACGCGCCCGTAGGCGTCGGCGATGGACCCGGCGAGCAGCATCAGCGCGCTCAGGCTGACGAGGTAGCCGTCCACCACCCACTGCTGAGTGATGAGCCCGCCGTGAAGCTCACGCTCGATGGCGGGCAGGGCGACGTTGACGATGGACGAATCCAGCATCGTGACAAACGACGCGAGGATCGCGATGGTGGTCACCAGGCGCTGCTGACCGGTCAGAGCGGTGCTCATCGGGCTCCCTTCGGGATTCGCGGAACACACTACTCCTGAACATCACAGAACGATCACGAAACATCAGATGAAGTCGCGTTTGTAGGTAAGGCTTACCTATGTTGGAAGGGCGGCCACGTCTGCCGCGGCAATCCACACACCGTCAATCGACAGGAGTTCCTCGTGCGCGCACGACCCATCTTCCGACGCTCGCTCGCTGCTGGAGCGGCACTCGCCGCCCTCGCACTGATCGCCACCGGCTGCTCCGGTGAGGCCGCCGGAGCAGGGGTCGAACCCACCGCGTCCGCCACCGAGGTGACGGCCACCGAGGTCACGATCACCGACAACCACGGCGAGATGACCGTGCCGGTGAACCCCAAGAGCGTCGTCGCGCTCGACAACACGGTGATGCAGACGCTGAACGACTGGGACATCGCACTCGCTGCGGCGCCGAAGGGCGTCATGGGCACGGTATGGCCGAAGTACACCGACGACCCGAAGGTGCTCGACGTGGGCATGCACCGCGAGCCCAACCTGGAGGCCATCGTCGAAGCCGAGCCCGACCTCGTGATCGGTGGCTACCGCTTCGCCTCCTTCTACAACGACATCATCGCCCTCGCGCCCACCACGATCGAGCTCAGCCCGCGCGACGGTGAGGACCCGGT
Organism: Microbacterium nymphoidis; assembly: GCF_021044885.1. Classification (GTDB taxonomy): domain Bacteria; phylum Actinomycetota; class Actinomycetes; order Actinomycetales; family Microbacteriaceae; genus Microbacterium; species Microbacterium nymphoidis. Next base: position 1,240,290 of record NZ_JAJNOD010000001.1, on the reverse strand, counting down.
GGAGGAGCTCAAGCGGCAGACCACCATCCTCGGCCAGATCTTCGCTCGTGAGGACGACGCCGAGAAGCTGAATGCCGCCATGGATGAAGCGCTCGCGGCGGCGAAGAAGAGCTACGACGGCACCTCCACCGTGGCAGGCCTCATCACCTCCGGCGGCAAGATCAACTACGCCGCCCCCGGTGAGGGACGTGGCGTCGGCTCGCTGTTCACCGAGCTGAACCTGGTCCCCGCGATCGACAGCTCGGGCTCCACCAACCACCAGGGCGACGAGATCAGCGTCGAGGCGATCGCTGCCGCTGGTCCCGAGTGGCTCATCGTGCTCGACCGCGACGGCGCGTTCCAGGAGGACGGCTACATCTCCGCGGCGGAGCTCATCGAGCAGTCCGAGGCGCTGAAGAACGTCCCCGCCGTGCAGAAGGGGCAGATCGTCTACCTCGACAGCAACTTCTACCTGACCGAGGGCATCCAGGCCTACACCGGACTGTACGACTCGGTGGCGCAGGCCTTCTCGGGCGCGAAGAGCTGATGACCTCCGGACCGGGCCACGCATCGTGGCCCGGCCCGGATCCGACGCCGCGGGCCGGAGGCTCCTCTCCGGTCCGCGGCCCCTGTCCGCTGCTCACGGATACGCAACGCATGACTGATTCCGCACCATCGGCCACCCCTCGCATCCGGCGACTGCCTGCCTGGCTCCCCCCGGCCCTGGGGGTGATCGGCGTTCTCGGGCTCCTCGCCCTCTCGCTGTCGGTCGGCGCGTACGACCTCGGTCGCGACGAGTTCGGCGGTGAGCTGTTCTGGATCACGCGCGTTCCGCGGACGATCTCGCTGGTGCTGGCCGCGATGGCGATGTGCGTGGCCGGACTCATCATGCAGCTGCTCACCCAGAACCGGTTCGTCGAGCCGACCACGACGGGAACCACCGAATGGGCGTCGCTGGGACTGCTGCTGATCACGCTGCTGGCTCCGCAGGCCGGAATCCCGGTGCGGATGATCGTGGCGTCCGCGGCCGCCTTCGCCGGAACGATGCTGTTCATCCTGGTGCTGCGGCGGATCAAGCTGCGGTCCTCGCTCATCGTGCCGCTGGTGGGCATGATGCTCGGCGCCGTGGTCTCCGCGTTCACCACGTACCTCGCCGCCTCCACCAACATGCTGCAGATGCTGGGAACGTGGTTCCAGGGGTCCTTCTCCGCCGTGGTCCGAGGTCGCTACGAGTCGTTGTGGGTGGTGGCGATCGTGGTGGTGCTGGTGTGGATCGCCGCCGACCGCTTCACCGTGGCCGGGCTCGGGAAGGACGTCGCGACCAGCGTGGGCCTGAACTACGAGCGCGTGGTGTTCATCGGCACGGCGCTCGTCGCCATCGCCGCGGGCGTGACGACCGTGGTCGTCGGCTTCCTGCCGTTCCTCGGGCTCGTCGTGCCGAACCTCGTAACCATGGCGCGCGGTGACAACCTGCGCTCCAACATCCCGTGGGTGGGTCTCGGGGGCGCCGCGCTGGTGCTCGCCTGTGACGTGATCGGCCGCGTCATCATCTTCCCGTTCGAGATCCCGGTGTCGATGATCCTCGGCATCGTGGGTGCAGCCGTCTTCATCGCGCTGCTGCTGAAGGGACGTCCCCGTGGCTGAGGCGAGGACGGTGAAGCGCACGGTCCCGGTACCCCTGCGGTTCGCGATCGTGGCGGCGGTCGTCCTGGTCGCCGCGGTGCTGGTGATGACCTGGGACATCGGTCCCGAACCCGGCAGCAAGGGATTCTGGCTGATCGTGCGGATGCGCTCGGTGACGGTGGTGACGATCCTCCTGGTCGCCGCCTGCCAGGGGGTCGCGACGGTGCTGTTCCACACCGCCACCGGCAACCGGATCCTGACGCCGTCGATCATGGGCTTCGATGCGCTCTACGTGCTGATCCAGACGGCGATGGCCTTCTTCCTCGGCGCGCAGGCGCTCAGCGCGACCGACGGGGTGCCCAAGGTGCTGGTGCAGAGCGCCGTGATGGTGGCGTTCGCGACCCTGCTGTACGGCTGGCTGTTCGGGGGGCGGCGCGGCAGTCTGCATGTCACGCTGCTGGTGGGGCTGGTGCTGGGCGCCGGATTCGGAACGCTGTCCAGCTTCATGCAGCGCATGCTGATCCCGGGTGACTTCGACATCCTCGCGGCCCGGCTGTTCGGCAACATCTCCAACTCGAACGCGGAGTACCTGCCGGTGGGATACGGCATCGTGGCGGTGATCCTGCTGCTCGTGTTCGTGCGCCGGCACCGTCTCGACGTGCTCGCGCTCGGGCGTGACACCGCCACCAACCTCGGCCTCAACCACAAGCGCGAGGTCATCACGACGCTCGTGATCGTGGCGGTGCTGGTCTCCATCTCGACCACGATGGTGGGCCCGATGACCTTCTTCGGATTCATCGTGGCGACCCTCGCGTATCAGCTCACCGGCTCGCAGGAGCATCGGCGGGTGCTGCCGTTCGCCGTCCTGCTGGGCGCTGCGATGCTGCTCGGTGCGTACTTCATCCTTCATCACGTGTTCAACGCCGCCGGTCTCGTGACCGTCATCATCGAGTTCGTCGGCGGTCTGGCGTTCGTGATCCTCCTGCTGCGAAAGGGGTCGATGTGATCAGCTTCACCGACGTCTCCCAGTCCTACGGCGACCTGCGCGTGCTCGGTCCCGTCACCCTCGAGATCCCGGCCGGGGGAGTGACCGCGCTGGTCGGCCCGAACGGGGCCGGCAAGTCGACGCTGTTGACCATCGCGGGACGCCTGCTGGATCCCTCCACGGGCACGGCCAGCGTCGGCGGCCACGACGTGCAGCGGACGCCGTCGCGCGAGCTCGCGAAGGTGGTCTCGATCCTGCGGCAGGAGAACCACTTCGTGACCCGGCTCACGGTGCGTCAGCTCGTGGGCTTCGGGCGTTTCCCCTACTCGCAGGGACGGCTCACCGCGGCCGATCGCGAGGCCGTGGATGCGGCGCTGGAGTTCCTCGATCTCGTGCCGCTGGCCGGGCGGTATCTCGACGAGCTCTCCGGCGGCCAGCGTCAGCGTGCCTACGTGGCGATGGTGCTGGCGCAGGAGACCGACTACCTGCTGCTGGACGAGCCCCTCAACAACCTCGACATGAAGCACGCCGTCGCGATGATGAAGCAGCTGCGCCGCGCGGCCGACGACCTCGGCCGCACCATCGTGATCGTCCTGCACGACATCAACTTCGCCGCCGCCTACGCCGACCGCGTGGTGGCGCTGCGCGACGGTCATGTGGAGCACGTCGGCACGCCCGCGGAGTTCATGGTTCCCGAGGTGCTGGAGCGCGTATTCGACACCCCGATGCAGGTACGTACGGACGGCGATTTCCCCCTGGCCGTCTACTACCGCTGACCCGACGCGCCCGGCGCGTTCTTGCTGGTTTGGAGCATGGGTCCGCGTGCCGTAAGCTTGATCTCGGTGACGTGTCCGAGCGGCCGAAGGTGCAACTCTCGAAAAGTTGTGTAGGGTAACCCCCTACCGTGGGTTCAAATCCCACCGTCACCGCTCCTGAGGCGCATGTTTCCGTTGAGAAGTCAAATCCCGCGGAAACATGCGCCTCTCTCGTTGTCAGCGGAGGTGTTGCGCCGGAATTTGTGTTGACATTTTGTGTTGACACGGCCCGTTCTCGCCGGTCACGATGATGACGATGACATCTCCAGACGGTCTCATGCCCCTCAAGCGTGAGGCGGTTCCGTCGAAGGAGATCCGCGCATGGGCCAAGGAACAGCCGGCGAAGATCCGTGACCTCATCAAGTCGGACCGTGGCGCGGTCCCGAAGGCTGTCATCGCCGCCTACAACGAAGCGAACGGCACCAAGTACTGACTCACCACCTATAAGAAGGCCTCCGGTAGATTCGGAGGCCTTCTCTACGGGCGAGGTTCGGGGGAACCGATGAGCATCATCGGCCACGATGCGGTGGGCTACGTCTTCCGCACGGACTGTGACCGTGAAGGCTGGTCCTACATAGGCCAAAGCACGCGGCTCGACGCAGAGCATGTGCGGTCGTACTTCGGCAGCGGGACGAACATTACGGAAGCGATCGCTCAGCACGGCACTGAGGTGCTTACGAAGCGAGTGCTGGCGAGCGCGCGAACCGCCACAGAGTTGCACTACCTTGAAATGCTCCACATCGCGGAGGCGCGGGCCGAAGGCGTGCTCTTACTAAACGGTGACTTCGGTGGTCCTCGACCGTTCCCAACGATGCAGCGCTATCTGCGTGAAGAGTTGCCTGAGGCGATGATGGCGGCGTTGCTCCGCGACCACGACGCCTTTTATCGCCTGATCGCCGAAAACAGGGGGCAGGTTGAAGCAGCCATCGACAGCGCGAGTTCCATCACGACCGACGACTTCTACACGGGCTACGAGCGGGATCTTCACGCCCTCATGGACCTCTCTCACCCGTGCCCCGCCTGTGGGTCACCGGTCGGTGAAGTGTGCCGAACCAACTCCAAGTCGCTGACGAAGCCCCACAATCCCTGTGTGAATCACAAGACGCGGCCCCGCGGTTAGCCGACGAGCACGAGCCAGGCAGTCCGAAAGCAATGCCCCGGGCACGGTCGCCGCTAGCATCCCACCATGGGGTTTGACACTTACTTCGACGTTGCCGACCGCACGCTGATCGACTACCGCAAGCAAGCCGGTGATCTGCCAAGGTTCGTGTTCGACTCCTCTGATGCGGTTATCGAAGGTGGCAGCGACGAGGATCAGCCCGACAGCGTCGACTTCGTGACCACCGCGGAGGGTGCTCTAGCCGTGCTTGAAGCACAGGGGTTCGGCTGGAACGCTTGCGTTGCCGCGTACGGTGCTGTTCGAGGTGGAGGCATCGCTGGAAGTCTTCTCACCGGCATGTATATGGCCGAGAAGTACTTCAAGAAGGGTAAGAAGGGGAAGATCGAGAACGCCAGGTGTGACGCAGAGAAGCGGATCGAGAAAGAGGCTGAAGCGACTCCTCACGATGACTTGACTGCACTCGGACAACTCCTTGCGGCGTCGTGGCTGGATGAAACGGTCGATAAGCCTCTGTTCTTGAACGAGTTCCTGTGGGGCGACATACCCGAACGATCAACAGGACAGATCTCACAGGTCATCTCCGCCGCCCAAGAGGCTGGTGTAGACCCGCTCCCTCCCGCGAGAGCCATCGAGGCACTAGGAAGTCTCTTCCGTGAGGCTCGGCTCGTCGCATGGCCTATTCTCATGACCGTCTTCATGACTCATCTTCCTAGCGACACTTCTGTCAGCTACTCGCTTAGCGGGGGTATGGATGAGTTCGAGATCGTGGACAGATCATCCGCGCAAGACTTTGTCGATAAATGGTGGACCGGCACGGGTGAAGCGGTTGCAGATTACGCACGTAACCTTGGTGTCTTATTCGGTGTGCTGGCTGACTTCGAAGGTCGCTTGGGGCCGCAATACTGGTTCGGTCAAGCGATCGCCGCTCTCGACCACCTCGAAGCGCTGAATGTGGACCGATCAACTAGTACGAACAAGCAGCGTGGCGATGCGCTTGAGCGCCTTGTTGAAGCCTTGTTCAACGCTGAGGGTCCAGAACTCGTAGTGGCTGAGAAGAACTTCCGCACTGAGGAAGAGGAAGTCGATCTCGTTCTGCGGAGCAACCTTCCTGACCCATACTGGGCGGCACAGAAGAGCCCGTATTGGTTTGTTGAGTGCAAGAACTGGTCCACGCCCGTAGGCGTCCCTGAGATTCGCATATTTGAGTCGAAGATGGATGATCGAAAGTCCACCGTCCGAGTTGGCGTGTTCGTGTCCACCAACGGCTTCTACACCACCGCAGTCGAACGCCTCAAGTCTGCTCAGGTGAAGGACGTAGGCCTCATCTACGCGATCACTCTCGAAGACATTCGCGGCTTACTCAACCGTCGCCAGACGCTATCGAGCTGGCTACTCAATGAGGGGGCCATGCGCGCCTTCGGGGGCGGCCTTACCGGCGCGAAGGATTGACTTCGCCTAAGAGCCTCTACTGCTCCTTGATCCCGAGGGCATAGCGGACGTGGACGTTGGAGGCCGGATCACGCCAGGCGCTTAGGACCATCGCGCACCGTTGATCGAAGTTCGGATCAAGCTCGATGCTGATGGTGCGGCCGTCGACGAGCACGAATCCCTCGTAGAACTGAGTCGAGCTGCGGCCGATCTTCTTCGCCTCGATGACCATCGCGCACGCGCAGTTCGAGTCCATCCACCCCTTCGGCGATGGCAACGGCCGCACCGGTCGAGCTCTCATCGGCGCGATCCTCCGACGCCGCGGTGTCACCCGGAACACGGTTGTCCCCGTCGGCAGCGGCCTGCTCGCTCGTCGCGATGACTACTTCGACGCGCTCGGCAGCTATCGGGCCGGTCGTCTCCGAGCCCTGCTTGAGCCGATGCTCCGGTCTGCTGTCGCCGCGGCTGAGGAGGGGAGGGCGTCGGTGCAGCGGATCAAGCAGTTCCCGCGGCTATGGGAGGAGCAGGCGGGGGCGCGGCGCGGATCCACAGCTGCCCTCCTGATCCCGGCGTTCTTCAACGATCCCGTCATGAGCATCGCTGACGTCGAGCGCGTCGCGGGACGGGTGTCCCCGAAGCTCTATGGCGCGATCGCGAGCCTCGAAGAGGCGGGCATCGTCCAGGAGATCACCGGGCGCAGACGCGATCGGGTGTGGGCTGCCAGCGATCTCATGGCCGAGCTCGATGACCTTGACCGGCGGATCGCCGCGGCGATGAGGCAGCTGTAGTCGCCGATCCCGCGCCGACGTCACATCTCCCGCCGGGGGGACTGACGCTGACGGCGGGTGTGCTCGTGCTGATCAGCCCGCCGCCGGTGGGTGCCAGCTCTCGGCGGGATCGATGGCGCTCGCGATCTTCGTGCTCACCGTGCGCAGCTGGCGCGCCTGCGCCGGCGTTAGGGTGTCGAACACGACCCGGCGTACCAGGGCCTGATGCGCCGGCGTCGACTCCGCCACCTTGTCGTGACCCGCGGGAGTGAGCACGCCGAGGGTGAAGCGACCGTCGGTGGGGTCGATCTCGCGGCGCACCCAGCCCTTCGCTTCGAGTCGGGAGATCGCGCGCGACAGGCGAGAGAGCGTGCAGCTGGCGTAGGTCGCCAGCACGCTGAGGCGCAGGGTGCGCTCCGGCGCGGAGTCGAGCGCGAAGAGGATGCCGTGCTCGAAGTGTGTGAGGCCGCTGTCGCGCTGCAGCTGGGCATCCAGCGCAGCGGGGAGGCGTTCGAGCACGGTGGCGAGACTCGCCCAGATCTCCAGTTCGTCCGGGCTCAGCGGTGCGGCGATTGGTTGCTCAGGCATGTGACAAGGATAGCCCTCGGAGTGCTTTGACTTGCTCAGGAAAGTGAAAGTGACCTAAGCTTGCTTTCCTGGGCAAGTAAACCTGGCGTTCACGAAGCGCCATGAGGGAGTGATCATGGATCTGCGGCTACAGGGAAAGACGGCGTTCATCAGCGGATCGACGCAGGGGATCGGGTACGCGATCGCTGCGGCGCTCGCGGTCGAGGGCGTCGCCGTGACGCTGAACGGACGTGACGAGTCCCGCGTCGATGCCGCCGTTGCCCGGCTGCGCGGCGAACACCCGACGGCACGGGTCGCGGGTGTCGCGGCCGACTTCGCCGATGCCGGACAGGTGGACGTGCTTGTACAGCAACTGGGCGACGTCGACATCCTGGTGAACAGCGTCGGCATCTTCGGCCTCTCCGATTTCGCCGCGGTCACCGACGACGAGTGGATGCGCTACTTCGAGGTGAACGTGATGAGCGGCGTTCGTCTCTCTCGTGCTGTTCTCGGCGGAATGCTCGAGCGCGGGTGGGGGCGCATCATCTTCATCAGCAGCGAGTCGGGCGTGAACGTCCCGGCTGACATGGTGCACTACGGCATGACCAAGGCGGCGACGCTTGCGGTCGGCAACGGGTTGTCGAAGCTCACGCGCGGCACCGCTGTCACCGTGAACACCGTGCTCGGCGGGCCCACGTTCTCCGACGGCGTCGCTGCGTCCGTCGCGGCGGCCGCAGACGCCCGGTCCGTCCCGGCCGACGCGATGAAGGCCGCCATCATCGGTCAGAATCGCACCACGTTGCTGGAGCGCTTCATCGAGCCGGACGAGGTCGCGAACCTCGTCGCCTACCTCGCAAGCCCGCGTGCTTCGGCCACCAACGGCGCCGCGCTCCGCGCTGATGGAGGCGTGCTCACTGCGATGCTCTGACGCGGTGGGAGATCGAAAACGCACCCCCGGGGCGCGCGGGCGGTGCGTTTTCGATCCCTCACCGGGCGTCGGAGGCGAGATACCGTGCGGCGAAGGTGTCGATACGGCGGTGTGTCGCGGTGAGCGCCACCACTGCCTTTCCCGTCGCCGGCTGCACGCTGAACTGAGCCTGCGATCCCCACGTACCACCGGAATGGGAGATCTCCCGCGTGGATCCGGATCCGGTGAGGAACCAGCACAGTCCGAGCTGTGCCTTCTCGTCGAGGTGATGGTGCACGGTGGTGGCCACCCGCAGCCCCTCGGCGACGCCGGCGGGGGCGGTGTCGATCAGCGCGTCGGCGAGGCGCTGCAGGTCTCCGATGGTCGACGCGTACATCCCTGCCGCCGGCATTTCGTCCTTCAGATACGGCAGCGCCGCTCCCCTCGGACTTGTCGGGCGCGCAACGACGTCGGCACAGGTCACCGGTCGATCCAGGCCCGTGCGGGTCATGCCCAGCGGGTCCAGCAGCCGTGTGCGGACGAGCTCCTCGAACGGGAGGCCCGTCGCCGCGGCCAGCGCGTCGCCGAGAAGGCCGACCCCCATGCTGGAATAGCCGAATCGACCGCGGCTGCGTGCGCGGCGAGCCGCCGCATGCAGGTGCTCACGATAGGCGCCTGCCGTCACCCCGCGCCAGGGATCGCGCCGGCTGAATCCGAGCGCCGTGGCCATCTCACGCAGGAAGAGGGCGCGCGGCGTGTTCGGGAGTCCGGACCGATGGGTGGCGAGATCGCGGAGGGTGGGAGCGGTGTCTCGCCACGGGAGCCGCTCACCGTGGATTTCGTCGACGGGGGCATCCGGATCGACGTCACCGCTGGCGATGAGCACGCCGAAGAGCGAGCCCGTGAGAGCCTTGCTCACCGATCCGATCTCGAAGCGACGCGCGCGCGCGGCATCGGGGGAGCCGTATTGCATCCACGCCCCGTCGCTTCCGCGTACCGCCACCGCGAGATCCGCATCCGCGGACGCCGCCAGCGCCGAAAGCTCCGCCTGCATGTCCCCGAATGGCTCCGCACGTCGCATCGATGATTCCGCTTCCTTCTCGTCCGGCGTGGTCCATCCCACCGTAGGACGAGGGGTGGTGCGTGCACATCCGTCCGCAGACGGACATGGCGCAGGGAAAAGGCAGCCCGGAGACCTACGCGAGAGGCGTTTTCATCGCTGAGCCTGGCTTCACCCTCGGCGGGGTCGATAACCTGCTGACACACGCGCTGTTCAGCGTCGACGCGACGAATCCCCAGAAGGCACCTATGACCTACACCGCCGATCCCGCCCGATATGAAACGATCCACACCGCCCGCTCCGGACGGAGTGGCCTGATCCTGCCGCGGGTGTCCCTCGGACTGTGGAACAACTTCGGCGACGACCGCACGCTCGACATCCAGCGTGCTGTGCTGCGCCGTGCGTTCGATCTGGGGATCTTCCACTTCGACCTGGCGAACAACTACGGCCCGCCCGCGGGAAGCGCGGAGCAGAACTACGGCAAGATCCACCAGCTGGACTTCCGCCCCTACCGGGACGAGCTCGTGATCTCCACCAAAGCGGGCTATCAGATGTGGGACGGCCCGTTCGGGGAATGGGGCTCGCGCAAGACGATGATCGCCTCCCTCGATCAGTCGCTGCAGCGGCTGGGCCTGGACTACGTCGACATCTACTATTCGCACCGTCCCGACCCCGAGACCCCCATCGAGGAGACGATGGGTGCGCTGGCCACGGCGGTTCGTCAGGGCAAGGCGCTGTATGCCGGGATCTCCAACTACTACACCCCCGAGCAGACCCGTGCGGCAGCGGCCGCGCTGCGAGCCGAGGGCGTTCCGCTCACCATCCACCAGCCGCGCTACAACATGTTCGACCGACTCGTCGAGGAGACCGGGCTGCTGGATACGCTGACCGAGCTCGGCACCGGGGCGATCGCCTTCTCGCCGCTGGCTCAGGGCCTGCTGACCGATCGGTATCTGAAGGGAATCCCGAGCGACTCGCGCGCGGCCACCGGCCGCTGGATCAGCGAGTCCACGATCACGGAGCAGTACCTGGAGCGTGCCCGCGCGCTGAACGAGATCGCCGCCTCCCGGGGGCAGACACTCGCGCAGCTGGCGATCCAGTGGGTGCTGCGGGACCCGGCGATCACGAGCGCGCTGATCGGCGCATCGAGCGTGCGTCAGCTGGAGGACTCCCTGCGCGCGCTGGACGGCGAGCCGTTCACCGACGAGGAACTCGCGCGCCTGGAGCCGCTGGCGGCGAAGCCCGCCTGAGCACGAACGGTGCCGGGCGGGCCGCATCGCAACCCGCCCGGCACCGTTCGTGGCGCGGGAATCACTTCAGCCCGGACCTGACGAAGGCGTCCACCACATAGCGCTGCAGGAAAACGTAGATCAGCAGCACCGGAACACAAGCGAGGCCCGCTGCGGCCATCGTGGCGCCCCAGTTGTCGCCCTCAGCGGTGAGGAAGCTGCGCACACCCACCTGGATGAGGGCGTCGCCCTGGCGCATGATCAGCGCGGGCCACAGGTACTCGTTCCACGCCGAGATGAAGGCCATGATGCCGAGCGCGGCGAGCGCGGGCTTCGGCGTAGCCTATCTGCACACGGCAGATCTGGCCGGGCAGGAGCCTGCGGAAATCGGGGTTCATCGGTCACCTCGCGCACCATCCTGCCGTATCGAAGCGCGCCCGAGGGGTTCTCGAAGGCGATCCTGGCCTCGTCTCACCGGCCGTGGCATGGGAGGCTGGAACAGGTGATGGCGCCACCGACGGCGCCGTCGGGAGGAGGAGGCGACGTGGACGAATCAGAACCGGGTCAAGGTCGCGGTGAAGCATCCTTCGACTTCACCGGACGGCGCGTGCTCGTGACCGGCGGCGGGTCGGGTGTCGGGCTGGCCACGGCGCAGGCCTTCGCCGCCGCCGGCGCCGAGGTGGTCGTCATCGAAGTCAATGCGGCGGCCGCCGCGGTCGCACGGGACGCGGTGCCCGAAGTGATGGTCGATGCGGTCGATGTGACGGACGCGACCGGTCTGCGCGAGCTGGTCTCGGCGCGCGGAGACTTCGATGTCGTGGTGAACAACGCCATGATCTGCGGAGACGACGATTTCCTGTCGGCGACGCCCGAGCAGATGCGTCGGGAGATCGACGTGAACCTGATGGGGCCGATTCTCGTGTCCCAGGCGGTACTTCCAGGGATGATCAGCCGAGGCGACGGGGTCATCGTCAACATCTCCTCGATCAACGCCGCCCTGCACCTCGGCAACGAGGCGTACTCGGCGGCGAAGAGCGGGTTGCAGAGTCTCACCCGCTCCATCGCGACCGAGTTCGGGCCGGCCGGGGTTCGCTGCAACACGGTCGCGCTCGGCACTGTGGAGACGCCGGCCTGGACGCAGCGACGCGCGGCTGATCCCGGGGTGCTCGCGCGTCTGAGCGGCTGGTATCCGCTGCGCCGCGTCGGCACGGTTGCGGATGCCGCTGCCGCGGTGATGTTCCTGGCATCCGATGCCGCGCGATGGGTCACCGGCACGGTGCTCACGGTGGACGGCGGCTTCACCGCGGGCAATCTCCGGATGTCCGCCGACATCCGGGGTCATGACGACCAAACTGCGCCCTGACGTCCCGCCATACACAGACGGCCGTCCACCCGAGGTGAACGGCCGTCCTGATCTCCCGCGTTTCAGGAGTGCGGAACGACGACGGCCCGACCCGACAGCTGGCCCGCCTCCAGCTTGCGGTATGCCTCGAGCGCATCGTCCATGGTGAAGCGCTCCACGTCGGGAACGATCTGCCCGGCGCGGTACATCGCGGCCACGTCGTAGAGGTCGGAGAGGGAGCCCCAGTAGGTGCTGCTCAGCGTCGACTCGTACGGGGTGCCGAAGAAGTTCCACTCCACGGTGCCATTGGCAATGCCCACGATGATGATGCGCGAGCCGATGCCGGCGGCGGACTTCACCAGGTTCACCGTCGGCGCGACACCCACGAAGTCGAAGGCGGCATCGACGCCGCGGCCACCGGTGATCGCGCGGATCGCCTCCAGCTGTCCCTCGCCCCCGGGAACGGTGACGGCGCCGTTGGCCTCGGCGCGCGCCATCGCGTCCGGCTTTGAGTCGGTGGCGATGATCGTTGCCCCGGTGAGGGCGCGAAGAATCTGCACGGCGATCTGCCCGAGGCCGCCGAGACCCACCACCAGGGCGAACTTGCCGCCGCCGGCCAGGTTCGGAAGCGCCTGCTTGATGGCGTGATACGGCGTGAGCGCGGCGTCTGAGAGCGGCGCGGCGTCCACGGGGTCGGCGTCGCCGAGGGGGATCAGGTGGTGGGCCGGGACGGTGACGTACTCCGCCATCCCGCCGTTGCGGCCGAGGCCCACGGCCAGTGCCGGGTTCGTGGCGGCGTTCTCACAGTAGGTCTCCAGGCCCTGTGCGCACATGCGGCAGCGGCCGCAGCCGGTCGGGCCGTACACGAGGTAGGCGTCGCCCTTCTGGAAGCCGGAGACGCCTTCTCCGAGAGCCTCGATCCACCCGGAGACTTCGTGCCCGAGCACGAAACCGGGGGTGATGGAGCCCGGACCGTCAGCGGTGAAGTCGTGGTACACCGCGACATCGGAGTGGCACGCGCCGGATCCCGCCACCTTCAGCAGGACCTCGCCCGGCCCCGGAGCGGGCGTGGGCACGTCGGTGAGGACGGGGAAGGTCTGGTAGTTCTCGAAGACGACAGCGCGCATGGTGAACCTCCTGATGCAGCAGCTGCGGCCCGGCAGACGGGGGTGCCGGATCCCGCTCTTTCACTCTATTCCCGGGATGAGAGGGGAGGGCCGGCTGCTCTCCGCTGGAGCTCCCACCACTGCAGCAGCATGATGGTCTTGCCATCCACGATGCGTCCGTCGGTGATCATCGCGAGGGCATCGTGGCGGGGCAGCTCGACCACCTCGATGTCCTCGCCCTCCTCCCTGAGTCCGCCACCCTCGCCCGTGCAATCGGCGCGCGAGTATGGAGCGGCGTAGAAGTGCACGCGCTCCGTGACCGATCCCGGGCTCATGTACGCGGCGAACACCGGGGTGACTGTTCCGACGTCGACGCCGAGCTCCTCGGCCACCTCGCGCCGGATGGCCGTCTCCGTATCGTCGCCGTCCAGCAGGCCTGCCGCGGTCTCGATGAGCATGCCGTCGGGGTGTTCGTTCACGTAGGCCGGGAAGCGGAACTGGCGCGTGAGCAGAACCGTGTCCCGGTGCTCGTCGTAGAGCAGGATGGTCGCTCCGTCGCCGCGGTCATAGGTTTCCCGCTGCAGCGTGGACCAGGCGCCATCACGCCGCCGGTAGTCGAAGGTCGTGCGCCGCAGTACGTGCCACCCATCGGAGGTGACCTCCACGTCGTGGACCCGCACGTCGGGGTTGCGCGAGAGATCGCGGCCTGTGGCGTCGAGTCCGGTGCGTCCGCGTCTATCTGGGATTCCCGCTCCCGGGGTGAGGCGAAGCCGTGCGTCTGAAGTCATCGCGCTAGAATAGGATAAAACGTGCAAGAACGTGAAAGAACGGATGAGGATGCTTGCCGCGGAACGTCGTGATCACCTGCTGGACATCCTGCGCCGCGAGGGGAAGATCGTGGCGAAAGACGTCGCTGCGCGGCTGAGCCTGTCAGAGGACAGCATCCGGCGCGATCTCCGGGATCTCGCAGCGGAGGGACTGTGCCAGCGCGTCTACGGTGGCGCGGTTCCGGTGTCGCCGGCCGTCGCCGACTACGCCGGTCGGACCCTCATCGCCGCGGAGGGCAAGCGGCGCGTGGCGGCTGCAGCCGTGGGGCTGATCGACCCGGGCAGCACCGTCATCCTTGACGGCGGCACCACCGCGCTCGCCGTTGCGACTCTCCTCCCGCCCGCGCTGGAGTGCACCATCGTGACGCACAGCCCCACCGTCGCGGCCGCGCTGGTCAGCCACCCCCGCGTGGACGTCTTCATTCTCGGCGGCCGGCTCTTCAAGCACTCCGCGGTGGCGAGCGGGGCAGCGGCGATCGAGGCGGCGCAGCGCGTGGCGGCGGACCTGTTCCTGCTGGGCGTCACCGGCGTTCATCCGGATGCCGGGCTCACCACGGGAGACCCGGATGAGGCTGCGATGAAACGCGCGCTCGCAGGACGGGCGGCGGAGACGTATGTGCTGGGTTCGGCCGAGAAGATCGGCACCGCCTCACCCTTCGGCGTGCTGGATTTCAGCGAGGTGTCCGGCGTGATCACCGATGCGGACCCCGACGCCGATACGATGCGACTGCTCCGTCGCCGGGTGCGCATCCTCCCCGCCTGACCCGGCTCGAACGAAGGATCCGATCATGACTGTGACCTACCGGCACGTGGATGTGTTCGCCACCCGTCCCTTCACAGGCAACAGCCTGGCCGTGTTTCCCGGGGGTCCTGCGCTGTCGGCGCAGCAGATGCTCGTCATCACCCAGGAGCTTCGCCACTTCGAGACGATCTTCCTCGGCGAACCGAGCGAGGACAACGTGGTGGAGGCGCGCATCTTCGATCTGTTCGAGGAGCTGGACTTCGCCGGTCATCCGCTGCTGGGCGCCGCCGCGGTCCTGCACGAGTCGCGCGGGGCGAAGGGGGCGTTGCACTGGCGATTCCGCCTGAAGGATCGCACCGTCACCCTCACCACGCGGTCGACGACGAGCGGCTACCGGGTGGAGCTCGACCAGGGGGCGCCGCAGTTCCTCGGTGTCGTGGGCGGAACCGATCGCGAGGAGATCGCCGCGGCGCTCCACCTGGAAGCTCTCGCCGATCTTCCCCTGGAGGTCATGTCTACCGGTCTGCGGTATCTGATCGTTCCCGTGCGCGGGGGCCTGGACCGGGCGCGGATCGTGCGCGACGACTTCGCCGAGCTGATCGGCCGCCACGGAGCCCAATTCGCCTACCTGCTCGACGTCGAGGCGCTGGAGGGTCGCCACTGGAACAACGACGGAGCGATGGAGGACGTGGCGACGGGGAGTGCTGCCGGATGCGTGGGCGGCTACCTCGCGCGGCATGTCGTCGTGCCGGTGGGGGAGGAGTTCACCCTCCGGCAGGGGCGGTTCACCGGCCGCCCGAGCCGTAGCACGGTCCGCCCGGAGGGGGCAGCCGATGCTCTCACCAATGTCCGTGTCGGAGGTGATGTGGTGATGGTCGCCACCGGCGCGCTGGAGGCGATGCCCTGACGCCGAAGGGAATCAGCGGCGGCGCCAGAAGCCCCCGCGTGAGGCCGACTTCGGCAGGTGCTGCTGCGCCTCGGCGACCAGTCGTGCGAGCTCAGGGTCGGTATGGTTCGTGTATCGCTCGGCGAGCCGCGCCCACGCCGCCGCGGCGTCCTGTGGGCGATTGAGTTCGCCTGCGAACACGACGGCGCTGTTCTTCAACGCCTTCGCCGCGCGGCGCTGCTGAGAGAGGGGCGAGTCGGCCGTCACCCGCGTGATGACGTGCGCATAGGCGGCCAGTGCCTCGTGTGGCTGAGACCCGTCGTCGATCACAACCGCATCGTTCCACGCCGCCTGCGAGCCCAGCTCCGTCAGGGCGGGGCTGGGGGCGTCGGCGGCGATCGTCATCACCTGCCGGAACGCGTGCCGGGCCATGGCGCGATCGGCCAGCCGGTTCACGGCGTTTCCGAACTGGAGCCAGGCCTGCGCCAGCAGCTCGGTCCCGACGCCGCCGTCGACGATCGCCGATTCGATGCTGAGCCGGGCGATCTCCGCGGCCCGCGCATACTCTCGCGCGTTCAGGAGGTCGACTGTCCAGTTCTGCAGGGCCGTGAGCCCCACGATGCGCGTGGCCGTATCTGACGACGGCTGTGCCTCATCAAACGTCTGCCGGTACAGGCGTTCCGCCTCGGCGGCCTCCCCACGAGCCGACGCAGCATCGGCATCATCGAGCAGGTTGCGGACCGCGCCGAAGATCTCGTCTCGTTCGCTGTAGTCACCGGTGCGCAGTTGCAGCGCCAGGCGATTGCGGTCGGTGGTGGCGCGGACGAAGTCTGGCACCTCGGTCGTGCACAGCGCGTGTGCGGCCTCGGCATCCACAAGGGCCAGCGCGTCATCACCGAGCTCGCTCACGGCGCGGGTGCGGGTGTTGAGCGCCATCACCATCAGCGTGCGGATCTCGGGGGTGACGGGAGCGGGGAAGCGCGCGAGGATGCGGGTGGCGCGCTCCCGCCGGGAGCGGGCATCCAGCTCGTTCCACGAACGTGCCAGGGCGAGGCCCGCGAGGTGCGCGATTTCATCCGACGGGGAGTGGGCGAGGTCGCGCCACATCGTTTCGCCCTCGCGGGCACCGCGATCGGGTGCGTGGAGGACCAGTGTGTCGACCAGGACCAGCCGCGCGTTCGCGATGGCGAGGCGGTGGTCATGATCGTGTGGCACGGCCATGTCGCCGATGTGCTCCAGCTCCTGGATGGCGACCTCCAGTTCGCCGGCGTCGCGGGCTGTGCGTGCCGCCTGTACTCGCGCGGACACCGCGGCCGCGAGCTCACCGGCGGCGGTTGCGTCGTCTGCGAGCTGCAGGTAGGTACGGCGGGCGAGGATGCTATCACCCTGCGCGGCCGCGTCGTCGGCCAGTCGTCGGCGCAGGCCCAGACGCCAGTACGGATCGTCCAGGCCCCGCCACGACAGCAGCGCGGTGACCACCGCGATCCGTTCGACCGGATCGTCGAGATCGTCCACGCGATCCAGCACCCGGGAGATGATGACCTCTCGATCTTCGTCGCTCGCGGAGGGGAAGCGTGCGGCGGCCCACGGCAGATAGCCGTCGAGGAAAGCGCGGGGCCGCCACCTGTGGAATGCGGGATTCCACAGGCGGTTGCCGAGGCGGGTGAGCTCCGGGGAGGAGTCGTCCCCGATCGCGGTGAGCAGGTGCAGGTATGCCGGGATCGGGCTGTCGCCGGTGAGGTGCGCACGGGCGTTCTCGGCCCAGTACTGACCGAAGAGTCGCTCGCGTGTGCCGGCGTGCGGTGACGTGGCGATCTGTGCGGCACAGGAGGCGAGTTCCGCGTACGACTCCAGGTCATGCACCAGCGGGCAGAGCGAGAGGAGGACGGGCACAGCCTCCGCGGGAGGCGTGGACGCCAGGAGTTCGCGCAGCCGGTCAGCACCGTGGACCAGCGAGGAGACGTCGTCGTGGTCGATCGCGGACTCGATGAGTGCGATCCTCTGGTGAACCGTCATCCGGGGCCTCCTGTGTCTGTACCGACTTAAGCAGATTGCTCCTCGTCCTCGCTTGCGAGCCTAAGTTAGGTTAGCCTTACCTTATGCATAGCGCTCACGGAGATCATTTCATTCTGGCCGGGGTGGCCGGTGATGTGCCGGTGCTGAACCGGCTTCTCGCTGCGCTCCCCGAGGACGGCTACGGCCAGGTGTTCCTCGAAAGCACCGGGCCGATTCTCCTCCGCGGCTGGCCGGGTCCCGCCGGCATCATGCCGCTGTCGGTACGGCAGGACCTTGCCCCCGCGTCCGGTGGGCGGCTGCCGGGGCCGGGTGAAGTGCTCGCCGATGCGCTGCGGGCGTGGGCTGTCGAGTGGCTGCCTCCCGTCGGGCATCCGGATCCGCTCCCGTACACGCTGTGGATCGGCGCGGTGGGGTATCCGCCCGTCGACCGGTTCTGCGCCGAATTGCTGAGGGACTACCCCTGGCTCCACCTGCATCACGCCTCCATGGTCCCGAGCACGGAGGGCTGATCAGACGAGCGGGCTCGACGTGATCGCCGCGCTCAGCGCCTCCACGGCGGGGCGCGAGGCGGCCGGATCATCGAGGAGCGCGAACTCCAGTACGCCCAGCGGTGGCAATCGGAGTGCACCGTCCACCCGTTCCAGGTCGCCGGGCATCATCGTCGCCGGGAAGACCGCGACCCCGAGCGCCGCGCGCACGGCCGCCAGCACGCCCGTGATGTCGCGGACGGTGCAGGCCGTGCGCCAGCGGCGTCCGGCCTCCTCCAGAGCGTCGATGGCGGACTGGCGTGAGTGGCTGGGGCGTGGATAGGTCACCAGCGGGACCGGCTCCTCGGCGTCGAATCGCAGTGACGGGTGCGCACCCCAGATCAGTTGCTCCCGGCGCACCACGCGTCCATCCTCGATCCCCGGCTCACGACGCACATAGACCAGGTCGAGCCCTCCGGCCTTGAGGCGTCGCACCAGCGCGGCGGACTGACCGACCGTCACCTCCACGTCCACGCGCGGGTTGCGGCGCCGGAAGTCACGCAGGATCCCGGGCAGGTGCGTGAGGGCGAGGTCGTCGGCGGTGCCGAAACGGATGCGCGTGCGCTCCGCGGGCCGGCGAAGAACGCGTGCGCCTCGTCGAGGACCGCCAGTGCGCGGCGTGCGAACCCGAGCATCGCCTCGCCGTCGTCGGTGAGAGCCACGCTGCGCGTGTCACGCGCGACGAGCACGCGGTCCACCTGTTGCTCGAGCCGACGGATGCGGCCGCTCACGGTCGGCTGGCCCACGCCGAGCTGGCGACCGGCGGCAGAAAAGCTGCGCGTTTCGGCGACGGCGACGAAACACCGCAGCAGTTCGGGGTCGTACATCTGCTCCCTTTCATCACCAAACGTGATGACACATATCTACCTCATGTCGTTACGTGATGGAATGGGGCTGCGTACGGTGGAGGTCATGTCAGCTCCGACGGGCAGCTATCCCGGTGCGTACCCGATCACCGAACCGCTCCCCGTGCTGGCCGCCCGGCCCACGCTGCGCGCCACCTTCGCCTCCCTCACGGTGCCGAACTTCCGCTGGTACACCGGCGCGCTTGCGGCATCCTCCGCGGGCGGGTGGCTCGCGCGGATCGCGACCGACTGGCTCATGGTGGAGCTGACCGGGAACGTGGCGCTGATCTCCCTCGTGGTGACGTTCCAGCTGCTGCCGCCCATGCTTCTCGCACCGTGGGGCGGCGTCGTCGGGGACCGCTTCTCTGCGCGGCGCACCGTCATCGCCGTCCAGCTGCTGCTCGTCGGGGCGTTCCTCGCGCTCGCCATCCCCGCTGTGCTGGGCACGGCCTCGGTCGGCCTCATCATCCTCACGTCGCTGCTCGTCGGAATCAGCGCGGCGTTCGAAGGGCCGAGCCGGGCGGTGTTCGTCGTCGAGGTGGTGGGCACCCGGGGCCTGGCCAATGCGATGGGACTCAACGCGGCCGTTCAGCAGTGCGCGGGGATCATCGGCGCTGCGGTGGCCGGCATCGCGATCGCGGGGCTCGGCGCCGGCTGGGCCATGATCATCGGGGCGGTCGGCCCCGTGATCGGTGTGATCGGGCTGCTGCTCATCCGTCGCGACCGTCTGCATCCCGCCATCAAGGTGCGCGCCCAGCGCGGCCAGATCCGCGAGGCGATCCGTTACGTCCGTCGCAAGAACGACATCGGCGCCTCGCTCCTGCTGATCACGGTGCTCGCGCTGTTCGGTCTGACGGGGTCGGTGCTGTTCGGATGGGCCGCACGCGATGAGTTCGATCTGGGTTCGGCGGGCTACAGCCTCTTCCAGGCGATGGCAGCCCTCGGCGCGTTCATCGGGTCGCTGCTGGCGGCGCGGCGTCGGCGCCTGCGCATGCGTGACAACGCGCTGCTGCTTGCCGTGTCGGGCGCCATCTGGGCCGTCACGGGATTCGCCCCGACTCCTGCGCTCTTCATCGTGGCCATGGTGGCCGCGCTCATCACCCGGCTCATGTTCATGGTGGCCAACGATTCACTGACACAGCTGTCGACCAACGGCGCGATCCGCGCCCGCGTCGTGTCGCTCTACATGATGTGCGCCACCGGAGCCCAGGCGCTCGGCGCGGTGCTCACCGGCTGGTCGGTGGATGCGCTCGGCGGGCAGACCACGTTCCTCATCACCGGGCTCGTGCCGCTGGCGGTTGCGGGTAGCATCGCGGTCGCGGCGACCATCGGCCTGCGGCGACAGCGCGGCCCGCGCCCGCCGCACACGCCGCGGGTTCTCGCGGTCGACTGATCCCACGCTGCCTGTTCGCGCCGGATCCTCGCCGCGGAGTGATCCTCACATTCGTGTCTTCGTGTCTTCGTGTCTTCGTGTCTTCGTGTCGTCGCGTCTGGCGTCGCGTCCTTGCTGCGGACTGATCCGCTCGCGCCGCGTGTTCGCGTCTCGCTCCGCGTGTTCGCGTTTCGCTCTGCGTGCTTCGCGTCCGCGCCGCGCGCGGTGTCGCCCCCGCGGCTGCTTTCGTGCCTCCGTCGCACTTCGGGGGCTGCCGCGGTTCGTGATCCCGCGAGGCTTCCCGCTGTGGGCGAGAATCGCCGCGATGCATGGACTCTCACCCACAGACGGACGTCCCACGAGAGGGGAGAGGGGAGAAAGGCGAGCGAGGGGACGAAGGATGAGGGCGGTGGGAGGATGAGCGCATGACGCGGTGGCAGTGGGATGGACGGCACGTGCTGGTCACGGGGGGATCCGAGGGCATCGGGAACGCCGTCGCCACGGCGGCACGGGAACGCGGGGCTCGGGTGAGCATCCTGGGCCGCCGAGCCGAACCCCTGGCGTCCGCCGCAGCACGCATCGGTGCGCTCGCGGTTCGCGCCGACGTCACCGATTCCGGCGCCGTGAGCGCAGCCGTCGCGACGGCGATCGAGACGAACGGGCCGATCGACGTGCTCGTCCACTGCGCCGGCGCAGCGCTCCCGGGCCGGTTCCTCGAGGTGGCGGAGCAGGAGTTCGCCGATCAACTGCGGCTGAATCACCTCGGCACGGTGAACGTTCTGCGCGCCGTCCTCCCCGCGATGACCGAGCGCCGCGCGGGACGTGTGGTCGTCACGAGTTCCACCGCAGCCGTGCTCCCAGTGCCCGGGTACGCCGCCTACGGCGCAGCGAAGGCGGCCGTCGCGCTCCTCGCGGCCGTGGTCGGAGCCGAGGTGGAGTCGCGGGGCGTGCGCGTCGGCGTGCTGTATCCCCCGGACACGAAGACCCCGGGGTTCGACGCCGAGAACCTGCGCAAGCCCCCTGAGACCGCGGCGATCTCCGCCGGTATCGCTCCGCAGAGCCCGGAGCGTGTCGCGCGTATCGTGCTCCGTGGCGTGGAGCGGGGCTCGCGCACGATCACGGCCGATGCGCTCACCCGCGTGGTGCTGACGGTGCCGGGGATCGTGCTCCCGATGATGCGACCCGTCCTGGCCCGGATTGCTCGCCGCGCCATCGCGCGCGGCTGAGGGCACCTCACGCGCTCGCGCATCGTGGACGGGCCGTCGTTCAGGTGCGCGTGGTAACGTCGTGGGGTCTCCTCCGCGTTCGCGGATGATCCCCACACTTTGCCGGCCGCATTTGCGGGCCGGTTCCCGTGCGCCTGTCGCACGATGACACCCGTGCGATATCGCACGATGAAAGCAGATGATGACTTCCTCCTTCCTGGAGCTGGGCGTGCCCGCTCCGCTCGTGGACGTTCTGGCCGCTGACGGCAAGGCTTCGCCCTTCCCCATCCAGGCCGCGACGCTCCCTCATTCGCTCGCCGGCCGTGACATCCTCGGCCGCGGCCGCACGGGCAGCGGCAAGACGATCGCCTTCTCGCTGCCGCTGGTGGCTCGCCTGGCCGAGTCCCGCCGCCCGCGCACGCCCGGGCGTCCGCGCGGTCTGGTGCTGGCTCCCACGCGTGAGCTCGCCACCCAGATCGCCGCGACCCTGACGCCGCTCGCCGACGCCGTGGGCCTGCGCGTCATGACCGTCTTCGGCGGCGTGAGCCAGAAGCCGCAGGAGCAGAAGCTGCGTGCCGGCACCGATATCGTGGTGGCCTGCCCGGGTCGTCTTGAAGACCTGATGAAGCAGGGACACGTCGACCTCGGCAGCATCGAGGAGACTGTGCTGGACGAGGCCGACCACATGGCCGACTTGGGCTTCCTGCCGGGCGTCACCCGTATCCTCTCCGCAACGCCCGCGACTGCTCAGCGCCTGCTGTTCAGCGCGACGCTGGACAACGGGGTGGACAAGCTCGTCCGCCGCTTCATGTCCGACCCGGTTCGCGCCGAGGTCGACGAGCTGAGCGTGCCCGCCGGTGAGATGACGCACCGGGTGCTGCTCATCGCCGATGCCGAGGAGAAGACCCGGGTGGTGCGCGAGCTCGCCTCGGGCACGGGCCGTCGGATCCTCTTCATGCGTACCAAGCACCACGCGAAGAAACTGGCCAAGCAGCTGACCGCGGCCGGCATCCCCGCGGTGGATCTGCAGGGCAACCTGTCGCAGGGCGCCCGCGAGCGCAATCTGGCGGCCTTCTCCGCCGAGCCCGAGCAGGGTGGCGTGCGTGTGCTCGTCGCGACGGACGTGGCGGCGCGTGGCGTGCACGTCGACGACGTCGAGCTGGTCGTCCACGTCGATCCGCCCGCCGAGCACAAGGCGTACCTGCACCGTTCCGGTCGTACCGCTCGCGCCGGTGCCTCGGGCACGGTGGCGACGCTCGTCCTCCCGACGCAGAAGAAGGACGCCAGCGACGTCCTTCGAGCTGCGTCCATCCGCGTTCCGTTCGAGAACGCCGACGCGTCGTCGGCCGTCGTCGCAGAGCTGGTGGGCGAGAAGGCCGCGTATCGTGCCCCCGAGCCGGTGGCGCCGAAGCAGCCGCAGGGTAAGAAGAAGTCCGGTGGCCGCGCCGAATCCGCCGGCACGCGAACCGTCGCGGAAGCAGCGGCGGAGTCCGCGCGCGGCGGGTCCCGCCGAGGTGGCCGTGGTGGTCGCGGCCGCGGTCAGGGCGGCGACGCGCAGCGCACCGAGACCCCGGCCGGGCAGGGTGGTCGCGGCCAGTCT
This sequence comes from Microbacterium nymphoidis, assembly GCF_021044885.1. Classification (GTDB taxonomy): domain Bacteria; phylum Actinomycetota; class Actinomycetes; order Actinomycetales; family Microbacteriaceae; genus Microbacterium; species Microbacterium nymphoidis. Next base: position 1,217,342 of record NZ_JAJNOD010000001.1, on the reverse strand, counting down.
CGTCGGGGCCAGGGTGGCGATGCACGCCGCGGGCAGGCCGGGGAGTCCGGTCGCGGACAGGATGCCGGTCAGTCGCGTCGTGGTCAGAGCGGTGAAGCGCGTCGTGGCCAGGACAACGGGCATTCCCGCGCCGGCCAGGGTCGTGGCGGGAGCGCCGCTGGTCGCGGAGCCGGTCGTGGTGGTTCGTCCGGCGGTGCCGTGTACTCCACGTCGACGCCCGGCTCTGCCCCCTCGCGCCCCGTCGACGGCTCGCGCCGCGCGCAGCGTCCGGCCGGCGAGCCGCAGCGCACCGACGCACCGCGCCGCCGTCGCGCTTCGCGCCCGCAGGGCTGAGTCCCGCCCATCGATGTGACAGCGCCCCCACGGTTCTCCGTGGGGGTGCTGGTGTTGGTGGGGTGTGGTGCTGGTGTTGGTGGGGTGTGGTGCTGGTGTTGGTGGGGTGTGGTGCTGGCGTGGTGCGGCGTTGATGGCGGTGTGGCGTCGGTGCGGTGTTGGCGTGGTTTCGGCGTCGCCTGAGAACGGCGCGGAGGCGTGACGCCAAAGGAGGAGATTGTCGCCAGATGAGGACGTAGGCACCGATTTTGATGCGGATTTGGCGACAATCTCCTCCTTTCGGGACACCGTCGCCGCACCGTCGGCACCATTCGCGCTGTGGGCGGTGCGGGAGCAGGTCAGGGGCGGGGCTCGGGGCGGTGGACTCCGCGAGGACGATATCCCAGCGCGTCGGATGCGCCCAGAAGGTCGGCGAGGTACCAGACGATCGACAGCCACATCTCGGTGCCCTGCAAGCCGGGAGCGGACACTCCGGCGGCGGGCGACTCCGCGAAGGGGATCCCCGCTCCGTCTTGCCACATGCCGAGGGCCGCGTCGAGCAGCTGACGGGCGATCGCGGCGACCTCCGACGCCCGGTGACCGGTGCTGCGGGTAAGCCACAGCGGATGGGCCACGTCGAGCACGTTGCAGGCATTGAGGCGCCCGGCGGCGAAGAAGCGCTCATCCGTCACGTGGGTGAGAACGGTGTCCACGACCGCCGTCGGGTAGGGGAGCGGTCGCCCGTGCTGCGCGAATGTGCCGCGTGAGGCGCGATAGAACCCGTTGACGGGCTGCAGGAGTCCATCCGAATCGCGGGCCGATCCCCAGACGCCCGACACAGGATCCGCGATGCGCGCGAGCGCCCCGAACAACGCGTCCGACGTGCCGGCCGGGACCGTCCGCTCCCACACCAGCGCCGTGCCGTAGGCGTCGATCCACGCGCCGGCGCCCCAGGCGTTCAACTGCCAGGGAAGACCCTCGACCAGAGCAGGCACACGATCGGGCGTGAGGTCCGAGGCGAGTCGAAGTTCGTGGGGGAAAGAGGACCCCAGCAGGTCCAGCGCGTAGCCGACGGCGAGCACGTGGTACGCGGCATCCTCATCGGACCACGACGCAGGAAGCGGGACCCCGGCTGCATCGAGCGGCGGGACGGCACCCGTCGCCGCATCTTGCCAGCCCCGCAGCCGCTGTACCAGTGCATCACGATCGCTCTGTGGCGGCACGTCGCCCAGCAGCAGATCGGCGATCTCGATCGCGTCGCACCACGCGCGCACCGTCGGTGCGGTTCCGGGCCGGTCGACATATCGCTTCCCGTCCCACGCACGATCCAGCACGTCGCGGGCCTCTGCGCGGGCTCGGTTCGCGAACGCGGCCAGGCGGACCCGCAACGTCCCGTCACCCACAGCTTCGGCGGCGACGTGCTCCGTGCGGGCAGTTCCGAGGGCGCCCGATACTGACGCGGCTGATCCGTCCGAGGCGACGGCGGCTGCGAAGTCGGCGTGGCGTCGGGCCTCGACGCCGCCCGACTTTGACGTCTCGGCGAGGTCTGCGTTGTTCGATGGTGATGTTTCGGGGGTGTCAGCGCCGTCTGATGGTGATGTTTCGGGGGTGTCAGCGCTGTCTGATGGTGATGTTTCGGGGGCACCAACGCCGCCTGATGGTGACGTTTCCCTGAGGCGTGGGTCGCCCGATGGTGACGCCGCGGCGGGGTCTGTTCCGCTCGATGGCGACGACGCGGCGGGGTCTGCTCCGCTCGATGTCGACGTGTCGGCGGAATCCGACTCGCCCTCCGGTGCGATCCGCCACTTCAGGAATCGCGCCGGGTTGCCGCCGACGATCGCGCCGTCCGGTACGTCCTTCGTCACCACGGCACCTGCGGCGAGCACGCTTCGCGAACCGACCCGCACGCCGTCGAGCACCACCACGTGGGAGCCGATCCAGACGTCATCACCGATCTCGATGCCCCGCGACACCAGCGGCTGGCGGAAGAACTCGACCGTGGGATCGGCCATCGTGTGGTTGAAGCCGAGCAGTGATGTGTGCGCACCGATGCGGGTGGCATCGCCGATGCGGACGTCCCCGCGGATCACCGTGTAGGGGTTCACGCTGCAATCGCGACCGAGGGAGATCGTGCCCGTGATGTACGCGCCGGCCGCCACATAGGTGCGATCACCGAGCGACAGCGCCTCGCAGTCGACCGACGCGAGCGAGGACACGAACACGCCGGTTCCGAGATGCGTCTCAGGGCGCGCGGTGAGCTCCTCCTGCAGAAGGCGCTGGGTCTCGCGCGTCGAGGGACGAGCCTTCGCCGCGAACTCCCACGGCGAGTACTCGACCGGATCGATGCCGACGCCGCGCGGGGGGTGTGTGCCGACTGGGCCGCCGGTGGTGCGTGGGCCGACGGTGTCCTGGCTGGTGCGTGGGTTGACGGTGTCGCCGGTGGTGCGTGGGTCGACGGTGTCGTGGCTGATGCGTGGGTCGACGGTGTCGCCGGTGGTGCGTGGGTCGACGGTGTCGTGGCTGATGCGTGGGTCGACGGTGTCACCGGTGGTGTGTGCGCCGACGGTGTCGCCGCCGGTGGGGTATTCATCGGCGCCGCCGCCGGGGCGGGCGCCAGCGGGCGGCACAGCCGCGGGCTCGGTGGGGGTCATGATGCGCTCCCGTGGTTCGGTGGGGATCGGTGGCCTGCCGAGAGGCGGAACACCGCCGGATGGTCTCACCGAATGTCGGTGTGGAGTGCTGGCGGCGCAGTTTCTGAGACCGCTGGCCGGGGTGGTCTCAGAAACTGCGCCAAGGAGATTGCGGGAGTGCAGGTTATGAGACCAATTGGGGGTTGAAAGGGAGGGGAAGGTGAGGCCGCCGAGAGTCAGGCGGTGCGGGGCGGAGCCGTGGAGGCGCGGACCGACAGGGAGGGGCTGAGCTTGGCGCGCTCCACCGAGACGTCGGGCTCGGTGATGCGCCGATGCAGCAGGCCGACGGCGGTGCGTCCCACGGCCGTGCGCGGGGGAGCGACGGCGGTGAAGGCCGGCGTGAACATGCGCGCCACCTCGTCGTCGTAGGCGATGACGGACAGGTCCTCGGGTACGGAGATCCCGCGCGTCATGGCCACGTCCACGAACGCCAGCGCCTCGGGATCGGGGTGCACCAGCATGCCCGTGACGCCGTGCTCCAGTGCGTCGTCGAGGGTGGCGGCCACCACGGAGCTGAAGTCGGGGCTATTGCGGTCGGGAAGGTGTGCGGCCACGCCGGTCGAGTCCGGAAGTCCCAGCTCGCGGCACGCCTCCGACCATCCCGCGGCCACCTGCCCCGATGTGGGCGAAGACCGCGACAGCACGAGCGCGATGCGTTCGTGGCCGAGGCTTGCGAGGTGACGTGCGGCCAGCATGCCGCCGAGCGCGTGATCGCTGGATGCGGACTCCATGGGCGACCGATCGGGCCCGCGCCCCTCACGTTCCACGAGCACAGCGGGTACCGGCGCCCGGTGGAGCCACTCGAGCACCTCGTCGGCGTGCTCGGCCGCGGTGTTCGGTGCCACGATCAAGCCGACCACGCCGTCATCCTCCACCAGCCGTTCCAGAAGCGGACGTTCATCCTGCAGCTCGTAGGAGGCGCCGCGGATGAGCAGGCGATAGCCGAGGCGTTCCGCCTCCTGCTCGGCACCGCGGACGACGGTGGGCCAGTAGTAGTTCAGCGACGGCACGAGGATGCCGATGGCGTCGCGACCCGCGGCCGGCCGGATGCTCACCGGCGGCAGCGCCGCCGCCTCCGGAAGCTCGGACTCGTGCGCAGGGATCGCGCCGCCGTGCACGCGCAGCACCAGGCCGTCCACCTCGAGCTGCGCGAGGTCACGGCGCAGCGTGACGGGGGTGACGCCGAGCTCCTCGCTCAGCGAGGTCACCTTGACGATCCCGTCGCGCGCGAGCGCGGCGAGGATGTGCACCCGACGCTCGGGGGCCAGCATGCCGGACGACGGCTCTCTCATCGGACTTCCTCAGCTTCAGCTCGTACCAGTTCTACCGTGATCCGCGACTCGCCGTGGCTACCTGCGGGAATCTCGATTCGTGTCACGCTCTCACCCCACACCTCGCGCAGGAGCGGATCATCCAGCGTCCGCACGCTCAGTCGCGCCTCGCCGCCGCTCCAGCGCAGGCGGACATCGCCCGCGCCTTCGATCGGGGTGACGCACGCGCCGCCGGTCTCGAGCCGGACGGTTCCGGCCACCAGCAGGTGCTGCACCGCGGGGACACCGGGGGTCCAGGAATCGACGATGCTCACCGTACCGGTGGCGCGGTCCAGGGCAGCGGAGCGGACCCAGGATGACACCGTGCCCGGAGGGTAGGCGCCGGCCAGCTGCAGCGACATCGTCGAGGCGTCGTCCGACACGCGGGCATCGACGTCGGCGGCGGCGAACTGCGCACCGTGGTCCTGTTCGGCCCCGTCGATCACCGGCACGCTGTGCCATCCGCTCTGCATCGGCCACAGCGTGTACCGCTGCGGCGAGAAGGTCACGGCGGTGTAGGTCGGACGTCCCGCATCGATCAGGACGGGAACCCCGTCACGCGCGACGATGACCTCGCCGACGTCGTCGTGGTTGTGGTTCTCGTCGTTGTTCCCGCCCTTGACGGCGAGGGTGAGACCCGCCGCGGACCCCGCGGCACCGCGTGCCACCAGCACCTCGGTCGAGGGCCAGAACACGTCGCGGGGGAGAGGGGAGCCCAGGGATCGGGCATCTCGCCAGAGGGGATCGGTGATTCCGCGCAGCAGCCGGCCGAGTCCGCTGATCTCCGTCGCGGCCGGAGCCAGCGGGTCCCGGTGCGTCGCGGCGTGCGCTTGCGCCTCGTGGTCCCCGACCGCGCGTGCGGCGCGGTGCAGGGCGTGCCACGGCTGATCGAGCGTGGGGCGGGCCTGGCCGTCGGCCAGATTCAGATACCAGTCGCCGCCGAGGTGGCAACGGTGCGGGAAGGCGACCGTCTCGCGCAGCGCTCCGATCCGCTCTGTGAGCCGAGCACGACCGCCCGTGGCGTGTTCCAGCACGTCGAGCGCCTCCAGGGCCCGCAGCGCCCCGTTCCACCAGTAGGCGTATCCCTCGTCGATCGCGCCGTCCTCGGGAAGCGCGGACACGTATCGGTCCAGACCGTCCACGACCAGCTCGATCACCCGCGCGCGCATGTCCGGGTCGTCGTCGAGCAGCCGGAGCGCGGCCACCAGCACGTTGCCGTGGATCCACGGGTTCCAGTTGTGGGGTGGGCGTTCGAGGCCGATCCAGTGCCAGTCCTGGCGGCGAAGGAACGGTTCGAACACGCGCACCCACGACTCGTGGCGGATACGCGTGCGCAGGCCCGGGTAGCGCGCATCCAGCGCGTCGCCGAGGACGTGGTCCGCCCATGCCAGCTGTGCGACCAGCTCACCCGCGCCCAGATCCAGGAACGGATCGGTCACCGTCGCCAGGACGGCGCCATGGCGCTGACGGGTGTCGTCGTGAGCGGGCCAGCACCATGTGCTCTGCTCGCACAGCAGCCACAGACCGTCCGCGGCTTCGTCGAGCCACACGTCCGCGCCGGTCAGCGCGGCCGCGACCACGGCACGGCTCACGCGCTCCTGGCGGCGGAAGACCGCCCGCTCGTACTCCTCCCGATTGCCGTCGCGGTGATAGCGGGCGGCGTCGCGCGCGAGCGGAACCGGCCACGGTGTGCCCAGATCGGCGGTCGCCGAATCAAGCAGAGCAGCGCGGGTGGTCTCGTCGATACCGTCCCACACGTCGCGATCGGTCGCGGGGGCGACCGGAAGCGCGCTCGCAGCGGGCAGGAGGAGGTCCGTCAGCGATTCCGCGATCCCGAGCTCCGCCAGAGTGCGGGCGATCCGCCCGCGAAACGGCGGCCGGGTGGCGGAAGCCTGCGCTGCGTCGGTCATTCGAACTCCCAAGGACGGAGGTGCTGCGACGACACCGTCGCAGGAAGCGGTTGCTGATCATTCCGGAGACAAGTGAACATCGCCAAACGATCAAAAACGATCATACACTGCGTTGCAATGTTCGATTTGTATTGATAATCTCCGATTCAGATCACAATGATCGTGACCCGCCACACCCGATGAAGGAGCACCGTGGTTCCTCCCCCCGCCGCACCGACCGCAGCCGCCGGTTCATCCGACTGGACGCGTGACGAGTGGGTCGCGTTCGCCGATCGTCTCCTGGACGGAGCCCGTCGCCACGCGTCGCCGGGTGCGGGACGCATCACCCCTCCGGGTGCAGAGGGCGGCTACGGTCACGACGTCGACGGACTCGAGGGTTTCGCACGCACCTTCCTGCTGGCCGGCTTCCGCATCGCGGGCGCCCGCGGCGAAGGCGTGGACGATCTGATCGACTTCTATCGCCGCGGCATCATCACCGGCGTCGACCCGGACGCCCCCGACCGCTGGGTGCGTCCGGATGAGCACGACCAGGCAAAGGTGGAGGCGGCATCCCTCGCGCTGATCTTCGACCTCACCCGCGAGTGGATCTGGGACACCCTCGACGTCGTGACGCAGCAGCGCGTCATCGACTACCTCGCCGTCGTCGTGGGGGATGAGACCTACCCGCGCAACAACTGGCTGTGGTTCCGCATCGTGGTCGAGACCTTCCTGCGCTCCGTCGGCGGTCCGTGGTCGCAGGCCGACATCGATGCGGACCTCGCTCTGCACGACTCCTTCATCCGTGAGGACGGCTGGCTCTCCGACGGCGCCGAGCGCTCCTACGACCACTACGTGGGCTGGGCCCTGCACCTCTACCCGGTGCTCTGGGCGCGCATGGCCGGAGCTCGTGAGATCGGCGCCGACCGAGTGGACGCGGACATCGCACGCCTGGATCGCTTCCTGCAGGATGCCGTCACCCTCGTCGGTGCCGACGGCTCCCCGCTCATCCAGGGCCGCAGCCTCATCTACCGCTTCGCCGCCGCCGCTCCGTTCTGGATCGGCGCCATCGCCGAAGTCCCCTCGGTGTCGCCGGGGGCGCTGCGTCACGCGGCCGATCGCATCGTGCGCCATTTCGCCGACGCCGGTGCTCCGGACACGGATGACCTGCTCTCGATGGGATGGCACGACGAATGGCGCGACCTCGCGCAGTCGTACTCGGGTCCCGCCTCGCCGTACTGGGCGACCAAGGGTCTCGTGGGGCTCCTGCTTCCCGCTGACCACCCCGTGTGGACGGCCCCCGCCGAGCCCCTTCCCGCCGAGACCGGTGGCGACCTCCGCACCGTGCGCTCGGCCGGCTGGATCGTCTCCACCACTGCGGAGGACGGCATCGTCCGTGTGATCAACCACGGAGCGGACCACGCCACCGCGGGCGGCGAGCTCGTCGGGGATTCTCCGCTGTACACCCGCATCGGCTACTCCAGCGCCGTCTCGCCGCTGGCGAACCAGCGCGCGTGGATCGAGCCGCTGGAGCAGTCGGTGGCCCTGGTGGATGCCGCGGGCGCCGCCACGCACCGCGCTCCCATGGACCTGCGCCAGGTCCAGGTACAGGGGGAGACCGGCGTGGCCTCGTCGTCATGGACCGCGCACCTGCTGGGGGAGATCCCGCCGCAGCGCGCGCATGGGTCGGGTCTCGCCGGCGAGATGATCCCGGTCACCCGCATCGAGACGGTTTCGATCGTCCGCGGTCGCTGGGAGGCCCGTCTGGTGCGTGTCGAGGAGAGCGCGGGCTTCGAGCCCGGGGACTGGACTCTCCGCATCGGCGGCTGGGCCCTCGCCGGCACCGAGGTGCACCAGGTGTCCGAAGGAGCTGCCGCTTCCGCCATCCGCGGCGATCTCGTGTCGCGGATCGCCGATCCCGCCGGTGCCGCCACCGCAGCCGTCGTGCTGCGTGAGGACGCGAGCCCCCTGGGGCCGATCGCGGCCGTCCCCGTCCTCGAGTTCCCCGTGCGCCCCGGTGAATGGGTCACAGCGGTGCTCGACCTCACCCGCGACGACCAGCCGGCCGGCGCCCCTGCACACGTCCGGATCCCTGAATCCGGCAGCACCGTGACCGTGACCTGGCCCGATGGGGTCACCACCGACACGGAAATCGAAGACATCCGCATCGTCGCGTGACGAGGCGGAACCCCCGCGGATCCACCGGGTCCGTCTTGCAAAGGAGCAGCAACTCATGAACCGCAAGTTCGTAGCAGCAGCGGGACTGGCAACGGTCGCCGCACTCACCCTCGCCGGCTGCGCCGGCGGCGACTCGGGCAACGCCGGCAGCACCGGCGGCTCGGGCGAGTCGACCGAGGGTTCGTCGGGCAAGTCCGTCGCGCTCACGATGTCCGCCTGGAACATCTCCTCCACCCCGGAGTTCCAGACGCTCGTCGACGGCTTCGAGGCCGCCAACCCCGGCATCACGATCGAGCTCAAGGAGTACGACGCCGCCGAGTACAACACGCTCATCACCACCGACCTCGCCGCAGGCTCGGGCCCGGACATTATCACGCAGAAGGAGGTCAAGTACCTGACCACCTTCCAGGAGGGCGGTCAGCTGGCCGACGTCTCCGACGTGGAGCTGCCGGACGGCATCTCGGGCGCCGAGTCCTACAAGGTCGACGGCACCGCGTACGCCACCCCGTACCGCAACGACTCGTGGGTGCTCTTCTACAACAAGGCGCTGTTCGAGCAGGCGGGGGTTGCCACCCCCGACGGCACGTGGACCTGGGATGACTACCAGAAGGCCGCTGACGAACTGAACAAGGGCCTGACCGCTGCCGGCTCCTCTGCCAAGGCCGTCTACCAGCACCGCTGGCAGTCCACCGTCCAGGGCTTCGCGAACGCGCAGACCAAGGGCGCGGACATCCTCGAGGGCAAGATCGACCAGTTCGGTCCGTACTACGACCGGACGCTGGCGATGCAGTCCTCGGGCGACCAGATCGACTTCAACACGTCGTCCGCAAACCAGCTCACCTATCAGGGTGAGTTCGGTAAGCAGAACGCCGCCATGGAGCTCATGGGCACCTGGTTCGTCGCGACGCTGATCGCCCAGCAGGCCTCGGGCGATGCCGACGCCTTCGAGTGGGGCATCGCACCCGCACCGCAGGCCGACTCCTCCACTGCGGGCCTGGACAAGACCCCGGTGACCTTCGGTGACCCGACCGGCTTCGGCGTGAACGCCAACGCGGACGCCGAGAAGCAGGCCGCCGCCAAGAAGTTCCTGGCCTACGCCGCCAGCGAGGAGGCCGCCGTCTCCCTCGCCAAGATCGGCATCACGCCGGCGCTGGTGAACGACACCGTCGTGGACACGTACTTCGCGGCGGAGGGCGCCCCGACCGATGACCTCTCCAAGTTCGCGTTCTCGACCCACAAGGTGGTCGCCGAGAACCCGACCTCGCCGAAGACCGCCGCGATCCAGGGTGTCCTGAACGACATGCACTCCGCGATCCTCTCCGGCTCGACCACGGTCGAGAAGGGCCTCGCCGAGGCGAAGGACCGTCTGAAGAACGAGGTCGGCGTCGGCTGACGCCCCCGGTGGCCGGCCCTGCGGGGCCGGCCACCCCTCCACCGTCCGTTTCGCAACCCGGAGGTCTTCATGACGTCTCCCGCCGCCACCCGCAAGGGCGGCACCGGAAAGGGTGAAACACTGCCCCGTCGCCGTTCGCGCCTCGCGCTGCGCAACGCGCTGATCGGGTGGAGCTTCATCCTGCCGAACTTCATCGGCTTCGCAGCCCTCACCCTCGTGCCGGTGATCGTGCTGTTCTACATGTCGCTCACCAACTGGAACGTGTTCGGGGGCAGCCAGTTCGTCGGCTTCGCCAACTTCACGCGCCTGATGGGTGACGGGAGCTTCCAGATCGCGTTCTGGAACACCATCTACTACTCGGTGATGCACATCCCGCTCACGATGATCGTGGCGCTGTCGCTCGCCCTGCTGCTGAACAACAAGATCCGCGGCGTCGCCTTCTTCCGCACCGCCGCGTTCTTCCCCTACATCACCTCGATCGTCGCGATCGCGCTGGTGTGGAACCTGCTCTTCAGCCCCGACGCCGGCCCGATCAACGAGATCCTGCGCGCCATCGGCATCCAGAACCCGCCCGGATGGCTCACCGATCCCGCCTGGGCCATGCCGTCGGTCGTCATCGTCAGCACCTGGCGCGACATGGGCTACTACATGATCCTGTTCCTCGCGGGCCTGCAGACCGTGCCGCGCGAGCTGCACGAAGCCGCACGCATGGACGGCGCGAGCACCTGGCAGCGCTTCGTCAACGTGACGCTGCCCGCGCTTCGTCCCACCACCTTCTTCGTGACCGTCATGCTCACGATCAACTCCTTCAAGGTGTTCGACCTCATCCTCGTGATGACCAAGGGCGGCCCGGGTCAGTCGACCCTTGTGATCAGCCAGTTCATCTACAAGAAGGGCTTCGAGGAGAACCAGTTCGGCTACGCATCCGCCGCGTCGGTCGCGCTGTTCTTCCTCTGCATCATCGTCACGATCATCCAGTTCTTCTGGAACAAGCGGAGGAGCGCCTGATGAGCGAGACCATGGCCGTCACCGTCGACAAGCGGAGCCTCCGCACCCTCGGCGACCGTTCCGTCGGCACCAAGCGGACGCGCCGCACCGTCGGTCGCGTGCTGCTGTACGCGGTGCTGATCGTGTTCGCGATCTTCCTGCTGGTGCCCTTCGCGTGGATGGTGCTCAGCTCCCTGAAGGCACCCAACGACGTCTTCTCCGTGCCCGTGAAGTGGCTGCCCGACATGTGGGTGTGGCAGAACTACGTGGACATCTGGACCAAGTCGAACATCCTGGTGTGGCTGCGCAACACGCTGCTGCTCGCGGTGGTCGTCACCACGCTGCAGATCCTCACCGGCTCATTCGCCGCATACGGATTCGCCCGGATGCGCTTCAAGGGACGCGACGCGCTGTTCCTGCTGTACATCGCCACCATCGCGGTGCCGTGGCAGTCGTACATGATCCCGCAGTTCATCCTGCTGTCCAACCTCAAGGTGTCCAACACCCTGTGGGCGATCATCCTGCTGCAGGCGTTCGGCGCGTTCGGCGTGTTCCTGATGAAGCAGTTCTACGAGACGATCCCGGAGGAGCTCAGCGAGGCCGCCCGCATCGACGGGCTCAGCGAGTACGCGATCTGGCGCCGCATCATGCTGCCGCTGTCGGTCCCCGCCATCGCGAGCCTCGGCCTGCTGACCTTCGTCAACACGTGGAACGACTATCTCGGACCCCTCATCTACCTCCGGAACCCGGATCTGTGGACCATGCAGCTGGGTCTGAAGAACTTCGTCTCGAACCTATACGACACCAACTACGCGCTGCTGTTCACGGGCCTCACCATCTCGGTGATCCCGATCGCGATCATCTTCATGCTCGGACAGAAGTACTTCGTCGAGGGCATCGCCACGAGCGGCATGAAGGGCTGATCATGAAGCGCATCCCGCACGGACTGTACGCGACCGTCTTCTCGGTGACCGCCCTCGGACTCATCGTGAACATGCTGCTGCTCGTCGGCGCCCTGCCGCTGGTGTTCCTGCTGATCACGACCGATCCGACCAAGTCCTGGCCGCTGCTCGCCGTCGCGCTGCCGCTCGCAGCACCGGCGCTGTGCGGGGCGTTCACCGCGTTCCGCGAGTACGGTCTGGGCGGTCTCGGACCCGTGCGGGCGTTCTGGCAGGGGGTGCGCACCGCCGGGCTGCGCGCCCTCGGCTGGGGCGTCGCGGTCACCGCCGTGCTGGTGGTTCTCCTCGTGGATGTGCGTGCGCTGTCGGGCACCGAGTTCGCCGCGGTCCTGGTGCCGCTGCTGCTCGTGCTCGCCGTGCTCGTCGCGGCGATCGGCATCGTCGGGCTCGTGGCCATCGCGGAGGTGCCCGGTGCCCGCTTCGGCGAGGTGCTGCGCTCGGCCGCCGTCCTCGCGGTGCGGCGCTGGTGGCTGACGCTGGCCACCCTGGTGATGCTCGCCGTCCAGTTCGCCGTGTTCACCACGGCTCCCGCTCTCGCCATCGGCATCACGGCAGCCCCGGTGCTGTACGTGGCCTGGTCCGGCTCCCGATACTCCCTGCGGCCGGTGCTCCCCGCCGAGCCCGCTCCCGCGTCGGCCTGACGCATCCGTCTTCGACGCCTCCTACAGAAAGCAGTTCCTCCATGACGTCTCCGTCCCGCGTGAGCATCGACACCGACGCCGCGATCACCGCCGTGCTCGACACGGTGCGCCGCACCATCGCCGCCTTCCCGCCCGCCGAGGGCGTCTTCCCCGACGACACCACGAACGACGGCGAGCATTACCCGCTGCGTCATGCCGAGAACGGCATCCCCGTCGGCGGCAACGGCGGATGGACCACGTCCTTCTGGCCGGGCATGGAGTGGATCGCGTACCAGCTGACCGGTGACGAGGAGTTCAAGACTGCCGGTCTCGCGCACCTGGCCGACTTCGCTCGTCGCGTGGACGCAGAGGAGGACCTGGAGACCCACGACCTCGGCTTCCTCTACACCCTCGCCGCGGTCGCTCCGTACCGCCTGCTGGGCGATGAAGAGGGACGTCGCGCCGCGCTGTCGGCAGCGAACCACCTGATGACCCGCTTCCTGGAGCCGGCCGGCATCATTCAGGCCTGGGGCACGCTGTCGGACCCCGAGCAGCGCGGTCGCACCATCATCGACAGCCTGATGAACCTGCCGCTGCTGTCGTGGGCGTACGAGCAGACCGGTGAGGAGCGCTTCGCCGACGCCGTCCGCCGTCACGCCACGCAGCTGCGCATCAACATCATCCGCGAGGACGACACCACCTTCCACACGTTCCACTGGGACCCGGAGACCGGTGAGGCCCTGCGCGGCACCACGGCCCAGGGCGCCGCGGACGACTCGTGCTGGGCTCGCGGCCAGGCCTGGGGTATCTACGGTTTCGCGCTGAACCACCGCGCCACCGGCGACCCGGAGCTGCTGGATGCCGCCTGGCGCTGCGCCGACTACTTCCTCGCTCACCTGCCCGAGGACCGCGTCGCCTATTGGGACCTCGTGTTCACCGACGGTTCCGGGGAGCCCCGCGACACGTCGTCGGCGGCGATCGCCGTGTGCGGCCTGTACGAGCTGGCCGACATCGAGGGCCCCGGGGCACGCTCCGAGCGTGCCATCGCGGCGGCCGACGAGATCCTCGCCTCGCTCATCGAGAAGTACCGTCCCACCTCTGCGGACGCTCACACCGTCCTCACCCAGAGCGTCTACAACAAGCGCAACGATCACGGTGTGGAGGAGGGATCGCTCTGGGGCGACTACTTCTTCTTCGAAGCGCTGGCCCGTCACGCCGACCCGGCCTGGCGCCCGGCGTGGTGACGGCATGCGTCTGATCCGTTTCACCACCGGCGGTGAGGTGCACACCGGCGCTCTCACTGCCACCGGTGAGGTCGTCGACCTCACCGGCCAGGGGCTGGCCGCAGATCTCATCGAGATCCTCGGCTCGGACGAGCTGCGCGCACGGGCCGCCGCGATCGTCGAGACCGCTCCGACCATCGCGCCCGACAGCATCGAGACGGTGCTCCCGGTGACGCCGGGGAAGGTGCTCGCCATCGGCTACAACTACCGCGGGCACGTGCCCCCGGGGGCCGACCCCACGGCGGATGATCCCGCCTTCCCCGACGTCTTCGTGAAGACGCCGAACACTCCGGTGTCGGCGTCCACGGGCGTGGTGGTGCCCGCGGTCGCCTCCGAGGTGGACTACGAGGGCGAGATCGGCCTGGTCATCGCCCGCCGTGCGCACCGGGTCCCGGTCGAGGAGGCACTGTCGCACGTCGGCGGGTACGTCATCCTCAACGATGTCTCAGCCCGCGACTGGCAGCGCAAGGGATCGCAGATGACCCTCGGCAAGTGCTTCGACGGCTTCCTGCCGATGAGCGACGTCGTCGTCACGCGTGACGAGATCGCCGACCCGCAGGACCTGCTCGTGGAGGTCGTGCGCGACGGCGAGGTGACGGTGTCGCAGTCCACCGACTCGATGATCTTCCCGATGGCGTTCCTGGTGCATCACCTGAGCCAGGCGATGACGCTCGAGGTGGGAGATGTGATCTCCACCGGCACCCCGCAGAAGCTGCCTGCGGCGCAGGACGCCCACCGGCACATCGTCGCCGGTGACGAGGTCACCGTCCGCGTGACAGGGTTGGGGGAGCTCGCCACCCGCTTCATCGCCGATTCCGACCGAACGAACACTGGAGTGAACGCATGATCCTGGACAGCTTCCGACTCGACGGGAAGGTGGCCATCGTCACCGGATCCAGCCGTGGGCTGGGGCAGGGCGCGGCTCTCGCGCTGGCAGAGGCCGGCGCCGACATCGCCCTGCTGAACCGCGGTGACGCCTCCGAGACCGCGGCTGCCATCGAGGCGATGGGCCGGCGTGTCCACAGCGTGCACGCCGACTTCGCCACCGCGACCTCCGCCGACATCGAGGCCGCCGTCGCCGAGATCGAGCGGGAACTCGGGCGCATCGACATCCTCGTCAACAACGCCGGCACGATCCGTCGCGCACCGGCGGCTGAGTACTCCGAGGACGACTGGAACGAGGTGCTCACGGTCAACCTCGACAGCGTGTTCCATCTCTCCCGTGCCGTCGGCAAGCGTCTGCTCGCCCAGGGCAGCGGCCGCATCATCAACGTGGCCTCGATGCTGTCGTTCCAGGGCGGCATCCTGGTGCCCGCGTACACCGCGTCCAAGCACGCCGTGGCCGGGCTCACCAAGGCGCTCGCCAACGAATGGGCCACGTCCGGAGTCACCGTGAACGCGATCGCGCCCGGGTACATGGCCACCGACAACACGGCCGCCATCCGCGCCGACGAGGCGCGTGAGGCGTCGATCGTCTCGCGCATCCCGATGGGCCGCTGGGGCACCCCGGCCGACCTGCAGGGCACGTTCGTCTACCTCGCATCCGACGCCGCCTCCTACGTCACCGGGACGATCATCCCGGTCGACGGCGGCTGGCTCGTCCGCTGACCCGCCGAGCTGACATCCCAGAAGGAGAAATCATGCAGCAGCGCTACGCCACCAACCCCGCCCAGATTCCGGGCATGACCACCGCGGAGCTCCGCGAGACTTACCTCATCCCCGAGGTCTTCGTCCCGGGCGAGATCTCGCTCACCTACACCCACCACGACCGCATCGTGCTCGGCGGCGCTCAGCCCGCTGGGCGCGTGCTGGAGCTGACCGGCTACCCCGAGATCCGCTCCGAGACCTTCCTCGAGCACCGCGAGCTCGGTGTCATCAACGTGGGCGGCGAAGGCGTCGTGACCGCAGACGGCGAGGAGTACACGCTGGTCTCCGGTGCATGCCTGTACCTCGGCCGCGGCATCGAGACCGTGTCCTTCCGCGATGCCGCCGGCGGATCGGGCGCGCAGTTCTATCTGTTCTCCGCCCCGGCCCACACCACGTACCCGACGCAGCTGGTGGCTCCGGGCGAGGGGACCGTGCGCGAGCTCGGCGACCAGCTCACCAGCAACCGTCGCACGCTCAACCAGTACATCCACGAGAACGGCATCCGCAGCTGCCAGATCGTCATGGGTGTCACCACCCTGCACCCGGGCTCCATGTGGAACACCATGCCGGCCCACACGCACGACCGCCGCACCGAGTGCTACCTGTACTTCGATCTGCCCGCCGACCAGCGCGTCGTGCACATCATGGGCGAGCGCGAGGAGACACGCCACCTGATGGTCGCCGACCGCCAGGCGGTCATCTCGCCGAGCTGGTCGCTGCACTCCGGCGTCGGCTCCGCCGCCTACTCGTTCGTCTGGGCGATGGCGGGGGAGAACCAGGCCTTCGACGACATGGACGCGGCCCCGATCGTCGACCTCAAGTGACCACGAACCCGCAGACGTTCACGATCGGCGAGGAGAGCTTTCTCCTCGCCGGTCGGCCGTTCCGGATCCTCGCGGGTGCGCTGCACTACTTCCGGGTGCATCCCGATCACTGGCGCGACCGCATCCGCAAGGCCCGGCTGCTGGGGCTCAACACCATCGAGACCTACGTGGCGTGGAACGCGCACGAACCGTATCGCGGGGAATGGGACGCCAGCGGTGGCCTCGACCTCGGCCGCTTCCTGGACATCGTCGCGGAGGAGGGGATGTACGCCATCGTGCGCCCCGGGCCCTACATCTGCGCGGAATGGCACGGCGGCGGGCTGCCCTCATGGCTCACGTCGATTCCGGGAATCGGGCTGCGCCGCAGCGAACCGCAATACCTCGCCATCCTCACGGAGTACCTGCGACGGGTCTACGACATCGTCGCTCCGCGGCAGATCGACCGCGGCGGGAACGTCATCCTGGTGCAGATCGAGAACGAGTACGGTGCCTACGGCGACGACAAGGAGTACCTGGCCGAGCTCGTCCGCGTGACCCGTGAGGCCGGCATCACCGTGCCGCTGACCACCGTGGACCAGCCCGAACCGCAGATGCTCCGCGACGGATCGCTGCCGGGGCTGCACCTGACCGGGTCCTTCGGCTCACGGGCGACGGAGCGACTGGCCACCCTGCGCGAACATCAGCCGACCGGACCGCTGATGTGCTCGGAGTTCTGGGACGGCTGGTTCGACTGGTGGGGCACGAAGCACCACACCACCTCCGCGGCCGAGTCGGCTCGCGAACTCGACGCCCTGCTCGCCGCGGGCGCCTCCGTGAACCTCTACATGTTCCACGGCGGCACCAATTTCGGCCTCAGCAACGGGGCGAACGACAAGGGCCGATACCTTCCGATCGTCACCTCGTACGACTACGACGCCCCGCTGTCGGAGTCGGGCGAGCCCACCGAGAAGTTCTGGGCGTTCCACGACGTCATCGCGAAGTATGCCGAGGTGCCCGAGACGGTGCCGGGCGCGGGGGCATCCGAGGCCGTCGGGTCCGGTACCGAGGCACACGCCGAGGGCGCCGCATCCGGCGTGCTTGCCGCCAGGGCCCCGGCGCCGGCGTTCGATGTCGCACTGACCCCCGCCGGTTCATGGATCGGCCGCTCCGCCGCGGGGACGTTCCCGCAGCCGCCGACCTTCGACGAGCTGGGCGTCCCGGGCGGGGTGCTCGTCTACACGACGGAGCTTCCCGCGGGCGCTGCGGGGATCCTCACTGTCGCGGAGATCCGCGATCAGGCGTGGGTGTCCGTCGATGGAATGCCGGTCGGCACCATCTCGCGCACCCGCTCGGAACGGAGCATCCGCATCCCCGCGGGCCGGCGTCTGACGATCCTCGTCGAGGAGCAGGGGCGCACCAACTACGGCCCGCGCATCGGCGAGGCGAAGGGCCTCATCGGTCCCGCCCTGCTCGACGGAGCCGAGCTGAGCGGGTGGGACGTAGAAGTGATCGCGGAGCGCGATCTGGTGGCACGGGCGAGCGTCCCCGGCCCGGTGGAGACGGCACTGATCGCACCGGTGTGGACGGGCGAGTTCGACCTCGCGGAGGCAGCGGATCTGTTCCTGGATGCCGCCGGGGCGCGCAAGGGCTTCGCATTCGTCAACGGTTTCTTCCTGGGCCGGTACTGGCGAAACGGTCCGCAGCGCACGCTCTACGTGCCGGCTCCGGTCACCCGCGCCGGCCGCAACACTGTGACGCTGCTGGAGCTGGAGCATCTCGATGCCCCCGCGCTCACCTTCGCCCCGCACCCTGTGCTCGGCCCCACCGACGAGTGATGCCGCCCACGGCGATCCCCGGTCTCACAAACTGTCGGCTTCCGAGTCGGGAGAGCCGTATGTGAGACCGGGGCTCGCTCTGGCCTCAGAACCTGTCGGCTGTCTGAGACGGGACAGCAGTATGTGAGACCGGGGCGCTGTGGTCTCAAAATCTGTCGGCTGTCCGAGACGGGACAGCAGCATGTGAAACCCGGGGATGCTGTGGTCTCAGAACCTGTCGGCTGTCTGAACCAGAACAGCAGTATGTGAGACCGGGCGCGGGCCGTTGTCTGAGCCGACGGCCACACCTGCGCACAGCAGGACTCATCGCCGCCGATAGGCTCGGGGGATGGCCTCCGTCCCCGTCACTGTGGCGATCGCCGGGCAGTCGCCCATTGCGGTACAGCGCCGGATCGACGGATGGCTGACGGCCACGCGCAGCGCGGGAACCTACCGTCGCCGCGGTGACCGGATCCGTGTGCTGCGGCGTTCGCTCGGCGCCGGGGTCTACCAGCTTCCGAGCGGCGTGGTCCTGGAGCTGCGCATGTTCGAGGCCGACGGTGGCACCCTCCTCACCGGGCGCGCTCGCACGCGGGCCATGGACACCGTGCTGGTGCTGATCTTCGGCGGCATCGCCGCCGGGATCTTCCTGCTGCCGCTGCTCGGCGCCGTGACCGGACAAATGCCGGGCGGCGCGGACATCGCCTGGGCCATCGGCGGCCTCGTGGTGTTCGGCGGCATCACCGTGGCGATGATGATCGCCGATCGTCGTCGGCTGCGGCACACCGTGCCGGAGATGACGCAGTCGCTGCTCGCCGACCTCGGCTGAGCCGTCCCGCCTTGCGCGAACGCATGATCGTGCCACCAATACATGACCCGTCGGCCGTACTCATCATGGATTCGAAGCATGATCATGCACTCGAGAGGCATCGGCACAGCGGAACACGGCGCATGCGCCCGGCAGCCCGCACATGACGCCGTGTGTCGGCGGGTGACGAAACACGGCCCTGGTCGGCCCGGGAATGTTCAGCATGGAAACATGGCTTCGCCCCTGATCTCCGTCACCGAACTCGCGGATCTGCTGCGGGACGGTGCCGAGGTCTGTGTGCTCGATGTGCGCTGGCGCCTCGACCAGCCGGAGGGGCGCCCCGAGTACCTCGACGGACATCTGCCCGGTGCCGTGTATGTCGACCTGGAGCGCGAGCTCGCCGAACACGGGCACCCCGAGCAGGGGCGGCATCCGCTCCCGAGCGATGACACCTTGCGGGCCGCGGTCCGCCGCTGGGGCCTGCGCCGCGGTGTCCCGGTCGTGGTCTACGACGACGTGCACTCCGTCGCCGCCGCCCGCGCCTGGTGGGTGCTCACGCACGCGGGGATCGCCGACATCGACGTGCGCGTGCTGGATGGCGGGCTGCGCGGCTGGGCGGCGGCCGGCTTCGGGCTGGAGACGGGAGACGTCCAGCCGCCGGTCGGCGATGCCGAGGTGGAGGGCTTCGGTGAGCAGCTGGGAATGGTGGAGACCGCCCGGTGGCCGCAGCACGGGGTGCTGCTGGACGTGCGATCCGCCGAGAGGTACCGCGGCGACCCCGATACGCATGACCCCGTGGCCGGGCACATCCCCGGGGCGAGGAACCTGCCGACCACCTATCACCTGAGCGGTGGTCGTTTCCGGTCGCCTGCGGAGATCCGCCGCAACTTCGCCTCACTGGGAGTCGATGACACCGTCCCGGTGGCGGCCTACTGCGGCTCGGGCATCGCCGCGGCGCACACGGTGCTGGCAGGCGCGGTGGCGGGGCTCGACGTCGCCCTGTACCCGGGGTCGTGGAGCCAGTGGTCCCGCACGCGTGGCCGCGAGGTCGCCCTCGGCATGACGCCCGCGCAGCGCATCCGCCGCGTCTGAGAAGGCGCCAGGAACGCTCAGTCGGCGCGCGGAGGGTTGTGCATGAACTCGAAGCGGATGCCGCTGGGATCCTCGACGAAGGACGCGTAGTAGCGCTCGTTGAAGCGGGGATACGGCTTCGGTGCGCGCACCTCGCTCCACCCGGCCTCCAGCGCCACCCGGTGCAGGCGCTCCACGTCCTCGCGGGAGTCCAGGGCGAAAGCGAGATGCTGCCAGCCGGACTCGCCGTGGCGGTGGAGGTCGCCGGGTTCGCGAGCCTGGAAGATGATCAGCTCGGTCTCATCGCCCTGGTGCCACGCCGCCGAATGGTCGTCGGCACCGCCGAACTCGTAACCGAGCGCCGTGAACACCGCCCCGAACTGCGTCAGCGCGCGGTCGAAGTCGACGACGGACATGCCGAGATGATCCACGAGTGCCATGGCGTCATCCTCTCATTCGCCCGCGGGCGCGCCATGCCTGACGCCACCCGTCGAAGCCATCCCACGCGCAGACGGCGATGATCGCGGCGCCCAGCAGCACTGCGAGGATGCGGAAGATCCCGCCCTCGTTCGCGGACTGCAGGTCGGCGTAATGGAAATCCGATCCACCGTGCAGCACGATGGCGGCGATGATCTCGGGATTGATCAGCTGGCCGGTGGAGATCAGCCACAGCGAGACAGCGGCGAAGGCCACGGCCAGCACGGTGTTCGCTGACGCCGTCGCCGCGCTCCACCGCCGCTTCCGGAACACCGCGACGGCAACGGCCGCCTCGCCGAGCACGATCCCGAGGAAGACCAGCATCCACACCGGCCAGAGCCCGGGGTGCAGCACCGGGACGATCTCGCCGTCGAGCACGACGAATCCGCGGAACCGATCCCACAGCACCGCTGCGATCGACGCCCCCAGGAAGACGAGCGATCCCACCAGGTGCGACACGCTCGCACTGTCCTCCCGCGCCTCTGGCAGCTGATCCACGGTCCAGGTCGGGGCGGGGTCCCCGCCGACGCGCTCCAGGAGGGCGAAGACCAACGTCACCCAGAAGCACACGTGCACGACCACCGAGATACCCACCCCCACCGCGGTGCCGATGATCTGCCCGCCGGGGGCGTTGGAGATGCTGAGACCGAGGGCGACTGCGGCCATCACGCTCAGGGGAACGATCCACAGCAGCAGCTTCAGCAGGCGCCACCATGTCATGAAGTAGCGCGGGCCGATGAGGTGCAGCGGCCGATCCGCATATCCTGCGGCGAGCACTCCCGGATCCCCGAGCGCGTTGAGCACCGCCCGTTCCGCATCGTCCGCGGACTCACCCTGCTCCAGCCGCGCCTCGACGGCGTCGGCGATGGACGTGGCCAGCTCCTCGCGGACATCCTCCTGGAGGTGCGGACGCAGGGTTCGCACGGTGGCGTCGATGTAGCGATCGGTCAGGGTGGCAGCCATGTCAGTTCTCCTTATCGTGCGTCAGCGCCGCGACGGCGTCTGTGAGTGCGAGCCACTCGCGGGTGAGGGTGTCGGCGAGATCGGCGCCCGCGGCAGACGTGCGGTAGAACTTGCGGGGACGTGTCTCGTCGGTGTTCCACTCGCTGACGAGGTGGCCCTGCTTCTCCAGACGCCGCAGCAGCGGGTAGAGGGTGTTCGCATCGGTGGGGAAGCCGGCGTGCTCGAGCTGTTCCAGGAGCGCGTACCCGTAGCCCGGCGTACGCAGCAACTGCAGGCACGCCAGCACCACGGTGCCGCGACGCAGCTCCTGCAGATGGATGTCGGTCGATTCGAGCATGGCTACACAATACTGTGTGATGCACACTATTGTCACCTGTGTGGGAGCAGCAGTGCCCCGGTCCCGTCAGGACGGGACCGGGGCACGGCGATGAGGCTACTTCGTGACCTTCACGGTGAGTGGTGCGCTCGTGGTGGTGCCTGCGGCGTTCGTGAACTCGACGGTGTACACGTAGGTGCCCTTCGGTTTGCCCGAGACCGTCGTGGTCGCGCGCTGCGCGGCCGGGGTCGCCGCGGTCAGCGTGCCCGCGGCGATCTCCGTGCCGTCCTCCAGGAAGCGGTACGAGGTGGCGTTCATGCCCCACCAGAGATCCGCGGTGAGCGTGAAGGTGCTTGCTCCGCCCTTCGCGTTCGACGACAGCGTCGGCTTGCCGGGGTTGGCGTCGGTGACCTTCACGGTGAGCGGCTTCGTCGCGGTCGTACCCTTCGAGTTCACCAGCTCACCCGTGAACACGTACGTGCCGTTGCCGAGCCCAGAGATGTCGACGGTGGCGCGCTGCGCCTGCGGGCTGTTCATCGTCAGCGGCACGGTGGCGACCGGCTCCCCGTCGCGGAACAGACGGAACAGCTGCGCGTTCTCCCCCCACCACAGATCCATGGTGAGCGTGAACGTGCCGTCCTTCAGTCCGGTGTCCCAGCCGTCGTTCGACGACAGCGCGCCGACGCCGGGTGCGGTTGTCGCGTTATCGGGGCCGACCTCGGGCAGGGTGATCTCCGCGGTGGCGGCCGACCGCTCGCTCGTGCCGATCGCGTTCACCGCGACCACCTCGTACGCGTGGGTCGAACCGTGCTCCAGGCCCGTGATCGTGCAGGACGTCTCGGTGGTCTCGCACACCACCGTGTCGGTGCCCGCGGCGAACACGCGATAGCCGATGAAGCCGGGACCCGCTGGCGCCGAAGCTGTCCAGGAGACGGCCACCGAGGTGTCGGAGGCCGCGACCGCCGACGCCTCGGACGGTGCGCCCGGGAGCGTCTGATCGGCGACGGCGAGCCACGAGATCACCGGCTTTTCGCCCCCGGCACCCTCGTTCGTCACCACGTACTCCACGGTGGCGGGAGCATCGAGGGTGAACGTGAGGTCCGCGGTGAGACGCGGTGCCGAACCCGACAGCGCGATGTTGCCCTTCGCGAGTTCCACCCCGCCGGCCGACACCGTGTGGTTCATGGTGCGGGTGACGTTCCACCACTCCGTGAACCCGCCGGTGAGCGTGTACGTGCCGGCATCCAGCGGAAGCCGGTAGATGAGACGCGTGGTGTCCTGGTACAGGCCGGTCGAGAACTTGTCGGTGATGTCCGTGGCGCCCTTCGTCTTCATGCCGTCGGCGACGTAGCCCCACGAGCCGGCGTCGGGGGAGACCCGGTCCACCGCATCGTTGCGCAGTGCCGCCGCGCCGGCCACCGCCGTGTACGCGGGGGAGTCGGCGCCACTCGTTCCGGCGTCGATGAAGTACACCGGCGCCGCGGGAATCACCTCGTACCGCGCGATCACGGCCTGCGCGCCGTCGGCGAGCCGGCCAGTCACGCGAAGCGTGTCGTAGACCGCACGCTTCGCCGTGACCGATGCCTCATCCCACACGACGGGGTGAGCGGTTCCCGCGACGTCAACCGTCTCGGGAAGGTCGCCCGTGACGCCGATGGCACCCAGGACGCCGAGATCACGTGGCAGCCGCTGGACCGCGACGAGGGCGAGGCGGCCGTTGTAGCCGCTCGTGCCGTTCGTGCCGAACTCCACGGTGACGACGCCATCCGTCTCCAGCGTGATGGGCTGGGCGATCGGGGTGGCGGTACCGGTGGAGGTCGCCGTCTTCGTGGTGGCGGCGACGCCCGGTCCCGAGACCTTCGTGTAGACGTTGGTGGTGAGTCCTGCGCGTGGTGCTTGTACGGCGACCACGTTGTAGGAACCGGCGGGCAGCGTCAGCCGATAGGTCACCGGCTTGTTGTAGTCCACCCCGAGGTAGGACGAACCCCAGTCCTGGGGGTTGCCCGCATCGGCGGCGGTGGCTGCAGTGGTGTAACCCCACGTGAGGCCCGCGCCCGTGCCATCCCACTTCTGGTCGGCGACCGCGTTGCGTAGCTCCGGGAAGGCCGCCAGCGCCGCGGCCTGCACCGAACCGGTCGCCGCACCGGACGAGCCGGAATCGATGAAGTACTCGAGATCCGCCGGGACGACGATCACGCGCGCGGTGAAACGCTGATACAGGCCGTTGTCCAGCTTCGCCGTGGTGCGTCCGGTGGCCGTGAAGGCGCCGAGCTCCGCGGTGGTGGCGGCGCTCTCGCGGGCGCTCAGCGCCCAGGTCACGGGCAGAGCGCCCTCAGCCAGCGCCAGCTCGGCGGGCAGTGCCCGCGCGCCGGACGTGATGGCGAGCACGCCCAGGTCACGGACATCGGGGCTGACGTCCTTCGGCACGAGACGATCGATGGCTGCCGTCAGCCGCGCACCGAGGGCGAGAGCACCCTCCGCGTCCAGGCCGAAGGCGCGTGGGTCGGCGACGGCGTCGCGGGCGTCGGTCAGGATCGACGCGAACACCGCCCAGGTCTCGGGAGAGTACTCGGTCTCGGCGAGCTGTGCCGCTGCCTCGACAGCGGCGGCCAGCGTGCTGGTGTCCACCGCAGCGGAATCGGCCGTCGCCGTGATCACGCCGACGGCGTCGACGTTGATGGAGGCGGTGTTCGCGGTCCGGATCGTGACGGTGTGCTGACCGTCGCGGAGACCTCGCAGCTGATAGGCGGTGCGCTCGCTGCCCGCGCTCCACGTGGGCGCGCCGGCGACGACGTCGACGCCGTCGACGATCACGTCCAGCGTCGGAGCGCCGGAATTGGTGCCGATGATGTCGAGTCCGGTGCCGGTGAACGCATATGTCATCGACGCGCCCTTCGCCGTGGACTTGGACGCGGTGCGCTGCCACTCGTACATGCCCTGACCGTTGACGTGGCTCCAGTTCGCGTCGAACTGCAGCACCGGCACCGAGGTGTCGGCCCAGCTGGTCTGGTGCATGCCGTCGATCATGGCGGTGTACCAGGGCGTGTAGCCGGGCACGGTGGTGACCTTCAGGTTGTCGAACTGCACGAACGTGAAGCCCGAACCCAGCTGGATCCGTCCCGTGGCCTGCGGAGCGGCATCGGTGTAGCTGGCGATCTCGACGCCGTTGACGGAGGCGGTATACACCGCACCGGCGACGCGGACGGAGATCGTGTTCCAGACACCGGCGCCGGTGCGGAAGGCCGCCTCCGGGACGGTGGTCAGCGTGCCGCTGGCGACCGACGTCCCGAAGCGCAGCAGGCTCCAGGCGCCGGCCGGATCCACCCGCAGCTCGGCGGCCGACACGTTCTGGCCGTTGGCCGTGCCGCCCTGCTCGCGTGCGCCGATGGTGGCGTAGGCCGACGCGGTGCTCTCGAACAGCACGTCCGCCGAGACGGTGTAGTTCGCCCAGCGGGCATCGCCGATCGTGGTCTTCGGGTCACCGCCGTTCCAGGCGCCGCCGGCCATGCCGGGGCCCACCTGCTGACGGAGCACCCGGCCGTGGGAGGCATCGTCGGTGGCCACCGACTCGAACGCGCCATTGGTGTCGTTCGTGTATCGCGGGACCACTCCCGCGCGCACCGCCGAGGTGCCGGGCGTGCCGGCCGGCGACGCACCCGCGCCGCGGGCGTCGAGGAACGAGACGCCGGAATCCACGAGCTGACCGGTCGCGGGGTCGTAGCCGGAGATGGTGGGCAGGCCGGCGTAGTCGAAGTCGTCGGCGTACAGGAACTCGTCGTCCGTGACGCCGTTCACCGCACCGGTGGCGTCGGTGTCGAGGACGTCGCGGCCGCCCTCGGCGGAGGTGTACTCCGCCGACGTCGGCAGCGTGTTGCCGAAGCCCTCGCGAGGGGCGAGCGTGCCGTCGGCACCGGCCACCGCGTGGTCGAGGGTGGTGAGGGTGACGGCGGACCAGGGCTTCACCGTCACGGTGTAGGCGCCGCCGTTCGGGGCGATCTCGGCGATGGGACGCACGTAGTTCGCGTCGTAGCGCTGACCCGCATCGGCCGCGCGCGTCTCCCACACCTCCGCGGTGGCGTCGGCCCCCAGTGCGAGATCCTGCGCGATCACCCGGTACGTCCTCGTGAAGCTGCTGTCGTTGACGATCACCGTCGAGAAGTCTGAGGCGTCGGGGGCGGCGAGCGTGGTGAACGAGTTGCCGCCGGCGCGGGCGCCGCTCGGCGGATTGCCGGTCCCCAGCGTGCTGCCGGAGGCCTGCGGGATCGCCCGCCAGATTCCCGCGGTGTTATCCGCGTTCTCCCATCCGAGCGTCGCGAACTGCGTGAACTGCGCCAGCACCGCCAGCCCGCCGTCGTAGTAGGTCCACCCCGACCAGGGGTCCCGGGCGCTGACCAGTTCCTTGGACGAGTACTGGAAGCCGTCGTAGAACGAGCCGATCGCGGGCTGGAAGATGTTCATCGTCCGACGCGACGCGGCGAACCCGGTCGTGATCCAGTTGCCCATCTCCAGGGCGCTGTTCGTGCCGCCGAAGGACGTGCCGACACCGCCCTGCTCATCGCTGGCGTTGTTGTTCGGCCGGTCCGCGGAGTTCGAGAACGTCGACTGACCCTCGGAGTTCCACACCTCCTGATCGAATTGCTCCGCGAACTTCTTGAGGTTTCCGGCGCTGTCATCTGCACTGGAGTAGTGGAAGCCGACGACGTCCACGGCGTCTCGCAGCGAGGAGTCGCTCCCCGTGAGTGCGTTGCCGAACGACGTCGGCGGGGTTCCGACGGTGTCCGCAGCCACCGTCCGGATCGCCCGGTAGCGCTCGCCCTCCTCGGCGGAGGCGAAGCCGTTGTTCGGGTCGTCCGACGTGGCTCCCTCGTAGCCCTTCGTATCGTTGCGCAGCCAGGAGGAGAAGTCCTTGTAGAGCTGGATCTCCGGGTTGGACGTCTCGTTCGCGTCGGGGTTGATGGAATCCACCATCACGCCGTACTCGCGGTACGCCGCCAGCACGGTGTTCTTGAACCACACGTACTGATCCTGGTGCGAGGTGACCCAGGCGGGGCGGTTCCAGCGCAGGATGCTGACGTGCACGTCCCCGTGAGCGACGAGCTGGGCGTCGGCTGCCAGCTGGAAGCCGGGCTCGCGCTGCACGTTCGGGTACTCGTCCCGGCTCCGCATGGTGGCGGGGTTCGGACCCGTCGAGGTGTTGCGGTCGTTTCCCATCTCGATCTTGACGGTGTTCATGAGCGGGTGATCGCCGCCGAACAGGGTCTCGATGAGCTCCCAGTACTTGTCGGGGTGCTGCGCCTTGTAGTCCAGCAGCAGCGCGCTGGTGGAGTTGGCGCTCAGCACGCCGAATCCCTTGAAGGTGAGGCCGTTGACGTTCTTCGCCGCCGCCGCCACGTCGGCGCCGGTGACGGTCACCGTGACGGTGTCCGCCGGTGCGGCCATCGCGCTGGTGGGCACCAGCAGCGGAGCCGCGATCAGCGCGGCGCTCGCAGCCGCGATCCAGGATCGCCGCGGCCGGGCCCGGCCCTCGCGGCCTCGTCGATCGTTCTGCGGACGGGGCATCCTCGCCTCCGACATGGGCACTCTCCCTTACGGCGCTCACGCATCATGGGCACGACTGCGTGCCCTTCGCCGATCCTGACCGGTGTCGCGGGCGATTTCCATTCAAACGTTCACAAACGTTCATGCTTGATCGAAAACAATCAGATCACTACGCTGACCAGACATGGCCTCCTCCGACACCCCCGCCTTCGGCCTGGCTCGCCGGGAGCGCATCCTGGACGAACTGCGCCGCACGGGATCGGTGCGCGTCGCCGACCTCGCCGAGCAGTTCGGGGTGTCCGACCTCACCATCCGGCGCGACATCGGGCAGCTGGCCGATCGCGGCCTCCTCACGCGGGTCCACGGCGGAGCGACGCTGCGCAGCCGTCTGGACACCACGGTGCCTGCGGCAGCGTCCGGCACCCGTTTCCGCGTGGGCATGGTGGTGCCGTCGCTCAGCTACTACTGGCCGCACGTGATCATCGGTGCGCGAGCCGCGGCCACCGAGCTTGGCGTGCAGCTGGTCCTGCGCGGAGCCAGCTACGCGGTGGCTGATCAGCGGCGTCAGATCGACGCGCTCGCGGCGGCCGGGGAGGTGCACGGGCTGATCGTCGCACCCGAGACGAGCGGCCCTGACGGACGCGCTCTGCTTCACCGTCTGGAGACGCTGGCGACCCCCGTGGTGCTGGTGGAAAGACGCGCGCCCACCGCACTCGCCCTGCCGAGCCTCGAGTGCATCACCACGGACCACGTGTTCGGCGGTGCCCTCGCGGCTGATCATCTCGCCTCCCGGGGCCACCGGCGCGTCGGCATCATCACCTCGTCCGGATCTCCGACGTCGGTGCCGTTGCGTCACGGGTGGAACCGCGCGGTCGCCGATCTCGGACTGGAATGCGCGGTGGACGTCGACGCGGCCCTCGACGACCCCTCCAGCACGTCGCGGGAGTCGGCGGTGGTGTCGATCCTGGACCAGTGCCGCGCGACGGGAACCACGGCACTGCTCATCCACAACGATCCGCAGGCCGTGATGCTGGAGCAGTACGCCGTCGACCACGGCTGGTCGATCCCGGGCGATCTCGCCATCATCGCCTACGACGACGAGGTGGCCTCCAGCGGCAGCCCGCCCATCACCGCGCTCAGCCCGCCGAAGCAGCACATCGGCCGCCTTGCCGTGGAAATGATGGTCGAGCGCCTCACCGGCGGCCCCGACCTCCCGGTGCGGCGCACGTCGGTGCTCCCTGTGCTCCACCCTCGCGAGTCGACCGCCGCCCCCTGAGGCGACGAATGTGACGCGGGACGGCGGCGTGTGACGGCGCATTGCGGAACGTGAACGAGGGTGACACAGACGCGCATCCCCGAGGGGAGCAGATTCCTAACGTGGGGGAACGGTCGGACTGACCGAACCCTTCCACAGGAGAATCCATGCCCCGTCATTCAGCACGTGCCACAGCCGCCGCTCTCGCCGCCGTCACCGCCCTGATGATGGTGGGATGCTCGTCCCAGGGGTCGTCTGGCGGAACGACCGCGTCCGCATCGGCGAATGCCGGCGAGCCGGTACAGGGCGGCACGCTCACCTACCTGGAGTACCAGCCGTACACGAACCTCTACCCGCCGCAGGCCGGCTTCTACCCGAACGGTGCGCTGGTGGGCAACATCACCGACCGTCTCACCTGGCAGGACCCCGAGACGCTGGAGATCCAGCCGTGGATCGCCACGGACTGGACCATCAACGACGACGCCACGGAGTACACGTTCAACCTGCGCCCCGGAGTCACCTTCTCCGACGGCACACCGCTGGACGCCGCCGTGGTCGCGAAGAACTTCGACGTCTTCGGCAAGGGTGACTCCGCCAAGGGACTCACCATCTCGGAGGCCGTGAACAACTACGAATCCAGCGAGGTGGTCGACGCCGACACGGTGACCTTCCACTTCAGCGCTCCGTCGCCCGGATTCTTGCAGGCGACGTCCACCATCACCTCGGGCCTCCTCTCCTCCGCCACCCTCGACCGCAAACTCGAGGACTTCGGTGCGGGCAATGCCACTGACATCATCGGATCCGGTCCGTTCGTGATCGACTCCGAGAAGATCGGCACCGAGGTGCACCTGGCGGCGCGCGAGGACTACGACTGGTCTCCGGCCGAGAAGGAGCACCAGGGACGTCCGTACCTCGACGACATCAAGCTGCTCGTGACGCCGGAGGACAGCGTGCGCATCGGCTCGCTGCTGTCTGGACAGGCCGACTACGTCCGTTACGTCCAGGCCTTCGACGAGCCCCGCGTGGAATCCGCCGGCTTCCAGGTGTTCGCCCCGCAGACCCGCGGCGTGAACAACTCCCTCAGCCTGCGCTTCACCAACCCGCTCCTCAGCGACCTCAAGGTGCGCCAGGCGCTCGTGGCCGGTGTCAACGCCCAGGAGGTCGTCGACACGATCTTCACGCAGAACTACCCCGTCGCCACCTCCGTGCTGAGTTCGTCGGCGCTGGGGTACAAGGACGAGTCCTCCTTCTACACCTACGACCCCGACAAGGCGAAGAAGCTGCTGGACGAGGCCGGCTGGACCCCCGGCTCCGACGGGATCCGCACCAAGGACGGGCAGCGACTGGAACTGCCGGTCTACGAGGCGAAGCCGCAGCCGCTGTCGAAGCAGACGCTGGAGCTGGTCTCCCAGCAGCTGAAGGCCATCGGCGTGGACCTGCAGGTGAAGTCCGCCGACGCGGGAAGCTACGCCGAGGACATCCTCGACCCGCTGAAGACGCCGCTGTACCACTCGATGGTCGGTCGCGCCGATCTGGATGTGATCAAGAGCCAGTTCTCCTCGAAGAACCGCAACGTGCTCCGCTCGGACGACCAGCACCTCGACGACCTGCTGACCGCGGTCGCCTCGGAGCCGGACCCCGCCAAGCGCGTCGCCGCATCCGAGGCCGTGCAGGACTACATCGCCGAGCAGGCCTACGTGATCCCGCTGTTCGAGGAGCCGCAGGTGTACGGCGCGGCCACCTACGTCCACGGCATCGAGTTCGAGTCCGTCGCCCGGCCCGTCTTCGCGGACGTCTGGCTCGAGAAGCGGTGATCCGGATGCCCTTCCTCGCTCGACGCGCGGCACAGGGGGTGATCGTCCTCGTCGTCGCCTTCACCGCCACCTTCATCCTCCTGCAGCTGCTGCCCGGAGATGCGGTGCTGATCAAGTTCCAGAACCCGGAGCTGGGTCTGTCTGCCGAGCAGATCGCCTCGATCCGTG
This sequence comes from Microbacterium nymphoidis, assembly GCF_021044885.1. GTDB lineage: Bacteria > Actinomycetota > Actinomycetes > Actinomycetales > Microbacteriaceae > Microbacterium > Microbacterium nymphoidis. The sequence goes on along the minus strand of NZ_JAJNOD010000001.1, from coordinate 1,187,050 downwards.
CCAGCTACGGTGCCGACCTGCCGTGGTGGCAGCAGTACCTGCACACTCTCGGCGGATACCTCGTCGGCGACTTCGGGTACTCCACGCAGTACGGCACCGCGGTGCTGACCCTGATCGGTGAGGCGCTGCCCGCGACGGCAGCCCTCGCCGGTCTCGGCTTCGCGCTGGCGATCATCCTCGCCGTCGCGATCGCCGCGCTCGCCACTCTCGCCCCCTTCGGATGGCTGCGACGCGCGGTGCACGCGGTTCCTCCTGTCCTCGTCTCGGTGCCGGTGTTCTGGCTCGGCATCATCCTGATCCAGGTGTTCTCGTTCGGTCTGGGCTGGGTGCCGGTGGTCGGTGCGGATCCCGCCGTCGGGCTCATCCTGCCGGTGCTGACTCTCGCCGTCCCGATCGCAGCGCCGCTCGCCCAGACGCTGCTGCGCTCGATCGACGATGTGCTCCCGGCGCCGTTCGTGACGGTGGTGCGCGCCAAGGGCGCCTCCAACGCGTGGGTGCTGGTGCGGTCGGTGGCGCGTAACGCGCTGCTGCCGACGCTGACCATCGCGGGCGTGCTCCTCGGCGAGCTGATCGGCGGAGCGGTGGTGACGGAGACGGTGTTCGGCAGGACCGGCATCGGCCGTCTCACCGAACAGGCCGTCGCCAGCCAGGACATCCCGGTGCTGCAGGGCGTCGTGGTGCTGTCCGCGCTCACCTTCGTGGTGGTGAGCCTGGTGGTGGACGTGATCGCCACGCTCATCGATCCGCGCCTGCGCAGCACCCGACGTGCCCGGGCCGCCGCGCCCGCGGCCTCCGAGGCGGTGCCGGCATGAGCGCAGGACTCACCGATCCGCTCACCGACACGGTGATCGACGTGTCGGCCCCGGTGACGACGCCGGTGACGGCCGCCGTGACCGCACCCGCGGAACCTCCCCGGGCCCGTCGACGTCGCCGGCTCCCCGCACCGGGGCTGATCGTGGCGATCGCGGTGCTCGCACTGGCCGTCGCCTGGGTGATCGTCCCGTCGGTCTTCGCGCCGGCAGATCCGCTCACCGGCGTCCCCGCCGACAAGCTGCAGGGACCGAGCCTGGCGCACCTGTTCGGCACCGACCAGCTGGGTCGCGATGTCCTCACCCGTGTTGTGCACGGCGCTGTCCATTCCCTCACCGGCGCGCTGGTGGCGGTGCTCGTCGGCCTCGTCGTGGGCACCGTGGTGGGTGTGCTGTCCGGATCCATCGGCGGCATCGTCGATGACGTCCTGATGCGCATCGTGGACGTGCTGCTGGCCATCCCCGGTCTGCTCCTGTCGCTGTCCGTGATCATCCTGCTCGGCTTCGGAACCGTGAACGCCGCGATCGCGGTCGGCATCGGGTCCATCGCGTCCTTCGCCCGTCTCAGCAGGTCCGAGGTGGTGCGCGTGCGCCGGACCGACTACGTCGAGGCGGCGTTCGGGTCGGGCGGGCGATTCCTCACGGTTCTGCGCCGGCACGTGCTGCCGAACTCTCTCACCGCCGTGCTGGGGCTGGCAGCGCTGCAGTTCGGCACGGCGATACTCGCCATCTCCACGCTCGGCTTCCTCGGCTACGGCGCCCCGCCGCCGACGCCGGAATGGGGTCTGCTCATTGCCGAGGGCCGCAACTACGTGGCGACGGCCTGGTGGCTGACGGTGTTCCCGGGGCTCGTGGTGCTCGCCGTGGTGCTGAGCGCCAACCGCCTGAGCCAGGCCATCTCGAGGAGGACCCGATGAGCGCTCTGCACGTCACAGATCTCCGCATCTCGTACGACACGCGTCGCGGTCGCCGCGAGGTGGTGCACGGCGTCGATCTCACCATCGACGAGGGCGAGGTGCTCGCGCTGGTGGGTGAGTCCGGCTCGGGCAAATCGACCACGGCGCACGCGGTGCTCGGGCTCCTCCCTGCGGGCGGACGCATCGAGGGCGGGAGCATCCGCATCGGCGATACGGACGTTTCGGGCTGGTCCGATGCCCGGCTGCGCTCCGTCCGCGGCGCCCGCATCGGCCTGGTGCCGCAGGATCCGGTCTCCTCGCTGGACCCGGTGCGTCGCATCGGGGTGCAGGTGGGAGAGATCCTGCGTCTGCACGGTGAGCGCGATCCGAAGGCCATCCGCCACCGGGTGATCGATCTGCTGGAACGCGTGGGGCTCGATGACCCGCAGCTGCGAGCGACCCAGTATCCGCACGAGCTCTCCGGAGGCATGCGTCAGCGCGTGCTGATCGCCACCGCCATCGCGCTGAAGCCCCGGCTGATCATCGCCGACGAGCCCACCAGCGCCCTCGACGCCACGGTGTCGCGACACATCCTCGACCTGCTCGACGAGCTGCGCGAAGAGGACGGCACGGCGCTGCTGCTGGTGACCCACGACCTCGGTGTTGCGGCGGATCGCGCGGATCGCATCACGGTGCTCCGGGACGGGGAGGTGGTGGAGTCCGGCCGCACCGGCGACATTCTCGCCGCCCCTGCCGACCGGTACACCCGCCAGCTGCTCGCCGATGCGCCCGCGTTCCAGACGGTCGAGCCCCGCACGCCTCCCGCTCCGCTGTACCTGCGGGATCCGGACGCGGCGGGCGCCGAGGACCCGTTCGCAATCGTGGCCGAGGGGATCGTCAAGCGATTCGCCGCCCGGGGTCGCGCGCCGTTCCTCGCCGTGGACGACGTGTCGTTCCGCGTCCGACGCGGCACGACGCATGCCATCGTGGGAGAGTCCGGTTCGGGCAAGACCACCACGGCGCGCATCGTGACGCGCTTCCTCGATGCGGATGCCGGAAGGGTGACCGTCGACGGCACCGACGTGCTCGCGCTGCGGGGACGCGGACTGCGAGAGCTCCGCCGCGACGTCCAGCTGGTCTACCAGAACCCGTTCTCCTCGCTCGATCCGCGCCAGAGCATCGGCTCGATCGTGGCCGAACCTCTCGTGAACTTCCGCATCGGCTCCCGGGCCGAGCGTCGCGACCGGGTGGCGGAGCTGCTGGAGCGGGTGGCCCTTCCTGCCGACGCCGCCGAGCGATCGGCGCGTGAGCTGTCCGGCGGGCAGCGGCAGCGTGTCGCCATCGCCCGCGCGCTGGCCGCCGGTCCTCGCGTGGTCGTGCTGGACGAGGCGGTGTCCGCTCTCGACGTCACGGTGCAGGCCCGCATCCTGGAGCTGCTGGATTCGCTGCAGCAGGAGCTCGGACTCACCTACCTGTTCATCTCTCACGACCTCGCGGTCGTGCGCCGCCTCAGCCACACCGTCTCGGTGATGCGCAAGGGCCGCGTCGTCGAATCCGGAGACACCCGCGAGATCTTCGAACGCCCCGCACACGAGTACACGCGCGAGCTGCTCGCCGCCGTTCCGGGGCGCCCCTCCCACACCGTTTCCCCCGCACGAAAGGAGTTGGTCCCGTGACCGACGCCCCTCCCACGCTGGCCTTCTTCACCCGTCTCCTCGACGAGGTGCCCGCAGCCCAGCGCTACGACAACGCGATCGAACAGATCCGCCATGCCGAGCGCTTCGGAATCGGCCGCGCCTGGGTCGCGCAGCACCACTTCCGCTACGCCGAGGGCGGTCTTCCGTCCCCGCTGGTGTTCCTGGCGCACGTGGCGGCGCTCACGACCGAGATCCGCCTCGCCACGGGCATCATCACTCTTCCGCTGGAGGACGCCGTGCGTGTCGCCGAGGATGCCGTGGTGGCCGATCTGCTTTCCGGCGGACGCATCGATCTGGGGCTCGGCTCCGGCGGCACTCCCTCCTCCTTCATCCCGTTCGGACAGGACCCGAAGGCGAAGGCACAGGTCTACGACGAGAAGCTGGCCGTGCTGCAGAACGCTCTGCGCGGCGGCGATGTGGGAGCGGGCAACTCGCTGAACCCGGTGGCGGGATCACTGATCGATCGCATCTGGCAGGCGACGTTCTCGTCCTTCGGCGGCACCCGTGCGGGCGTGCCGGGCGACGGACTGCTGCTCTCTCGCACGCAGCCCCGTCCGGCCGAGTCTCCCGAGGCATCGCTGGCGGACGTGCAGAACCCGATCATCGACGCGTATCTCGCGGCACTGCCTGCGGGACGGGCACCCCGGATCACCGCATCGCGCACCGTCTTCGTCGCCGACACCCGTGCCGAGGCGCTGCGGTGGGCGGAGCAGGGGCTGCGACGGGGGGCTGAGGGGCTGCGGCGCAGCGGCCAGGTGATCCCCGACGGATCGCTCGACGATCTCATCCGCTACACCGACACCCACCTCGGAACACCCGAGGAGGTGGCCGCGTCGCTAGCCGCCGACGCCACGCTGGGGCGGGTGACCGAGGTCGCCTTCCAGGTGCACTCGGTGGATGCGCCACACGAGCAGGTGCTGCGCTCCATCGAGTTGTTCGCCTCGGAGGTGGCGCCCGCCCTGGGCTGGGGCGCTCGCGTGGAAGCGGAGGTGACGGCATGACCGCCGCCGAGGTGAGTATCACCGACGTCGTCGACGAGCTCACCGGCATCGAGCCGGACGAGCGCAGCGCCGCTTTGCGGAATCGGCGTCCGGTGACCCGGGAGCAGTTGCAGGCGAGCTTCGACGCGCTGTTCGCGCCGCTGTCCGACGAGCACTTCGCGCTCGTTGATCGCGAACTGGTGGCGGCCTTCGCCACGCGCCTCACCGCGGACGACGCGGCGGCGGCGTTCTATGCGGACCGGGCACGCTCCGCGGATCCGGTCGCGGCGGACATCGTGCTGGCAGAGGCCGCCCAGGCGGCCACCACGGGGCCGTTCGGCCACTATCGCGAAGCCGGGCTGCAGAACGAGAACACCGATGGCGTGCGCTACGTCCCGTCGGAGGACGCCGTCATCGCGCTGGGCTCGCGTCTGGCCGCGGCCCTCGCGCACACCCACCTGCTGGTCTATCGTCCGCGCGAGGCCGACGATTCGGCGATCCAGGCGCTCCTGGATGCCGGGTGGGACGCGGACGGCATCATCACCCTGTCCCAGCTGGTGTCCTTCCTGGCCTTCCAGCAGCGGGTGGCCGCGGGCCTGCGCGCCCTCGCTCTCGCCCGGCCCGCTTCATCCGATTCGACCGCGACGGAGGTCTCCGCATGACCGGCACCACCCTCACCCACGACGCCGAGCACCCCCACGCGTTCACGCGCGGCGAGGTCGGCTGGCTGCCCTGGCTGCCCGCCGTGGCCGAGGAGGAGCTCACCGAGCGCCACTACGACGGACTGGTGGATCGGGGCCGGGCCGGCAGCGACTACTTCCGCCTGCTCGCGCGGGACCCGGAGATCCTCCGCGCGCGCACCCTCGTGGACAAGGACATCTTCTACAACACCGTCGACGGCCTGCCGCGCGGCGATCGCGAACTCGCAGCCGCCGCGGTGTCCCGTGTCAACGGATGCGTGTTCTGCGCGTCCGTGCACGCTCGCTTCGGCGCCCATCACGCCCAGCGTCCCGACGACATCGACCTGCTGCTGGCCGAGGGGACGAACGCGGATCTCGGTGAGCGCTGGAACGCGATTGTCGCAGCTTCGGAGGCCCTGACCGTCACGCCCGTGGCCTTCGGCCCGGTTCATGTGGAGCGACTGCGCGCCGCCGGACTCGACGACGACGAGATCGCCGACGTCATTCACGGCGCCGCGTTCTTCAACTGGGCCAACCGCCTCATGCTCTCCATCGGCCGCCCCGTGGCTCCTCCCGCGGAGGCGTGACGTCGGCTCGCCCCGGCGCCGGAACTCACGACGCCGGGGCTTGGTCTCAACCGCTGCGCCGGCATCGCCCGTCGGCGACAGATTCTGAGACGACACCCGTCTCCGCTCTCAGAAAGTGATCCGGAGACGGCGGTGCCGTGCAGGAATGGAGACCACAACGGACAACGGCCGCGCCGGACAACGGCCGGGCGTCGGAGCGAGGGCACGACGGCGATTGACAGCCGGTGGCCCCAGACCACACCGGCGCGGTCCCGCCCTGAGCCGGCCTCGACGGCTGTGCCGGTCCGGCCTCCCTTCGCCCGTTCTCAGGTGTGGCAGTCGACGACGACAAGGCGGGCGTCGGGGTCGAGGTCGCGCCAGGCGCTTTCGAACTCCTCTGACGTGTCGTCGAACGAGCCGCCGTTCCATCGCTCCTCGGCGAACGCACCGCCCGCGATCGTGAACAAGAGGGCTGGTCGGTGCTCGTCGCCCAGGCTGCCGCGACGAGCCGTATCTCCGTGCACAAGCCCTGCCCAGCGGCCACCGATCCGGTACCAGTCCCAGAGCCCGGACTCGATGTGCTCACTATCGGGTCCGAACGCGCGGAACGGAGCGAGCGCGGCGGCAACTGCCACGTCGACGTCGCGCGCGTCTTCGGGTATCTCGACCAGCGTGTACAGGTGCATGTTTCCCCCTCATGTTCACGGAGAGTCCCGCGAGGCCTTCCTCGGTGAATGAGAATCGCCGCAGTGCGCCGATTCTCTCCCACGCAGGGAATCCTCGCGGGCTCTGGCGACGTCAGATCGCGTGGATCGTGGGAGAGGGCGACGGCGGCACGGCGGCGGAGGGGGCCGACGGATGCAGCTCGTCGTGAAGACGCGCCATCCGGGAATCGAGCTCGTCGGCGGTGTCGGCGGCGTCTTTGAGGTCGGCCAGCAGTCCGTCGGGAACCTGCCCGTCGTACTTGTAGTAGATCTTGTGCTCCAGGCTGGCCCAGAAGTCCATCGCGATCGTGCGGAACTGCACCTCGACGGGCACCGCGAGCGGACCGGTCGAGAGGAAGACCGGGACCTCGACGATCACGTGCAGGCTCTTGTACCCGTTCGGCTTCGGATTACGGATGTAGTCCTTCACCTCGCGCACCGAGATGTCGGCCTGAGCGGTGAGCAGATCGAACAGGCGATAGGCGTCACGGACGAAGCTGGTGGTGATGCGGATGCCGGCGACATCGGTGATGTTCTCCCGCACCAGGTCGAAATCCAGCCCGAGCCCGCGCCGCCTCATCTTGTCGGCGAGGCTGTCCAGCGACTTCACGCGACTGGAGATGTGCTCGATCGGGTTGTAGTCGTGCATGAGCTGGAACTCGTCACGGAGGATGGTGAGCTTCGTCTCGATCTCACGCAGCCCGAACTCGTACTGCACCATGAACTCCGCGAACCTGTCGCGCAGCTCGCGCAATTCCTCGGGGGAGTACACCACGCTGCCGTCCGCGCCGAGGAAGCCGTGATCCGGGGAGAACCGCGTGGCGCTGCGAATGTCGTTGGGCCGCGCACCGAGGGATCGTCCGCCGCCGAAGATGGGGTCGGGCAGGTCGTTGCTCATGATCGCGACGCTATCGAGCGCGGATTCGAACTGACTGGGAGAGCCGTCAGCATCCGCCGCAGGCGCGATGCGGGCAAGATGGACGCATGCCGGAGTCATCGCCGCCAGCCGACACCCTCCTTTTCGACACGGAGTGGTTCACCCAGCGCGTGATGCCGGAAGCCGCGGTGGCCTACGAGCAGCAGTTTCGGGAGAAGTACGGCCCGCGCCCGAAGCCGCTCGCGCGGAGCGCGGGCGGGGCGATCTGGATGTACTCGGCGCTCGCGGTGTGGGCGGTCCTCGGTGTTCTCATCCTGGTCTGGACCACGGTGTGGATGCCGGCGGACCAGCGTCAGCTGGACGAGCCCCTGGAACGGATCATGTTCGGTCTCGTGCTCCTGTTGCCGTACTCGATCGCCTACGGGCTGCTGGCGTCCTGGCTCACGTGGGTGTTCTTCGGACACCACGACCCGGAACGGTACGCGAGGTTCCGTCTGCACAGCTTCGCCGAGCGGAACGGGCTGGACTACGAGCCGTTCGTCGCGCTGAACGACCGCGATCAGGTCACCGACATCGTCCGCTTCACACGGGGTCGCGCGATCGAGATCGGCAATCTGCAGACCGTGGTTCCGGGCACCCAGAGCGGAGCCACCGTCTTCCTGTACTCCTACGTCGCTGTCGGGCTCGCCGCGGTGCTGCCGCACATCGTGCTCGATGCCCGCGCCAATCAGTTGCAGCTCGCGATCGGCTCGGGCGTCGACGACGATCAGCGCCTCAGCCTGGAGGGCGACTTCGGGCGGCACTTCACGCTGTACTGTCCCACGGGGGTACGAGCGCGATGCCCTCTACCTCTTCGCTCCGGACGTGATGGCCGCCTTCATCGACGGTGCACGGACCCTGGACGCCGAGATCCGCGGGAACGTCCTCGTCCTCTCCTGCGCGGAGACGCTCAGCGAGCCGGACCCGCGCGCGTGGCAGCTCATCGCATCGGCACTGAACGCGCTGCTGCCGAAACTCGAGGACTGGGAGCGCTGGCGCGACGATCGCCCAGACGCGAGCACGGACCTGGTGGCGGTGCCGGGGGAGACGCCGCTCATTGGCCGCACCCTCGCAGATCCCGCCGTGGCACCGCTGCGTCGGCGTCGGTCGAGGTTCGGCCTCTGGGTGACCCTGACGGTGCTGACCTACGTCGGCGCCATCGTGGTGCTCGCGATGATCCTGAGCTGAGCCTCAGCGGCGCCGTCGGATCAGCGCGGCGATGGCGCGCCAGCCGACGAGGGCGGCACCGAGCACGAGGGTGGCCACGATGATGAACGGCACCGCCGTTCCCTGACCGGAGACCCACCGCAGCAGCATTCCACCCGCCACAGTGATCACCCAGACGGGCACCCCGGTGCGTGCAATCGCACACGGGCGACGCCAGGCGAGCGTCACGATCCAGCCGACCGCCAGGGAGGCCAGGAAGGGCCACGCGGTCGTCAGCAGGCCGAGCCCGAAGGCGGACTCCTCGTGGCTGGCCCGGCCGGTGGCGGCGAAGGCGATCACCAGGACGACATCGAGAGCGGCGGCAGCGAGGATGACGCCGCCACGGGGGCGGCTGACGGAAGTGGTGCTCACCCTTCCATTCTCGCCCCGCCCTCACGTGCACAACGCCCCGGATCCCTTCAGGTGGGCCTGGCACGATGGAATCAGGAGGCTCCCGATCCATGTCCGATACACGCTCCCCGGGAGGCGCCGCTCTTCGCGCGCGCCGGAACCGGCGTCTGGCGTCCGTTCACGATGTCGCCGAGGTCACCCCCGGGTGGCGCGTCACCCCGGTGGGCAACGGACCCCGTAACACCACGTATGAGAACTGGATCGGCCGGCGCCTGCGCTACACCGGTCTCACCGGCGGCGGAATCGCGTACACCCGCGATGAAGCCGACCTGAACGACGAGTACGGACACCTGCTGCAACTGGGGATTCTGCACAGCGGTCGCGTCACGGTCACGCGCGAGGGGCGCACCATGATCGGTGAGGCGGGCACCGTGATCGTGCTGCGCCTGGACACCCCGTACGAGACCATCACCGACCCCGGGTCCGCGCTGACGCTGATCTATGTGCCCATCGACCAGGTGGAAGCCCGCGGAATCGACAGCCGTCGGATGAACGGCCAGATCTGGCAGGCGGGCCCGATCGAGGCGACCATCGCCGAGCTGGCACCGCGCGCTCTCGATGTCGACGAGCAGAACGGGCTGATCCTGGAGGGCGGTCTGTTCGAGCTGGTCATCGGCCTGCTCGCGGCTCACGACGAGGCGGCGGTGGAGGATGTCGCCGCGCAGACACGTAACCGGGTGCTGGCGATCATCGAGGAGTCCTACACGCAGGTGGATCTGGACGCCGCCACCATCGCACGACGACTCGGCGTCAGCCGCCGCTATCTCTACACGCTGTTCGAAGGGCGCGACGCGTCGGTGGCGGCGCTCATCCGCAATCGCAGGGTGACCCACGCGGAGAAGCTGCTCATCGACGACACCGACCTGTCGCTGCGCCGGGTGGCGCAGCTGTCGGGCCTCGGATCGGAGGACCGGCTGCTTCGCACGTTCAAGACAGTGCTCGGAATGTCGCCGTCTGCCTACCGTCGACAGACCCACATCGCGGGCGGCGAAGCGATCCTCGCCAGAGAAGTGCGCTGACCCGCGTCTTCCCGCGCTCCGGTTCTCTCCGGTAAACTGGAGATTCTTTGTCATGAGCAGGGAAGGGGGCACACCCATGTCCACCACCGCAGATGCACTGTGGATGACGCAAGCCGCTCTGGACCGACTCCAGAGCGAGCTCGCCGAGCTCACCGCCCCGGGCGCCGAGCAGGATGACGCGACCCAGGCGCGGGTGCTGGAGTTGCGTGAGATGATCCGTCGCGCCGAAGTCAGCTCGAAGCCGGACGACGGCGTCGTCGAGGCCGGCATGCTGGTCACGGTCCGTTTCGATTCGGATGGCTCGGAGGAGACATTCCTCCTGGGCAGCCGGGAGATCGTCGGTGCCGCCGACCTCGACGTCGATGTGTACTCGCCCACCTCGCCGCTCGGCACCGCGCTCGCGGGCAAGGTCGTCGGCGAGAGCGCGGAGTACGAGACTCCCAGCGGCGCACGCATCGGAGTGAGCGTCGTCGCAGCAGTACCGTTCAGCTGAGCGTTTCATCGCCGGGCCCGTCCTCCACGCAGGACGGGCCCGGCGCCGTTTCGTCCGGCCCCCGGTGAAGCATCGTCCCGCGCATTCGCGGGGGTGGGATCGGGATGTATGCTCGGAAGACCGCGGCCTCATCGACGACGCCAGAATCCGGTGGGGCCGCTTCACGGCTGATCCCGTCACGTCGTCTCACCGGAGCTCATCTGGACCGAGTGATCCCCGGACAGTCGTCCTCTGCTGCCGCGTGTGCGCCGCGCGCGTCGACACGGTTCGCGTGCGGCGGGATCGACTCCCCCTGCGGCCGCGCGTGACGCGCCCGCCCACTGAACGGAACATCAATGACCGTACTGGATGACCGCCTCGTCTCCGTCTATGACGATGTGCTGGCCCGCAACCCCGGAGAGGCCGAATTCCACCAGGCCGTCCGCGAGGTGTTCGAGAGCCTGACGCCCGTCGTCGCGAAGCACCCGGAGTACCTCGATTCGGCTGTCATCCAGCGGCTGTGCGAGCCCGAGCGGCAGATCATCTTCCGTGTGCCGTGGACCGACGACAAGGGTCAGGTGCAGCTCAACCGCGGCTTCCGTGTGGAGTTCAACTCGGCACTCGGCCCGTACAAGGGCGGCCTGCGCTTCCACCCCTCGGTGTACCTCGGCATCGTCAAGTTCCTCGGCTTCGAGCAGATCTTCAAGAACGCGCTGACGGGCCTTCCCATCGGCGGCGGCAAGGGCGGGTCGGACTTCGACCCCAAGGGCCGCTCCGACGCGGAGGTCATGCGCTTCTGCCAGTCGTTCATGACCGAGCTGTACCGCCACCTCGGTGAGTACACCGACGTCCCCGCCGGTGACATCGGTGTCGGCGGACGCGAGATCGGCTACATGTTCGGGCAGTACAAGCGGATCACCAACCGCTACGAGTCCGGCGTTCTCACCGGCAAGGGCATCGGGTGGGGCGGATCGCTGGTGCGCACAGAGGCCACGGGCTACGGCACCGTCTACTTCGTCCAGGAGATGCTGAAGGCCACCGGCGACACGTTCGAGGGCAAGAAGGTGGTCGTGTCCGGTTCCGGCAACGTGGCCATCTACGCCGTCGAGAAGGTGCACCAGCTCGGCGGCACCGTCGTGGCGATGAGTGACTCGTCCGGATACGTCGTGGATGAGAACGGCATCGACCTCGACCTGATCAAGGACATCAAGGAGGTGCGCCGCGGGCGCATCGCCGACTACGCCACCGAGCGCGGTGCCACTTTCGTGCAGGGCGGTTCGATCTGGGACGTCCCCTGCGACATCGCCCTGCCGTGTGCCACGCAGAACGAGCTCGACGAGAAGGCCGCCATCACGCTGGTGAAGAACGGCTGCATCATCGTGGCCGAAGGCGCCAACATGCCCTCCACTCCGGAGGCCATCCGCGTCTTCGTGGACGACCCGAAGCTGCGCTTCGCCCCCGGCAAGGCCGTCAACGCCGGTGGCGTCGCGACCTCGGCGCTGGAGATGCAGCAGAACGCGTCGCGTGACTCCTGGTCGTTCGAGTACACCGATCAGCGTCTGGCGAGCATCATGAGCGACATCCACGACTCCTGCCTGACGACGGCGGACGAGTACGGGGCGCCCGGAAGCTACACCTCGGGCGCGAACATCGCCGGCTTCATCCGCGTGGCCAACGCGATGCAGGCCATGGGCGTGATCTGACCCCATCCGATCGACGGGCGCGGACCACGGGATCCGCGCCCGTCGTCGTCTGTCGCCGACCCTGTTGCCAGGACCGCCCGCGCGCGGCATGATGTGGCCATGTTGGAGGCACACCGGACTCCGCGGGCCGAACCCGCGTATCAGCTCGCCTACCCGCGCTATCGGGTCGAATTCTGGCGCATGGGCGAGGACGGCTGGGACCAGGAAGCGTGGTACCTCACCGGGGTCGACTCCGTCCTCGAGGCGCTCGCGTGGGTCCACGCCCACGCGCATGGCCGCCGGTTCGAGCTGTTCGTCGAGGCCGATGATCACTCGGGGGAAGCCGGGCCGCGAACCGCCCCGCTGGTGCGTCTTGCGGGATCTGATCCGAACGAGCCGACTGCCGTCACCGGCGCCCTCCGCGTCGTCCGCCGTCGCTGAGGAGCTGGTCGCCGGATCGGTTCCCTCGTCGCATGCGTCCCGTATCCATCCCTGCGCGCATCCCGTCGGGTCATCCACCGTGGCTGAGGAGCTGGTCGCCGGATCGGTTCCGTCGTGGCATGCGACCCGTATCCATCCCAGCGCGCATCCCGTCGGGTCATCCACTCGGCAAGGTCGCTTGCGGCGGACGGTGCACGGAGCGGGAACCGCTCGAATCTGTGCACTCCATAGCTCCAGCCGACCCCGCGCATAGCGTTCGCATAGCGTCGTCCGGTGTGCTGAACCTGTCGCGGGTAGCGGCGGACAGGAGAAGACATGAGCGAGCAGCACAACACCCCACACCCGGCCACCGATCCGCAGTGGATCGACGAGAACGGCCAGGAGATCGACGAGGACCACCGCGGCCTCGTGTACGACATCCGCACCCTGATCGATCGTCGGGTCGCGCTGGGCATCTTCGGAACGGTCGGATTGGGGACGCTGCTGGCAGCGTGCGCCCCGGCCGCCTCCGGCGCGTCTCCCACGGCCGCCCCGACGACGACCGCGAGCCCGACGCCCACCGCGTCCACGTCGCCGACCGCCGCTTCCACCGCCACGGCCGCGGCGGCAGAGCCGATCGAGGAGGTCCCGGACGAGACGGAGGGCCCGTACCCCGGCGACGGCTCCAACGGCGTCGATGTGCTCGAAGAGTCGGGGATCGTCCGCAGCGACATCCGGTCGAGCTTCGGATCGTCGACCACGACCGCGGAGGGTGTCCCGCTCACTTTCTCGATCACCGTGCGTGATGCCGCCTCCGGCGCTGCACTAGCCGGTGCGGGCGTCTACGTCTGGCACTGCGATCGGGAGGGCCGCTACTCGCTGTACAGCGAGGGCGCCACGAACGAGAACTACCTGCGCGGTGTGCAGGCAACGGATGCAACCGGCACGGTGACGTTCACATCGATCTTCCCCGCCTGCTACGCGGGCCGATGGCCGCACATCCACTTCGAGGTGTACCAGAGCACCAGCGACGCCGTCTCCAACGGGCCCATCGTGAAGACCAGTCAGATCGCTCTCCCGCAGGAGGCGTGCGAGGCCGTGTACGCCACCACGGGCTATGACCAGTCGGTGCGCAATCTCTCCCAGATCTCACTCGATACCGACATGGTGTTCAGCGATGACCACGCCGTGCACCAGCTCGCCGCGATCTCGGGCGACACCGCTTCAGGCTATGTCGCCGCGCTGACCATCGGGGTGTGATCGCCGTCCGCGGGCGGAATCGCCTCAGAGAATGACGGTGGAGGCCCCGTCGACGATCACGCGATCCTCGCAGTGCCACTGGACGGCGCGCGCCAGCACCATGCGCTCGACGTCCTGACCGCGTCGCTGCAGATCCTGCGCGTTCTCCGCGTGGGTGACGCGGGCCACGTCCTGCTCGATGATCGGACCCTCGTCGAGATCCGCCGTCGCGTAGTGCGCGGTGGCGCCGATCAGCTTGACGCCGCGTGCCTTCGCCCGTGCGTACGGATTCGCACCGATGAAGGCCGGCAGGAACGAGTGGTGGATGTTGATCACCGGCACCCCGACCTCGCGGACGAAGTCGTCGGAGAGGATCTGCATGTAGCGAGCGAGCACGATGAAGTCCACTTTGCCGGCCAGCAGATCCAGCTGCGCGCGCTCCATGGCCGGCTTATCACCCGAGGGGATGTGGACGAACGGCACATCGAAGTTGCGGACGGCGGCTTCGAGATCGGGGTGGTTCGACACCACGCACACCACCTCCATGTCCAGCTCGCCGCGCTGCGTGCGCCACAGCAGATCGAGCAGGCAGTGGTCGTACTTCGACACGAAGATGGCCACGCGCTTCGGCTGAGCGCCGTTGTGCAGCGACCATTGCATCCCGAACTTCTCCGCGAGCCGCTCGATGCCCCGCTCGAAGTCCGCCCGCCGGGCGGCGAAGTCCTCGATGTGCAGCACCAGGCGCTGGAAGAACCGGCCGTCTTCGGCATCGGTGGAGTGCTGTGCCAGCGAGATGATGTTCGCGCCCTGCTCGGCGAGCGTGGCGGCGACAGCGGCGACGATACCCGGCTGGTCGTGGCAGGTGATGAGCAGTCGGGCGGTGTCTTGCTGGATCATGCTTCTCCTGTCGCGGGCGCGGTCCTCCGATTCTCGCCCGTGGCGAGGCACCGCGTCGAATCCGCGCCGTCATCTGTGGTGTGCGACGGCCGCGAAACGAGGAGGGGGTCGTGAGATAAGGGCTCTGGGCGGGCTTCGGTCCTTGTTGCGGTGAATTGTCCTCGTTTCATGTGTGTGGCGTCTGCTCCGCTGGCGTGCTGGTTTGGCGGGATCGCGCCGCATACGGACAGGGCTCCCCAAGACAGGCAGGGGTGCGGGTTCGGCCTGTAGCTACGTCGCCCGGGTGAGTGTGGTGGCGGCGACGGCTGGTTCGTGGTGGGCGGTGGCGCGAAACCAGGACGTTGTCGCGAAATGAGGACTTTGGGTGGGTTGTGGTCCTTGTTTCGGCGAATGGTCCTTGTTTCGTGCCGGCGGCGTGCAGGTCGCGGCGTGTGGCGTGTGGGGTGCGGGGTGTGGGGTGTGGGGTCCGAGAGAGCAGGCAGATGAGTGCGGGGTGTGCGGGCTGGGCGTGCGGGCTGGATCGCGCGGCATGCGGGGTGGGTCGTGTGAGGGCCCGGCGTTGGGTAGTGGGTGCGGGGCAGAGCGGACGGGTAGATCTGCGATGGTGGGCGCGCGAAACGAGGAGATTGTTGCGAAATGAGGACTTTGGGCGGGTTGTGGTCCTCGTTTCGGTGAATCCTCCTCGTTTCGTGCCAGGTGTGAGGGCGTGCGGATCGGACCCGGGCGGATCCGGAGCGGGGTGGTCGGCGGCGTGGGTGGTCGGGGCGTAGCAGGTGCGGAGGTGCCGGAGGCCGGCCGCGAGCCGACCACGGAGTCTGGTGCCGGAGCCCGGCCGTGGGGGGACGTGCGCGGAGGCCCGGGAACGGTACGACGTACGCGGAGGCCCGGCATCGAGCGACGTACGCTGGAGGAGTGAACGATGTGGTCGATCTGTTCCGCGCGGCGCGCGGTCGACTCGCGGGAGCCCCGCGCGAGACGCTCGGGGTGTGGCATGTGCCGAAGAAGGTGCTGGGGCTCGGTGGGACGCCGCGAATCGTGTCTGATGGCGAAGCATGGCACGTGGGGACGCTGCTGATCGCGGACGGTTTCGTGGCATCCGTCGGCGAGGTGAGTCGTGTGCAGGATCCGGGCCGCCGCGGCTATGCGGCGGAGTCCGCACGAGAGCGCGCGGAGATCCGAGCGGCAGCCCTGCGCGGGCGCATCCCCGAGGGCGCGATCGTCCACCTCGGGTGGGATGTGATCGATGTGGACGCCGTTGCCGCGGGCGGGACATCAGGGCCGCTCGTGGGCGGGGATGAACCCCAGATCCGGTGGAGCATGAGTGGC
The DNA here is from genome assembly GCF_021044885.1 of Microbacterium nymphoidis. Taxonomy (GTDB): domain Bacteria; phylum Actinomycetota; class Actinomycetes; order Actinomycetales; family Microbacteriaceae; genus Microbacterium; species Microbacterium nymphoidis. The sequence goes on along the minus strand of NZ_JAJNOD010000001.1, from coordinate 1,171,130 downwards.
GGACTGATGCCGCTCAGCGCCTACCTGACGGAGCGCATCGACCTGCTGCTCGCGCCGCCGCGCGGCGCGGGCGGGGCCTTCTAGCGCCTCGAACCGCCGGAGATCGCGTCTCCCACAGCGGCCACCGGAATCAAGAGGGCGATGGCCATGCGGTGGGGAGGGAGCCATCCGGGCCGGGAAGAGCCACGCCCTGATAGGGGGTCAGGATCTCCCAGCCGTGGTCACCGTCGCGGAGGAAGAGGATCCGGGGTTCCCCATCGGCGGCCTCCCCCAGAGCATCGCGGGTCTCGCCGCAGCTGTACGGCGTTGACACCACCTCGATCGTGTCCGTGGCGGAGACACCTGACGGAGCCTCCAGCCACGTCCGGACATCCACCGACCAGGTCGTAGCCGGTGCGCCGCGCATGAACTCGATGTCGCCGGTCTTCGTGCCGATCACCGCGAGAACGATGGCGTCGCTCTGGGCCTGCGCATCCTCGATCGAGTCGTACACGACCCAGTCGATGCAGGACTGCACATTGCCCGGCGAGACCGCGCTGCATGCGGGGAGCACCAGCAGCGCGACGAGGCCGGTGACGGCGAGCGAACGGATAGCGGCCATGCCCCATGGTGCCTCCGAATGACGCGGATGGCGTGGATCGATGCTCGAATGTCATCAGCGGCACTGCGGGCGGGGAGCATCACCAGCGCGAGGGGCCGGCGACGGCGGGCCTGATGGCGGGGGCCCATGGGAGCCTCCACACGACCCGGATCGCGTGGACGGTTGCCCGAACGTGGTCAGCCGCGCGACGAGTTCGCCGTGCGGCCGCGGATGATGCCGATGAACGCATCCACATCCGGGGTCTGACGATCGGCGTGCCACGCGAAGCCGACGGGAGCGATGGGACCGTCGACGAACGGGCGGTAGACCACGTCCTTGCGGTGATGGAGACGGGCCAGGGACATTGGCACGATCACGATCCCCACACCGGCTGCCACCGTGGCGATGGCGTCCTCCGTGGTCGCCGGCGGATCGAAGCGCGGGCTGAGGGTTCCCTCGATCGGTCCAACCTCCAGCACGTCATCGGCGGGGACGATCAGCACCTCGCCGGCAAGGTCGACCGGTCGGAGTTCGTCACCGGCGGAGAGCGCCGAGTCCGCGGACACCACGACGACCGGGATCTCGTCGTACAGGGCGATCACGTGCAGATCGTCTTTCTCGATCGGCAGGCGGACGATCGCCGCGTCGACATCGCCGGCCATCAGCGCATCGCGCTGCTCCGCGACCGATAGCGGAACGAGTTCCAGGGTCACATCCGTGAAGCGCTGTCGCCAGATGCGGATCCACTTGCCGGGCGTTGCCCCGGGCACGGCACCGAGGCGAAGGACACGGGGTTCGGCGGACACGGGAGCGGGGCGCGGGGGAGTGCCCGCCTTCTTCGATCCGCCGCTCTTCTTCGCGCCGCCGCTCTTCTTCGCGCCGGCCGTGTTCGCCGGGGATGCCCCAGCCTTGCCGCTCATGCGGGCAGAGGGTCTGGCGGATCGCGACGATCCGCCGCGGGACGGCTGGCGCGACGACGATCGACTCATGTCTCCAGGCTACTCGGCATGTCCGCGCGCTCCAGAGACGGCAGATGCCCCGGACGGGGGAGTCCGGGGCATCGTGACGTCTTCGGCCGGCGTGATTCACGCGGCGAGGTGAAGTCCTCGTCGGTCGGTGGCGACGCGGGCACCATCGGGGATGACCTCGTCATCGCCGATGAGCGCACCGCGGGCGACACGGGCGCCGCGGCCCACGCGCGTGCGAACGCCGATGTGCGCTCCTTCGCCGATGACGGCGGACGCTTCGACGTGAGCGTCGGCGTCGATACGGGCGTCGGAGCCGACGGTGGCGTCACGTTCGATCCAGGCGCCGCGGCCGATTCGGGCACCAGCGGCGATGCGAGCGTGCGGTTCGACGTACGCGCCCGCTTCGATGAGTGCACCGGCGTCGACCTTCGCGCCGTGAGCGACCAGTCCGCGGCCGTTGGCGTGCTTGCGATACCGCAGGGTCTGCCCGCGGTCGTCTTCGATGTCGATGTAGTTCTTACCCACAGCTTCCTCCTACGATCCTGCTCGATCGTCAACGAATGCAACACGGGGGTGGCTTCGTTCATTCCCCAATCTCGTCCTTCCCGCTGTCCTCTCTCTGTGAGGCGCCTACGAGCCGCCCGAGTGGAGGCACATGCTCAGGATCGCTGGCAGGACGGGCACCAGTACACCCGCCGCGTGCGGGTGGGATCGGCCCCGAGGGCGTCCTCGCGGATGGGGGTGCCGCACCGGCGACAGGGCTGGCCGGTGCGCGAGAACACCCAGTCGGTGCGGCCGGGGCGGGCATCGCCGGTGAACACACGTCCGATGCGGGTGAGGTTCGCCCGCATCATGCGGGCGCCGGTGCGAACCAGCGGCAGGACGTCGACCTCGGTGGCAGGGGTGTGCGGATCGATGCCGCGGACGAACAGCATCTCGTTCGCGTACTCGTTGCCGAACCCGGCGATGCTGCGCTGATCGAGCAGTGCGACGTGTATCGGACGGGGATCCGCAGCGACGCGTGCGACTGCTTCGGCTTCATCCCAGTCATCGGCGAGCGGGTCGGGGCCCAGGTGCCCGACGAGGGTGTACTCCTGCGCGGTGGGGATCACGGCGACGCCCGCGAGATCGAAGCCCACCGCGACACGGTCCGCTGCACCCACGACCGCACGCGCCTGGAAGGCGGGTCGCCGCCACCGGGCATCGGCGCGGTAGAGCTGCCAGGCACCCTCCATCCGGAGGTGACTGTGCAGCGTCCAGTCGCCGATCCGGTGCAGCAGGTGCTTTCCGCGCGGTACCACCTCCCGCGTCACCTCGCCGCGCAGATCGGCCGTCGCGCTTCCCGGCACCCGGATGTCGAAGCGTGTGATCTCGAACCCGCTGAGGAACTCATTGAGGCGAGCCGCGGTGCGAAAGACGGTGTCGCCCTCAGGCACGGGCGCCTCCCGCCTGGCGGCGGAATGTCAGCCCCTTGGGCGACTCCACGAACCCGGCGGCCCGCAGCGCCCGGCCCAGCTCCGTCTTGTAGACGAACACGCCGTTCACCTGCTCGATCGTGAGCGTCTCCAGGTTGCGTGCTCGGGCTGTCGCCACCAGGTTCGTGGCGGCGGCCCGGTTCACGTCTTCGTCCTCGGTGAAGCTGAGCACGGTGCGGCCACCGCGCTCCAGATACAGCACCAGCTCGCCGTCGACGAGAACGACGATACCGCCGGCCTTGCGACCCGGACGGTGCTTCACGGCATCCAGCGCCGGCCAGGCCAGCGCCGCACCGTAGGCGTTGGCAGGGTCCGTCGCCGCAAGAGTCATCGCGCGCAGCGGTGCGGGCTCGTCGAGCGAGGCGAACTGACGGAGCCGATCCACCGTGGCCGAGGCTGCGAACTGAGCGGCACCCAGCTTCTCGATGAAGTACCCGCGTCGGCAGTGTCCGGCGTTCTCGAAGCCGGCGAGCGTCCGATAGGTCTGTGCGAAACCGCCGGGAACCTCCTCCGCCACCGACGCGCCGCGCGTCACCACCCCGTAGCGGTCGAGCAGCACGGAGGCGCTGGCCGTGGCGCGTACGGCGGGATCGGCAGCGGCGATCGGAAGCATCGCCCATCGTCCGCCCACGGCGGTGGGCCGCGGCGGTGCGCTCGTGCGCGGAATCGCGGCGCCGCGGTACAGCCGTGCACGAGGTGTTCGCCGCGCGACGCGATGGGCCTGGCTCCCGCCGCCGATGAGCGAGCGCACGGGCGCGAAGGTGTCGTTGGACACCCGGCCCGACCAGGCGAGCTCCCAGAGCGCCTCGACGACCGACTGCTCGTTCTCGGCGCCGGTCATCTCCCGGAGCTGACCGGCGAAGTACGCACCGCCGCCGGAGAGAGCCATCAGAAGCTGATCGGCGAGTGAGCCGGGGGAGATGTCACCCTCCGGGTCGGGCAGAGTCACGGCGGCGGCGTCGGCCAGGTGGAGGGCGATCCATCCGTCGCGTCCCGGCAGAGAGCCGTGGCCGGACCAGAGCACTTCGCCGGTCGAGGTGAGCTCGTCCAGCATCGCCGGCGTGTAGTCACGAACCCGTGACGGCAGGATCAGGGACTCCCACGCGCTCGCCGGGATCGGCGTGCCGGCGAGCTGCTCAATGACGGCCACGACGCCGTCGATGCCGTCGAGGGGGCGGACCAGGTGCTGCCAGTCGGGCAGGAACCGGGCGTAGGCCGACGGCGCCACCGGCTCGACACTGCCCCGCAGCGCCGCGAGCGAGCGCATGCGGAGCCGGCGCAGCACCTCCGCATCACACCACTCGGCCTCCTCCCCGGTGCCGTCGGGGAGGAAGAAGCCGCTGGCCAGTCGTCCGGCCGATTCGAGGCGTTGCAGGGTGTGGCGGGCCACGGCGGCGCCGATGCCCAGGCGCTCGGAAACCTGCGCGGTGGTGAACGGGCCGTGGGTGCGGGCGTGGCGGGCGACGAGGTCGCCGAGCGGATCGGGGAGCGGGTCCAGGAAGGCCACGGGGATTCCCACGGGGAGGGCCACCCCGAGGGCGTCGCGGAGGCGTCCGGCATCTTCGATGGCGGCCGTGCGCGGCTGTCCGGCGATGACCACTTCGATCGCGCGGCGGGCATCGACGAGGGCGAGCAGATGAGCCCGCGCTTCGCCCACATCTGCGGAGGTGGATCGTGCTGCCACTTCCTCCGCCGTGAGCGGACCGAGCAGACGCAGCAGATCCGCCACGCCCTCCCGGTCCCGGACGCGCCGATCGGGAGCAAGGCGCTGGGCCTCCGCCTCGTACTGGGCGATCACGTCGGGGTCGAGGAGCTGGCGCATCTCGACCTTGCCCAGCAGCTCGCCGAGGAGCGCGGGATCCACCGACAGGGCGGCCGCGCGTCGTTCGGCGAGGGGGGAGTCGCCCTCGTACATGAACTCGCCGACGTAGCCGAAGAGCAGGTCGCGCGCGAACGGCGAGGGGACCGAGGGCTCCGTCTCCACGAGGCGGATCTTGCGCTCCGCGATGGAACGGGTGATGCGCAGCAGTGCGGGCAGGTCGTAGACGTCCTGAAGCACCTCGCGCAGCGTCTCCAGGATGATCGGGAACGTCGGATGGCGGCGCGCGACCTCGAGAAGCTGGGCCGATCGCTGGCGCTGCTGCCACAGGGGCGAGCGCTTGTTGGGATTGGTGCGCGGCATCAGCAGCGCGCGGGCCGCGCATTCGCGGAAGCGTGAGGCGAACAGCGCCGAGCCACCCACCTCCTCCGTGACGATCTGCTCGATCTCGTCGGCGTCGAACACGAACAGGTCTGCGCCCGGTGGTTCGGAGGTGGCATCGGGGATCCGGGCGATGATGCCGTCGTCGCTGGCGACCGCCGACCCCTCGACACCGAGGCGTTCGCGGATGCGGGCGTTCACCGCCAGCGCCCACGGCGAGTGCACGCTCATGCCGTACGGCGAGTGCAGGATGAGTCGCCAGTCGCCGACGTCGTCCTTGCCGCGTTCCACGGTGAGACTGCGGTCGGTGGGGAGTGTTCCGGTGGCCTCCTTCTGCTCCGCCAGGTAGGCGAGCAGATTCGACTGGGCCTTGTCGTCCAGGCCGGCATCGGCGAGACGCGCCTCGGCGCGCTCGCGCGGGGACGTGTCGAGGTCGCGAGTCATGCGTCCGAGCGCCTCGCCGAGCTCCGCCGGCCGCCCGAGACCATCGCCGTGCCAGAACGGCAGCTTGCCCGGCTGACCGAAGGCCGGCACCACGTTGACGCGGTCGTGCGTGATCTCGACGATCTTCCAGCTGGTGGTGCCGAGGGTGAAGACGTCGTTCACCCGGGACTCATAGACCATCTCCTCATCCAGCTCGCCAACGCGTGCGTTGCGCGTCTCTCCCGCGACGAAGACACCGAACAGACCGCGGTCGGGGATGGTGCCGCCGGAGGTGACGGCCAGCCGCTGGGCTCCCGGGCGGCCGGTGAGGGTGCCGGCGTCCCGGTCCCAGATCACACGCGGACGCAGCTCGGCGAACTCGTCGGAGGGATACCTCCCTGCGAGCAGGTCGAGAGTGGCCTCGTAGGCGGAGCGGGGGAGCGAGCGAAACGGCGCGGACCGGCGCACCGTCTCGAACCACTCTTCGACGTCGAGGGCATCGAGCGCGCTGGCCGCGACCGTCTGCTGCGCGAGGATGTCCAACGGGTTCTGCGGGACCGCGATGGCCTCGATCTGGCCGTTGAGCATGCGCTCAGTGACGATGGCGGTGTGCAGCACGTCGGCGCGGTGCTTCGGGAACATCGAGGCCACGGAGACCTCACCCACCTGGTGTCCGGCACGCCCCACGCGCTGCAGTCCCGATGCCGCGCTGGGTGGTGCCTCCACCTGGATGACCAGGTCCACGGCACCCATGTCGATGCCGAGCTCGAGGGAGCTGGTGGCCACGACGCAGCGCAGCAGTCCCGACTTCAGCTCCTCCTCCACCACAGCGCGCTGCTCCTTGGACACCGATCCGTGGTGCGCCTTGGCGAGGAGTGCGGGTGCGCCCGCGCTGGAGCCGGCCTGGGCCATCATGCCCGCGGGCACGACGGGATCGGGCAGCGCGAGCCCCACTCGCTCGGCATGGATCTCATTCAGCCGCTCGGTGAGCCGCTCGGCCAGGCGACGGGAGTTGGCGAACACGATGGTGGAGCGGGCGCCCTCGATGCGATCGACGATCGCCTCTTCCACATAGGGCCACACCGATCCGGTCATCTCGGTGTTCTGCGGCGAGTCCGCGTCGAACCAGTCGGCGGAGTCCGATTCCGGGACGGGAGGGTGGGACATGTCGTCCAGGGGCACGACCACCGACAGATCGAACGTCTTCGAGGCTTTCGGAGCCACGATCTCCACCGGGGCCGCACCACCGAGGAAGCGGGCGACCTCGTCGATGGGGCGGACTGTCGCCGAGAGGCCGATGCGCTGTGCGGGAGTCTCCAGGAGCGCGTCGAGGCGCTCGAGGCTGACCGCCAGATGAGCGCCGCGCTTGGTGGCGGCGACGGCGTGCACCTCGTCGATGATCACGGTGTGCACGTCGGTGAGGGTCTGTGCCGCGCGGGAGGTCAGCATCAGATACAGCGACTCCGGCGTGGTGATCAGGATGTCCGGAGGATGGGCGAGGAGCGTGCGGCGGTCTTTGGCGGGAGTGTCTCCCGAGCGCACGCCCACGGTGATCTCCGGCGGCGTGACACCGAGCCGGCGCGCCGACTGTGTGATGCCGACGAGCGGGGAGCGGAGGTTTCGCTCGACGTCGACGCCGAGCGCCTTCAGGGGTGAGATGTAGAGGATCTTGGTGCGCTCATTGCCACCACTGCCGTCGTGGAAGAGCCGGTCGATGGACCAGAGGAAGGCCGACAGCGTCTTTCCGGAGCCGGTCGGTGCGACCACCAGCGAGTGCCTGCCGTGGGAGATGGCCTCCCACGCCCCCTCCTGCGCCTTCGTGGGGCGCGAGAACGCCCCCCGGAACCAGTCGGCGGTCGCAGGGCCGAAACGATCGAGCACATCAGCCATCGCATCCATTCTGCGCGCCCCCTCCGACATTCGGCCCGGAGCCGGCGTGGAGGGAAGGGCCGCTCGTTGCGTACCCCCGTACAGAGCGGCCCTTCAGCGCCGTTGATGGAGGGGATGCCCCGGCGCAGCAGTGACCGGTGGCGGGAGTCCCCCCGGCGAGCGTCCGACACGCTGTGTCACCGGATCAGTGCATGCTCAGCGTAAACGGGGCGCATTTCACAACCGATCCCGGAATGTGAAGGCGGCGTCGCATGTGCGCAGTTGTGCGTTGAGATTGCCGGGGCCCCGCAGATCAGGCAGAGTCGGGCCGCAGCGCGCTCGTCGAGTCCCCGGCACACCCTGGCGCGCCTGCACGGTGGTGTCGGCAGGAGCTCGGGAGCTCCTTCGGCTGCGCACGGGGCGCTCCGATCGGTCGATCCCACGGGGTCGGGCCGGGGCGACGGACCCGCGGCCCCACCACCGGGATGTCTGGGCCGGAGATGGAAAACGCACCTCGGAGCGCTCTCGGAGGTGCGTTTTCGATCTTCGACGAAGGCTCAGCTCCGCAGGCGTGCCTGGACCCCCGCGATGGTGTCGTCGTCGAGGCCGCCGGATCGGAGGTACGCCGCCGACCCGCCGCGTTCGTCGATCCACGCGAAGGCGGATTCGATGGCCTCGCGGGGCGTGCCGGAGAGCAGTTCGGTCACCGCGGGGACGAGCGGGACCCCCATCGCTGCGACGCGCGCGGTCATCGCCTCCGCCCACGCGCCGCTGAGGTTCTGCTCGCTCTGGGCGTAGTCGTCGACGACAGCGTCGCGTTCAGCGCCGGCGATGTCCAGCATCAACGCCGTGGCCACCCCGGTCCGGTCCTTGCCCGCCGTGCAGTGCACGAGCACCCCGGGGCGATCTGCGTTCTCGGGCGACGCGATGCTTCGCGCGACGTCGGCGAACGCGGGCGCGGCATGCTGCAGCATCGCGAGGTACAGCTGCGAGATGCTCGGGATGCGCTCGAGCATGCGTCGCATCATCTCCGCATCCACCGCCATTCCGGGCGTGGGAGCGGCGCCCGTGGGCAATGCCCCCTCCAGGAGCGACAGATGGTGCTCGGCGATCGGTACCCCCGCGGGGAGGCGGTTCGGCGCCTCCGCGCGCTCGCTCTCGGTGCGGAAGTCGATGATCGTCCCGATCGGGCTCGAAGCGATCACCTCGAGACCGGCATCGGTAACCGCGGCGAGGGCGTCGGAGCGGTACAGCACACCGGCGGCGATGGAGCCGCCGCCGGCGAGCGGCAGACCACCCACGTCGCGGGAGTTGTGCGTGCCGGGGATCAGGGGTGTCATACGGTCTCCTGGGTGAGGGTGTCGGTTGCGGTCAGGGCGCGGCGCCGCTCGTACGCGTCCCGGCGCAGCACGGGGCGAAGCGCGGGGAGCGTGAGCAGTGAGGCGAGCACGGCGATGGTACCGACCAGGTACAGCGCGAGATAGTTCTTGTCGCCGCCGGAGACGGGGTCGCTCCCGCCGATGAGCACGACCAGCGGCGCGAGGGCGGGCGCCAGCGACTGCGGCAGGGTCTTGGCCAGGTTGAAGATGCCGAGGAACTTGCCCTCCTGACCCACGGGAAGTGTGCGCATCGACAGCGCCAGATCGACGGAGTAGTAGGCGCCGAGCGCGAGGCCCGCGAGCAGCGTGCTCACCCAGAAGACGGCGACGCTCTGCGTGAAGGCCTTCATCAGCAGCGATGTCGCCATCAGCACCGCGGCCCCCACGATGAAGGAGGTGTAGTTGCCGCGCTTTCCCGCAAGGTAGCCGCACGCGAACGCGGCCGCGAAGTTGAGGGCCGCTCCCACGAGAGTCGCCATGGACGTGAGCGATGCCGCGCCGGTCTGGTCCATCCCGAGCCGCACGATCAGGTAGAACAGCCCGAACGTGCTGACGATGGTGTAGCCGAACTGCATCGCGGCGCGCTGGATCCACACCAGCGTGAACATGCGGTGCCGGAACGGGTTGAACGCGAACGCGGAGAAGATCTGCAGCAGCGAGCGGTGGCCGGTGTCCGTGCGCGCGACCGGCGGGTCGGGGAGTTTGATGCAGGCGATCACGACGATGATCACCGAGATGACGGGCATGGCCAGGATCACGAGGGACAGGTTCGAGGCGAACAGCGCCGCGATGATCATCGCCGGGACGAGTCCCAGGAATCCGAACGCGCCGAGGATGCCGGAGGCCTTCGAGCGCTGCTCCTCCGGGACCTGTTCGGCCAGCAGCGCCGACATGGCTGCGATGGTCGCGTTGTAGGCGGCCTGCGAGAGCACCCAGCCGAGGATGAGCACGGGGATGTTGTCGGCGAGCGCGAGCACGACGGCAGCCAGTAGTCCGGCGACCACGCCGCCGACGAGCCACGGGCGGCGCCGGCCCCACCGGCTCGTCGTGCGGTCGGACAGATGGCCGAAGATCGGGTTCGCCACGAGCGCGGCAACCGCGCCGATCGCGGTGACCAGTCCGATCGCCCCCTCCTTCTCCGATTCGGGGACGATCTGGAGGACCTTCAGGGAGAGCGAGACGACCAGCGGGGTGATGAGGGCGCCGATGGTGGCGAGCTCGATGATCGCGAGCAGATAGATGCGCGACATCGGCACACGGGGCTGTTCGGCGGCGATGGATGGCGAAGCCATGGGGATCCTTCCAGAGGCGGTGGTCCCTCATTGGACCAGTGGATCACGTACGGAAATGAACAACCTAGTGACGACTAGGTTAATTCAGCAGACCGTAGCGCGCATTCGTGATCCGCCGCAAGAGTTGGTGCGAAATTTACCTAGTGACTACTAAGTTTGGTGTAGCGTGACGGATCACGTCCCATCGGAGGAGCACCATGACCGCATCGCACACCTCGGCACGCGTCGAGCAATTGATCGCCGAGATGACCCTCGCGGAGAAGGTCGGCTCCCTCCTCGTGGCGCGGGTCGTCGCCGCCGAAGGCGGAGAGCTCTGGGAGGGGCGCGATGATCAGTCGCCAGTGGGCTTCGGCGCCACCACCGAGCTGATCGGGGAACGATTCATCACTCACCTGACGCTGATGAACCCGGCCCCCGTCGCCGATCTCGCCCGCTGGGGCTCGCGCGTGCGCGCGCTCGCGGCCGGGACCCGCCTCGGCATCCCGGTCTCCCTCGCGGCCGACCCGGTGCACGGCCGGGACCGCAATGCGCAGGTGGCGATGAGCGGCGGAGGATTCACGACGCTGCCGGAGCCGATCGGGCTCGCCGCCACCCACGACCCCGATCTCGTCCGCGAGACCGCCCGGATGATCGGGGCGGAGCTTCGCGCCGCGGGCCTGCACATCGCCCTTCATCCGATGGCCGATCTCGCCACCGAGCCGCGGTGGGCGCGGATCGCGGGCACGTTCGGGGAATCGCCCGAACTCGCCGCCGAGATGGCGCGCGCGTATGTGGCGGGACTTCAGGAATCCGGCGTCGCCGCCACCGTCAAGCACTTCCCCGGCGGTGGGCCGCAACGCGACGGGCACGATGCACACTTCGCCGAAGGTGCGCACACCGTCTATCCGGGAGGGCGCTTCGAGGATCACCTCGCCCCGTTCGCCGCAGCCATCCGTGCCGGAGTGGTGCGGGTGATGCCGGGCTATGCCGCACCACTCGGACTGGACTACGACGCGGTGGGTTTCGCCTTCGAGAAGCGACTCATCACCGACGTGCTGCGCACTCGGCTCGGCTTCGACGGAGTCGTGATCACCGACTTCAACATCGTCCACGGCATGAGTCTTCCCCGCCTCGGCGTGCAGCTTCCCGTTCGTGCGTGGGGGCTTCTGGATCTGGATCCGGTCGACCGGGTGGCGCGCCTGTTCGACGCCGGCGTGGACCAGCTCGGGGGAGAGGATGATCCGAGCACGGTGCTGGCGGCCATCGAGCGCGGGCTGGTGTCCGAGGAGCGCATCGACGAGTCCGTCCGTCGTGTCCTCGCCGAGAAGGAGCGGCTCGGGCTCTTCGACGACCCCGCCGCACGGGCCGCTGCGCCCGAGGACATTCCCGAACGAATCGCCACGCGCGAGCACCTGGCCCTCGCCCGCCGGGTGCAGGCCGCGTCGATCGTCGCCTTGCAGGGCGAGCCGGTGCGGATCGAGCCCGGCACGCGCGTGTATGCGGAGGGGATGGATCCGCAGATCCTCGCCCGGCGGGCGACGGTGGTGGACGATCCTGCGGACGCGGATCTGGCGATCCTCCGGCTGGTTGCCGCCTATGAGCCCGGGGAGGGGATGATGGGTCGGGCGTTCCATGGCGGCAGCCTCGAGTATCCCGCGGCGGAGGTCGCCCGTATCACGCAGGTCGTCCGGCAGGTCCCCACGGTGATCGACGTCATGCTGGAGCGCCCGGCGGTGCTCACGCCCTTCACCGAGCTCCCGGTCGTCATGACGGGCACGTTCGGTGTGGATGACGATGCCCTCCTGGACGCCATCACCGGACGCGTGGACGCCACTGGCCGTCTGCCGTTCGACCTGCCGCGGTCCATGGCCGCCGTGATCGCGTCCCGCGAGGACGTCCCCTTCGACACGGCCGATCCGTTGTTCTCCTTCGGGTTCGGCCTCGGGTGGTCCCGGATCGGGGCGAATGCCTCATAGGGTCAGAGGGTGACTGAAACCGCGCCCGCCCTCACCGACGCCGACGGCCGCATCGCCCGCGGCGACGAGCGTCGCACCAAGATCCTCGCTGCGGCGACCCGGGAGTTCGGTCGCCGCGGCTACGACAAGACGCGGGTGGCCGACATCGCGCGCGCGGCCGGCGTCACCGACGCGGGCGTGCTGCACCATTTCGCCACCAAGCAGGACCTGTTCATGGCCGTCGTCGAGCGGCGTGAAGAGGTCTACCAGCAGATCCGCCTGCCCGCCGCATCCGTGCGGGCCCTGTTCGACGACTTCATCGGTGCCGTGCGGTCCGCGGCGCAGGAGCCTGATCTGCTCCGGTTCCGTGTCATGCTCACCGGGGCGTCACGCATGGAGGGCAACCCGGCGTACGGGCGCGCCGTGCTGGGCCTGGAGAACGCCCTGCGGGTCCTCGTGCCGTTCGTTCGCGACCGCATCGCAGCGGGCGAGCTGCGGGATGACACCGATCCGCAGCAGCTGATCCTCGAGCTCCTCGCGCTCAACGAAGGAATCCGCGACCAGTGGGCCACGCTCCCGGAGAGCATCGATTACGTCGCCGTGTTCACGGCAGCGGCCGAAGCGCTCTACGCCCGTGTCCGCGCGCTCGGGTAGCGTCAGAGGATGCGCGCGCTTCAGCAGGCTCTCCTCGGTGGCGGCACCCTTCTCATCGTCCTGGGTATCGCCCTGATGCTCATCGACGTCTCGCGGATGATGGGCATCGGCGTGACGATCATCGGTGCGGCGGCGATGGGTGCATCGCTGGCGATCTCGATGCGGGCGCCGCGCGATGACGATCGCCGCGGCCCGCGCCCCCGCCCCTGACGCGAGGCTTCCGTCTGAGGGCGGGAATCCACGCGTCGCGGCGATTCTCGCCCCCGCCCTTGACGTCTCGGGGGAGCCGTCGCTCAGTGCCGGAAGGAGAAGGCGCCGTCGGCGAAGAGTCGCTGACCCGACACCCACCGGCCCTCCGGCGACAGCAGGAACGACACCACCGCGGCGATGTCACGGGGCGTGCCGAGCCGGCCCATCGGGGTCCCCGCAGCCAGCACCTCACGGGTCGGTTCGTCCATCCATCCGGTGTCGATCGGCCCCGGGTTCAGCACGTTCGCGGAGATCCCGCGCGGGCCGAGTTCCCGCGCCGCGGAGCGGACGAGTCTGTCCAGGGCTCCCTTGGATGCGCCATACGGCAGGTTCCCCGTGGTGTGATCGCTGGTGAGCGCGAGGATCGCGCCGCCGGATGCGGGGGCCTGCCGGGCGAAGGCGGCGATGAGCAGCAGCGACGCGCGCGCGTTGATCGCGACGTGCCGGTCGAAGCTCTCGGCGGTGGTGTCCAGCAGCCCGCTCTCCACATCGTGGGCGTGCGAGAGGACGAGGGCGGTGATCGGGCCGTGCGCCGCGGCCACGTCGGCAATCAGGGTGTCCGGCGCGCTCGGGTCCGCGAGATCGCAGGGATGGTCGGCATCGTGCAGGTCGCTGGTGACCACGCGCCAGCCGTCGGCGCGCAACCGCGGAACGATCCCCGCGGCGATGCTGTTGGCGCGAGCGACGCCGGTGACGAGGGCGAGGGGTGGATGGGTCATGTCTGTCCGATCAGGGGTGTTCAGGGGTTCTCAGGGTCGGCGTACATCGGAAGATGTACGTTGCAGGTCCGCCTCTCGGGCGATGTGCCGAGGCTGCGGTGTTTCTAGCGTGGAAGCATGAACATCACGAAGGAGCCCGCCGGCCGCCGCACCCGTCCCGCTCGATCGAGCGCACCGGTGCGTACCGCCGAGGTGATGATGTCGTTGCTGATCGGCATGCTGGCCGGCTGGCTCGTGGCCCTCGCGCTTCCGCGTGAGCCCATCGCCGCCGTCGTCGGCATCCCGGTCGCGATCGCGGTCGCGCTGATCGCCGACTTCGTGATCTCGCGGGTGCGGCGCCGCTATCTCGCCAACGACTGAGCAGGGCCGCACTCCGCGGGGGCGAGAGTGCGCACGACGCGCGCACTCTCGCCCACATTCGGACGACTGGCATCAGGTGAGCTCGTCGATCCGGCCGGCGTCATCGATACGGAGCGTGCGATTGATGCCGAGGCCATCGAGGAACGCCTGGTCGTGACTGGTCACCAGGATCGCGCCGCGATAGCCCGAGAGCGCACTGACGAACTGCTCGACCGTGTCGATGTCGAGGTTGTTGGTCGGCTCGTCGAGCACGAGCAGCTGCGCGGGCGGTTCGGCCAGGAGCAGCTGAGCGAGGGCGACGCGGAAGCGCTCCCCGCCGGACAGCGTGCCGACCGGGCGCTCGGCGGCCGCCCCGCGGACGAGGAAGCGCGCCAGGCGGTTGCGCAGCTCCCGGTCGGGAAGGTGCGGCGCCGCCTCCGCGATGTTCTGCGTGGCCGATCGTGCATCATCCAGTCCGTCCAGGCGCTGCGAGAGCAGGCCGATCCGGTCGGTGTGTGCCTCCGCCGTCAGGTGCGGCAGCCAGTGCGCCGGCTCCCCCGTGACGAGGGAACGCAACAGCGTGGTCTTGCCCACGCCGTTGGCTCCCACGAGTGCCGTGCGCTCCGGACCCTGCAGGATCCACTCCCGCTCACCGTCGGTGAGGGTGGCGATCCGGCGCCCGGCCGCGACATCCGGGTCGGGCAGATCGATGCGGATGGTGTCGTCGTCGCGGATGCGCCGCTCTGCCGCCTCGTGCGCCGCTCGCGCGGTGTCCTCCTTCTCCCGCATCTCCGTGCGCAGGTTCCCGGCCGAGACCTGGGCGGCCATCCGGCGCCCGTGCGCCACGATCTTCGGCACGCGCTTCTCGCGCTCGGCCTTCTTCGCCATCTTCGAGCGGGTGGCCAGCTTCAGGTCGGCTTCGATGCGCTCGCGCTTCTCGCGCCGCACGACGCCAGCTGCCGTGCGCTCAGCCGCCTTCGCCGCCTCCTGCTCGGCGTCCAGCCAGGCACGCCATTCGGAGTAGGGACCGCCGAACACCGACAGTTGGCCGTCGTAGAGCTCGGCCGTGTCGTCCATGAGCTCGAGCAGCTCGGTGTCGTGGCTCACCACGATGAGCGTGCCCGGCCACGTGCCCACGAGCGCACCCAGCCGCGCCCGCGCGTCGTGGTCGAGGTTGTTGGTGGGCTCGTCCAGCAGGGTGATGTCGGGGCGGCGCAGGCGGAGCCCGGAGATGGCGGCGAGCATCGACTGCCCGCCGGAGAGGGTGCCGACCGTGCGGTCCAGGGCATCGGCGGAAAGGCCCGCGTCGGCGAGCGCGGTGATCGCGCGCGCCTCGATGTCCCAGTCGGTCCCGATGGTGTCGAAATGCTCCGGTGCGACATCGCCGGATTCGACGGCGCGTACCGCCGCGAGGGTGTCGGCGATGCCCAACAGCTCGGCGACGGGACGATCCACGTCACGAGTCAGCCGCTGATCGAGCGTCGCCACGGCACCGCGGGACTCCACGCGCCCACCCGTGGGGGTGAGATCGCCCGCGATGAGCTTCAGCAGCGTGGACTTGCCCGAGCCGTTACGGCCCACGAGTCCGGTGCGGGCGGTGGAGAACGCGCCCGAGACGCCGTTCAGCGCGACGGTGCCGTCCGGCCAGGTGTAGGAAAGGTCGTCCAGGACGACGGATGGGGTTAATGGCATGAGATGAAACCTCCCGGTCAGTCGGAAGCGCTGACACGGACCCTGCCGAGGCGGTCGTCGAGGAGACGAGAGCGGCGACGCGGGTGCGACGTTCAGCGCGGGGGTGCGCTGAACGTCGGCCGACAAGCCGCGGATCGGGTATCCCGATCGGTGACGGCGTCTCCGGAAAGAGGAGCGGGTGGTCGACGGATCAGCGCGCTTACAGCGCGGAAGCGTCGGAAACAATCACCGCTGGATCCTCACGTCGGGGACAGGACGTCGTCCACCATACCCGACGAGCTCAGATTTCGCATCCGGGCGTGTCGCGAGTCAGGCCTGCTTGGCGAGGAAGTGGCGGAGATCCTCCAGTTCCTCGCCGCTCACAGTGTGACCGAGCCCCGGATACACCCGCCCGGACAGCGCGCTGTGGGCGGGAAGCCAACCGGCCGTGAAGTCGATGGCGGCGCGGGGGATCACCTCGTCCATGCTGCCGCGACCCCAGAAGACCGGGACGCGCAGCTCGGTGAGCCGGGCATCCTCCTCGCGCTCTTCGTCGGCGGCGTATCCCGACAGGTTCACCGCGAAGCGCACGCGCTCGGGCGCGAGCCGCAGCGTCTGCAGCGCCACCGCGCCGCCCTGGGAGAACCCGATCAGACCCACGCGGTCCAGGCCACGCGCATCGAGCCAGTCGAGGAGGGCGCGCGCGGCCCGCGTGATACCGGCGGCATCCCGGGTGCCGGGCTCATCGATGTCGTACCAGGAATGGCCGGACAACGGCCAGCGCGGTGCCAGGGGTGCCCGCACCGCCGCGTAGACCGCGTCATCGGCGAGGTGCGGCACAAGGCCGAAGAGGTCGTTCTCGTCGGACCCGTAGCCGTGCAGGAGCACCGTCACCGGTGCGTCGGTCTGCGGCCGGGACCAGCGCACCGCTGCATCGTCGAGCATCAGTCCGTCACCCATGTGCTCATCCTTCCAGAGCCCGCCGACACCTGTAGGAACGGCCCCTATCCCCAGATCCGCCCCGGGGCGTTTCGGTCGCGTACCGCGCCCGTACATTCGGATCGTGATTCTGCACGCCTACATCGATGAGACCGGCGATCGAGGGCAGTCGGGCAAACCGAAGACGAGCCCGATCTTCGGGATGGCGGCGGTGATCGTGTCCGACGCGGCAGCCGCGAGG
Source organism: Microbacterium nymphoidis (assembly GCF_021044885.1). Taxonomy (GTDB): domain Bacteria; phylum Actinomycetota; class Actinomycetes; order Actinomycetales; family Microbacteriaceae; genus Microbacterium; species Microbacterium nymphoidis. The sequence continues at coordinate 1,154,198 of NZ_JAJNOD010000001.1, read as the reverse complement.
CTGAGGGCCGTCATCCGTCATCTGCGTGAGACGTTCCGTGTCCCCGACGGCACCGTCATGTCGTGGAAGAACCATCTCAAGACTCATCACCGTCGGCAGTATGCGGCTAACTCGTTGGCCGCCGTGGAGGGCGTGACCATCGTGTACGTGTACTGCCAGAAGGATCGCGTGAGCGGCAGCTACGTGTACAACACGGAGCGGTTCTACAACTACGTGGCCAAGATGACGTACACGAATGTGATGTGGGCAGCGCGAGGGCTCGATGCCGAGGGGATACACACACGATTCGGGCACGTGCGAGGGCATGATCACCTTCCGACCAAGGAGTACTTGCAGCGTGAGGCGCGACTCGATCGGCGTGTGCCGCACGATCTCGAGCGAGGACTGCGGTGGGTGTCGGCCGACCGCTATCTGGAAAGCCAGGCCGCGGACCTGTATGGCGGCTTTCTCAAAGCCGCCTTGTGGCCGGGGGAGTTCGGGCTGGTGGAGCCGCAGTACATCCGCACGATCTGGCACCAGGTCCGCCGCGGCGATGAGGGCTGCCCGGTCCCGCTGGGGTTCATGTCCATGCCGAGCAACGAACTCGCGCGAGCGCTGCCGTGGAACCCCTGCGACTGCAGCGTCTGCAACAGCATTCGGGTCGTGGGAAGCCCCCAGGGGCCGATCCACTGAAGGAGTGCGGTGGCAGCACCGCGGGCAACCCTGGCGAGCATCACACGACCCGACAGGCGAAGATGCTAACACGATGCGGTCGGTGGCGACGCAGTCCTCCACAGCCGCGAGGAGATACCGCTCGCTCATCCTTCCGGAGCCCGCGGACACCTGCGCGACCGGGGCGTCGGGTATACAGGAAGCATGACCGTACGCACGCCTGACCCCGACCCCGCCGACGACGGTCGCGACCCCCTGGAGGGTCTCACCGGGATGGGCCACCAGATGCGGGTGCCCGGGTCCAACCCGGGCTGGCTGAGCGACGTCGAGCTGCTGGAGGCCCGCCGCCATCTGCCGATCCTCTACGTGGAGGCCGTGCCGGTGCGCACGGACGGGACGGGCGCGGTCACCGATGTCGGGATTCTGCTTCGCGCGACGCCGATGGGTGAGATCACCCGCACCATCGTGTCGGGCCGGGTGCGCTACGGCGAGACGGTGCGCGATGCCCTGTTCCGCCACCTCGAGAACGACCTCGGCCCGATGGCGTTCCCGATGCTGCCGCCGCAGCCGACGCCCTTCACGGTGGCGGAGTACTTCCCGATCCCCGGCGTGAGTGCGTTCCACGATGACCGTCAGCACGCGGTCTCGCTCGCGTTCGTCGTACCCGTGACCGGGACGTGCGAGCCGCGCCAGGACGCGCTGGAGGTCACCTGGCTCACACCGGAGGAGGCGCAGAGCGCGGAGCTGGCGGCGGAGATGGAGGGCGGTCGCGGCACGCTGGTGCGGCAGGCCCTCGCCTCGGTGGGTGCCCTGCGCTGACGCTGGGGCCCGCACTACGCAGACGCGCCGCGGGAGTACGGATCATCCGCCCTGCGTAGTGCACAACTGCGGCCTCGCGCCGTACCGTTCGCTCGATCCCGCACCCGCGGGACGCAAGTGAACGGAGTCGTGATGATCATTCGTCGTACTGCGGTGAAGCTCGCGCTCGCCGCCGTCGTCGCCGTTGCCGCCGTGCCCATGACCGCGGGAGCCGCCTTCGCGGCACCGCACGCCGAGCAGATGGACGGCAGCGACCACGGCAACAGCAACATGCCGGCCCGCCAGGACCCGCAGCCGGATCGGGGCCAGGACTGTCTGGTGCACGGTAATTGGGGCGGGATCAACGAGGACCACTGCGGTCCCTCGAACCCCGACACCTGAGTCGGCCGCGCCGCAGCGTCCGGGAACGGATGTCGTCCTCGGACGCCGACGGCGTCTCAGCGCGCGGCGGTCTCCGCTGCGAGCAGCTCGACCAGTGAGTCGACATCGGACTCCGCGGTGTCGAAGCTGCACACCCACCGCACCTCGCGGCGCGCCTCGTCCCAGTCGTAGAAGCGGAACGTCTCGCGGAGGCGGTCGGCGACGCCGGCCGGCAGCGTGAGGAAGAGTCCGTTGGCCTGCGTCGGCTGCGTGAACTCCACCCCGGTGATCTCGCCTGCGGCGATGCGGCTGTCGATGGCACCACGCAGTCGCGCCGCCATGGCGTTGGAGTGGCGTGCGTTGCGCAGGTACAGGTCGCCCTCGTAGAGCGCGATGAGCTGTGCCGAGACGAAGCGCATCTTCGAGGCGAGCTGCATGTTGGTCTTGCGGAGATAGGTCAGACCCTCGGACGCCTCGGGGTTCAGCACGACGATCGCCTCCGCGACCATGGCACCGTTCTTCGTGCCGCCGACGCTCAGCACGTCCACGCCCGCGTCCCGCGTGAAAGCGCGAAGCGGAAGATCCAGCGCCGCGGCGGCGTTGGCGATGCGTGAGCCGTCCATGTGCAGGTGCATGCCGAGGGAGTGGACGTGATCGGCGATCGCGCGGATCTCCTCGACCGAGTACAGGGTGCCCAGCTCGGTGGACTGGGTGAGGGAGACCACGAGCGGCTGCGCGCGGTGCTCGTCGCCCCATCCGCGGGCCTCGATGTCGATCAGCTCGGGCGTGAGCTTGCCGTCCTCAGTGGGTACCGTCCACAGCTTGATGCCGCCGACCTTCTCCGGTGCGCCGCCCTCGTCGACGTTGATGTGAGCGCTCTGCGCGCAGACCACGGCGCCCCAGCGGGGGAGCATCGACTGCAGTCCCACCACGTTCGCACCGGTGCCGTTGAACACCGGGAAGCTCTCCACGCCCTCACCGAAGTGAGCGCGGAACACCTCGGCCAGCCGGGCGCTGTACACGTCCTCGCCGTAGGCCACCTGGTGGCCGTCGTTGGCGGCTGCGATGGCTGTCATCACCTCGGGGTGGATGCCGGAGTAGTTGTCGGAGGCGAAGCCGCGGAGGTTGACGTCGTGGATCGTGGTCACCTTCCCAGCCTAGAACCTCGCTCCGCCTGCGAGCACGCGGTCCCAGCCCGTCGTAGGCTCCCGTCATGAAGACGACGACGTTCGAGAGCGAGCTGTATTCCGTGGATGGTCGCAACACCGCGATCCGCGTGTCCGCGCAGGTGCTCGACGAGTGGGGTGTGGGCAAGCGGGTGCCGGTGATCGTCTCGGTCAACGGTTTCGAGTACCGCTCTACGATCGCCCCGATGGGCGGCCAGTTCCTCATTCCGTTCTCGTCGGACAAGCGCGCCGCAACGGGGCTCGGGGCCGGCGATGAGATCACGGTCACGCTCACCCACGACACCGCGGAACGCACGGTCGACGTGCCGGATGACCTCGCCGCCGCGCTGGATGCCGCCGGGCTGCGCCCGGCCTTCGATGCCCTCGCATTCACCTTCCGCAAGGAACACGCGCGCGCCGTTGTCGACGCGAAGAAGCCCGAGACCCGGCAGCGGCGCATCGAGGCCGTGATCGCGAAGCTCGGCGGTTGACGGATGCCGGACGAGGAGCGCAACGGGGCGACGGGCCCGCCGCGGATGCACACCGATCAGCTGGCGATCGATGCCGAGCAGGTCGAACGGCTCGTCGCGGCGGCGCGACCGGAGTGGGCGGGCCGACCGGTCACGGCCATCCGATCGCAGGGGACCGTCAACGCGATCTTCCGCGTGGGACGTACGATCGCCGCGCGCTTCGCGCTGCAGCCGGACGAGCCGGTGGCGCACCGCACCGCGCTCGAGCGTGAGGCGCGTCGGTCCGCGCGCTTCCTGCAGGTGTGTCCGGTGGCCGTCCCGGAACCGCTGCTGATCGGCGACGCGGGGGAAGGGTATCCGCTGGCATGGACGGCACAGAGCTGGGTGGACGGTGACGTGGTTGATCCTCGCGCCTTCCGGGACGCACGCGACCTGGCGGATGACCTCATCGATCTCCTCGCGACGCTGCGGGATGTGGACGTGGCCGGCGAGGCGTTTCGCGGCTACGGGCGCGGCGATGTCCTCGCGCCGTTCGACGAGTGGGTGCAGGAGTGCCTCCGCCGCAGCGTCGGCATGATCGACACCGCCGCGATCGGCGCACTGTGGTCGCGGCTCCGAGACCTTCCCGCCCCAGCGGGACGGAGCCTCAGTCACACCGACCTGGTCCCGGGCAACGTGCTCGTGCGGGACGGGCGCCTGGTGGGGTTGCTCGACACCGGAGACGCATCAGCCGCCGACCCGGCCCTAGATCTCGTCATCGCCTGGCACCTCTTCGATCCCGCGATGCGGGAGCGGATGAGGACGGGACTCGGATCGTCGCCGGACGAGTGGGCGCGCGGTGCGGGATGGGCGCTGGTGCAGGCGATCGGACTGGTCTGGTACTACGAGTCCAGCAATCCCGTCATGGCGGCTCTTGGTCGCTCGACGCTGGATCGTCTCGCCACGTCCGCGCTGTGATTCAGCGGATCGGGGTGGTGGTGTCGGTCGCCTCGCGCAGGGGGCCGCGCATGAGGTTCCAGTACCGCACCGGCATGGCGCGGGTGATCCAGTCCACCAGATACGCCTTGCGTCCGATCATGGTGCGAGCGCGCCGTTCGATCGTGGCGCGGATGATGATCTGCGCGGCCTCCTCCGGCTCGGTCTCGTACATGTGAGCCTGGGCCGCGGCCGCCCGGGCGGCGATGGCGGGGTCGATCGCGGCCGCGTACCGGCCGTGCAGGATGATTCCGGTCTTCACTCCAGCCGGATAGATCGCCCCCACGCTGACGGTGGATCCCTCCAGCTCGTGCCGCAGAGCTTCGGTGAACCCGCGCACCGCGTACTTGCTCATCGCGTACGGGATACGGCCGGCGGGGGCGCCGAGGGCGTAGATCGAGGCCAGGTGCGTGATATGGGCGGCAGGGGAGCGTCGCAGTGCGGGGAGCAGGGCTTTCGTGATCGAGACGGTGCCCCAGAGGTTCACATCCATGAGCCAGCGCATCTCCGCCATCGTGAGCTGGTCGAGGGTGCCGAGCATCGACGATCCGGCACAGGTGACGAGGGCCTGGACGGCCCCCTGTGTGCGCTCGATCTCGCCGGCGGTCTCAGCCACCGCATCGTCATCGACGAGGTCCACGGTGTGGGTGGTGACCATGCCGGCCGGCAGCTCCGCCGACAGGCGGGCCAGCCCCTCGGCGTCGCGATCGAGCAGGGCCAGTCGTGCCCCGCGCGCCGCGAGGCCACGCGCCACCTGTGCACCCATTCCGCTCGCGGCGCCCGTGATGACCGTGAGGTTGCCCGTCACGTCCAGTTTCGCCATGCTGACCTCCGACTCGTCCGGCACCGGCGCCGGACCTCTCGATTCTGCCGTGAGCGCGCGGCGGCTGTCCGGAGCCGGTGCGGAAAGGCGGGCGTGTCGGGCGTGGGCGACTACGCTGAGAAGACCGGTGTCGTGCGGCCCGGGCTGCGATGACGCAGAAACGTGGACGACAGGGGAGGCCCGGTGGGAGCGAAGCTCAATGAAGCGATCGCCGAGGGCATGTCCATTGCACTGGCAGCCGGCCGGCTGTCGCTGAAGAATCAGATTCTGGTGGACACGATCGCGGGTGATGCCGCGTTCGAGTCCGATCACTTCATGCAGGTTGCGCGCGAGATCCTCAACGATCTGGCCGACGAGGCCGAAGATGCCGCCAACCGGCTGAAGCGGCAGGGGCGCAAGGCGTGGGGCAAGTACTCGCAGTCCGATGGCACCCACGACTACCGCGATCGGGACGTCAAGAACCTGCGCCGCCGCCGCAAGCAGTCCGCGGGCGTCGCCGTGCGTCTGCGCCAGCTCGCCGCCGATGACGAGCAGGTGCGTGAGCTCGTGGAGGAGGGGCGCGAGGCCGCCTGGGGCGATGTCTCATCCAACCTGGATCGCCGGTTGCGCGCCGAGAGCATGCGCCCGGACGCCGACCCCGACTACGCCAAGATGCGCGACGCCCGGATGCAGGCCCTGCGGCTGGTGGATCTACAGGCTCTGGAGTCGCAGGTTCGCGCCCGGAAGAAGGCGGAGAAGGCCGAGAAAGCCGAGCGCAAGGCCGCGAAGGGGAAGTCCTGATCCGCTCGGAGAACGCGGGCTCGACGCGCCCGGGCGGTCCCTGCCGATTCGCGCTCCGCGACAGAGTGCGTTAGGCTGATCTACGGCCGCCGCGCGAAAGTGCAGAAGCCGAAAATGCGCCCGTAGCTCAATGGATAGAGCATCTGACTACGGATCAGAAGGTTAGGGGTTCGAGTCCCTTCGGGCGCACACTGTGTTGAGACAGTAGACGAAGACCTCCGGTGAGAGCCGGGGGTCTTCGTCGTTTCGCCGTGGCGGAGGCGAGTGCGGAGATCAGTCGGCACTGTTGAACGACACCCACTCGGTCCAGGTCATCGTCTCCCCGCGAATCAGCTCGGGGTGCTCGACGCTGTGCCGCAGGCCCAGAAGGTACACATCCAGCTGGCGGAGATGCAGCTGGATCGCGCGCTCACGATCGGTGGGGATGCTGGGGCGCAAATGGGTGATCGCGATCATCAGCTCGCCCGGGCCGAAGTCGGCGGGGACGATTCCGCGTTCCCGATCCACCGCGATCAGCTCCTCGAGCGCTTCCCGCAGCTCTTCTGCGGCGGCGTCGACGTCGGGGTTTCGCAGCACATGCCGGCCGAACGTGGTGGCGAGCGGGCTCGCCGCCTCACGCAGGTGGCGCTCCAGGAAGGCTCGCACGACAGACGGCGCTCGTGCCGACAAGGCGTCCTGGGCGATCTGGGTGACCTGGTGCAGTGCGCGCAGGCGGAGATCGAGCGTGAGCGCGTCCTTGCTGGGGTAGCGGCGGTAGATGGTGGCGACACCCACGCCGGCGCGCTCCGCGATCGCCGACATCGGCGCATCGAAGCCGCGCTCGACGAATACCTCGCGCGCGGCGTTCAGGACGGCGTCGTCGTTGCTGCGCGCCTCGGCGGCCCGGCCGCGCAGCGGAGCCCCGCGGGGTGAATCGAAGGTCATGTTGACACGATACCGATCGTCGGGTGTTTAATCGGAACGAACCATTCCGTTCCGATTAGGAGACGATCATGACAGCACCCGTGCGAACCATCGAGCAGGCGGAGGTCCGGTCGGGCCCGGTCGTGTTCGCGCTCGCGCTCGCGGTCCTCGGCTTCTCGCTGATGCAGACCCTCCTCGTGCCGGCGCTGCCAGAACTCGCTCACTCGTTCGATGCCCAACCGGGCGCCGCGGGCTGGATCCTCACCGTCTATCTGCTGGCAGGAGCGGTCACCGCTCCGATCCTGGGCGCCCTCGGCGATCTGCACGGGCATCGACGTCTGCTCCTGGTGACCTTGGCTCTGTTCGCCGTCGGCAGCGTCCTGGCGTTCTTCGCCCCGTCGTTCGCCGTGCTGCTCGTGGCCCGCGTGGTGCAGGGCGCCGCGACGGCGTCATTCCCGCTCGCCCTGGCCATCGTGCGAGTGCAGCTGCCGGCTGCGCGACGAGCGGCGGCCATCGGCTGGCTCAGCGGCATGCTCGGGCTCGGTGCCGGATCTGCACTGGTGATCGGCGGCATCCTCACCGATGTGGTCGGCTGGCGGGGACTGTTCGGATTCGGCGCGATGATGGCGCTGGCGAGTCTTGCCGCGGTCGCCCGGTGGGTGCCGCGCGGTCACGGTCGCGGGGCGGGCCGGCTGGATCTCGCCGGGGCAGCGCTGCTTGCCGCCGGACTCGCCGCGCTCCTTCTGGCGATCTCCCAGGGATCGACCTGGGGATGGGCGTCGCCGGCGGCGATCGGCCTGTTCGCCGCCGCGGCTGCCGGGTTCGCGGGCCTGGTGCTGGTCGAGCGGCGCACCGCCGTGCCGGTCGTCGATGTCCGTTCCCTGGCCGATGTGCGGCTGGCCCTCGTCAGCCTCGTGACGGTGTTCCTGGGGTTTGTGCCCTACCTGTTCTACGTCGCACTCCCGATCCTGCTCGAATCGCCCGCCGGGATCGGGCACGGCATGTCGGTGACCGCGGCGGGCATCGCGATGCTCCCGAGCGCGGTGCTGGTGTTCGTGGGTGGACGCCTTGCGCCCGCGCTCATCTCCCGTGTGCCGGGAGGCGTGGTGGTCTCCCTCGCCCTGGTCGTGATGCTCGCGGGCAGCACTCTGGCGGCGCTCTGGCCGTCGTCCCTCGCCGCCGTGGTGATCGGATTCGCGCTGATCGGGTTCGGCAACGGTGCCGGTTTCGCCGCGGCGTCCGACCTCGTCACACGCATCGCCCCGCGGGACGAGGTGGCAGCCGCCGCGGGTCTGAACGGTGTGCTCCGCACCGTCGGCTCCGCGGTGGGCATTCCGGTGACAGGGGCGATCCTCGCGACCTCCGCCGTGGACGAGGCGGGCCTGCGCGCACTGTTCCTGCTCGCTGCCGTCGCCAGTCTGGTCGCTGCCCTGCTCGGCGCGCTGATCCGGCGCGCGTGAATCTCCGGACGAACGGCAGCGCCGCCCGGAGAGTCTCCGAGCGGCGCTGTCGACAGCCCTCGCGTGTCAGTCGTTGCGGTGCGCGTGGTAGTACGCCAGCAGCGCCTGTGTCGAGGCGTCCTGTGCGGCGATGGCGTCGGCGTCGCCCTCGATGGCGGGGGCGATCTGCAGCGCCAGCTGCTTGCCGAGCTCCACACCCCACTGGTCGAAGGAGTTGATGCCCCAGATGGTGCCCTCGGTGAAGGTGATGTGCTCGTAGAGCGCGATCAGCTGGCCGAGCACCGCGGGGGTGAGCGCGGGCGCGATGATCGAGGTGGTCGGACGGTTGCCGGCGAAGGTGCGCGCAGCCACCAGCGCACCCGTCGTCCCCTCGGCCTCGACCTCCTCGGCCGTCTTCCCGAAGGCCAGCGCCTTGGTCTGGGCCAGGAAGTTGGCGAGGAACAGCCCGTGCACGTCGCGGCCGTCGTCCTGCAGCGGGTAGCCGGGGTTGACCACGGCGATGAAGTCGGCGGGGATGAGCCGCGTGCCCTGGTGGATCAGCTGGTAGAAGGCGTGCTGGCCATTGGTGCCGGGCTCACCCCAGAAGACCTCGCCGGTGGCGGTCGTGACAGCAGACCCGTCCCAGCGCACCGACTTGCCGTTGGATTCCATGGTGAGCTGCTGCAGGTACGCCGGGAATCGGTGCAGGAGCTGCGCGTAGGGGAGCACGGCGTGCGTCTGCGCGTCGAGGAAGTTGGTGTACCAGACGTTCAGCAGGCCCATGAGGACGGGCACGTTGCTCTCGATCGGCGTGGTGCGCACGTGCTCGTCGACGGCGTGGAAGCCGGCGAGCAGATCGGCGAACGCGTCGGGGCCGAGCGCGATGTTCAGCGACAGGCCGATGGCGGAGTCCACCGAATAGCGCCCGCCCACCCAGTCCCAGAACCCGAACGCGTTGGCGGGGTCGATGCCGAAGGCCGCCACCTTGTCGAGCGCGGTGGAGACGGCGACGAAGTGATGCGCGACGGCATCCTGCTTCGCGGAATCGGAGCCGTCGATCGCGCCGGCGGCGGCGAGCCTCTCCCACAGCCAATCGCGCGCGAGGCGGGCGTTGGTGAGGGTCTCCAGGGTGGTGAACGTCTTCGACGCCACGATGAACAGCGTGGTCTCGGGATCGAGATCCGCGGTCTTCAGGGCGATGTCGGTGGGATCGATGTTCGACACGAACCGGGCCTGGATGCCCGCGGTGGCATAGGGCTGCAGCGCCTCGTACACCATGACGGGGCCGAGGTCGGAGCCGCCGATGCCGATGTTGACGACGTGGGTCACCTTCTTCCCGGTGACGCCCGTCCACTCGCCCGAGCGGACCCGATTGGCGAACACGCGCATGGCGTCCAGGACGGCGTGCACGTCCGCGTCGACGTCCTGGCCGTCGACGATCAGCGCCGGGGTCGCGCCCGCGGGTCGGCGCAGGGCCGTGTGCAGGACGGCCCGGTCCTCCGTGGTGTTGATGTGCGAGCCCTCGAGCATGGCGGCGAAGCGTCCGGCGACGCCCGTCTCCTCGGCGAGCTTCACGAGGGAGGCGAGGATCTCGTCCGTGACGAGGTTCTTCGACAGGTCGACGTGCAGGTCGGCGAGCTCGAAGCTCAGCCGCTGCACACGTCCCGGATCCTGCGCGAACCAGGCGCGCAGATCGGGGGAGAATCCGTCGCGCGCGGCGGAGAGCTCGGCCCAGGCAGAAGTGGCGGTTGCATCGATGGGAGTGGTCACGCCATCCACGGTAGTGCCGTCTGCCCCGATCCGGGCGTGGTGTGGCAGGCGCTTCGTCTTCGCGCCGGGATTACGCTGGTCTGGTGAGCGCATACGTGTCCGCATTTGATCTGTTCTCCATCGGTGTGGGACCCTCCAGCTCCCACACCGTCGGACCCATGCGCGCGGGCGTCGATTTCGCCCGCCGGCTGGCCGCCTCCGACGTCCTGGTGCGTACCCGGCGCGTCACGTGCTCGCTGTACGGGTCCCTCGGCGCCACCGGACTCGGCCACGGCACCCCCGACGCCGTCGTGGCAGGACTGCGCGGTCAGGAGCCGGAGAGCGTGGATCCCGCCGCTGTGCGCGAGGCATGGTCGCACTATCCGGAGGGTGAGCCGCTGATGCTCGCGGGAATCCACGCGGTGCCGTTCCGCAAGGAGGACATCACCTTTGAGGCGCGCACGCGCCTGCCCGGGCACCCGAACGCCATGACCCTGCGCGCCTTCGACGAGGCCGGCAGCATCCTCACCCAGGAGACGTACTACTCGGTGGGCGGCGGGTTCATCCGTCGTGATGGCGAGAGCACCGAGGTGGCCGCCACAGCCTTCCCCTTCGCGTACTCCGACGCCGCCACCCTGCTGGAGCTGTGCGACGAGCATGGGCTCACCATCGCCGAGCTCGCCCGTCTCAACGAGGAATCGCTGCACGGCGAGGCGGAGGTGGCGGCAGGGCTCGACGCCATCTGGGACGCGATGAGCTCGTGCGTGGACGCGGGCCTGCACACCGGCGGCGTGCTGCCCGGAATCCTCGGGGTGAAGCGCCGGGCCTCCACCATCCGGGAACAGCTGGAGAACGTGGAATCCGACGGGCATCGCGAGCTTCCCGGGGAGTGGCTGGGCGCCTTCGCGCTCGCGGTCAACGAGGAGAACGCGGCCGGCGGCCGAGTGGTCACGGCGCCCACCAACGGCGCGGCCGGCATCCTTCCCGCCGTCGCGATGTACTGGTGGCGGTTCCTGGCTGATTCCGGTCTCGGTCGTGGCAACGCCGTGACGCCCTACGGTGAGCTGGTGGGCAGCGCCCTGCTCGGCTTCGGTGGCGAACCTGCCGATCTCCCCGACGGCGACGAGGAGGCCATCGCGGAGGCCAACCGCCGCCGTGGCATCCGCCGGTTCCTCCTCACCGCGACGGCGCTCGGGTCCCTGTTCAAGGCGAACGCGTCGATCTCCGGAGCCGAGGGCGGATGCCAGGCGGAGGTCGGCTCCGCATGCGCGATGGCGGCCGGTGGCCTCACCGCCGTCATGGGCGGCACGAACCGCCAGATCGAGAACGCCGCGGAGATCGCGATGGAGCACCACCTCGGTCTCACCTGCGATCCGGTGGGCGGACTCGTGCAGATCCCGTGCATCGAGCGCAACGCCATCGCCGCGTCCACCGCGGTGACCGCAGCACGACTCGCCCTGCGCGGCGATGGCAACCACTTCGTGTCGCTCGACATGGTGGTGGAGACGATGCGCCAGACCGGCATCGACATGTCGACGAAGTACAAGGAGACCAGCGAGGGTGGCCTCGCCGTGAACGTCATCGAGTGCTGAACCTGCGCTGAATCGAGGAGATATCGTCCACGGCGGGCCCACATCTGTGTTCTGATCCTCGTCCGGCGGAAATGTCCTCGTTTCAGGACGTGGGGGTGGTGGTTCCGACACCTGTCGCCTCGCCGTTTCCGGGTCCATAATTCATGCCATGAACAGTGCGGACGCGAGTGCGCAGGATGCTGTCGTGATCGACGGCCTGCGAGTGCGGCGCGGCCGAAACGAGGTGTTCGAGGCGCTGTCCCTTCGCATCCCCCGCGGTCGGATCACCGGCCTTCTCGGTCCGTCGGGCTGCGGCAAGACCACCCTGATGCGCGCGGTCGTTGGGGTGCAGCGGATCGCAGGCGGCACCGTTCGGGTGCTCGGCGACGACGCCGGATCGGCCGCCCTCCGACACCGCGTGGCGTACGGAACGCAGGGGTCGGCCGTGTACGCGGATCTGACGGTGCGGCAGAATCTCACGTACTTCGCGCGCGTGCTCGGCGTGGGACGGGATCACGTGGACCGCGTCATGGATCAGGTCGGCCTCGCCAGGCACGCGTCGCATACTGTTGCCGCTCTCAGCGGTGGACAGGCCAATCGCGTCTCCCTCGGCATGGCGTTGCTGGGGGAGCCGGAGCTCATCGTGCTCGACGAGCCGACGGTGGGCCTTGATCCGGTGCTGCGTGCCGAGCTGTGGGATATGTTCCGCACCATCGCGGAGCACGGGACCACCCTCCTGGTGTCGAGCCACGTCATGGACGAGGCGCTGCGCTGTGATCGCCTGCTGCTCATGCGCGACGGTCGGCTCGTGGCCGACACCACGCCCGCCGACCTGCTGGCGGACACAGGCCGTACCGATCCGGAGCAGGCGTTCCTTGAGCTCATCGCGCGTGACTCCGCCGCCCATCCGCATCTGCGTCGCGAGCGGAGGGAGACGTCATGAACCCACGCCGGATGTTCGCGACCGCGGGTCGGGTGCTCGCCCAGCTTCGCCACGATCCGCGCTCGATCGCGCTGATGGTGGTGGCCCCGAGCCTGCTCGTCGGTCTGTTCGCCTGGCTGTTCACCGACACCACGGGCGTGTTCGATGCCTTCGGCGGAGCGATCCTCGCCCTCTTCCCGTTCATCGTGATGTTCCTGGTGAGCTCCATCACCACCCTGCGCGAACGCCGCTCGGGAACGCTGGAGCGGCTGATGACCACGCCGCTCGGCCGAGCGGACTTCGTGCTCGGCTACGCACTCGCATTCGGGCTTCTGGCCGTGGTGCAGGCCTCGGTCACCGTCACGTTCGCCGTGTACGTGTGCGGGCTCACCGTGTCGGGCGAGCTCTGGCAGTTAGGCCTCGTCGCGGTGGTCGATGCGCTGCTGGGCACCTCGTTGGGGCTGCTGGCGAGCGCGTTCGCGCAGTCGGAGTTCCAAGCGGTGCAGTTCATGCCGGTGCTGGTGTTCCCGCAGATCATCCTCGGCGGCCTGTTCATGCCGCGTGAGCAGATGCCGGATGTGCTGCATGCCATCTCCGACTGGCTGCCACTGAGCCACGCGATCGACGCGGTGCAGGCGGTGACCGCGGGCGATGATGGCTGGGACCTGTGGCGTCCGGTGCTCATCGTGACGGCTTTCGCTGTGGCCTTCCTCGTGCTCGCGCCGCTCACGCTGCGCCGGCGCACGTCCTAGCGCACCACCGTCGTCGGTGTGACGCCGACGACGCCGCATACGACGCAGCGCCCGCCCCAGACCGGGGACGGGCGCCGCGTGCGGGGGCTCAGTCCTCGGCAGCCGCCGCCTTGGCGGCGTTGATCGCGGCTTCGGCGGCGTCACCGAGCTTCTCGCCCGGCTTCGCGGCGGGCTTGGCGGCTTGCGCCACCCCCTCGCCGATGCCACGGCCGACGGCCTGGCCCTGGATGATGCTGGCGAGGTCGAGCCCGGTGGCCGCACTCACGCTGTCGAACACGCTGCGAAGCGCGGTGGCGCTGTCGGCGCCGACCAGGCGTGATGCGCCTTCCTCGCTGGATCCCCCCACGATCGACACGTTGCCGATCGCCGCGTAGCCCTTCGCGAACTCCGCCATGATCGAGGGAAGCACCTCGAGCACACGCTGCGACAGGAACGCGTCCTGGTTGGACGCGATGGCCTCGGCTTCCGCCTGCACGGCCGCGGCGCGCGCCTCACCTTCGATGCGGATGGCCTCCGCCTCGGCCGCTGCCCGCAGGCGGCGAGCGGCAGCCTCGGCATCGGCCTGGGCGCGCAGGGCGTTGGCGGCACCGGTGGCCTGGGCCTCGGCCGCGGCGGCCTCACCGGCCGCGCGCGCCTTGTCCGCCTCGGCCTGCTGCTCAGCGATGCGGGTGCGAGCCTCGGCCTGCTTGACCTGCTCGATCGCGGCGGCCTCTGCGGCCTTCTCACGGGCGTAGAGATCGGCCTGAGCCCGGGTCTCCGCCTCGTACTTCTGCGCATCCGCGACGCGCTTGATGTCGGCGTCGAGCTGAGCCTGCTTGTTCTCGGCCTGCTGCTGCAGCACGGCCTGCTCCGCCTGGGCGCGAGCCAGCTGCTCGGCCTGTTCCGCCTGAGCCCGGGCGCGGCCGATCTCGGCCGACGCATTGGCGGTGTTCTTGTCCAGCGCGGTCTGCTCGATGAGGTTCGCCTCGTTGTTGGCGATGTTCTTCTGGTTGATCGCGCGGTCGGCGTTCGTCTGCGCGATCATCGCGGACTGGCGCTTGGCCTGGATCTCCGGAGCTCCGAGGGACTGGATGTAGCCCACCTTGTCGGTGATGCCCTTGATCTGGAAGGAGTCCAGGATCAGGCCCTGCTCGGCGAGCTCCTGGGACACTTCGAGCGCGATCTGGTCGGAGAACTTCTTCCGCTCCCGCATGAGCTCCACGACCGAGAGCGTGGCCACGATGCCACGCAGGGCGCCTTCCAGCTGCTCGGTGGTGAACTGCTCGATGGCCTTGTCCTGCGAGGCGAATCGCTCGGCCGCCCGACGCACGAACAGCGGGTCGGAGCCGATCTTCACGATGGCGACGCCGTCGACGTTCAGGGTCACGTTGTCCAGCGACTGGGCCTCGGCGTTGAGGAGCACCTGGCGCGAGCGCAGCGAGATGATCTCGTGCCGCTGCGTGATCGGGTTGACCAGGGACTTCCCGTTCACGATGACGGTGACCGGCGACTCCTCGATCTGCGACTGCGGGACGACCTGTCCGTCCGCTCCGCGAGCGGCGACCGTGATCTGGACCTTCTGCTTGCGACCCGAGATGACCAGCGCCTCGTCGGCGCGGGCGACCTTGATCCAGCTGCGGGCGAACAGCAGCACGATGAGAGCGATCACGACGAGTGCGACGACGGCCACACCGACCACGATCAGGATGCCGATTCCTGCGGCTACCTCCATGGATTCCTCCCCCTTCGACCGGCCCTGTTGCCGATGCGTCACCTTCGACTATTCCAGATGGCGACGGGTGGGCCAAAGGACCCTGCGTGCCAGGATGGTGCGCATGATCGAACGGGAGCTGACGCAGAGCGTGCCCCTCGTCGGCGCTGACGGCGGGCTCAATCCGGCCGCGCGGGGCTGGGCGCGTCAGCCGGTCGTGGATACGTCCGGCATCGACGGACGGCGTTCGTGGGGCCGCAACAAGCGGTGGGAGTACTGGGGCATCACCACCCCGACGCACCTGCTCGCGCTGACGGTGTCCTCGTTGGACTTCGCCGCGGTGCACGAGGTGTGGGTGTTCGACCGGGGCACCGGCGAGTCGATCGGCCGGGGCGCCACCGGCCTCGGCGGGCGCTCCGCCACTCTCCCCGCCAACCTGGAAGGCGGCCCCGCTCGCGCCCGTTCCCGCTCACTGTCGATCGAGATCGAGGAGGTCCCGGGTGGCACCCGCCTGCGCGCGGCCATCCCGGACGCGTCGTTCGACGTGATCGCGGAACGCCCGCCGGGCCACGAGCGCCTGGCGGTGGTGGTCCCGTGGAGTGAGAAGCGATTCCAGTACACCGTGAAGGACGTGGCGAGACCGGCGTCGGGAACACTGACCGTGCGCGGCGCGGAATCCCCGGTGCCGGCCGGAGAGTCGTGGGCGGTCCTGGACCACGGCCGCGGGCGATGGCCGCACGATGTGCGCTGGAACTGGGGCGCCGGGTCCGGTCGGCTCGCCGATGGCCGTGTGATCGGCATCCAGGTGGGCGGTCAGTGGACGGACGGCACCGGGGCGACCGAGAACTCTGTGCTGCTCGACACGCGTCTGCACAAGATCGGTGAGCAGCTGGCGTGGGACTACGACCCGAGCGACTACCTGCGCCCCTGGCGGGTCAGCGGTGGCGGCTTCCAGGCGGTGTTCGTGCCATTCCACGACAAGCGCTCGCGGACGAACCTGGGACTGCTGGCCTCACGTACCGATCAGTGCTTTGGCCACTGGAGCGGGAGCGTCGACACGGGCGACGAGGTCGTGCGCTTCGATGACGTGCTGGGCTGGGCCGAGGACGTGCACAACCGCTGGTGAGGCTCAGTCGCCGGTGGCGGTGCGTAGCTTCGTGGTGAGGGCGAGCAGCACCTGCTGCTCCTCGGGCGTCAGCACCGACATGCGCTCGGCGATGGAGGTGCCATGCCGGGTGCCGAGCACACGGAACCGCCGCTCTCCCTCGGCTGTCGCGGTGATGAGCGAGCCGCGCCCGTCATCCGGGTCCGTGCGCTTGGTGACGAGCCCCCGTGCGGCCATGCGGTCGACGAGGCGCGACACGCTCGGCTGCGAGATCAGGGAGCGGGCGGTGATGTCGCGCAGGCGCGCGGTCATATCGGGGGAGCGGACCACGGTGAGCAGCACGTCGTACTCCTGCTGCGACAGCTGGCTTCCATCGAAGTCGCGGCTGATCTCCTCGAACACGCGATGCTGCGCCCGGAAAAGGCTCTCCCATGCCTCCATCGCCAGCCTGCGGTTGTTCATCTGTCCAGGTTACCGGGACGCCGTGCCCGCACGGTGCCCGGCCGGGGCGTGACGTAGCCTGGCCGCATGCGAAACGCGCTTGTTCGGCCGTTGCTCCTGCTCGTCCTCCTGGCACTGGGGGTGCTCGGATCCGCGTCGCCTGCGTCGGCCGCTCCCACCGGGGTCGACGACTTCACGTTCAGCAGCATGTCGGCGGACATGACCCTCTCCCGTGACGATGTTGGTGCCAGCGAGCTGCGTACGGTGGAGACGCTCGTGGCGGAGTTTCCGCAGACCGACCAGAACCGCGGCATCCGCCGCATGATCCCGCTCGACTACAAGGGCGTGCCGACCAGCATCGACGTCGAGTCCGTCACGGATGAATCCGGCGTCCCCCGCTCCTACGAGACGGAGGAGACCGACGGTTTCCTCGCGGTCACGATCGCCGCCGACGACTACGTGCATGGCTCGCAGACCTACGTGATCACCTACACCTCGCACAACGTGGCGAAGTACTTCGCGGACACCGACGTCGATGAGTTCTACCGCGACGTCAACGGCACCGGCTGGGCGCAGCCGTTCGGGGTGGTGACGGCAACCCTGCGAGTCGACCCGGAGATCGCCGACGCGCTCACCGGTGACATGGCCTGCTACCAGGGCGTGCAGGGCTCCCGGGACCGCTGCGACATCTCCCGGGGTGAGGACGGCACGATCATCGCGTCCGCCGCCGGCCTCGGGGCCGGCGGCAACATGAGCATCGCTGTCGCGTTCGAGCCGGGTACCTTCACCCCGTATGACACCAGCTACTTCGCAACCCCGGCCGGCCCCGTCCAGGTGGGCCTGAGCGCCGGCGTCCTGGCGATGCTGGGCTGGGCGATCGGTCTCCGTCGCACGCGGCTGAAGGACGAGCCGGGGCACCCGACCGTCATCCCGCAGTACACCCCGCCGCCGGGTGTCGACGCGCTCGGGGCCGCCGTGCTGCTCGGCAAGAAGGACAAGGGCACCGCGGCGGAGGTGCTCGAACAGGCCGTGCGCGGATCCATTCAGATCCTCGACAGCGGGCGTCGGGGCCTGACCATCCGGCTCGTACGTCCGGATCTGGCGGGCGACGCCGATGGCCGCGCGCTGCTGCGCGGCATCTTCGGCGAGAACCCGCGGATCGGCGAGGAGTACACGTTCGCGAAGCAGGATCCTGCGCTGGCCCGCGCCGTGACGACGATCCTCAAAGCGGCCGACCGTGAGCAGGTCGAACGCGGACTGCGCCGCCCCGTGCCGGGGTGGGTGCGGGTGATGCCGGTCCTGCTGGCCGTCGTGCTGGCGGTCGCGAGCTTCGTGGCGAGCATCCTCATCGCCCGCCACAGCGGGGGAGTGACCATCGGTACCGCGATCGCGGTGGCGGCGGGGATCATCGTCGTGGTGATCGGCGTGCTGGTGGCCAAGCGCCCGCTGTCCTCACCCGGAGCCGAGCTGCGCGATCACCTCGCCGGGCTCCAGCAGTTCATCGAGTGGGCGGAAGCGGATCGCATCCGCATGCTGCAGTCACCGCAGGGCGCCGAGCGTGTCGCGCCCGTCGACGTGCGTGATCCCCGCCAGGTGCTGCGGCTGTACGAGCCGCTGCTGCCGTATGCGGTGGTGTTCGGGCAGGAGAAGGCCTGGGCACAACAGATCACGGTGTACTACGAGAGCGCCCAGGTCGTGCCCTACTGGTACGCCGGCTCCGGCGCCTTCAACGGGAGCTCGTTCTCCAGCAGCATCGGTGGCATCAACGGTGGGATCAGCAGCGCGCTGGCGAGTTCGTCCAGTTCGTCATCATCGGGAGGCTCCAGCGGTGGAGGCTTCAGCGGTGGGGGCTCGGGCGGCGGCGGTGGTGGCGGCGTGTAGCCCTGCTCAAAGATGGAAAACGCCGCTCCCGCGCCGGTCGGGGCTGCGTTTTTCATCTCCCACCAGGTGAGGACAGCAAGAGTGAGGGCCGATCGGAGATATCCGATCGGCCCTCGTCCCTTGCACCAAGAGTGTCCTGCAATCACATGTCGGCAGCTGCCACAGCAAAACAACTACCTGACGTGAACTCTATAACGGAGAGGTAACGGAACGGAAGGACACGCCGTTATCTTTTTGTGATTTGTTTGCTGGGAATGTGTTGGACAACTCACGAGCGGACGGACTCCCGAGTCGACGCAACGAACCATGCGATGTCGAAGCGCAGGAGGGCATCCTGAACGGCCAGCGTCGTGGTGATGGTGTCGACGGCTTCATCGCCCACACCCTGCGCGCGCAGTTCATCGATGAGGTAAGCCAGCGGCTCACGGGATGAAGGCACATACTCATCCAGGGCTGCGCGGAGCCCGTGCACCTGCTCGGCGAAGGTGAGCGGTGTCGTCTCGGTGATCAGCTCATTCGTGACCGATGCCCAGCTGGTGTCGGTGAGATCGTCCGGGTCAGGGTTGAGCCGGGCATTGTGCGGTGACGTGTAGGAGCAGTGGAGATGGTCGGGCTCGAACGCAGATGGCGGGACGAAGATGGATTCGGTGACCGTGCGCCCACGGTTCCGGGCGTCAACCAGCTCGGCATAGGTCTTCGCCGTGGATGCGGCGTACCGGACGGTTGCAGACCATCCGCTCGTGCGCTCAAGTTCGCACAACGTCTGATGCTGTGAGGCGACCTTGCGGCTGCGCCGACCGGGAGAGAACCTCCGGTCGACGGTGAACCGCAGATAGTCCCCGCCGAAGTGAGTCCGCCATCGTGCGTTCGCCCCGTGCATCAAGCGAGGTCCCTTGAACTGGAAGAACGCGTTCCTCGGCGTTGCTGTGAGCGGGTCGCTGGCGCGGACGCCGGGAGCGCGCTGGATGTTTCGACCTGCGCCGGGCATCACACCGATGCGACGCCACAACGGGTGCTGGGCCGGCAATTGCGCGCCGAGGTCATAGCCGAGCACGGCTTCGAGGACCTGATCGATCGGCTCGATGTCACACGCGGCCGGGCTCTCCTTCTCGATGTCCGCTCGAAAGTGGCTCTCGTAAACCTTCTCCGAGTAGTCCATCGCATCTCCTCGCGCAGTCCTGGAGCTGTGATGTTATCGTCCGACCCGACGCGCACCGAAGCGGTCAGCCCTCGTCGTCGTCCTCGATGTCGACGGCTTTCACCCCGGGGATGTCGGAGATCTCGCCAAGCATGGCCCCGACGCGTGAGCGCGGACGTTCCAGCTGCACGAGTGCGACGAACTGGGCGGGCTTGTCCTGTCGGTGAAGGGTGTCGGCGGACAGTACGGTGGCCGGCATCCCGCGTTCGGCTGCGAGGATGAGGGCCGTCCGCAACGATCCGAACCCCGGCTTGTACCGCAGGCGCAGCGTGGTGTGCGGCTGTTCGCCGCGGATGCGGTGACCGAGGCGACCGAGAAGGGTGACCGCGAGGAGCTGAAGGAGCGTCGCGATGATCGCCAGGAGCGGCTCGCCGGCGCCGCAGGCCATGCCGACCGCTGCCGTCGCCCAGATCGAGGCCGCCGTCGTGAGGCCGGACACCGTGGCCTTGCGTACGAAGATCACGCCGGCGCCGAGGAAGCCGATGCCCGACACGATCTGTGCCGCAATGCGCGACGGGTCGGCGACGGCGCCGGCCTCGGTGATGTTGTGGAATCCGTAGGCGCTCACGAGCGTGAACACGGCTGATCCGAGCCCCACCAGGGTGTGTGTGCGAAGCCCCGCGCTCTTCAGCTTGCGGTGCCGCTCCAGCCCGATGGCAGCCGAGAGCACGAATGCCAGCGCGAGGAGGGCGAGCTCCGTCAGCGTGTGTTCCGTGATCCACGAGATCTCCATCCCGCGACCATATAACTTAGTGACGACTAAGTCTATCTCGTGGTCCGGATGTCCGGGCGTGGGGTACGGGTCAGGCCGTGCGATCTGCCGCGTACACGAGGTCCGCGAAGCGCTCCAGCGCGCGCTCGCATGCGCGCAGGTGCTCCGCGGACCCTTCGGCCTCCGCGAGCCCCAGCACATCGCGGCGCTTCAGGTCGCGGTACCAGCGGCGCAGTCGATCCAGACTCTGCTCCTCCTCTTCGAGTTCCGCGAAGGTGAACTTCTCCTTCGCGATCTCCGAGGCGATCTCGGCCTCGAACTTCCCGCAGTCGGCGTCGAACTCGCGCCATTCCTCGACGCGGGCGTCTCGGTACAGCTCGGCGACGACGGTACGGGCCGCCTCGTTCTGTGCGTCGACGGCGAACACGGCGACGTGTCCGCCGCCCTCCGATGCCAGCTCGCCGGCGCGATCCAGGGCGGCGCGTGACCGCGAGGCGTCGGGCAGAGCCCACGTCCCCTGGGCGATCGTGACGGCGCCGGCGCGCTTCAGCTCCCGCCACACCGCCACGCGATGACGCGAGGGCTCGGCGGGAATCTGGACGAGAGCGAACAGCCAGGCCACCTCATGCTGCATCCCTCGACGCTAGCAGGTTCGTCACGTCGCAGCATGTAACGGCTGTTACTCTGTTCGCTGTGACGAATGAACCCACCGCGCCGCGCGGTCTCGCACCCCTGTATCTCGCCGGTTTCACCACGGCGTTCGGCGCGCACGGCGTCGCCTCGGTGCTGGGTGCGGAAAACGACGAGATCGGCATGTCGCTGCTGGGGCTGGGGCTGGTGCTCGCGCTCTACGACCTCGCAGAGGTCATGCTGAAGCCCCTCTTCGGCGCGCTGAGCGATCGCATCGGCGCCAAGCCCGTCATCATCGGCGGGCTCGTCGCGTTCGCCGTCGCATCAGCAGTCGCCTTCGTGATGCCCACCGTTCTCGTTCTCGCACTTGCGCGCCTCGGTCAGGGGGCCGCGGCATCCGCCTTCTCGCCGGCCTCGTCGGCTTCGGTCGCGCGCCTTGCCGGAAAGCAGCGCCTCGGTCGCTACTTCGGCCGCTATGGCGCCTGGAAGAGCCTCGGATACGTGCTGGGACCGCTCCTCGGTATCGCGCTCACGCAGTGGGCGGGGATCTCGGCCGTGTACGCCATGCTCGGAGCCCTCGCCATCGGAGCGGCGGTGTGGGTGGCTCTCGCGATGCCTTCGCTCCCCGTGCTGCCACGTACGCGCGTCACCCTCGCTGATCTCGTCCGCGAGGTCACCGCGCGGGGCTTTCTGATCCCCACGCTGGTGCTGGCCACGAGCACGGCGGTGATCGGTGTGGGCGTCGGCTTCCTGCCCCTGCTCGCCACGCGCCTCTCCCTCCCGCCTCTCCTCGGGGCCGCGGCCGTGGCGGTGCTGGCACTCGTCTCCACCGTCGTACAGCCTCTCGTGGGGCGGTGGCGTGACGAAGACCGCATCTCCACTCGTGCCGGAAGCGCCGCCGGGCTGCTGCTCGCCGCTGCGGCACTGGTTCTGCTGGCGTTCGCGCCTGGCGTCGCGACGATGTTCATCGCCGCCGCCGCGTTCGGCCTGATGACCGGTACGGTCACGCCGCTGGCCTTCGCTCATCTCGCCGACGTGACCCCGCACGCGCGGATGGGACGCACGATGGGCAGCGCGGAGCTCGGACGGGAGATCGGCGACGCCGGTGGGCCGCTCCTCGTGGGCGCCGTCGCGACGGCATGGACGCTCCCGGCGGCCCTGACCGTTCTCGGGGTGATCTCCGCGGCGTCCGCGACGCTCGGCTGGAGCGCCCTCAGGACGCCCGCATCCACGGCGGACTGACGCTGGGTGACACCCGGATGAGGGCGGTTCAGGCAGCGCGCGCGAGCACGAACCCCTGATCCTGCGCCTCGCCCGGTCGTGCCTCGCGGATCACCCGCTCAACGGCGGTGAACCGGGCGTGCTCCAGCGCGGCGGTCACGCCGTCGACGGAGTGCAGATGCGCCCGCAGCTCCACCGTGTGACCGTACGCCTCGCTGCGGTGGCGTTGGCCGCGGCCGTGCTGGAAGCCGAGCAGCACGACGCCGTCGTCGGCGAGCACGCGCCGGAACTCGGCGAAGACGGCGTCGAGGGCCGCGGGCGCGGTATGGATGATCGAGTACCACGCGAGCACGCCGTCGAGGCTGCCGTCTCGATAGGGGAGCGCCGCGAGGGGAGCGCGGTCGAACCGGGTGCCGGGATGCGCGGCCCGGGCATGACGGAGCATCTCCTCGGACAGATCCGCGCCGGTGGCCCGGTGGGCGGGCAGAAGCTCCCGCAGCACCGGCTGCATCCGGCCGGTGCCGCATCCGGCATCCAGCACCCGCGCGTCGGAGGGAAGCAGTGCGGTGAACCGCGCGATCATCGCGAGATCCTCCGCTGCCTCGAACGAGGCATCAGGGAGGAGCCGGGCGTACGAGTCGGCCACCGTGTCGTACAGCTGCTGGGCCGCGGCGAGATCGTCCATGCCGCGACGATACGCACGGCCACCGACATCGACGCCGGGTCAGGGCCGGCGAGCCGCCCGGGCGAGGAAGTACGCGCGCTCGCGCGCGTTCTGAGTGAGCTGGGCGGCGCGATCGAACTCCGCTGCGGCCTCTTCGCGCCGTCCGAGCCGGGAGAGCAGTTCTGCCCGCACCGTCGGCAGCAGATGCCAATGGGCCAGCCGCCGGTCCGCCGCCAGCTCGTCGACCAGGGCGAGTGCGGTCTCCGGGTCATCGCGCATCGAGACGGCCACAGCACGGTTGAGTGCCACCACCGGAGAACCGGAGAGCGCCACCAGCCCGTCGTAGCAGCGCACGATGACGTCCCAGTCGGTGTTCGCCACGTCCGTCGCGACGGCGTGCTGCTCGGCGATGGCCGCCTGCAGCGCGTACGCCCCACGCCCGCGGCCCAGGGCATCGGCTCTCTTCAGCGCGGCACCACCGCGGAGGATCGCCGAGCGATCCCACAGGCGTCGATCCTGCTCCTCCAGGGGAACCGGGGAGCCGTCCGCACCGGTGCGGGCTGGAAAGCGCGCCGCCGTGAGCTCCATGAGCGCCAGCAGTGCCCAGGGCGAAGGTTCCCGAGGCAGGAGCGCGGTGAGCATGCGCCCGAGGCGGAGCGCCTCGCGGGCGAGCTCAGGGCGGAGGATCTCGTCACCATCCGTGGCGGCGTGTGCCTCCGTGAAGATGAGGTAGACCACCCCGAGCACCGTGCTGAGGCGCGCACCCCACTCCTGACGCGTCGGCGTCTCGAAGGCGACTCCGGCATCGCCCAGGGCGCGCTTCGCGCGAACGATGCGCTGCTGAACCGTGGCGGTGGGGGTGAGGAAGGCTCGCGCGATCTGCTCCGTCTCCAGTCCGGCGACGGTGCGTAGCGTGAGCGCCACCTGCGCCTCTCGGCCGAGCACGGGATGGCACGCGATGAACACCAGGCGCAGCACATCGTCGTCGATGACGTCGGGATCCCAGGGAAGATCATGGCCGGTGTCTTCACGCAGCTCCTGGCCGATCTGCGCGATCCGGTCCGCATAGCGTTCACTGCGGCGCCAGCCGTCCACTGCCTTGCGCTTCGCAGCGGTCGTCAGCCACGCCGCGGGGTTGTGCGGAATGCCGTCCGTGGGCCACTGCCGCAGCGCATCGGCGAAGGCGTCCTGGGCCAGATCCTCCGCCAGCGCGAAGTCCCCGGTGTACCGCGCGAGCGTCGCCACGATGCGGGCCGCATCCATGCGCCACGCCGCGGAGACGGCGCGGTGCGCTGACTCCACCGCACCGGCCGTCTCCTGCGTCGTCATCGCGGGATCCGCGCTCAGCGAGCCGACTGCTCTTCGCGCCAGCCCGCCTCCTTCTCGATCCACTCGTTGTCGGCCGGGAAGTCGGACTCGTCGGTGACGCGGCGCACCTCGATCTTCGAGCCCGGGCCGAGTGGAACGCGCTTGGCCCACTGCACGGCCTCTTCGCGATCGGCCACCTGCAGGATCCAGAAGCCGTTGAACAATTCCTTCGTCTCGCCGTACGGGCCGTCGGTGACGAGCGGCTCATCGCCGGAGAAGTCCACGACGAAGGCGTTGGCCGGATCGTCGGCGAGCCCGTCGCCGGCGAGCAGCACGCCCGCCTTCATCATCTCCTCGTTGAAGCGGCCCATCTCCTCGATGACCTCCTCGAACGGCATCTCCTTGTACGCCTCGACGGCCTCGTCGGTTGCGCGCATGATCAGCATGACCTTCATCGGTTCTTCTCCTTCTGGGGGACGCTTCTCGACCCTCTCACTGAAGACGTCGAACGGGGAACGTCCGGATCGACATGGTGGCCGAAAATCTTCGAAGAAAGGTGGACCGCCGCGCCTGGGAGCAGGCTGAGGGCATTTGCGAGGCCTGTGGATATCACGTAGTATCAATCTTTGGTGTCTTGCGCCTTCATTGGCGTGTCTCTGACACCAATCCATCATCCACCGCAGACCGACCGGTCTGCTGAGCGTCAGCGAGTGTATGGCTAAGAAAGACGGTGTCATCGAAATCGAAGGCACGGTGTCCGAGGCGTTGCCGAACGCGATGTTCCGCGTCGAACTCACCAACGGGCACAAGGTGCTGGCTACGATCTCCGGAAAGATGCGGCAGAACTACATCCGCATCATCCCCGAAGACCGTGTCGTCGTGGAGCTCAGCCCCTACGACCTCACGCGTGGCCGCATCGTCTACCGCTACCGCTGATCCACCATCCGGTCGGGAAGTAACGGCCGGGAGAGATCCCGGTACGAAGACAGCGATAAGGAAGCACCATGAAGGTCAATCCCTCCGTCAAGCCCATCTGCGACCACTGCCGCGTGATCCGTCGTCACGGCCGCGTCATGGTCATCTGCAAGAGCAACCCGCGTCACAAGCAGCGCCAGGGCTGACACCCGCGCTCCGGCGCGGTTCTGACAACTGAACACAGATATCCAGGCAGGAACAACAACCCATTCGTGGGGGACACCTCGGGTCGGAGGCCCGAGCACAGATCCTGCTCCACACCTCCACCACTCCTAGGAGAACCGCATGGCACGTCTTGCCGGCGTCGACATCCCGCGCGACAAGCGCGTGGTGATCGCACTCACTTACATCTACGGCATCGGCCGTACCCGCTCGGTCGAGATCCTCAAGCAGGTCGACATCGACGAGAGCATCCGCGTCAAGGACCTCAGCGACGACCAGCTCGTCTCGCTGCGCGACTACATCGACGCCAACTACAAGGTTGAGGGTGACCTCCGCCGTGAGGTCGCAGCCGACATCCGCCGCAAGGTCGAGATCGGTTCGTACGAGGGTCTCCGCCACCGCCGCGGTCTCCCGGTTCGCGGACAGCGCACCAAGACCAACGCCCGCACGCGCAAGGGTCCGAAGAAGACCGTCGCCGGCAAGAAGAAGGCCGGCCGCTGATCAGCGGCGGCAAGGATTAGGAGAAGCACATGGCTGCACCCAAGACTGCCGCGCGCAAGCCGCGTCGCAAGGAGAAGAAGAACATCGCGCTGGGCCAGGCCCACATCAAGTCGACGTTCAACAACACGATCGTTTCCATCACCGACCCGACCGGCGCTGTCATCGCGTGGGCCTCGTCCGGTGGCGTGGGCTTCAAGGGCTCGCGCAAGTCGACCCCGTACGCCGCTGGTATGGCTGCCGAGGCTGCCGCCAAGGGCGCGCAGGAGCACGGCGTGAAGAAGGTCGACGTCTTCGTCAAGGGCCCGGGTTCGGGTCGCGAGACGGCCATCCGTTCGCTGACTGCCGCGGGTCTCGAGGTCGGTTCGATCTCCGACGTCACCCCGCAGGCGCACAACGGCTGCCGTCCCCCGAAGCGTCGCCGCGTCTGAGTCCTCTCGCCGCGCCGGGTGACCCCCGGCGCGGCGCAGGCTTCCCGCCTCGATCATGATCGGGGCGATCACAACTCAAGACCTCACCACCGCAAGTGTCATATAGCGGGCACTTGATCGAAAGGAACACAGAGTGCTTATTGCACAGCGTCCCACTCTGACCGAGGAGAAGATCGGGGAGTTCCGCAGCCGGTTCATCATCGAGCCGCTGGAGCCCGGATTCGGTTACACCATCGGAAACGCGCTTCGTCGCAGCCTCCTCTCCTCGATCCCGGGAGCGGCCGTCACGAGCATCCGCATCGACGGCGTGCTGCACGAGTTCAGCACCATTCCGGGTGTGAAGGAGGATGTCACCGAGATCATCCTGAACATCAAGCAGCTGGTCGTCTCCTCCGAGCGCGACGAGCCGATCACCGCCTACCTGCGCAAGACCGGCGCGGGCGAGGTCACGGCAGCGGACATCTCCGCTCCGGCGGGCGTCGAGGTGCACAACCCCGAGCTCGTGATCGCAACGCTGAACGACACCGCGAAGTTCGAGCTGGAGCTCACCATCGAGCGCGGCCGCGGTTACGTCTCGGCTCAGCAGAACCGTAACGAGTACGCCGAGGCGGGTCAGATCCCGATCGACTCGATCTACTCGCCCGTCCTCAAGGTCAGCTACCGCGTCGACGCCACCCGTGCGGGTGAGCGCACCGACTTCGACAAGCTGGTCCTGGATGTCGAGACCAAGCCGGCGATCGCCCCGCGCGATGCCGTCGCTTCGGCGGGACGCACCCTCACCGAGCTGTTCGGTCTCGCCCGCGAGCTGAACGTCGAGGCCGAGGGTATCGAGATCGGCCCCGCGCCGGTCGAGACCGTCCTCTCGAACGAGCTGTCGATGCCGATCGAGGACCTGGACCTGTCGGTTCGTTCCTACAACTGCCTGAAGCGCGAGGGCATCAACACGGTGTCCGAGCTGGTCGCTCTGTCGGAGACCCAGCTCATGAACATCCGCAACTTCGGTCAGAAGTCGGTGGACGAGGTCCGTGACAAGCTCACGTCTCTCGGCCTGTCGCTGAAGGACTCGGTGCCCGGTTTCGACGGCGCCCACTTCTACAGCGGCTACGAAGACGACGCGATCTGATCTCACCCCTTTTCATCTCTGGAGTAATTCACCATGCCTAAGCCCACCAAGGGCCCCCGCCTCGGAGGCGGTCCCGCACACGAGCGTCTGCTGCTCGCGAACCTGGCCGCTGCGCTGTTCACGCACAAGTCGATCACGACCACCGAGACCAAGGCCAAGCGCCTGCGTCCGCTGGCTGAGCGTCTGATCACCTTCGGCAAGCGTGGCGACCTGCACGCTCGTCGTCGCGTGCTGAGCGTCATCGGCGACAAGAACGCGACGCACATCCTGTTCGCGGAGATCGCGCCGCTCGTCGCCGAGCGCGAGGGTGGCTACACCCGCATCACCAAGATCGGCAACCGCAAGGGTGACAACGCCCCCATGGCCGTGATCGAGCTCGTCCTCGAGCCCGTCACCAAGAAGGCGAAGGCCAGCACCAAGGCCGCCCCCAAGGCTGAGAAGGCCGAGAAGGTCGAGGCTCCGGCCGAGGCCGAGGTCGTCGAGGAGACCGTTGAGGCTCCGGCCGAGGCTGAGGCTGAGGTCGTCGAGGAGGCTCCCGCGGCTGCTGCCGAGGAGACCGCCGAGGCCGACAAGTAAGTCGTACTGCCACAGCAGTAGAAGGGGTCCCGCTCACGCGGGGCCCCTTCGTCGTTCCCGGGTGGTGATTCGTCGTTCCCGGGTGATGATCCGTCACTCGCGCGGCGATGACCCGCGAGACGGGAGTCTCGGAATGGCGGTGGCCGGTACGCTGGAGGGATGCGACTGCGCCTGGACATCGCCTACGACGGCAGCGGCTTCCGCGGCTGGGCGAAGCAGCCGGGGCTTCGGACCGTGCAGGGTGAGCTGGAAGGCGCGCTCGGCAAGATTCTCGGATCGCCCGCCGCGCTGGTGGTGGCGGGCCGTACCGACGCGGGTGTGCATGCGTCGGGCCAGGTCGCGCACGTCGACCTTGATGACCGCCAGCAAGCACGAGTGCTGGCGCGCCGCGCGAACGACCAGCGCGACGCCGTCGGGCGTCTCGCGGACAAGCTCCGCGGTGTGCTCGGGCCGTATGCCGACGTGGACGTCCGGGCTGTCACGCGGGCTCCGGAGGGATTCGATGCGCGCTTCTCCGCGGTGTGGCGTCGATACGAGTACCGCCTCGCCGACGATGTCAGCGGATACGACGTGTTCGAGCGCAATCGCACGACGATGGTGCGTGGCACCCATGACATCGACCGGATGAACGACGCTGCCTCGCGGCTCATCGGACTGCATGACTTCGCCGCCTACTGCAAGCCCCGTGAAGAGGCCACGACCATCCGCACGCTGCTCGAATACGACTGGCGCCGCACCGCGGACGGCACCCTCATCGCACACCTCCGCGCCGATGCGTTCTGCCACAGCATGGTGCGCGCCCTGGTGGGCGCCTGCGCCGCGGTCGGCACGGGGCGGCTGGAGCCCGAGGACGTCGTGACCCTGCGCGAAGCCGGGGAGCGCACCAGCGCCTTTCCCGTCCTCGTGGCTCGTGGTCTCACCCTGGCCGAGGTGGGCTATCCGGCGGACGACCTGCTGGCCTCCCGCGCGGAACAGACGCGCGCTCGTCGCGAGATCTGAGGCTGACGTTCACCCCGCCGACAGCGGCGGGCACTACCCTGGTTGGCACATGAAGGTCATCTCCTACAACCTGCGCAAGCACCGGGCGGCCGGCGAGCTGGCGGCGCTCGTCGACGCCCACGATCCCGATGTGCTGTGCCTCCAGGAGGCCGACACGGCCGACATCCCCGAGCAGATCGGCGGGCTCGCCCTGGCCGATGCCACCCGGGGAAACCGGCTGGGGCTGGCGGTCTACTACCGCAGGAGCGCCTTCCGCTGTGATGGCACCATCACCCTCGCGCTCAAGAAGTCCCTGCACGACCGCGTGCTGCGACCCGCTCACGAGCGGGTTCTCGGGGTGCTGCTGCACGACATCGACAGCGGGTCGCAGGTGATCATCGCCTCGTTCCACGCGGCGCCGCTCACCGCACTCAACTCATTGCGTCGCCACCAGATCCGCACCGCACTGAGCGAGCTGGACCGGCTGGGCGCCGGAATCCCGAAGCTCATGGTGGGGGACTACAACTATCCGGTCTTCAAGGAGGACCTGTCACGACGCATGCGCGCGGACGGGCATGAGCTGGTGATGAGCGACGCTCGGACATACACCCGCTATCGCTTCTTCCGGGGCTACTACGACTTCGCCACCGCGGTCGGACTCACCGTCGAGGCCGTCCACACGCTGCCGCAGGGCGAGAGTGATCACCTGCCGATTCTGGTGACCTGTGCGGCGCGCGCTCCCTACCGTGCCGTGGGCTGAGCGGACGAATCGCGGATGAAATCTCTGCGGAACCCCTTCCGCGCGCTCGGCGACCGCTGTTAATGTGACTTCGTCCCCGCCTGGCGTGAACCCGCACGCCGCCGCTGCTCGATCCCGATCGTGAGTCGCGTTCCTCGCCGGGGACGCATCATTCCGGGGGGAACTGCATGCGTCAGTCCGTCATTCGTCGCACCATGAAACGTCAGCGGGAGGGATCAGCGCCCGCCGCGGCACCGCTGCGTCGCCTCGCCCATCGGTGGGGCGCCGCCCTGGCGACGGTCGCCCTTCTGGCGGGCGGTGCGGTTGCGCTGGGCTCGGCCGGACCGGCGCAGGCCGTCGTCGCCGATCCCTCGGTCTCCTCCACCCCGGCGGGCATCACGAGCGTGCCGACCACCGCGGGCAAGGCCCGGGGATCGGGGCTGTGGGGGTACGCGGGGGACGTGAAGACCCGCTCCACCGGCTACGTGTTCAGCTACGGTGTCGCCGTCAGCCCGGCGGATGAGAGCCTGTGGGTCACCGACAGCGCGAAGATCGTGTGGACCACGAACTCCTTCGTCTGCTCCCTGAGCGGTGGCACTTTCAAGGCGCCCGGCGCCTGCTACGTCGGCGAGTCCCGCCTGAACCACTATCCGATGGACTCCGCAGCGGACTGGTCGCGCGGCCAGTACCAGGGCGATGGAACGTACGGCGCGGTGGCCGCCGGACAGAATGCCGGCGTCGGAGCGAACTACGCCGCGCTCGCGGATGCGCAGGTGCTGAACGGGACCACGATGCCGTCCGGACGTTTCGGAGGTGTGCGCGGTGTCGCGGTCACGGACGCCGGCACCGCCTGGGCGATGGACGCCGACGCGGGCTACACGTGGCTCGCACACGCGAATCACGCGGTGCGCATGGTGAACCCCGACGGCACCGAGGCCGGCGCGCTGGGTCAGACCACCTGGCCCAGCGGAACCACGTGGAGCAACCGCAACGACCCTGCGGCCTTCGATTACCCGGTCGGGATCGCGCGCATGAAGAACGGTGACATGATCGTCACCAGCCAGACCCCGGAGCTGCTCAAGCAGTACCGCGTCGACGGCACCTTCGTCCGCAACATCTACCTGAACCAGCCCGCCGGCACCGCGTACACCGGCGACGGCGGCTACCGCTCGCCCTACTCGATCGCCGTCGACCCCGCCGACGGAACGCTGCTGGTGGGCTACATCGACCCGGGCGCGGGCAACCGGACGTTCATCCAGCGGATCGATCCCACCTCCTGCACCACCGAATCCGTCGCGAACCCGGCCGGATCCACGCGTGATCGCTGCACGGTGCTCAACACGATCGGCATCGGCACGCTGGCGACCGGCGACGGCTCCACGCACGCCACCTTCACCATCCAGGTCGAGCCGCGCACCGGCGACATCTACGTCGGACAGCGCAGTGGAACGATCAAGATCTTCGCCGCTGACGGCACCCCGAAGGGACAGTTCCCGGCGTTCGGTACCGGTACCGGCAACGGGCAGGTGCAGAACGTCCGCGGTATCGCATTCGACAAGCGCGGGTTCATGTACCTGACGGTCTCCGAGGGCACCAACGCCACGCGCGTCGTGATCTTCGCCCGCACGCCCGACCCGGTCACGGCGCTCGCCGCTCAGTACACCGACGTCACGAAGACGTCGGCGACCCTGACGTGGGCCGCGCTGCCCACCGGCGTCACGGCCGACTCGCAGGCGCCCGTTCGCGACTACGTGGTCGAGCAGTCGACCGACGGCGGAACGACGTGGGCGGTTGTCGCGACACCCGTCGACACGAACGCGACCACCACCATCACAGGACTCGATCCCGCCCGCACCTACCAGTTCCGGGTGTCGGCCTGGAACGAGGCGGGCAACGGCGACTGGATGACCACCCCTGTGGCGGCACCCGTGACCCACCCCGCGATCACGGTCGTCAAGGAGGGCAACGCCGTTGCCGCTCCGACGGCGGACGACGCCCTCCACGTGCCCGCCGGGACCACGGTGACGTTCACCTACACGGTGACCAACACCGGGGACGTCCCCGTCGACATCACCTCCCTCGCGGACAGCGTGCTCGGTGACGTTGCCGCCCCCGCGGGCTTCACCGGCACCCTCGCGCCCACCGAGGACGTGACGTTCACCGCCACCGGTCCGATCCCGGCAGGCGACTACCACAACACGGCCACCGTGCAGTGGCGCGAGAGCGGAACGCAGACTGCTCAGCCGCCGGCGACGGCCGACTGGTACGGATTCGGCGAGACCACCGGCCTCACCGTCGTGAAGAAGGGCAACGACGCCGTCGCGACGACGGCCGACTCGGCCGTTCAGGTGCCGGCGGACTCCACCGTCACGTGGACGTACACCGTCACCAACACCGGCAACGTCCCCGCGACGGATGTCACCCTCGTCGACGATCAGGTCGCTGCCACCGATATCACCGTGCTCTCGCCCACCGGCTTCGACGGCACGCTGGCGCCGGGCGCGCACGTGGTGTTCACCGCCTCGGGGCCGGTTTCGGCCGGAGCGTATGTGAACCACGCCACGGCCTCCGCCGACGGGGTCGCGGACGCGGTCACCGAGTGGCACGGCTTCGGTGTCACCAGCGGGCTGACCATCGTGAAGAAGGGCGATGACGTCGTGGCCACCGCGGAGTCGGACGCGCACGTCGTCCCCGCGGGAACCTCCGTCGACTTCACCTACGTCGTCACGAACGCGGGCAACACCGCGGTGTCCGGCGTGACCGTCACCGATGACCAGCTCGGCTCGCTGACGCCGCCAGCAGGGTTCACCGGAACGCTCGGGCCGGACGAGAGCGTGGAGTTCACCGCTTCCGGTCCCATCGCCGCGGGTCCCTACGTGAACCACGCCACCGCGACGGCGCAGGATGTGCCCGAAGTCACCACCGAGTGGCACGGCTTCGGTGCGACCACCGGTCTCACGATCGTGAAGAAGGGCAACGGCGTCATTGCGACCACCGCCTCGGACGCGGTCACGGTGGACGCCGGCGACACGGTGGAGTGGGTGTACACGATCACCAACACTGGAAACGTGGCGGCCACCGGCGTCACCCTGGTCGATGACCAGGTCACCGTCGCCGCGCCGAACGGCTTCGATGGCACGCTCGCGGCCGGCGCTTCGGTCGACTTCACTGCCAGCGGGCCGGTGGGCGAAGGCCCGTACGTGAACCACGCGACGGCCTCCGCCGACAACGGCGCGTCGGCCAGCACCGAGTGGCACGGCATCGGACGGACGGTCACGCCGTCGCCGACGCCGACGCCGACGGAAACCGTGACCCCGACGCCGACCCCGACGCCGACGCCGACGCCGACGGAAACCGTGACCCCGACGCCGACGCCGACGCCGACGCCGACTCCGACGGAGACGGTGACGCCGTCGCCCACGCCCACGGAAACCGTGACGCCGACGCCCACGGAGACCGTGACGCCGTCGCCCACGCCGACGGAGACCTCGCCCGTGATCCCGACGGTGAAGCCGTCCACGCCGGCCCCGACCTCGGCGCTGCCGACGACGGGTCAGGACGGCAGCGGTGCCGCGGGGATGGCCGCCCTCGCCGTGGCCATCATCGCTCTCGGAGGAGCCGTGCTCATCGCTCGGCGCCGTGCGACGAGCTGATCCCACGATGACGTGCTGATCCAGCCGTCACGATGACCGATGGCCGGGCCCCCGCGGGTCCGGCCATCGGCCGCATTTGGCCGACGCGCCCGAATGACGTAGACTCGACCCTTGGTGTGTTCCCTCTGCTGAAAGCATGCCCGAACGTGAGCCCTCCACCGGTCAGTTCACACAGCCTCGCTGTGGGAACGCCACGGGAGTGGGATTCACGAACCTCTCCGTTCGACACAAAGAAAGCAGCACTATCGTGACGCGCACTTTCACTCCGAAGGCTGGCGAGCTCCAGCGTGAATGGCTGGTCATCGACGCGACTGACGTCGTGCTCGGTCGCCTGGCCTCCCACGCCGCCGCCCTCCTTCGCGGCAAGCACAAGGCAACCTTCACCAACTTCATGGATGCCGGTGACTTCGTCATCATCATCAACGCCGACAAGGTCGCCCTGACCGGTCAGAAGCTCCAGAAGAAGATGGCCTACCGTCACTCGGGTCACCCGGGTGGTCTCAAGGCCGTCGCCTACTCCGAGCTCCTGGAGAAGAACCCGGTTCGCGCCGTGGAGAAGGCTGTTCGCGGCATGCTGCCGAAGAACTCGCTCGGCCGCGACCAGCTGAGCAAGCTGAAGGTGTACGCCGGTGCCGAGCACCCGCACGCCGCTCAGCAGCCCAAGACGTACACGTTCGACCAGGTCGCCCAGTAAGCGCCGCTCTCCAAAAGGACACACTCGTGGCTGACATCGAAACTCCGCAGAACTACTCCACCGAGACGCCGGCCGAGGCCGCCGTCGAGGCTCCCCGTCCCGTCCTCTCGGTTCCCGGCGCTGCCGTGGGTCGTCGCAAGCAGGCCATCGCCCGCGTGCGTCTGGTCCCGGGCTCGGGCACGATCACGGTCAACGGCCGTACCGTCGAGGACTACTTCCCGAACAAGCTGCACCAGCAGCTGATCAACGACCCGTTCACCATCCTGAACCTGGCCGGTGCGTACGACGTGATCGCTCGCATCGCCGGTGGTGGCCCTTCGGGTCAGGCCGGTGCTCTGCGCCTCGGCATCGCGCGCGCTCTCAACGAGATCGACCGCGAGAACAACCGCCCCACTCTGAAGAAGGCCGGCTTCCTGTCGCGTGACGCTCGCGTCAAGGAGCGCAAGAAGGCTGGTCTCAAGAAGGCCCGTAAGGCGCCTCAGTACTCGAAGCGTTAAGGTCCGGACCTTCCGATGCCGCTGTTCGGCACGGACGGGGTGAGGGGACTGGCCAACGGTCCCCTCACCGCCGACCTGGCGCTGTCCCTGGCCCAGGCGACTGCTGTCGTCCTGGGCCAGGGCCGTTCTGCAGAGGCGCGACGCCAGGAGGGCAAGCGTCTCACTGCAGTCATCGCTCGCGACCCCCGGGTATCGGGTGAGTTCCTGTCAGCGGCCGTCGCCGCTGGTCTCGCCTCCTCCGGCGTCGACGTGTTCGATGCCGGCGTGATCCCGACGCCCGCACTCGCGTTCCTCGTGGCCGACACCGGCGCCGATTTCGGTGTGGTCGTGTCCGCCTCGCACAACCCGGCGCCGGACAACGGCATCAAGATCTTCGCCCGCGGTGGCGTGAAGCTGCCCGATGAGGTCGAGCTGCGCATCGAGCAGGCCCTGACCGGCCCGAAGCTGCAGCCGACGGGCTCCGGAGTGGGACGCATCCGTCGCTTCTCCGACGCCGAGGACCGCTACCTCATCCACCTGCTCGGTTCGCTGCCGAACCGTCTGGATGGCATCCGCGTGGTGCTGGACTGCGCGCACGGCGCCGCCTCCGGCGTCTCGCCCGATGCGTTCCGTGATGCGGGTGCGGAGGTCACGGTCATCGGAGCAGACCCCGATGGTCTGAACATCAACGACGGCGTGGGATCCACGCATCTGGACAACCTCGCGGAGGCCGTCGTCCGGCTGGGCGCCGACGTCGGAATCGCTCACGACGGCGACGCCGACCGCTGCCTGGCGGTGGACGCCGAGGGGAACTTCATCGACGGCGACCAGATCATGGCGATCCTCGCGGCCGCGATGCATGAGCGCGGTGTCCTCACGGACGATGTGCTGGTTGCCACCGTCATGAGCAACCTGGGGCTGCATCGGGCGATGAGCGAGCGCGGCATCTCTGTGAAGACGACCGCGGTCGGCGATCGCTACGTGCTCGAGGAGATGAACGAGGGGGGATTCGCCCTCGGCGGCGAGCAGTCCGGTCACGTGATCATGCGCGAGTTCGCCACGACCGGTGACGGCGTCCTCACCGGCTTGCACCTGGTGGCCGAGATGGCACACCAGAAGAAGTCGCTCGCCGAGCTCGCACGGATCATGACCATCTACCCGCAGGTGATGGTCAACGTCCGCGGTGTCGACCGTGACGGCGTGCGCGGTGACGAGGAGATCGCTGCCGCTGTCGCCGCGGTCGAGGCCGAGCTGGGGGAGACCGGCCGCGTGCTTCTGCGCCCCTCGGGCACCGAGCCGCTGGTGCGGGTGATGGTCGAGGCAGCGGATGAGGACTCCGCTCATCGGCACGCCGCCACCCTCGCCGCGGTCGTCAAGGCCCGCCTCGCGATCTGACCTCGCGAAACACCCAGACAAGTCCGAGAAGCCCCGCACGCAGGGTTTCTCGGACTTGTCTGGGTTCGCGGGGCTAGAGCGACTCGATGTAGCGCAGGAGAACGCCCTCCCGGAGCGCCCAGGGAGACGCCTCCAGCTCGTCGACGCCGAGGACCAGCATCGCCTCATGCAGTACCACCGCACCCGCGACGATCTGGAAGGTGCGGTCCGGGGTGATGCCCGGGAGGATGTGGCGCGATTCGGCGGGCAGCTTCGCCAGCCGCGGCACCCAGTCGCCGAGCTGGTCTCGCGACAGCGTCACCCGGTCAGAGCCCGCCCAGCCGGTGAGCACGTTGCCCGCGAGGCGGGCGAGCGAGCGGATCGTCTTCGACGAGCCGACGACGTGATCGGGCGCGGGCTGATCGGCGAATGCCGCTGCGGCGGGGACCAGCAGACGGCGGGCGTGCTCGCGCAGGCGTGTGACAGCGTCCTCTCCGGGCGGGTCGTGGGGGAGGTGCTCGATCGTCATCCGACCGGCGCCCAGCGGGAGGGACAGCGCCACGTCGGGAGCCTCCTCGCTGCCGCACGCCAGTTCCAGAGACCCGCCGCCGATGTCGAACATCAGCAGCTGACCGGCCGACCACCCGAACCAGCGGCGGGCAGCGAGGAAGGTGAGCTCGGCCTCGGCAGACCCGCTGAGCACTTGCAACGGGTGACCCAGCCGCGCCTCGATCGCGGCGATCACCTCTGCACCATTGGCGGCGTCTCGCACGGCGCTCGTCGCGGTGGCCAGGAGGTCGTCGGGGCGCTCTTCGTCCAGGATCTCGCGCGCCCGTGCGACCGCGGTGAGGATCGCGTCGACCCCGGCGGGTGAGATCGATCCGCCGGGCTCCAGGAAGCGCATCAGCCGCAGCACGGCCTTCTCGCTCACCGACGCAATGGGCCGGCCCCCGGCATGGATCTCCGCGATCAGCAGATGGACCGTGTTCGAGCCGATGTCGAGGACCCCGAGGCGCATTCGCACAGCGTATCGTCCGGAGTTCTCATCGTGTCGAGCCTCGGCACGTCCGAGCGACCGTGCGACGCGGGGTTTCTCCGACGCGCCGGTGCTTCTCGCGCGTCAGAAGCGCGCGGCGAGCCACGCGGTCTGGCGCAGCCACTGCACCGTCTGGCCGCCCTCGTGGCCGTTGAACGGGTACACCTCGATCTCAGCGTCGGACGCGGCGAGGTGGTTGAAGGCGGCGAACACGCTCGAAGGCAGCACCACATCGTCCATCAGTGCGACGGAGAACAGCGCCGGAACGGTGATGCGGCGGGCGAAGTTCACACCGTCGAAGTAGGACAGCGTGTGGAACACGTTGTCGACCTCGGTGCGGCGGACGGACAGGTAGCGCGCGATCTCGGGGAACGGCAGCACCGGGGTGCGCTCGACGGAGCGGCGGAAGTGGCAGAGGAAGGGCACGTCGGGCATGACGGCGGAGACGTCCGGGTGCAGGGCGGCCGCGGCCAGCGAGATACCGCCGCCCTGGCTGCCACCGGTGACGGCGATGCGGGAGGAATCAACGAACGGGAGCTCGCGGACCGCGTCGACAGCGAGCACGGCATCGGTGAAGACCCGGCGGTAGTAGTAGGTGTCGGGGGACTCGATGCCCCGTGTCATGTAGCCGGGCGTCGCTCCTGCGGAACCGTGCGGGTCCGGGGTGTCTCCGCCCGAGCCCCAGCCGGCACCCTGGCCGCGGGTGTCCATGAGCACGTGGACGTAGCCGGCGGCGGCCCACTGGAGTTGCTCGCCGGCTTGCCCGCGCCCACCGCCGTATCCGATGAACTGCACCACGGCCGCGCGCGGGGCGCCGTCCTTCGGCCGCGTGACCCACGCGCGGATCGGCTCGCCGCCGAACCCGCTGAAGGTGAGATCCTCCACGATCAGCTGGTCGATCGGCGTCTCGGCCGGGACCAGCGTCGACGGGGTCCGCAGCGCACGGGACTCGCTCAGCGTGCGTTCCCAGAACGCATCGAAATCTTCGGGCTCAGCGACGTCGGGTCGGAAGGTGCGCAGGTCATCGAGGGGGAGATCAGTGAGTGCCACGGCATCACCGTAGCGCACCCTTCACGCCCCTCCGCCGTGCTCCGCCTCGCCGCGACATCTCTCCGCGCAACGCCCGTGCCCCGCCGTGTTCCGCGAGCGACACATGCCCGTGAGAGTTCTCTCGGTGGGCGACGAGCGGTGCAAGGCGGCGGTTCTCGCCCACAGACGGACGTCTCGCGGGGATCACGGCCTCGCGTCAGAGGAGGAGGCCGTGGCGGGCGAAGACGGCGTGCACGCCGCCGTCGAGGACAGCGGAGGTGACCTCGGACGCTGCCGCCTTCACAGCATCGGTGGCGTTGCCCATGGCGGCCGAGACACCGCAGGCCGCGAACATCTCCAGATCGTTCGGGCTGTCGCCGATGCCGATCGCCTGAGCACGCGTGAAGCCCAGCCGGGGCAGCAGCATCTCGATGGTGGTGCCCTTGTTGACACCCGGACCGGAAATCTCCCCGCTGGCCGAGCCGAGGAACGGGATGGATCCCGTCACGATGTGGAAGCGGTCGCCGAGCCCCGCGACCGTGCGGTCGTATGCGCTGTGGTCGTCGCCGACGAACACGACCTTCGCGATGTGATCGCGGACATCAGCGGGAGCCTCGGCGATATCGCGGACAGTGGGCTCGGCCGCCGCCGCGTGAGAGACATCCACCCCCGCGGCCGCCAGTGCTTCGTGCGCGCGGATGGCCCCCGCGGTGATCCGCTCCACCGCCGCGGATTCCGCGTAGGTGCCGGTGAAGGTCTGCAGCACCGCGGGCAGGTCCTCGGCGCGGAGGAAATCGAGCAGCTCCGTGGCCAGCGCCGTCGGCATCGCCCGCTCGATGATGAGCTCGCCATCGATCGTGACGAAGCCGCCGCCGGCCGAGACGATGCCGTCGAAGCCGATCTCCCGAACGGACGGCGCGATCTCGGCCTCCGCTCGCCCCGTGCACAGGAAGACGTGGTGGCCGCCGGCTCGTGCCTCGCGCACCGCGCTGATCGTCGTGGGGTCGATGCGTCCCAGCGAATCGATGATGGTGCCGTCGACGTCCAGGAATGCGATGCGCTGCATGCCTTCCACGCTATTGCACCGGCCCGTGCGCGACGTCCGGACGGCCGCGATAGCATGGCGGAATGCCTGCCGCGCCCGCATCGCCGCTGAGCCCGTACCGCGACATCACTCGTGCGGAGTGGGCGCAGCTCGCACAGGGGATGCCGCAACCGCTCACCGAGCCCGAGCTCGTGCAGCTGCGGGGCCTCGGCGACCGGATGGACCTCACCGAGGTGCGAGAGGTCTATCTCCCGCTCAGCCGGCTGCTGAGCCTCTATGCGGCCTCCACCAAGCGGCTCGGCGCCGACACCGCCGCCTTTCTGAACGAGCCCGATGTCACCACCCCGTTCGTGATCGCCGTGGCCGGTTCGGTCGCGGTCGGCAAATCGACCGTGGCGCGACTGCTGCGCGAGCTCGTCAGCCGCTGGTCGGACACGCCGCGAGTCGAGCTGGTGACCACGGACGGGTTCCTGTACCCGAACGCGGAGCTGGAGCGGCGCGGGCTGATGGAGCGCAAGGGCTTCCCCGAGTCCTACGACCGCCGCGCGCTCGTCGAGTTCCTCACCGAGGTCAAATCCGGTGCCGAAGAGGTGCGTGCGCCGTTCTACTCGCACATGCGCTACGACATCGTCCCCGACGCCCACGTCGTGGTGCGACGCCCGGACGTGGTCATCGTCGAGGGACTCAACGTTCTGCAGCCGCCGCCCAGTCCCCACGAGGTGGCGGTGAGCGACCTGTTCGACTTCTCGGTGTTCGTCGACGCCGACACCCACAACATCGAGAGGTGGTACGTCGACCGGTTCCTGGAGCTGCGCAAGGGCGCTTTCAGCAATCCGCACTCCTACTTCAACGTCTTCGCGCATCTGACCGACGCCGAAGCGGAACAGGCCGCCCTCGGGTACTGGAACGACATCAACATGCCGAACCTCGTGGAGAACGTGCTGCCCACCAAGCACCGCGCGAGCCTCATTCTGCGCAAGGGGCCCGGCCACAGCGTCGAGCGCGTGTCGCTGCGCAAGCTGTAACAGCACTTGCGCACAGGTGCGCCACACGGCACAGGGATGCCTCGGGGCGCGCCCCTAGAATCAGGACCATGTGTGGAATCGTTGGATACGTGGGTGCTCGCGAGAGCCAGCCCATTCTGCTGGCCGGCCTCGCCCGGCTCGAATACCGGGGCTATGACTCCGCAGGCATCGCCGTCATCGATGACGACGGCGGTCTGGACATGCGAAAGAAGTCCGGCAAGCTCAGCGTGCTGCGTGAGGATCTCGCCGCCGCTCCCATGCCCGATGGTTCGACCGGCATCGGTCACACGCGGTGGGCCACGCACGGCGGACCGACCGACGAGAACGCCCACCCCCACCTCGCCGACGATGACCGCCTCGCTCTCATCCACAACGGCATCATCGAGAACTTCTCCGAGCTGAAGAACGAGCTCCTGTCCGAGGGGTACACATTCCGCTCGGAGACCGACAGCGAGGTCGCCGCCATCCTGCTGGGGCGCGAGTACCGCGCCACCGGCGACCTGCGCGCCGCGTTCCGCGCCGTCGTGCGCCGCCTGGAGGGTGCCTTCACCATCCTCGCGACGCATCGTGACAGCCCCGGACTCGTCGTGGGTGCCCGGCGCAACTCGCCGCTCGTGATCGGCCTCGGCGAGGGCGAGAACTTCCTCGGCTCGGATGTCGCCGCCTTCGTGGAGCACACCCGCCGTGCGCTCGCTATCGGACAGGACCAGATCGTCGCGATCACCCCGGACGGCGTGGAGATCACCGACTTCGACGGCAACCCCGTCGAGGCGGAGGAGTTCACGGTCAACTGGGACGCGGCAGCGGCGGAGAAGGGCGGCTGGCCCAGCTTCATGGCCAAGGAGGTCTCCGAGGAGCCGGAGGCGGTCGCCAACACCATCCGCGGTCGCCTGCAGGACGGACAGGTGGTCATCCCGGAGCTGGACGGTCTGGACGAACTGTTCGCCGGGATCTCGCGCATCATCATCGTGGCGTGCGGCACCGCCGCCTACGCGGGAGAAGTCGGCAAGTACGCGCTCGAGGCCTGGGCGCGCATCCCGGCCGATGTCGAGCTCGCGCACGAGTTCCGCTACCGCGATCCGGTCATCGGCCCCGACACCCTGGTGGTCTCCATCAGCCAGTCCGGCGAGACGATGGACACGCTCATGGCGGTCAAGTTCGCCCGTGAGGCCGGCGCCAAGACGCTCAGCATCTGCAACACCCAGGGCGCCACGATTCCGCGCGAGAGCGATGCGGTCGTGTACACCCACGCCGGGCCCGAGGTGGCGGTGGCCTCGACGAAGGCGTTCGTCGCCCAGATCACGGCGTTGCTGCTGCTGGGCCTGCACATCGGCCGCATCCGCGGCACGGTGACCGCGGACGAGGGCGCACGCCACGTGCGCGAGCTGGAGGCGATCCCCGCCAAGATCAGCCGCGTGCTGGAGCAGCAGGAGCGCATCGGCCAGCTCGGTCACTGGATGGCCGACACCCGCTCGGTGCTGTTCCTCGGCCGTCACGTCGGCTTCCCGATCGCGATGGAGGGCGCGCTCAAGCTCAAGGAGATCTCCTACATCCACGCCGAGGGATTCGCCGCGGGCGAGCTCAAGCACGGACCGATCGCGCTGATCGAGCCCGGTCAGCCGGTGTTCGTCATCGTCCCGTCGCCGCGTCACTCGTCGCTGCTGCACGCGAAGGTGGTCTCCAACATCCAGGAGATCCGCGCTCGCGGTGCTCGCGTCATCGTGATCGCGGAGGAGGGAGACGCCGCCGTATTGCCGTTCGCCGACGAGGTGCTGCGCATCCCCCTCGCCGAGCCGCTGTTCGAGCCGATCCTGGCGGTCGTCCCGCTGCACGTGTTCGCGATGGCACTCGCTACGGCGAAGGGGCTGGACGTGGATCAGCCGCGCAACCTCGCCAAGTCCGTGACGGTGGAGTGAGCGCCCACCCGTGAGCATGATCGCCGGCATCGGCGTCGACCTGGTCGACATCGCACGTTTCGAACGCACCCTCGAACGGACCCCGCGTCTGCGAGAGCGGCTGTTCACCGCGAACGAGCAGCCGATGCCGGCGCGTTCCCTCGCCGCCCGCTACGCCGCCAAGGAGGCCTTCATCAAGGCTCTCGGCGGCTCGGACGGCGTGTACTGGCGCGAGATCGAGGTGCAGAACGATCCCGAGGGGCGCCCGTTCTTCTCCCTCACCGGGGCCACCGCTGCCACCGTCATCGCTCGCGGCATCAGCACCATGCACGTCTCGATGTCGCACGATGGCGGATTCGCCACGGCGTATGTGATCGCCGAGCTCCGGTCGGATCGGCCGACCGGACGGAAGGGCCTGTGATGCTTCCCGATTCGACCGCTCAGCTGCGTGAAGCGGTGATCGACACCGAGGCGATCACCGCCAACACCCGGGCGCTGGCCGCCCTCACGGGGACCCCCGTCCTCGCGGTGGTGAAGGCGAACGCCTACGGCCATGGCGCCGTGCGCACCGCCCGTGCCGCGCTCGCGGGCGGTGCGGTGATGCTCGGCGTCACCGATCTGTCCGAGGCGTTCGAGTTGCGTGACGCGGGGATCACGGCGGACATCCTCTCGTGGTTGCACGCACCAGGGACGCGGTTCGAACGCGCAGTGGCCCAGCGCATCACGATCGGCGTTTCCACGATCGAGCAGCTCACGGCCGCCATCGAGGCGGGATCCGTCGCTGCCCCGGCGCGCGTGCACCTGAAGCTGGAGACCGGGCTCAGCCGCAACGGTCTGCCGCCCGAGCACTGGGAGGACGCCTTCGACATCGCTCGTCGCGCCGAAGAGATGGGCATCCTCGACATCGACGGACTGTTCTCGCACGTGTCCAACACGTCCGACGCCGATGACCGTGCGGCGCTCGCCACGTTCCTGGACGGAGTCGACCGCGCCGCCGCGAAGGGGATTCGTCCCCGGCTGCGGCACATCGCCGCCACCGCCGCGGCGATCGGTCTGGCGGAGACACGACTGGACCTGGTGCGCATCGGCATCGGACTGCACGGTCTGAGCCCCGATCCCGACAGGTTCGTCGCGTCGGAGCTGGGCCTGCGCCCGAGCATGACGCTTCGCGGCACCGTTGCCAACGTCCGTCGCGTCCCCGCAGGTACGGGCCTGTCCTACGGCTACACGTACCGGACGGACCGGGAGACCACACTGGCGCTGGTTCCCCTCGGCTACGCCGACGGGATCCCCCGGCAGGCGTCGAATCGTGCTCCGGTGCGCATCGGTGATGCTCTGCTTCAGGTGTCGGGCCGCATCGCGATGGATCAGTTCATCGTCGACGTCGGCGATGCGCCGGTCGCGGTGGGCGATGAGGTCGTGCTGTTCGGCGACCCCGCCTGCGGCGATCCCGCCGTGGAGGCATGGGCGCAGGCCGCCGACACGATCAACTACGAGATCGTCACGCGGATCAGCGCTCGCGTGCCGCGTCGCGAGCGCGCCGCGGGCGCGGGAGGGGACCGCTCGTGAACGAGGCGCTGCTCGGAGAGATCGCCGTCGAGACCGCCGACGGCATGGAAGCTCTGGGCCGCCGTATCGGCGAATCGCTCGTCGCGGGCGATCTGATCGTGCTCACCGGGGCGCTGGGTGCGGGCAAGACCACGCTGACGCGGGGGATCGGTGCGGGGCTCGGGGTACGCGGACCGGTGCAGAGCCCGACGTTCGTGATCGCACGCACCCACCCGTCGCTGGGGGACGGCCCCCCTCTCATCCATGTCGACGCCTACCGTCTCGGCTCCGCTGCGGAGCTGGATGATCTCGACCTGGATGTGGACGGGTCGGTCGTGATCGTCGAGTGGGGCCACGGCATGGTGGAGGGCCTGCGCGATCACTGGTGGGAGATCGAGATCGAGCGCCCCACGGGCGACGACGTGGGCGGCCTCGCCGACGACGAGCTCGACGGGGACACCACGCGCCACATCCGCATCGTCGCTCGTCCCTGACCCGCCCCCGCTTGCTCGCGACCGGGTGCGGTGCACTGCGGGATACCCTGGAGGGGTGATTCTCGCGATCGATACTTCCCTCGGTTCCGCGGTCGCCGTGGTCGATCGTGACGGGACGGTGCTGGCCGAGGCGCACACCGATGACCGTCTCGGTCACGCCGAGGTGATCGGCGATCTCCTGGCGCGTGTGCTGCAGGATGCGGGCGATCCCGTCATCACCCACGTTGCGGCGGGGATGGGTCCCGGGCCCTTCACCGGGCTGCGCATCGGGATCGCTGCTGCGCGGACGTTCGCACTCGCCCGGGGAGTCGAGGTCGTGCCGGTGGTGAGTCACGACGCCATCGCGCTCGGACTGCTGGAATCGGACGACGATGCGGAGTTCGCCGTGGCGACCGACGCGCG
Source organism: Microbacterium nymphoidis (assembly GCF_021044885.1). Taxonomy (GTDB): domain Bacteria; phylum Actinomycetota; class Actinomycetes; order Actinomycetales; family Microbacteriaceae; genus Microbacterium; species Microbacterium nymphoidis. The sequence goes on along the minus strand of NZ_JAJNOD010000001.1, from coordinate 1,109,815 downwards.
TCGTCGTGAGCTCGCCTGGACCGCGTACACCGGCATCGACGCCGATGGTCTTCCCGTGCGCCACGCCGAACCGGCCCTGGTCGCCCGTGCCGAGGCGGAGATCGCTCTCACCGGCTGGATCTGGGGAGAGGCCGCACAGCTCGATGCCGGCCTTCTCGGTCGCGTGGCCGCACGTGCGATCGCGGCGGGGCGGATCATCGGACCGGACGAGCCGCTGTACCTGCGCTCTCCCGACGTGGCGGCACCGAAGACCGCCTCCCCGAAGGGCGGCGCATGATCCTCCGTGATGCCGGCGTCGACGACCTCGCCGCCATCATGGCGCTCGAACACGCGTCATTCCCGACCGACGCCTGGTCGGAGAACACCATGGCGGACGAGCTCGCCTCGCCGCACACCCGGTACGTCGTGCTCGTCGACGCCGACGGTGCCACGCAGGGATATGCGGGTCTGCGAGCCCTGTCCGGCTCACCCGATGCCGATGTGCAGACCATCGCGGTCGCCTCCGCAGCTCGCGGTCGCGGCCTCGGCCGGATGCTGCTTCACGAACTCCTTCGGCGAGCGATTGATGCGGGAGCGCGCGAGGTCTTCCTCGATGTCCGTGACGACAACGCACCCGCGCGGGCCCTCTATGCGTCGGAGGGGTTCGCGGAGATCGGGCGACGCCCGCACTACTACCAGCCGGACGATGTCGACGCCGTGGTGATGAGACTGGCGCTGACCGCCGCCGTGAAGGAGAAGCTCGCGTGAACCGCACGGAACCCCTGGTGCTCGGCATCGAGTCCAGCTGCGATGAGACCGGAATCGGCATCGTGCGGGGGCGCACCCTGCTCAGCAACACGATCGCGTCGAGCATGGACGAGCACGCCCGCTACGGCGGGGTGATCCCCGAGATCGCGGCGCGCGCCCACCTGGAGGCGCTGCAGCCGGCAATCGAGGCGGCCCTGGCCGAGTCCGGCGTCACCCTCGACGAGCTCGACGCCGTCGCCGTGACGAGCGGTCCGGGGCTCGCGGGGGCCCTGATGGTGGGAGTCGGGGCGGCGAAGGCGCTCGCGGTGGGCCTCGGCAAGCCGCTGTACGCGGTCAACCACCTCGTCGGGCACATCGCCGCGGACATCCTGGACGATTCCGCCGAGCCGCTCGAGTACCCCACCGTCGCTCTTCTCGTCTCCGGGGGGCACACCTCCCTCCTGCTGGTCCGCGATCTCACCACCGATGTCGAACTGCTCGGGGAGACCATGGACGATGCCGCAGGGGAGGCCTTCGACAAGGTCGCCCGCCTGCTGGGGCTGCCCTATCCGGGCGGGCCGCAGATCGACCGTGCCGCAGCGGACGGGGATCCGACGGCGATCCGGTTCCCTCGCGGGCTGTCTCGCGCCAGCGACATGGCCGATCACCGCTATGACTTCTCGTTCTCCGGTCTGAAGACCGCGGTGGCGCGCTGGGTGGAGCAGAAGCGTGCGGCGGGGGAGGAGATCCCGGTCGCGGACGTCGCAGCGAGCTTCCGCGAGGCGGTGGTCGACGTGCTCGTCACGAAGGCCCTCGACGCGTGCGCGCAGTACGGCGTCCCGCGCCTGCTCCTCGGAGGCGGAGTCATCGCCAACCGTCGGCTGCGGGAGGTCGCGCTCGAGCGGGGCGCGAAGGCGGGCGTCACGGTGCGGATCCCGCCGTTGTCGCTGTGCACCGACAACGGCGCGATGATCGCCGGGCTCGCCTCGGAGCTCATCATGTCGGGGCGTGGAGCTTCCACGCTCGCGTTCGGCGCGGATTCGACGCTGCCGGTCACCGAGATCCAGGTGGCGCCGGCACCGAGTGCGGGTCGCGATGGCTGAGGACGCGCGCACCGGGTCGGGATCACCGCCGGACGGCGGGGATCCTTCTCTCGACGACGACACCGTCGTCGAGTCGGCCGTGCGTGAGGACCTGATCTCGAAGGACATCCTCGCCGAAATCGACCCGGAGCACACCGGCTGGACCGCCGAGATCTCGGTGATCCGTCAGATCCCCGACCCCGCAGACGACCCCGAACTGCGCGGCGCGCCTCCGGTGGCAGACGAATCCGCAGCACGTCCGGAGGTGGTGTGGGCGCCCGCCGCGCTCGTGCGCAAGGGCATCGGGGGCAGCGCGCTCTCGTTCTCCATCTCCGCGCTCATCGGCTCGTGCGTGGTCGGCTGGCTCTTCCCCCTCGGCATCTTCGCGCTGGTCCTCGGCATCGTGGCCGTCCGGCGCCCGGCGGAGAGCACGGCGCTCGGGCACTGGGCCATCGGCCTCAGCATCCTCTCGCTCATCTACAGCGCGGGCTGGATCTGGTGGGTCGGTCGCCAGGTGGGCTGGTGGTTCTGAGACGACCCGTCAGACGCGATCCGCGAGAATCGCGACGCGCGTATCGCCCCGCCGGGTGAGGAACAGGGTCGCCGACTCACTGCCGGTGAGCTTGAGCTTGCGTCGCAGCGCGGCGGGGTCGACGTCCACGCCGCGCTTCTTGATCTCCAGGGTGCCGATGTCGCGTGCCTTCAGCGCGCGAGCGAGCTGCTTGGGGTCGGTCGGGAGCTCCTCACGTACCCGGAACGACTGTACGAACGGGCTGGTGAGCGCCGCGTCCCCGGTGACGTAGGCGATTGCCGGGGCGAGCATTCCGGCATCCAGCGACCGGGCGACCTCCCCGATCAGCCGCGCCCGGATCACGGCGCCGTCGGGCTCATGGAGGAAGGCGCCCAGGGGGCGCACCGGCTCGTCCTCGGTGTCGGCCGATGCGCTCAGTTCGTGGGACTCGTCGGCGCGCATGACCAGGGCGGAGCGACCGATTCCCGGACGCGCGAGTGCGCCGAACCACAGCGCGAGCTCCACCACCGATCCGCCGTCGCTCACCCACTGAGCTTCCGCCCCGTCCGGGATCTCGGCGCGATCGTGCGCGGGGCCGAGCTTGACCCCCAGCGGCATGCGTTCGGCCAGCTCATACACCCAGGGCAGAGACGGGGTGTACTCGTGGGCACCCACCCGCGTCGTCTCGGAGTGACCGGCGGTGCGGCGCGCCGGATCGAGCCATGCGGCCTCGACGTCGCCGAGGTCGGTCTCCTCAGCACGCGCATGCTGCACGCGGACGTCGTCCCCGAAGATCGCGAGATTGTACGCGGCGATCGCGGCTGTGACCTCGTCGGCGTCCACGGCGAGCACCCGAAGGTCTGCGCCGGCGAAGGCGAGGGAATCGCCGCCGATACCGCAGCCGAGGTCTGCCACACTGGTCAGTCCGGCCGCGCGGAACCGCCCGGCATGGCGTGCGGCGACGGGCATGCGCGTAGCCTGCTCCAGGCCGGCGCGGGTGAACAGCATGCGCTCGGCGAACGGTCCGAACTTCGCCGCCGCGCGCGTGCGCAGCCGGGCCTGGGTGACGACGGCGGAGACGAGTTCCGGTCCGTGGCCTGCGGCGCGCAGGCGCGAGACGGCGCGCAGGGCGTCGTCGCTCGTGACGATCCCACCCGTCGCATCGAGGAGGGCGAGGCCCTCCGGCGTCAGCAGGGCCCTCAGCTCGCTCATCTCCACTCCGACAGCCTACGGGCCGCCCTCCGCGCGGCGCAGTCTGACCGGTTGCTGAAGGATTGGCACTCGCATTGCGTGAGTGCCAGCCACCGTCCTACACTGGCATTAGCACTCGACTAGTGCGGGTGCTAACGAGTCTTGAATCGCAAGAAGGAAGAGGTAAACCGTGTCGGTTTCCATCAAGCCGCTCGAGGACCGCATCGTCATCAAGCAGGTCGAGGCTGAGCAGACCACTGCCAGTGGACTGGTCATCCCCGACACCGCCAAGGAAAAGCCCCAGGAGGGCGAGGTCGTGGCCGTGGGCCCCGGTCGCATCGACGACAACGGCAACCGCGTTCCGCTCGACGTCGCCGTCGGTGACCGCGTGCTCTACAGCAAGTACGGCGGCACCGAGGTGAAGTTCGGTGCCGAGGAGTTCCTCGTGCTCTCCGCTCGCGATGTTCTGGCGGTCGTCGTTCGCTGATCCTCGGCTGACGCTTTCGTCCGAAGGCCCGTGTGCACCGCACACGGGCCTTCGTCATGTCTCTGCGCCCGGGGGACGGGCAGGCGTGCGCGGCGGGGAGCCATAGACTGCTGAAGTGATGACGGACCGCGCCCCTGCGGAGGAGCGCGGGAAGGGGATCCTCTACGCATCGGGAAGTTACGTGCTGTGGGGGATCGTTCCCCTGTTCTTCCTGCTGCTGATCCCGCTGCGAGCCGATGAGATCGTCGGCTGGCGTGTGGTGTTCTCGCTGGTGTTCTGCGCCATCCTCGTCGCCGTCACGCGCGGGTGGTCGAACATCTCGGCTGTGATCCGCCAGCCACGGGTGCTGCTGCTGTGCGGGCTGGCCGCGGGCATCATCTATCTGAACTGGTATCTGTTCACCCTGGCCGCCACCACCGGCAACGTGCTGGAATCCAGCCTCGGTTACTTCATCACGCCGATCATCTCCGTGGTGCTGGGCATCGTCTTCTTCCACGAACGGCTGCGCGCACTGCAGTGGGCGGCGTTCGGCCTGTCACTGCTCGCCGTCGTCGTGCTGTCGGTCATCTACGGCACGGTGCCGTGGATGGCACTCCTCATGGCCGTCACGTTCGGACTGTACGGATTCGTCAAGAAGAAGATCGGCGCGCGGGTGGACGCCATCAGCGGGCTGACCCTGGAGACACTGTGGACGCTGCCGATCGCGGTGATCCAGCTCGTGGTGATCGCCGTCACCCGCGGGCTGGAGTGGGGCAGCCACGGAGCGCTCAACACCGCGATGGTCCCGCTGTCGGGTGTGGTGACTGCGCTCCCGCTGCTGCTCTTCGCCGCGGGGACGCGACGTGTTCCGCTCATCTACATCGGCATCCTGCAGTTCATCGAACCGATCATCCAGTTCGTCGCCGGCGCCGTGATCCTCGGCGAGCCGATGCCGCCCGCGCGTCTGCTCGGCTTCGGAATCGTCTGGGGAGCCGTGGCGTTGCTGGTGGTGGACAGTCTGATCACCCTCTCCGCCCGCCGCCGCGAACGAAGACTCGCGCGCGGCATCCCCGCGACCGCCACCGGACCGATGCAGCGCATCGAGACGGCACCCACCCCCGTCATCGACTCCCGGAGGAAGCAGTGAAGAGCGCACCCGCGCAGCGCCGCACCAGCGACGAAACCGTCGGATTCCTGAGCACTCTCTCCGCGTATCTGCTCTGGGGAGTCCTCCCGGTCTACTTCCTTATCCTGGCACCGACGGGTGCCTGGGAGACGGTCGCCTGGCGGATCGTGTTCTCGGTGGTGTTCTGCCTCGTGGCGCTAGCGGTGACCCGCGGCTGGTCGCGTGTGATCGCCGTCTTCCGTGACCCGAAACTCGCCGCGCTCACGGCCCTGGGCGGCGGGCTCGTCTACATCAACTGGCAGCTCTTCGTGCTGGCGGCCCAGGGCGGGCAGGTGGTCGAGAGCAGCCTCGGATACTTCATCAACCCGATCGTGTCGGTTCTGCTCGGCGTGCTCGTGCTGCACGAGCGCCTGCGTCCGCTGCAGTGGACCGCCATCGGGGTGGCCGCCCTCGCAGTCATCGCCATCGTGATCGGCTACGGCGAGATGCCGTGGATCTCCCTCGGCCTCGCCTTCTCGTTCGGCTTCTACGGTCTCGTGAAGAACCGCATCGGACCGCGCGTCGACGCGGTCAGCGGCCTCACCCTGGAGACCGTGTGGCTGCTGCCGGTGGCCATCGTCCAGCTCGTGGTCGTCGCCGTCACCTCCGGCATCACCATCGGCGTCGGCGGCATCGGGCACGTGGCCCTCATCGCGGGCCTCGGCATCACCACGGCCGTGCCGCTGCTGCTGTTCGCGATCGGGACGCGCCGAATTCCACTGACCATGGTCGGCATCCTGCAGTTCGCTGCTCCGATCCTGCAGTTCCTCGTGGGCGTGTTCATCCTGCATGAACCGATGCCTGCGGAACGGTGGATCGGTTTCGGCATCGTCTGGGTCGCCGTGGTCATCCTCGTCACGGACTCGCTGCTGGCGGGACGCCGCGCACGGGCGGCCCTCGCGCGGGCGGCGCAGGTGTGATCCGAGCCCGCGGATCGTTAGCAGTCTGATACGTACGCAGGCGCTCGCGCACCTTAGTGTTTCAGGAAACCCGGAGCGATCCGGGTGCGTCATCGACGACGCACATGTTTCGAGCAAAGGAACACTATGTACGAATTCACGCGAAAGCGCCGCACGCGGGTGCTCGCCGGTCTGGCGCTGACAGCAGTGTCCGCGCTCGTGCTGGCCGGCTGCAGCGGCGGAACGAGCGGTGGGGACAAGCCCTCCGCTTCGTCCGGTGGCGAGACGGCTGCGTCCACGCAGGGCTCGGGCACCACGGGTGACCTCACGTTCAAGATGGGTGCTCTGCTTCCGAAGACCGGTTCGCTCGCGTTCCTCGGCCCGCCCATGTCCGGTGGCACCACGCTCGCGGTCAAGGAGGTCAACGACGCTGCTGCGGGCATCACCATCGACCTCACCGAGGGCGACGAGGGTGACACCGACTCCAAGCTCTACGACGCCAGCATGACCACGCTCCGCAACGCCGGCATCACCGGTCTCGTGGGCGCTGCATCGTCCGCCGTGACGAAGATCATCCTGCCGGAGAACGTCGCGGCCAACATCGTCGAGGTCTCGCCGTCGAACACGTCGCCGGACTTCACCACCATCGACGACAACGGGCTCTACTTCCGCACCGCGCCCAGCGACCTGCTCCAGGGCGAGGTCCTCGCCGGCGTGATGGCCGACGACCAGAAGAAGAACCTGGCGATCATCTACCAGAACGACGCTTACGGCACCGGTCTGAACGAGGCCATCGCGTCGAACTTCGAGGCGAGCGGCGGCAAGGTCGTGGCGCAGGAGTCGTTCAACGTCGGTGACGCGCAGTTCGACTCGCAGGTCTCGGCCGTGGCCGCGGCCAAGCCGGACGCCATCGCCGTGGTCAGCTACGACCAGTTCAAGACCATCGGCCCGCTGCTGGTGAACGCCGGCTTCACGGCCAAGGACTTCTACCTGGTGGACGGCAACCTCAAGCAGTACGTGGCCGGTAGCGCCGATGAGATCTCCATCGACATGACGGGTGCCAAGGGCACCAAGGCCGGCCCGAAGCTGCCGGACGACTTCACCGAGCGTCTGCAGGCCAACTGGACGGCGGCGGGCAACCCCAAGGTCGAGGACTGGACCTACGCCGCCGAGGCGTACGACGCCGTCGTGCTGATGGCGCTGGCGGCGCTTGCCGCCAAGTCGACCGACGGCAAGGACGTCGCCGCCAAGATGCAGGAGGTCTCGGGCGGCTCCGGTGACGGCACCGAGTGCACGTCGTTCGCCGACTGCGCGAAGATCATCAACGACGGCGGCGTGGCCAACTACAACGGCTACTCCGGTGACGTCGACTTCGACGAGGCCGGCGACCCGCAGGCCGCCGCGATCGGCGTCTACGAGTACAAGGCCGAGAACCAGTACGAGCGCATCGACTGATACGCCTCACCCGAGATGCCCCCGGTGCTGCACCGGGGGCATCTCGCATTGCCGCGGAACGGGAGATCAAGAACGCACCCCCGACCGCGGTCGGGGGTGCGTTCTCCATCTCCCATCGGGGGACTAGGCGGCATCCTCCGCGAGGGTACCGAGGTAGAGCGCGATGACTTTCGGATCCACGAGCAGGTCACGACCGGGGCCCTCGTAAGCGTCGCGGCCCTGATCCAGCACATAGCCGCGGTCGCAGATCTGCAGGCAGCGGCGGGCGTTCTGTTCCACCATGATCGTGGTGACTCCCGCCTTGTTGATGTCGCTGACGCGGATGAAGGCATCGTCCTGTCGCACCGGGCTGAGGCCGGCGGACGGCTCGTCCAGGAGCAGCACCGACGGGTCCATCATCAGCGCGCGGCTCATCGCGACCATCTGCCGCTCGCCGCCGGACAGCGATCCGGCGCGTTGCTTCAGGCGCGCACCCAGCTCGGCGAAGATCCCGGTGACGAACTCCAGGCGCTCCGCGAACGCCTTCGGGTTCTGATACAGCCCCATCTGCAGGTTCTCCTCGATGGTGAGCGAGGGGAAGACGTTGTTGGTCTGCGGCACGAAGGCCACGCCGCGCGAGACGAGCTTGTCCGCCTTCAGCCCGACGATGCTCTCGCCGTTGACGGTGATCTCACCTCCGCGTACCTTCACCATTCCGAAGATGGCCTTCAGCAGCGTGGACTTCCCGGCGCCGTTCGGCCCGATGATGCCGATGAGCTCGCCCTTGCGCGCGACGAGGTTGGCGCCGTTGAGGATGTTGATGCCCGGAAGATAGCCGGCGTGGACGTCTGTCATCTGCACGACGACATCGGATGCGTTCTCGGTCACTTCTGCTCCTCTTCGCCGCGCCGCTCGGGTTCACCCTCGGCGGCGGCTTCCGTGGCCGCCTCGATCTCATCCAGCAGCGTGATGGCCGAGGTGTTCAACTCCCCGGCCACGCGGCCGGTGACCACACCCAGATCCACGTCCTGGTGGGCGCCGAGGTAGGCGTCGATGACGGCCGGATCGTCCATCACGGTCTCCGGTGGACCCTCTGCGACCACGCGGCCCTCGGCCATCACCACGACCCAGTCTGCGATGTGCCGGACCATGTGCATGTCGTGTTCGACGAACAGCACCGTCATGCCGCGCTCCTTGAGATCCAGCACGTGATCCAGCAGCGACTGCGTCAGAGCCGGGTTGACCCCCGCCATCGGCTCGTCGAGCATGACGAGGTTGGGATCGCTCATAAGGGCTCGCGCCATGTCGAGGAGCTTTCGCTGCCCTCCCGAAAGGGAGGCGGCGTAGTCCTGCTCTTTGGCGTCGAGCTTGAAGCGAACGAGCAGGTCTTTCGCCTTCGCCTCGATCTCCCGCTCCTGCGACCGCCACAGCCAGGGCAGCATCGACGTCCAGAACCGCTCGCCGCGCTGCCCCGGCGCTCCGAGCTTCATGTTCTCCAGCACCGTCAGCAGCGAGAGCGCCTTGGTCAGCTGGAAGGTGCGCACCTGGCCCATCCGGGCGACCTTGAACGAGGGGACGCCGGCGAGGTTCGTGCCGTCATATGCCCAGGTGCCCGTGTTGGGCTTGTCGAAGCCGCAGAGCAGGTTGAACAGCGTGGTCTTGCCCGCCCCGTTGGGGCCGATGAGGGCGGTGATGGCGTGACGCGGGATCTCGAGATGATCCACGTCCACCGCGCTCAGGCCACCGAACTGACGGGTGACGTTGTCGATCACGAGGATCGGGTCCGTCTTCTTCACGCCCGGTGCGGGCGCGCCTTCCAGCCCGATCACCGTCTTCGGCCGCTTGATGCTCCCGGTCATCGGCGCGGGCTCCGCCGCGGCGCCGGGGGTGTTCTCACTTGACAAAGGTCAGCTCCCTCTTGTTGCCGAGGATGCCCTGCGGGCGGAAGATCACGATCAGCATCAGCACGAGCCCCAGCAGGATCAGCACCAGAACCTTGGCCTGCGAGTCGGTGAAGGGGAGCATGCCCGCCTTCGCCATTCCGCTCAGCAGACCCGACAGGAACGACTGCGCCACCAGGTAGATGACAGCGCCCAGTGCCGGTCCGAAGATGGTCGCCGCTCCGCCGAGGAGCAGCATCGTCCAGATCTGGAACGTGGTGGAGGTGGTGTACAGGCCCGGACTGGTCGCCGAGCCCATCACCCAGACGATGCCTCCCACCGCGGCGATCACGCCACCGATGATGAGGGACTGCATCTTGTAGGCGAACACGTTCTTGCCGAGCGAGCGCACCGCGTCTTCGTCCTCGCGGATGCCCTTGATGACCCGGCCCCACGGGCTGCGCATCAGGGCCCACACCAGGAGGATCGCGATGGCGAGCATCAGCAGGCCGAACAGGATGGTGCTCAGCTGACTGGGTGTGTAGCTGAACGGACCGAATCCGATCTTCATGTCGCTCGGCAGGGCTGCGAGCGGGCTCGCATCGATGAAGGCACGGGCGTAGCCGCTCAGACCGCCCGATCCGGCGGTGTACTCCGTGAAGCTCTCCGTGAGAAAGAGGTAGCGCACGATCTCCGCTGCGGCGATGGTCACGATGGCGAGATAGTCCGCGCGCAGTCGCAGGGTTGGGATGCCCAGCACCACCGCGAAGACGGTGGCGGCCAGCATGCCCACCAGCATGGCCGTCCACCAGGGCAGCCCGAAGCTCACGATCGAGATGGCGTAGCCGTACGCGCCGAGGGCCATGAAGGCCGCCATGCCGAAGTTCAGCAGGCCGGTGAACCCGAAGTGCACGGCCAGGCCCGTGGCCGCCAGCGCGAACGCCAGGGTGGTCGGCTGCAGCAGATAGCTCGCCGCATCGTTGAGGATGCTCAGGAAGTTCATCCGTCAGCCCAGCCTTTCCTTGCGGCCCAGCAGACCCTGCGGCCGTACCAGGAGGATGATGATCAGCACGACGAGCGCGCTGGCGTACTTCAGGTCGCTCGGCACGCCGAACAGGGTGGACACCTCGACCACCAGGCCGATGATGAGTGAGCCCACGAGCGCGCCGAAGGCCGTGCCGAGGCCGCCGAGGGTGATGGCGGAGAAGATGAGCAGCAGCATGCCGGTGCCCATGTTCCAGGTGATCCCGGGGCGGTAGTACGCCCAGAGGATGCCGGCGACGGCGGCGAGCATGCCGGCGATCACCCACACGATGCGGATGACGCGATCCACGTTGATGCCGGAGGCCGCGGCCAGCTGCGGGTTGTCCGAGATCGCGCGGGTAGCCTTGCCGAGCCGCGTGCGGGTGAGGAAGAACGCCACGGCAGCGATGGACACCACGCAGACGATGATGCTGATGATGTCGACCCAGCTCAGGGAGACGGGGCCGAACTTCATCGGTGCCATGTTGGCACCCTCCAGCTGGAAGGTGCCGCCGCCGATGAAGAACTGGATCACGTACCGCAGGGTCAGCGACAGGCCGATGCTCACGATCATGAGCTGCACCACGCCGAGTCCTCGTCGTCGCAGGGGTCGCCAGAGCCCGGCATCCAGCGCGAGGCCGAGGGCAGCACCCCCGATCACCCCGGCGATGAGTCCGGCCCACAGCGGCAGGCTCCAGAAAGATGTGAACACCAGCGAGACGAACGCCCCCCAGGTGACGAGCTCGCCGTGCGCGAAGTTCGACAGGCCGGTGGTGCCGTAGATCAGGGCCGCGCCGATGCCGGCGAGTGCCAGGAGCAGTCCGAACTGGAGTCCGTTCGCCAGACGCACCAGCAGCTGATCGGCGAAGGACTCGGTGACTCGTTCGCCCTCGCCGAGGAACATGTTGATCCGGACGGTGTTGGTGAGTTTGAAGGCGACCTCCTTCTCGGCCCCGTCGGTCACGATCACCCCGTCCGGCAGGGTGGACTCATCCACCGTGAGGGTGTAGTCGGCCTTCTCCGGTACGTAGAGCGTCCAGGCGCCCTCGGCGTCCGTCTCCGTCTCCCCGCTGAAGCCGTTTCCCTCGATGGAGAGCTTCACGCCCTCCAGAGGCTTCTCTTCGAAGGTGATGAAGCCCTTGACGACGAAGTCCGTGACGGTCTGCCCGTCGGGAGACTCCTCGGCGCGGGCACTTCCGGCGGTGGCGAAAACGGATGCGAACACGGCCACGGCGGCCAGGATCACGGCGATGAACAGGACCTGCCACTTGGGGCGGGGCCTGGTCATGGGAGTCGTGGAGCCCACGAACCCTCCTTTGGGTCGGGCGCGAAGCATCGGGATGCGTCAACACTGATTGCGACGAGCGTAGACGTCAGTGAGCAATTGATCCAGCATTGTGGCGTTCTGTGGACAGATTGCAATCGAAACGGCTTGGGGGGCAGCGAAAAGCGAAGTGGCCTGGAGCAGTGGACTGGACCGTGCGCCGGCGGGAATTATTCGCGCCCCGCGGGCGCTTAGAATCATCAGAACGGGTCACCAGCCCGTAGCCGTCGCCGTCGACCCCCGCATGATCTGCGCCCATCGGCGCGAGAGGAGCCCCCCGTACATGGAACAGAACGATCCCTTCGGTTTCGTCGGACTGACCTACGACGATGTGCTCCTGCTGCCGGGGCACACCGATGTGATCCCGAGTGAGGCCGACACCTCCTCGCGACTGACCCGCCGCATCACGGTCGCCACTCCGCTGCTCTCCGCCGCGATGGACACCGTCACCGAGGCGCGCATGGCCATCGCGATGGCCCGCCAGGGCGGCATCGGGATCCTGCACCGCAACATGTCGATCGAAGACCAGGCGACGCAGGTCGACCGCGTCAAGCGATCCGAGTCGGGGATGATCTCGGATCCCATCACCACGACGCCGGACGCCACCATCGCCGAGGTCGACGGACTGTGTGCCAAGTACCGCATCTCCGGACTGCCCGTCGTCGACGAGGCCGGTCATCTCGTGGGCATCGTCACCAACCGGGACATGCGCTTCGTGAGCGACAAGTCCATCACCCGTGTGAAGGACGTCATGACGAGTGAGGGCCTCATCACGGCACCGGTGGGCATTCCCGCCGACGACGTCCTGGCCATCTTCGCCAAGCATCGCGTGGAGAAGCTCCCGCTGCTGGATGATGAGGGCAAGCTCGCCGGTCTCATCACCACCAAGGACTTCGACAAGAGCGAGAAGTACCCGCTCGCCACCAAGGACGACCAGGGACGCCTCCGTGTGGGTGCGGCCATCGGCTTCTTCGGAGAGGCCTGGCAGCGCGCCGAGGCCCTGCGCGACGCCGGTGTGGACGTCATCGTGGTGGACACCGCCAACGGCGACTCCGCCGGCGTGGTGGACCTGATCAAGCGCCTGAAGGCGGATCCGACCTTCGACGCGATCGACATCGTGGGCGGCAACGTCGCCACGCGCGAGGGCGCTCAGGCGCTCGTCGACGCCGGTGCCGACGCCGTCAAGGTGGGAGTCGGCCCTGGTTCCATCTGCACGACCCGCGTGGTCGCCGGTGTCGGCGTGCCGCAGGTCACCGCCATCTATGAGGCGGCGAAGGCCGCGAAGCCCGCGGGCGTCCCCGTGATCGCCGACGGCGGTCTGCAGTACTCGGGTGACATCGCCAAGGCGCTCGTCGCCGGTGCCGACACGGTGATGATGGGTTCGCTGTTCGCCGGAACCGACGAGTCGCCCGGAGATGTGGTCTTCGTCAACGGCAAGCAGTTCAAGCAGTACCGTGGCATGGGGTCGCTGGGTGCGATGCAGACGCGCGGCAAGAAGACGTCCTACTCCAAGGACCGCTACTTCCAGGCCGACGTCCCCAGCGACGACAAGCTGATCCCCGAGGGTATCGAAGGCCAGGTGGCGTACCGCGGTCCGGTCGCCGCCGTCGCCTACCAGATGGTCGGGGGTCTGCGTCAGTCCATGTTCTACGTGGGAGCCCGCACCATCGAGGAACTGCAGGCGAAGGGCAAGTTCGTCCGCATCACGGCGGCCGGACTCAAGGAGAGCCACCCGCACGACGTGCAGATCGTCGTCGAGGCGCCGAACTACCGCAAGTGATCGTGTCGTGACACGGCCCGGGAGAGATCATCTCCCGGGCCGTTCGCGTCCGGTGCCTCAGCGGGAGCGCGCCGGCCGCTCGATGCGGCGGAAGAGCTCCGCGGCGCGGTAGTCGTCCTCAAGAGCGAGGCGGGCCAGGACCTCACCAATCGCCGGGGCGAACTTGAAGCCGTGCCCCGAGAATCCCGCACCCACCACGATGCGGCCGGAGCGGTCGAGGTGGAAGTCCTCGTCGGCGGTCGATGTGTACGTGCAGCTGACCGGGGCAGCGGTATCCGCGTCCAGCCCGGGGAACCACTCGCGGACATAGTCCCGCAACTGCGTCAGGGAGTGCGACCGATGGGGGCGCTGATCCGGGTCCACCTCCTCGCCGACCAGATGGAAGCCCACCTTGATGCCCTCGCCGGGGGTCGGCATGCCGTAGACATCTGCCGGCCACGGCCGGCCCAGCAGGTGGTTGAACGACGGCCAGACGGCCTCGCGACGCGGGCGGAAATGAGCCGGGTGCTCCTCGGTGACCCGCAACCCGGGAAGGGGGATCGTCGCGGCAACCAGCGCGCGCGTCCAGGCGCCCGCGGTGATCACGACGCGATCGGCGTGGATCTCGGATCCATCCGGGAGTGTCACCCGCCCGCTCGGGCTGACCGCGCGCACGGGGGTGCTCCAGCGGACATCGCCACCGGCGTCACGGATGGCGGCCTCGAAGCGGCGCAGGGCCATGGCCGCACGGATGGCTCCCGACGACTCGGACAGCAGGACCGGCTCTGCGAACCGCATGCCGGTGAACCGGGCGCCCGCCTCTGCCGGATCCAGCAGGCGGGAGCGGATCCCGCGCCCGGCATGGGCGCGCTGAACCGGCAGGAGACGGTCGAGCGGCCCGTGATTGACGAGTCCGTGCGCGCGAATGAGTGGCTGATCGAGCCCGGCGGACAGGAGGGCCCAGAGCTCACGCGCACGCACCAGCAGATCGAGGTACTCGTCGCGCGAGTACGCGTCGTTGAAGTTCCGTGTCCTCCCGTGTGATGCGCCGTGGTGGTGACCGCGCGCGAACCGCTCCAGCACGATCGGGCGCGCTCCAGCGCGAGCGAGTGCCCATCCCGTCGCCAGGCCCATCACACCGCCGCCGACCACGACGATCCCTCGCGCCATCTCGCCCGCCTTCCTCGCTGCGGCGATGTTAGCGTCGCGAGTGGGCTCGACACCCTCCGGGCGTCATCCGCCGCCACGCGGCACCCCGCACCGGCGACCGGCCGACTACTGCTAGACAGGACGCATGACTTCTCCCGGCATCGTCTGGCCGCGCCCTGCGGGCGAGCTGGAGCTCCGACTGCCCACGGCAGAGAGCCTCGACCGGGTTCTACGCTGGCGAAACGACCCGGCGGTGACGAACTGGCTGCTCAAGACCGAGGTGGAGCCGGAGGCCTTCCGCCGGGCCTGGCTGGATGCCATCGCTGATCCGCACGATCACTCGGCCATTGCGTTCCTCGGCGATGAGGCGGTGGGCACCGCCTCACTCTGGGTCACGGACGCCATGGGGCAGAGCCACGTTGCCGACGGTCCGTGGCGCGGGGCCGAGGCCGGAATCGGATACCTGATCGATCCCGCATACGCCGGGCGGGGCTACGCCACCGAGCTCGGGCGGGCGCTACTCGTCCTCGCATTCGACGAACTCGGGGTTCACCGGGTCACGGCCGGGTGCTTTGCGGACAACACGGCCTCCTGGCACGTGATGGAGAAGCTGGGGATGAGACGTGAGCAGCACGGCCGGCGGGACTCGTGGCATGCCGAGCTCGGCTGGATCGACGGCTATACGTACGCGATCCTCGCCGAGGAATGGCGCGCGCGCCAGGGTGGGTAGCCCGCTGGGTGCAGCGAGGAGAGTTTTCATCCGCAGATTGATCTTGCCGCCCGGAAAATAAGGGATCGAATCGTTTCGTTCTCGGGCCATGTCGTGGGAGCATGGAGGTGGTCCCGACGAGCGGCGGTACGCCGTCGCCTGCTCGAGCGGCAACGGACCACCCGCCTCATCGGCCGATTTCCCCCCCTGAATCGGTTCCCTCGGTGACGGCGGACGCCCGCCCCCGATCCGGCTTCCTCTCCCAGAAAGTGTCATGTCCCAGTCGCTCACCGCGGGCAGCCCCTGGCGCGTCATCCTCGCCTTCACCGTCCCGCTTCTCATCGGCAACGCCGTCCAGCAGCTCTACCAGTTCGTCGACACGGTCGTCGTCGGTCGTCATCTCGGCGTCGACTCGCTCGCGGCCGTCGGCGCCACCGGCAGCTTCATCTTCTTCCTCCTCGGCTTCGCCTGGGGAATGACCGCCGGCTTCGCCATCCCCACAGCTCAGGCCTACGGTGCGCAGAACGCCGCGGCCGTGCGCCGGTCGGTTGCCACGGGCGCCATTCTCACCGGCATCGTGAGCGTGCTCATCACCGCGGCAGCGCCGTTCTTCTCCGAATGGGCGCTGCGGATGCTGAACACGCCGGAGATCCTCCTGCCGGAGGCGACGGTGTTCACCGTGATCAGCTTCCTCGGCACCGGTGCGACGATGTTCTTCAACTTCCTCTCCGCAGCGATCCGTGCGATCGGCGACTCCCGGACACCGCTGGTCTTCCTCGTGCTCGCGTGCCTGCTCAACGTGCTGCTGGTCGTGGTCTTCGTCGCGGTGCTGGAGTGGGGTGTGGCGGGTGCCGCGCTGGCCACCGTGATCTCGCAGCTGGTGTCGGTGCTGCTGTGCCTGCTCTACGTGAAGGCCCGCCTGCCCGAGCTGCACCTGAAGCGCGAGGACTGGCGCATCACCTCCGACGACGTTCGCGAGCACCTGCGCCTCGGTCTGCCCATGGGATTCCAGGCCTCGATCATCTCGATCGGCGCCATCGCGGTGCAGGTGCGGCTCAACGGCCTCGGTGCGGACGCCGTCGCCGCGTACACCACGGCGATGCGTGTCGACTCCCTCGCCAGTGCCTTCCTCGCCTCTCTGGGTCTTGCCACCTCGATGTTCGTAGCCCAGAACCTCGGGGCGGGGCGTCCGGATCGCATCCGCCGCGGCGTTGTTCAGGCGGTCTGGATGACCCTCATCGGCTCCGCGGCCCTCGGCGCCGTGATGATCGCCTTCGGCGGCCAGATGGTCCGCCTCTTCGTCGGCGACGGAGCCGCCGACGTCGCCGATCTCGCGTTCATCAATCTGGTCATCAACGGACTCGCATACTGGATACTCGGCGTGCTGTTCGTGCTCCGCGGCGCTCTGCAGGGGCTCGGTAGCGCGATCATCCCCACCATCACGGGGATGATCGAACTCGGGATGCGCGTGCTGGCGGCCGTCGCCCTCGGCGCGGTGTGGGGCTATGTCGGTGTGGCGTGGTCCAACCCGCTGGCCTGGATCGGCGCCGTCGTGGTGCTCGTCCCCGCCTACCTGCATGCGCGACGCGCACTCGCTGTCATGCCCGTGCGCCGCGGCGAGCCCGCCACCGACACCACGCCGATCGCCGTGGTGGGACCGATCGACGGCTCGCGCACGGTCGATGCCGTCGTGACGCAGCCGATCCCCGTGATGCGTCGTCGGTTCTGGGGCCGCACGCGCGGCCCCGTCTCGTCCCGGTCCGCCTCCCGCCCGCGCGTGCGCGACTGATCCTGGTCCCGCGTCCGCGTTGGATCCCGCGTCCGTGCGGCTGCGGCCGTGCGTGATCCCGCGTCCGTGCGGCTGGGGCCGTGCGTGATCCCGCGTCCGTGGGGCTGGGGCCGTGCGTGCTCCCGCGTCCGTGGGGCCGCGGCCGTGCGTGATCCCGCGATGAGGAAGGGACGCGACGGCGCTCGACGGGAGTCAGGCGAGGAGGGCTTCGTCGGCGAGGAGACCGGCGAAGGCGAGCTCGGCGGCGCCGATGAACAGCCGGTCGTCGGCCAGCGCCGCGGGCAGGACTGCGAAGTCCGGATCGTTCGGGCGGATGCACTGTTCGGCGATCGCGTCCCGCAGCTCCTTGGCGTCCTTTCCCTCCCCGAGCAGCGGCGCGAGGGTGCCACCGAGCACCACCGCACCGGTATCGAGGATCGAGACAGCGGTGGCGATCGTGGCGGCGAGGATGCGGCGACGGCGCGCCCGCTCCTGCGCCGCTGCACGGGGGTCCGGCACACCGATCTCATCGCGGACCAGTGTGTTTGTTTCCGCGCCCGGCGCACGGAGCTCGTCTTCGAACGCCCCCGACGCCGTTCGCCGGTCGGCGGGGTCGGTGAAGGGGGCGACGATGTGCCCGAACTCGCCGGAGAAGCCCGAGACGCCGCGGAGCAGGCGTCCACCGGTGATGATTCCGCCACCGATGCCGGACGGGCCGCCGTTGAGGTAGACCACATCGTCACGACCGGCGCCGGAGCCGAATCGGTGCTCGGCGAGCGCGCCGAGCGAGGCGTCGTTTCCCGCGCGGGCCGGCAGTCCGGTGGTCTCTGCGACGATGTCGGCGAGCGGCTCGTCGACCCAGCCGAGGTGAGGCGCATTCGCGACCAGCGCCGTGCCGCTGACGAGACCGGGCACCGCGAGACCGATGCCCACGAGCCGCGCGTGCGACAGCGCACCCTCGCGCCACGCGGCGATGGTCGCGGCGATGACATCCGCCACCTGCCGGGGCGAGGGCGGTGCGTCCAGCTCCACGGTGGCACGGGCGCGCACGGCACGGTCCAGTCCCACGGCCGCGAGACGCACCGCGTCCACCTCCGGGTTCACGGCGATCGCAACGACCTCGGAGGAGGGGGAGACCACGGGGGAGGGGCGGCCGACGCGGCGGGTCTGGGCCGGATCGTGCTCCACGGCGAGACCGGATTCGGTGAGCGAAGCCACCAGTGAGGCGATCGTGGAGCGGTTGAGGCCCGTGTCCGCTGTCAGCTGCGCCCGGGATCGTGCGCCCTCGCGATGGAGGATGGTGAGCAGCCGGGGCAGATTGTCGCTGCCCGGCGTGGTGGACGCCTGATCCATGTGCCTCCTTTGCGGACACTTCAGTGTGACAGGGGTTGCGCTCTCGATCCTCCCGCAATATGTTGTGCATCACAACATATACCGATTTCCCCGAAGGGCGAGACGATGACGACCACCCCCACCCGCGAAGACCGCTTCTCTTTTGGTCTCTGGACCATCGGCTACAACGGTGCCGACCCCTTCGGCGGACCCACGCGCCCGGCACTGGATGTGGTGCACGCCGTCGAGAAGCTGTCGGAGCTCGGCGCCTACGGCCTGACGTTCCACGACGACGACCTCTTCGCGTTCGGGTCCACCGACGCCGAGCGCCAGACGCAGATCGACCGCCTGAAGGGCGCGCTCGCCGACACGGGCCTGGTGGTGCCCATGGTCACCACCAACCTCTTCTCCGCCCCGGTCTTCAAGGACGGCGGCTTCACGTCCAACGACCGCGCAGTTCGCCGGTTCGCGTTGCGCAAGGTGCTGCGCAACCTCGATCTCGCCGCCGAGCTCGGTGCGAAGACGTTCGTGATGTGGGGCGGCCGCGAAGGCGCCGAGTACGACTCCGCCAAGGACGTGCGCTCGGCGCTGGAGCGATACCGGGAGGCCGTGAACCTGCTGGGCGACTACGTGACCGACAAGGGCTATGACATCCGCTTCGCGATCGAGCCGAAGCCGAACGAGCCGCGCGGCGACATCCTCCTTCCCACGGTCGGTCACGCGCTGGCGTTCATCGAGTCGCTGGAGCGTCCGGAGCTGGTGGGCCTGAACCCGGAGGTCGGTCACGAGCAGATGGCCGGGCTCAACTTCGCGGCGGGCATCGCGCAGGCGCTCTACCACGACAAGCTCTTCCACATCGACCTCAACGGCCAGCGGGGGATCAAGTATGACCAGGACCTCGTCTTCGGTCACGGCGATCTGCACAACGCGTTCGCCCTGGTGGATCTGCTCGAGCACGGTGGCGCCGACGGCGGCCCCGCCTACACGGGTCCGCGTCACTTCGATTACAAGCCGAGCCGCACCGAGGACGAGACCGGCGTGTGGGACTCCGCCGCCGCGAACATGCGGATGTACCTGCTGCTGAAGGAGCGCGCGAGCGCGTTTCGTGCTGACCCGGAGGTGCAGGAGGCGCTGGCGGCCGCACGGGTGGACGAACTGCGTCAGAACACGCTGGGCGAGGGCGAGACGTACGACGATCTGCTCGCGGACCGTTCCGCGTACGAGGACTTCGACGCGAACGCGTACTTCGGCGGCCGGGGATTCGGCTTCGTGCGCCTGCAGCAGCTGGCTGCCGAGCACCTGATGGGTGCGCGTGGCTGAGCGGACCCTCGTCGCGGGCGTCGACTCGTCCACGCAGTCGTGCAAGGTCGTCATCATCGATGCCTCGTCGGGGGAGGTCGTCCGCCAGGGGCGGGCGGCCCACCCCGATGGCACCGAGGTGGATCCGGCGCACTGGTGGCGCGCTCTGGTGGAGGCGATCGCCGATGCCGGGGGAGTGTCCGATGTGGCCGCGGTCTCGGTCGGTGGGCAGCAGCACGGGATGGTGGTGCTGGACACCGACGGCGAGGTGATCCGTCCCGCGCTGCTGTGGAACGACACGCGCTCCGCCGCAGCGGCGGAGGAGCTCATCGCGGAGTTCGGCGCTGAAGCGCTCGCGCAGCGCACGGGTCTTGTCCCGGTGGCCTCCTTCACCGCGACGAAACTGCGCTGGCTCCGCGACGCCGAGCCCGAGGCCGCGGCCCGCGTCGCGGCCGTCGCGCTCCCGCACGACTGGCTGACCTGGCGTCTGCGCGGCTATGGTCCGCGCGATTCCTCGCCGCGAGGCCCGGTGCTGGACGAACTGATCACCGATCGCTCGGACGCATCGGGGACCGGCTACTGGGATCCGGCGAGCGGCGGATACGACCGTGAGGTGCTGGTCGCCGCGCTCGGTCACGACGCCGTTCTGCCGCGTGTGCTCGCTGCGGACGAGTCGGTCGCGGTCGACGCCGTGACGGACGCGGGATTCGCGGTCGGGGTCCTCGTCGGCCCGGGAGCAGGTGACAACGCGGCGGCCGCGCTCGGCGTCGGTGCCGGCGTGGGCGACGCGGTCGTCTCGATCGGCACCAGTGGAACCGTGTTCGTGGTGAGCGCTGATCGCACCGTCGATCCGTCCGGTACCGTCGCCGGATTCGCTTCGGCGGACGGCGCCTTCCTGCCTCTGGTGGCAACGCTCAACGCGGCGCGTGTCCTCACCGCGATCGCCGCCCTGCTCGGCGTGGACGTGGACGAGCTGAGCGCGCTCGCTCTTCGCGCCCAGCCGGGAGCGGGCGGGATGACCCTGGTGCCCTACTTCGAGGGGGAGCGCACCCCCAACCTGCCGGATGCGACGGCATCGCTCACCGGGATGACCCTGGCATCGACGACGCGCGAGAACCTCGCGCGCGCGGCGGTGGAGGGCATGCTCGGCGGACTCGCCGCCGGTCTCGATGCGCTTCGCGACCTCGGTGTCCCGCTTCGGCGGGTGCTGCTGATCGGTGGCGGTGCCCGCTCGGCCGCCGTGCAGTCGCTGGCCCCCACGGTGCTCGGTCTGCCGGTCGAGGTGCCCGCTCCGGCGGAGTACGTCGCCCTCGGCGCCGCCCGTCAGGCCGCCGTGATCATCGGGTATCCCCGTTCATAGCGCGCAAATGGCTCCAAATCCGGCGGATTTGGAGCCATTTGCGCGCAACGGAGCGAGGAAGAGTCCTCAGGAACGAGCGGCTAGACTAGACGCATGCCCGCACCCAAACTCGCCACCTTCCCGGCGATCCGCGGAGCGCTGAAGTTCTATCAGATCGCATCGATCATCACAGGAGTCTTCCTGTTGCTGCTGTGTATCGAGATGGTGCTGAAGTACACGCCGATCCACCTGGAGCTGTTCCTCGGCGACCCGGACGGCCTGATCGCGCTCAAGCCCGTGGTCGAGACCGCGAACGGCCTGGAATCCACCGGTCAGGGCTTCAACGTCTCACTCGCGATCCTTGTCGTCCACGGCTGGTTCTACGTCGTGTACCTCTTCGCCTGCTTCCGCATCTGGTCCCTGATGCGCTGGCAGTTCCCGCGCTTCATCATGCTCGCCCTCGGCGGCGTCGTCCCGCTGCTCTCCTTCTTCATGGAGACGCGCGTGGCCCGCGACGTCAAGGCCTACCTCGCCAAGCGCGAGGCGGACGAGGCGGCATCCGCATCCGTTACCCCCACTCCAGCCACGGAAGGCAGCAAGTGACCGAGACCCCCGAAACCGCGCAGCGGCCGGTACTGGTCGTCGATTTCGGCGCCCAGTACGCGCAGCTGATCGCACGTCGTGTGCGCGAAGCCGGCGTCTATAGCGAGATCGTGCCGCACACCGCGACCGCAGCAGACATCGCTGCGAAGAACCCGCTCGGACTCATCCTGTCCGGCGGCCCGTCGTCGGTGTACGAGGAGGGCGCCCCGAAGCTGGATCCCGCGGTGTTCGACCTCGAGGTCCCGACGCTCGGCATCTGCTACGGCTTCCAGTACATGGCCCAGGTGCTCGGCGGTGAGGTGGCCGCCACCGGCCTGCGCGAGTACGGTGCGACCGATGCCACCACCAGCAGCGACAGCGTGATCCTTGAGGGCGTGCCCACCGAGCAGAACGTCTGGATGAGCCACGGCGACTCCGTCGCGAAGGCACCCGAGGGCTTCACCGTCAACGCGTCGACCGCGGGCGCGCCCGTTGCCGCGTTCAGCAACGACGAGAAGAAGTTCTACGGCGTGCAGTGGCACCCCGAGGTGAAGCACTCCACGCACGGTCAGGCGATCATCGAGAACTTCCTGCACCGCGCGGCGGGGCTCCCGGCCGACTGGAACAGCGACAACGTGATCGCTGAGCAGGTCGAGCGCATCCGCGCCCAGGTGGGTTCCGCCCGCGTCATCTCGGCGCTCTCCGGCGGCGTCGACTCCGCTGTCTCCACCGCGCTGGTGCACAAGGCCGTCGGCGACCAGCTGGTAGCCGTGTTCGTGGATCACGGGCTCCTCCGCAAGGGCGAGCGCGAGCAGGTGGAGAACGACTACGTGGCCTCCACCGGCGTGCGCCTGGTGACGGTCGATGCCCGCAAGCAGTTCCTGGACGCGCTGGCCGGAGTCACCGACCCGGAGACCAAGCGCAAGATCATCGGTCGTGAGTTCATCCGCTCGTTCGAGGCCGTGCAGCGCCAGCTGGTCGATGAGGCCAAGGAAGCCGGCGAGCCGATCAAGTTCCTCGTGCAGGGCACGCTCTACCCCGACGTGGTGGAATCCGGCGGCGGCGCAGGCACCGCCAACATCAAGAGCCACCACAACGTGGGCGGCCTGCCGGAGGACATGCAGTTCGAGCTCGTCGAGCCGCTGCGCACCCTCTTCAAGGACGAGGTCCGCGCCATCGGCCGCGAGCTGGGACTGCCCGAGGCGATCGTCTCGCGCCAGCCGTTCCCGGGCCCCGGCCTGGGCATCCGCATCATCGGTGAGGTCACGCAGGACCGGCTGGATCTGCTCCGCGACGCCGATGCGATCGCGCGTGAGGAGCTCACCGCCGCCGGTCTCGACAACGAGATCTGGCAGTGCCCGGTCGTGCTGCTCGCCGATGTCCGCTCCGTGGGAGTGCAGGGTGACGGACGCACGTACGGCCACCCGATCGTGCTGCGCCCGGTGTCCAGCGAGGACGCGATGACCGCCGACTGGTCTCGTCTGCCGTACGACGTGCTGTCGAAGATCTCCAACCGCATCACCAACGAGGTGCGCGATGTCAACCGCGTCGTGCTGGATGTCACGTCCAAGCCGCCGGGGACCATCGAGTGGGAGTGAACTCGTCGAAGCACCTGACCGCGCCCGCGGTCAGGTGCTTCGTGCTTGCATCCCGGCTCATCCCGGATCTGGACGGCGGGTTCTGCCGCGCCGTCCTCGGTCGCGCGCGTGACCTCGTGGACGCCGGAGTCCCGGCCGAACTGCTGACCGTGGATCCGGGCAGCGCCGCCGACCATGACGCCCATCGCGCGGAGTTCGTGCGCCGAGGCGAGCTGGATCGTCCCGAGCGGCTGCGCAACCTCTTCGACGAGGCCAGCGCGGATCCATCGTGGGTGCGTGCTGCCGCGCATCCGGGGACACGAGACCCCGCGCTGGAGTACCGTCCGGTCCCCGCGGCCCACCCGGTCCTTGAGCTTCCCGTGATCGCCGGGAACCCCGACTGGCACCTCAGCACAGCGCCCGTGGTGGTGCTCGCCGCGGACGGCTCGGAGGCCGGCGTGCTGGACGGCTTCGGGGGACTGTACCGGGCGTGGCTGGACCACGTTCTGGCGACGGCACCCGGTGATGGCCTCCAGAGCGTGGTGATCGTCGAGGCGCGGCAGCTGGGGGAGCTGCTCACCGCCTGGGACTCACCCGCGAAGCTCGTCCACACCACGCACACCGCCCACATCGGGGAGCCCTACACCCCGGACGCGCCGATTCTGCCGCTCTGGCAGCGATGGCTGCATGCGGCCGGTGCGTTCGACGCGGTGGTCTGGCTGACGGCAGCGCAGCGCGACGACGTGATCGCACGGTTCGGCGCCGGGCGGATCGACGAGGTCCTGCCGTTCGGCGCGACGGCTGTCGCGCACCCGCGTCCAGCGGCCGAGCGTGACCGCCACCGTGCGGTGATGATCAACCGCCTCGCGCCAGGCAAACGGCTCGATCACGCGGTGCGCGTCTGGCGAAGGGTGGTGGACCAGCTGCCCGATGCGGTGCTGGACATCTACGGCGAGGGAGCGTCTCGCGGCGCGATCGAGGCGTTGATCGACGAGCTCGGCCTCACGGAGCGCGTCATCCTGCACGGCCAGATCGCCGATCCCGATACGGTGCTGGATGATCCGGCTGTGCTGCTGCTGACCACCGCGTTCGAGGGCCAGGGACTCGCCGTGCTGGAGGCGCTGGCACACGGGACGCCGGTGGTGAGCTACGACGTCCGTTACGGCCCCGCCGAGGCCCTGTCGGACGGCGGCGGTCTCCTCATCGCCTCCGGAGACGAAGACGCGTTCGGCGATGCGGTGCTCCGGATCCTGACGGACGACGACCTGCATGCGCGGTTGGTGGCCGAGGCGCACGCGGCGGCGCGGTCGCGCTCCCGCTCGGCGGCGACGCGGGAGATGCTGCAGATGCTGGCGCGCGTCGCGGAGCGTCCGCGACGGCGCTGAGGCTCAGGCCTCCGCGATCTCCGCGAAGAGCTCCTCCACGCGCTGACGCTCCCAGTCGAGGATCGGGTCGTCGGCGTGCGCTGACATGTTCTCCACGGCGGCGTCCAGAATCTCCTGTGCCGCGTCGGGGTCGGCGAAGCTCACAAGCTCGCCCAGGGCCACGGCTGCCTGGCACCCGACCACGGTGGTGGGGTCGGCATCGACCACCTCGCGCAGCAGGGCCTCCGCCTTCTCGAACTGCTTGCGATCGGCGAGCATGAGCGCGCGCTGGAACTTGACCTGCTGATTCACCCTTCCAGTTTCCACCCTGTCAGCGGAAACGACGAACGGGGCCGGATTCTTCCGGCCCCGTTCGTCGATGAGGGGATCAGTCGTTGCCGCGCGCGATCGCGATGATGCGCAGGATCTCCACGTAGAGCCAGACGACCGTCACCATGACACCGAACGCGGCGTACCAGGCGAGGTTCCGGGGAGCGCCGTTGCGCACGCCCTGCTGGATGCCATCGAAGTCCAGCACCAGCGAGTACGCGGCCATGATGACGACCAGCACACCGATGATGAGACCCAGCGGGACGCCGAAGCCGGCGATGTTGAGCTTCGCGCTGTACATGCCGAAGCCCTGGTTCAGCACGCCGGTCCACATCAGGATGAGGTTCAGCAGGGAGAACACCAGATATCCGACCATCGCGATCAGGAAGATCTTCGTGGCGCGCTTGCTGGCGCGGATCTTGCCGCTGGCGAACAGCGCGAGAGTGACGCCGACCACGGCGATGGTGGCGAGGGTCGCCTGCATGACCACGCCCGGCCAGAACGCCTCGAAGGTGGCCGAGATGGCGCCGATGAACAAGCCCTCGAACGCCGCATAGGCGAAGATCAGAGCCGGACGCACCTTCTTGCGCGACGTGAAGGTGACGACCATCGCCAGCACGAAGCCGCCGAGCGCACCGAGCGCCCACGGGATCATGTTGGTGGGCTGACGGTAGCTGACGGTCAGGCCGCTCGCCGCCCAGATCCAGCCGACGACCGCGGTGATCAGCAGCACGCCGAAGAGCGCCGCCGTCTTCCAGATGGTGTCTTCGTACGTCATGCGGCCGTGGTCGATGGCGCTGGCCGTGGGGGCGGCGTACATGCCCTCCAGGTTGGCCTGCACCGCGGCGTTCTGCGCGGCCTGCTGCGAAGCAGCCCACTGCGCGTTCTGTCCGGCCGATTGCGGGCTCTGGGTGTACGGCTGTCCGTTCAGGGTGTAGCCGCCCTGCGCGGGCGGCGGCACGAGCCCGGTCGTCTGCGCTCCCGCAGGAGCAACCGGAACGGCGGGAGCGTTACGCTCCTGGAACGCCGAGTTGCTGAAGATCGGGTTTCGAAGGGCCATTGCGGCTCACGCTCCAATGCTGTGTGTCAAGGACACGGTGTTCTTCATTGTACGGGCGGGATCCGGGAGAATCCCGGGATTCTCAGACGGCGAACAGCATCTGACCGGCTCGGCCACGTTCCGAGGACCCGGGGATCACGGTGCCCGGCGAGAGATGACCCCAGCGGACGATGATGGGGTGGTGCCCGGCGAGAGATAGCCCCAGCGGACTACGATGGGCCGGTGCCCCGTCGTCGCCCCCTCGTCATCGGCCATCGTGGAGCGCCCGGATACCGTCCGGAGCATTCTCCATCCGCGTACGACCTCGCCCTCGCGATGGGTGCGGACGCCGTCGAGCCGGATGTGGTGGTGTCGCGCGACGGGGTGCTGGTGGTCCGGCACGAGAACGAGATCTCGGGAACCACCGACGTGTCCGAGCGCCCCGAGTTCGCCGATCGGCGTACCACCAAGCGGGTGGACGGTGCCGAGCAGACCGGATGGTTCACCGAGGACTTCACCTGGGAGGAGCTGTCGACGCTGCGGGTGCGTGAGCGCATCCCGGCACTGCGCGCTACCAGCGCCACCTACGACGACCGGCAGCCGATGCTGCGCCTGCGCGACGTGCTGGACCTCGTCCATCGCGCCTCCCTCGAGCAGGGCCGTGAGATCGGTGCGGTGGTCGAGATCAAGCACGCCACGTACTTCGCCGGGATCGGGCTGGACCACGTGCCGCTGCTGCTGGCCGAGCTGGAAGCGTGCGGCTGGGGTGGTGGCGCGCACCCTCTCGTGATCGAGTCCTTCGAGCAGACCGTGATCACCCGCCTGCAGCAGGAGGGGCTCCGAGCGACCTATGTGTACCTGCTGGAGGCTGCGGGAACCGCCTACGACCTGCGCGCGTCCCGTCAGGCCGGCGTTCCTTCGTACGCGGATCAGCTCGGCCCCCGCGGCCTCGACGTGCTCGCGAGCCAGGTCGACGGGATCAGCCTGGACAAGAAGATCATCCTCCGGCCCGATCGGATGGGCCGCTCGCGCGGGCCGGCGCCGGTGGTCGAGGATGCCCATCAGCGTGGACTCCAGGTGTTCACGTGGACGGCCCGGCCCGAGAACGCGTTCCTGCTGAAGCAGTTCCGCACCGGTGCGAAGGCGGAGTTCGGCGACTACGAAGGCGAATGGCAGATTCTTCGTGAGGCCGGGGTGGACGGCGTGTTCGTCGATCACCCCGACCTCGGCGTCGACTTCTTCCGCGCACCGGCCGTTCGCGACTGATCACGGGCTTCTTCGTTCCTGCCCGCTTGTGATTTCCGGATGCGCGATGTCGGTGGCATGAGCGATGCTGTTATCCGCCGCATTCGTCGATCCGCACACCGGGGAGCATCATGACCGACGCCCACATCGCCGACACCCATGACCTCATCCGTGTGGTCGGAGCACGGGAGAACAACCTGCGCGACGTCTCCGTCGAACTTCCCAAGCGCCGGCTCACGGTCTTCACCGGCGTCTCCGGTTCGGGAAAGAGCTCGCTCGTGTTCGCGACGATCGCTGCGGAGTCCCAGCGGATGATCAACGAGACCTACTCCTCGTTCGTGCAGAACTTCATGCCCTCCCTCGCCCGTCCCGACGTCGACGTGCTCGAAGGGCTCACCACCGCGATCATCGTCGATCAGGAGCGGATGGGCGCCAACGCCCGCTCCACCGTGGGCACCGCGACCGACGTCAACGCGATGCTGCGCATCCTGTTCTCCCGCATCGGCGTGCCCCACATCGGCTCGCCTCAGGCGTTCTCCTTCAACGTGGCCTCGGCCTCCGGCGCCGGAGCCGTCACCGTGGAGAAGGGCGGACGCACGGTCAAGGAGCGCGCCGAGTTCTCCATCCTGGGCGGGCAGTGCCCGCGGTGCGAGGGCATGGGCACGGTGAACGACATCGACCTGGCCGAGGTGTACGACGAGAACCTGTCTCTGCTCGAGGGTGCCATCAAGGTACCGGGCTACACCCCTGACGGGTGGGCGACACGGATGTACGCCGAGTCCGGGTTCTTCGACGGCAGCACCAAGATCCGCGACTTCACGAAGCGTCAGCTGGACGATTTCCTCTACAAGTCGCCCGTCAAGGTGAAGATCGACAAGATCAACCTCACCTACGAGGGCCTCATCCCGCGCATCCAGAAGTCGATGTTGTCCAAGGACCGCGATGCGATGCAGCCGCACATCCGCGCCTTCGTCGACCGCGCCGTCACCTTCATCGTGTGTCCGGAGTGCGATGGCACGCGCCTCAGCGCCCCGGCACGATCGTCGAAGATCGCCGGGATCTCCATCGCCGATGCTTGCGCGATGCAGATCAGCGATCTGGCGCAGTGGGTGCGCTCCCTCGACGAGCCCTCGGTTGCTCCTCTGCTCACCGGGCTGCAGGAGACCCTGGACAGTTTCGTCGACATCGGTCTCGGATACCTCTCCCTCGACCGGCCGGCGGGAACCCTCTCCGGTGGCGAGGCGCAGCGCACCAAGATGATCCGTCATCTCGGCTCCTCCCTCACCGATGTGACGTATGTGTTCGACGAGCCCACGACCGGTCTGCATCCCCACGACATCGAGCGCATGAACCGCCTGCTGCTGGCTCTGCGCGACAAGGGCAACACCGTGCTGGTGGTGGAGCACAAGCCGGAGACCATCGCGATCGCGGACCATGTGGTGGATCTCGGACCGGGCGCCGGCTCTGCCGGAGGTGAGATCACCTTCGAGGGAACGGTGGAGGGGCTGCGCGCGAGCGAGACCCTCACCGGTCGGCACCTCGACCTGCGGGTCAACGTCAAGCCCACGGTGCGTGAGCCACGTGGCGCCATCGAGGTGCGCGGGGCAAACCTGCACAACCTGCAGGACGTGGACGTCGACATCCCGCTGGGCGTGCTCGTCGTGTTCACCGGCGTCGCCGGCTCGGGCAAGAGCTCTCTCGTTCACGGCTCGCTGCCGAAGGACGCGTCGGTGGTGTCGATCGATCAGGCACCCATTCGCGGCTCACGACGCAGCAACCCCGCGACCTACACCGGGCTGCTGGAGCACGTGCGCAAAGCCTTCGCCAAGGCGAACGGCGTGAAGCCCGCGCTGTTCTCGGCCAACTCCGAAGGCGCCTGCCCCAACTGCAACGGTGCCGGCGTGATCTACACGGATCTCGGCGTCATGGCCACGATGGAGACCACCTGCGAGGTGTGTGAGGGCAAGCGTTTCGACCACGAGGTGCTGCAGTATCACTTCGGGGGCAAGGACATCAGCGAAGTGCTGGCGCTGCCGGTGGCTGATGCGCTCACGTTCTTCGCCGAGGGCGAGTCCAAGATCCCGGCCGCCCACAAGATCCTCGGACGCCTGGCCGATGTGGGTCTGGGCTACATCAGCCTGGGTCAGCCGCTCACCACACTTTCGGGCGGAGAGCGTCAGCGGCTCAAGCTCGCGGCCCAGATGGGTGAGGGAGGCGACGTCTACATCCTCGACGAGCCCACCACGGGCCTTCATCTGGCGGACGTCGAGAACCTGCTGGCGCTGCTGGATCGGCTGGTGGACTCCGGCAAGTCCGTGATCGTGGTGGAGCACCACCAGGCGGTCATGGCTCATGCCGACTGGATCATCGACCTGGGGCCGGGGGCGGGCATCGACGGCGGCAAGGTGGTGTTCGAGGGTACGCCCGCGCAGCTCATCGCCGATGGCACCACGCTCACCGGCAAGCACCTCGGAGAGTACGTCAACGCGCAGCGCTGACGTACTCGCGGCGCTCTGAGGTCACTGCGGTCTCCGAGGTCCCTGCGGTCGCCGAGATCCCTGTGGTCGCCGAGATCACTGCGGTCACCGAGATCCCTGCGGTCGCCGAGATCACTGTGGTCTCAGACACCCCTGTGGTCTCCGTCATTGCTGTGATCTCCGAGCTTGCGGTGATCACAGGTCGCTGTAGTCGTCGCCCACGCCGAGCATGGTCACGACGCCGTCGACGACGGAGAAGCTGAGGTAGCGTTCGCCTTCTTCGCCCGGGTTCGCGAGAGACGACGTACCGGGAACCTTCTCGACGTTCAGACGGTACGCGGTGACATCGTCGTACGTGCCGTATGCGGTCACCTCGCCCCCCGCCGCCTCCACCTGCGCTACCGTCGCTCCCACGCTCAGCCCGGCAGACGTGAGGGCGACATCCTGCTCGGAGGCCGCACGGAACGTCACCGAGGCGGACGCCGGAGTGCCCTCGATCCAGGAGAGCGTCAGACCCGGCCAGCGGTACAGGTCGATGGGGTAGCGGTCATCGGGGCGCTCCGGCGCCACCTCGCCGAACATGCTGAACAAGGCGTCGCGTACGCCGACGGCGTCCGTGCGGATGTCGAGTACCTGTTCGCCACCCTCCGAGTCCGTGACGACGAGCTGGTCCAGGCGGAGGTCGAGACTGACGGGTGTGGCCGCGGAGTGCTCCGGCGTCGGTGTCGGGGTGGTGACGGCGGAGGCGGACGGTGACGGCGCGCTCGTACTCGTCGCGCTGGTCGGCGCCGGGGCGTTTGCCCCGTTCGGCTCGGGGGCGCAGCCTGCGAGCGCGAGGGCGCTCACGAGAACGCCGACGCTGATGAACAGCGGCACGCGTCGGTGAATGGCGAGGGTCCGCTGAGAGGTGTGAGCTGAGGCCGTCATGCGCTGATCGTAGCGATGCCGACCGGGTCCGCCGAAGCACCGGTGAGAGTCTGGAGACACGATCGTTATGACTTAGGCTGGTGGCGATAGCGCCTAGGGTTCCGGAACCACGTTCGACAGGTCCGAGCGGCGCCACGCGCGACGCCGTCGCACGTCATCTGACAGGACAAAAGCCCGGAGGACCGGTGTTCGTCGATCCATGAATCGGCGAGCGGAAGGTTCTCATGTCGCTTCTTGCTCTCGTCCTCGTTCTCGCCGCCGCGTGTGCGCACGCCGCCTGGAACGTGATCGCTCACGGTGCCAGCCGGGCCGGCTTGCCGTTCCTCTGGCTCGGCGCGCTGGCCAGCGGCATCGTATGGCTGCCCGTCGTGCCGTTCACGGGTGGGATCGGAACGGATGACTGGTCGGGCTTCCTCCTGGGAGTCGCCGTGTCGGCGGTGCTGCACGTGGTCTACATGCTGGTGCTGCAGCGGGGATACGCGGCCGGAAACCTCTCCACCGTGTACGCCACGGCGCGCGGGTCCGGGCCGCTGGTCACCGTGATCGTGGCGGTACTCGCACTGGGCGAGCGACCCTCACCGATCGCGCTCGTGGGCGTGATCGCGGTGATTGTCGGCGTGGTCTGGATCGGGCTGGTCGACCGCGGCGCGGGATCGTCGACGCGCCGCGGTGTGGATCCCGCGATCGTCTTCGGTCTCCTCACCGGTCTCGCCATCGCCGCGTACACGCTGTGGGACAGCCAGTCTCTGCGGATGTGGCACATCTCACCCGTGGCGTTCATGGTGGGGTGCACCCTGATCGAGGTGGTGCTGTTCGGCGCGATTCTCGGGCCGCGCTGGCGCCAGGTCGTTCCGCTCGCACGGCTGCAGTGGCGACGCCTCCTGGCCTTCGGTGTGCTGTCGCCGCTGAGCTACATCCTCGTGCTCGCCGCGACGACCATCGCACCCGTGTCGCTCGTCGCTCCCACGCGCGAAGTCAGCGTCGTGCTCGTGAGCCTCTTCGGCGCCTTCGTCCTGCGAGAGGGACGGCCCGGGCTGCGGGTGGGAGCCTCGATCGTGGTCGTGGCGGGGATCGCGCTGCTCGCACTCTGAGTGCTCTACACAGGTGATTCAGATTCTTCTGAGCTAACTTCGCCCGACATCGCCGGGGCGCATACTGCGCCTGCCACGGACTCGAACTGCGGCATCATGGGTGGTGAAGTCGTTCGATCACGGAACCGATCGCGATCCGAGGCGGCGGCGGAGGAGGAGCATCATGGGTCCGGTGAGCGACACCTATCGCAAAGACCTCGCGATGCTTCAGACACGGATCCCCGCGGACGCGCACGCACGACTCGTGAAGCTCGCCGAGGACATCCAGGACGCGCGCGAGCGCGACGCTTCGGGCTCCGGCGAGCTGGATCGGCGCATCGCCGTGTACATGAATGTGCGCGAAGAAGCGCTCACGCAGACCGCGCAGCGGATCGAACCCGTGCTCGGCGCCTGAAGCCGGTCAGACCCGCCCGCGGCGCCGGTACTCCGCCGGAGTCATGCCGTATTCGTCGCGGAAGCTCCGATAGCCGGTGTCAGACGATCCGAAACCCACGCGGCGGGCGATCGACTCGAACGGCTCCTGCGTGAGAAGCAGCTCGCGTCCGGCGGCGGTCACCCGCCAGCGGCGGATGCACTGTGAGATGGAGAGCGGCTCGGATTCGAACAGCCGGTGCAGTCGACGCACGCTCACCCCGAGCGCGGCGGCGATCACGGAGACGTGAAGGTTCGGGTCGGCGTAGTTGTGCTCGATGAAGTCGTGCACGCGGGCGCGGACCGCGTCATCCGGGTCGGCCGGCTCTCCTGCGGGCTGAGCGGCGAGAAGCGCGCGGGAGAGGTCGAGCAGGGCATGAGCGGTGAGATCCGCCTCCACCGTGTTGTCGTCCGGAGCCGACTGGGACAGGGAACGCAGCAGACTCTCGAACGCCGACCCCACCGCCACGTCCGCCAGCGGGCGCAAGCCGAGAGCATCCAGTCGCTCACGGGGCATCCGGAGCTTGCGCGTCGGAATGAGCACGCTGAGCAACCGCGACGACCCGTCGCTGCTCATCACGAACGACCGCCGGGCAGGAGCGAGCAGCCAGTGACCAGCCGGCACGGCGACTTCGTCGGCTCCCTCCTGGACGGTGACGCCGCCGTGGACGACGAACATGAGCCGCGCCACGTCCGCCATCGCCGCAGCGGCACCGACGGGCCGCTCGAAGCGGAACGCGGAGCAGCGCAGATCCTCGAACGCCGATTCACCGAGGGGCACCGACACGAGACGGCCACGGAAGCCGTCGTGATCGGCGCTGGTGAGATCGCCATCCGCGGCGAGCGAATCCATCCCGCGCCGCCCCGTCAGCGTGTAGACGGTGCGCGATCCTCGCGCAGCGGCGAGGGTGATGCCGAACGAGGGCATGACACCCGAGGTCACGATCGACCTCCCACCGGGGAAAACCACATGGGCGCCACCATACCTGCACCCTGCATGTTCGACCGGCGGGTTGACATGTCCTGCGGCGCGTCGCCGCCCGTACTGCGGTGACCGCGGCCCGCGGGAGCATTTGACGCGACGGCGGGAGTCGAACCCGCTGCACAACCGGGTATGAACCGGTGCCCGGAACCACCCGGACCGTCGCGATGTCCCCACGCTAACCCGCGATCGCCGCGCAGGAGCGTGAGTGACGAAGGATCACCGACCGTGACGGCACGTGACGAGATCCCACGGTAGAGGGGGGCGGATGCGGGCCCTGAACCGCATCCGCCCGGGGCCGCATCAGAGGAGCGACCGCTGCGCGGCAGAGCGCCGCTGGAGGTGCCGGGCGAGCGCGACGAGTGCACACAGCACCGCGATCACTCCGACGATGAGCACCATCCCCGCGCCGACGGCGAGGGGGGTGATGCGCAACCAGACGTCCGCCAGGAAATCGGCGGAGAGGGCGGTGGTCGACCAGAAGCCGATACCCGCGAGTGCCAGGAAGACCAGACCCCAGATAATCCCGCCCCAGCGGGTACGGGGGGCTTCGGGGACTGTGGGAAGGGAGGGCGCCGGGGGATCACCGGCGGCTGGTGTGACGGGGCTGGGGGCCGCCGTCGCGTCTCGCGCGACGGACGGCGCTGGCGGTGCCATCTGCGCAGGCACGTCCTCCACCGGCGCGGGCGCGATCGAGAGAGCCGGTGCCGTCAGCACAAGGTCCTCGTCCGGAACCGGGCTGCCTTCCAGGAGTGGGTGCGGCGCCGGGGCGGGCGAGTCGGACTCGTCACCATCGGGGCGCCGCTCTTCGGCGGCGTCCGCCACGTCCGAGGCCGGGGGCTCCTGCGAGTGCGTGGTCCCCGAGGACGGCACGGCTTCGTCATCGGTGGCCGGGGTGTACGCGTCAGGCGTGTCGTGGCTGTTCATCGCTTCCTCTCCGGAGCGAGTCCGGCGTTGATCCAGACGTCGTCCTGCTGGGTGATGTTCACATCGGTGATCACGGAACTGCGGGCGTGGGAGTCCGGGTCGCCGGTGATCAGGGGCGACTCGGCCATCGTGTCCAGCGTGAACGTCCACGTGTACGTTCCGTCGTCGTTGGTCCGGGGCGTGGGGAGGTCGATGTTGCGGACGTCCGCATAGCTGTCGTCGGTCTCCTCCACCCGGTAGGTGCCGAGGCTGAGCGATGCCGCGGTGATCGTGAACCTGACGATCATGCCCGCCTCCAGGTCGACCTGCGTGCTTCCTTCGCCACCCTTCTCGAGCGTGATCGAACCGGCCTGCATGGGCAGCATGAGCGACGGTGCGGCAGCGCTCGTCGACGGCTCAGGTGAGGACGAGGGCGCTGGCGCGGCGGTTGCGGTCGGGACGGGTTCCGGCTCCACCATGGCGTAGCCGGGATCCGCCGCCATCCAGGGGTTCAGGTACAGGTTGGTGAATCCGAAGGACTGCAGGTAGGTGCGGTCCGAGGGATCGGGACCGCTGATCGAGGCGCTGCCGATCGGCAGGAGCACCTGGCCGTCCACCCGCGCCACCTCGGATCCGCTCCAGGGCCGTCCCACCGACAGAGCGGGCACCAGCGTGCCGGCAGCGATCACCAGGCTGCTGACGGTGAGGAAGGTGATGAAGCCGCTACGGCGGCGAGCGATGCCCGCCACGATCATCGCGACCGCCCCGACGGCTGTGGCCGCGAGGAAAGCGAGGGTCGCCGCCATCATCGTGCCGCGCGGAGCGGCCACGAGCGCGACGGCGGCACCACCGGCGGCCATCACACCCAGCGTCAGTGCTACGTACCAGAGGGCCGTGCGAGGGCGAGAGGCGCGGCGCCGTGCCCGGGCCTCCTCGTACTCGCGGTTGGCTCGAGCTGTCGCCTCCGCGGCCTCGGCGCGGGCTTGCTCGCGCGCGACACGCTCGGCGTCGCGCTGCTGCTGACGCCACGCGTCGTGCTCCGCGCGCCACTGATCCTGCTGCTGACGCCATGTGTCATACGGAGCAGTCGTGGTCGGCGCGGCGCCGGGGTGAGGCTGGGATGCATCGACGGGGGAACCCGCCTCGGCGCCGGCCGAAGCGGCTAGCGGCCTGGAGGACGCCGCGGCGCTCTCGTGCCATGCGGGCGCGGTGCCGGGCTCGTCCGCCCTGACCCCGCCGGGAACCTCCACGTTGCCGCCACCGGTGGCGGCAACGTCGCGAGCGACGATGTGACCCGTGGAGTCGCCGTCGGCCATGCTGGCGGTGAGACCCTCATACGGGGGGATCTCCTCAGCGCCGGGCGTCGTGCTCGCGGCAGTGGTCGTGGCCTCGCCGGGACCTGCGACCGTCTCGTTGCGCCCGGCTGCGAAGGCGGCCGGCGCGTGCGCGGGGGCATCGAGTCGCGGCACGGGCCAGGCTCCGCCCGCCGGGGCGGTGGTCGAATACGGTGCCGCGCCGGGGTGGGGCGGGGGGCGGAAGCCCCGCGGGTCGGGTGAAGGCACCCCCGGGCCGTACGGATCGAAGCCCGCCTCTGCGCCGCCACGCCGGCGGTGGCGGGGCCGGCGGGCGACGGCCACGATCGCCACGCTCACGAGACCGATCAGTGCCAGCACCAGCAGCCCGCGCCACAGCACGCTGAGCGCGCCGCCGATGTCGTAGATGCCGCCCCATGATCCGCCCGACCACAGCAGCAGGTTGCTGACCCAGGGGATCACCGGCACGAAGCTCAGCAGGACGATCACGAGGGCGGCGATGGTCGGCGGCTCCAGCCTGCCATGGAAAAGGCTCTCCAGATGGATGACACCGGACCGGTCGGGAAGGACGACCCAGAGGATCGCGTACACCAGCAGCATCGGCAGGCCGAGGACGGCCGCCACGACGAAGATGCCGCGGACGATGAGCGGATCGATCCCCAGTCGTGCCGCGATCCCGCCGCAGACGCCGCCAACCCACGCATCGCCGCGGGCGAGCCCCAGGGTGCGAAGCCAGCCGAAGAAGCCGTTGCCCGTGCCGTGGGGCGCGGAGCCGTCTCCACCCGTGCCGGGAGCACCCGGGTACGGGGGAGGTGGGGTCGGCGACGAAACAGGATTGTCGGTCATGCTCTCCACTGTGCCGCCGCCTGCGTCGTGCGCGCCATGGGGGATGCCCCTGACGCACCCCTGATTCCCCGGGGTCGAGCACTCCGGGGCGCGGTGCATTGTGATGGGATGGGCACATGAGCGCTGTTCCTCCGGGGCCGGTGCGCCCGGGGAGCCCGGTGCACCCGCCGTCACCGCCGCTGCCGTGGCACGCCGCGCCTGTGGCGATGCCTGCGCCCGCGGTCGGGGCCGGGCCGGCGGGCGCCGTCCAACATGCTGCGGCGTCCGTGACATCGTCCGCTCCCCGCCCGGTCGGCTCCGTGACTCCACAGCCGCGTCCCGTGCCGGCACCGGGACGAGCCGTGCCGGCATCTCCGT
Source organism: Microbacterium nymphoidis (assembly GCF_021044885.1). GTDB lineage: Bacteria > Actinomycetota > Actinomycetes > Actinomycetales > Microbacteriaceae > Microbacterium > Microbacterium nymphoidis. The sequence continues at coordinate 1,073,312 of NZ_JAJNOD010000001.1, read as the reverse complement.
CACCATCGTCGCCGCCCCCGACCGCACCCGCGGGTCGCGCCCTCGGACGCCCGCCCCTGCGTCGCAGCCGTCGCCAGCAGCTCGCCGGCGTCGCCGAGGGGCTGGCCGCGCACCTCGGCTGGCAGGTCGGCACCGTGCGCGTGCTGTTCGTCCTGCTGACCTTCATCAGCGGCGCCGGCCTCATGCTCTACGCATGGCTGTGGGCTCTCGTCCCCCTCGCCGATGCCATGCGGACCGACACCGGAGAGATCGCCGCGGACAACCGGGTCACCCGCAGCATGCCTGCGGCGTGGGCGCTCGTGGGGACCGGTGGGGTGCTCGCGGCGCTCGCGGCCTGGATGGTCGGCACCACGGGGCCCTACCAGAGCGAGTGGTTCTGGTGCTCGATCCTGGCTATGGCCGTCACCGTCGGAGGGGCACTCTGGGCAGGCTTCCTCGACGCGAATGACCCTGATCGCGGGGCCCGTCACGTCACGCTCGTGCGCGGAACGGCGGCCCTCATCCTCGTGGCCGTGCTCGTCACCGACGGCTGGGTGACCATCGGGCAGCGCAGTGTCTCCGCACTGGTGTGCGCGATGCTCGCCGTGATCGCGCTCGGCGCCGTCTACGCACCCATCCTCGTCACACGTCTGCGGGCCGCCTCGCACGAGCGGATCACGCGCATCCGTGAGGAGCAGCGCAGCGAGATGGCCGCGCACCTGCACGACTCCGTGCTGCAGACCCTCGCCCTCATCCAGAATCGCGCGGGTGCCTCCAGCGAGGCTGCGCGCCTGGCTCGCGCGCAGGAGCGGGAGTTGCGCAGCTGGCTGTACGACGGCGATGAGCCAGCGGACAGCGATCTGCCCACCGATCTACGCGACTACGCCGCGGCGCTGGAACTCGACTATCCCGTCCGCATCGATGTGGTCGCCGCCGGCACCAGCACCGAACGCGCCAGCGGTGACCTGGCCGCGGCCGCGCGTGAGGCCATGCTCAACGCCGCACGCCACGCCGGCGGCGACGTATCGGTCTATATCGAGGGGCGCGGCGACGCGGTGGAGGTCTACGTCCGTGATCGCGGACCGGGGTTCTCCCTCGATGGGGTGCCGGCGGATCGTCTCGGCGTGCGCCAGTCCATCATCGGCCGCATGCGGCGTGCGGGCGGATCGGCTCAGGTGCTGCCCGGAGCCGGGGGCAGCGGCACGCAGATCCGCTTGGCGCTGCGGCGTGACAGCTCGTATGCCACGAACGGCATGTCCGAAGGGAGGACTCCATGACCGACGTGCTGCGTGTCGTGATCGTCGATGACCATTCGATATTCCGCTCGGGGCTGCGAGCAGACCTCGATCCCGGCGTCGAGGTCGTGGGCGAGGCCGGCGACGTCGCCGCCGCGGTTGCCGTGATCGCCGCGACCCGTCCGGATGTTGTGCTGCTGGATGTGCATCTGCCCGGTGCCATCGGCGACATCACCGGCGGGGAGGCGGTGCTCCAGCAGGCGCTCCCGCTGTCGCCCGAGACCCGCTATCTCGCCCTCAGCGTCTCGGACGCGGCGGAGGACGTCGTGCGCGTGATCCGCGCCGGCGCGCGCGGCTACATCACCAAGGGATCCAGCGGAGGCGATGTGAGCGCCGGTGCGCGCGCCGTCGCCTCAGGAGATGCGGTTTTCTCGCCGCGGCTCGCGGGGTTCGTGCTCGACGCCTTCGGTGCCATGAGCGGAGAGACGGCCCGGGCAGACGACGAGCTGGACCGTCTGTCGGGCCGCGAACAGGAGGTCATGCGCCTCATCGCGCGCGGCTACGCCTATAAAGAGGTGGCGGCTGAGCTGTTCATCTCGATCAAGACCGTGGAGACGCATGTCTCGGCGGTGCTGCGCAAACTGCAGCTGTCCTCGCGTCACGAGCTGACCGCATGGGCAAGCGCACGGCGGCTGCTCTGAGCGGGCACGCATCGCGGCTCACAGCCAGTGCTGAGAAGGATCCGGAGTAGCATCTCGACATGACGACGGCGAGGACACGGGGCATCAGAGCGCTCGTGATCGTCGCCGTTCTGGCGCTGGGATGCGCGGTGGCGGCCGCTCTGATCGATGGCATCGTTACTGTGCACAGCGGCGCGACGCTCGCTCCCGAACGTTCCGAACGCGACGCATCGATGGCGTGGGCGGCACGCGTTCTGCTGATTCCCACGGCGGCGTGGCTCCTCATCGGCATCCTCGCCACGCGCACCGCTCTCGTGCGACGCCCCGGCGCCGCAGCGGCGCGCTCCACGTGGCTGGCTGCCACGCGGCCGTGGCGTGCGCGCGAGTCGCTGCTGGGCCTGCTGCCCTTCGACCGCGCCCTCATGCTCATCGTGCCGGGCGGTCTGCTGATCGCCACCCGTGCCGTCGAGGCCGCGTTCCTGCCGGCTTCACCCGCTCTGATCCTGACGCTGTCGTGGATCCTCTTCGCCGCGGTCGCTGCGGTGCTGGTCCTGCCTCGTTCGCCGTGGGCGGTGATCGCCGCGATCGGTGGCGTGGTGGTCTTCCAGTGCGCAGTGGACCTCGTCGTCATGTCGGTCGCCGGGCCCGGGGCGGCCTGGGTGGCGGCGTGGGCGTCGTTCCCGCTGCGCGTCGCGGTGTTCACGGTCGGCTTCGGTCTCGTCGGCTGGATGCTCGTGGCCGTCGGGGGAGCGGCGGCCCAGCAGCACGGCACGCGTCGCGCCACCGGTGTGGTGCTGGCGGCAGCCGGAGCCGCGGTGCTGTCGTTCGCCGTGCTCACGCTCGCGTTCGCACCGGAACGATTCGGCGCCCCGTGGGAGGACAGCATCGTCGAACTGCACGCACCGGCATTGCTCGTCTGGGTGCCCGCCATCGTGGGCATCGCGCTGCTGGCCACGGGCCTCGTGCTCCGGCGTGCGCCGGTGCGAGACGAAATCGTCGTCTGATCAGGCCGTCGGCCCCCGCTCTGCATCGCGGATGGTTCGACCCATCCGCCATACGCTGGGAACGCACAGCGTCAGCACGGCGATCACCGCGTAGATGATGCCTGAGGCGGTGATCACCGTGGCGGGGTCTCCGGCGGTGAGCAACCAGCCGAAGAGCATCGTGCCCAGTGGCATCGCGAGGTAGCTGCCCAGCATGTCGTAGCTCGACACCCGGGAGAGCACCTCGCCGGGAACGTTCTCCATCATCGCCACGCTCCACCCCGTGCTGAAGACTTCCAATCCGGCTCCGGCGACGAAGGCGGCGACCATCAGGGGGATGACGGCCGGATGGATGCCGAGCAGCAGCATCGGAAGAGCCACGGCCACCATGCCGATCATGCCGAAGCGCAACGGTCGCGACAGCGGCAGCCACATCAGCACCAGCGTGGTCACGAGTGTTCCGGCGCCGAGGGCTCCCAGGACCCACCCCCACCCCTGGACGCCGAGGAGCGGGTCGTTCTTGGCGATGAACGGACCACCCACCGACCATGCACCGATCTCGAGTGCGTTCAGCAGCCCGAACGCCACGACGATCACCCAGAGCCACGTGCGGCTGCGGAATTCGCCCCACCCGACACGCAGGTCCGTGAAGAGATCCGTGCTCGAGCGCGCGGGCGGAGGCAGCCGCACCATCGCGAGCAGCGGGATGGCGGCCACGAGGCCGATGCCCTCGATCACGAACGCCCACGCGGGGCTGGACAGAGCCACCACCAGACCTGCGATCACGGGCCCGCCGATGGTCACCAGAGAGCGCACGAACGACAGCATGGCGTTCGCCTGCTGCAGGGCGTCATGCGGTACGAGCTGCGGGATGATGCCCTGCATGGAGGGCATGATGAACGCACTGGTGGCCCCGGCGATGACCGCGGTCGCAGCGAGGGACACGACACTGGCGGTGCCCGTGAAGAGCATCGCGGCGGTGACGCCGACGGTGAGGGCATTGACCACGTAGCAGGTCTGGATGACCAGCGCGCGCGGCAGCCGATCGGCCACGACGCCGCCCAGCAGGAGGAACACCACGGTGCTGGCGGTGAGGGAGGTCATCACGATGGACAGTGCGAGCGGGGCGTTGTCGACGGACAGCACGGCGAACGCGAAAGCCACCGACGACATCGCCGCCGTGATCATCTGCAGGGCCCGTGCCAGGAAGAACCAGCGGAAGGCGGGGGCGCGCATCGCGGTCAGAGGCATCGCACCAGGTTAGCGACGGCATCGGACGTCGGATGCGGAGCCGGTGACCGCCGCACCGATGTCCGAGCCCCCGCCTAGACTTGTCAGGTCATGACCGAACAGCAGCCCGTTGTCCTCGGCCGGGATTCCGGCCACGCAGATCCGCTCCTCGATGGGCTGAACCCGCCGCAGCGCGCTGCCGTGGAGTACCGCGGTCCCGCGCTGCTGATCATCGCCGGCGCCGGTTCCGGAAAGACCCGCGTGCTCACGCACCGGGTGGCGCACCTCCTGCGCACCCGAGACGCCTATCCCAGCCAGATCCTCGCCATCACCTTCACGAACAAGGCCGCTGCCGAGATGCGCGAGCGGGTGACGGCGCTCCTCGGGGATGCTGCCCGCGGCATGTGGATCTCCACCTTCCACTCGGCGTGCGTGCGCATCCTGCGTCGCGAGGCGTCGCAGTTCGGCTTCACCTCGTCGTTCACCATCTACGACTCGGGTGACTCCCGTGCGCTGATCAAGCGCCTGGTGAAGGAGCATGAGGCGGACGCGTTCGGTCACACGCCCGCGTCCGTTCAGTCGCGCATCTCCAAGCTCAAGAACGAGCTGCAGGATGCGGAGTCCTACGCCCGCGATGCGAACATGAACGACCCCGCGGAGCGGGTCTTCGTCGAGGTGTTCACCGACTATCAGCGCTCGCTGCAGAAGGCCAACGCGTTCGACTTCGATGACCTCATCGGACAGACGGTGTACCTGTTCCGCGCCTTCCCGCACATCGCCGATCAGTACCGTCGCCGCTTCCGGCACATCCTGGTCGACGAGTACCAGGACACCAACCACGCGCAGTACTCGCTGATCCGCGAGCTGACGAAACCCGTGGGCGCCCCCGAGCCGTTCTCCTCCGGCGGGATGATGATCTTCGAGGCGCCCGGTGAGTCCGCGGACACGGCGCCGTCCTCGCTCACGGTCGTGGGCGACTCGGACCAGTCGATCTACGCGTTCCGTGGCGCGGACATCCGCAACATCACGGAGTTCGAGCGCGACTACCCGGGAGCGAAGGTGGTGCTCCTGGAGCAGAACTACCGCTCCACCCAGACCATCCTCTCCGCGGCCAACGCGGTGATCAGCAACAACTTCGACCGGCGCGACAAGAAGCTCTGGACCGATGTCGGCGCGGGGGAGCAGATCCTCGGCTTCACCGGGTACTCGCAGCACGACGAAGCGCAGTTCGTCGCCGACGAGATCGAACGGCTCCGCCGCGACGGCATGCCGTACGGCGAGATGGCGGTGTTCTACCGGACGAACTCGCAGTCGCGAGCGCTGGAGGAGATCTTCATCCGCTCTGCAGTGCCCTACAAGATCATGGGCGGCACCAAGTTCTACGAGCGGGCTGAGATCAAGGACGCCCTGGCCTACCTCATCGCTGTCGCGAACCCGGCGGACGAGATGGCGCTGCGCCGCATCCTGAACCGGCCCCGCCGCGGAATCGGCGACGTCACGGAGACGACCATCGCCCGTTTCGCCGCAGAGCACGGAATCACCTTCCGTGACGCGCTCGCGAACGCCGCCCAGCTCGGCGTCGGACCGAAGATCCAGTCCGCCATCGCGCACCTCGACGCCGTGCTGCTCGAGGCCTCGGAGATCCTCATGCCCGCCGACGGTGAGGTGCCGCCGCCCACATCCGTGGCCGAGGGTCTCACCCTGCTGCTGGAGAAGTCCGGCTACTTCGACATGCTGCGTCTCAGCAAGGACCCGCAGGACGAGGCGCGACTGGAGAACCTGGACGAGTTCGTCGCCGTTGCACGCGAGTTCGCGCGCAACAACCCGGACGGCGCGATCAGCGACTTCCTGGCCGACGTGGCGCTGGTCTCGGATGCGGATGACCTCGACGACGAGTCCGGGATGGTCTCCCTGATGACGCTGCACACCGCGAAGGGGCTGGAGTACGACGCGGTCTTCCTCACCGGCGTGGAGGAAGATCTCATCCCGCACCGCATCTCCGCGGGCGAGCCGGGCGGACCGCAGGAGGAGCGCCGGCTGTTCTACGTCGGCATCACGCGGGCGCGCAAGCGGCTGTTCATCAGCCTGGCGATGACGCGCGCGCAGTTCGGCGAGGTCACCGTGGCGATGCCCAGTCGCTTCCTCCAGGAGATTCCCGCGGAGCTCTTGCACTGGCGCCAGTCGCCGGGCGACGTCAATTCGCGAGGCGGCACGCAGTCGCGCGCTCTGAACGCACGACGCGGGCCGAACGGGTTCGGTCCGAAGCCGCTCGGTCGCAGCGAGAGTGCGGGCTTCGGACCGAAGTCCACGAGCCTGGACAGGTTCACCAACCGTGTGACCGCTCGGGTCCGAGACAACGGCGACCTGGAGCTGGCGGCAGGCGATCGCATCCGCCACGACGATTTCGGCGAGGGGCGTGTGGACGCGGTCACGGGAGAGGGTGCCAAGCGCATCGCCCACGTCCGCTTCGATGCGGCCGGAGCGAAGAAGCTGCTGATCAAGATCGCCCCGATCGAGAAGCTCTGACGCAGCATGACGAAGATTGAGTGTGCATCGTGCACACTCAATCTTCGTCATGATCAGGGATAAATCCCACTGTTAGCGCTATCCTCGAACGGGGGAAGGCGTCGGGGGATGGTCAGCAACACAGCAGTGCACGCATCGGGGGATTCGTGCGCTCTGCTGTCGTACCCGTGCAACCGGCCCTCTTCCTCGGTCGCTCCCGATCCGGCCCTCGGTATCGTCCGCGTCAGCGGGCGGAGTGCGGGAGCGGTGCCGCGGTGTCGGACCTTCGTGATCGCACGGGCAGGGGTGCCTCGTCATCGATCATCGAGCCGAGTCCGGCCGTAGCCGAGACCCCTGGTGCCTCATGGTGCCGGGGGTCTCGCCTCCCCCGCCGTGGCTCGATGACGCCGGCGGACGCCCGCCGCGTGCGGGGCCGTTAGGCTGGGCGCATGGCTCTCTTCTCGCGCCGAAAGAACACCCCGTCCACGCCCGACGCCTCCGTCGCGCCTGAGGAATCGGCGGTGCCTGCGCAAGCGGAGGCAGCGGCGGAGGCCGTGCCGGCTCCGGAAGAGCCGGTTCCGCACGTCAACATCAGTGTCTCCTCTTTCGGGGGCCTCGGCGCGGGCGCTCCGCAGCCGAAGCCCACCGCACAGGCCGCCCAGCCGGGCGCCGTGCCGGTGGTCGCACCCGGCCACAACGCTGACGGCACGGTGGCACTCCCGTTCGCGGCAGACGAGCCGCCCACGGATCTGGAGACCGTGCCCGGTCTCCGTGACAACGCCGTGCTGCGGGACGCTCTCGCCCGTCTCGGCGAGACGCCGACCGGTGCCGAGCTGCTGGGCGTCTTCCGCCAGGCCCTGCAAGGGCACCTGTTCCTCCGCGTGAAGGGTGACGCTCGTCAGCAGGTGGAAGCAGGCGAGGACCTGCAGCTCGGTGTGATCCGCAACGGCGATGAGAACTACATGCTCGCCTTCAGCTCCGGCCGTGCGCTGCAGCAGGCCGTCGAGGCCGACGGCGACACGGGGACCAGCGCCATCGGTCAGCCCGCTGCGCTCGTGCTGCGCCACGTGCTCGCCAACGATTTCGCGGGCCTCGTCATCGACAACTTCTCGGGCACCGCTCGCGCCGTGATCCCGCGTGATCTCATCGAGCGCGTGATGGGCGAATGCGACCCCACCTTCTCGGTGAAGTCCCTGATCGCGGGCGAGCGCACCGAGGACACCCCTGCCGCGGTCGTCGAGGCGCTGCGGGAGGGCCGGGTCTGGGTCGCGGTCGGCCGTGCCGGGGACAACGAGGACGGCACACCGCGCTTCGGTGTCGCCGAGGCGCACACCTCCGACGGCAGGCGGCTGCTGCAGCTGTTCACTCACCCTCTCGAGGTGGTCGCGCTCGGTCGCGGAGAACAGGCGGCCCCCTTCGCGTCCGACGCACTCATCAAGGCGCTCGCAGACAACTCCGGTGTGTCGGGCGTGATCCTCGACCCCGCCGGACCCAATCTGCGTCTCACCCGTGAGCACCTCGCACCGCTGCTGACCCCCGCCTCCTGACGCACGGGGCGCACTGGTCTCAGAACAGGCTGATGCGTCGCCCGGAATGAGCAGTTCGTGAGACCGGCGGTCTCAGTGCTCTCACAAACTGGGATCGTGCGGCCGAGGATTCGCAGAATCTGAGACCGCAGGGTGTGTGGCGTCGCGACGTCCTGCGCCCATCCGGGGGGCATCCCGGGGTCCACCTCGGCCCCTCGGGTCGTCGGCGCGAGGTGTTTCGCGCGGGGAGGGCGACGCGTAGGGTGCCGGTATGGCCTCAGAGCGCATCACGCTGACCGTTCCCGGACCCGAGGGCGACCGGGAGGTGTCGCTGTCGAGCCCGAACCGCGAGGTGTTCCCCGCGGCCGGGATCACGAAACACGAGCTGGCGGAGTACGTCATCGCGGTCTCGGGCCCGTTCCTCGCCGCGAACGGGGACCGTCCGGTGTCGCTGGAGCGGTTTCCCGGCGCGATCGATGGAGAGAGCTTCTTCTCGAAGAACCCGCCGAAGGGCACTCCCGACTTCGTGGGAGCTGTCTCCGTCCGCTACAACTCGGGACGGGTGCACCCGCAGCTGGTGCTCACCGAACCCGCCGCGATCGTGTGGGCGGTTCAGATGAACACCGTGGTTTTCCACCCGTGGGCCTCGCTCGCGGGGAACACCGACAACCCCGTCGAACTGCGCATCGATCTCGATCCGCAGCCGGGGACGACCTTCGCCGATGCGGTACATGCCGCGCACGGCATGCGATCGGTGCTGGCGGAGGCGGGGCTGGAATCCTGGATCAAGACCAGCGGAAATCGCGGCATCCACCTGTTCTGCCCGATCGAGCCGACGCACGAGTTCCTCGACGTCCGCCACGCGGTGATCGCGGCCGGCCGCGAACTCGAGCGCCGGATGCCGGACCGCGTGACGACCGCGTGGTGGAAGGAGGAGCGCGGCGAGCGCATCTTCATCGACTTCAACCAGGCCAATCGCGACCGGACGATGGCCGGCGCTTACAGCCCGCGCGCCCTGCCGACGGCCACGGTGTCGACGCCGGTCACCTGGGACGAACTCGACGATGTCGATCCCGCCGCGTTCACGGTGCGCACCGTTCCGGCCCGGCTGGCGGAGGGTGGTGATCCGTGGGCGCGGTTCGATGAGAACCCCGGCCGGATCGACACCCTGCTGCAGTGGTGGCAGCGCGACGTGGAGGCCGGTCTCGGCGAGATGCCGTTCCCGCCCGAGTTCCCGAAGATGCCGGGAGAGCCGCCGCGTGTGCAGCCCTCCCGCGCCCGCAAACAGGACTGAGTCCCGCGCCCGCACACAGGACTGAGCTTCCCCCTGCCGTGCGGCTCGCGCGGGCTGTGGGAAACGTTGACGGGGCCGCGGCAATACCGCTAGCGTCGCGCCATGACGTCGCAACCCGATGCGACCGGTGGCTCCGCCGGTCCCAGGCGCTCGCACAATGGCCTGGTTCCCGGCCCGCCGACCGGCAAGGGCCTCGCGATCGCGAAACTCGGGCTGTGGGGCTCCACCGTCATCGGTCTCGCATCGACCGCCCCGGTGTACTCCCTCGTCGCCACCCTGGGCTTCGTGGTGGCTGCCGTCGGCGCGCAGGCGCCGATCGCCTTCATCATCGCGTTCGTGCCGATGCTGTTCATCGCCTTCGCCTACCGCGAGCTGAACAACCGTGTGCCCGACTGCGGTACCACCTTCACCTGGGCCACCAAGGCGTTCGGACCGATTCTCGGCTGGATGGGCGGCTGGGGCGTGGCGATCGCGGGGATCATCGTGCTGGCCAACCTGTCGCAGGTGGCGGGCACCTATCTCTGGCTGCTGATCGGGGACGGCTCGCTCGCGGACAACCCCTGGGTGGTCACCGCGACCGGCGTCGTGTTCATCGCGGCCATGACCTACGTGAGCTATCGCGGCGTCGAACTCGGCGAGCGCATCCAGAACATCCTCCTGATCATCCAGTACGTCGCCCTGGCGCTGTTCGTGGTCGCGGCGATCTGGAAGATCTCCACCGGGCAGGCGGAGACCGGGGCGACGCCGGAGCTCTCCTGGTTCAATCCCTTCGCGTTCGAGTCGTACTCGGGCTTCATCGAGGCCGTGCTGCTGTGCCTGTTCATCTACTGGGGCTGGGACACCTGCCTCGCGCTGAACGAGGAGACGAAGGATCCGAAGCGGATCCCGGGTCGTGCCGCCGTGCTCACCTGCATCGTGCTGGTCGGCACCTACGTCGCCGTGACCGTCGCCGCCATGGCGTATGCGGGCCTCGGAGACAGTGGCGTCGGCCTGGGCAATCCCGACAACCAGGACGACATCTTCCTCGTACTGCGCGATCCGCTGCTCGGCCCGCTCGGTTTCGTGCTGGTGATCGCGGTGCTGGTGTCGGCGGTGTCGTCGACGCAGACCACCATCCTGCCGACCGCGCGCGGAACCCTGGCCATGGCGGTGTACAAGGCGCTGCCGCACGCATTCGAGAACGTCCACCCGAAGTTCAAGACGCCGTCGTTCTCCACCCTGATGATGGGCATCGCCGCCACGGTGTACTACGTGGGCATGACCCTGATCAGCGACAACATCCTGCAGGATTCGATCCTCTCGCTGGGCCTGGCGATCGCGTTCTACTACGCGATCACGGGCTTCGCCTGTGTCTGGTTCTTCCGCCGGGAGCTGACTCGCTCTGCGCGCGATCTGTGGTTCAAGGGGATCTTCCCGCTGCTGGGGGCGCTGATGCTCACGTACGCCTTCGTGCAGTCGCTCATCGACATGTGGGACGTGGACTACGGCTACACGACGCTGCTCGGAGTGGGCGGCGCGTTCGTGATCGGCGTCGGCTCCCTCCTGCTGGGCGTGGTGCTGATGGTGGTGTGGTCGCGCTTCGGCGAGGCTCGGCCGTTCTTCCGCGGCGAGGCGCTGAACGAGGACACCGAGGTGCTGGTGCCGGAGGACGAATACGGACTGGAACGCTCGGTCGACGGCGGTCTCACCTCGGGTGGGGCCTGGTAGGACGAACAACGCACGTTCGCGTGCGAGAGGGGACGACACATGCGCATTCTGATCCTGGGGGCCGGCGGTGTCGGCTCCGCCGCCGCACGCATCGCGAAGCGACGGGACTTCTACGAGGCGATCGTGATCGCCGACTACGACCCCGCACGGCCCGCGCAACTCGTGGCCGAGCTGGGCGACGAACGATTCAGCGCTGCGCGCGTCGATGCGTCGGACGAGGGCTCGGTGGCTGATCTCATCCGCGAGCACGGTGTCACGCACGTGCTGAACGCCGTGGATCCGAGATTCGTGATGCCCATCTTCCGCGGTGCGTTCGCCGCGGGTGCCACGTATCTCGACATGGCGATGAGCTTGTCCCACCCCCATCCGGAACAGCCGTTCCGCCTGCCCGGGGTGAAGCTCGGCGACGAGCAGTTCGCCCTCGCCGCGGAGTGGGAGGCGGCAGGTCGCCTCGCACTCGTGGGGATCGGCGTCGAGCCCGGTCTGGCCGACGTTTTCGCACGCTACGCGGAGGACGAGCTGTTCCAGAGCATCGACGAGATCGGGGTGCGGGACGGGGCCAACCTCACCGTGGACGGGTACGACTTCGCGCCATCGTTCTCCATCTGGACCACGATCGAGGAGTGCCTGAACCCGCCCGTGGTCTACGAGGACGGCCGCTGGTACACCACCGAGCCGTTCAGCGATCCGGAGGTGTTCGACTTTCCCGAGGGCATCGGACCGGTCGAATGCGTCAACGTGGAGCATGAGGAGGTCCTGCTCATGCCGCGGTGGACCCGAGCGCGCAAGGTCACCTTCAAGTACGGCCTGGGCTCGGAGTTCATCGAGGTGCTCCGCACGCTGCACAAGCTGGGTCTGGACCGCACGGAGCGGGTGACGGTGCCCGGGGGTGAGGTCTCGCCGCGCGACGTGGTGGCAGCGAGCCTGCCCGATCCCGCCACCCTGGGGGACCGGATGCGCGGCAAGACCTGTGCCGGAATCCACGTGACCGGCATCGGGCGTGACGGACACCCCCGCTCCACCTACCTCTACCACGTGGTCGACAACGCCGACTCGATGGCGAGGGACGGGTCGCAGGCTGTCGTCTGGCAGACGGCGGTCAATCCCGTCGTGGCACTGGAGCTGCTGGCCACGGGAGTGTGGAGCGGCACCGGTGTGCTGGGCCCCGAGGCCTTCCCAGCCGCACCCTTCCTCGAGCTGCTGGCCGACCCCGACGCCTATGACTCGCCGTGGGGCATGGTCGAGATGTGAGGACTAGTCCTCCAGCACCTCATCCAGATCGAAACGGGGTACCTGCTCCAGTTGCTCGTAGGTGCATGAGCGGGGGTCGCGGTCCGGACGCCAGCGCTCGAACTGGACGGTGTGCCGGAAGCGCAGGCCCTCCAACTGGTCGTAGCGGACTTCGAGCACGCGCTCGGGACGCAGCGGCACGAAGCTGACATCCTTGCTGCCGCTGAACCGGCTCCGTTCCCCTTCGGCGCGCACCAGCTGGCCCTCCGCGTCGCGCTCGACGAGCGGCTCGAGCTCCTCCACGAGCTCCTGTCGTCGTGCGTTCGTGAACGCGGAGACGCCGCCGACCTGACGCAGCAGTCCGTCCCCGTCATACAGGCCCACAAGGATCGATCCCACTCCCGAGCCCGACGAATGGACCCGGTATCCGAGGGCGACGACATCCGCGGTGCGCGCATGCTTGATCTTGAGCATCGCGCGCTTGCCCGGCTGATAGCCGTCGGCGAGAGGCTTGGCCACCACACCGTCCAGTCCCGCGCCCTCGAACCTGCTGAGCCAGTCCGCCGCAACGGCAGGGTCGGTGCTCGCGCGTGTCACGTGGAGTGGATCCGGGGCATCGGCCAGCAGCGCGAGCAGTCGCTCCCTGCGCTCGCGGAAGGGGAGGGCTGTGAGATCCTCATCACCGTCACGGAGCAGATCGAACGCCACGATCATCGCCGGTGTCTGCTCGGACAGCAGGGCCACACGCGAAGCGGCGGGATGAATGCGCTGCGACAGGGCCTCCCAGTCCAGCCGGCGGGATCCGGCGCACCCGGTGGCCACGACGATCTCACCGTCGATGACGGCGGGCCGGGGCAGCAGCCGGGGCAGCGCCGCGACGAGCTCGGGGAAGTACCGGGTGAGAGGCTTCGCTCCCCGAGAGCCCAGCTCGACCTCGGCGCCGTCCCAGGCGGCGAGCACACGGAACCCGTCCCACTTCGGCTCGAACAGGAGACCGCCGGGGTGACGGGCCGGATCGGGGATGGCGCTCACGGCCTTGGCGAGCATGGGAGCAGGGAGATCGAAGAGCATGCCCTCATGCTCGCGTGCGACCGTCGTCCTGTCGAGCCCCGTCCCTCATCCCGGATCAGTGAGGGTCGTGCGCCACGGCGTGATGGTATCGACGTGGATGGCGGCATCGAAGGCCGTCCGGGGAGTGGAGAGGATCTCCCCATCGCCGTTCATCGTTGAGCGGGTGGCGTCGATGAGCCGCACGATGGGGTCGTCACCACATCGATCTCGCCAGCTGAGGAGGCCGAATGCGATGGCGGGAGAAGCGAGCAATGCGTCGAGGCTGCCGGGTGCTGCCGCATCCAGCCACTGTGTAAACGGCACCGAGTGCCCGGGGCGGCTGTCCGGCGCCGGGCGATGCAACCACACCTCCCCGCTCCCGAAGGTGGTCGCGATCGATACGTAGTCATCGCCGAGGGAAGCAGCGAGGTGTGTGCCCATCGTCGGGAAGGGCTCAGTCACCAGCGGCGGGGCGAGCATCGGCGAACGCTGAATGTGACCGTTCGCTGCGACCACCAGCACCCGCTCGCCTCGTTCGAGAAGCGCGTGCACCGTACGTGCCATGAGGGCGTCTCGTGCGCTGGATGGCGTGATTCCTCCCGCACGACGCTCGATCATCGCGGTGAGGAAGCCCACCCCGAACCGCGCGCTGTCGGCCAGCCGGCGCAGCGTCCATGCGATGTCGCCGCCGGCGTCCGCGGCATACTGCGGCCAGAGCGCTTCGATCCGGGTGGTCAGCCGTGCAATTGCGGCGGTGAGGGCGTCGCGATCGGCTGCGGGGAGATCGAGGTAGGCGTGCAATGCTGGGGCTGCCCAGGCTATGCCGCCGTCGTTGGGAGGCAGATAGCCGAAAAGCGGCAGGATCTCGCGGCGCACCACCTCTGCGTACCCGGGATCGACGATGTCGAGAAGCCGCGCAGCCTCGTCCAGGGGCCGTGGTCCGCCTGCCCCGGATGCGCTGACGTCCAGCCCGAAGAAGCGGACCCGGCCGTCGGCTCGCAGATCCTCGAGCAGGCTGACCGACTCCGAGCAGGAACCGAAATGGTAGGTCATGCCGACGCGGGCGACCTCTGCGGCATCGCCCTGGTCTCCCGAAATCCAGCGCTGGACGCCCAGCCCCTCCGCGAAGCCCGATTCGATCGCGAGCGCGGTGAAGCCGTGACGTTCGACGAGGTATCGGAGCAGCCGGTGCCTCACGGCGAGGAATTCGTGAACGCGATGCATGCTCTCACCCAGCGCGACGACCCTGGCCTCTCCGATCAGCTGGTCCAGCGGCTCCAGATCGGCGTAGTCGTCATCATCCGCGGGTTCGACGGTGCGGAGCCGGTGCAGCGCACCACCGACGATCTGCCGGATCTCGTCCATGATCCGAGGCTAGCCATCACTGGGGGCGCACACGTGCGGCGTTCGCTGTCAGCGACCGGGGAGAATGGGGTGATGGCGATGTGTCTCTGTGGGTCCGGTGCTGAGGCGAGCTCGTGCTGTTCGCGTTTCCTGGACGGCGACGCTGTGCCCGCCTCGCCGGAGCAGCTGATGAGATCGCGATACACGGCCTTCGCGCGCGGCGATGCCCGGTACCTGATGAGCACGTGGCACCCCGGCACCGCGCCGGCGGAGCTCTCCCTGGACGACGCCACGCAGTGGCTCGGACTCGAGATCCTCGATGCGCCGCCGGTTGCGGACGACGCCAAGCGCGGCGTGGTGGAGTTCGTGGCGCGCTACCGCGAGTCCTCGGGCACACGGGGCCGCATCCATGAGCGCAGCCGCTTCGTGCGGCAGAGCGGTCGCTGGTGGTATCTCGACGGCGTCCATTCCTGAACCGACCGATACCATCGAGACGTGTTCACTCCGCCTCCCGCCCCCGTCGTGATCCGCGGCGGATTCTGGGGACCGCTCAGCTCCTATGCCCTGCTCTGGGCCGGGGGACTGGTGATCGTGTGGGGAGTCTCACGCAGCAATCCCCTCGCCTCGATCGTGGTCGTGGTGGCGATGCTCGCCGTCTTCGGCGTGATGTCGCTGATCGCGTCGGGAACCACGATCGCGCTGGATGACCGGGAGGTGGTGGTGACCCGACGTTTTCGGCCGACGTGGCGGTCACCGCTCACCGACTTCACGCACGTGGTGGAGAACATTCCGTCGCGACCGCGGATGCCGGCCCTTGCGGGCTGGAGCTTTCGCACCCGGTCCGGGAGCACCGCGGCGGTGGAACTCAGCTGGTTCTCGCCCGCAGACCGGCGCGCGCTGCATCGCCTGTTCGGCGATGTGATCGTGAACGCGGACGCAGGCCTGCGACGGCGCTGAGCCGCTGCACGCGGTACACGGCTGCGAGATCGGAATCCGGTTAGTCTGTCCGAAGTCCCCGCGCCGACGCGGTGGCACGAAGGCGACCCGCCGACGGGTCGGTAGGGGGTGACAATGGCATTCGCCTGGCGCCGAGCCCGCGTCGGCATGGGCCGATTGATCGCCATCGCCCTGCTCGTGCTCATCGCCACCGCCGGGGTCGGGGTTCTGCAGACGATCACCACGGCGGCCGTCTCGGCGGGATCCGAGCGGATGCTGGAGGACGCGGCTCCCGAGGGTCGCACCATGCGAATCGCCGCGAACGGCGTTGCGGATCTGGGCGACGTCGATCAGCGCGTGCGCATGGCGGTGAATGACGCCTACGGCGCCGCTCCCGTGCGCATCGATCGGCGCGAGAGCGCGGTCGTGACGGATGATCGGGGTCGTGGCTGGGAACTGCTCGCCGATGCGGGGGCACAGGACCGCGCCCGGCTCACTGCGGGGGCCTGGCCAGCGGAGGCGGGCCAGGCCGCTCTTCTGGAGACGTCCGCGCGCGCAACGGGGGTCGCGCTCGGTGACACGATCCGCACCGCGACGGGGGAACTGCAGGTCATCGGAACGTGGCTGCCGCTGGATGACACGGACCCCGCGTGGGCGGGGGATCCGGCCGTGTCCTCGGGCCGCACGGGCAACGCCGCCGGCCCGCTGCTCGTGACGCAGGACGCGCTGCACACCGCGTCCACGTCGGCGCGCGCGGAGTGGGTCATCGCACCGACATCGCTGTCCGCCGCCGGAATCAGCTCCTACCGTTCCGGAACCGCGCTCCTGGAACGGGTGCCGAAGAACGTCGATCCGGACAGTTCCGTCGGGCTTTCGGTGAGCGGTGAGCTGGCGGGCACGCTGGAGCGCATCGATCGAGCGGCGGTGGGAACACGCGCGATCGCTCTGCTGCCACTCGCTGTGGTACTGGTGATCGCCGCTGTGGTTCTCGGCTTCCTCGTCCTCTCTCTCGCGCAAACCCGCCGCGGCGAGACGGATCTGCTGCGCGCTCGCGGCGCGTCGGCCTTCGCGGTGGCGCGTGACGCGATGGCGGAGATCCTGATCGCCACCAGCCTCGCAGCGGGAGCCGGGGCCGGATTCGTCGCCCTGGCCGCGGCGGGGTGGCAGGTCGCACCCGCGGACGCGATGACGCCCGCGCTGCTGGTCGCGGCTCTGCTCGTCGCGGTCGCGGTCGCGGCCGCCGGATTCGCCGCGACCCGCCGGCCCTTCGCCCGTGAGCGCACCGACTCCGATCGCGCCACCGCCATCGCCCTCGGGACGCCGCTGCTGATCGTCGGGGTGATGGCGGCGGTGTCCTATCTTCAGCTTCAGGCGCGGGGCGGCGTCGTGGCCCCCGACGGCAGCGCAGACCTGTTCGCGCTTCTCGCCCCCGTGCTGCTGCTCATCACCGCGACCCTCCTCATCGTGGCCAGTGCGGGACCTCTCGCATCGCTGGGGGCCCGCGCCGCGCGCACCCGTCGCGGGTTCGTCGCCGCGCTGGTGCTGCGCCGCATCTCGCGCAGCAGCCGCACCCTGACCGCCGCGCTGCTGTGTCTGTCGCTCGCCGCGGGCATCGCGACGATCGGCCTCGTCCTCATCCCCGCGATGGGCGAAACACAGACCGCGGCGCAGCATCGCAGTCTCGGCGCAGACGTACGAGCGACGTTCCCCGTCCAACCCGGCAGCGACGCGAGCTCCGCACAGCTCGTCGCCGAGGCGTTCGGAGACGGCGCCTCGGTGGCTCTCAGTGGGCCCGCCACGGTGGGATCGGAAGCTGCAACGGCGCTCGCCGTTCCTCGCTCGGAGGCGGAGGCGCTGGTGGAGCCCGCCGCAGTGGTGGGCCTGGAAGATGCGACACAGCGACGCATCCCGGTGGTCTTCGGCGGCGTTCTCGCCGAACGGCTCGGCGCGCGCGTGGGCGATCAGATGGACCTCCGTCTGACGGCGCTGTCCAAGACGCTGCCCGTCTCCGTGATCGCCGTCGTTCCTGCGGTCGCGGGTGCGGGTGACCGCGGAGTGCTGATGGATCTCGCGGTGCTTCAGAAGCTCGGCGTCTCGCGTACCGGGGTGGTGCCGCAGCCCACCAGCGTGTGGGTGCGGACGGATGACGCGGACGCCGCGGCAGCCCGGTTGCGGGCGCTGAGTGCCGAGCCCGTCCAGATCCGCACGGCCCTGACCGATTCCGATGCGCCTGTGCGCGCCCCGGTCATGCTCGCGCTGCTCGCCGGAATCGGCCTGGCGGCAGCCATCGCCGTGGCGGGCTTCGCCGCCGTCATGGGCGCCGTCGTGCGGGAGCGGCGCGCCGATGAGCCGGCGCTTCGTTCGCTGGGCATGACAGTGCGGTCGGCCCGCACAGCGGCGCGAGCCGAGACCGTCGTCGTGGCCGGGTTCGCGGTGTTCAGCGGTGCGCTCGCAGGTGCAGCGGTCGCCGCCGCCATCGTGCCGCTGTTGGAAGGTGCACTGTGAGCCATCGTCCCGCCACCGGTGTGCTGCTGGCGCGCACCGCCGTCACCGCTCCGGTGATGTCCACCTTCGTCGTCCTCGTCGTCGCGGTGCTGTCCGTGATCGGTGCCGGGGCGCCCGCGTTCCTCGAGTCCGCTCGCACCGACACGGTCCGCGTCGCGCTGGCGCAGCTGCCGCCGTCCAGCCGGGATCTCTCCGGCAGCGGTGCCGGGCTTCCTCGGCTGGGATCCGGCGATCGCGCCACCTGGAGCGCAGCTGCGGCAGATCTGCGAGACCAGGTCGCCGCGCGCATGCCCGAGACGCAGGACGTCCTCGGAGCCGCACGCATGATCGTCCAGGTGACGAGCGGCTGGAGCACTCCCGTGGGGGATCCTCCCGAGCACCAGATCGCCAACGACGTGATGCTGACGCTCGACCCGCAGTGGGCGCAACGCGTCGACATCGTCGACGGCCACGCGCCGGCCGCCCCGGTCGCCGGCGGCGACATCCCGGTGGCGATCTCCGTCGACGCGTCGGAGAAGCTGGAATGGCCCATCGGCGAACGCCGGGATTTCGCGGGCCGGGTGCTGGTGCTGAGCGGAACCTATGAGGTGCAGGACCCCCACGACCCGGACTGGGCGTACTCGCCGTCCTCCGTCGTCAGCGGGCGCGCACCCACCAGCGAAGGCGGCATCGTCACCGTCGCCGCCGCCTATGCGGCAGCCGATTCCCTCGACGAGTTCGATCCCGATTTCGCCGCGACGGCAACCACCGTCAGCTGGATCCCCGTGCAGGGCGAGCGGATCACGGCGGATTCTGCGGAGGCGGTCGCCGCAGAGCTGCGCGGAGCGTCCACCTCGCGTTTCCGCGTGCCGATGACCTTCTCCGACCTCACGGATCGTGGCTACGTCCTGGCCTCGGCCGCCCCGCCGGTCCTCAGCGCCGCCGCCGCGCGCGGTGGCGCTCTGCTGGCCGTGTTCGCCGTCATCGCGGTCGGCCCGCTCGCGGTCGCTCTTGTCGCGCTCGCCCTCGCCGGTCGCATGCTCGCGCAGCGTCGGGCCGGCATCGTCCGCCTGGTGAGTGCACGCGGCGCCTCGGCGCTGGGCGTGTCCGTGGTTCTGGGCGTGGAAGGGCTCGTCCTCGGGGTGCTGGGAGCGGGGATCGGTGTGACGTGCACCGTTCTGCTGGGCCTCTGGCAGCACCCGGCTTCGTTGATCGCCCCGGTAGTGTTCGCCCTCGTGCCAGCCGCCGTCCTTCCCCTCGCGGCAGCGGTGTCCGCGCGTGCGGAGCTGCGGGCCGCCGCCGGCGGTGCGCCCACGGCGGGACGGGCGCGCCGGCTCATCGTCGAGGCGTTCGTCGTGCTGTGCTGCTCGGCCCTGGTCGTCCTCGTTGCAGGCCGGGGAGGGCAGGTGGCCACCTGGGACCCCCTGCTCACCGTCGTTCCGCTGGCGCTCACCGTGATCGCCGGCATCATCGCATTGCGGGTGGTTCCGCTGTTGCTGACCGCGGCGGAACGCGCCGGCGTGCGTTCGCGGCGGCTCATGCCGCTGCTCGGTCCCGCCCGCTCGGCTCGCGTCCCGGCCGTGCGGTCCGCCTCCGCGCTCGCCTCCATCGTCGGTCTCGCCGTGGCGGTCTTCGCCGTGAGCTTCGCGACGACCGTCGACGGCGGCATCGACGACACGGCTCGCGCGCAGACCGGCGCCGAGCTGCGGGTCCAGACTCCCTACATCGGACCCGAGCGGCTCGCCGCCGCGCGCACCGTGCCGGGGATCGCAGCGCTTGCGCCGGTGTACTCGTCGTCGAAGCTCAGCATCAGCACGGGCGGGCAGAAGGTGCCGGTGCGCATGTTCGTGGTCGACAGCGACGAGCTCGCCGAGGTGAGGGCGGGCGCATCCGGGACTGCGCTGCCCGGGACTCCTGCTGCCGATCACATCCCGATCGTGGTGTCGCAGTCCGCGCGGGCGCGCCTGGGTGACGGGGAGCTGACGGCGAACGGGCACGTCCTGAGCATCGAGGCGGTGGCTCCCGACGACAACCCCTACGGCGGGTACGACGTGTGGATCCTGGTCGATCATGCCGCGATGCGCGATCTCGGCGTCCGTCAGGACGCGCCCGATGTGCTGTTCGTCCGGCTGGATCCGTCCGCGTCGTTGATCGATGTGGAAGCGGGCTTGACCGGTGCGCTTGCCGCGCCGCAGTTCACGACTCCCGCGGGCGTGATCGCCGAGCGCAGCGCGGATCCGGCGCTGCAGGCGGTGCGCACCGCGCTGGCGATCTCACTCACCCTGGTGGCCGCGCTGCTCGGGGTGTGCATCGTCATGATGCTGGTGCTGGGTGCCCCGGCCCGGGCGCGCGTCCTGCGGGTGCTGCGCGCTCTCGGCTCACGCAGCCGCGGATTCGCCCTGGTCGCCTGGGACGTGCTGCCCACCCTGATCGTCACGATCCCGTTCGGCGCGGCCGCCGGGTTCGTCATGTCGGCGGTGGTCATCGCCGCCCTGGATCTGACCGGTTTCGTCGGTGGGTCGGTCCGTCCGACGATCCACGCGGGCGGTCCCTGGCAGATTGTGGTGATCGGGGGATACACCCTCGTGGTGGTGCTCATCGGTCTCGCGGCCGCCGCCCTGGCCGCCGCGCGTGCGGCCCGGTCGTCGGACCAGCGGATGGAAGAGGAAGGATGAGGGCGTGAACACGACCCAGCTCGCGAGCGACGTCGGCACCGGAGGAATCCTGTGCGAGGGCGTCGTGCGCATCTTCACCGCTCAGGGAATCGAGGTGCAGGCGCTGCAAGGGCTGAACCTCACCGTGGACACCGGCGAGATGGTCGCCCTGGTGGGTGCATCGGGCTCGGGCAAGTCCACCCTGCTCGGCATCCTCGCCGGCCTCGATGCCCCCACGGCGGGAGTGGCCCAGGTCGCGGGGCACGATCTCACCACGATGCGGCGCGCCGAGCGGCTGGCCTATCGCCGGCGCAGCGTCGGATTCGTGTGGCAGCAGTCCTCGCGCAACCTGCTGCCGTACCTCACCGCGCGGGAGAACATCGCGATGGCGCACACGGTGGCGCGGGTCGTGCCGAAGCCGCGGCGGGGCGCGCTCAGTGACGAACTGTTCGAGCTGCTGGAGATCGGGGACATCGCCGATCGTCGTCCGGCGCAGCTGTCGGGCGGCCAGCAGCAGCGGGTGGCGATTGCCGTCGCGCTGGCGAATGAACCGCGTGTGCTGCTGGCCGACGAGCCGACGGGGGAACTGGACGAGGCCACCGGCGCCGAGGTACTGGCGGCGATGGAAACGGTGAACGCCGAACGGGGAGTGACCACCTTGATCGTCACGCACGACGCCGCCATCACTCAGCACGTGGGCCGTACCGTGCGGATCCGCGACGGGCGCACATCCACCGAAACGCTGCGCAGCACGCTGACCGGGGCGGACGGCGAGACCACCCGTGTGGCGGAGGAATACGCTGTGATGGATCGCGCCGGACGCCTGCAGCTGCCGCAGGAGTTCGTCTCCGCCCTGCACCTGCGCGACCGCGTGAAGGTGTCTCTGGAACCCGACCACGTGCAGGTGCGACCCTCCGTGCCCCCGACGCGCGCCGCGGCGCCTCCGCCCGGCGACGCACCGGGGACGAGCGCGGCAGCGGCACGGCCTCTCACCCGCGCCGAGGCGCGTGCCGCCCGCGCCGCTGCCGCTGCTGCCGACACCGAGGGAGGCCGATGATGCCGGACGTACTGAACGCCGTCGAGCTGACGCGCACCTTCCGGACTCCGGCCGGGGAGGTGCACGCCGTGCGCGGGGTGACGATGTCGGTGGCAGCAGGCGAGCTCGTGGTGGTACGCGGGAGATCCGGCGCGGGAAAGACCACGCTGCTGAGCCTGCTCGGCGGGCTGGATCGCCCCACCTCCGGCGCGGTGTTCGTGGACGGTCAGGACCTCGCGGCCCCCGCGACGAACCTGTCCGCTCTGCTGGGCGACCGCGTCGCCTCCATCCTGCAGACCGGCGGACTCATCCCGCAGCTGAGCGCCGCGGAGAACGTCGAAGTGCCGCTACGCATCCGCCGCACCGCCGTGGCGGAGCGCGATGCCCGCGTGGCTGCCGCGCTGGAGGCCGTGGGGCTCGCCGAGCACAGCCGCCAGCGCCCGAGCGAGCTGTCTGGCGGGCAGCAGCAGCGCGTCGGGATCGCACGCGCTCTCGTGATGTCGCCCGGCATCCTCTTGGCGGACGAGCCCACGGCCCAGCTCGACAGCGAGACAGGCGCGCAGATCATGGCGCTGATCGCCCGTCTCGTGCACACCGAGGGGACCGCAGCGGTGGTGGCGACGCACGATGCGGCCATGGCCGAGCGTGCCGATCGTGTGCTCGAACTGCACGACGGAGCGCTGGTCGTGAGCTGATCGCCACCGGTCAGCGTCGGGGGAGCTTGTGCTCCCGCACGGCATCGTGGCTGGCCACGAGAAGCCGCTCGGCCGTGGCGAAGTTGCGCTGCACCACACGCACCACGAGGAAGTCGACGATCACCATCTGGGCGAGTCTGCTCGACATCGCGGCGGTGCGGAATGCGGCCTCACGGGCAACCGTCGTGAGCACGATGTCGGCGTCGAGCGCGACCGGGGACGACGGATCGTTGGTGATGGCGATCGTGGTGGCACCGCGCTCTCGTGCCAGCGCCAGCACCTGCTGCGTCTCGAGTGTGTATCCGGAGTGCGAGATTCCGAGCACGACGCTGCGCCCATCCGTGCTCGCGACGGAGGTGAGCGCGAGGTGGGTGTCGCTCCAGCAGAAGGTGGGGGTGCCGATGCGATGCAGCTTGAGCTGCAGGTCCTGTGCGGTGAGGCTGGAGGATCCCACACCGAAGACCTCGACCCGGGTCGTGGCGCCGAGCGCGGCGGCCGCGGCGTCGAGAGCGGCCAGATCCAGAGCGCGGGCGGTGTCCTCGATCGCTCGCACCTCCTGGTAGGCGACCTTCGAGACCAGATCGGCGACGGAGTCCTCCGTGGAGATGTCGGCATCCGCCACCTGGAAGTGCTCGCGTGAGGCCTCCTCACGGCTGTGCGCGGAGGCGAAGGCGAGACGGAAGTCCTTGTACCCGGCGAAACCGGCCGCGCGGCACATGCGTGTGACGGACGCGGTCGAGACTCCGACCGACTCGGCGAGCTCCGTGATGGTCGAGTGCAGCACGAGGCCCGGATCGTGCAGAACGGCGTCGGTGACGAGGCGCTCGGTGCGGCTCATCGATCCGAGCTTCTGCCGCAGGCTCGTGAGCACATCGCTCATGGCCGCTCCTTCGTGCTGTCTGGCGCCACCGGGCCGACGCACCGGTGCACCCTGAGAATACCCGCAGGTGTGGCAAAAATGTTCAAGGCGCGATTGAACTCTGAATATTTTTCACCATACTGGTCTGAGAACATTCTCACGAGTGAGGCACGAAAGCATGAACGCAACTCCCGACGCCGCAGCAGCGCGGCCGCTCCCGCCCACCGAGCAGCGTCTCGCGGCATCGGCCGACCTGGACGCCCTGCCCGCAGCGGAGGTGCTCCGGCTTCTCAACGAGCAGGACCGCGTCGCCGTCGACGCCGTCCAGCGGATCATCCCGCAGCTGGCGGAGCTGGTGGACCTCGCGGCGGACTCGTTCCGCGCCGGAGGCAACGTGCACTACTTCGGTGCGGGAACCTCGGGACGACTCGGCGTGCTGGACGCCGCGGAGCTGCGCCCGACCTTCAACCTCGAGCGCGGCCGTGTCGTGGCGCACATCGCCGGTGGCGAGACCGCGCTCCTCGACGCCGTGGAGAACGCCGAGGACTCGGAGGAAGAGGGCGCCGCCGCCGCCGCAGACCTCCGCCCCGGCGACGTCGCGGTCGGTCTCGCCGCCAGCGGCAACACCCCCTACGTCGGTGGCGCGCTGCGCGCCGCCCGGGCCGCGGGAGCGCACACCGTGCTCATCTCATCGAACCCGCATGCCTCCCTCGCCCCGCTCGCCGACATCGACATCGTGCTGGAGACCGGCGCGGAGGTGCTCACCGGGTCCACCCGTCTGAAGGCCGCCACCGCCGAGAAGCTCGTGCTCAACGGATTCTCCACCGCCCTCATGGTGGCCGTGGGGCGCACCTGGGGCAACCTGATGGTCTCGGTCGTGGCGACCAACGCCAAGCTGCGTGAGCGCACCGTGCGCATCCTGCGGGAGGCCACCGGAATCGAGGACACCGAGGCCCGCGAACGTCTCGAGGAGGCCGGTGGCGACCTGAAGACGGCCATCGTGATGACGGTGGCCTCGGTCACCGCCGCCGAGGCATCGGCTGCCCTCGCGGCAGGAAGCGGATCGGTTCGCGCCGCCCTCACGCATCTCGCGGACTGAGCGGACCCGGAACGGTGACGACGGCTTTCCTCGGCATCGACATCGGCGGTACCGGGTCGCGCTCGCGCCTGGTGTCGGCCGATGGCGTCGTACTCGCCGAGGCCAGCGGCCCACGCGGGGCGGTGACCGCGGGCGGGAGCGCGGGGCCCGATCTCGCTCTCGCGCTGGTCGAGCGTGCGCTGGGTGATGTCAAGACTCAGAGCATCGTGGGCATCGGCATCGGTGCGACCGGGATCGCGACGCTGGTGGCCGACCCGAGCGATCTCGTGCGCCGCGTGCGGGCACAGGTGCCCCGCGCCGCGGTGGCCGTCAGCATCGACGCCGTCACCGGTCACCTGGGTGCCTTGAGCGGTGCCGCCGGCGCCGTCATCGCCGTCGGCACCGGCGCCATCGCCCTCGGAGCCGATTTCCATGGCGTGTGGAATCGTGTGGACGGCTGGGGACACCTCCTCGGCGATCGTGGGTCGGGATCCTGGATCGGAATGCGGGCACTCCAGCTGGCGATGCGCCAGCGCGACGGCGTCTCCGGTGATGCGGATGCCGTCCTCGCCGCCGCGCGCGAGCGCTTCGGGGATCCGATGAGCTGGCCCGGTCAGCTGTACACGCGGGATGACCGTGCGGGCGTGCTCGCCTCCTTCGCAGCCGACATCGCTCAGCTCGACGACCCGCGCGCCCGAGAGATCATCCGGGAGGCCGCGACCGAGGCCGCCCACTCGGCGGTCGCGGCTCTGCCGGGGCTGCCCCCGCGCATCTCGGCGACGGGTGGTCTGCTGCGCTCGGAGGAGTATGCCGCGACCTTCCGCCGCGTCGTGCGCGAGCTGCGACCGGATGCCGAGCTCGTCCCGCCCGCTGGTGGGCCGCTCGAGGGGGCCGTCCAGCTCGCGCGGCTGGTCGTCTCGGCGCCGCCGGCACCCGCTGCCGGGTTCCTCTGGGCCTGACCCGCGTACCCTGGAATCGTGCCCGCCAAGATCATCCTGTACTACGTGTTCGCGCCCATCACCGACCCGGATGCGGTGCGGCTGTGGCAGCGCGACCTCTGCGAGGGGCTCGGGCTCCGCGGTCGCATCCTCATCTCGAAGGACGGGATCAACGGCACGCTCGGTGGGGACATGGCCGCCCTCAAGAAGTACGTCCGCAAGACGAAGGAGTACCGCGCCTTCGCGGACGTCGATGTGAAGTGGTCCAGCGGTACCGGCCTGGACGAAGAGGGCTTCAGCCTGGACTTCCCCCGCCTGAGCGTGCGCGTGCGTGACGAGATCGTCTCCTTCGGCGCGCCCGGTGAGCTGCGCGTGGACGACCGTGGCGTCGTCGGAGGCGGGGTGCACCTGAGCCCCGGAGCCCTGCACGACCTGGTGGCCGACCGGGGCGACGAAGTCGTCTTCTTCGACGGGCGCAACGCCTTCGAAGCCGAGATCGGCCGGTTCCGTGGCGCGATCGTTCCCGACGTGGAGACGACGCATGATTTCATCGCCGAACTCGACTCCGGCAAGTACGACCACCTGAAGGGCCGGCCCGTGGTCACCTACTGCACGGGCGGGATCCGGTGCGAGGTGCTGTCGAGTCTGATGACGGCGCGCGGGTTCGGTGAGGTGTACCAGCTGGACGGCGGGATCGTCCGTTACGGCGAGAGCTTCGGCAGTACCGGGCTGTGGGAGGGATCGCTCTACGTGTTCGATGGCCGTGAATCGGTGCCGGTGGGGCGCGACCCGAAGGTGATCGGACGGTGCGCGCTGTGTCAGACGCCCACCACGCGCATGGTGAACTGCGCCGACGACAGTTGCCGCAATCGCGTGGTGCTGTGCGCCGCCTGCGGGGACGCGGTCGTCTGCGCCCGGCACGCCGAAGCGCCTGCCGCGGCGGCCGTGACAGGATGAGCGCATGACCGATGAGACGTCAGCCGTGCGCGAGGCGCTGGCCAACCTGTTCGAGCACCTGATCCGCGAGGACGACCCGTGGGTGGTCGAGGTGGTGCGCGAGGCCGTTCAGCGGCCGTACGTGCAGGGCACGCGCAACGATGACGGCTCCATCGTCATCGAGGTCTCATCCAACGAGATCAACGACCCCCCGCTGTCGGGCCTGCAGATCGCGGCGCTTCGCGGGTGGGGCTTCAGCGCGGGAAGCGACGACGTCTCGCCCAATCATGCGCGGGTCTTCCCGGAAGGCGCCGATCGTGAGGCCGCCGAGCTGCTGGCCGACGCGCTCGTGACCGTGCTGCGGTTCTCGGGCGATGACGCGGTGCACATCGAGCTGTTCGAGTCCGACCTCACCGAGGTACTGGAGAACAATCCCGACCTCCCTCTCGCTGACCTCTGAACCACCCGCCGAGAAACCCACACACGTCCGGGAAGCCCTGCGTTGCGCAGGGCTTCCCGGGGACGTGTGTGGGCTTCTCACGGGCCGGACCCGTGCGCGCAGCGTCAGCCGCGCGGAGGAGCGTCCGGTGAGGCAGCGGCGGCAGCGGCGCGCTGCTCCGCCTCCACGCGCTCGGCCTCCTCGCCGCTGATCGCCTCGCCGCGGGCTACGAGTCCCGCCTGGTCGGACAGCGGGATCTGCTTCAGGAACAGGGAGAGCACCAGCGCGATCACCACGAACGGGATCAGGTACCAGAACACCGGCGCCAGCGCGTCCGCGTATGCGGTGACGATGCCATCGCGCACCTCGTCGGGAAGCGTGCTCAGCGTCGCCGGATCGATCGTTGACGCCGCAGCCGACGCGTCATCGGGCGAAGCGCCCGCGCCGGCGAAGACGCCCAGCAGGTTCTCCGTGAGGCGAGTGGTGAAGATCGTGCCGAACACGGCCGTACCGAGCGAGGCGCCCACCTCGCGGAAGTAGTTGTTGGTACTGGTGGCCGTGCCGATCTCGCTCGCCGGAACGGCGTTCTGGACGACGAGCACCACCACCTGCATGATCAGGCCGAGACCAGCGCCGAAGACGAAGAGGAACACGCAGATCAGCCAGATGGGCGTCGTCGCGGACAGCGTCGTGAACGCCGCCATGGCCGCACCCGTGATGATCGTGCCGAGGATGGGGTAGATCCGGTACTTGCCGGACTTGGAGATCGCGATCCCCGAGAAGATCGAGGTCCCCATGAGACCCACCATCATCGGGATCATGAGCAGGCCGGACGCTGCGGCTGAGGTGCCGGAGGACATCTGCAGGAAGGTCGGCACGAAGCCGATCGCGGCGAACATCCCGATGCCCAGCACCAGACCGATGGCGGTGGCGTTGATGAAGATCGGGTTGCGGAACAGGCTGAGCGGGATGATCGGATCCGCTGCGCGCGCCTCGGTCAGGACGAATGCCGCCGCCGCGGCGACGAGGCCCGCGCCCCACGCCCACGTGGCAGGGGAGGACCAGCCGAACTCCTTGTCGCCGCCGAAGTCGGTGAAGAAGATGAGGCAGGTGGTCGCGATCGACAGCAGGATCACACCGAGGATGTCGATCGGCTTCTGCGCCTTCTTGCTCGGCAGCTGCAGGGCCACCAGGGCGATGATGAAGGCCGCGATGCCGACGGGGATGTTGATGTAGAACGCCCACTGCCAGGTGAGGTGATCCACGAAGAAGCCGCCCAGCAGGGGCCCTGCTACCGCCGAGAGGCCGAAGACGGCGCCCAGCGGGCCCATGAACTTGCCGCGCTCGTTGGCGGGCACGATGTCGGCGATGATCGCCTGGGAGAGGATCATCAGACCGCCGCCGCCGAGACCCTGGAGCGCACGGAAGACCACGAACGTCCAGAAGTCGCCCGCGAAGGCGCAGCCGACGGAGGCGAGTGTGAACAGGGCGATGGCGATCAAGAAGAGGTTTCGCCGTCCCAGCACATCGCCGAACTTGCCGTAGATGGGCATCACGATGGTGGTGGCCAGCAGGTAGGCGGTGGTGATCCACACCTGGTGGTCCACGCCGCCGAGCTGGCCGACGATGGTCGGCATCGCCGTGGAGACGATGGTCTGATCGAGGCTGGAGAGCAGCATTCCGGCGATCAGCGCGCTGAAGATGATCCAGACGCGGCGCCGGGTGAGCAGGAACGGTGCATCCTGCGTGACGGGTGCGGACATTCAATCGACTTTCTGTGTGGGCACGAGGAGGGAGCGCGCGACCTGGAGGCGCTGGGCAATCAGGTCGCGGAAACTCTCGGGTGAGTCCTGATGGAGGATGCGGTCCATGCATATGCGCACCAGCGCACCGACGGAGTGGACGAGGACCTCGGCGCGGATATCGACGTCGTCGGTGCCGAGCCGCCGAGCGACCAGCTCGCGATCGCGCCGCTCGTTCTCGCCGAGCTGGTCGAACAGGCTCTTCAGCAGACGCGGCTCCTGATCGATGAGCGCGAACAGGGGGCGGGCGTCGTCGATCGGATTGAACACCTCGAAGCGGCGCACGCTGAGCTCGACGAAGTCGTCGACCAGATCGCCGCCGCGGGCGAGGAACTCGGCATCGAGCGCCTCCGTTCGCGGATCGTTCGCGGTGAATCCGAACACCGCGTGCTCCTTGCTGGCGAAGTAGTTGAAGAACGTGCGGCGAGACACCCCGACCTCGGCGCACAGCTCGTCGACGGTGAAGCCCGTGAAGCCGCGCTCCGTGGTGAGGAGTCGCGCCGTCGCGGTGAGTGCGGCGGCCGTCTCGCGGCGTCGGCGCTCCCGCAGTGATTCTGCACTTGTCTCCATGAGATGCAATTCTTGCACTGTAAAGCTGAAAGTGCACTTTGAGCTGCGGTGCGGGAATGCGATCTGTACCCGGGGCGTTGGGGGAGGCATGAGCATCACCCCGGACGCCGTCGATGTGGTCGTGATCGGTGCCGGGCAGGCGGGTCTGTCCGCCGCGCATCATCTTCGCCGACGCGGATTCGTGCCCGCGGGTGAGGGGGGCGAGCACAGCTTCGTGGTGCTGGATGCAGACGAACGGCCGGGTGGTGCGTGGCAGCATCGGTGGGAATCGCTGCGGATGGGAACCGTGAACGGCATCTACGAGCTCCCGGGCTTTCCGGTGCCGCCCGCCGATGCCGGCGTCCCCGCTCGGGACGCGCTGCCGCCATACTTCGCCGCCTATGAGGAGCGCTTCGATCTGCGGGTGCGCCGGCCGGTGCGTGTGCGCTCGGTGAGCCGGGCGGACACCGATCCCCAGGGGCGGCTGATCGTCGACACGGATCGGGGATCGTGGGCGGCGCGATACGTCATCAACGCGACAGGCACCTGGACCCAGCCGTACTGGCCCTACGTTCCCGGGCGCGAGACCTTCCGCGGTCGTCAGCTTCACACCGCGAACTATGTGTCGCGGGAGGAGTTCGCCGGAAAGCGCGTGGTGATCGTCGGCGGCGGCGTCTCGGCGCTTCAGCTGCTCGACGAGATCGCCGACGTCGCCGAGACGTTCTGGGTGACGCGTCGCGGTCCGGACTGGAAACGTGGCGAGTGGACCACCGCATCACGGATCGAGGCGCTGGACGGCGTCGAGCAGCGCGTGCGCGCCGGGCTCCCGCCGGGGAGTGTGATCTCGGTCACGGGCGACATCTGGGCGCCATGGGTGCAACGCGCTCACGACAAGGGCGTGCTGGTGCGACACCCGATGTTCACGCGGGTCGAGGCGGACGGCGTGCGTATGCCGGACGGCACGCTGGAACACGCCGATGTGATCCTGTGGGCGACGGGCTTCCGCCCCGCGATCGCCCACCTGGCACCGCTCGGGCTGCGAACCCCGGAAGGCGGGATCCGTGTGGCGAACGGACGGTCGATCGACGAGCCCCGCCTCTTCCTCATCGGCTATGGGCCCAGCCAGTCGACCATCGGCGCCAACCGTGCCGGACGCGACGCGGTGCGTGCGATCGTGCGGGAACAGGCGGGCGCCCTGGTGGGCTGAGTATCGTTGTGCGTGTGACCAGCATCGATTCACCGCTCGGCATGGTCCTGGTCGACAACGGTGAGAACCTGCGCGCGCCCGGTCTCGATCGAGAGGCCGTCGTGATCGGCCACGTCCACGACGGGGAGTTCCTCATCGTGGAGTTCGTGGCGGATGCGACGACGGCGGTCTTCGATGTCGCAGGCCGCCACACCGTCCCACTGAATCGGGATCGGGCGGCGACCGCCGGCTTCCTGCAGGCATTTGCCGACTACCTGCGCTCGGCAGGGCCGTCGTCCGACCCCCGGGTGCTGACGGCGGATCAGGCCGCCGAACGCCTCGCCGCGTTCCGGGCCGGGAAGATCGCCACGCCCCCGCCCCCGACGGCTGCCGCTCTGCCTCACTCCGTACGCGTGAGGAATCTGCTGCGTGCGCTGCGCCGGATCGATCCGCAGGCTGCGACGAGCCCCGGCTCCTGGTGGAGCGGGGCGATCGAGCAGGCGAAGGATGATCTGATCTGATCGATGGCACTCGTTGGGTGACTATCGTGGAGTGCGCGTCGAGCGTCGACGCGCCGCGTCGAGCGGTATTCCGTGCCGGTGTGCATCGGGCGAAGCCGGAGGGGGA
This sequence comes from Microbacterium nymphoidis, assembly GCF_021044885.1. Classification (GTDB taxonomy): domain Bacteria; phylum Actinomycetota; class Actinomycetes; order Actinomycetales; family Microbacteriaceae; genus Microbacterium; species Microbacterium nymphoidis. The sequence goes on along the minus strand of NZ_JAJNOD010000001.1, from coordinate 1,042,330 downwards.
CACATGACCGACCAATGGGAGCACGTGCAGCGGGGCCGGGAGCTGCTGCTCGGTGGCTACCAGGTGCAGTGGACACCCAGCCGGATGACATCCTCGGGCGCGCGGACGATGCCGTACCCCGCATACGACGACGTGCTGATGAAGGCGCTGTGGGCGGCGCAGAGCATCGTCGGCACCGACTACGAGTACCTCGCCTCCTACAAGCGGGTCCGTGAGGTGCCGCTCGGTTCCGTCTCGGGGCCGGAGCTGTCCACCTGGTTCACCTACATCCTGCGGGGAGAGCGGTTCTCCGACGGGCACATCGCACAGTACGTCGAGTCGGGCGAGCTGCTCGTGCTCCTCGAGCGGCTGATCGCGCTGCGGGATTCATTGCCGACGGCGACCGGGGGTGCCGCCGGGGAGGAATGACCGCGTCGGCGCGCCTGAAGCCTGACTGGCCGGTTGCCTCTGAATATGCCCACTGAGCTGGGGAAAACACCGGTCGAATGTCGGTGGCCCCGAGTTGAATGGAGCTATGTTCATGTACGGTTCCGAGGCACTCGACCAGGTCACTGGCGCGGGGCTGGAACTCGCTGAGGCGCTTGCCGCACTGCCCGCGAGCCAGGACGCGGCCACCGATGAGGAACTCATCGCCCGGTTGCGGGTGCTGGGCGGAGTCCTGCGTTTCGTCGAGGGTGCCCTCCTGCAGACGGTGGGCGAGGTTCAGCAGCGCTCATCGTCCGCCGATCGCGGAGCCCGGATGACCACCCGGATCGGATGCCGCACAGTGGCGGAGGTGATCGAGCGCGCCGTGGGGGCGAGCGGTCGCACGGCGCGCCAGTGGGTGCGCGCCGCAGGGCTGATCACGCAGCCCACGGATCTGTCGGGAGCGGTGGTTCCGGGCCTGTTTCCGGCTGTCGCCGACGCGGCCAGGTGCGGAGTCCTGGGGACGGACGGGATCCTCGCGATCGCGGGCGTCCTGAACAACGCCGCTTCCCGCATCGATGCGGCGGCGGTGCATGAGGCGGAGCAGTTCCTCGTGGACCTTGCCCGTGGCGCACATGCGGTGACAGATGTCGCGGCATCGGCTGATCGAGATGGCTCCGCCGCTGGGAAGCATCCCGGTGCGGCGTGGAACGTGTGCTACCCGGCCTCGGACCTCGACGCGATGTCTCGGGCGGTTCTCGCGCGCATCGACCCTGACGGAGTGGAGCCGGCCGAGCGTATCGCGATGCTGAAGCGTGGCATCACACTCGGGACGCCGGTCGGTGGTCTTGTGCCGATTCGTGGTGCGCTCCTTCCGGAAGCCGCTGCGCAACTCCAGCTCCTTCTCGATGCATACAACAACCCCGCGGCACCGCCGATCCCGCTACCCTTCGCGATGTCTCCGGGTGGTCTGGATGCCCCTCGTGTCGCCGGCGCAGCGGATGAAGACGCGGATGGGACTGGGGGTGAACCGGGAACTTCGCCCGCTGATGTCGAGGCTGTCATCGGCGCTCCCGTCCTGCCTCTGCCGCGCGGCGGGGTGTACTTCCGTGAATCGACGCCGACCCTCATGTCGCCGGACAGCGATGTCGATGCGCCGCCGTGTGTCTGTGGTGCCCGAGACGTGAACGCGGCGCACGCCGAGCATGATTCTCGATGGCCCGGTGCCGGTGCGGAGGCGGGGTCCGCGATGGCGTGTGTGTGCGTGCCGTCACGCGCGGATGATCGGCGCACGCCGCCGCAGAAGCGTCACGACGCCCTGTCTGCGATCCTCCGCATCGCCGCTGAGTCCGGACGCGCTCCTGCTCTCCAGGGCCACGCGCCCACGCTGCTCGTTCGGATTCACAGCGCTGCCCTCAGGCGGCGCGCTGGCGCCCCTCATGACTCCGGAGCACATGCTGGTGAGGGAGTCGGTACGGACGCTCGGGTCGAAGCCGAACACTGCAACAGCGGCCTCACGGGCGATTCACTCGCTGTGGCACACGCGGAAGTCTCGGGACTCGAGATGCCGATCTCCATCGCAACCGCGCTGCGCATCACCTGCACCGGCGGCGTCCAGCACATCCATTACGACGCGAACCAGGCGGTCACGGCGATCAGCAGCGAGGCGCGCATCTTCACGCCCAGGCAGCGCCGCGCGATCAACGATCGGGACCGGGAGTGCATCATTCCCGGCTGCCACGTTCCGGCCACCTGGTGCGAACACCACCACGTCACAGAGTGGGCGAGCGGTGGTCCCACGCACACCAGCAACGCCGTGGCGATCTGCTTTCATCACCACCGCACTCTGGAACAGGCCGGGTGGCGGATTCGCATCCGCGAGGGAGTGCCAGAAGTGCAGGCCCCGCTCCTCTGGGATCCCGACCAACGCTGGATCCGCAAACCACATCACCGGCGCGATATTCGTCCCAGACAGACAGATGACACCTAGCGGGCGATGGAGCGCGTGACCGTGAACTTGGGCGTCCGAGACACCTGGGATGTCGGACCCACGATGCGCTCCAGCGCGCCACGGTGCTTGAGATGTGAGTTGTACACCGTGAGCAGCGTCCCGCCGGGGCGCAGCATCCGGCCCGCAGCGCGGAACAGCGGATGTGCCATGTCGTCGATCACGGCACGCCCATCGTGAAACGGCGGATTGAGCAGCACCACATCGACGCTCCGGTCCGGGATCCCCTCCCCGGCGTCGGCATGCACGGTGTCTACCCTGTCCGCGACGCCGGCGAGCTGGGCGGTACGGGAAGCGGAGGACACCGCCGACCAGGAGCGATCCGTCGCGATCACCCGGGCACCGGGCAGGTGCCGTGCCGTCCACACCGCCAGCACTCCCGTGCCGCACCCGAGGTCCACGACCGTGGGGTGTGCCGCAAGCGCAGCGGCATCCAGCTGTGCCGGCAGGACGTCCAGCAACGCACGTGTTCCGATGTCCAGGCGCGTGCCGGCGAACACGGCGCCGTGAGCCGCGATCGGAAACTCCAGACCGCCGGCCAGTTCTGAGCGCGGATACGGGGGAGACGGGGCGGGCCGCGGGCTGGACGCGATCAACGCGCGCGCCTTGTGGCGGCCCCGGCTGGCGGACACCTCGGCGAAGGAGTCGCGGAGCTGGTCGTTCATCCCTCGCTCCAGGTCCTTCTCGCGGGCCGCGAGGACGACGAGCACATCCGGATCGGCGAACCGGGCGACGAGGCCGGCGATCTCGTCGACTCCGGCGAGCGTCCGGGGAAGCTCGCCCACGACGAGGGTCACGCCGCTGACGAGCTCTGCATCCAGGCCATGGCGCGCGCAGCCGTCCGGTGCGATGGTGTGAACCGGGGTGTGTTCATCGAAGACGCGGACCGAGGCAGCGAAACGCCCGTGCACGGCCGCTGCCAGCGCGCCATCGCCGATGACGGCGACGGCGCCGTTACGTGCGAAGCCCCCGCGCGCCATGTCACGTTCGAGCGCCTCATCCAGAGCGAGACGGGCGGCGGGGGACAGGGCGTCGGTCACACTCCATGCTCCCATGCGCAGGAGAATCCGGGCGGCTCCCGCCGAAGGTCAGTGGGCGGGGGCCGCTGCGGACGATCGCACGACGAGGGTGGTCGACAGCTCCGTGTGCGCGGCCAGGCGATGACCCGCGCGGGATCGGACCAGGGCGTCGACCGCGGCGCTTCCCATCTGCGCCAGCGGCTGGCGGATGGTGGTGAGCGGCGGGTCGGTCCACTGTGAGTGGGGGATGTCGTCGAAGCCCACGACCGAGATGTCGTCGGGAATGCGCAGTCCCTGCTCGCGCAGCGCCCGGATGGACCCCAGTGCGCTGTCGTCACTCGCGGCGAAGATGGCGGTGGGGCGCTCGGCGCGCGAGAGCAGGAGCCGCGTGGCGGCGTACCCCTGATCGACGCCGTACTGGGTACGGATCACCAGCTCATCGTCCACGGGAACGCCCGACTGCAGCATCGCGGCCTGGAATCCGGCGAGCCGGGCGATGCCGTTCGCCTGGTCCAGGGGTCCGGTGATGGTGGCGATGCGGCGGTGTCCCAGTGAGATGAGGTGCTGTGCGGCGTCGAATGCGCCCTGGAAGTTGGTCGCGGCGACGGAGTATGTCCCCTCGGGAACCCGGCGCAGCGGGTCGACGATCACCAGGGGAATCCCGGCGTCTGCGAGGAGCTGCCGGGCTTCATCGCTGGGGACCCCGACAACGCTCAGCAGTCCGTCCGAGCCACGTTCGACCGCGTGGCGCACCCAGTCGTCGCAGTTCTCCGGGTCGGGATCCACCGTGAGCACGAGATCCTTGTCATGTCGTTTCGAGGCCTCCGCTGCTCCGCGGACCACCGCCTCGGACCAGGCTCGATCCAGATCGACGATGCGGACGTCCAGGAAACCGGTGGTGACACGTGCACGGGAGCGGATCTCGTACCCGTGCCGGGAGAGCACCTCGGTCACCCGTTCCCGCGTGGAGCTGGCCACATCTGGTCGGGAGTTGAGCACTTTCGAGACCGTGGGGACGGAGACGCCCGCCTCTTCGGCGATCCGGGCGAGCTGGACTGTCATGGTTCCCTTTCACAGACTTTCCGAAAAACCATACCGTGATCACCCCCGCAAGCGCAGGCATTTTCTGAGGAAATCTCTGGACCTATCCGTACCCGTCGCTCTATAGTTCCCGGAGAGGGATCGAAATTTCGAGACCCTGTTTCGAAATCACGAAGGAGTGAGCATGCGCAGGACACGAGTCACCGCTACGGCTGCCGTGGTCCTCGGTGCCGCCCTGGTGCTGAGCGGCTGCGGCCGCGGCGCCGACGGCGCGACCGGGGGCACGGACAGCGGAGCGGGCGCCGCGGCGGAGGGCAAGGCCACGGGCGTCATCGAGATCTGGACCGCGGGAGGGCATGCCGACAACCTGCAGGAGCTCGCGGGGCCCTGGCTCGACGACAACCCGGATGCCTCGCTGAAGGTCACCGACATCCCGTGGGACCAGGTGATCACCAAGATCCAGACGGCGACCGCCGCCGGTACCGGACCGGACATCATCATGACCGGGTCGGACCAGACGGCGACGGTCATCGGCATGGGCGGCTTCGACAAGGTCCCCGATGGGGTGTACCAGGCGGACGACTTCTATTCGGCCGCCATCGATTCGGTGACCGGACCGGACGGCGCTTACGCCATGCCCTGGTACGTGGAGACGCGCTTCCTCTTCTACCGCAAGGACCTCGCGGAGCAGCTGGGTCTGTCGGCGCCGACCACGTGGGAGGACATGAAGGCGATGGCCACCGCTTTCAAGACACGGCCGGGCGGCACCTACGGTCTCAGCCTGCCCAAGCCCACCGAGTCGCCGGCGCAGGTGATCGTGCCGTTCGTGGCGCAGGCGGGCGGCAGGATGACCGACGGTGAGAAGTGGACGATCGACACCCCCGAGTTCGTGCAGGCGCTGGACTTCTACGCGGGCTTCTTCACCCGCGGCGAGGCGCCCGCCGAGACCACCGATGCCACGTTCGAGAACGGCGGCACGCCGATGTTCATCTCGGGGCCCTGGATGCTCGATGTCTACCAGGAGCTCATCGACAAGGGCACCGCTCCCGCAGACTTCACGATGGACTCCGTGGGCTACGCCGTCTCACCCGCCGGCCCCGGCGGCAACAACGACCAGTACATCGGCGGGGGAAACCTCGGCGTCTTCTCCGCGGCGAAGAACAAGGAAGCTGCCTGGTCGCTGCTGTCCTGGATGGGGCAGACCGAGCAGCAGCAGGCCTGGTACGGGCTCCAGAAGGAACTGCCCGCCAACATCGCTGCCGGCGACGACTCCGCCATTCAGGAGAACCCCGTCACCAAGACGCTGATGGAGCAGATGCAGGACACCGTGGCACCGCCGAACTACCCGGCGTGGTCGCAGATCTCCGATCTGATCAGCAAGTACTCCGAGCAGGTCGCCCGCGGCGAACTCTCCAGCGCTGATGCGGCGAAGCAGATCCAGACGCAGGCCGACTCGATCGGCTTCGGATGGTGACATCCACCGCGCGGCGGCCGGGGAAGACGTCTTCCCTGGCCGCCCAGCGCCGCCGCTCCGCCCTCATCGCGTGGGTGTTCGTGTCGCCGTTCGTGCTGACGTTCGGCGTGTTCAGCCTCATCCCGCTGGTGAGCTCGTTCGCGATGTCGTTCACCGACCTGCGTGCCCGTGACATCCGCAACCCGTTCAACGTGAATTTCGTCGGACTCGAGAACTTCATCTCGGTTCTGACGAATGAGTCGTTCCTGCGGGCGCTGAGCAACACCCTGGTGTTCGTCGTGGTGGGCGTGCCGTCGACCCTGTTCATCGCGCTGGTGCTGGCCGTGCTCCTGAACTCACTGAGCCGCCGGGTCGCCACCTTCTTCCGTGTGGGCTATTACACCCCGGTCATCACGACCATCGTCGCGGTGGCCGTGGTCTGGCGGATCATGTACCAGGACACCGGTGTGATCAACACCATGCTGGGCTGGGTCGGAATCGACGGGCCCAACTGGCTGAGCGATCCGAACACGGCGCTGATGGCGATCACGATCATGGCGGTGTGGCGCAACATCGGATCCTCCATGGTGATCTTCCTCGCCGGTCTGCAGAGCATTCCGGCCGAGGTCAACGAGGCGGCCGCCATCGACGGTGCGAACGCGGTGCAGAAGTTCTTCCGCGTGACCATCCCGATGATGATGCCGACGATCCTGCTGAACACCATCCTGGTGACCACCGGCTACATGCAGTTCTTCGACGAGCCCTTCGTCATGACCAACGGCGGTCCGCTGGAGTCGACCACCTCCATCGCGCTGCAGGTCTACAACCAGTTCAAGTACGGCAACTACTCCGTGGGAGCCGCGGGAGCGTACGTCCTCTTCGTGCTCGTCGGAATCCTTGCCCTCATCCAGTTCCGCTTCTTCCGGCAGAGGACCTGACATGACCGCTCTTGATGCACCCGCGCGCACTGTGATGACCGCGCCCGCGGAAGACCGTTCTCGGCGAAAGCCCTTCCGCTGGGGAAACCTGGTGGTGATGGTGGTGCTGTCGATCGGGCTGGCTGCGACGATCCTGCCGTTCGTCTGGATGGTGCTCGGCGCTTTCAAGACCAAGGCCGAGATCATGTCCCGTCCGGTGACCTGGTGGCCGAAGAGCCCCACCCTGGACAACTTCGCCGCCTGGTTCTTCCAGTTCGACATCCTGCGCCCGTTCCTGAATTCGGTGCTGCTGGCCGCGGCCACCGTCGCCACGACGCTGCTGTTCTCCTCGATGGTCGGATGGGCGCTGGCCAAGATGCGTTTTCCGGGCAAGAACGCGATTATCGTGGTGGTGCTGGCGACGATGTTCGTCCCCGGCATCGTCACCCTCATCCCGCAGTTCGTGCTGGTGGCCAACCTCGGGATGGTCAACACCTACTGGGGGCTGATCCTGCCCGGGATGGTGGGCGCGTTCGGCGTCTTCCTCATGCGGCAGTTCATGCTGGAGATCCCCGATTCATTGCTGGACGCAGCCCGCATCGACGGTGCGGGGGAGTTCCGCACCTTCTTCCAGATCGTGCTGCCGTTGTGCAAGGCCCCTCTTGCCACCCTCGCGATCTTCACCTTCATGGGATCGTGGAACAGCTTCCTGTGGCCGCTGATCATCTCGCAGGACGACTCGATGTACACCCTCCCGGTCTCCCTCGCTCTGTTCTCGGCTGAGGCGGGTGGTCACGGGGCGGACTACGGCCTGCAGATGGCCGGATCGTTCCTGATCGTGATCCCGGTGCTGGTGCTGTTCATCGCCATGCAGAAGCATTTCATCCAGGGCATCACGATGACCGGGATCAAATGACGAAAGACGGGCGCCCGCGTGCTGCGGGCGCCCGTCCGTCGCATGTCGGGATGACCGCGGCCGCATCGGGCCGCACGGGCATCAGCGACGCGACCCAGTCACGAGCCGGACGAGGGCTGCGGGCCCGTCGTTCGGGTACGGATGATGCGGATCATACGCAAAGCGCAGATCGTGATCGTCACGCCGAGGACCACCACGATGATCGACGTCGTCGACGCATCCCGGCTGCCCACTGCGGAGGCGAGGACGAAGATCCCCATGCTCGCGATCACACCGTCGACGGCGGCCACCGCGGCGAGGAGCACGAGCGGGCCGATCGACACGTGTGCACCGCTGTCCGGCCGGGACAGAGAGAAGCCGTAGCCCGTCGTCATCAGACCCACGGCGGCCAGCAGCGTCGCCACCAGTGCGGGGCCGACCAGAGCGGAATCGGCGCCGACGTTCAGCCACGCGAGGAGAGCCGCGACCGCGGAAGCCGCCGTCGCGATGGCCGTCACCCAGGCCGCGCCGCGGCCCGCGCGTGGCCGGGGGCTCGCCCCGTGCGGAGCACTCATCGGAGGGGAGCCGTCGGAGCCGCCTGGCGCCGCAGCATCGCCGCGCGCAGGATGCGCAGCCCGCTGAAAGCGGACAGGATCCCCAGCACGAAGAGGATGACGGCCAGCGGTGTAGCACCGGTCAAACCCACCGCGATGCTCACGAAGAAGCCCACCAGAGGCACGGCGATGCCAACGACGTAGGTCGCCGCGCAGAGCAACCCGAGCGGGGCGAGGGATCCCGTCTCAGCACCCGCGTTCGCGGGGCGCGCCGCGCGAGAGCCCGCGATGCACAGGCTGAGGACACCCAGAACGAGTGCGGTGATCGCTGCGGCGATCAGACGGGGTTCGGCCGCGGCGAGAGCGAAGGCGACGGTGGCCACCGCGACGACGAGCGCGATCACGCCCGAGGACCGCGTGACGATGCGCGCGGCCCTCGGGTCGTGCTGCGGCGAGGGCGCAGGGGGAACGGTCATGCGTTCGCGAGCGGCGGCCAGGACGCGATGCCCGCCGCGGTGGACGTCATGGTGGCACGCGCCTGCCCCGCCGACAGGAACAGCACGGCGACACCCGTGCCCACGGCGGCCAGGAAGGCCACGATGCCGATGGTCACCAGCACGGGTACCGCGGGCAGTCCGACGATCGTCCCCGTCGCCACGGCAGCTCCCGCGAGGGCGCCCAGCAGCGTGAGGATCGCGACCACCACCGCGCCCCAGAACACGCCGATCGCCACGGCGAGGCCCGTCATGGCGCCGCTGACGTTCTCGGCGTAGTCCGCCATGATCGACGTGTTGGCGCGGCGCTGGGTCTCGATGCGCTGCTTGTACTGGTCGGCTCCGCTTCCGGTCCACTTGTCGTCGACGGAGAGATTGGCGTCCATGATCGTGTCGTTGATCCGTGACACCTTCGCCGCGGCGGTCTTCCATCCTTGCGCGGCGCCGTTGAGCATGAACGGGTCGCCGACGTGGCTGAAGAACTCCGAGATCGCCTTCCACATCTCGCCGATCTTCTGCAGCATGCCGTCCCAGGCCTCGCGGAGCCGGTCCGCCACCCAGGACAGCGCCGCGGGCAGGAGCCGAAGCGCGGCGTTGACCAGTCGCACGATCTCGTCGATCTTCTGGCGGATCTTCTCCAGCAGCTCCAGAGCGCGCTCGATGATCGGATTCATGTCGTCTTCCCCCTCAGACCACCGGCTGCCACATGCGTGACAGCTCGGATACGGTTCCCTCTTCCATCTGCTGATACATGTCGCGAACTTCGCGCAGCGCCTTAGCGCCGTTGCTTGCGGCCTGAGCGCCGTCCGCGAGGAGCTGCGTGACTCGCTGGTGCAGTTCCGCGTACTGATCGGCGACATCCATGGCGGCGAACGAGAACGCGCCATGAGTCACCTGAATCGCGGCGATCGAGTTTCCGCTGGTGCGGAGCGTGTTGGATGCCTCGTCCCAGATGGACGCGTCCTTGGTGAGCGCCTCGAAATTGGCGCGGAGATCGGGAGCCATTCTTCTTACCGTCCTGTCATGTACGACACGAAGCCGTCGGGGTCGTCGAGGAGGCGCTGGTACTTCTCCAGCGGCGTTCCGGCAAGCGCTGCAGATGTGCGCTCCTCCGCGGTCGCCTCGTGTGCTTCGCGCAGCGCCTCGTTCAGTTCACGTGCGACCTGGGTCGCCGCCGAGCGGGCAGCCCAGCGAGAATCCAGCGTGATGCCCTGCAACTGGCCGCCCGCCGTCAGGTTCACCGTGAGGTGACCGGAGAGCGGAGCGACGGTGTCCACGCGTCCGCCGCGGCTCATCGCGGTGGCGAACGTCTCATCGAAGCCGGCGGTCATGTCCTCGAGCATCTCCAGGACGTTCTCCAGCATCCGCTCCACCTGGGAGGCCGCGTCGGGACTCTCGGTCAACGCGGTGCGCAGCTTCTCCGCCACGGAGTCGCTTGTGGGCGGCAGCGGCGTGGCGCGGTGCTCGTGCTCCTGAGCCTCGCCGAGGTGTGTTCCCCACGCCTCCAGACGAGCCGTGCTGAGCTGCTGGAAGGTCTCGACCAGCCGGCCCGCGAGAGCAGAGGCCTCGATGTGGTTCTGCCAGTCGTTCGCTATCGCGAACGAGATCAGCCCCTCGGAGTCGATGTTCACGGTGAGAGCACCGGTCTCATCGGTGTGCGACGCGGGCTGCTCGCCCTCCGCCGCTTCGGTATACATCTGCGCTTCTCGATCGAATTCATCGCGCAGTTCGAAGAATCGCTCAGCATCGTCGGTCATCAACGCCCCCTTTTTGCGTCTGCTTCCTCTGCCAGGGTACACACGCTCATCGGATGGGCAAGTAGCCCGAAGCATCGACGAGGCGACGTCAGCCGATCTGCGCCTGGACGCGGCGGGTGACCTCGGCCATCGGCATCGAGCGGGGGAAGACGGCCACGACCACGTCGTCCTCGGCGGCACGGGCGCCGTCTGGGTGCACGCCGAAACGGTGCAGCGCATCATCCAGCGCCGCGCGCAGGGTGGCGGCGGGCACCTTGCGGCCGCGCAGCATCTGGCGAAGCACGTGATTGTGGACGGCGGCGACCACGGCCGCAAAGCCCACCGCGTCCACCGGATCGAGGCCCGGAAGGGCGCTGCGCAGGTACTCGTCGAACAGTCGCTCATAGCGGAACACGGTGACGATCTCGCGTTCGCGCAGGGCGGGGATGCGCCGCACGAGCTCGTAGCGCTTGCGCGCAACGTCGATGTCCGACGTGAAGTGCTTGAAGACGAGCATGGCACCGTCTGTCACAGCGACCCAGGGGTTCTCATGGCGGTCATCGAGGAAGGCGCGGGCCTCGGCCAGCACATACTCGTGATCGGCGAACACGACGTCGTCCTTGCCACCGAACTGGCGGAAGAACGTGGATCGGGACACGCCGGCGGCCTTGGCGATCTGATCGACCGACGTCTGCTCGAAGCCCTGCTCCTCGAAGAGGGTGAGGGCGGCGGCGACCACGGACGACACGTCTGCGGTGCTCTGGCGAGGAGTGCTCATTGGACGAGGGTACTGCGATACGCGGTGTCGCGAAAGGTGAAACTCAGTATCAGCCGAGCGGGTTCTGCGACCGGATGTCGTCCAGCATGGCCTTCGGCATCGCGAACGCTCCGAAGGACAGATTGATCATCAGCGCCAGATCGGGGTTCATGCCGGTGATCACGCTGCGCCCGTTCATCGGCACGCCGAAGCGGGCGACGTCCCCGGTGTGCTCCAGTGCGCCGGTGGTGCTGGCGACCACCATGTAGTCGACTTCGTCCACGCGCGTGATCACGGGGTCGATGGTGCCGCCCTCCGGATCGGTGACGGAGGGGACGTAGACGGTCGCCGCCAGGAAGGCATCCACCAGCTCGACGTGGGTGGCCTCTCCGGCCTCCGCCCGCGACGCCAGCTCCGCGAGCAGGTCGGACGGCTCTGCGGCCTCCGGGGTTGCGTCGGCGGCGGGCCCGAAGGCTGAGGCGGACTCGGGCGAGGGCGTGGCGCTGTCGTTCATCGCTCCGATTCTCCCAGATGCACGGCCGGTTCCGCTCCCGTGCACACCGGCCGCGGGCGCTCAGGCGGAGGTAGTAGGCTGTGATACCGGTCGTTATCTCGATATCGAGAGACTTTTTCCAGATCGCAGCCCACCGGAGGAACAACAGTGGATCTGTACGAGTACCAGGCACGTGACCTTTTCGAAAAGTACGGGGTGCCGGTTCTCGCCGGTATCGTCGCCGAGACTCCTGAGGAGGCGAAGGCGGCTGCCGAGAAGATCGGGACGGGTGTCGTCGTCGTCAAGGCTCAGGTGAAGACCGGCGGCCGCGGCAAGGCCGGCGGCGTCAAGGTCGCTAAGTCGCCGCAGGAGGCCTACGAAGCCGCCCAGGCGATCCTCGGAATGGACATCAAGGGCCACACGGTCCACAAGGTCATGGTCGCCGCGGGCGCTGACATCAAGCAGGAGTTCTACTTCTCCGTGCTGCTGGACCGCGCCAACCGCTCCTACCTGAGCCTGTGCTCGGTCGAGGGTGGCATGGAGATCGAGGTCCTCGCGGTCGAGAAGCCCGAGGCGCTGGCGCGCGTCGAGGTGAACCCGCTGACGGGCATCGACAAGGACAAGGCCCTGGAGATCGCCAAGCAGGCGAACTTCCCCGAGGAGCTGATCGACGCCGTCTCCGACGTGTTCGTCAAGCTGTTCGACGTGTACAAGGGCGAGGACGCCACGCTCGTCGAGGTGAACCCGCTGGTGCTCACCGGCTCGGGTGAGGTCGTCGCCCTCGACGGCAAGGTCTCGCTGGACGACAACGCCTCCGAGATCCGCCACCCCGAGCACGAGGAACTGGTCGACGAGGCCACCGAGAACCCGCTCGAGGCAAAGGCGAAGGCTGCGGGCCTCAACTACGTCAAGCTCGACGGTCAGGTCGGCATCATCGGCAACGGCGCGGGTCTGGTCATGTCCACCCTCGACGTGGTCGCCTACGCCGGTGAGAACCACGGTGACGTCAAGCCCGCCAACTTCCTCGACATCGGCGGTGGCGCATCCGCGGACGTCATGGCCGCGGGCCTGGACGTCATCCTCGGTGACGAGCAGGTCAAGAGCGTCTTCGTGAACGTGTTCGGTGGCATCACCGCCTGCGACGCGGTTGCGAACGGCATCAAGGGCGCACTCGAGAAGCTGGGCGACGCCGCCACCAAGCCGCTGGTCGTCCGCCTGGACGGCAACAAGGTCGAAGAGGGTCGCGCGATCCTCGCGGAGTACGCCCACCCGCTCGTCACCCTCGCAGCCACCATGGACGAGGGCGCCGACAAGGCCGCCGAGCTGGCCAACGCCTGATCGCCCTGGACTCGGATTCAAAGGACTAGAGATATGTCGATCTACATCAACAAGGACTCCAAGGTCATCGTCCAGGGCATCACCGGTGGCGAGGGAACCAAGCACACCGCGCTCATGCTCAAGGCGGGAACCAACATCGTCGGCGGCGTGAACGCGCGCAAGGCCGGCACCACGGTCTCGCACGTCGACAAGGACGGCAACGCCGTCGAGCTGCCCGTGTTCGCCTCGGTCGAGGAGGCCATGGCAGCCACCGGTGCCGACGTCTCCATCGCCTTCGTGCCGGGTGCGCACACCCGCTCCGCGATGATCGAGGCCATCGACGCCGAGATTCCGCTGCTCGTGGTCATCACCGAGGGTGTCCCGGTCGGCGACTCCGCCGAGGCGTGGGCGTACGCGACCGAGAAGGGCAACAAGACCCGCATCATCGGCCCGAACTGCCCCGGCATCATCACCCCCGGTGAGTCGCTGGTGGGAATCACCCCCGCCAACATCGCCGGCAAGGGCCCGATCGGCCTCGTGTCCAAGTCGGGCACGCTGACCTACCAGATGATGTTCGAGCTGCGCGACTACGGCTTCTCCACCGCCATCGGCATCGGCGGCGACCCTGTCATCGGCACCACCCACATCGACGCGCTCGCCGCGTTCGAGGCGGACCCGGAGACCAAGGCCATCGTCATGATCGGTGAGATCGGTGGCGACGCCGAGGAACGTGCCGCGGAGTTCATCAAGGCCAACGTCACCAAGCCGGTCGTCGGCTACGTCGCGGGCTTCACCGCCCCCGAGGGCAAGACGATGGGCCACGCCGGTGCGATCGTCTCCGGCTCGGCCGGCACCGCCCAGGCGAAGAAGGAGGCCCTGGAGGCCGCCGGCGTGAAGGTCGGCAAGACGCCGTCCGAGACCGCCGCCCTGATGCGCGAGATCATCGCAGCGCTGTAAGCAGCAACGACGAAGGCCTCCGGAGCGATCCGGGGGCCTTCGTCGTTCCCGGGCGGGTGGGTCACCGGGGCAGCGAGGCTTCCAGAGCGTCGCGCAGCCGGGGATGCTCGAAGCTGAAGCCGGCGTTCACGAGCTTCTCCGGCACCACCCAACGAGATTTCAGGATCAGCTCGGTCTCCGTCCGGATCAGGATGGCGCCGAGCTCGCTCACCCACCGCGGCATCGGGGGCCCGATCGGCGCACGCGACACGCGTCGCACCTCGCGCATCAGTTCCCGGTTGGTCACCGGGTGCGCCGCCGCGGCGTTGATGGCGCCGGACAGATCGTCGCGCTCCTCGATCAGATCGATGGCGCGGGCCAGATCGACGAGATGAATCCAGCTGAAGTGCTGTTCGCCGCCGCGCGAACCCGGCAGGTGAGCGGTACCGGCCCGCAGTCGCGCGCGGCTCACCGGCCACCAGCCGTCCGTGTTCGTGCCGCCGAGCCCCAGCCGGGCGAGCCGGTGCAGCGTGGCGAACACGCCGCCGTCACCGAGAACGATGGCGGTACGCAGCGCGATGCGGCGGGTGGCGGGAAGCGACTGCGCCATCAGGGCCCGCTCCCACGCCTGTGCGACCGAAACAGAGAATCCGGTGCCCATCTCGCCCGCCGACTCGGTCTGCGGGCGATCCATCGCGTGCCGGTAGATGGTCGCGGTGGACGAGTTGATCCACACCGGTGCGGGGGTGTCGGACGCGGCGATCGCGCGCGAGAGAGCTGCCGTGGTGTCCAGGCGCGATCGGAAGATCTCGGCGCGGTTACGAGCGTTGTAGCGGCAGTTCACGCTCTTGCCAGCGAGACCGATCACGAGTGCCGCACCGTCGACGGCGGCACGGATGGCGTCCGGGTCGTCCCAGGCGACATCGCACCCGCGCCGCCCGATCATGATGACCTCGCGTCCGGCGCTGCGATAGCGGTCCACCAGGTGGGTGCCCACGAAGCCGTTCGCCCCGCCGATGACCACACGGCCGTCCCTCACGATTCCGCCTTCTCGATGCGGTACGACCGAAAGGAACCGCGGTACTCGTAGACGCGGCCGATCAGTGGGAGATCCAGGGTGAACGACATGCCGTGCCCGTCGCCCTCGGCATACTCGACGATGCGGATGCGCGCGGGAAACCAGGGGGGAGTCCCCAGGCGGAGCCGGCCGATGCGCAGGCCGATGCGTCGACTGGTGATCAGCAGCTTCTCATCCCGGACGTCGAGGTCGAATCGAGCGCTCACCCGCGCCGGGGTCCCGATGGCGTCCGCGGTTCCCACGCCGCTTCGGGCGACGATGTCGGTCATCGTGAAGTCCCCGGTCGGCAGGTGGAAGGTGCGCACTCCCATCCCGCGCTCGCCGATCGTCCGGTTCACCACGGTGAACGGGACATCGAGCCAGAAGCCGGCCGGGACGACGGCGCTGCGCTGTAGCGGTCGCAGCAGCGGCCAGAGCCACTTCCGGGGCGTGCCCACCACGTGGAACACACCTTCGCCGCGCCCCACGTACCCGTCGGGAATCGTGTCGAAGTAGCGTTGCAGCGGCGCGGCGAGGCGATTCCTCCGGTCTCCGAGTGCTGCCGCATACGGCGAAACCGGCTGTGTCATCCTGAGCCCCCGAATCTCGAACTGAACACGTTCAGTTTCTTCGCTCGAGCGCACCGTGTCAACTCGGCGCTTCATGGCGCGCACTGTGCGCTTCCCGTCGTCGAATGGGCGCGAAACGTGCGCGATGAAGGGGCTCAGGCCCGCGGCGGGGCGGTGGAATCGCGGACGACGAGCTCGGTTGCAAGTTCCATGCGGGGCACGTCAGCACTGCCCCCCGCGATCAGTTGCAGCAACGTGCGCAGCGCGGTGCGCCCGATGTCGTGCAGTGGCTGCGCCACGGAGGTGAGGTGGGGGAGCGTCTGCTCGGCGAGCGGCGTTCCGTCGAATCCCACGATGCTCAGGTCGCGGGGGACCTCCAGCCCGCGGCGCCGGGCCTCGTCCAGGACGCCGAGGGCGATAGTGTCGCTCGCGGCGAAGATGGCCGTCGGTGGATCCTCCAGGTCGAGGACGGTCCGGGCGTTCGCCAGCCCGCCGGCGGGGGTGAATCCCGGCGCGTCGTACAGGTAGTCCGCACGCATCGGGATCCCTGCCGCCATCAGTGCCGCGAGGTAGCCGTGCATGCGCGCCTGGTTGCACTCGGCGCTCGCCGGCCCGCCGAGGTAGGCGATGCGACGGTGGCCGAGGCTGAGCAGATGTTCCGTGGCCGCCCGCCCGCCCGCCCAGTTGGTCGAGCCCACGCTCGGCAGGTCCGCGGCGGGAGTGTTCAGCGGATCGATCACGACAACCGGCAGCCCTCGCGAGGCGAATGCGGCGTGCTGTGCGGAGGACAGATCCGACGTCACCGCGATCAGTCCCTGCCGGCCCGAGTCCACCATGCGGTCCGCCCACTCGTCGGCATCGGTGAGGTGCATGCTCCCCGGGTTGACCGAGGAGATCACCACGTCCGTATCGACCTCTCGGGCATGCTCCAGGATGCCGTTGAGCACGCCCACCGAGTAGCCGTTGCGCACCTCGCCGATCACGAGATCCACCATCGTGCGATTGCCCGTCCGCAGCCGCCGAGTGCGGGGCGAGCGGTAGCCGGCTTCCGTGATCAGCGACTGGATGCGCTCCCGGGTCTCGTCGGACACGCCGCCGCGGCCGTTGACCACCTTGGACACGGTCGGAACGGAGACGCCCGCGGCTTCGGCGATGCTGGCCAGATTCGGGCCGGGGAGCTCTCGGGCCATGTCTTCCTCCGAGGAAAATTTTCGTTACAGACATCCTGTCGTGCCCGGCCCGCAGGAGCAAGAAGACAGCGCCGTCTGCCGGGAGAACTCGGCATTGACACCGATCTGCTTCCGGACTACGGTCAAGACCACGAAAGTTGCAGAGAAACTTGCGCAAACTTTCGCATCACAATCCCTCGTTTCAATGGAGAACTGAGATGGCACACAGCAGTCACCGCTCGTCACGTCGAATCCGCCTGGCAGCCGCGGTCGCGGCCTCCGCGATGGCACTGTCCCTCGCCGCCTGCGGCACGTCCGGTCCCACGGGCTCCGGCGGAGGCTCCGCCACGGGCGCCGCCACCATGTGGGCGCTGTCCGGTCAGCCGAAGGAGGGGCTGCGTCAGGACACCGTCGACGCGTTCAACAAGACCAACCCGGACGAGAAGCTCGAGGTCACCTTCTTCCAGAACGACGCCTACAAGACGAAGATCCGCACGGCCATCGGCGCGGGCCAGGCGCCCACGCTCATCTACGGCTGGGGCGGCGGCACGCTGAAGGCCTACGCGGATGCCGGGCAGGTGGAGGATCTCACCTCCTTCTTCGCCGACAACCCCGAGGTGAAGGACCGGCTCTTCCCCGGCTCGTTCGGTGCCGCCACCATCGACGACAAGATCTACGCGATGCCCATCCAGGACGTGCAGCCGATCGTGCTGTTCTACAACAAGAAGGTCTTCGCCGACGCCGGAGTCGAGCCGCCGAAGACCTGGGACGACCTGATGAGCCTGGTCACCACGTTCAACGAGAAGGGCATCGCCCCGATCTCGCTCGCCGGTCAGTCGCGGTGGACGTCGATGATGTGGCTCGAGTACCTCTTCGACCGCATCGGCGGGCCGGAGGTGTTCAACGACATCTTCCTGGGCAAGCCCGACGCCTGGTCCAACCCGGCGGCGCTCGAAGCGCTGGAGAAGGCTCAGGACCTCGTCGCCGCCGACGGGTTCATCAAGGGCTTCAACTCCATCACCGCAGATTCCAACGCGGACCAGGCGCTGCTCTACACCGGCAAGGCCGCAATGATGCTGCACGGCGGCTGGACGTATGGATCCATGAAGGCGGACGGCCAGAACTTCGTGCAGGACGGTAACCTCGGCTTCGTGTCGTTCCCGACCATCGAGGGCGGCGTCGGCGATGCCGAGAACGTCGTCGGCAATCCCGCGAACTACCTCTCCATCTCCTCGTCCGCCTCCGACGAGCAGAAGAAGATCGCCGAGGACTACCTGAAGACCGGGCTGTTCACCGAGGCGGAGATCGACGGCCTCATCGAGAACGGGGCCGTCCCCGTGGTCAACGGTGTCGACGACAAGCTCGCCGCGACGGACGACGCCGACTACCTGACCTTCGTCTACCAGCTCGCCGGGAACGCGCCGAGCTTCCAGCAGTCGTGGGACCAGGCTCTCAGCCCGACCGCCGCTGAAGCCCTGCTCAACAACATCGACCAGCTGTTCTCGCGCTCCATCACGCCGGAGGAGTTCGCGGCGAACATGAACAAGACGATCGGGAAGTGACCGTGAGCGCGAACACCGCGCGAGTGCTCGTTCCCGCCTCCCGTCGCGCGGGCGCGACGGGAGGTCTGAGCTGGCTCGCCGCCCCCGCCCTGATCTACTTCGTGATCTTCGCGATCGTTCCGCTAGTGGGCGTGCTGGCCCTGAGCTTCACCGACTGGGACGGCATCGGCGCGATCACCTTCTCCGGCATCGCGAACTGGGGCGTTGTCCTCACCGATCCCGGAACGTGGCGTGCGTTCGGCCTGACGATCATCGTCATGGTGCTGTCGTGGCTGGTGCAGACGCCGATCAGCCTGCTGCTCGGCGTCTTCACGGCGGGGACCCAGCGCTATCGCGCGGTGCTCGCGGTGCTGTACTTCCTGCCGCTGCTGCTCTCCTCCGCCGCGATTGCGGTCGCGTACAAGGCGCTGCTGGATCCGAACTTCGGTCTCGCCGCCGGGCTCGGACTCCCGTTCCTCGCGCAGGACTGGCTGGGTGATCCCGCGCTCGCGATGGGTGTGGTCATCTTCGTGATCGCCTGGCAGTTCGTGCCCTTCCACACGCTCATCTATCAGGGCGGCGTGCGGCAGATCCCGCAGTCGATGTACGAGGCGGCTCAGCTCGACGGCGCCGGGCGGATCGCCCAGTTCTTCCACATCACGCTGCCGCAGCTGAAGTACACGATCATCACGTCGTCGACGCTGATGACCGTGGGATCGCTGACCTATTTCGACCTGATCTTCGTGCTCACCGGCGGAGGGCCCGCGAACGCCACGCGGATCCTGCCGCTGGACATGTATCTCACCGGTTTCAAGGCGAACCAGATGGGCCTTGCGAGCGTGATCGCCGTCATCCTCGTGCTGCTGGGCCTCGGGCTCGCGCTGTTCCTGCAGCGTCTCGGCGGCACCGACAAGTCGGCCAGCCAGTTGGACGGAGCCTGAGATGACGACCACGACCACCCTTGTGATTCCCCGCGAGGCCGACCGCCGGCGTGCCCGACGCACGAGCACCGGACGTCCGAATCTGTTCGGCGGTCTCGCCGGCTGGATCTGGCTCGCGATCATCATCGTGCCGGTGTACTACGTCGTCGTCACGAGCCTGAAGCACCAGGCGGACTACTTCGGCCAGAACCCGCTGGCGCTGCCGATGAACCCGACCCTCGACAACTACATCGCCGTGATCGAGGCGGACTTCGTCCGGTACTTCATCAACAGCGTCCTCATCACGGTGGGAGCGGTGGTGCCGACCCTGGCGCTGTCGTTCATGGCGGCCTATGCGATCGTTCGTGGCCGCAGCCGCTTCCTGCGCATCGCGAACAGCACCTTCCTCATGGGGCTGGCCATACCGCTGCAGGCGACGATCATCCCGGTCTACCTGATGATCATCCGGCTGAACCTGTACGACAGCCTGCTGGCGATCGTGCTGCCCTCGGTGGCGTTCGCGATCCCGCTGAGCGTGCTGCTGCTGTCGAACTTCATCCGGGATGTGCCCAACGAGCTGTTCGAGTCCATGCGGCTGGACGGCTGCAGCGAGTGGCAGACGCTGTGGCGGCTGGCGCTGCCGCTGACGAAGCCCGCGATCGTGACGGTCGCCATCTACAACGCGCTGGGCGTGTGGAACGGGTTCCTCCTTCCGCTCGTACTCACCCAGAGCCCGGATCTGCGCGTGCTGCCGCTGGCGCTGTGGAGCTTCCAGGGCGAGTTCAGCGTCAACATCCCCGCCGTGCTGGCGTGCGTCGTGCTGACCACGCTGCCGCTCGTGGTGGTGTACATCTTCGGTCGTCGCCAGCTGGTGAGCGGCCTGACCGCGGGCTTCAGCAAGTGAGCGCCGCCCGCGCGAGCAACCTGACAGACGAAAGGCAAGACATGACGGACACGGCAAAATCGGCGCTCATCGTCCGGGGCGGATGGGACGGGCACGCGCCCGTCGAGGCGACGGAGCTCTTCATCCCGTTCCTGCGAGACAACGGCTACGCGGTGCGGATCGAGGAGAGCCCGGCGATCTACGCTGATGCTGCGGCAATGGCCGGATTCGATCTCATCGTGCAGTGCAACACGATGAACACCATCCAGCGGGAGGAGCAGCAGGGCCTGCGTGCGGCCATTGAGGCCGGTGCCGGAATGGCCGGGTGGCATGGCGGCATCGCCGATTCCTATCGCAACGACGCCGACTACCTCCAGCTGATCGGAGGCCAGTTCGCCACGCATCCCGGCAAGCACCCCGACGAGCGTCACGGCGAGCAGTCCGACAACTACCTCCCGTACACGGTGGAGATCACCGATCTCGGCCGCCGGCATGAGATCACCGCAGGGATCGAGGACTTCCCGCTGACGACCGAGCAGTACTGGGTGCTGCACGATGACCTGATCGACGTGCTCGCCACCACGACCCACCCGGTTCAGCCCTACCATCCCTGGCACCGGCCGATCACCTCGCCCGCGGTGTGGACACGCGAATGGGGGCAGGGGCGGATCTTCGTGGCGACGCCGGGGCACTCCGTCGACGTGCTGCAGGACCCGAACGTGCGCACCATCATCGAGCGGGGGATGCTGTGGGCCAGCCGCTGAATGTGGGCATCATCGGGTGCGGGAGCATCGTCGCCCAGTACCTGGCGACGTTCGCCCGCCTGGAGACCGTGCGATTGGTCGCCGTCGCCGATCTGATGATCGAGCGTGCGGCGGCGGTGGCCGCAGAGGTTCCGGGTGTGCGTGCTCTCAGCATCGACGAGCTCCTCGCCGACCCCGGCATCTCCCTCGTCGTCAACCTCACCATTCCGCTCGCGCATGCGGAAGTGTCGGAGCGGATCATCGCCGCGGGCAAGGACGTCTACAGTGAGAAGCCGCTCGCGGCCGACGGCGCTGCCGGTGCGGGGGTGCTGCGCGCGGCGGACGACGCCGGCCGATGGGTGGGCTGTGCGCCCGACACCGTGCTCGGGACCGGAGTCCAGACGGCGCGGCGGGTGATCGAGGACGGCCGCATCGGCCGGCCCATCGCCGCGACCGCGACCATGGTGACGCCGGGGCACGAGCGGTGGCATCCGAACCCCGATTTCTACTACCTGCCCGGCGGAGGACCGCTGCTGGACATGGGCCCCTATTACGTCAGCGCCCTCATCCATCTGCTGGGTCCGGTGGTGAGCGTGGTGGGATCGGCCAGTCGCCTGCGTGACGAGCGTGTGATCGGCTCGGGGGATCGCGCGGGTGAGCGTGTCCCCGTCGAGATCGACACCCACATCACGGGAGTGCTCGAGCACGCGTCGGGTGCACTGTCCACCCTTGTCATGTCGTTCGATGCGGTGGCCACGCGCTCGGCCAACATCGAGGTGCATGGGGAGAGCGGATCGATGGTGGTGCCCGATCCCAACACCTTCGACGGCGATGTGCTGGTGCGCTCGCTCGCAGACGTGGACTGGGTCGTGCAGGAGCCATCTGCCGGGTACATCGACGCCGGCCGTGGCGTGGGCATCCACGACCGGGCGCTCGTGGGTGACGACGCCCGGGCGTCGGGGGAGCTGGGCTATCACGCCCTCGATGTCATGGAATCGGTGCTGCGCGCCGCCGCCACTCGCACCGCGGTCCCGGTGGTGTCGACCTGCGTGGTTCCCGCCCGGGTGGAACTGCAGTCACTCTGATTCGTTGCGCGCAAAAGGCTGCAATCCGCGGAGGATTGCAGCCTTTTGCGCGCTATGAAACGGGTCAGGCGACGCCGAACGCCGCCTCGATCGGACCGCGGGCGAAGTAGATCACGAAGCCGATGGCCACCACCCACAACAGCGGGTGGATGCTCTTGGCCTTCTTCGACAGTGCATTGACGACGACCCAGCTGACGAAGCCCGCACCGATGCCGTTGGCGATCGAGTAGGTCATCGGCATGACGGTGACGGTGAGGAACACCGGCAGGAGCACACGGAAGTCGGCGAAGTCGATGTTCTTGATCTGCGAGAGCATCATGGCACCCACCAGCACGAGCGCCGCCGAGGCGACCGCGCCGGGAACCAGGGAGGTCAGCGGGGTGAAGAACATCGCCAGCAGGAACAGCACACCCGTGAACGACGTGGCAAGACCCGTGCGGGCGCCCTCGCCGATGCCGGCGCTGGACTCGACGAACACGGTCGCGGAGGAGGACGACGTGCCACCACCGACGATCGCGCCGACACCCTCGACCACCAGGGCCGACTTGATGCGCGGGAAGTCGCCCTTCTCATCGGCCAGGTTCGCCTCGCGGGCGAGGCCCGTCATCGTGCCCATGGCGTCGAAGAAGTTCGAGAACACCAGCGTGAAGACGATCATCACGAGCGCCACGACGCTGACCTTGCCGAGGTCGAAGCCGAAGTCCACCTTGCCGATGAGGCTCAGGTCGGGAAGGCTCACGATGCTGCCCGAGAAGGAGAACAGGTCCTGCGGCCAGATGAGGTTGACGATCGCCGCGACCACCGTGCCGCCCACCAGAGCGATCAGGATCGCGCCCTTGATCTTCAGCGCGATGAGGACGCCGCCGATGAGGACGGTGAGGACGAACAGCAGCGTGGCAACGGATGCGACGGAACCGCTCACGCCGAGGTCCACCGGCGGGGAGGGGTTGCCCGTCGCCGTGACGAAGCCGGCGTTGACGAACCCGATGAAAGCGATGAACAGGCCGATGCCGACCGTGATAGCGAGCTTCAGCTGGACAGGGACCGCGTCGAAGATCATCTTCCGCAGCCCGGTGGCGGCGAGCAGCACGATCACCACACCGTTGATGACCACCAGCGCCATGGCCTCGGGCCAGGAGACCTGCCCGACGACCGAGAAGGCGAGGAAGGCGTTGATGCCGAGACCGGCGGCGAAGGCGAACGGCAGCCGGGTGACGATACCGAACAGAAGGGTCATCACACCGGCGGTGAGGGCGGTGGCGGCAGCGACGGCCGGGCCGGCCAGCGTGTTGCCGTCGACGTCGGGGGTCGACAGGATGATCGGGTTCAGGATCACGATGTACGCCATCGTCACGAAGGTGACGAGACCGCCGCGGAGCTCTGCTCCGACGGTGGATCCGCGTTCGGTGATGTGGAAGAAGCGATCGAGTGCGGTGGTGGGCTGGGCTGGCGCCGTGGCCATGGGGCTCCTCATACGTGTCAGGGTGGGGGTGAGGCGCGTATCCTCCGAAGCGGAGGTACGATATGCCACTCTCAGGAATTTACCAGCCGGGACGTTACGAGTGGTCCCGCAAGCAGGCGGAGGAGTACGAGGCCTCGAACGGCGCCGACGCCGCGGACATGCAGGGCAAGCCGATCATCGTGCTCACCACGCTGGGCGCGCGCTCGGGCGCGCTCCGCAAGACCGCGCTCATGCGCGTCGAGCACGAAGGACGTTACGTGGTGGTCGCGTCCAAGGGCGGAGCACCGGATAACCCGGCGTGGTACTGGAACATCCGCAAGAACCCGCACGTCGAACTGCAGGACGGTGCGGACAAGCGCGACTACACGGCACGCGAGCTGTCCGGGGCGGAGCGGGAGGAATGGTGGGCCCGGGCGTGTGAGGCCTGGCCGCCCTACGCGGACTACCAGACCAAGACCGACCGCCTCATTCCATTGTTTCTGCTGGAGCCCGTCACTTCGCAGTGACGCGACCGCGTGGCCTCGCTGAGAACTGACGGGACGGCGGCGCGGGAGGAACGGCGCACCGTACGCTCGCAGGTATGGTCGGAAGGCCATGCACCGCCTCACCGTCGCCCTCCTCGCCGCCTTCGACGCGATCGTCGCCGCCGCCGTGGGGCTCGTCGTCGTCGGCGCTCCACTGGCGCTGTTCTGGGCGACCGCGGCGGATGCCTCCTGGGCGGGGCTGTGGCCGCTGATCGCGAAGATCTGGCAGCTCGGCGGCCTGGTGCCGGTGACCGTCACGCTGCCCGAGTCGCTCCTCACCGCGCTCGGTGTGGCACCGGATGCCGGCGGCTTCATCATCTCCCTCGCGCCCCTGGCACTGACCGCTTTCGTGGCGATTTTCGCGGCCCGCTCGGGCGTGCGCGCGATGCGGGCCGGTGCGGGACTCGCCGGTGTACTCTCCGGTGCCGTCGTCTACACCGCTGTGGCCGTCATCGTCCAGCTCACCTCCGCAGCGCCGCTCGCGCACACCATCACGTGGCAGGCCATCCTGCATCCGGCCCTGCTCTACACCGTGCCCGCCGCTCTCGGCGCACTCGTCATCGCGTGGCGCGACGGCGACCGTGGGCTGGTCGACTGGGTGCACGACCTGGTCGACGAAGCGCCCGTGCAGTGGAGCGAGCTGCCGGCACTGGCCGCGCGCGGCATCGCGATCGGCTGTGCATCGCTGGTCGGCGCGGGTGCGCTCGCCGTGCTCGCGTCCGTCGTGCTCCGCGGCGGGGAGATGATCTCACTGTTCCAGTCCGCCCGGGTCGACGTCTGGGGTGCGGTGCTGGTCTCGCTGGCGTCCCTCGCCTATCTGCCGACGCTCATCGCGTGGGCCATCGCCTGGCTGAGCGGCGCAGGGATCACGGTGGGAGTCGGCTCCACCCTGACGCCGGCAGCCGTCCACCTCGGCGTGGTCCCCGCGCTTCCGCCGCTGGGCCTGCTGCCGACGGGCGCGACACCGATCATGCTGGTCGTCGTGATCGTGCCGGTTGCCATCGGGGCGCTGGCCGGGTGGGTCCTGCGCTCCGGCTTCGTCGCGGTGCTGGGAGATGACGAACCGTTCCTGCCCCGCGTCGCACTCAGCGTCAGCGTGGCGGCCGGAGTCGCAGCGTTCGCGGCGATCGCGAGTGCCCTCGCTCGCGGCGGCATCGGACCGGGACGACTGGTCGAGCTCGGACCCCATCCCGGGTTCGTCGCGCTCGCCGTCGGCGTCGAGGTCCTCGTGGGTGCCGCGATCCTGCTGCTGTCGCCACGTCGTCGTCGCGACGAGTTCTGAGCGTTGCTCATGCGGTAGGGCGCTCTTCCGAGCGCCAGTAGACTGTTGGCGTGCTGTCGGCTGTCGTGCTCATCTCGGGAACCGGATCGAACCTGCGTGCGCTGCTGGAGGCAGCGAGCGTCGCGGACTATCCGGTGCGTATCGTCGCGGTCGGCGCGGATCGGGAGGCGGAAGGCCTCGCCCACGCCGAGGCCTTCGGTGTCCCGACCTTCGTGGTCCCGTGGCGCGGCAAGGAAGAACGAGCCGCCTGGGGTGACGAGCTCCTTCACCAGCTCGAGGTCTGGAATCCCGACATCGTGGTGCTGTCCGGATTGATGAAGCTCCTGCCGCCTGCCGTCGTCGCGCGTTTCTCGCCGCGCATCATCAACACCCACCCCGCCTACCTCCCCGAGTTCCCGGGCGCTCACGGTGTGCGCGATGCGCTCGCGGCCGGCGTCACGCAGACGGGTGCCAGCGTGATCGTGGTCGACGACGGCGTCGACGCGGGACCGATCCTCGCCCAGCGCCGCGTTCCGGTGCTGCCCGGCGACGATGAGGCCACGCTGCACGAGCGGATCAAGCCCGTCGAGCGGGAGCTTCTCATCGACGTCGTCCGCCGCATCGCCACGGGTGAGATCGACCTCGCCGCTCCCGCGCATCCCTGACCGCGCACCGACCCCCATCTGGAAAGAGGAACCATGGCCGGCCACAGCCACGACCCCGCCGACTACCGGGAGCGCGACGTCGTCCCCGTCCGCCGCGCGCTCATCTCCGTGAGCGACAAGTCCGGACTGCTGGAGCTGGCTTCGGCCCTCTCCGCAGCCGGCGTCGAGATCGTCTCCACCGGCTCCACCGCCGCCACCATCCGCGACGCGGGCCACCCGGTCACGGATGTGGCCGCCATCACCGGCTTTCCCGAGATGCTCGACGGCCGAGTGAAGACCCTGCACCCCAACGTGCACGGGGGCCTGCTGGCGGATCTTCGACTCGAGGACCACGAGCGTCAGCTCGCCGACTTCGACATCCGTCCGTTCGAGCTCGTCGTGGTGAACCTGTACCCGTTCGTGGAGACCGTGGCCTCGGGCGCGCAGGGCGATGCCGTGGTGGAGCAGATCGACATCGGTGGGCCCGCGATGGTCCGCGCGTCGGCGAAGAACTACGCCAACGTGGCGATCGTCGTCTCTCCGTCGTCGTATCCGTCGATCATCGAGGCGGTGACCGCCGGTGGCACGTCCCTCACGCAGCGCCGTGAGCTGGCGGCGCGCGCGTTCTCGCACACCGCCTCCTACGACGCCGCCGTGGCCGCCTGGTTCTCCGGCGAGACCCTGGGGGAGGGCATCGAGCTTCCGGAGCACCTGACCATCCAGGCCGAGCGTCTGAACACCCTGCGCTACGGCGAGAACTCGCACCAGCGCGCCGCGATCTACACCCGCCAGGGCGGACGCGGCATCGCCCAGGCCACGCAGCTGCAGGGCAAGGAGATGTCCTACAACAACTACGTCGACGCCGACGCCGCTCTCCGTGCCGCGTACGACATGGTCAAGCCCGCCGTGGCCATCATCAAGCATGCCAACCCGTGCGGCATCGCCGTGGCTGCGCCCAACGCGCTCGACCCGATCGCCTCGGCTCACCTGCGCGCACACGAGTGCGACCCGGTGTCCGCATACGGCGGCGTGATCGCCGCGAACGGCACCGTCACGCTGAAGATGGCCGAGAACCTCGCTGACATCTTCACCGAGGTGATCGTGGCCCCCTCCTACGAGCCCGCCGCGCTGGAGGCCTTCAGCCGCAAGAAGAACCTGCGCGTGCTGCAGCTTCCCGCGGACTGGCAGCAGGAGGAGATGGACGTGCGTCTGGTCTCCGGCGGACTGCTGCTGCAGGATGCCGACCGGTTCCCGTCCGACATCCTGTCGGTGGCGGAGAACTGGGAGCTGGTCTCGGGTGAGCGCCCGGCGGAGGACGAGATGGAGAACCTCATCTTCGCCTGGAAGACCTGCCGCGCGGTCAAGAGCAACGCCATCGTGCTGGCGAAGAACCTCGCCACCGTCGGTGTGGGCATGGGTCAGGTCAACCGCGTCGACTCCTGCCGTCTGGCCGTGGAGCGTGCGGGCGAGCGCGCTGCCGGCTCGGTGGCGGCGTCCGACGCCTTCTTCCCCTTCGCCGACGGCCCGCAGGTGCTGATCGACGCCGGTATCTCCGCCATCATCCAGCCGGGTGGTTCGGTGCGCGATCCCGAGGTCATCGCCGCGGCACAGGCCGCGAACGTGACGATGTTCTTCACGGGCGAGCGTCACTTCTTCCACTGAGTCACAGCCGCTGAGAGGACGGCCGCGGTGCGTCACGCACCGCGGCCGTCCTCGTGTGCGCAGCGCACCGGGGCCGCCGCCGTGCGCGCAGGCGCGAACCCTGCGGGCGGCACCGTCCGGGGCGAGCGACGGGGGCCGTGATATCCCGACGGCGCCGCCGGATCAGAGCGACGCCGCGGGTTCACAGTAGGGTCGCGATGATGCGGAAACGCCGCTGTGATACCTCGATCGGGCGAACGGCAGCGAGCGCGTGCAGCTGTTCTTCGTGCTCTCGCACGGTGAAGCCGGGGACGTCCCATGGGACCATCGCGAGGTACTCCACGAGCGTGCCGACGTCACGGAAGCGCATCGCGCCGGTCCAGTCGTCGGCCCGATCGATCCGGAAGCCGGCAGCGGTGAGCGCGGCCGCCAGGTTCTCCAGGGTGACGTGGTCGTAGAGCCCCTCGCCACCGAACCACGCGCGCAGCTGCTCGCCGTCACGTCCATCGACCTGCTGGGTGAACAGCCGGCCACCCGGTCGGAGTACGCGAGCGAACTCCGAGGCGTCGACGGCCTCATGGCGGTTCAGGAGCAGGTCCTGCGTGGAGTCGGGCAGCGGGAGGCGCTCGCCCAGCTCCGGATCGTAGGAGAGCACGTCGACGCCGTGCGGCGCCAGGGCTGCGCGAGCGAGCGGCTGGTTCTCTTCCCAGCCCTCCGTCGCGATGATGGTGCCGTGGTGATCGCCGATGGCCGCCAGATGGGTGAGAAGCCGCTCGCCACCCCCGGTTCCGATGTCGACGGCATACTGACTGGAGCGCAGTGCCGTGCGGACCTCGTCATCGAAGTCCCAGGGCGGATCGTCGCAGTCCAGCCGTCCGTCGAGCGCCGCGAAGTCCCAGCCTGACATCGTCGATCTCTGATGCAGGTGCGCCAGCCACCCGATGAGCTGCGGATCTCGCGCGGTCACGGGCGGCCGTATGCCTCGAGCAGACGCAGCCACACCTCGCTGATGGTGGGGTACGAGGGCACCGCGTGCCACAGGCGCGCGAGCGGGACCTCACCCACGACGGCGATGGTGGCGGCGTGAACCATCTCCTCGACCCCGGGACCGATGAGTGTGGCGCCGATCACGACACCGCGGTCCTCGTCGACGATCATCCGGGCATGACCCGCGTAACCGTCCGCGAAGGTGGCGGCACCGGCGACGGATCCGAGGTCGTAGTCGACGACCCGCGTGCGCACACCGGCGGCCTCCGCCTCGTGGGCGGTCTGACCGACGGATCCCACCGGGGGATGACTGAACACCACCTGTGGCACCGCGGCGTGATCGGCGGTGGCCACGTGCGCGCCCCACGCGGCACCGTCCACCGGGCGTCCGTGGGCGCGCGCGGCGATGACGTCACCGGCTGCACGGGCCTGGTACTTGCCCTGGTGGGTCAGCAGCGCGCGGTGGTTGACGTCCCCGACGGCGTAGAGCCAGTCGGTGCCCGGCACGAGCATGGTGTCGTCCACGGGGATCCAGTCATCGTCGCTCACACCGGAGACCCCCAGCGCCGTCAGACCGAGATCCGACGTTCGCGGCCGGCGCCCGGTGGCCACGAGAACCTCATCGGATGTGATCTCCGTGCCGTCCGTGAGGACCACCGTGCGCCCCTCCACCCCGAGGTGGGCCGATGCGGGGCGGGAAGCCGCGAACACCACGCCGGCGTCGCGCAGCGACGCCGTGACGCGCTCGCCGACGAACGGCTCCATCCGGGGCAGGATCCCGGACGGAGCGACCATCGTGACCTGTGATCCGAGTGCCGCGTACAGGGTGGCCATCTCCACCCCCACGACGCCGCCGCCGATGACGGTGAGCGATGCCGGCACGTGATCGGCCGAGGTCGCCTCGCGACTGGTCCAGGGTGAGATCTCGGCAAGCCCGGGGACGTCGGGCACGAGCGCGCTCGTGCCCGTGCACACGGCGACGGCGTGGCGGGCTGTCAGCACGACGTCCGTGCCGTCCCCGGCTGTGACGGTGACCTCGCGTACGCCGCTGATGCGGCCGTGGCCGCGAACGAGGTCGATGCCGGCCGAGGCCAACCACTCCACCTGTCCCGCGTCGTCCCAGTCATGTGTGAACTCGGTGCGTCGGCGCAGCACGGCGGAGATGTCGAGTTCCCCGGTGACGGCCTCGGCGGATCCGGCCACCGCGCGCGCCGCCGCCAGCGCTTCGGCCGGTCGCAGCAGCGCCTTGGACGGCATGCATGCCCAGTACGAGCACTCGCCGCCGACCAGCTCGGCTTCGACGATGACGGCGGTCAGACCGCCCTGCACGGCTCTGTCGGCCACGTTCTCGCCGACGGGCCCTGCCCCGATCACAATGACGTCGTACTCCTGCGCGCTCATGGGTACACGCTACAACCCCGTCCATCGTGCGCAATCCGCTCGTGTTTCGCCGGGATACGAGCCAATCGCGCGCTATCAACGGGCTCTGGGCGCCCCCATCGCGATGTCCGATTTCCGCGAGCCAATGACCTGCGCCGGTGTCAGGATGGACCCATGAGCCCGAACCTGACCTTCGACGAGAGGTACCGCGCGATCAGTTCCCGCGATGCCCGGTTCGACGGGCAGTTCGTCACCGTGGTGCACTCCACCGGCATCTACTGCCGGCCCTCGTGCCCGGCGCGGACGCCGCGGCCGGAGAACGTCTCGTTCCTGCCGACCTCGGCAGCGGCGCATGAGGCGGGCTTCCGTGCCTGCAAGCGCTGTCTCCCGGAGGCTGCACCCGGCTCACCCGAGTGGGACCTTCGCGGCGACGTCACGGGACGCGCGATGCGCCTGATCGCGGACGGTGTCGTCGAGCGGGAGGGCGTGGCGGGGCTGGCGTCTCGCCTCGGCTACTCCTCCCGGCACCTGACGCGCGTGCTCACCGAGCAACTCGGCGCCGGCCCGCTCGCGCTGGCGCGGGCGCATCGCGCCCACACGGCGCGCATGCTGCTGGTCGGAACCGATCTGTCCGCGGCGGACGTCGCGTTCTCGGCGGGATTCGCGAGCGTCCGTCAGTTCAACGACACGATCCGTGAGGTCTTCGATCTCACCCCCATGGCGCTGCGTGCTCGTCGTCGTACGCGCGAGAGCACGGAGGGTGGGCGCATCGACCTGGTGCTGCCGTACCGTGCCCCGTTCGATCCGGCGGGCGTCTTCGCCTGGATGGCGGCCCGTGTGCTGCCGGGGACCGAGGCTGCCGGACCCGACGGTTTCGAGCGGACTCTCCGCCTGCCCGGCGGGCCGGCGTGGTTCCGCGTGGCGCGCGCCGATCACGCCCGCCTGCGTCTCTCCGTGCGACTGACCGCCCTCGGCGACCTCAGCAGCGTTGTGGCACGTGCGCGCCGGATGTTCGATCTGGACGCCGATCCTGCCGCGATCGACGAGTCGCTGGGAGCGATTGCGGAGCTGGCGCCACGTGTCCACGCCGTCCCGGGCATCCGCGTACCGGGCACCGCGGATCCTCACGAGATGCTGATCCGGGCGATGATCGGCCAGCAGATCTCCGTCCCCGCCGCTCGCACACACCTCACCCGCCTGGTCGACGCGCTCGGCGAGGAGACCGACATCGCGGGAGAGGGCGGTCCCCGGCGGCTCTTCCCGACGATGACGGCGATCGCGGAGCGCGGCGCCGAGGTGCTGCGCGGACCTGCGGCGCGGATCCGCGCGATCACCGGTGCGGCAGCTGCCATCGCCGCCGGGGATCTCCAGCTCACCAGCGGCGACGATTCCGAGGACCAGCGCCGGCGACTGCTGGCGCTGCCCGGTGTCGGACCGTGGACCGCCGACTACGTGCGCATGCGAGTGGTGGGCGATCCGGATGTCTTCCTCCCCGGAGACGTCGCCGTGCGCCAGGGCGCTGCGCGCGCCGGCCTTCCCGCGGAGGCCGCGAGCCTTGACGACTGGGCACGACGGGCATCTCCCTGGCGTTCCTACCTCACCGCGCACCTCTGGCGTGTGCTCTCCACACCTGTTCACCACACCGCTCCGGTCACCGGGGAAGGACGATCATGACCACCACCAGCGCAGTTGTCCAGTTCATCGAGACGGCAGACGGCCCGTTCGGGATCCTCACCGACGAGGACGGCGCCGTGATCGCATCCGGCTGGACCGACGATCCCGCGTCGCTGATCGACCGGCTCCGCCCGCAGGACCGTCCCACCGATATCCGGGCGGGGGAGACGCCGGCAGGCGATGCCGTGCGCGCCTTCTACGACGGCGACGTCGAGCCGATCATGACCGTGCCGGTGCGTCAGCGCGGCACCGAGATGCAGCGGGCCGGATGGGAGGCCCTCCGGCGCATCACCCCAGGCTCGCCCCTGTCGTATGCCGAGTTCGCCGCAGCGCTCGGCAGCCCGACCGCCGTTCGCGCGGCAGCATCGGTGTGCGCGCGCAACGCGGTGGCGCTGTTCGTCCCCTGCCACCGCGTGCTGCGCACCGATGGCACTCTCGGCGGGTTCGCCTGGGGCACCGAGGTGAAGCGCTCGCTCCTCGCGCGCGAGGCGGCGGCGTAAGCGGTCGCCCTCCGCTTCATCGTGCGCACATGGCTCCTATTCCTCGCGAATAGGAGCCATGTGCGCGCTGTGAACGCCTTTCCGGAGTCGAGAAAACAACACTTGCGGTCAGGGAACTCACAGCATAGTCTGGAGGGCTGTCGCGTCGACCGGCGTGACATCCCGTGAGCTCCAGGAGGCCGCAATGAACGAGACCGCTCTCACCACGTTTGTCGCCGCCTTTGTGCCCGCGGGGATCGCGACGCCCACGTTCGGCTAGAACCGCGTCGCCGCATCTCCGTCGCGGCCCCCTGCATCACCGGTAGCACCGGTCATTCGCGCGCTCGCGCGCATACACCTCTCGATCTCGACGTCCCTCAAGGATCATGTCTTCTTCCGCGCACTCTGCTGAACGTCTGTCAACCCCGCGCGCACTCGCGCGCCTGATTCCCTATGTCAAGCCGGTCGCCGGCCGCCTCGTCGGTGGTGCCGTCAGCGCCCTCGTTGGCGCCGTGATCGCGCTGCTCATCCCCGTCGCCCTGGAGAGCATCGTGCAGGGCCCCGTCGCCGGTGGCGACACCGTCGGTATCGTCGTCGGCGCCATCGTCGTGCTCGTCCTCGGGCTTGGCGAAGCGGCGATGGTGTGGCTGCGCCGCTGGTTCGTGCTGGACCCCTCCATGGGAGTCGAGTACGCCATGCGCACCGACTTCTACTCCAAGCTGCAGCGTCTGCCGGTCGCCTTCCACGACCGCTGGCAGTCCGGCCAGCTGCTCAGCCGCATGATGCAGGACATCGGCCTCATCCGCCGCTGGCTGGCCTTCGGGCTCATCCTGCTCGTCGTCAACATGCTCACCATCGTGATCGGCACCGTGCTGCTGTTCCGCTGGCACTGGATGCTCGGCGTCATCTTCCTCGTGTGTTCGCTGCCGCTGTGGGTGCAGGGCTACTTGTTCGACCGCAAGTACGGTGAGCTGTCCCGGCTCAGCCAGGATCAGGCCGGCGACCTTGCGACCAGCGTCGAGGAGAGCGTCCACGGCATCCGTGTGCTGAAGGCGTTCGGCCGTGGCAAGCACGCGCTCGGCAAGTTCGCCGGGCAGGCCGAGACTCTGCGCCAGACCGAGCTGCGCAAGGCCAAGGCCGACGGGAACATCTGGTTCTGGCTCGTGCTGATGCCCAACATCGCCTTCGGCGTGAGCCTGCTGGCGGGCATCTGGCTGCGCAGCCAGGGCGCCATCAGCGTGCCGGAGCTGTTCGCGTTCTTCGCCATGGCCGCAGTGCTGCGGTGGCCCATCGAGTCGATCGGCTTCCTGTTCTCGTTCCTGCTGGATGCACGCACGGCCACCGACCGCGTGTTCGAGGTGTACGACGAGCTCGACACGATCACCGATCCGGCCAACCCGGTCGAGATGCCGACCTCGCGCGGCGAGCTCGTGTTCGAGGGCGCACGCTTCCGCTACCAGGATGCCGGTGCCCACGAGCGTGACCTGCTCGACGGCATCGACCTGCACCTGCAGCCGGGGGAGACGATGGCACTCGTCGGTCTCACCGGCTCCGGGAAAACCACTCTCACGACACTCCCCACCCGTCTGTACGACGTCACCGGCGGCCGTGTCACGCTCGACGGCGTCGATGTCCGGGACCTCCGCCTACGGGATCTGCGCCGTCACATCGCGATGGCGTTCGAGGACGCCACCCTGTTCTCGGCCTCGGTGCGCACGAACGTGCTCCTCGGGCGTCCGGAGCTGGACCCGAACTCGGAGGAGGGCGAGCGCGTCATGCGTGAGGCCCTGGAGATCGCTCAGGCGGGCTTCGTGGACGACCTGCCGGACGGCGTCGAAACGGTGATCGGTGAGGAGGGGATGAGCCTGTCCGGCGGGCAGCGCCAGCGTCTCGCCCTCGCCCGCGCCGTCGCCGCCGCCCCGGCGGTTCTCGTGCTCGATGACCCGCTGTCCGCACTCGACGTGGACACCGAGGCGCTCGTGGAGGCTGCGCTTCGCCAGGTGCTGGCTCACACGACGGCGCTCATCGTGGCGCATCGTCCGTCCACGGTGGCGCTCGCGGACCGCGTGGCGCTCCTGGAGAGCGGGCGCATCACCGCAGTGGGAACCCACTCGCACCTGCTCGCCACCAGCGAGCACTACCGACATGTCATCTCCAGCCTCGAAGAAGCCGAGGCGGAGAAGACGGAGATCAGGAAAGCGCAGACCGGGATCATCGAGATCGTGGCTCAGGAAGCGGAGGTGGAGCTGTGAGTTCTGTCACCGGAACCCAGGGCGAAGAACGCATCGACTACAGCAAGGCGGAGAGCCGGGCGATCCGTCGCCGGTCGCTGCGCCTGCTGGGCTCGCTCATCAAGCCCACCCGTGGGCTCATCGTCCTCACCGCGATCGTGGTGGTGGCTTCGACCATCATGCAGGTCATCGCGCCCCGCCTGATCGCCTGGGGCATCGACGATGCGCTGCCCCTCGCGGTGGAGCAGGGCGACTGGAGCCTCGCATTCGTCGTCGTCGCGGTGTACATCGTGGTCGGCCTCGGCGGCGCCGCGCTGATCGGCTGGTATGCCGTGCTCGCAGCCAAGCTCACACAGGGCATCATGCTGGATCTGCGTAAGCGGATCTTCCTGCACACCCAGCGGCTGAGCCTGGAGTTCCATGAGTCGTACACGTCTGGGCGCATCATCTCGCGGCAGACCAGTGACCTGGACTCCATCCGGGAACTCCTGGATGGCGGGCTGAACCAGCTGGTGTCGGGTCTGCTGTATGCCGTGTTCACTCTCGTGATGCTCGTGACCCTGGACTGGCAGTCCGGCGTGGTGCTGGTGCTCGCCGGCATCCCGCTGTACCTCCTGATGCGCTGGTTCTACGCGCGCTCGCAGGTGATCTTCCGTGAGTCACGAGTGATCAGCGCACGCGTCATCGTCAAGTTCGTCGAGACGATGACCGGCATTCGCGCAGTGAAGGCGTTCCGCACCGAGCCGCGCAACGACACGGAGTTCAGCGGGCTGTCCGCGGACTACCGCAACGTCAACATGCGCTCGATGAAGCTGTACGGCACCTTCGATCCGGGCATGATGGCCATCGCGGCGATCACACTCGCCGTCGTCGTGCTGTGGGGCGCGTTGCGTGTGCCCGACGGGACCATGTCGGCCGGTGTGCTGCTTGCCGCGGTGCTGTACGTGCGGCAGTTCTTCGGTCCGCTGCAGGACGTCGCGATGTTCCTGAACTCCTACCAGTCGGCCACGGCTGCGCTGGAGAAGGTGTCGGGTGTGCTCGAGGAGACGCCGACCGTTCCGGACCCGGCGAAGCCGGTGGACCTCTGGGACGCTCGCGGGGAACTGGAGTTCGATGCGGTGACGTTCGGATACTCCGACGCCCGCACGATCCTCCCGGACTTCTCGCTGACCATTCCGGCGGGGGAGACGATCGCACTGGTGGGGACCACCGGTGCGGGCAAGTCCACGCTTGCGAAGCTGGTGTCGCGCTTCTACGACCCCACGAAGGGCGCCGTGCGCCTGGACGGCGTCGATCTGCGCGAACTGCACCCGAAGGATCTTCGTCGTGCCATCGTCATGGTGACGCAGGAGGCGTACCTGTTCAGCGGCACGATCGCGGACAACATCGCACTCGGAAAGCCCGATGCGACGCTGGACGAGGTCATCGCGGCGGCGCGCGCCGTCGGTGCTGACGGGTTCATCCAGGCGCTGCCGGACGGGTACGACACGGACGTCAACAAGCGTGGTGGCCGTGTGTCGGCGGGTCAGCGCCAGCTCATCTCCTTCGCCCGCGCCTTCCTCGCCGATCCCGCCGTGCTCATCCTCGATGAGGCGACGGCATCGCTCGACATGCCCAGCGAGCGGCAGATCCAGGACGCCCTGGAGACGCTGCTGGCCGACCGCACGGCGATCATCATCGCCCACCGCCTGTCGACGGTCGCGATCGCCGACCGGGTGCTCGTCATGGAGCACGGCCGCATCATCGAGGACGACACCCCCGAGGCGCTGATCGCCGGGACGGGCAAGTTCGCTCAACTGCACGCGGCGTGGCGGGAGACTCTCGTCTAGGTCGGTTTCATAGCGCGCAAATGGCTCCAATCCGCCGGGATTTGGAGCCATTTGCGCGCTATGAACGGCTCAGCGCTGCTCGAACACGGACGGCCACCAGCTCGGGGTGTTCCAGGAGAGGGGCGGTGATCTCGACCACCGCCCAGCCCGCGGCGCGCAGCCGAGCCGCTCGTTCGACGTCCTGCGCCCAGCTCTGCGCGTGCAGCATGCCGTGGTACTCCACGGCCACGCGCTCGCGGACGTAGGCGAGGTCGACGCAGGCGAGGAACGCACCGGATTCCGTGAAGACATCGACGTTCAGCTCGGGTTCCGGGAGACCCGCCTGCATGAGAGCGAGCCGCACCCGGGTCTCGCGCGGCGACCACGAGTCCTCTCGGATGAGCTCCAACGCCGTGCGGAGCCTCTCTGCGCCGGTTCGTCGCCCCGCGTCGAGCATCTGACGCAGTTCCTCCCGCGTGGCAAGCGGCTCGCGACCGGGATCCGGACGACCCCGTCCGTCTCGCCACCGACGGCAGAAGTGATCTCCGAGGGCGACGAGGTCGGTTACGGAAAGCATGCCGAGCGACGCCCAGGTCGCGGCGGGGGACGAGACGCGGAGCCCGTCGACCTCGGCGACCGCTGTGAGAGACAGGTACGAGCGATGCCCGACCACCCCGGCGGTTCGCGGCTGCGCGAGATGACCGAGCGCGGTCACGTGCAGAGCGGGTGTACCGACGGGATCTCCCGCGCCGTCGCGTTCCAGGGGCAGGGGCGCGTCCCAGAGCGAGGCCGCGGTCTGATGGCTGAAGCAATGGCCGGTGTGCAGGCGCGGCGCATAGTTCCGCGCAGCTGTTCGACGCTGCAGCCGCTGGCGTTCGTATGGCGACGCGGGCATCTGCGCCGGGTCTTCCGGGGAACCGTCGAGGCGCACGCCGTAGTACGGCGCGATGAGATCACCGCCTCGGAGCCTCGCGCGGCTGACCGCGTGCCGTCGGGCAAGAGCGACATCGAATGCGGCGCCGAGGCCGTCCGGCAGCGGTGTGGACCTTCTTCCCATGACATCCCTTTCGTCGTGCGCGACGTGCCCTCATCCGTCGGGAACACGAGCAGATCGGGCGCGCTGAGGGATCAGCCTGCCGCCGCGGGCCGCATGGGGCCACGCCCACGCCGCCAATCGGGACAACCCCCGTCGTCATGAGGGAGGGGGAGGAGCCGCTAACGGTTCATAGCGCGCAGATGGCTCCAAACCACGAGGGTGTGGAGCCATCTGCGCGCTATGAAAGTGATCAGACCTTGACGGTGGCGATGACCTCGCTGTACTCGGTCTCGCCCACCGGCGTGAAGCCGACGGCCGTGAAGAAGCGCTCCGGGCCGTCTTCGCCCGCTTCGTAGATGACGTCCACGTGGTCGAAACCGCGCTCAGCGGCGACGCGGCGCAGCTCGTCCACGGCGAAGCGACCGACGCCGCTGCGCTGGGCATCGGCATCGACGTTGATGCGCCACAACACCGACTGGAAGTGGGGCTCCGTGGCGTCGTGGTCGAAGTTGGCGCTCACGAAGCCGACCACACGGTCGCCGTCCAGCACGACGCGCTGCCAGGTGGTCTGCGGGTTGACGACAGTGGTGGCCAGGTCGTACGAGACCGGCGCAAGGAACTGCTGCTGCCCTGGCTTCAGGGAGAGGTTGTTGACCGCCACGATGGTCTTGGCGCCGAGTTCTTCCAGTCGCAGTTCGCTCATAGCCACAGGGTAGCCGCTACCACTGACACTTTGGGCCGGGTTGTTTCTGTGAAAGTCATCGGCTGGATGAGCGACCCGTGAACGCCCGGTGTTGCGACGAAGAACGGGCGCCGTCCGGAGAGGACGACGCCCGTTCCATCATCAGGACTCAGTAGTGGACGCTGACGCTCACGCCATCGGCTGCCCAGTTGTAGAGCCACAGCGCCTCGTCCTCACGCATGTTGATGCAGCCGTGGCTCATCGGCGTGCCGAAGTTGTTGTGCCAGTACGTGCCGTGGAAGGCCTCGTCGCCGTTGAAGTACATCACCGTGGGGACGTCCTTCGTGCAGTAGTCGTAGCCGTCGACACAGCCCATGTCCTGCATGGGGACGTGGGCGAAGATCGTGAACTCACCGGTGTGCGTCTCGTGACCGGCGGCACCCGAGGAGATGCTGAACGTGCGGATCGCCTTGCCGTTCTCGTACACGTAGGTGCGCTGCTCGCTGAGGTTGACCTCGATGTGGCGTTCGACCTTCGTGATCTCCGGCTGGGTCTCCTCGACAGGCAGAACCAGCTTGCCGTCGCCGGCGGCCACCTGCTGGGCGAACGCCGCCGCCAGCTTGGACGTGTCACCGAGCTTTCGTCCCGTGCGCGAGGGCTCGCCCTCCTCGACGAGATCGCCCCACTTGTTGACGATCTCGGTGCCGTTGACGGCCGCGCGATCGACCTTCTCGGCGAGCGTCGGCAGGACCTTCGCCAGCGCCGCCTCATCCACCTCGATGGTGAGCGCGCCGGAGTCGTCGATGGTGGGCTTCAGCCACGATGCGGCGGTGGCGGCGTCGACCGGCACGGTGCGCTCGTCGCCGACGTAGAAGCCGATCGTCGAGACCAGCCCGTTGAGCTTGTCTGCTGCAGCCTGAGCCGCCTCGGTGGAGACGGCGGGAGTGAGAGTCTCCGGCTTGGCCGACGCCTGAGCGACGGTCTTACCGTTCTCGAGCGCAGACTGCAGCGCGGCACGAAGGCCGTCCACATCGATCCCCGAGCCGTCTGCGGCGGGCTTCACGTGGTACGAGCCGTCGGCGAACGTCACCTCGGCATCCGTGGCCGCGACGAAAGCGTCGGGAAGTGCCGCGCGCAGTGCAGCCTCGGCCTTGTCCTCATCGATGGTCACGGCGCCGGTGTCTGCCGCCGAGTTCCAGGCGTCCAGCTTCCACAGCGGAGCGTCGCGGTGCGCGGCATCGGCCAGGGCGCCGGCGTCGATCGTGGCGCCGAGGTCGGCCGCGCTCAGCGTGACCTTCTCACCGTCGCCGGTGAGCTCGATCGTGGTGGAGGCCAGACGATCGGTGATCGCGTTGGCCGCAGCAGTCGGGGTGAGACCGCCGATCGGAACGCCGGAGGCGCTCACGCCCGGTGCGATGAGCGTGGTCGAGGCGATCACGAGTCCGGCGGCGACACCGGCGGCCGGCAGGAAGACCCACGGCCAGCGCCTGCGACGCTTCTTCGGCTCGGCGTCGACCCAGACGGCGACCGGGGTGTCAGCGGCCTGCGGCAGCGCTGTCAGCGTCGGCTCAGCGGCGACAGGTGCCGCAACGGTCTCGACGGCGACGGGCTCAGCCGCGTCGCCGTCCGCGGCGGCGGTGTCCGCACCCGACGCCGCGGTCGCGGCGTTCTCGCCCACGGTGGCATCGGCAGCAGTCGCGTCGTCACCCGACGTGGTGTGCTCGGGCTGATCGTGATCGGTCATGGCGGAACCCCCTGGTCATTCGTCGCCACGCCTATCGTAAGTTCGCACCACCCCCGTGCGGGGCTCACGCGTATCACGATTTCGCCACGTCTCGTGGCGGACGCCCCGGACAGGCACGAACGCCCGGAGCCAGCGGCTCCGGGCGTTCGTGATCTCGACGGGGTTCGTTCAGTCGGACACCACGGCGATCGCGTCGATCTCGACGAGCATCTCTTCGCGGGGCAGCCCCGTGAAGACGGTGGTGCGACTGGGCAGAACGCCCCCGGTGGTGTGCTTGCTGACGAACTCGCCGTAGGCGTCGTTCATGATCGAGAAGTCCTCACGCTTGGTGAGGTACACGCGCAGCATGATGACGTCGTCGAACGTGGCGCCGGACGCCTCGACGATGGCCTTGACGTTCTCCAGCGTGCGGATGGTCTGCGCGGCGACGTCTCCGGGGAAGAGGTACTCGCTGGTCGCGGGATCGACCGGCCCCTGGCCGGAGACCTGGACGATCGGGCCCTTGCGGACACCCTGCGAGAAGGTGTGGGCGGGGGCGGGGGCGTTGTCGGTGCGGACCTCGATCTTGGTGCTCATGACAGTAAGAATACGGGGCGCTGGCGAATTTGTTCGGCGTACTGCCTAAACTGATCCCGTGACGATGACTGTCCCCGATCCCGTTCTCGGTCCCTGGGCGAAAGCATTCCCCCCTCGCCTCTGGGGCTCCGCCCTCTCCGACGTCCACACCGCCCGCGCACGTCTCAGCGAGTTCATCACTCCCGTGCTGGTGCTGGGTACCGAAGCGCTCGGCCACAACGAGCGCACCGTCGCAGGTTGGGCCCGAGAGGCCGGCGTCCAGCTGGCGCCGCACGGCAAGACGACGATGTCGCCCGCGCTCTGGCAGCGGCTGCTGGCCGAAGGGGCGTGGGGGATCACTCTGGCCACGCCCTGGCAGGTGGAGCTGGCGGTCTCCGTCGGGGTGCAGCGCATCCTGCTGGCCAACGACCTCACCGACATCGCTGCGGCCACGCGGTTCTCGGAGCACGCCGCGCGCGGGGTGCGCATCGTGGTGTGGGCCGACTCGCCGGCCACGGTCGCGCGGTTGGCGCGGCACACCGGACCCGCGCCCCTCGAAGTCATGGTGGATGTGGGCGGCGCCGATGGGCGCACCGGCGCTCGCGGCTCCGACGCGGCGGTCGCGGTCGCCGAGGCCATCGCCGCGGAGCCGAACCTCACGTTTGCGGGTGTCGCGGGCTACGAGGGGCTGTTCGGCGCGACCCGCGAGGACGTCGCCGAGGTCGACGTGTTCCTGCGCGAACTGCTCGCGGTCCACGAGCGGGTCGCTCATCTGGTTCCCGGCCGCCCGATCCTCTCCGCGGGAGGCAGCGAGTGGCCGGACCGCGTCGCCGCCATTCTCGGCGGTCGATCGGACGCGGACGTCATCGTGCGATCCGGCGCCTACCAGGTGCACGACGACGGACTGTACCGGCGTGAGAGCCCCTTCGGCACCGCTGTGGGCGCAGAGCGGCTGCACTCCGCGATGCACGTCTTCAGCCGGGTCGTGTCCCAGCCCGAACCCGGTCTGGCGCTGCTCGACGCCGGA
Source organism: Microbacterium nymphoidis (assembly GCF_021044885.1). Classification (GTDB taxonomy): domain Bacteria; phylum Actinomycetota; class Actinomycetes; order Actinomycetales; family Microbacteriaceae; genus Microbacterium; species Microbacterium nymphoidis. The sequence goes on along the minus strand of NZ_JAJNOD010000001.1, from coordinate 1,001,203 downwards.
CGGCGCGACGTCTCCTTCGACATCGATCTGCCGGAGGTCCAGCTCCTCGTGGGTCGCGGGCCACTGGATGCGCGCATCACGGGCCTCAATGACCAGCATGCGTTCCTGCGCACCGACGGTGAGGCCCCGGCGGTCGGCGAGGTCGTGCGTCTGGGCCTGTCCCACCCCTGCACGGCGCTGGACAAGTGGCGGGTGATCCCGCTCGTGGACGACCCCGATGCGGACGACCCCCTCGTCATCGGGGCGGTGGCGACGTGCTTCTGAACGAGATCGCGCTCAGCGCGGAGAAGGACGTCCGCGTGTATCGCGGAGCGACGGTTGTGGACGGGTCCGGAGACCCGCGATACGTGGCGGACGTCGCCGTCGAAGGCGCGCGGATCGTCGCGATCGGACAGCCCCTGCGACTGTCCGGGAACGCGGTGGAGATCGACGCCCGGGGCCTGGCGCTGGCGCCGGGATTCATCGACATGCACGCGCACAGCGACCTCGCAGTGCTGCGCGGCGCCGATCACGGCGCCAAGCTGCTGCAGGGCGTGACCACCGAGGTCCTGGGACAGGACGGGCTCGGCTACGCTCCCGTCGACGACACGGTGGCGGCGGCCGTAGCCGCGCAGATCACCGGCTGGAACGGCCCGATCGACACCGCCGCCATGCCCTGGCGATCGGTGGCGCAATACCGTGCGGCGATCGACGTCGCCACCGCCGGCAACGCCGCCGTCCTGGTCCCGCAGGGCAACCTCCGCATGCTCGTGGTCGGCCACGACCCGCGTCCCGCCACCGAACCGGAGATCGCGGAGATGTGCCGCATCCTCGGCGAGGCGATGGACGAGGGGGCGTTCGGGATGTCGAGCGGGCTCACCTATACGCCGGGAATGTACGCCTCCACCGAGGAGCTCATCGCGCTGTGCCGTGTGGTGGCCGAGCGCGGTGGCTACTGGGCTCCGCACACCCGCAGCTATGGGGGCGCGGCGCTGGACGCATTCCGTGAGGCGCTGGACATCGGCCGTGCCACTGGCTGCCCCGTCCATCTCACCCATGCGACGATGAACTTCGCGCCCAATCGCGGACGCGCCGGAGAGCTGCTCGCGCTGGTCGACGCGGCCATCGCGGACGGCGTCGACGTCACCCTGGACACCTACCCCTATCTGCCGGGCGCCACCACGCTCGCCGCTCTGCTGCCCAGCACGCTCTCCGCGGGCGGGGATCTGCTGGCGCGGCTGCAGACACTCACCCAGGAGGATCGCGAGTGGTTGCGCGTCCAGCTAGACGAGGTCGGCTGCGACGGGTTCCACGGCGAGGTCGCCGACTGGGCGGCCATCGAGATCTCCGGAGTGCGCGACCCGGCGAACGCCGGATACGTCGGCCGCACCATCGCCGACATCGCGTCCGCGTCCGGGGCGCGCCCCGTGGACGTCGTCATCGACCTCCTGGTACGCGACGAGCTCGCCACCGGCGTGCTGATGCACATCGGCGATGAGGCCAACGTGCGCGAGATCATGGCGCATCCAGCGCACACCGGGGGATCGGATGGCATCCTCATCGGCGGCAAGCCCCACCCTCGCGGATACGGCACCTTCCCCCGCTACCTCGGCCACTATGTGCGCGAGGTCGGCGTTCTCTCGCTGGAGGAGGCGGTCCGCCACCTCGCGGCGACTCCCGCACGGCGGCTCGGCCTGGATCGCGGTGACGCTCCCCGTGGTGTGATCCGGGTCGGCGCGACCGCGGATCTCGTCCTGTTCGACCCGGACGAGGTCATCGACGGCGCGACCTTCGCGGCGCCTCGTACCGCGCCGTCCGGCATCCGCGAGGTTCTCGTGGCCGGACAGGTCGTGGTCGCTGCGGGCGAGCTCACCGGCGCTACACCCGGCCGCGCGCTGGCGCATCAGCCCGCCGCGCATCGCGCCGTCGTTCCGCGCGTGGATGCGACGATCGATCCTCGTGGCGCGGTCTCTCTCGCGAACCTGCGCGTGGTCGCGGGGGAGGGACTGGACGCCGCCGTGTTGCAGGGCTTCCTCGACCGCGAGGGAGCGGCATCCGCGCCGGTGGACGTCCACGTCACGATCGCGGACCTCGCACCCGGTGCCTTCTCGGTGACCGTGGACGCGGAGGGGGTCCGTGTCGTGGGCGGCGATGCGGCGGGTGCGCTGTACGGCGTGATCGTCCTGGACCAGCTGCGCGAACCTGAGGACGTGTCGCATCCGGTGCCCTTCGGGTCGTGGAGCTCCGCTCCCGCATACGAGTGGCGCGGTCTCATGCTCGATGTCGCCCGTCATTTCCGTCCCGTGGAGGACGTGCTGCGCATCATCGATCTGCTCGCGCGTCACCGGATGAACGTGTTCCACCTGCACCTCACCGATGACCAGGGATGGCGGTTCGAGGTGCCCGGCTGGCCGCTGCTGACCACCCGCGGCGGCGTCCGATCCGGCACCAAGCACGGTCATGGGCCGCTCGCCCAGGTCGTGATGGGGGAGCACCGGGGCTGGTACACCGCCGCAGACCTGCGACGCATCGACGACTATGCCGCAGCTCGCGGCATCACCGTCGTGCCGGAGGCGGAGTTCCCCGGTCACGTGCAGGCCGCGCTCGCGGCCTACCCGGATCTGGGAAACCTCGACGCGGCTGCGGCGGAGGCCGAGCCCTGGCACAGTTTCGGTCTCAACCCGCACACACTGAACCTGGAAGAGGGCACGCTCCAGTTCGCGCGTGATGCGCTGGATGTCCTGATCGACTGCTTCCGTTCCGAGCTGATCGGCATCGGCGGTGACGAGGTGCCGACCGCGCAGTGGGCGGCCTCGCCGCGCGTGGGGGAGCGGATGGCCGAGCTCGGAATCGACGACACCCACGGTGTGCAGCCCTGGTACACGGCACAGCTCGCGGCGCATCTGGCGTCCCGGGGTCGTCGTGCCTTCGCCTGGGACGAGGTGCTCGCCGGTCCCACCCCGGACGGGGTGGTCATCGCGGCCTGGCGCGGACCCGTGGCGGCAGAGGTGGCGCTGGAGCGCGGCTTCGAGTGCGTCGCCTGTCCCGACATGATGCTCTACCTGGACTACCGGCAGAGCGAGAGCCTGGAGGAGCCGATCCCCGTCGGTCCCCCGCTCACGCTCGCCGGCGCGTGGCAGACACGGATTCCGGAGGGCTGCCTCGGCGGCCAGGCGAATCTCTGGACCGAGCACATCTTCTCGCGTGACCGCGCCGACTTCGCTCTGTTCCCGCGGTTGTCCGCAATCGCGGAACGACTGTGGCTGGGCGGTACGCCCGGTGACCTCGCCGAGTTCGAGTCGCGTCTGGCCGTGCAGTTGCGCCGTCTTGCCGCGTGGGGCGTCGCGTATCGTCCGCTCGACGGTCCGCGGCCGGAGCAGCGCCTCCCCGGCGTCCCCGGAAGCCCCCGGACCCTCGCCGAGCGGGAGGCGGTCGTGGCCGAGCTCGTCGCCGACCTGCGCCCCTAGCCCTCGCCGCTCGCACCGGGCGCCCCGGCGTCCGGCCCGAGCCTGGGCGCTGACCCTGGCGTCCGGCCCGAGCCTGCTGCTGACCCTGGCGTCCGGCCCCGAGCCTGCCGCCGACCCCGGCGTCCGGCCCGAGCCTGCCGCTGCCCCCGGCCTCAGGCCCGAGCCGCCCCCTCGCCGCGCGCAGGCATCCCTCACGCGACGCCGTCCGCCGCGAGACTTCCGTCCGCGGGCGAGAGTCGCTGCAACGCGCCGATTGCCGCCGACAGGCGGACGCCTCGCGAGACATGGGGTGGCGCGCGGGGACGACGACCGGGAGATGCGGCGAACCGTTCGGGGGTAACGAATGGGTAACAGAGGGCGGAAAACCAGGGGCGGGGTTGCGCCGGTGAATGTTCGTAAGGTGTACTAACAAACATCATGACTGCATCGGAAGCGCAGGGTCGCTCTTCTCAGGAGAAGGGCGCGCCCACCCGGGTCCCCCGCCTCGGCGGCGGCTCTCTGCGCGCCACCGGCAAGGTGCTCCCCGAGCACGCTCGTGGTCACAACCGTGCGCTCGTGCTGCAGACGCTGTTCCACGACGGGGCGATGAGCCGCGCCGACGTGTCGCGCCGTACCGGCCTCACCCGGGTCACGATCTCCGACCTGGTCGGCGAGCTCATCAACGACGGGTTCGTGGAGGAGAAGGGCGTGCGTGAGGCGGTGGGGCCCGGCAAGCCCGCGATGCTCATCGACCTCGCCCGCGACGCACATCAGATCATCGGTCTCGACCTCTCCGGGCCGACGCCGCTCACCGGTGCCGTGATCAGCCTCGACGGCCAGATCGTGGAGCGCCGCGAAGTGCCGGCACCCGCGCAGGGTGACGGCGCCACCGCGCTCGCCGCCGTCATCGGCCTCGCCCGTGAGCTGATCGCTGCAGCCACCGCCCCGGTGCTGGGCATCGGCGTGGGAACCCCGGGTATCGTCGACCCGGCCGGTGTGGTCCGATCCGCACCGAACTACGGCTGGACCGACCTCGCGCTGCAGCAGATTCTCGAGGACGAACTCGGCCTGCCCGTCGTCGTGCTCAACGACGCTAACGCCGCGGTCCTCGCCGAGCACACCTTCGGTCACGCCACCGCCGACACCCTCCTCGTGAAGGTCGGCCTCGGCGTCGGCTCCGGCCTGCTGGCCGGGGGTGAGCCGCTGCGCGGCAGCCACTTCGCGGCTGGAGAGATCGGTCACGTCACCGTCGGCACCGACGGCGGACCCCGGTGCGCGTGCGGCAAGATCGGGTGTCTCGAGGCGTGGCTCGCAGCCCCCGCGCTGCGTCGTCGGATGGCAGAATCCGACGATCCCGAATCCGTTCTGCGCGACGCGGGGGAGCGGCTGGGCATCGCCCTCGCCCCCATCGTCGGCGCGCTCGACCTGTCGGAGATCGTGCTCTCCGGCCCCACAGACCTGCTCGATGGACCCCTCAGTGATGAGGCCGCGAGCACACTCCGCAACAGGACGATGGCGCTGTTCCACGACAACGTCCTGCTGCGGATGACCGAGCAAGGATCCGACATCGTGCTGCGCGGCACGGCTGTCATGGTCCTTTCCTCGCGTCTCGGGGTGTCTTAGTTCGGACACCCCCGGCGGAGCGATCCGCCACACCCCACCACCAAGTAAGGAATCAAGATGAACCGCAAGATCGGAGCGGTCGCCCTCACCGGCGCTGCCGCACTCGTCCTCGCCGGTTGCGCCGGCGGAGCTGCCGACGCTGGCAGCTCCGCCGGTACCGGCGACGCAGCGAAGGGCGGCGAGCTGACCGTCTGGCTCGTCGGCACCGACACCCCCGATGAGGCCCGCACCTACCTGAAGGACACCTTCGAGAAGGAGAACGAGGGCTGGAAGCTCACCATCGTCGAGAAGACGTGGGCTGACACCAACGAGGCCTACATCGCGGCACTCAGCTCGAACGACGCCCCCGACGTGGTCGAGGTCGGCAACACGCAGGCCCAGGGCTTCATCGACAAGGGAATGTTCCTGGACATCACCGACCAGGTGCCCTCTCTCGGCGGCGACAAGCTGCTGCAGTCGTTCGTGGACCTGGGCTCCGCTGACGGCAAGACGTACGCGGTGCCGTACTACGCCGGCTCGCGCATCGTCTTCTACTCGCCGGAGATCTACACCGGCTCCGTTCCCGCCACTCTCACCGACTACGTGGCCGCGGGCAAGGCGATGAAAACCGACACCCGCTCGGGCATCTGGGCTCCGGGTAAGGACTGGTACAACGCCCTGGCGTATGTCTGGGCCAACGGCGGCGAGATCGCCGTGCAGGACGGCGACACCTGGGACGCCCAGTTCGCCAGCGAGAAGTCCGTTGCCGGCCTGACGATGCTGCAGGACGTCTACAAGAACGCCAACGTCGCGCCGGCGGACGCCGACGAGACGGGCCCGCAGGTCGGCTTCTGCGCCGGGGAGACCGGGTTCCTCTCGGCTCCGTCGTGGGTGCAGTGGTCGATCAAGGCCGCATCGGACAGCGACAACCCGGGCTGCCCGGACACGTTCGGCAAGGACCTGCAGGCGTTCGCCCTTCCCGGCATGAAGGCCGGAGAGGCCGCCCCGGTGTTCGCCGGCGGCTCCTCGCTGGCCGTCGCCACCAAGTCGGACGCTCAGGAGCAGGCCAAGAGCGCCCTCGCCATCCTGCTCTCGGACGGCTACCAGAAGATCATGGCCGGCAACGGCCTGATCCCCGCACTGACCTCGCAGGCCCAGTTCCTGCCCGAGGACCAGATCACGCAGGAGGCTGCCAAGGCCACCGCCGCCTCGCGTGCCGTTCCCGCCTCGCCCAACTGGGCCGAGGTGGAGAAGTCCCTCGTCATCCCCGACGCGCTCGTGAAGATCGCCAAGGGTGAGGACGTCAAGACTGTTGCGGAGAAGCTCGATAAGGACATCGAAGCCATCCTCAACAAGTAAGCCGGAAAGGGCCCTGGGACCACACACCCGGGGCCCTTTCTGTCTGGAAGGGACTATTTCGCATGAGCGTGGCTGAGATCACAGCGAAGCGCCACCGGCGCCGCTCCGCCCCCGAGCCGGATCCTCGCACCCGCGCGCGCAAGCGCCGCGAGGCCCGCAACGCGTGGGCACTGCTCGCACCCGCGATCGTCCTCCTCGGAGTGATGGTCGGCTACCCGGGTGTGACGATGGTGACGAACTCGTTCACCGACTTCAGCATCAAGAACAAGATGCTGGACACCCCGGCAAACTTCGTCGGGCTCGACAACTACATCAAGGTCCTCACCGCCAGCGATTTCCCGATCGTGCTCGTGCGCAGCCTGCTGCTCATGGCCGTGATGACCGCCTTGATCATGGTGATGGGCACCCTGATCGCCGTGCTGATGACGCGCCTGTCGCGCGGCTTCCGCACCCTGGTCGCCGTCGGTCTGCTGCTGGCGTGGGCGATGCCTCCGCTGTCGTCCACGGTCGTGTTCAGCTGGATCTTCGACACCCAGTACGGCGTGATCAACGCGGCGCTGAACGCGATCACCGGGACCACGGCGTTCACCAACCACTCCTGGCTGATGAACCCGTTCTCCTTCTTCACCGTGCTGACCTTCATCGTGGTGTGGATGGGCATCCCGTTCGTCGCCTTCACGGTGTACGCGGCCCTCGGCCAGGTGCCCGGCGAGGTGCTGGAGGCCGCGGCTCTGGACGGCGCGAGCGGACTAAACCGGTTCCGTCTTGTGGTCTTCCCGTACCTGCGTTCCGTGATGATGGTGGTCTTCATCCTCCAGGTCATCTGGAACCTCCGCATCTTCACGCAGGTCTTCGCCCTGCAGGGACGCGGTGGCACGCCGAGCGAGACGAACGTGCTCGGCACCTACATGTTCCGCCTCGGAGCGGACGATTTCGGCATGACGGGCGCCATCGGTGTGCTGATGGTGATCATCCTCATGGCCATCTCGTTCGGCTACATCCGCAGCACCCTGAAGGAGGAGGAGAAGTGAGCACCGCCACTCTCGCCCCCGAGCAGAGCGCCACGCGTGCCGTGGTGACCAGCCCGCAGCCCGGCCGCGCCTCCCGGCCGGTCAAGGCCGCGAAGGAGAACCAGAACACCAACCTGCCGCGCCGGCGCAGCACCCGCGTGGTGCTGAACATCGTGGCGGTCGTCGTGTTCGTGTTCAGCGTGTTCCCGGTCTACTGGATGGTCAACATGTCGTTGACGCCGTCCAACCAGATCGTCAGCCGCACACCCAGCTGGCTTCCCCTGAACGGCACGTTCCGCAACTACGTCGCGGCGTGGTCCAAGCCCGCAGCGGCGGGTCAGACGGACTTCCCGCACGCGCTGCTGTCCTCGCTCGCGGTGACCATCCCGGTCGTGATCGTGACGCTGCTGATCGCCTTCCTCGCCTCCATCGCGCTGTCGCGCTTCCACTTCAAGGGACGCTGGGGCTTCATCGTCACGGTGCTCATCGTGCAGATGATCCCGGGTGAGGCGATGATGTTCACGATCTACGCGATGATGGACGACGCGCACCTGAAGAACCTGCTGGGTCTGTCGATCGTCAACGTCGCCGCTGTGGTGCCGTTCACGATCTGGACGCTGCGCGGATTCGTGGCCGGTGTACCCGCCGACCTCGAAGAGGCGGCGATGATCGACGGCTGCACCCGCACCCAGGCGTTCTGGAAGATCACCTTCCCGCTGCTGGCGCCAGGGCTCGTGTCCACGGGCATCTTCGCCTTCATCCAGTCGTGGAACGAGTTCACCATGGCGATGCTGTTCCTCGAGGGGTACAACCTCACCCTGCCGCCGTGGCTCAACTCCTTCCAGTCCGCCACGGAGGCGACCAACTGGGGAGCGGTGATGGCGTCCTCGACGCTGATCGCGCTGCCCGTGGCCATCTTCTTCCTGCTGGTGCAGGGACGAATGGCCAGTGGCATGGTCTCGGGCGCGGTGAAGGGATGAGGGCCGCGCCGGCGTACGCATGCCCGGGCGGGGAGCAGTGAACGAGTGACGGAAGTCAGCAGTGACGTGTCAGGAGCAGTGAAGGGATGACGCGATCGTGAGAGTCGGGCTCGACGTCGGCGGTACGAAGATCGAGGCGGTCGCGCTCGGCGATGACGCGGCGGACAGTGCCGCGATCATCGGCCGGGTACGGCTGGCCACCACGCCGGGAGAGGCGGGGGTGGTCGCATCGATCGCGCAGGCGCTGTCGCAGCTGACGACGCAGCTCGACGTCGCACTCGACGCCATCACGTCGGTGGGCATCGGCATCCCGGGGATGATCGAGCCCGGCACGACCATCGTGCGGCATTCGGTGAACCTGGGCGTCGAGGAGCTCGATCTCGGTGCGGCTCTGCGAACGGTGCTGCCGGCGCGGGTGCGCGCGGACAACGACGTGAAGGCCGCGGCCGTGGGCGCGTACGCGCTCCGCGGCGGCCTCGGATCCATGGCTTATCTCAACCTCGGCACCGGCGTGGCCGCGGGGATCATCCTGGACGGCGAACTGCTGGGCGGCGCGCGCGGCGGTGCGGGGGAGGTGGGACACCTGAGCGTGGACCCGCAGGGCCCGCGCTGCCGCTGCGGCCAGCTCGGCTGCGTCGAGGCCTACGTCGGCGGTGCCGCCCTCGCCGAGCGCTGGGGCGCCACGGATCCGTACCCGGTACGTCACCTGTTCGATGCGGCCGATGCCGGTGATCCGCGTGCGATCACCCTGCGCGACGGCGCCGCCTTCGGGGCCGCCGCCGCGGTCCGATCACTGATGCTGTCGGTAGATGTGGAGACCGTCGTGATCGGGGGAGGGCTGTCGGCGCTGGGCGACCGGCTCCTCACCCCGATCCGCGAGCGTCTGCGCATCGAGGGCGAAACGTCTCCGTTCCTGCACTCGCTCGAGCTGGGTGCCAGGATGGAACTGCTGCCTGCCGGATCCCCGGCGGCGGCCCTGGGCGCGGCGCTCATCGGCGCCGACGAAATGAGAGAAGGAGCGCTCACGCATGGCTGAAGTCGTGATCGTCGCTGACAAGAAGGCTGCGGGGACCCTGGTCGCCGCCGAGATCGTGCGGCAGATCGCCGCGAAGCCCGGCTACGTGCTGGGTCTCGCGACCGGATCCACCCCGCTTCCGGTGTACGAGGCACTGACGTCGGCGGCCGCCGGCGTGGACCTGTCGCAGGTGCGCGGGTTCGCGCTCGACGAGTACGTGGGAATCGATCCCGCGCACCCGGAGAGCTACCGCAGCGTCATCACCCGCGAGGTGGTGGAGCCGCTGGGACTGAACCCCGAGCTCATCCACACCCCCAACGGCTCCCTGGAGGGCATCGAGCACGCCGGCGCCGACTACGAGGCCGCTATCGCGGCAGCGGGCGGCGTGGATCTGCAGATCCTCGGAATCGGCACCACCGGTCACATCGGCTTCAACGAGCCCGGTTCGTCCTTCGCCTCGAGCACCCGGGTGAAGACGCTGACCGAGCAGACCCGCATCGACAACGCCCGCTTCTTCGACGGCGACATCTCGCAGGTTCCCATGCACTGCATCACGCAGGGCCTCGGGACGATCCAGCGCGCGAAGCACCTCGTGCTGCTCGCGTTCGGCGAGGGCAAGGCCGAGGCGATCGCCGGAGCCATCGAGGGACCGGTGTCATCCGCGTGCCCGGGTTCGGCGATCCAGCTGCACCCGCACGTCACCGTCGTGATCGACGAGGCGGCGGCATCCCGCCTGGAGCACGCCGACTACTACCGCTACGCCTACGCCAACAAGCCGGCGTGGCAGGGACTGTGATCCGGCGGCGCTAGCCGCGACAAACCCATGCACGTCCGGGGCACCCTGCAACGCGGGGCTTCCTGGACGTGCATGGGTTTTCCCGTGACGGTGGGTGATCAGCGCTGCGGCCACGCGAGGGGGAGCAGAACCTCGGTCGACAGCGGCGCCAGGGGCACCTCGGTGTCGGGGGTGATCCACAGCGCCTCGGCGATCTCGGCACGCGGGGATACGCCTGCCGGGTCGATGGTCAGGGCGAACGCGTCGGCCACCACGGTGTGACCCGGCTCGTTGGCCGCCACAGCGCGGTGACGTCCGAGCGGACGCAGCTCGTGCACCGTGGTCTCGATCCCGAGTTCCTCGTTCAGCTCGCGCACCGCGGCTTCGGCCGCGCTCTCGCCGGGCTCCGGCTTCCCGCCGGGCTGCATGAAAGTGCTCGTGCCGTTCTTGCGCACCACGAGCGCTCGTCCGCTCTCGTCGGTGATCAGCACAGCGCTCACCAGGATCTCGGGGGTCATCTCTCTCCTTCATCGGTCGACGTGTGCTCGGGCCTCGCATCGGCGAACACTGCTCCGGGAGCGAGGATCCCCAGCGGGTCGAACACCCTCTTGATCTCTCGCTGAAGCCGCCACTGGCGATCCCCGAGCTCCTCACGAAGCCACCGCGCCTTCAGGATCCCGACGCCGTGCTCACCCGTGAGCGTCCCGCCCAGCCGCAGGGCGCTACGGAACAGCTCGCCGGCGGCATCCCAGACGCGGGCGGGCACCTCAGGACCGTCGAAGATGAAGTTGGGGTGCAGGTTCCCGTCTCCCGCGTGAGCCACGACCGGGATGAGGAGGTCGTAGTCGCGCTCGATCCGTGCGATCTCGTCGAACATGTCGGCCAGTCGTGACCGGGGCACCGAGACGTCTTCGATGAGTGTGGTCCCCCGTGCCGCCATCGCGGGATGCATGCTGCGGCGGATGCGCAGGAGCTCCGCGCCCCGAGACGGATCTGCGGTGACCTCCACGACGGCGCCGTGCCGGCGGAGGACGCCGGCGATGGCATCGGCCTCGGACGGCGCGGACGCGCCATCCGTCTGCGCGGTGACGTGGACCGTTCCCGCGGGCGGGGGGACCAGGGCGAGCAGCTCGTGCACGGCCCGGACGCTGTGTGCGTCCATGAGCTCGAGGATGGCCGGCTGGATGCCCGCAGCGGACACTGCAGCCGTGGCGGCGGCTGCGGAGCGCACATCGGTGAACACCGCCGACACCGTGCACACCGCTCCTGCCACCAGCGGGCGGAGCTTCAGCGTGGCGCCGACCACCACGCCGAGCGTCCCCTCGGAGCCGATCATCAGCGCGGTCAGATCGTAGCCGGTCACGCCCTTCACGGTGCGATGACCGAAGCGGACCAGTTCGCCATCGGCCAGCACCACGTCGACACCGAGGACCGCGTCGCGGACGACACCGTACTTCGCGCACAGCAGTCCACCTGCACCGGTGGCGATGTTGCCTCCCACAGTGGAGATGTCCCGGCTCGCGGGATCCGGCGCCCACCACAGCCCGTGCTCGGCGAGGGCGGCGTTGAGATCGGCGTTGATGATGCCCGGCTCCACCACGGCCAGCTGATCCTCGGGGCGGATCTCGCGGATGCGGTTCAGCTGCGTGAGGGACAAGCAGATGGTCCCGGCTCCCGCGAGCCCCGCGCCGGCGAGCCCGGTTCCGGCGCCACGGATCACGACGGGTGTGCCGGTGCGGGTGGCGATACGCATCACGGTCTGCACGTCGGCCACCGAGCGTGCGTGCACGACGGCGAGGGGAGCGGCGGGGGCGCGGTGGCCGGAGCGGTCCGCACGCGCAGCATCGAGCGACGTGGGGCGCAGATCGACGGCGGCGCCCAGGGCGTCCTGCAGCAGCAGGACGACGTCCGCCGTCATGCGAGCCCGCCCGCGGCCGCGTGCGTCATGAGACGTCAGGACAGCGCGCGGCGTCCGGCCACGACTCCGGAGGCCACGGCCACGACGGCGTACGCGATGCCGATGATCGACTGCCCCATGTCCCACCACGCCAGCGTTCCCGCGGCGAAGATCAGCAGCTCGATGAGCACCCGCACAAACGGATGAACGCGGATGACGGCGCGCGGCGAGACGAACAGTGCCCACACCAGCAGGGCGACGACAGGAGCCGCGATGGCGATGATGAGGTTCCACGGGAACGTCCACATCAGCGCGCCCCACAGCACGAAGGTCGCGAGCGTGGCGATGATCACGACGACGCGGATCAGATCCAGCGGGGTGAGCGGCGCGCGCGTCCCGGGGGCGAGCTCGGCTGCGGGCTGCGGGGAATCGGACATGACTCCAGTCTACGAGGCTGCGACTCCGGGTTTCCCGCGCCACCATCGTCGCGCGGGTGCTGTGCCTGACATGGTGGCGCGGGTGCTGCGCCTGAGACGGTGCGCGGGTGCTGCGCCTGAGACGGTGCGTGGGCGCGCCGCTTGACCGTCGCCTCGCCGATCGGCGCCAGCGAGCTGAAGGACTTCTCGTTACACACTGAGCGGGTGCGTCGTCCACAGCCAGAACGCACTCTCGGCACTGGTGTCCGGCGAGCGGAGTGCAAGGAATCCGCCGTCGCTCAGGTCACGAGGTCAGTAGAGCTCGTCCCACTCACGGGCCGTGTGCGTTTCGCTGCGCCCGACAATGTTTCCCCCGAGCAGCGAGACGAAACCGATCTGCGTGTCATCGATGTTCGCCGCGGGAATTGTGACAGCGACCCCCACGCAGAACACCCACGTCTCTGTGCCGGTCGGGCACGCGTTCCAGAGAACTCCGGTAACGTCTCCCTGCTCTCCATCGATCAGCGGGCGGATGTCCTGTCCGAAGCCCCCGTCGAAGTACACCACGACCGTCAGCTCGTCCAGGCCAATCTCTGTGATCGACGACAGGAGAGCCGGCATGTCAGCAGGGCTGGCCGTGGGGCTCGGCGTGGGCTCGGGTGTGAGCGTGGGTGTCGGGGACGGCTCGATCGTCTCCGTGGGAGTTGGCTCGGGAGTGGGCCCAACCGTCGAGGTTGGCCCAGGCGTGGGCGTCGCGGTCGGAGTCGCGGTCGGAGTGGGCGTCGGTGACACAGTCGGTGACGGCGTCGGCGAGGCTGTTGGCTCCGGGGTGGGAGTCCGCGTCGGCGTGGGCGTCGGGCTGGGCGACGACGTGGGCGTCGGGCTGGGCGACAGCGTCGGTGTCGGGCTCGGGGTGAGGGTCGGCGTCGGCTCCGGCGATGCGGGCGGCGTGGGCGACGGCGGTACGGGAGTCACGGTCGGTTCCGGGTCCACCGTCGGTTCGGGGGCCACGGTCGGTTCCGGATCCGCGGTCGGCTCCGGGGCGGCGGTGGCAACCGGCGGCACGGACGGGATCGGCGTGAGCGAGGTGAGGGGCGTGGGAGCCGTGGTGGGCGTCGCGGTGGGGCTCGGCGGCAGTGTGGGCAGATCGCTGGGCGTGGGCGAGGACGTCGCGGCGAGGGCGGGGGAGGCGGACGAGTCGTCCACGCTCACATCCAGCCCGCCGCCGTCCTGGCTGCTGCCCGCGGCCTCCTGCTGCGAGGCGGGGGGCTGAGACGAGAGCACCGTCCCGGCCACCGCGGCTCCAGCGATGAGCACACCGGCCGCGGCGATTCCGACGATGGTCGCGATGCCCGTGGCGGATGAGGCTCCACCCGCGGCCCCGGCACCGCCACCGGCACCCGCTCCGCCGCTTGAGCCGCTGCCACCCGACGCCACGCCTCCGGCGCCCCCGGATGCCGCGCCGCCGGCGCCGCCCGCACTGGGGGCGCTGCCGATCGGGATGACTCCCGCACCGGCGCCGCCCGATCCGCCGCTCGCCGACGCCACGACAGCCGATACATCGGCAGCGGGGACGGGGTGGAAGGCTCCGGCCGCGGAACCCCCGCCGGACGCGCCCGCGATCACACCGCCATGTGCCGCACCGCCGTGCACCACGGCCGCCGGCATCGCGGGGGCGATGGTGGCGGGCAGCGCTGGCGTCGCGCCCGCAGCCAGCGCGGCAACGGCCGTCCCGCCGCCCTGCAGGGTGGCGAGGTATGCGGTCGCACCGGTGGCGCCGATCGTCAGCGGAAGCAGCACGAAGGCGAGTCTGTGGGAGACGTTCTGCGCTTCCTCGGCGACGATCGTGCATCGCGCGCAGCCGGCGAGGTGGTCCTGCACCTTGCTTCGGTCGCGGTTGCTGATCGTCCCGCGCGCGTAGGTGCCGAGGCGTTCGATGACCCACTGACAGGGGGAACCGTCGTCAAGACTGGCGAGGTGTGCCGTGATCCACGCCTCGCGGAGACCCTCACGGGCGCGCGCTGCGAGCTGGGCGACCGCCATGGGCTTCATCCCGAGCAGCGGAGCGACTGCCGCGGGCTTCATCTGCTCGATCTCGGTGTACCAGAGCACCTCCTGCCACCGGGTGGGCAGGCTGCGGAAAGCACGATGCGTCAACCCGCGATCCAGCGCCTCCTCGGCGGCCTGATCCGTGGTGTGCGGATCGGCGACAGCGTCCAGGTCTTCGATCGGGGAGTCGTTCTTGGCGCGTCCCCAGCTGGCAGCGGCGTTGCGGATGCTGGAGAACAGGTAGGCGCGAAACGCCCCCGTGGGTCCGCCGCCGCGGCGGATCGCCTGGAAGATGCGGGTGTACGCCTCCTGCACGAGATCGTCGGCGTCGATCTTCGTGGTGATCGAACGGGCGACGTGCATGCCTGCCGAGTAGTGGCGCTGCCACAGTTCGCCGTAGGCTTCCGTGTCCCCCTGGCGGGTGCGCTCGACCAGCGTCGTATCGGGTACGACGTCGGGCGTCACAGAATCTTCAGGGTGCACGGTGGCTTTCGTTCGGGGCGAAATAGGCCGGCTACCACACGGCCATTGGGATATTCTCGCGTGAAATCGACGGCGCGTCCAGTCTGCGGGAGGCGCACTGTGGATATCTGGGCGATCGCCGGACGGCGCCTGTGGATGTGCATTCGGCACACCCAGATGTCGCCAAGTTACTGAGAAAAAGCCAGGTCCGTTTGGTACCCTGAGCTGTGCGGCATCGTCCCCAGCGGCCGCAGTTCGGCAGGGGGAGCCGAGGCAATTATTCGTCCCCAGCGAGCGCCCGCTCCCGTCGGACAAGAGGGGCGGCACGTCGATCCGACGGCCGCCCCTTTCCTCTCCGGTCCGTGTGACCTCAGACGCGGGCGCCGTCCGCCCACACGGCGCGCACGTGCAGATCACGATCCAGCAGCACGGCGTCGGCGGCGTACCCCTGACGCAGCCGTCCCAGATCCTCGCCGCGGCCGATCAGCTCGGCGGGAGTGCGGGTGAGGGCGTCCACGGCCTGCTCCAGCGGAACGCCCGCCTGCACCACATTGCGCAGCGCGGCGTCCTGCGTGAGCGTCGATCCGGCGATCGATCCGCCCTCCGCAAGACGGGCGACGCCGTTTCGCACCTCCACCGCCAGAGCCCCCAGGATGTAGTCGCCGTCACCGACGCCGGCTGCAGCCATCGCGTCGGTGACCAGCACCATGCGCCCCGGAGCGGAGGCGAACATCATCCGGATGAGATCAAGATCCACGTGGGTGCCGTCGGCGATGATCTCCAGTCGCACGCGCGGATCGGACGCGGCGGCGACCACCGGGCCGGGCTTTCGGTGGTGGATGCCGGGCATCGCATTGAACGCATGGGTGATCAGCGTCGCACCCGCGTCGAACGCCTCGCCCGTGATCTCGGCGTCCGCGTCGGTGTGTCCCACGGCCGCGATGGCACCGGAGGCGACCACGGCGCGCACGGCATCGAGGCCGCCGGTGAGCTCGGGGGCGAGCGTGATCTGCCGGACGGTCCCCTCACCGGCATCGAGCAGGCGCTGCACGAGGCCCACCTCAGGAGCGCGCAGCAGCTCGGGATCGTGCGCCCCCTTGTGACCGGGATCCAGGAACGGGCCCTCCAGATGCGATCCGAGGATGTCGCGGTCGGTGCGGGTGAGCCCGGCGATCAGGGCGACGTTGGCCGCCAGCTGGTCGATCGGCGCGGTCACCAGCGAGATGACCGCGCGCGTCGTGCCGTGGCTGCGGTGCACGTCCCGGGCGGCGCGGATAGCGTCGACCCCGTCGTCGTAGGCGAAGCCGGCGCCGCCGTGCCCGTGCACGTCGATGAATCCCGGCGTGAGGATCGCGCCCTCACCCGCCACTTCGACCGCGTCGATCACCACATCCGCCTCGGCCGCGACATCCTGCCAGGGCGTCGTCTGGCCGGTCGCGAGTACCCCGTCGTCGTCGAGCAGAGCCCATGCTCCCGGCAGGCGCTGGCCCGACTCGATGATGTCGACCGAATGGATGAGGGTGCGCATGGATGCTCCTGTCAGAGGCCGGGCGGTCACGCCTGCGGCCAGGCGATCTCGGGGCTGCGGTAGTAGCCGATTCCGTCAGCCTGCCACGCCGGCGCGTGCTGTGCGACGCGCTCGCGCAGCGAAGCCCAGTTGCGCTCTGCCCCGTCTCGCGCGCTCCAGGCGATCTCGGCGAGGCCCGGCAGACGCGGGTAGGTGAGGAAGTCGATGTCGGCGGGCGTGCGCACGCTCTCGGTCCACAGCGGTGCCTCGACTCCGAGGATCTGCGCCTCATCGACGCCGGGGACGATGTCGGCGGGGTCCCACGCGTAGGATTCCTCCACGCTCGTGGGTCCGTCCGCCCACGCCAGACCGAGCTCCGTGGACGCGTCGTACTTCATGTCGAGGTACGCGACGTCCGCGGGCGAGATGATGAGTGATCCGCCGCCGTCCACGAAGGTGCGCGCGGCATCGGCGACGCCCGCCTGCGGGGTGCGGAATCCCCAGTACTGGCCCACGGTTCCCGCAGCCAGCGCGCCGGAGCGGCCCGCCTCGTGCCAGGCGACCGGAGTCTTGCCGGTGGCAGCGATCGCCGCGCTCGCGGTCGCCACGAAGGCGGCGAAGTCGGCGGGATCGGTGCCCAGGCACTCATCTCCGCCGAGGTGCACCCAGGGCCCCGGTGTCATGGCGGCCACCTGCGTGAAGACATCCGCGATGAAGGCGTCGGTAGCGGCATCGCCCACCTTCACCGACGAGAACCCGACACCCCAGCCGACGTAGGGCTCACCGAAGACGGGGAGGGCCTGGTTCAGCCGCGCGGCATCGGACTCGAGGTGATCGTTCATCACCGGCTGCTCGGTGAACTCCGGGTACGCCACCGTGATCGCGTGCGTATGGCCGGGGGTGTCGATCTCAGGCACCACGGTCATGTGGCGCGCAGCCGCGTACGCGATGATCTCGGCGTAGTCTTCGGCCGTGTAGAAGCCGCCCTCGTCACCGAGCGCCGCGGTGCGACCGCCCAGCTCGGTGAGTTTCGGCCAGCCCTCCAGCTCGATTCGCCACCCCTGGTCATCGGTGAGATGCAGGTGCAGCACGTTGATCTTGTACGCGCTGACGCCGTCGATGAAACGGCAGACCTCGGCCACGGAGAAGAAATGGCGGGCGACGTCCAGCATCACGCCGCGGTAGGCGAAGCGCGGGCGGTCGGTGATGTCTGCCCCTCGCACGAACCAGCCCTCGGCGTCCCGCGCGAGGAGCTGGCGCAGCGTCTGGCTCGCCCAGTATGCGCCGCGCGGGGTCTCGGCCTGGATGAGGACGCCGTCGCCGGTGCGCAGCGTGTACCCCTCGTCCGATCCACCCGGGCCGAGCGCCAGCACGATGTCACCCGGTTCGGGGGAGACGCCGATGACGAGCTCCATGTCCAATCCGGTGCGTTCGGCGATCGCTGCGGCAAGGAGGAAGGCCTCACCGCGCGTCACCTCGCCCGTCACGATGCGCGTGGCCTCGGTGAGGCGCACCGGGGGTGCGTCTGCGACGGAGACCGGGAAGGGGATGAGGGGGAGTGGAGCGACGCCGATCGACATGTAAGGAAACCTAACAAACGCGACAGGCGGAAGCCACGACGAGCTCACGAATTCGCAGCGTATCCGTCAGATCGGTCGCGGCGCGCAGGTTTCGTCCCGCCCTCCGGAAGCGGCGCGCGCCTCACCGCTTCCGCTACACTCGCTGGTGTCGCGACTGGCGTACAAGGTGGGTCACCACCGGGAAGCGATTCACATCTTCGACCGCGCGCCTGGGTCGATTCGGAAACACGCAGAACACCCTCGTGGAGGCATCCGCCATGACCGATTCCTATTTCAACGCCCCGCTCGCCGAGGTCGATCCTGAGATCGCCGAGGTCCTCGAGCGCGAGCTGACCCGTCAGCGCGACTACCTCGAGATGATCGCATCCGAGAACATCGTGCCGGTGTCCGTGCTGCAGTCGCAGGGCTCCGTGCTCACCAACAAGTACGCCGAGGGTTACCCGGGCAAGCGCTACTACGGTGGTTGTGAGGAGGTCGACGTCGCCGAGGAGCTGGCGATCGCGCGTGCCAAGAGCCTGTTCGGCGCCGAGTTCGCCAACGTCCAGCCGCACTCGGGCGCCACGGCGAACGCAGCCGTCCTGCACGCGATCGCGCGTCCGGGCGACACCATCCTCGGCCTGTCCCTCGATCAGGGTGGCCACCTCACGCACGGCATGAAGATCAACTTCTCCGGCCGGCTCTTCGACATCGTCGCGTACGGCGTGAACCCGGAGACCTCCCTCGTCGACATGGACGAGGTGCGCCGCCTGGCCATCGAGCACAAGCCGAAGGTCATCATCGCCGGGTGGTCGGCCTACCCGCGCCAGCTCGACTTCGCGAAGTTCCGCGAGATCGCCGACGAGGTCGGCGCCTACCTGTGGGTGGACATGGCGCACTTCGCCGGTCTCGTCGCCGCGGGTGTGCACCCCAACCCGGTGCCGCATGCCCACGTGGTCTCCTCCACGGTGCACAAGACCATCGGCGGCCCCCGCTCCGGTTTCATCCTCACCAACGACGCCGACATCGCGAAGAAGATCAACTCGGCCGTCTTCCCGGGCCAGCAGGGCGGCCCCCTCATGCACGTGATCGCGGCCAAGGCCACCGCGTTCAAGCTCGCGGCCACACCGGAGTTCAAGGACCGTCAGGAGCGCACGCTGCGCGGCGCCAAGCTCATCGCCGATCGTCTCCTGCAGGACGACGTGAAGAACGCCGGCATCGCCGTGCGCTCGGGCGGCACCGACGTGCACCTGGTGCTCGTGGACCTGCGCGACGCCGAGATCGACGGCAAGCAGGCAGAAGACCTCCTCCACGAGATCCACATCACGGTGAACCGCAACGCCGTCCCGAACGACCCGCGCCCGCCGATGGTCACCTCGGGTCTGCGCATCGGCACCCCCGCCCTCGCGACGCGCGGCTTCGACGACGCCGACTTCGCCGAGGTCGCCGACATCATCGCGCTCGCGCTGCTGCCCGGCGCCGACGTGGAGGCGCTGAAGGCACGCGTCCAGGTGCTGGCGGACAAGTTCCCGCTGTACCCGGGGCTGGCACAGTGACCGCTGTCGTCCTCGACGGCAAGGCCACCGCTCAGGCGATCAAGGACGAGCTGACCGAACGCGTCGCCGCGCTCAAGGCTCAGGGCGTCACGCCGGGTATCGCCACCGTGCTGGTGGGAGCGGACCCCGCATCGCAGCTGTACGTGGGCATGAAGCACCGCCAGTCCGAGGCGATCGGCATGAACTCCATTCAGGTGGAGCTGCCGGGCGATGCCACGCAGGCCGACGTCGAGGAGGTCATCGACCGCCTCAACGCGGACCCGTCCTGCCACGGCTACATCGTCCAGCTGCCGCTGCCGAAGCACATCGACACCGACGCGATCCTCGAGCGCATCGACCCCGCGAAGGACGCCGACGGCCTGCACCCCACGAACCTCGGCCGGTTGGTGCTGAACGTCAACGCTCCCATCGAGACGCCGCTGCCGTGCACGCCGCGGGCCGTCATCGAGCTGCTGCTGCGCAACGACTACGACCTCACCGGCAAGCACGTGGTGGTCGTGGGGCGCGGCGTGACGATCGGACGCTCGATCGGGCTGCTGCTCACGCGGCGCGCGATCAACGCCACCGTCACCCTCACCCACACCGGAACGCGGGACCTGCCGTTCTATCTGCGTCAGGCCGATGTGATCGTGGGCGCCGCGGGAGTGAAGCACCTGGTGAAGCCGGAAGACGTCAAGCCCGGCGCCGCCGTGCTCGACGTCGGCGTCACGCGGGAGGATGACCCGGAGACCGGCAAGAGCAAGGTGTACGGCGACATCGCCCCGGGCGTCGAGGATGTGGCGGGCTACCTCTCGCCCAACCCCGGTGGGGTGGGTCCGATGACCGTCGCCCTGCTGATGACCAACGTGGTGGAAGCAGCCGAGCGCAGTCTCGTCTGATGCCACTGCCGGGGCGGGCTCTTCTTCGGAGGAGCCCGCCCCGCTCTCGCCTGCGGTACCCGATCGATGAGGATTCGAGGACGATGAACGACAGAAGCGGGTTCCGCATCGGCGCCCTGGTATGGCTGGCCGTCGCGAACTTCTCGATGGGCATCGACGGCTACGTGCTCGCGGGGCTGCTGCCGCAGATCGCTAGCGATCTGAAGGTGGATGCCGCCGCTGCCGGCCAGCTGATGAGCGTGTTCGCCGTCACCAGCGCGATCGGCGGACCCGTCCTCGGCGCCCTCACCGGACGCTGGGAGCGCAAGGCGACGATCCTGCTCTCGCTCGGCGTCTTCGTTCTCGGGAATCTGCTCGTCGGGCTCGCGCCGACCTACTTCTGGGCGATGGCGGGACGGGTCGTCTCCGCCCTCGGCGGCGCCCTGCTCAGCGCGGCGGTGGGCTCCTACGTCGTTGCCGCCACCCCCGAGCAGTACCGCGGACGCGCCCTGTCCTGGGTGATGGGCGGGTTCCTCTTCGCCACGGCGCTCGGGGTGCCGGTGGGGCTCGTGATCGGACAGGCGGACTGGCGTATCCCGATCTTCCTCGTCGTCGGAGTCGGTCTTGTCGCCATGGTCGGCATCTTCCGCGGGGTCACGCCGTTGCATCTGCCGGCCACAACCGTGCGCGAGGCGCTCAGCCCGCTCACGCAGCCGCGAATCCTGCTGGCCCTCATCGTGCCGACCGGCCTGATGTGCGCCAGTTACCTCTGCTTCACCTACGCCACGCTGATCCTCGGTCCGCGCATCGGCGAGGGCTATCCGATGATCGCCGCTCTGTTCGGCTACGGTGTGGTGAGCCTGGTCGGCAATCTCGTTTCGGGACGGGTGATCGACCGGCGCGGGCCGGTCGCCGTGCTCACCGTGATTCTCACCGCCGTCGTGACCGCGGCCGTCCTCGGCTGGCTCGGTCTGATGCTTCCGGGCATCCTCGGAGCGATCGCGGGTGTGGCGTGGTTCCTGGTGTGCGCGTTCTTCAACGGCGGCTCCGGCGTGGCCGGTCAGGCGCGGCTGGCCGCCATGGTGCCACCCACCGTCGCGGCGCTCGTGCTCGCCGTGAACACGAGCGCCATGATGCTCGGAAGCGGATTGGGCAGCGCGCTGGGCGGTGTCGCGCTGGTCGCGGGCTCCAGCGCGGACCAGCTGCTGCTCATCTCCGGTGGCGTGCTCGCCCTCACCCTGTTCGCGCACCTCGCCACCCTCGCGTGGCTTCGTCGCAACGTGCCCGCCGCAGAGCCGGTTTCTTCGTAGTCGGCGTCCTCCGCCGGTGCGGCGAGGACGCTAGAGCTCCACCGGGGGGACCGGCTCGGCTCCCTCCTCCTCCGGGTGGCGGGCGAGGTTCACGATGCCGGCGATCAGCCCGCCCCACACCGTGACCATCGCGACGATCATCATCACCACTGCCGTCGTCGTCATCGCGCACCCGCCTTCGTCGCCACCTGGATACTGCCGGTCTCCGGGTCGGGATCGTATGCCTCGTCGACCAGGAACTCGTCGTAGTCCGGGTCGTCCTTGGCGTGCGATGTCCTGCTCCACGGCACGAAGGAGAGGATCACCCCGCCCACGATCAGAGCGATCGCCATTCCCCAGCCGAAGATCGCGAGGAACCACCCCGGATACCCGCTGTAGGGCTCGGAGATCTTCGAGATCAGCTCGTTGACCAGCAGGTAGCCGAGCACGACCGGCGCGAGCACGCCGACGAGGAGTTTCCAGATCGTTCCGATGCGGAAGCTCGAGCGCCGGTTCAGGTGCTCCTGCAGCGCCGGGAGCTTGTGCAGGAACCAGGCGACAACGATCACCGCGATCAGCGCCACCGCCATGATTCCGAAGGCGTTGACGAACGCGTCCGCGGTGTCCAGCACCGCCAGCGCCGTCGTGGTGGAGAACAGGGCCATCGAGATGACCGCCAGGGGGATCGCCACCACGAGGGTCGTGGATACGCGTCGCCATCCCAGCTTGTCCTGCAGCGCTGCGACGATCACTTCGAGGATGGAGATGAGCGAGGTGACTCCGGCGAACACCAGGGCGCCGAAGAACAGGACGCCGATGATGGAGCCGCCCGTCGCGTTCGAGACGATCGTCGGGAACGCGATGAAAGCCAGGCCGATGCCGGAGCTCGCGACGCCCGACACATCCGTTCCCTGAGCCGCGGCCATGAACCCCAGCGCGGCGAACACGCCGATGCCGGCGAGGATCTCGAACGAGGAGTTGGCGAAGGCCACCACGAGGCCCGAGCCGGTGAGGTCGGTACGCCGCTTCAGGTACGACGAGTAGGTCACCATGATGCCGAACGCCACCGACAGCGAGAAGAAGATGTGGCCGTAGGCCGACGCCCACACCGCGGGGTTCGCGAGAGCCTCCCAATCGGGGGTGAAGAACGCGTTGAGCCCATCGAGAGCACCGGGGAGGAACAGCGACTGCACCACCAGCACTACGAACATCAGGGTGAGCAGTGGCATGAGGATCATGTTGGCCGCACCGATGCCGCGCTTCACGCCGAGGCACATGATGACGATCACGACGAGCCAGACCAGGAGCAGCGGGATGCCCACCTGTGGGACGAACTCCGCGGAGACCCCGACTTCCTGGACGTCCGCCATGCGCAGGAAATCGGTGAAGAAGAAGTCCTGCTCGTTGCCCTTGCCCCAGGTCAGCTGGGCGGAGAACCAGGTGTACATCGCCGACCACGCGATGATCACGGCGTAGTAGGTGGCGATGACCACGCAGATCAGCACCTGCCACCAGCCGAGCGGCTCTGCTGCGCGATGCATGCGCCGGAACGCGAGCGGAGCGGATCCGCGGAAGCGGTGACCGATGGCGTAGTCGAAGAACAGCAGCGGGATGCCTGCGGTGAGCAGGGCGCACAGATACGGGATGAGGAAGGCGCCACCACCACCCTCATACGCCACATAGGGGAATCGCCAGATGTTGCCGAGGCCCACGGCAGAACCGATCGCCGACAGGATGAACACGTTTCTCGAGCCGAATGCCTCGCGGCGGGCTGGCTGCTTCGTTGCGGTCGCCATCCCAGCACCCTACTAGGCTGATCGGCGGGGAGGAGGGCAGGCATGCGCGCAACCGTGAAGGACGTGGCCGCTCGGGCCGGTGTGTCCGCGAAGACCGTCTCCAACGTCATCAACGGTGTCGTCTACGTGCGCCCCGAGACGAAGGAGCGCGTCGAGGCGGCGCTGCGCGACCTGGACTATGTCCCCAACCTCTCCGCGCGAGGGCTGCGCAACGGGCGATCCGGCGTGATCGCCCTGGCGCTGCCGGACCTCGCCACCCCGTACTCGGCGGAGATGGCGCACCACTTCGTCGAAGCCGCTCATGCGCGCGGATGGGGCGTGCAGATCGAGGAGACCGGCGGTCGCCCCGACCGTGAGGCCCAGCTCCTGTTGCGGGCACGGGCGCGACTCGTGGACGGTCTCATCCTGAACCCCACCGTCACCGACGAACTCGATCTGCCCGACGCGTCCGAGCTCCCGCCCGCGGTGGTGATCGGCGAGGTCGAACAGCCCGCGCTGGATCAGGTCCGGGTGGATCCGGACCAGGCGGCGTATGACATGACCCGGCTGCTCATCCAGCGAGGGCATCGGCGCATCGCCGTGGTGGGGTCGGATCAGGGATCGGGAACCTCCACGGCGGTGCTGCGCACGCGCGGGTACCGTCGCGCGCTCGCCGACGGCGGCATCGACGCGGACGACAGCCTCGAGATCTCCTGCGACGACTGGACCCCGCGCGGGGGAGCGGCCGCGATACATCGGTATCTGGACGAGTACCCGGTGCCGGAGGCCATCTTCTGCTTCACGGACTCCCTGGCCATCGGCGTGCTCAATGAGCTCTGGCGCCGGGACATCGTCGTTCCGGAAGACGTGTCCGTGGCGGGGTTCGACGACGTGGCGGACGGGGAGTTCGCGACCCCGCCGTTGACCACCGTGTCGTTCGACAAGACCGCCTTCGCGAACGCCGCGCTGGATCGCCTGGCGGCGCGCATCTCGGACCGGGCCGCCGCCCAGACGGTGACCACCGTCGGTCACGTGATCGTCGAACGTGCCAGCACCGCGTCGCGGCCGTCGGCCCCACCCCTTTCATAGCGCTCGCTTCGCTCCTAAACACCCGGGGTGGGAACCAACTGCGCACGATGAACCGAGACGGAGAGGATGATCATGGACCGCACGACGATCAACCGCCACCTGCGGGCACAGTTCTGGCCGATGCTGACCGCCGTCGGCTTCCAGCGGAAGGGCGACATCGCCCGCCGTCGTTTCGACGGGGGAGTCGTGCACGTCGTGGAGATCCAGCATCGGCCTCGAAGCGCGGTGTTCCAGGTGAACCTCGGTGTGCACCTCCTGACACTCGATCAGCAGACCGGCACGTCGGCACCGGAACCCGATGCGCTGCGCGAGTACGACTGCGCATGGCGCGGCTCGGTCATCGCGGGATTCCGCAATGCTCAGGACTCTGAGTTCGCCTACGGTCGCACGGCGGAGGAGGCGTCCGAGTCGGTGGCCTTCCTCGGATCGGAATGGGAGCGTCAGGCAGCCGCGTTCTTCGGCCCGCTGACGGTGTTCCCCGAGGATTTCCACGCGCGGGCGCGCGCCATGATCACGGAGGCGCCCCACCCGGCGCACATGCGGACCTGGGCGCGGGTGGCACTGCTGCTGCATGACCCTGAGCTGGCCCGCGAGATCGCCCGTGCCGCCTTGCCTCGCGTCGCGGAGCGCGCCACCGCGCTGCGTGATGATCTCGCCGCCCTCGCAGCGGGTGCCTTCGAGAGCGCAGACGGCGACTGATGACCGATGCGCAGTGCCCTCGCCCAAGGGGGTAGAACGAGGACACTGCACATCGGGTGATGCACATGAGATGAGGGTCCCCCCGGAACGCCATGCGTGTGCATCGAGCAGCAGACCTCCGACAGTGCCACTGCGAACGTCAGGATATGGAACGCGGGCCGTCCTGAGCTAGGGCGCGCCGAAGTTGACCCCCGCACAGGGGTCAAGCGTGATCGTCCCGGGCGGGCGTCGCCCCGGACGACGTTCCGCCAACGTCGGGCGGCGTGCGACGAAGCAGGCGCGAGGTGGCCGTTGCTCTCCACGCCCGGCCACCTCGCGGGGCGCCGCTCGTGCTCAGGGGAGGAAGCGGGAGAGCGGTGCCTCCGGCGACGCCATGGTCACGGCTTCCCCCGAATCGTGTCGCACGCATCGCCTCCGCAGGAGAACCCCGACGGAACCCCTGCGGGCACAGAGTACGAATCGTCGCCCGTGCCGTCGAGCCGCGAGAGGTGTTTGACCCCACAGCTGAGGTCAGGCTCGTCGTCGATTGCACTACTCCGCGATCGGTCCCGCTCGTCAGGGCGTCAAGGCGCGGTTCTCCAGCGGCCAGAGGGGAATGACCCCAGTGCTGGGGTCATTCCCCTGCCATATATGGACGGTACATGCGTGGCATGTGAGCATGAACCGAAACGCCCCGCCGTACAACAGCCGCTCTCCCGAACATTGGAGCGGGCCTGGAGCGGGGCACTGGGGATCTCTCCCATACGCATGGGGATGTGTGTGGGAGATGCAGCACGCATGGGAGAACGCAGCATTCGTGCTGCACAGAACAAGGAAGTGGCATGACGATCACTCATACACGCGAACCGCGGAGAACACGAGCGTCCGCCGGGCGCCGAACGGCGGTGGTCGCCGGACTCGTCGCGGTTCTGGCCGGCTTGTGCTCGCCGTTCGCGCCGACCGCATCGGCCGCGCCCGGCGATGGCACCGTCACCGTCCACGTGGTGCAGGAGGTGAACGCCAACGGGCTCGTCGACTCGACGACGATGGAGCCGCCGCTCATCGGCGTGGACGTGACCCTCACCGACATGAACGGTGCCTCGATCACCGTGCAGACCGACGCGAATGGAAACGCGGTGTTCACTCCCGCGGCCTCCGCGCTCGTCGGGGGTCAGTACCGGGTGGATGTCGCCAACCCGCATCCGGGGACGTTCTTCCCGAGCTTCGCGGCTAACGGCACCGGCGCATCCGCTGCGGTCACGACGGCAGACCTCGCGAATGCGGCGAACAAGAAGCTCTCCAGCTCGACAGAGTTCGTCGATGTGCGTAACGGGGCAGCAGCGTATGTGAACGCTGCGTTCTGGTACCCGCCGTATTACTGCCAGCAGAACGCGACCATTGTTGGGGCGTGTCTGCCCAACAGCACGCCGGGCTTTGTGAGCAACCCCACCGATCACTCTCTCTTCTCGACGAACTACAACCTGACCACGGCTCCGGCGAAGGTGGCCGAGCAGGGGGCCACGGGCGCGCTGTACGGCATTGCCTACAACGGGACCACGAAGCGGGTGTTCTCCAGCGCGGTTGCGCGCCGCAGCTCCAACTACGGCCCCGGCGGTCCCGGCGCGATCTACGTGACCGACCCGGCGACGGGCGGTGCCACGCTGTGGGCGACCGTGCCGAACGTCGGTCCGGACACCCACGACCAGACCACGATGCACGACTACGGCTTCTTCGACCAGGTCGCCAAGAAGTCGCTCGGTGAGCTGGAGATCACGAACGACGACAAGTACCTGTTCGTGACCAACCTCGAGGACCAGAAGGTCTACGTCTACGACGGCATGGCAGCCTCGGGTGCCAACGCGCTCCTGGGGTCCTACCAGATCCCGAACCCCTGCGCCGAGCCTGCCGACTGGCGGCCCTTCGGCGAGGGCGTCGGAATGTTCACGAGCTACGTCGGCGGCGTCTGCTCCGCGCAGACCAGCCAGAACCGTGACGACATGCGCGCCGTGGTGTACGCCTTCGACCCCGCAACGGGAACCTTCGGCAACATCGTGCTGGACCAGTCGCTCAACTATGGCCGCGGCCAGGCGTTCCCCGACGGCAGTTGCAGCGGCGAGCCGCTGAACACGGGCGGCATCGGCCGCTGGTGGCCCTGGATCGGCAGCTACCCGAACACGGCCAACCAGCTGACCACGAACGCGAACGGGTGCTGGGGCTG
Organism: Microbacterium nymphoidis; assembly: GCF_021044885.1. Lineage (GTDB taxonomy): Bacteria > Actinomycetota > Actinomycetes > Actinomycetales > Microbacteriaceae > Microbacterium > Microbacterium nymphoidis. The sequence continues at coordinate 973,688 of NZ_JAJNOD010000001.1, read as the reverse complement.
GACCTCGTACCCGCAGCCGATCCTCGCCGACATCATCGAGGACACGAACGGCGATCTGATCATCGGGCTCCGTGACCGCTTCAGCGACCAGGCACCCCACCGCTCGCAGAACCCCACTCGTACCGGAGGCGTCTCCGACAACGTGGAGCCCACGTCGGGCGCCGACCTGGTGCGCGGGTGCAAGCTGACGGACGGCACCTTCGTGCTGGACCCGAACTACGCCGGCGAGCCGCTCGCTGCGGGCAGCATCTGCACCAACAACAACGTCGCGGGGACCGACTCGCACGGCCAGCCGCGGACCTTCCGTGAGTACTACGTGGGTGACTTCCAGAACGGCAGCCACCAGGAAGGTCTGTACTCCGGCCAGGCGCTCTCGCGCGTCGAGACGACGATCGCCTCGGACATCGTCGACCCGCAGGGACTGTGGCAGGTCGGTCTCGGTCTCATCAACCGCGACGGTACGGACAACTCCCGCGGTCTCAACGTGCCCACGGCAACCAACAGCTTCCGCAAGGGTGGCGGTCTTGCCGACCTTGAAGTGATCTGTGACCAGGCGCCGATCCAGATCGGTAACCGCGTGTGGTTCGACGAGGATCGCGATGGAACCCAGGACCCGACGGAAGTTCCGCTGCCCGGTGTCACGGTGAACCTCATCAAGGACGGTTCGGTGATCGCCACAGTGGTCACAAACGCTCGTGGTGAGTACTACTTCTCGTCGCTGACGACGGCCGCGATGACCACGGACACGGATTACGTGGTGGAGTTCGTGAAGCCGGCGACGGGGACGGTCAACCTGGGCACCGTGACCGGCACGAAGCCGTGGAGCGATCTCTCGCTGACGATGAACGAGGCAGGGTCCGTGCGGGAGATCGACTCGAACCCGGACCCGGCGACGGGTCGGTACAACCTCCACGTGGGTGGACCGGGTCAGAACGATCACACGATCGATGCGGGTTACATCATTCCGCTGCCGGTGACGCCGACGTTCGGCAAGACGTCCGACCCGGTTCCCGGGACGGTTGTGAAGCCGGGCGACTCGGTGACGTACACGGTCACGGCTGTGAACCCGAGCGACACCCGGGCGATCACGGCGGGCACGCTCACGGACGACATGGCCGGGGTGCTGGACAAGGCTGCTCTGGCTCCTGCCGGTGCGACTCCCGTGCTGACGTGTGAGGGCCCTGCGGGCGCGACGTGCGGCGAGATCGTGTTTGACGCGACGGCGAAGACGATCGTGTGGACGGCAAGCACCGCTCACCCGCTCTCGCCGGCGACCACGGCGAAGATCACCTACACGGTCGTCATCAACGAGGGCGCCACGGGCACGCTGACGAACGTGCTCGTCGAGCCGAACATCACGACCGAGCACCCGATCATCACGTGGGACAAGGTCGCGGTTCCCGGCAACGGTGAGCTCGTGAACCCGGGTGATGTGGTGACGTACACGATCTCGGTGAAGAACACCGGAGCTGTCGCGTCCAACGCATTCTCGGTGACGGACGATCTGACCGATGTGGTGAACAATGCGGACATCGATCCCGCGTCGATCACCATTGATCCGGCCGGCCTGGGTGCGGCGTCGTACGACGCGGCCACCAAGCTGCTGACGTGGACCGGTGTGCTGCAGCCCGGGGAAGAGGCCAAGGTCTCCTACTCGGTCACGGTGAAGCCGGACGCGTTCGGCGAGCTGCGCAACCGCTACTTCGACAAGACCGTGGTCAACCCGGTCTCGGTGAAGCTGGCGTGGCACAAGGTGGACCCGGAGGGCAACGCCCTGAAGGGTTCGGAGTGGACTCTCACGCCTGTGGATGCAGCCGGGGCTGCGACCGGTCCTGCAGTCGTCGTCGTCGACTGTGTCGCTGCGGCGGCTGCGGACTGCACCGGTGCTGATACCGATCCTGCGGCCGGAGCATTCCTGGTCGGCAAGCTGAAGCCGGGAACTTACTCCCTGGTGGAGACGAAGGCGCCTGTCGGCTTCGTGCTGCTGACCGATCCGATCGCGGTGACGGTCCTGAGCGACACGGCTGTGACGACTCTGCCGGACGTGGTGAACCAGCAGCAGGGCGTGCCCGCGATTCCGCTGACCGGTGGATGGGGAAGTGACTACTTCCTCGCCGGTGGTGGCGTTCTGATGGTGCTCGCCGCCGGAGTGTTCCTCTTCATCTGGCGCCGCCGCGCGTCATCCGTGAGCGAATGAGTTCGCCTATGGATTCCCACAAACCCCACGCAACACACCCGATAACCATTCCCGTCGAAATCCCGACTAGAACAGAAGGAACTATCCACATGACAATCTCACGCAAGCAGCGTTTGCTGCGGGGAGTTGCGTTGGGCTCTGTGCTCGCGCTGGCCGGCACCGGCATGGCGACATCCGCGTTCGCTGCCGACATCGATCAGTCCCAGACGGGCTCGATCATCATCCACAAGCACGAGAACCCGGGCAACGGTGCGGGCACGCCCGACGGCACGGGTACGGCGCCGAACACGCCCGGTATCGCCGGCGTCGTGTTCGAGTACTGCACCATCGATGGCATCGACCTGTTCGACGGCACGAACACCGGTTGGGACGCTCTCAAGGCGATCACGCCGGCACAGCTCGCGGCTGCTGCCTCGACGAGCGTCACCACCCTCGGCTCCTACAACCTCGTGGACTGTGCTCCGGCTCCCGCGACGGACAGCAACGGTCTGTCGACGACCCCGGATCTGCCGCTGGGCCCGTACTTCGTGCGTGAGATCTCGGCACCGAGCAAGGTTGTGGCTCCGGCCGCTCCGTTCGTCGTCGCGCTGCCGACGCCGCACGACCTGCAGAACCTGGACGGCGAGTGGGTGTACGACGTGAACGTCTACCCGAAGAACACGGTTGCCGAGGGCCCGCGCAAGAACATCGTCCACCAGGATGACAACGGCGCGGCGCTGGGCGCTCCGATCGACTACGAGATCACCACGAAGATCCCGGCGCTCGCCGCCGGCGAGACGTACGACAAGTTCATCCTCACGGACACGCTGGACACCAAGCTCACACCGGACACCGACCCGTCCAAGGTCACCGTCAAGGTGTTCGGCGGGGCGACGTTCGTGCAGGGCACGGACTACACCTTCGGCTGGAGCGGCCAGACGCTCACCGTGACGTTCCTGGCTCCGGGCCTGGCGAAGCTGCAGCCGGGTCAGAACGTGGTCGTCGGCTTCACCGCCGCCGCCAACGCGATCGGTACGATCGACAACCAGGCCTTCGTGAACCTGAACGACCTGCAGATCGGCACGGTTCCCCCGGGAACTCCTCCGGGAAGCAACCCGACCAACGTCGTGCAGACGCGCTGGGGTGCGCTCGAGCTGAAGAAGGTCAACGCCGACAACACCGGCCAGGGTCTGTCGGGTGCGGAGTTCACCGTGTGGATGAGCACGATGGACGTCGCCGGCTGCAAGGCTGACTTCGCGAACCTGAAGCAGGTCACCCAGCCCGGAACCACCGACCCGTACGTCGTCACCGCCGGTGCCGGTGGTGTGGTCACGATCCCGGGTCTCTGGGTTGGTGACACCGAGCTCGAGATCGCCGCTGACGGTACCGTTACGAACACGACCGTCGCCGGTCACGACTACCAGGCGCGCTGCTACGTGATCCAGGAGATCAAGGCCCCCGCGGGCTTCATCCTGCCCACCGGTGACGCCGCTCTCACCGAGATCGTCGTGCAGCCGGGCGCGGTCGGCGCCGCCAACCCGATCGTGACCATCACGAACAAGCAGCAGGGCGTTCCGAGCCTGCCGCTGACCGGTTCCGACGGCCAGCTGATCCTGACCATCGGCGGCATCGCCCTGATCGTCGTCGCTGCCGGCGTGATCGTGATCGCTCGCCGCCGTCGTCACGACGAGACGGCCGACCAGTCCTGACAGACCGGTCTTGATCGCAGAAGGGGGGGGGCGCCCCGCCCCCCCCCCCACTTCTGCGATCTGAACACGCCGCGTCGTCCAGGGGAGAAGGACCGATGACCACACGACAGAAACAGCGTCGAGCCCAGGCGGGCACCCGGGGATCGCGGGTGTCCGTGATCGTGGCCGCCGTGCTGGCCTGGGCCGGGCTGACACTGGTGATGTACCCGACAGCGGCCGCCTGGGTCAGTTCATACAACCAGTCGCTCGCTCTCGAGAGCTACGGGCAGCAGGTGGTGGCGGCATCACCGCCGCCGGAGGACCAGATTGCGATCGCCGAGGAGTACAACTCGAAGCTCTCCTCGGGTGCCATCCTCGCGGCGAACACCAACGTCCCCACCGGATCCGGCAGCCTCGACGGTGACGAGCTGAACTACTGGAAGCTGCTGGATGCCGGACACGGACTGATGGGACGCATCCAGATCCCGTCGATCAGCGTGGATCTCCCGATCTATCACGGCACCAGCGACGAGGCGCTGCTCGAGGGAGCCGGACACCTGCAGGGCACGTCATTGCCCGTTGGCGGTATCGACACGCACTCGGTGATCACCGCTCATCGCGGACTCGCCAATTCCCGGATGTTCACCGATCTGGACCAGGTGAAGAAGGGGGACACATTCTCCATCACCACCTTCGGGCACACGGTCAGCTACCAGGTGATCGACACAAAGGTGGTCGATCCGAAGGACAACGCGAGCCTGCGGCAGGAAGCGGGGAAGGATCTGGTGACGCTGGTCACCTGCACGCCGCTCGGCATCAACACGCACCGTATCCTCGTCACCGGAGCGCGCATCCTCCCGACCCCGCCCGAGGACCTCGCCCGAGGTGAGGGGCCGGCGGCGGTGGCCTTCCCCTGGTGGTTCGTCGCGTACGCCGGGATCACCCTGGGCGGGATCGTCCTGGTGTGGTGGCTCGTACGCCGTATGGGCCGGCCCGCGACGAAGAAGCGTGCGCGGGAGGAAGAGGAAGGGGCGGCTGACGCTCTCGCGATCTGACCCCATCGATTCGTTTCATTGCGCGCAATTGGCCCCTATCCAACCCGGATAGGGGCCAATTGCGCGCAATGAAACGGTCAGCCCTTGAGGCCCGAACCCGTCACGCCCTCCACGATCTGACGCTGGAAGATCAGGTACAGGATCACGAGGGGGAGAGCGGCGAGGATCGCGCCTGCCTGGATGTCGGCGTAGCGCTGACCGAAGCTGCCCTGCACCGTGGCGAGGCCCACGGGGATCGTCATCAGATCCGGGTTGGAGAGGACGTACAGGGGCAGCAGCAGGTTGTTCCACACACCAACGAAGGTGAGGATCGTCACCGCGGCGATCACCGGACGGCTCAGCGGCATGATCAGCGACCAGTAGATGCGCCAGGTGCCCGCCCCATCGATGACCGCAGCCTCCTCCAGCTCGCGCGGAATCGAATCGAAGAACTGCTTGAAGATGAACACCGCGATCACCGCAGGAACCTGGGGGAAGATCACGGACCAGTAGGTATTCAGCAGGCCGAGCGCGTTGAGCTCCTGGAAGATGGGGACGATGAGCACCTGGCCGGGGATCATGATCCCGAGCACGATCAGCAGCATGACGGTGTTCGAGCCGCGGAACCTCAGGCGAGAGAGGGCGTAGGCGGCCATCGAGGCCAGCAGTACGGTCAGCACCGACGTGACGACGGAGGTGATGGCGCTGGACAGGTACCAGTTCCAGATATCGCCCGAGCCGAGCAGCGTGGAGAACGAGTACAGCGTCGGATTCCAGTCGCTGAGGATCGCGGCGGCCCCGATCGCGGCGGTTCCGTTGTCGGTGAGCGCGGTCTTCAGCGCAAACAGGCTCGGGATCAGCCAGATCACGGAGAAGATCACGAGCACGACGGCGGCGACCGTATTGAACGTGCGTCCGTTCACCGGCTTTCGCACCCGCGAACCCGGCGCAGCGGCCGAGATTCCGTCGCGACGCTTGCGGGGAACGGTGATGTTGATGGTGTCGGTCATCTCAGCTCTCCTTCTGGGCGGCGGCGCGCTCGAACAGCTGCCGGATGATCGCGACGATCACGATGACGATGAACAGCAGGACGCTCGCCGCCGACGCGGCACCGAGGCGGTTGTCGGTGAACGCGGTGCTGGTGATCACGCCGAGCGTGACCTGCGTCGAGATGCCGGGGCCACCACCGGTCATCAGGTACACCTGGTCGAAGATCTTGAGGCTCGCGATGATCTGCAGCAGCACCACAAGGGTGGTGGTCTTGCTGATCATCGGGATGGTGATGTAGCGGATCTGCTGCCACGGGCTCGCACCGTCGACGGCGGCTGCTTCGTACAGCTCGCGTGGGATCTCCTGCAGGCCGGCGAGATACAGCACGTAGTTGAACCCGATCGTCCACCACAGGGTCGCGATCGCGATGCCGATCATCGCGGTGTTGGGGTCTGACAGCACGCCGGATCCTGGCGTGATCCCGAACAGCGACTCCACCCAAGCCCACAGACCCGTGGTGGGGGTGAAGATGAACACCCAGATGAGGGAGATCGTGGCAGAGGGGAGGATGTAGGGGAGGAAGAACGCCAGCCGGTAGAACCACTGGAAGCGGCGCATCCGATTGGTGAGCACCGCGAACACGAAGGCGAGGATCACCAGCGGCGGCGTGGTGTACAGCGTGAACTGCAGCGTGTGCCACAGCGAACTCCAGAAGTCCGCCCGGGTGAGCATTTCCGCGTAGTTCGCGAAACCGGCGAACGATCCGAGGCCGGTGCGCACCGTCGAGGTGTTGAAGAAGCTCATGACGAGCATGTAGATCGTCGGGCCGAGCAGGAAAGCCAGGTAGAAGATGCCGAACGGGGCGATGAACAGCCATGCGCTGCGCGCGGTGCCGGTGGTGGCGCCGGCGTAGCCGGAGCTGGCTGTGCGGTGCGTGCCGCGCGCGGCACGCGGGACGGTGAGGGTTGCCGTGGTCACGTCGTCGTACCTCCGGGTCAGAGCGGGCTCGGCGTGTTGAGGTACACGGCGAGTTGATCCTTGATGGCCGACAGCGCCTGCTGCGGCGTGATGGACAGTTGCTGGACCAGGCCCAGCTGCGCGCCGACGATGCCCTCGAACGTGGATCCCGATCCGCCGTACCAGGCGGGATCGTCATACACGGCCGAGTCCGCGGCGGAGGCATAGTCGGATTGCGGGACGAGGTTCGCGAACTCCGCACTGGTGGCGGTCGGGAGATAGGCGGGAACGTGACCGCCCTGTGCCCAGGTCATCGACTGGTCGAGCATCGACTTGATGAACCGCATCGCCTGCAGCCGCTGCTCGGGGGTGCGCTCCTTGCGCGGCAGGATCAGCGCGTGCGAGTCGGCCTGGGATGCGGGCTTGTCGAACAGCGTCGGAACCGGCACCATGCCGAACTTCAGGCCCTTCACCGATTGGGCCGTGGAGATCTCCCACTCACCCTGCAGGTACAGACCCGCTTTCTCGGTGAACATGTAGGACTGCGCGGTGGCGTAATCGAGGCCCTTGTTGGTCCACCCGTTCTTGACCCAGGCCTGGATGCGGTCCATCACCGACAGGAAGACCTCCTCGTTGACCGTGAGCCTGGCGCCGTTGTCGGAGAGGAACGGGGTGGCTCCCTCGTGCTGGTTGTACAGCGTCCAGAACACGCGCCACGGTGTTGCGCTCTCTCCTCCGACGTTGGCGATGGTGATCGCCTCGCCGCCGGTCACGTCGTGGATCGCGGCGAGGGCCTGCTCGAAGGTGTCGATGCCGTCGAGTTTGTGCAGCTTGCCGCCGGAGATGAGACCCGCTTTCTCGCAGACCGCCTCGTTGAAGAACATCACGAGCGGGTGCGTGTCGATCGGGATGGCGATGTTCTGTCCGTCGGTGATCTGCGCATTCCACGGCCGCTCCGAGAAGTCGGCGGACGAGAGACCGACGCTGGCGAGATCCTCCTCGCTGATCGGGTCCAGCAAGCCGCCCTGCCATAGCGGCTTCGCCCGGGTGAGATGGGACACCGCCACGTCCGGCGGTTTGTTGCCGACCGTCGCCAGGGTGACCTTCGTGTAGTAGGGGTTGCCCCACGCGAAGGTGGTGGCCTGGAGCGAATCCGGACCGTTCTGCGTGCGGTAGACGTCCAGCATCTCCTGCAGGCGCACGCCGTCACCGCCGCCGAACAGGTTCCAGAACACGAGGGTCTCAGGTTTCAGACTGCTTCCGAACAGGCCTGCGGAGACCGGTGAGGAGCACCCCGCGAGCAGGGGAACGGCTGCAGCGCCCAGTGCTGCAGCGAGGAACCCCCGGCGTGTGAGCCGGAGTGAGGTATCAGGCATTCGTACGTGACCTCCTTGTCGACGAGATCCGAGAACGGATTCTCGGGTTGAGCCGAGTCGCACTCATTTCAACGTGGTAACGGTAGCGCGGGATGGTTCGCCTGGCAATGGCGATTTCTCAATCTCATGCGGAAGGGACCGGTCACGAGGTCCGTTTTCGGCGGTGTCGAGTGCAGGGTCGACAGTTCTGTTCCAACGATGTAATGTGATCCGCTAACGGGCAGTGTCGCCGCAGGGCGGGCAGGTCCGCTCATCGACAACAGACAGCGACAACGAGGAGTCACATGTCCCGCGCGACCATCACCGTCGACCGCGACTTCACCGTCGGCCCGGTGCCCCGAAGGATCTTCGGATCATTCGTCGAGCACATGGGCCGGTGTGTCTACACCGGAATCTACGAGCCCGGCCATGCCACCGCGGACGAGGAGGGATTCCGCACGGACGTGCTGGAGCTCACCCGCGAGATGGGGGTGAGTGTGGTCCGCTACCCCGGCGGCAACTTCGTGTCCGGCTACCGGTGGGAAGACGGCGTCGGACCCGTTGCCGAACGCCCCCGCCGCCTTGACGGCGCCTGGCACACCGTGGAGACGAACGCCTTCGGCCTGCACGAGTTCGCCAGCTGGGCGCGCAAGGCCGACGTCGAGATCATGGAGGCGATCAACCTCGGCACGCGCGGCGTCGAGGCCGCGCGCGAACTGGTGGAGTACGCCAACCACCCCGGGGGCACGGCCCTGAGCGACCTTCGTCGCCGCAACGGAGCTGCGGACCCGTTCGGCATCAAGCTCTGGTGTCTCGGCAACGAGATGGACGGCCCGTGGCAGATCGGTCACAAGACGGCCGACGAGTACGGCCGGCTCGCTCAGGAGGCGGGCAAGGCCATGCGCCTGGTGGACCCGTCGATCGAACTGGTCGCGTGCGGAAGCTCGTCCAGCGGGATGCCGACCTTCGGCGAGTGGGAGCGGATCGTGCTCGGTCACACCTACGACGTGGCCGACTATGTCTCACTGCACGCCTACTACGAGGAGAGGGAGGGAGACGCCGCCAGCTTCCTGGCCTCCGCCGTCGACATGGACTACTTCATCGAGTCGGTGGTCTCCACGGCGGATGCCGTGCGGGCCGCGGGCAAGCACAAGAAGTTCATCAATCTCTCGTTCGACGAGTGGAATGTCTGGTACCAGAGCCGCCCGGGAGTCGATTCCCCGGCCGAGATTGAGGCTGCGGGTACCTGGACGGAGCACCCCCGCATCATCGAGGACGAGTACAACGTGACAGACGCCGTCGTCGTCGGCACGCTCCTGAACTCCCTGCTTCGCCATGGTGACCGCGTATCGATTGCGAACCAGGCGCAGCTGGCCAATGTGATCGCGCCGATTCGCAGTGAGGCGGGCGGGCCGGCGTGGCGCCAGTCGATCTTCTGGCCCTTCGCGCGCATGTCCGAGCTCGCGCGCGGCGAGATTCTTCGTCTGGCGGTGTCCAGTGACAAGTACGGCACGGCACGCTTCGGCGACGCCGACCTCGTCGACGCCAGCGCCACCTGGGATGAGGAGACCGGGCGCGTCGCCATCTTCCTCGCCAACCGCGGTCTGGACGAGGACGCCGACGTGTCGGTCTCGCTGCGGGGCTTTACGGGGTCTCGCGTCACCCGCGCCGAGGTGCTCACCGTTCCCGAGGGCGGCGATCGTTTCACCTCCAACATCGTGGATGCCCAGGACCGGGTGGGCCTGCGACCGCTCTCCGCCGCCGTTGACGGTGCGACTCTCACCACCACGCTTCCTGCGCTGTCGTGGGCGGTCATCGAGGTGGAGGTCGCGAAGGCCTGAGTGACGTCCCTCGTCTCGTCCCGCGGCCCTCGGTGGCGTGGCGGGACGGGGGACGGCGGAGGCGCTGTGCCGGCGTGCCCCGCCGACGCTCCCCAGGTTCCTCCGATGTTCTCGGGGTGACGCCGATGTTCTCGGGGTGCCGCTGATGTTCCCGGCGCCGCCGTCGAGTCTCCAGCGCGGCGCTGATGTTCGCGGGTGGTGCTGGTGCTCCCGGGTGGTGCTGGTGCTCCGGAGCGGTGCTCATGTTGGCGGGGTGGTGCTGGTGCTCCCGCGTGGTGCTGATGTTGGCGGGGTGGTGCTGGTGTTCCGGAGCGGTGCTGATGTTGGCGGGGTGGTGCTGGTGTTCCGGAGCGGTGCTGATGTTGGCGGGGTGGTGCTGGTGCTCCGGAGCGGTGCTCATGTTGGCGCGGTGGTGCTGGTGCTCCGGAGCGGTGCTCACGTTGGCGGGGTGGCGCTGGGATGCCAGGGTGGCGCTGATCTTCCCAGGGGCGCCGCTGAGTCTCCAGGGTGACGCTGATGTTCGCGGGGTGGCGCTGGTGTTCCGGGGTGGCGCTGATGTTGGCGGGGTGGCGGTGGCGTTCCGGGGTAGCGCTGATGTTCCGGGGTGGCGCTCGCTTTCCCGGGGTGGCGCTCACGTCCTCCGCGGTGGTGCTGGTGTCCGCCGCTCACGCCGGGCGGACGCCGCGGCACCGCTCGTCCGGTGGTTTCGACGCCGTGGGCCGCCTCAGGATGCCGGGCGAGCGAGGTCGCGTGCGATAGTGGCAACCACGGATTCGAAGACCGCGTGCCAGTCGGTTCCGTCGGGCATCACGCCGGCGAGCTGCAGACTCACGGCCCCGTGTACCTGGGCCCAAATGGCGAGCACGCGGGTACGCACGACAGTCTCGCTCGCGCGGGGCAGGAGAGCTGTCACCGTGCGCATCAGCGGGAGGATGGCCCCGTCGGATGACGGAACGTCTTCGGGTGCGCAGGCGAGCAGTGCGCCTCCGAACATCAGTCGATAGCGCACGGGATTGGCCAGTGCCCAGGCCCGATACGCCCACCCCAGCGCGGCGAGCCCTTCGGTCTCCGCCGCGTGCTGTGCGGCGCCGAACGACGCGAACGCGTCGTCGATGACCGCCGCGACGAGTCCGTCGCGACTGCCGAACAGTGCGTAGACCGCACTCGTCGACGTGTGAGCTGCGGAGGTCACGGCGCGCAGCGAGAACCCGTCCACTCCGTGTGCGTCGATAGCCTCGGCGGTTTCCGTGAGCACGCGTGTGCGCAGCGCATCGTCATACACCGGGGGTCTTGCCATGGTGTCTACCGTATCGTAACGTTGTTCCGTAACAGTGTTATGAAATGGGGATCGACATGACTGAGGTACATCCCGGCAGGTTCACCGCCCGGCCCGAACAGCAGAGCATCACGGTCTTCCTCATCGGGATGCGCGCGAACCGCTGGTGGAAACTCGGCCGGGTCGCCTCCGTCGCGCGGGAGATGCCTCGCATGCTGGCGCACCTCGCCGGTCATCCGGAGGCCGGCATGCTCGGCTGTCATTCATGGTTCGGCCGGACGACGCTGCTGCTGTCCTACTGGCAGAGTCCCGAACATCTGCAGCGGTTCGCCGCGGATCGTGACGCTCCGCACCTGCAGCCCTGGCGGGATTACATGCGTCGGCTCCAGGGCAGTGGGGACATCGGCGTCTGGCATGAGACCTATCAGGTGCCCGTCACCGATCAGGAGGCGGTGTACGTGGACATGCCGGTGTTCGGTCTCGCGCGAGCGACCCGACATGTCCCGATCGGGGCGGGGATGCAGACGGCGCGGCAGCGACTCGGTCGGACGAGCGTGCCGACACGCTCCACAAAAGAGCCAGGCCAGAGCGACTTTTCGCCAGCCGGGGAAAAATCTCCAAAAAAATTCTGAGTTCTGCGTCATAGATCGCCGGTGTTCCCGTCTCTATGGGTGAGACACCGTATGCGACATCCGGGGGGAGTTGCAGCAGTCGGTGCGAGAGGGGATGGCGATTCGTCGCCACTCGGTGGGACCGGACCCGATGAGGTCCCACCGATCCTCGCCTCGCGTGTGGAGCACTGGGGGGTGCTTCCGGAGGGCGCGGGACGTGGAGAAGAAGAGGCGGGGTGGATGGCGAGGGGCCACCACCCCGCCTTCTTCGTTGTCCGGGACGTGATGCTGCGGTCTGCGGTCTGTGAACGAGAATCGCCGCGTTTCGGATCCTCGCTCCCAGACATCCTCGCTCCCAGACGAGGCCTCACGGCCGGATCAGGGACGGAAGCGGGCGAGCGCTGATTCGGAGGCTCGGGCGAGGAGCGAGACATCGGCGGCCACCGCGATGAAGGAGGCCCCCGCAGCGAGGTAGGCATCGGCGGCGTCCGGCGCGAACGCGTTGACGCCGACGGGCTTTCCTGCCGCGATGACCGCGTCGAACACACGGTGGACGGCCGCGACCACCTCCGGGTGGGTCTGCTCACCGATCACGCCGAGCGACGCCGCCAGATCAGCGGGTCCCACGAACACGCCTGCGACACCGTCCACGGCGGCGATCTCCGCCGCCTGCGCCACGGCATCGGCCGACTCGATCTGCACGAACAGCGAAACGTGCTCGTCCGCGTTCCGCAGGTAGTCGTCAACACGGTTCCACCGCGCCGAACGCGACAGGGCTGAGCCGACTCCGCGCCGCCCGGCAGGCGGGTAACGTACGGCGGCCACCAGTTCCCGGGCCTGCTCGGCGGTGCCCACCATCGGAACCAGGACGTTCTGCGCCCCGAGGTCGAGCACGCGCTTGAGGGTGACGTCGTCGCCGAACGGCACGCGGACGACCGGGCTCACGCTCGGGTAGCCGGCGAGCACCTGGAGCTGGAGTTGCACTGACTCCAGCGAGTTGGCCGAATGCTCCATATCGATCAGCACCCAGTCGGGCTGCGCTCCGGCGATGATCTCTGTGACGAGAGGGGACCCGGCCACCGACCACAGCCCGATCATCGGCCGGTCGGCTGCGGCGAGGGCCTCACGAAACGTGGGTTGGAGTGTCATGCGTGCTCCCTCATGCGATGCGGCATTCGATCGTCCCGAAATCCCCGTAGTCGGCGAGAACGGTGTCGCCCGCCTCCACCCACACCGGCCGGGTGAAGGAGCCCGCGAGGATGATCTCGGCCGCCTCCAGACGGTCTCCGTGCTGGTGCAGCTTATCGGCGAGCCAGGCGACGCCGCGTGCCGGATGCCCCAGCACCCCAGCTGCCACTCCGGTCTCCTCGACCTGCCCGTTCTTGAACAGCACCCCCGGGACCCACCGCAGATCGATCTCTTCCGGGCGTCGGTGCACGGTGCCGAGGACCATCGCCCCGTAGGCGGCGTTGTCGCTGATGGTATCCACGATCGTGCGGCCCTCCAGCTCGATGTGCGAGTTCAGCACCTCGAGGGCAGGGACGACATAGTCGGTCGCGGCGATGACCGCGTCGAGCGTGCAATCGGGTCCGGACAGCGCCTCCTTCAGGACGAACGCCAGCTCGACCTCGATGCGCACGTTCGAGAAGTGCGCGGCGGGAATCACCGCTCCCGAGGCATGGACGGTGTCATCGAACATGACGCCGTAGTCCGGCTCTGTGATGCCGGTGGCGTGTTGCATGGCGCGCGAGGTCAGCCCGATCTTGCGCCCGATCAGCCGGCGCCCGGAAGCGATCTGGCGGTCGCGCCACACGCCCTGAATCGCGTAGGAGTCCTCGACGGTCGCTTCGGGATACCGTGCGGTGATCCGCGGGATCACCGTGTGCTCGCGATCAGCGACCGCGAGCTCGTCGGCCAGGTGGGTGATCGTGTCAGGTGTCAGCATGGGCGGCTCCTCTCGTGACCCGGGATCAGAGCTGGTGGCCGAGCTTGTACTCGCCCTGCTTCCATTCCGGCATGGCGTCCTCGTCGGTCGGTCGCGTGTAGGAGAAGCCGTCGGCACCGATCGTGACCGCCATCTCGCTGGAGTCGGTGCGGGCGACGACGGGCTGCGGGTTGCCGTCGAGGTCCAGCACCAGGGAGGCGTCGGTGTACCAGCTCGGCACCACGGGATTGCCCCACCAGTCGCGGCGCTGGTTGTCGTGCACGTCCCAGGTGATCACCGGGTTGTCCGGATCACCGGTGTAGTAGTCCTGCGTGTAGACCTCCACGCGGTGACCGTCCGGATCGCGCAGGTAGAGGTAGAACGCGTTGGAGACGCCGTGCCGGCCGGGGCCGCGCTCAATGGCGTCGGATCGGCGCAGTGCGCCGAGCTTGTCGCAGATCGCGAGGATGTTGTGCTTCTCGTGCGTGGCGAAGCAGACATGGTGCATCCGGGGTCCGTCGCCGCCGGTCATAGCCGTGTCGTGCACGGTGGGCTTGCGGCGCATCCATGCCGCGTACACCGTGCCTTCCTCGTCCTGGATGTCCTCGGTCACGCGGAAGCCGAGATCCTGCATGTACTTCACCGCGCGCGGGACGTCGGGGGTGACCTGGTTGAAGTGATCCAGCCGCACCAGCTCGCCGGGGATGTGCACGTCGTAGCGCCACGACATCCGCTCGACGTGATCGGTCTGGTGGAAGAACTCGTACGGGAAACCGAGGGGGTCGATCACGCGGACCGAGTCGCCGATGCCCTCGACGAAGCCCTCGGGGTTGCGTCGCACCTCGCAGCCCAGCTCCGTATAGAACGCAACCGCGCGGTCGAGGTCCTCGGGGGTGCGCACGCGGTAGGAGAAAGCCGCGACGGCGGCGATCGGCCCCTTGCGCAGCACCAGATTGTGGTGGATGAACTCCTCTGTGGATCGGAGGTAGATGCTCTCGTCGTCCTCCTGCGTCACATACAGCCCGAGAACGTCCACGTAGAACACACGCGAGGCGGCGAGATCGGTGACGACGAGCTCCATGTAGGCGCACCGCAGCACATCGGGCGCAGTCGCGGCCGGAGTGGGGATCGGATTGTCCGTGACGATGGGCGCCTCCTGGCTCACGAAGAAGCCGGAGGAGGTGAGGGTCATGTCTTCACGATTGGTCATGTCTGGTCCTTGCGTCGTTGCGGGGCCGGTCGCGGCTCAGTGCTTGCCGAAAGTGGGGTTGTGCGGTTCGCCCAGGGTGATGTGGACCGCCTGCTGGTCGGTGTAGAAGTCGATCGAGCGGTAGCCGCCCTCGTGCCCGAGGCCGGAGGCCTTCACTCCGCCGAAGGGCGTGCGGAGGTCTCGTACGTTGTTGCTGTTGAGCCACACCATGCCCGCTTCGATCGCCTGCGCGAAGTTGTGGGCCCGACGCAGATCGTTGGTCCAGACGTAGGCCGCGAGGCCGTACTTCGTGTTGTTGGCGAGGGCCAGCGCCTCCTCGTCGGTGTCGAACGGTGTGATGGCCACGACCGGTCCGAAGATCTCCTCCTGGAAGATGCGCGCATCGGGGGAGACGTCGGCGAACACCGTGGGGGCGACGTAGTTGCCGGTGGGGAAGCCCTCCGGGCGCCCGCCGCCCGCGACGAGACGACCTTCGCCCTTGCCGATCTCGACGTAGCTCATCACCTTCTCGTAGTGCTCGGGATGCACGAGCGCGCCCACCTCCGTAGCAGGATCCTGTGGGTCTCCCACCTTCACGCGCTTCGCCTGGGCGGCGTACCGCTCGACGAACTCGTCATAGACGGAGCGCTCGACCAGGATGCGGGAGCCCGCAGTGCAGCGCTCGCCGTTCAGCGAGAACACGCCGAAGATGCAGGCGTCGATGGCGGTCTCCAGGTCGGCGTCGGCGAACACCACGGCGGGGCTCTTGCCGCCGAGCTCCATCGACAGGCCCTTGAGGTACGGGGCCGCGTTGCCGAAGATGATCTGTCCCGTGCGGCTTTCCCCGGTGAAGGAGATGAGCGGGACGTCCGGGTGCTTCACGAGCGCGTCGCCGGCATCCTCGCCGAGGCCGTTCACCAGGTTGAACACGCCCTGGGGGAGACCGGCCTCTTCGAAGATTCCCGCCCACAGCGACGCCGACAGCGGCGTGAACTCGGCCGGCTTGAGCACGACGGTGTTGCCGGTGGCCAGGGCAGGGCCCAGCTTCCACGACTCCAGCATGAACGGGGTGTTCCACGGGGTGATGAGACCCGCCACACCGATCGGCTTGCGGTTGACGTAGTTCATCTGCCGGCCCGGCACCTTGAAGGCGTTGTCGTGCTCGGCGACGATGAGGTCGGCGAAGAAGCGGAAGTTCTCGGCCGCGCGCCGCGCCTGACCCAGGGCCTGCGTGATCGGCAGTCCGGAATCGAAGCTCTCCAGCTCGGCGAGTCGGCCGTCGCGCGATTCGACGATGTCGGCGATCCGGTGCAGGATCCGCGAGCGCTCGCGGGCCGTCATCCGCGGCCAGGGGCCGTCGGTGAACGCCCGACGAGCAGCCGCCACGGCGCGATCGACATCTGCCTTCTTGCCCGCCGCGGCCTGCACGTAGGTCTCGTTGGTGACGGGATCGAGCACGTCGAAGGTGTCGCCGTCGAGCGAATCGACGAAGGAGCCGTCGATGTAGTGCCGGATGCGGTCCGGCAGCTCCGCCGGGATGTGACGATCGGACATCGGTCCTCCTGAGTGGTCAGCGCGCGGTGCGCTCAATTGGATGAGGGAAGGGATCCGAGGCTCCGCGATGCGCGGTAGGCCTGGAGGGTGTGGTCGCGGTGCTCGCGAGCGGCGATCTCGATGCGCATCCCGTCGGCGCCCTCGCGGATCAGGCGGATGAGCTCGCTGTGCTCCTGCACGGAATGCGCCGCGCGGTCGGGGACGAAGGAGAACGTGGAATCGCGCAAACCGGCAAGTCGTGCCCAATCGCGCTCGACGAGCTCGACGAGGTGCTTGTTGGGGCAGGCCTCGAACAAGGTGGCGTGGAACTGCTGGTTGAGGATCGTGAACGTGTGCGGGTCGAAGTTGGCCAGCAGCGTGTCCATGCGGGCGTTGATCGCCTCGGCTCGTAAGAGCAGCTCTTCGGTGAGCAGCGGTGCGGCCAGCGCTGTGGCCGCACCCTCGATGATGCCGAGCGACTGCATCGTGTCGGTGTAGCGATCCGCGTCGACGAGCGCGACCCGCGCTCCCACGTTGCGCTCGAACGTGACCAGCCCCTCCGCCTCGAGGCGGCGGATCGCCTCGCGGACGGGAACCACGCTCATCTCGAGCTCTTCGGCGAGGGACGCCAGTACCAGCCGGTAGCCGGGCCCGAACTGGTGGCGGTCGATGTGACCGCGGATCCAGATGTAGGCGAGCTCCGACTTGCTGCCCGCGGTGCGCGCGTCGGGGGTGTGGATGTCGATGGGGCCGAAGTCAGCCACGGTTCTTCTCCTCGGCACGCCAGGCGTCATAGCGTTCGCGCCACGCGGCGTTCATCGGGAACAGGCCGTCCACCTTCGCTCCGGCGGCCACCTGCGCCGCGATCCAGGCGTCCTCGTCCTCCTGCGCGAGGGCCGCGTCCACCACCTCCTCCGCCAGGGCGGGCGGGATGACGATGACGCCGTCGCGGTCGGCCACCACGATGTCGCCCGGCTGCACGGTGGTGCCGCCGCACGCGATGGTCACGTCGCTGTCCCACGGCACGTGGCGGCGCCCGAGCACGGCGGGGTGAGCTCCGCGGCTGTACACCGGGATGCCCACTGCGGCGACGGCGTCGTAGTCGCGTACGCCGCCGTCGGTGATGATGCCGGCGGCGTGCTGGGCGCGGGCGCGGATGGCGAGGACGTCGCCGAGTGTTCCGGAACCGGATTCCCCGCGCGCCTCGATCACGATGACCTCGCCCTCCTGAACGGAGTCGAAGGTGCGCTTCTGGGCGTTGTATCCGCCGCCGTGTGATGCGAAGAGGTCCTCCCGGTTCGGTACGAATCGGAGGGTGCGGGCCACGCCCACGATCTTCTGCTCCGGGTGCATCGGGGTGACGCCGTCGATCGTGGTGTTGTTCAGACCGCGCTTTCGCAGCTGCTGGGAGAGACCCGCGACCGGGGCGCGACGCAGGCGAGCGGCCAGATCGGGATCCAGTCCGGTGCGAACGGGCGGCAGCCCGGCGGCATCGCGCGACCCCCACGCCTCCTCGCGCTGCAGATCGTCCGCAGCCGGCACCGATCCCACCGAGGCGTCGTACGCGCCGGAGCCGGCGATCACCGTTGTGCGCAGGCGACCCGTGCTGGCCGCAGAGGTGAACACCTCGACCTCGACGACGTCGTTGGGCTGAACCACGGTGGAGCCGGCCGGCGTGCCCGTGAGGATCACGTCGCCGCGCTCCAGGGTGAAGTGCTGGGAGAGGTCCGCGACGAAGCGGGGGAGGGAGAAGAACATCCCGGCCGACGAGTCATCCTGCAGCAGCTGTCCGTTCACCCAGGTGCGGATGCCGATGTCCTCGGGGTCGACGCCGTCGGCATCGATGAGAGCGGGGCCGAGCGGGGTATACCCGTCGCCGCCCTTCGAACGGACGTTGGAGCCCTTGTCGGCGGCTCGCAGGTCGTACAACCCGAAGTCATTGCCCGCGGTGATCCAGCCGACGTGAGACCACGCGCTCTCCAGCGGCACCCAGCGTGCGGGCGTGCCGATCACGAGCGCGATCTCGCCCTCGAAGGCGAGCAGCTCGGTGCCCTCCGGGCGCTCGATGACGCCCCCGGACGCAGCGACCGAGCTGGAGGGCTTGAAGAAATACGAGGGCTGTGCGGGCTTGCGGCCGCGCTGCTGGGCGCGCGATTCGTAACTCAGGTGCACGGCGATGATCTTGCCGGGGCGCAGCGGCAGGGCGGCGAAGCGCGGATCGGTGTCCAACGTCTCTCCTTCACGTCGACGGGAATGAGTCACGGTGACCCTATCGGAAGAACCTGTTGAGTCGTATCTCAAATCGTATATGATCATGGTCACTCGGACAACGACGATTCCACAACCTCCACAGATCGTCGTCCGGACCCGCACAGATCGACGAGGGAGTCATCATGAGTTCACACACAGCACCCGGGGGTCTCACCCCCACCGGCACGATCAGCTCGGCCGGGGACCGTCGCAGGGTCGTCTTCGCGACGGTGATCGGAACCACCATCGAGTGGTACGACTTCTTCACCTACGCCACCATGGCGGGCCTGGTCTTCGGCACCCTGTTCTTCGAGCCGGCCGGTGCCGGCGTCGGAACCCTGCTCTCCTTCGTCACCGTGGGCCTCAGCTTCCTGTTCCGTCCGCTCGGAGCTTTCCTCGCCGGCCACTTCGGCGACCGCGTCGGCCGTCGTCAGGTGCTGGTGGTGACGTTGTTCGGCATGGGCGTCGCCACCGCTCTCATCGGCGTCCTGCCGACCTTCGCGGCAGCCGGGATCGTGGCGCCGATCCTGCTCATCCTGCTCCGGGTGCTGCAGGGCGTCTCCGCCGGCGGTGAATGGGGAGGTGCCGTGCTCATGGCGGTGGAGCACGCACCGCGCGACAAGCGTGGTGCCTTCGGCGCCGCACCCCAGGTGGGCGTCCCGCTCGGTCTGCTGCTCTCCAGCGCCGTGATCGCGATCGTGTCCGCGCTGGCCCCGGGCGATGCGTTCCTGGAGTGGGGATGGCGCGTTCCGTTCCTGCTTTCGGTCGTGCTGATCGTCGTGGGCTACTGGATCCGTCGCAGCGTCGAGGAGAGCCCCGTGTTCGCCGAGATCGCCGAACGCTCCGCTCAGACCAAGACCCCGATCGTGGTGCTGTTTCGTACGTACGGTGTCGTGGTGGTGCTGGCGGCGCTGGTATTCGCGGGCAACAACGCGGTCGGCTACATGACCACCGGCGGCTGGATCCAGGGCTACGGTGCCAATGCGCTGGGCCTCACCCGTCCCGAGGTGCTGTGGTCCGTCGCTGTCGGCGCCGTCATCTGGCTGGTGCTCACCTGGTTCGGCGGCACGATCTCGGATCGCATCGGCCGGCGCCGTACCTATGTGATCGGATGGCTGCTGCAGGCGGCAGGCGTGCTGTCGCTGTTTCCGCTCGTCAACACCGGAAACGTCGTCCTCTTCGCCCTCGGGCTGTCGATCCTGTCCGTCGGGCTCGGCCTCACCTACGGACCGCAGTCCTCGTTCTACGCCGAGATGTTCCCGGCGTCGGTGCGATTCTCGGGCGTCTCCATCTCGTATGCGATCGGCGCGATCTGCGGTGGCGCGTTCGCGCCTCTCGTCGCCGAGGCGCTGTTCCAGGCCACCGGCGGCACCACCGCGGTGATGTGGTACCTGCTCGCGATGACGATCGTCGGTCTCCTTGCGACTCTCGCCTTCCGCAACCGCGCGGGAATCCCCCTGGGGATCGATCACGAGGCGGAGCAGGCGAAGACCCCGCTCTACGGGGTCGGCGTCACCGAGGCCTGACCAGACGACGAAGCGCCGGCTCCTCGCCGGCGCTTCGTCGTCTGCGCTCAGGAGTTCACGCGGATGATCTCCTGCTGGTACGGAGCGATGACGCCGGTGGAGATGCGGCAGTCCAGAAGTAGGAAGCGCCGCTGGTCCACCGGCTCCGCGCTCCAGCTGTCCAGATGGTCGAGCTGCGCCAGCGACGTGACGACGACGCCCTCGGCGCCGACGGCCTCGGCGAGGGCGGCAAAGCTCACCCCGGGGATCATCATCGGGCCGGTCGCGAGGCCCTTCAGCCCATAGAGGTTGACCTCGGCGCCGTATGCGCCGTCGTTCCAGATGACACCGATGCCGCGTCCACCCGCCGACCGGACGGCGGATTCGAGATCGGCAAGCGCCATCAGCCCACCGCCGTCGCCCGAGGAGAGCACGATCGTGGCATCGGGCCGGGCAGCTGCGGCGCCGACCACGCTCGGGAAGCCGAGCCCGATCGACTGGTAGGCGGTGCCCACCATCATGAACCGATCCGGGGACGCGACCGGCCAGTACATGTTGGCCCAGCCCAGGAAGTGCCCGCCGTCGGTGACGACGACGCGGTCCTCGGGCAGGCTCCGGGCGATGCGGATCGCCACGGAACGAGGGTCCAGCCGGCCGTCGGGCGCGAGCTCTTCCCCGGCGTCGCGCGCCACGAGCGCATCGACGTCGATGCGTTCCCGCCACGCCGGCAGCGTGCGCTCGGGCAGCGCCGCGAGGATCTCCTCGGCTGCGACGCGGGCGTCGGCGCGGACATAGCCCGACACCACCGCGTGGGTCGCCGCGGCGGAGATGTCCACCTGGAACACCCGCGTCCCGGGGGCGAACAACTCCCCGAAGCGCATGGTGAACTGGTTGAGCCCGGCGCCGAAGACCACGGCGACGTCCGCCTCGCGGATGAGTTCCATCGCGCCGTCAGCGCCGAACCCGCCGGTCACGCCCAGGTCGTAGCGCGTGTCCGGGAACAGCCCGCGGCCCAGCGCCGTCGAGGCCGTGACCGCACCCGTCGCCTCGGCGAGACGCCCGAGCGCTGTCCCGGCGCCGGCGAGATGCGCACCGCGCCCCGCCAGCAGGAACGGCCGTTCAGCGGTGGCCAGCGCCTCGGCGATCTCACGGATCCGGTCGGTGCCGACCTCGCCGCGCGGCTGCAGTGCGGCGGGCAGCGACAGGGCGGGCACCTCGCCGGGCTCGCCCGCCTCCAGCGTGGCGACGTCGTAAGGGATGGCGAGGACCACCGGCACCTTGTAGCTCAGGGCGTGCTCGATCGCGATGGCCGTGGTGGCCACCGCGTCGGCGCGGCCCACGGTGTAGGTGCGCGCGCCGACGGCCGATGCCAGCGCGATCTGATCCACGTCCCACGGCCGCGGGCCTGACGTGGGCTCATCGCCCACCACGAGCACCAGCGGGACGTGCGCCTGTGCGGCTTCGGCCAGTGGTGTCAGGGTGTTGGTGAATCCGGCGCCGTACGTGGCGGTGGCGATGGCGATGCGTCCCGAGGCGCGGAAGTGCGCATCGGCGGCCACCACGCCGCCCGCCTCGTGGCGCACAGCTGTGAAGGTGACGCTGCGCGAGCGCTCGAGGGCGTCGAGCAGGTAGGCGTTGCCGTTGCCCATCACGCCGAACACCTGATCGGTGAAGGCGGCGAGCGCATGGGCGACGTGCGCGGAGACGGTGGTGTCGGTGGGAACGGGAGTGGGCATGACGGTGCTCCTGGAGAGACGGAACCGCGATGCGCGTCGGTCGAAGACGAGTGAGCACGGATCGCGGAGGGGATCCGTATGTGTCTCACGCGAGCGGCCCTCATCGGCTGCTCGGCTTCGTGCCCTTTTTTCGAGCACCGGGTCAGGCCCGGACTGGCCCAGTATACGGCGGGAACAGCCCGCGCCGATGTCGGTGGTCCGCGCGAGGATGGCGACATGACGACCTATCACTTCTACACCGCGTCCAGCCTCGACGGCTTCCTCGCCGACCCCGAAGATGACCTGGGATGGCTGCTCAGCCGGCATTTCGATGAGAAGGGGCCGATGAACATCCCGGACTTCCAGGCGGGCATCGGCGCCAACGTGATGGGGGCGACGACCTACGAGTGGCTGCTCGCGCACGGGGGCACCGACTCGTGGCCCTACGAGGTGCCCACGTTCGTCTTCACTCACCGAGAACTCGCGGCGGTGGACGGCGATGTCCGATTCGTCTCCGGCGCCCCCTCCGACAATCGCGCCGCTATCGAGTCCGCGGCCGGGGACCGCGACGTGTGGGTGCTCGGCGGGGGTGCGCTGGCGGCGGCGTTCGCGGACGACGGGATGCTCGATGAGCTCACGGTGACCTTCGCTCCGGTGCTTCTCGGCGCCGGCCGTCCGCTGTTCGGAGGCGCCCGGGAGCTGCGGCTGCGTGAGCACGCGGTCAACGGCGAGTTCCTGGCGGCGCGGTATGAGGTGCTGGGGCCGCGCGAAGCCTGAGCCGCAGCGTGAGAATGAGGTGACCGAGAAGGAGGTCCCATGGCCGAACAGCGCACCGCCGTCCTGCACGTCTCCGATCGCCCGGAGGACATCGCCCGCGCGATTGGAACCGCACAGACTCTGCACGAGACGCATCCCTCGTACCGGCTGAGGATCATCGTCAACGGGTCCGCGGTGCGCGGCGCCACCAAGGACGCCGATCCGCTTCTGGTGCCCGGCTTCGTCTCGGTGCAGGTGTGCGAGGTGGGATTACGCGGGCGGGGAATCCCGCTCGGTGACGTCCAGGAGAGCCTGGAGACGGTGCCGTCCGCCGCCGTGGCGCTGGTGGATGCGCAGTTCGCCGGGGCAGCATACATCCGGGTGTGAGGCGACGAGGGACCGGTGCCGCGACGATGTTTGGAGAAAATATATAGACCGGTCTATTATGCGAGCATGGCATCCAAAGGAGACCTCACGAAGGCGCGGCTCGCGTCGTCCATGCTCGAGCTCATTCAGACCAGCGGCTACAGCGGCACCGGACTCAACGCGGTCATCGACCACGCTCACGCTCCCAAGGGCTCGGTGTACTTCCACTTCCCGGACGGGAAGGAGGGGCTGGGCATCGCCGCCGTCGACCTCGCGGCGCAGCAGTTCCAGACCCTGATCGCCCAGTCGGCCGCCACAGCGGGGGGCGCGGCGGAGGCGGCGCGCGCGGCGATCGAGGCGCTTGCCACCCTCGTGGGGGACAGTGACTTCCGGCTGGGGTGCCCAGTGTCCGTCGTGACGCTGGAGATGGGTGCCGAGAGCGAACGGCTGCGCGAGGCGTGCGCTGCGGCGTTCGAGTCGTGGATCACCCCGACAGCGGCCCTCCTGGAAGCCGATGGCATCGACGCCGCTCGCGCCCGGTCCCTGGCCACCGTCATCGTGTCGATGATCGAAGGCTCGGTGATTGTCTCGCGAGCGACGCGGAGCACCGCGCCGCTGCTGTCCGCCGCCGATCTGGTGGCAGAGCTCATCGCACAGCAGAAGACGGGAGAGGCAGCGCGATGACCGCCACCGAACAGCCGCGCCACGCCCTCATCTTCGGCGCGACCGGACTGATTGGCCGCCACCTCATCCTCGCGCTTGCCGGTGACGGCGCACGTGTCACCGCCGCGGTCCGAAGCGCGAGCTCCGCTGCCGCGATGAAGCGCTGGCTCACCGATCACGGACTGCCCGGAGCCGTCGACACCGTGACGGTCGACTTCGACGCCGACGAGATCATTCCCGCCGGCTCCGCCTCGCTCGCGGATGTGACGGAGATCCACAGCTGCGCCGGGTCCTACCGGTTCGGGATGAGCGCCGAAGAAGCGCGCCGCGCCAACGTCGGCATCGTCGAGAAGGTCATCGACCTGGCGGCGGAGCTGCCGCACCTGCAGCGCGTGGTCCACATCTCGGGCTATCGCGTAGGCGGCCAGAATCCGGACTCCGTTCCGTGGCCGGACGAGCATCGCGCCGCGCTTTATCGTGACCACGGCGCGTATGAGGCTTCGAAGGAGGAGTCCGACGCGATCTTCCAGGCCCGGGCACGCGAACGCGGACTGGCGTGGACGATCGTCAATCCCTCCAGCGTGATCGGCGACAGCGTGACCGGGGAATCCGACCAGCAGATCGGCCTGGCCGCCACCATCGGCCAGGTCTGGGACGGCACCCTCGCGGCCCTGCCCGGCGACGACTCGACGTTCCTGCCGGTCATCACCGTGGACTATCTTGCTGCGTTCATGGCCGCCGCCGCCGTCGATCCCGCGGCAGCGGGCCAGGAATACTGGATCCTGGACGATGCGACTCCGCCGCTGGCCGACCTGCTCAGCCAGACGGGAGAGCATCTCGGGGCGAAGGTCCCGCGATTGCGTATCCCGGTGGGCATGATCAAGCGTCTGCCGCGCTGGGTCACCCATGCGGACCCTGAGACGCTCACCTTCATGTCGGCGGATCGATACCCGACCCGCCCGGCACTCGACTTCGCCGAGAAGCACGGGCTCGTGATGCCGGACGCGCGAACGTCGCTGCGGCGGTGGGCGGATCATCTCGCCGCGCACCGCTTCGGAGAGGAGAGCGCCACGGATCGCCGCTTCGCCGATATCGGCGGAGTGCGGACCTTCGAGCTGGGGGCGCCCGGCTCCGAGCAGCTCATCCTTCCCGGGCTCCCGGTCAATGCCGATACCTGGGCGCCGGTCGCCGCGGGCATCGGGGCGCGGGTCGTGGACCTGCCCGGGCTCGGCCTCAGCGGCGGACAGGGCATCGAGGACTGGGCGCGGTGGCTTCCCGCGCTGCTGGGCCCGGGCCAGACGGATCTCATCGGTCATTCCCTCGGGGCGGCAGCCGCCGTCCTCGCAGCCGATCGCTTCCCGTCCCGCGTGCGATCCCTGACTCTCGTCGCGCCCTTCTTCTTTCAGCCGCCGACTGCCTCGATCACCCGGCTGCGGCCCCTGGTGAGCATGGCACTGCGGCGTGCGGATGCCGCCGGGCTGTCGCGGCGTCTCACCGGCTCGTCCGAGAGCGCGGCAGAGCTGCGATCCAGCGTCAGCGATCTCCGGCACCGCACCGCACGCCGTGTCGCGACGCAGCTCGCGGCGGCGGGCTCGGCGCAGTGGCGCAGTGAGCTGCGCGCGGCACTGTCACGATTCGCCGGGCCGGTGCGGATCATCGCGGGCAGCGATGATCCGCTGGCGCTGGAACACCTCGAGTCGCTGTCGGGGGCCGAACTGAACTCCGTTCCCGGTGCCGGACATCATCCGCAGCTGACACACGCCGAGGCACTCACGGACCTGCTCGCGACCACCCGCGTCTGAGCACGCGGATCGCCGGTTGCGGGCGCAGCACCCGCAACCGGCGATCAGGCGTCCACAGACATCCGGAAGTCGTAGCGAGCGGGCAGCGGGTCGGCGATCGCGGCCCGTTCGGCGAGCGTCTCGGATGACGCGGACGGGTCGGCGGCGCGCTGGATGCCGATGGCTGCCGTCCGCCAGAGTGCGGTGAGGGCGTCGTCGCCTTCGGCCAGGTCCGCGACGTCGATGCCCTCGGTGAGGAGATCGCGGGCCTCGGCATATCGCTCCAGCGCGACCAGCGCCTGTGCCCGCAACATCCGAGCCCGGCCTCCGGGACGTTCCTCCTCGGCCGTGGTCGCCGCTCGGAGGGCGTCTGCGGGCGCGCCGAGGCGCAGCAGCAGCTCGCCGAGGTCGACGACGGCCCAGACGGGAGCTGCCAGCTCCTGCGCCCGAAGCGCGTGCTCACGTGCGGCGGTGAGCTCGCCGCGTTCCTCGGCAAGTTCAGCCAGAGCCCGTTGCACGTACCAGGTGTCCTGCTGCCGCGCGGCGGCGGAGAACGCCTCCCCTGCCTCCTCGAGCCGCCCCTGCGCGGCGTGGATCACGCCGAGCGCGAAGGAGGCATCAGGCGTCGCCTCCTTCTCGAGGAACGGGACCCAGGCGTCGTCCCGCTGGTAGCCGAGGGGGAGACCCTCCGGGAACGGCCCGCCGCGCAGCAGCTGAAGCCAGCCCTCCTGCTCTGCACCGAGATGATTGGGCCGGAACGGCGTCTGGGAGTCGTCGAACGGGCCCGTGCGGGTGTGGATCCGGCGGCGCTGCTCCAGCGCACCCCACCCCGATCCGACGCTGAGGGCGTCGCCGACGCGATCCTGTGCGGTGGAGCGGATGCTCTCGGCCTCGATCGCTGCGCGGAGTCGTTCTGCCGCGGGTGACGAGGCCACCTCGTCGATCGCCGCATCCCACGAATCACCCAGCGCGACAGCGCCGTCCACCTCGAGCAGGCCGTACGCCTCCGTCCAGCTCCAGGTGGCGCCGGCCGGCATCGGCACGTGCTCCAGCTGGGTGCGGGCGAGGCCGGCCTGGATCTCCAGATAGCTGCCCGTTCCGTGCGAGAGCCAGGACTGCCACCGTCGCCCGCCGTCGGATTCACCCCAGACGAACAGCTTCCTGCCCCGCAGCGGTGCGTCTGACACCTGCAGCAGTCCGCGGCCATCAGGCTCGACGGCGGCGATCCAGGGATGGACCTTCTCGTCCAGGTCGAAGAAGTAGTCCGCGGCCTGCGGGGCCAGGGCTGGGCGGGTGATGTCCGGGCGGGGAGCATCATCTCCGACGGGGATCAGATGCACGTTCTCGCGATACGCGAACTTCCACGCCCCGTGCGCCGGGGCGATCACGCGGGTGCCGGCGGTCTGATCGACGGCGATGTTCGACCACCAGTACATCGGCACGGGCTCGGACGATTCCCGCACGTCGGTGATGGTGTTGCGCACCAGAAGCTCGCGCGCGTGGGCGCCCAGCACGAACTCCACGCTGTAGACGACACCCCGAAGACGCTCGTACTCGTAGAGACGGACGGCGGCGGCACCGTCCGGACGCTCCACCTCGACGGCGTGCAGCGTCGACGCCGTGAGCGGGGTGTGCCCAATCGTGCCGATGTTCCACTCGACGCCCCCGGAGAACCAGGCGTTTCGCAGCGCGAGGTTTCCGGGCTGGAAGACGGCGTTCACATGCAGCAGCTCACGCTGGGCGTCCTTGTCGTAGAGACGTCGCAGTCGTCCGCCGAGGTCGGGGAGCACTTCGGCGCGCAGGTGGTCGTTCTCCAGGACGATCACACGGTGATCGCGGTCGGTGAGCGTGCGATCGTAGTCCTGCTGCGGGAGGTAGGGCGCCACGTTTCGCACGTGCCCGTAGCCGAGTCCGGCGCGCAACTCGTCATCGATTTGCTCACCGCCCTCGATGGCGTGCAGATCCTGGGTGCGCCGCACCGGCACCAGGTTCACCGGGTCGCCGAGGGTGGCGCTGGGCAGGGACAGCGTGTGAACGCGCAGGGAGGCGGGGGCCACGTCGACTCCTTCGTCGAGGGAGGGGGAGGGGGAATGCCGCGGTCAGGCGGCGTGCGAGTTCACAGCGACGATCCGACCCTGTGGATCGAATCCGAACTGAGCCGCCGTTGCGCCGTCGGACAGCGTCGCGCCGCTGAAGGCGTCGTCGTTCCAGTGGAACGACCAGCGCTGGGCGGTGGCCAGTCCCCACACCGCCGTGCGCGGGTCGCGGAACAGGCCGGTGCTCAGCAGGCGCGGGAGCTTGGCGACCACCGCGGCCAGCGTCAGGGGAGCCAGTGGCGCATCGAGCAGGAAGATGAAGCGGGTCCCGCCGTCGACCGGAGCCGAGTAATACGGGCCGCGTCCGAGGATGCCGACCGCGGTCTGGCCGATCTCGTGCGCCAGCTGCGCCATCGCATCGCGGTCCTGAGCATCGAAGTCCGCGGGGAACGGCACCTCCCCGATGCTGAGCTCGCGCACGCCGTCGCGTTCGCCGGCGGCGCGCAGCGCGGCCGAGGCGCCCTGCGGGGAGCCCTGCGGGTGTGCCCAGTCCCACAGCACCGAGCGCGGGCCGGGTGCGATGGACGCGATGAGGTGGGCCTGCGTCGCGAGGCGGCGCGCCGGGTCCTTCTCCGAGGTGAACGTGAGAGTCCCCTGCTGCATGTCCACATCCCAGCGGTGCTGACCGAGAGCGTCCGTCGCCTCCACGAGCGCGTCCTGCTGGAGCAGGGACAGCAGCAGACCGCGATCGATATAGGTCTGCAGAGCGGGGAACGTCGTCATCGTGGTCCTTTCGGGAGGGCGCAGAGTGCGCAATCTGAAGTCTGCCACCCGAGTCGATGAGTCCGCTCAAGATCCGGGGAAGTTTCCGCCTCCACAAGACGGGTTCACTTCGCTCCGGTCATCGGCACGCTCCGGTGCGTGCGGGGCCCTAGCGTTGAGGGCGGGGATAGAAACGGATCCACCACACTGAACGCAAGGACGCGCATGGACGATTTCGCCGCACACCGCACAGCATGGAACAGCCAGGAGGAGCTCGCGGAGCGGATGATCCCGCATATCGGGGCACTGCACCGGGACCGCGGGGTGGTGACGTCGATCCACGGGCATCGATTGGTGGGGCTGAGCGCGACGGGCATCCTGGCGGCGCACCAGCGTGCGCAGAGCGTGGGACACGAGCGCATCGACGTGGCGGACAGCCTCGCCGTCGTCGAAGCACTGCGGACGATCGGCCCGGCACCGGCGTCCATCGACGTGGCACGCCTCATCTCCTCCCGTCCCAAGGACGTGGATCTGGAGTCCCACCTGCGCGACCAGCTCGCCGCCGTGCTCGGCGCGCCGCGTGAGGACGCCGAGGACCGCGATGTCGTGCTGTACGGATTCGGCCGCATCGGCCGCCTGCTGGCGCGCATCCTCATCTCGCACGCGGGCGGCGGCTCGGGGTTGCGCCTGCGCGCGATCGTGGTGCGTCGCGGGTCGGACTCCGACCTCGCCAAGCGCGCCTCGCTGCTGGCGCGGGACTCGGTGCACGGCCCGTTCGAGGGAACGGTCACCGTCGATGCGGATCGTGAGCAGATCATCGCGAACGGCACGCGTGTCCAGGTGATCTACGCGGATGATCCCGCGGCCATCGACTACACCGCCTACGGCATCGACGATGCCATCGTGGTGGACAACACCGGCCGCTGGCGGGATGAGGAGGGCCTCTCCCAGCACCTCCGCTCCCGCGGGGCGGCGCGCGTCCTGCTGACAGCGCCGGGAAAGAGCCCGCTGAAGAACATCGTTCACGGGATCAACCACGAGAGCATCACCGACGACGACCTCATCCTCTCGGCGGCGTCGTGCACCACCAACGCGATCACACCGGTGCTCGCCGCGATGGACGAGGCTTACGGCATCGTGCACGGGCACGTGGAGACCGTGCACTCGTTCACGAACGACCAGAACCTGATCGACAACTTCCACAAGGGTGACCGGCGCGGACGCTCCGCGGTGCTGAACATGGTGATCACGGAGACCGGAGCCGCGAAGGCCGTCTCCAAGGCGCTGCCGCAGCTGGAGGGAAAGCTCACCGGTTCCGCCATCCGCGTCCCCACCCCCGATGTGTCGCTCGCGGTGCTGAACCTCACCCTGCACCGTCCGGCCACGAAGGACCAGGTCAACGACTACCTGCGCCGGGTGTCGCTGCACTCGAAGCTGCGCCAGCAGATCGACTACGTGGAAAGCGCCGAGGTGGTCTCCACGGACTTCGTCGGATCACACCGCGCGGGCATCGTCGATGGACTGGCGACGATCGCCGAGGACACCACGGCGATCCTCTACGTCTGGTACGACAACGAGTACGGCTACTCGCGTCAGGTGGTGCGCGTGCTGGAGGCGATGGCGGGATCGCACCCGCTGGTGCTCCCGCCGCGTCGCGAGGTCACGCTGCTGGAGGGCTGAGGACGGTCGGCGTCTGCGCCGGTCAGGCCGCGGCGTTGGTGTGCGCTCGGGCGAGGTCGGTCTCGACTCCGGTCACCCGGCCCTGGGTATCGAACCGGAAGGCCGCCGAGCCCGTGGCGTCGGAGAGGGAAGCGGCGGCGAACTCCGGCTGCGTCCACGCGAACGTCCAGCCGAGTCGCGTGGCGGCGAACCACAGTGCGGTGCGGGCATCCAGTGGGGGCGTCGAGCTCATCATGGGGATGAAGGTGCTCATCAGGTCCGCCACCGTCGGGGCGGCAAGCCCGGGCACCTCCAGCGCGAACACGGCGCGCGAGCCGCCGCCCATCGGTGCCGAGTAGTACGGGCCCCGGCCGCGCGCCACCACCGAGGCCACCCCGATCTCATGCGAGGTCTGCGTGATGTAGTCGTCGGCGTCCGTGACGTCGGCGGGGAACGGGAACTCCGCCACGTCGAGACCGGGGTGGCCGGAGTCCCGGATGAGCGCGGCCACGCCGTTGGGCCGTCCCTGCGGGTGGCCCCATCCCCACAGCGTGGAGCGGGGCCCGGGCGCGATGGATGCGACCAGATCGATGCCGGTGTCGATGCGCCGCATGTCGTCGGCACGATTGACGAACGACAGCCGGCCTTCCGCCAGATCCACCTCCCAGCGGGTGTCGCCCAGCTTCTCCGTCATGGCGCCGAGCGCACCCTGCCACAGCCAGGACAGCATCTGTCCCTGTGCCACCAGCGGGATGAGCGCGTTGTTCTGCATGCCACCAGTGTCGGGGGCGTGGCCGGTGGGTCGCATCCCGGCAACGCCTTTATGAGCAAGGTCTCATCTCGACGCCCCGATTCCAGCCCGATACCGGACCGTTGCGCCGGGGCGGCTGGTCTCAATCACCGCTGTTTCGGCGCGGGTGTTCGACGTCTTCTGAGACCAGGGATCAGTCCGGTCTCAGAAGATGTCTGGGCTCACATCGCCGTCGACCGTTTCTGAGACCGTCGAGACGGAACGGGTGCTGGCCGATGTCGGAGGTCTCGGGCATGCTGAATGCGACGACGGACGGGAGACGGCAGCATGGGAACACCCCGAACGGTGGCAGACGCCGATGACGCCGGGCTCGAGGCGCTCCGCACCGCTCGGTTGTCGTCGCACCTGCTGACGGAGCCGGCCGCGGGCCCGCTTGCCGCGGCGGAGCGTCTCGCCGCCACCCAGGCGCAAGAGTTCTGGGGCGGCCGCTTCGCGCTCTCGGCACGCAGCGCGGGGGCTCCGACGGCCCGGCAGATCGATGCGCTGTTCGATCGCGGCGACCTCGTCCGCACCTGGCCGATGAGGGGGACACTGCACATCATCGCGGCCGCCGACACGGCGTGGATGGTGCCCATCACGGCGCAGCGGATCCATCGATCGGGAGCTTCTCGCCATCGCGAACTGGGACTGGCAGAAGACGACTTCGCGCGCGCAGAGCGCGTCGTTCGGCGTGCTCTCAACGGCGGCGGCCTGCGGCGCGCGGAGATGTTCGCCGCGCTGGAAGCGGACGGCGTCGGCACGGCCGGCCAGCGCGGCACCCACCTGCTGCACACCCTGGCGCTGCGTGGCGTTGTGGTGTGGGGCGCCACGGTGCCGCGCCCCGACCAGCCAGCCACCGAGCAGCTCCTCACCCTCACCGACCACCTTCCGACGCAGCGTCCCACCCCGGCGCATCCGGAGGCGGAACTCTTCCGGCGCTACCTGGCGGGGCATGCCCCGGCATCGATCGCCGACTTCGCGTGGTGGGCGGGTACGACGATCACGCTCGCCCGCGCCGCGGCTGCGGTCGTTCGCGATGACGACAGTGTGATTCCCGACGCCGCGCTGCTCGTTCTCGCCGGCGATCGAGCGGTGCCGTGGGACGGTGGCGCTGCGGTTCGGCCTCCGGATTCCCGGGCGCGGCTGCTCGGCTCCTTCGAGGAGTACTACATCTCCTACGCTGATCGGTCGGTCGCCGCCGACGAGCGCATGCGCGCGGAGATCGGACCCGGAAAGAACGGCATGGTCAAGCCGATCGTGCTCCGTGGGGGACGTGTCGTGGCCACCTGGTCACGCGGCGCCGCCGACGTGCTCGCCACGGAGCTTGCGGAGGCGTGGCACCGCCACATCGCCTGAGGTCCCGTTCACCCTGCGCAGTGGTTGATGACCTGGTGTAATGGTTGATTTGCACAATGCCCTTACCTGAGGATGGTCCCAACGGGCAGGAGGGACGGGGATGGAACCGCTGGTGCCATGGACGACGATGGCGGCGATGGCGCTTGCCGCACTGGTGATGGTGCTCACACCGGGGCCCAACATGGTCTATCTGATCTCACGCACTGTGTCACAGGAGCCGCGCGCCGGGCTGATCTCCCTCGCCGGAACGGCCGCCGGTTTCCTGGTGTACCTGACGGCGGCGAACCTCGGCCTGGCGATGATCTTCGTGCTGGTGCCCTGGCTGTACATCGGCCTGAAGGCCGTGGGGGTCGCCTACCTGCTCTTCCTGGCATGGTCAGCGCTGCGTCCGGGTGGCGCGGGGATGTTCGAGCAGCGCGCGCTGGCACCGGATCCGGCGTTGCGGCTGTTTCGCGTGGGCCTGATCACCAACCTCCTCAACCCGAAGGTGGCGGTGATGTACCTCGCGCTGATCCCGCAGTTCATCGATCCGCGGGCGGGAAGCGCGATGACGCAGGGCTTCGTGCTCGGCGGCGTTCAGATCCTGGTGAGCCTCTCGGTCAACGCCGTCATCGTGCTGGCGGCGGGGTCCATCGCGCGCCTGCTCACCGCCCGTCCTGCCTGGACGCGCTGGCAGCGACGGATCACGGGCGGACTCCTCGGACTCGTCGCCGTCTTCCTCGCGCGTGAGGTGCCCCACGCCGCGAAGGTCTGAGCGGGTTCAGGTTCAGCGGGTGAACCCGGCGGCGAGTGAGCGCCGGAAGAGGAACGTCACGAGGGTGCTCGCCGCGAGGATCGCCGCCCCTGCGAAACCCGCCGCCGGGTACCCGGGGCCGACCACCAGCGCTCCGCCGAGGGCCGCGCCGCCGGCGATTCCGAGGTTGCAGGTGACGTTGATCCAGGCGCCGGCCATGTCGGGGTTGGCGGCGCCGACGCGCACCAGGGCGTTCTGGTAGGTCGTGTTCACCGGGCCGAACGACGCGGTCCACAGTGCCGTGATGATGAGGATCGGCAGCAGCAGTGGATAGACGAGACTCACGAGGAGCTGCATCGCGGTGATCGTCAGGGGCACGAACATCAGCCAGCGCATCGGCGCACGATCGATGTAACGCGCCGCGAGCTGGATAGCCAGGAGCCCCGTCACCCCGAGCGCGGCGAGCATGGCGCCCAGCCAGATGCCGGGCAGACCGGAGGACAGGAGCAGGGGCGACACGTACGTGTAGAGCGTGTAGTAGCCGAGGAATGCGGCTCCCGCGAGCCCCGCCACCAGGAGCATTCGCGCGCCGCCGGGGACGACCGACTTCGCGGCCGCGCGGTCGTGGCGGACGGCGGGAAGCAGCGGTGCCGCAGCCAGGATCGCGATCGCGCCGATCGCTGCGAGAGCGCCGAAGGCCGCCCGCCATCCGAATGCCGTCGCGACTACCGCACCGGCGGGCACACCCACGATGAGTCCGGCACTGGTTCCGGTCGCGACGAGCGCCAGCGCGCGACCGGTGAGTCCCGGGGGTGCGATGCGTGCGGCGTAGCCGAGCGCCACGGCGCAGAACAGCGCGTGCGCGATGCCGGCGATCCCGCGCGCGATCGCGAGTGTCAGGAAGTCGGGGGCGAGCGCTGCGAGCGTGTTGGAGGCTGTGAAGATCGCCAGCGTCACCAGGACCAGCGTCTTGCGCTGCACGTGACTCGTGATGCGGGTCAGCGGGACCGCGGTGAGGGCGACGATCATGGCGTACAGGGTGACGAGCATCCCCGCCTGTGCTTCGTCGACGCCGAAAGACTGCACGATCGCGGGCACGAGTCCGATGGGCACCACCTCGGTGGTGATCGTGGCGAAGCACGCGAGCGTGAGGATCCACAGCCCCAGCCAGGGGCGCTGCTGATGAGACACGGAACTCCGATTCCTGCGGGGTTCCCGCACCGCCATTCTCCCCGGAGAGAGGGGGGAGGGGCTACTCGGCGGCGTGGCGTTCGAGGAAGCCGTAGACCTCGCTGTCGTCGACGCCGGGGAAGGCGCCGCGCGGGAGCGGGGAGAACATGTGGGTGTGCACGCGGGCGCTCGGCCAGGCTTTGCCCTTCCACTTGCCGGTCAGCTCGGCGGGGGCGCGACGGCAGCAGGACTCGTCCGGGCAGGTGGACACGGCGCGCACCTGGGTCTCGCGGCCGCGGAACCAGCGGGCGTCGTCGAATGGAACGCCCACCGTGATGGAGAACTCGCCGTCTGCGGTGGAGCCGGTCTGCGTGGAGCACCAGAACGTCCCCGCGGGCGTGTCGGTGTACTGATAGTGCTCCGTGGTGCGGTTCTGCTGCTCGAACGCGGCTCGGGCGGAGAACTTGCGGCAGGCGGGCTGCCCTTCGACCGACCCGGTGATGTCCTCGGGCAGGGGGAGGTCGTCGTTCTCGAACACGCGGCTGATCGCGCCGGAGCCGTCCACGCGGAGGAAGTGCAGCTTGATGTCGAGGTGGCGAGTGGCGAGGTTCGTCAGGCGCATGCCGGCCGCCTCGTGCGTGACGCCGAACGCATCACGGAAGTCCTCCACGGCGAGGTTGCGGTCCTTCTTCGCCTGGGCGAGGAAGTTCACGGCCGCGGCCTGCGGCATGAGCGCGCACGCCGCGTAGTAGTTGATCTCCAGCCGTTGTTGCAGGAAGTCCGCATAGTCGGTGGGTGGCGTGTGCCCGAGCAGGCGATGGGCCATCGCCTGCAGCGCCATCGAGCGCAGGCCGTGTCCACCGGGGATCGAAGACGGCGGAAGGTAGATCCGTCCGTTCTCGAGATCCGTGACCGAGCGCGCCGAATGGGGAAGGTCGTTGACGTAGATGAGCTCGAAGCCGAGCTGCTCGGCCATGATGCTCACCGTGCGGTGGGAAAGGGCGCCCGTCGTGTGGCCCGCCGCCTTCAGCTGCTTCTCGGCGAGCGCCTCGATGTCGGGAAGGTAGTTGTCGAGCGCGCGCATCTTCAGCCGCAGCTCGGTGTTCGCCCGACGAGCCTCCTCGGGCGTCGCGATCGCCTCGCGCTCGCGACGCTGCAGTTCGTGATGCAGGCCGAGGATGGCCTCGATGGTCTCATCCGTCATGGCCTTGTTCACTCGGACGGCCGGGATCCCCAGCTGACGGAACACGGCGGAGGTCTGCGCCCGCTCCAGCTCGATCTCCAGTGCTGCGCGACGGTTCGGCGGCTCGCCTGAGATGAGATCGGTGACCTCCGTCCCGGTGGCCTGGGCGATCGCCTGCAGCAGGGAGAGCTTCGGCTCCCTCTTGCCGTTCTCGATCAGGCTGAGCTGAGAGCCGGCGACGCCGACGATCGCGCCGAGTTCGTCGAGGGTCAGGCCGCGGTCCTGCCGATGATGACGGATGCGGTGGCCGAGCGTGGCCAGTTCGATACCGGATGCCATGTCTTGATGATACGTAAAGATCATGGTTTCTTTCGACTCCGGATGGCGATAAGTGTCGGAAAACACGACAGAAGATTGATTCAGATCATCGCTCACCATCGAAGGAGATGACATGGCACTCGCCGAATCCCTCGCCGTCCGCACCCACCGCCCGACGCCGCTCAGCGCCGCACGGTCGTTCGGGGCGCGCCCGGACTATGAGGGAGCATCGATGGCGGCGCTGGTGGCCTGGGTCGACGAGATCGCGGCGCTCACCCAGCCGGAGCGGATCCACTGGGTCGACGGGTCGGTCGCCGAGAACGATGCGCTGCTGCGGGAGATGGTCGACGAGGGCCGCCTCATCAAGCTCAACCCGCAGTGGCGCCCCGACTCCTACCTCGCTCGCTCGCACCCGAGCGACGTCGCCCGCACCGAGGGCCGCACGTTCATCGCATCGGAGCGCAAGATCGACGCCGGCCCGACGAACAACTGGGCCGACCCTGCTGAGATGCGCGAGAAGCTCACCGGCCTGTTCGCCGGTTCGATGCGCGGGCGCACGATGTACGTCGTCCCGTTCTCCATGGGCGCCATCGGCGGCCCGCTCAGCCACATCGGCGTGCAGGTTACCGACAGTGCCTACGCCGTCGCCTCGATCAGCATCATGACCCGCGTCGGAGACGCGGTGACACGGCAGATCGCCGCGGGAGCGGACTGGGTCAAGACCGTCCACTCCGTGGGCGCGCCGCTGGAGCCGGGGCAGAGCGATGTCGCGTGGCCGTGCAACGACGACAAGTACATCGTCCACTTCCCGGAGACCCTCGAGGTGTACTCCTTCG
This sequence comes from Microbacterium nymphoidis, assembly GCF_021044885.1. Taxonomy (GTDB): domain Bacteria; phylum Actinomycetota; class Actinomycetes; order Actinomycetales; family Microbacteriaceae; genus Microbacterium; species Microbacterium nymphoidis. Next base: position 937,235 of record NZ_JAJNOD010000001.1, on the reverse strand, counting down.
GCTCCGGCTACGGCGGAAACGCGATCCTGGCCAAGAAGTGCTTCGCGCTGCGGATCGCCTCGGTCATCGGCCGAGACCAGGGCTGGCTTGCCGAGCACATGCTGCTCATCCGCGTCATCGACCCGCAGGGGCGCCGGTACCACCTGGCAGCGGCGTTCCCGTCCGCCTGCGGAAAGACCAACCTCGCCATGCTGCGCCCGACCATCCCCGGGTGGCGCGTGGAGACGCTGGGCGACGACATCGCCTGGCTGCGTCCGGGCGAAGACGGGCGCCTCTGGGCTATCAATCCCGAGGCGGGCTTCTTCGGCGTGGCGCCCGGCACCGGCGAGTCGACGAACGTCACCGCGGTCGAAACGCTGTGGGGCAACACCATCTTCACCAACGTCGCGCTGCGTCCCGATGGTGACGTCTGGTGGGAGGGCCTCACGGATGAGGCACCCGCGGAGCTGACCGACTGGGAGGGCAACCCCTGGACGCCGGCCGACGATCGCCCCGCGGCCCACCCGAACTCCCGCTTCACGGTATCCGCCGCCCAGTGCCCGCAGATCGCGGACGACTGGGAGGAGGCGGTGCCGCTGGACGCGATCCTCTTCGGCGGGCGCCGCGCGACCAACGTGCCGCTCGTCGTCGAGGCGACGGACTGGACGCACGGCGTGTTCATGGGGGCCAACATCTCCTCCGAGCGCACGGCCGCGGCAGAGGGTACGGTGGGCGAGCTGCGTCGTGACCCGTTCGCGATGCTGCCCTTCTGCGGCTACAACATGGCCGACTACTTCGCACACTGGCTGAAGGTGGGCGCAGAGCTCCGGTTCGACCGCGCTCCGCGCATCTTCCAGGTGAACTGGTTCCGCCGCGGCAGCGACGGGCGCTTCCTGTGGCCGGGATTCGGCGACAACTCCCGCGTGATCGAGTGGATCGTGCGCCGGGTGAACGGCGAGGTGGATGCCGAGAGCAGCCCGATCGGCCGCCTTCCGCGCACGGCGGACCTGAACCTGGACGGGCTCGATGTGTCCGATGCGGATCTCGCCGAGCTGTTCGCGATCGACCCCGCGCTGTGGGCGGCCGAAGCGGACCTGACCGAAGAGTTCTTCGCCACCTTCGACGGCCGGATCCCGGCCGCGCTCGGCGCCGAACTCGCCGCGCTGCGTTACCGCCTGGCGGAGATGCAGCGCACCCCTGACCCTCGGAACGACGCATGAGCGTCGTGATCGCCGGAGACGTCCGGCGAGCCTCCGAGACCCGCGGAGGGACATCCCCCTTGCTCCGGTGAGGATGTCCCGATGCGTGCAACCGGTGCGATCCGCGTTGGCCCTGAGAGAGCCGCGGTGAGCGCACGGATCCGGCCCCGTGTCTGTCGTGAGACACGGGGCCGCGGCATTCCCACGGGTGCGTGGGTGGGTTAGGTTCGGAGCGTGACGCGACGACGCCTGACACTGCTGCTGACGGGAGCCCTGCTCCTCACCGCCACCGCGTGCGCCCCCGAAGGGCCGGACGGGCTGCCGGTGGCAGAGACCAGCACCGCCGCCCCGTCGCCCACGCGCACGGCGTCGCCGACTCCCACCGCTACCCCCACACCCACACCCACGGTGGATCCGAACCGCTACGCGAAGTCCAACCAGTTGCCGCCGGAGGGCGTCGCAGCCACCGGGGACTTCACCGGCTCTGCGACGGGAACCGTGGTGGTGACCGTCAACGGCTCGGCCGACGCCACCCTCACGGTGCAGGAACTCAGCACCTCGGCCGGCACCTACGACGTGCGGCTGTCGCAGTGGTCACGCGATGATGATGCGTGCGTCGACGAGGGAAGTCTGCCGATCGATCCTGCGGGCGACGGGACCCGGCAGCGGTACCTCGGCAACGCCGGCACGGAGGATTGGACCTACTTCCGCGAGGTGGACATCACCGTGCCCGCGGATCCGGCCAAGCCCGTGTACGACCAGCACGGCCTCGCGTGCGAGAACGTCATCATCGCCCGCGCGGTGCTCAGCTGGTGGATGAGTCCCATGCGGCCCTGGCTGGCAGAAGACGTCGTGGACCTCGGTCCGCATCCGGGAGCCACCGGGAAGGTGATTTCCTCCGACGACGGGCGCCCGGTGACGTACGTGGTCGCCTGGGACGACAAGATCGCCGACATCGCGGATCGGTTCGGCATCACGCGCAGCGAACTGGAGTACCTGAACCCGACGCGTGCCGCGGTCGGCAACGACCTGGGGGAAGGGCAGTACCTGAACCTCGATGTCGGCAACCGCGGACGGGTGCTGGATCCCAGTCTGCTGTGACCGCCACCCGTCCGCGAGCCGGACACTCTCAGGTGATGTTCTCCTCGTAGGCGGTGTCCTTCGTCTCGTGTGAGAGAAGCAGCGCGATGAGGGTGAGTACGGCCATCACCGAGAGATAGACGCCCACCAGCCACGGATTGCCGCCGCCGGTCTGCCAGAGCGCCACCGCGATGAACGGGGCCACCGCCGCGCCGAGGATCGACGACACGTTGTAGGAGACGGCGGAGCCGGTGTACCTCACGTTCGTGGGGAACAGCTCGGGCAGCAGCGCGCCCATCGGGCCGAAGGTCGCGCCCATCAGCGTGAAGCCGAAGATGAGGAAGCCCTGCATGAGAGCTCCGGTGAACTTCGGGTCGCCCTGGGGGAGCAGGAACACCGTGAACAGGGCGCCGAACACGATGATCGCAGCCGTCACCCAGAGCAGGAGCCTGCGCCGGCCGATCGCATCCGCGACCGGACCCGACAGCAGCGTGAAGATCCCGAAGAACACGACACCGACGATCTGCATGATCACGAAATCGACGTAGGTGAAGCCGAGGCCCGGTGTGGGCGCATCGACCGCTGCGGTGCCGTAGGAGAGGGTCCACACCGTCATCAGATAGAACAGCACGTAGGTGGCCAGCATGAAGAAGGTGCCGAGAATGAGCTGCTTCCAATAGCGGCGGAACACCTGCCCGAGCGGGAACTTCTTGATGGCACCCGCCTTCTCCGCCGTCGAGAAGGTCCTCGATTCGACGAGCTTGAGGCGGACCCACAGACCGATGACCACCATCACCGCGCTGAACCAGAACGGCACACGCCAGCCCCACGCCAGGAACTCGGGTGAGCGCTGACCGGTGCCGTCGGCGTGCGGCAGCAGGAAGTTGATGATCAGGAACAGCGAGTTGGCGATGATGAACCCCAGTGGCGCCCCCAGCTGCGGGAACGTGCCGTACCAGGCGCGCTTGCCCTCTGGAGCGTTCTCCGTGGCCACGAGAGCGGCGCCGGACCATTCGCCACCGAGGGCGAAGCCCTGGGCGAGCCGCAGCACCAGCAGCAGCAGGGCTGCGACCCAGCCGATGCTCTCGAAGGTGGGGAGGCAGCCGATGAGGAAGGTCGCGATTCCCATCGTCAGCAGGGAGGCGACGAGGGTGGCCTTGCGTCCGAACTTGTCACCGAAGTGACCGAAGACGACCGCGCCGATGGGACGGGCGACCATGGCGGCGCCGAACACCGCGAAGCTGGACAGCAGGCTGGCGGTGGAGTCGGTGCCGGGGAAGAAGAGCGTGGGGAAGACCAGCACGGCCGCCGTCGCGTACGCGTAGAAGTCGTAGAACTCGATCGTGGTGCCGATGAGGCTCGCGGTGATGACGCGTGTGCGTGAGTTGACGGGAGCGGCGGGCGCCGGGGTGGAAGTGGTGGACTGTGACATATCTCTCGCAATGGGGAGCGGTGTGAGCACCGCTCGTCGCCGAGTCGCAGGGTTGACGCTCCCCGGCGGCTCGACGATGCGTCACCTCTGACGACGAGTACGGTTGCCCGTCGCAGATGTCAGCGTACGCCCGTCGTCAGCGTTTCATCAGGAATCGCTTCACGAAACGTCACCGCTTCGTGTCGCCGACCGGCTCAGCCCTGCGGGTGCAGCAGCGCGTCGTCGATGATGTGCCCCATGCGCGCCCGCTTGGTCTCGAGGTAGCCCTCGTTGTTCGGGCCGACTCCCACCACGAGGGGAACCTGCTCCGCCACCGTGACGCCGAGACTCTCCAGCTGGTGGACCTTGTCGGTGTTGTTCGTGAGCAGACGCACCTCGTGGACGCCCAGGTCGTCGAGGATCGCCGCGGCGGCCCGGTAGTCGCGAGCGTCGGCCGGCAGACCCAGCGCCAGGTTGGCGTCGAGGGTGTCCAGCCCCTGCTCCTGCAGCGCGTATGCGCGCAGCTTGTTGAGCAGGCCGATACCGCGCCCCTCCTGACCGCGCATGTAGATGACGACGCCGCCGTGCTCGTTGATCAGGTCCAGGGCGGCGTCCAGCTGAGGGCCGCACTCGCACTTCTCCGAGCCGAACGCTTCGCCGGTCAGGCACTCCGAGTGCACGCGGACGAGTGCGCGCTCGCCGAGCTCTCCCGCCACGATGGCAAGGTGATCGGTGCCGGCCTCGCCGTCGTGATAGGCGAGGAATCGGAAGGTGCCGTGCACGGTGGGGACGGTGGCCTCGGCGCTGCGGACCGTGGTGGAGGCTGCCGTGCGGGAGTTGTCGATCATGCGGGGCTCTTCCGTGATGGTGCGCGCGCCGGGCGCGGGTGAGACGAGGGGCGTCACGCGAGCGTGAAGAAGCTGGTCGGATCCGAGTGCGATGAGGGTCGGCTCGGTGAGGCGGATCGCCTCCGGCATCGACGGTACGCCGATCTCGCCGAGAGCGAGGCGTGAGCCGCCGAGAAGAAGGGGAGCGGTGTACACCAGGACGTCATCCACCAGCCCCGCGGCGAAGAAGGCCGACGCCAGTGCGGGACCGCCCTCCACGAACACGGACTGCACGCCGCGCTCAGCGAGATCCGTGAGCACGGCGGCGAGGTCGTGGGTGCGCGCATGAATGAGCTCGCGCGGGTGCGCGCGCAGACGAGCATCCTCGGGGATCGCGCGTTCGCCGATCACGACCGGAATCGGCTGGTGGGCGTACAGCTCATCGCCGTGACGGGCTGTGAGGGAGGGGTCGTCGGCGAGCACCGTTCCGGTTCCCACCACGATGGCGTCGTGCTCGGCGCGGCGACGGTGCACGTCGGCGCGCGCCTCCGGGCCGGTGATCCACTGGCTCGTGCCGTCATCGGCGGCGGCGCGCCCGTCCAGGCTCTGCGCCCACTTGACCGTCACACGCGGGCGCCCAAGGCGGACGAGCTCCAGCCAGGATTCGATGAGCTGTGCGGCCTCGACGCTGAGCAGCCCGGATACGACGTCAACGCCGGCGGAGGCCAGCCGGCCGGCGCCACCGCCCGACACGGCGCCGGGGTCTGCCAGCGCATAGACCACCCGAGCGACGCCCGCGTCGATCAGCGCCTGTGCGCAGGGCCCGGTGCGTCCGGTGTGATTGCACGGCTCCAGCGTGACGACAGCGGTGGTGCCGCGCGCTGCGCCCGCTGGAAGGTGTGACAGGGCGTCCACCTCGGCGTGCGGTGTCCCGGCCCCGCGGTGCCAGCCCTCGGCCAGCACCTCACCGTCGGGCGCGAGGATGACGGCGCCCACCTGCGGGTTGACGCCGCGGGGGCCACGCGCTGCGAGCACCAGGGCCCGCGCCATCGCGCGGCGTTCGGCATCGCTGAACATGGGGTCCTGACTGTCGGGGATATGACGCGGGTGCGCCTCATCGGCTGCGCACGAGTGTATTCAACGCCACCGACACCCGTTCATTCCCGTTCAGCGAAATCCGCTGTCACGCCGATCGCCGCCGGCACCGCCCCTGCACAGTGGGGAGGTGCCGGCGACGGATCAGCCCGCCGCGAGGGACAGCACCTGATCGGCGTGGAAGCAGGCGGTCTGCCGCCCGCCCTCACCGATCGGCTCCAGCGGCGGAACCCCTGTTGCGCACGCCGATGTGGCGAAGGAGCAGCGGGGGTGGAACCGGCAACCCGACGGCGGGTTCACGGGCGACGGGGGTTCGCCGGTCAGTCTGGTGCGCTCGGACAGCTTGCCGCGCTCAGCGCGGGTGTGCGGCGGGATGGCCGACAGCAGGGCGCGGGTGTACGGATGCGCGGGGCGGCTGAACACGTCGTCGGTGTCGCCGAGCTCGACGACCTTGCCGAGGTACATCACGGCTACCCGATCGGCCACGTGCCGCACCACGGACAGATCGTGCGCGATGAAGACCACGGAGACGCCGAGGCGACGGCGCACGTCGTCGAGGAGATTGATGACCTGCGCCTGCACCGAAACGTCCAGGGCGGACACCGGCTCGTCGCAGATGAGCACGTCGGGATCCAGTGCGAGTGCCCGGGCGATGCCGATGCGCTGGCGCTGTCCTCCGGAGAACTGGTGCGGGAACCGGGACGCCATTTCGGGCGCGAGCCCGACAAGCCGGAGCAACTCCGCGACGCGCTCGCGGCGGCTGGCGGCCGTCCCAGTGCGGGTGGCGGCCAGCGGCTCCGCAATGATCTCGTTGACCGTCATGCGCGGATTCAGCGACATGTACGGGTCCTGGAAGATCATCTGGATTCCGCGCCGCATCAGCGCGCGCTGGCGCATGCTCCCGGTGGACACGTCGGTGCCGTCGTAGACCAGCGAGCCGGCGTCCGGCGTCTCCAGGCCCACGAGCATGCGCGCCAGCGTGGATTTGCCGCAGCCGGACTCTCCCACGACACCCAGCACCTCGCCCCGTCGCAGGGCGAGGTCCACACCGGCCACGGCGGAGACGCGCGTGGGGCGAAGCCCCCGGCCGGTGGTGAACGTGCGCGTGAGGCCCTCGGCCTGCAGGATCACATCCTCAGTGGACATCGACACGGAGAACCTCCTCAGTGCGGAAGCAGGCGGCGGAGCGGCCGGAGCCGATCGCCTGCAGTTCGGGTCGGGATTCGCGGCAGCGGTCGATGGCCAGCGGGCAGCGGGGATGGAAGGCACAGCCCGACGGGGTCTGCGCGGGCGTGGGAGGGCTACCCGGAATCGCGTACATCCGCTCGGTGCGGGTGGCGGCCGGCATGGAGCGAAGCAGCGCCGCGGTGTACGGATGTGCGGGATGCTCCAGCACGGTATCCCCGTCGCCGGCCTCCACGATCCGTCCGGCGTACATGACGGCCAGCCGATCGGCCACCTCCATCACCACTCCCAGGTCGTGGGTGATGAGCAGGATGCCCATTCCGAGCCGATCCCGGAGCGATGCGAACAGGTCGAGGATCTGCGCCTGCACGGTCACGTCCAGTGCTGTGGTCGGCTCGTCCGCGATCAGCAGCACCGGATCCAGCGCGATGGCCATGGCGATCAGGATGCGCTGGCGCATGCCGCCGGAGAACTGGTGCGGGTAGTCGGCCACGCGGCGGGCGGGGGAGGGGATTCCCACGAGCCCCAGCAGCTCGACGGCACGAGCGTGCGCCTCCTTGCGGCTGATGGCGCGGTGAGCGCGGAGCAGATCGATGATCTGATCGCCGATGCTCAGCACCGGGTTGAGTGCTGACAGGGCATCCTGCAGCACGAGGCTCACACGGTCGCCGCGCATGCGCCGGCGCTCCTCATCCGAGCAGGTCAGCAGATCCACGCCTCCGGCGACGAGGCGCTCCGCCGTCACCGTGCCCTCGTCGATGAGTCCCATCACCGCCCGGGCGGTGACGGACTTGCCGGAGCCGGACTCCCCGAGCAGCGCGACGAACTCGCCGCGGCGGACGGTGAGGTCGATGCCGTGCACGATCTCGACCGCGCGGGTGCCGGAGCCCACTCTCACCCGCAGGCCGGCCACCTCCAGCACCGGGCCGGCAGCCGCGGAGTCGTTGTCCACAGAAGTCGTCATGGAGACCACTATGCCGCGGATTTGTTTCGTGTGCATTAATTCTTCACCGAAATTTCTCAAACAAGTTGACAAGCGTGCCGAATTGTCGAGATAGTCATCATCACCCCGCGTCTGACCGCGGCCAACCAACCGATCCTGAGCAAGGGAGCAGCATGCTCGAACCTGCCGCGCGGTACACCGGCTATACCGCATACGACTATCTGGAGCCCGGCGTCGACTTCCGGGAGTTCCGCTACGCGAAGCAGATCGGCCGGGTGCCCGAGTACCAGGGCCTCCAGCTGACCGAGGAGCAGAAGCAGCGCACCACGCGCCTGCTGACAGATGAGATCGTCATTTCGCTGCACGATCACGTGCAGGTGTTCCCCGAGGACATGGGCGAGCTGCGCGACCACATCCGCCAGGGCCGCGAACCCACCGGCTACGAGGGCCTCAGCCGCTCCGGCCTCACGGCGGTGTTCGACAACGGCATGGACGGCACCTGCTGCATCTCCTCCGACGCGGGCTGGAAGTACCAGGATGTGCTGTTCGACCTCGGCGTTCGTATGGCCGACCTCGCGCACCAGGACTTCGTGATCAAGGCCGAGTCGCTGAAGGACATCCGCTACGCGGCGGAGACCGGACGCGTCGCGCACGTGTTCGCTCTCGAGGCGGCGACGATGATCGAGAACGAGGTGGATCGGCTCGACGTGCTCTACGGCTTCGGCGTCCGTCAGATGGGCATCGCCTACTCGGAGGCGAACATGCTCGGCTCCGGGCTCAAGGAGCGCGGCGACGGCGGCCTCACGTACTTCGGTGAGCGGGCGGTCGAGCGCATGAACAAGCTCGGCATCGCGATCGACATCTCCCACTCGGGCGATCGCACCTGCGTCGATGTCATCAAGCACTCGAAGGTGCCGGTGTTCATCACCCACGCGGGAGCGCGAGGACTGTGGCCGACGAACCGCATGAAGACGGACGAGACCATCATCGAGTGCGCGAAGCGCGGTGGCGTCATCGGCATCGAGGCCGCACCCCACACCACCATCTCGCCGCAGCACCCGAAGCACTCCCTGGATTCCGTGATGGATCACTTCGAGTACTGCGTGAACCTGGTCGGCATCGACCACGTCACCTTCGGACCCGACACCCTCTTCGGCGACCACGTGGGCCTGCACGACGCGTTCTCCTCGAACCTGTCGATCGGGCAGGCGCACGGTCACGTGGACTACGAGAAGCAGCCCTACATCGACGGCATCGAGAACCCCGCCGAGGAGTTCTACAACATCATCGGCTGGCTCGTGAAGAACGGCTACTCCGACGACGAGATCCGCAAGGTCGTCGGCGGCAACACGATGCGCGTGCTTGAGGAGGTGTGGGTCTGATGCGCGGACGGCTCCTGGCGCTCGGCGCGGCTCTCGCTCTCACGGTGAGCCTTGCCGCGTGCGCGCCGCAGGCACCCACCTCGCCCACAACCGACGCCGGTACCACCGGCGGCGCGTCGGCGGGAACGGGTCCCAGCGACAAGACGCTCTCGGTGGGCACCACCACCGACGTCGTCAACTTCAACCCGGTGCTCGGCAACAGCCGCACCGACTCGTGGGTGACGAACCTGATGTACCCGCACCTGCTCTCCATCAGCGACACCGGCTCCAAGGAGCCGAACGTCGCCACCGACTGGGGCTACGTGGACGACACCACCGGCTTCTACGAGATCCGTGACGATCTCGTGTGGAGCGACGGCACCCCGCTCACGGCGAAGGACGTCGCCTGGACGCTGAACGCGGTGAAGAAGGACGAGGCGCCCGGAACGTTCTTCGGTCAGCTCGGCAACCTCGACACCGCCACCGCGGTGTCGGACACCCGCGTCGAGCTCACGCTCTCGCAGCCGGACTCGTCCATCATCGAGGAGATCGGATTCTGGGGCGTGGTCGTCCCGCAGCACGTGTTCGAGCCGAAGGGCTCGATCGCTACCTTCGCGAACGACGGCAAGGACGGCGGATGGGTGGGCCTCGGCCCGTTCATCATGTCCGACTTCCAGGTGGGCCAGCACTACACCCTCAAGCGCGTGGACTCCTACCCGCTCGTCGACGGTGGCGTGCCGGGCCCGGCAGAAGTGGTCTACCGCGTGTACCCGGACGTCAACACCGAGATCCTGGCGCTGCAGAGCGGCGAGATCGACGTCATCGCGAACGCGCTGCCGCCCACCCAGGTCGAGAAGCTGCGCTCCACGGCAGGGCTGCAGGTGATCGAGGCGGCCGGTCTCGGCTACGCGCACATGGTCTACAACATGGACAACGCCGATCTCGCCAAGACCGAGGTGCGCCAGGCGCTCGCCCACGCGGCGGACTACGAGGCCATCCGCACGGTCGTGCTGCAGGGACAGGCGGTCTCCACCGGCTCCAGTGCGCTGATGCCCGTGCTCAAGGACTACTACGACGACTCCATCACGGAGTACGAGTACGACCCCGAGCAGGCGCGGTCACTGATGGAGAAGGCCGGCTACACGGCAGGCGCCGACGGCATGTTCCCGCTGGAGTTCCGTCTCATCTACTCGCTGCAGGATGCGGTCACCAGCCAGTGGGCGCAGATGGTGAAGGACAGCGCGGCCACAGCGGGCATCAAGATCACGCTGCAGGGTTCCGAGCGCAACACCTACCTGGCGCAGACGAACGAGGGCGACTACGACATCTATGCGGGCAACTTCGCCATCATGGACGACCCGGTCACCAACTTCGCGCTCTCCTACCTGCCGGGCGGGGCGATCAACTACACCCACGTGGATGATCCGGAACTCAACGCGCTGATCGAGAAGGGCATGGTCACCTTCGACAAGGACGACAAGATCGCCGTCATGCGTGACGCGAACAAGATCGTCCACGAACAGGTGTACGACAACATCATGTACACGCAGAACCTGTTCTTCGCCGCCAGCGACAAGTGGACCGGCTTCGTCTCGAAGCCGAGTGAGCTTCTGTCCATCGTCAACCCGCTCTCGCTCGCGAGCGCGACGCCGGTCGAGTGACCGGCCGCTGAAAGGGGTCGCCCGGGTGTCTCGTCTTTCGTTCCTGCTGGGCCGCGTGGGTCGCGGGCTGCTCACGATCTGGTTCGCCGTGACCGTGACCTTCCTGCTGCTTCGCATCCTGCCAGGAGATCCAGCGCTCGCGCTCGCGAGCCCGAACATGACCGAAGACATCCGGGCGACCATCCTTCAGCAGTACGGGCTGGACCAGCCCCTGATCGTCCAGTACGGGCTGTACATGTGGCAGCTCGTGCAGGGAAACCTCGGCATCTCGTTCACGCAGTCGGTGCCCGTGGTGGACGTGATCATGCAGCGGCTGCCCTGGACGCTGCTTCTCACCCTCACCGCCCTCGCACTGACCATCATCATCGGCATCCCGCTCGGCGTGGCCGCGGCCTCGCACAAGGGCCGCGCCACCGACCGGGTGGTGCAGATCCTCGGGGTCACCGGACAATCCCTGTTCGTGCCGAGCGTGGGCATCCTGCTGCTGTTCGTCTTCGGCCTGTTCCTCGGCTGGTTCCCCATCGGCGGCGCCTTCGACAACGGGGTGTACGGCATGGACTGGTATCTCAGCGTCGCCCGCCATCTCGTGCTGCCGGCCGTCTCATTGATGCTCGTGCAGATCGGCTCCTACGTGCTGACCATGCGATCCACGCTGATCGACGCGCTGGGGGAGGACTACGTGACGCTCGCGCGGGCCAACGGGCTGCCGTACCGCCAGATCCTCTGGAAGCACGCGCTGCGAAACGCGCTGCTGCCCACCACCACACTGATCGGCCTGCAGCTGGGCTTCCTGGTGGGAGGGGCGGTGCTCACGGAGACAGTGTTCGCCTATCCGGGCGTGGGCCGCGGCATCTACGACGCGGTGACCCAGCTGGACTTCCCTGTGCTCCAGGGCGCATTCCTCATGCTGGCGCTCACGGTCGTGGTCGCCAACATGGCCACCGACATCATCTACGGCTACCTCGACCCCCGGGTGAAGACCTCATGAGCGAGAACCTCCACAACTCCGTCGCAGCGCAGGCCCCGAAGCCGGCCGTCGAGACCGCCGTCGCCGGCGCCATCATCGACGCCGGGGCGCACGAGCCGGTCGCCACCGAGAACGTCCGTGCGTCCGTGCACACCTGGCGTCAGTTCCGCCGTGATCCGCTCGGGATGATCTCCCTCGCGGTGCTGCTCGCGCTCGCGGTGATCTCGGTGGCTGCGGGTCTGCTGGCTGCATATCCGGCCAGTTACGGGCCCGATGTGCTGCAGCCGCCGTCGGGTGAGCACTGGTTCGGCACCGACTCGCTCGGCCGCGACGTGTACGCGCAGGTCATCTGGGGCACGCAGCAGAGCGTGCTGGTCGCCGTCGCGGCGTCTGTCATCGCCATCGCCTTCGGCACCTTCGTGGCCGTGATCGGCGCCTACTTCCGACGCGCGGACGGGTTCATCAGCGTGATCGTGGATATGACGCTGTCCCTGCCCGTGCTGCCGCTCATGATCCTGGTCGCCGCCCTCGTCGGGCCGAGCACCACGACGATCATCCTGGTGGTGGCGGCCTTCTCGTGGCCGGAGGTGACCCGCCTGGTGCGCTCGCAGGCCCTCACGGTGGTGGGGCTGCCCTACGTGGACGCCGCACGTCTGATGACCACCTCGCCGTGGTGGATCATCACCCGTCACGTGCTTCCCGCCGTGACGCCGGTCATCGTCGTCTCGGTCGTGGTGACCGCCTCCCGCGCGGTGCTCTCCGCCGCCGGCCTCGCCTTCCTCGGTCTCGGGGACCCGACGACGTGGTCCTGGGGTCGCATCCTCTACGAGGCACAGCAGGCGGGGGCGATGTCGAGCGCGTGGTGGCTGACGCTGTTCCCCTCCCTCGCGATCCTCGCCCTGGTGCTCTCGGCGACGCTGCTGTCGATCGCCTACAACGACGCCCGCAACCCCCGCAACCGTGCGCGCTGACGCGCCCGATGCCCACAGGAGCAACGACATGGTGTTCTCCCAGCGACTCTCGCCGGACTTCTTCCCCCGCGTGCACGAGCGCGTCCGCGCCGCGATGGCCGACGACGGAGTGGATGCGATCCTCACCGACGACCCGGAGGACATCGCCTATCTGACGGGCTTCTTCCACCACCCCTCGGAGCGCCCGGTGGCCGTGTGGCTGGATCTCACCGACGAGGTGGTGATGCTGGTACCGGCGCTGGAATGGGAGTACGCGCAGGCGCAGAACGCCACCGCGGAGCTGGTGTCCTTCCCGGAGTATCCGGGGATCGTCCCGCCGTTCGAGTTCCTCGCCCGTCGCGTGGGAGCCTCCGGCAGGCGCATCGGCTTCACGGCCACGATGTCCACCTCTCGTCTGCTGGCCGCGCAGGCCGCGTTCGCAGGCTCCGTGCTGACGCCATCGGACATCGTGCTGCACAGCCGCTACATCAAATTCCCGGAGGAGATCGCACTGCACCGCGAGGCCGCCCGCATCACGGACCTGATGCTGGTCGCGGGCGTGGAGCTGGTGCGCGAGGCCGTAGCCGCTGGCGGACAGCTGCCGAGCGAAGCGGAACTCGAGCGGCACGTCACCTCGGTGGGCGTCTCCACGATGTACGCGGAGCATGAGAACGTGGTCGTCGCCTCGCTGCTCGCGGGCGGACTCGTCTACTCCGGGCCGAACTCGGCCTTCCCGCACGGCCTGCCGTCGGCGCAGCGCCTGCAGCCGGGAGACACCTTCATGCTGTCGCTCGGCTGCGCGGTGGGCGGACGATTCGTGGAGGGCGAACGCACCTTCGTGCTGGGTGAGCCGAGCGCGGACCAGATCCGCTATCACGACACCGTCCGAGAGGCGCAGGAGGTGGGAACCCACGCCATCGCGCCCGGCGTGGAGTGCCGCGAGGCGAATCGTCGCTGCCTCGATGTCATCCGCGCTGCGGGCCTGGGCGAGCACCTGCGCCATCGGCAGGGCCACGGCATCGGGCTCGGCATGCACGAGGCACCCTGGCTGGAGGACGGCGATGCCACGGTGCTCGCCGCCGGCATGGTCGTCTCCAACGAGCCCGGCATCTACATCCCCGGCCACGCCGGCTACCGCATCAGCGACAGCATGCTCGTCACCGACAGCGGTGCCGAGCGGCTCACCGCCTTCCCGCGGGATCTCGCATCCTGCACCATCGCTCTCTGAATCTGACCGAAAAGGAGTCTCCATGACCGACAAGCAGGTATCGCCGGAGTTCGCGGCCGCCACCACCGAGGCGCAATGGGTGCAGATCAACGGGAACCATCTGGCGGTGGAGGTTCTGGGGCCCGAGGGGGCGCCGGTCATCATCACCCACCACGGCGCGCCCGGACTCGGCTCCCGGGCAGAACCCCGCGCGAGCTTCGGTCGCCTCGCCGACGAGTACCGCGTGGTGGTGTTCGACGCGCGCGGCAGCGGTCAGAGCGAAGGCAACGGCACCTTCAGCCACGAGCAGTGGGCGGCCGACATCGACGGCCTGCGCGAGTGGATCGGTGCCGAGCGGATCGTCATGGCGGGTGGTTCCTACGGCGGGTTCATGGCCATGGAGTACGCCCTGCGCTACCCCGACCGCGTCGCCGCCGTGGTGCTGCGCGACACCAGCCCGGACAACGGCAACGCCCATCTCGCGCGGGAGAACGCGCTCGCGAGTGACCGGGTCGACATCGACATGGAGAAGTTCGACCGCATCGACCTCGGTCAGGTGCGCGACAACGAGGACCTCAAGGACTGCTGGCGCGAGATCCTGCCGCTGTACGACTTCGTCTACGACCCGGAGGCTGTGGAGCGCAAGGTCGAGGCGACCCCGTACCGCTATGAGGCGCACAACTACGCGTTCTCGGTGAACCTCGTCGACTACGACCTGAAGCCCCGGCTGCACGAGATCTCGGTGCCGACACTGATCACGGTTGGCCGGACCGACTGGATCACCCCAGTATCGTGTAGCGAGACGATCGCTGAGCTGGTACCGAACTCTGAGCTGGTCGTCTTCGAGAAGTCGGGGCACTCCCCGCAGATCGAACAGGCGGAGGAGTGGACCCAGACAGTGCGGGACTTCCTGCACCGGGTCTACCCTCCGAAGTGACCACGACGGTGGCAGGGGGGACAGGGGGACGCAGTATCGACGAGCTGGACAAGCAGATCATCGTCGCCCTGCAACAGGACGGACGCGCCAGCTGGCGCGCGATCGCCGACCAGGTGGGCGCTGCGGTCTCCACCGTCGCCCGGCGGGGGCAGCAGCTGCTCACGGACGGCATCGTGCGTGTGGGCGTGATTCCCACGCTTGGCAACTCCGGACGGGTGGAGTCGTTCCTGGTGCGCGTGAACTGTTCGCCGGGCACGCAGATGGACGTGGCCGAACAGCTCGTGAAGTCGCCGTACGTGCGGTTCGTGACCCTCGTGACGGGGCGATTCGACCTGTACGCCGAGGTGGTCATCACCGGCGGCTCCGCGCAGCAGACGCGCGTTCTCACCGGGCTGCAGTCGATTCCGGGGATCGAGCGCTGGCGCAGCGACTTGCTGACCTTCAACTACAAGGTCAGCTTCGACTGGGGCCGGCAGCTGTTTGAGCCGGATGCCACCGAGAGCGGCTCGGAGGCGCTCATGCCGCCGCCGAACTCATGCGAACCGGACCATTTCGACGACGCCGATCGTCGCATCGTGGGCGAGCTCTCCGTGGACGGGCGTGCCTCGTTCCCCTCGATCGCGACGAAGCTCGGGATGAATGAGAGCAGCGTCCGACGCCGCTACGAGCGTCTCAAAGCGAACGGGTGCATCACCACGGCCACGTCCGTCACGGCGGCGTCACTCGGGATGAGCGCCGAGACGCTCATCATCCTGCGGGTGGCGCCTTCGCACCTGGAGCGGGTGGCGCAGGCGCTGCGCCCGCACCTCGCGGTGCGCTTCATGGCGGCGGCGCTCGATGAGAGCTCGCTCTACTGCGAAGTGATCCTGCCCTCCACCGACGACCTGCACCGCTTCCAGACCCAGACCCTGGGAAAGCTCGACGGTGTGAAGGGGTGGACCGCGTGCATGGAGCTGGTGTTCATGAAGCGCGGTTTCGTGGAGACTCCGGGCTGGCGCGATCAGGTGATGTACGACCAGGGCGAGATGCCGGCCAACCCCTGGCTGCAGATCCCTCCGGGCACCGCGTTCACCTGATCGGCGCTCAGGCTTCGGCGAGGGCGAGCGCCGTCGGCTCGTCGACGATGAGATCGGTGATGAGACCGGCGGCGAGCGCACCCCGGATGCTCGGCGCCTTCGCGCGCCCCGCCACCACGCACACGCGCCGCGGGGTGCGACGGAGCACGCGGAAGTCGGGACCGGTCGCGCGTTCGTTCACGGCGATGCCGTCGGTGGATCCGTCGGCGCGGAAGAAGACCGTCGCGACATCCCCGATCACCCCGGCCTCGGACAGTGCCCGATAGTCCGCCTTCTCCAGGTACGAGTCGTGATACACGTGGCTCGGGACCTCGGAGATCGGCGAGCCCACGCCGAACAGTGCGACGTCGAGGCGCGACTGCAGCGCCAGGATCCGGCGGATCGAGCGTTCCCGCCAGAAGGCCTCCCGGGTGTGCGGATCGTCGAAGAATGCGGGCACGGGGAACTGCTCCACCGCTGCGCCGTAGGCGTCGCCGAATCGGCGCAGCAGCTCGCTCGCGTACAGCACGCCCGTCGAGGCGAGGTTGCCGGAGCCGTTCAGCTGGATGATCACGGAATCGTGGGTCTGCTTGGGCACCAGGAAGCGGCTGACCGCGCTGATGGTCGATCCCCACGCGATGCCGATGCGCTGATTCGAGTCGATGAAGCCCGTGAGAATCCGTGCAGCGGTGAGCGCCACGCGGTCGAGCCGCTCGATGTCGCTGACCGTGTCGGGCACGGGCACGACATGCGCTGTGACGCCGAAGCGTGAGCGCAGCTCCTTCGCCAGCGCCGCGGCGTCATCCTGTTCGGGGCGCACCCGGATCTCCACCAGCCCGGTGTCACGGGCGAAACTCAGCAGGCGTGACACCGAGGAGCGTGAGGTGTGCAGTTCGCGCGCGATGGCATCCATCGTGAGGTCCTGCAGGTAGTACAGGTGAGCGGCGCGCAGCGCATCGCGCACACGGGCGGGATCCGCGTCCCAGGAGTGGTCGGGCATGACCATAGCGTAGCCGTCCTGCACATTCGTTCACGAAGGTTGAAAGGATGTTCTCGCCGCGAGAGGATCGAGGGGACGGCGTGAGGTCCGCGCCGCCGGGAAGGATCATGATGGCTGCCTCCACCTCGCCCCGAACTCCCACCGGGATCGAGCGCCTCGCCGATCGGCCCTACGCGGACGTGCTCATCATCGGCGGCGGCATCAACGGCATCGCCACGTTCCGTGATCTCGCCCTGCAAGGCGTGGATGTCGCCCTCGTCGATCGCAGCGACGTGATCACCGGAGCCTCGGCGGCATCCAGCCACATGATCCACGGTGGCGTTCGCTACCTCGAGAACGGCGAGTTCCGCCTGGTCCACGAGGCCGTCACCGAGCGCAACGACCTGCTGGGCACCGCGCCGCACTACGTGCGCCCGCTGCAGACCACCATCCCGATCTACTCGACCTTCTCCGGCATCCTGAACGCCCCCCTGCGCTTCCTCCGCCACGGTGCGGGCAAGCCGCAGGAGCGCGGCGCCGCACTCATCAAGATCGGCCTGGTCATCTACGACTCGTTCTCGCGCGGCGGCGGACGGGTGCCGCGGCACGAGTTCCACGGCCGCAAGCGCTCACTGCGGGCGCTGCCTCGGCTGAACCCCGGCGTGAAGTACACGGCTACCTACTGGGACGCCTCGATGCACGATCCCGAGCGGCTCGCGATCGACGTGGCGCGTGACGGCGTGACGGCGGGCGGCGATCGTGCACGCATCGCCACCTACACCGCCGCGGTGGGCGCTCGTGACGGAAAGGTCATCCTGCGCGATGCCGACAGCGGCGAGGAACTCGCGTTCTCGGCCGGTGTCGTCGTCAACGCGTCCGGGCCCTGGACCGACCTCACCAACGAGGCGCTGGGACGGCCGACGCGGTTCATGGGGGGCACGAAGGGGTCCCACATCGTCGTGGACAACCCGCAGTTGCTGGAGGCCACCGGCGGACGCGAGATCTTCTTCGAGCACAACGACGGACGCATCGTGCTGATCTACCCGCTCAAGGGCAAGGTGCTCATCGGCACCACCGACCTCGAGCACGACATGTCGGAGCCGGCTGTCTGCACTCCGGAGGAGGTGGCGTACTTCGTCGAGCTGGCCGCGCACGTGTTCCCCTCGATCCCGGTGGACCCCGAGAGCATCGTGTACCGCTTCTCCGGTGTCCGGCCGCTGCCCGGCCATGGCGACGAGGCACCCGGTTTCGTATCCCGCGACTATCGCATCGAGACGGCCACCCTGCCCACCGGCGACGCCACGGTGTTCAGCCTGGTCGGCGGGAAGTGGACCACGTTCCGCGCGTCCGCCGAGCGCCTGGCCGATCACGTGCTGGAGGCACTGGCGCGCCCCCGTCGCCGCTCCACCCGCGGTCTCGCGATCGGCGGTGGCAAGGACTACCCCCGCACCGAACGGGCGCGACAGGCCTGGCTGGACGACAATGCATCCTCCCTGCCGCGCGAGCGCGCCGCGCAGCTGCTGGATCGCTACGGCACGGTGGCCACCGCGGTCATCGACGCCATCGTGGCCGACGCCGACGACGCCCCGCTCGCCGGAGCGCCCGCGTACTCCACCGCAGAGCTTCGTCACCTGGCCCGCACCGAGCACGTGCGTCATCTGGAGGACATGCTCATGCGTCGCACCAGCATGGCCTTCACTGGGCTGGCGTCCGAGGAGAATGCACGTGCCGTCGCCGAGGCGATCGCCGATACGCTCGGATGGGATGCGGCCACGGTGGACGCCGAGGTCGTGCGCGGCCTCGCCCACGTCAACTACGCCGTCCCCGAGTACGCCTGATCCGTTCTGCAGCGCCAATAGGAGGCAGTGTGGCCGCCCACGTGATCGCCCTCGACCAGGGCACCACCTCGACCCGTGCGATCGTCTTCGATCGGGCGGGGGAGATCGTCGCGACCAGTCAGCGGGAGCACGAGCAGATCCTGCCGCGTGCCGGCTGGGTCGAGCACGATGCGACGGAGATCCGCGACAACACCCTCTGGGTGCTCCAGCACGCGCTCGACGAGGCCGCGATCGACGTCTCCGACGTCGCGGCGCTGGGCATCACGAACCAGCGCGAGACGGTGATCGTCTGGGATCGGGCCACGGGCGAGCCGATCCACAACGCGATCGTCTGGCAGGACACACGCACGCAGGCGAAGGTGGATGAGCTCGCTCGCGACGGCGGCACCGACCGCTTCGCCGACCAGACCGGGCTGCCGCTGTCCACCTATTCGTCGGCCTCGAAGATCGCGTGGATCCTCGACCGGGTGCCCGGAGCGCGCGAGCGTGCGGGGCGTGGCGAGCTGCTGTTCGGAACCCCCGACACCTGGCTGGTGTGGAACCTCACCGGCGGAACGGACGGCGGCGCTCATGTGACCGACGTCACCAACGCGTCGCGCACGCTCCTGATGGACCTGCGCACCCTGGACTGGGACGACGAGCTGTGTGCGGTATGGGACATCCCTCGCCAGATGCTGCCGGAGGTGCGCTCGTCCTCGGAGATCGTGGGCGCCATCGCCGGGGGACTGCCGGCCGCCGGTGTCCCGATCGCCGGCATCCTCGGCGATCAGCAGGCCGCCACCTTCGGCCAGACCGCGTTCGAGGCCGGGGAGTCGAAGAACACCTACGGCACGGGCAACTTCCTCATCGTCGGAACGGGCACCGAGATCGTCCGTTCCCGCAACGGTCTCATCACCACGGTCGCGTACCGTGTGGCGGACGAACCCGCCCGCTACGCGCTGGAGGGGTCGATTGCGGTCACCGGCTCGCTCGTCCAGTGGCTGCGTGACAACCTCGGTCTGATCGCCGAGTCCAGCGACGTGGAGCGGCTGGCCGCCACGGTGGAGGACAACGGCGGCGCCTACTTCGTCCCGGCGTTCTCAGGGCTGTTCGCGCCCTACTGGCGTCCGGATGCGCGTGGCGCCCTCGTCGGGTTGACCCGCTTCGTCAACAAGGGCCACATCGCGCGCGCTGCGCTGGAATCGACGGCGTTCCAGACACGCGACGTGATCGACGCCGTGGTGGAGGACACCGCGACCGCCCTGCCCGAGCTGCGCGTGGACGGCGGGATGACCCGCAACGACACGCTGATGCAGTTCCAGGCGGACGTGCTCGGGGTCACCGTCGTCCGCCCGCGCATCACCGAGACCACGGCGCTGGGCGCCGCGTTCGCTGCGGGCCTGGCGACAGGCGTGTGGGCGGACCTGGACGAACTGCGGGCGCTGTGGCAGGAGGATCGCCGCTGGACGCCCGCGATGGACGAGGACCAGCGTGAGCGCCGCTACCGCGTGTGGCGCAAGGCCGTGTCCAAGTCCCTGGACTGGACCGACGCCGACACCGAGGCCCTCGACGCCGGCTGACCGGCCCCACCCGGTTCATAGCGCGCGAATGGATCCTATTCGCCCCAGTTTCGGGCGATTTGCGCGCAATGAACCGGATTCAGCGGCGACACCATCTCGACCCCGCAGCGCAATTGGCTCCAAACCACGAGGGTATGGAGCCAATTGCGCGCAATGAACCGGGATCAGTAACGCAGACCGTGGCCGAAGCGGAACGTGGGATCCTCGGTGTCGAAGGCCACGTCCGAGCGGCTCGCGGCAACGGCGGCGTCCGATCGCGGCAGATCGAACGGCAGCGAGCCGAGCGGCGAACGATCGCCGAACAGCACGCGCAGCACCGCCAGGTCGGAGGCGCCGTAGTTCGCGATGACCGCGCCGGCGGTCTTTTCGAGCCCGCCCAGGACCGCGGGACGATCCAGGTAGATGTCGATCACGGTGGGCACCTTCTCGGCGATCGCGGTGAGGCGTGCATGCTCCTCGGCGGGGAATTCGAGCGAACCCTCATGGAACATGGCGGAGAAGCCGCCGCGATCACGGATCTCGAATGGCGCCTTGATGCGCAGGATCGCGACATCCGCGTCGTCGGGGGAGTCCACGAGAGTGGCGAAGTCTGCGAGCACCTCGGCGTTCACACCCTCCGCGTAGACCTTCACGCCCCGCGCGAGCGGAAGGAGCGAGTCGGCGTTGGTCAGCAGGGTGAGCGAGTCGCTCTGGGCAGCCAGCCCCTCCTCCACCCAGTCGCTCTGACCCACCACGATGGCGGCACGGTCCTCGTCCACGAAGGGGTTGTCGAACAGGCCCAGCCGGAACTTCTCGCTGAGCAGCCGGCGGATCGAGACGTCGAGGCGCTCCTCGGACACGGTGCCCTGGGCCATCAGGTCCAGGAGCACATCCGTGCACAGTTCGCCCCCGAACTGATCGACACCGGCGTCGAGGGCTTTGACCATGCGCTCCGGCCGGGTCAGCTGCTCCACGCCCCAGGCACGGGCGGGCATCTCGCTGCCGAGCACCTCGGCGTCCGTCAGCAGACCCCAGTCGGTGCACACGATGCCCTCGAAGCCGAGTCGGTCGCGCAGCAGATCGGTGAGCACGTCTTTGTTGAACCCGAAGCCGACCTCCTCCCAGTCGGTGCCGACCGGCATGCCGTAGTAGGGCATCATCTGCGTTGCCCCGGCGTTGATCGCCGCGATGAACGGGCGGAGGTGGTACTCCTGCTCGCCGCCCGGGTAGACCTGTTCGCGACCCCACGGGAAGTGCGGATCCTCGCCGTCCTTCTGCGGTCCG
Organism: Microbacterium nymphoidis; assembly: GCF_021044885.1. GTDB lineage: Bacteria > Actinomycetota > Actinomycetes > Actinomycetales > Microbacteriaceae > Microbacterium > Microbacterium nymphoidis. Next base: position 915,739 of record NZ_JAJNOD010000001.1, on the reverse strand, counting down.
CCGCCGGGGAAGTGCTTGACCATCGCGGCCACGGACTCGGTGCCGAATTCCTCGCCCTGGAAGCCGCGGATGTAGGCGACGACGAGATCGGACGTGAGGTCCGCACTCTCCCCGAACGTGCCGCTGATCCGAGACCAGCGGGGCTCGGTGGCGAGATCGATCTGCGGGTGGAGGGCCACCCGCAGTCCCACGGCCAGGTACTCCTGGCGCGCGATGTCACCGAATCGCTCGAGCCGCTCCGGCGATGCGAGCGCGGCGAATCCCAGTGTCTCCGGCCACTGTGAGAAGGGGCCGGCCAGGATCGAGGTGAGCGGGTTGTCGCTGAAGGCGTGGCGCGGATCGGTGGAGAACGTGATCGGGATGCCGAGGCCGTTCTCCAGCGCCGTGCGCTGCAGGTCGTTGTGCCACGCGGCGAACTCCCGGCCGTCTCCAGCCGCGCCGATGATGTTGAAGTACGTCATCCGGCGCTTTCGCACCATCGACACCGCCGACGGGATGCCGAAGGTGGGGTTGGCCTGGTTCGGATCGCCGTACGAAATCATCGTGTGGAAGAACATGCCGGCTTTGTCGGCGGCGTCCATCCGGCTGAGGAGATCCTCGACGCGCTGGGCGACGGCCAGTGAGGCGTCCTGATACGGGAAACGAGCGGAATCGGTCATGATCTCTTCCTACTTGGCGGACTTGATGAACCAGACGCTGACGGCGCCGAGAATGCTGAGGACGATGCCAATCGGGAACAGGCCGGCATAGCCGAACACCAGCACGATGGCGCCCGCGAATCCGGGGGCGAAGGTCTGCGGCAGCGTGGCCGCGATGTTCACCACGCCCAGGTCCTTGGCGAACGACTTCGCGGACGGGAGGACCTGGCTCATCAGGGCCGTGTCGACCGCCTGGAACATCCCGAACCCGAAGCCGATCACCGCGGTCATGATGAGCCAGGACTCGTACGTGGGCCAGAACCACGGCAGCGCGAGGGCCAGGCCCATGACCACGGAGGATCCGAACACGAACGGCTTGCGGCGTCCCACGCGGTCAGACAGCGGACCCGAGATCACGGTGGCGATGATCGTGCCCACCAGGCCGACGATACCCAGCAGGGGGATCACCGTCTGCGGCTCGGCGATGCCGAGATAGTCGCCCAGGATGTAGAGCTGGTAGCCGGTCACACCGAAGTAACCGGTGTAGAGCAGCAGGCGCCCCGTGAAGGCCCAGAAGAAGTCGGGGTGCTTGATCGGGTTCACCCAGAAGGTGCCGATGAAGTCGCGGAGGCTGAACGGCTCGCGCTCGAAGTTGGTGCTGGGACGGTCCGGGTTGAGGAGGACGAACAGCCCGATCACCACGAAGGCGAACACGGCGAAGATGATGTAGCCGGCTGTCAGGCTGTTGAACAGCAGTGAGCCGACGATCTGGCCGCCGAGGGCACCGGCCATGAGGCCGACGCCCGACAGCGCGGCGAACGTGCCGCGTCGCGCGATGGGCACGCGGTCCGGCAGGACCGCGGATAGCGGGCCCTGCGCGAAGTTGTAGGCGATCTGCACCAGGCACCACGCGATGAGGATGCCGACGAACGAGTTCGCGAACGCCAGCCCGACAAGTGCCAGTCCACCGCCGAACACACCAAGCATCATCCACGGCGCCCGGCGGCCGTACTTCGATCGGGTGCGGTCGGACAGCTGTCCGGCGACGGGCTGGGCCACGAGCGCGCAGAGGGCTCCGACCGTCGCGATCACCGCGAAGGTCGCCACCTTGCTCTCCGGGAACAGCAACTCGATCTGATGCGGCAGCAGGACACCGGGGACGGCGCCCCAGATCAGGAAGATGGCGAAGTTGGCCGGGATGATCGAGCCGAGAAGGCGGCCGAGCCCCGTCAGCGGCGCGGGCGGGTCATCCTCGCCCGAGGCGGTGCGGACGTACGTGGTCTGCGTGAGCGGCGGTTGCACCGTTTCCGGCGCGTCGGGTGAAGTCGACGACATTGTCAATCCTTGCCAGGTCAGGGTCTCGAGTGGGAGGTGATGCCTGTCAGGCGGAGCCGGGATGGTCCGCCGTGACCATTGCGAAGACGCTAGCATGAAAACCGACACATGTGTAGGTGTTGGGAAAAGGGCCTGATCGGATAACCTTTTCTGATCCAGTTGTCGTGGACAGGAGTGTCGTTTCCCCAGCAATGCCTACACAAGTGTCGGTTTTCGTGGCGCAAGTGCTACCGTGTCAGCATGACCCCGACCGACGACGAAGCCCGCGGCTACGCCAATGGTCGTGCGCGCCGTGATGTCATCATCCGCACCGCATCGGAGCATTTCGCCGAGCGCGGCTTCGTCTCGGCCACGATCCTGGAGATCGCGGCAGCATGCGGCATCTCCCGCGCGGGGCTGCTCCACCACTTCGCCGACAAGGAAGCACTTCTGCACGCGGTGCTGGAGGCGCGGGACGAGGAGGACCAGGAGCGGTTCGCACCCTATGTCGAGGCTCACGGCGCTATCGGGGTGCTGCGCGGCATGGTCGACCTCGCCGATCACAATCGCCTGGTGCCGGGGCTCATCGAACTCTTCGTCCGCCTCTCGGCGGAGGCGGCGGCCACCGACCATCCGGCTCACGACTACTTCACACAGCGCAACGAGCGCATCCGCCGCGGAACCGCGCGGGCGCTGGTCGCGCTACAGGCGCGCGGACTCGTTCGGGCCGACCTCGATGCCCGCAGCGCCGCGCTACGCCTCACCTCGCTGATGGACGGACTGCAGCTGCAGTGGCTGTTCGACTCGGAGGTGGACCTGGCTCGGGAGATCCGCGGTGTGGTGGGGGAGTGGCTCACGCCCGCGGGGCGCGAGGCATTCGACGCCGCGCTTCCAGTGCTCGCGGCGTGAGTGGGCCTACTTCAGCAGCCGGCTGAGGCGACGATCCGCCAGCGGCTTGCCGCCGGTCTGGCATGTGGGGCAGTACTCCAGCGAGCGATTCGCAAAGAACACGCTGCGCACCGTGTCACCGCACACGGGGCAGGGTTTGCCCGCCTGCGCGTGGACGTTCATGCCCGCACGCTTGGCGTCCTTCAGCTCGGCGGGCGGCTTGCCGGAGGCCACCGAGACCGCGTGGGTGAGGGTGTCGATCATGGCCTGATGCAGCCGTGCGGTCTCCTCCTCGCCCAGTGTCGCGGCGATGGCGTACGGGGACAGCTTCGCGGCGTGAAGGATCTCGTCCGAATAGGCGTTGCCGATGCCGCCGATGATCGACTGATCGCGTAGGAGCCCCTTGATCTGTGTGCGGCGGCCGGCGAGCATCGTGCGAAACTCCTCGAGCGAGAGCGGCGGCCGCAGCGGATCGGGACCGAGGCGGGCGATCCCCGGCACGGTCTGCGCATCGCGGGTGACGTACACTGCCAGAGACTTCTTGGTGCCCGCTTCCGTGAGGTCGAAGCCTGAACCGTCGTCGAAGGCGATGCGCAACGCGATCGGGGTGCGACCCGGCTTGATGGCCGTGGCGGGAAGCGCGTCGTACCAGCGCAGCCACCCGGCCTTCGCAAGATGGAAGATGAGATGCACCTCGTCGCCGGCCGACGTGAGGGTCAGGATGTCGATGAACTTCCCGTGGCGCGTCACCCCGCGTACCTCCGCGTCGATGAGGGCGTGGATCGGGGGATCGAAGGTCTTCAGCGCGGCGATGGATGCGACCGTGGTCTTCGTGATCGTGCGCGCGGCCAGACGATCGTCGAGGTAGTCGACGAGTCCCTGTACCTCTGGCATCTCAGGCATGCGCCCATCCTGCCATCCGGCGCCGACATCGACGACCCCTCACCCCTCAGGGAGGAGCCAGACCACGGCAGCCCACCGCGTATCGGAGGGGGCGGTGACCTCCAACCCACCGGCCGCGACGGAGAGATTCGAGTCGTGAACGATGCGGTATGTCTTCCCGTCGCAGGGCACCTCCGCGGAACTGCCGGCGAGGATGCCGAACCTCAGCGGAGTACCACCCCTGCACGTCAGATCGGCGCCCATCGTCCCGACAAACTCACGGGTGCTCGTTCGCGGAAGCGGACCCTCGGTGGCGGCGTACTCCGCGATGACGGTGGCGTTTTCCGGCGTCGCCGGTGTGACCACTTCGTCGGACAGTGAGGTCTGCGCCAGGGGCGGCGTGGCGACAGTGGACTCCTCCAGCGACATCACCTCGACAGTGGTCGCTGGAGCGCACCCGCAGAGCGCCAGCACAAAACCGAGTGCCACCGTTCCGGCAGCGACCTTCATACGCATGCCGCGACCCTAGCCCCGGGCCCGCGGGCGGGCAAGCGTCTCAGCCGAGGACGTCCCAGACGGCGGGCGTCGGAGAATCGGTGAACAACCGTCCGGCGCTCCAGCCGTCGGTGCGGCCTCCGCCGGTTGTGACGAACGCGCCGCGGCGCACGCCCTCGAAACGAAACCCGAGCGCGCGGGCGGCTCGGGCCGATGCGACGTTGCCCACGGCGGCGTTCCACTCCAGACGATCGAGTCCGAGGCCCGACGGCTCGAACGCGTGGTCGATGACCGCGTGGGCGGCCTCCGTCAGATACCCGTTGCCGCGCTGGTCGCCGCGCATCCAGAACCCGATCTCGGCGGCGCCTGCGCCACGGCGAGTGAGGCTGATCATGCCGACCAGCGAGACGGCCGCGTGCTGCGGGGCCGTGCGGATCGCCCATTCGTAGCCGCTGTCCGCCGAGGACCGGGAGGCTGCCTCGTCGACGAACTCGACCGCATGCTGCAAGGTGTACGGCGACGGCAGCGGCGTCCAGCGGGGGATCTCCGGATCCTGGCAGGCGTCGGTGATCGCGGGCGCATCCGCCGCGGTCGGTGCGGAGAGGGTCAGGCGCGTGGTGCGCAGGATCGGAGTGCTCATCAGTGTCCCGGAACGGACGGAGGGAGCGACGTGGTGCCGCTCCCTCCGTCGATGTGTTGTGCTCAGCGGCGACGCAGCAGGCCGACCTTGTCGTACACGTCGCCCAGGGTCCGATCGGCGACGGCCTCGGCCTTGCCAGCGTTGACCGACAGGACGCGGTCCAGCTCTGCGGGATCGGCCATCAGTTCGAGGGCCTTCGCGCGCACCGGCTCGAACTCGCTCACGACGGCATCGGCGACGGCCTTCTTGAAGTCGCCGTACCCCTTGCCCGAGAACTCGTCCTCAATCGCCGGTACCTGACGGCCGGTGAGCGCCGACATGATCACCAGCAGGTTCGACACGCCGGGCTTGTTCTGGCGGTCGTAGCGGACGGTGCCGTCATTGTCGGTCACTGCGCGCATGATCTTCTTCGCGTTGACGCTCGGCTCGTCGAGCAGGTACAGCACACCGGACTGGTTCTCCGCCGACTTCGACATCTTCGACGTCGGGTTCTGCAGGTCGTAGATGCGCGCGGTCTCCTGCTGGATCACCGGATTCGGAACGCGGAACGTCTCACCGAAGCGGGTGTTGAAGCGCTCCGCAAGGTCGCGGGTGAGCTCCACGTGCTGCTTCTGGTCCTCGCCGACCGGGACGACATCCGTCTGGTATAGCAGGATGTCGGCGGCCATCAGCACCGGATAGGTGAACAGGCCAACGCTGGTGGTGTCCGCGCCGTATCGGGACGACTTGTCCTTGAACTGCGTCATGCGTCCCGCCTCGCCGAAGCCGGTGAGGGTCGAGAGGATCCAGGCGAGCTCCGCGTGGGCGGGGACGTGGGACTGCACGTAGAGCGTGGAGCGGGTCGGCTCGATGCCGGCGGCGATGTACTGCGCAGCGGTACGGCGCGTCTTCTCACGCAGCTGCTGCGGATCCTGTGGAACGGTGAGGGCGTGCAGATCGACGACGGAGAAGAACGCGTCGTAGGAGTCCTGGAGGCCACGCCACTGCATCAGCGCACCGATGTAGTTGCCGATCTGCAGAGAATCGGCGGAGGGCTGCATTCCAGAGTAGAGGCGCGCTTTTCCAGTCACCCCTCGATCCTACGCGTGCCGTGAGCATGCACCGACGCCGGCCCTCGTCCGCGGCTGCCATACTGACGGCATGGGCGAGCAGATCACCGTCACCGAGGCCGATATCCGCGGTATCCGCCGCGATTTCACGCGCTACGTGGTGACGCGCCCGGCAACCATCGTCGCTCTGGTCGTCTTCGCAATGGCCACCATCGTGTTCGTGATTGTGGCGCTCGCCGCCCAACCGTTCTTCTGGGTGGCGGCGGCCGTCGCAGCGTTCGTGCTCGTCCTGTTGCCCTCGGCGCTGGGGCGTCAGGTCACCCGTGCGGCGCGCGCGGCGATGCCGGCCGGTTCCTGGATGCGCGCCTGGATCGAGGATGGGGCGCTGAAGACCGCCGGACCTACCGGGTCTGCGTCCACCTCGCTGCCCGCGTTCCGTCGAGCCATGGTGCATCCTGACGCGGTGCTCGTGCAGCGAACCGGCTCGAACGTGGTGGGCGTGTTCCCGCGCCGCTGCTTCACCCTCGAGGAGATCGAGGTGCTGCGTCGCGTCGACGCGGCACGCGGACGCGGCGTGCAGAGCTCGCCGCCCGCGCCCGCCGCGTAGCCGACTCAGATCTCGTAGTCGACGATCACGGGGGCGTGATCGCTCCAGCGGGTGTCATAGCTCGGCGCCCGGAAGACGGAGTAGTTCGATGCGACGGCGGCGAGCGCGGGAGATGCCAGGTGGTAGTCGATGCGCCAGCCGGAGTCGTTGTCGAACGCCTTGCCACGGGCGGACCACCACGTGTAGGGGCCGGGAACCTCGCCCGCGTGGGCGCGTCCCACGTCGATCCAGCCGAGGCCCGCGCCCACGGACCCGTCCACTCCGGTGATCTCGGTCCCCACGGCACCGAGGAAGCGGTCGAAGTAGGCGCGTTCGCGCGGCAGGAACCCGGCCTTCTTGACGTTGCCCTTCCAGTTCTTGATGTCCAGTTCACGGTGACCGACGTTGAGGTCTCCCGTGATGAGGGCGAGTGCGTCGCCGGCGCTGAGCTCGGGAAGGCGCAGCGTCATGGCATCGAGCATGGCCCACTTGGGATCCTGCTTCGCGGGCGTCTCCGCCTCACCGGTGAAGACGTACGCGGAGACCACGGTGACGGTGCGGCCGTTGACCACGAAGTCGGACTCGATCCAGCGCCCGGCGGTGTCGTGCTCGGCGGCGGCGATACCGATGCGAACGGCCGCGGCCTCGCTCCGGCTCGCGATGGCAACACCTGCGCGTCCCTTGGCGGTGGCCTCCTCATCGACGATGACCCAGCCGGGCAGCGCCTTCTCGAGCTCAGCGCGCGGGGCGCGGACCTCCTGGAGGGTGAGGACGTCGACGTCGGCCGTCTCGAGCCAGTCGTGCATGCCATTGCGCACCGCCGCTCGGATGCCGTTGACGTTCACGGATGCGATGCGAAGACGTGTCATGGGTACAGGCTACCGACCCCCTCGGACATTGCCGGTCGTCGTCAGCGCCGTCCGCGGTGGGCGCGTTGCGCTTCCAGCGTGGCCAGACGCTCGCGCGCTTCATCCAGCTCCTCCCGAGCCCGGGTGACGGTGCGGATGGCACGCCCGCGCGCGGCCCAGGCGGCGTCGCGGCGCGCAAGCCGAGCCTCGCGCAACCTCACCTCTGCGGCTCGCACCATCAGGTCGGCCTCGTCGATGCGCCGCTCGTGCTCGCTGCGCTCGACGATGGGCGTATCGGTCTCATCCGCGCGCTCGGTGATCCAGGCCGCCGCCAGCAGCACCACGATCATCGCTATCCGGAACCACAGGAACAGCCCCAGCAGGATGGCGAACGTCGCGATCAGCGGGTTGGCGGGTGGGCGGCCGAGCAGCCATCCGGCGGAGAACTGCAGGATCACGAGTGCCGCGGCGCCCGAGGCAGATGCCGGAAGCACCTGGCGCAGGCCCAGGTCCGTGCCGCTCAGCCAGGTGAACAAGGTGACGAGCACCACGAGGTCGACGAGCAGGGTCACCACGACGGTGGCCGAGCGGCCGAGGAGGGCGACGGCCGGAAGCGACTCTCCCCACCCCAGTGCATCGAACACCCCGCCCAGAGCAGAGGTTCCGATCGCGCTCATGGCACCACCGGTGAGCAGCAGGATGGCGTAGCCGAGCGCCGCAAGCGCATCCCACACCTTGACCATGGCGAAGTGGGCGTCCACGGCGGGAAGGCCGAACATGTCACGGACGGCGCTGCGGAGAAAGGTGACCCATCCCACGGCGGTCCAGGCGAAGACGACGAAGGCGACGACGCCCGTGACCGACCAGACCGGACGCGCACCGGCGGCGAGATCGCGCACCTGCCCGTCGGAGACCAGTCCTGGCCCGCCGTCGAAGGAGATGAGCCCCGGCGCGAGGCCGTTCACCAGTCCCAGCAGCGAGTCCACGGCCTGCACGGATGACCCCAGCCAGATCCCCAGCACGGCGACGGCGATATACAGCGCCGAGAAAACGGCGAACACGGCCTGGTCGCTGGTTCCCGATGCCAGCAGCAGGCCGTTGCGGCGATTGAAGCGCGCCCACACCCGCAGCGGGAACGAGTTGGAGAGCGCGCGTGTCAGCGATCGGTTGCGGGCTTCCCCGGCCCCCTGCGTAGTCTCGGCGCTCACCCGTCCAGCCTAGGGGCGCGCCCGCCGTGCGCCTGGTTGCGAACGCATGAGCATGCGCCGAAAGCAGGAGAGATGCACGCTATCCGTCATGATCTCGCCGCATCGTCCTGCGTTCACGACGCGGATGCGGGGGAGTGGGCTCAGTCGGGCGACGACCCGTCGCGCTGGCGCTTCAGCTCACGCTCGCGCAGGAGGGTCTGTTCGATGCGCTGGCGCGCGGTGATGCGCTCGGCGGGCGTCGCCTCCAGCTCCTCCAGCTCGCGTTGACGCAGCTCGAACTTCTCCTCGGCGTGCGCCACGTCCCGACGCGCGGCACGACGCTGCCAGAACCCGGCCTCGACGGCGGCTCCCCGAGCTTCGGCGAGCTCCAGCTGGGCGGCATCCAGCAGCACGAGCGCGTCCTGGATGCGCTGCTCGCGCGCTCCGACGCGCTCGATGACGATGTCGTGGTCATCGGCGGATTCGGCCACCCACGCCGCCGACAGCAGGATCGCCATCATCACGAAGCGGATCCAGAGCAGGAGACCGATCAGCACCGCGAAGGTGACGAGCAGCGGGTTGCTCGGGGTCTTGCCGATCAGGAAGCCGAACGCGAGCTGCAGAACCGCTACCGCGCCGCCACCGAGGAGCGCCCCCGGAAGCACGTGGCGGGTGCTCAGGGAAGTGGCTGTGAGGAAGCGGAAGAGGACGACGAGCGTCACGGTGTTCACGGCGAACAGCACGGCGATCGACACGACCCGGCTCACGAAGGCGAGCCACCCGTCATCCGTCCACTGCAGGAGGGAGAAGAGCCAGCTGAACGCCGAGGTGGTTCCCCAGCCGAGGACCGCTCCGATGAGCAGGAGCACCGCGAACCCGATGGCCGCGAGAAGGTCACGCACCTTCAGCAGGATCGCATTACCGGTCTCGTTGGGCAGGCCGAAGATATCGCGCACGGTGGCGCGGATCGCCCCGATCCATCCGACCGCCGTGAACAGCACGACGAGGAGGGCGACGATACCGGTGATGCCGAGGGTGGTCGCACTCTGCGAGGCGACGTCGTGGACGGCGTCAGGGGAGATGATCCCCCCGTTCTTCTTGATTGCGCCCGGCAAGTACTGGTTGATGACGTCGATCAGACCGTCGATGGCCGCAGCGTTGCTGCCCAGCCATAGTCCCGCGACCGCGAACGCGAGATAGAGCGCGGCGAAGATCGCGAACAGCGCTTGATAACTGACACCGGCTGCAAGCGTCTGTCCGTTGCGCCGGGAGAAGCGCTGGAAGACGCGCACCGGGAACCACTGCATGACCTTCTCAGCCGTCTGCTGCGCCTGCTGCACGACCGCCGCCGGTCCCGACGCCTCCTTTTCGTCCTGCTCCGCCGCCGTGCGGCTGCCGACCTCGCTCATGCCGCCGCCCGGACCGAGAACGCCGCCGCCGCGTCGAGCGCAGCCGGTGCGCCTTCGGGAAAGAGCGGGAAGCTGACCGCGTCGATGTCCGCGATGTCGTGCCAGCGGATCGGGCTGCCCTCATCGAGCACGAACAGCGCCGCATCGTCGGGGATCTCCTCTAGCGCGTGTCCGCGGGCGGCGAAGATGAACGCGATCTCGTGGCCCGGCTGGCCTTCGTAGGAGAAGAGGTTCTCCGTCACGGAGATCAGCTCGACCTCGTCTGGCTCGATCCCGAGCTCCTCAACGAACTCGCGTCGGACGGCCTGCGCGGCGGTCTCGCCGAACTCGACACCGCCTCCGATGGCGCGCAGGAACCGTTGCCCGGTCGCCAGCTCGACACCCTCCAGGGCGAGCACACGCCCCTCTCGAACGGGCAGGCCGACGGCGATGACTCGGATGGCGCTCACCCGTCCACGCTAACCGATCTGCTCCGGGCGGGTGGTGCGGGTTGACGCGAGCGACGAATCGGCGCTAGCGCAGACCAGAGGGGCCCCCGCAACCACCCCCCCCCCCCCCGCCCCCCCCCCCCCCCCCCCCCCCCCCCCCCCCCCCCCCCCCCCCCCCCCCCCCCCCCCCCCCCCCCCCCCGCCGAGCTCCACGCGCGATGGAGCATGCCGCGAGCGAGCAGCGGCGCGATCCTGCAGTCGCAGGTCCCTGTCGTCGGTCAGCCCGTGCGGGTCTGGCGTCTGGAGCCGGGACACGGAGACAGTGCACACGTCATCGATGTGGTGGATCCGTCGGCGGCGGAGTCCGCGCGCTGACCCGGATCGGCCTCGCTAGCGCCGCGTGCTCCGGGCCGGTTGAAAGCTGGGAATGGGGATGGGCTTGGTGGCGCGGCTGCGCTCCGGCGATTCCGCCGGTGTCTCCGCGGGTACGGCGGGGTCCGGATGCGGGGGCGAGGAGCCCGGTGAGGCGCCGAGGGGCTGGGAGATGTTCATGACTGCACCCTAGGCAGACGGGTCGACGATCAGCCACCGGCTTGCGGGGATCCGGATTGCGGGGTACGCGCGGGCGCGAACGCGCCTCAGCCTGGTCGGCGATGTCTGCCGCGGCGGCTCGGTGGTGACCGGCTCCGGTCTGATACGCACCGGTCGAGCCGGACGCAGGGCTGCCAGGACACGATCGGCCGGGCGCGGCGGCCGATCGTGTCCTGCTTCCGGATCAGCCTCGCAAGCTCGTCACGGTGCGGGCGGTGCTGAGCGCAGCACTCGCCGCCTCGGCACCCTTGTCCTCCCGGGAGCCGGTCAGCCCCGCGCGGTCCAGGCCTTGCTGCTCATCGTCCAGGGTGAGGACGCCGAAGCCCACGGGGCGGCCCGCGTCGAGCGCGACTCGTGTCAGACCATCCGTCGCGGCAGCGGAGACGAACTCGAAGTGCGGTGTCCCACCCCGGATGATCACGCCCAGGGCGACAACGGCGTCGGCACCGCCCTCGAACGCCGCCTGGGCGGCGACGGGGAGCTCGAAGCTGCCCGGCACCCGCACCAGCGACCACTCGGCTCCGGCAGCGTCCAGCACGCGTGCCGCGCCGGCGATGAGGCCGTCGGAGATCGTGGTGTGCCAGCTTCCCGCGATGACGACGACACGCAGTCCTGCCCCGTTCACGTCCAACTCCGGTCCGGTGCCGCTCATGCCGCGTGTCCTTTCAGTTCATGCTCCGCCGCGTCCAGGTATCGGCGCAGCTCTTCGATCGTGATGACGGGGATGCCCTCGGCGGCGCCGAGGTCGCGCAACTCGGGAAGACGCATCATCTCGCCGTCCTCGCGCACCACTTCGGCGATCACCGCGACGGGGGAGAGGCCCGCCAGACGCATCAGATCGACCGCGGCTTCCGTGTGTCCGGCACGATGTCGCACCCCACCGGCCACCGCCCGCAGCGGCAGGACATGACCCGGTCGGATCAGATCCGCTGCGACGGCGTCCGGCGCGGCGAGCGCGCGGAGGGTGCGGGCGCGATCCGTGGCGCTGATGCCGGTGGTGATGCCGCGGGCGGCGTCGACGGAGACGGTGTAGGCCGTGCCGCGCGGATCCTGGCTGTGCGGGACCATCAGCGGCAGCTCCAGCCGATCGGCCACGTCGGCCGGCATTGGGGCGCACAGGTAGCCGCTGGTGTTCCGGACCGTCCAGGCGATCCATTCGGGGGTCGCGAGTTGCGCGGAGAGGATCACGTCCCCTTCGTTCTCGCGCCCCTCGTCGTCGGCCACTAGTACCGGCCGTCCCGCCTGCAGCGAGGCGAGAGCTGCTGGGATGGCGGTCATCGCGAGGCCCCGGCGAACTCGGCGAGCCGGGCGACGTGGCGTGCCAGGATGTCGGTTTCCAGGTTCACGCGGGTGCCGATGACCGCCGCGCCCAGGGTGGTGGCCGCGATGGTCGCCGGAATCAGCGACACCTCGAACCACGCCGCCGCCTCGCCCGCTGCGGACACGGCGGACACCGTGAGCGACACGCCGTTGACGCAGATGGAGCCCTTGTCCACCACGAGCGGCGCGGCCTCGGCGGGCAGCGCGATGCGGACCACCCGCCAGTCCGGGTGCTCGGTCACCGTCAGCACCTCTGCGGTCTGCTCGACGTGTCCTTGCACGATGTGTCCGCCCAGGCGAGCATCCGCGCGAAGTGCCCGTTCGAGATTCACCGCCGAGCCGGGGGACCACTCGCCTGCGGTGGTCACGCGCAGGGTCTGGGGCATGGCCTCGACCTCGTAGTCGGTGTCCACGCCTCCCGGCGCGACGGCGACGACGGTGAGGCAGACTCCGTCGGTCGCAATGGAATCGCCCAGCGAGGCGGTGGCGGCGACCTCCGGCGCCCGCACGGCGAATCGGACCACCTCGGGCCCCGCGGTGACGCGCACGATCTCGCCGATCTCTTCGATCAGTCCGGTGAACATTGTTCTCCTCTCCCGGACGCCTGCGGCTCCGGCTGGTGTCAGCCGCGTCCGGGGTGCGCAAGAGGGAACGCGCGATCGCCGACGAGTGCGTTTCGGCGCCTCCGTCTGCGACCCGTGCTGCCTCCCATCCGGACTCGGGCCATTCGCAAGCGAAGACCCATCACCGTCGGTCCCGGAGTTTCACCGGGTCAACCGCAGAGGCAAGCCTCTGCGGGTCGCGGACTGTCACCGCCGGTTCGGATTCTCACCGACCCCGGAGCACGTGTGTCGCATTGAGTGTAACCCCGCCCGATGCGCGCTCGGCGCATGCGGGGGTTAGACGGCCCCCTTCGGCACGAGAGCCAGCAACTCGGGCAGCAGCACGCGCGCGTCCACCATGTGATCCTGCCCCGGCACGGTGCGGGGGGTGAGTCCCGCGTCGCCTGCCACGCTCGTCGCGACGGCATGAAGGCTCGCGGGGCTCTTCTCGCCGACCAGCACACGCAGGGGAGAAGCGATCCCCGCGGCGACGCCGGGCTGAGGGGGACTCGCTGTGAGAGCCATGTCGTATCGCAGCGTGGGAGCGAGGGCGCGCATCCGCCGCCACCCCGGCAGCAGCGGCAGCATCGTCGTGAAGACGCGAGGCATCCCGATTCCCCCGAGGAAGCGCCGGATCGCCGCGCCTCCTTTCCCGCGCTCGACGAGGCCGTCGACCTCGTCGCGGAGGGCAGCGTAGGTCTCGGCTTCCGCGGAGTCCGCCACCCACGACGCGTCGTAGAGGACGCTCCCCAGCACGCGCGCGCCCAGTTCGCGTGCCGCCTCCAGTGCGATGATCGCCCCGGACGAGTGACCGTAGAGGAACGCCGAGCCACCGAGGGCGTCGATCATCGCTTCCACGTCCTCCACCTCGCGCTCCAGGGACCACGGCTGCCGGTCCCCGGAGCCGCCGCGGCCGCGTCGGTCGTAGGACAGGATCCGGAACCGGGTCGCGAACACCTTCACGTCCTGGCGCACCGGTGCGAAGGTGCGATGACAGCACGCTCCGGTGATGTAGACGAGCGGTGGGCCCGACCCCGCGATCTCATAGGCGAGGATCGTGCCGTCCTGCGATGTCGTCGTGTTCATGACGCTCTCTCTCGATGCTTTTTAGACTGGTGGGTCTAGTATTGAACATCAGGACGGACGTATCTAGAGGGAGGCAGCACCGTGCGACCCAGTTCAGCGGGGAAGATCCGGGCGGCGCTCGCGGCCGCGGAGGACGCGTTCCTCGCGCAGGGATTCGACGCTGTGACGATGGATGACATCGCCCGCGCGTCCGGTGTCGCGAAGCAGACGCTCTATTCTCATTTCGTCAGCAAGGAGGGCTTGTTCCTTCAGCTCGTGACGACGATGACGGGTGCTGCCGGCGATGCGGTGCTCGACGAACCGCCCGTGATCCCCACCGCCGCGGACGTCGAGCCCGCACTCATCGGTCTGCTCGATGAGCAGCTGTCAGTGGTGCTCACACCCCGGCTGCTGCAGCTGCGGCGTCTGGTCATCGGAGAAGTCCGCCGGTACCCCGAACTCGGTCGCGCGCTCGCGGAGAACGGGCCGCACCGGGCGATCGCCGCGCTCGCGGAACTGCTCACCGATCTCGACGTACGCGGGCTGCTTCGCGTCCCCGACGCGCCCCGCGCGGCGAGTCAGCTGAACTGGCTCGTGATGGGACAGCCGGTGAACGACGCCATGATGTTCGGCGACGACCGCGTTCCCACCTCGGCCGAACGCAGGCGCCATGTCGCTTCCGCCGTCGCGCTCTTCCTGGCGGCGCACCGAGACTGACTCGCGCATATTGTCCGCATATCGAAATCCGCATACGACGTGACAACACGCGTCGGGCTTCGCTGGGGATATGTCCTCATGCGTCCCTGAGCTCGTCGTGCACGATGAGGCGATTCGAGCGAACACCGCCCGATTCGTCGAACTGACCGGTGGCCGCGTCATGGCGGTGCTGAAGGCCGATGCGTTCGGTCACGGCTCCATCGCGGCGTCCGTGCTCGCCGCCGGGGCCCGCTCGATCGGGGTGACCTCCGTCACGGAGGCCCTCGCTCTGCGTGCCCGCGGTATCCGAGCCCCGATCCTCAGCTGGCTGAATCCGCCGGACGCGGACTTCGCATCGGCAGTGACCTCCGAGATCGACGTCGCCGTTTCCGGCCTGCAGTTGCTGCACGCGGTCGCCATGGCGGCGCGGAGCGTCGGCCGTGTGGCGCGCGTACATCTGCACGTCGACCTCGGCATCGCGCGTGAGGGCTGCCCGGTGGCCGAGTGGGCCGCGCTGTGCGCCCTGGCGCGAGAGTACGAATCCGCCGGCGCGCTCCGTGTCGTCGGTGTCATGGGGCACATGTCGTGCGCCGATGTTCCCGATCATCCGCAGAACGCGCGGGAGCGCCTGATCTTCCAGAACGCTGTGCGTACGGCCCGTCGCCGTGCCCTGGCTCCGGGCCAGCTGCACCTCGCGGGGACGGCGGCGACCCTCACCGGTGTGGGAGCCGGGTTCGACCTGCACCGCATCGGGGCGGGACTGTTCGGCATCGACCCCTCCCACTCCACGCACGTCCTCCGTCCAGCGCTCACCCTGACCGCGCCGGTGGTTTCTGCCCGCACGGCGACTGCGGGGACCGGAGTCGGGTACGGCCACGACTTCATCGCCGATCGATCGACCCACCTCGCTCTACTGCCGATCGGCTACGGCGACGGTCTGCCGCGGGAGGCGTCGGGCGCGGCCGAGGTACTCGTGCGCGGTCGGCGCCGGCGGATCGCCGGGCGCTTTTCCATGGACATGCTCGTCGTCGACACGGGTGACGACCTCCTGGAGCCGGGGGAGAGCGTCACGCTCTTCGGGCCCGGAGATCACGGTGAGCCGACGGTGGCGGAGTGGGCCGCCTGGTCGAACACCATCGAACACGAGATCGTCACGCACGTGGGCAGCCGGGTGGCGCGCGTGCACCGCACCATCGAACGCGCACACCGCGCGGAGGGAGTTCACTCATGAAGATCGCTGTGATCGGGGGCGGCCGCAACGACGAGCACCTCGTCTCGCTGGCATCCGCAGCCGGAATCGCGCACGCCGCCCGGCAGGTGGGCTGGGAGACGGTGGCGCTCACTATCGACGAAGACGGTACGTGGCGCGATCGTCAGGGGGCAGAGCTGTCTCCGTCTCGAGCCGTCGGGCAGCTCACGCAGTGCGATGTCGTGTTCCCGGCGCTGCACGGTGTGCACGGGGAGGACGGCGCGGTGGCCGGCCTGCTCGAACTGTGCGGCGTCCCATTCGTGGGCTCGCCGGTGCGCGCGGGCGCCATCGGCATGGACAAGTGGCTCACGAAGCTCGTTGCCACGGCGGTCGGCATCCGCACGGCTGAGGGTGTCGTGGTCCCGCCCGGTACGTCTTCGCCCGTCGTGCGGCTGCCGCTGCCGGTGGTGGTCAAGCCTGCGACGGGCGGATCCAGCAACGGTGTGTCGGTGGTGGGCCAGCGCGCCGAGCTCTCCACCGCGATAGCGGATGCGCGCCGCGCCGGCGCCACGGTGCTCGTCGAGGAATACGTCCGGGGTCGCGAGGTGGACGTCGCGGTCTTCCGCGACGCGACCGGACAGCTGCGCCTCGGCTCCACCCTGGAGATCGGCGTCGAGGCGGGCGGCGTGTTCGGACGCGCGGCAAAGTACGACGGGACCGCGCGATTCACCCTGCCCGCGGACCTCTCCGCCTCGGAGCATCACGCCATCCGCGAATCCGCCGCCGCCATGTACGACGCGATGGAGTGCAGCGGCGTGGCCCGGTTCGACTTCTTCGTCACGGACACCGGCCTGGTGCTCAACGAGGTGAACACGTCGCCCGGGATGACCGAGCAGTCCCAGGTTCCCCGCATGTTCGCCGCTGTCGGTATGGCGTACCCGCAGCTCATCGCCGAGCTCGTGGCGGCGGCACGCGTCCCGGAACCGATCGGCATCACCGCATGACCCCGGCCGATCACGAGCGGCTGGCGTGGGCGGACGCGCTGAAGGGCGCGCTCATCCTGCTCGTCGTCTTCTGGCACGTGGTGCTGAAGACCTACCTGCAGGTGGACTGGCGCATCGGCCTGCCGATACCGGGCATGTGGGGCCTGCTCAGCGACATCATCTGGCCTTTCCTCATGCCCCTGTTCCTGCTGGTGTCCGGGGTGTTCGCGGCTGACGCGTTGTCGCGCCCGGGGGCCAGCGTCCTGCGATCCCGGGTGTTGCGGTTCCTCTACCTGTACCTGCTGTGGACGCTGATCCACATGGCGGCGATGTGGGCCTTCCCCGACTTTCCCACGGCTGTTCCGCGCAGCGTAGCGGAGTTCGTCGAGGCGATCACCATCAGCCCGCCGAACACGTGGTACCTCTATGCGCTTGCCCTCTACTTCCTGCTGGCTCGTGCGCTGCGCCGCCTCCCGACGTGGGCCGTACTCGTTCCCGCGGCGGCGCTCACGGTGCTGGTCGCCTCCGGGGTCATCGACATCGTGAGCAACCGCGGCTCGATGCTCTCCAACCTCCTGTTCTTCCTCATCGGTGCGCGATTCGCCCCGGCGATCAAGCGCTTCGCCACGCGTCCGCGACCGGCTCTGGTGCTGCTGCTGACGGCGGGCTACGCCGCCCTCTACGGCGGCATGCGGGTCCTGGACGCGGCCACGGTGCCGGGTGTGTGGCCGCTGGTGAGCCTGGCGGGCGTCGCCATGGGACTCTCCCTGGCGCCGCTGCTGCCCGCGATCCCGCTCCTGGGTGCCTGGCTGACGCGCCTCGGGCGGCATACTCTTCCCGTGTACCTGTTGCACATGCCGATTCTGGTGTTGGTGGACGCCGTCGTCATCGGATGGGTGTCCGATGGGCGCGGTGCGGTGCAATTGGTCGCCGCCGTGGTGCTCCCCATCATGCTCACCGCCCTCGTCACCGCGGGCAGCGCGCTGCTCGGCGCCTGGATCGAGAAGGATGGGCCTCGCTGGCTGCTCGAGCTGCCAACGCGGATGACCAGCCCGCGTGTGCCCTGGCGCGTGGCCGGCGCCACGGTGATGCTGATCATCATCGGAGTCGTCGCAGCACGCGCCTCAGCGCTTCCGGCCGCACCGGAGGCGATGCCGCAGGTCGCCCCTCAGCGAGCGGGCGAGGTCAGCATCGGGGCCGTGGGAGACGTCCTCGTCTACGACACAGGCCATCGCACACCGGAGGATCGCGGCCGAGGCCACTTCGACGCGGTGCGGTCGTGGTTCACCGAGGATCTGGTGACAGGGAACCTGGAGCAGGCCATCACTGCCGACACCGGCTACGACAAGTGCGGCGGGCAGGACGAGTGCCTCGCGTTTCGCAGCGACCCCGACGTGGCCCCGTTCCTCGCGGGCTTCGACCTCCTCAATCTCGCGAACAACCACTCTCGTGACTATGGCGATGCCGGCTTCACGAACACACGGGATCTCCTCGCCGATGCCGGGATCCGCACCGTCGGAGAGCGCGATGAGGTGGCCTGGACGAGGGTGGGGGACAGCGTGGTGGCGGTGGTCGGGTTCGCGCCCTATGACGGCTTCAATCGCGTGACCGATCTTCGCCACGTGCGCGCCGTGGTGCGATCGGCGGCGGCCGAAGCCGACATCGTGATCGTGCACGCGCACATGGGGGCGGAGGGGCCCGGTGCCGACGTCGTGCACGCGGGCACGGAGACGATGTTCGGCGAGAATCGCGGTGATCCGATGGCCTTCGCCCATGCCGCGGTCGACGCCGGCGCCGACGTCGTGATCGGACACGGCCCGCATGTGCTGCGGGGTATGGAGCAGTACCGGGGCCGGATCATCGCATACAGCCTGGGCAATTTCGGAGGCGGAGGCGTTTTCGGCGCTGAAGAGGAGACTCGTCGCGGGGCGTACCTCAGCCTGCGTCTCAGACCTGACGGGGCACTCATCGAGGGAACCGTTCACTCGCTGCGCTTCGCACCGGAAGACGGCGCTCCCCTGCCGGACCCGTCCGGCTCGGCCGCCAGCGCGATGGATGAGCGCGGACGGCGCGACTTCGGCGACCACGCGATCCGCGTGGGCTCCGGGGGAACACTCGTGATGCCGTAGCCGGGTGTTCACGGTGCGGGAACCCTCCGGCCCCGCACCGCGAACGTGTGCTCAGCCCTCGCCGGTCAGCTTCCGCAGGGCCGCGAGGAGCTCCTCGCTGGTGTGGGTCTCCTGATCCAGGTTCTCCTGCAGCAGTGCCACCGCCTCCGTCGCGCCGAGCGCCGTCAGCGGCACGATGAGCGAGGTGTAGGCGGCGATCTCGTAGTGCTCGTTGCCGAGCGCTGCGCTGAGCGCCACCTGATCGCGCAGCTTCGGCGCCGACCGCTCGATCAGCGAGCCGGCCTGCTTGGAGATGCCCTTCGTGCTCGGAGACGGCGATGTGCTCTGCTTGAGCTCCAGCGCCTCGAACACCTTGCCGAGGTTCTCGATCTGCTCCCGCGTCTCGTCGGCGTGATGACGGAAGAGCTTCTTGATATCGGCGGAGCGCGCGGCACCTGCCAGCTCCTGAACGGCGGCGAGCGAGTCGTGCTCCATGGTGAGCGCCGTGCGCAGCTGGAAGTGCACGAGCTGATCGGGGGTATCGAGTATCTGCTGGACCATGGTCCTCCCTTTCCTCTGGCCCCTGACGCTAGG
The DNA here is from genome assembly GCF_021044885.1 of Microbacterium nymphoidis. GTDB lineage: Bacteria > Actinomycetota > Actinomycetes > Actinomycetales > Microbacteriaceae > Microbacterium > Microbacterium nymphoidis. Next base: position 896,227 of record NZ_JAJNOD010000001.1, on the reverse strand, counting down.
AGAACCTCGCATCGCCCACACGGGGGTTGACTCCTCTCCGAGCATCGCGATAGAGGGCCGGGCCCTCTCACGCCCGGCCCTCCCGTCACAGCACGCTCAACAACTCCTGCATCTCGGTGATCTCCGTGCTCTGATCGTCGATGACCTGCTGGGCGAGCTGACGGACATCGGGCGATTGCGCATCGGCCAGCGCTGTCCGTGCCATCTCGATCGCGCCCTCGTGATGCGCGATCATCTGTTCCACGAACAGTGGTCCCGCCTCTGCGCCGGGGGCGGCTTCCAACCGGTCGAGGTCATCATCGGAGAGCATCCCCGACATGCCGTGATGCATGCCATCGGTGTCCGGGGAAGCCGCCTCGGCAGGGACGCCCCAGGCGGAGAGCCAGCCCTGCATCCGATCGATCTCCGGACCCTGCGCCTGCGCGATCCGGTCGGCCAATGCCGATACGCGCGTGTCGACGCCGGTCTTGCCCGCGATGATCTCCGCCATCTGCACCGCTTGCTGGTGATGGGGGATCATCATCGTCACGAACATCACGTCCCCGGCACCAATCGCCGACGCGCTCGCGCTCGCGGACGGCGACGCTTCGCCGGCGGATCCCGCCGCGCAGCCGGTGATGGCCAGAGTGAGGGTGAGAGCGCCGGTTCCCAGCGCGATGGTGAGCTTCTTCATGTCTTGTCCTATCTGTGTCGGTGTGAGCGGCAGGGGCATGGACGCCCGCGCGGCTCACGTCCGGCTGATCGACAGGAGGATGAGGGAGGGACGCGGTGGAGCGATGGCACGTGCTGACAGCCCGGCGCCGGTGCGGGAGGCCGGCGGCGGCGCAATCGCGAGGGGAGTGGCGGGAGCGCTGACGGGCGCGGGCGTGCTGAGCAGCGCGGGAACGCAGTCGGCCCCGCCATGCGCGTGAGGCGGGAGAGTGTCCACGAAGCCTGCGGACTGGATCTCCTCGGCGTACGGCAGTGGTGCGGACGCGCTCGGGGGCTCCGTGTCGGCGCCGTGGGCACCGGCGGCATGCATCGTGGCAACCGGTGATGCGGTGGGCGCGGCATGGCCACTGACCAGCGCGTGCATCCCGATGAACCCGACGGCAGTGAGGAACACGAAGAGGGGGAGCGCCGAGCGCAGCCAGCGACGGAACGTCGTGCTCATCTCGCCTCCATCCGTGCCCGGCAACCCCATGCCCGCCCTTGACAGGAATATCGCTCGTATGGGGATAGTTGATGGTAGCAGTACCCCCTAGGGGTATGAGGTGCATCGTGCGCCTCCTGGCCAGCAGGTCTTGCGGCCCGACACCGAAGGAGCCACCATGAATCGCGCCGAGCACCGAGCTTCGGACTTCGGACAACTCGACCACGACCACGCGGCGCATGGCGATCACGCGGCGCATGGCGATCACGCGGCGCATGGCGATCACGCGGCGCATGGCGATCACGCGGCGCACGGGGATCACGCGGCGCACGGGGATCACGCGGCGCACGGGGATCACGCGGCGCACGGCGGTCACGGCGATCATGTCGCACAGTTCCGGCGTCTGTTCTGGATCATGCTCGTCCTCGCCGTGCCGACGGTAGCAATGTCCGGCATGTTCGCGATGATCGTCGGATACGCGGTGCCGCAGCTGCCGGGCATCGCGTGGGTGTCGCCGGTTCTCGGAACCGTGATGTACGTCTGGGGAGGCCGGCCGTTCCTGTCGGGAGCCGTCTCGGAGATCCGCGCCGGTCGGCCCGGAATGATGCTCCTCATCGGGCTGGCGATCACGGTGGCCTTCCTCGCCTCGTGGGGTGCGAGCCTCGGGGTGCTCCACCACGAGCTCGACTTCTGGTGGGAGCTGGCCCTTCTCATCGTGATCATGCTGCTCGGTCACTGGATCGAGATGCGCTCGCTGGCCCAGACGACCTCGGCGCTCGATTCCCTCGCCGCCCTGCTCCCGGATGAAGCGGAGCGTGTTGAGGGCGACGGCGTCGTTCGCGTCGCACCGGACCAGCTTCGCGTCGGAGACGTGGTGATCGTCCGCCCGGGTGGCAGCGTGCCGGCGGATGGCCGCGTGATCGACGGGCGCGCATCGATGGACGAATCCATGGTTACGGGGGAGTCGCGCACCGTCGAGCGCGGCGTCGGCGACACGGTGACCGCCGGCACCGTGGCCACCGATTCCGGATTGCGCGTCCAGATCAGCGCCATCGGCGACGACACCACTCTCGCCGGCATCCAGCGCCTGGTGGCTGATGCGCAGAACTCGTCCTCGCGGGCGCAGCGGCTGGCCGACACCGCAGCGGGATGGCTGTTCTGGTTCGCGCTCGGGGCTGCTGTTGTCACGGCGATCGTCTGGACGTTGCTCGGCCGCGGTGACGACGCCGTCATCCGTACCATCACGGTGCTGGTGATCGCGTGCCCCCATGCGCTGGGCCTGGCCATCCCGCTGGTGGTGTCCATCGCCACCGAACGCGCTGCCCGTGGCGGGGTTCTGGTGAAGGACCGCCTCGCGCTGGAGACCATGCGCACCGTGGACGCGGTTCTCTTCGACAAGACCGGCACGTTGACGCGAGGCGAGCCGATCGTCAGCGCGGTGGAGTCGATCGAGGGCATCGCGGCCGAGGAGGTTCTTGCGCTGGCTGCGGCAGCGGAGGCGGACAGTGAACACCCGCTGGCCCGGGCGATCGTGCGAGCCGCACGCGATCGCGGGCTCTCGGTGCTGCCGGCACGCGACTTCACATCCTCACCCGCGGTCGGCGTGTCGGCGTCGGTCGCCGGGGCGACGATCCGCGTGGGCGGGCCGCATCTGCTCGCGGAGGAGTCCGCGGCGGAACTCGCCGTCGCAGACCGCTGGCGCGAGGACGGTGCCATCATCCTGCATGTCCTGCGCGACGGTGCCGTTGTCGGCGCGCTGAAGCTGGCCGATGACGTGCGGCCTGAGTCACGCGAAGCAGTCGCCGCCTTGCAGGCTCAGGGGGTGGAGGTCGTGATGATCACCGGTGACGCGGAGGCTGTGGCTCGCGCGGTGGCTCAGGAACTCGGCATCGAGCGCGTGTTCGCCGGAGTCCGCCCGGAGGACAAGGCCGCGAAGGTCCAGGAACTGCAGCGGGAGGGGCGTCGCGTGGCGATGGTGGGCGACGGCGTCAACGACGCTCCCGCCCTGGCGCAGGCTGATGTGGGCCTTGCCATCGGCGCGGGTACTGATGTGGCGATCGCCTCCGCCGGGGTGATCCTCGCCGGTGACGATCCGCGCGCGGTGCTCTCGGTGATCGAACTCTCGCGGGCCTCATATCGGAAGATGAAGCAGAACCTGTGGTGGGCGGCCGGCTACAACCTGCTGTCCGTCCCGCTGGCCGCGGGGGTGCTGGCTCCGGTCGGCTTCGTCCTGCCGATGTCGGTCGGGGCGATCCTCATGTCGCTGTCGACCATCGTGGTCGCACTCAACGCCCAGCTTCTGCGCCGGCTGGATCTGCGCCCGGAAAGCGTGGTGCGCACCGTTCTCGATCGGTGATGTGCGTCGCCAGCACGCCGCGGTGGCGACGTATGCCGTCGCCGGGGCCGTCGTGTCAATCCCCACGGCGAAAATCGGCCTATGCCGCACACTTCAGCAACGGCACGCTCTCGGCGAGCGGCGCGGGCTCGAAGGAGGGCAATGATGAACGATGGAGTCCACCAGCTGGTTCTGGAGTCATTGGATGCGTCGACGTGGCGTCTGAGCGATCGGGCGGTGCCCCGGGGCAACGCCGACGCGATCCTCGGGTGCGTCGAGCGGATGGGCGACGGCGTGTACGAGGTGATCTGGCTGGTGGGCGGACTGTCGAAGCAGCAGTTCTCCTCGCTGGAGTCGGTGCTGCTAGCCGGGGTCGCGCGTATCCACGGTGCTGCGGCGGAGGCGACGATGGTGCATCGCATCTGACGAACGAAAGCGGGGGGACGGCGCAACGCGTCGTCCCCCCGCTCGGCGTCGGTGGGGCATCTCAGTTCTGCCCGCCAGCGCGGCCCGCTTCGCGGGGATCGGCACCGCCGTCAGACCCGAACTGCCCGCCGCTGGCCTCGCCGCCCTTGCGGCCGGCTTCGCGGGGGTCGGCGCCGTTCTCAGCTCCGAACTTGCCGGTGCTGGCTTCGCCGCCCTTGCGGCCGGCTTCGCGGGGATCGGCGCCGTTCTCAGCTCCGAACTTGCCGGTGCTGGCCTCGCCGCCCTTTCGGGCCTGCTCCTGCGTGTCCGAGCGGTTGCCGAACTGTCCTTCGTTCTCGCGATCAGTCATGATCGATTCCTTCCTTCGCCCGTGAGGACGACATCGGGGAGACGACCCCGTGCCGCAGGGGATCCTCCGGCTGGTGCCTCCTGGTGTCCCATGCAAGGCGCATCCCTCGAGGAATCGGAGGGGGTTCACAAGGTCGGGAGTCGGTGAAACAATCGGGCGCCTTGCGGAGTGCCCGGGCCGATAGGCGGGGCCGATCCCGCTGTCAAGGCCCTGCGCTTCGGCGTCACGCCCGACTTAGCCTGCCGGCATGACTGACCGACTGACCGACCCCAGGACCAAGTACACCACCGGCGGGTTCGCCGCAGACGACCAGCAACAGCCCGGCCTCACCGGCGATACCGTCCCGCGCCCCGATCACGGTGAGAGCACCTACCGCGGCGCTGATCGCCTGCGGGGCCGTCGCGCTCTGATCACGGGCGGCGACTCCGGAATCGGCCGCGCCGTGGCCATCGCGTTCGCGCGCGAGGGTGCGGACGTGGCGATCAACTACCTCCCGGAGGAGGAGGAAGACGCCCGGCGCACCCAGGAACTCATCGAGGACGCCGGCACGAAGGCCGTGCTCCTGCCCGCCGACATCACCTCGGAGGATGCGGCGGTCGGAGTCGTCGAAGACGCGCGCCGTGCGCTCGGCGGCATCGATCTGCTCGTCCTCAACGCGGCGTACCAGAAGCAGCGCGAGGATGACGCCGACATCGACACGGCCGAGTTCGACCGGGTGATGCGCACCAACCTGTACGCACCGTTCTGGATGGCTCGCACCGCGCTGCCCGAGATGGAGCCGGGCTCGTCCGTGATCGTGACGACCTCCATCCAGGCGTTCTCGCCGTCGCCCGGACTGCTCGACTACGCGATGACGAAAGCCGCCCTCGCGGCGTTCGTGCAGGCCCTTGCCGAACAGCAGGGACCGTCGGGGATCCGCGTGAACGGCGTCGCCCCCGGACCGATCTGGACTCCGCTCATCCCGGCGACCGGCTGGCCCGACAAGCTGCCGAAGTTCGGCCAGGACACGCCCCTGGGGCGCGCCGGGCAGCCGGCCGAACTCGCGGGGGCCTACGTCTACCTGGCGTCGGAGGAAGCCTCCTACGTCTCTGGCACCATCCTGGCTGTCACCGGCGGCAAGCACCTGTGACAGTACCCACGAGGAGCGCTGGGGTGGGGCTGTCGTGCCGCACCCCAGCATCCGCGGGGGACTCGCGATGTCGTCGGGTCAGTCGACGATCTCGCGCTGCGTGCGGATGAACTCCGCGTCCTCCGGATCCAGTCGCGCCCCTTCTGACACGTGCGTTCCCGTGATCGCGGCGATCTCCTCGCGCACCTCGGCCGGAAGAGCCTCATCCTGGAGGGCACGCAGGGCGTGCTTCGCGGGGATCGACAGATTCGGCCACCAGGTGTGGATCTCCGGGATCATGAGAGCGTTCCGTTCTTGCGTACCGGGGTGGCAGCAGTGTTCGCCGGCCATTCGGAACCGGACGAGGACTGCTCGTGGAACGGCTCGGCCGTCAGCCGGATGCCGCCGGTGGAATGTGCCGAGTGGGCGAGCTGATCGATCCACTCCGGGCTGATGTCGGCGGGGTTCGGATCGTCGAAGACGAACCGCAGGGGAATGGACGGATGCAGCCAGAGGGTGCTGCGCCCGCCCGGCTGACCCTCCGGGTGGACCCAGGACAGCGTGAAGCTTTCACCTCGGCGAAGCTTCGCCGTGACCACCAGCTTCAGGTGGGCCAGAGTCCGATCCTCGATCTCGATCGGTGCGGCGGGGCCGCCATAGAAGAGCACACCCATGATCAGCCTTTCAATGTCCGGACCGTGCCCGTGCCAGGTGCCGAGTGCTGGGGCTCGGGAACCAGGTGAAGACCGGTGGGGGAGTTCGCGGTGTAGGTGAGTGCGTCGAGCCACTCGGGGTTCAGCTGCGGGCGACGGCTCCCGCTGAAGCGATACACGACCGGAATGGACGCGTGCATCCAGACGCTCGTCCGGCCGTCGCCGAGACTCGCGTCCTCGCGCCAGGTGAAGTGGAATGCCTCGCCGCGTCGCAGCTTCGTTCCGATGACCATCTGCAGGTGAGCCAGTGCTCGATCCTCGATGTCAACCTTCGTCGTGTCTGAATAGAAGAACTTGCCCATGGCGGGCCTCGATCCTGTGGGGGGTTATCGCGGTCCATGTCGAACGGCGACAGTCCCCACGGTGGCACATCGGTGCTGTACGCAGCAGGGGGGAGGCGCGATATGCGGTATGCGTCTGGCACAAACTGCCGGTCAGAGTGCCCTGCAGCGACACATGAGAATCCTCACATGATCAGGCGGAAACGCCTTCCTGCAACGATGAAGGCGGTCGGAGTCCGAGGACCCCGACCGCCTTCATCGTTGCGTCTTACTGGTTGATGCCCTTGAGCGAACCGGTGATCTTGGACAGGTCGTCGGCGTACACAACACAGTCGACCTCGCGGTCCCCGCCCTGCTCCCACGACTCGGTGGTCGGGGTGATCGGGTACCAGCCGTAGATCGAGGTCTCGGAGTCGAGGCCGACGTACGTCGCGAACTCGGCCTCGCACTTCTCCATGGCAGCCGCGGTGATCGCGTCGTCGCCCGGGAAGTCCGAACCCTCCATGTCGAAGAGGAAGTAGACCTCTTCGTCGTGCTCCTGGTCGCACGGCACGGCCGGGACCTCGGTGATCGTGGTGGCTTCCTGCGCAAGCAGGCAGTCGCCGACCTTGAGGCTGAAGGCGTCCTGCTGGCCGGCCTCCGAGATGGCGCCGTCCTCGTCGCGCGTGGCGCTCGGTGCGAACATGCTGCAGCCGGTCAGGCTGACAGCGGCGGCGATGGCGAAAGCTGCGGCCAGAGTGCGGCGCGCTGCGGTGGTCTTCATGCGTTCTCCCCACAGGATGATGGAGCGCACCATCCGGGACAGAGAGTGCGCGTGCAGAACACCGGGTGCGAGTCCGGTGGATGAAAAAATGTTACCTGAGCGTCTGCTTAGAGCGGTAATTCTGACGACGACCGGCCGCCGGTCAGGACTCGAAGCCGTCGACCCCGGGCGTCCAGCTGGTGAGGGTGCGACCCCATCCGCGCTTCTTGGCGATCTTCTGGACGGTCTTCCAGTCTCCGTCGTCGATGCGATCCACGTACAGCACGCCGTCCAGGTGGTCGAACTCGTGCTGCATGATCCGTGCCCGCCACCCGCTCACGTCGATGGTGACCGGGTCGCCGTTGAGGTCGGTGCCGGTGACGCGCACACGTTCCGATCGACGCAGCGGGAACCGCTCGCCGGGAACGGAGAGGCACCCCTCCGATTCGTCGTCGGGATCCGGCGCGCCGGGCTCCAGGGGCATCATCCACAGCTCGGGATTGATGACCTCCCCCCGCCAGGGCTGCCCCTCATCGTCCTCGTAGGAGTAGACGTAGATGCGCAGGGCTACGCCCACTTGAGGGGCCGCCAGCCCGACGCCGGGGGCGAGGTCCATCGTCTCGTACATGTCGGCGACGAGCGTGCGGACATCGTCGGTGATCTCACCGACGGGGGAGGCGGGGGCGTGCAGGACGGGATCGCCCATGATGCGAATCGGAAGTACGGCCACGTCAGAAGCCTAGTCTGAGGCGCCGAGCAGGTAGGCTCAGGGGGTGATGTGGGGGACTGTTGCGGCCGCGCCAGACGTCAACGACCTCATTGGCTTCTTGCAGAACCCGAAGATCCTCCTCGGGATCCCGCTCGCTCTCGCCGGCGCCGTGTTCATGTCACTGGGTACGCAGTACCAGCACCGCGGCGTCGCCAAGGTGGAGAAGCTCAGCGGTCAGGACGCCGCAGCCGGTCTCAGCCGCGGACAGCTCGGGCAGCTGCTGACGCGTCCGTCGTGGATCGTCGGAACCCTGATGCTCGGGCTGGCGATCGTCTGTCAGCTCGCCGCCATCTGGCTCGCGCCCCTCATCGTCGTGCAGCCGCTCGGTGCCGTCGCTCTCGTGATCACGACGCTGCTGAACGCCCGCATCACCGGGTTCACCCCGACGCGGCAGTCACTGATCGCCATCGGCCTCTGCGTCGGAGGCACCTTCCTCTTCGTTTTCCTCGCCGCGATGTACGCCGAGGACAAGCCCGTCACCGATGCTCAGCTGGGCACCGTGCTGAGCATCCTCCTGGTGGTCATCATCGTTCTCGGCGGCCTCTGGGTGCTGCTGCGCAATCGCATGAAGGCGCTGTTCTACATCATGGGTGCCGGCATCATCTACGGATTCGTGGCCACCCTCGCCAAGGTGGTGCTGAAGCGCATCCAGGAGCAGGACTTCGAGTGGCTGACGCTGGTGTGCCTCATCGCGCTCGTGGCGGGGACCCTGCTCGGCGGCTACTTCGTGCAGACCGCCCACGCGTCCGGGCCGCCCGACCTCGTGATCGCCGGTCTCACCGTCGTGGATCCCATCGTCGCGGTGCTGATCGGTCTGCTGGTGCTGGGCGAGGCCACTTCGGCTCCCACCTGGATCTACGTCGGCTTCGGCATCGCCGGAGCAATCGCGACGTTCGGAGTGGTGGCCCTCACCCGCTACCATCCGCAGGTGATCGAGGAGAGCCAGGAACTGCCGATTCAGCGAGGCAGCGGGGGAGAGCCGAGTGCGTCGGTGCCGTCATCTCCGCAGCCCACGGGGCCGGCGGTGTCATTCGACGCACCGGACGCGGCGGATCTTCCCAGCACCGATGATCTGGTGGAGAACGCATCGGATCCGGGCATCGCGGCGGATCCCGCGCCCCGGCCGGTCGCCGGATCTCACGACCGTCCGTTCCCTCACTCCGATCATTGACCCGCGACCGGTAGGCTGATCGCATACGGGGCGGTGGCCAAGCTGGTTAAGGCAGTGGGCTCATAACCCAACGATTCGCGGGTTCAAGTCCCGCCCGCCCTACCGTTCATCGCTGGGGCCGCGCATCGGCGGCCGCCTACCCGGCGCTGCTGCAGAGGCTCTTCACGTCCGCTTCACCCGCGGTGAGAGCCGCGTCCCAGTCCTGGAAGAGGCCGTCGTACTTCTCTGTCACGGCGTGAAGCTCATCCAGCGAGAGCTTGGCCAGTTCCTCCGTGGTCGGCATGGTGAGGAAGCCGTCCTCGTAATAGACCTGGTAGGCCTGGTACATCGTGTCGAGCGAGGCGAACACCTCGGGCACGGTGACCTGGATCATCGCCGCCTTGATCTGATGCAGGGCGGTGGCGCCCGCTTCCTGGCCTCCGGTGAGGTCGCCCGCCGCGATGAGTGACGATGCCTGGTTGTACTTCGTGGCGGCATCGACCCAGTCCTGGTCAACGATCTCGCAGGCCTGGGCGGTGGTCTGGCTGTTCTTCACCGGGCCGCACAGATCGAAGCGTTCCATATCGGCGTCGGCCATCTCCTGCTTGAGCCTCAGGTCCTCTTTCGACACCATGAAGATCTTGTTCGTGGGGTCGTTGGGGTCTGCGACGTATCCCTCCGGGATGGCCATCAACGCCGGCCACACCTCGTCGATGTACTGCTGGTGGGCGCTGATGGTCTTCTCCAGTGCAGCGTGGACCTCGGGCACCGTCACCTTGTCGGCGACTGCGTGAAGCTCCGTGACGATGGCCTCGTGCCGTGTCTGAGCGAGAGCGAAGTCCTTGCGGGCGCCGGTGTCGTTGTCGGGTCCCTGGACGGAGGGCCAGGGATCCAGTGCCAGGCCCCACTCTGCGGTGACGGTGTCGCACGCCTCCATCAGCGTCTGTGCCGGAGTCTCGGTCGGGCCGGTCGCTGTGCTCGCCCCGGCGGGTTCGTCCCGTGGCGATGTCATGGGTGTGCACGCGGTGGCGCCGAGCACGGCGATGGCGAGTGCGGTGATGGCGCTTACGCGCTTCAGCGATGTGCGCATCGTGAAGATCCCCCAAGCTTCTGCGGACTCCGATCCTACCGAGCCGTCGGCGGGAGCGCTCACATTTCTGAGAATTCGCCGGATGACAGAAGAACCGCGTCATGGCGGGCGAGGTCCTGCGTCTTGTTCTCTGAGGCCCGCTCCACCTGCGGGTCTCACTTCCCGAGGCATGCCCACCCGACTACGGTCCTGCCGCCCTTCCGAAAGGTGTTTCACCCGATGAAAGAAACACGAATCACACGCCCGCGAGCTCGATGGATATCGACGGCCACCCTGATCCTCGTTGCGATGAGCGCGCTGGGAGCGACAGCCGCATCCGCAGCGGTCTCCCCGACGAGCGGCCCGACCGCCGGCGGCACCGTGGTCTCCGATCAGTACCCGATCGGCATTGACTTCACCATCGTCGACGGCGGCTCGTACGGCACCGTGGCGCTGGGTTCCGATGGCGTGGTCTACGCCTGGGGCGACAACGCCGCCGGTCAGCTCGGAGACGGCACCACAACAAGCCATTCCACTCCGGCGCCGGTATCGACTCCCGCCGGTGTGAGCTTCACCGACATCGCGGCCGGTGAAGCCCACGTGCTTGCCCTCACCTCCGACGGACAGATTTACTCGTGGGGGAGCAACAGCTCCGGCCAGCTCGGTATCGGGTCCACCACCAGCAGTTCCCTGCCCGTGCTGGTTCCCACCCCGGCGGGTGTGACGTTCACTCAGGTGAGCGCCCGGGGAGGATCCTCGTATGCGCTGACGGCGGATGGCCGCGCCTATGGCTGGGGCGTCGGCTATCTGGGGACGGGTTCGTGGCAGGACAGCCTCGTGCCGGTGCCGCTGCAGATGCCGGCGGGTGTCACCTTCGCGCAGATCGAGGCGGGCAGTCGCGGTGGTGCTGCGCTCACCACGGACGGCGAGGTCTACACCTGGGGCATCAACTTCTTCGGTCAGGTGGGCGACGGCACCAACGTCGACCGCTACACCCCGGTTCGTGCGCACCTGCCGGCAGGGGTGACCGCGACGTCGATCGCGGCGAACGGCGCTGTGCTGGTACTCGGCAGCGACGGCAACGTCTACGCCTGGGGCAACAACACCCAGGGACAGCTGGGCGATGGCAGCACCGTCAACCGCAACTCGCCCGTGCTTGTTTCCGTCCCCGCCGGGGTCACCTTCACCAGCATCGGACTCGCCGGGGGAACGGCCTATGCGCTGACCGCGGACGGCATCGCATACTCGTGGGGCAGCAACAGCTCCGGTCAGCTGGGCAACGGCACGGCCACCAACCAGGCGTACACGACGGTTCCCGGACCCGTGCAGATGCCGACCGGCGTCACGTTCACGACGATCGGCGGAGGCTCGAGCCACGCCATCGCGCAGGGCTCCGACGGCAACACCTACGTGTGGGGAAACAACTACTACGGTCAGCTCGGCTCGGGGTTGGGAACGCTCCACTATGCGCCTGTTCCCCTCAATCGTGATGTCGTGATCACGAGTGTCACCTTCGGTGGCGTGGCGGGAATCAACCTGACCCAGGGTGATGGCACGTGGACGGTGCAGACCCCGCCCGGATGCGGCGCGGTCGACGTGGTGGTCAGCTGGACGCTGTTCGACACCACCGACTCGGCGACCTACCCCGGTGGCTTCGTCTACGGCACCGCGCCGAGCATCACCCAGCACCCGGCCTCGACCTCGATCACCAGCGGCGACACGGCTGCCCTCACCGCACAGGCCACCGGGGACAGCGCCCCGACCGTGCAGTGGCAGAGCTCTGCCACCCCGGACGGCCCCTGGACCGACATCGCCGGTGCCACCACGGACACCCTCGACGTGGCCCCCACGGTCACAACCAGCTACCGTGCGGTGTACGCGAACTGCAACGGCCAGGCCACGACCGACATCGCGACGATCGATGTCACGGAGCCTGTCGGCCAGCTCTCCTGGACAAAGACTTCACCCGACGGAGTCGCCCTCGCCGGATCCGAGTGGACGCTCACGCCCCAGGGTGGCACGGCGACCACCGTCGTCGACAACGGTGCAGGAGACGAGAACCCCCTCGACGGCGAACTGCTGGTCACGGGACTGCACTGGGGGGACTACGTCCTCACGGAGACCGCTGCACCGCAGGGCTACGTCCTGGACGCCACCCAACGCCCCGTCACCATCGCATCCGCATCGACGGACCTCGGCGCCATCGTGAACAAGCCCATCGTCCAGCCGACGACGGATCCCACGCCGACGCCGACGCCCACGCCGACGTCCACGAGCACGCCGACGTCCACGCCCACGCCGACCGCCGATCCCACGACGACGCCTACCGCAACGCCGACGCCGACGACGGAGCCGACGAGCACGCCGACGCCGACGACGGAACCGACGCCGACGACGGAACCGACGAGCACGCCGACGCCGACGACGGAACCGACGCCGACGACGGAACCGACCAGCAGCCCGACACCGTCATCGACGACGCAGCCCACTGCGCAGCCGACTGCCACCAGCAGCGCGACGAGTGTGGCGCCGACGCACCCCGGGGCGGGGGCGAACCCGCCATCAGGCCCGCGGCCGCACCTTCCGGTCACAGGAGCCGCATCGGTGAGCATCCCGCTCGGAGCGGGCGCTCTCGCCGTCGCGGTCGGTCTGATCGGTGTGATCGTCGCCCGTCGCCGGTCTCGGGCATGAGATCGAAGCTGCCGATCTCGTTCGCGCGCCTCGCGCGGTGAGACGGCGCTGATTCCCGGTCCGCTCTGCAACGGCGGACCGGGAACAGCGCTGCGGGACCTCCGCGCGCCCTTTTCGGTCTCGGATCTCTCGACGCTGACGGCGTGGCCGTGCGGGGTGTCTCTGACCTTCGGTAGCGTCGACTGCGGAGGTCCGGATGCGGCAGAGGAAGTCACGCGGCGGTTTCCGCCGCGCGGCGGCGGAAACGGCCGCGCAGGTGCGTGCGCTCGATCGAGCGGTCTACTCGGCGGTGGCCTCCACACCCAGTCCGGTGCTTGACCGCTGGATGCCCAAGCTCACCAATGCCGCGGATCATTCCGTCCTCTGGCTCGCCATCGCGGGAGGGCTGTACCTCACGGGTCGCAGCCGGGCGAGACGGGCGGCGCTGCGCGGCGTCGTCACGCTCGGTGCCACCAGTCTCATCGCCAACCAGCTGGCCAAGCGTCTGCATCATCGCGACCGCCCGCTGCGCACACTGATTCCCCTGGGGCGGCTCTCTCGCCGGGCGCCCGCCTCCTCGTCTTTCCCGAGCGGCCATTCTGCGAGTGCCGCGGCATTCGCCGCCGGCGTGTCCACCGAGCTTCCCGCGCTCGGCGTCCCGCTTCAGGTGCTTGCCGGGCTCGTGGGCTTCTCCCGGACGGCGACCGGCGCACACTATCCGTCCGATGTGGCCGCAGGCTTCGTCCTCGGCAGCGCGGTCGCCGCGATCGGTCGGCGCCTCGTGCCACCGATCCCTTCCCCGCTGCGATCGCAGCCACAGGAGCTGGATCACGTCGAGCCCCGCCCGTCGGGTGAGGGTGTGACGCTGGTGGTGAACCCGGCCTCGCACAGCGGACGCGGTGCCGCACTGTCCGAGAGCCTGCGCCGACGTCTCCCGCGCATGCGCATCGTGGAGTTCCGTCCCGAAGACGACGTTCGCGCTGTCATGGCTGCCGCGGCTGCGGACGCCGAGGTGCTCGCCGTCGCCGGGGGCGACGGCACCGTCCGCGCCGCGGCCCAGGCGGCGGTGGATCACGACGTGCCCCTTGCGGTGTTCCCCGCCGGCACGTTCAATCATTTCGCCCGAGCGGTGGGGACCTTCCCCGCCATCCGGACGGTCCAGGCCATCCAGCACGGCACGGTGGGCAAAGTGGATGTGGCCTACGCGAACGACGAGATCTTCCTCAACACCGCGAGCATCGGCGCCTACACCGACTTCGTGCGCATCAGGGAGAAGCTGGAGAAGCGGATCGGGAAGCCCCTGGCCGCGCTGGTGGCAGGGTGGCGGGTGATGTCGAAGAACCGTTCGGTGGCGGTGACCGTCGACGGACGAACGCGCGACTCAAGCCTGCTCTTCCTCGGCAACGGCCAGTATCAGCCGCAGGGCTTCGCGCCCAGCAGCCGGGACGATCTGCAGGACGGGTTGCTCGACCTCCGCATCCTCGACGTCTCCTCGCGGGGCTCGCGGATCGTGGCATTGCTCGCCACGCTCACGGGCCAGCTGGGCCGGGTGCGGCAGTACCACGAGGTGTCCGCGCCGGAACTGGAGATCACGCTTCCCGACGGGCCGACACGCATCGCGCGGGACGGTGAGGTGGGCGAGCTCGCCGACGTGCTCCATGTGCGATCCGTGCGCCGGGCCCTCACCGTCTACCGGTCGCGCCACCGCGCCTGAGATCGCCGAGGATCGTGGGGCCCCGCGGGCGAGTCCCGGCGGTGAGCCGTTTCGCCTCAGATCTTGCGGTTCTGACGCGGCACCCAGACCTGCGTGATGATGATGAGGATCGAGGCGGTCACCGGCACGGCGATGAGCGCGCCGAGCAGTCCCAGCAGCGTCCCGCCCACCAGCGCGCCGATGACCACGAGAGATCCGGGAATGGCAATGGCTCGATTCATCACGCGCGGGGTGATCACGTATGCCTCCACCTGCATGTACACGAAGTAGATGACCGCGAAGACCAGCGCCAGCAGCGGTGAGGTGAACAGCGCGATTCCCGTCCCGATCACCCAGAACAGCAGCGATCCCACCAGCGGAATGAGCGTGATCAGGAAGGCCACCGTCGCCATCAGCGGAGGGAACGGCAGTTTCAGCACAAGGTAGACCACGAGCACCAGAAGCGCGTTGATGAATGCGAGTGACACCATTCCCATCACGTAGCCGCCCACCGAATCGGTGATCTGCGTCGAGATACGATCGATGCTTCGCCGATCCCGTGCCGGGGCGAGTGCCAGCAGCCCGGCCTTCATCGACGGCATTGTGGCCAGGAAGTACAGCGTCAGCACGAGCACGATGAGGCCGCCGGACAGCCCGTTGGCGATCGCTGCGCCCACCTGCAGCGCGGCCCCGCCGATCTGCAGGGCTCCGCCACTGATCTGTGCGATCCGAGACGGGTCGCTCAGGAACTTCTGCACTTCGGTCATCACATCGTTGAGCCCGACCCCGAACTGGGCTTCCAGGGCGGCGTAGAAGTCGCTGGCGAGGAACGCCTGGATGGTGCCGGGGATGGAGGCGATGAACGAGGTGATCTGATCGATCAGGGTCGGAAGGATCGCCAGCACGATCACGGCGAGCACAACGGCGAGACCGGCGATCACGATGACGACCGCCCAGGCGCGCGCGAGCCCGCGCCGCTCCAGCGCGCGCACGGCGGGGTCCAGGCCCAGGGCGACGAACAGCGCAAAGGTGATGTAGATGAGGATCGTGGAGAGGTTCGACAACGCGACGCCCAGCACGATCGCAGCGAGGGCGCCCAGCGTCACGAGGAACCCGAAGGCGAAGGGGCGATCGATGCGGGTCCACCGAGGTCGACGGCGCGGTTCCGGGTCGGTCACGGGGATCTCGTCCGCCGTCGGTGGGCTCGCCGTCGTGGTGCTCGTGGCGTTCTCCTCCGCGTCTCCCAGAGGGGCGGACTCGGACGCAGCGGAGGAGGACTCGGGCACAGTCATGGCTTCACTGTAGGCGAGAGCGCGCGGGCAGCCCGATCACCCCGCCACGGCGATGAGCACTCCGCCCACGGCTCCCACGATCACCGCGACCCACGGCGGCGTCCGCCAGGCGATGAGCAGCACGAAGCACACCAGGGCGAGACAGAACTCCGCGGGGCCGGTCACCGCGGACGTGAATACGGGGGAGTACAGCGCGGCGGCGAGAACGCCGACCACCGCGGCGTTCGCACCGCGCATCATCGCCTGTGCCCGTGGGCGTGAGCGCAGGGTTTCCCAGAACGGCAGCACACCCAGCAGCAGGAGGAATCCCGGCAGGAAGATCGACAGCAGCGCGACCACCGCGCCGAGGACGCCACCCGGCCCGGTGGGGGAGAGCGCGCCGAGGAAGGCTGCGAAGGTGAACAGCGGGCCCGGCATCGCCTGAGCGGCGCCGTACCCGGCGAGGAAGTCCGCCTCCGACACCCAGCCGGTGTCGACCACTGCGCTGTGCAGCAGCGGGAGCACCACGTGGCCGCCGCCGAACACCAGGGATCCGGATCGGAAGAAGGCGTCGACGAACGCCACCCCGCTCCAGCCGGAGACCCCCGCCACGACGGGAAGGCCAAGGAGCGCGAGTGCGAACAGGGCGAGTGAGACGATGCCGAGGCGGCGCGGAATGCGCAGGTGGAGCGACGACGACCCGTCGCCGCCCGTGGTGCGGCACAGCATCCACCCGGCCAGCGCGCCGACGGTGATCGCCGCCAGCTGGCCGAACGAGCCGGGCAGCAGCAGCGCGGCGGCTGCGGCGAGGGCGGCGATGGTCGCGCGGGTCGGGTCAGGCGCCAGCGTGCGCGCCATCGACAGCACCGCCTGAGCGATCACCGCGACTGCGACGAGCTTCAGGCCCATCAGGAGCCCGCTCCCGATCGTGCCCGCGAACAGCGACGCACCGAACGCGAACGCCGTCATGAGGGCCGCGGACGGCAGAGTGAAGGCGACGAATGCGGCCAGGGCGCCGCGAAGTCCCGCCCGGTGAAGGCCGATCCCGAAGCCCACCTGACTCGATGCCGGACCGGGCAGGAACTGACACAGCGCGACGAGGTCCGCATAGGACGCGTCGTCGAGCCACGCCCGGCGCTGCACGATCTCCGCTCTGAAGTAGCCGAGGTGTGCGATCGGCCCGCCGAAGGAGGTCGCACCCAGTGTGAGGAACACACCGAAGACCTCCGCGGCGGTGCCTTCCCGCACGCGGCCATCGGACGCTCCGTTCACCTCCTGCTCCTTTCCGGGGATGCGGCGCTGGCAGTTCGTCAGGGATCGTACCCGCTGTGGGTGTCGTGTCGGTGTCGGATCGGACTGGGCGGCTGACGATGGGAGGATGGAGGGGCGTGTGGAATTCCAGCACGCCGGAAGGATGAGCGTGACCAGGATCGACCGGTACACCGTGGCCACTGATGGTGCGTGCAAGGGAAACCCGGGCCCCGCCGGATGGGCGTGGGTCGGTGAGGACGGCCACTGGGCCGCCGGCTCGATCCCCGCCGGCACCAACAACATCGGTGAGCTCCTCGCCGTGCTCTACGCGATCAGGGACCACCAGCACGTGCAGCATCTCGTGATCCAGGCCGACTCGATGTACGCCATCGACACCTACACGAAGTGGATGGACGGGCACGAGCGGCGCGGCTGGAAGACATCGTCCAAGCAGCCGACCAAGAACGTCGACATTCTCAAGGCGCTCATGCAGGCACGGGAGGATCGTCGGGCCGCCGGGCTCGATGATGTCGAGTTCCAGCATGTACGCGGCCACGCCGGGCATCGGCTGAACGGCTGGGCGGACAACCGGGCGGTGCGTGCTTCGCATCACGCCGCCGAGGGCAAGGAGCTCATCTGGACGACGCACCGCGGGCTCGATCGGGTCGACGTGACACACGATGCGCCCGCCGCCGGTGAGGACAAGCCGCGCCGGCGGTGATCCCGAAATGACACGCTTGTGATTTCGTGATCCAACTGAGATGATTCTCAAAACGAACAGCACGTAGCAGATCGCTCGGATCAGGTCGTAGGGGAAGACGCACCTGACGAAACGGAGAGAGATCGTGGCTACACCACAGGCGCGCGGAGTGATCTACATTCACTCGGCGCCGCGCGCGTTGTGCCCACACCTGGAGTGGGCGGTCGGTCGCGCCCTCGGGCGCGCCGTCAACTTCGACTGGACCGACCAGCCGGTGCTCACCGGCGCGCGTCGTGCCGAGTTCTACTGGGAGGGGCCCGCGGGAAGCGGCGCCGCTCTCGCCACCGCCATCCGCGGCTGGGAGCACCTGCGCTACGAAGTGTCCGAGGACCCCACGCCGCGCAGCGACGGCGGTCGCTGGATGCACACGCCGGACCTCGGGATCCACTACGCGCAGACCGACACCGCGGGCAATGTCGTGCTGGGTGAGGACCGCATCCGGTATGCCATGGAGATCGCCGCCGGCGATGCGTTCGAACTGCAGCGGGAACTGGATGTCGCCCTGGGCAGCGCCTGGGACGAGGAACTGGAGCCGTTCCGCGCGGCGAGCGACGAGTCGCCCGTCATCTGGCTCCACAAGGTCGGATAGAAAGCTCGGTGTCAGCCGCCGCCGAGACGATCGGTGAACGGCTGACACCACCAGGATGTGCGGAGGAGGCGCGAGTAACGGGAACCGGTGATCCGCTCCCGGAGCCTGTGAAAACGAATCCTTCGCCCAGTACGACAGAAGCCCCGCCGGATCACCGGCGGGGCTTCGTCACATCGGATCAGGCGTTGCGGAACGCGACGACGGCGTTGTGCCCGCCGAAGCCGAACGAGTTGCTGATCGCGAGCTGCGGGCCGTCGCCCAGCGGCTGGGGCTCGCCGGACAGCCGGAACGGAACGGCGGGGTCGGGCTCGGTCATGTTGATCGTGGGAGGGGCCACCCGGTCGCGCAGGGCGAGAATGGTGAACACGGCTTCGAGCGCACCGGTGCCACCCAGGAGGTGACCGGTCGACGCCTTCGTCGCGGAAACCGGGATCTCGTCGATCCGGTCGCCGAAGACACGCTTGAGGGCGACGTACTCGTTGGGGTCTCCCACCGGGGTGGAGGTCGCGTGGGCGTTGATGTGGGTGACCTCGTCGGCGCTCGCACCGGCCATCGCCAGCGCCTGCTCGACGGCACGAGCCGCGCCCGTGCCCTCGGGGTCGTTGCCGGTGATGTGGTACGAGTCCGCTGTCACGCCGCCGCCGACGACGTAGCCGTAGATCTTCGCGCCGCGAGCCTTCGCGTGCTCCTCGGTCTCCATGATGAGAACCGCGGCGCCCTCGCCCATGACGAAGCCGTCACGGTCGATCGCGCCCGGACGCGAGGCGTGCGCGGGGTCGTCGTTGCGGCGCGACAGCGCCTGGGCGGAGGCGAAGGAGGCCACCGTGATCGGGTGGATCGCCGACTCGGCGCCACCGGCGATGACCACGTCCGCCAGACCCTCCTGCAGGTGCTCGTAGGCGTTGAGGACCGACTCGGTGCTGGAGGCGCACGCGCTGACCACGGTGCGCGCATAGGCGCGTGCCTCGAACTGCAGCGAGAGGTTTCCGGCTGCGGCGTTCGGCATGAGCATCGGGACCGTCAGCGGCAGAACGCGGCGCGGTCCCTTCTCGCGCAGCGTGTCCCAGGCGTCCAGCAGCGTCCACACGCCGCCGATGCCGGTGGCGAAGTCCACGCCCAGGCGCTCGGGGGCGACCTCGGGGGAGCCGGCGTCGGCCCACGCCTCACGGGCGGCGATGAGGGCGAATGCGGACGAGGGGTCCAGTCGCTTGGCCTCGTGACGGGGCAGGACGTCCTCGGGACGGATGGCGGCCTCCGCCGCGAACGTCACGGGAAGCTCGTACTTCTCCACCCACTCGTGCTCGAGCGTGCGGGCGCCGGAAACGCCGGCGAGAAGGTTCTTCCAGTTCTCTTCGGCGGTCGCGCCGAGCGCGGAGATGGCACCGATTCCGGTGACGACGATGCGCTTGGTCATGCACTCTCTCCTGGTTTGTGCGAAAAGCGTGGGGCGGTCCTGGTGGGACCTGGGTCCGCGGGGGACATGAAGGGGCGGCGTGCCGCAGCGTTCGGCTGCGGCACGCCGAAGGAATTACTCCTGGCCTGCGACGATGAAGTCGACGGCGTCGCCGACGGTCTTCAGGTTCTTGACCTCGTCGTCCGGGATCTTGACGCCGAACTTCTCCTCGGCGTTGACGACGATCGTCATCATGGAGATCGAGTCGATGTCGAGGTCATCGGTGAACGACTTGTCCAGCGCGACCTCGTCGGCCGAGATACCGGTCTCGTCGGTGACGAGCTCGGCAAGACCAGCGAGGACCTCGTCCTTCGTGAATGCCATGATTTCTCCTTGTTGTTGGATGGGCGGAAACAGTTTATGGGGGGAGTGCGTCAGGGGAGGACGACGACCTGCGCGCCGTACACCAGTCCGGCACCGAAGCCGATCTGCAGCGCAAGGCCGCCGCTCAGCTCCGGGTGCTCCTCGAGCAGGCGGTGCGTCGCGAGGGGGACCGAGGCGGCGGACGTGTTGCCCGTGGTCTCGATGTCGCGGGCGATCACGACGCTCTCGGGCAGCCCGAGCTGCTTGGCGAACTCGTCGATGATGCGCATGTTGGCCTGATGGGGGACGAATGCGGCGAGGTCGGAAGCCTGGACACCCGCGACCTCGAGGGCCTGCTTGGCGACCTTGGCCATCTCCCACACCGCCCAGCGGAAGACGCTCGGACCCTCCTGGCGCAGCGTCGGCCACTTCGCCTCGCCGTCGCGGAACTCCACGAGGGTGTGGTCCATGCCCACGGTGTCGGCCTTGGAGCCGTCCGAACCCCACACCGTCGCGGAGATGCCGGGGGTGTCGCTCGGGCCGATGACCACGGCGCCGGCGCCGTCGCCGAGCAGGAACGAGATCGTCCGGTCGGTGGGGTCGATGACGTCGGACAGCTTCTCCGCACCGATGACCACGGCATACTTGGCTGCGCCCGCACGGATCAGGGCGTCGGCCTGGGCCACGCCGTAGGTGAAGCCGGCGCATGCGGCGTTGCTGTCGTAGGCGGCGGCCGGGTTGGCGCCGACGCGGTCGGCGACGACGGCCGACATCGACGGGGTCTGCTGCACGTTGCTGATGGTGGCGCAGATGACGAGGTCGATCTCTGACGGATCGACGCCGCTCTTCGCGATGGCCTCGGCGGCGGCCGCGGTGGCCAGGTCGGTGGCGCTCGTGGTGGCGACGGCCCGTACGCGCGTCACCACGCCGGTGCGCTGGCGGATCCACTCGTCGGACGAGTTGATCGGCTCGACGATCTCGTCGTTGGTCACCGCGTTCTCGCCACGGGCGGCGCCGTAGGAGTAGATCCGGGTGAAGGCGGGGCCCTGCCCCTGGGTCAGCGTGACGCTCATGCGTTCTCTCCGTTCAGCATCGCGACGGCCGCTTCCAGGTCGTCCGGGGTCTTGACGGCTACCGTCGGCACGCCGCGAAGGCCGCGCTTGGCGAGGCCGACCAGAGCGCCGGCCGGGGCCAGCTCGATCATGCCGGTGATTCCGGCATCGGCGAAGGACGCCATGCAGAGGTCCCAGCGCACGGGGGAGGTGATCTGATGGACGATCAGCTCCAGGGCGCGGTTCCCGTCCGTGATGACAGTGCCGTCGCTGTTGGTCCACAGCGTGCGGTCCGGGGCCAGTACGCCGTCGGCTGAGGCGGCCTCGACCGCACTCTGCAGCGCGGGACGCGCCGAGGCCATGTAGCGGGTGTGGAATGCTCCGGCCACCTGAAGCGGGATCACGCGAGCTCCACGCGGGGCATTGTCGCCGAGGGCTGCGAGGCCCTCCACCGATCCGGCGGCGACGATCTGACCACCTCCGTTGAAGTTGGCCGGCTCCAGGCCCGCGTCGGCGATGGCTGCGAGTACATCGGACTCGACGCCGCCGACCACGGCGGCCATGCCGGTGGCCGCCTCCGCCGCGGCTGCGGCCATTGCGCGTCCGCGCTCGCCCACAAGGTGCATCGCGTGCTCGTCCGAGACGATGCCCGTCGCCGCGAGCGCCGCCACCTCACCGACCGAGTGGCCCGCCACACCGCCTGCGCGGGAGGCAGCATCTCCCAGCGCGTGGAACGCGAGGAGACTGGCCGCGACGATCAGCGGCTGCGCGATGGAGGTGTCGCGGATGGTGTCGGCGTCGGACTCGGTCCCGTGCGCGATCAGGTCGACCTGGGCCGCGTCGGAGTACGCCTGCAGACGTTCACGAGCGCCCGCCAGCTCGAGCCAGGGGGTGAGGAATCCGGGAGTCTGTGAGCCCTGACCAGGGCATGCGAGGACGATCACTGATTCAGTTTGCCAAGGAATTCCGCCCTGCGCTGGCATACTCCTCACAGAAAATCGATCACTGTTTGTGTGAAGTCGACAGGATTTGACCGTTGCGGCGTGTCGGTCGCCGCCGCACACCGTCTGCGGCCCCGATTGAGCCGAGGATCAGGGCGGTCTGCAGGATCAGGGCCTCGCGCGGCCCGGTGGCATCCCAGCCGATGATCTCGCTCACTCGCTTCAGCCGGTAGCGCACGGTGTTCGGGTGGACGAACAGCTCACGGGCCGTCGCCTCCAGCGACCGGCCGTTGTCCAGGTAGCTCCACAGCGTCGCGACGAGGTCTGCCGAGTGGGCCAGCAGCGGACGGTAGATGCGCTCGACGAGCGTGGTCCGTGCCAGCGGGTCGCCGGCGAGGGCGCGCTCGGGAAGGAGGTCGTCGGCTTCGACCGGGCGTGGCGCGTGACGCCAGCCGCTGGCGACGGCGAATCCGGCGAGGGCCGCGCGCGCGGACATGCTCGCGTCCACGAGGGCGGGGACAGTGGGGCCCAGCACCAGGTGGCCCGAGCCGAAACAGGGCTCCATCGCCTGGGCGATGTCGACGAAGGGCCGGCCCTCGGCGGGCTCCGTGTCGGCAGCCGGATCCTGCGCACGCCCGATCACGAGCACGAGCCGGGCGCCCTGAACGCCGACCAGCACGTCCACGCCGAGCTTGCGGGCGGTGCGTCTGACCTGATCGATGTCGAACATCGCGGGTGTGGTGCCCACCAGCACGCTGACTTCGCCGTGGCCGTGCCAGCCCAGGGCGGCGATGCGACTGGGAAGCTCGTCGTCCGTCTCGCCGGTCAGGATCGAGTCCACCACCAGGGCCTCCAGGCGCGCGTCCCACAGACCGCGCGCTTCGGCCGCGCGGGCGTAGACGTCGGCCGCGGTGAAGGCGAGGTCGCGGGAGTACTCCAGGATCGCCTCGTGGACGTGACCGCCGCGTCCGGCGACGCGCTCCTCGGTGACCTCCACGGTGACGCGGATGAGCTGCAACGTCTGCTGCAGACTGACGCTGCGCAGGAGCTCACGGGGAGCGGCGGCGAAGATGTCCGCCGCGATCCACGGAGTGGAGGTGGGGTCCTCGTACCACTGGATGAAGGACGTGATGCCGGCCTGCGCCACCAGGCCCACGGACGAGCGCCGCGCCGGGGGCATCTCGGCGTACCACGGCAGCCTCTCTTCGAGGCGTTTCGTGGTCACCGTCGCCAGGTCGCCCGAGATCTTGCGCAACCACGCGAGAGTCTCGGCCTTGTCCTGGGGGATGTCCCCGGCGGGCGCGTTCGCCACCGCTCTCAGCTCTCGCCGCCCGCGTTTCCGCTGGTCCCGGCGTTCACGTTGAACAGGTCGTACTTGTCGATGGCGGCCTTCACGACCGAGCGGTCGATCTTGCCGTCCTCGGCCAGCGACAGCAGCGTGCGCACCACGATCGACGGGCCGTCGATCTTGAAGAAGCGACGCGCCGCTGCGCGGGTGTCCGAGAAACCGAAGCCGTCGGCACCGAGCGATGCGAAGCGCTGAGGCACCCACTGACGAATCTGATCCTGCACGGCGTGCATGTAGTCGCTCACCGCGGTGACGGGGCCCTCGGCCTCGTTCAGGCGACGCGTGACGTAGGGAACCAGCGGCTCCTCCTCCGGGTGGAGGAAGTTGTGCTCATCGGCGGCGAGGCCGTCCTTGCGCAGCTCTCCCCACGAGGTGACCGACCAGACGTCTGCAGACACACCCCAGTCGTCGGCCAGCAGCTGCTGCGCCTCCAGCGCCCACGGCACTCCCACGCCGGAGGCGAGGAGCTGAGCGCGGGGGCCGGAGCCCGTGGCCTCGGAGATGCGGTGCATGCCGCGCAGGATGCCATCCACGTCGACGCCCTCGGGCTCGGCGGGCTGGACGATCGGCTCGTTGTAGACGGTGATGTAGTACATCACGTCGGGGTCGGGGTGGTTTCCGCCGTACATGCGGTCCAGGCCCGCCTGCACGATGTGCGCCAGCTCGTAGCCGTAGGCCGGGTCGTACGCGATGGTGGCCGGGTTCGTGGAGGCCAGCAGCGGCGAGTGTCCGTCCGCGTGCTGCAGTCCCTCACCGGTGAGCGTGGTGCGTCCGGCGGTGGCGCCGATGACGAAACCGCGCGCCATCTGGTCGCCCGCTGCCCAGAAGGCGTCGCCGGTGCGCTGGTGGCCGAACATCGAGTAGAAGATGTAGACCGGAATCAGCGGCTCGCCGTGCGTGGCGTACGAGGTTCCCGTCGTGGTGAACGCGGCGGTGGCGCCGGCCTCGTTGATGCCGACGTGGACGATCTGACCCTGCGGGCTCTCCTTGTACGCCAGCAGCAGCTCGCGGTCGACCGAGACGTAGTTCTGGCCGTGCGGGTTGTAGATCTTGGCGGTCGGGAAGTACGCGTCCATACCGAACGTGCGGGCCTCGTCGGGAATGACGGGGACGATGCGGTGTCCGATGTTCTTGTCGCGCAACAGGTCCTTGAGGAGGCGGGCGAAGGCCATCGTCGTGGCGATCTCCTGCGTACCGGAGCCCTTCTTGACGAGCTTGTAGGCGTCGTCGCCGGGCAGGTCCAGACCCACGTGCGTGGTGCGGCGCTCCGGGAGGAATCCACCGAGGGAGCGGCGCCGTTCCAGCATGTACTGCGTGGTCTCGTCCTGCTCGCCCGGGTTGTAGTACGGCGGGAGGTACGGGTTCGCCTCGAGCTGGGCGTCGGACACCGGGATGTGCATGGTGTCGCGGAACAGCTTCAGGTCGTCCAGCGTCATCTTCTTCATCTGGTGCGTGGCGTTGCGGCCCTCGAAGTGCGGGCCGAGGCCGTAGCCCTTGACCGTCTTGGCGATGATGACGGTGGGCTGGCCCTTGTGCTCCATCGCGGCCTTGTAGGCGGCGTACACCTTGCGGTAATCATGGCCGCCGCGCCGCAGGCCCCAGATCTGGTCGTCGGTGTAGTCCTTGACCATCTCGAGCGTGC
This sequence comes from Microbacterium nymphoidis, assembly GCF_021044885.1. Lineage (GTDB taxonomy): Bacteria > Actinomycetota > Actinomycetes > Actinomycetales > Microbacteriaceae > Microbacterium > Microbacterium nymphoidis. The sequence goes on along the minus strand of NZ_JAJNOD010000001.1, from coordinate 871,180 downwards.
GCGGGTCACGACCGAAGAAGTTCTCACGGATGAACGCGCCGGACTCGGCCTTGTAGGTCTGGTAGTCGCCGTCCGGGGTGACGTTCATCAGGTTGACGAGCGCGCCGTCCTTGTCACGGGCGAGCAGCTCGTCCCACTCCCGGCCCCAGACCACCTTGATGACGTTCCAGCCGGCACCGCGGAAGAAGCTCTCCAGCTCCTGCACGATCTTGCCGTTACCGCGCACCGGACCGTCGAGGCGCTGGAGGTTGGCGTTGATCACGAAGGTGAGGTTGTCGAGGCCCTCGTTGGCCGCCACCTGCAGCTGGCCACGCGACTCGACCTCGTCCATCTCGCCGTCGCCGAGGAACGCCCACACGTGCGAGTCGCTGGCGTCCTTGATGCCACGGTTGGTGAGGTACTTGTTGGTCATCGCCTGATAGATGGCGTTGATCGGGCCGAGGCCCATCGAGACTGTCGGGAACTGCCAGTAGTCCGGCATGAGACGCGGGTGCGGGTACGAGGGCAGGCCGTTGGCGCCTGCCGACTTCTCCTGACGGAATCCGTCGAGCTGGGCCTCGGTGAGGCGGCCCTCGAGGAAGGAGCGGGCGTAGATGCCGGGGGAGGCGTGACCCTGGATGAAGATCTGATCGCCGCCGCCCGGGTGACCGTGGCCGCGGAAGAAGTGGTTGAAGCCGACCTCGTAGAGGGTGGCGGCTCCGGCGTACGTGGAGATGTGCCCGCCCACGCCGATGCCGGGACGCTGCGCGCGGTGCACCATGATGGCGGCGTTCCAGCGGATCCAGGAACGATAGCGGCGCTCCAGTTCTTCATCGCCCGGGAACTCCGGCTCGTTGACGGGCGCGATCGTGTTGATGTAGTCCGTGGTGGGAACCATCGGGACGCCCAGGTGCAGCTCGCGCGAGGTGGAGAGCATGCTGAGCATGATTTCCCGGCCGCGCTGCGGGCCCTTGGCATCAACGAGATCGGTGAGGGATTCCTGCCACTCGGCGGTCTCTTCGGGATCGCTGTCGAGAGGTTCTTGGCTGTAGGGATCCTGGTCGTGAACAGTCACCGGGCGACCTTTCGTCGTACTGGCAGATCATGCCAAAGGGGCGGATCGGCGCACGGGGAGGTGTTGTAGACATCACACGGCATGCGCATCACCAGCCTACCCACATTCCGCCGCACGCCGCGTGTGGTCATCGCGGAGGGTCAGCGGGTTCGGCGGAAGCGGGTGAGGACGGCCCCGGATGGGAACTCCTCCCGATGCACTGGCTCAAGGCCCGGCCGATTCGTCAGTCCCTCGAGCAGGTAGGGACCGTGGCCAGCGACGTGCGGCTGCACGAGGAACTCGTACTCGTCGATGAGGTCCAGCTGCGCGAGCGCGGTGGGCAGGGTGACCCCGGAGACGAGAATCTCGCCGCCGGCTCGCTCTTTCAGGGCTGCCACCGCCGCGAGCAGGTCCCCGCGCAGCAGTTCGGCGTTCCAGTCCACGGAGGGGAGAGTGCGTGAGAAGACGCTCTTGCGGGCGCGGCCGATCGTCTCCGCGAACTCGATCTCCCACGCAGGCGTGCCCGGGGGCAGCGGATCGCGCCAGGCATCGCGCATCATCTCGTAGACGACACGACCGAACAGGAGCTCGTCGGCACGGGCGATGCTCGCGGTGGCGGCACGGTTCACGTCCTCTGTGGGGTTGCCCTCGCGGTGGTCCACGCAACCGTCGAGCGTGACATTGATGTAGTAGCGGAGCGTGCGCATGGCCTCACGGTAGGCTCCCCGGCCTGCGCGGGCAACGGCTATGCGCCGGCGTCCCGGCTCGAGCCGTTCACCTCGTCCGCGCGCTCCTGACCGGTGAGGGCGGCGATGGCCGCCATGATGCGTTCGGTGGCGATACGGCGTGCGGCACCGCGGGGCATGCCCTCCAGATCGCTGAGATCCAGCGGAGCGCCGAAGCGCGCCTCGGGGCGCGGGCGCCCGCGGAGGGGGCCGAACAAGGCCATGTCTGCCGTTCCGACCACTCCGACGGGCACCACCGTCGCCCCGGTCTCCAGCGCCATCCAGCCGGCCCCGCTGCGCCCCTGGTACAGGCGCCCATCGCGCGAGCGCGAACCTTCCGGGAACACCGCGAAGACGCTTCCGGCACGGAGGATACGGGCACCGGAGTCGAGGGCGGCCTGTGCCGCCTGCCCTGCGGTGCGAAGCACCGGAACGCCGCCGATCGACGTGAAGAACCAGCGGAGGACACGCCCGAGGGGGCCGGGTCGGGTGAACAGGCTCGACTTGGTCAGGAACTGGACGGGACGCGATGCGGCCGTCGGAATCAGCACGGTGTCCCACCCGGACAGGTGGTTGGCGACGAGAAGGACCGCACCGGTCGGCGGCACGTGCTCGCGACCGCTGGTGCGCGCGCCGTATAGAGCGGTGAAGAGCGGGCGCAGCACCGCGCGCCCGACGAAATAGACGGCTCCCGGCCGGGGGATCGGGGTCTCGGCTTCGCTCACCCTCCGATCCTAAGGACACCCGCGAGCACGCTGGAGCACCTCGTGGCGCAGGTGCGGGGCCGGAGAGCCATACGATCAAGCTGTGGCAGATGCACAGCAGTACCCGTCCGATGTCCTGTGGGCATGTGTCGAAGACGGATTCCATGTGGGCAGTCGCGGGGGTGACTTCCTCGGGTTCGTCGACCGCCGCCCCGATGGCACCTTCCGTGCGCACGACTCGCACTCGCAGCCTGTCGGCGACTTCCCCTCGCTTCGCGAGGCGACCTCCGCGGTCACGAACCTGCAGTCGACCGACCAGACCCGGCATTGCGCCGACGCCCAAGGAGTGACCCCGTGACCGCGAACCGTGAGGGTCTGATCACCCTCGTCTACGCCAGCACCGCCTCGCAGCCGTTCCGCGAGACAGCGCTCGCCCAGCTCCTCGTCGAATTCCGGCGCTTCAATACGGAGAATCACATCACCGGCATGCTGCTGTTCAGGGATGGCAGGTTCATCCAGGTCCTCGAAGGTGCACCGTCGGTCATCGAGAGCCTGCTCGAGCGGATTGGGCGCGACTCCCGTCATCACGACGTGCGAATCCTGGTGTCGGAGCCGATCACGGAGCGGAAGTTCGCGGATTGGAGCATGGGCTACCGTTCGTTCCGTCGCGGTGTCGAGCCCGTTCCCGCTGGATTCCGCGACTCGTTCGCCGACCTGGAATCGGCGACGGATGCCTCGACCACGGCACGGGCGCTGGGCGAGCTCACACTGTGGTTCCGCACCCGGGAGGCCGCGCTGTCCTGATGTGGACGGGCCCGTTTCCGCGTCAGTCCCAGACCAGGGACACCACGCGATGGTGGCCGGGGACAGCCGGGACCTCGGTGTAGTCCTCGAGGGACGACTCGTCGGATTCGACAACGCCGTCGCTGTGCAGCCAGGCGATGTCGACGGCTTCCTCCAGTTCGGTGGCCGGGAGGGTGGTGGCGAACAGGACGGATTCCGCGATCACGTCCCCGTCCGCATCGTCCAGCTGTGTGTCATCATGAAGCGCGACGCGGACCCACTCCACCTCGTCGCGTGCTGCCACGTCCCGCAGCCGGGCCACGATGTCAGCCAGCGGCGGCCGGCCCCATCCCTGCCGATTCGGCGCGAGCGAATCACAGAGGCTTGCGCATACCTCCAGCCAACCCGCGTCGCGCTTCGCGCAGAAGTGTCGTGATGTCATGCCCACCCGTGACATCCGTCATGGGTGGGATGGGCGGCGTCGCCTCATCCGGGAGTCGGACTCCTCGAACCGATCCCGGGCCGGGCCGTGATGGCAGCCGGGACCCTGCTTCTCGTCGCGGCGTCGTGGCTGGTCTTTCGCTCGCGTGACGCAGCGGGATGAGTGACGGATCGGAACCACGCGGGAGCGCGTGGTCGCGGCTATTGATGATGTGGTGGGCCCTGCCGGGATCGAACCGACGACATCCACGGTGTAAACGTGGCGCTCTACCAGCTGAGCTAAAGGCCCTCGCCGTCCATTCTATCGGGCGGAGACGGCTGCTGAGCACACACCGTGGGTGAAAAAGCGTGGGACTGACCGGGAACCGGCGACCCACGCCTCGACCACCGTGCGCGCTGGGCGAGCCCACCCTGTGGTATCGCGCCCGCGAGGCCGCGGTGTCCTGACGGTGCGGCGACCCTGGGCATGCAGGGCGCCGTCGTGGGAACATGTCGGCATGGAATTGCGGCGGTACCGCTGGCGCGGGGTGGACGACACGAGTCGTGTCGAGTCGGCCGTCGTCCGGTTCGGGGATCAGAGCCTTCGCGCTCACGGCGGATCCGTAGCCGCCGGCTATTCGACGGCATGGAGCCTCCGTGTGAGCGAGGGATGGATCACCGAGGAGCTCGCGGTGTCGAGCTTCGGTGAGGGGTGGCACAGATCCCTGGTTCTCAGCCGCACCGGGGACGGACACTGGCGAACGACAGGGGAGGCGCACGGATCCGTCGATCTTCCGGACCTCGGCATCCCGGACCCGAGCGTGCTCGACGGCGCGGTTGACTGCGACCTCGGCCTGTGCCCTCTGACCAACGTCATGCCGATCCGGCGCCTGGGACTCCTGGAACACGCCTCTGAGGCGGTGTCGCTCGTGATGGCGTGGGTCGAGGTGCCCTCCCTTCGCGTGCTGCGCAGCGGCCAGCTCTATGGCGCCGAGGTGCCCGATGGAGGCTCCGCGCGTTCGATTCGATACACCAGCCGGAGCCGGGACTTCGATGCGGAGCTCACGGTCGATCGCGATGGTGTGGTCATCGACTATCCGACACTGGCGCGGCGCCTTGCCGAGGATTGACCGACCGGTGCTGTCATATGGCATGCACTCTGCGCACAGCGCCGTTCGACGCCGGACTTGCCGCGCTGACCTCAAGGCCCTCGCGGTCTGTCCTCTCGGGCCCGCGACGGCAGCCGGGAGACGATGCTCGGGTATAAGTGTGGGGCTGATATTTCGTTGATATCAGCCCCACACTTATGCACCGCTCAGACCACGAGGAAGCCCAGGACGGCGCTCACGATCGAGATGACCGCGAGCACCGCCGACGGAAGCGTGACCTTGAGGGCGTCGCGGTGGCGGAGGTGGACGACGATGGCACCGAGCATGATCACCGCGAGGCACGTGGCAGCGATGGGGGAGAGGATCGGTGCGACGCCGGTTGCGAGCGGCAGGATCAGGCCCAGCGCTCCGACCACCTCGGCCGCTCCGATCGCCTTCAGCGAGGCGGGCGGGAATCCCTTCGCCCACGCCATGCCGGACGCCACGAGGGCATCCTTCGACTTCACGAGCTTGTTGACCCCGGCACCGAGGAAGGCGAGAGCGAGGAGGGCGTTGACGGCCCAGAGGGCGATGATCATGTGGTTCCTTCTGTGAACAGGGTTACGATGAGTAACAGGCCTCATGATGCGTCACTTGAGGGACGCATACAAAAGGCACACGGAGGTAAGCAGGTGACATCGATCGTCGAGCCCAGCGCGTACGAGGCGGCGTGCAACGGTCGCGGACCGGCGGACCACGGCCGCGTCGTGCGCGAAGTGCTGGACCGGGTGGGGGACAAGTGGTCGGTGCTGGTGATCGGTGCGCTGCAGGGGCAGCGTCTGCGCTTCACGGAACTGCTCCACGCCATTCCCGGCATATCCCAGCGGATGCTGACCCTCACGGTGCGTCAGCTCGAGCGCGATGGGCTCCTCACCCGCACGGTGCACGCGGAGGTTCCGCCGCGGGTGGAGTACGAACTCACCGATCGGGGGCGAGGATTCGTCGAACTCGCTCTGGCTCTCGCCGAATGGGCGATCGAGCATCGCGAGGGAATCGAAGCCTCTCGGGCGGAGTACGACGCGCGCGCCTGAGCTTCGTGAAGAAGTACATGGCTTATAAAGCGAAAATATAAGCTATATACTTCAGGCATGACCGAGACTGTAGCGATCATCGTCGACATCGTCGGCTCTCGTCGCGCCGACGACCGGGCGGCGGTACAGGCGAACGTTCATGCCCTGTTCCGCCGGGTGGAGGAGAGCGTCCCGCCCTTGCTCGCGCTGTGGTCCACGGCGGGCGACGAGTTTCAGGCCACCTACTCCTCGGTGGCGGACGCGTGTGCTGCCACGACTCTGGTGCGCCTGGAGGCCGTCGATACCGGGACGGACGTGCGCTTCGGAATCGGGCGAGGCCGATCCCGCATCGTCTCCGGCGCCGCCGACGAGATCCCGATCTACGATGGCAGCGCGTGGTGGTCGGCGCGCCGCGCGATCGACACCGTGCACCGGCTCGCCGGACGCACGGGACGCGCCCGTACGTGGGTGGTAGACGGCGAGGACGAGCCCGCCGACACCAATGCCGCGCTGCTCCTGCGCGATGAGCTCATCGGGTCGATGAAGCCCCGGGAGGCGCGCATCGCATGCGCCATGATCGCCGGGCGGTCTCAGGCACAGATCGCGGAGGCGGAGGGGATCACCCAATCCGCCGTGTCGCAGAGCGCACGCCGCTCGGGCGCGGCCACGCTGGTGACGGTGCAGTCGTTGTGGACAGGAGGTCGCGCGTGAACATGGTCGCCGCACTGCTCGTGGTGGGTATCGCGGGTGCCGACATGATCGGATGGCTGATCACGCGCGCGCAGCGCGGGAATCGTTCGCTCACCGTGAGGGTCGTCGTGATCGCGGTGTGGGCACTGCTGGTCGGAATCGCCGTGCTGCCGATGCAGGTCTCAGCCGCTTATGCGCCGGTGCTCGCCGTGCTCACCTTCGTATGGCCGGTGCTCGCCGGCCTCTGGGCTGCATCTGTGCTCGGATACATCGCCGTGATCGCCGGCATCATGATCGCCGGCGGCACCGGCTTGCCTCTGGTGGGGAGCTTCGGCACCTTCGGATACGTGGTCACGACCGCCATCCCGTTCGCCAAGCCGGTCGCTGTCGTGGGAGTCACCCTTTTTCTCGGGCTCAGCGCGAACCTCATCTGCCGCGGGGCGCTGCGTCGTGCGCGTGTCGCCGAGGAACCTTCGCTCATCACCTCCGCCGGACACACCCAGCAGGGGTCGCCGACCCTCGGAGCCCGGATCCGTGACGCGTTGCGCACCCGATGGCTGACGGATCCGCTTCGCCCCGGCGAGATGCGCGGCGGCAGGCTGATCGGTCCGCTGGAGAGGTGGATCATCGTCGCGCTGGCGCTTGCCGGAGCGCAGGGGGTCGTTGCTGCGCTGATGGCCGCGAAGGGGATCGTCCGGTTCCCGGAGATCTCGAAGAACGCCGGTGAAGGCTCCAAAGCGGAGGAGTTCCTCGTGGGAAGCCTCATCAGCTGGGGCCTGGCAGGAGCAGGCGCCGCGATGGTGGCGTTCGTGTGAGCGGGGCGCGTGAGCAGGACATCGTCCGGGTGGAGGCTTCGGTGGGTGCCCGCCTCCCGGAGTGGCTGCGAGAGCGACTCCTCTCCGAGAACGGTTTCATCCTCGACGACTCGGCCGGAACGACCGGTCGTCGCTGGCGGATGTTGCCGGTGCGAGACGATGGCGATCGCAAGCGGATGATGCGCACGGCCGAGGACATCGCCCGTGCGACGGCCATCGCCCGCGCCGTCGATCGCGTCTCGGCTCCCGGCTTCGGAGAGCCGGAGCCGGGCCGGCCGTTCCCATCCGACGCCGTGGTCATCGGTGTCGGCTGGAGTGAGGTGGAGCGACTGGCCCTGCTCCCGGACCCGGACAACAGGGGGCGACTGGGCATGACCCTGTACCGGCAGATGCAGTTCGCGCCCATCGAATCGCTGGGCCTGGGCGTGGACGAGCTCGCGCCTGACCCGACGACCTTCGATACGGGAGAGGAACTGCCCGCATTCCGCTACCACCCCGACCCGGTGGCGACCGGATCCGTTCGACGCTCGCCGAATGCATGCTCATGCTGTGAGCGGCGCCGCGGCTGGGAGTATGTCCCGCGCCCGTACGGTCGCGCCGAGTTCGCTCATATCTGCCCGTGGTGCATCGCGGACGGCTCAGCGGCTCGCGCGGGAGCGCGTTTCGTCGACACGTGGGCCCTGGATGAGGCGGGCATCGCCCCTGACGTCCAGCATGACGTGGCCACCCGGACGCCGGGCTTCGCCACCTATCAACCCGAGGAATGGCAGTCGCACTGCGATGACGCAGCCGCATTCATCGGAGAACTCGATGCCGAGGGGCTGCGTCTGCTTGCGCCCGAGCGCCGTGACGCGCTGGGCGTCACGGCGGAGGCGATCGAGCTGGTCGCGCAGCAGCAGGCCGGCTTCGCCGTGTTCGGGTTCCGGTGCCTCCACTGCGGTGCGGTGCTCGGCTTCCTCGACATCGACTGAGCAGCTCCGCCGACGGGTGAGAGCCGCGCGCGCACGGTAGATTGGTGGAGTGAAAGCGAGCCAGGCAGACCAGCGCATCCTCCTCGACGTGGCGGACATCGACCGTCGCCTGAAGCACGCTGAGCACCAGCGAGCGAATCCCGCGCATGCGTCGCGGATCGCTGAGCTCGCCTCGCAGCGGGCCACGCAGACGCAGGAGCTCATGCAGCGCATCGGCGTCCGGGATGATCTCAAGACGGAGATCGGACGCATCGAGTCCGATGTCGCCACCGCCCGGGCGCGCCGTGAGCGCGACACGGACCGTCTGGCCGGAGCGTCCGCCAAGGAGGCTGTTGCGCTCGAGAACGAGATCGCAAGCCTCGCCAAGCGCCTCAGCGACCTGGAGGACGCGGAGCTGGAAGCGATGGAGAAGCTCGAGGCCGCGGAGGCAGGCGTGGCCGAGCAGGAGGCGCTCATCGCCGAGACGAACGCGGAGGGATCCCGCCTCACGGCGGAGGCGAAGGCCCAGGTTGCGGACGCGACGACCGCGGCGGAGCAGCTGCGTCGCGATCGCGAGGCCGTGACCGGGACGGTGCCGGAGGCACTGCTCGCCCAGTACGAGCGCCTCGCTCGCACCGGCAACGGAGCGGGCCTGCTGCGCGCGCGCATGTGTGAAGCGTGCCGCATGGAACTCTCCGGCAGCGACCTTGCTGAGGTGGCGGCCGCAGCGGCGGACGAGGTCGTCTTCTGCCCGCAGTGCGGGGCCATCCTCGTCCGCACTGACGAGTCGGGGCTGTGATCACGCGCCTGCGCCGATGACGGCACCCGCCGGCGCGTCCTGGGCCGTGATCGGCTCGCGCGGAGACACGGTGGAGGTCTCTCTCCGCAACCAGGACGAGATCGATCGGATCGTCCTCACGCGTGCCGCGCTGCCGCAGTGGGTCGCGGAGCGCGAGCTGTCCGCCCGCCCCCGCTGGGTGTGGAGCGACACCGCGCACTGGTATCCCGAGCTGCTGGCGGCGGGAGTGCGCGTGCAGCGGTGTCTGGATCTGCGGCTGTGCCATGCGATCCTGCGCGATTCGATCCTGGTGCCCGCCGCCGATGCCGCCGCGCAACGGCTTCGCGCACCGTCAGGGTGGGACGCGCCGGTCGACATCGAGGCACCGCGCGCGGACGCGCTGTTCGACCTCGACGACGCTGCTCGTGGTGTGCCCCACGGGATCGATGAGGCCCTCGCGGAGTTCGGCCGGCAACGCGCCCTGCTCGACAGCGTGGACGGCCGCCTGCGGTTGCTCACGGTGGCCGAGTCCGCGGGTGCTCTCATCGCGGCGGAGCTGCGTGCTGCCGGCCTTCCCTGGCACGTACCCACACATGAGGCGATCCTCGACGACGAGCTCGGATCACGCGACGCGACGGGCACGCCGCGCCGCATCGCCGAACTGGGGGCGCAGGTGCGTGAGATGCTCGGGGATCCGGCGCTGAGTCTCGACAGCCAGCCGAAGCTGCTGCGCGGCCTGCACCGGGCGGGCATCCTCGTCGAGTCCACCAGCAAATGGGAGCTGGCGGAGGTCGACCACCCCGCTATCGCTCCTCTGCTGGAGTACCGCCGGATCACTCGCCTGCAGAGTGCCAACGGCCGGGCCTGGCTGGCGGAGTGGGTGCACGACGGGCGGTTCCGTCCCGTCTACATCCCCGGTGGGGTGGTCACCGGGCGCTGGGCATCCGCCGGAGGCGGTGCTCTCCAGCTGCCCCGGCAGCTCCGCCCCGCCGTCCGGCCCGATCCCGGCTGGTCGCTCGTGCTCGCGGATGTCTCGCAGCTGGAGCCACGGGTACTGGCCGCGCTGTCGGGGGACCGAGCCATGGCGGAGGCCGCGCGAGGGCGCGATCTCTACACGGGTTTGGTGGAAGCCGGTGTGGTGGCAACACGGCAGGAGGCGAAGATCGCCGTGCTCGGGGCGATGTACGGCTCGACGACCGGAGAAGCGGGCCGCCTGGTGCCGCGCCTGCGCCGTGCCTTTCCCCGGGCGATGGCCCTCGTCGACAACGCCGCGCGCATGGGCGAAGACGGTGGACGCGTGTCTACCCTGCTCGGCCGGACCTCGCCGGAACCCGGTGAGGACTGGGTCGGTGTTCAGCGCCGCGCGTCGGATGCCGATGCCCGCGGCAGCGACGAGGAGCGGGCTCGCCGATGGGCGAAGGATCGCGGACGGTTCACGCGCAACTTCGTCGTCCAGGGAACCGCTGCCGAGTGGGCGCTGGTCTGGCTGGCGGAGATCCGCACCCGTCTGGACAAGCTTCCGGGCGTCGGGCTCCATCAGGCCGCGCCGGCCTCCGGCCCGGTGTTCGCCTCCCGCGCTCACCTGGCATTCTTCCTGCACGACGAGGTGATGCTGCACGTTCCGACGCCCCTCGCCGATGCGGCCGCTCAGGTCGTCCGCGATGCTGCCGACGCCGCGGGACGTCTGCTGTTCGGCGACTTCCCGCTCGATTTCCGACTCGACCTGCGCATCGGCGAGGACGCGTCGAAGTAGCGGGGCGCCCGGCGTAGACTGGAGGCGAATGGGTCGGCCAGACGGTCGCGTGGCGGGAAACCGCACCGAGGAACGTCCGGGCTCCACAGAGCAGGGTGGTGGGTAACACCCACCCGGAGTAATCCGCGAGACAGTGCCACAGAGAGAAGACCGCCGGGATTCGTCCCGGTAAGGGTGAAAGGGTGGCGTAAGAGACCACCAGGGATCGTGGTGACACGATCTGCTCGGTAAACCTCACCCGGAGCAAGACCAGACAGAGGATGCTGACGCGGCTCGCCGAGTCCTCGGGTAGGTCGCTGGAGCGGCACGGCAACGTGTCGCCGAGAGAGATGGCCGTCACGGTGATTCGTCACCGGACAGAACCCGGCGTATCGGCCGGCCCGTTCACCCCACCGGACGCCCCGCGGGCGCAGAGCGTGCATCCCCGGGAGACGACGGAGGGCCCCGCCTGGCGACGGAGCCCTCCTGCCGGGGGTGATCTCAGTGGCCGTCGCCCGCGAGGCTCGCCGCGCCGATGATCCCCGCGGCGTTGCGGTGCACGGCCGGGACGATCGGGGTCTTCAGATCCAGCAGCGGCAGGAACTCGTCCGGGTGCTTGGAGACACCACCGCCCACCACGAACAGGTCGGGGGAGAAGATGAACTCGACGTGCGCGTAGAACTCCTGCAGCCGCTTGGCCCACTGCTTCCAGGACAGCTCGTCACGCTCTTTCGCCGAGTACGCCATCCACTTCTCGATGGACTTCTCCTTGCGCTTGAGGTGACCGAGTTCCGTGTTCGGGATCAGCACGCCGTCGTAGAGGAACGCCGAGCCGACGCCGGTGCCCAGCGTGGTGAGGATCGTGAGTCCCTGCTGGCCGCGCGCTGCACCGTGACGCACCTCCGCCACCCCGGCGGCATCGGCGTCGTTCACGAAGGTGATGTCGCGTCCGAGCCCGCTCTCGAAGAACTTCTCCGCCTCGAAATCGACCCACAGCGGTGAGATGTTGGCGGCTGAGAGCGTCATGCCGCGCTTCACGATGGCCGGGAAGGCAACGCCGAGCGGGAGGTCGGAATCGGCGACCTCGAGCGTCTCGAGCACCTGCTGGACCGCGGCGAGCACGTCCTTCGGCTCGGCACCCTCGGGAGTGGATACGCGAACGCGCGACGAGATGAGCTCCCCCTTCTCCAGGTCCACGATGCCGGCCTTGATGCCGGTGCCGCCGATATCGACACCGATCGCACGCGAAGTAGTCATGCGTTCAGCCTACTGGCGTGACGCGCCGCACGATGCTGGTCGCGCGGGGGTGCCCGACCGTAGGCTGAACGTGACGAAGGAGGACCCATGTCCGAGACGAATCTGCCCGATCCCGCCGAAGCCGGCACGTTCTGGTTCAACCCGAAGACAGGTGCTGTCGAGGAGGGCATGGAATCGCCCGGATACGACCGCATCGGGCCGTTCCGCTCCGCGGCCGAAGCCGCGAACGCCCCCGAGGTCCTGCAGGCCCGTTCGCGTGCGTGGGCCGAGGATGAGGCCCAGGAGGACTCCTGGGGTTCATGAACCCCCGCGTCGCGAACGAGGCGTGAGCGGGCGGCGGCCCAGTAGTCTGACACGAGGCCAGGAGAGGATCTGAATGGACAAGCAGCGCGACTTCGTTCTTCGCACCATCGAGGAGCGCGGAGTCAAATTCGTCCGCCTGTGGTTCACCGACGTGACCGGAACGCTGAAGTCCGTCGCCCTGGCGCCCGCCGAGGTCGAGGGTGCCTTCGCGGAGGGCCTGGGCTTCGACGGATCGGCCATCGAGGGGCTCACCCGCACCTACGAGTCCGATCTGCTCGCCCAGCCCGACCCCGCGACGTTCCAGATCCTGCCCTGGCGGGGCGAGACCGACCCGACCGCGCGGATGTTCTGCGACCTCACCACCCCGGACGGCCGCCCCGCCGTGTCCGATCCGCGTCATGTGCTCAAGCGTGCGCTGGCCAAGGCGGCGGACGCCGGCTTCACCTTCTACACCCACCCGGAGATCGAGTTCTACCTGCTGAAGTCCTCGCAGCTCGGCCCGGACGGGATCCCCGTGCCGGTCGACTCGGCAGGGTACTTCGACAATGTGCCCGGTGGCACAGCGCACGACTTCCGCCGCCGCTCCGTGCGCATGCTGGAAGACATCGGCATCTCGGTGGAGTACAGCCACCACGAGGGTGGCCCGGGCCAGAACGAGATCGATCTGCGCTATGCCGACGCGCTGGCCACGGCGGACAACATCATGACGTTCCGCACCGTGATCAAGGAGGTGGCCATCGAGCAGGGCGTGTACGCCACCTTCATGCCGAAGCCTCTATCCGGCCACCCGGGATCCGGCATGCACACGCACATGTCGCTGTTCGAGGGTGACACCAACGCGTTCTACGAAGAGGGTGCGCAGTACCAGCTCTCCCGCATCGGACGCCAGTTCATCGCGGGACTGCTGCGTCATGCGAACGAGATCACAGCCGTCACGAATCAGTTCGTGAACTCCTACAAGCGTCTGTGGGGCGGCGACGAGGCACCGAGCTTCGTCTGCTGGGGCCACAACAACCGCTCCGCCCTGATCCGCGTGCCCATGTACAAGCCGAACAAGACGCAGTCCACGCGCATCGAGTACCGCGCCCTGGACTCGGCGGCCAATCCGTATCTGGCGTACGCGCTGATGCTGGCGGCCGGCCTCAAGGGCATCGAGGAGGGGTACGAGCTTCCGCCTGAAGCCGAGGACAACGTCTGGTCGCTCACGGACGCGGAGCGGCGCGCGCTGGGCTACTCGCCTCTGCCGGCGAGCCTGGATCACGCGCTGGAGTACATGGAGGAGTCGGAGCTGGTCGCCGAGACGCTCGGCGAGCAGGTCTTCCAGTACGTGCTGAACAACAAGCGCAAGGAATGGGCGGACTACCGCGCTCAGGTCACCCCGTTCGAGCTGAAGACCAACCTCGAGATGCTCTGAGGCCGCTGTGGAGCGGGAACGCGTCCTGTCACTGACGGAGCTGGCCCGACGCGGCTTCACCGAATTGAGCGAGGCGCGCGACGCGCTGGCGGAGCTGTCCCGGCTCACCGGGATCGACACCGTGGATCTCGCCGCATCCGCGGGCGTCGCGGCGGACGCGGACGCCGCGCTCCGCGGCTTCCTGCGCGTCGCGCGTCGTGACCCTGAGGCCGCACGCCGCGCTCCGCGCACACCGGAGCGGATCGAGGCGCTCTGGCGGGTTCTCGGTGCCTCGGAGGGGCTGAGCGACTTCGTGTTCCGCAGGCCTGCGGAGTTCGCCGGTCTCGCCGAGGTCCCCGAGCGGCTCCCCACCGCCGATGAGCTGCGGGACGAACTGCTCGACGCCGTGGGTGCTGTCGACGGGTTCGCTGCTCGCGGCGACGAGTCAGCATGGATCGACCTGCGAATCCGCTACCGCCGCATGCTGGCTCGCATCGCCGCCTTCGATCTTGCGGCCCCCGACGCTGTCGCCGTTCTCGACGACGTCGCCGCAGCCCTGGCCGATGCGGCCGCCGCCGCCCTCGAAGCATCGCTTGCCGTAGCTCGCACCCGCGTGAGCGGCGGATCGTTCGCGGCCTTCAGCCATGACCAGATCGCCGCGACGCGGCTCGCGATCGTCGGCATGGGAAAGACCGGCGCCCGTGAGCTCAACTACGTCAGCGACGTCGATGTCATCTTCGTCGGCGGCACGAGCGACGAGGACGTGATCTCCGAACCCCGGGCGATCGACGCCGCGACGCGGCTGGCCGTGGAGACGATGCGCGGCCTGTCCGGAACCGAGGCGGAGCCGGCGCTCTGGGAGGTCGATGCGAACCTGCGCCCTGAGGGCAAGCAGGGCGCACTCGTGCGCAGTCTCGAATCCCATCTCACGTACTACGAGCGCTGGGCGAAGAGCTGGGAGTTCCAGGCGCTGCTGAAGGCTCGTGCGATCGCCGGAGATCTGGAGCTGGGCGAACACTACGTCTCCGCGCTCGCACCGCAGGTGTGGAGCAGCGCGGCGCGGGAGAACTTCGTCGAGAGCGTGCAACGGATGCGTGAGCGCGTCATGGAGCACATCGCCGCCGAGGACCAGGGCTACCAGCTCAAGCTCGGCGCCGGGGGGCTCCGGGACATCGAGTTCACGGTGCAGCTCCTCCAGCTCGTCCACGGGCTGAGCGACGCGGCCGTGCGTCAGCGCGGAACCGTCGCGGCCCTGGACGCACTCGTGGCCGAAGGGTACATCGGCCGCGAGGACGCCGCCGCGTTCGCTCGCGACTATCGCGTGCTGCGGGTGTGGGAACACCGACTGCAGCTGCATCGTCTGCGTCGCACCCATCTCATGCCGCGCACCGCCGAGGGCCTGCGCTTCCTCGCCCGTGCTTCGCGTCTCGCCGAGACCGGCGAGGAGATCCAGTCGATGTGGGAGCAGCTGGGACGGCAGGTGCGGGAGATCCACGTACGCCTGTTCTACCGGCCGCTGCTGAGCGCGGTGGCGGGGCTCAGCGCCGACGAACGTGCCCTCACCGCCGATGAAGCACACAGCCGTCTGGCTGCCATCGGCTTCCGTGATCCTGCCGGAGCGCTGCGGACCATCGGCGCGCTCACCTCAGGGCTCAGCCGGAAGGCCACCATCCAGCGGCACCTGATGCCCGTGATGCTCCGCTGGTTCAGCGAGGGGATCGACCCCGACTACGGGCTGCTCGCGTTCCGGCGGATCTCGGAGCGGCTGGGCGACACGCCCTGGTTCCTGCGCATGCTGCGCGACTCGTCCCAGGCCGCCGAGCACCTGACGCGCGTGCTGACCTCCTCACGGTACGCGGGCGAGCTCATGGAGTGGATTCCGGAGTCGGTCGCGTGGCTGGACAACCCGGAACTGCTGCGCCCGCGCTCGGGCCAGGCTCTCCTGGACGAAGCACGCGCCATCCAGGACCGGCACAGCACGAGCGAGGAGGCGATGAAGTCGGTGCGCGCTCTGCGCCGGCGGGAGCTGCTGCGCACCGCGATGGCCGCGCTGCTCGATGTCACCACCATCACGGAGCTGGCCGAGTCCCTCACCGCGATCACGGAGGCGACCATTCAGGCGACCCTCCGGGCGGCCCGACGTGAAGTCGTGGCCATCGAGGACGCATCGCTGGACTTCTCCGTGATCGCGATGGGCCGCTTCGGCGGACGCGAGCTCGGCTTCGGCTCTGATGCCGACATCATGTTCGTCTACGACCCACAGGGGCTGCCCGGCGAACGTGCCACTCAGCTCTCGCTGAAACTGGTGTCGGAGCTGCGCCGGCTGAGTGAGGATCCGCGGGTTCCTCTCGATCTGGACGCGGACCTGCGCCCCGAGGGGCGCAACGGACCGATGGCGCGCTCGCTCGACGCGTACGGCGAGTACTACGGGCGCTGGTCGCATCCCTGGGAGGCTCAGGCGCTGTTGCGGGCGCGGGGAGCCGCGGGCAGCCGCAACCTGATCGATGCGTTCTTCGCGCTGGCGGACGAAGTGCGCTACCCCGAGCGGGCGGACCCGGCAGCCGTCCGGGAGATCAAGCGGATCAAGGCGCGCGTCGAGAACGAGAGACTGCCGCAGGGCGTCGATCGCAAGCGGCACCTGAAGCTCGGCCCGGGATCCCTCAGCGACGTCGAGTGGCTGGTGCAGCTGTGGCAGCTGCAGTTCGCACATCGCGTGCCAGGCCTGCGTACCACCTCGACGCTCGACGCACTGGAGGTGGCACGGGCAGAAGGCATTGTCACCGATGCCAACGCCGAGCGTCTGCGGGCAGCCTGGCTGCTGTCGAGCCGGTTGCGCTCCGCGAACACGCTGCTCACCGGGCGCACCAGCGATGTGCTGCCCGTCGACCGCCGCCAGCTGGACGGGATCGCCCGTCTGCTCGGGTATCCGCCGAGATCAGCTTCGCAACTGGAGGAGGACTACCTGGCCGCGACCCGCCGCTCCCGCCGGGTGTTCGAGAAGCTGTTCTACGGGTGAGGGGCGCCCGTTCCCACCCACCGACCGAGGAGAGACGATGACCACGCTGACTGCCCGGGGCTTCCTGTTCGACATGGACGGGACGCTGGTGGACTCCACGGCCGTCGTGGAAGCGGTCTGGGCGGAACTGGCCGCGCAGTACGGGCTGGACCTCGCCGAACTGCACGCATTCGGTCATGGGCGCCAGTCCCGGACGACCATCCACCACTTCCTCGCCGACCGCGGGGCAGATGTCGCTGCCGCAGCGCTCCGGTTCGTCGACACCGAAGAGGAGACCCGTCTCGACGGCGTGGTGGAGATCCCCGGTGCCGCAGCGCTCCTCGGTGCACTCCGGGAACAGGGAGCGCCGGTGGCTCTGGTGACGAGTGCGAGCCTGCCGCTGGCTCTCGCGCGCATGGGCGCGGCGGGTGTGCCGATGCCGGACGTCATCGTCACCGCCGAGCGGGTCGAGCACAGCAAGCCGCACCCCGACGGCTACCTTCTCGGGGCATCACTCCTCGGGCTTGCCGCCGAGGACTGCGTTGGTTTCGAGGATGCCGATGCCGGGGTCGCCGCGGTGCGGTCGGCGGGCGCTCAGCTTGTGGTTGTCGGGGAGACGAACCTGCGCTCGACGGTGGACGCCCCGCGCGTCGCGGACCTCAGCCGCGTTCGTGTGACGGCGGGGGAGGCACCGGGCACCTACACGCTCTCGGTGTGAGCGAACATCCTCACGTCTCGTAGAACCCCGCAGCCTCCAGCGCCGCGACCGCTTCGTCACGCCCGTCGACGCCGAGCTTGCGATAGACGGCGAGCGCCTGACTCTTCACGGTGCTGGGCGAGACGAACAGCTCCTGAGCGATCGAGGGGAAGCTCAACTCCGTGCGGAGATAGTGCGCCACCACCTTCTCGCGCTCCGAGAGACGGGGAAAGGAGCCGTAGGGCGACTGGGCACCGCCGGAGCGGGCCAGGGTGAGACGGAGCTGGGCGGTGTCGACCACGTCCGGCATCGTCGCATCGATCGCGTCCAGGAGCTCTGCCACTTCATTGCCCGGCAGGAACGAGAACATCACGGACAGATCCGCGCGGCGTCCGTACGCCGCAGCCGCTGCTGCTTCACGGAGCCCGGCCAGAGTGTTGCCCAGCCGGACGTGCGCGATCGCCCGGCAGAGGAGCACGAGCGGCAGCAGCCAGAGGTTGTGCTCGAGTCGGCGTTTCACGCAGTCACCGGTGTCCCGGAGCGCCGCGCGATAGTCGCCGACGGTGATGTGCGCCACCGCACGGAGACTTCCCGGGCAGATGAGGTGGAATTCACCCGCTTCCATGCCCTCCAGGACGCTCAGCGTACGAAGCGGCTCGCCCATGCGCAGCAGGATGAAGGCCTGCAGAAGCCTGCTGTACTGCGTGACGAGTCTCGGTCCGTTGGGGAGGGAGATCCCCTGGGCGACGCGCGTGGCTATCGCCATGGCGGTATAGGGATCGCCGTTGAGCGCCCAGGAGAGGCTCTCCATGACGTCCGCGAGGGAAACGGTGATCGGCTCGAGTCGCGACAGGACGCGCAGGCGTCGCGCCACACGGGAGGCTCGTTCGGCATCCATCGACATGAGTGCGAGGATGCCCTCGGCGACACCGCCCATGTAGTCGGCGCAATCCGGATCCCAGCCCTGTTCCGCGATGAGCGCCGTCATGCCCGCGAGCGCGGCCTCGGCCTCGTTGTGATCGCCGTTAAGTGCTGCGGCCGCCGCCAGGAGGCCCAGGGTGCGGTAGCGCCACTTCGGCTCGGCGGAGAGATCGAGTTGCGCGAGAGCAGAGGAGTGCCGCAACGACTCCGACGGGTTACCTGCCGCGAGGTAGGCCTCCGCGAGCGCAGATAGGACGGGAATCGCTGATCGCGCGGTGAGCGGGCCGTTGGCGGCAAGGCGAAGGTCGGTCTCCAGTCGCTCGGCCGCAGCCTTCGCGTCTGAGACGTGGCCGAAGCGCGAGAACGTGGTGAGGCGTGCGCTCTCGACGAGCCGACGGGAATCTCGGTCCAGCGCGGCGATCTGCGCGGGTGTGGCCGCCCTCACGATCTCGTAGTCCTGGATCGAGGCGGGCGGCGTGTCGACCAGCATCGCATCCACGATCGCCGTGGCTGACGCACGCAACATCGTTACCTCCTGCGTCCACGCGCCGTCGGATGACGCGAGGGAAGTGTGCGAGACGGGTCGGGTCCGCCTCCCAAGTGGAGGTCAGTCTATGTGGGTGGATGATCCCTTCCCGCACGATGCCGCTCTCCCGCTTCGCACGGCCTGCTCGTCAGACGGTGCAGCGCTGTGGGGGAGCGATAAGTGCGGGGCGGTCGAATGTCGGGTGGAATATTCCCGCTCCGCTCGCTCTCGGTCGCGTCGAGGGTTGTCGGCCGCGGTCCGGGACGGTATGTTCAGTGGAATCGATGTGTCAGGGGTGGCAGATCGATGTCCTTTCCGCGTCGACCCGAGACGTGGGAATTGCTCGTTCGTCCCGACTTGCGAACGCGAACTCCTTGGGGGGAGAAAAATGAAAACTCGTCACACACGCCGTGCCGTCGTCGCTTCCGCGGCCGTCGCGCTCGCCGCGGTACCCGTGCTCGTCTCCGTGCCCGTGAACGCTGCGGAATCCGATATCTCGGTGACCTACAGCACCCAGAACGCGGATCCCGCGCCGATCGACGGCAGCTACACCGTCCATGGCCGCGTCGGCCAGACCCGTGACGACATGAAGGTGGTCTACACGATCCAGAGCGACGCCGTGGCGTACCCGATGCCGGTGATCGACTACACCGGTGACTTCACCGACACCGCCGATGCCGTCTACACCTTCCGGTTCGATTGCGACACCACCCTCGATCCGGTGGCCTGTGAGCGCTACGCGCCGATCATCGCCGCGATGAACGCGGAGGCGTCGGCGCTGGATGGCCATTCCATCGCGGACTTCACCACAGACGTCGAGCCGATCATCCTGCAGTACGGCGGATCGGTGCCGCGCGGCATTCGGGGCACCGTGACGGTGTCCGTCAACTCCGATGTGCCGGGCGAAGGGCAGCTGTCCTTCTACCTGAAGGAGGGCACCGCCGCCGATGCGCTGCACCTGTCGCCCACCGCGGTGACGCCGCTGTCGATCACCCGGCCCGAACTCGAGCTGGCCTTCTCCGGCGAGTTCTGCGGGGCGGATCTGACCGAGTACGAAGAAGACGGCTACCGGTACACTCCCACGGACTTCGGGCGCGATCTCTTCAACCTGACGGCCTGGGTCCGTGACGACGGCATCCTCCCGGACGACGTCACCCCGGTGGGGTCGGACCCCAGCACGATCACCGTCTCCGTGGACGGGGCGACGCCGGGAACGGCCGACGCAGCGGAGACCGCGGTGCTCGCCGCTCCTGCCGGCGCGAGCTCCACTCTGGTGACCGAGTACACCGCGCCGGACGGTGTCGCCGCGCTGCCCGTGACCACGGTCATCCCGGTGCTGCCCGCATCCGACGAGCGCTGCTGGACGAAGACCGCGATCGTGACGCCGACGCCGACCCCGACGCCGACGCCGACGCCGACGCCCACTCCCACTCCCACTCCCACTCCCACGGTGACCCCCGAGCCCACGCCGACCGTGACCCCCGAGCCCACGCCGACCGTCACGCCCGAGCCCACGTCGACCTCCACCGCGGTGCCGCCCGTCCCGCGCCCCACGGTGTCCGTCGCACCTCACCTCCCGCAGACGGGATCTGAGGATGCTTCCGGCGCTGCGGGCGTCGCCATCGGCATCATCGCGGCCGGCGTGCTCCTGGCCGGTGTCGCAACTGCTCGACGTCGTTCGACTCGCTCGTGAGAGAGCGCCGCAAGGCCAGCACCGTCATCGCGGTGCTGGCCGCAGCAGCGAGCCTGCTGATCGCCCTGCTCGTGCCCACGGCCGCCGTTGCGGCGCCGACTGGCGCGTTTCAGTCCGTGCAGTTCGACAACGTCGCCGACGGCTTCTCCTTCACGAACAATCCTGTGGACTCCTCGAACGACAACGGCATCGTGGCTGTGCGCGATCTCGTCGAGTTGCGCATCCAGGCCACCACGACGGATGCGGTGGGGGAGTCCACCATGACCCTCACCAAGCCGCCCTGCTGGCTGTGGGATGGGTCTCTGGACAGCGCCCTCACCTGGAATCTGGACGGCGGACAGTCGACCGGAGCCGTCTCCCACCCGGACGCCGACACCATCCGGGTGACCTGGTCACAGGCGCCGAGTGGCACCGTGCGGGTGTCGTTCAAGGTGAAGGCCGGCGAAGGGTGCGCTGATGGCAGCACCTGGGCGCCCAGCCTCCAGGTGACGGACTCCGCGGGGACTCACGCGTATGACGTCACCCCCATCACGGTGCGATCGGTGGCGAGCGCGGACATCTCCATCCAGGCCGTTGGTCAGCCCACTCAGGAGCCCAGCTGGTGGTTCAGCGGTGGCGCGACTGAATGGGGCGGCACAGGAGGCGCCGGACCAGCACTCGCACAGCGCTGGGATGTGGCTCTGCGCCCGGACACGATCGCCAAGACCGGCTATGCCGATCCGCAGGGCAACATCACCTTCACGGTGGCGTACACCGGCCCGCGATCACAGTTCCAGATGCCGCGCACGGGTTCCGGTACGCCGAACGTCCAGGGCGCGGGGTGCTGGGTGTACGTATCGCCGTCGGCGACGAACAACAACCAGTACTACCCGTCGTCCTCCGCGCAGACGGTCACCATCACCATGAAGAAGAGCCCGGCGTGCGACGCGATGCTCGCGGACAACGGCAACAAGCTCGTGATCTACTCGTACACGCCGCAGCAGGTGCTGGCCGACTCCTACGGATGCAGTGCCGATCTTCGCGCGACTGTCGCACCGACGGCCGGTTGGCAGGACGGCCAGGGACGTCCGATCGCGGACTCCGATCCCACCAACAACACCGCCGCGGTTCATCTGGCGTGCCAGAGCGTGGTGTACGACTCGAACTGGGGATCGGCGTACTTCACGCCCCAGACACCGACCGCTTCGCTGAGCGCGGCCTACCCCGAGAACAGCACGGGCCACCCCATCGTGGCATCGGCATCCCAGAACGATTGGGCATTGCTCTCCACCGGTACCGGGACATCAGGCGGGTTCATCGGTGTCGGTGGCTCCTTCACCAGTGAAGCGGCTCTCTCTCCGTCGGCACCGACGCTCACCGACCTGACCAGCGTGCATCTGTGGAATCCCGCGGTGCAGCGCATCGACACGGCTCACCTCGACGGTGCCGTGCTCGGCGCGATGCGCCCCGCGAGTTCTGCACCCGCATCGCGTGCCCTCGATCCGTCGACGTACTCGCTGATGTGCACCACCGACTACGACGGGACGAACGCGACGTCCACCGCGACGATGACCTGGGCGGATTGCGCCACGCTCGATCCGGCGCTCATCAGCGGTGCGCGGTTCCTCCGCCCTGGAGTGTTCACGGGCGAGAACTTCAATGCGAACTTCCCGCAGTCCAGGCTGATGTTCTCCCAGGTCCCCATGCTCGTCGTCGGGCAAGTGGGCGACGTGCTGCCCACGCGCACCATCTGGCAGGCGACGGAACTGGCGAAGACAACGACCTACGACGTCGCAGCCACCGTGATCGGCAACGTGCTGCGGATCGCGAAGGACGCACAGCAGTCCCAGGTGATGCCTGAGGGGACGATCGACTACGTCATCCAGCCCACGGTCACCACCCCCGCGGGTACCTTCCTGCCGGGAGAGGTCCCTGACCTGCATGTGGTCGACCGGCTCGACATCGGAGTGGTGGGGGTGGACCTTTCCTCTCTGGACCCGTTCTGGACGGTGACGCAGACGCCCGCCGACTATGGCCCGGATGCTGTCCCCTACACGGCGGACGACGTGCGCGGGATCACCCTGGACTTCACGCCGGCATCCGCCATCACCAGCGACGCCCTACTGCCGCCGATCGCCTATGCCGCGACGATGGGGGTGCTCCTGCCACCGCCCGGTGACCCGTATCGCGCCACGGTGACCAACACCGCCACCGTGACGGCCACCGGGTCTGATCCGGAGGTGGGCGCCGGAGTGTTCCCGAAGAGGCACTCGGACACCGCGACCGTGGTTGCCACGACCCCGGAAGCCGCGTTCTTCTCGAAGCAGCTGATTTCGGACCCCGAGATCGAGGTCGAGGACGAACCCGCCGCGTGGCGGGTGCAGTGGGTCAACTACAACAACTACGACCTGGGGCAGGGAACCTTCGTCGACGTGTTTCCCTATGACGCCGATGGTCGTGGCTCCGCATTCCACGGCTCGGCGCAACTCGTCGGGCTCGAACGCCTGGGCTCGGCTCTGCAGCCGGGAACGCGGGTCCAGCTGACCACCGCGCCGCCCGCCACCGTGGGTGCGGCGCCGGCCAGCGGGGTCACCTGGACGACGGTGAACCCCGCGGACCCCGCGTCCTGGCCCGCAGGTGCGACCGCGGTGCGCGTGATCGTTCCGAACATCGAGGCGAGCACTCAGGGATACGGCGCCATCGACCTCCGGTTCGCGGTGTCGGGACAGCTGAAGGGCGACGAGTACCACAATGACGCATCCGGGCTGGTCTATGACCCGCAGCGCGATCAGACGATTCCGCTGGGGGTGCGCACCGCGGACCCCGTTCGCGTGGTCGCCAGCTCCATCGCCGGTCTCGCGTGGATCGATGCGAACGCAGACGGCGTCAGGCAGGCGGACGAAGCGATCCTCGCGGGAGTGCAGGTGAAGCTCTACCGCGACGGTGACACCGCAGCGTTCCGCACCGCGGTGACCGGACCGGATGGTCGCTACCGCTTCGATCAGTTGCACAGCGCGGACTATCAGGTGATCTTCGACCGGGATGATCTCGCGGCGAAGGGGTATCGCATCACGGATCCGCTGGTCGGGGACGACTCCGCCACCGACTCGGACGCCGACCCCGCCACCGGCGCAGTGGCACCGGTGGGTCTCGCACGGAGCGAGGACATCGGAGCTCTGGACGCGGGGGTGATTCCGGTGCGGATGCAACTCGTCGTCGACGCGCAGGCGTCGCTCACGCGGACGTTCGCCTGGGACATCGCCAAGCACGTCACCACGCCGGCGCCGATCCGTCCCGATCCCACGTCCGGTGTCGCGCGAATCGAGTACGAGGTCGAGACGACGGCCACCACGGTGCGCGATACCGACGCCCGCCTGGGGGGAACCATTCGTGTGGTGAACCCCGCAGACGCGGTGACCCGCACCGTGACCGTGACGGCGGCGACCGACGGCGCCGGTCTCACATGCACCGTCACGGACGGCAGCGATCGAGTCATCGCCGCGGGGGAGGAGCTCGTGCTCGACTACTCCTGCGCGGGATCTCCGGGGTCTGACCTCGACCGCACGGTGACCGCGACGGTGTCGTCCGGATCGGCGTCCGAATCGGGCTCGGACGATGTCGTCTACGGCATCACCGAGATCGGTCGTACTGCGACGGTGACCGACGTCGCCACGGCGGACACCGTCGCGATCGGCGATCGTTCGTTCGGTCCGTACACCTGGGCTGAGGGCGCCGAATTCACGGAGAACTACACGCTCGACGTCCCCGTAGGTGCCGGTGAGTGCGTGGCGGTGAGCAACACGGCGCGCCTGGACTCCGGGGCCGACAGCAACACCGCGACGCGCGTGTGCGCCGGACCGGAGCCGACCCTCACGCCGGAGCCCACCGTCACGCCGGAGCCGACCGTCACGCCGGAACCGACCGTGACCCCGGAGCCGACCGTGACCCCGGAGCCGACCGTGACCCCGGAGCCGACCGTGACCCCGGAGCCGACCGTGACCCCGGAGCCGACCCTCACGCCGGAGCCCACCGTCACGCCGGAGCCGACCGTCACGCCGGAACCGACCGTCACGCCGGAACCGACCGTCACATCCACGCCCTCGCGGCTCCCACAGACCGGCTATGACGCGAGCGCGTCGGCCGCGCTCGGTGGCGTCGGCATGGGGGTGCTCTTGCTCGGCATGATGGTGCTGCTGGCACGGCGACGTACACAGGTCTGATCTGGAGACAGGAGGCGCACGCGGCGAGAGCTGCGTGCGCCTCCTTTGCGCCCGCCGGAGGTGCCGATGCGGTTTGCCGCCGGACATGCGACGGCGAAATGTCCGCAGGGGATGTGAGGGCGAAGCGCCCGCAGGGGATGTGAGGGCGAAGCGCCCGCAGGGGATGCGAGGGCGGAACGTCCGCAGCAGGATACGACGGCGAAGCGTCCGTCGGAGAGGTCGCACAACGTGTCCGCTGGAGGTGCAGCGCGACTGGTTCGAAGGAGTGTCAGCGCACCTTGCTCGAACGAGGAACCAGGTTGCTCGAACGAAACGTCAGGGCACGTTGCTCGACGGGGAGGCTCGCGGGAAAGGGATGCCAGCGCCGGGCACGGGGGCGTCTCGGCGCCGAGGAGAGGGCGTGTGCGCCTGAGAAGAGGTGGAGGGCTCGGCGCACACGCCATCGTCCGTCAGGTGTTCCGATACACCCTGGTGCACTTCCCCCGAAGCGGCACCCCCCTATGATCCCCCCGGATCAGGTTTCGGACTCCTTCATCCTATGAGGTGCAACGGGCGGATATCCCTGATCGGGAGTCTTTTCCACCCGCGCCTCGACCGGCTGCGAGCAAGCCTCCCACTCGAGGGCGCGCGAGCGCAATCGCTCCGTCGGTGCGGCGGGTGAGCGGCCCGTCAGCCGGGACGTCGAGCCCCCTCGGTGCGGTCCCCGTAACGTGCACAGCCGTGGCGTCGCGAGCGACAGCCGTCGGTTGACGGGATAGACGAGAACCCGCCTCGGCGCGATGCCGAGGCGGGTTCATCTGGGCTCGTCGGGCGGACCCAATGAGTGCGTGCTGGCGATCAGACGCCGTAGTAGAGCTCGAACTCGTAGGGGTGCGGGCGAGCGGCGATCGGCTTGATCTCGTTCTCGATCTTGTAGTTGATCCAGGTGTCGATCAGCTCCTGCGTGAACACGCCGCCCTCCAGCAGGAAGTCGTGGTCCTCGCGGAGGGCCTCCAGCGAGTCCAGCAGCGAGTTCGGCACCTGCGGGATGTTCGCGGCCTCCTCGGGGGGAAGCTCGTACAGGTCCTTGTCGATCGGCTCGAGCGGCTCGATGCGGTTCTTGATGCCGTCGATTCCGGCCATGAGCTGGGCCGCGAAGGCGAGGTAGGGGTTACCCGACGCGTCCGGGACGCGGAACTCGATGCGCTTGGCCTTCGGGTTCGAGCCCGTGAGCGGGATGCGGATGGCGGCGGAGCGGTTGCCGGCGGAGTACGCCAGGTTGACCGGAGCCTCGAAGCCCTTCACCAGGCGGTGGTAGGAGTTCAGCGACGGGTTGGTGAAGGCGAGGACGGCGTTGGCGTGCTTGAGCAGTCCGCCGATGTACCAGCGGGCGATGTCGCTGAGCTGGCCGTAGCCCTTCTCGTCGAAGAAGAGGGGCTTGCCGTCGAGCCAGAGGGACTGGTGGGTGTGCATACCCGAGCCGTTGTCGCCGAACAGCGGCTTCGGCATGAACGTGACCGTCTTGCCCCACTCCTCGGCGGTGTTCTTCACGATGTACTTGAACTTCAGGATGTCGTCGGCCGCGGACACCATCGTGTCGAAGCGGTAGTTGATCTCCTGCTGTCCGGCGGTGCCCACCTCGTGGTGCGAGCGCTCCAGCTCGAACCCGGCGTCGATGAGACGCAGCGTCATGTCGTCGCGGAGGTCGGCCGTCTTGTCGACGGGAGCCACCGGGAAATAGCCGCCCTTGAAGGGGGTCTTGTTGCCGAGGTTTCCGCCCTCTTCCTTGCGTCCGCTGTTCCACGCGGCTTCTTCGGAGTCCACCTTGTAAAAGCTCTCACCGGCGGTGATCGAGTAGCGCACGTCGTCGAAGATGTAGAACTCCGCCTCGGGAGCGAAGTACGCCGTGTCGGCGATCCCGGTGGAGGAGAGGTACTTCTCCGCCTTCTTCGCCACCTGACGCGGGTCCTTGCTGTAGATCTCGCCGGTGCGCGGGTTGTAGATGTCGAACACCATGACCAGAGTGCTCGCCTCACGGAACGGGTCGATGTACGCCGTCGTCACATCGGGGATCAGCTGCATGTCCGACTCGTGGATCGACGCGAACCCCCGGATCGAGGAGCCGTCGAAGAGCTGGCCGTTGGCGAAGAAGTCCTCGTCCACGGTGGCAGCGGGAATGTTGAAGTGCTGCTGCACGCCGGGGAGATCGGTGAAACGGATGTCAAGGAACTTGACGTCGTTCTCCTTGATGTAAGCCAGTACCTCGGATGGTTCGCGGAACATGCGCACTCCAGATTCGTTTTTTCGAGCGGCCCTGAGAGGGGAGCTGAGGATGAAGTTAGCGGCACGGGATTGCTCACGCGTATCCCGGATGTTTCCGGCTTGTTACAGAGCGCTTCATAGACTGGTGAAGTGAGCGCTTCTCCCCAGACCTACCCCGGCGAACGCCTCGGAATGCCGCAGCAGGGACCGGGCAGCATCGCTCGTGCCGGGCGCCGGCTCGTGGCGCTGCTGATCGACTACCTGTGTGCGGTCATGATCACGATCGCGTTCTTTCCTCCGCTGGACAGAGGGGCCGGCGTCGAGCCGATCCCGTTCCTCGACTTCAACCCGTCGATCGTCATGGCGATCTTCGCTGTCGTCCAGATTCTCTTCATCCCCACGCTCGGCGGCAGTCCGGGACACCGGGTCATGGGCATGCGCCTGATCCGCGCTGACGGCGCCTGGACGGGCCTCTGGCGCCCGATTATCCGCACGGTCCTGCTCGTCCTGGTTATCCCCGCGGTCATCTGGGATGCCGATCAACGCGG
The DNA here is from genome assembly GCF_021044885.1 of Microbacterium nymphoidis. Lineage (GTDB taxonomy): Bacteria > Actinomycetota > Actinomycetes > Actinomycetales > Microbacteriaceae > Microbacterium > Microbacterium nymphoidis. The sequence continues at coordinate 843,619 of NZ_JAJNOD010000001.1, read as the reverse complement.
TCTGCACGACAAGGCAGCCGGAACGATCCTCATCTGCACCCGCTGAGGTTCCAGGCATACGACGAGGCCCGCACCACATGGTGCGGGCCTCGTCGTATGCCTGGAACCTCAGCGCGGTCGGGGTGCGCGCACCTTGGTGGGATCGATGCCCTTCGGGATCGGCATCGAGGCCAGACCCGTCTGCATGGACGCCAGCCGCTGGATGACCGCCACGCGCGTGGCCTTGTCGGTGGATTTGGGCAGGGCCTTGATCGCCTTCGCGAGATCCTTGAGCGCGAGGCCCTCCTCGTCGTGACCGACGTAGAGCACGTGAACGGGAACGTTGTGCGCAACGCGGTCCGCCTTCTTGCGCTCCTCGTTGATGAGTCGCGTGAGGCGTGAACGGCTGCCCTCGCCCACGAGCACGATGCCACCCTTACCGACGGTGCGGTAGACAGCCTCCTGCGTCTTGGCGTTGACCTGCACCGGCTCATCGCTGGCCGTCCATGAGCGGCCGAGGCCCGTGCTGAGCACGTGCCCGGTGGCGCCAGGGACGCCCTCGAGCTTGCGGTACATCGCCTGCGTGGCGAAACGGGTGAGGGTGATCATTGCGCCGAGCACACCGAGCATGAGGCCGGTGATGCCCCAGAGGATGATGCTCCAGATTTCTGCCGGCGGGATCAGGAAGCCCACCACGACGCCGAGCGCGGCACCGAGGACCAGGATGCCGATGAGAACCCACGGCAGCCAGGGGAAGACGTCCTTGGTGAAGGTGAAGAGCGTCTTGATCTGGGAGAAGAAGCCCTGACGTTTCTCAGGGGCTGTGCTGCGTGCGGCCATGCTCCCAGAATACCGGGCGACGGCACCCGTTCCTCCCCACCCGTATGCCCGGTCGCGTTCGTGCACGACGCGCAGCACGGCGCAGGAGCCCGGGAGCGCCGACGCGCACAGTGGGGCGATGATGCAGAACCCACTGGACAGTACTTACCGGCCGATCCGCCGCATTGCGCCACCGGACGTCCCGATCGCGGGCGTCCTCGCCGCGCAAGGCGAGAATACGGTGCTTCTCACAGACGTGGACACCGTGCCCACGCAATGGTGGCGAGACGCGCCGGCGGCACATCTGCTTGCACCCCGCGATGTGGCCCGGCGTGCGGACGGTCACGATGCGGTGCTGCCGTGGTGCGTGGTGACCGTCGGATCGTATCTTCGCGCCCGGGCGGATGAGCCGTTGTCCGGGGGAGAGGGGGTCACTCTGGCGGTGAGTCTCATGCGCGGATGCGCCGAGGCCGCTCTGCCCGCGCGATTCGGTGACGACCCCATTGCGGTGCCGCACGGCCGATGGTGGCTCACGGACCAGGGCAAGCCGCTGTTCGCGGTCGGAGAAGGCGCGGCGGCGCGAGAGGAGACGGCGGAGCTGCTGGGCATACTCGCGAGCACCTGTGCGGATCGCGTCGTCGCCCGACTGGCCACCGAGGCAGCGGATTCCATTCGGGTGCGTTCGCCGGTCGCCGTTCTTGTCCGGCTCGAGGAGAGCATGTTCGAGGCGTGTGCGCCCCGGCCTCTGCTCGTCCGTATCGCGGATCCCCTGACACTGCGCCCTCTCGGCGCGCGGGAGCTGAGGCCGCAGGGGGAAAGCGACGGTGAGGTCACCGCGCCGCGATTCATCGGTGCCGGCGAGGGACAGCAGTCTCGCTCAGGCTCGGCGGCGCGCTGGTGGGACGGGGCGCGGGCGGCGGGGACGCGGTTGCTTCACCGCGGGGATCGACGAAGAGAGCCTCACCAGCGCTCCCGTCGCACGCCCCTGCTGGTCGGGGCGTCACTGGCCGCCACGATCCTCGCCGTCGGTCTGCTGTGGCCGCAGCCAGATGGCGACAGCGGTGAGAACGCGGCTGCAGCGGCCTCGGCTCCGCCCTCTGCGGGGCCAGGCAGCACTGCTCCGGACGCATCGCCGGCGGAGCCGCAGGTGACGTCAGCGACCGTGATCGAGGGCGCAGAGGGCACGCCCGGCGGCGAGGGCCGCCCGACAGACGGCGCTTCGGCATCCGAAGCCGAGCCGACAGCGATTGTGCCGACGGCCCCCGAGCCGGCGCCCTCGCTGCCCGCGGAAGATGGTGCTGGCTCGACATCGTCCCGGGATGCGGAAGTGGTCGCCACCGCGGCGGCACTCCTCGCTGCTGTCGCAGAGTGCCGCCCGCAGCAGAGCTGTGGTCCGCTCCTTGCCGAAGGCGTCGATATGGCCCGGGTGCCGGCGGGTGGCGAGATCCAGCTCCTCGAGGACTTCGGCGGCGTCGCCGTGCTGCGCGTGGTTGCGGATGACGCGGTGGCGAGCCTGATCAGCATCGAGCGGGTGGATGGGGCATGGCGGGTCAGGGAAGCGACGACCGTGACGGGGTGACCGCCTCCGCCGCTCCCGCGGCGAGACTGTCCGCCCGGCACGGTTACGGCGGCGGGTGACCCGTGGGGGATAACCCCCGCAAGTGTTCCGGGTTCCCGGGCTGTACGGGGACGGCGTGCCGCCTAGCGTGGAGATATGAAGAAACGACTCGCGCAAGACGCGCTGGCCGCGGGCCACCTGGCCGCCCTGGGCTTGATCGGACCCTTCGTGCTCGCTCTGTTGGGCGTGTTCGTCGGCTTCGGCATCGGATTCCTGCTGGTCCTGGGTATCGGGCTGTTGTTCCTCGCGCTGTTCGCGGTGTGCCTTCCCGGGGTGGCGCGCTTCGAGGAACTGCGCGTCAGCGGGCTGTACGGCTTCGACCTGCCGCCGCGGGCTCTGCGCCGTTCGCCGCGGACCGACTGGCTGCGGGTGCCCCACACGTTGTGGCTCCAGGTCACGGACGGCCGCAACTGGCTCGGTCTCCTGCACTTCCTGATCATCACCTTCCTCGGCGGAGTAGCCCTCTGGCTCCTCGGCGGTGTGGCCTCCTACCTCGTGTACGCCATCCGTGGGTCCTTTGCCGCTGATCCCCTCATGCTGCCGAACAGCACGCTCTTCCCACCGACCTGGGCCGCCGCGCTCATCGGCATCGGTGCGATCCTGGTCTGCCTGGCCGGGGTGTGGGGTCTGACGCGGGCTCATCGCGGGATCTCCACTGCCATGCTGGCACCGTCGCGTATCCATGAGCTCGAGCGCACCGTCGCCACGGAGACACGGCGCCGTGACGACGCGGTCAGCGCAGCGAGCATCGAGCGCACCCGCATCGAGCGGGATCTGCATGACGGTGTCCAACCGCGGCTGGTGTCCATCGGCATGACCCTGGGCCTCGCTCGCACCAAGGTCGAGTCGGACCCGCAGGCCGCGATCGATCTGATCGATGAGGCGCACACGTCAACGAAGGCCGCGATGACCGAGCTGCGACAGCTGGCACGGGGCTTTCACCCGGCGGTGCTGGAGGATCGTGGATTGGATGCCGCGCTGTCTGCGCTGGCGGCGCGCAGCCCGATCCCGGTCACGCTGGACGTTCGCGCACCACACCGCTACTCGGCCCAGGTCGAGTCCGCGATGTACTTCGCGGTGGCCGAGAGCATCACGAACATCGCCAAGCACTCCGGTGCCACCCAGTGCCGTGTCACGGTGCTGGAGCGGCCGGGCGGGATGCTCTGGGCGCGCATCGAGGATGACGGTCGCGGTGGCGCGCGTCGTGTGCCTGGCGGTGGCATCGACGGCATCAGCGGCCGGATCGCCGCGGCCGGGGGAGTGCTCACCCTGAGCAGCCCCGTCGGAGGGCCCACCACCATAGATGTGAGCCTGCCGTGCCAGGCATGATCCCCTCCATCCGCATACCCTCAACCGGAGAGCAGCCATGCGCATTCTGATCTGCGAGGACTCGGGCCTCATCCGCGACGGCCTGATCCGCATCCTCGAAGACTCCCAGCACACCGTGGTGGCGGCGCTGGCCGACACGCACGGCCTCGATGACGCTGTGGTCGATGGTGCCCCGGATCTGGTGATCCTCGACGTCCGGCTGCCGCCCACGTTCACCGACGAGGGCATCCGCGCGGCCATCAGCCTGCGGGCACGCGATCCGCGGCTGCCGATCCTGGTGCTCAGCCAGTACGTCGAGGAGCGCTACGCGACGGATCTGATCGCTTCCAGCACCGGAGGGCTGGGGTACCTGCTGAAGGATCGGGTCACCGATGTCGCGGACTTCCTCGAGTCCGCGGCGACGGTCGCCGCGGGCGGGACCGTTCTCGACCCAGAGGTCGTCTCCCAGCTGCTCACCCGCCGCCGTCAGGACAGCAGATTCGACCGGCTGACTGACCGAGAGCGTGAGACTCTGGCCCTCATGGCCCAGGGACGCAGCAATCAAGCCATCGCTCGTGCCCTTCACATCTCGGAGGGTTCCGTCGAGAAGCACATCTCGGCGGTCTTCACCAAACTCGACCTCGACCAGGACGCCGCGGGCAACCGCCGGGTCCTCGCCGTGCTCGCCCATCTCGACGCCACCTCCTGAGGAGTAACACCATGACTGATTTCCCGGCCAACCCCACACCGCCCGCTCCGGGCGGACACACAGCACCGGCGCCTGCCGGCCCACATCGCGGCCGTGGTGTCGCGATCGGCATCGGCGTGGTGGGCGCGGTCATCGTCGCCGGCGCCATCGGCACCAGCGCGGTGGCGGCCGTCGCCTCCCCGGCGGGCCCCGGCGCGTACTCCACCAGCAGCGCGGTCGATGGCGTCGAAGAGGTGGACATCGAGATGAATGCGGGGACGGTGAGCGTGCGCTTCGACGACGTTCGCGAAGCCACGCTGGACGTCTCCTCCAACGGCTCACGCGCCGCTGACGGATGGCGGATGCACGTGCGCGACGGTGAGCTCGTGATCGCGCAGGACGACGGGTGGCGTGGCTGGCGCTGGTTCGGCTTCCGCAACGACGGCGACGTTCACGCAGACATCGTGCTGCCCCGATCGCTGGAGAGCCAGGTGGACGCGTCCGTGACCCTGAACGCCGGCCGGGCCACTGTCACGGGCGAGTTCGGTGAGCTCGATCTCACGGTCAACGCCGGCGAGCTCACGTACGATGGCTCCTCGCGGGACCTGTCGACGACCGTCAATGCGGGAAGCGCGAAGGTGGCGGTCAACGATGCGGACGCGCTGGACTTGTCGATCAGCGCCGGGCGCCTCGTCGCGGACGTCACGGGGACCGTCCCCGGTGAGACGAGCGTGAGTGTCACCGCGGGCAGTGCCGAGGTGCGCATTCCTCGCGGAACTTACGACGTGGAGCGGGACGGTGCGTTCGGAGATCTGACGGTGGATGTGGACACGTCCGACTCGTCACCCAACTCGCTGCAGCTGAGCGTCGCCGCCGGTGACCTCACGGTCGGATACGCCCGCTGAGACGACGGAAGGCCGGCCCGTTCTGCACAGAACGGGCCGGCCTTCTGCGTTGGCCGCGATGAATGGGCTTCCTCGCGAACAACGAGAAGGGCCCCGTGGCGGATCGCCACGGGGCCCTTCTCGTTGCTCAGATGCCGAGGTCGGCCGCGAAGTTCGCCTCTTCGAGGCGGGCCTTCACCGCGCCCAGGAAGCGCGCCGCGTCGGCGCCATCGATGGTGCGGTGGTCGTACGACAGCGCGAGGTAGACGTACGAGCGGACCGAGAACGCGTCCTTCCCGTCCACCGTGACCACGCCGGGGCGCTTGACCACGACGCCGGTGCCGAGGATCGCAGACTGCGGCAGGAACACCACGGGGGTGTCGAACAGCGCACCACGCGAACCGGTGTTGGTCAGCGTGAACGTGCCACCCGACAGCTCGTCCGGCTTCAGCTTGTTCTCACGGGTACGACCCGCCAGATCGGCGATCTCGTGCGCGATCTGGGCGATGTTCTTGTCCCCCGCGTCACGCAGCACCGGGGTGAGCAGACCACGCTCGGTGTCGACGGCGATGGAGAGGTTCTCCGTAGCCGGGTACACGATCTCGTTGTTCTCGTTCACCGTCGAGTTGATGATCGGGAACGCCTTCAGCGCCTCGGCCGCAGCCAGAGCGAAGAACGGCAGGAACGACAGCTTGTCGCCCGTCTTGGCGACGAAGTCGCCCTTCACCTGGTCGCGGTAGTTCGCAAGCTTGGTGACGTCGACCTCGACCACCGTGGTCAGCTGGGCGGTCTGCTGCATCGATGCCACGGCGCGCTCGGCGAGCACCTTGCGCAGGCGGCTCATCGGAGCGGTCGTGCCACGCAGCGGCGACGCCTCCAGCTTGACGGCGGCGGGAGCGGCTGCAGCCGGGGCTGCAGCCGGGGCGGCCGGAGCAGCCGCTGCGGCGAGCACGTCTTCCTTGCGGATGCGTCCGCCCACGCCCGTGCCGGTGACCGACGCGAGGTCGACACCCTGCTGCGCAGCGAGGCGGCGCACGAGGGGAGTGACGTACACCTTCTCATCACCCGACGAAGCCGGCGCCGCGGGTGCCGGAGCAGCAGCAGGCGCGGGTGCGGCGGCGGGTGCCGGAGCGGCGGCGGGTGCCGGAGCAGCAGCAGGCGCGGGTGCGGCGGCGGGTGCCGGAGCAGCGGCGGGTGCCGGAGCAGCGGCGGGTGCCGGAGCAGCGGCGGGTGCCGGAGCAGCGGCGGGAGCCTCGGCGGCAGGAGCCGGAGCAGCGGGAGCCTCGGCGGCAGGAGCCGGAGCAGCGGGTGCGCCGCTGCCGACGAGGGCGAGCACTGCGCCCACCTCGACGGTCTCGTCCTCGTTCACGAGGATCTGCTGCAGCGTGCCGGCGACCGGCGACGGGATCTCGGTGTCGACCTTGTCGGTTGAGATCTCCAGCAGCGGCTCGTCCACGGCCACATCGTCGCCGACCTGCTTCAGCCAGCGGGTGACGGTGCCCTCCGTGACGCTCTCGCCCAGTTCGGGCAGCTTCACGGGCGTGGCGTCACCGGCGGGGGCAGCCGCCGGAGCCTCCGCTGCGGGAGCCGGTGCCTCCGCCGCGGGGGCGGGTGCCTCCGCTGCGGGAGCCGGCGTTGCGGCGGGCTCCTCGGCGGCGGGTGCGGGGGCAGCGGCCGGTGCGGCACTGCCATCGCCGATCTTCGCCAGGACGGCGCCGACCTCGACGGTCTCGTCTTCCTGAACCAGGATCTCCTCGATCACGCCGCTGACGGGCGACGGGATCTCGGTGTCGACCTTGTCGGTCGAGATCTCCAGAAGACCCTCATCCGCCTGGACGGTGTCGCCCACCTTCTTGAGCCAGCGGGTGACCGTACCCTCAGTCACGCTCTCACCGAGAGCGGGGAGGACGACGGATGTGCTCATGTCGATTTCTCCTTCAGAAAATGCAGAACGTCTATACCCAGCTTAGTGATGCCCTGGTGCAGTCGGCGACCATTCACAGCGCGTGGAGCGGTTTTCCGGACAGCGCGAGGAACGCCTCTCCCAGGGCTTCGCTCTGGGTCGGGTGCGCGTGCAGCAGCGGTGCGAGATCCTCGGGGAACGCCTCCCACGCCACGGCGAGCTGTCCTTCGGTGATGAGCTCGCCGACGCGGTCGCCGAGCAGATGGATGCCGATCACCGGGCCATCGACCTCGCGGATGACCTTCACGAATCCACCCGTCCCGATGATCTCGCTCTTCGCGTTGCCGGCGAGGTTGAACTCATAGGCGCGGATGCGATCGGCTCCGAGCTTGTCGGCCGCCTGCGCCTCCGTGAGGCCGACGGAGGCCACCTCGGGGTGCGAGTACGTGACCTTCGGCACCTGCGAGTCAGGCACGGCGACGGGATCGAGTCCGGCGATGCGCTCCGCGACCGCGATGCCCTGCTGGAATCCACGGTGTGCCAGCTGCAGGCCCGGGGTGATGTCGCCCACTGCCCACACGCCGGGCACGTTGGTGTGCAGACGCTCGTCGACGATCACGAATCCGCGATCCAGCGTGATCCCGGCCTCCTCGATGCCGAGGTCCGCGGTCGCGGGGCCGCGGCCCACGGCGACGAGCAGATAGTCGCCGTCCAGCGTCGTCCCGTCCTCGAGGGTGACCGTGACGCCCTCGTCGGACTGCTGTACGGACTGGAAGCGCACCCCCAGCTTCTGGGCGATGCCTCGCTTGCGGAACGCGCGCTCCAGGCCCTTGCTCACGGCCAGATCCTCGTTGGGAACCAGGTGGTCGAGCGCTTCGATGATCGTCACATCGGAACCGAAGGAACGCCAGACGCTGGCGAACTCGACACCGATCACCCCGCCGCCCAGCACGAGCACCCGCTCCGGGATCACCTCGAGCTCCAGTGCCTGCTCACTCGTGAGCACACGCCCGCCGATCTCGATGCCCGGGAGGGTCCGGCTGTAGGAGCCGGTGGCCAGGATCAGCTCGGTGCCGGTGTACAGGTCATCGCCCACGCGCACCGTGCGCTCGCCTTCCAGTCGGCCCGAGCCGCTCACAGTGGTGATCTTGCGGGCTGACAGCAGCCCTTCCAGCCCCTTGTGCTTCTTGGCCACGATCCCGCGGCGATAGGCCGCTACCCCCGCGGGGTCGATCGCGTCCAGCTGCGCCGTGACACCGTACTGGGTCGCTTCACGTACCGTATCGGCCACTTCCGCAGCGTGCAGCAGGGCCTTGGTCGGGATGCAGCCGCGGTGCAGACAGGTGCCGCCGACCTTGTCGCGCTCGATGAGGGCGACGGTCTTGCCGAGCTCGGCGAGGCGCAGCGCGGCGGCGTATCCGCCGCTCCCGGCGCCGAGGACGACGACGTCGAAGGTGTGGGTTGTCATGGGATCTCCAGTTCGCACTCGCGCGGCTTGTGGCTAGCGCGAGATCAGCTCGAGGATCGACCGGACGGTCGCTCCGGTGACGCCCTTGTCGGTGTAGCCGAACGGGGCGGAGTCATTCAGGGACGATGCAGCGATGTCCAGGTGTACCCACGGGATGCGAGGCGCGTCCTCTTCGTCGGACACCGGACCCACGAAGCGGCGCAGGAACAGCCCGGCAAAGAGCGCTCCTCCGTTGCGGCTGCCCATGTTCGCGTTTCGCATGTCGGCGATCGGGGAGTCGAGGTCGCTCTCCATGAAGTCCGGGAGCGGCATCGGCCAGGCGTCTTCGCCCGCGGCGGCAGCGGCATCGAGGAACGCCTCCACGGCCTCGTCATCGCCGAACACACCGGTGTGGCGGTTGCCGAGCGCCACCATGATCGCTCCGGTCAGCGTCGCGACATCGATGATCAGGTCCGGGTGCTCCTCGCTGGCGGCCACCAGGCCGTCGCCCAGGACGAGGCGTCCCTCTGCATCCGTGTTGAGCACCTCCACCGTCTGGCCGCCGTACATGCGCAGCACGTCACCGGGGCGGATGGCGCGGCCGGACGGCATGTTGTCTGCGATGCACATCCAGGCGGTGACACGGGTGGACAGCCGCTGCTGCGCGGCAGCGCGGATCACGGCGAGCACCGTGGCCGCACCGCACATGTCGTCCTTCATGCCCACCATCGACGATGCGGGCTTCAGCGAGAGTCCGCCGGTGTCGAAGGTGATGCCCTTGCCGACGAGGGCGACGTGACGCGTGGCGTCCGCCGGCGAGTAACTGAGCCGCACGAGGCGGGGCGGGCGGTCGGAGCCCTGACCCACACCGAGGATGCCGCCGAATCCTTCTGCGGCCAGGCGCTCCTCGTCCCAGACGGTCACCTCGACCGGCAGCCCGTCGACGGCGGCGAGGGCCGACTCGGTCAGCTGCTGAGGGCTCTGCCACTCCGCGGGGGTGGTGGTGAGGTCCTTCACCAGGGCGACGGCCTCCGCGATGCTCACCGCTGCTGCGGTGTCCACCTGCTCCGTCGTGTGAACGGTGATGCTGGTGGCACGCTCCGTGCGACCCGACGTCTTGAAGGAGTCGAACGTGTAGGCGCCCAGCAGTGCGCCCTCGGCGGCGGCGGTGGCGGTGCCTGCGGGCGCGGCGTCCAGGTGGACGTGCACGGAGGAGAAGCCGGTCAGGGAGCGCACTCCCGCGCCGACTGCATCACGCACGCCTGCAGCGTCCGTGCGATCGCCGAGTCCGACCACGGCGAGGGGCTTGTCGGTGAGCGACAGCAGCGGCACACGCGTGAAAGCTGCGAACGATCCCGAGAAGCCGATCGCCGTGAGGGCATCGGCGAGTCCGGGCCAGGCGGCGAGGGCATCGGGGGCCGGCAGCGCCGGGACGAGGACGAGAGTCGCCTCGGCCTCCGGTTCGAATGACAGGGACGAGGACAGCTGAATCTCGGGAACCGACATGCCCCCATCCTAGGGAGAGCACGGTCTCGTCGCGTCGGTGTGTTCGCTGACAGCGGTCGGGGCACCGGCCCTCGGTGGCCGTGGTCCTCGTAGCATGGAAGGATGCCCCAGCCCTCCGAGATCTTCGAACGCGTTCTTCCTCCGCGTGCCGTTCCGGCCGGCCTTCCGCTGGTCGTTCTGATGACCGGCTTCACGGATGCGGGCGGCGCCGTGGCGGGCCTGATCAACCGCTTCCGTGAGGATGGCACCGCAGACGTGCTCGGGCGCTTCTCCAACGATGTGCTGCTGGACTACCGGGCGCGTCGACCGATCGTCACCTTCGTGCGCGATCACCTCACCGACTACCGTCCGCCGCGGCTGGAGCTCTCACTCGCCCACGACGTGCTGGGCCAGCAGTTCCTGCTGCTGTCCGGCTACGAGCCGGATTTCGCCTGGGAGGCGTTCGCCGACGTGGTGCTGGACCTCGCCGCCGAGCACAGGGTGTCCGGTGTCACGTGGGTGCACGCGATCGGCATGCCGGTTCCGCACACGCGGCCCATCGGTGTCACGGTCTCGGGGAACCGGGAGGATCTCATTGCCGCGCTGTCGGTCTGGCAGCCCGAGACGCAGGTTCCCGCCACAGCGGGACACCTGCTCGAGTACCGCCTCGCAGAGAACGGCACCTCGATCGCCGGGCTCGTCCTCCTCGTTCCGCACTATCTGGCCGACACCGAGTACCCCGGTGCGATGCTGGTCGCACTGGAGAAGATGACGGCCGCCACCGGACTGGTGTTCGCGACCGATCCGATCGTGGAGGCGAACCGCGACTTCCTGGGCAAGGTGGAGGAGCAGATCGCCGACAACGAGGAGCTGCAGCGCATGATCGCCGCTCTCGAGGTGCGCTACGACGCGTATCGAGCGGGTCAGTTCCACGAGATGGAGCGGGGGGAGTACACCAGCGAGACGCTTCTGGACGGTGCTCCTCTTCCGAGCGCCGACGAACTGGCGGCCGAACTGGAGCGATTCCTCGCCAACCGGCCCGGTGACGAGGACAAGGGTGCTTCCGGTCTGGGCTGAGCCCCGACACGCCGCAGCATGACCACGATCCCCGGGAATACCGGGGACCGCGAACGCGTTTTCCTGAACGCGTCGATTGGTGTTTCCCCGCGCCGACGTGTGAGACAATAGGGGACCGACCCGTTGTCGACCCCACGAGCTGAAAGGCTCAGGGACTTGACAAGGGTCTTACGTGTGTGTGAAACATCCGGAGCACGCCGGTGAAAGGTGAACCGTGACCCCTGCCACGACCAAGACCACGCGGACCGCAGCGAAGGACACCGAGACGGACGAGACCGCCACGGCGGCCGCAGCCAAGCCCGCCGCCAAGCGCGGGGCGGCTGCGAAGACGACCGGAAAGGCCGCCGCGACGCCTGCGGCCAAGAAGCCTCGCGCGACCACCGCGAAGGCGGCCGGCGGACGCAAGAAGAAGTCCGAAGAGGACGAGCCCGACGAGGACGATGCGGAAGACGTCGACGTCGAGGCGGAGATCGTCGACGACAAGTCGGATGACACCACCGAGGAGAAGGACGACGAGGAGGGGGCGACCAAGCCCGTCGCCACCGAGCCGCTGCCCACGGGCGCCATCGTCATCTCCTCCTCCGACGAGGACGATGTCCCCGTCTACTCCACTCAGATCTCCGGCGCCACCGCCGACCCTGTCAAGGACTACCTGAAGCAGATCGGTAAGGTCCCGCTCCTGAACGCGGAGCAGGAGGTCGAGCTGGCCATGCGCATCGAGGCGGGCCTGTTCGCCGAGGAGAAGCTGTCCAAGATGTCCGCGGCGGAGAAGTCCAGCCAGCTGGGCCTGGACCTGCAGTGGGTCGCCCGCGACGGTCAGCGTGCCAAGAGCCACCTGCTCGGCGCCAACCTCCGACTCGTGGTCTCGCTCGCCAAGCGCTACACCGGTCGTGGCATGCAGTTCCTGGACCTGATCCAGGAGGGCAACCTCGGCCTCATCCGCGCCGTGGAGAAGTTCGACTACACCAAGGGCTTCAAGTTCTCCACCTACGCCACGTGGTGGATCCGCCAGGCCATCACCCGCGCCATGGCCGACCAGGCTCGCACCATCCGCATTCCGGTGCACATGGTCGAGGTCATCAACAAGCTCGCCCGCGTGCAGCGCCAGATGCTCCAGGACCTGGGTCGCGAACCCACGCCCGAGGAGCTGTCGCGTGAGCTCGACATGACCCCCGAGAAGGTCATCGAGGTGCAGAAGTACGGCCGCGAGCCGATCTCGCTGCACACGCCCCTCGGTGAGGACGGCGACAGCGAGTTCGGTGACCTCATCGAGGACACCGACGCGGTGGTCCCCGCGGACGCGGTGGGCTTCACCATGCTGCAGCGCCAGCTGGAGAGCCTGCTGGACTCGCTGAGCGAACGCGAGGCGGGCGTGATCCGCATGCGCTTCGGCCTGGGCGACGGTCAGCCCAAGACCCTGGACCAGATCGGCGACACGTTCGGTGTCACGCGCGAGCGCATCCGTCAGATCGAATCGAAGACGATGGCGAAGCTTCGCCACCCGAGCCGCTCACAGTCGCTCCGGGACTACCTGGAGTGATGGGAAAGAGCATGGCAGAGGCGAACGAAGGCAAGAACCTCCTCATCGAGGTCGACGGCGAGCAGTTCCAGCGGCTTCCGATCAAGACGCATGTCGTCATGCCGGGAGACGACCTGGATGCATTCATCCAGCAGTACGTCACCGAGGGCACCCTGGTGCCCGGCGACACGCTGTTCGTGACCGAGAAGATCGTCGCGATCACGCAGGGGCGCTCCTACCTGGTGGAAGACATCACGCCGCGAAAGCTGGCGCACTTCCTTTCCAAGTACGTCACCCGCACCCCGTACGGCATCGGTCTCGGCATGCCCGAGACCATGGAGATGGCGCTGCGCGAGTGCGGCACCCCGAAGATCCTGTTCGCTGCGGCCGTCGCCGCAGTGACCAAGGCGTTCGGGCGCAAGGGCGACTTCTACCGCATCGCGGGAGACAAGGCACGAGCGATCGATGGGCCCACCAGTGGCACCATCCCGCCCTACAACAAGGCCGTGGTCCTCGGACCGGAGCGTCCGGCCGAGGTTGCGGCGCACCTCAAGGCGCTGCTGAAGACTCCGGCCGATGTGGCCGTGGTCGACATCAACGACCTGGGTGGCAACATCCTGGGCTCCACGCTGTCGAAGGCGGGGGAGCAGCGCCTCGTGCGCATCCTCAAGGACAATCCGCTGGGCCAGGGACACCAGTCCACGCCGCTCGGCGTGATCCGCAAGGCCTGAGAACGCAGAAGGGGCTCCGTCACTCGTGACGGAGCCCCTTCTGCGTTTCTCGGTGCCTCAGATACCTGTGGCCGCGCGATAGCGTTCGCGGTGTCCGGTGCGGATGCCGCTCACGCTCGGCTTGTTCTCGTACACGCCGGCCGCCCAGTTGCCCTCGATGACGACAGGCCCGTTCGGGGTCACCACGATGTCCCAGCCCACGTAGGGGATCGACGGGATCACGCGCGCGATGCGGTCCACGTACGCGACGACTTCATCCCACATGGGCAGCTGGAAGTCGGCGATGCGTTTGTGGGTGTCGGGGTGGAGTTCGTGGACGTTCTCGTGCGAGTCGTAGCCGGCGCTGCGGGCGTGACCGTTGTCGTCGAGCATCGTGTAGAAGCCGCCGAACGACATCTGGTCACTGACCGCGCCGCGTCCGAACTTCTGGGCCGCTGCGAGGATGTGGGTCTTGGTGCCGTCGAAGTACGCCGTGACGCGGGTCGTGTTCACGGTTCCGGGGCAGTACGCTGCGATGTCCTCGTGCTGGAGGATGACCTCCTCGATCAGCAGCTCACCGCGTCCGACGAGCTCCGCAGTGAAGGCCTTCCAATCGGACACCTCCGCGGCCTGGTAGCGGTGCACCCCGAGACCTGCGGAGCCCTGCGGGGTCTTGGCGATGAACGTGGGGTGGCGCTCGGCGAACGCCTGGAGCGCGTCCGTGTCCGACGCGGGGTTCTCACCCAGCACGAGCCACTCGCGGCCCAGGTACGGTGCGAACGCGCGGTTGAACGCGATCTTGTCGTGGAACGTTGCGCGCCCCTCCGGCTTGTCGAGCAGCTGCGACATGCGGTTCGAGATCGGGTGCGTCATGTAGGTGGCGCGCTCGGCACGGCTGAGGATCGCGAAGTCGTAGTCGACGTAGTCCTGGAAGCCGACGTCGTGACGAGCCGCGGACCACAGCATGTCCAGCACCACGGCGGGGACCGCACGGTGGTGGTGCGCGGCGGTCTCCTTGGCGCGCGCGATCAGCGATCCGGTGTTGATGCGCAGCGCGCGATCGACCGCGTACTTGACGCGCACCGGGAGGGATGAGGCAGACGAGGCCATGGTGCTCCTTTGATTTCTCGCCCTCAGTTTACCGGCGGGTATCGCGCGCCCCTGAGCATCCGGGCAGGATCCACAGGGGCTGCGGAGCGGTGGCGACTAGGATCGACGGCGGTGTCCGCACGGCGGATGGACCGGAGATCCGCCATTCGGCGCCCGGTCCCGAAGCGCATCCGAAAGGCTCCTATGCACGACAACGCCCCCTCCGAACGCACGGAAGGCCGTATGCGATGACCTCCGCGCACGACCTCATCGGCCGCACCCATCCCATCCTGCGCGTGTCCCGCTCCGCCGTGGCCGCGAACCTCTCCGGTCATCCCCGTGAGGTGTACGCCGACGCGCGCCACGACGGGTGGGGACTCGGCGCCGAGCTGATCACCGCCGTGGCTCGGGAACAGTCGCTGGCGGGCATCGTGGATGACGCAGGGCCCTCGGCCTTCGCGGGTGAGGTTCCGCCCACCTTCGCTGTGGTGACGGCGGCCGTCGCCGCGGGAGCCCTCCCGCAGACCCGGCCGGCGGTCACGCTGAGCGGCGACGTCCTGGGTGTGAAGGTGTTGCGCGCGGGTGAGAGCGTGTCCTACGGCTACACGTTCACGGCGTCCGAGGACACCCGGGTGGCGCTGGTGACCGGCGGCTATGCGCAGGGCATCGTGCGCTCGCTCGGCAATCGCCTGGCGGTCACGGTGAACGGTGACCGCCGCCCGATCGTGGGGCGCGTGGCGATGGACGTCTGCGTCGTCGACGTCGGGGCGTCCGATGTCGCGCCGGGCGGCGAAGTCGTGTTCCTCGGCGACCCGGACCGCGGAGAGCCGGCCTGGGCGGAGTGGATCTCCCTCACGGGGCTCGGTCTGGAGGAGCTGTTGCCGGCGATCGGCAACCGGGCGCGTCGGGAGGTCGTGGCGTGAGTGCAGAGTTCGTGGTCGATCTGGCGGCGCTGTCGGCCAACATCCGCACCGTGCGGGAGCGCGTTGCCCCGGCGGAGGCGATGCTCGTGGTGAAGGACGACGCCTACCGGCACGGTCTCGACAGCGTCGTGAGCCGCGCCGTCGCCGAGGGCGTCACGTGGTTCGGCGCTCTGGACGTGTGCACGGGTGTGGCCGTTCGCGCCCTGGCGCCCGACGCGCGCGTGTTCGCGTGGATGCTGGCGGGACGGGACGATGTGGCTGACGCACTGGGGGCGCGTCTGGACATCGGGGTCGGCTCCGCCGCGCTCCTGGAGGATGTGGCTGCTGTCGCTCAGACCCGGGCCGTGACCGCAGATGTGCATCTGAAGATCGACACCGGGCTGCACCGCAACGGCGTGCGGCCGCAGGAGTGGCCCGTGTTCGTGGATCGCGCGGCCCAGCTGGAGGCCCTCGGGCTGGTACGGGTCGTCGGCATCTGGTCGCACATCGGCGAAGCCTCGGATGCCGATGACGACGACGCTCGGGCGGTGTTCGATGCTGCCGTGGCTCAGGCGCGTGCTGCCGGGCTCGCCCCGCAGAAGCTGCACCTGGCGGCGAGCGCCGCCGCCTTCGCCCGCCCCGAGTTCCGATATGACATGGTGCGCATCGGTGCCTTCCACTACGGCATCCGCTCAGCCGACGGTCCGTCGGAGGCCGAGCTGGGGCTGGCGATCGTGGGATCGCTCCAGGCGGAGGTTGAGAAGGTCGGCCGCAAGGACACGATCATCGGTGCAGGCTACGTCACCGGGCTCATGTCGACAGCTGCCGGGGTGCTGACCGCGGCGACCCCGGGGGGACGGCTCCCCGTGACGGAGATCGCGGCCGAGACGCTGCGCATCCCGCACTGGGACAACGCGGAGGCGGGACAGGTGGTCACGCTGTTCGGTACGGCGCCGGCGGATTCCGCCACCGATCTCGCGGAGCGTCTGGGCACGATCGGCGAGGAGATCGTCCTTCGGCTCGCATCGGACCTTCCGCGCACCTACCGCGCATGAGCATCCGGATATGAGAAAGGGGCTCCCGCCGCAGCGGGAGCCCCCTTCTTCGTGAGTCAGTTGGCCTCGGCGAGACGCGCGGTCTCATCGTGCCAGGACGTGGCGACCTCGCGGAGCTTGGCCTCGTACTTGCGCCCGTGGTGGGCGCAGAAGAGGAGCTCTGAGCCGTTGACCTCGGCGGCGATGTAAGCCTGGGCGCCGCACGAATCGCAGCGGTCCATCGCGGTGAGCCGGTAGACCGTCGGCTCGGCGGGGGTGAGCGTGGTGTTCATCGCGGGTGCCTCCTTGATCGGGTGCGCGGCTGAAGACTGCTTTCAGTCAACCACGTGCGGCGTCTGCGGGGCCCGTCCGGCCGCGTGTTTCGCTCACCGCGTACGCGTCGTTCCGCGGGAATACGCGGGCGCGGCGCAGATCCGCGCGCCTGGCGGGCGGCGTCGGCGGTGCGAATTACGATGGGGATCGTGACTGCCGAGTACTCCGCTCATCATCTCCAGGTGCTGGAAGGCCTCGAAGCCGTCCGCAAGCGCCCCGGCATGTACATCGGATCCAACGGATCGCCGGGGCTCATGCACTGCCTCTGGGAGATCATCGACAACGCGGTCGACGAAGCGGTCGCCGGAAACGGCGCCGACATCGATGTGATCCTGCGCGATGACGGCAGCGTCGAGGTCCAGGACCGCGGTCGCGGCATCCCCGTCGATGTCGAACCCCGCACCGGTCTCACCGGCGTTGAGGTCGTCTTCACGAAGCTGCACGCGGGCGGCAAGTTCGGCGGCGGCTCCTATGCCGCCTCCGGTGGTCTGCACGGCGTGGGTGCGTCGGTCGTGAACGCGCTGTCTGAGCGACTCGACGTCGAGGTGGACCGCGATGGCAAGACCTACGCGATGTCGTTCCGCCGCGGCGAGCCCGGCACGTTCGCCGACGCGGGGGAGCCTCGCCCCGACGCCCCGTTCACGCCGTTCGCGGACGGCAGCGAGCTGCGTGTGGTGGGCAAGGTGCGCAAGGGCGTCAGCGGCACGCGCGTGCGGTACTGGGCGGACCGTCAGATCTTCACGAAGGACGCCGCCTTCCAGCTCGCCGAGCTGGAGACGCGTGCGCGACAGACCGCCTTCCTTGTCCCGGGGCTGGGCATCCGCATCGTCGACAAGCGCGCCGAGGGTGGCAACGAGTCGCTGCACCGGTACGAGGGCGGCATCTCCGAATTCGTCGAGTTCCTCGCCTCCGATGCCCCCATCACCGACACCTGGCGGCTGCAGGGGTCGGGCACCTTCCACGAGACCGTCCCCGTGCTTCAGCCGGACGGCTCCATGCAGGCCACGGACGTCGAGCGCGAGTGCTCGGTGGACATCGCACTGCGCTGGGGCACGGGCTATGACACCACGACGCGATCGTTCGTGAACATCATCGCCACGCCCAAGGGCGGCACGCACCAGCAGGGCTTCGAGCAGGAGCTCCTCAAAGTGATCCGCGCCCAGGTCGCCGCCAACGCGCGGCGCCTGAAGTCCGGCAGCGACAAGCCGGAGAAGGACGACGTGCTGGCGGGCCTCACGGCGGTGCTCACCGTCACCGTTCCGGAGCCGCAGTTCGAAGGACAGACCAAGGAAGTCCTGGGGACGCCCGCCGTGCGTCAGATCGTGGCGCGCGTGGTCGCGAAGGAGCTCGGAGCGCGGTTCTCGTCCACGAAGCGCGACGACAAGAACCAGGCCTCGCAACTGCTGGACAAGGTGGTCTCCGAGATGAAGGCGCGCATCTCCGCGCGCGCACACAAGGAGACCCAGCGGCGCAAGAACGCCCTGGAGTCGTCCTCCCTCCCGGTCAAGCTCGTCGACTGCCGCTCCAGCGATGTCTCCCAGTCCGAGATGTTCATCGTCGAGGGCGATTCGGCTCTCGGCACGGCGAAGCTCGCCCGTGACTCCGAGCACCAGGCGCTCCTGCCGATCCGCGGCAAGATCCTCAACGTGCAGAAGGCCTCCGTCTCGGACATGCTGGGCAACGCGGAGTGCGCTGCCATCATCCAGTCCATCGGGGCCGGGTCCGGGCGCACGTTCGATATCACGCAGGCGCGCTACGGGAAGATCATCCTGATGAGCGATGCCGACGTGGACGGCGCGCACATCCGTACGCTTCTGCTCACCCTGTTCTTCCGGTACATGCGCCCGCTGGTGGAGGCGGGCCGGGTGTACGCGGCCGTGCCGCCACTGCACCGCGTCATCGTGATGAACCCCGGCTCCAAGCCGAACGAGACGATCTACACCTACTCCGAAGCGGAACTCCATGGCCTGCTCGCCAAGCTCACCAAGGCCGGCAAGCGCTGGCAGGAGCCGGTGCAGCGCTACAAGGGCCTCGGCGAGATGGACGCGGATCAGCTGGCCACCACGACGATGGACAAGCGCGGCCGGCTGCTGCGACGGGTGACGCTTGCCGATGCCGACGCCGCGAACCAGGTGTTCGAGCTGCTGATGGGCAATGACGTCGCCCCCCGCCGCGAGTTCATCATCGACTCGTCGGATCGGCTGTCTCGCGAATCCATCGACGCCTGATCCGCGTTCATCGCGCGCGAATGGCGCCAATTCGGCGTGTTGAGGAGCCAATCGCGCGCAATGAATCCAGATCGGCGGGCGATACGGTGGAGGCGTGACTGAGATGACGCGCCTGCAGCTGGACCGTGACGGCTGGTTCTGTCTCATCGATCCGCACGCTTTCGCGTCCTATGTCAGTGAGGCGCCGACGCTCGCCGATCAGCTGACGCGATATGCGGCCGAACGGCAGCACGAGCACGGGATCGTGATGCACCTCGGCCCCGGCGCCGCGCTGGACGTTCTCGCACCGGCGGAGAGCCGTCCGGATCGTCCGATCCGCACGTTCACGCATACGATCGTGGCCTCCCACGGCGTTCTCGCCGTTCCCACGTTCAAGGAGCTCACCGGTGCCGCGGGGTTCTCGGGCCGACGGCTCGTGACGGAGGCGACGCCGCGCATCGGGCGCCCACCGGGACGGTACCTCGTGGTCGTGGCCCAGTACCAACAGTCGCCACGGATCACGCTGTCGATCGCGCCCGCCGTACGCCCCGCCGCCGACCCCGCCGTCCTGGCGAACATGGTCCCGTGGATCTGAGCCCGGTCCATTGTGCGCACCTTGCTCTCATTCGATGAGGATTCGAGCGATGTGCGCGCGATGAAGCAGCGTCAGGCGATCGCGGTGCCGACCCAGGCGATGGCGGACTCCAACGGCACACCGGACCCGTCGCGCTTGGCGCCCCCGGCGGGGAGCTGACGCACTGCACCATCGGCGCCGATCGCCCGCGGGTCTTCGCCCACCCATGCCAGGGTCAGGCGATCCTCGCCCTTCAACAGTGCCTGGGAACGCACGCCACCCGTGGCGCGTCCCTTGCCCGGGAACTCGGCGAAGTCGCTCACCTTCGCCCGCCCCGCGTCGGTGCCGGCGAGCATGGCGTCAGAGCCGGAGACGGTGACCACCTGTGCGGCAGCTCCGGGAGCCACCGCGCCGAAGAAGATGACGGATGCACCCGCGCCGAGCTTGATGCCCGCCATACCGCCCGCGGGGGCACCCTGAGGCCGCACGCTCTCGGCGGGGAAGTGCAGTAGCTGCGTGTCACTGGAAACGAGCACGAGCTCCGCGTCGTCGGGTGCTGGAACGGCGCCGACGACCATGTCCTTGGTCTTCAGCGAGATGATCTCCAGCTCCGGACGGACGGGGAGTGCGGAGGGGATGACGCGCTTGACGACGCCGTCGCGGGTGCCGAGCGCCAGGGGAGTGTTGTCGTCGAAGCGGATGAGCGCGAGGATGCGCTCGGCCTTGTCGGTGATGCCGAGGTAGTCCTTGAGCGCCACACCCGCGGCGAGCTGTACCGACGCCGGCGGCACCGAGGGCAGGTCGACGGGGGAGAAGCGCAGCACACGCCCGTGGGAGGTCACCGCGCCGATCTCGCTCCGAGTCGTCGTGTGCAGGCGTGCGAGCACCGCATCGTGCTTGCTGCGTCGCGTCGGCGGCGTCAGCGGGGTCTCGCCGTCGCCGTCCACGCGCACCGCGCGGCCGGACGCGGACAGCAGCAGCAGCGTCGGCGCGTCCGCGAACTGCAGGTCGGCAGCGGCCGCTGCCCGTGCCGTGCGGGCCTTCGGCGGTGCGGCGTTGAGCAACAGCGTGCGCCGTGGCGTCCCGTAGGCTTCCGCGGCAGCGTCGAGCTCGCGCGCGACCTGGCCGCGCAACAGCACCGGGTCACCGAGCAGGCGTTCGAGCTCTTCGATCTCGGCCGTCAGCTTGTCCCGCTCGGTTTCCAGCTCGATCCGGGAGAACTTCGTCAGGCGCCGCAGGCGCAGCTCCAGGATGTACTCGGCCTGACGCTCGGAGAGATCGAACACCTGCTGAAGTCGCGAACGAGCCGCATCCGAGTCATCGGAGGTCCGGATGACCTGGATGACCTCGTCGATGTCGAGGATCGCGATGAGCAGGCCCTCGACCAAGTGCAGACGTTCGCGTCTCCGGTCGAGGCGGTACTGGCTGCGCCGTGTGACCACTTCGATCCGGTGGTCGAGGTACACCCGCAGCAGCTCTTTGAGCCCCATCGTCTGGGGCTGACCGTCCACCAGGGCGACGTTGTTGATCGAGAACGAGTCCTCGAGCGGTGTGAAACGGTAGAGGGCCTCCAGCACCGCGGCGGGATCGAACCCGGTCTTGACGGTGATCACCATCCGGAGACCGTGGTTGCGGTCGGTGAAGTCGTGGACGTCGCTGATGCCCTGCAGCTTCTTCGCCGTCACGGCGTCCTTGAGCTTCTCGATCACCCGCTCGGGACCGACCTGATAGGGCAGCTCGGTGACGACGATGCCGGTCTTGCGCGGGCCCAGCGACTCGATCGACGTCTTGGCGCGCACCTTGAACGCGCCGCGCCCGGTGGCGTAGGCGTCCTTGACGCCGTCCAGACCCATGACGATGCCGCCGGAGGGGAAGTCGGGCCCCGGCACGAACTCCATGAGCTCTTCGGTGGTGGCCTCGGGGTTCTCCAGCAGGTGGACCGCCGCGGCGACGACCTCGATCAGGTTGTGCGGCGCCATGTTGGTGGCCATGCCCACGGCGATGCCGCTCGCGCCGTTCACGAGCAGGTTCGGGAATGCGGCAGGCAGCACGGCCGGCTGCTGGTACTGACCGTCGTAGTTCGGGATGAAGTCGACGACGTCCTCGTCGAGGCTCTCCGTCATCGCCATCGCGGGGGGCGCCATGCGCGCCTCGGTGTACCGGGAAGCGGCGGGCCCGTCATCGAGGGAGCCGAAGTTGCCGTGACCGTCCACCAGCGGGACCCGCAGGGAGAACGGCTGCGCGAGACGCACCAGGGCGTCGTAGATGGCTGAGTCGCCGTGCGGGTGCAGCTTGCCCATGACATCGCCGACCACGCGCGCGCTCTTGACGTGGCCACGGTCGGGGCGAAGGCCCATCTCGGCCATCTGGTACAGGATGCGGCGTTGCACCGGCTTCATCCCGTCGCGGGCATCGGGCAGAGCGCGAGAATAGATGACCGAATAGGCGTACTCGAGGAATGATCCCTGCATCTCCGCCGAGACATCGACGTCTTCGATGCGCTCGACGACGGGCTCGATATCGGTCGACTTGCGTGCCATGCGGTGTGGATCTCCGGAGACTCGGGTGGAGGGAAACGCCCTGACAGCAGGGGTGCATCGGGGAAATGTGCGAGACTGGGCCCCGATGTCCCTCATGCTACCTGCCGCGCCCGCGCACGCTCGGAGCATCACCGGGGTGGCGTCGGATGTCCTGGAATCGCTGGGGAGCGAGGGACGATTCGGTTCCGCACGCTCCGGGGTGCTCTGTGTCGTCGACGGTCTCGGCGCCCTGCAACTGCGGGCCCACACCGGGCACGCGCGGCGCCTCGGCTCGCTCATGCGGCGCCGGGATGTGGCGCGGTCGGTCTTCCCATCCACCACGGCGGCCGCCCTGACCTCGCTGCTCACCGGATCCGACCCCGGGCAGCACGGGCTCGTGGGCTACAAGGTCCTCGATCCCGGCTCCGACATGCTGGTCAACCAGCTCAGCGGCTGGGAACGCGAAGGTGTCGATCCGCGCACCTGGCAGCGCAGCGAGACCGTGTTCGAGCGCGCAGCGTCCGAGGGACGTCCGTCGTTCGCGGTCGGACCGGGGGAGTATGCCGACTCCGGCTTTACGCGCGCCATTCTGCGCGGGAGCGAGTACGTGGCTGTCGACAACATCTCCAACCGGGTCTCGGTGGCTGTGCGCCTTGCCGCGCAGCACGAGGGTGCACTGGTGTATTGCTACCTGCCGGAGGTTGACAAGGCCGGCCACAAATTCGGTGTCGCCTCGCCGCAGTGGCGCGCGGCTCTCGAAGACGTCGACGGCGCCTTCATGGTTCCGATTCCGGACGACATCGGTCTCGTCATGACGGCTGATCACGGCATGATCGACGTGCCGCGATTCCGCCACGTGCTCCTCGGGGAGGACGACCCGCGCTGGGACGGGGTGGCGCACGTCGGCGGCGAGCCGCGGATGCTGCACGTCTATACCGAATCGGGCGCCGACCGGTCTCGCGTTCATGCCCGCTGGGCGGCCGATGCGCAGAACACGGCCGATGTGATCACGCGCGACGAGGCGATCGCGCTCGGTCTGTTCGGCGAGGTCCATCCCGAAGTCGCGCCGCGAATCGGTGATCTGCTCGTGGTCAGTCGCGGGATCTGGGCCTACTACGACGATCGCGGAACCGACACCCGTCCCCAGAAGATGGTCGGCCAGCACGGCGGCATCACGCCGGAGGAGACGATCGTGCCGCTCATCCGCGCCGGAGCCTTCGCGGTCTGAGCGCGGGTCAGTCCTCGGTACGTGCGCCGAAGACGATCTCGTCCCAGCTGGGCATCGACGTGCGTCCGCGCCGCCCCTTGCCGTTGTCACGCTCGGCGGCCGCCTGCTTCTCCGCGACGATCTCGGCGTCGTCCCCGGCCTCCACCGGGGCGGGCGCCGGCGCGGGTGCTGCCGGAGTGGCATCGATGCGGGCCAGCGGGGCGGGTGCTGTGACCAGTCCCGGACCGGCGCCCTCGTCTTCCAAAGCGGGTGCGGGCTCGCGCTGACCACGGCGGCGCCGTAGCGCTTCCAGAAGGTCAGCGGTGTCGGGGTGCGTGGGGCGGTCGGGCTCCGGGGCGCGATTCATGGCGGCGTCCACGGCCGTGCTGGGCCGCTGCGGGGTCTCGGCGCCGTCCCCGGCGTCGGACGGTGCAGGATCGGGCAGGCGCCGGGGGCCGAAGGCGCCGCTGTCGAAGCGGGACTCGTCCTTCCATGGCGTCGCTGTCGTCGCTGCCGCCGTTGCGGGCGTCGTGTCCAGCGCCCGCAGGCGGGGGATGAGGCCCTCGGGGAGCGACCCCTGACGCGACAGCTGCGTCGCGGCGGAGTTCTGCGGGGACAGCGTGCTGCGCCGCGGATCGAAGCCCCAGCGTGCGTCGTGCTCGACCTCTCCGGAGACGAACTCGAGCTTGACGATCCAGCCGTCCTCGCCCTTCCAGCTGGTCCAGCGCTCACCGGAGGCCTCCGCTTCGGCGAGCTTGGCCCGGATGGCCATGCCGAAACTCAGCGTTCCATCGGGTTCGACTTCGCTGCCGACCAGCACCGGGACCGCCAGCGCCTGGCTCACGATGTGCTCGCGTTCGGCCAGCACCGGGCCTTCGTAGCGCTGCACTGCCTCCACGGTGGTGCCCAACAGCTCCGCCACCTCTGTGGTGGACAGACCGGCGCGGATGTGGGTCTGGATGTCGCGGGGGCTCGCATGCGGCGCCTCCGGGGCGGCTTCCCGGCGCGCGGCCTTCTTCAGCTCGGTCCGCAGGACGTCATCGATGGCGAGCGCATAACGGTCGCCGGCCTCGGTGACCAGGACGAGTCGTTCGCCCTCGGTACCGATGATGGTGAGCTGTTCCATTTCGCCACGCCTCTTCCGCTGTGTGGGTTCGTTTCATGCTCCCACGCGCACCGGCAGAGGCGGGGAATACCGCGGGCGTGCCGCGAGTTTGATCGGCTGCGAGGGATGCATGGCGAAGCTGGGAAAACACCCATTTGCGAAACTTCCCACGGTCATGCAAACTATCGCCGCCTGTTCACACAGGTGACCCCCACATTTACGGAAGAAGAGATATACCCGTCATGGCCACCGATTACGACGCACCCCGCAAGAACGAGGACGAAAGCGAGTCGATCGAGGCCCTCAAGGAACGCGTACCCGACAAGGCGTCCGGGTCGATCGATTCCGAGGATGCAGACAACCCCTCAGGGTTCGAGCTCCCCGGCGCCGACCTCTCCGACCTCGAACTCGACGTCGTCGTGCTTCCCCCCCAGGAGGACGAGTTCACCTGCGTGAGCTGCTTCCTGGTCAAGCACCGTTCCCAGCTGGACCACGAGACCGCTTCCGGTCCTATCTGTCGGGAGTGCGCTGCGTAAGCTGCGCAGCGACGATCGCCGCAGCCAGGCGATCCGGTGTCCGGGAGGACACCACCCAGACCGGCGTCGGGTCGGCGGGATCGATCACGGGAATCGTGACGATGCCGTCGATCCCGCCCCGGATCAGATGCCAAGCCCGCGCATCGAGGCCCTGACCTCGAGCAGCGCGGGCTTCGTCGTTCACGGCGTGTGCGGGAGTTCCCAGCAAGTCCACGGGAATGTGAGCGCGACCCGCGCGCAGCTCGCCGCCGGAGATCTCCACGCGAGGGGAAAGCGCGATCAGGGCGCAGATGATGGCGAAGCCGACGGCAGCTCCGATGGCCAATGCGATCGTCGGCTCCACGCGGACGAACACCAGCGCCACCATGGGTGCAACCACCGCTGCGGACAGCAGGATCCAGAGGGAGGGCGTGAGACGCTCGCGGTAGGTGGGGGTGGAGGTCATTCTTCGCCCTGCATTCTGCATTACCCTCGTGGGGTGACCGATTCCGTTGACGTCCTCATTGTCGCATCCGAGCCTCCGAGCTACGCCCACCCCGGTGACGCCGGCGCCGACCTGCGCTCCGCGGTGGCTCTGCGACTGGAGCCGGGTGAGCGGGCCCTCGTTCCCACCGGCGTCTCGATCGCCCTGCCTGACGGCTATGCGGCCTTCGTGGTTCCTCGCAGCGGTCTTGCTGCCAAGCACGGGATCACGATCGTCAACTCGCCCGGGACCGTCGATGCGGGCTATCGCGGCGAGATCAAGGTCTCCCTGCTGAACACCGATCGCAAGGCCGCGTATGACGTGGCCGTCGGCGACCGGATCGCTCAGCTCATCGTCATGCCGGTCACCCGTGCCACCTTCATCCCCGTGGCGGAGCTTCCCGGCTCCGCGCGAGGCGAGGGCGGATTCGGATCCACCGGTTACGGCACACAGACAGGAGTGAACGCATGAGCGACGAGACGCCCACGTCGGCCGAGAAGTCCGCACCCGAGGACCGCGCCACCAGCGGCCCGTTCGACGAGTCGGAGGCGAACCCGGTTCGCCCCTACATCGATCTCGGGGGCATCAAGGTGCTGCCGCGCGAAGGGCTCAACCTGCGCCTCGAGGTGGAGGAGCAGAGCAAGCGGATCGTCGCGGTCGGGCTCGACTACGCCGACTCGTCGCTGCAGGTGCAGCCTTTCGCGGCGCCGCGCACCACGGGACTCTGGGAGGAGACCCGCGCGCAGATCAGCGAGCAGGTGCGCCAGCAGGGCGGGCGAGTGGAGGAGCGGGAGGGGCCCCTCGGTCCCGAGCTTCTCGCCGAGGTGCCCGTCGTGGCGGGCAGCTCATCCGAGATGCGGCTGGCTCGGTTCGTCGGAGTCGACGGCCCGCGCTGGTTCCTGCGCGGTGTCATCGGCGGTGCTGCCACCAATGACACGGCGGCGGCCGAGCAGGTCGAGGACCTGTTCCGCTCGATCGTCGTGGTGCGCGGCGGCTCGCCGATGCCGCCGCGCGATCTCATCCCGCTGAAGATGCCGGCAGCGCCGGGAGCGGCGTGACCGACAAGCAGGGGAGCGGCTCCACGTCTGACGGCGGATCCACCGCTGACAGCGAGGGCACCGCGCTGACGCCGCCCGAGCCCTCCGCCTCGGACCTGCTGAGCGCCGCGCTCGGCAATGCGGCGCGCCAGGCCGGTCTTGATCCCTCGCGGCAGGCATCCACCGGACACGTGGTGTGGGCGGCCATGGGGGGCTGGCGCGGGATCGCCGAGAGCGTGCTGCCGAGTCTCGCCTTCATCCTCGCCTTCACGCTGTGGACCGGCGACAGCATGCAGAAGCTCATCCCGGCCCTCATCATCTCTGTCGGCCTGGCGGTCGTTTTCACGGTGCTGCGGCTGATGGCGCGCTCCACGCCCACGGCGGCGATCGGCGGGCTGATGGCTGCGGTCGTCGCGGCGGCTCTGGCGCTGTTCACCGGCAATGCATCGAACAACTTCGTCCCCGGACTCATCACCAACGCCGCCTACGGGCTGGCGCTGCTGGTCTCCGCGCTGATCGGCTGGTCACTCATCGGGCTGGCAGCGGGGTACCTGATGGGAGAGGGCACCGCGTGGCGACGTTCCAAGCGCAAGCGGCGAGTGTACTTCTGGCTCGCCATCGCCTGGGCGGCGCTGTTCTTCCTGCGCCTGGCCGTGCAGTTCCCGGTCTACCTGGCGTCGCTGCAGCCCGGAAGCGAGTCCAGCGCGGTCGCGCTGCTCGGCACACTGAAGCTCGTGATGGGGCTGCCGCTGTTCGCCCCGCTGGTGGCCGTGACGTGGCTGACCGTCCGCGCCTTGTACCGTCGCGCCGATGCCGGATCCGCCGACGGCCCCGCCGCTGCAGCGCCCGCCACGGACTGATCCGACGGCGACACGCCGCAGTGGGTACGACCGGTCGGTCGCACCCACTGCGGCGTTGTGGCGTGGCTGCCGAGCGGCGGCCCGCATCGTGATAGATTTATCTTGACGTCAAGATAAATTCCCTGCTGTTGCGAGCGGCGTTCGCGGCGCACACTGGTTAGGCGGGCCTTGCTAGCCCTGATCGGTTCGGCGCTCCAAGATGGAACGCAGCGGTGACGAAAGACGCTAAGGAGAGAACCTCGTGTCAACGGTGAACAGCTTCGGTGCACAGAGCACCCTGACGGTCGGCAGCACCGACTATGAGATCTTCCGGATCGATCAGGTCCCGGGTTACGAGAAGCTCCCCTTCAGCCTGAAGGTGCTGCTGGAGAACCTCCTGCGCACCGAGGACGGCGCGAACGTGACCAAGGAGCAGATCCAGGCTCTCGGCTCCTGGAACCCGGATGCCGATCCCGACACCGAGATCCAGTTCACGCCGGCCCGCGTTGTCATGCAGGACTTCACCGGTGTGCCCTGCATCGTGGACCTCGCCACCATGCGTGAGGCTGTCACCGCCCTCGGCGGCGACCCGAGCAAGATCAACCCGCTCTCGCCCGCCGAGATGGTCATCGACCACTCGGTGATCGCGGACCTGTTCGGCCGGCCCGACGCCATCGAGCGCAACGTCGAGATCGAGTACGAGCGCAACGGCGAGCGCTACCAGTTCCTGCGCTGGGGCCAGACCGCCTTCGATGACTTCAAGGTCGTTCCCCCGGGCACCGGAATCGTCCACCAGGTCAACATCGAGCACCTGGCGAAGGTCATCTACGACCGCAACGTCAACGGCGTGCTGCGCGCCTACCCCGACACCTGCGTCGGCACCGACTCGCACACCACGATGGTCAACGGCCTGGGTGTGCTGGGCTGGGGCGTGGGCGGCATCGAGGCCGAGGCCGCCATGCTCGGCCAGCCCGTCTCCATGCTGATCCCGCGTGTGGTCGGCTTCAAGCTGACCGGGGAGATCCCCGCGGGCGTCACCGCGACGGACGTGGTCCTCACGATCACCGACATGCTGCGCAAGCACGGCGTGGTCGGCAAGTTCGTCGAGTTCTACGGTGAGGGCGTCGGCTCGGTGCCGCTGGCCAACCGCGCCACCATCGGCAACATGTCGCCGGAGTTCGGCTCCACCGCGGCCATGTTCCCGATCGACGACGTGACGCTGGACTACCTGCGTCTCACCGGTCGCGACGAGCACGCCGTGGCTCTCGTCGAGGCGTACGCGAAGGAGCAGAAGCTCTGGCACGACGCCGCGAACGAGCCCTCGTACTCCGAGTACATGGAGCTGGACCTGTCGACGGTCGTCCCGTCCATCGCCGGCCCGAAGCGTCCGCAGGACCGCATCCTGCTGTCCGAGGCCAAGACCCAGTTCGAGCAGGACATCCTGAACTACGCCGAGGCCACGCCCGTGGACGTGGCGGACGCCGGATCGTTCCCCGCCTCCGACGCTGGTTCGGTCCCGGGTGAGGAGGTCGAGATCGAGGCGGCCGTGACGGCGCCCAAGGTGCTCGCGTCCTCCGCGGCCCCGCAGGCCTCCAACCCGGTCGAGGTCACCACGCCCGAGGGCCAGAAGTACATCCTCGACAATGGCGCGGTCACCCTCGCCGCCATCACCTCGTGCACCAACACGTCCAACCCCTCGGTGATGATCGCCGCGGGTCTGCTCGCACGCAAGGCGCGCGAGAAGGGCCTGAAGCAGAAGCCGTGGGTCAAGACCACGCTCGGCCCGGGCTCGAAGGTCGTCACCGACTACTACGAGAAGTCCGGACTCGACAAGGACCTCGAGGGTCTCGGGTTCTACACCGTTGGCTACGGCTGCACCATCTGCATCGGTAACTCCGGTCCGCTCATCCCCGAGGTCTCGGGCGCCATCAACGACCACGACCTTGCTGTCACGGCCGTGCTGTCCGGCAACCGCAACTTCGAGGGTCGTATCAGCCCCGACGTGAAGATGAACTACCTGGCCTCGCCGCCGCTGGTGGTCGCCTACGCTCTGGCCGGCTCGATGCACTTCGACTTCGACAACGACGCGCTCGGTGTCGACGGCGAGGGCAACGACGTGTTCCTCAAGGACATCTGGCCCGCCCCGGAGGAGGTGCAGGAGATCATCGACTCCTCCATCTCGCGCGAGCAGTTCATCACCCAGTACGCCACCGTTTTCGACGGCGACGAGCGCTGGAAGAGCCTGCCCACCCCGACCGGTCCGGTCTTCGAGTGGGACGCCGATTCGACCTACGTGCGCAAGGCGCCGTACTTCGACGGTATGACGATGGAGCTCACCCCGGTGACCGACATCGTCGGCGCGCGCGTGATGGCGACGCTGGGCGACTCGGTCACGACCGACCACATCAGCCCGGCCGGAAACATCAAGGCGGGTACGCCCGCCGCGCAGTACCTCACCGAGCACGGTGTGGCCCAGAAGGACTTCAACTCCTACGGCTCGCGCCGTGGAAACCACGAGGTGATGATCCGCGGCACGTTCGCGAACATCCGCCTGAAGAACCAGCTGGTGCGTGCGGTCAACGACGGCGCCGAGGTGGAGGGTGGCTTCACCCGCGACTTCACCCAGCCCGGTGGTCCGCAGTCCTACATCTACGACGCGTCGCAGAACTACCAGGCACAGGGCACGCCCCTCGTCGTCTTCGGCGGCAAGGAGTACGGTTCGGGTTCGTCGCGCGACTGGGCTGCCAAGGGCACCAGCCTGCTGGGCGTCAAGGCGGTCATCACCGAGAGCTTCGAGCGCATCCACCGCTCCAACCTCATCGGCATGGGTGTGGTCCCGCTGCAGTTCCCCGCCGGTGAGAGCTGGGCATCGCTCGGCCTCGACGGCACGGAGATCGTCTCGATCGAGGGCCTGGAGGCGCTGAACGAGGGCGTCACCCCGAAGACGGTCAAGGTCACCGCGACCCCGAGCGAGTTCTCGCCCGAGGGCAAGCAGGAGGTCGTGTTCGACGCCGTGGTGCGCATCGACACCCCCGGTGAGGCCGACTACTACCGCAACGGCGGCATCTTGCAGTACGTGCTTCGCGGACTTGCCGGTAGTTGAGTTTCTGCTCGCAAATGAGTCGGCCTGAGACGCGGTAGCTTGCTGCTTCGTTAGTTGTTCCAGAGTCTCGCACGTGTGCGTCGCCGAACCTAGGTTCGGCGACGCACACGTGTGTACGAGGCCGATTGAATCGGCCTCACGTCGGCCTCCAACGGTTCCAGGTGGATCAAGACAATTCGGCCTGCGGTGTGTCGGACTGTGGCGGTGGCCCCGTGCGAGCGGACAATCGCGTGCGATCGACGAACGGACCACACAATGATGATCCCGTCGATCAGGTCGGTCTCGTCATCCCGACGGTCATGGTGATTCCGAAGCCTGACGTTCGACGGAGGGGACTGCTGCACGGATAGGTGACATCTGATCAAGCTTGCCCGGAGTGTGTAAGTCGATGTCGGAGCGGGCATGTATTGTCCTGCCTATGAGCACGGAGCGTCCCGGGGAGCATCGCGACGACGAAATCGACGGCGGTGATCGCATCGAACTCGTAAGTGACGGGGAGAACATTCTCGTCGTTGGGGCTGATCGAGGCATCGTGCAGCGGGCTCTGGACGCCTACGGGCTCATGAAGGGTGCCAGCGAGGTGGGCCTCGAAAGGCTCTCACCGATGATCCAGGTCGGTGCTTCGCTCGCGCAGGAAGCGACGAAAGCGGCCGGTGGGTTCGGCATGTGGCTCAAGGTCACGCCTGAGTCCGCCAAAGCGATCCAAGACGCTGGCCTGATCGACACGGGTGTCAAGGGTGTGAAGTACGCCATGGTTGGCGTGCCGGGGAAAGTGCAGTCCTGGGTCTCGGTGGAGACCGGCGTTGGGGCATCGCCCACCAACCCGGCGGTGCTCGCCGGTGCCGCGGGCGTCCTCGCCCAGGCCGCGCGGCAGCGGGAGGTCGCCCAGCTCAAGGCGTTGCTCGAAACGATCGACGGCAAGCTCGATGCGGCGCTCCGCAACCAGCGCGACGAGCTTCTGGGCGACCTCGAAGGCATCGAGGACGAACTGCGCGAGGCTTTCGTCATCCGCGACCGTGAGGGCCGCGCGGACGAGATCGCCTGGTCGAAGGTCCAGGGCGAGTCGTCGGCCATCAAGAAGACGCTGAGGAAGGCGTTACGCAGGCTCGGCGGACTGGCGGAGGACCTCGAGAGCAAGAAGAGACTCAAGGACATCTCCGTCAGCATCCCAGCCATCCAAGGCGAAGCCGAGTGCTGGCTGTCGGTCGTGGTGCGCTGCTTCCAGCTCCAGGATCAGATGGCCGTGCTCGAGGTCGATCGAGTGCTTGAGATCGATCCCGGCAACGTGAACAACCGTCGTTTGTCCCTTGAAGAGTTCAGAGACGAGCACCGAGCCCAGGTGTTCGAGACTGCGTCGGAGCTCATACGGCGCATGGACGCGGCTGCGACGCGCGCAGACCGGCAGGGGATCT
Source organism: Microbacterium nymphoidis (assembly GCF_021044885.1). GTDB lineage: Bacteria > Actinomycetota > Actinomycetes > Actinomycetales > Microbacteriaceae > Microbacterium > Microbacterium nymphoidis. The sequence goes on along the minus strand of NZ_JAJNOD010000001.1, from coordinate 811,822 downwards.
GGCATAAGAACAAGGCACTCGCGGCCGTACAGGCGATCGATGTGACCAAAAAGTCGATCACCGGCTTGGTGAAATCCATCGGCGTGGAGCTGGCGCTGGACGTGATCCGGAGCACCGACTGGAAAGAAGCGTTCAAGAGCAAGGAACATCTGAAGGCGGCCGGCAAGGAAGCGGGAATCACGGCGCTGAAGGGCCTCGGCGCGGCAGCCGTCACTGTGGTGGCCCTCGTCGTATCCAAGGACAAGGTGGGAGACCTCCTCGGCGGCAAGGGATCCTCTGCGTGAGTGCCCGGCCGTGGTCTCCGACCTGACCCGAGCGTCGCGCCAAGACGCCGGAGGCGTCACTGGCACCCGTGGTGCGTAGAGTGCTGACCTGGGCACACTCCTAAAGGGGAAGTGTTAAGTACCTGGTACTTATCACTTTCTATCGGGAGCACTTGATGAGTGCCTTCTCTCAAGTCAGTCCTCGGTGCGCGCGTGCGCGAGATCCGGCAGGCCCGCGGGCAGACGCAAGAGGCCCTGACCGAGCATCTCGGGGTCACCCAGCGGTACCTCGCCGGCATCGAGCGCGGCGAGCGGAACCTCACGCTGGACTCGATCGAAGCGCTGGCGGCGCAGCTCGGGGTCGGCGCAGCGTCGTTGCTTCTGCGAACCGAGTGAGTCCGCACGACTAACGCCGCCGAGGTCTGCGGAGGGTCATCTCTTCCGGCGATGTGCGTCGCAGATGATTGCTTATCGCGCCACGACGGAAGCCTGACGGCGACCTGCCGCGTCATCCAGGGCTCGGACGTACTGACTGACGATCTTGATGGCTTTCGGCACCGTCCCCTCGGTGCAAATTACCTTGTCACCGTCCGCGTACGCGCCTAGCTTCCTCTCGAAATCGGCTAGAAGGGAGAGCTGCTTGGCGAGGCTCTTTCTCTGCAGATGAGTGATTCTGCCGCCTCCGTGGGCGATCGCATTGCGCAGATCGACGATCAGATCGAAATCCTGCGAGACGCTCTGCCCGGACAGGGCGACGCCGAACGTGTTCAACCACTTGCGTCGCTCGGACCAGCTCTGGCGCAGTTGGGTGCCCACGAGATCCGCCACGGCGCGTTCGAAGGTCGTCGTGTCGCTGAGGTGTCGGGAGGAGAGCGCTTCGAGGAGTTCGTCGATGTAGACTTCGGCGATCGAGCTGACGCGCAGAATCGCGTATTCGGGCTCCGCGGTCGAGTCCGCGTCCGCGATGCCGATCAGCGCCCGCTCCGCGAACTCGCTAAGCACCGGGGGCATCGGCTTTGCTTCCCCATTCGTGCGCTGCCTTGAACAATGGTGACGCGCCGATGATCGACTTCGTCAAGCTGGTGCTTTGCGATGCGCCTGAGCGCCCGAGCGCCGCGGCCAGTCCAGGTCTGGTGATCCGGGTCGCGCGACCGAAGAGGTCCCCGAGGTGATGTTCTGGCAGCGAATCCCAACCCGCCAGAACCCAGGCGGCTTCGGCTCGCACGATCTCGTGCTCGTCTTTGAGCTGTGCGACGACCCAGTCTCGCAAGGCGGTCCACTCGGCAGAGTCGTCGATAATCGATGCCTCCGCTGCGCTCAGGAGCCAGATCTTCCCCCACGGGCTCTGGCGTTCCATCGCCGCCAGTTTAGCCAGCGACTTCAGATTCTCTACGGCTTCGTCGCTTCGCCTGCTGAAGTAGGCGATGATGCTGCTGAGCTTGAGCGGATCTATCCAGACCATCTGCGCCAGCACGTCATCGTTGATTCGTGTGCTCGCCGGGCCGAGCGATCGGATGGCTTTGGAGACCAGTCGAGGAGGGACGCCCGAATCCCTTGGGTCGGTGGTCCAATCCAGGAGGAGCCGGCGAAACGCCTCGTGCAGCGCCTCGGGCTCGGTCGGCTCGATCTCGATCTCACCCGGCTCGCCGTACCAGTCCATCACGTCGTCGAAGACGGTGAGGTCAGCCATCGCTTCTTTGAAGTACTTTTCCACCAAGGCCTGCAGCGCATCTTCGTCCTCACGGAGGGTCGACGCGAGTCTCACCGTGGTCTTTTCGGACGACAGCACGAGCCCGATCGACCGAGCGGCTTCAGCGGCGTGTTCGATGATCCGGTGCGCTTCGCCCCAGGACTGCGCGAGGACGCGGAAGTCATCGGCGTAGCGCGCCAGCTCATACCCTTGCCGAAGCAGCTCTCGTTCCAGTATCCCGAGGTAGACGTCGCCGAGAAGGTCGCTTGACGAGGTCATCTGAGGCAGCCCCCGAGCGAAGCCGAAGGCTTCTCCGAGAAGATCGATGATCGCCTCGACGGACGGGCGGTCGAGCGTTTGCACGAGCAGCTCGCGCTTGAGCACTTGATGGTCCACGTATTCGTACATCGATGCGATGTCGATGGACACGACGTACTTCGGAGAAGCCTCGTCCTGGGGGAGTCCGAACTTGCTGAACGCGGCCCAGTTCTCCGTGCCTCGCGACTCCGACGGCAATGCGGGACGCAGACGGTCCACCAGGGCATCGAACAGCGCGCGGTCACGCCCTGACAGCACGGTCACGGGACGTGGGCCAAACCCCTTCCTGGGCATGCTGAAGGTAGCGGAGGAGACCCGAGTACCAGAAGAGAAGTCGGCGTTGACGGAACCCGCGAGCTTGCCTGTCGTCTCGGTGAGCGCCCGCTCCGAGATGAGCACGGGGAGGCGATCCAGGCTCTTGGTCGTCACCTGAGCGGCTGCCTCCTGCAGCTTGAGGCTCTTCAGCAGGTCGGGACTCAGTTTCACGGATGCTCTCCCAAAGACGGGCGACGTTCTCCAAAGGAGATGTCAGCTCTTGTAGTGGTCGTTTGCCCAATCGGCGACGCGGTTGACCCTGCAATCGGCGGTGTCTGCCGGCTGCGGCTCTGCTCAGTCGTCAAGGCCGAACTCGTCGGTTACCTGCTCGATGGTGAACTTCTGTCGCAGTTTCGCCGCGGTGTTCTGGTTCGCGAACATCCCGTTCTTCCATACCGCCTGCTCGCGTGGCACCGTCCTCGTCCATTTGACGGGCACGACCCACTCCGCACTCTCGTCCTCAATGTCGCCCTCGTGGCGATAGTTGCCGATGAGCGGGAGGCTCTGCAGCGGGCTCTCGACGCCGTCGACATCGACCAGGGACTCGTCGAAGCGGCGGGCCTCGCCGATCACGGTCCCGACGCCGACGTAGCCGGCCTTGGGGATGTGGACGAAGACGCGCGCGCCGATCGGTAGGTTCTTCAAGGTCCGGGAGAACCACGCGCCGCCGCCGCCCGAGACGAAGCCGTACTTCTGCCCGTCGGCCCACTGGCGGGTGCCGCTGTCCTCGCCGAACGCGACGTACCAGTCGCTGCCGTTCCATGCCTCGCGGGTCTTTGGCTGCCGGGCGAGAGCCGCGCCGGGAGCCTGCTGGCCCTCGTTCTCGACCAGCCAGGTGCGGGCGAGGTATTTCGCCCCGTTGTCTTCGAAGTGGCGGAAGAAGACGACGTTGATCGGCACGGCGAATCCCTCGTTGAGAAACCGGACGATGCGCTCGGTGGCCGCGTCGACGCTCGCGGCGACGATGGTGAACGTCTGTGTGCTGTTGACCTCCTCGGGAGGGTCTCGTTGAAGCACTCCGCGAAGGCTTCCTCGAGCGCGACCCCGGGCTTGTACGCCTCGAAAATGGCCTGGATCTGGGAGCGGCCTAGCCCCGCGACCCAGGATCCGTAGTCCAGAGCCTGCGCGGTGACGTCGCGCGGAGTCTTGTCCCGCTTGAGCTCGATGACATGCACCGCGGCGGTCTCATCGAGCGCGAGCAGGTCGATGAACCCGCCGAAAGCTGTGGGGACCTGGCGGCCGATGATGAGCAGCGCATCGCCGAGCATCGAGGGGTCGGACTCGATGTAGGTCTCGAGCTGTGACTCGAGTCCGATCGAGGTCGGGACGATGCGGCTGAGCCGACCGCCGTCCGCGCGCCACAGGCCCATTTCAACTGCCACGATTACTCCGTTCGACCAGTTTCTGCTCTACCCGGTCATATTCGTAGTCGACGATCTCGCCGGACATGATCATGGCAACGGCTTGGTTCACGACGTTGCGCGGGACAACGAACCACTCCGACGGATCGTAGTCGTGGCCCTTCCGGTCGATCTGCGTCAAGTCCAGCCGCACGTCGGCGAACACGCGGTGCAAAAGGTTCTCGAGAGCCGAAGCCTTGATGTTGTAGACGCGATAGTCCGCGACGATCTCGACGGGGGCCATCAGGTACGTCGGTGACGTCGACGCCCCCTTCACACGTTGCTCCACGCTCGTCGTCGAGAAGCCGATCTTGTGCAGGTCCGTGATGTTCGCGATCACCGGATCCTCCGAGAGGGACTGCAGGACGTAGATGTGACCACTCTCGATGTCAGCGTCCAGCACGTCACTCACATCGTGCCCTGTCCGCGCCAGAACCTGCCCCTGAGCCTCGTAGAGGCGCGTCATGAGGCTCTGCCGATACATGGCCGATTCCGTGCCGTTCTCGAACACGACGCGGAGCCGCTGCTTCTGCGTGCGCTTTCCGCCGACGACGAGATCGACGTTCTCGCCGACTTCGGCGACGAAGCACATCACTCCGCTCAGCACGAAGAACACACCCTCACGGATCAGATCCATACCCGTGAACGGCCTGAGCGTGAACGTTCCGTCCTTCAACTCAGCGTGCTTCGCTTTGAACAGCGGCTCAAACTGCTCGAAGTCATTCGCCTTGACGCGCTGGGCCACGGAGTCCGCTGATTCGGGGCGCTTGATCACTGGCAGGTCCGACACATCGAGGATCCCTGCGTCGTCGTCCAAGAGCTCGTCGAGGTCGTCGCCCTCCAGCAGGTCGTCAATGGACGCCGGCGCGGCAGGGGCCTCGAGGAGCCCGAACTCGTCGAGGTGCTTGACGGCCTCAGCTTTCGCTTCGTTGGCCAGGAATCCGTCCAGGCGAGCTCCAAGCTTGCGCTCGGCGATCTCGCGCGTCTGCGAGCTGGGTAGCCGCCCCTCGGTGCGTCGGAACTCCTGGATCTCAAGGAAGGCTCGTTCCAAGCGATCTGACGAGGTGAGCTTCTTCGGCTTTTCAGGCGCATTCAGCATCTCGTCGTCGAGAATGTCGTCAAGGGTGATGACGAGATCCTCGTTGGACGTGAAGTCGACTGGCGTCATGACGGTTCTCCTTTCTCCGTCGCAGCTTTCTCCGCCTTGCGCTGTGCTGCCAACTTCTGCAGGAACAACAGGGCCGCGGCCAGCCGCTTCTCGGTGGGATCGTCGGAGCGGATATCCGGGTTCTTGCCGTGTACCTGCTTCCAGGTCTTGATCTTCGGGAACAGCGCCAGGGCCTCTTCCTCGGAGAACTCGATCTTCGTCGACGTGATTGTGTCCTGGATCAGGCGCAGCACTGACGGCGTGACCGACTTGGATAGCACCTCGAATGCGCGCTGGAATGGGTTCACCGAGTCGATGAGGTTGATGTTCAGCTCGTCGATGTTCACGAACTTCTCGGCCATCTTGATGAACCGCTGGTCCCCAACAGGCCTCACTTCGCTGTTCTTGATCACCGAGTCCACGACGACCTGCTGGCGCACCTCCTCGACCTGCTCCTCGGAAAGGTCCGGGTATTTCTCCCGAATGATCTTCGGGATCAGCACCTTGTTCGTCGTCTCGGCATCGACCGACCCCGCTGCGGCCCTGGCGAACGTGTCGTCTTGCAGGATCACCGCCTTCAGGTCGTTTAGGTCTGTCGCGACGATCTGCTTCACGCGATCACTAGTGGGCTCCTTAAAGCCCTTGATCTTCAGCTCGCCCTTCTTTGCGGGCTCGTCGTCGAACTTCTTCGTCTTGAAGTTGAAGTTCGGCGCGAGGACCTGCTCCATGAGTAGCGAGGCGGTGATCGCCTTCAGCATGTTGTTCACTGACACCTTGACCTCGCCCTGCGAAGCATCCGGCTCGGCGATCAGGTTCGTGAACTGCGCATGCGACTTGCCGGGGCTGTCACGGGTGACGCGTCCGATTATCTGGATGACTTCGGTGAGAGACGCACGGTAGCCGACCGTCAGAGCGTGCTCCGCGAATGGCCAGTCGAAGCCCTCCTTCGCCATGCCCAGCGCGATGATGATGTCGACGCCGTCGCGCTCCTTCGATGCCGTGTGCGACAGATAGTGCAGCGTGTCGCCGCGCTTCTTCTGGTCGGTGTCGTCGACGAGGTCCGCGACCCGCACGATCTCCCCGGTGTCCTCGCGGCGCACGCTGATGATGCCCGTCTCGGGATCGGTCGACTCGACGTGGCCGATCGCGTCGATGATGCGGCCGACTTCCTCGATCTTGTCCTTCGTTGACTCGCCGGAGTTCACGCTCGGGATGTGCACGATCGTCTTCTTGTTGAGGGCGAGCACCTCGTGGATCGCGTCGGTGTACCGGCCCTGGTAGAAGTGGTGCCCGATGCCGAGCGACCGCAGGTGCTCGTAGCCGTTGAGCTGGTCGTAGTAGTTGAACGTGACTGGCGTGAACTTCGCTTCATCCTCAGGCGACAGTACCGGCACCGAGTCGCCGCGGAAGTACGAGCCGGTCATCGCCACGATATGAACGTCCGACCCGTTCATCACGTCGCGGAGTAGGGCTCCCAGTCGTGACGTCTCCGTGTCGGCAGAGACGTGATGGAACTCGTCGATCGCCAGCACGGTGCCGTTGAACGATTCCGGAGCCAGCTTTTCGAACGCGAAGCGCAGAGTCGCGTGGGTGCAGACGAGCACCGCGTCGGGGCCCTCGAGGAACTCGATGAACGCGTCGACCTTGCCTGCCGATGAGCCCGCGTCACACAGGTTGTTCTCGTCCTTGATCTCCCAGTCCGCCCAGAATCCATGCTTGGTCAGCGCCGTCGACGCGAATGACGCACCGATCGAGCGTTCCGGCACCGCGACGATGACCTTCTTGCGGCCCTGGTTGTAGAGCTTGTCCAATGCCACGAACATCAGCGCGCGCGACTTGCCTGACGCCGGCGGGGCCTTCACCAGCAGATGCTGGGCATCGCGCTGCTCGAAGACGCGCTGCTGCATCTCGCGCATTCCCAGGGCGTCGGTGTTCACCGAGGCCTTCGTCTGCGCGTACGTGACGTCGACGATGTTGACGGGCTTGTTGATCGCGTTCACTTCGCAGTCCTCCGGGTCTTCTTCGCCGGGGCCTTCGCGGCCTCCTCGGCAGTCATGCGCTCGTACATGGCGAACAGGTCCGACAGCCGCTGCTCGTCAGTCTCATAGGGCTTCTTCGAGTAGATCGAGTCGACCACCGCATCTACCGCCTGGTGCGCTTGACGGAGATCCTGCGGCATCTTGTCGGGGTCGTAGAGCTCGGCCAGCGTCTGCTCGCAGTGGTACTCGCGCACGTCGAGCACGCGCAGAGCCGCGACCGTCAGCTTCTCCTTCATTGCCTCCGACAGGGGTGGGACTGGGAAGTTGTTGTAGACGATCGTGTTGGAATACCGATAGTCGGTTTTCATCTGGCCGCCGACGGCCGCGGTCCAGGCCATGTGCATCTTGGACGTCAGGAGACTGAAAAGCCAAGGTTCAGCGTCGTACACCGCGAAGGCTGCATTTGAGATAACTGTGTCGGGGCCGAGGTAGCCAATCGGGATGTACTCCCGCCGAGCCGAGGAAACGCTCGGTACGATGATCGAGTCAGTCGGCTTGTAGCTGATCTGTACAAACCGATGAGGCTGGGCTGCGAACGCCACTGTGCTCGACGCTTTGCTTTCGGATCGTTCATCGGCCACGCGTCGAAGCCGCGCCGCCACAGAAGGAATCTTACGTGCGGTCGCGGCTTCATGATCTGTGATCCACAGACAGTACCGTTCGCCATCGTTGATTGCTTCAGACGAGCCGACGTATCGCTTTATGAACGGCTCGGCTTCGGGATCACCCGCCAGCAACTCTGCCCGCTCGCTCGGCGATAGGATGAGCCCACCGCCGTCACGGGGCATCGAGCCGAACGCCATCTCGGGGAGTGGACCGAGCGGCGTCTTGCGTCTCTCGATGAAAATCATCGCGCCGTCCGCGAGATATCCGTTGATGGTGCGCGCCGCGATCTGCAGATCATCCGTGTAGATGTACTTCGGATCCGCCGACGTATTCCGCAGGCCGATGACCGCAACAGTCACGCCCGCGTTGCGCTTCGCGTTGTTCTCCCATTTGAATGATGTATAGGCGAATCCGATCTCGATGCCCTTGGCGAAGATCATCGGGAACATCAGCGCGACGTGCTCACCCTGCGCCACCGAGTTCGTTGTGACGAACGCCAAAGTGGCAGATGTGCCTTCGATGTAGTCGCTTCCTTTGACGAACCAGAGAGCGATGTAGTCGAGGTTCTTCGAGTGCGGGCGACCCTTGAACACGAAGTCGTAGTCCGCCTTCTGCTCTTTGGTCTGAGTCTTCGCCCCCGCATACGGCGGATTGCCGATCAGGTAAATCTCCGACTCGCCGTCGTTCGGGCAGACGTCGTTCCAGTCCACGCGCGTTGCGTTGCCGGCCTTGATCTGCCCGGTCTCCTTCAGCGGGATCAGGGGGATCTCGACGCGGAACTTCTCGCGGAACTCGCGGTTCATCTGGTGCTTCGCGATCCACAGCGACAAAATTGCCACCTCCACGGCGAAGTCGTCGATCTCGATGCCAAAGAAGTTCTCGATGCTGATCGTCGAGTCGGCCCAGAGCACCTGGTGCGACGGGCTGAGCTCGGCGAGCCGCTCCAGGATCGCGTGCTCCAGCTTGCGCAGCTCCTTGTAGGCGATGACGAGGAAGTTGCCCGATCCACACGCAGGGTCGAACACTTTGATATCCGTGATGCGGTCGAGCAGGCGCATCAGCCGCCGCTCGCTGTCTTGAGCCTCGTTGAGCTCGGTCTTCAGGTCATCGAGGAAGAGCGGCTCGATCGTCTTCAGGATGTTCGGCACAGAGGTGTAGTGCTGGCCCAAGTCACTGCGCTTGCCCGGCGTCACGATCGCCTGGAACATTGAGCCGAAGATGTCGGGGTTGATGTCGCGCCAGATGAGCGTGCCTGAGGCGATGAGCTCGTCTCGCGCCTGCTTCGTGAAGCGCGGCACGACCTGATCGTCTTTTACCGTGAACAGTCGGCCGTTCACGTAGGGGAACTCGGCGAGGTGCTTCGGCTTGTCAGCCGTGTTCTCTGTATCGAGTGCCTTGAATAGGTCGGTCAGGAACTCAGCGAGGTCCGAGCCATCGGACTGCGTCTGGGAGCCGATCGCGTTCGTGAACTGGTTGTCGCCAAAGATGCCCGTGTCTTCCGCGAAGAAGCAGAACAACAGACGAGTGAAGAAAATGTTGAGCGAATGACGACCTCGCTCGTCGTCGAAGATGCCGGGGTTGGCCTGCAGCAGCTCGTCGAACAGCTTCCCCATGCGCTCGGCGGCTCTGACGTCAGCGTGAGACTCCGCCACGTACTGTGCCTTCTCCATGCCGGCCCACGGCAGGAAGAAGGTGAAATGCTGGTCAAGTTCGCGGATCGGAAAGCCGATCGTCTCGTTCGTCTTGATGTCGTGAGCGACCAACTCGGCGTAGTCGGTGACAATGACGAAGCGGGTGCTGAAGCGGACCACCGCGGGACTCGACTTGAGATCTTCGATGACCTCGAGCGGGTCGCTGGTCGTCTCCTTGAAGTAGACGACGTTCTTCTGTGCGACCTCAGTCGACGGATCGATGGCCACGTTGAGCGAGCCGTTGCGCAGCCTCGTGACGTTGCCCTGGGGCTTCCCGTATGCGAGCAGCAGGTCGAAGATGAACTCTCGATCGTACGTCTCTCGGGCGGCTAGTGGAGCGACGCGCTCCTCGACAGCCTTGAGGCTGAGTCTCGCCATAGGGATGTCCTACTTTCACGCATATCGCGTCGGGGAAGCCATTTAGGGCACTTTCTGCCCTCCCCAGGTCCCAGGCATCGGTGCGTGTTTATCCTATCGACGGGGCACGACGGCGTACCTGGTCGGCACGCTCGCGGAGTATTGATGGCGAGTCGGCGCGGACCTCATCTGAAGTCGCTGAACGGGTCGACCAGGCTCTGACCCCGTGCTCGGGGCCCACGAACGCGATCGTCGCGCCCGTGCCGTCGGCGCTCAACGCATTGTCCGGCTCGCAGTCGCTTCCGCATACCGAGCATGTGCGGTAGCCGTCGCTCGCAGGCACGCGCATTGGCACGCCATCGACGTCGCCGAGGTCCTCGTAATCTATGACTTTGAGTCGATGCGTGGTGACCTGTGCCCCGTCAAGCGTTCTGCTTCCGCCGCTCACGTAGGACTTTGGCCTGAGCATCGGCAGCGGCCGACCAGCGTGCGCGGACCCGGATCAGTCGGCCTTCCCGCGCCTCTCTGCCACCCAGGTGTCGAACAACGCCCGCACCTCCGGCTCAGTGAGCGGGCGCGCGGTGCGCGTGACGTAGTAATCAACGAACCTGCGCACGTCGGACGGGTAGTAGACGGGGCCGTCCGGTCCCATGGCGTGGGCCTTCATCATTATGTAATCGTGAAACTGCAGCATGTGCTCGCCGAGGACATCAGCGAGAAGTTCCTCCGAGTACCCGAGCTCATGGTCGGGCTCGGGGAGCGGATCCGCATCGTGCATTGCCATGGTCCAATTCTCGCTTTGTCTACCGACTCTCGGGAGTGCAGCGTGGGACCGAGCGGCTCTGCCCGGAGGTAGAGCCGCTCGGCCTCCAGCTCGATGCTGCGCCGCTGTGTCGACGGGGGTCCCGTGTGTCCTGGAGGCCGTGAGTCCGTGTGGAGATGCTGCCTTGGCGGTACTTGCCCGTCGGATCGCCGAATCCGCATGTATACATGCTGCGGTAGCGGTAGTTCGTCTTGGGTTAGGAATTATCGCTTGACCTGGAATTTGATGATGCCGAGGTTATTCCTGAGGGCCCAAATGCTCGAACTTGCGTGTGTGGCGGCATCTTGCAGTACGTGCTGCGTTCGCTGGTCTGATCTCGCTCGTTCGCAGGCCCCCGGTGCTTCGGTGCCGGGGGCCTCGTCGTTGCCTCGGTGGGATCCGGCGACGATCAGTCGTCGTAGGGGGAGACCCAATCGGTGACCAGATCCGCATCGAGCGTCAGGACATCGCCGGGCTGGATCTCACCGGACGGATAGCCGTTGAGGGTGCCGAGTGCGATGCCGTTGTAGATGCAGAAACGGTCGCCGATGATGTCCAGGACGTCGCCGGGGGCGACGGTGTAGGTCGCCGGGCGGCCTTCGCTGTCTGTGGCGGCCTCGCCCGTCGCGAACTCCCGCACGCCCCTGTCCACCAGCTCGGCGCCGAGCATCTCGGCGTGCATGGGGCCGCCGTCGATCGAACCGATCCAGATGTACGCCGGTTCCGCACAACCCTCCGGCCTGCCTGCGGGGATCAGCATTCCGTTGCCGAGGTTGACGAAGTCCACGGGACCGTCGGTGACTTCTTCGGGTGTTGGCCCGGGGGTGGGCGGAGAGCTGAATGCGGGGGTCTGCGCCGGCTGAGATGTGGTGACCGCGGTAACGGTGTCCGGCGTCTCGGAGATGGGCACAAGCAGGGGCGTGACGGCGAGCGCGCACAGGCCTGCGACAACGACGCCGGACAGGACGCACGCGACCACCGCGGGTGTTCTCATCGCGCCAGCCTCCCAGACTCCCGTCTCCATCGCCACCATGGCACCGCGAAACATGCGCGTTCCCAGACGCGGACGGGAGCGCCCGCTTAGACTGGGAGGATGCACGGGACGCTTCCTGCGTCCCGAGAAGGAGTGAAGCATGGCGATCCTGCCCTCCATCTCCGGACCTCGTGATCTGGACCGGCTGAGCCCACGCGAACTGGCCCAACTGGCGGCCGAGATCCGTGAGTTCCTGGTGCAGAACGTCGCGCGCACGGGCGGGCATCTGGGACCCAACCTGGGTGTGGTGGAGCTCACCATCGCGGTGCACCGGGTGTTCGACTCCCCGCGTGATCCGATCATCTTCGACACGGGACACCAGTCCTACGTGCACAAGCTTCTGACGGGCCGCCAGGACTTCTCCGAACTGCGTGCCCGAGGCGGTATCGCGGGGTATCCGCAGCGTTCCGAGAGCGAGCACGACGTCGTCGAATCGTCTCACGCGTCCAGCTCGCTGAGCTGGGCCGACGGTATCTCCCGCGCGTTCACCCGCACGGGTCGCGCTGACCGTCACGTCGTCGCGATGGTGGGCGACGGCGCCCTCACGGGAGGCATGACGTGGGAGGCGCTCAACAACATCTCCGATGACAACGATCGCAACCTCGTCATCATCGTCAACGACAACGGCCGCTCCTACGCTCCGACGATCGGCGGGATGTCGCGCTATCTGAACCGGGTCCGCACCGCGTCCGCCTACAAGGACCTGCACCGCAAGTCCGATCGGTTCTTCCGCGCATTCGGGCCCGTGGGCCGCGCTGTCTTCCGCGGTGTCCGCGGCGGCACTCACGGGTTCCTCTCCCGCTTCACCAACAATGTGGCGCTGTACTCGAATCTCGACATCAAGTATCTCGGCCCCGTCGACGGGCACGACCTGCCCATGCTCATGGAGACGCTGGAGCAGGCGAAGTCCTTCGGCGCTCCGGTGATCGTGCACGTCATCACCGAGAAGGGACGCGGCTACGCGCCGGCCCGCAACGATGAGGCGGACCAGTTCCACGCCGTCAACCCGATCGACCCGCGCACCGGAGCGGCGCTGAAGCAAGCGCGCACGGGGTGGACGGACGTGTTCTCCGAAGAGCTCGTGAACGTCGGCCAGGAGCACCCCAACGTCATCGGGATCACGGCGGCGATGCTGCGTCCCACCGGCCTCGCGGCCTTCGCCGAGCGCTTCCCCGACCGCGTCTACGACGTCGGCATCGCGGAGCAGCACGCGGTGGCTGCGGCCGCGGGAATGGCCTACGGCGGCTTGCATCCCGTCGTCGCGCTGTACGCCACCTTCATGAACCGCGCCTTCGATCAGGCCCTGATGGATGTGGCACTGCACAAGGCGGGTGTCACCTTCGTGCTGGATCGCGCCGGCATCACCGGACCGGACGGCCCCAGTCATCACGGCATGTGGGACCTGGCGATGCTGCAGATCATCCCGCACATCCGCATCGCCGCCCCGCGGGACGCGGAGCGCCTGCGTGAGGCGTTGCGGGAGGCCGTCGCGATCGATGACGCCCCCACCGTCATCCGTTTCCCCAAGGGAGCGGTGGCCGAAGACCTGCCCGCCGTGGAACGACTGGCCGATGGCGTGGATGTGCTGGCGCGCCCGGAATCGGAGGATGTGCTGCTGGTCGGCATCGGCCCGTTCGCCCACCTCGCGATGGAGGTGGCGGACCGGCTGCGTGCTCAGGGCATCGGCGCAACGGTGATCGACCCGTGCTGGGTCGTTCCGGTTGCCCCATCGCTGGTCGATCTGGCCGCCCGTCACCGACTGGTGATCACGATGGAGGATGGAATCCGCGTCGGTGGCATCGGAACCCGCATCCGTCAGGTGCTGCGCGAGGCAGGCATCGACACCGCGGTGGACGAACTGGGCGTGCCGGATGAGTTCATCGACCACGCGACGCGTGAGCAGGTGCTGGAGGACGCCGGCCTCACCGCCGCGAAGATCGCCCAGGACGTGGTCTCCCAGGTGCTCGGGACGCGCGTGCCGATGGCGCGGCCGCATCCGGACGGCGCGCTGTGGACGGGTCAGATCACCACCCAGACCGGCTCCACCGGCATCGTCCGCTGATCAGCGCAGGCTCGGCAGCATCGCGGAGGTGAGCGCAGCGGAATCCTCGCCGCGCTCACGCATCGCCGTCGCGAGCAGGTAGCCATCGGTCAGGGCATCGCCGGTGACCATCACGCGCAGCAGCTCGATGCCGCACTCGGCGCGCACGCGTTCTCTGCATGCGTCCACCACGGCGGGCGAGAGCAGCTCGTTGACCGGGAGGGCGTGGCCGGGAAGGCTTCGCACGATATCGCGCAGTGCGGCACTGACGATGTTGCCGGCTCGCTCCTTGACGCTGACGACGTCGAGCTCGAAGACTCTGAGGTCGTGACCCGTCGGGAGCGGACGCCAGTCGAAGGAAGCGTGCACGCGGTGCTGTGAGCCATCGGCTCCCGTGAGCTCGCGCACCGGGAGATCGGTCGAGCGGGTCCGAACGTCGATCATCCGGTACCACCACAGCAACGGGAACGCCGCGTGGCTGCCGGGGGAGAGCACGACGACATCGCCCGCGGAACCGCGTCGCGTGTCGGTTCGGCGGATGATCGGCTTGCCGTTGCGGGTGCGAATCGCCGCGGATCCTTCGTCCACGGTGACGAGGAACAGCTTGATGAGCGCGGGGATGACCAGCAGGGTGCCGGCGATTGCCGTTCCCGTCTTCAGGAGAGTGGCCACTCCGCTTCCGGAGAGGAGTCCGTTCAGTGCGTCGAACATGCGGTGTCCTGGGGGATGGGCTGCTGCACAGCACCATCATGTCGGCTGGGGTAGTACCGCCGACGCGTGACTCGTGTGTACGAGCCAGCGTTCACCTGTGGTTGGTCGAGTGTTCGCTCACTCGCCGAGCTCGGCCACGTCCGCCAAGAGGGGGAGGAGCGCACGTCGCACCGGCGGGAGCTTCAGCGCCGGCAGAGCGACGGCGAGCAGGCGTGTGCCGTTGTCGATCAGGCGGCGAGTCCGCGCCCGTCCCGGAGACGTGTCCTGCACCCAGGCGAGGGTGAGCGCCAGATAGATGCGGTAGAGCGCCTGCGGTGCCAGCTCGGCGACCTCCGCGGGAAGACGATCGGCCGACCCCTCCACCGTTTCCCGCAGCAGCGCGATCACGCTCTCGCGCGCTGTGCTCGACTCCGGTGAGAGCGGACTCGCGTCCGACCCCGGTGCTAGTGCTGCGAGGGCGAACTCGCTGGCGTGATCGCCGAATGGTTCCAGCTGGTCGAGGCCCGTGTGCAGGAACGCTCTGAGGCGCGGTGCGAGCTTCGTTTCCTGTGCCAGCAGAGGCGCCGCTGCAGCGCGGTGATCGGCCTGCACCTCGACATAGAGCTCCTGGATCAGGTGGCTTTTGCTGGGGAAGTGGTAGTAAGCGCTGCCGACCGACATCCCGAGTTCGTCGGCGAGGAGGCGGATGGTGGTGGCGTCGAAGCCGCGCTGACGGAACGACGCCATTGCCGCATCGCGGATCGCAGCCCGCGTACGCTCGCTCTTCGGGGTGGACATCATGATGCTCCTCGGGAGGCGTTTGCGAGGGGCCCCGCGCGCCGTGAATCGAACATGTTCGAAAATATCCCGGTCCGCGCGTTCACCGCAAGGAGCGGGCCACGCCGACGTCGGCGCGCCGGATTCGGAACGCGGTCGGCGCCCGGCACAAGCCCGGATCAGGGTGTGAGCGATGCGAGCGTCTCGGCGACCAGCTCCACGACGGCGGGGGCGGCGGCGTCACGGTCGGCGGGAACCAGTCCGATGCGGGTGCGGCGATCGAGGACGTCATCGGCGGTCAGCGCACCTTCGGCGCGCACCGCGAATTCGACCTCGGCGCGCAGGACATCGACGCCGGGCACGATCATCGATGACGGGTTGCCGAGTTGTGCCATAGCGAGCACGGTCGCTGCATCCGCGCCGAAGCGCTGCCGCAGCTGTGGTGGTGTGTCGCCGGGAGTGGCGCCCGTGGCGCCGACGAGCGGCAGTGCTGCCGTGACGCTCGGCCCCGCCGCGAGCCCGAAGGTGTCGCGCGCGAGGTCGACCGCTTCCTCCGCCATGCGTCGGTATGTGGTGAGCTTGCCACCGAGCACGTTCACGAACCCGGCGGGCGAGAGGGTCACCATGTGCCGCCGCGAAATGTCGGCGCTCGCACCTCTGGCGCCGCTGTCGATGAGAGGACGGAGTCCGGCGAACGCGCCGATGACGGCCTCGCGCGGCAACGGGCTGCGAAGCGCTGGATTGATCGTCGCGAGGAGGAAGTCGATCTCCTGCTCGGTGGGCGTCGGCGTCGCGGCGACGGGTCCGGGCGCGTCTTCGTCGGTGAGCCCGATGATGACTCGTCCGAGCTGGGCGGGCAGGGCGAAGACGAACCTGCTCAGTGAGCCGGGGTGGGGGACCATTACGGCAGCGCTCGGATGTTCGAGGCTTGCCGCACTCACCACCAGATGGGTGCCGCGACTGGGACGCACACGGATACTGTCGTCGATCGCGCCGGCCCACACGCCGGTGGCGTTGATCACCGCTCGCGCCCGGATCTCCAGACGCTCGCCGGAGAGCTGATCGATCGCCACGGCACCGTCACGATGCAGGTACTCTGCGCGGGTTCGGGTGATGATCGTGGCACCGTAGGCGGTCGCGGTCCGGGCGGCGGTGACGACGAGGCGGGCGTCGTCCACGAGCTGGCCGTCGGCGCCCAGCACGCCGCCGCGCAGGTGTCGCTCATCCAGGGCGGGGGCAAGACGGCGCGCCGTAGTCGCGCGGACCATGCGGGGCCGGGCCAGCACACTGCGTGGTGTGCCTGCGCGCACGCGCAGCAGATCGCCCATCGCCATGCCGGCCGTTCCGCCGAGTCGCTGTCTCCAATCCACGGCTGTGCCGAACGGAATGAGCTGGGGGAGTGAACGGATCAGGTGGGGTGCGATCCGGGTCATCAGCAGATGGCGTTCGTGCGCGCTCTCCACCGCGGTCGCGAAGTCGCCCGTCGCGAGGTAGCGCAGTCCGCCGTGCACGAGCTTGGAGCTCCACCGACTCGTGCCGAAGGCCAGGTCCTCGGCCTCGATCAGCACGACGCGAAGCCCGCGCGCGGCAGCGTCCAGGGCCACGCCCACCCCGGTGATTCCGCCTCCGACGACGAGGACGTCCCACATGCCGTCTGCGGCATGTTGCAGCGCGCGGCGGCGGCTGCCGGCGTGGGGCAGCGCGGAGGATCCCCGGCGGTCTGTCATGGCCGGAGGTGGCCGTCCAGGGCGAAGCGCAGCTCGCGTCGCCATGCCGCGGCATCGAGGAGGACCGAGACGGTCCCATGGGAGAGGATCGCCGACTGCGTGATGAGGAGCAGCATGGTGGCGATCTCTGCGGGGTCCCCCGAACGCACCGAGCCCTGTTCCTGGGCGCGGGTGATCGACTCGGCGAGCCAGTCCAGAATCGCAAGCTGGCTGCTGCCGAACCGCTGCAGCGTGTAGCGGGTGAACACTTCGGGCTCGCGCTCGAGGAGCGCCGTATACATCGCGTCAGCGCGGAAGCGTCTCGCGAACTCCAGCACATCGGCCACCAGTTCCTCGCGCGTGGTGGCCGGGGTGAAGCCGGAAAGCAGATCCAGGACGCGCCTCAGCAGCGCCGCCCGAACCACATCGTCCGCGCCCTGCCAGCTGCGGTACACCGTGGGGCGGCTGAAGCCCGACGTGCGAGCGAGCTCTGCGATGGTGAGCCCGCCCACACCTCGCTGGGTGATCAGGAGCTCGGCGGCGTCGAGGATCTGCAGTTGCGTCTCGTCCCAGCGAGCGGTGCTGCGTTCGAGAACCGGTTGACGTTTTTCCATGATGTGTCACACTGTAACGCGTGAAGCAGAGTCGCGAAACCACCCCCGACGATCCGCAGATGCTCTGGAACGGGTGGGGCGATCCTGCTCGGGCCACCGGCCTTCCTCTCGCCGTCCGGGCACTCCTGCCTGCGCTCCTGGGCCGCCTGCAGCGGCCAGACGCGGCACCGGAGCTGGCGGACGTGGCGGTGGAGCCGTCGCGGTTGTCGCCCGAGCAGCGCGTCGCGCTGGAGGGGATCGTCGGCCCGGGCGGCGTCGATGTCACCGCTGAGGCTCGACTGCGTCACGCGGGTGGTCGTTCGACACCCGACCTGCTGCGGCGTCGAGCGCGCGCGCAGCGTGTCCCCGACGCGGTGGTTCGGCCGGCGGACCACCCCGAGGTCGCGCGGCTCGTGGCTGAAGCTGCGAACATCGGCATCGCGGTGGTGCCGTTCGGCGGGGGAACCAGCGTGGTGGGCGGGCTGGATCCCGAGCGGGGAGTGCACTCCGCTGTCATCGCGCTGGATCTCGCTTCCCTGAGCGGGCTCATCGCCCTGGACCCCGTGAGCCGGGAGGCGACCTTGGGCGCCGGTACGCGCGGCCCTGAGGCCGAGCGGCTGCTCGCCGCGCACGGCTTCGAGCTCGGTCACTATCCCCAGAGTTTCCGCTACGCGAGCATCGGCGGCTTCGCGGCTGCGCGCTCGTCGGGGCAGAACTCGGCGGGATACGGGCGCTTCGATGCGATGGTCACCGGGCTCCGCGTCGCCACGCCGACGGGCGAGCTCACCCTCGGGCGCGCACCGGGGTCGGCCGCGGGGCCCGACCTCATCCGTGTTTTCCTCGGCTCCGAGGGGGCGTTCGGCGTCATCACCGAGGTGCGTGTCCGCGTGCATCCGATACCTGCCGAGCGCATCGTCGAGTCGTGGACCTTCCCCGACTTCACCACCGGCGTGGAGGCGCTGCGCCGGGTGGTGCACAGCGGCGCGCAACCCACCGTCATCCGCCTGTCGGACGAGGCGGAGACCGGCGTCAGCCTCGCACAGGTGGGCAAGATCGGTCGGGTGCTCGCTCGTGGTGCCAGCGCCGTGACGGTCTTCGAGGGGGAGGACAGTGACGCCCAGCGCGAACGCACCGCTGCCGTTCTCTCCGCAGCCGGCGGCACCAGTTCGGGCCGGACCGCCGCTCAGGAGTGGCTGGACGGCCGATTCGACGGCCCGTACCTGCGTGACTCGCTGCTGGCGGCGGGGGTCTTCTGCGAGACGCTGGAGACCGCGACGACCTGGGCGAACCTGCATCGCCTGCGCGATGCCGTCACCGCCGCGCTCCGAGAGGGGTTCGCCGCCGCGGGGGCGAAGAGCTTCATCATGTGCCACATATCGCACGTCTACCCCACAGGCGCCTCGCTGTACTTCACGGTGCTGGCGGGCGTGCGCGGTGACCAGCTGGCGGTCTGGGAGCCCGTGAAACGCCGGGTCGGTGACACCATCATGTCCGCCGGCGGCACCATCACGCACCATCACGCCATCGGCCGCGATCACGCCCCCTGGCTGGTGGATGAGATCGGCGAGACCGGTGTGCGCATCCTCCGGGCGATCAAGCGGGAACTCGACCCCTCCGGGGTGCTGAACCCCGGCGTCCTGGTCGCGGATCGTGACTGAGCCCGCTCGCCGGGTGGCGGTCCTCGTCAACCCTCACTCGGGCAAGGGCCGCGGCGCAGCCATCGGAGATGCGGCGGTCGCACATCTGCGTCGCCGGGGCGCGCTGGTGAGCGAACGACGTGGCGACGATGCGTCTGAGGCGCGACGGTTGCTGATCGAGCTCCTGGCGGACGCGCCGGACGCAGTGGTGGTCATCGGCGGGGACGG
This sequence comes from Microbacterium nymphoidis, assembly GCF_021044885.1. Classification (GTDB taxonomy): domain Bacteria; phylum Actinomycetota; class Actinomycetes; order Actinomycetales; family Microbacteriaceae; genus Microbacterium; species Microbacterium nymphoidis. Next base: position 792,489 of record NZ_JAJNOD010000001.1, on the reverse strand, counting down.
GACTCTCTCCGCCCTCGCGGAACCCCTGGTGAGCGACGGCACCCCCGTCGTCCTGGTGCCGGCTGGCACCGGAAACGACCTCGCTCGCGCGCTGGGCATCCCGCGCGATTCGCCTGAGAATGCGGCGGACGCGGCGATCAGCGGCGCCCCGCGGCGGATCGATGTCGGGGTGATCGAGGCGGTAGACGGACAACGCCTCTTCCTCACCATTGCTGCGCTCGGCTTCGATGCCAAGGTCAGCGAGCGCACGAATCGGCTTCGATATCCGCGCGGGCGGGTCCGCTACTTCCTGGCCATCGCCATCGAGGTGCTTCGCGTGCGCCCCATGCGGTTCCGCCTCGGCATGAACGGCGAGACGGTGACCGAGCAGCCCGGCACCCTCATCGCCATCGGCAACACCGCGAGCTACGGCGGCGGGATGCCGATGTGCGTCGGTGCTGACCCGGCCGACGGCGTGCTTGATGTCGTGCATGTGGCACCGCTGTCGATGTTGCGCCTGATCCTGCTGCTGCCGCGGCTGCTGGCAGGCACTCACCTCGATCGCCCGGAGGCCCATCGCTGTCGGGCGCGCGCGATCGAGGTGTCGGCGCCCGATCTCGTCGTGTACGCGGACGGCGAGAGGATCGCGCAGGGCGCGTGCCGGGTGAGCGTCCTGCCGGGCGCCCTGACGATGTTGGTGGGGAAGGAGTCGAGGTGACCGAGTTCGATGAGGACGTAGTCGTGATCGGTTCGGGCTTCGGCGGGGCGGTGAGCGCGCTGCGATTGTCGGAGAAGGGCTATCGCGTCCGTGTGTACGAAGCGGGTCGCCGCTTCGCGGACGAAGATTTCGCGAAGACCTCGTGGGACGTGCGTCGATACCTCTGGGCACCTCTGCTCGGCTGCTTCGGGGTGCAGCGCATTCACCGGCTGCCGCACGTGATGGTGCTCGCCGGCGCAGGTGTCGGAGGCGGATCACTCAACTACGCGAACACGCTCTATCAGCCGGGGCCGGCGTTCTTCGCCGATCCCCAGTGGCCGGCGGGACGGGACTGGGAGGCCGAGCTGCACGCCTCGTACGAGACGGCGCGACGCATGCTCGGCGTCGTCGAACACTACCCCCATACCGGCGTCGTGGAACGCATCATGGCGGGCGCTGCCGCGGACCTCGGCGTGGCCGACACCTTCCGGCAAGCGCCGGTGGGCGTCTTCCTCGGTATGCCCGGCGTGCGGGTACCCGATCCGTACTTCGGCGGAGACGGACCGGATCGCACCGGGTGCACGCTGTGCGGCAACTGCATGGTCGGCTGCCGGGTGGGCGCGAAGAACACGCTCGTGAAGAACTACCTCGCCCTGGCGGAGCGTCGCGGTGCGCGTATCGAAGCGCTGCGGACCGTGGTCGACGTGCGTGAGGACTCCGCAGGGGGCTTCCTCGTCACCACACAGCGCACCGGGGCCTGGTTCGCTCGGGAACGCCGGACGATCCGGGCGGAACACGTGGTCGTGTCCGCGGGGACCTGGGGGACTCAGCAGCTCCTGCATCGTATGAGAGCCGCGGGCTCGCTGCCGCGGTTGTCGGATGCGCTCGGCAGGCTCACGCGGACGAACTCCGAAGCGCTCGACGGCGCGGTCGCCACACGCGTGCCGGAGGGCGCGGGCCTTGCCGACGGTGTGGCCATCACGACCTCCTTCCATGTGGATGAGCGCACGCACGTGGAGAACGTGCGCTACGGGCCGGGCTCCAACCTGATGGGCATGCTCGCCACGGTACTGGTGCCCGGGGACCGGAACCTGGCGGGACGCATCCTGGCGCTGGCGGGGAAGGTGATGCGTCATCCGATTCGTGAACTGCGCCTCGCCTCGCTCCACCGCTGGAGCGAGCGGGGGATCATCGCCCTGGTGATGCAGACAGCGGACAACTCGCTGACGCTGTCGCTGCGCCGGCGGTTCGGCCGCTTCGTACTGACGAGCCGGCAGGGACACGGCCAGCCGAACCCCTCGTATCTGCCGGAAGCTCATCGCGCGACCGAAGCCATCGCGGCGCAGATCCGCCAGCACACCGGTGCACCCGCGGCTGCGCGAGGCAGCTGGCCCGAGGTGTTCGGGATTCCCCTCACCGCGCATTTCCTAGGCGGCGCGGTGATCTCCTCTTCCCCGGCAGAGGGCGTGGTCGACGAATATCACCGCGCGTGGGGGCACCCCGGCCTGCTCGTCGTCGATGGTTCGGCGGTTCCGGCCAATCCGGGAGTGAATCCGTCGCTCACGATCACCGCACTCGCGGAGCGCGCCATGTCGTTCTGGCCGGACAAGGGCATGCCCGACGAGCGGCCGCCGCAGGCTTAGAGCACGTCGGCGGCCACAGCCGCCCGCAGCTCCCGCACCAGGGCGTGGCGAGCATCACGGGGGAGTCGTTCGGAGACGACCGCACTCAGCTGCAGCGTCCCGGGGGATGCCAGTCCCGGTACCGGGGCGAGTCCCGGCTCATGGCGGTGGGATCGGGGAAGCGCTGTCATGCCCTCGCCTGCGCGTACGGCCATCAGGAGGCCGGTCAGATCGATGCTCTCGCGGACGAGATCGAGCCCGCGCGCCACGGGGGAGGCGAGCAGCGTCTCGCGCACCAGGCACGGCGCCGTGAATGCGACGAGCGCATCCGTGCGCGGGTGGGCGGCGGAGGTGAACCAGTCCAGCTCGACGCGGCCGATGGGCACGCTGTCCGCACCGAACCGGCCGTAGCCGAGCACCACATCCGCTGTGCCGGCCCGGGCGAACCCCTCCAGATGCACGGTGCGATGGAATCGGACGGAGACACGCTGCCCGGGAGCATGGGCGGCGAGCACACGAGAGACCGTGCGGAGGGTCCCGACTCCGGCCATGTTCGTGGACGCGACGACGAGATCTGAGCCGATGCGTCCGCGGGCGCGATCCAGGGCGTCGTCGTGTGCCGCGATGATCCGGTAGGCATCGGCGACGAGAGTTTCGCCGGCCGCCGTGAGGGCGATGGTGCGGCCCCGGCGGACGATCAGCGGTGCACCCACCTCGGCCTCCAGACGTCGCAGGTGTCCGGTGACGGCCGGCTGAGACAGGTGCAGCGCCTCTGCGGCGCGTCCCACGCCGGCGAAGGCGGACACCGCGAGCAGACTTCTCAGTTCCGGAATGCCGAGGACGCTCATCATCCCAGTGTGATGCCGGAATCCCGACTCGGCGGCGATCCATCACGATTCGTGATCCGGATTCGGCACCGCAACGCTGTGGGCGCACCGTCGAAGCATGCTCAAGCCCTCAGTGCTCGTCGCGGCTGCTGCGACCATCGTCCTATACGCGCTCAACTACGTGCTGAGCGCCGTCGCGGTAGGCGCCGTCGCTCCCTTCCTCGTGCTCGCCCTGCGCTGGATCGTGATCGCGATCGTGCTGTGGACGGCAGTGCTGGTCATGCGTATCCGTCTTCCGCGCGGGCGCGCGCTGCGCGATGTCATCGGTGTGAACGTCCTCACTCAGGGTGCGCAGTTCATCGCGTCCTATTGGGCGCTCGGCCATGGCGCGGGTGCGGGCATCGTCGCGCTCGTGATCGCCATGAACCCCGTGATGACAGCGGTGGCGACGTCGGTGATCCTGCGGCGGCGGCAGGGCGCGCGCGTGTGGTGGGCCGTTGCGGTCGGGGCGGCGGCTGTGACGAGCGCCTGTGTCCCGAAGATCGTCGCGGACGCGCGGGTGGGTTCCGCTCTCGCGGTGGTGATCCTGGCGCTGCTGGGACTGTCGCTCGGCTCGCTCTGGCAGGGAGAGCGACTACGCGCCGAGAGTCCGATCGCGGTGAACGCCATCGGAGCATGTGTGGGTCTCCCTCTCCTCGTCCCGTTTCTCCTCACCGCACCGCTGCAGATGCCCGCGGGCGGCGACGTCTGGGGGCTGATCGTGGTCATCGGACTGATCGGCGCGGCCGGCACGACCTGCTACTCGTGGCTGGTCCGTGCCGTCGGCGCGGGGGAGGCGTCGATCGTGTTCTCCATGATTCCCGCCGTCACCGCGGTGATCGCCTGGGCGGTCATCGGTGAGGAGATCACGGCACCGGTGGTGGTCGGCCTCGTTCTCGGGGCACTGGCGTGCCTGCTGCGGGTGCAGCCCGCGAAGCGCGTGGCGACGGTGCCGGCAGCGCGCTGGCGGTGACGGGGGTGTTCGAGATGGCGGTGGGATGCTGCGCCCGGAAGGGGAGTGCGGCCCCTGATCCGGGGATTACCCCGCCGTTCGTCGTCGGGTTTGGGGCTCGGTCCGCGATCTCCGCGTATCGCCGGACGCGGGATCACATGCTCTTCTCATGTGGATAACTCGAACAAAGCTTCGAATCTTGAGACAATGGATCATGCTCACATCGACCGCCACGACACCGCCCGCGGAGGAACTCGCCGGGGTGAAACCGACCCTCGATGTGTCCGCGATGCTGGTGCGGCTCTCGGGCGTGCGACCTGCTGCGGATCCTTCGGCGATGTCTCCGGCATCCGATGCCGCGGCTGCCGACCTGGCGCGCATGCTGGAGCAGGCGCGGCGTCTGCAGCGGGTGATGGCGATGCTGGCCGCGACGCAGGCGACCCTGCTATCGCAGGTGTTGTGCCGGGTGGTGGGTCCGGAGGCGTCCGGTGATCACTCCTCGGCGTCTTCCGAGTTGGCCGTACGCTCTGTTGCGGCGGAGTTCGCCGCTGCTCTTCACCTCAGCGATGCGCAGGTCCAGCGCCAGTTGAGCGATGCGTACACGCTCGTGACTCGATTCCCCGCGACGCATGCCGCGTTGGATGGCGGATCGATCACGGCCGCGCACGTGCGGGTCATCGTCCAAGCGGGGGCGGCGATCTCAGACGACTCGGCTCGGGCGAGGTACGAGGCGGCGGCGGTGGAGCAGGCCCAGTCCACGACCCCGTGGCGACTCAAGAACTCCCTCGCCGTGCTCGCCGAAGAGGCCATGCCCGTCTCCGTGAGCGATCGTCATCGTGAGGCGCGTCGGGCACGATGCGTCACCGTCACAGACGATGCCGACGGTATGTCGCGCTTGGCAGTGTTCATGCCCACCCTCCTCGCGCATGGTGCGTTTGACCGCATCATGGGAATGGCCCGCTCCATCAAGCACGATCCCGCGGGCCAGGGCTCTTTCGGAGATCCGGCGGCACCTGACCTGGGACAGAGCAGCACAGGCGCATGTTCTGGGTGTGCCGGGCGTCCGGGGTCGTCGACGGGCCCTGCCGGTTCGTTCGCGAGATGTTCTGATGGCTCTGCGCCTGGCGGACGGCCCCGAACGGCGAGCACCGCAGGCGCGATCCCGGATATGCGTACGCTCCCGCAGATCGCCGTCGATGTGCTGTGCGATCTGTTGCTCGGCGCCGCACCGACGACAACGTCGCAGGCCGTTGCCGCGATCCGTGGTCGGGTGCAGGTGACGGTCCCGGTGGCAACGCTTGCCGGACCTGACGACACGGGGGCCACGCTCACCGGAGTGGGCCCGATCGATGCGGACAGCGTGCGGGAGCTCGCTGCACATCAGCCGGGATGGGATCGCCTCGTGACCGATGCGGTCACCGGCGATGTGCTGGCCGTCGATCGGTACACCCCGTCAGCGGGGATGCGTCGCTTCCTCGCCGCACGGGATGAGCGCTGCCGCTTCCCCGGATGTCGACGACCCACCCACCAATGCGATCTCGACCACACGCTGGCGTGGGACGACGGCGGCGAGACTCGCATCGACAACCTCGCTCACCTCTGTCGCCGACACCATGTCCTGAAACACAACTCCGCCTGGAAGGTCGAGAGCCTCGGCGGCGGGGTGCTGCGCTGGACCAGTCCCCTCGGTCACGAGTACATCGATACCCCACCTCGCCACGCCGTGAGCTTCACTCCCGTGGCGTCGGATGTCGCCTCGCCGGTACCCAGCTCGACGGACGCCAGAGCGGCGACCCACGTCGCCGTGAACCACCTCCCGGGTCTTTCCCCAGCCGACCCGCCGCCGTTCTGACGGACGAACTCTCCCTGATGTTCTTCATGCGCCCGGTGCCGTAGCGCGATTCTCACCTGACCGATGCTGTGGCGCGGTTCTGTCGGGACTACGACTTCGCGCATGCCGCCGGCCACGTACCGACGGGAACGAACGAGAGGGCGACGGCCATCGCGGGTCGCGTCGCTGAGGACGAGTAGCTATTGCGCCGGCATCCCGCTGAGACGCACCGCAGCTCGCCCGGACCCGGCACTGCCGCTGAGAACAACGAGGCGGGCGGCCCCGAAGGACCGCCCGCCTGCGCACGATGTACGATCAGCGATTCCCGATGCCGCGGATCTCCGGGGAGTGGAACGCGCCGCCCGCGGCACGCTGCGAAGCGCCCTCGCGGTCCAGGTAGGGCGTGATTCCGCCATCGATGAACGGGTAGCCGGCGCCGAGGATGAGGCAGAGGTCGATGTCCTGCACCTCGGGAACCACCTCGGTGTCGAGCATGATCCGGATCTCCTCGGCGAGGCCATCCTGTACCCGGCGAAGAATGGTCGCTTCATCGGTCGGGGTCTTGCCCACGGCGGGCTTCAGAACCTTCTCCGCAGCCTTCGTGAAGCCGGTGACGCGGCCGCCCTTGTCCTTCTCCACGATGTCGGACAGCTCCGCCAGCTGGTGGAAGTTCTCATTCGCATAGAAGCGGTCGGGGAAGGCGCGCACCATCGTGTCCTGCACGTGGGCTGCCACCTTCCAGCCCACCAGGTCGATGAGCTGGAACGGGCCCATCGGCAGGCCCAGTGGGCCGAAGGCCTTCTCGACCTTCTCGACCGGGGTCCCCTCGTAGACCGCCCGCGCAGCTTCGCCCATCACCTTGGCGAGGAGCCGGTTCACCACGAAGCCGGGGGCATCGGCGGTGAGCACAGCGTTCTTGCCGAGCCCGCGCGCAACGACGAACGCGGTCGCGAGCGCCTGCTCGTTGGTGGTGTCCGTCTTGACGATCTCGATCAGCGGCATCACCGCGACCGGGTTGAAGAAGTGGAACCCGACGAGCCGTTCGGGGTGAGCGAGCTTCGCACCGATCTCGGCGACCGACAGCGATGACGTGTTGGTCGCGATGATCGCGTCCTCGGCGATGATCGGCTCGATCTCGGCGAACACCTGCTGCTTGACGCCGACCTCCTCGAATACCGCCTCGATGACGAAGTCGCAGTCCGCGTACTCGCTCTTGTCCGTGGTGCCGTGGATCAGGCCGCGCAGCTTGTTCGCGGTGTCGGAGTCCAGACGACCCTTGGTCTCGAGCTTCGCGATCTCCTCGTGGATGTACGCCAGGCCCTTGTCGACGCGCGCCTGGTCGAGGTCGGTGATGAGCACCGGCACCTGGAGCTTGCGGACGAACAGCAGGGCGAACTGGCTGGCCATGAGACCTGCGCCGATGATGCCGACTTTCGTGACCTTCTTGGCCAGGGCCTTGTCTGGTGCGCCGACCGGACGCTTGGCGCGCTTCTGCACCAGATCGAAGGCGTACATCGAAGCCGCGAACTCGTCGCTGGTGATGAGTTCGGCCAGAGCCTCGTCCTCGCGCTCGAAGCCCTCAGCCCGCGTGCCGGATTTGGCCTTGTCGAGAAGTTCCAGAGCCTTGTACGGCGAGCGGGGCATGGTGCCGATCTTCGACTCCAGCATCCCCTTGGCCATCTTGATGGCGATGGGCCACTTGGTGAGACGCTCGATCTTGCCGGGCTCATTCTTGCGCTCCACCGTGATGGAGCCGCTGAGCACTCCGTCTGCCCACACGAGGGAATCCTCGAGGAAGTTCGCGGCGGGGAAGATGGCGTCCATCATGCCGAGCTCGAACGCCTGCTGGGGCTTCAGCATGCGGTTCTGCTTCAGCGGGTTGGAGACCACGACCTCCAGCGCGTTCTCGATACCGATGAGGTTGGGCAGCAGGTAGGCGCCGCCCCAGCCCGGGATGATGCCGAGGAACACCTCGGGAAGCGCGATCGCCGCTGCGGAGGCGTCGACGGTGCGGTAGTGGGAGTTCAGCCCGATCTCCACGCCCCCGCCGAGAGCCAGACCGTTCACGAAGGTGAACGAGGGCACGCCCACCTCAGTGATCGAGCCCAGCACCTTGTGACCCAGCTGCGCGATCAGCAGCGCGGCTTCGCGGTTCGGGATGTTCGCCACCTCGGAGAGGTCGGCGCCGGCGGCGAGGATGAACGGCTTGCCGGTGATCCCGATCGCCTGGATCTCGCCCCGTGATGCGCGATCCTTGAGCCCGGCGAGAGTTTCGCCGAGCTCGGTGAGAGAGACGGGACCCAGCGTGTTGGGGCGGGTGTGGTCGCGACCGTTGTCCAGCGTGATGAGGGCGAGCACCTTGCCAGAGGGCAGAGTGACGTCGCGCACGGGGGAGTGCGTGACGACCTCATCGGCGGCGAAAGCCTGCAGGGGCGAGAAGTCGATGGCGTCGTAGTTGGTCATCGGGTCACTTCTTTCCGGTGTAGTTCGGGTTCTCCCAGATCATCGATCCGCCCTGGCCCAGGCCGACGCACATCGCGGTCAGGCCGTAGCGGACCTCCGGATGCTCGGCGAACTGCGCCGCGAGCTGGATCATCAGGCGCACGCCGGAGGCTGCCAGCGGGTGACCGAGCGCGATCGCACCACCCCAGGGGTTGACGCGCGGGTCGTCATCGGCGATGCCGTAGTGATCCAGGAACGAGAGCACCTGAACCGCGAACGCCTCGTTCAGCTCGAATGCGCCGATGTCGTCGATCGTCAGTCCGGCCTTGTCGAGGGCCTTCTGGGTGGAGGGGATCGGGCCGATCCCCATGACCTCGGGCTCGACGCCGGCGAAGGCGAAGGAGACCAGGCGCATCTTCGGCGAGAGTCCCAGCTCCGACACCGCGTGCGATCCGGCCAGCAGGCTCATCGTGGCGCCGTCGGTGAGCGGCGAGGACGTTCCGGCCGTCACGCGCCCGTGCGGACGGAACGGGGTCTTGAGCGTGGCGAGCCCCTCCATCGTGGTCTCGGGGCGGCGTCCCTCGTCAGCGGTGGCCAGACCCCAGGCACCGTTCGCGTCGCGAATGGCGACGGAGACCAGATCCGGCTGGATCTTGCCGGCCTGATATGCGGCCTCTGCCTTGAGCTGGCTCTGCATCCCGAAGCGGTCGGCGCGCTCCTTGGTCAGCTGCGGGAACCGGTCGTGCAGGCGCTCGGCCGTGATGCCCATGTTGAGCGCGTCCGCGGACACCAGCTTCTCGGTGAGGAAGCGGGGGTTGGGGTCTGCGCCGACACCGAGCGGGTGGTGCCCCATGTGCTCGACGCCGCCGGCAAGGGCGAGGTCGTACATGCCGAAGCCGATGGAGCCGGCCATGGTGGCCACCGAGGTCATCGCCCCGGCGCACATGCGGTCGATCGCGAAGCCCGGTACCGACAACGGCAGGCCCGCCAGGATGGCGCCGGTCCGTCCGAGAGTGAGGCCCTGGTCGCCCTGCTGGGTGGTCGCTGCGATGGCGACGTCATCGATGCGCTCGCCCGGTACCTGCGGGTTCCGCTCCATCACACCCATGATCGCCTTGACGACGAGGTCATCTGCGCGGGTGTTCCAGTACATGCCCTTCTCGCCGGCTCGCCCGAAGGGCGTACGCATGCCGTCGATGAAGTAGACGTCCGAGTTCTCGGCCACTCTGCCTCCAATGTCGTGAGATTGAGTCCAGCATATTGTGGAACTCAGGTTCACCGGAAGCCGTTGGGGTGTTTCTACGAATCGGCTTCCAGCTGTCCTCTGAGCCTTGCACGCTTTCGACAATCACGGGCCGGTGCCGCGTGAACGAGAGCGGAACGCCGTCCACGAAAGGCGGACGGCGTTCCGCTCGTGCGGTGAGGGTGGGCGGCTCCGGGGAGGGCCGGGATGGACGCACCGGCGATCAGCCGTGCGGTCTGGCCCGCATCATTCGGCGGCGGCGGTGGCGGTCGCCGACGGCTCGGCGGGAGGACCCGCGATGAATGCGGCGGAGATCAGCGGTGCGGTCTGCTCGATCTGCCACTCGCGCGCGCCGAGGGCGCGCAGCGCTGCCGAGATCGAGGCGACGTCGTCGCCCGGATGATCCCACGACACCCGCCGGAGGAAGTCGGGGGTGAGCAGGTTCTCGTTGGGCATCGTGAGCTCGCGCGCGTGCTCCTCGAGGACCGGGCGCGCTGCCTTGTAGCGCAGATCGGCTGCGGGATTGCGGTCCGCCCACGCCCGGGGCGGCGGGAGCGTGTCCGAGGCCACGCGATCCGGCGGGAGCTCGCTGGTGGCGCGCCCGGCCTCGATCGCAGACCACCAGCGGTCCAGCTGCGTACGACTGGCGCGGCCGGTGAACTCCTTGAGAGACGCGAGCGCTTGCTTCGTGGCGGGCTCCGCGCGTACCGCCGCGACGATCGCCCGATCCGGAATCAGGCGTCCGGGCGCCACGTCCTGCTCCTGGGCGTAGGCTTCGCGGGCCTCCCACAGTGCGCGGGCCACGGCCAGGTTGCGGCGGCCCCGGACGGTGTGCAGGCCACTGAGGCGGCGCCACGGGTCTTCGCGCAGCGGCTTGGGGGCCTTGTCGCGAACCGCGTCGAACTCCTCGCGAGCGAAGCGGGTCTTTCCCTGTTCCTCCAGCTCGGCGACGAGCTTCTCCTGCAGGTCGATGAGGTGCAGCACGTCGAGCGCCGCATACTCCAGCCAGGACTGGGGGAGAGGCCTCGTGGACCAGTCGTCGGCGGAGTGCGCCTTCTCCAGCGTGATGCCCAGCTCCTCCTCGACGATCGCGCCGAGACCGACGCGCTGGTGTCCGAGCAGACGCGCCGCGAGCTCGGTGTCGAAGAGGGTGGCCGGGTACAGGCCCAGCTCGTGCAGGGATGGCAGGTCCTGGCTCGCGGCGTGGAACACCCACTCGACCTCGCCGATCGCGTCCTGCAGTGCGCGGAAATCGCCGATGGGCGGCGGATCGAACAGGAAGACGCCTGAGCCGCGCCGGTACACCTGGATCAGGTAGGCACGCTGCGAGTAACGGAACCCCGAAGCCCGTTCCACATCGACGGCGACGGGGCCCACGCCGACGCGCAGCCGTTCGATGGCGGCGTCCAGTCCCGCCGAGGTGTCGATCACCTGGTACTCAGTCACACTCACTCCGCCGTGCTCCGCATATGCCGTGCTCCGAAAATCTCGATCTGCTCCGAGCCCGGCGGGAGTCCCGCGAGCATGCAGACCAGCTCAGCCCATGCTCGCACGTGTCCGTCCACCGCTCCGGACGGCGACCAGGAGGCGCGCAGCTCGATCTGTGCGCCATCCCCTTCCGCCGCCAGCGATCCAAAGCCGGTGGAGATGGTCTTGGTGGCCGTGCCCGAGACGGCGTGAGCCTGCGCCTCGTGCGACGTCAGTGCATCACGCAGCCAGGACCAGGCGACGCTGGCCAGGAGCGGGTCCGCGCCGATCTCCGGCTCCATCGGGGCCTGCGCGAAGCACACGATCCGCCACGGCCCCTCCCAGGCATCTGGAGACGACGGATCGAACAGGAGCACGAACCGGCCGGTGCCGTATGCCGACTCACCCTCCTCGGCGGGGCGGACGTCACCGGCGAGCGCGATCGCGTACGGGGCGAGGCCCTGGGGTGCGGGAATCTCCCGGACCGAGAAGTCCTCGCGGAACGTCACCGCGCGCAGCAGTTCCTGCGCCTGCGCGAAGATCGCGTCTACTGGTGAGTCTCCCGTCACGCCGACAGACTAAAGTGAGTGGGCGATGAACACTCCCAGGCGCGCCGTCCCAGCCGGTACCCTCACTGTCCTCCGCATACTGATCGCGGTCCTCGCGGGGACGCTGGCAGTGGTACTCGGTGCCCTCTTCGCGCTCGTGCGCACCGTCGCGCGCCGGGTGGTCGTGCCGGCGAACCGGGAGAACGACACGCGGATCGTGCGCTTGGACCTCAAGGCGCAGACCATCACGCTTCAGAGCACCCCGGACACCCGCCTGCCGGGTCGCTACGGGCTTTTCACGACGGGAACCGTCGACTACATCAAGCTCGGCACCATCCTCGCTCAAGACGAGCACACCGTCACCCGCAAGCTCCTCACCGAGGTGGACGGCGCGATGCGGCTCGGTCGCGACGCCGCCTTCAGCGGCTGGTACTTCGACGCGCCCGATCAGCTGCAGTTGCCCTATCAGCCGGAGCTGATCGGCACCGCAGCCGGCCCCGCCCCGGCCTGGATCTTCCCGGGCGGCGACACCTGGGTGATCCAGGTGCATGGGCGCGGAACGCGGCGGGCCGAGTGCCTGCGCGCCGTGCCGGTGTTCCACGACGCCGGGATCACGTCCCTCATCGTGTCCTACCGCAACGATGGAGAGGCTCCGCGCAGCCGCTCGGGAATGTACGCGCTGGGGGAGACGGAGTGGCGGGACGTTGACGCAGCGATCGGCTACGCGAAGCGTCACGGGGCCGCCCGCGTCATCCTGATGGGATGGTCTATGGGTGGGGCCATCGTGCTCCAGGCGGCGACGCGCTCTGCCTATCGCGAGCTGATCGCCGGGATCGTGCTGGAATCGCCCGTGATCGACTGGCGGAGCGTGCTGACCTATCAGGCGCAGGAGAACCGCATTCCGGCACCGCTCGGAAATCTCGCGGTCTCCTCCCTGCAGGGCGGGTGGAGCGCACGCGCGATGGGTGCCGGGGCCCCGATTCCCTTCGACCGCCTGGACATGGTGGCCGGCGCGGACAGGCTCCATGTCCCGGTGCTCATCCTCGCGTCCGACGACGACGGCTTCGTCCCGTCCGACGGGGCGCATGCGCTGGCCGAGGCGCGGCCCGACATCGTGCAGCTGGACGTCTTCTCCGTCGCCCGGCACACCAAGCTCTGGAACTACGATCAGAGCCGCTGGGACGGCGACATCCGCTCCTGGCTGGCGGAGCGCGGCTTCACGGCCTGAGCGCTCTCAGCGCTTCTCGCGAACCTGACGCTTCGCACGCATGAGCATGCCGGACACGCTTCTGATATCCGAGGACGAATTCGCGAGTTGATCGGGGTAGATTCCCCGCCGGATGTGCTCAGCGCTTTTCGCGAACCTGACGCTTCGCACGCATGAGCATGCCGGACACGCTTCTGACTTCCGAGGACGAATTCGCGAGTTGATCGGGGTAGATTCCCCGCCGGATGTGCTCAGCGCTTTTCGCGAACCTGACGCTTCGCACGCATGAGCATGCCGGTCATTCCCGCGATCCGCAGGGGCGAGACCGCGCGGGTGAGTCCGATGGTCTGGGGGAAGTCATCGGGGATCGCCAGGACCTCGTCGGCGGTGAGACCGGTGATGCCCTGCGACAGGATGCTGGCGAACCCGCGTGTGGTGGGTGCTTCGGCCGGTGCGGTCGCGTGCATCGAGACCACGCCGTCCTGATCGACGTCGACGATGATGTACACCGGCGACTGGCACTCGATCACGCGCTCAGCCAGCTCGGGATGTCCCTGGTACTCCTCGGGAAGATCCGGCAGCTCGTTGGAGAACTCCAGCAGCAGCTCCAGGCGATCGGACTCGTCGAGCTCGAGGAACTCGTCGCGGATCTCGGCGAGTGTGGCGGGAAGTTCTGCAGCATTCATCCCCTCCATCCTCCCACGCGGTGGCGCACTCGGGTCCGCGTGCGCAGGGACGACGATGCCCCGCGGGCGAAAGCCGGCGGGGCATCGGGAGACGAAGGTCAGCGCGCGGGGATCTCGCCCGGCTCGGTGCCGGTGACGATGGGCACGCGCACGGCGCTTCCCCACTCGGTCCAGGAACCGTCGTAGTTGCGCACTCCCTCGAAACCGAGCAGGTAGGTCAGCGCGAACCAGGTGTGCGCCGAGCGCTCGCCGATGCGGCAGTAGGCGATGATGTCGTCGCCATCCTTCAGACCGGCACCATCGCGGTACAGGGCGTCCAGCTCGGCCCGGTTGCGGAACGTGGCGTCCTCGGCGGCGGCCTTCGCCCACGGCACGCTCTGCGCCGACGGGATGTGGCCACCGCGAAGCGCGCCCTCTTCGGGGTACGCGGGCATGTGAGTGCGCTCGCCGCTGTACTCCTCGGGGGAGCGCACATCGATCAGCGGCTTGCCGAAGTGAGCGAGCACGTCCTCCTTGAAGGCACGGATGCTGGAGTCGTCGCGCTCCACCACGGGGTACTCGACCGCCTCACGGACCGGCTTGTCGGTGGTGAGTTCACGACCCTCGGCGATCCACTTGTCGCGGCCGCCATCGAGGAGGCGGACGTCCTCGTGACCGAACAGCGTGAACACCCAGAGGGCGTATGCAGCCCACCAGTTGTTCTTGTCGCCGTAGATGACGATGGTGTCGTCGCGGGAGATGCCCTTTCCGCCGAGCAGCGCGGCGAACTGCTCACCGGTGAGGTAGTCGCGCACCACCGGGTCGTTGAGCTCGGTGTGCCAGTCGACCTTCACGGCACCGGGGATGTGGCCGGTCTCGTACAGGAGCACGTCCTCGTCGGACTCGACCACGACGAGTCCGGGCTCGTCGAGATGCGCGGCGAGCCAGTCGGTCGTCACGAGGCGCTCGGGGTGTGCATACTCGCTGATCTTCTCGGACGACGTGTCGAATTCGACGGCCACGGGTTCTCCTTCGTGCGGGCGGGCTGGGTGCGGACGGCGTAGGGTATTCACCGTCCCTTCCAGCCTATTGCGGGTTGGGGACGGGAGAGCCGTTTCGTAAGACAACGACATGTCCGCTCTTCACCGCCCAGTCCTCGACGACACAGACACAGGAACCCGATGACGTCCGCCGCGAGCAGCACAGTCGTGCACCTCACCGACCGCAACCCTCAGCTCACCGGCGACGAGATGGTAGCGAGCCTCGTGCCGCCGCCCCAGTTCGACGGCGCGACGTTCGAGACCTATCGCACCGACGACGCCTACCCGTCGCAGCGTGAGGCGAAGGAACTGCTGATGGCCTTCTGCGCCCCGTCCTCGACGGCCAAGCGCGGCGGCCTCTTCTCACGTCGCAAGGCGCCGAAGGAAGCCGAGCTGAAGCCCGGCGTGTACCTGGATGGCGGCTTCGGAGTCGGCAAGACCCACCTGCTCGCGTCCGTCTTCCATGCGTTCCCCGCCCGGCGGAAGTACTTCGGCTCATTCATCGAGTACACCGCTCTCGTCGGTGCGCTGGGCTATCGCAACGCGGTCGACCTCTTCCGGGGCACGGGTCTTCTCTGCATCGACGAGTTCGAGCTGGACGATCCGGGCGACACGATGGTGATGACCCGCTTCCTCGGCGAGCTCGTCGCCGGAGGCACACGGATCACGGCGACGAGCAACACGCCCCCCAACGCGCTCGGTGAGGGACGCTTCGCGGCGCAGGACTTCCTGCGCGAGATCCAGGCGATGTCAGACAGCTTCCAGACGGTGCGCATCGACGGCGTCGACTACCGTCAGCGCGCGCTCGACGGCACGGCTGTGACCCTCGATGATGCGGCGTACACGGCAGCGCTGGCCGCGGCCGGCACCGCCTCCGATGACGATTTCGACGATGTGATCCGCCACCTGGCCAGTGTCCATCCTTCTCGCTATGTCCGGCTGGTGACCGGACTCGACGCCGTTGGCCTGCGAGACGTCCGCCAGCTCACTGATCAGTCCGAGGCGCTGCGCTTCGTCGCACTCGTCGATCGGATCTACGACGCCCAGATCCCGATCCGCGCCACGGGGCTGGCACTCAACGACGTCTTCAGCGAGGAGATGGTGGGGGGCGGCTACCGCAAGAAGTACCTGCGCGCGGTGTCACGCCTGAACGCTCAGACCCACAGTTGAGCGCTCCCGGAACCGTGCGGCGAAACACGCTGTTCACATAACGAGCGCATTCGTAACCTGCGTGTCACGAGGTGCGTCATCGGCGGAAACGCCGATCCATCATCGTGGGGGAATCCGGCGCGAACGCTGCCGGCCCTCACGAACGGAGCCTCGAATGGACAGCGGCAACCTCGCGTGGGCGCTCACCGCCACCGCACTGGTCCTCTTCATGACGCCGGGCGTCGCCTTCTTCTACGGCGGCCTGGTGCGTGCGAAGAGCGTCATCAGCATGATGATGATGAGCTTCGGAGCGATCGCCCTGATCGCCGTGCTGTGGATCCTGTACGGCGCGAGCATGAGCAGCGTGAGCTCGCCGTGGGAGTTCGCAGGAAACCCGTTCGGTGACCTGGGGCTGGCCGGTGCGGACAACGACCGGCTCGTGTCGACCGCGTTCAGCGCGACCTTCGCGATCATCACCGTCGCGCTGATCTCCGGGGCCATCGCCGACCGCGCGAAGTTCGGCGCCTGGATGGTGTTCGTGGGAGTCTGGTCGACGCTCGTGTACTTCCCGGTTGCCGCGTGGGTCTGGGGCGGCGGCTGGGCGATGAAGCTCGGCGAGATGCTGGGCCTGGATCACACCGTGATCGACTACGCCGGTGGCACGGCGGTGCACATCAACGCCGGTGCCGCAGCGTTCGCGCTGTGTCTGCTGCTGGGCAAGCGCGTGGGTTTTGACCGCAGCATCAACAAGCCCCACAACGTTCCGCTCGTGCTGCTCGGTGCCGCGATCCTCTGGTTCGGCTGGTTCGGCTTCAACGCCGGTGCCGAAGGCACTGCTGGGCTGCTCGGAACCGGTGACTCGCGGGCCGGTCTGATCATCATCAACACGATCGGCGCGACCGCAGCCGCGATCCTCGGCTGGATCGTCGTCGAGAAGATGAAGGCGGGCAAATCCACCAGCGTCGGTGCCGCATCCGGTGCCGTCTCCGGACTCGTCGCCATCACCCCCGCCTGTGCCGACCTCACGCCCGGATGGTCGCTGCTGCTGGGCCTGCTGGCCGGTGTCATCTGCTGCTTCGCGGTCGAGCTGAAATGGAAGCTGGGCTATGACGACTCGCTGGATGTGGTGGGCATCCACCTCGCCGGTGGCATGCTCGGAACGCTCTACCTCGGCTTCTTCGCGACCGGCACCGGTGTGTTCGTCGGGGGAGACCTGTCGCAGCTGTTCATGCAGTTCGTCACCGCCGCAGCCGTTCTCGTGTACTCCTTCGTCGCCGCGTATGCGATCGGCTGGGTGATCGATCGGACCATGGGCTTCCGCATCACGAAGGAGGACGAGATCGCCGGTATCGACACGGTCGTGCACGGCGAGGAGGGGTACTTGCTGGACGCGCGCGTCTGAGCTGAGGAACGGATACAGCGGGTCGACGATGGCGTCGGCCCGCTGTGTCGTGCGGATAGGGTGGCGTGGTGAGTTCTGGACGCGGGTTTCTGGTCGAGGTGGCGAACGTGGTCGGGCAAGTGCTGCGAGCACTGCTGCTGAACCGCGGCGGCGGGAGCGTCACGAAATCGGAGCGGTCCTCGCGTCCTTCATCGGCGGAGTCTCCGCAACCGGCGACGAAGCGACCGACCATCAGGACGCAGCCGTCGACCTCCGCCCGGACCCGCTCCGGCACCGCGGCCACACGACCGGCGACCACGAGTCAGCGTCCGACCGAGAAGGCCGCGCCGCCCTCGGATGAGACGTTGTCATCCGCACGACGCGCCGAGCTGGCGGCGCGCGAGCGGTTGCTGGAGGGGGAGCCGAGCCCGGGGCAGTTGGGCGCAAGCGCGACATTCGAGGTCTCGCACCGGAGCGTGGGCGCGATCACGGTGTCTTATTCCCCGGAGAAGGACGGCGCGCCAGACGCTGGCGAGGTCGTCTGGACCTGGATTCCCTACGAGGAGGCTGACGGACGCGGTAAGGATCGTCCCGTGCTCATCATCGGCCGGCGGGATGCCGAGCATGTCTACGCCGTGCGGCTCACCAGCAAGTCCCACGATGGCGAGCGCGACTTCATCTCCATCGGCAGCGGGGATTGGGACGGGCAGGGTCGCGAGAGCTGGGTGGATGTCGATCAGCTCTACGAAGTGCATGAGCGTGGTCTTCGACGGGAGGCGGCCGTGCTTGATCGGAGGCGGTTCGGGGATGTCGCCGCGGTGCTTCGCGAACGGTACGGGTGGAGGGTGTCTGTGTGAGCTCGCCGGCGACGACCGACGGGCGATGGGTGGGCACTGCCGTGCGCTTTGGGTCTTCCTGGACGACGGGCCGCGCGTTCACGATGCGTGTCGTCCTCAGTGTCATTGTCATCGCCCTCTTCTTCTGGGCGATCGCCGTATGGCGTCTGAGTGACGACGATTCCGCGGGGATCCTCGGCCTCGCCGCGCTGGGGCTCGTCGTGATCGCGTTGCCGTACTGGATTCCGCTGGTGATGCATCGCGGTGACACCGAGGTTTCCTTCGTCGATGGCCGTGTGCGGGTCCGCGTGGGCGACCGTGAGCTCCTCGACATGGCGCTCTCGGAGATCCGGGAGGTGCGTTTCGCGCGCACGGGCGCGGCCTCGCGACTCACCGTGCGCCCCGCGCGCGGTACACGCGTCGTGTGCTCGATCGGTGAGCTTTACCGCGAACACCGGGAAGGCAACGTCCCGATCGAGCGCATCGCACCGGTGCCGGCCGAGGTGATCGCTCAGTTGGAGTCGGCGGGGTTATCCGTGCGCAGCTGGCGCAAGCGTGTCGCGAACGTCACGCTCGCGAGCCGCTGACCGTCAGGACGCGGCCGGGCTCGCCCGAGAAAGCGCCGACGCGAAGATGATGATCGCGGGTGTTCATGCCCCCAGCGCGTCAGGTGAACTCTGCTGTGCCATCCACTGCTCGCGGGTGATCTCATACTGGCGATAGTGCGACGGCACGCCGAGGAACCTGGCATCGTCGCCGCGCCGGAGGAACCTCATCCCCGACTTCTCCAGAACCCGAACCGACGCGCTGTTGGCCTCGACCGCCTCGGCCCAGATCCGCTCGAGCCGCAGGCTGGTGAAGCCGTGCTTGAGCGCGGCCCGCGCGGCGGCCGTGCCCAGCCCCCGACCCCACAGAGACGACGGCGCGATCGCATAGCCGAGCTCTTTCTCCTGCGCATCGTCGCCCTGAAAGTCGACGTAGCCCACCGGGTCATCGCCGACGAAGGCCATCACGCGGACCAGGTCGTCGGAGGGAGCATCGGCCAGGCGCTCGGCCCACGCGAGCATCCGGTCCGGGTCGCTCGGATACGCCCATCCCTCGTGCGCGCAGTAGACCTCATCCAACGCGTACGAGGCGAGAATCGGCGCGTGCTCGCGCGAGTACGGACGGAACTGGATCTCGGGGCTCATGATCCTCCATGCTCGCACCTCGTTGCAGCGTTGAGGACCCCAGCGGCCAGCAGCAGCTGTGTCTTAGCACGTTCGGCCGGGGCTTGTCAGCGGAGGGGCGCAGGCTCCGCTCGCTTGCCATGATGTCGCAATGACGACACGTTCTTGCAGTCGGGGTCCGAGACGTCGATCACTCGGCGTCCTGATCGTGGTCGCTGGGGTCCTGGCGTTGGTGGGGTGCGGGATCACGGTGCCGGCAGATCCGGAGGGCACCCTGGATTCTGTGCGGGGAGGAGAGCTTCGCGTCGGAGTGAGCGCCGATTCCGGGCTCGTCGAGACACACGGCGACGGGGCGTCCGGGCCGCTGGCCGAGCTCGCCATGGAGTACGCCGCGTCGCTGCACGCGAAGGTCCGCTGGACGGCGGGCAGCGAAGAGACGCTGGTGATGTACCTGGAGGAGCGCAAACTCGATCTGGTGATCGGCGGGATCACCGACCAGACGCCGTGGCTGGATCACGTGGGAGTCACGCGCGGGTACGCCGGTATCGAAGGTGCGGACGGTCGCAGCATCGTGATGCTGGTCCCACCGGGGGAGAACGCGTTCCTCTCCGACCTCGAACGCTTCCTCGACGAGGAGGTCGGGTCGTGAGCTCGCATCAGTTCGGCAGGCGTGATCTTCCCGCGCAGCAACAACACGCGCTGCGGCTGGCGGTGCGCTGGGAGATCTTCACGATCTGCTACACGGCGGTCACGATCGCCGTCGTGGCGTTCGTCGTCGGCAACTCACAGGCGATGCGAACGGCGTGGATCGAGGACATGCTGTCGCTGATTCCGCAGATCGCGTTCCTCACAGCGCTCATTTTCGTGAGGCGCCGGCCGACCGTCGCTCACCCGTATGGCCTGCACCGGGCGATGGGTGTGGGGCACCTCGTCGCCGGCGTGGCACTCCTCGCCGTCGGCGTCAACCTCGCCGTCGAATCCGCGGCAGGGCTCATCGCGGGTGAGCACCCGACGATCGGCACGGTGCAGGTGTTCGGGCACACGGTCTGGCTCGGGTGGATCATGATCGCCGTCATGGCGGTCATCGTGGTGGGACCGGTCTTCATATACGGACCGGCGAAGGCGAAGCTGGCGCCGGTGCTGCACAACAAGCTCCTCTACGCCGACGCTGACATGGCGAAAGCGGACTGGCAGACCAACGCCGCATCGATCATCGGGGTGCTGGGTATCGGACTCGGGATCTGGTGGCTCGACGGTGCCGCCGCGGTGTTCATCTCGCTCGGGATCATCGCGGACGGGCTGCGAAACACCAAGGGCGCCATCGTCGATCTGATGGACCAACGTGCCCGGACGCACGACGACAAGCGCCCGCACCCGCTCGCCGGGCAGATCGTTCGTTACCTGAATCGGCAGTCATGGGTGACAGAGGCGGCGGTTCGGATGCGAGATCAGGGGCAGGTCTTCCACGTCGAAGCGTTCGTCGTGCCACGCCGGGGCCGCGTTCGAGTCGCCGACATCGACTCCGTGTCGAAAGGCATCGCCGCGTTGGACTGGAAGATCCAGGACGTCGTTGTCGTCCCGGTGTCCGCTTTGCCGCAGGAGGCGGATCGAGTCTCGTCAGAGCCGGGTCGCGCAGCGACAGCTCTCTCCCGATAGCGGGCTGTCCGCTCCCGATCACGGGCGTGTCCAGGGATGCGTTTTCCATGCTCGCCCCACGTTTGCCCCACGCCGACGGGAGGCAACGAAGAAGCCCCGTCAGGACTGTCGTCCTGACGGGGCTTTCTCTCTGTGGGCGATACCGGACTCGAACCGATGACCTCTTCCGTGTGAAGGAAGCGCGCTACCAACTGCGCCAATCGCCCTCATGCTCTCGCGAGCACTCTTCGATACTAGCGGATCATTTGGGGCACTTTTGACCAAAACGGGCGACACGCGCGAACCGGTTCCAGTTTGGTCTGCGCGCGGGTCTCGGGTAGTGTTGTCCGAGTCGCAAGGGCAACCGAGCGGCAACGCGGATGTAGCGCAGTTGGTAGCGCATAACCTTGCCAAGGTTAGGGTCGCGAGTTCGAGTCTCGTCATCCGCTCGAGTGGGATGGATCCTGGAGGATCCGCTCACGTGGCTTGAGCCACATGGTGACATGGCCGAGCGGCTAGGCACCGGCCTGCAAAGCCGTTTACACGGGTTCGAATCCCGTTGTCACCTCGATCACAACTGAACAGCCTTCGGGCGCGATTGGCGCAGCGGTAGCGCGCTTCCCTGACACGGAAGAGGTCACTGGTTCGATCCCAGTATCGCGCACAGAAGACGAAGCCCCCACGGGAGATCGTGGGGGCTTCGTCGTTTCAGCGCGGTGCGTCCGACTCACCCGGGCGGGGCGCGTGTTCGGTGGTCGGCTGATCGTCGGGTAAAGTGGAGGAGTCGTCGCAGGACGGCATGCGGATGTAGCGCAGTTGGTAGCGCATAACCTTGCCAAGGTTAGGGTCGCGAGTTCGAGTCTCGTCATCCGCTCGGCGGGAGAGATCCCCCATAACTGAACAGCCTTCGGGCGCGATTGGCGCAGCGGTAGCGCGCTTCCCTGACACGGAAGAGGTCACTGGTTCGATCCCAGTATCGCGCACAGACGAAAACCCGCAGATTTCTGCGGGTTTCTTCGTTTATGCGCGGGAAACGCGCCTGGGTAGAAGAAGCGGGGAACATCGTTTTGCCTCCTGTTCGGTACTTTCAGGCAAGTCTCAGACGTGGCTCGTAGCCGCAACACGCGGATTGAGGACGGGAAGTCGTTGGTTGCTAGGATGCGCTCATCGGATTAGAGGGAACCTTGGGGTCGGGCTCCTGGCGCGACGGCGATACCGGGGCTCAGGCAGAGGCAACTCGCCGAGAGATTCGGCGTCACCCCTCGCTATCTGGCGGTGCTGGAACGCGGCGAGCGGAGCTTAACGCTCGACGTCTTCGACGAATACACGAAGATTTTTGGCCAGGACACGCGCTCTCGGTTGAGGGGAGAGCTGTGTCGCGAGTTGTGGTAGCAGAGGGACCGACCGGCTGACGCAAACCCGAAGGCAGTGCCGGACGCCCATCGGACACCAGCGCCACGGTCCGGTCGCACAGCTAGCGGCGCCCTAGGCCGCCGGCTGCCCGAGCTGTAGGATGCATGTACTCGCATAGGGCATCACCAAAGGCGGAAAATGCAGCGTTTCTCGGACTACTTCAACCTTGGCCTGACTCAATCATCGCTGGACTTCGTCAACATAGATGTCAGGGAAGACTCTCCGGTATACATCGACCCTCATGCCATACGAACTCAGCAGGGTGAGTGGATCGCTTCCTGCCAGGTATCGATCACTACCTACTTTGATTCTCTGCTCGATGCAGTTAGAAAAGGAGATTCCGCCCGAGTTCGCGAGCTCATCGTTCCGCTCTCTGAGCCCAACGAGACGCATCTAGGGGAAAGTGAAGGCAAATCTCGCGGTAGATCGCTCGGTAGTGAGAAAAAGGCCCGGGAGCTCATTGCTGCGCTCCAGCGGAGCCGCGCGATCAAAAGCGGTCTTCTGGCGGATCTTGAGGAGAGCATCCTCTTCGTCGATGGCATCGGTGTCGATATCCTGAGCGACATAACGACATGCCTCATCCGTACCGAATTGATCGTCTATACGAAGAACCAGTGTGAATTTCATGGCGTCAAGACTGAGCTGCAGATCTCCGACCCAACCTGGGATGTGACCG
Organism: Microbacterium nymphoidis; assembly: GCF_021044885.1. Lineage (GTDB taxonomy): Bacteria > Actinomycetota > Actinomycetes > Actinomycetales > Microbacteriaceae > Microbacterium > Microbacterium nymphoidis. The sequence goes on along the minus strand of NZ_JAJNOD010000001.1, from coordinate 769,671 downwards.
CTCGCGCGTGGCTTCCCGGTGCGGAACATGATCTGCCTCGCGGCCCTGATGGCGCTCTCCTCTTGGTCCCGAGGTCGATCGTAAGGATAAAGCCGGAACTGGACAAGGACAAGTTCTTCAGAAACTACATCCGCCCATTCTATGTTGACTCGGAACTGAGGAAGGGTGTTGCTTCTGAATTCGTGAAGCTCGTTGCTGCAGGAAAACCGAACGCGCACCTGAAGGTCAAGCTCGGAGAGCTAGAAGGTCACCTGGGCACGTCTAAAGCAGCTATTGCGAAGCATGCGGAAGTGTATCCCGAGGGTATGGAGAACTACCGTGCCAACAACACCGAACCAAAGGTCGGTCTCGACAACGCCCAACTGTCCGAGCGGGTGGGCGATGAAGTCCCCGATCTGAACGAGTTGTTAGATACCGTTCGCGCAATTCAGCCAGGGAGAGCCGGGGCCACTCCCTACCATCGCGCGGTAGCGGCGCTACTAACGGCCGTTTTCGCTGCGAGCCTCGGCAACGAACGTCTTGAGACTCCGCAGCACGGCGGACTGAAACGCATTGATATTACCTACGACAATGTCGCTGGTGATGGCTTCTTTCGGTGGCTATCGCTCAACTATCCCAGTGCTGTTATCGCCGTCGAGTGCAAGAACTACGAAGAGGACCCCGGAAACCCGGAGGTCGATCAAATCGCTATGAGGCTCGGGCCGAGCCAAGGCAAAGTGGGGTTCCTTGTAGCGCGGAGTATCGGGGACCGGGCGCGCATGGATGCTAGGTGCAGGAACGTGTCTGCTGATCAGCATGGATTCGTCATCGCGCTCGACGACGAGGACTTACAGCAGATTGTTAACGACGTTCAAGAGGCGCTAGATAGTGGTCGAAACCCTCGTGAGTTTCCGCTACTTCGGACCCGGTTTGGCCATCTGATTGGTCAACGATAACGAGACTCACGCCCTCGGCACCGGGTATGCTAGTTCGCCCCTACTGTTGAATGTGAGCAGGCACTGTCGGCTGGTCAATCTAGTCAGCTATGCCCACATTCGGTTCGGTGTGATCCAAGCTGGATTTCCAGCAGAAGGACGTGTGAACGCCGTGCCCGATGGGAGCCTGAGTAATCCATCCGCCGGGCAAGTTCGCTGCTCTACCAATGGTCTGCGCATGGGGGGAGTTGGTTGAGACCCCGGGCGCAGCTATGCACCAAGGTGTGCACACCCTTCAGCTCCGGCGCGCCGATGCGGTGCGTGGTTCAGACGTGGCCCGGCGCGGCGGTGCGCATGTGAGCGATGGGCGCCGGGCCTGCTGCGCGTTTGGGTGAACGCTGGGAGAACGCCCGGCAGGTCTCTTCCGTGAATCGCGTTCCTCTCCTACGGTCGGAGGCAGGTCGTGCCTGTCTCGCAGCGGAGCGCGATCGTGCACCGATCGGTGCGCCCACCGACCATGGAGGAACACGTGAACCACCCCGAAACGGGCGACGTTCGGCGTGCGCTGGAAGCGCCGCCGAGTCCACGCCACCGACGCCTGACCCTGTTCGCCGCCGCCACCGTGACCGCGCTCGTGGCCGGTCTCGGTGGCGGCCTGGCCGCCGGACCCGCCCTCGCTGCCGACGCAACGCACACGATCGCGGAGGTGCAGGGCACCGGAAGCGCGTCGCCGCTGAGCGGTCAGACCGTGACCGTACAGGGCATCGTCACCGGCGACTACCGCCAAGGCGGCTACCGCGGCATCGTCATTCAGACGCAGGGCACCGGAGGCGACACCAAGACGGCGGGTGCCTCGGACGGCATCTTCGTGTTCCTCGGCAACAACGCTGTCACCCTGGAGCGCGGTGACCTCGTCTCGGTCACGGGCAAGGTGAGCGAGTACTTCGAGCAGACGCAGATCTCGGTGACCTCTTCGGCCGGCGTCGAGGTGCTCACCCCGGGCGTCGGTGTTCCGGCTCCGGTCACCCTGACCGACGCGGTTCTCGGTGCCGACCGGGAGGAGTACGAGAACATGCTCGTCGCTCCGACCGGGACGTACCGGCTGACCTCGAGCCACGAGCTGTACAACTACGGCACTCTCTGGCTGAGTGCGGGGGAGGACCTCGCGGTCAAGTCCACCGAGCTTGCGCGCCCGGGAACGGACGCGACTGCGATCACCGCCGACAACGCCGCGCACCGCATCCTGCTCGATGACGGCTGGTCGGCGCAGGTGACCAACGCATCGCACCCCGGAGAGCAGCCGTACTTCACCCAGGACGAGGTCGTCCGCAACGGCGACGCGGTGCAGTTCCCGACCGAGGGTCTCATCCTCCAGTACGGATTCGACAAGTGGCGCCTGCAGCCGGTCGTTCCGATCGATGACAGCAGTGACGCGTCGCACAAGCCGACGTTCGTCTCGGCGGGTGAACGTCCCGCCTCCCCGCCGAGCGTGGGAGGAGACCTCACCGTCGCCACCTACAACGTCCTGAACTACTTCACCACGCTTCGCAGCGAGGACTCGAACGCCCGGGGTGCAGCCACCCCGGAGCTGTTCCAGATCCAGCGATCGAAGATCATCGCCGGTATCCAGGGGCTCGACGCCGACATCGTCGGACTGATGGAGATCGAGAACGGCATCCGTTTCGGCAAGCCGGTCGACACCGCCGTGGCCGACCTGGTCGCGGGCCTGAACGAGGCCGCCGGAGCGGACGTGTGGGCCTACGTCTCCACACCAGCGGCACTGCAGGATCCCGCGATCACCGATGTGATCACGACGGCCATCATCTACAAGAAGGCGTCGGTTACGCCCGTGGGTGACAGCGTGACCGTCCCGGTCGACGAGACGGTGTGGGGCAACGCCCGTGAGCCCATCGCGCAGACGTTCCAGGCGCAGGGCAAGACGTTCTCGGTGATCGTCAATCACCTGAAGTCCAAGAGCCCGCCGGACAAGACCACCCCGGAGCCGGCAGACGAGCAGGGCTTCTTCAACGCCGATCGCGTCGCACAGGCCCAGCAGGTTCTGCAGCTGGCCAGCGCGGTCGAGGCGGCGTCGGGAAGCTCCGACATGCTGCTCCTCGGTGACTTCAACGCCTACGCTCAGGAGGACCCGATCCGCGTGTTCGCGGACGCGGGATGGACGGACCTCGTGCCGGCCCTCGCTCCCGGGCAGCACACCTACACGTTCAACGGCGAGCTGGGGTCGCTGGATCACATCCTCGCATCCCCGTCGTTCGCGGAGTCGGTCTCCGGCGCAGGCGTGTGGAGCATCAACTCCCCGGAGTGGGGCGACCGCGCATACAACTACGCGGCGACCGACGCGGGCACGCCGTTCCGCTCCAGCGACCACGATCCGGCCCTCGTCGGCCTCACTCTGGCATCCGCTCCCGCGGAGCCGGTCGACATCCAGGTGGCCACGATCAACGACTTCCACGGCCGGATCGAGGCCGGCGGTGCGTCCGCCGGTGCAGCGTCCCTCGCCACAGCGGTGAAGGAGCTGCGCGCGGAGAACCCCAACACGATCTTCGCCGCTGCCGGTGACCTCATCGGGGCCTCGACGTTCACGTCGTTCATCCAGAAGGACGAGCCCACCATCGACGCGCTGAACGCCGCGGGCCTGGACGTCAGCGCCACCGGAAACCACGAGTTCGATCAGGGCTGGGCGGATCTTCGCGACCGCATCCAGGACCGGGCTGACTGGGAGTACATCAACGCGAACGTGTTCCTCAAGGGCACCGACGACCACGCTCTGGCGCCCAGCTGGGTGAAGGAGATCGACGGCGTCAAGGTCGGGTTCATCGGAGCGGTGACCGAGGACCTGCCCACGCTCGTGAGCCCGGCCGGCATCGCCGAGCTTGACGTGCGCGACATCGTGGACTCGGTGAACGCGGTGGCTGCTGATCTCACCGACGGTGATGACAGCAACGGGGAGGCCGACGTTCTCCTCTTGCTGGTGCACGAGGGCGCAACGACCACCGACGTGTCCAGCATCACGCCGGAGTCCGCGCTCGGGCGCATCGTGTACGGTGTCTCGCCGGCCGTGGACGCGATCGTGTCCGCGCACACCCACCTCGCCTACAACCACGTGATCGACGGTCGCCCCGTGATCTCGGCCGGCCAGTACGGCGAGAACATGGGTGTCATGCAGATCCAGGTCGACCCCTCGACGAAGGAGCTGCTGTCGATCACCAACGAGGTTCGACCGCTGACGAAGGACGGTGCGCCGATCGCAGCGCCGGATCCCGAAGTGCAGAAGATCGTGGACGACGCGAAGACGGAGGCGGACAAGCTCGGCTCGGTCAGCGTCGGCGCCATCACGGGCGACTTCAACCGAGCCGTGCGATCCGACGGCACCAGTGAGAACCGCGGCGGGGAGTCCACCCTCGGCAACTTCGTGGCGGACGTCCAGCGGGAATCGACGGGCGCCGACATCGCCTTCATGAATCCCGGTGGACTGCGCACGGACTTGCGCTATGCCTCCAGCGGCGCGGGTGATGCTGACGGAAACGTCACCTATCGCGAGGTCGCCACGGTCCAGCCGTTCGCCAACACGCTCGTGACCCTGACGCTCACCGGGGCCCAGGTGCGTGCGGTGCTCGAACAGCAGTGGCAGCCCGCGACGGCGTCCCGGCCGTTCCTCAAGCTGGGCGTGTCGAAGGAGCTGACGTACGTGTACGACCCGGCGGCACCCGCCGGCGCGCACATCGGCGAGATTCTGCTGAATGGCGAGAAGCTCGACGAATCGGCCAGCTACCTCGTCGCGGTCAATGCCTTCCTCGCCTCCGGGGGAGACAACTTCACCGTCTTCGCCGAGGGCGCAGGCGCCGCGGACACCGGGCGCACAGACCTGCAGTCGATGGTGGACTGGTTCGCCGAGAACAAGACCGCCACGCCGGACCTCGCCCAGCGCGCCGTCGGTGTGACCATGCCCACGGCTCCCGCCGGCGGGTACCTCCCGGGAGCGACGTTCGACATCGCACTGTCCTCCCTGTCCTTCAGCACGACCGAGACGAAGCCCGCCACCGTGCAGGTCTCACTCGGAACCACAGTGGTGGGAACGGCAGAGGTGGATGTGACGCCGGTCGACGCCACCGACGAGGTCGGGCGCGCCAACGTCACGGTGACCGTCCCCGCGGGCGCGTCCGGAACGCAGGAACTCGTCGTCACGGCTGGTGACACGGTCTTCACACTGCCGGTCGAGGTGGCTGCGGTCGCCCCGGCTCCGGTGCTCAGCCTGAGCGCAGCGGAAGTGCGAGCGGGGGAGTCGGTCACCGTCAACGGCAGCGGTTTCGCCGCGGGTGAGGTGGTGGCGCTCGAGCTGCACTCCGAGCCGGTCGCACTGGGCGAGGCCACCGCCGATGCGGCGGGCGCGTTCAGCGTCGACGTGACGATCCCGGCGGAGACGAGTGCCGGCGATCACTCGATCGTGGCACTGCGCGCTGATGACACCACGGTATCCGTGCCGCTCGTCGTCCTGGCCGCGGTGACGCCGACGCCGACTCCCACGCCGACGCCGACGGAGACGACAGGCCCCACGCCCACGCCGACGCCGACGGAGACGACGGGACCGACGCCCACGCAGACCGCGGGCCCTGCTCCGACGTCGACCGGCGCGCCGACCGCGCCGGTGCCGGTTCCCTCGGCCACAGGCTCGCTGCCGACCACGGGAACCAATCCGTACCCGGCACTGGCGATCGGGCTGCTGGTGCTCGCCCTCGGTGCGGGGATCATGATGGCTCGCCGTCGCGCGCAGCAGGGCTGACCGCTGCCCGGGTGATGCCCCGTCGACCTGGTCGGCGGGGCATCACCCGTTGCTGGCGCGACACGCTCGGCGTCTCGGCGATGTCCGCCTCACCCGGCGGGATCGGGTAAGCTAGGGATGTCGCCGCGAGGCGGCGTGCGGATGTAGCGCAGTTGGTAGCGCATAACCTTGCCAAGGTTAGGGTCGCGAGTTCGAGTCTCGTCATCCGCTCAGTGAAAAGGCCCCTCGAATGAGGGGCCTTTTCCCGTTGGCATCGGAGCCCACGCGACGCGGGAGCTCAGAGCAGGAAGATCGATGCGATCGGAAAGGCTCCCGCTGCGACCACGCCCGCACCCGCGGCATAAGGCACCCAGCGCGGCACTGGCCGGAAGCTCTCCCACTTCTGTGCCGCGACCGCGGTGGCGGCCGGGGTCGCCAGATGCGCGTGGCCGTTCCACCAGGCCGAGACCTGCATCCGGCTGCTGACGACGACAGCGTCCACGAGAGCTCGTCCGCTGGAATCCGACGGCACCGCGCGGCTGCTGAGTCTCCGATACTCCTCGCGCACCCGCTCCACGTCGGTCACGATGACACGCGCGATCTCCGCGGCGTGGCGCTGCAGTCCCAGCCGATCCCGCTTGGGCAATGTGAGGTCGTTGGACCGCGCCTGCTCGTCGAAAGCCTGGGTGAGCAGCGCCGCCAGCTGATCGTGGTAGTGCCTGAGCGCATCCGCGTACAGGCGCCCATGGCGGGCGTGCGCGAAATCCGCCTCGTGCTGCAGCTCGCGCAGCGCGTCGTCGGCGGCGAGGAGCTCACCGTGCTGACTCATGCCGCCATTCTACGAAGTCCGTGAGGCCGTGTCTCCCGATCGGGAAGCTCCGCACGATCTCCTCAGCGTCGGTCCCCGCGGGAGAGGAACAGATTGATCACGGCGCACAGCAGCACGAGGACCGCCGCGACGAATGGCGCCCACTGTGCCAGAGCGGTGCCCTGCTCGTCCGCGAGCACACCCACGATCGCGGACGACGAAGACTGGCCGACGATCACGCCTGACCCGACCATCGTCATCAGGGTCGCACTGCGTCCCGCCGGGGTTCGCAGGGCGGCGAAGGTGTAGACGGTCACGATCAGCGGCCCGATGCCGATGCCGGTGACTGCCAGCGCCCAGATCATCTGATCCACCGTGCGCGCCGAAGCGATGAGCGCGGCGCCGCCCACGAGAATGAGCGCGAACACGAGCCAGCGGTAGCGGGGCGTGAAGCGGGCGGGGAACACCGCCACCGCGAGCGCGAGGATCGCTGATCCGACACCCATCACGCCGTAGAGGAGGCCGGCAGCCTCCTTGTTTCCTGCGTCCACCATGAAGGAGGTGAGGGAGGTGAGGGTGGAACCGAAGAAGAAGCCGATTCCCAGGACGCCCGCTACGAGCACCAGAACCCGAGGATGGAACAGCTCGCTCACCGGGGCCTGCACGAGCGGAGCGTCGGCGTCGACATGCGTGGTGGTGCGTCCCGACGGATGCAGCGCGAAGGCACCGACGAAGACGAGGGTGAGGATCGCAGCGCCGATCATCGGTGCGGCCGGATTCAGCGTGGTGGCGAGCAGTCCCACCAGCACCGGTCCGAAGACGAACACGATCTCGTCCGCCGAGGACTCGTAGGCGAGAGTCGCAGACAGGGTCTTCGCGCGGCGATCGCGGGCGATACGGCGATCGATGATCGTGACCAGGCGGCTGCGCGACATGGGGGACACCTGCGGGGCGGTGGCGCCCACGAGGATGGCGGTGGCCAGCACCCACGCATCGGCCACGGGGGCGAAAGCGACCCAGGCCATCAGCAGGAGGGCGAGGCTGTTGCCGATTCCGGCGGCCAGCAGCACCGGCCGTTGACCGAAGCGGTCGGCGGCTGCTCCGAGCAGCGGGCCGATGAGGGCGGTGCCGAGACCGACCGCTGCGGAGGTCAGCCCACCGAGAGTGAGGGAATCGCGTGCGGCCACGACGAGGGTGAGCACACCCACGACGTTCATGGCGAACGGAAGGCGGGCGAGGAAGGCGACCGGGAAGTAGGCCAACCCGGCAGCGCGGATCAGGCTGGGGGCCGGGGCGGTTGCATCGGACGGCGCGGACGCCGGCTGAGCCGTGTCTGACATCGTTTCTCCTGGGAGTTTCGGCGCGGCTTGTGCCGCCGTGCCGCCGTGAGCGGAGGTAGATACACCGGGTGTCAGGTTGCATGGCCGCGGAGGATGCAACGGCACCAGTGTACCGGGTGCGCTCTGTGCGGCTGCCCTGCGGGGGATCACGCCAGTACGCTCATCCTGTGAGAACGCGCATCCGTGCCGGCTGGCGCTGGCTTCGAACCGCCATCGCCGAACCCAGCCTGCAGCGCATCGAGGCGATCGCCCTGCTGGCCGCCGCGATCGGCGGTGTGATCGCCGGCCTGCTGGCTCTGCTCACCTTCGCCTTCCGCAGTGTGTCGATCGCCGGCGCCGGATCGATCGGTCAGTTCGCTGCGGCGACGTCGGCCGTGGTGGCCGTCCTGGCCTTCGCCCTCGCGTCCTGGCTCGGGTACCTGCGTACCCGTGAGCGCCCGAAGTTCCTCGATGTGGTCGATGGTGCCGCCCTCGCGCTGGCCTACGCCGTGATCTCCGCGCTGTCGTGGTCGCTCGTCGCTGACATCCTGGCCCGCGGGTTCGTCGATGCCGACGTGTACACGGTGCCCTCCGCACTGATCGCCGCGTCGGTGGCGGCGATCACCGGGTACGTCGTCTTCATCTCGGCCTCGCAGCTCGATCTCACCCAGTTCGCCCTGATCCTCGCCGTGTTCCTGGTGCAGGGGGTGCTGGCCGCCACGCTCTCCGCCGACGATCCGCACTGGTGGCAGGACAACCTGTCTGCGCTGGGCATGGTGGGGGAGACCTCCTCCACACTGTTCAACCTCACGGTGATCGTGGCGGGGATACTGGTGACCGCTCTCGCCCGCTACGCGACGCGGGAGCTCTGGGTGCGCGACCCGCGCGGCACGCGGAACGTGCGTGTCGGGCTGATCGTCATCGGGTGTTGCCTGATGGTGGTCGGCCTGGTGCCGGTGAACGTGTCCTTCCTGGTGCACACCGGCTTCGCGAGCGGAATGCTCGTCGTCTTCGCGGTCATGATCGTGATGATCGGGCGGTGGGTGCCGGGGATCGCACGCTCGTTCGTGGTGCTCGGCTGGACGTTCCTCGCCATCAGCGCGGGGCTCGTGCTGTTCTTCCTGGTGGGTTACTACACGCTGACCGCGGTGGAGATCGTCGCCGGGGCTCTGGTGTTCACCTGGATTCTGCTGCTGATCCGCACCATCGATGCGCTGGTGCGCGACAACGCGCCCGACGCGCCCGACGCGCCCGCGCTGGAGTCACTGGCGTGAACGGTGCCGAGCTCGCTGCGGTGATCACGTCGGCGCTGCGCGCCGAGGCCGACCCCGAGCGCGCCCCCGGGCAGCAGGCCTACATGAAGTCGTCGTTGCCGTTCTTCGGCGTGCCAGTGCCGCGTGCGCGACGGATCACCACGGGGGCGGCGCGGGGCATCCGCGACTCGGGGACGTTGCGGGACGCCGCCGTTCAGCTCTGGGACCACGCAGTGGCGCGCGAGCAGTGGTACGCCGCACTCGCGCTCCTCGCCCTCCGACCGCATCGGGGAGATCTGGCGCTGCTTGCCCTCATCGAGCGGTTCGTGCGAAGCGCGCAGTGGTGGGACGTCACCGATGAGCTCGCGCATCGCGTGGCGGACCTGCTGGACGTGCATCCCGTCGCTGTCTCGGCGTTCGTTCGCGAGTGGATGACGGACGAGAACCTCTGGATGCGCCGGCTCGCGATCCTCAGCCAGCTGGGCCGGAAGGACCGGGTGGATCGGGCACTGCTCACCGAGACCATCGAGGCGAACCTCGGCGATCGCGACTTCTTCATCAGGAAGGCGATCGGGTGGGCGCTACGCGAGGTGGCACGGACCGACCCCGCGGGAGTCCGGCACTTTCTTGACGAGCACCCGGCCCTGAGCCCGTTGAGCGTGCGCGAGGCATCCAAGCACCTCACGCAGTGAGAACGGCGTGTACAAAAGAGCAGCGTGCCGAGGAGGCACTGCGTGCACGGTTGTGATCACAACGGGATCCTCGCCGGGCTGAAACCGACGCAGACTCACCGAATTGCCCCGTGTCGGCTTGCGCGGTGACCTCACGGAGGCCACGATGTTCGCCGGGAGGGGACGCATGAGCGATCACACTGAGGGTTTCTACCGGCACGGACTGAGCCGGATGTCGGGACGCAGCACCACGGAACACGGGCGAGTCGCATCACCGCTGGAGCTGTTGTTCGACCTGGTCTTCGCGGCCGCGTTCGGCGTGCTGGGAACGCAGTTCGCTCACGGCATCGCCATCGATGAGGTGATGCCGGCGCTGGGCGCATTCCTGTTCGGTGGCGCTGCGATCATCTGGGCCTGGATCAACTACTCCTGGTTCGCCTCGGCCTTCGACACCGACGACTGGGCGTTCCGCCTCATGACCATGCTGCAGATGGCGGGGGTCATCGTGCTGGCGATCGGGCTGGCGCCCATGTTCGCGTCGCTCGAGCACGGCCAGCCGATCGACAACCAGGTGATGGTGGCGGGCTACATCGTCATGCGCGTGGCGATGATCGGCCAGTGGCTGCGAGCCGCCAGGAGCTCCGTCCACCGTCGCACGGCGCTGACCTACGTGGTGTGCATCGCGCTGGCGCAGGTCGGCTGGGTCATCGTGGCGTGGGTGCCGATGACGCTGTCCGGCACGCTCATCGCCGCGGCGCTGTGCTGGGTCGTGGAACTGCTCGGCCCGGTCATCGCCGAGCGTCGCTCCGCCACCGGAGGCACCCCCTGGCACCCGCACCACATTTCCGAGCGATACAGCCTGCTCGCCATCATCACCCTCGGCGAGACGGTGATCGGCACGATCGCCGCCGCTCAGGAGGTGACCGCGGAGGAGGGATGGAGTGCGAACTCCATCGTGGTGATCGCCGCGGGCATTGCGATGACCTTCGCCCTGTGGTGGACCTACTTCCTCCTGCCGTCGGCACCGATCCTGGCGGCGCACCGCAGCCGTGCCTTCGTGTGGGGGTACGGACACGCGGTCATCTTCCTCGCGATCGCGGCGGTGGGGGCAAGCCTCCACCTGATCGGGTACGTGTTCGATCCCGAGGTGCACATGCCCACGGTCACGGTCATCACCTCGCTGGCCGTGTCCGTGATCATCTACAGCCTCGCGATCTACGCGATCCACGCCTGGCTCACCCGGGAACCCACGAAGAACATCGCGCTCCAGCTGCCGAGCGTGCTGCTGCCCGCGCTGGCCATCGTGCTCGCGGTCGCCGGACTCCCGCTGTGGCTGTGTCTGCTGGTCGTCCTGGCTGGGCCGGTCGGTGTGGTCCTGGCATACGAGACAGGCGGATGGCGGGGAATCGATGCGCAGTTGCACCGCGCAGTGACGGCGGGCAGCACCACCGGGGCGTAGACTCTTCGCATGGATTTCGCCCGGCTGACCCGTACGAGCGACGACACCGTCGTACTCGCCGTCACCGGCACGCGAACGACCCAGGCCTGAGCGGGCGGGGCGCGCGAGCGTCCGAAGCTGAGTTGCCGACATCCATTGCTAACTGGAGAATCTTCGTGTCTGAGAACCCCCAGCCGTCCTATCCCTGTGACGGATTCGCCCTCTTCACCGATCGTTCCGTCGTCGCCATGCACGTGAACGGGCAGCAGAAGGACCTCGCGACCATCGTCACCGAGACGGACGTCGTGGAGCCGATCACCGTATCGAGCCCGGAGGGTCTGGCGATCCTGCGGCACTCGACGGCGCACGTGCTGGCTCAGGCCGTGCAGAAGCTCAATCCGCAGGTCGATCTGGGCATCGGCCCGCCGATCACCGACGGTTTCTACTACGACTTCGGCGTCGAGAACCCCTTCACCCCTGAAGACCTCAAGGTCATCGACAAGGAGATGCAGCGCATCATCCGCGAGGGACAGCGCTTCGTGCGTCGTGTGGTCACGGAGGACGAGGCGCGCGCGGAGCTGGCCGATCAGCCCTTCAAGCTCGAGCTCATCGGTCTGAAGGGCGGGGGTGCCGAGGGCGCCGACGTCGAGGTCGGCGAGGGCGAACTCACCATCTACGACAACGTCCGCAAGGACGGTGAGGTGGCCTGGAAGGACCTCTGCCGTGGCCCGCATGTGCCCAGCACCCGGATGGTCGGCAACGGCTGGTCGCTCACTCGCACCGCGGCGGCGTACTGGCGCGGCTCGGAGAAGAACCCGCAGCTGCAGCGGATCTACGGCACCGCCTGGCCCACCAAGGACGAGCTGCGCGCCTACCAGGAGCGCCTCGCCGAAGCGGAGCGTCGCGATCACCGCAAGCTCGGTGTCGAGATGGACCTCTTCTCCTTCCCGGACGAAATCGGATCCGGGCTCGCGGTGTTCCACCCCAAGGGCGGAATCATCCGGTACGAGATCGAGGAGAACCTGCGCAAGCACCTGCTGCGCAACGGGTACGACCTCGTGAACAGCCCGCACATCACGAAGAAGGACCTCTTCATGACGTCGGGTCACCTGCAGACCTACGCGGACGGCATGTTCCCCCCGATGCACCTCGACGAGGTCGTCGACGAGGAGGGCAACGTCACCCGCCAGGGCCAGGACTACTACCTCAAGCCGATGAACTGCCCGTTCCACAACCTGGTCTTCCGTGCCCGGGGTCGTTCCTACCGCGAGCTGCCGCTGCGCCTCGCGGAGTTCGGCACCGTCTACCGCTACGAGAAGAGCGGCACGCTGTCCGGGCTCACCCGGGTGCGCGGACTCACCCAGGATGACGCGCACATCTACGTCGCCCAGGACCAGGTGCGCGAGGAGCTCGCCACCAACCTGAACCTGGTGCTGTCGCTGCTGCGCGATTACGGTCTCAACGACTTCTACCTGGAACTGTCGACGAACGAGGAGGGCAACCCGAAGTTCCTGGGTGAGCCCGAGCAGTGGACCACCGCCATCGAGACACTGCGTGAGGTGGCGCTCGAGTCGGGTCTCGAGCTCGTGGCCGATCCGGGCGGAGCGGCCTTCTACGGCCCGAAGATCTCGGTGCAGGCTCGTGACGCCATCGGCCGGACCTGGCAGATGTCGACCATCCAGCTGGACTTCAACCAGCCGGAGCGTTTTGAGCTGGAATACACCGGACCGGACGGTGCCAAGCACCGCCCCGTCATGATCCACCGCGCCCTGCTGGGATCCGTCGAGCGCTTCTTCGCCATCCTGCTCGAGCACTACGCCGGCGACTTCCCGCTGTGGCTGGCCCCGGCACAGGTGGTCGGCGTCCCCGTGGCGGAGCAGTACGCCGACTACCTCGACGAGGTGGTCGCGACGCTCAAGGCCGCGGGCGTGCGTGCGGAGGTCGATCACTCGGATGACCGGATGCAGAAGAAGATCCGTAACCACACCACCGCGAAGGTGCCGCTGATCCTCATCGCCGGCGAGCAGGACCGGGCGGCGGGCACGGTCTCGTTCCGGTTCCGCGACGGCACGCAGCTCAACGGTGTTCCCGTTGCCGACGCGGTTGCTCGCATCTCCCAGGCGATCACCGATCACGCGCGCATCATGACGGAGTCGGATTTCGCATGAGCGATGATGTGGAGCTCGGACTGGCGGCCGACTTCGCCGGTGTTCCCGACGAGTTCCAGCGGCTCTGGGTCCCGCACCGCATGGTGTACATCGAGGCGGGACCCGAGCCGCACGTCGCCGACTGCCCGTTCTGCTATGCCCCCACCCGGCCGGACGAGAAGACGCTGATCGTCCACCGGGGCAAGACCGCGTACGCACTGCTGAATCTCTTCCCCTACAACTCCGGACATCTCCTGGTGTGCCCGTATCGCCACATCGCGATGTACGACGAGGCGACCGAGGAGGAGGTCGCTGAGATCGGATCCATCACTCAGACCGCGATGCGGGTGCTCCGCGACGTGGCGCGCTGCGACGGCTTCAACCTGGGCATGAACCAGGGCGCGATCGCGGGGGCCGGGGTTGGCGGTCACCTGCACCAGCACATCGTGCCGCGATGGGGAGGCGACGCGAACTTCCTCCCGATCATCGCGAAGACCAAGGCTCTGCCGCAGCTGCTCGGCGAGATGCGCGACACGATCGCGCTGGGCTGGCCCGAGGACTGACCTTCCCGCCACCCCCGAGAACCTCGTGCGCGAGGTCTTCGGGCGGTAGATTCGTAGCGCGCGGACGACCCGTGCGAGGACGTCAGGGGGCGCCATGTCAGAGCGTGATCAGACGCCGGGGCAGGAACCGGCATCAGGGCAGAACGGGACGCCGGGGCAGGCGGGGGAGCAGCCGTCTTCCGGGGCCGATCTCAACCCGACCGAGGCTCAGCCGGATGCGCGCCAGGCGTATGCCCCGCAGTCGGAGCCGCAGGTGCAGTCCCAGCCGCAGTCGCAGGTGCCGTCGCAGCCGCAGCCGCAGCCGCAGGTGCAGTCCCGGCCGCAGCCGCGGGTGCAGGCCCAGTCGCAGGTACCGTCCCCGCCGCAGGCGCAGCCGGAGCCGCAGGTGCCGTCCCAGCCGCAGTCTTCGTGGTCGGCCTCCGCTTCGATGAACGCGCCGGCGCTTTCTCAGTCGCCACACCAGCCGCCGCCCGCGGGGCAGCCTCAGCCCGGTTCAGCGCACGGATATCCGGCGTCCCCTCAGCAGGCACCGTCCGGTCCGGGGCACCCGACGGAGGGATTCGGGCAGGCGCACGCAGCTCCGGGGTATCCCCAGGCTCCGGTCCAGGGTCAGGGATACCCGTCTCAAGGTCAGGGATACCCGTCCCAGGGGCAGGGATACCCGCCCCAGGGGCAGGGATATCCGCCCCAGGGGCAGGGATACCCGTCTCGCCCGCCGCAGGGCCAGGTGCAGCGTCAGGCGCACCCACCGCAGACCCCGGTGCAGGCTGCGGGATACCTGTCGCGCCCGCCGCAGGGTCAGGCGTCTCCAGCCCAGGGCTATCCGCAGGCGTCGGTACCGGGGTATCCGCAGGCTTCGGGCCCGGGATACTCGCAGGCTCCCGCACCGGGGTATCCGCAGGCGCCTGCACCGGGCTATCCGCCGTCTTCCGGCCCGGGGCACTCGCCGGCTTCCGGCCCGGGGTATGCGTCGGTCGTGGCCAGTGCGTCCGGTGCGCTGGCAGCACGCTCCCGCCGCATGGTGTGGCCGTGGCTGGTGGGTGGCGGCGCGGTGCTCGTCGTCGCTCTGATTGCCGTCTTCACTATTCCGCCACTGCTGGCCACGCCCGGTCAGCCCATCGCGGCGACCCCCTCTGCTTCACCGCTGCGAAGCGAACCGTCTCCGGCCACACCGAGTGACCCCGCGAATACACCGACGACGTCGGAGCCGGATCCGACGGCGACCGCGGGTGACCTGGAGGGGGTGTTCGCGGAACGCGACGCCTTCTTCGCCGCCCAGCAGCAGCCGATGGACGGGTCCGAGCTCACGCCGAAGACCGCGGAGCAGAAGGCGTTCATCGCCGATCAGACGGCGTGGGTCGAGCAGAACGGCGGTGCCGTGACGTCCCAGGCGGTGAGCATCTGGCTGGCGCTGGCCATCGACGGATGCGAGACCGCCATCCTGAACGCACATGACGTCGATTCCTCGATCTTTGCCATGCATGTGAGCACCTCGCCCCTGATCAGCACTCTGGTGGCTCAGTCCGAGAACCCGGACGCGGAGGCGAACCTCGCTCAGACCATGGTGTTCGGAATGGGGTACATCTGCCCGAGCGACGGGGAGCAGTGGTCGGCTCTGTGGGACGAAGCCTACGGCGGATGATCAGTGCAGTACGGCCAGCAGGACGCCGACCGCGATGAAGAGAGCGCCGAAGATCCGGTTGAGGGTGCGCTGCCCGCGCGCCGTGCGCGTGAAGCGCCGGAAGCCCTGAGCGGCGACGGCGAAGAACCCCCACATCACGGCGATGTCGACGACGACGCAGGTGACCGCGACGATCACATACTGCGGCAGCTGGGGGAGGTCGGGCTTGACGAACTGCGGCAGGAAGGCGAGGAAGAACACGATCGCCTTCGGGTTGAGCAGATTCACCCACAGGCCGCGGCGGAACATCGCCCACCGCGACTCCGTCCGCGCTGCGGCGGGCGTCTCCGCCGCATCGTCCGCGGGGTCCGGCTCGACCTTCGCCAGAATCTGCCGGATCCCGAGGTAGACGAGGTAGGCGGCACCGGCGTAGCGGATGATGGCGAAGGCGATCGGGGACGAGGCGACCAGGAGCCCGACGCCGGCGGCGACGATCGCGATATGGATGACGAGCGCAGCCTGCTGTCCGAGGATTCCCCAGATCGCGCGACGGTGCCCGTGGTTCAGGGCGTTTCCCATCGTATTGATGGCGCCGGCGCCCGGAGTGAAACTGATGACCAGACAGGCCAGCAGCAGGGTGATCCACAGCGAGAGCTGCACGTCGGGGTCCGTTCAGCTCGCCGCAGCGATGGCTGAGACGAGATCGGAGATGAGTGCAGCTCGCTCATCGCGATCGAGCTCGTGCACCGTGAGACGGAGGTGGTGCGACGGCGCGTCGGGCACGAGGCGGAACTCGTCCCCCGTGCGCGCCAGCCAGCCGCGGCGCATCAGCTGCTCGGCCGCCGCGCGAGCGGGCACCGGAAGGGGGAGCCAGACGTTCAGCCCGTCCGACGCGGCCACCGGAAGACCGGCGGACACCGCAGCATCGGCGAAGGCGCTGTTGCGAGCGGCGTAGTGGGCGGCTGCGGCGTGGATCTCGGCGAGAACGTCGGGATTCGTCACCAGCCCCACCACCAGCCGCTGGAGGATGTGGCTCACCCAGGTGGTTCCCGGGCTGAGACGCAGGCCCAGACGCGCGGCCGTGTCCGGATCTGAGGCGGTGACGGCCAGGCACATGTCGGGGCCGAGGAACTTCGACATGGAGCGGACGAGGGCGAAACGGCGATGTCCTGGTCCGATCAGTGACTCATAGGGCGTGCGAGACAGCATCGAGAAGTGGTCGTCCTCGACGATCAGCACATAAGGATGATCTGCCAGCACGGCGCGCAGAGCGGCAGCACGGTCGGGGGAGAGACTCGCCCCCGTGGGGTTCTGAGCCCGGGGCGTGACCACGATGGCCCGGACGCCCGCGTCCAGGGCTGCACGCAATCCCGAGACGGTCATCCCTTCATCGTCTACGGGCACCGCGATGGCGCGGTAGCCGCCGAGGCGCACGGTGTGAATGCTGGCGAGGAAGCACGGGTCCTCCAGGGCGACGGCGTCGTCACGCACGAGGGCCTGGGCGAGCAGGCGTTCCACGGCATCCACCGCCCCGCTCGTGATGGTGAGTGCGAAATCGCTGGGCTGCAGGTCGGATCCCATCCACTCGCGCGCCCAGCGTTCGAGATCGGGATCGACCACGGCTTCGCCGTACAGGATCGGGCGACCGACCGCGTGTGCGAGGGCGTGTGACGGGTCGGGGATGCGGCCCGGGTCGGGGTTTCCCGACCCGATGTCACGCAGCACGCTGTCGGGCGCGAATCCCTCCTGAGCGGAACGTGCGGTGCCGGTGACGCGAGTGCCCGCCCGGCCACGAGACTCCACGAGTCCGCCGCCAGCCAGCTGGCGGTAGGCCGCGACGACCGTGTTGCGGTTCATTCCGAGGAGGTCAGCGAGCGCCCGCACCGGGGGGAGCGCGACGCCGGGAGCGAGCGTCCCGCGCTCGATGAGCGTGCGCAGCTCGTCTGCGAGCTCGGCTGCCGTGGTTCCCTGCAGGCCGCTGAAGTGGTCGTCCATCGGCTCGATCCTATCGTCCGGCCACCATCGACGTATTGGCCTAGGTCAAAACGTGTATTGTCTTGATCGTGCGGCGAGAGGCGCCGCGAGAGGAGCCCCCATGACCGAGAATCGCACGGCAACCACTCGCGTGAAGCGAGGTCTCGCCGAGATGCTGAAGGGCGGCGTCATCATGGACGTCGTCACCGCGGAGCAGGCCCGCATCGCGGAGGACGCCGGCGCGAGCGCGGTCATGGCGCTGGAGCGGGTGCCGGCCGACATCCGGGCCCAGGGCGGGGTGGCACGCATGAGCGATCCCGACCTGATCACCGACATCCAGGCGGCCGTGTCGATCCCCGTGATGGCGAAGGCCCGTATCGGTCACTTCGTGGAGGCGCAGGTGCTCCAGAGCCTCGGCGTGGACTACGTCGACGAGTCGGAGGTGCTCTCGCCGGCCGACTACGTCAATCACATCGACAAGTGGAACTTCGAGGTGCCCTTCGTGTGCGGTGCCACCAATCTGGGTGAGGCGCTGCGTCGCATCACCGAAGGCGCCGCCATGATCCGCTCGAAGGGCGAAGCAGGAACCGGAGACGTTTCGGAGGCGACGCGTCACATCCGCACGATCACCGCGGAGATCAACGCGCTGAAGGCCAAGACCACTGACGAGCTGTACGTCGCCGCCAAGGAACTGCAGGCCCCGTACGACCTGGTGCGCGAGGTCGCGGAGACCGGGTCGCTTCCCGTCGTCATGTTCGTCGCCGGAGGCGTGGCCACGCCGGCCGACGCCGCGATGATGATGCAGCTCGGCGCGGATGGCGTGTTCGTGGGCTCCGGCATCTTCAAGTCCGGTAACCCCGCTGCGCGCGCGGCCGCCATCGTGAAGGCCACGACCTCGTTCGAAGACGCCGCCCTCATTGCACAGGTGTCCCGCGGCCTCGGTGAGGCGATGGTCGGCATCAACGTCGCGGACGTGCCCGCACCGCATCGTTTGGCCGAGCGCGGCTGGTGAAGCGGGAGACGCGATGACCACCATCGGGGTGCTGGCCCTGCAGGGTGGCGTGCGCGAGCACGCGACGATGCTGCAGGGACTCGGAGCGACGGTCCGTCTCGTCAAGAAGGCGAGCGATCTGACGGGGCTCGACGGGCTGGTGATCCCCGGTGGGGAATCGAGCGTGATCGACCGGCTAGCCCGGTCCCTCGGGCTGGCCGATCCGCTCCGTCTCGCGATCCGCTCCGGTCTTCCGGCGCTCGGCACTTGTGCTGGCCTCATCCTCTTGGCCGAGCAGGTGGAGAATCCGGCACCGGGTCAGCAGACGTTCGGCGGCCTGGACGTGACCGTGCGTCGTAACGCGTTCGGGTCGCAGCGGGATTCGTTCGACGCATCGATCCCCGTCGCGGGAGTCGAGGGGGAGGTCGACGTCTCGTTCATCCGCGCACCCATCGTCGTCTCCCACGCTCCGTCGGTGGAGGTCATCGCGCGCACGCGCGGTGCCATCGTCGGGGTTCGCCAGGGATCGGTGACCGGGCTGTCCTTCCATCCGGAGGTCACCGGCGATGATCGGATCCATCGGCAGTTCCTCGCGGGGATCGCGAACCGCGGCGGTTAGCGTGTGAGGATGCGACTTTCCATCGGATCCGTGGACGTCAGCGCCAGCGGCGGCCGCATGCAGCTCGTCGGGCGCCGTGGTGAGGGGTGGCAGCAGATCGCCGAGTCGCCGATCACGCTGGCCGAAGCCCTCATCCGCCTGCGGCGCGACCGAGATCTGGACGCTCATGCCGACCCGCTGGCCCACGATTCGGTTGTGTCGGGGGAGGAGAACGCCCCGCGGTTCCGGACCGGGGAGAGCATCCTGTGGCGCTACGACCGCTACATCGAGGCCGTACGAGTGATCCGCGACGACGAAAGAGCGCTCGTGGTGTGGATCCCGTCCGGCTCCGCACGGCTGGAGGCGGCTCCGGCGGACGGGAGGCGGGTGCGGGACGTTCCCATCGACGAGCGCTTCAGCGTGCCGTGGCGGATGCAGGAGTCCACCTGGCGCGGACCGGGGGTGGTGCGCGTGGCGCCGACCGGCATGCCGTGGTCGCTGTGGTTCTTCCGCGGAGCGGACGGCTCGGCCGATGGCGTATATGTCAACCTCGAGCTCCCGCACCGTCGCGCGGTGGACGACGACGGGACCGGCGCAGTGTTCACCCGCGACCTGGTGCTGGACCTCTGGATCGACGCGGAGCACGTCGGCACCGAAGACGTCTGGCTGAAGGATGCGGACGAACTCGTGGAGGCCGTGCAGCAGGGCAGGTTCACCCCGGAACAGGCGGACGCGGTGCGCGCTCTCGCCGATCTCGCGCACGAGCAGTTCATCGCGGACGGCGCGTGGCCCCTGGACGAGGGATGGGGGATCTGGGTCCCGGACGTCGAGATGGATGTGCCGGTCCGGCTCCCCGAATCGGCCTCGATCGCGGCGGCGCGAGCGCGATCGGGGCGCACCAGCGGCGAGGGCTGAAGCGGGTTCCGCAGGTCGGGACTCGAAAACGCGTAGACTTGAGGGCGCAAAACGCGCGAAACGAGCGGGAGACATATGTCAGGGCATTCCAAGTGGGCCACCACCAAGCACAAGAAGGCCGTCATTGACGCGCGTCGTGCGAAGTCGTGGGCCAAGCTCATCAAGAACATCGAGGTCGCGGCGAAGCTCGGCGGAGCCGACCTCGCCGGTAACCCGACACTGTTCGACGCCGTCCTCAAGGCGAAGAAGACCTCGGTCCCGAAGGACAACATCGACCGCGCCATCAAGCGCGGCGCCGGGATCGGCGGCGAATCGGTCGAGTACACCTCGATCATGTACGAGGGCTACGGCCCCAACGGCGTGGCGCTTCTCATCGAGTGTCTGACCGACAACAAGAACCGTGCCGCAGCCGAGGTGCGCACGGCCATGTCGCGCAACGGCGGAAACATGGCCGACCCGGGCTCTGTCGCATACAACTTCTCGCGCAAGGGCGTGATCGTGGTTCCTGCCGAGGGCACCACCGAGGATGACGTGATGATGGCGGCGCTGGAGGCCGGTGCCGAGGAGGTCACCAACGAGGGCGACACCTTCGAGGTCATCACCGAGGCGACCGATCTGGTCGCCACCCGCACCGCGCTGCAGGAGGCCGGCATCGAGTACGACTCGGCCGATGCGGCGTTCGTCCCGAACCTCAAGGTCGAGATCGACGCGGAGACCGCCCGCAAGGTGTTCCGCCTGATCGACGCTCTGGAGGACAGCGACGACGTGCAGAACGTCTACAGCAACTTCGACCTCTCCGCAGAGGTCCAGGCCGAGCTCGAATCCGACGAGGACTGAGCCACGCACAGGACGAAGCCCGCATCCTCCGAAAGGATGCGGGCTTCGTCGTTTTCCGTGTCGTCGGCGGTGCGGAGCGCGCCTCGTGGTGGGCGGCGTAGCGTGGACGGGTGTCTGGACTGCGCGTACTCGGAATCGACCCCGGCCTCACCCGCTGCGGCGTCGGCGTCGTCGATGTCGCTCGCGACCGCTCCGCGCGCCTGGTGCACGTGGGGGTGGTCCGTTCCTCCCCGGATGAGCAGCCCGGAATGCGCCTGGCCCGAATCGCCGCGGGCATCCGGGAGGTGCTCGATGCGCATCGGCCCGACGTGGTGGCCGTCGAGCGTGTGTTCGCTCAGCAGAACCGATCCACGGTGATGGGCAC
The DNA here is from genome assembly GCF_021044885.1 of Microbacterium nymphoidis. Classification (GTDB taxonomy): domain Bacteria; phylum Actinomycetota; class Actinomycetes; order Actinomycetales; family Microbacteriaceae; genus Microbacterium; species Microbacterium nymphoidis. Next base: position 748,481 of record NZ_JAJNOD010000001.1, on the reverse strand, counting down.
AGCGCAGGCCTCGGGGGTGGCTCTCATGCTGGCGGCCGAACGAGGGCTGCCCACGGCCACGCACACGCCGAGCGAGGTCAAAGCAGCCATCACCGGCTACGGCTCTGCGGACAAGCTGCAGGTGCAGACCATGGTGGCACGGGTCCTCCGCCTGGATGCGCTGCCACAGCCGGCCGATGCCGCTGACGCACTCGCCATTGCCCTGTGCCATGCCTGGCGCGGGGGCCCGGTGGCCGCGGGCGCACCGGAGCGTGCGCTCACTCCGGCTCAGCGTGCCTGGGCCGAGGCCGAGAAGCGCAGCCGCCGATAGGCGGGGGAGTGTCGCTCGAAACTTTGTACGATGCCCCCGCTAGGGTGGGATGGTGATCTCCTCCCTGCGTGGCGCCGTGCTCCACATCGGCTCCGAATCTCTCGTCGTCGAGGTGGGCGGCGTCGGCTTCTCGGTGGCGGTGCCGCCGGATGTCGCCCGCACGACCCATCGCGGCGACACGATTGCGCTGCACACCCACCTCGTGGTGCGCGAAGATGCGCTGAGCCTGTTCGGCTTCGCCACGCGCGAGGAACTGGAACTGTTCACGATCTTGATCGGCGTCACCGGCGTGGGTCCGAAGTCAGCGCTCGGCATCCTCTCGGCACTGACGGTCGACCAGATCGCGATCGCCGTGGCGAACGACGACGACGCCCCATTCCGGAAGGTTTCCGGCATCGGCCCGAAGACGGCGAAGCTCATCTCGGTGCAGCTGGCGGGCAAGATCGCCCCGCCGTCCCCGGTAGCTGTGGTGGGAGGCGCCGTCGCGCCCGATGTCACCACGCAGGTCGTCGCCGCGCTCACGGGTCTCGGGTGGAACGAGCGCACAGCCGCGGATGCGGTGGCGCAGGTCGCCGGCTCCGCCACGGAGTCGGAGCGCTCCAACGTGCAGGCGCTGCTGCGGCGGACTCTGGCCGCTCTCGGACCGGGAGCGGCCCGTGGCTGACGAATTCCCGCTGGATGCGGCACCACAGGACGCCACCGAACTCGCGATCGAGGGTGCACTGCGGCCGCAGTCGCTTGAGGCGTTCATCGGTCAGCAGAAGGTCCGCGACCAGCTGCAGCTCCTCCTGGAGGCCGCGCGCATCCAGCAGCGGTCGGCCGACCACATCCTGATGTCGGGCCCTCCCGGGCTCGGCAAGACCACGCTGGCCATGATCATCGCGCACGAGAGCGGCCGGCCATTGCGCATGTCGAGCGGACCCGCGATCCAGCATGCCGGTGACCTGGCGGCCCTGCTCTCGAGCCTCATGCCGGGAGAGGTGCTCTTCATCGATGAGATCCACCGCATGGCACGCTCCGCGGAAGAGATGCTGTACCTCGCGATGGAGGACTTCCGGATCGACATCATGGTGGGCAAGGGTGCCGGAGCCACCAGCATCCCGCTGGAGCTCGCACCGTTCACTCTCGTGGGAGCGACCACGAGATCGGGAATGCTCCCCAACCCACTGCGTGACCGCTTCGGTTTCACGGCGCATCTCGAGTACTACGACGCCGCCGAGCTGGAACAGGTCGTCGAGCGATCGGCGCTGGTGCTCGGCGTCGAGCTGTCGAGTCAGGCGCTCGGGGAGATCGCCCGCCGCTCCCGTGGCACCCCGCGTATCGCCAACCGTCTGCTGCGCCGTGTGCGTGACTATCTTCTGGTGAACTCCGACACCGCGGACGTCGCCGCCGTCCGCGCGGCGCTCGAGCTCTACGACGTCGACCCGATCGGCCTGGACCGGCTCGACCGCGCGGTCCTCGACATGCTGGTGCGGCGCTTCCGTGGTGGCCCGGTGGGCTTGAACACCCTCGCGGTGGCCGCGGGGGAGGAGCCCGACACCATCGAAAGCGTCGTGGAGCCGTATCTCGTGCGCATCGGGTTCATGGGACGCACGCCCCGTGGCCGCATCGCCACGCCGGAGGCCTATGTGCACCTCGGCATCCCGCATGCCGACGTGGCGCTGAGATTCGATGACTTGTGATCCCGTGGGTGAGTTTGTGATTTCGTGGAGGACCCGCCTGTCTGTACCTGGGTATGCCGCATGCCGACGTGGCGCTGAGATTCGATGACTTGTGATCCCCTGGGTGAGTTTGTGATTTCGTGGAGCACACGCCTGTCTGCACCTCGGCATCCCGCATGCCGACGTGGCGCTGAGATTCGATGACCTATAATCGCTGAAGACCTCCGGGTCTCCTCTTCGCGCCTCGCGCACCCCACCCCGAAAGGTTGTCTGCCTCATGCCCATGGACATTCTTCTGCTCGTCGTCCTTGCGGCGCTCGTCGTCTTCATGTTCTGGAACTCGCGCAAGCGCATGAAGAAGATGAAGGAGGAGCAGGAGGCCAAGGCGCGTCAGACCGTTCCCGGCGTCGAGGTGATGCTCAACGGCGGCATCTTCGGCACCATCGTCAGCTACAACGCAGACGACCTGGACGAGCCTGCCCAGATCGAGGTCGCGCCCGGCGTCGTCATCCGCGTCCACACGCAGGCGATCGCGCGCATCATCACGCCCTCCGACGTCGAGCCCGACGAGACTGCTGAGGTGGAGCACTACGAGGACGTCGAGGTCCCGGACGACGCCTCCTCGCTGACCCCGCCCGCCGCCGACGGCGAAGACGCTCCGCGCATCGAGACCGCTGAGGAGACGCGCCGCCGTCTCGAAGGCAACGACAAGCACTGATTCCGCCGCCTCAACGACTGAGGCGTTTCGAGAAAGCTGACCCGACTCCGTGGCCACATCAACGCCCGTCCGGCACGCATGGCGTGCACTGATCGGACTCCTCGCCATCATCGCCGTATTGTTCGGCATCAACTCGCTGGGCGTCTACGCCTTCGAGAAGAGCTCGTGGACGCCTGAGCTCGCGCTGGACCTCCAGGGCGGTACGCAGGTGATCCTCAAGGCCAACACCGAAAGCGGTGAGCCGAGCTCCGAGCAGATGAACCAGGCCGTGACGATCATCCGCCAGCGTGTCGACGCGTCCGGTGTGGGTGAGGCCGAGGTGACCACCGAGGGCAACTCGAACATCGTGGTGGCCGTGCCCGGCAAGCTCGATGACGCGCAGCGGGCCCGTATCGAATCGAGCGCGCAGATGGAGCTCCGCTCCGTGCTGCTCGCCACCGGCGCCGCAACGACCTCCATCGGTGAGGACGGCAAGGCAACGCCCGATCCGGCCGACCCCACGCTGGAGGCGACGCCGACGGCCTCGCCGACCGACGGCTCCGACAACAGCTGGATCACGCCGAAGCTGCAGGCCGAGTTCCTCGCGTACGACTGCTCCAAGCCGGCCGACCTCTCGAACGCGCCGAAGGACCAGCCGCTGGTCACCTGCGACGTGGCCGACAAGGACGATCCGGTCGCGGTCGCCCAGCAGCAGAAGTACATCCTCGGACCGGTGGAGCTCACCGGAAACGAGATCACCGACGCCAGCAACGGCTACGACCAGCAGCGCGGTCTCTGGATCGTCCAGCTGAACTTCAACGGCGACGGCGCCAGCAAGTTCGCCGAGGTGAGCAAGCGTCTGTACGGATACACCACCGCGGGCGACACTCAGCGCAACCGCTTCGCCTTCGTGGTCGACGGTGAAGTGATCTCGGCTCCCACGATGAACGGAATCATCTCCGACGGCCGCCCCCAGATCTCGGGCACCTTCACCCAGGAGACCTCCAAAGTCCTCGCCGACCAGCTGAAGTTCGGTGCGCTGCCGCTGTCGTTCAGCGTCCAGTCGAACCAGGTCATTTCGGCCACGCTCGGCACGCAGCAGCTGCAGATCGGCCTGATCGCCGCCCTCATCGGTCTCGGCCTCGTCGCGCTGTACTCCCTGCTGTCCTACCGCGCTCTCGGCTTCGTGATCATCGCATCGCTGGCCGTGATGGCCGTGATCACCTACATCGTGCTGTGCATCCTGGCCTGGCGCATGGGCTTCCGCCTCTCGCTGGCCGGTGTGGCGGGTCTGATCGTCACGATCGGATTCACAGCGGACTCGTTCATCGTCTACTTCGAACGCATCCGAGACGAGCTGCGAGACGGCAAGTCCGTCACCGCCGCCGTGGAGGACGGCTGGGACCGCGCCAAGCGGACCATCTACATCTCGAAGTCGATCAACATCCTCTGCGCCGTGGTGCTGTACATCCTCGCCGACGCCACGGTGAAGGGCTTCGCGTTCACGCTCGGTCTGACCACTCTGATCGACATCCTGATCTTCGTGCTCTTTACGCACCCCGTCATGCAACTGCTGGCCCGCACCCGGTTCTTCGGCAACGGTCACACCCTTTCGGGCATGAACTCCGAGGCGCTGGGCGCCGTGTACGCGGGACGCGCGCAGTTCAAGGCGGTTGAGACCACCACCTCCGTGCGTGGCAAGGCCGCGCGCGACGCGAAGAGCAGGGGTGAGGCCGCGCGCCGGCAGACCATCGCCGAACGCAAGCAAGCGGAGGCGCTCGCCGCCCGAAACGGCTCCGACTCGAAGGGAGGCGACGCCTGATGGCCTCGATGAACCAGCTCGGTAACGATCTCTACACCGGCAAGACCAGCGTCCCCTTCGTCGGCAAGCGGAACCTGTGGTTCCTGGTCGCCGGACTCCTGGTGCTGGCGTCCATCCTCGTGGTGTTCATCCGTCCGCCGCAGTTCTCGATGGAGTTCACCGGTGGCACGCAGTTCACCGTCAGCGGAGTGGCCGCCGAGAACCTCGACCAGGCCAAGGCCACCGAGGCGGTTCACTCCATCGCGGGTGACGTGGCCACGAAGGTCACCACCGTCGGATCGGACGGAATCCGTGTCCAGACAGAGGCGATTGATGCGGAGACCACCGACGGCTCGTCCCCGGTGAACCAGATCAGCGCCGCGCTGGCGACTGCCTACGGAGTGGACGCCGGAGAGGTGTCCTCCTCGACGGTCGGCGCGAGCTGGGGTGCGGACGTCACGCGTCAGTCGTTGTGGGGCCTGGGCATCTTCCTCGCCCTCGCCTTCGTGATCCTCGCCCTCTACTTCCGTACGTGGAAGATGTCGGCCGCGGCGATCATCGGTCTGCTCGACGTGCTCGTGATCACCTTCGGCGTGTACGCGCTGTGCGGCTTCGAGATCTCGCCCGCGGCCGTGATCGGCTTCCTGACCATCCTCGGCTACTCGCTCTACGACACCACCGTCGTGTTCGACAAGATCCGGGAAACCACATCCGAGCAGGGATCGGCCTCGCACCGCACGTTCGGCGAGTCGGTGAACCTCGGTGTGAACCAGACGCTGATCCGCTCCATCAACACCTCGGTGGTGGCGGTCCTCCCGGTGGCTGCGATTCTCTTCATCGGTGCTCTTGGCCTCGGCGCACAGACGCTCGCCGACATCTCACTGTCGATCACGGTGGGAATCATCGTGGCGGCGTACTCGACGCTGTTCGTGGCTGCGCCGCTGTACTCGCTGTTCCGCGAGAACGAGCCCAAGATCAAGTCGCACGACGCGAAGGTGGCCCGCGCGCGGGAGCGCGACGCAGACGTCGCCTGATCGATACACAGCACTGCCTACGGCGTGCGCGGCTGCAGCCGCGCACGCCGTAGGATTATCTGAACGCAGCAGGAGGTGAGCAGGTGACTGAGACGCTTCCCCCTGCATCGCATCAGCCGGGCAGCCTTCGATGGATGGTTCCCCGCATCTTCTCCCGGTCGGTCCGTCGTGACGACCTCGAGCATCTGCTGCGTACGGTGCGATCACATCATCCGCGCGGAGACCTCACGATCGTCGAGCGCGCCTACACGACCGCCACGAAGTGGCATGAGGGCCAGAAGCGGCAGAGCGGCGAGCCATACATCACGCACCCCGTGGCCGTGGCGCAGATCCTCGCCGAGCTCGGCCTCGGGCCCCGCGCCGTCGCGGCTGGCCTGCTGCACGACACCGTTGAGGACACCGGCTACAGCCTGGAGCAGCTGACCGCCGACTTCGGTGACGAGGTGGCCCTCCTCGTGGACGGCGTCACCAAGCTCGACAAGGTGAAGTACGGCGACGCCGCGCAGGCTGAGACCGTCCGCAAGATGATCGTGGCGATGTCCAAGGACATCCGGGTGCTCATGATCAAGCTGGCAGACCGCCTGCACAACGCGCGCACGTGGGGGTTCGTCCCGCCGGAGAAGGCCGCCAAAAAGGCGACCGAGACCCTGGAGATCTACGCACCGCTGGCACACCGCCTCGGAATGCAAACGGTGAAGAGCGAACTCGAAGACCTCTCGTTCGCCGTCCTGCACCCCAAGGTGTACGCGGAGATCGAGGGCCTGGTCAAACAGCGCACGCCGCAGCGTGAACAGTATGTGCGTCAGGTGATCGCCGCGGTCGATGAGGACCTGCGCGGTCTGCGCATCAAGGGCAAGGTCATGGGCCGGCCCAAGCAGATGTATTCGATCTATCAGAAGATGATCGTTCGCGGCCGCGACTTCGACGACATCTACGACCTCATCGGCATCCGTGTGCTGGTGGGTACGGTGCGTGACTGCTACGCGGTGCTCGGCGCGATCCACGCCCGTTGGACTCCGCTTCCCGGCCGTTTCAAGGACTACATCGCCACGCCGAAGTTCAACCTGTATCAGTCGCTGCACACCACGGTGATCGGCCCGGGTGGCCGTACGGTGGAGATCCAGATCCGTACCCACGAGATGCACGAGCAGGCCGAGTTCGGCGTCGCCGCGCACTGGGCGTACAAGGAGCGGATGAGCGGCGGCAAGGGTGATGTCAAGGCGAGCGACGCCGACATGGCCTGGATCAAGCGGATCTCGGACTGGGAGGCCGAGACCGCCGATCCGGGCGAGTTCCTGGACTCGCTGCGGTTCGAGATCGGTGCCAAGGAGGTCTACGTCTTCACGCCGAAGGGGCGCGTGATCGGCCTGCCCGCCGGTGCCACGCCGGTCGACTTCGCGTACGCCGTGCACACCGAGATCGGCAATCGCACGATGGGTGCGAAGGTCAACGGGCGCCTCGTCCCGCTCGAGTCTGAACTGCACTCCGGCGATGTGGTCGAGGTCTTCACATCCAAGAACCCCGACGCCGGGCCGAGCCAGGACTGGCTGACCTTCGTCAAGTCTTCCCGCGCGCGCAACAAGATCCGCGGCTGGTTCACGAAGGAGCGGCGCGAGGAGGCGATCGAACAGGGCAAGGAGGCGATCGCCCGCGCGATGCGGCGCCAGAATCTTCCCCTGCAGCGCCTGATGAACCAGGAGTCGTTCGCCGAGGTCGCGCGCCTCATGCGCTACGAGGACGTGTCCGCGCTCTATGCCGCCGTCGGTGAGGGGCACATCTCCACGCAGTCCGTGCTGGAGAAGGTGACGGCGCTCATCAACGCCGACGACACCACCACCGGGCCCATCGAGCTCCCCACCGTGGGGCGCCACCACCGCGCACCGCGTAACGCCGATTCCGGCGTCCTCGTGCGCGGCGCCCCGGACATCCTCGTGAAGCTGTCCAAGTGCTGTACGCCGGTTCCGGGAGACCAGATCGTGGGATTCGTCACGCGCGGCAGCGGCGTCAGCGTCCACCGGGCCGACTGCACCAACGTGAAGTCCCTCATGGCCGACAAGGACCGTCTCATCGAGGTGGAGTGGGCACCGACGACGAAGAGCGTCTTCCGGGTGCAGATCCAGGTGGAGGCTCTCGATCGCTCCGGGCTGCTCTCCGACGTCACCCGCGTGCTCAGCGAGCACCACGTGAACATCTTGTCGGCCACGGTGCAGACCACCACGGAGCGTCTGGCGCTCAGCCGGTTCCAGTTCGAGATGGGCGATATCGTGCACCTCGATCGGGTGCTGAACGCGGTTCGGCGCATCGACGGCGTGTACGACGTGTACCGCGTGACCTCGGGCTGACCCGATCGACGTGACCTCGCGCTGACCCGATCGGCGTGACCCGATCGGCGCTCAGGCCGCGTGGCGGAGCAGCGCGCGAGCCGCGCGGATGCCGGGCCGGTGAGCGTGGGTGTCCAGCCAGGTGACCGCGGCGTGCAGCGCCGACGGGTACTCGGCGACAAGAGCCGTGAACGCAGGATCCTCCGGCGCCTCGCGTGCGAGGTCTGCGATGGTCCGGGCGACGGAGGACACCGCGACGTCGCCGAAGACGTCGAGGTCTGCGGACGGGATGCGAACATCGCGATAGGACAGGCGACGTGAGGGGATGATCTTGCCTCGTCGCGCGCTGCGTCGCTGCACCTCCAGTCGTACCGGGGGAGTGTCGATCACACCGTGCACCCATGCCGCGGTCCTCAGCGTGGCGGCGAGGTCGGATCCGAGCACCGGCGCCAGAGAACGAGCCCGCATCCAGGAGGTCTCCGGAACATCCGCGGGGATGTAGCCCTCGCCCACGGCGACGAGGTGACCGTCCAGGCAGGCCGCGCTGAGTTCTGCGGTGCTCAGATCGTCGCCGGGGAAATAGTGGAACCGTGGCATGTCCCGAGTGTGGCGGGCGAACGCGTCGCGATTCGCTCGGCGTCCACAGTGTCGCCCTGGGGAGGAACGATGAAGCCCTCGCGCCGGGCGCGAGGGCTTCATCGTTCAGATCGTCGGTCTCAGCCGCCGATGGCCTTCAGCCATGCACGGCGCGCCTCCAGCGCTTCGCGGGCTTCAGCGGCCTTCTTGGTGTTGCCGGCTGCCTCTGCTGCGGCCACCTCGGACTCGAGCTTCTCGATGGCATCGAGCAGCTGACGGTTCATGCCATCTGCACGAGCCTGGGTCTCCGGGTCGTTCTTCTTCCAGTCGACATCCTCGCGAGCACGCAGCGCCTGCTCGATACGACGCATCTCATCGTCCAGCTGACGCTCCTTGTCGCGCGGGAAGATGCGACCGACCTCATCCCACCGGCGCTGAATGCCGGTGAGAAGCTGGCGGGCCTTGCGCAGGTCGGATTCGTCCGCGACGGCCTTCGCCTCCACCAGCAGCGCCTGACGCGCTTCGATGCGGGGCTGCGACTCGGCCTGCTCGGCGGCGTCTCGCTCGCTGCGTGCGCCGTAGAGGGCGTCACCGGCGGCCTTGAAACGGGCCCACAGTGCGTCATCCACCTTGCGACCGGCACGGCCGGCGTTCTTCCACTCGTCCAGGAGCGCGCGGTAGGCGGGGATGCCCTCTTCGCCACGCGCCACCAGGGCCTCGGCACGCTCGACCAGCTTGGTCTTGCCATCGCGAGCGGCCTTGTGCGTCTCATCGAGCTTCGCGAAGAACTCGCGGCGGTGCTTCTCCACCGTGCTGCGCGCGGTGCGGAATCGCTTCCAGAGCTCCTGGGCGGTGTTCTTCGGCAGGCGCGGGCCGTTGGCCTGCTGAGCCTGCCACTCGTCGAACAGCGCGGACAGGTCTGCGGAGGTCTGCTTCCACTGCACCGTCTGCGGGTCGCGGGCGGCCAGCGCTTCGGCCTTCTCGACGACGACCGTGCGGTCGGCGATGGCCTGAGCGACGGCTTCGCGCTGCGCCTTGGCCTCCTCTGCGCTGGCCTCGCTGAGCGCGGCGATGAGTGCCTCCAGCCGGCCGGCGAGACCGAGGAGGTCACCGACGGCGTCTGCCCCGCGCACCTCACCGAGCAGGTGGCGCGACTGGCCCGTGAGCTCGGATGCAGCGGCGCCGCCACCGGCGTGGCGCTGCTCGAGGTTGCGGACCTTGAACTCCAGGTCGTCGAACTTGCGACGGAAGTAGGCGAGGGCCTCGGCGGGCGTCCCGTCGGGGTACTGACCCACGACTCGCCACTGGTCTCCCTCGAGCACCGAGACGGTTCCGTCCGCCTCCGCGCGACCGAACTCCGACGAGTCGGAGCCCGCCGGAGCGACCGGGCGCGGGCGGATCGATGCCGGGGACGGCACAGCGCGCGGTCCGGGTGCGGGTGCGGGGGCGGGGGCCTCGGTCCCCGCCGCGTCCGCTGCCGGGGCTGCATCGCTGGAGGACGAGCCCTCCGTGGGTGCGGCGTCCTCGGTGGGTGCGGCGTCCTCGGTGGGTGCGGCGTCCTCGGCGGGTGCGGCGTCCTCGATGGGTACTGCGGCGTCGGCGGGAGCTGCGTCCTCTTGTGCGGGAGCTGCGTCCTCGGCGGGCGCTGCGTCCTCTTCCGCGGGTGTGGCGTCCTCGGCGGGCGCTGCGTCCTCTTCTGCGGGAACTTCGGCGGCAGGGGCGGCAGCTGCCGCATCGGTGTCGACGGTCTCGGCCTGATCACCTGCTTCGAGCGGGGCGTTCTCCAGCGAAGCGTTCTCGACAGAGGCGTCGGCGGCTTCGGTGGCCGGGGTCTCGTTGTTGGCGGAATCTGTGGCAGACACGTGAAACTCCTTGCGCGGCTGTGCCGTGTGGAGGCGGAAAGGACCACACCAGCCTAATACGAGCATCCGCTCGCGCACAGTGCGCTGGGCGCGTCGGAACGAACCGGCCCATCGCGTCCGTGGCTTTTCATGCGCGAGTTTGTATCAGTGCCGGCCCCCGACGGGTGCAACCGACGCATCGTGACGGCGCCCGACGACGATGTCCGTGCGGTTTCGTCGGCGAGCTCTTCGTGCCGACGTCGGCGGCGAGGTCTTCGTGCCGACGTCGGCGGGCAGGCCTTCGTGCCGGTTTCGCCGGCGAACTCTTCGTGCCGACGTCGTCGGTGCGGTGGCGGTGTTACTTCGTCGGTGAGGGGCTCGCGGTCGGCTTCGGTGATGTCGACGGAGCGGGCGTCGAGGACGGCGTGGGGGCGGTCGTCGGCGAAGCGCTCACCTCTGGGCTGGCGACGGGTGTCGGCTCACCGCTGGGAGCGGGCGAACCGCTGGGAGCGGGCGAACCGCTCGGAGCGACGCTGGCGGTCGGTGACGGCGTGGGAACCGGTGCGCCCGGGCCGGCGACGAAGTACGCGGCCTGTGAGCCGAACACTCCCAGCACGATCAGGCCGCCGACGATGCCGGCGATGATGTTGTCGCGGCGACGGCGGGCAGCACGCTGCTGGTGGACCTGAACACGCGCCTCGTAGACGCGAGCGCGCTCCCGTGCCGCACGCTGACGGTCGCGCTCCTCACGAGCAGACTTGCCTCCAGACGCCACGCGCCACCTCCTGTAGACGGCGCCCCGGCGGGCGCACTGGGCATGAGCCTACTGAGTGGCACGGCGGGGCGGCAAAACGCCGGTGCGTCTGCTCGGGACGGGTCGGCCGGCGCCGGCTGCCGGGCCCGGTGTCGGTGACCCGGACTAGCCTGGGAGGATGAACCGACCCACCGCGCTGCACCAGGGGCAGACGCCGCTGGCCGTGCGGATGCGGCCCACCTCGCTGGACGAGGTCGCCGGCCAGCAGCATCTCCTGCGCCCGGGCGCCCCGCTGGTGAAGCTGGCCGACCCGGATGCCAGTCCAGGCGCGGTCTCCGTGATCCTCTGGGGGCCTCCGGGCACCGGGAAGACCACGCTCGCGCAGGCCATCGCGCGCTCTTCCGGCCGACGATTCGTGGAGCTCTCCGCCATCACCGCCGGGGTGAAGGACGTTCGCGAAGTCATGCAGGAGGCGCTGGACCAGCGCGACCTGTACGGTCGCACCACCATCTTGTTCCTGGATGAGATCCACCGCTTCACCAAGGCGCAGCAGGACGCGCTGCTGCCTGGCGTCGAGAACGGCTGGGTGATCCTGATCGCAGCCACGACGGAGAACCCGTCCTTCTCGATCATCTCCCCGTTGCTCTCGCGCTCTCTGCTGCTCACTCTTCAGCAGTTGACCGACGAAGACCTCGCCGTCCTCGTGCGCCGCGCCGTCACGGACCCCCGCGGTCTGGCGGATGCGGTTCGCATCGAGGATGACGCGGTGGCCGCCCTCGTACACCTCGCCTCGGGAGATGCCCGTCGCGCGCTCACCGCGCTGGAGGCTGCTGCCACGGTGGCCGAGGTGGGAGAAGACGGCACGGCCGTGGTCACCGCCGACGTGGTGGCGCAGGCAGTGGATCGGGCGCTGCTGCGGTACGACCGCCAGGGCGACGAGCACTACGACGTGATCAGCGCCTTCATCAAGTCGATCCGGGGGTCGGACCCCGACGCCGCCATCCACTACCTCGCCCGCATGATCGAGGCGGGGGAGGACCCGCGCTTCATTGCCCGTCGTCTCGTGATCTCCGCCGCCGAGGACATCGGCCTCGCGGATCCGCAGGCACTGCAGATCGCGGTGGCCGCCGCCGATGCCGTGGCGTTCATCGGCATGCCCGAGGGGCGTATCCCGCTCGCGGAGGCAACCATCTACCTCGCCACCACCGCGAAATCAAACGCCGCGTACACGGCGATCGACGCGGCCATCGCCGATGTGCGCGGGGGCGGTTTCGGGCGCGTGCCCCTGCATCTGCGCGATGCGCACTATGCCGGTGCGAAGCGTCTCGGACACGGCAAGGGCTACGTGTATCCGCACGACACCGAGGTGGGGGTGGCCGCCCAGCAGTACCTTCCCGACGAACTCGTGGGGAAGCGCTACTACAACCCGAAAGCCCTCGGCGCGGAGCGGGATGTGCAGGCGCGTCTCGAGCGCATCCGGCGCATCCTCGAGGGATGACGGCCCCTGCCGACGCCGTAGCAGGCGTTCTCGATCTGGTAGAATCGATCGGCTCGATCTACCGATATCGGGCATCCCCTTCCTCTGCATCACCGTATGGCGCGCCCCGGCGTGCGCACCAGGCGGGCGAGGGAGTGGAGATACGTCCGTGAGTCGTGAACGTCACGACCACGTCCCAGGAAAGGAGACTTCGTGTCGACGAAGTCCCGTACCCGTAGCAAGGCGCGCCTGTCGCGCTCGCTCGGCATCGCCCTCACCCCGAAGGCCGCCCGTATCCTCGAGAAGCGTCCCTACGCTCCCGGTGAGCACGGCCGCACCAAGCGCAAGGCTGACAGCGACTACGCCGTCCGTCTGCGCGAGAAGCAGCGTCTGCGTGCCCAGTACGGCATCCGCGAGAAGCAGCTTCGCATCGCCTTCAACGAGGCTCGCCGCATCGAGGGCCTGACCGGTGAGAACCTGGTCGAGCTCCTCGAGGTCCGTCTGGACGCGCTCGTGCTCCGTGCCGGTTTCGCCCGCACGACCGCACAGGCCCGCCAGCTTGTCGTGCACCGTCACATCCTCGTCGACGGCAAGCTCGTCGACCGCCCGTCCTTCCGCGTGAAGCCGGGTCAGACGATTCACGTCAAGGCCAAGAGCGAGGGCCTCGAGCCGTTCCAGGTCGCAGCCGCCGGCGGTCACGCCGACGTCCTGCCCCCGGTTCCGGGCTACCTCTCGGTGGAGCTCGACAAGCTGCAGGCGAAGCTCGAGCGTCGCCCGAAGCGTGCCGAGGTTCCCGTGACCTGTGAAGTCCAGCTCGTCGTCGAGTACTACGCAGCTCGCTGATCACAGCACCTTCGAAGGGGCGTCGGGATATCCCGGCGCCCCTTCGTCGTCCGTGGCCCCATCGCCGTCTACGATGGAGGGATGCCGCGGGTCACCCGCTCCTCGTGCCATCGTGCACGGACGAACACATCGAAAGGCGAATCATGAAGAAGCTGCTCTGGTTCCTGGTCGGAATCGCGGCGGGCTTCGTCGCCGCGCACTTCGTCAACAAGGATCCCCGCGGGCGTGAGGCGCTCGCCGAGCTGGATGCCCGGATCACCGAGTTCACGGAGCGCATGAGCGAGGCGTACCGCGAGCAGGAGGCGGAGCTCGTGGCCATCGTCGACGAGGCCAAGCGCAACGCGGACTGAGCCGGCTCCGGCCGATGCAGACATTCCCACTGAAGAACTAAAGGACGAGCCCTTTTCCATGAAGACCGCTGAGATCGCCCAGCGCTACCTCGACTACTTCGAGCGTCAGAACCACACCATCGTTCCGTCGGCCTCCCTGGTGAGCGACGACCCCTCGATCCTGTTCACGATCGCGGGCATGGTGCCGTTCATCCCGTATCTGACCGGAGTGGTTCCGGCGCCGTACCCGCGCGCGGCCGACGTGCAGAAGTGCATCCGCACGAACGACATCGAGGAGGTCGGCAAGACCGCGCGCCACGGCACGTTCTTCCAGATGCTCGGCAACTGGTCCTTCGGCGACTACTTCAAGGAGGGCGCGATCCGCTTCGCGTGGGAGCTGCTCACCTCCGCCGAGGAAGACGGCGGTCTGGGCTTCGCCCCGGACTCGCTGTGGGTGACCGTGTTCGAGACCGATGACGAGGCCGCTGAGCTCTGGCAGAGCATCGCGGGACTCCCGCCAGAGCGCATCCAGCGCATGGGCAAGGAGGACAACTACTGGCACACCGGTCAGCCCGGCCCCGGTGGTCCGTGCTCGGAGATCTACTACGATCGCGGTCCCGCATATGGCCCCGAGGGCGGTCCGCTCGTGGACGACACGCGGTACCTGGAGATCTGGAACCTCGTGTTCATGCAGGACCTCATCGCCAATGTCCGCTCCAAGGTCGACTTCGACATCGTGGGCGAGCTGCCGCACAAGAACATCGACACCGGCATGGGCCTGGAGCGTGTCGCCTTCATCAAGCAGGGCGTCGAGAACATGTACGAGACCGATCAGGTTCGTCCCGTGCTCGACAAGGCGGTCGCGCTGAGCGGCCGCGCGTACGGCGCCTCGCACGAGGACGATGTCCGCTTCCGTGTGGTGGCCGACCACGTGCGCTCCGCTTTGATGCTGCTCTCCGACGGCGTCACGCCGTCCAACGAGGGCCGCGGATACATCCTTCGCCGCCTCATGCGCCGCACGATCCGCTCGATGCGCCTTCTCGGCGTGGACGGCCCCACCTTCCCGGAGCTGTTCCCGGTTTCGCGGGATGCAATGAAGGCCGGGTACCCGGTGCTGGAGAGCGACTGGGAGCGCATCTCGACGTACGCCTACGCGGAGGAGGAGACCTTCCTGCGCACGCTGGCTGCGGGCTCCGCCATCCTCGACGAGGCCGTCGCCGAGACCAAGAACGCCGGAAAGTCCGCTATCGCGGGCGACGAAGCCTTCCTGTTGCACGACACCTACGGGTTCCCGATCGACCTCACGCTGGAGATCGCGGAGGAGGCGGGCCTCACCGTGGACCGCGGCGCCTTCGACACGCTCATGCAGGAGCAGCGCGCCCGCGCCAAGGCGGACGCGAAGTCACGCAAGCGTGCCATCGCCGACGTGTCGGTGTACCGGGAGTACCGCGCCCAGGGCGAGACCGTCTTCACGGGCTACACCGAGATGGAGACGGGCTCGCGGGTGCTGGGCATCCTCGTGGACGGGCAGAGCGTCGACCGCGCCTCGGCCGGCCAGATCGCCGAAGTGATCCTCGCAGAGACCGCGCTCTACGCCGAGTCGGGCGGACAGGTCGCCGACAAGGGCACCATCGTCGGCCCCGGCTATGAGCTGGACGTCCTGGACGTGCAGAAGCCGGTTCCCGGTCTGATCAGTCACACGGTGGAGGTCGTCAGCGGCGAGGTGTCGGTGGACGCCCCCGCCACCTCGGTCGTGGACGCGCTGAATCGTCGTGCCGCGCGACAGGCGCACTCGGCCACCCACCTCGTGCACGCTGCGCTGCGCGACACCCTCGGCAAGTCGGCCACGCAGTCCGGCTCGCTCAACCGTGCCGGCTACATGCGCTTCGACTTCTCGTGGAGTCAGGCCCTCTCCGCCGAGACGAAGACGGAGATCGAGGAGATCACGAACAACGCGATCAGCGACGGGCTGGAAGTCACCACGCGCATCATGTCGCTGGACGAGGCCAAGGCTGCCGGTGCGATGGCGCTGTTCGGCGAGAAGTACGGCTCCGAGGTGCGGATGGTCGACATCGGCGGTCCGTGGTCTCGCGAACTCTGTGCCGGTACTCACGTGTCCAACAGTGCCGAGATCGGGCTGGTCAGCCTCATCGGCGAGTCCTCGGTCGGTGCTTCCAACCGTCGCGTCGAGGCTCTCGTCGGGCGGGATGCCTTCCGCGAGCTCACGGCTGAGCGCGCTCTCGTGGCTGAGCTCACCAGCACGCTGAAGGCGCCCCGCGATCAGGTTCTCACCCGGGTCGCCGAGCTGTCTGCGGGGCTGAAGGCCGCCGAGAAGAAGATCGCGGCCTTCGAAGCTCGCGCTCTCGCCGACCGTGTTCCGGCGCTGGCGGAGACGGCGACGACGGTGGGATCGTATCGCGTGGTGACCGCCGATGTCGGTGCGGTCGGCTCGGCGGACGATGTGCGTGCGCTCGTGAACAGCGTGCGCGAGCGTCTGGGTGCCGCCCCGGCGGTCGTCGCGCTCGGCGGCATCGCGGGTGATCGCCCCGTCGTCATCGTGGGTACCAACCAGGCCGCACGCGACGCCGGCGCTCGCGCAGGCATCCTCGCGAAGGCGGCTGCCGGTGTACTCGGTGGTGGCGGCGGCGGGCGTGATGACCTCGCACAGGGTGGCGGCACCGACGCTTCGGCACTGCCGTCCGCGCTCCAGGGCATCCGCGACCAGCTCGGGCGGGCATGACCGGCTTCCGACGCGGCGTACGCGTGGGCGTCGACGTGGGCAAGGCCCGCGTCGGCGTCGCGCGCTGCGACCCAGACGGCATGCTGGCCACCCCGGTGGAGACCGTTCCTCGCGACGAGCACAGCGTGTCGCGTGTTCTGGCCATCGCCGACGAACTGGCCGCGATCGAGATCGTCGTCGGGCTCCCCTTGAACCTTCGCGGGGAGGACACCCCCTCCACCGCGGATTCACGGGAGTTCGCGACCGCGCTGGCCGCCGGTGAGACACCGGTGCGTCTTATCGACGAGCGTCTCACCACGGTGACCGCGCACAGCCAATTGCGCAGTTCGGGTCGCAAGCAACGTGACACCCGTGGCATCGTTGACCAGGTCGCCGCCGTCGTGCTGCTGCAGCAGGCGATCGACACCGAGAAGCGCTCCGGCACTCTTCCCGGCTTCCCTGTACCCCGTCCCCAGGAGTCTGTGTGACCGATCCGGCTGGCCACGAGCCCGAGTCCGCCCCGATGTCGCGTCGTGAGGCGCGCGCTGCCGCGGCCCGATCGCAGAGCGGATCGGAGGGCCAGCCCGCGGGCGAAGCGCCGGTGCCGATGACGTCCGGCCCCTCCGCTGGCGATGCGGCTGCTCCTGCAGACCCGCAGTCCGGCGCGCCCGCGGCACAGCCCGGGGTCCAGCCTGGGACACCGGCACAGCCCGGGGCACAGGCACAGCCCGGGGCACAGGCACAGCCCGGGGTATCGGCACAGCCCGAGGCGTCGGCACAGCCCGAGGCATCGACACAGCCGACACGGCGCGCTGCTGCCGGGACTGCGGATACGCGGGACGGCCTCACCGACATGGCAGACCTGTTCGCGGCGGAGCCCGTTCCGGCCGCGGATGTGAAGCAGAAGCGTCGCAAGCGCCGCCGCGGCTGTCTCGTGGGCCTCATCGTGATGCTCGTCGTACTGGGAGGCATCATCGCGGCGGGCGTGACCGTGTACAACGTGTTCGGCGATCAGATCCGCGATGCGCTCGGCATGAGCGAGCCCGCGGACTTCGAGGCCGGAACCGAGGGCGAGCCCGTGATGATCAGCATCGGCGCGGGAGAGACGGGCCTGGACATCTCCAGCACGCTGTACAACGCGGGCGTCACGAAGACGAGCGGGGCGTTCTACGACTACGTGCGCGGCCTGTCGAACCCGGAGGAGTTCTACCCGGGGCTGTACGAGCTGAAGAGCCACATGACGTCCCAGGCCGCCTACGAGGCTTTGATCAACCCGGAGAACAAGCGGGAGAACACGCTGCTGATCCGCGAGGGTGAGCCCACCGCACTGATCTACGAGGAGCTGGCGAGCGTCCTGGAGATCAGCGTGGATGAGGTCAAGGCGGCCGCGGCCGACCCCTCGCAGTTCGGCGTGTCCGCCGCGTCGCTGGAGGGGTGGCTGTTCCCGGCGACGTACACGCTGGAGCCGGGCACCTCGGCGCACGACGCCATCCAGACCCTCGTGAACCGCATGGTCCAGGCCCTCGACGAGGCTGGCGTGCCGGCGGAGAAGCGCCAGGAAATCCTGACGATCGCGTCGATCGTGCAGCGAGAGGGCCGCACGGACGACTTCCCCAAGGTCGCGCGCGTCATCTACAACCGCCTCGAGCCGTCGAACACCGAGACGCATGGACTGCTGCAGATGGACTCGACTGTGCAGTACGGCGTCGGGAAGCTGACCCTTGGGGTGGTGTCCACGAGCGATGCGGATCGTGAGAACGACAACCCCTACAACACCTACCTGCACCCGGGCCTGCCAGCGGGTCCGATCTCCAGCCCCGGCGATGCGGCCATCGCGGCAGCGCTGAACCCGGCCGAGGGGCCGTGGTTCTACTTCGTGACCGTGAACCTCGACACCGGCGAGACCCTGTTCGCCACGACGTACGCCGAACAGCAGGCGAACGAGGAGAAGTGGCACCAGTGGTGCGAGGAGAACCCCGACAGCGGGTGCTACTGATGCAGCGCCTCGAAGTCTGGGGTGACCCCATCGCCCACAGCAGGTCTCCCCAGTTGCACCTTGCCGCATATCGGGCGCTGGGCCTGGACTGGGAGTACGGCCGTCGACAGGTGAATGAGGTGAGCTTCGACCGGGAGCTCGTGACGGCGCGCCGGGAGCTGCGCGGTCTGTCGCTCACGATGCCGCTTAAGGAGTCGGCGTGGCGGACCGCGGGATCGCGGGACGCCCGAGCCATGCGCACCGGCGTCGCCAACACCCTGCTGCTCACCGGTGATGAGCCGGCCGCCTTCAACACGGACATCGGCGGCTTCATCGGAGCGCTGCGCGAGAACGGCGTCGAGGCGCCTGAGCGGGCCCGCATCATCGGGGCCGGTGCCACTGCGGTGTCGGCCGTGATCGCGCTGGCCGAGGCCGGCGCGCGGGAGCTGGAGATCGTCGCCCGACGCCCCCAGAAGGCGGCTCCGCTTGTGGATCTGGCCGCGGACATGGGCCTGTCGGTTTCCGTGCGCCCGCTCGACGCCCACGCCGGCCTCGGCGACGTGGACGCGACCATCGCCACGCTGCCGGGAGGCACGCACATCGACGATACGATCGCCGGCCTGCTCGCCCAGCACGGTGGTGCGCTCGTCGACGCCGTGTATGCCCCGTGGCCCACGCAGCTGGGGGAGGCCTGGATGACGTTGGGGCTCCCCGCCGCGTCCGGGGTGCAGATGCTGCTGCATCAGGCGCTGCTGCAGGTACGGATCTTCGTCACCGGTCAGGTGGCCGAGCCACTGGAGTCGGAGAGCGTCATCTTGGACGCGATGCGCTCGGCGCTCATGGGAGACTAGGGGAATGCTTCGCGTCCTCACCGCCGGTGAATCCCACGGTCCTGAACTCGTCGCCATGATGGAGGGCCTGCCCGCGGGCGTCCGCATCGATCTGGACGACATCCGCGGCGACCTCGCTCGCCGCAAGCTCGGCTACGGCCGCGGTTCGCGCATGAAGTTCGAGGCGGACGAGTTGCACCTGTCCGGTGGTGTTCGTCACGGCTATTCGCTGGGCAGCCCCATCGCCGTGCGCATCGGCAACACCGAATGGCCGAAGTGGACCGAGGTCATGAGCCCTGAGCCGGTGGAGCTCACCGAGATGTCACGGGGCCGCGGCGCCGCGCTCACCCGTCCGCGTCCGGGACACGCGGACCTGGTGGGCATGCAGAAGTACGGCTTCGACGAGGCGCGTCCCATCCTGGAGCGCGCGAGCGCACGCGAGACGGCTGCCCGGGTGGCCCTCGGCGCGATCGCGAAGTCCTTCCTGTCCGATCTCGGCATCCGTCTCGTGAGTCACACGCTGTCCATGGGGCCGGTCCGCGTACCCGAAGGGGCCGCCCTGCCGACGCCGGACGATGTCGCCGCCCTCGACGCGGACCCGTTGCGGTGCTTCGATGCCGCGACCTCCGAGCGGATGGTGGCTGAGGTCGACGACGCCAAGAAGAAGGGCGACACGGTCGGCGGCACCGTCGAAGTGCTCGCCTACGGTCTGCCGCCGGGCCTGGGCTCGCACGTCCAGTGGGACCGCCGGCTCGATGCGAAGCTGGCACAGGCGGTGATGAGCATCCAGGCGATCAAGGCGGTGGAGATCGGTGACGGGTTCGTCACCACGACCCGCCGTGGTTCAGCCGCTCACGACGAGCTGTACGCTGCGCCCGACGGCATCACCCGGAGCTCCGACAAGGCCGGTGGGGTCGAAGGCGGCATGTCGACCGGCACCGTTCTTCGAGTGACGGCAGGCATGAAGCCCATCGCCACGGTGCCGCACGCTTTGCACACCATCGACGTGACCACGGGTGAGGAGTCCTCGGCCCACCACCAGCGCTCGGACATCTCCGCGGTGCCGGCGGCAGGAGTCGTCGCCGAGGCCATGGTCGCGATCACTCTGGTGGACGTGATCCTCGAGAAGTTCGGCGGAGACTCGGTGGCGGAGACCCGCCGCAATCTGGACAGCTACCTCGCCGCCGTCCCGGAGAACCTTCGTACCGCGGGCGTCAGCGACCCGTCGCTGGCCGGCGGTGTCTGAGCCGACGCCCCGCGCCGTCGTGCTGGTCGGCCCGATGGGGGCCGGGAAATCCAGCATCGGCAAGAAGCTGGCGAAGGTGCTGGAGCGCACGTTCACCGACACGGATGCCGTGATCGCGCGCGAGCACGGGCCCATCCCCGACATCTTTGCGGAACACGGCGAGGCGCACTTCCGGGAACTCGAACGCCTCGCCGTGGCCGCGGCCGTGGCAGGGGGTGGCGTGGTGGCGCTCGGGGGCGGAGCCGTCCTCACCGCCGCGACGAGAGAACTGCTGGGCGAGCACGACGTCGTGCTGCTGACCGTCGAGCCGCGCGTCGTCGCGGGCCGGATCGCGGGAGGCGGACGCCCGCTCCTGGCCGGTGAGGACCCGATGCAACGCTGGCTGCGCATTCGCGACGAGCGCCGGCCGCTCTACGAGGAGGTCGCCGACGTGACCTTCGACACCTCGACGGGGCGTATCCAGGCCGTCGTCGAGCGCATCGCCGACTGGGTGAGAGGAAACCGTTCATGAGTACCACCACGATCCACGTCTCCGGTGAGCCCGGCTACGACATCTCGATCGGTGAGGGACTGCTGGCCGACCTCGGCACGGTGCTGCCGCCCAACGCCCGCAAGGTGCTCATCATCCACCCGCCGACCCTGGGCGCCCAGGCCGAGAAGCTGCGCCAGCAGCTGATGGCAGATCGCGAGGTGCTGCTGGCCGAGATCCCCGACGCCGAGCAGGGCAAGCGCATCGAGGTGGCCGCCTTCTGCTGGCAGATCCTCGGGCAGAGCGATTTCACGCGCACCGACGCGGTGGTCGGCTTCGGCGGAGGTGCGGTCACGGACCTCGCCGGCTTCGTCGCCGCCACGTGGCTGCGCGGCGTCCCCGTGGTGCAGGTGCCGACGACGGTGCTGGGCATGGTGGACGCGTCCGTCGGCGGCAAGACCGGAGTGAACACGGCCGAGGGCAAGAACCTGGTCGGATCGTTCTGGCCGCCCTACGCCGTGGTGGCGGACCTCGAGCTGTTGCGCTCGCTGAGTCGCAACGAGGCGGTTGCCGGCTACGCCGAGGTCGTCAAGGCTGGATTCATCCACTATCCCGAGATCCTCGACATCGTGCGTGCAGACCCCGAGCGTGCGACCGACGTGACGAGCGCTGAATTCCGCCGCAGCATCGAGCTCGCCATTCAGATGAAGGCGGACGTCGTGGGGGAGGACCTGCGCGAGGCAGGACTGCGTGAGATCCTCAACTACGGCCACACGCTCGGTCACGCGATCGAGCACGCTGAGCGCTACCGCTGGCGCCATGGCGCAGCGATCTCGGTGGGCATGATGTTCGCTGCCGAGCTGTCACGGCTGGCCGGACGACTGAGTGATGACGCGGTCGCCGTGCACCGCGACATCTTCGAGAGCCTCGGGCTGCCGACCACCTACCTCGCCGGCCGCTGGCCATCGCTGCTGTCCACGATGCAGCGCGACAAGAAGTCGCGCGGCGGAATGCTGCGCTTCATCGTCCTCGACGACATCGCCCGGCCCACCGTGCTGCAGGCTCCGGATGAGTCGCTCCTCTTCGCCGCCTACCAGGAGATCTCCGGCTGAGCGGCGTGCCCGTGGATGGGGGATGTTCAATGTCGGTGGTCCGGCGTACCCTCAGAGCCACGAACGGCGGGAGGCCCTCATGCGGAAGATCATTCCCAACATCTGGTGTAACGGCACGGCCGAGGAGGCGGGCCGGTTCTACGCGGACGCTCTTCCGGGCGGCTCGGCGCAGGTGACGAGCAGGTACCCCACGGAGGGGCTGCTCGACTTCCAGGAGCCGTTGGCCGGCGACGCCCTGACGGTGGATGTCACGGTGGGCGACTTCCGGTTCACGCTGATCAACGCGGGGCCCGAGTTCCGCCCCAACCCGTCGATCTCCTTCATGGTGAACTTCGACCCCCTGATGTTCGATGGCGATCCCGCTGCCGCGCGCGAGGCCCTCGACGCCGTCTGGGCGCGTCTGAGTGAAGGCGGCGAGGTGCTGATGCCGCTCCAGGAGTACCCGTTCAGCCAGCGATACGGGTGGGTGCAGGACAAGTTCGGCTTCACCTGGCAGCTCATGCTCACCGACCCCACGGGCGATCCGCGCCCGTTCATCATCCCGTCCCTCACCTTCGTCGGCCGCTCGGATGGGCGCGCACGAGAGGCCGTGGAGCGCTACACCTCGCTGTTCCCCGATGCCGCGGTGGGAACCGTGGCACCGTACCCGGGAGAGGACCGGGTGATGTTCAGCGAGTTCCGCATCGGCGATCAGTGGTTCACGGCGATGGACGGCGGAGCCACCGATCACGAGTGGTTCTTCGACTGCGGAGTGTCGCTCGAGGTCCGCTGCGCCGATCAGACGGAGATCGACACCTACTGGAACGCCCTCAGCGCCGTGCCCGAAGCTGAGCAGTGCGGGTGGCTGGCGGATGAGTTCGGAGTGAGCTGGCAGATCGTTCCGGAGAACATGGGCGAGCTGATGGAACGACCGGGAGCCTTTGAGCACATGCTGCAGATGAAGAAGCTGGTGATCGCCGACTTCTGATGTCGATGTGAGGATAGGGAGATGAGCATCCGGCGCCCCATCCCCGTTGTCATCCGTCCGGTGTGGGGGGAGTCGGAGTTCCCGGCTCTCGTGGAGATCTGGGCGGACGCCGTCCGCGACACGCACGACTTCCTCGACCCGGTCGACTTCGCCCGGATCCAGGGCAACCTCGCCACCGCGTACTTCCCCGCGGTCACGCTGGTGGTGGCTGAGCACGAAGGGCGGCCGCTCGGATTCGCCGGCGTACTCGATGGCGGCCTGGAGATGCTGTTCGTGTCCCCGCACGCGGCGGGACAGGGCGTCGGCTCGGCCCTGCTCGAACATGCGCTGGACGAGCACGGTGTGGTCCGCGTAGACGTGAACGAGCAGAATCCGGCGGCGTTGGGCTTCTACGTACGCCGTGGATTCGAGGTGGTCGGCCGCAGCGAGACCGATGGTGATGGACGCCCGTACCCGATTCTTCATCTTCGTCGCGCGGCGGTCGGAAGAGTTCCTGGCACCGAGGCGACCCAGAGCTCATGACCTTCGGAATGCTTGCGACGCCCTGAGCCTGTTTTCCACCGCCTGACCGGCAGCGAGGAGCCGGTGACTATCGATCAAGGAACGCGGACGCGACCTCTGCAAATCGTGGGTGATCCTGAGCGCGATGACCATGTCCCGGGAGCACGACGTGTGAGGCGCCGGCATCGACGAGCCGGCCGGCGATCGCTTCGTACTCGTCGTTCCAACCGCCGGTCACAACCAGGATGCGCGGCGCGTTGAGGTGCTCTGCTCGTAAGCCGTGCCCCCAGGGGAGAGTGCGCCGCGCGAACTCGGCGGCCGCGGCGCGTTCCTCCTCCCACGTCACTTCCTGCGCTGGCCCGCCGAACATCAGCGGCCGGATGGCCGTCCAGTAGCCCCAGAGATCGCCGGCGGCGAGCTGCAGGCGTGCATGTTCGATGGTGCTGATGTGGGACTCGATGTCGCGGTGCCCGCGGGCGATGTCGTAAAACGCGGGCTCCACCAGCACCAGTGCCACGGACGACTCCCGGACCGCGAGGGCCGCGGGGATCGCGAGGTAGGAATGGGCGAACACGGCTTCCGTGCTGTCGTCGAGGCCGACCTTCGCCAGTTCGGATGCCGCGTCACGGGCGGGCTCATCGGCGCGCAGCGCGATGAAGCGTGCGTCTCCCGGCGCCGACGGCCAAGCGCGGGGGCCGGAGCGTCCCGGGCTGTGGATGTGGAGTCGCATGGGCACACCCTACTGCCGAGGATCAGCCGCCGGCTCCTCAGGTGCGCAGCCGGCGGCGGCGAGCGCACGAAGCAGGATCTCGCGGAGCGCGGTCTCCTTCCTCGCGTTGTACTCCATGACTCGTTCGCCTGCCGCGGTGGCTGCTGCCGCCGCCGCGCGCTTTGCGTCGGCGTAGCGTTCCCTGTCCCGGGGATTCGCTCGCAAGTGATCGCGCAGAATGATGTGCTTCCACGGTTCGGGAGCTGAGGGGGAGAACACGTGCAGGTTCACGTCGGGGTTGTCGTAGATGAACATGCGGTGCTCGTGCCACCACGGCTCACGCACCGACAGCACGAAACCCGCGGCCGTCAGAGCCGGGACGTAGTCGGATTCGCGATCGGGTCTCGCAACGATCAGGTCCAGGTCGATCAGTGGCTTCGCGGGAAGGCCGGGGACCGCGGTGGATCCCACGTGCTCGATCCGGAGGCAGCCTGGTCCCAGGGCGCGGCGTACGGTGGCGATGACCTGCTCGGCGGTCTGCGGCCAGCGCGGATCCGGTTCCGCGATCACGATGGGCGCGACGGGCCGGCGAAAGACGAAGGGATCCGCTCCGGCGGGAGGCTCGTCCTCATGGAAGCTGGCGATCTCGGCGGCGGTGGGGGACATCCTTCGAGGCTATGCGATGCAGCCGCATCCATCTCGCTGATAGCCTCCGAACATGACCGCACCTCGTCGCCTGCTGCTCGTGAACGGACCGAACCTCAACCTCCTCGGCACCCGGCAGCCGGAGGTCTACGGCACCGACACCCTTGCCGATGTGGAGGCCCTGGTTCGCACCACGGCAGCAGCGCGCGGCTTCGATGTGCGCGCGGTGCAGTCGAACCATGAGGGCGTCATCATCGACGCGATTCACGACGCTCGCCTGGATTGCGCAGGGATCATCATCAACCCCGGCGGGCTGACGCACACGTCCGTGGTGCTGCGGGACGCGTTGGACAGCGTCAGCATTCCCGCGGCCGAGGTGCACATCTCCGATATCAACAACCGCGAGGAGTTTCGCAGGTTCTCGTATGTGCGAGACGTGGCTGCCGTACACGTGATCGGTGAGGGCGTGGCGGGGTACGCACGCGCCGTCGAGCGACTGTGTGACGTGCTGGAGGGACAGGCGGAGGGCTGACGAATCGCGTCGCCCAGGGGATCACCGGGTGCGTCCGATAGAATGACGAGTCGGCCACCGCCGGCCACTCCCACAGACGAAACGGAATCACTTCCCATGGCATCCACCGCGGACATCAAGAACGGCGTCGTCCTCAAGATCGACGGCCAGCTGCTGAGCGTCGTGGAGTTCCAGCACGTCAAGCCGGGCAAGGGCGGTGCGTTCGTTCGTACCAAGCTCAAGAACGTCGTCACCGGCAAGACCATCGACCGCACCTTCAACGCCGGTGCCAAGGTCGAGATCGAGAACGTCGACCGCCGCGACTTCCAGTACCTCTACAACGACGGCGAGAACTTCGTCTTCATGGATGTCGACGACTACGACCAGCTCACCGTCGCCGCCGCTACCGTCGGTGACGCCGCGAACTTCATGCTCGAGAACCAGATGGTGCAGATCGCGCTCAACAACGGCAACCCGCTGTACGTCGAGCTTCCCGCCTCCGTCGTGCTCGAGATCACCTACACGGAGCCCGGTCTGCAGGGCGACCGCTCGTCGGCCGGCACCAAGCCCGCCACCGTGGAGACCGGCTACGAGATCCAGGTCCCGCTGTTCCTGGAGACCGGAACCAAGGTCAAGGTGGACACGCGCACGGGTGACTACCTCGGCCGCGTCAACGACTGATTCGCTGAATGTCCGCACGCACCAAGGCGCGCAAGCGCGCGCTCGACATCCTGTTCTCGTCCGACGTCCGTGGTGACGCGCTCGACGTGACGCTTGCCGCGGAGGCGCAGCGCGCTGCCGGGGAGCCGGCGCGCGAGGCCTCCTGGCTGTACGCTCGCGAGATCGTCGACGGCGTGCTCGATCACCGCGACGAGATCGACGAGCAGATCGTGACGCACGCGCGCGACTGGAAGATCGACCGCATGCCGGCCATCGACCGCGCGCTGCTGCGCATGGCCAGCTGGGAGATCCTCTTCAACGACGAGGTCCCCGCGGCCGTCGCGATCGACGAGGCCGTGGAACTCGCGAAGGAGTACTCCACCGATGACTCCGGCGCCTTCGTGCACGGTGTCCTCGCCCGTATCGCCCGCTCGAGCTGATCACCGCTGAAACGCCCGTCCCGCGAGGGACGGGCGTTTCGCATATCCGGGAGCCGTCGCACGGGGCGTTCGTCGGGTGCGCACGGCACGCGCGCCTGGAGGGGGAGGTGGCTGGGAGTCGACGAGCATGGCGTGCCGAGGCGCCGCCGGGGTCGGAGACGAAGGGCGCAGCGTAGCGTGGGGGTGTGGGATCGGGAAGGAAGCTCCTGGGCGGGGGATCGCTGCTCATCGCGCTGGCCGCGCTCGGCTGGGGGCAGTGGGAGGCGTGGCGCGCGACGGGACGCCACCTCGGCACGGCGACCGTCGGCAGCCGGTCTGTGGTCATCGTGCTGGGATTCGGCAACCGCGGCGGACGGGCCAACCTCATCAACCGATGGCGGGTGCGCGCCGGGCTGCGCACGCTGCGGAGCATGCCGGTGCCGCGCGCTCTCATCGTGTCCGGCGGACGGGTGCACTCCGACACCGCTGAAGCGGAGATACTCGCCGCCGAGGCTCGCCGTCAGGGATGGCGCGGCGTGATCCTTCGAGAGGCGCAGAGTCGCAGCACGGCTGAGAACATCGCCTTCACCGCACCGCTCCTGCGCTCGGATGACCTGATCGCCATCGTCTCCGACCCGGTCCACGCCGTACGCGCTCGGGCGATGCTTCTCACCGACCGACCCGAGCTGGGTGCGCGACTCGTGCGGGGGCGCGAGTGGCGCTTCGGCGAGCGGCCCCTGGTGACGTTCGTGGCCGCGGTGCGCTCCCGCTGGCACGGCAGGCGGCGCTGACAGCGAGTCGCGCGGGTCGGTGCGATCGGCTCCTGCTGTCGCGGCGTTCCCCTCATCTGGCGCGCGGGGGTTCTCGCCGAGAGCATCGGCGATCGTCGCCGCGCGGGGTCAGCGGACGGCGTGGGCCTGGATGAACTCCCGGAGTGCCTGCTCGTCATTGGCCATGCGGACCACGCGTTGCGGGGCGTCCATGAGCTCGCGCACGGCGGCGGGCGGCTCCGGCGTCTCGCCGAGGGCTTCGGCGATGGTCTCCGGGAACTTGCGCGGCTTGGCGGTCTCCAGCACGAGCATCGGCACGCCGTCCTCGACGAAGTCGGCCGCGACTCCGGCACCGTCCGCCGTGTGGGGATCGATGACGACGCCGCTGCGCTGGAACACCTCGCGGATCACGCGGATGCGGTCCTCGTGGGTGGAGGTGCCCGAGGCGAAGCCGAACTCCGCGCCCAGGCGCGGCTGCTCGGTCGTCAGATCGAACGAGCCGGTCTCGGCCAGCGTGCGCCACGCGCCCGCCGTGCGCTGGGCGTCGCGGCCCAGGAGATCGAAGACGAAGCGCTCCAGGTTGGACGCCTTGGACACATCCATCGAGGGGCTGGACGTCGCCAGCGTCTCTGCGGACGTGCGCGGGCGGTATACGCCGGTGCGGAAGAAGTCATCCAGCACGTTGTTCTCGTTGGAGGCCAGCACGAGGCGTCGCACGGGAACACCCAGCAGCTTGGCGTAGTAGCCCGAGAGGATGTTGCCGAAGTTCCCCGACGGCACCGCGAACGACACCTCGAACGTCGCCCGTTCCTCGGCCGGTACGGCATCGGTTGTGCGCAGCCAGGCCCACACGTAGTAGACGATCTGTGCGGAGATCCGCCCGAAGTTGATCGAGTTGACCGCGCCCAGGTGCTGCGCGTCCTTGAACGCCAGGTCCTCGGAGAGAGTCTTCACCAGGTGCTGGCAGTCATCGAAGACGCCCTCGACCGCGATATTGTGCACGTTCTCGTCCTGCAAGGAGTACATCTGCGCGCGCTGGAACGCGCTCATGCGCCCCTGCGGCGAAAGCATGAAGATGCCGATGCGGTCGCGTCCCCGGAATGCGTACTCGGCGGCCGAGCCGGTGTCGCCGGAGGTCGCACCCAGGATGTTGAGGATGTCCTGGTTCTTCGCGAGGGCGTACTCCATCGCCTCCCCGAGGAACTGCATCGCCATGTCCTTAAAGGCCAGGGTGGGCCCCTCAGAGAGGCCGACGAGGGTCATCCCACCACCGATGTCCGTGAGCGGGACGATGTCGTCGGCCTCGAACTTCGACCCCTCATACGCCGCGCCCGTCAGGCGGGCGAGGTCCTCGCGGGGAATGTCCGTGGCGAAGAGCCCGATGACCTCGGTGGCCAGCTCCGGATACGACAGCGCCCGCCAGGACTCGAAGGTCGCGGCGGGGACGGCGGGCACCTCCGCAGGGACGGCGAGTCCGCCATCGGGGGCGAGGCCGGCGACGAGGACGTCGGTGTACTGTCCGAGAGCGGTGCCACGGGTGGAGATGTACTGCACGGGATTCCTTCGACGGAGCGGGCGGAGGTCGTGCCCTCCAGCCTAGAGGGCGCGGGATGCGCCGGTCGGCCACGTGACGCGTGCATTTCTCACGGCGGGCCACAGGTGCGCCCAAGCGGGCGCCACGTAGAATCGACGGGTTCCAATGAGAAGGAGAGCCATGCGGATCACGGGACTCGGCCACGCCGGCATGTTCATCGAGACCACCGGGGGAAACGTCCTCTGCGACCCCTGGGTGAAGCCGGCGTTCTTCGGATCCTGGTTCCCCTTCCCGGACAACCGTGGCCTCGACTGGGAGCGCTTCGGCCGTGAGGCCGACTTCCTCTACGTCTCGCACCGTCACCGTGACCACTTCGATCCATGGCTGCTGGAGACCTATGTCCGCAAGGACATCGAGGTGCTGCTCCCTGACTACCCGACGGACGATCTGGAACAGGATCTGCGCAAGCTCGGGTACCACAACATCACCTACACGCAGGCGGGCGAGGTGCTCGAGCGCGGTCCGCTGAAGATCATGGTGACGCCGCTGCGCGCGCCGAGCGACGGCCCCATCGGCGACTCATCGCTGTCGCTGGACGACGGCACCGCGTCGGTGCTGAACCAGAACGACTCGCACCCGCTGGACCTGGAGGCACTGCTCTCCTTCGGCAAGCCGGACGCCTACTTCACGCAGTTCTCCGGCGCCATCTGGTGGCCGATGGTCTACGACCTTCCGCTGGACGCCAAGCAGAACTTCGCCCACCTCAAGCGGGAAGCGCAGCACAAGCGCGCGATGTTCTACATCGAGAAGGTCGACGCGCCACACGTGTTCCCGATGGCCGGGCCGCCGATGTTCCTGCGCGACGACGTGTTCGATTCGAATGGACTCGGCCGAAATGACTCGGTCGGGATCTTCACCGATCAGGTGGAGTTCATCGCCCGGATGAAGGAAGAAGCGCCGAAGTACGACGGTCACGTCTTCATCCCCGGCACAGTCGTCACGATCGTGGACGGTGAGGTCTCCGTCGAGCAGACGTTCTACACCCAGGACGAGATCGACCGCATGTTCGCCGACAAGTGGGGCTACCTGGAGGAGCAGCGCGCGTCGCGCCAGCAGGAGATCCGCGACGAGGAGGCCTCGCGTGCGGCCGTCCTCGAGCCCGCGGTGATGCTCGAGAAGCTCAAGGAGTGGTGGGAGCCGCTGCTTCGTCGCGCCCGGATCATGCGAAACGGCGTGGGCGGACCGGTCCGCTACACGATCGGCGAACTGGACATGGTCGTGGACTTCCCGAAGGCGAAACTGCGCGAGTATGCGGGGGAGGAGTGCAACTTCTGGTTCCGCATCCCCGCCGATCTCGTCTCCACGAACATCGCCGACGGTGAGATCGACTGGTCCAACTCGATCTTCCTGTCGATGCAGTTCCAGACGGCGCGTATCGGCAAGTTCAACGAGTTCATCTACACCTTCATGAAGTGCCTCTCGCGCGATCGCATCGAGTACACGGAGAACTGGTACGCCGAGCAGTCCGACCAGACCGAGGACGCGCAGATCGGCGACTGGGTGGTGCAGCGCCGCTGCCCGCATCTGCGCGCCGATCTCACCAAGACCGGCAAGATCGATGAGGACGGTGTGCTCACCTGCTCCCTGCACGACTGGAAGTGGGACCTCAACACCGGGAAGTGCATCACCTCGTTCGGTCACCCGATCCGTGCGTCGAAGGCGGGGGACGACCTCACCCTGGCGGCGACGGCACCCGCCGACCTCAGCGAGGCCTGACACCCGCGGCCACCGGTTCGGCGACGCCGGGCACCGGCGGTAGACTCGTCTCAGTCGAAAGCAACCTTTAACCCCGTCCCGTGAGGCGGAGAAGGGAGCGGCCATGGGCACTCGAACTGTGCTCCACGAAGCCGACATCACGCGGGCACTGACCCGTATCTCGCACGAGGTGATCGAGTCGCATCGCGGCGTCGATGGCATCGTCCTTCTGGGAATCCCCACGCGCGGCGTCACGCTGGCGAAGCGGATGTCCGTGATCATGAGCGACATCGCCGGCGTCCCCGTGCCGGTCGGATCGCTCGATGTCACGCTGTTCCGCGATGACCTCGCCCGCCAGCCCACGCGCTCGCCCGGCCCCACGGAGATCCCCTCCGGTGGCATCGACGGCCGCACGGTGGTGCTCGTCGACGACGTGCTGTTCTCGGGGCGCTCCATTCGCGCCGCCCTCGATGCACTGCAGTCGATCGGGCGTCCCTCCGCGGTGCGACTGGCGATCCTGGTGGATCGCGGGCACCGTGAGCTGCCGATCCGTCCGGACTTCGTGGGCAAGAACCTGCCCAGCGCCCGCGAGGAGCGCGTGCACGTCCGGCTCGCGGAGATCGATGGCGTGGACGAGGTGACGATCGAGTCATGAGGCACCTTCTCGACACGCAGTCCCTCTCCCGCGAAGACGCCCTCCGCATCCTGGACGTGGCCGAGGACATGTCCGACACGCAGTCGCGCGAGATCAAGAAGCTTCCGACGCTGCGCGGGAAGACGGTGGTGAACCTCTTCTTCGAGGACTCCACGCGCACCCGCATCTCGTTCGAGGCGGCGGCCAAACGGCTGAGCGCCGACGTCATCAACTTCGCCGCAAAGGGGTCGTCGGTCTCCAAGGGCGAGAGCCTGCAGGACACCGCTCAGACCCTGCAGGCCATCGGTGCGGACGCCGTCGTGGTCCGCCACGGTGCCTCGGGCGCGCCCCGCACGCTCGCCACCAGTGGATGGATCTCCGCCGGCGTGGTCAACGCGGGTGACGGCACCCACGAGCACCCGACGCAGGCGCTGCTGGACGCGTTCACCATCCGCAAGCGCACGTTCGGCGCCGACAGCCGGGGGAGGGATCTCGCCGGAATCCGCGTCACCGTCGTCGGCGACGTCCTGCACTCCCGTGTCGCCCGATCCAATGTCTGGTTGTTGCACACGCTCGGCGCGGAGGTGACCCTGGTCGGCCCGCCCACCCTGCTCCCGCAGAACGTGTCGATGTGGCCGGTGACCGTGGAGTACGACCTGGACCGGGCGATCGCCGCCGCGCCCGACGCGCTGATGATGCTGCGCATCCAGTCCGAGCGCATGCATGCCGCATATTTCCCCAACGAGCGCGAGTACTCCCGACGCTGGGGACTGGATCCGGAACGTCTGGCCCAGCTTCCCGGGGCTACGATGGTGATGCACCCCGGCCCCATGAATCGCGGCCTGGAGATCTCCGCCGCGGCGGCCGATTCACCCCGATCGACCGTCCTCGAGCAGGTCGCGAACGGCGTCGCCGTGCGCATGGCCGTGCTCTACCTGCTGCTCGCTGGAGAACGCCCCGGCGACGAACGAGAGGACCTTTCATGAACGACGGCCTGCTCATCGTCGGAGCCTCCCTGGAGGGCGGAGACCGCACGGACATCCTGGTTGCGGACGGACGCATCGCCGAGGTCGGCACGGGACTCAGCTCTGCCGGTGCCCGGCGCATCGACGGCGACGGTCTGGTCGCACTTCCTGGTCTCGTCGACCTGCACACCCACCTCCGCGAGCCCGGCTACGAAGCGTCCGAGACGATCCTCACCGGTACCCGCGCCGCCGCGGCCGGTGGCTTCACGGCGGTCTTCGCAATGCCGAACACCTCGCCGGTAGCCGATACTGCCGGTGTGGTCGAGCAGGAGCTCGCCCTGGGCGAGGCCGCCGGATACGCCACGGTGCAGCCGATCGGCGCCGTCACGGTGGGCCAGAAGGGTGAACGGCTCGCCGAGCTCGGCGCGATGGCCGAGTCCCGCGCCCAGGTCCGCGTCTTCAGCGACGACGGCTTCTGCGTGTTCGATCCGCTCATCATGCGTCGTGCTCTCGAGTACGTGAAGGCGTTCGACGGTGTGATCGCGCAGCACGCGCAGGATCCGCGCCTCACGGAGGGCGCCCAGATGAACGAGGGCGTCGTCTCCGCCGAGCTCGGTCTCGCCGGCTGGCCCGCGGTGGCGGAGGAGTCCATCATCGCTCGGGACGTGCTGCTGGCCGAGCACGTGGGCTCGCGCCTGCACGTCTGCCACCTGTCCACGGCGGGTTCCGTGGACATCATCCGCTGGGCGAAGAAGCGGGGCATCAACGTCACCGCCGAGGTCACGCCGCACCACCTCCTCCTCACCGACGACCTGGTGCGCGGCTACGACGCTCGGTACAAGGTGAACCCGCCGCTGCGCCGGGAGGAGGACGTCCTCGCGGTGCGCGAGGGTCTGGCCGACGGCACGATCGACATCGTCGCCACCGACCACGCTCCGCACCCCGCCGAGAACAAGTCCTGTGAATGGGCGGCCGCGGCCAACGGCATGGTGGGTCTGGAGAGCGCGCTGCGTGTCGTCCACCTCGCCATGGTGGAGACCGGCCTGCTCGGCTGGGACGACGTCGCGCGCGTGATGAGCCGTACGCCCGCCCGCATCGGACGCCTCACCGGGCACGGCACCCCGCTCGTTGCGGGGGAGCCGGCGGAACTGGTGCTGTACGATCCGAGCGCCGGCGGCACCTTCACCACCGAGGATCTGCGCGGTCGCGGCGTCAACTCGCCCTACCTGGGACGTGAGCTGCCGGGAAGCGTGCGGTGGACCATCCACCAGGGCGCAGCCACGGTGGCCGACGGTGTGCTGCGGGAGGTCGGAGCATGAGCCGCGAAGGCGCCCTCCTGGTCATGATCGCCGTGGCCGTGCTGCTCATCGGCCTGATGCTCTGGGGCTGGCGACGACGAACGCGGCGAGACGCCGCCCTCGTCGCCCCGGTCACAGCGATCGCGGGTACCGAGCGGTATCAGGCATCGGGACTGTATGTCGCGACCACGGCACACGACGACGCCCTGAACCGTCTCGCGATCAAGCACCTGGCCTACCGCGCTCGCGCCACGGTCACGGTGCTCGACGAAGGTGTGCGACTCGCACTCACGGGTGAGCCCACCGTCTCCATCCCGCGCAGCGCGCTGGTGTCCGTCGGGACTGCCACGGTCACGATCGACAAGGTCGTGGAGCGCGACGGACTGGTGCGCCTGGTCTGGCTCATCGCCCCCGGTCAGCCGGTGGACTCCTACGTCCGCCTGCAGCAGACCTCTCCCCAAGAACTCATCGCCGCGATCGACTCCCTGATCCCGGCTCCCGCATCGACTGGAACAGAAGCATGACCCTGCTCTCCCTCGACCCGGCCGTCCTCGTTCTCGAAGACGGCACCCGCCACGCCGGCAACGCCTACGGCGCGCGCGGCACGACCCTCGGCGAAGTGGTCTTCACCACCGGCATGACCGGATATCAGGAGACGATCACCGACCCCTCCTACGCGGGACAGATCGTCCTGCAGACCGCCCCGCACATCGGCAACACCGGAATGAACGGCGAGGACGACGAGTCCCGCCGCATCTGGGTGTCGGGGTACGTGGTGCGAGACGCCTCCCGCGTGGTGTCGAACTGGCGTGCCACCGGCTCGCTGGACGACTCGCTCGAACGCGACGGCATCGTCGGCATCTCCGGCATCGACACGCGCGCCGTGACGCGCCACATCCGCTCCGCGGGTTCCATGCGCGGTGGCATCTTCTCCGGAGAGGCAGCCGCTCTCGACCCGCAGGAGCAGCTGCGCATCGTCCGCGAGGCCCCCGAGATGGCGGGGCAGAACCTCTCCGCCGAGGTCTCGGTGACCGCGCCGACTGTCGTCCCCGCCACGGGGGAGCGCCTCGGGAGCCTGGCCGTGCTCGACCTCGGTGTCAAGCAGGCCACGCTCGACAACCTCGCCGCGCGCGGCTTCGACGTCCACGTCCTGCCGCAGGCGAGCACGTTCGCCGACATCCAGGCGATCGACCCGGTCGCGGTGTTCTACTCGAACGGTCCCGGTGACCCTTCCGCTTCGGACGCCCAGGTGGCCGTGCTGCGCGAGGTTCTGGACGCGCGCCTGCCCTACTTCGGGATCTGCTTCGGCAACCAGCTGTTCGGCCGCGCGCTCGGCCTCGGCACGTACAAGCTCACCTTCGGCCACCGCGGCATCAACCAGCCGGTGCTCGACAAGGCCACCGGCCGCGTCGAGATCACCGCGCACAACCACGGCTTCGCGGTCGACGCCCCCGTCGAGGGGACGTTTGAGAGCCCCAACGGGTACGGACAGGTCGAGGTGAGCCACGTCGGGCTTAACGACCAGGTCGTCGAAGGCCTGCGCGCCATCGACATCCCCGCCTTCTCGGTGCAGTACCACCCCGAGGCCGCAGCCGGCCCCCACGACGCCAACTACCTGTTCGACCGCTTCCGCGACCTGGTCATCGCGCACCTGACGAAGAAGGACTCCGAGTAATGCCGAAGCGCGAAGACATCAATTCCGTCCTGGTCATCGGATCGGGACCCATCGTCATCGGCCAGGCGGCCGAGTTCGACTACTCCGGGACGCAGGCGTGCCGTGTGCTGCGCGAGGAGGGCGTGCGCGTCATCCTCGTCAACTCCAACCCGGCCACGATCATGACGGACCCCGATTTCGCCGACGCGACCTACATCGAGCCGATCACCCCCGAGGTCATCGAGTCGATCATCGCCAAGGAGAAGCCGGACGCCATCCTGCCGACGCTCGGCGGTCAGACCGCGCTGAACGCCGCGATGACCCTGGACCGTCTCGGGATCCTGGAGAAGTACGGCGTGGAGCTAATCGGCGCCAAGGTCGAGGCGATCCAGAAGGGCGAGGACCGCCAGGTCTTCAAGGAGCTGGTGATCGAGGCTGGTGCCGACGTCGCCGCTTCGGTGATCTGCCACTCGATGGACGATCTGCTGGCTGGCGCCGAGAAGCTCGGATACCCCCTGGTGGTGCGCCCCTCCTTCACGATGGGTGGTCTGGGCTCCGGATTCGCCTACAACGAGGAGGACCTGCGCCTGATCGGCGGTGCGGGCCTGCACGACTCGCCCACCAACGAGGTGCTGCTGGAGGAGTCCATCCTCGGCTGGAAGGAGTACGAGCTCGAGCTCATGCGCGACACCGCGGACAACACCGTGGTGATCTGCTCCATCGAGAACGTCGACCCGGTCGGTGTGCACACCGGCGACTCGATCACGGTGGCCCCGGCGCTCACGCTGACCGACCGCGAGTACCAGAAGATGCGCGACATCGGCATCGACATCATCCGCGCCGTGGGCGTCGACACGGGCGGGTGCAACATCCAGTTCGCCGTCGACCCTGACAACGGCCGCATCATCGTCATCGAGATGAACCCCCGCGTGTCGCGTTCGTCCGCGCTGGCATCGAAGGCCACCGGCTTTCCGATCGCGAAGATCGCCGCCAAGCTCGCCATCGGCTACCGCCTGGATGAGATCCCCAACGACATCACGCAGGTCACGCCGGCGTCGTTCGAGCCCACCCTCGACTACGTCGTGGTCAAGGCCCCGCGCTTCGCGTTCGAGAAGTTCCCCGCGGCCGATGCCACCCTGTCCACGACCATGAAGTCGGTGGGCGAGGCGATGGCCATCGGACGCAACTTCACCACCGCACTGCAGAAGTCGCTGCGCTCGCTCGAGAAGCGCGGATCGGCGTTCCACTGGGGTGACGAGGATCGCTCCGTCGAGGAGCTGCTGGAGATCTCGAAGATCCCCACCGATGGTCGTATCGTCACGCTGCAGCAGGCGCTGCGCAAGGGCGCGACGCCGGAGCAGGCCTTCGAGGCTACGAAGATCGACCCGTGGTTCCTGGACCAGATCGTCCTCATCAACGAGGTGGCCGAGCACGTGGCCGGCGTCGCCGAGCTGGATGAGGCCTCGCTGCGCCTCGCGAAAGATCACGGGTTCTCCGACGTGCAGATTGCACAACTGCGCGGCCTCACCGAGGCCGAGGTGCGTGAGCTCCGTCACTCCCTGGGTCTGCGCCCGGTCTACAAGACCGTCGACACCTGCGCCGGCGAGTTCCCCGCGCTCACGCCGTACCACTACTCGTCGTACGACACCGAGACCGAGGTCGCCGCCTCCGACCGCACCAAGGTCGTCATCATCGGCTCCGGACCGAACCGCATCGGTCAGGGGATCGAGTTCGACTACTCCTGCGTGCACGCCTCGTTCGCGCTGGCCGATGCCGGGTACGAGACCATCATGGTCAACTGCAACCCGGAGACGGTCTCCACCGACTACGACACCTCCGACCGGCTGTACTTCGAGCCGCTGACGCTGGAGGACGTGCTGGAGATCCTCGACGCCGAGTCCCAGTCGGGCACCATCCTCGGTGTGGTCTGCCAGCTCGGCGGCCAGACCCCGCTGGGTCTCGCGAAGGGTATCGAGGCGGCGGGCTACACCATCCTCGGCACCAGCCCCGCCGCCATCGACGCGGCGGAGGAGCGCGGTCTGTTCTCCGAGATCCTCGACGCGGCCGAGCTCGTGGCGCCGCGCCACGGCACCGCCATCGATGCCCCCGGCGCCGTGAAGATCGCGGAGGAGATCGGATACCCGGTGCTGGTGCGCCCGAGCTTCGTGCTGGGCGGCCGTGGCATGGAGATCGTCTACGACACCCCGAGCCTGCGCGACTACTTCGTCCGCAACGAGGGGCAGGTCGTGATCGGCGAGGGCTACCCACTGCTGGTGGACCGCTTCCTCGACGACGCCATCGAGCTCGACGTCGACGCGCTGTACGACGGCGAGGAGCTCTTCATCGGCGGTGTCATGGAGCACTTGGAGGAGGCCGGCATCCACTCCGGCGACTCGTCCTGCACGCTGCCTCCGATGTCGCTCGGCCGCTCGGACATCGACCGCGTCCGCGAGGCGACGCTGGGCATCGCCCAGGGAGTCGGCGTGCGCGGACTGCTGAACGTCCAGTTCGCGATCTCCGCCGACGTGCTCTACGTGATCGAGGCCAACCCGCGCGCCAGCCGCACGGTTCCGTTCGTGTCCAAGGCGCTGGGCATCCCGCTGGCCAAGGCCGCCGCCCGGATCATGGCCGGGTCCTCGATCGCCGACCTCAAGGCGGAGGGCCTACTGCCGGAGACCGACGGCTCCCGCGTTCCGCTGGACGCCCCGGTCTCGGTCAAGGAAGCCGTGCTGCCCTTCAAGCGGTTCCGCACCAAGGACGGCCACACCGTGGACTCCGTGCTCGGCCCGGAGATGCGCTCCACCGGTGAGGTGATGGGCATCGACCGCGACTTCCCGACCGCATTCGCGAAGAGCCAGGACGCTGCCTACGGCGGTATCCCGCGCACCGGAACCGTGTTCATCTCGGTTGCCGACTCGGACAAGCGTGCCGTGCTGCTTCCTGCGCACCGCCTCCAGCAGCTGGGCTACCGCCTGGTGGCGACGGAGGGCACCGCAGAGGTGCTCGCTCGCAACGGCATCGCGGTGGAGGTCGTGACGAAGTTCAGCGAGACGCAGGACGGCGGAGACAAGCGCGGCGAGCGCAACATCGTCGACCTGATCAACGCCGGTGAGATCGACATCGTCGTGAACACGCCGTCGGGGATCTCCGCCCGTGCCGACGGCTACGAGATCCGCGCTGCAGCGGTGGCGGCCGACAAGGCGCTGTTCACCACGATGGCCGTCCTCGGCGCCGCCGTCACCGCGCTGGACGCCATGGGTAAGCCCTTCGAAGTGCGCAGCCTGCAGGAGTACGCGAGCGACCGGGCGGCCCGGTGACCACGACGCAATCCTTCGGTTCCCGCGTCCGCGATGCCATCGCGACGCGGGGACCGCTGTGCGTGGGAATCGACCCGCATGACGCCCTCCTCGAACAGTGGGGACTGCCCGTCTCCGCCGCCGGGGTGCGGGAGTTCTCGCTCCGGGTGATCGAGGCGAGCGCGGGCGAGGTCGGCATCGTGAAGCCGCAGGTGTCGTTCTTCGAACGGTACGGGGCCGCCGGTTTCACCGTTCTGGAGGACGTGATCCGCCAGGCGCGCGCGGCCGGCCTGCTGGTCATCGCCGACGCGAAGCGCGGCGACATCGGCTCGACCACCGAGGGCTACGCGCAGGCGTGGCTCGCTCCGGGGGCGCCGCTGGAGAGCGACGCACTGACGGTGAGTCCCTATCTCGGCGTGGGCGCGCTGGAGCCCGCGTTCGCCGCCGCCGCGCAGTACGGCAAGGGGCTCTTCGTGCTGGCCGCCACCAGCAACCCGGAGGCGATCGCGCTGCAGAGCGCCTTCGACGCCGACGCCCGCACGGTGACCGAGCAGGTCATCGGCGAGGTATCCGAGCGCAACAGACGGACCACAGAGCCTGGGGGGTGGGGGAGCTTCGGCTTCGTCATCGGGGCGACGGTGGATCTGGCCGCGCGCGGCGTACCCGCGCATCTGGACCCGCCCGCGCCGATCCTGGCGCCCGGGTTCGGTGCGCAGGGTGCGCAGCTGCGCGACTTGGGGGACATCTTCGGCGCCCTGGCGCCGACTGTCATCGCGAGCGAAAGCCGCGGCATCCTGCGTGCCGGACCTGCCGGCCTGATCCCCGCGATCCGCACGCGCAACGAAGAACTGGAGATCGGTCGTGGCTGAAGGCCAGCGTCCCCCCGAGGTGGATCGAATCGCGGCATCGCAGAAGGCGGTGGCCGCACGTCGCGCGCGTGCGTCGCTGAAACGCGACCTGAGCACACGCGTCGTCTCGCCGCAGGAGGTGCTGCGTCGCGCCCTCGCGGATCCGGCCACGCCCTCCGGAACCATGCGTGTCACCGAGTTCCTGACGGCGATCCCGGCGATCGGCGTGGGAAAGCGCGACCGCATCCTCGACGAGCTCGGTATCTCGCCCGTCAAGCGCCTCGGCGGGCTGGGTGCTCGTCAGCAGCGCGAGCTGCAGGCGTGGCTGGACTGGCGGGTGCCGCAGGGGCGTGCCCGCCACGGGCGCAGCCGCCTGCTCGTCCTGGCCGGGCCCACGGCCGTGGGCAAGGGGACGGTGGCCGCAAAGATCCGGGAGGAGCACCCGGAGATCATGCTCTCCGTTTCGGCGACCACCCGCGCGCCGCGTCCGGGTGAGCAGGATGGTGTGCACTACTTCTTCGTCGACGACGCCGAGTTCGACCGGATGATCGAGGCGGGCGAACTGCTGGAGTGGGCAACGGTCCATAACAAGCACCGCTACGGTACTCCGCGTGGTCCCATCGAGAAGGCGCTGGCCGAGGGGCGCAGCGTGCTGCTCGAGATCGATCTGCAGGGGGCGCGCCAGGTGCGCGAGAACGACCCCAGCGCAACCCTGGTGTTCCTGCTGCCGCCGTCCTGGGACGAGCTGGTGAGCCGCCTGGTCGGTCGCGGCACCGAAGACGCCGAGGAACGCGCCCGGCGGCTGCGCACCGCGAAGACCGAGCTGGCCTTCCAGAACGAGTTCGACTTCCGTGTCGTCAACGAGGATGTCGCCACGGCGGCGCGCGAGGTCGTAGACTTGTACGAGGCACCGGCGCGCTGATATTTTCGCGCGCCCACCAACGCATTACGCATCCGTCGCCGCATCCAGGAGGTTTGCCATGGCCGGACACAACGGCGGGATCATCGATCCCCCCATCGACAACCTGCTCAACAAGGTCGACTCGAAGTACCAGCTCGTGATCTACGCGTCCAAGCGCGCGCGTCAGATCAACGACTACTACTCGGACCTGCAGGAGGGCAACCTCTTCGACAACGTCGGCCCCCTGGTCGACTCGTCGGTGGAGGACAAGCCGCTCACCATCGCCCTGCACGAGATCAACGAGGACAAGCTGCGCCTGCGCGCCGCTGAGTAAGTCCGCGTATTGCCCGCCGTCCCGGAATGTCCGTGACGGCGGGCATACTCGTTTTCCGACCCTTCCCGCCCCGACCGCTCGGAGTCACGATGACCGACCTTCGCCTGTTCACCTCGGAATCCGTCACGGAGGGCCACCCCGACAAGATCTGCGACCAGATCTCGGACGCCATTCTCGACGACCTGCTCCGACAGGACCCGGGAGCCAAGGTGGCTGTGGAGACGATGGTCACCACCGGTCTGGTGCACGTCGCCGGCGAGGTGCGCACCGACTCCTATTCGGACATCACCGGTATCGTGCGCGAGGTCATCACCGACATCGGCTACCGCTCCAGCGACACCGGCTTCGACGGAGACTCCTGCGGTGTGTCGATCTCCGTCGGCGAGCAGTCCAGCGACATCCACGCGGGCGTGTCCACGGCTCTGGAAGCGCGTGAGGGCTCGGGCGACCTGCGTGATGAGCAGGGCGCCGGCGACCAGGGCATCATGTTCGGCTTCGCCACGAACGAGACGGCGCAGCTCATGCCGGCGGCATCGTGGATCTCGCACCGGATGGCGGAGCGGCTGGCCGCGGTTCGTCACGAGGGCGAGCTCATCCCGTGGCTGCGCCCCGACGGGAAGACGCAGGTCACGCTCGGCTACGACGGCTTCACGCCGAAGACCGTGGAGGCGGTGGTGCTGTCCACGCAGCACGGACCCGAGATCTCCCAGGAGGCCCTGCGCGACCTCGTCAAGCAGCACGTGATCGACCCGGTGCTGGCGGAGTCCGGACTCGACATCTCCGACTACCAGCTGTACTTCAACCCGGCGGGACCGTTCGTCATCGGCGGCCCCAAGGGCGACGCCGGCCTGACCGGACGCAAGATCATCGTCGACACGTACGGCGGGGCCTCCCGTCACGGTGGCGGGGCGTTCAGCGGGAAGGACCCGTCGAAGGTCGACCGGTCGGCCGCCTATGCGATGCGGTGGGTGGCCAAGAACGCGGTGGCGGCCGGACTCGCGGAGCGCCTCGAGGTGCAGGTGGCATACGCGATCGGCAAGGCCGCTCCGGTGGGCCTGTACGTCGAGACGTTCGGCACGGGCGCCGTGGCCGATGAGGTCATCACGCGCGCCATCTCGCAGACGTTCGACCTGCGCCCTGCCGCCATCATCGAAGAGCTCGACCTGCTGCGTCCGATCTACCGCCGGACGGCCGCATACGGCCATTTCGGTCGCGAGCTGCCCGACTTCACCTGGGAGCGCACCGATCGGGTCGACGACCTGCGCCGCGCCGCCGGCCTCTGAGCGCAGCAGAGATGCCCCGGAGCGCTTCGCGCCCGATCGCCCGGGTGCTGATCGACTCGCCGCTTCCGCAACTGGATCGGCTCTTCGACTACGCCATTCCGGACGAGCTCGTGGAGGCTGCGCGCCCCGGCGTGCGGGTGCGCGTCCCGCTGCGCTCGATGGGCCGCGTCGTCGACGGGTTCATCGTCGAGCTGGATGTGGAGGAAGCTGCCGAGCGTGCGCTCTCGGACCTGGAGGAGGTCGTCTCCGACGCTGTCGTGATGCCGGCGCGGCTGTTCACGCTCGCGCGGCGCGTCGCGGATCGGGCCGCGGGCTCGGTGAGCGACATCCTGCGTCTGGTCGTGCCCAAGCGGCAGGTGCGCGTGGAGAAGGCGTGGCTGGCCCAGCGCGCGGCCGATCCCGGGGCGAACAGGGAGACGCCCTCGCTGTCCCCGGACGCCCGCACGCGGGCGACGCAGGCCCTGAGCGCGTTTCCCGGCCTGGCAGAAGCGTTGCGCGAGCGGCAGCGGATCGTCCTGGATGCCCCCGCCCGTCCTGAGACGGTGGCGGATGGCCAGTCCGTGCCCGCCGGCATGGTGCTCCTCGCCGCGGCCGCCGCGGAAGTCTGGGCCTCCGGGCGCAGCAGTGTGCTGGTGGTGCCGGACTATCGCGATCAGGACGCTCTCGAACTCGCGCTGGCGCAATTCGTCCCTCCCACGGTCGTGGTGCGAGTGGATGCACGCCAGAGCGGTCCGGAGCGCTACCGTGCCTTCCTGAGAACGCTGGACGGCGCACCGTGCATCGTCGTCGGTAATCGTTCGGCGGTGTACGCGCCGGTGGATGCCGGACTCGTCGCGGTGTGGGACGACGGCGACGCTCTGCTCGACGAGCCCCTCGCTCCCTACGTCCACGCGCGGGATGCCGCTCTGGTACGCCAGGAGCTGTTCGGTCATGCCCTCCTGTTCGTGGCCCATTCCCGGTCGGCCGATACCGAACGGCTGGTGGGCCTCGGATACCTTCGCGAGATCGCCGCATCCCGGAGGTACGCGCCCCGCGTCGTCCTGTCATCCACGATCCCGGGGGAGCGGCCCGGTACACGAGTGCCGTCCACCGCTTTCCGCGCCGCTCGTGAGGCGCTGCAGCACGGGCCGGTGCTGGTCCAGGTCGCCCGTCCCGGGTACGCACCGGTGCTGGTGTGCGCGGAGTGCCGCACCGCTGCGCGGTGCACACACTGCTCCGGTCCACTGTTCGCCGCGTCCCGTGGCGCCGCTCCGGTGTGCCGCTGGTGCGGTCGCACCGCGCACGGCTGGCGCTGTGGCAACTGCGACTCCGATCGCGTGCGGCTGGCCTCATCGGGGTCGGAGCGCACCGCGGACGATCTCGGCCGGGCCTTCGCCGACACCCGGGTGATCCTCGCCGACGGCGATCATCCCGTGGAGCGAGTGGATTCCCGTCCCGCACTCGTGGTGGCCACCCGTGGTGCCGAGCCGCGTGCGGACGGCGGGTATGCAGCCGTCCTGCTGCTGGACGGCGATCGTATGTTGATGGCCGATGATCTCCGTATCGCCGAGTCGTGTCTGCGATGGTGGTCGAACGCCGCCGCTCTCGCTGCTCCCGGCGCCCCGGTCCACCTCGTCGGGGTGACGGGGGCCGTCGCACGCGCTCTCGCCACCTGGACACAGCCTGCGTTCGCCCGCGCCGAGGTCGCCGAGCGCCTGCCCCTGCGCATGCCGCCCGCTTCGCGCGTCGCCGTGATCGAGGGGGACCCGTCCGCGGTGGACGACGCGCTGCGCGTTCTTCACGAGGACGTTCCGGCGCTGGCTCCCGATGCGGTGGTCGGACCCGTGCGCGTCGACGAGGACGACACGCCCCGTTCGCGTGCGCTGCTTCGCTTCGAGTACGGTGTCGGGACCGCCGTCGCCGCGTCCTTGCGTGCAAGCGTCGTTAGCGCAGCACTGCGCGGACGGCGAGGTCGCGCCCGCGCCATCCGTGCCACCACTCTCCGAGTGCGACTCGACGTCGCCGATCCCCAACTGTGAGGAGCGCCATGCGCATCGTCTTCGCCGGTACCCCTGAGGCGGCCGTGCCGTCCCTCCGTGCTCTCGCCGCCTCGGATCACGAGGTGGTCCTCGTCGTCACGCGCCCCGACGCGCCGCTCGGGCGCAAGCGCGTGCTCACCCCGTCGCCGGTCGCGGCGGCCGCCGATGAACTGGGGCTTCCAGTCCTGAAGGCGGCGCGTCTGGATGCGGAAGCCACGGCCGCGATCCTCGCGACCGAGGCCGACCTCGGCGTCATCGTCGCCTATGGCGCGCTGGTACGCGAGCCGCTGCTCACCGGGCTCGGGGCCGGGTGGGTGAACCTCCACTTCTCGCTTCTTCCGAAATGGCGGGGGGCCGCACCGGTGCAGCGCGCGCTCATCGCCGGGGACAGCGACCTGGGCTGGGCGGTGTTCCAGCTGGTCGCCGAGCTCGATGCGGGTGCGGTGTACCGGCAGGAGTCGTACACGCCGGAACCCGCGGCCACGGCCGCGGACGTGCTGGCTGCCCTCGCCGAGATCGGCGGAGCGGCTCTGCCGGACATCGTCACCCGGATCGGCGCCGGTGCGACACCGGTCGATCAGGTGGGTGAGCCCAGCTACGCCCACAAGCTCACATTGTCCGACGGCCTGCTGGATCCCGCCGCCGGCTCGGCTGCGGTTCTCGCCCGCTACCGCGGTGTCACCCCCGAGCCCGGCGCCCACGTCCGCATCGAGGGCGCGACGCTCAAGACCTCTCAGCTG
Source organism: Microbacterium nymphoidis (assembly GCF_021044885.1). Lineage (GTDB taxonomy): Bacteria > Actinomycetota > Actinomycetes > Actinomycetales > Microbacteriaceae > Microbacterium > Microbacterium nymphoidis. Next base: position 704,044 of record NZ_JAJNOD010000001.1, on the reverse strand, counting down.
GCCATCGCCGACACCGACGCCGCGGTTCCTGCCGGCGTCATCCGGATGGAGGCGAAGCAGGTTCTGCTGGGAACCGCGGATCGGCCGGTCCGGCTGGTTCGCGTGCAGCCGGCGGGAAAGCAAGCCATGGCGGCAGGGGACTGGTGGCGAGGTCTCCGAGTCGACCAGCTCAGCATCGATCCGCTTCCCGCGGCGCCCGAACCTCCTACCGAAGGAATTACCCGATGACCCGCATCTCACCCGCACGACTGGTGGCGTACGACGTGCTGCGCGCCGTCTCGGGATCCGACGCCTACGCGAACCTGCTGCTTCCCACCGCGATCTCCCGCGCTGGGCTATCGGGATCAGACGCGGGCCTCGCCACGGAGCTGACCTACGGAACCCTGCGCCGGCAGGGGACCTATGACGCGGTGATCGAGATCGCCGCCGACCGTGCGATCGGTCGCATCAAGCCCGAGGTCCTGGATGCGCTCCGGCTCGCCGTGCATCAGCTCTTCGCCACGCGCGTGGCCAGCCACGCCGCCGTGAACGAGTCGGTCGAGCTGGCACGATCGGCCGGCGGAGCCAAAGCGGCCGGCTTCGCGAACGCCGTGCTGCGCCGCATCTCCGCGGAGAGCGCCGACACGTGGATCGCGCGCTTGGAGGAGCTGTCACGCAGCGACGACGAACGGCTCGCCGTCACCAGCTCGCACCCGGTGTGGATCCTGCGCGCGATGCGCCGTGCTCTCAAGGCAGAGGGGCGTGAGCAGGAGCTGCCCGATCTCCTCGACGCCGACAACGCCTCGCCAGCGGTGACCCTCTCCGCCCTTCCGGGACTGGCTGATGTCCCGGAGGACGCCGAGCAGACTCCGTATTCGCCGATCGGATTCCGTCACGCGGGCGGTGCGCCCGATCCGGTGGTGCGCGCCTCGGGTGGGCGACTGCGTGTGCAGGACGAGGGATCGCAGCTGGTCGCGCTCGCGCTGACCGGGCTCCCGGACATGCCGGGGGCGAGGGAGCGCTGGCTGGATCTCTGCGCCGGCCCTGGCGGGAAGACCGCCCTCCTCGCCGCGCGGGCCCGGGAGCTCGGGGCGTCTCTCGACGCGAACGAGATCACGCCGGCGCGCGCCGGACTGGTGCGCCAGGCGATCGCGGGTGTGCCGCTGGACGTGGCGGTGCACGAGCAGGATGGTCGCGACTTCGCCGCCGCGCATCCGCAGGTCTACGACCGCATCCTGGTCGACGCTCCGTGCACCGGGCTGGGCGCCCTGCGGCGGCGCCCCGAGGCTCGCTGGCGCAAGTCGCCCACGGATGTCGGCGATCTCGTCGGGCTTCAGACGGAGCTGCTCGACGGCGCGATCGGTGCGCTGAAACCCGGCGGCGTTGTCGCCTATGTGACGTGCTCGCCCCATCTGGCGGAGACGGCCGGCGTCGTCGCGGATGTGCGGCGCATCTGGGGTGACGGCGTGGAGGAGCTCGATGCGCGAGCGGCGCTGCAGCGGGTGTCGCGCGGCGTCCTCGACCTGCCCGTACCGTCCGATGGCTCGGGCCATGCGCAGCTGTGGCCGCACCGGCACGGCACCGACGGCATGTTCCTGGCCCTGCTCCGCCGACGTCCGTGACCGCTGGACATAATGGGAGGGTGACCGACGCGCGCATCAACCCCAGCATCCTGGCCGCCGACTTCGTCAACATGCAGGCAGAGCTCGCTCGCATCGCGACGGCGGACTTCGTGCACGTCGATGTCATGGACAACCATTTCGTCCCGAACCTCACCTTCGGCACGCAGATGGTGGAGCGCATCCAGGCGACCAGCCCGGTGCCGCTGGACGTACACCTGATGATCAGCGATGCCGATCGGTGGGCACCCGCCTATGCCGAACTGGGTGCGGCGAGCGTCACATTCCACGTGGAGGCTGCCAGTGCTCCGGTCACCCTGGCGCGGCGGCTGCGGTCCATCGGCTCGCGGGCGGGGGTGGCCGTCAAGCCGACCACCCCGGTCGAGCCTCTCTTCGACGTGCTGGACGAATTCGATCAGATCCTCGTGATGACCGTGGACCCGGGCTTCGGCGGACAGGCGTTCATGGCAGATCAGATGGGCAAACTCTCCCGGCTCGCGGACGAAGCGCGCCGCCGGGGTTCCGAGGTCTGGCTCCAGGTGGACGGCGGGATCTCGGCGTCCACCATCGAACAGGCCGCTGCCGCCGGTGCCGATACCTTCGTGGCGGGCTCCGCGGTGTTCGGCGCAGACGACCCCGAGAACGCGATCGCGGCCCTGCGCACCGCCGCGGGGCGTCACACGCACGCGCGCACCCGGTAGCCTGGGGGTGTGAAGAGTTTCGACGACCTGTTCGGTGAACTGACCGCGAAGGCCCAGGCGGGAGAGCCCGGTTCGCGCACGGTGGAGCTTCTGAACGGCGGCGTCCATACCATCGGCAAAAAGATCGTCGAGGAAGCAGCGGAGGCCTGGATGGCCGCCGAGTACGAGTCCGACGACGACACTGCGCTCGAGATCTCGCAGCTGCTGTATCACGCGCAGGTCCTGATGATCGCCAAGGGACTCACCCTGGCCGACGTCTACCGCCACCTCTGAACCACCTCCCCTGAAAGCGATCCATGCTTCGCATCGCCGTGCCCAACAAGGGCGCACTGTCCGAGACCGCATCCGCCATGCTCGCCGAGGCCGGGTACGCCGGTCGGCGCGACCCCAAGAGCCTCCACCTGATCGACCCGGACAACGAGGTCGAGTTCTTCTTCCTCCGTCCGCGCGATATCGCCACCTATGTCGGATCCGGCGCGCTGGATGTCGGCATCACGGGTCGCGACCTGCTGCTGGATTCCGGCAGCGAGGCCACCGAGATCCAGGAGCTGGGTTTCGCCCGCTCCACCTTCCGCTTTGCCGCTCGTCCCGGGCGCTTCACCACGCTGGAGGACCTGAACGGCGTGCGCATCGCCAGCGCCTACGCCGGACTGGTGCGCTCCTACCTCGCCGAGAAGGGGATCGACGTCACGGTCGTTCCGCTCGACGGTGCGGTCGAGTCGGCGGTCGAGCTCGGCGTGGCCGATGCCATTGCTGATGTCGTCGAGACCGGGACCACGCTCCGAGCAGCGGGGCTGGAGATCTTCGGCCCGGTGATGCTCGAATCCGAGGCCGTCCTGATCTCTTCGCCTGCCGGCGCCGAGGGCGTGGACACGCTGCTGCGGCGGCTTCGCGGTGTGATGATCGCGCGCCGCTACGTGCTGGTCGACTACGACCTGCCCGCGGGGCTCGTCGATGCGGCCGTCGCGATCGCGCCGGGACGCGAGTCCCCGACGATCTCCCCGCTCCAGGACCCCGCCTGGGTGGCCGTGCGCGTCATGGTGCCCCGAAAGGGCATGAACCTCGTGATGGACAAGCTCTACGCGATCGGCGCGCGCGCCATCCTGGTGAGCGCGATCGAGGCGGCGAGACTCTGATGACCGTCACCACTCGGGTCATTCCCTGTCTGGACGTCGCAGACGGCAAGGTGGTCAAGGGCGTCAACTTCGAGAACCTGCGGGAGATGGGTGACCCGGTTGAACTGGCCGCGCGCTACTTCGAGCAGGGCGCGGACGAGATCACGTTTCTCGATGTGACCGCAACGGTCGACGAGCGCGCCACCACGTACGAGGTGGTTCGTCGCACGGCGGAACAGGTCTTCATCCCGCTCACCGTTGGTGGCGGCATCCGCTCCGCGGAGGACGTGGCTCGCCTGCAGGGCGTGGGCGCCGACAAGATCGGCGTCAACTCCGCCGCGATTGCACGACCGGAGCTGCTCAGCGAGATCGCGGACCGTTTCGGTTCGCAGGTGCTCGTGCTCTCGCTCGACGTCAAGCGCTCCGCATCGACCGCATCGGGCTTCGTCGTGACGACGCACGGTGGCCGCACGGAGACGACGCTGGACGCGCTCGCCTGGGCGCGCGAGGCCATCGAGCGCGGGGCGGGGGAGCTGCTCGTCAACTCCATCGACGCCGACGGCACCCGGGAGGGGTTCGACCTCGAACTGGTCCGCCTGATGCGCGAGCTATCGTCGGTGCCGGTGATCGCCTCGGGCGGTGCGGGCGCCGTGGAGCACTTCGCGCCCGCCGTGCACGCGGGTGCCGACGCCCTGCTGGCGGCAAGCGTGTTCCACACCGGCGCGATGACCGTCGGAGAGGTGAAGGACGCGCTGCGCTCTGAGGGAGTGCTGGTTCGATGAGCGAGCTGTATCCCCAGGTCGCCTTCAACGCGGACGGCCTGGTGCCGGTCATCGTGCAGCAGTACGACACCCGCGAGGTGCTGATGCTCGCGTGGATGAACGAGACCTCACTCCAGCTCACGCTGAGCGAGGGGCGGGCGGTGTACTGGTCCCGGTCGCGGCAGGAGCTGTGGCGCAAGGGCGACACGTCCGGTCACACGCAGTCCGTGCACGCCGTCTCCTACGACTGCGACGGCGACACCTTGCTCATGCTCGTCGATCAGACCGGTGCCGCCTGCCACACCGGTTCACGCACCTGTTTCGACGACCGTTTCCTGCCGCTGAGCGCAGGGGAGTCGTCATGATCGAGCGTGCTCGCTCGCTCTCGGTGCTCGCCATCGTCCTGGGCGGTGGCCTGGGGCTCATCGCGGCGACGCAGACCTGGCTGAACGTCGTCGTCGACGATGGTGCGAATCAGGCGCTGGAGGTGACGGGGTCCGCGGCGCTGCCGCTCCTCACGCCGCTCAGCCTTGCCGCGATGGCACTGGGGGTGGTGCTCTCCCTCGCCGGACGTATCCTGCGCTACGTCTTCGGCGTGATTGCCGTGATCATCGGCGCCGCCCTGCTGGTGCAGACGATTCCGCTCCTGACCGGTGTACCCCTGGCCGCCGTCGCTCCCGCTATCACGGCCGCAACGGGCATCTCGGGCGATGACGCCGTCTCGGCGCTCGTCGGCTCGGTCACGCTGACGGCCTGGCCGATTGTGGCGCTCGTCGCCTGGGTCCTGCTCGTCGTGTCGGGCGTGTTCGTGCTTCTGACCGGTTCCCGCTGGAGGACCGGGAGCTCTCGCTATCGCAGCGGTGCTCCGCAGCACCACGCAGAGGGGCCGCTGGATGCCGTGGACAGCTGGGACGAGCTCAGCCGCGGCGACGACCCCACCTCGTGATCCTCCGCCCCGCGCCGGATTCCAGTTCGCCGGGGCGGACTCGATAGACTGAACCGAACACTCGTTTTCCTGGAGGAGATTTCCATGAGCAACCCCATCGCTGACCCCGGCCACGGACACTCGCCCGCGGCGTGGACCGCAGTGGTGATCATGCTCCTGGCCTTCACGCTGGGAACGATCTTCTTCGCGATGGACATGCCCGTGGGCGTGTACGCGTCGGCCGGTCTGCTGGTGGTCGGGCTGATCGCCGGCTGGGCGATGGCGAAGGCCGGTTACGGCGTGAAGGGCCCGAAGTACGTCGCGAAGCAGCACTGATGGTGCTCGCCGACCTGACGGCCGGCTCCGTGGCGGATGCCCGCACGCGTGAGCTGATCCGCCCGCTCGACCGGGTGCGTCAGGACGCAGCGGATCGTGCTCCGGCGCTCGACGTGCAGGCTGCGCTGGCGCCCGCGAAGGGCGTCAAGATCATCGCCGAGGTGAAGCGCGCTTCGCCATCACGCGGCCACCTGGCGGAGATCCCGGATCCCGCACATCAGGCCGCACTCTACGAGCAGGGCGGTGCCTCGGCGATCAGTGTGCTGACCGAGGAGCGCAAGTTCCGTGGCAGTCTCGCCGACCTCGAGGCGGTTCGCACCCGGGTCACGCTCCCGGTGCTGCGCAAGGACTTCATCGCCACCGACTACCAGGTGTATGAGGCACGCGCCGCCGGCGCCGACCTCGTGCTGCTCATCGTGGCGGCCCTCGATGATGACACCCTGCGCCACCTGTACGAGCTGATCCTCTCGCTGGGGATGACACCGCTCGTGGAGACGCACTCCGCTGAGGAGGTGGAGCGAGCCCTGGCCCTCGGCGCGAAGCTGATCGGCGTGAACGCCCGCAACCTGTCCACGTTCGAACTGGATCGAGACCTGTTCGGCTCGCTGGTGCACATGTTCCCCGCCGATGTGATCAAGATTGCCGAGTCCGCCGTTCTCTCACCCGAGGACGTGCGCCACTACCGCTCCGCCGGCGCCGATGTGGTGCTCATCGGAGAAGCCCTCGTCACCGGTGACCCGGTGGCAACCCTCACCCAGTACCTCCAGGCCGGTGCGTTCGTCGCATCGGCAGACGGGAGTCCGACACCGTGAGCCTGCGCGATCAGCACGGTCCGTTCTTCGGCGACTTCGGGGGCCGGTACATGCCGGAGTCCCTGATCGCCGCAATCGATGAGCTCACCGGGGTGTGGGAGTCCGCGATGGCGGACGAAGCCTTCTGGGCGCGGTATCGCGAACTGCTCACGAGCTACGCGGGTCGTCCGTCGCCGATCACCGAGGTTCCGCGCTTCGCGGAGCACGCCGGGGGTGCGCGGATCTTCCTGAAGCGCGAGGATCTCAACCACACCGGATCCCACAAGATCAACAACGTCATCGGTCAGGCGCTGCTCACCCAGCGGCTCGGCAAGACCCGCGTGATCGCGGAGACCGGAGCGGGCCAGCACGGCGTCGCCACGGCGACGGCGGCCGCACTGTTCGGCTTCGACTGCACCATCTACATGGGCGAGGTGGACACCGAGCGACAGGCGCTCAACGTCGCACGCATGCGCCTGCTGGGCGCCGAGGTCATCCCCGTGAAGACCGGGTCACGGACACTGAAGGACGCCATCAACGAGGCCTACCGCGACTGGGTCGCGAGCGTGGAGAACACCAACTACATCTTCGGCACGGCAGCGGGGCCGCACCCGTTCCCGGCGCTCGTGCGGGATTTCCAGAAGGTGATCTCCGAGGAGGCCCGTGACCAGCTGCTGACGCAGGTCGGACGCCTTCCGGATGCGGTCGTCGCCGCGGTCGGCGGGGGTTCGAACGCCATCGGGATGTTCGACGCTTTCCTCGATGACGCGTCCGTCAAGCTCTACGGCGTGGAGGCGGCCGGTGACGGCGTCGACACCGACAAGCACGCCGCTTCGATCGAACGGGGCCGTCCCGGAGTCCTCCACGGCGCGAGGACCTTCGTGCTGCAGGATGAGGACGGTCAGACCGTCGAATCGCACTCCATCTCCGCGGGGCTCGACTACCCGGGCGTCGGTCCGGAGCACTCGTGGCTCGCGTCCATCGGACGCGCCGAGTACATTCCCGCCACGGATGACGAGGCGATGCAGGCGCTGCGTCTGCTCAGTCGCACCGAGGGCATCATCCCGGCGATCGAGTCCGCGCACGCGCTGGCCGGAGCGATCCGGCTCGGCAAGGAGCTGGGACCGGACGCCCTGATCGCGGTGTGCCTCTCGGGACGTGGCGATAAGGACATGGACACGGCGGCCCGGTACTTCGGGCTGTACGACGACGCTGCGGGGGAGCAGGAATGAGCCGCGTCGAAGACGCCATCGCACGTGCCGAGGCCGAGGGGCGCGGCGCGCTGATCGGGTACCTCCCCGTCGGATTCCCCGACATCGAGACCAGTGTGGAAGCCGCGGTGGCGCTCGCCGAGAACGGTGCCGACATCCTGGAGCTCGGACCGCCCTACTCGGATCCGGTCATGGACGGCATCGTCATCCAGGAGGCCACCCAGCAGGTACTGGCCGCCGGGTTCCGGCTCGCGCAGCTGTTCCCGATCATCCGCGCGATCGCCGATCGTGTCGACGTGCCCATCCTGGTGATGACGTACTGGAACCCCGTGCTGCAGTACGGCGTCGACCGGTATGCCGACGACCTGCTGGCCGCCGGCGGTGCGGGTCTCATCACCCCGGACATCACTCCGGAGGCTGCGGGCGAGTGGATCGCCGCCTCGGAGCGCACGGGGCTGGATCGCGTCTTCCTCGCCGCGCCGACCAGCACCGATGAGCGACTGCGCATGGTGATTGAGAAGTCGACCGGCTTCGTCTACACCGTCTCGACGATGGGCACCACCGGTGAGCGGGCGTCGCTGGATTCGGCGGCGCGCACCCTGGTGGCTCGCCTGCGTGAGCAGGGTGCACGTCGCGCGTGTGTCGGTATCGGCATCTCCAATGCCCAGCACGTGGCAGGAGTGCTGGAGTACGCCGACGGCGCGATCGTCGGCACGGCGCTCGTACGCGCGCTGCGCGACGGCGGGGTGGACGCTCTCGCTGCGGAGGCACGGGCGCTGTCTGCGGGCACTCGCCGCTGATCGCCGGCCGGGTGGCGGGCACGCTGCGCCACGGCGTCGTCGTCGTGCGCTCTGGTTGCGTATGCCCTCTCGTTGTGCGCGCCCACGGACTGGGCGGGCGCGCGTTCTGCCCATGCGTTTCGTCGCGGTGACGGGGGAGCGGCCCGGGGCATCGTAGACTCGTAACCATGCTGCTTTCCGCCCTGGCCCTGCCCGCGAGCATTCCGAGCCCGGAGATCAACTCGTTCGACTTCACGCTGTTCGGGTTGCCGTTCTCGATCAAGTTCTACGCGTTGTTCATCATCCTGGGCATCGTGATCGCGACGTTCGCAGCCAACCGCACGCTGACCCAGCGTGGCGCGGAGCGCTGGGTGATCGTGGACGTGCTGCTGGTCACCGTTCCGATCTCGATCATCTGCGCGCGGCTGTTCCACGTCTTCACACACTTCGGCTTCTACTTCAACGCCGGACGCGAGTGGTGGAACCCGTTCGTCAAGGACGCGATCTGGAACATCTGGGACGGCGGCATCGCGATCTACGGTGCCCTGATCGGCGGCGCGATCGGCGCCTGGCTCGGCTGCAAGTGGACGGGCCTGCGGTTCTGGACCTTCGCGGACGCCATCGCGCCGTGGATGCTGCTTGCACAGGCGATCGGGCGCCTGGGCAACTACTTCAACCACGAGCTGTTCGGCCTTCCCACCGACCTCCCGTGGGGCCTGGACATCCCGCGTCCGAACTCGGCCATTCCGGTGGGCCTCAGCGACGACACGCTGTTTCACCCGACGTTCCTGTACGAGATCATCTGGAACGTGATCGGCGTGGTCGTGCTCCTCATGCTGCGCAAGAAGATCGCCATGCAGTGGGGCCGCCTGTTCGCCGTGTACCTCATCTGGTACTCCGCCGGCCGCGTGGTGTGGGAGTCGATCCGCATCGACCCGAGCGACATCATCCTGGGCCTGCGCACCAACGTGTGGTCGGCCATCCTCGGCATCGTGGTCGGTCTGGTCATCCTGATCGTGCAGTCGCGCCACACGGGCCAGGAGCCCTCGCCCTACGTTGTCGGCCGTGGCCCGCAGAATGCTGTAGGCTCGTCCGCAGCCACCCCGGAATACGTCGACGTGAGCGAGCCACCCGCACAGTCCACGGACGATTCCGAAGCCGCCACGAGCGGAACGCCCGCCGCAACCACGCCGGTTGCCGGCGCCTGATACCCTCCTCGCGGGCCGACGTCGTCCCACGAACCCCTTGAGAGAAACCGGGGACGACGCCATGTCATCGACCCTTCCCACCGGCCTAGCCGGCTTCCCCGCCCAGCAGGGCCTGTACAACCCGCGCTTCGAGAAGGACGCGTGCGGCCTCGCCATGGTCGCGACCCTTCGCGGTGAGGCGGGCCATGACATCGTGAGTCTGGCCCTGGAGGCGCTGCGCAACCTGGAGCACCGCGGTGCGATCGGCTCCGACGCCGGAACCGGCGACGGCGCGGGCATCCTGACCCAGATGCCCGACGCGTTCTTCCGAGCCGTCGTCGACTTCGACCTCCCGGCGGCCGGCGAGTACGTCGCCGGCGCTGCGTTCCTGCCCCTGGAGGAGGAGCCGCGCCTGGCGCAGAAGTCCGCCATCGAGGAGATCGCCCGTTCCGAGGGCCTCGAGGTGCTGGGCTGGCGTGTCGTCCCGACCGCCCCGGAGAACCTCGGCAAGCTCGCCTACAACGCCCGCCCGCAGGTGGAGCAGCTGTTCCTGTCGCGCCCGGCCATCGGTGGCGCTCCGGCTGAGAGCCGCCTGGGACTCGACCGTCTCGCCTACCGCCTCCGCACACGCGCCCGCACCGAGCAGGGCGCGTATTTTGTTTCCCTGAGCTCGCGCACCATCGGCTACAAGGGCATGGTCACCACGCTCCAGCTGGAGCCGTTCTATCCGGACCTCCAGGACGAGCGCTTCGCCTCGAAGCTGGCCGTGGTGCACTCGCGCTATTCCACGAACACCTTCCCGTCGTGGCCGCTCGCGCAGCCGCTGCGCATGCTCGCGCACAACGGTGAAATCAACACCGTCGGCGGCAACCGCAACTGGATGCGCGCCCGCCAGTCCCAGCTCGAGTCCGAACTGCTGGGCGACATGGCGCCACTGCTGCCGGTGTGCACCGACGGCGTGAGCGACTCCGCCTCGTTCGACGAGGTGCTGGAGCTGCTGACCCTCACGGGCCGCAGTCTGCCGCACGCGATCATGATGATGGTCCCGGAGGCGTACGAGAAGCAGTCCGACATCGATCCGAAGCTGCGGGCGTTCTACGAGTACCACGCCATGCAGATGGAGCCGTGGGACGGCCCGGCCGCGCTGCTGTTCACCGACGGCACACAGGTTGGCGCCACGCTCGATCGCAACGGACTGCGTCCGGGGCGCTGGACGGAGACCCGCGACGGTCTCGTCGTGATCGGCTCGGAGACCGGCGTGCTGGAGTTCGAGCCGGAGCGCATCAAGCGTCGCGGCCGCCTGCAGCCGGGGCGCATGTTCCTGGTCGACACCGAGCAGCGTCGCATCATCAGCGACGACGAGGTGAAGACGGAGCTGGCGAACCTGGAGCCGTGGGAGGAGTGGCTGACCGGTGCCGTACGCCTGGCGGACCTTCCGGACCGCGAGCACATCGTGCACCCCGTCGCCTCGATCACGCGTCGTCAGCGCACCTTCGGCTACACGGAGGAAGAGGTCACCAAGATCCTCGCGCCGATGGGGCGCACCGGAGCGGAGCCGCTGGGCGCCATGGGCTCCGACACCCCCATCGCGGTGCTGAGCGATCGTCCGCGTCTGCTGTTCGACTACTTCACGCAGCAGTTCGCCCAGGTGACCAACCCGCCCCTGGACTCCATCCGCGAGTCCGTGGTGACGAGCCTGCGCATCGGCATCGGGCCGGAGAAGAACCTGCTCTCGTGGGGCCCGGAGCACGCCCGCAGCGTGACCCTGGACTTCCCGGTGATCGACAACGACGAGCTGGCGAAGATCCAGCACATCGCCAAGGCCCTGCCCGGTCGCTCGTCGGCCACCATCCGCGGCCTGTACCACTTCGACGCCGGCCCCGGCACGCTCGCGAAGCGGATCGAGGAGATCTACGACGAGGTGGACGCGGCGATCGCATCGGGTGCGGAGTTCCTCATCCTGTCGGATCGCGACAGCGACAAGGACCTCGTTCCGATCCCCTCGCTGCTGCTCACCAGCGCGGTACACCACCACCTGATCCGCCGCGAGACGCGTATGCGCGTGGGTCTGATCGTCGAAGCGGGCGACGTGCGCGAGGTGCACCATGTCGCGACGCTCATCGGGTACGGCGCCTCCGCGGTGAACCCGTATCTGGCGATGGAGACGGTCGAGCACCTGGTGCGCACCGGTTTCATCGAGGGCGTCACCGAGCACGAGGCCGTGCACAACCTGATCCACGCGCTCGGCAAGGGCGTGCTGAAGATCATGTCGAAGATGGGCATCTCGACGGTGCGCTCCTACGCGGGTGCGCAGGTGTTCGAGGCCATCGGGCTGTCTCAGGAGGTGATCGACGCGTACTTCCGGGGCACCGAATCCAAGCTCGGGGGCGTCGACATCGAGGTCATCGAGGCCGAGAACCAGCAGCGCCACGACTTCGCCTATCCGAAGGACGAGGCGGCGCGCGTGCACGAGCGGCTGTGGACCGGCGGCGAGTACCAGTGGCGCCGCAACGGCCCGCCGCACCTCTTCAACCCCGACACCGTCTTCCGTCTGCAGCACTCGACCCGCACGCGCCGGTACGACATCTTCCGCGAGTACACGAAGGCGGTGGACGACCAGGCCGCCGAACTGAAGACCCTGCGCGGCATGCTCGGCCTGCGGTTCGGCGTGCGCCCGCCGGTGCCGCTGTCCGAAGTGGAGCCGGTCTCCTCGATCGTGAAGCGGTTCTCGACGGGCGCGATGAGCTACGGCTCCATCTCCCGCGAAGCACACGAGACGCTGGCCATCGCGATGAACAGCATCGGCGGCAAGTCCAACACGGGCGAGGGCGGCGAGGATGTGGAGCGTCTGCTCGATCCGGCGCGCCGCAGCGCCATCAAGCAGGTCGCGAGCGGCCGCTTCGGTGTGACGAGCCTGTACCTCACCGAGGCGGATGACATCCAGATCAAGCTGGCACAGGGGGCCAAGCCCGGCGAAGGCGGCCAGCTGCCGCCGGAGAAGGTGTACCCGTGGGTCGCACGCACGCGTGGCGGCACGCCGGGTGTCGGCCTCATCTCCCCACCGCCGCATCACGACATCTACTCGATCGAAGACCTCAAGCAGCTGATCTTCGACCTGAAGCGGGCCAACCCGTCAGCGCGGATCCACACCAAGCTGGTGTCGCAGTCCGGCATCGGCGCAGTGGCGGCCGGTGTGGCCAAGGCGCTGTCCGATGTCGTGCTTGTATCCGGACACGACGGCGGTACGGGTGCGAGCCCGGTGAACTCGCTGAAGCACGCGGGAACGCCGTGGGAGCTGGGACTCGCGGAGACGCAGCAGACCCTGATGCTCAACGACATGCGCGACCGCGTGGTGGTGCAGGTCGACGGCCAGCTGAAGACCGGGCGAGACGTCATCATCGGCATGCTGCTGGGCGCCGAGGAGTTCGGCTTCGCCACGGCGCCCCTGGTCGTCAGCGGCTGCATCATGATGCGCGTGTGCCACCTCGACACCTGCCCGGTCGGCGTCGCGACTCAGAACCCGGTGCTGCGCGAGCGCTTCACGGGCAAGGCGGAGTACGTCGTGAACTTCATGGAGTTCATCGCCGAGGAGGTGCGTGAATACCTCGCCAAGCTCGGTTTCCGTTCCATCGACGAGGCCGTCGGCCACGCCGAGCTGCTCGACGTGGAGAACGCTGTTCGCCACTGGAAGACGCAGGGGCTGGATCTCACCCCGATCCTGGCAGGTCCCGACCTGCCGGCAGACGCGCCGCGCAAGCACGGGCGTGAGCAGGACCACGAGCTGGAGAAGCACTTCGACGTCGAGCTGATCAACCGCTCGCGCTCGGTGATCGCCGACGGCGGGACGATCACCATCGACCTGCCCATCCGTAACACCGAGCGGGCGGTGGGGACGATGCTCGGGCATCAGGTGACGAAGGCGCGCGGGCAGTACGGCCTGCCCGCCGACTCCATCACCGTGAATCTGCAGGGTTCCGCCGGTCAGTCGCTGGGCGCGTTCCTGCCCTCCGGCATCACGCTCAACCTCGTCGGCGACGCGAACGACTACGTCGGCAAGGGCCTGTCGGGCGGTATCGTCACCGTGCAGCCGCCCGCGGCGGTGCGCTTCGACGCCTCCCGCAACGTCATCGCGGGTAACGTCATCGGCTACGGCGCGACCTCAGGTGAGCTGTACCTGCGCGGCGTCGTGGGGGAGCGGTTCCTGGTGCGAAACTCCGGTGCCACGGCGGTCGTCGAAGGCGTGGGAGACCACGCTCTGGAGTACATGACCGGTGGTCTCGCCGTGATCCTCGGCGCGACCGGCCGCAACTTCGGTGCCGGCATGAGCGGTGGAACGGCCTACGTCTACCGCCTTCGCCGCGAGCTGGTGAACCAGGATGCATTGCGCAGCGGCGAGCTGCGCGTGGAGTCGCTGGGCGCTGCAGACGAAGAGATCCTGCGAGACCTCCTCAGTCAGCACGTCGAGCGCACCGGGTCCACCCGTGCGGCCTCGCTGCTGGCCAACTTCCACGACGAGGCGCCGCAGTTCGCCCGCGTGGTGCCGCGCGACTACGCGGCCGTTCTCAAGACCCGCCAGGATGCGGAGGCCGCGGGACTCGACCCCGACGGCGATGTCGTCTGGCACCAGATTCTGGAGGTGACCCGTGGCTGACCCCCAGGGATTCCTGAAGACCACGCAGCGCGAGCTGCCCCGCCGCCGCCCGGTCCCGGTGCGCATCATGGACTGGCGGGAGGTGTACGAACCCGGCGACACTGCGGTCGTGCGCCGCCAGGCCGGCCGCTGCATGGACTGCGGTGTGCCGTTCTGCCACCAGGGCTGCCCGCTGGGCAACCTCATCCCGGAGTGGAACGACCTGACCTGGCGCGGCGAGGGCCGTGCCGCGATCGACCGGCTGCACGCCACCAACAACTTCCCGGAGTTCACCGGGCGGCTGTGCCCGGCCCCGTGCGAGAGCGCGTGCGTGCTGGGGATCAACCAGCCCGCGGTCACGATCAAGTCCATCGAGCAGACCATCATCGACGAGGCCTTCGGCAACGGCTGGGTGCAGCCACAGCCGCCGGGACGTATCACGGGCAAGACAGTCGCCGTCGTCGGTTCGGGACCCGCGGGGCTCGCCGCAGCCCAGCAGCTCACCCGCGCCGGGCACACGGTGGCGGTGTTCGAGCGCGACGACCGCATCGGCGGGCTGCTGCGCTACGGGATCCCGGACTTCAAGATGGAGAAGCACCACTTGGAGACCCGGCTGCGCCAGATGCAGGACGAGGGCACCCGCTTCCGGGCCGGTGTGGAGATCGGCCGAGACATCACGTGGTCGGATCTGCAGGACCGCTACGATGCGATCGTCGTCGCCACGGGTTCCACCGTGCCGCGCGATCTCGCCATCCCGGGACGTGACCTCGCCGGCGTGCACTTCGCCATGGACTACCTCGTGCAGTCGAACAAGGTGGTCGCGGGTGACACGGTGGCCAACCAGATCAGCGCCGAGGGCAAGCACGTCGTCGTGATCGGCGGTGGCGACACCGGTGCGGACTGCATCGGCACCGCGCACCGTCAGGGAGCCCTGAGCGTCACGAACCTCGCGATCGGACGCCAGCCCGGTTCGGAGCGCCCCGAGCACCAGCCGTGGCCCATGGACCCCACTGTCTTCGAGGTCTCCTCGGCCCACGAGGAGGGCGGTGAGCGGGTCTTCCTCGCCTCCACCGTCGAGTTCCTCTCCAACGAGGCCGGCGAGGTGCGCGCCCTGCGTGTCGCTGAGACCGAGTTCGTGGACGGCCGCCGTGTGCCCAAGAATGGGACTGAGCGGGAGATCCCCGCCGACCTCGTGCTGATCGCGATGGGCTTCACCGGGCCCGAGCGCTCCGGCATCGACGCGCAGCTGAACGCGGTCTTCACGGAGCGAGGCTCCCTCGCCCGCGAGGACGACTACAGCACCACCACGCCCGGGGTGTTCGTGGCCGGTGATGCCGGTCGGGGTCAGTCCCTGATCGTGTGGGCGATCGCCGAAGGGCGCGCCGCGGCAGCAGCCGTGGATGCGTACCTGATGGGAACGACCACGCTCGCCGCGCCCGTCCGGGCCAGCGAAGTCGCCATCGGCCTGCCATCCGCGTAGGCTGGCAGCGGCCATCGGCCCGAAAACCCCCACCCAGACAACCGGAGCACATACGGATGAGACGCGCGAAAATCGTCGCAACCCTGGGACCTGCAACATCCACCTATGAGAGTGTCCGCGCCATTATCGACGCGGGCGTTGACGTCGCCCGACTGAACCTCAGTCACGGCGACTACTCGGTGCACGACGCGAACTACGCGAACGTACGCCGGGCAGCCGACGACGCCGGTCGCGCCGTCGCCATCCTGGTGGACCTGCAGGGTCCGAAGATCCGTCTTGCGAAGTTCGCAGACGGACCGCACTACCTCGAAGTCGGGGACATCTTCAAGATCACGACCGAAGACGTCCCCGGAACCAAGGAGATCGTCGGCACGACGTTCAAGGGCCTGCCCCAGGACGTCAAGCCCGGCGATCACCTGCTGATCGACGACGGCAAGGTCCGTGTGGAGGTCGTGGAGTCCGACGGGACGACCGTGACCACCCGTGTGATCGTGGCCGGAAACGTGTCCAACAACAAGGGCATCAACCTTCCCGGCGTCGCCGTGAACGTCCCCGCACTCAGCGAGAAGGACGAGCAGGACCTGCGCTGGGCGCTCAAGACCGGCGCTGACCTCATCGCTCTGTCGTTCGTGCGCAACGCCGCCGACATCGAGCGCGTGCACGAGATCATGCGTGAGGAGGGCAAGTTCCTGCCCACCATCGCGAAGATCGAGAAGCCGCAGGCCGTCGATGCGCTGGAAGAGATCGTCGACGCGTTCGACGGCATCATGGTGGCCCGCGGCGACCTGGGTGTCGAGCTTCCGCTCGAGGCCGTCCCGATCGTGCAGAAGCGCGCCGTGGAGCTGGCCCGCCGTATGGCGAAGCCGGTCATCGTGGCGACGCAGATGCTCGAGTCGATGATCTCCAGCCCCGTTCCCACGCGCGCGGAGACCTCCGACGTCGCCAACGCCGTCCTCGACGGTGCCGACGCGGTCATGCTCTCGGGCGAGACCAGCGTGGGCGACTATCCGGTGATCGTCGTCCAGACCATGGCGCGCATCATCGAGTCGACCGAGGATCACGGTCTGGAGCGCATCGCGCCCATCGGCACGAAGCCGCGCACCCAGGGTGGCGCGATCACGCTGGCTGCGGCCGAGGTGGCCGACTTCGTCGAGGCCAAGTTCCTCTGCGTGTTCACGCAGTCGGGTGACTCGGCTCGTCGCATGTCCCGGCTGCGCTCGAAGATCCCGATGCTGGCGTACACGCCGGATCCGGCCATCCGCCGCCGTCTGTCGCTGACCTGGGGCATCCGCACCACCCTGGTGGACACGGTCACCCACACGGACGCGATGTTCGCACAGGTCGACGACCACCTGCTGTCGTCTGGCCTCGCGCAGGTCGGCGACAAGGTTGTGGTGATCTCCGGTTCCCCTCCCGGGATCGTCGGCTCGACCAACGACCTGCGGGTGCACAAGGTCGGCGACGCCGTCCAGGGTGCCGCCCCCGCGTACCAGTCGTAACCGTCCCGCGGCTGTGCCGCGTGACCCGGATGGCCGGTCCCTCGGGACCGGCCATCCGGCGTTTCCGGCGACGCCCCACTCAGAGGAACAGCAGCACGCCGAAGAGGGCGAACAAGGCCATGTGGACTGCGCCGTGGGTCGCGGTCACGCGCTTGCCGAGGAAGGTCGCCGCGGTCGTCAGGACGGTGGTGGCCACGAGCACCAGCATGATCGGGGACTCGGCAAGGACGACCGTCTGGCCCGTGACCAGGCCGATGATCAGTACCGACGGGATCGTCAGCCCGACGGTGGAGACGAACGCACCGAGGCAGAGGTTGACCACACGCTGAATCTCCCCGGCACGTGCTGCTCGCACCGCGGTGAGGGTCTCGGGCGTGAAGACGATCAGTGCGATCACGACGCCGGAAAGCGCAGCAGGGGCACCGATGGCGTCGAACGCGACATCGAGCAGCGTCGCCAGGTGGTGCGACAGCAGCACGATGGGGACCATGGTCGCGATCAGCAGCGCCGTGCGCATCGCCAGTTCCCCGCCGTGCTGACGCACGGTCTCGTGGAGCGGAGCGTGAGACGCAGCCGCGGACTCACCCACTTCGCGATAGTCGCCGGCCTGCGGCCCGGTCTGGCGCCACAGGAAGAAGCCGTATAGGGCGATGGTGATCACGCTGATCGCGACGGCTCCCGCCGCCGGGTAGGCGCCGCCGGGCAGCGCGGCCGGAACCACCAGCGCGGTGGCGGAGAGTACAGCGATCAGAGCGACGTAGGCACCCGCTCCCGTGCGGTTCGGGCGCATCGCGCCGTGACGCAGTCCGCCGACCAGGAGACACGTGCCGACGACGAGGTTCAGGATGATCATCATGACGGCTGTGACGGAGTCGCGGGCGATGGTTGCGTGCTCGCCCGGGCCGAGCATCACGGCGGAGATGAGGATCACCTCGATCAGCACGATGCTGAGGGTGAGCACGAGCGTCCCATAGGGATCGCCGAGGCGGCGCGCGAGGGCCTCCGCCTCGTGCACCACCCCGAATGCGGCGACGAGGATCACGGCCACGATGAGGCCCAGCACGAGCCAGACCACGGCTGGGGCCAGCTCATGGGGAAGGAGCGCGGCGGCGATCACCGCGGCCCAGGGCAGCGACAGGCGGAGCAGGGCTGCGGGGGAGAGGATCCGACGGATCTGCGAGACGGTCACGAGTGTTCCGTGCTTCCGCGAGGTCGTCCTCGCACATCGTGCTCGACCGGGTCGTCCCGATCGCGATCTGACGCCCCCCACTCTATCGCCGCTTCATTGACAAGCCCTGTGCGAGGCGAGAGCATGCCCTATGGGCAACGTTGTGACCGACATCGTCATCTGGATCATCGTCGCGGTGGCGGTCGTCAGCTTTGTCATCGTCGCGGTGCTGCGGTGGCGCGGCCGACCGCTGACGGGGGACACGCTCGATCCGGGTGCGCAGGCAGAACGCCCCGACCAGCGCACCCGACCGGGCGCCGAGTACCGCCCCATCGCCGACACGAAGGCGACCGGCGGGGGCGGTCTCGGCATCTGACTCAGTCAGCCAGCAGGTGATCCTGCTGGCTGAAGAACGCCAGCTCGTGATGTGCGGCCCCGACGAATGCCCGCTCCGCCGCGAGGCGCTCATCGGCCCCCGCCACTGCACAGGCGGCTCGCACATAGGCCGCAGCCTGCCGGGTCGCGGCGGCGAAGGCGGTATCCGCATAGGTGGCGAGCCATGACGAGTACGGGTGATCCGCATGGTTGCGCCCGGCGAGCCGGTTCCCGACGTCCTGGTAGATCCAGTAGCAGGGAAGTACCGCGGCGACGACCACGGCGTATCCCGGCCCCGCCGCGAGCAGGTGATCGAGGTAGGCACGGGTGGTCGAGGACATCTCGCTCACGGCGGGCTCTTCACCGAGGAACCGCGTGTGCAGCTCGAGCTCGCCGGTGATCGCCGCGGTCGCGGCATCCGACCAGAACGTCTGCTCCTCGCGTGTGGGCGCGAGCGCACTGGCGCGGGCGAGCACGCGTGCGTAGTCGCGCAGATACAGCGCATCCTGCTTCACGAAGTGGCGGAATGCGGCTGGCGCCAGTGTCCCGTCGCCCAGCGCGCGGACGAAGGGGGAAGCATCGATGCGATCGCGCACCGCCGCCGTGAGCGCCCACCACCGCGCGGGCTCATCGGCCGCACGGGTGCGCACGAAGTGGTCCACCGGACCGTGCCCACCTCCCACCCCGAGCGCCGGTCCCGCCGCGATGGCCTCGGTCAGCCAGCTCTTCGTCTCCCGGAGTGCTCCGTCCAACGACTCGCCGCGGGCGAGGACGGTGGCCAGCGCGCTGGAGAGCGAGCAGCCGGTGCCGTGGGTGTTCGTCGAGTCGAGGCGCGCTGCGTCGACGACCACGACCTCCTCGGTGCGCGCGTCGACGATGGCGTCGGGTGAGCGCTCACCGGCGAGGTGTCCGCCAGTGATCAGCACGACGGTCCCATCCCGCCGCGACACCCGGCGAGCCTGATCCAGGGCGGCGTCCCAGTCCGTCGCCGCCGGTTCGTCGGCGAGCACCGCGAGTTCGGGCAGGTTCGGCGTGACCACGTCGGCGAGCGCGCTCAGCGCCCGCAGCGCTATTTCTGCTGGCGGCTCCAGCAGACGATCGCCGCTGGTGGCGACCATGACCGGGTCGAGCACGACGACGGGCGGCCGGTGGGAGCGCAGCCAGTCGGAGACGACGTCGATGCCGGCGATCGTCCCCAGCATGCCGATCTTCACGGCGTCGATGGCGACGTCGGCGGACAGGGCGTCCAGCTGGGCGCGGATCATCTCCGGCGGGACCGCGTGCACGGCCGTCACACCGCGTGTGTTCTGCGCGGTAAGCGCGGTGATCGCTGCCATCGCATATCCGCCGAGGGCGCTGATCGACTTGATGTCGGCTTGTATCCCGGCACCGCCGCTCGGGTCGGATCCGGCGATCGAGAGCACGCGGGGGATCATCGCCCTTCCCCCGCCGACGTCCAGGCCGTCAGGAGGTCGGCCGCTGCTCGTCCGGGGTCATCGGACGCACAGACGGCGGAGGCCACCGCGATTGCGCTCGCGCCGGCGCGACGAAGCGCGGCGACATCCTCGACGGTGATGCCGCCGATGGCGACGCAGGGGAGAGGGGCGTCGGCCGCGAAGTCGGCGAACCCTGCCACCCCGAGCGGTGCCGGATGGTCGGGCTTGGTGCTGGTGGGGTGGATGGCGCCGACGCCGAGATAGTCGATGCCGGCGGCCTCGTCGAGCGCTGACAGGTGGGCACGGGTGTCGGCTGTGAGGCCAAGGACGCTATCGCGCCCCAGAAGCGCCCGGGCGACGGCCGGCGGGAGATCGCTCTGCCCCAGATGCGCGCCGTCGATTGCGACGCCGGACGCACGCGCAGCCAGGACGACATCGACGCGGTCGTTGACCAGCAGCCGGGCGCGCCCGGCGATGACGTCCGCAGTCGCCCCCGTGAGATCGAGGAAGTCGCGCGCTGAGACGTGCTTCGCGCGCAGCTGCACGGTCTCCACGCCTGCGTCGACGGCGGCGTCGATGACATCCAGCAGGCTGGTGCCCGGTGCGGGTTCGCTGGTGACGAGGTAGATGCCGCTGACGGTCATGACAGCACCGCCTGATCACGAACGTCGGCGGACGTCAGCGTCGCCAGGCCATCCAGCAGGGCGACCGCGAAGCTGCCGGGAGCGGGGGCTGCGACCGCGGCCGTCTGCGCAGCGATCGTGTACACGGAGGTCGCCGCGGTGGCGGCGAGCAGCGCGTCCTCGGTCAGTGCCGCGAAGGCCGCCATGACCGCGCCGAGCGCACACCCGCCCCCCGTCACCCGGGTGAGGAGCGCCGTTCCCGTGCCGACGCGCACCAGTCGATGCCCATCGGTGAGGTGATCCACGGCGCCACTCACCGCGACGACGGCGCCGGTGCGGTTCGCGAGCTGGTGAGCAGCCTGCGTGGCGGCTTCGACGTGGTCCGACGCGTCGACGCCACGACCTCCTCGTCCGTCCCCGGCGAGCGCCAGGACCTCGCTCGCATTGCCGCGAACGATCGTGGGCCGGAGTGCAAGCAGATCGGCAGCGAGAGGAGTGCGCACCGGCAGGAAGCCCACCGCGACCGGATCCAGCACCCAGGGCACCCCCGAGGCATGTGCCGCAGTCGCGGCTTCGCGCATCGCGTGGCGCTGATCCGTGTGCGGCGTCCCGAGATTGATGAGCAGGCCATCGGCGACGGTGGCGAAGGCTCCCGCTTCCTCGGGGACGTCCACCATCGCCGGCGACGCGCCGAGTGCCAGCAGGACGTTGGCGGTGAACCCCGTCACCACGCTGTTCGTGATGGCCTGGACGAGCGGCGCGCGCTCTCGAAGGCGGTCGAGCAACTGTGCGCAGTCCTCGATGGAAACGGACGCATGGACGAACGACGTCATGGTGACATCCCTCCGCTCGTGTGAACGAGATCAGGTTCGACGGGTGTGATCTCAGCGCCCCTCGTGGGCGCACCCCGTGTCGCCGGCCAGCCTAGCGCGCGCCGTGCACGATGCGCGAAGCACGGGAGGGGTGCGGTAGTGTCGAGGGGTCTTCGACGCACTTGCCGGTGTGGCGGAATGGCAGACGCGGAGCACTCAAAATGCTTTGTCCGAAAGGGCGTGCGGGTTCGAGTCCCGCCACCGGCACCACCTCCTCGTTTTCCTCGCCCGCATCACCGCCGTAGCCCCGGCAGAGCGCGCCTGTCCGGGTGAATCACGGATGTATGCCATAGAATCGGCAGGTGACCGATCAGGACCAGACCGAAATTCCGGCCGCTCCCGCACCCCGTCGTGTGGTCGTAGCGGAAGACGAATCGCTCATCCGTCTCGACATCGTCGAGATCCTGCGCGACAACGGATTCGACGTCGTCGGTGAGGCCGGCGATGGCGAGACCGCCGTCGCCCTGGCTACCGAGCTGCGCCCGGATCTGGTGATCATGGACGTGAAGATGCCGCAGATGGATGGCATCACCGCGGCTGAGAAGCTCAGCAAGAACCACGTCGCGCCCGTCGTCCTGCTCACCGCCTTCAGCCAGAAGGAACTCGTCGAGCGCGCCAGCGAGGCCGGTGCGCTCGCCTACGTCGTGAAGCCCTTCACCCCGAACGATCTGCTTCCGGCCATCGAGATCGCCCTCGCGCGCTACGAGCAGATCATCACGCTCGAAGCTGAGGTCGCCGACATGGTGGAGCGCTTCGAGACCCGCAAGCTCGTCGACCGCGCGAAGGGGCTGCTCAACGAGAAGATGGGCCTGTCCGAGCCGGAGGCGTTCCGCTGGATCCAGAAGGCGTCGATGGATCGCCGGCTCACGATGCAGGATGTGGCCAAGGCCATCATCGACCAGCTCGCCCCCAAGAAGGGCTGACCCCGACATCACGAAGGCCGCCCCTTGGGGCGGCCTTCGTCGTTCCGACGAGTCTCAGCGCGCGTCGCGGAGCATGTTCGTGATGCGCAACGTGGAGTTGCGGCGTCCTCGCTCGTCCGTGATCGCGATCTCGTGCACGGCGAGCGAACGACTCACGTGCACCGGGGTGCAGACCCCGGTGACGAAGCCCTCGGTGATGGACGCGGTGTGCGTGGCGTTGATGTCGATGCCTACGGCGTAGCGGCCGGGTCCGGCGAGCAGCGTCGCGTGCATCGAGCCGAGCGATTCGCCGAGCACGACGTACGCACCGCCGTGCATCAGTCCGAGAGGCTGTGTGTTGCCCAGCACCGGCATCGTGGCCACGACACGCTCGGCGGTGAACTCGACCAGCTCGATGCCCATCTTCTCGGCGAGGGCTCCGAGCCCCCGCTCGCGTGCCCATTCCAGGGGGCTCTTCTCGATCTCCGCGGCGCCTTCGCTCATGCTCTCCTCGCTCCATGTCGGTGCCCCTCATTAGGCTGGAGGGGTGACGGACTCCGCAAAGCCTACCCTCCTGGTCGTCGACGGCCATTCGCTCGCTTTCCGCGCGTTCTTCGCGCTGCCGGTCGAGAACTTCACCACCAAGGACGGGCAGCACACCAACGCCGTCTACGGGTTCCTCTCGATGCTGGTGAACCTCATCAAGGCGGAGCAGCCGAGCCATATGGCCGTCGCCTTCGACCTCTCGCGCCAGTCCTTCCGCACGCGGGAGTACGCCGAGTACAAGGGCACGCGTGCGGAGACGCCGAAGGAGTTCTCGGGGCAGATCCCACTCATCCAGGAGGCGCTGGCCGCCATGGGGATCACGGTGATCACCAAGGAGGACTTCGAGGCGGACGACATCCTGGCCACCCTGTCGGTCCAGGGGCGCGAACAGGGCTATGAGGTGCTCGTGGTCTCCGGAGACCGGGACTCCATCCAGCTCGTCAACGATGACGTCACCCTGCTCTACCCCTCGGTGCAGGGCGTCTCCCAGCTCAAGCGGTACGACCCGGCCACGGTGGTGGAGCGCTACGGTGTGCCGCCCGAGCAGTATCCCGATATCGCCGCGCTCGTCGGCGAGACCAGCGACAACCTTCCCGGCGTGCCGAAGGTGGGCGAGAAGACGGCCGTGAAGTGGCTCACGCAGTTCGGGTCGCTGGACGCCGTCCTCGAGCGGGCCGGCGAGATCAAGGGCGTCGTCGGAGGCAATCTGCGCGAGCACCTGGACGATGTCCGCCGTAACCGCAAGCTCAACCGGCTGGTGACCGACGTGGAGCTCCCGGTCGGTCCGGCTGACCTCGTGGTCCGCCCGCTCGACGGTCCGGCGGTGCGAGATGTGTTCGGTCGCCTGGAGTTCCGCACGCTGCTGCCGCGCGTCTTCGAAGCCGCCGGCGGAGACGCCGGTGACGTCGAGACACACACGGCGGTGGAGGTTCCTCCGGCTCGCGAGGTCACGGTCGCGGAGGCGGTGGCGTGGGTGCGTGCTCGCGAGGACGCCCCGGTGGCGCTCACCCTCACGGTGAACGGCCTGACGCCCCTGCGTGCCGGTGTGGCCGACGCCAGCGAGGCGATCGAGTTCGACTGGTCCGACGACGCCGATCTGGCGGCCTGGCTCGCATCGCCCGCGGAGAAGGTGTTGCACGATGCGAAGCCGCAGCTGAAGGCTGTGCGGGCCGCAGGGGGTGATCTGGCGGGCATCGTCTTCGACACCAACCTGGCCGGCTGGCTGGTGCGGCCGAGCTACCCGGACAAGTCACTCGCGGATCTGGTGGAGCGTTACCTGGGGGAGAAGCTGCCGGAGGCCGACCCGAGCCAGCTGGTGCCGGAGACCGAAGGCGCGACGCCCGGTCAGTTGTCATGGTTCACGCTGCGCACGGCCGAGGCCATCCGCGAGCAGATGCCGGAGGGCGTCGTCTCGGTCCTCCAGGACATCGAGCTGCCCACCCTGGCTGCCCTGGCAGACATGGAGCTGGCCGGCGTCCAGGTGTCGCACGAGAAGCTCTCGACGTTCTCTGCTGAACTCGCCTCGCGTGCCGACGTGATCGCCCAGGACGCGTACGCCGCCATCGGCCGCGAGGTGAACCTCGGGTCGCCGAAGCAGCTGCAGGAGGTGCTGTTCGACGAGCTCGAGCTCCCCAAGACCCGCAAGACGAAGACCGGGTACTCGACGGACGCCGCGTCACTCGCCGACCTGCAGGAAAAGGCGCCGCACCCGTTCCTCGAGCTGCTCTCCCAGCACCGCGAAGCCACCAAGCTGCGCCAGATCATCGAGTCGCTCGACGTGGCGATCAAGCCCGACCACCGGGTGCACACCACGTACGTGCAGACCGGGAGCCAGACGGGCCGGCTCTCCAGTACGGATCCCAACCTGCAGAACATCCCGGTGCGGACCGAGGAGAGCCGTCGCATTCGCGCCGCCTTCGAGGTCGGTGAAGGATACGACACGCTTCTGACCGCCGACTACTCGCAGATCGAGATGCGGATCATGGCGCATCTGTCGGGCGATCCGGGTCTCATCGAGGCGTTCAACACCGGCGAGGACCTGCACCGCTACGTCGGCGCACACGTGTTCGGTGTCGAGCCGGCGGATGTCACCAGTGCCATGCGCTCGAAGGTGAAGGCGATGTCGTACGGTCTCGTGTACGGGCTGTCCGCGTTCGGGCTCTCCAAGCAGCTGCGCATCGAGCAGGCAGAGGCCAAGCAGCTGATGCTGGACTACTTCGCCCGCTTCGGGGCCGTGCGCGACTACCTGCGGGAGTCCGTGGGCAAGGCCAAGGTCGACGGCTACACCGAAACCATCTTCGGCCGCCGGCGCCCGTTCCCCGATCTGTCGAGTCCCAACCGGGTGCTGCGCGAGAACGCAGAGCGTGCAGCGCTGAACGCCCCGATCCAGGGGAGCGCGGCCGACATCATGAAGATCGCCCTCTTCCACATCCATCAGGATCTCCGTGCCGCCGATCTTCGTTCGCGCGTGCTGCTGCAGATTCACGACGAACTCGTCGTGGAGGTCGCCGCAGGGGAGTGGGATGCCACAGAGGCCATCGTGCGCAATCGCATGGGTGATGCTGCTGAGCTGTCCGTGCCGCTCGACGTTCAGGTGGGGCGTGGCGCGAACTGGGACGAGGCGGCACACTAGGCCTCCACACTGTGGCCGACCGCAGCACTGTGGCCGGCCGCAGTGCTGCGGTCGGCCGCATACGGACCTGCCACCGCGCCACGTTTTCGCCAGTGGCTGCGGTGGGATCGGACGTCCACGACCTAAACTGAAGGGATGACTGAACCCCGAATCCCCACGCCCATCGACGGCGTCGCCGAGGCCTGGGTAGACACAGTCGCGGATCTGTACCCCTCGATCGCGACCTACATCGGCCGGACGGAGCACAACGCCCGTCTGGACGACCTCAGCCTGGCCGGACACGAGCGTGCCGCGGAAGCGACGCGTGCAGCGCGCGATGCACTCGCCGCACTCGAACCCGTCGACGCCATCGACCAGGTCACCCAGACAGACCTGCTCAGCTCGCTGAACCTCGATCTGGAGATCCGCGACGCCGGATGGCACCTGCGCGATGTGAACGTCATCGCCTCTCCCGTCCAGAGCGTTCGCGAGGTCTTCGACCTCATGTCCACCGACAGCGTGGAGGACTGGGCCGTGATCTCCACGCGCCTCGCCGCCGTCGCCGGTGCACTCAGCGGGTACGAGGAGACGCTGCGCGAGGGCCTGCGTCAGGGCATTGTGCCGGCCCGTCGTCAGGTCATCGAGGCGATCGGTCAGATCGATCGCATCCAGGCCGATTCGGGCTTCTTCGCCGAGTTCGCGGGCAATGCTCAGCCCGCGGAGGGGCAGCTGCCCGCATCGTTGGCGCGCGAGATCGCCGACAACGCCAACGCGGCACGCGTCGCGTATCAGGAGCTCGGACAGTTCTTCTCCCGCGATCTGCTCGCGGGCGCGAGCGAGCGCGATGCCGTCGGGCGCGACCTCTACGCCTTGATGTCGCGATCGTTCCTCGGGGCGACCATCGACCTCGACGAGACGTACGAGTGGGGACGCGAAGAGCTGGCTCGCATGGTGGCCGAGCAGACCGCCATCGCGAACGAGATCCTGCCGGGCGCATCGGTGGAGGAGGCCGTCGCATTCCTCGAGAAGGACGAGTCGCTGAAGCTCCACGGCACGGAGGCGCTGCAGGAGTGGATGCAGCGCACCAGCGACCAGGCCGTCGCCGAACTCGGCCGCACCCACTTCGACATCCCGGAGGAGATCCGCAAGCTCGAGTGCATGATCGCCCCCACCCAGGAGGGCGGGATCTACTACACGGGCCCGACCGACGACTTCTCGCGTCCCGGTCGGATGTGGTGGTCCGTGCCTGAGGGCGTCACGACATTCGACACCTGGCGTGAGCTCACCACGGTGTACCACGAGGGTGTCCCCGGTCACCACCTGCAGATCGCGCAGGCCACCTACAACCGGGCAGAACTCAACTCGTGGCGCCGCTTGCTTGCGGGTACGTCGGGTCACGCCGAGGGCTGGGCTCTGTACGCGGAGCGCTTGATGGAACAGCTGGGCTACCTGAACGCCCCTGCTGACCGGCTCGGGATGCTCGACGGCCAGCGCATGCGCGCAGCCCGTGTGGTGCTGGACATCGGTGTGCACCTGGAGAAGCCCCGTCTGGACGGCACCGGCACGTGGGACGCCGACTACGCGCTGGACTTCATGCGCGCGAACGTCAACATGCCCGACGAGTTCGTGAAGTTCGAGGTGAACCGCTACCTCGGCTGGCCGGGACAGGCTCCCTCCTACAAGGTGGGCCAGCGGATCTGGGAACAGGTACGTGACGAGGCGGCCGCACGCGCCGGCGATGCGTTCTCCATCAAGGAGTTCCACCGCACCGCGCTCAACATGGGTGGCGTGGGCCTCGACACCCTGCGGACGGCGATCCTCGGCGCCTGAACCAGGAACGGCGAAACGGGCGGGATCTGCGGATCCCGCCCGTTTCGCCGTTCCGGGAATGCCACCGCCTGCGGCGCGTTGTATGCACGTGGATGAAAGGAGCCCCCGTGGCTGACATCGAACTCGGTCTGGACACCTTCGGCGACATCAGCCGGAATCTGGACGGCACTCTGCTCACCGATGCGGAGACACTCCGGAATGTGATCGCGCAGGCCGATCTCGCGGAGAAGGTCGGAGTCGACTTCTTCGGCGTGGGCGAGCACCACCGCAAGGAGTTCGCGGTGTCGGCTCCGGAGATCGTGCTGGCGGCCATCGCAGGCCGGACTGAGCGGATCAAGCTCGGCACCGCCGTGACGGTGCTGAGCTCGGACGATCCGGTGCGCGTCTACGAGCGCTTCGCGACGCTGGATGCGCTCTCGAACGGCCGCAGTGAGGTGATCCTCGGGCGCGGCAGCTTCATCGAATCGTTCCCGTTGTTCGGCTTTGACCTCGCCGACTACGAGACGCTGTTCGAGGAGAAGCTGGAGCTGTTCTCGCGGCTGCGCGAGGAGAAGCCGGTCTCCTGGAACGGCCGTACGCGCGCGGAGCTCGTGAACGCCGACGTGTTCCCCAAGACGGCCGGGGGTGTGCGTGCCTGGGTCGGCGTGGGCGGGTCACCGGAGTCCGTCGTCCGCACCGCGCGGCACGGCTACGGACTGATGCTGGCGATCATCGGGGGAGCCCCCGAGCGCTTCCGGCCGCTGGTGGACCTCTTCCATCACGCTGTCGCCGAGTTCGGTCACGCGCCCCTGCCGGTGGGCGTGCACTCGCCGGGCCACGTGGCGGCGACGGACGCGGAGGCTCAGGAGCAGACCTACGAGGGACTGAAGGTGATGAACGATACGATCGGTGCCGAGCGCGGCTGGCCGCCGTACTCCCGGGACCGCTTCCTGCAGGAGGTGGGGCCGGATGGCTCGCAGTACATCGGCTCACCCGACACCGTCGCGCGCAAGATCGCACACACGGTCTCGGTGCTCGGCGCACAGCGATTCGACATGAAGTTCGCGTCGGGGACCACGCCCCACGAGCACCTGATGACCAGCATCGAGCTATACGGCACGGAGGTCATTCCCCGGGTGCGGGCGCTTCTGGCCGACTGAGTCGCGCAACGTCATACGGGCCGCCGGCGGTCGAAGAGCTCGCCGGCGGCCCGATACGATGAGCGAATGACCTCAGCCCCCCGCGAGGACGACGTCGCGACGCGTCTCGATCGGCTCCCGTTCACCCCCAAGCTCGGCCGGGTCCTCACGGGATCGGGGCTGGGATGGGCTCTGGACGCGATGGACGTGGGACTGATCTCGTTCATCATCGCCGCGCTCGGCGCCCAGTGGCAGCTCGGCAAAGAAGAGCTGGGCCTGATCAGCTCGGTGGGCTTCGTCGGCATGGCCGTCGGCGCGAGTCTGGGCGGCCTCCTCGCCGACAAGTTCGGCCGTCGTCAGGTGTTCGCGCTGACCCTCCTCGTCTACGGCGTCGCAACCGGCGCGAGCGCCCTTGTCGGCGGACTCGCGCTCCTGCTTGTGCTGCGCTTCATCGTGGGGCTCGGGCTCGGCTCAGAGCTCCCCGTGGCGTCCACGTATGTGAGCGAGTTCGCCCCCGCCCGCATCCGTGGTCGAGTCGTCGTGCTGCTCGAGGCGTTCTGGGCGGTCGGCTGGCTTGCCGCAGCCGTGATCGGTGTGTTCGTGGTGCCCAGCTCCCCGGACGGCTGGCGCTGGGCATTCGCGCTGGGCGCGATTCCCGCGGTCTATGCGCTCATCGTCCGTTGGGGGCTACCGGAGTCGGCCCGCTGGCTGGAATCACGCGGGCGCCACGCGGAAGCCGACCTCATCGTGCGCCAGTTCGAGGTGTCGGTGCGAGGACGGACGGTTCCCGCTTCCGCAGCCGTGGCGGCGACGACGGAGCCGGCGGGCCCGAAGGAGAACATCCGCGGACGGCTCCGGGCGCTGTTCGCCCCCGAGTTCCGCGGCCGCACGCTCTCGCTCTGGCTCGTGTGGTTCTGCGTCAACTTCTCCTACTACGGCGCGTTCATCTGGATTCCGTCGCTGCTGGTGGCCCACGGGTACACGCTGGTGAAGTCGTTCGAGTTCACCCTGATCATGACCCTCGCACAGCTGCCGGGATACGCGGTCGCCGCCTGGCTGATCGAAGTGTGGGGCCGCCGCATCACGCTCTCGGTGTTCCTCATCGGCTCGGCCGTCGCCGCCGTGCTCTACGGGACAGCGGGCGATCCCACCGGCATCATCATCGCCGGCATGCTCCTGTCGTTCTTCAACCTCGGAGCGTGGGGTGCGCTGTACGCCGTGTCACCCGAGACCTACCCCACCTCGCTGCGTGCGACCGGTTCCGGCTGGGCCGCGGGAGTGGGCCGAATCGCGTCGATCGTTGCGCCCCTGGTGGTGCCGTGGGTACTCGGGTGGGGGAGCGTCCCTATCCTGTTCGTGGTGTTCGCTGTGTTCTTCGCCATCGCGGCGATCGCGACATGGGGCCTCAGCGACCTCCGGGGTCGCGCACTCGACAACCGCTGACGGTCGTAGGCTGGAGCGGTGAATCAGATCCGTTTCGTGGCCATCGGCGATTCCTTCACGGAGGGAGTCGGCGATGAGGATGCGAACGGCATCCCGCGCGGCTGGGCGGACCTGGTCGCGCAGGGCTGGGCGCGTTCCCGCGGCGCGGAAATCGAGTACGCCAACCTCGCCATCCGCGGCAAGCTGGCGTGGCCCGTGGTGGAAGAGCAGCTCGAACCGGCGCTGGCGCTCAAGCCGACGCACCTCTCGTTCAACGGCGGCGGCAACGACATGCTCCGCCCGGCGACTGACGTCGAGCACATCGCCGACGCCTTCTCCCGGGTGCTCCGGCGGTGCGACGAGGAAGGCGTTCAGCTGGTGATTCTCTCCGGCGCGAACCCGTCGGCCGGCCTGCCGCTGTCGTCGCTCATCCAGCGCCGTGGCGACCTGCTCTCTGACGCCGTGATCTCCCGCATCGCCCACCGCCCCGATGTGATCCGGGCACTCAACTGGCCGGATCGCGAGCTGTCCGGCGCGGGCTACTGGGCCGAAGACCGCCTGCACATGAATGCACGGGGGCACCACCGCGTGGCCGCCCGCGTACTGCGCGCGCTGGGCGAGCGCGTTCCGGATGGATGGTGGTCCCTCCCCGTGGTCGACACCACGCCCGCGCTGCGCGACGCGTCCTACTACCGTGAGCACGTGCTGCCGTGGATCAAGCGTCGTCTGACGCGCACCAGCTCCGGCGACGGCCGCCTCCCGAAGTTCGGTGACTGGATCACCGTAGAGCCGACCCCGTGAGCGCGCAGGCCGCTGTGCTGCCGCTCAGGGCCAGGCGCGCTGGTCTCGGCGTTCGACGTGCTCGGGATGAGTCGCGATCCTGCGATATTCCCCGCGGAGAAGCCCACTGGCTCGTCCGCTCAGCGCCTCGAGGAGAGCGTGCCGCCCGCAACCGTTCGTACGCCGCTGCGAGCGCCTTCTGACGAAGGCACCCGCGCGGCGGGTGGTCTTCATTCCCGCGTACGTGCCGTCGCGCGACGCAGGAGGGCTTCTGTGCCGCTGATCGCACACACGACGAGCATTCCGATGACCGCGCCCAGCGCGGTTTCCGCCGCGCGATCGACGATCAGCTGAGAGCGTGGGACGGGCGCGGCCAGCTGGGTCATGATGAGGATCATTGGGGTGAAGAAGACAAGCGCCGCGGCGTAGTGACGGCTCATCAGAGCCTCGGTGGGGATGATCAGGACGATGACGACGATCGCGAGGAAGCCTGGTGGCGGCGTCCCGACGAGGACCGCTGCGGTGACGATCAGCCCGGCGAGGGTTCCGATGATGCGATGCAGTCCTCGCCCGATGCGGCCGGGCAGATCTGCAGCCGCCAGCGGCACGGCCGCAGAAGCCATCGCCCAGTAGGAGTGGCCCCAGCCCAGGACGTAGCCGGCGGTGCCCGCGCTGAGGACGACCAGCGCGTACTCCATCGCGCGTGCTCCGGCGCTGCGGGGGACCGCCGGAGCTCGGCCGCCGACCGCCTGATCGCCGTTTCTGGCGCAGCGCACCCACGCATCGACCGCCGTGACGGCGAGTGCGAGAGCCGCCGTGCCCGTCGTGATCAGGATGGCGTACGCCGGAGGATTCGGAGGGTGATGGACGCACAGGCGCCGAGGGCGAAGATCCCGAAGAACGGGCCCCTCGGGTTCAGCGAGGTGCGGTCGGCCCAGCATGATCCCGCTGCGGCGTATGCGGTCTCGACGAGAAGCACAACCGGGAACGGAGCGCCCGCGGCCGCCAGCAGCACGCCGGTCCCTGCCCCGACCGCGATGAGGCCGGCGCCAGCGAGCTGTGAGCGCAGGCGTTCAGGCCACGCCGCGCCTCGTCCGTACATGCCGGTGAACGCCCCGAACGCTGCATAGACGATCAGGTGCGGCTGATCTCGGAGCAGCAGGACCAGCACCGGGACGGCGATGCTCGCCGCCACC
The DNA here is from genome assembly GCF_021044885.1 of Microbacterium nymphoidis. Classification (GTDB taxonomy): domain Bacteria; phylum Actinomycetota; class Actinomycetes; order Actinomycetales; family Microbacteriaceae; genus Microbacterium; species Microbacterium nymphoidis. Next base: position 672,152 of record NZ_JAJNOD010000001.1, on the reverse strand, counting down.
CGGAACTCGGCGGTGCGGTCCGGGTCTCGAGGCTGCAGGATGCCGATGACGGGCTTGCGGGGCATAGGAGATCCTCGATTGCGGCGCGGCGAGTACGTGTCGCGGGTGCCCCAGGGAACCCGCGACACGAGAGGTACGTCAGGACTGCTGTTTCGGCTGCTGGGCGTAGGAGTGGGCGCCGACGCCCTGATAGCTGCCGCCGGCCACGACGAGGTACTCGGGCCGGATCGGCTCGCCCGCGAACCAGCATTCCAGGATCTCGCGAGTGCCCGCCGCGTAGCGTGCCTGACCGGACAGCGAGGTCCCCGACGTGTGCGTGGTCATCGCGTTGTGGGGCATGCGGCGCCAGGGGTGATCGGCCGGTGCCGGCTGCGGGGTCCAGACATCGCCGGCGTACCCGGCGAGATGACCGCTCTCCAGAGCGCGCACGATCGCGTCGCGGTCGGCGATGGCCCCGCGCGCGGGGTTGACGATGTATGCGCCTCGCGGCATGGTGGACAGCAGCGCGTCATCGAGCAGCCCGCGCGTCTCATCCGTGAGCGGGGCGTGAACGGTGAGGATGTCGATGTCTGTGACGAGCTCCGTGATGCTCTCGTGGTACGTGAGCGAGTACTTCTCCTCGTACTCCGCCGGCAGCCGGAACCGATCGGTGTAGGCGAGCCGCACGCCGAACGGCGCGAGCCGCTCCATCACCGCCCGCCCGATGCGGCCCGCTCCGAACACGCCGACCCGCATGCCCTCGACATCGTAGGAGCGCGATACCGCGTCTGCGATGTTCCATCCGCCGTCCACAGAGATCTGGTGCTGGGTCACGAAGTCCCGCACCAGCACCAGCACCTGCATGACCGTGTGCTCCGCGACGCTGATGCTGTTGCTGTACGTGACCTCCGCCACGGTGATGTCGCGGGCGTTGGCGGCGTTGAGGTCTGTGTGGTCCGAACCGATTCCCGCGGTGATCACCAGCTGGAGCTTTTCGGCGCGATCCATCAGCTCGGCGGTGAGGTATGCCGGCCAGAACGGCTGGGAGATGACGATGTCAGTGTCGGGCAGCTCACGCTGGAAGACGGAGTCGGGTCCTTCCTTGTCGCTCGTCACGACGACCTGGTGGCCTTCCGACCTCAGCCACTCGACGAGCCCGAGGCCACCGGACACCGAACCGAGGAGCTGGCCGGGGACGAAATCGATCGACTTCGGCGACGGAAGCGATGCTCCGCCGGGGTACGAGGAGATCGCGGGGATGCTGTCCCGGGCGTACTCGGGCGGATAGCCGCTCACCGGGTCGGGGTAGAGGACGATGAGAACTTTGGCCATGATGGCTCCTCTGATCAGTGGCGCAGCGTGTCTCGTGCGCCCAGTTCTCAGCGTAGAAACGGCGATCCTCCACCAGAACGACGATCTGGTGGTGATGCCACAACGTCAGGTTGTGCGTAGACTCGGCTCGTGTTGAGCGATGACCTTCCGGACCTGCGGACGCTGGACCTGCTCGCCACGATCGCCCGTACGCGGTCGATCAGCCTCGCCGCTGACAAACTCGCGATCTCCCAGCAAGCCGCCTCCATGCGCCTGCGACGGCTCGAGCAGCGTCTCGGTTCTCAACTGGTCGTGCGCGGGTCGCGCGCTTCCGAACTCACTCCGGCCGGGAGGCGACTTCTGGACCTTGCGGGACCGCTGTTGCAGGCCGCGCAGTCCCTCGACCGTTCGCTGACGGATTTCGCGGCCACGGATCGCAGCGTGCGCGTCGCGTCGAGCATGACCATCGCGGAGTACTTCCTGCCTCGATGGATCAGCACCTTCGTCCGGCAGGGGCACGACGCCCGCGACGTGCGGGCCATCACGACGAACACGCGCGATGTCATCCGCCTGGTGTCTGAGGGAGCGGTGGACCTCGGATTCGTCGAGGGGGATGAGCCGCCACGCGGCCTGTCCTATCGGTTTCTGGCCAATGATGAGCTGGGTGTCTACGTGTCGCCGCGTCACCCCTGGGTGCGTCGTGCCTCGATCAGCGCTTGGACTCTGGCGCAGACGCCGCTGGCGACTCGCGAAGCCGGCTCGGGCTGCCGGGCGGTCATGCGATCCGCTCTTCGCTCGCACGGTGTGACCGACGAGGCGATCGCGGCACCCGCGGTGGAGCTGTCCAACAACACCGCCGTGCTGGAGTCCGCCGCAGCCGATGTGGCGCCGGCGGTCATCAGCACACTTCCGGCGAAGCGATATGTCGACGAGCGGCGGCTTGTGCGGGTTGCGGTCGAAGGCACGGAGTTCCGCCGCCAGCTCGGTGCCGTCTGGAAGCAGGGAACCGAGCCGGCGATCACGGCGGCGCGCGCCCTGCTCGCAGCGGCCGCTCGCGCCGCCTGAGGGCGAGCGGAGCCGCCGGAATGATCGTCCGCCCGCGTCCTGGAAGGTCTCCGCCGCGTAGGACTTCCGTTGCCGGTCGGCCTCAGCCGCCGGTGAGAGTGCGATGCGGTTGGGACTCAGCTGCCGGTGGGGCGGAAGACGGCGACGAAGATGTTGAGCACCGTCAGAGCCATCAGCGCGGGAAGCACCCAGCCGGCGAGCTTCGCCTTCTTGCGGTTCATCAGCGCGATGACGACGATCACGAGCAGGATCACGACCTTGATCGCGAGCCAGATGTGGAACTCCGCACCCGGCTTCCACTGCATCTCGGCGATGCCCACCATGATCAGTCCGGTGGCGAGCATGGTCCAGGCGCCGTGCATGATCGCCGGCAGGATCGTCGTCTCGCCGGTCTTCATCTTCTTCATCTGCACGAGCATGCCGCCGAGGAGGCTGGCGACGCCGATGATGTGCAGGGCCAGCAGAATGTTCATGAGGATGTCCATGTCGGCAGTTTATCCGACACTGTGTCGGGAAAACAGCTGGCTCAGGACGCGGGCGCGACGCCGATGCCGTCGAGCACCATGCGGGTCGCGATCTCGGTGACCTCCGGTGCCGGTCGTCCGGCCGTGGCCAGCTTCATCGCGCTGCCGAGCAGGCCGTGAATCAGCGGTGCTGCGGTGCGGGCTTGCGGGCCGACCAGCTCGCGCAGGATCTCGCCGAGGGGGTCATCCAACGCGGTGTGCAGTGCGACGATGTCCGCCTGGGACTTGGGGGAGAGCGATACTCCGCGCAGCACTGTGGCGAGGTCGTGCCTGCCGTCGGCTGCGAGACGGATCGTGGCGGCGATGTAGGCACGCAGCTGCTCACGGCCGGGCTCGGCGAGGGCGACGGACTGTGCCAGCTCCTTCGTCCACAACTCGAACGCCTCTCGCGCGAGAGCCACCAGAAGGTCGTCCTTCGAAGGGAAGTACTCGTAGAAGGTCGAACGCGCAAGGCCGGCCCGCGACGTGACCGCGCTGGGCGTGACAGCGTCGATCCCGTCGCTCAGCAGCAGCTCCTCGGCCGCCGCGAGCAGCGCCGCGTGCTGCGCGGTGCGGTGCTCGGCAACGGTCGCGGCGGAAATCTTCGGCATAGATCGATTATGCCCGCGCCCGCATTTGCACGGCCATCGCGCCGTTCCCGCGCGTGGCGCAACGCAGAGAGCGTCAGAAGAGCCGAGTCCCGGGATGCGCCAGCGGGATTCGGTGATGCTCCCGCCATGAACCCGCGTCGGATGTGTAGGAGCCCAGCACGACCTCGCGCACGCTCGCAAGGAAGGGTCCGAGGGCGGTTGCCGCGAGGGGATCGACCTCGCCGATCGTGAGGTGCGCAGTGATGCCGTCATGGATGCCGCCGTAGGGAGGGAAATCCGGGAACGCGGCAACGATCCGTGTAATCAGGCGCACGAACGGGGCCGGATCATCCGGTGCTAGCCACTGCGTGCCGTCCGGGAACCGTTCAATGCGTGAGAACCGAGCCGCGAACGGCGATGTGGACGCGAGCAGGTCACGAAGCCGCGGCAGCATGGGCGGTGCCCACCGATCCCGTGGCACGAAGGGGGTGAGCAGAGTGAGGTGGGGCGGCACTCCCAGCCGGCGGCCCTCCGAGAAAGCGCCCGGCAGAGAAGCGAGCCGGCGTGCGTCCGGGATCTCGACGATCAGCGCTGTTCGTTCCTCGCTCACGGGCGCTCTGCGACGATCACGGTGAACACGTTGTCGTCCACCAGCCTTCCGTCCGCGCGCGCGACGGGGGCGAGCGCTTCGCGGAGCCGGGACTCGAAGCGCGTGTGAGCTCGTCCGAGCACCGCGCGGGAGGCGAAGGAGGACGAGCGTAGCTCGCCGAGGATGTCCTCGACGGTCAGCGTGCGCCGGAAGGGGAACTCCACAGTCACGACGTTCTGCAGTCCGCTTGCGCGGATGTCCTCGACGAAGGGACGGGCGGGTGGCTCGTAGAAGCCGTCCCCGGCGCGGCGCCGCGGGCCCAGGAACTCCGTGATGACGCCGATCACGGCGGACTTCCATGGCTGGTCGTCCGACCACACGCTGCGGTCACTGAGCACCGCCAGGCTCGCACCGGCGTTCATCACGGGCGTCACCCGCTCCAGGAAGGCGGGACGGTCGAACCAGTGGAATGCGCGACAGACGGTCACGAGGTCTGCCTGCCAGCCGGCCGGCACCGTGAACGCCTCGGCAGGCTGCGCGCGCAACTCCACGTCGGCGCCGCTCGCACCGCCGGAAAGCGTCGCCGCCGTGCGATCGAGCAGGTGCGCATCGGGATCGATGCCGATGGCCGACGAGACGGCGGGCAGGAGAGGCAGCAGGGCGGCCCCGGTACCCGTCCCCACGTCCAGGAGCCGGCCCCGGCGCCCCGACGGCAGCAGCGCACGCAGGTAGGAAACGACATCCTCGGGCAGCGGAGCACGATGGGCCGCGTACGCGTCAGCGGTGCCGGCGAACGTCGAACGACCACCGCCGAATCCCCGGGCGGGGTCGAAGGTTCTCCGCGGGGACGAATCCGCGGCCGCGCCGAACGACGATGCCGCACCTGCAGCCCGGGCCGGCCCGGAAGCCGGTGATCCGCTGAACGTCGACGGATCGAAGCTGGGGTACGGCATCGGTCAGATCTCAGTCGCGGCGGTGACGCGGCTTGCGATCGCCGTAACCGCGGTCGTCGTGACGGTCGCTGCGGCCGCCACGGCGGTCGTCGCGGTCACGGTAGCCGCCCCGGCGGTCGTCACCGTCGTCGTTGCGCCGACGACCGGGCGCTCCACGGTCCGGCTTGATCTCGATCAGGCGGCCCGAGATGCGGGTGTCGCGAAGTTTGTCGAGCACGTCGGGGGAGAGGTTCGCCGGCAGCTGCACGATGGAGAAATCCGGACGGATGTTGATCGCGCCGAAGTCATCGCGGCGCAGGCCGCCCTCGTTCGCGAGTGCGCCGACGATCTGACGCGGCTCGACACGGTGGCGTCGTCCCACTTCGATGCGGTACGAGGCGTAGTCGGCGGCGTCCCGCGAACGGCGCGGCTCGCGCGTGCCGCGGTCGCCACCATCACGGGGCGCCCGCTGCTTGCCCCGCTCCAGCGAGGCGAGCTCGTCCTGGAACGCGCGGTCCTCGTCCTCGTCCAGCAACAGGGGCGTCTCGCCCTGTGCCACGATCGCGAGAGCTGCGGCCACGTCCACTTCGGGGACGTCATGGTTGCGCACGTAGTGAGCGATGATGTCGCGGAACCGCTCGACTCGACCGGCGTCCTCCAGGGCGGCTGTGATGGAGTCGTCGAAGCGCTCCAGTCGCGTGGAGTTGATCTCCGCCAGTCCGGGCAGCTGCATCTGAGTGGGTGCCTGGCGCGTGGCGCGCTCGATGTGCGCGAGCAGGTAGCGCTCGCGTGGCGTCACGAAGCTGATGGCGTCACCCGTGCGACCGGCGCGGCCGGTCCGGCCGATGCGGTGCACGTAGGACTCGGTGTCGGTCGGGATGTCGTAGTTGACCACGTGGCTGATGCGCTCCACGTCCAGACCGCGCGCGGCGACATCGGTGGCCACGAGGATGTCGAGCTTGCCCGACTTCAGCTGATTCACGGTCTTCTCACGCTGGATCTGCGTGACGTCACCGCTGATCGCGGCGGCGCTGTAGCCGCGGGCGCGCAGCTTCTCGGCCAGCCCCTCGGTCTCGCTCTTGGTGCGCACGAAGATGATCATCGCGTCGAAGTTCTCGACTTCGAGGATGCGGGTCAGTGCATCCACCTTCCGCTGCCACGAGGTGATCAGGTAGCGCTGGGTGATGTTGGTGTTCGTGGTCGTCTTGCCAGCGATGGTGATCTCACGCGGCTCGTGCAGGTACTTCTGCGACATGCGGCGGATCTGCGGGGGCATCGTCGCGGAGAACAGCGCGACCTGCTTGGTGTCCGGCGTTTCTGCGAGGATCGTCTCCACGTCCTCCGCGAAGCCCATTTTGAGCATCTCGTCCGCCTCGTCCAGCACGAGGTAGCGAAGCTCGGACAGATCGAGCGTGCCCTTGGCGAGGTGGTCCATGACCCGGCCCGGCGTGCCGACGACCACCTGTACCCCGCGACGAAGGGCGGACAGCTGTACACCGTACCCCTGGCCGCCGTAGACGGCGAGGACGTGCACGCCCTTCATCCGCGCAGCGTAGCTCTCGAACGCCTCCGCCACCTGCAGTGCGAGCTCGCGCGTGGGGGCGAGCACCAGGATCTGCGGGGTCTTCTGTGCAGCATCCAGCTTCTGCAGTGCCGGCAGGGCGAATGCTGCGGTCTTGCCCGTGCCCGTCTGGGCCATGCCGACGACATCGTGACCCTCCAGCAGCACCGGAATGGTGGCCGCCTGGATCTGTGAGGGGCGCTCGTAGCCCAGATCGCGGATGGCATGAAGGACGGGGCCGTCGATGCCGAGGTCGGCGAAGGTCGGAAGGATCTCGCCCTCGGTGTCGGGCGCGGATTCGGTCGTGGGGGTGTCAGACGTCACCAGCCGACTTTACCGGCTTTTCCGGGGAATTGTGGGGGAGCGTCGGCGGGCCGTCGACACGATCGCGCGCGGCGACGGCCCGCCGGCGCGGCTCATCGCTCCAGCACCTCGGCGAGAAGCACCCGCCGTCCCTCTTCAGCGGAGAGCACGGCGGCCTCCACCATTGCGAGGCTGACGATGTTCGCGTGCACCTCGGTGTCCGGCGTCCGTCCGGTGCGCACGGCATCGACGAAGTCCTCCAGTGCGCCCGCGATCTCCTCCCGCTCGCTGCCTGCGACATGCGCGGGTTCGGGCGGGCCGGTCAGCACTGGGTCGCCCGCACCGTCCCAGCGAGCCGTGCCGTGCTCGCCGCTCACGAACCAGTCGCCGTTCCAGCTCGTCTCGTCGCCGGGGGCGCACCAGCTGCCGTCGTACGTGTACGTGCTGCCGTCGGCGAACTCGAACACCGCGACGGCGTTGGCGCCGTGCGCGAACCAGCTCCAGGGCGGGTTCGACTCGCGGCAGACCACGGCGACCGGGTCACGTCCGGTCAGGTAGCGGACGGCATCGAAAGCATGGATGGCCATGTCGACGAGGAGGACGTGGCGCATCTCCTCACGAAACCCACCGAAGTGCGGGGCCTTGAAGAAGCGCGTGGACACGGCACCCACCGGGCCGAGGGCGCGGATCTGCTCGCGGAAGCGGGCCAACGCCCGGTAGTACCGCCGCGACTGGCTCGTCATCAGGAGCCGGCCGGTCTCTCTCGCCACGCGCGCCTGTTGCCGCGCGTCCGCCACCGTGGGGGCGATCGGCTTCTCGCACAGCACGGGCAGTCCCGCACGCATTGCCGTGATGTTGACCTCGGAGTGCGCCACGGGAACCGTCACGTCCACGACGGCCTCGGGTGCGGTGCGCCGGATGGCGTCCTCCAGAGAGTCCGTGATGACGATGCCGCTGATGCCATGATCTGCGGCGGCCTGGGTGGCGGCAGAAGCGTTCAGATCGACGAGTGCCACCAGCTCGACGTCGGGGCTCTCGGTGATGGTCCGCAGCCACGCGCGTCCCATCGCGCCGGCCCCGACCTGAACCAGGCGGAGAGGGCGGGGGGTCATCGCGCCATCGCTCCGCGGTAGCCCTGTCCGTTCCAGAAGTCCTCGGTCTCGTACCGCAGCAGCACCGGGATCTCGCGCTCGGGGCGCAGCGTCTGTGCCCATTGCACGCCGTTGGCGATCACGCGGCGCACGTGCTCATGGAAGTACACCGGGTAGTCCTGGTCGCCGGGGGAGAAGTAGAAGATCTTCCCGTACCCGCGCCGGTAGGTCATTCCGCTGCGGAACACCTCGCCCCCGGAGAACGTGGACAGGAACACCAGTTCGTCGGGTGCCGGCACGTCGAAGAACTCGCCGTACATCTCCTGCTCCGGGATGATGAACGGGTGCGGCACGCCCTGGGCGATGGGATGGGTCGGGTCCACTGTCCAGACGATCTCCCGGTCGTGCTTGGAACGCCAGCGCAGGGTGCATGTGGTGCCCATGAGTTTCTGGAAGATCTTCGACCAGTGTCCCGAGTGCAGCACCACCAGCCCCATGCCCTCCAGCACGTGTCGATGGACGCGATCGACCACCTCGTCGGCCACTTCCGCGTGTGCGGCGTGGCCCCACCACACCAGTACGTCCGTGGCGGCGAGCACGTCCTCCCTGAGGCCGTGTTCCGGATCGTCCAAGGTGACGGTGGTCACGGTCGCGCCGTCCCCGAGGTTTTCGCGGATGCCGGCGGCGACCGCACCGTGCATGCCGTCGGGATAGCGCTCTGCGACGTCGGGTTCCAGCTGTTCGTGGCGGTTCTCGCCCCAGACGAGGACGCGGATGGGTCGGATGTTGTCAGTCATGTCGGGTCTTTCTCTTTCACTTCACGGCACCGCCGGCGGCACCGGCGGCGACGAACTTCTGGGCGAGGACGAGGAGGAGGATGGCGGGGATGGAGGACAGCACGGCGGTCGCCATCACCGCACCCCAGTTCGCCACCTGGGTGCCGAGGTAGGTGTAGATGCCCAGTGTGACCGGACGCACCTCCTCGGTGGTGGTCAGCGTGAGGGCGAACAAGAAGTCGCTCCACGAGAACAGGAACGAGAAGAGGGCCGCGGTGATCACGCCGTTGCGCGCGACGGGGAGCGCGATCGCCGCGAACGCCCGCCAGAGGCCGGCGCCATCCACCCGGGCGGCCTCGACGATCGAGACGGGAACCGCAGCCATCGCCGTACGCAGAATGAGGATCGCGAAGGGGATCGCCGTGGTGGAGTCGGCCAGGATCAGCCCGGCGATCGAGTTGAGCATGTCGAGATCGTTGTACGCGGTATAGAGCGCGTTCGCGATCACGATGTGCGGGATCATCTGTGAGATCAGGATCGCCAGCAGCACGCCGTCCACCCATCGACCGCGGAACTGTGCCAGCGCATAGGCCGCCGGTGCGGCGATCGCCAGGCTCACCACGACCACTCCGAGTGAGATCACCAGGCTCGTCAGCAGATTCACGCCCTGATCCCGGATGGCGATGGCATAGCCGTCCAGGCTCGGCTGCGTCGGGAAGAACTCGCTGTTGAGGGTGTTGCCCGACGGCTGGAACGACATGTTGATCATCCAGTAGACCGGGAACAGCATCACCGCGAGGATCACGATGCCGACGGCGGTGTAGACCCACGTGCGCGCGGATCGCGGCGCCCTCCGGTGGTGCGCCTTCGGTAGCACCACCCGCGAGGTCGCTGAAGACATGACGGACATCACGACCTCCTCATTCGTCCACCGGGCGCCGAGATGCCCGGAGGTAGATGATGGCGAACACGAGAGAGATGACGATCAGGATGTTGCTGAACGCCGCACCCAGCCCGAAGTCGAAGTTGACGAACGTCTCCTGGTAGGAGCGGACGGCGATCGTCTGAGTCGCATTGGCGGGGCCGCCGTTGGTCAGGCCCAGGATGATGTCCAGGACCTTGATCGTGTAGACCACGCCGAGCACCAGCACGACGCTGAGCACGGGACGAAGGTTCGGCAGTGTGATGTGCCAGAACGCCTTCCACTTCGTCGCGCCATCGAGAGCTGCCGCCTCGTAGAGCTCTCCGGGGATGTCCTGCAGCCCGCCATAGAGGATCGTTACGTTGAACGGGATGCCGATCCAGATGTTCACCATGATCACCGCGATCAGTGCGAATTGCGTGCTGGTGAGCCAGGGCACCGCCTGAAGGCCGAGCGACGTGAGGAACTGGTTGAGCACTCCGCTGTCCTTGTCCAGGATCGATCGCCACACCGCGCTGGAGACGATCAGCGGGAGCAGCCAGGGAAGCAGCAGGAGCGAGCGCAACAGTCCTGACAGCGGGAATCGCTTCGTGAAGAACGACGCCAGCGCGAGCCCGATGATCAGCTGTCCCGCGATCGAGCCCGCCGTGAACAGCAGGGTGTTCCACAGCGCCGGCACGAACAGCTGGCTGGACGTGGCGGTCGCGTAGTTGGCCAGCCCCACCCAGGGTGCCTCGCCGGTGAAGAACGTCTTCTGCGTGTAGTCCTGGAAACTCATCGTGACGTTCTTGACCACCGGGTAGCCGAAGAACAGCACGAGGAAGAGGACAGCCGGCGCGATGAACAGGAGTTGAGTCAGGCGCTCACCTCGAAGCCCGCCGCGTCGCCGCTGTGCATCCGAGCGCGCCGGGGCGCGCAGAGTGACCGCGGTCATCGGGTCAACCCGCCGCGGCCTGAGCGAACGCGTCCTCGGCCGTCGCCTGCCCGGTGAGCGCGAGCTGGATCGCGGTGTAGATCTGGGTCGCGGCCTTCGGCCATTCCTCGCCCAGCTCGCCCGTACGCGAACGGGCGTTCTCGACCTGCGTGACGAACGCCTCCATCGACGGCATCTCGGCGACGTAGTCTCCGGCGAGGCTGGTGCGCACGGGCACGGTGAAGCGCTGGGTAGCCAGCTTCATCTCGGTGTCGTCCGAGGTCAGGCACTCGACGAGCTGGGCCGCGTTCGCCTGCTTCGCTTTGTCACCGGTCTGCGGGATGGTCCACAGTTCGCCACCCAGCGGGGCAACCGGGGTCTGACCCGCCTTGTTGACCGGGACCTGAACGCTTCCCCACTCGATGGAGGCATCGGCGTCGAGCGCGGGGATCTGCCAGGGGCCGTTGATCATCATGGCCGCCTTGCCCGCGAGGAACTGGTCCTTCACGTCGCTCTGGGACCAGTTGATCACCCCGTCGGATGCGGAACCGGACTTCACGAGGTCGACCCAGAGCTGGAGTGCCTCGGCGACCTCCGGCGAGGTGAGATCGGTCTCGTCGCCGCCGTTGGTCCACATGAACGGGAGGAACTGCCAGGAGCCCTCGTAGGTCGCGATCGCGGAGAAGGCGACGCCGTACTGGTCGCCGGAGGTGAGTGCCGCCGCCGCGGACTTCAGTTCGTCCCAGGTGGCCGGCGGAGTGATGCCCTTCTCGGCGAGGAGCTTCTTGTTGTAGAAGAGCCCGAGCGTGTTCGCCGTGGGTGCCAGCCCGTACAGCTCGCCCTCGTAGGTGCCGGCATCGATCATGCCCTGGGCGGATCCGGAACCATCGAGTCCGAGCTGGCCGAACGGGGTGAGGCCGCCGGTGGCGGCGACCTGCTGGACGTCGGGGTTGTCCAGCATCAGGACGTCGGGCAGCGTCTTGCTCGACGCCTGCTGGAGGACCTTCTGGATGAGGTCCTTGCCCGGCACCGTGGTGCGCTTCACGGTGATCCCGATGGTCGCAGCGCACTCGTCGATGGCCTCACCGATCATGGTCTTGTCCGGCTCGTTGTTGTAGTAGTCCATCACCGTGATGGTGTCGGCATCCCCGCCGCTGCTCGGGGTGCTCCCGCTGCAGCTCGCCAGGGCGAGTGGAAGGGCGAGAATCGCGGCGGATGCGATTGCTGTGGACTTCTTCATCACGGGCTCCTTTGCCAATACTCGGAAGACGGTAAACCGGTTAACCGGCCCCGTTGCTAATGAGTGTGACCAAGATGGCCGCTATTGTCAACCCTGAGTTAAACGGTTTACGATCATGCCGTTTAGTAGGGCATGATGGGGGAGCGGTCCACGCAGCCGCAGGTTCGAGGCGGGGGAGATCATGGCAAACAACGCAGTCACCATGCGCGACGTCGCGCGCCTTGCCGGGGTGTCGGTAGCGACGGTCTCGTTCGTGATCAATGGCTCGAAGCCGGTCTCGGAAGAGACTCGTCAGCGCGTGGAGGCCGCGATGGCGCAAGCCGGATACCGCCGCAACGTGATAGCCCGTGCGCTCGCCTCACGGCGCACCCGCGTCATCGGCCTCCTCTACCCGACGGGCGAGCGTGCCGTTCAGGGGTCCGCATTCCAGTTCTTCACGAGCGCGGCCGCGCAGGCCCAGGCGCAGGGCTACACCCTCGTGGTCTCGCCGACCGTGGGGTCGGATGCCGAGCTCGGCGAGTTGACGGGTGCGGGTCTCATCGAGGGCCTGGTCGTGATGGAGGTGTGGGCCCAGGACCCGCGTGTCGACTTCCTGCGCTCGAACGGTGTGCCGTTCGCACTGGTCGGGAGGACGGACGACGTGTCGGGCCTCGCCTACGTCGACATCGACTTCGACGCGACCGTCGCCGACGCGCTCGCCCGGCTGAGCGCACTGGGACACCGCGATGTGCTGCTGCTGGACACCGTGACGGATCCGGATGATCACGGCGGCTACGCCCCGCCGCTGCGCGTGCGGGCCGCGTTCGAGCGGACGGGGCAGGAGCTGGGCATGCGCACCGCCGCATTCGGGGCTGCGCGTACGGCTGACGCCGGGTTCGCGGCCGCGGGCCGGCTGGTGGCGCAGCATGGGGCCGTGACCGCTGTGCTGGTGCACGACGAGCTGCTCGCCGCCGGATTCGTCGCCGGTCTGCGCGCCCTCGGCGCACATGTTCCGGAGGACGTCTCCGTCGGCCTCATCGACTCCACGGTGGAGATCGCGTCGATGATTGATCCGCGGCTGGATGTCTGGGCCGTTCCCGGCGAAGAGCTGGGACGCCAGGGCGTGTCGGCGTTGATCGATGTGCTGGAGCGCGGAAGCGTCGCCCCGAGTGCACAGAACCTGGTGGCCTGTCGACATGTGGCCGGCGCATCGTTGGCGGCGCCGCGCGCCGGGATGCTGAGCCGCCCCGGGGAGTCGCACTGACCTGTAGGTTGCAATCTTGACTAGTTAGACAGACAATCTAGTCATGGTGGCACCCTCCTCGTCCGACTCCGCTCGGTCCGCGCCGTGGCCGAGCGACTGGCTCCGGGCCATGCTCGGTGCGTTCACCCTGCGCGCCCTGGAGAGCGGACCGTCGTACGGCTACGCGATCATCACGCAGCTCGAGGCGAGCGGGTTCGGGGTGGTGAAGGGCGGAACGCTGTATCCGCTGCTGAGCCGCTACGAGGCGGCGGGGCTGGTGCGAGCCGAATGGCGGCCGGGGGATGCGGGGCCAGGGAGGAAGTTCTTCGCGCTGACGGAGGAGGGCCGGTCTGAGCTCAACCGCGTCCGAACCATGTGGCTGCAGTTCGCCACGGTGAGCGCCGCCTACATGACCGAGCCGAGAGCTGACACGGGGGAAGAATCATGAGCACCACTCAGAACGACGAGACCTGGATCGAGCTGTTCATCATCGAGCTGCGGCTGCGCCGCGTGCCGGGGCGCGCGATCGGTGACGCGGTCGCCAGCGTTCGCGAACTGGTCGAGGACAGCGGGCAGTCGGCGGAAGAGGCGTTCGGGCCGGCGCGGGCCTACGCGGCATCGCTCGACATGCCGGTGGGTGGCGCGCGCGAGCAGGCCCTGCGCACCGTGCTGCTGCCCGTGGTCGGACTCTTCGCATTCATCGTGTTCTCGCTGGCCGCGAGCGCGCTGTTCGCCGGGGAGCCGATCCTGCTGTCACTGCCGCAGTTGCTGGTGCTGTGTGTCCCGCTGCTGCTGACCCTGTTGTTCGCCTTCCCGTTCTACCCGCGCGCCGTGATGCGCCAGCGCTGGCTTCCCGTCCTCCTCGTGCTCGCGGCGGGGGCGTCCGGCGCGGTCGGCGCGCTCCTGGCGCCGTCGTCGGCTGCCGATGCGTGGTTGGTGATGCCGGCGCTGCCGATTCTGCTGGTAGCGGCCGGGGTCCTCGTCGCTCTGAGTGTGGCCGGGAGCCTGGCCACCGTGCGTAGCGCAGACGCCGATGAGATCGCCGATCCTCGAAGCGGCGGGGTCAGGCCGAGCACGCAGCGCAATCGACTCGCGTTCCTTCTGCTCGTGGATTGGCTCTTCCCGCTTCTTGCCCTCCTGATGCTGAGCGTGACGTGGGCACTGCACGCTCTCGCCCGGTGACCGCGTAGCGTGGTGCCGGGAAGGAGCGTGCATGGGTAAGCGGAAGACACCGGAGCAGATCGCGGACGAACAGCGGCGCCATGCGCTCGCCAGCGGCGCACACACGGCAGAGGAATTCGAGGTCCTCCTCACCGACCCCAATCAGTCGATCCGAGCGGTGGCCGCCGCGAATCCGGATGCGGATGACGATGTCCTTGCCCGTTTCGCGCGGGATCGGTTCTGGGGCGTGCGTATCGAGGTGGCCGCGCACCCGGGTGCATCACGCAAGACGCTCCTGAGCCTGCTGGAAGCCGATCCCCGCAAGCGCGGCGTCGTCCATCACGCTGCACGCGAGCGCCTCGAGTCGGAGGGCGTCGTCTTCGACGATTCCGGGCTTCCCCTGCCATGACGGGCGTGGCGAACGATCCGAGGCCCACGGCCGACGCGCCGCGCGGCGCCCGCATCCTGGTCACCGGCATGTCCGGCACCGGCAAGAGCACTCTCCTCGCCGCGTTGGCCGCTCGCGGACACCGCACGGTGGATACGGACTACGACGGGTGGACGCTCGCCGACGGCACGTGGGACGAAGCCCGCATGGACCGACTCCTCGACACCGACGGCGCTCTCGTGGTGTCCGGAACCGTCGAGAATCAGGGCCGCTTCGCTGATCGATTCGAGCAGATCGTGCTGCTCAGCGCTCCGGTCGAAGTCCTGATCCATCGAGTGGCGCATCGGACGACCAATCCGTACGGGCGATCCGCCGAGGATCAGGCGCTCATCCGCCGGCATGTCGCGGAGGTCGAGCCGCTGCTGCGTGCTCGCGCCGATCGTGAGCTCGATGCGCGACGTCCCGTGGGAGAGCTCGTGTCGGAGATGGAGGCCCTATTGCACGATCTTGCTGCCCGTTGCGGGCGCAAGAAGGACGGGGCAGATCATGACTGATCCGTTCAGCGAGAAGCTGCAGGCGTGGCAGCAGTACACGCGCACGCCGTGGGCGCGGATCCGCTACGCGGTCGTGGCCGAGATCCTCCGGCGGGAGGCGAGCACGCTCGGCGCGGGCCTGCGAGTCCTCGACGTTGGTGGGGGCGACGGAATGGACGCGCTGCCGCTCGCACGCGCGGGACACGACGTGACGATCGTCGATCCGTCCGAGTCCTGGCTCGCCGAGGCGCAACGGCGCGCTCGCGCGGAGGCCACCACCATTTCGACCATCCGCGGCGGACTGGACGACCTACCGGAGGGGGAGTGGGACCTCGTGCTCTGCCACTTCGTGCTGCGATACCGGCCCGCCGATGGTGGTGACATCCCCGCGTTGGCCCGACGAGTCCGTCGTGGCGGACGCCTGTCGGTGATGGACGTGAATCCGGCGGGCCGCGTGCTGCGAACGGTGGTGAGCGACGGTCCGGCAGCCGCGATGGCCGAGCTTCAGGCCGATACCCTCGCGGTGCACACCTTCAACACGGAGGTCCGGAAGGTCGAGGCGGATCGCATCAGCGATGAAGCGCGCGCGGCCGGGCTCGTGCAGGTGGGGCACTACGGCAACCGCATCGCGAACGACCTTCTGGTCGACGACCTCCCGAAGCACGACGAGTCTTACTTCGACGACCTCCTCGCCCTCGAACTCGAACTGAGCGGGCGCGAGCCGTTCAATCGCATCGGCTTCGCCTGGCAGCTCGTCTTCGCCCGCTGACAGCGCCGCATCCCGTGCTGCGGTAGCGGCGGAGTCAGTGTCGCGATCCGCTCATTCGCTGCTGCACGCCGCGGCTGAGATCCGCGAGATGGTGCGGATTTGCTCAGGTCGAAACGGCAAACGAACGTCGGGCGCAGGACACTAGGCGCTGGTGAGTTCGCTCAGGAGGGCGACGACGCGCGCGCGGATGTCGTCGCGGATCGCGCGGACGGCCTCGATGCCCTGCCCGGCTGGATCATCCAGTTCCCAGTCCTCGTAGCGCTTTCCAGGGAAGATGGGGCAGGCGTCGCCGCACCCCATGGTGATCACGACATCCGCCTGCTGCACGGCGTCGACGGTGAGCAGTTTGGGGGCACCGGTCGTGATGTCGATGCCGACTTCCGCCATGGCGACCACGGCGACCGGGTTGATGCTGTCCTTCGGCTCGGAGCCTGCCGAGCGGACGTCGACGCGGCCGGCCGCCAGATGCTGCACGTAGCCCGCGGCCATCTGCGAACGTCCCGCGTTGTGGACGCAGACGAACAACACGGTGGGGATGGGGGCGGTCATGCCACCATTCTCCGACAGTGTTGCCCCGCGCCCGAGCACGCAGCCGGGAAAGCGAAAGCGCGAACTGATTCGCCCCGGGTGAGGGGGATCCCGAGTGAGCGTCGGATCGACGTGCTGCAAGGTCTCGTGCTGGAAGTGATGCGATCGTCGACGGTCACGGGGGAGTGGCACAGCGGGCAGCACGACGCGTACGACACGGTTGATCCCGCGCCGCGTCCGTGACACCCCGGCGCAGGGCCCCGGCTTCCCGGAGGAGTTCGGGCTTGCCCGTAGGATCGGACGGTGAGAACTCGTGGGACCTCTCGATTAGCCGCCCTGGTCGGCGGAGGCCTTCTCGTGACCACGATGATGCTGAGCTTGACCGGCTGCATCGGCTGGAGCGTTTCGACGGTCGGCCCGACGGGAGCAGTGGAAGGAGCCGCCGGCAACTCTTCGCTGAGCGACGCCGGGGCGGAACAGATCCGGAGGGCCGGGAGCGCGAGCTTCGACTGGAGCAGTGGCCGGCTCCTCCTGCAGGATGTCGGACTGACCGGCGCCGGCGATTTCGCGAACGGCGTGAGCGCGAGCGATCCCGCCCATCCGATCGCGGTCACGATCCACGCACCCAGCGGCACCATCGAGGTGCCGAGCGACCGCATCCTGCCGTATGTCGCCGAGGGCTCCGAGGAGATCGATGAGCTGTGGCTGACGGTGAGCGCCTCGGACGACGAGCAGTTCCTCTCATTCGTGCGCGAATACGCATCGACCGCGGGCATCGAGAGCGAAGGTCTCACCGAATGGGTCGCAGCGTACGCGGCTGATCCGGCATCGACCTGCACCTCCCTCGGCTACAACACCCCCGTGGGCACTGCCACCGGTCTCGACCTCTGGCTCGAGATGTCGTGCACCTGGGACCAGGACCCGCGACGCTACGTGGCTGTGCACATCACGCCCCCGCAACTCTGAGGCGGTTCGGGTGGGGGAGAATCAACAGATGCCAGGTTCACCGAAGTACTCCGGTCTCGGCTATTGGATCACGCAATTCGCGTTCTCCGCGGTGCTCGCGATCCTCGGTCTCGCGGGCGGGATCTACATCCTGATCGACAGCGGGAACCCGGACTCGACCAGTTCGACCGGTGCCGGTGAGGGTGCGATCGTTCTGCTGGTGGGAGTCGTCTTCCTGCTCCTGCTGATCTGGCTGGTGGTGAGCTTCGTCGCGCAATCCCGTCAGCAGCGGGCCGTGTATGCCTGGGCGATCATGCAGGACTACGTGTCCCGCAACCCCGGCGCCCGGCCCGTGCGTCCCGGCCGCGCGGTCCGGGGCGACATCGCCTCGATGACGACCGCCGCCCGTGCCCGCGACGGCATGCTCAGTTACGAGGAAGTGCTGCGCCTGCAGGCGCTTCGGCCCGATGTCCCGTATCCGGGCGATCTTGAGGCGCTCCAACAGGCGTCCGCTGCGACACCGGGAACCACCCTGGACCCGCAGGAACGTGAGCGACGGCGTGCAGCGTGGGCCGCAGACGACGCCGCGGCGCGCGCACGGCTCGAGGCCGCGGGGCTCGGACAGCCGGGTCCCGTACGGACCATTCGCATCGTCACGCGGGTCGTCGGCTGGGCGGCCGTGGCCGTGTTCCTCCTCTCCGCCTGGCTGCAGAGCCCGGCCCCGGTGATGACGACGTACCTGGCGCTCATCGGGCTGTGGGTGGCGCTGCGCCTCGTCACTGGGATCGTTCAGGACCGGCGAACCCGGCGGGGACGAACTCTCGCGCACGCGTGGCTCACCGAGGCCGGCGCATCCCACCGCGGCTTGCCGACGCCGTTCATCGAGTTCTTCTCGGTGTCGCTCGGTGCGTGGTGGATGCGCTTGCTGACACCCATGATGTTGCTCGGCGTGTTCTTCATCATCGGGGGAGGCGCGAACATCGGGCGCGCGGGCGACAGCGTGGAGCGTGATGTCTTCGTTGGCATGGCGTGCGTTGCAGCGTTGCTCTTTTTCGCCAGCATCGCGCTGCGAATCGTCGCTGCTCGGCGGTCCGCCGCCGACCGGACTCTCCTTCGCGCGCTGCGACGGGGGAGAGGGGCGGCGGCTCCGGGGATGGACGGGGAGGAGTGACGAAACGATGACCGTACAGACCGTGGTGTGGGGTTGCTGGGCGGCGTTCGTGCTGATCATGGTGACGGTGACCGCATTCGGGTTCCGGTCGTACCGCCGTCGGGCGCGGGCCATGCGCACCTGGCCCCAGGTCACGGCCGTCGTCGTGGGTCATCGGGAGGTCGCGGACGCCTTCCCATCCGGTGACGCGGGTCAAGGCCAGATCTCCTCGGCCCTCAGCAGGTACCGGTACACCGGACCCGACGGCCAGATCTATGAGGGGAAGACCTCCCAACCACGGCTCAACCCACCGTCGATCGGCCAGCAGATCGTCGTGTGCGTGAATCCGGAGCGACCCGCGCAGTCATACCCGGTGGAACCCACGAACCCGTTCGTGCTCGGTTGTGCGCTCACCCTCGTCGGCGTGTTCTGCGTGGCGTCGTTCTTCTTCGTGAGGCTTCTGACCGGGTAGCTAGGCGTCGATCCGCCGGGACGGCGAGTCGTGGAGGCCGAGGTCGGAGAGGATGGCTGACACGAGATCCGACGTGGAGGCGTCTCTGCCGACGCGGGTTTCGTCGTACCAGGGGAGGGGCTGCCACCCGTCGTACCACTCCCGGATCTTCTCCTCGCCGAATTTCTGCGACAGCGGTCGTGCAGCGTGACGCCGTATGGTTTTCTCCAGTCCCACGTCGAACTGGTAGATCGGGTCCGTCCTCGATGGTCCTGGAACAGACGCTCGAACAGCGTCGAGTAGTCTCGCAGAGGGAAGATTCCATCCAGGATCACGTCGTATCCGAAACTCAGCGCTCGTCGAGCGGCGCCGACGATGAGGATACTGGCGTCACGGGATCGCTGCAGCCTGTCGTCATTGCTCAGGAGCTCACGGCGAAAGTAGTCCTGGTGGATAAGAGTAGCCTTCGAGCTCAGTCGTCCGCGCAGGGCCAACGCTGTTGTTGTCTTTCCGGACGCGGCATCTCCCCGGAGAATCACCAGCCGAGTGGATGGGGTTCCGACAGAGGTCACGCCCACATCCTCACACGGGGAGGGGCGATCCTGGCCCGCGGCGAAGAAACGAGACCCGCGATCTCGATGTGAACTGACATAATGTGCATTATCGGCAATTCTGATCTCAGTGATCAGGATCCACGTGAGCTCGCGTTTCGCTGACGAACAGCCCTGAGCCTGGCATCGAGGGTGAATGACAGCACCCGCCGGCGGTACGAATCGCTGTATCGCCGCGCCGTGGTGCCGCGCCAGCAATCGGCTCACGCACGTGCGCGAAGCGATTCAGCGTGTGAGTGCGGCGTCGATCGCATCCGTCAGATCGCTGAGCTTCGTGAGTTCCAGCGGCTTGCCGTCGAGGACGAAGGTCGGCGTTCCGCGAACGCCCGCCAGCTTGCCGTCGTTCACGTCCTCTTCGATGCGCGAGCGAGTCGCCGGGTCGCTGATCGCAGCGTCGTATGCAGCGAGGTCGAGACCGAGCTCTTCGGCGTAGCCGCGGAACGTGTCCGCGGCAGATGCCTGCTGCTCACCCCAGGCCGCCTGCGTGTCGAACATCATGTCGTGCATCTCGAGGAACTTGTCCTGACGGGCCGCGGCTTCCACGGCAAGTGCCGCGTTCATCGAATTGAAATGACCGGCCAGCGGGAAGTACCGCACGACGTAGTTGATGCGGCCGTCATAGTGCTCGCGCAGCTCCGTGACCACCGGATGGAAGGCCGCGCAGGCCTCGCACTCGAAGTCCAGGTATTCCACCAGCGTCGGGGCGTCCTCCCCCACCCGATCGATCACGTGCGAGTTCGCACGTGTGCCCGGCAGCGCGCCGCTCGTCTCCGCCGACGTGGGTGCAGTCGGTCGATTCAGCAGCACGATGAACACGGCGGCGACGACGAGCACGACGACAACGCCGACGGAGATGAGGGCTGCCTTGACGGATGTCTTCATAGGGTCGGCTCCTGGGGGTCGACGACGGGACAGGATCATCGGCGATCCGATGTGACCGACCCTACGAGTCGTCTCTGAGCAACCGCCCACACGAACCGCCAGGTGCAGCGGTGGGGTGTCTCAGAGGCTTCGGACCAGGCGCCGGATAGGCTTCTCGCTGGCGATTAAGGAGACCACGAGTGCCACAGACCATCGGATTCGACCGCGACGAGTACCTGCGGATGCAGTCGGAGCACATCAACGCCCGACGCGCCCAGTTCGGCGGAAAGCTCTACCTCGAATTCGGCGGCAAGCTGTTCGATGACTTCCACGCCTCTCGTGTGCTGCCCGGGTTCACGCCGGACAACAAGATCGAGATGCTCATGACGATCGCCGACGAGGTCGAGATCGTAATCGCGGTCTCCGCGAAGGATCTCGCCTCCAGCAAGGTGCGCGCGGATCTCGGCATCTCGTACGAGGCCGATGTGCTCCGGCTGATCGACGAGTTCCGTGCGAAAGGTCTCTTCGTCGGCAGCGTGGTCATCACCCAGATCGGGGATGGAGACCGCGCGTCCAGCGCGTTCAAGCGCAAGCTCGAGCGACTGGGCCTGAAGGTCTACCGCCACCACCTCATCAAGGGCTATCCGAACGATGTCCGCATGATCCTCAGCGAGCAGGGCTTCGGGAGAAACGACTACATCGAGACGTCGCGCGACGTCGTGGTGGTCACCGGCCCCGGGCCCGGCTCCGGGAAGATGGCGACCTGCCTCTCGCAGATGTTTCATGACCACGCCCGCGGCGTCAATTCGGGATACGCGAAATACGAGACGTTCCCGATCTGGAGTCTTCCGCTGAACCATCCGGTCAACATCGCCTATGAGGCGGCGACGGCGGATCTTGACGATGTGAACATGATCGACCCGTTCCACCTCGCGGCGTACGGCGAGCAGGCCGTGAACTACAACCGTGACGTCGAGGTGTTCCCGGTTCTGAACCGTCTGTTCGAAGAGCTCACCGGCTCCTCGCCGTACCGCTCCCCCACCGATATGGGCGTGAACATGGCGGGGCACTGCATCAGCGACGACGAGGTGTGCCGCGAAGCCAGCCGGCAGGAGGTGCTCCGTCGCCATTTCAAGGCACTCGTCACCGAGCGCCGCGAGGGGCTGGACCCCGATGCATCGGATCGGATCGCGCTGCTCATGGGGCAGCTGGGTATCTCCCAGACGGATCGGCCGGTGGTGCAGCCCATACGCGATCTCGCCAAGAGTTCACGCGGCCCAGCCGCAGCGATCGAGCTCCCGGACGGCACGATCGTGACCGGTCGCACCTCTCCCCTGCTCGGCGCGAGCTCCGCCGTGTTGCTGAACGCGCTCAAGGTGCTCGCCGATCTGGACGACGAGGAGGCCCTCCTCGCCCCGGAGACCATCGAGCCCATCCAGGCCCTCAAGACCCGTCATCTCGGCAGCCGGAACCCGCGTCTGCACACGGACGAGGTGCTGATCGCACTCGCGGTGGGAGCGACGACGAATCCGGCGGCGCGCGCGGCGCTGGACCAGCTCTCGCGGTTGCGGGGCTGCGAAGCACACACCTCGGTGATTCTGGGTTCGGTGGACGAGGGCATCTTCCGCAGCCTCGGCGTGAATGTGACAAGCGAGCCGGAGTATCAGACGCAGAACCTCTACCGGAAGCGCTGACCGGCCGACCGGCTCGCGCAGCCGGTTCGCACAAGCCCGAACAAACACGGCGCGGGCCGTGCCTGAGTTTCCGCTGAGAGTGTAACGTTCGTCCTACTCCCGGAAAGGACGCAACATGTCTGACAACACTCTCTCCGACCGCGTGCAGTCGACAGCCAAGCGGGTCCGCCTGTGGCTGGGTATCGGCGGCGCTCTGGCTCTGATCACGGGCATCATCATGCTCGTCTGGCCTGGAAGTGCCGTCGTCGCGGTGACGATGGTGCTCGCCTTCTACACGCTGCTCACCGGCATCGTGTACGCCGTGATCGGCTTCACGGCGCCCCTCGCGGGCGTGTGGTCCCGCATCGGACACGTTCTGGTGGGCGTGCTCTTCATCGTGGCCGCCATCGTGGCGTTCGCGAACCCGTCGACGACATCTGTGATCGTCGGCGTCATGGTGGTGACCTTCATCGCTATCGCGTGGATCTTCGAAGGTGCAGCAGCGCTCGCGTCTCTGAACCTGTCGCCCTCGAAGGGGTGGACAGTGTTCTACGCGATCGTGTCGATCCTCGGTGGTATCGCCCTGCTGTTCTCCCCGCTGATCGGCCTCCAGGTGATCGTGCTGTGGATCGCGATCACCCTGATCGTCATGGGCATCGTGCAGATCGTTCGGGCCTTCACCCTCGGTCGCGGCTGATCGCGCCGACGAAGAAGGCGCTGTCACCATACGGTGACAGCGCCTTCTTCGTGCCGGTGCCGGTGCCGGTTACTCCGCGACGAAGCCGCTGGCGTCGCCCGTCAGGCGCGTGTGGTCCGCCGGAACGGGCTCGACGGCCGCGCGAGCGACCTCCGCCGCGAACTCGGCGACGTTGAGCAGCTTGCCTGCGGACTCGCGCCGTGCCTCGATGGCCCCGGGGTTCGCACGCTCCAGGAGGGTTGCGGTGATGGTGCCCTCGATCATGTCGCCGGAGACCACGACGAACTCGAAGCCGCGCTCCTCGATGGCCGGGATGAGCTCGCGCAGCGCGTCTTCACCTGCGCGCTTGGACAGCGCCACGCCCTCGTACTCGGGCATCGTGGGCGTCGTGCGGATGAAGTGCGCCTGGTGGCTGGTGACGAAGACGATGCGTGCGCCGGGGTTCAGAACATCCAGCGCCGCCGTCAGAGCATTGACCTGGGCGTCACGGTTGAGCTTCAGGGCGTAGTCCTCGGCCATGCCGCCCTCCATGCCGCCGGACGCGTTGAGCACGAGGATGTCGATCCCCCCGAACACGTCCTTTGCCGCACCGAGCATGTCCGCGACGGCAGCGTCGTCGGTGAGGTCTGCTCCGGCCACGAGCGTGCCGACGCCGAGCTCCGCCAGCTCGTTCGCGAGCTTCTGAGCGCGCGGGGCCTTATTGCGGTAGTTGATGACGACGTTCGCGCCGGCCTCCGCGAAGTAGCGCACGGTGTCCGCTCCGATGCCACGGGACGAGCCGGTGACCAGGGCGGTCTTCCCATCGAGAGAGCCGGGGGCGAGGATCTGGGACACGAGTACTCCTTGGACGTGTGCGGGTGCGCGATCGCGCGTGAACACCACGCTATCAAGAGGCTGCTGCACCCTCGGGGACCGCGGCCATCTGATAGTTTCCTGTAGGAGAGGGGGTTCTCCCAATGGACATCACCACACTGCTCCAGTTCGCCTGGGTCGCCTGGCTCGTGCTCATCGTTCTCTTCCTCGTCATCGAGATGTTCACGCTCGAGTTCACGTTCCTCATGCTGGGCATCGCCAGCCTGCTCGGGCTCGTCACGGCCCTGTTCGGCGGACCGCTGTGGCTGCAGCTCGTGCTCGCCGCCGTCGCCGGCCTGCTGCTGATCCTGCTGCTCAAGCCGCCGCTGCTGCGACGCCTGCGACGCGGTGCGGACGAGGCGAAGAGCAATGTCGATGCGCTCATCGGCATGGCAGGCATCGTCGTGCAGACGACGACGGCTACCGAGGGGCGCGTGAAGCTCAGCAACGGTGACGTCTGGACCGCTCGCACCCACGGGTTGCCCCTTGCGCCCGAGACACCGGTGACGGTGACCGTCATCCGCGGCGCACTCGCCGAAGTGGTGCCGGCACGCGTCGAGGGCACGTACGCCTGACGCGCCGATTACTCGAAAACACGCCCCCGAACAGGTCTCGTCGCGTCTGACGAGGCAGAACCCCGAGGAAAGGAGGGCGCACTCATGAACGACATCTCCGTCGGTACGGTCGTCGGCATCATCGTCGGCATCGTGCTCGTCATCGTGGTCATCGTGATCATCGCCCGATCCATCCGGATCATCCCGCAGGCCACAGCCGGCATCGTGGAGCGCCTGGGGCGCTACCACAAGACGCTCAGTCCTGGTCTGAACGTGCTCGTGCCGTTCATCGACCGTCTCCGCCCGCTCATCGACGTCCGTGAGCAGGTCGTCTCGTTCCCGCCGCAGCCGGTGATCACCGAGGACAACCTGGTCGTCTCCATCGACACGGTGGTCTACTTCCAGGTCACCGACGCGCGCGCCGCCACCTATGAGATCGCGAACTACCTGGGCGCTGTCGAACAGCTCACCACCACGACGCTGCGTAACGTCGTCGGTGGCCTCAACCTCGAAGAAGCGCTCACCAGCCGCGATCAGATCAACGACCAGCTGCGTGCCGTCCTCGACGAGGCGACGGGCAAGTGGGGTATCCGCGTGTCCCGTGTCGAGCTGAAGGCCATCGACCCGCCCGTCTCGATCCAGGACTCCATGGAGAAGCAGATGCGTGCCGAGCGTGATCGCCGCGCCGCGATCCTCACCGCAGAGGGAACGAAGCAGTCGGCCATCCTCGAAGCGGAGGGCTCTCGCCAGGCGGAGATCTTGCGCGCAGAGGGTGACAAGCAGGCTGCGGTGCTCCGGGCACAGGGTGAAGCAGAAGCTATCGAGACCGTGTTCAACGCGATCCACGAGGGTCAGCCGGACGACAAGCTCCTGGCGTACCAGTACCTGCAGACCCTCCCGAAGATCTCCGAGGGCTCGGCCAACAAGCTCTGGATCATCCCGAGCGAGCTCACCGAGGCGGTCAAGGGCATCGCCACGGGGTTCACGGGCGGCGCCTCTCCGTCTTCGTGGACTCCCCCGAAGCCCAAGCCGAAGCCGACGGCTCCGGGATCGGCACAGGCTGCCCCCGCTACGCGCGCTGAGGCGGCCGCGCAGGCGGCTGCGGACACTCCGGTGGTGCCTCCGTCGGCCCTCCCGCCGTCGGAAGCGGTCGTCGACGGTGTCGTGCAGGATCCGGTGATCCCCGAGCCCGAGGTCATCCCGCCCGTGGATGAGCCGCCCGCGATCGACTTCGGTCAGAACCCGCCGGCATGACCCATCCGTATCTGCAGTTCGCGCCTCAGCCGCGCGTTCTCGCCCACCGAGGCCTCGTCACACCAGACGAGGCCTCGGCCGGTGTTGCGGAGAACACGCTGGCCGCGGTCGCGGGCGCCCAGGCCGCCGGAGCGCACTACGTCGAGCTGGACTGCCACCTCACCGCGGACGGGGAGGTGGCAGTCTTCCACGATCAGAAGCTCACCCGGGTGACCGGCGACGATCGTCGGGTGCGCGATGTGACGCGGGCGGAGCTCAGCGCCATCATGGCCGACCGCGGTGGCCTGATCACCCTTCGCGATCTGCTGGAGACCTTCCCGGAACTGCGATTCAACGTCGACGTGAAAGTTCCGGAAGCCGCGGAGCCAGCCGGACGCATCATCGCTGCGCACGCGGACCGCGTGCTGCTGACCAGCTTCGACGACGCGGCGCGACTGCGGGCGCTGGCCGCCTGTCGTAGTGTCGGCGGCTCCCCCGCCACCTCGCCGGGACGATCGATCATGATCCAGCTGGTGCTCGCCCTCGCCCTGCGCCAGGGCGCACGGGTGCGGCGGATTCTCGCACCGCTGGATGCTCTCCAGATCCCGGTGCGGATGAGCGGCGTCGCGGTGTTCACGCCCCGGCTGCTGCGCGCCGCGCATGATGCTGGTGTCGAGGTGCACATCTGGACGATCAACGACGTCACCGAGATGCGCCGTCTCATCGCCTCCGGCGCTGACGGCATCGTCACGGACCGCGCCGACCTGGCGCTGCGCGCTCTCGGCTGAGATCCGGGCATTTGAGCGCTTATACCCCGAACATCCTTCGCTGGAGCTGTACGTAGGCTGGGAGTTCTGCGGTGGTTCCTCCCCTTCCGACCATCCGCCCAGGCTGAAGGGCTATACCTGAGTGTCGAGGAGAGGATTCACCATGGCAGAACGCAGCCTTCGCGGTATCCGACTCGGCGCCCAGAGCCTCCAGAGTGAGGACGGCGTCGTGCTGATGGACCGCGCACAGTTCACCTACAAGTGCACGCAGTGCGATCGTGACACCACTCTGACCTTCGCAGCCGACGCTGAGCCGCCGGCGACGTGGGAGTGCCGTACCTGTGGTGCCGAGGCGCGCCTGCAGGTCAACGGCAAGGCCGTGGAGGTCGAGCAGGCCGATGAGAAGGCCGCTCGTACCCCGTGGGACATGCTGCTGGAGCGCCGCACGATCGAGGAACTCGAAGAGGTGCTCGCAGAGCGTCTGGAGTTCGTGCGCCAGCGCCGCGGCGGTGCCGCAGCCTGATCGGCCCGAGCCGAGAAGAGAAGTCACGAGGCGTCGCCCCCAGGGCGGCGCCTCTTCTCATGCTCGCCGACGGACGCGTGCGATGAGTCCGGCGACGCCGAGCGTGAGAAGGCTATCGGCGAACAGCACGAGCTGGATCGTCGATCCGAAAAGGACGGCCGGGGTGAGCCCCGTCCGGAGCGGAACGTCGGTGATCATGGCACCGGCCTCGGCGGCGGGGAGCTGATCGAGGGTGGCTCCATCGGGAGAGATCACCTGACTGGTGCCGACGGTGCTGATGTTCACCACGCTGCGCCCCGTCTCCACGGCCCGCATGCGGGCGAACGCCAGCTGCTGGAGGTTCTCATCCGTGCCACGGAAGTCCGCGTTGTTGGTCTGGAACATGAAGACCTCGGCACCGTCTGAGGCACCCTCCCAGATGACGCTGTCGTAGATCACGTCGAAGCAGATGGCGAGGCCCACTCCCACACCGTCGACGTTCATGTAGGGGGGATTCGTGCCGGGTGTGTACTCCCGCCCGATGAGGCCGATCAGGTCCGGCACGATCGCCTCGTAGAACGCGCGATCGGGCACGTACTCGCCGAAGGGCACCGGGTTGCGCTTGTCATGCAGTTGGACGGCGCCGGCGTCACCGTCCCAGAGCATCGACGTGTTGAAGATGTCATCGCCCCGCGTGGTGGCGGCGTTCACCAGCAGCGGCGCATCGATGCGTGTGCTCAGCCGGCTGAGCACCCGAGCCGTGGTGTCGTTGTTGAGCGGGTCGGAGTCGATCCCGCCCTCCGGCCACAGCAGCAGATCCACCCGGTCCTTCAGCACCGGTGCGGTGGCATGCAGCTGCGCCTGGATCACCGCATTCGGGGTGCGATCATCGAAATAACCGGTGGGTCCGTTGCCCTGCACGCTGCCGACGCGCATCGCACCGGCGTCGCTCGTGGGGAACTGCGGGACCGCGAAGAGCACCACCAGGCCCACGGCCACAGGGACCAGGGATACCGGCCGGAACCCGAACGTGCGGTGAACGCGGACGACCTCGATCGCCGCCGAGGTGACCGCGACCATCAGGAAACTGAGCCCGCTGACCCCGACCCAGCTCACCAGGTGGGCCAGGGGGCTCTCGGACTGGCTCATGCCGATTCGCGCCCATGGGAACCCCGTGTACGGCCAGGATCCCTGGAAGAGCTCTCTCGCTGTCCAGAGTCCACCGACGAGGAGCGGAAGCGCGACGAGACGCCCCCAGCGTCCGGGAACAACACGCGGCAGCCATCGATAGGCGAGTGAGATGAGGACGGATCCGGCCGCGACGAGCGCGGCCTCCAGCAGCGCCAGTGCGAACCAGGGAATCGGACCGAGGTAGCGGGTGATCCACATGATGTGGACGAGGAAGAAGGAGGTTCCGAAGACGAAGCCCACGAGCAGCGCCGCCCACGCCCCGCGGCCGATCAGCGGGAGCAGGGAGAGCCCGATTCCGAGGAACGCCACAGGCCAGATCCCGAGGGACGGATAGGCGGCATCCAGGACCGGTCCCGCCACCGCCGCGACGACAAGGGCTGCCCAGAGCGGGAGCACGGGGTGGCCGACGCGCTGGCGCCGGGCGTCGCGACGTGCCGTTCTGCGATCCGCGCGATCCACAACGTCGGAAGCATCGGCGGGCGCAGCAGTTTCGGGCACCGCAACAGCCTAGGCTGATCCGCTCAGAGACCGGTGTACGCCACGATGCCGCGGCGGATGGCATCCAGAGCCCGTCGCGCGGTCGTGGCGAGCTCACCGTCGGCCACCATGCCGATCTGGTCGAGCAGGTCGATGGTCTGCTTCGTCCAGCGTACGAAGTCGCCGGCGGCGAGGTCGGCCTCGTCGAGCACGCGGTCCAGCAGCGCGCCACGCGCCCAGGAGTGCATCGCCTGGGCGATGCCCGTTGCGGGCGGTTCCGACCCAGGCAGCTGGTGGTCGCGTTCCAGGTCATCCAGCTCCGCCCACAGCTTCTGCGTCTCGGTGAGCGCAATACGGAATGCACCGCGGGGCAGCCCGCGCTCCGAGCCGCCTTCCTCACCGCGTCGCGGCTCGTACACCAGCGTGCTGGCCAGGGCCGCCAGCGAGGGGGCGTCAAGATTTCGCCAGAGGCCGGTTCGCAGGCACTCCGCCACCAGCAGGTCACGTTCACCGTAGATCCGCTGCATCCGTGCACCAGCGTCGGTGATCACGGCCTGACCGTCATCGTCGGTGCGGACGTAGTCCATGATCTCGAGGACATCGACCACGCGGTCAAAGACGCGGGCCACGGTTCCGGTGCGCGTGGCGATCTGCTTGCGCATGCGGTCCACATCGCGTTTGAGCTTCCAGTACCGTTCTGCCCAGCGCGCGTGGGCCTCGCGATCGGGGCAGCTGTTGCAGGCATGCCGCTGCATCGCGGTGCGGAGGCTCGCGATGCGCTTGAGACGCTTCTCCCGCTTGCCTCGAGGCGCGGTCACATCCGCGCGGTTCTGCTTCTCGAGGTCGCTGAGCTCACGGCGGATCGACGAATACTGCAGGAAGTCACCGCGATCGCAGGTCATCGCGCTGCGGTATCCCGCGAGCGACTCCTCCGCCTCACGGACCTTCGCGGCCACACCGACGACCGACCGATCAGCCTGGAACTGCGCGAAGGACGACTCCAGGATCTCCCGCGCCCGCCCGCGACCGAACTGGTCGATCAGGTTGACGGCCATGTTGTAGGTGGGGCGGAACGAGGAGTTGAGCGGATACGTCCGTCTCGAAGCGAGAGCCGCGACCGATTGCGGGTCCAGCGCGTCATTCCACTGGATCACCGCGTGTCCCTCGACGTCGATGCCTCGCCGTCCGGCTCGTCCGGTGAGCTGGGTGTACTCCCCCGAGGTGATGGCCACCCGCGCCTCGCCGTTGAACTTCTCGAGCTTTTCCAGCACCACCGTGCGCGCCGGCATGTTGATCCCCAGGGCCAGCGTCTCCGTGGCGAAGACCACCTTCACGAGCTTGCGCTGGAACAGTTCCTCGACGGTCTCCTTGAATGCAGGCAGCATGCCGGCATGGTGCGCGGCGACACCCCGCTCGAGGTCGTTCAGCCACTCGAAGTAGCCGAGCACGCCGAGGTCCTCGTCGGGGAGCGATCGGGTGCGCGCCTCGACCACACGGCGGATCTCAGCGCGCTCCTCCCCCGTTGTCAGCCGGATACCCGAACGGCGGGTCTGGGCGACCGCGGCATCACAGCCCACACGGCTGAAGATGAAGAAGATCGCGGGTAGCAGTGAGTCGCGCTCCAGCAGCCGGATCACATCCGAACGGTCGAGCCGGTCGGCGCGCGCGGTGCTGTGGCGCTGGTAGGTGGGTTTGCCGCGCCGGCCCTGCGACTTCCCGTGCTGCGTGCGGCGGTTGTTCTCGTACAGGGCGCTGCGACCCTGCCGAAGCAGTTCCCGGTTCACCTCGTGGGCGGCGGCGGAGCTTCGCTCGTCGAACAGCGGGATGAGGTCCCCACGGAACAGGACATGCTGTTCCAGCGGTACGGGGCGGATCTCCGACACGATGACCTCGGTGTCACCGCGGACGGTGTCGAGCCAGTCCCCGAACTCCTCGGCGTTGGAGACGGTTGCGCTGAGTGCGACCACCTTCACCTCGGTCGGGAGGTGGATGATCACTTCTTCCCAGACGGCGCCGCGAAAGCGATCAGCGAGGTAGTGCACCTCGTCCATGACCACGTACCGCAGGTCCTGGAGCGCCGGCGAATCGGCGTACAGCATGTTCCGCAGCACCTCTGTGGTCATGACGACGATGCGTGCCCCGGCGTTGATGTTGGTGTCTCCCGTGAGCAGACCGACGTTGTCGGCTCCGTAGACGTCCTGCAGCTCGCGGAACTTCTGGTTCGACAGCGCCTTCATCGGCGTGGTGTAGAACGCCTTGTCGCGCGAGGTGAGCATCGCCAGATGGATGGCGAACTCCCCCACGATGGTCTTGCCGGCCCCCGTCGGCGCGGCGACCAGTACGCCGTGACCATCCTCCAGCGCCTCACATGCCGCGATCTGGAACGGATCGAGCGCGAAGCGCTGCAATGCGGCGAAGGACCGGGTGAGGGGGTGCGGCCGGCCGGCGGCCGCACCGGCGGAGATCTCCGAAGGGGAACTCACGCAGGCGACTCCGCGGCCATGAAGGCATCCATTCGTTTGCGCTTCCGCCGATCGAACAGCAGGCACACCAGCGCGGCCAGGAAGTACAGCACGATCAGGATGCCCGCGAGCAGAAGCATCGAGGTGACATCGGCGCCCGGCGTGGTGACCGCCGCGAAGATCGTGGCGATGAGGATCGCCACGCGCCACCCCTTGAGGATGTCGCGACCGCTCATGATGCCGGTGAGGTTGAGAGCCACCAGGAACACCGGAATCACGAAGGCGACGCCCACCGCCAGAAGCAGCTTGAACATGAAGTCGTAGTAGTACGCATAGTCGTACAGCGCGTTGACGCCTTCGGGCAGGAACGAGGCCATGATCTCGACCACATGGGGCGCGACGGAGAATCCGACGTAGCAACCGAGGAAGAACAGCGGCACCGCGGCGAGCGTGAAGCCGAGCGTGTAGCGCTTCTCCTTCTTCGTCATCGCCGGCATGATGTACGCCCAGATCTGCCACAGCCACACCGGTGCCGCGAGGAAGATCGCGATGGAGAAGGCGACCTTCATGCGGAGATCGAATGCACCGGTGACGGTCTGGATCATGAGTCCGGTGGAACCGGGATCAGTGTCGCCGCGATTCTCCCGGACGAGCTCGATGGGACGCGAGAGCACGTCCAGGACGAGGCCGCTGAAGATAAAGCCGATGACCGCAGCGATGAGAATCGCCGCCGCGCAGATCATGATGCGACGACGGGCCTCGCGGAGGTGCTCCCCCAGCGACATGCGCTTCTCGCCAGGGGGCGCCTCGACCGCGGCGTCGTCGATGGGCGGTGTCGCCATAGGGCGTCAGGCCGCGGGATCGGTGGGCTTCGCAGCCGTTCCGTTGATGACAGTGCCGTCGGAGACGCCGTTCAGCGTGGCTCCGGGGGTGGCGTTCGGTGCCGGCGTGTCGGCCTGGGAGGCTGCGCGCTGCGCGTCGTCTTCCTTCATCGCGTTCATTTCGCCCTTGAATGCACGCGCCGACTGACCCATGCTCTTGGCGAGCGCGGGAAGCTTGGCAGCTCCGAACAGCAGCAGGATGACGGCGAGAACAAGCAGCAGGTGCCATCCGGTGAGGTTACCGAGCATGTGTGGTCTCCGTTCGTGAAGTCTGTGTGCAGTCTAACCCGCATCCTCGCCGACATGCCCGGACCGGGCAGATGGAAAGGAACTAGATCGCGTACTGATCAAGTGCGGCGCGCGCCCACTCTGCGGTGGCGGCCCGGGCCGCGGGCGGTGCGACCACCTCGACGGCGCCGCCCCGGCGTGCTGCCAGGCGCTTGAGTGAACGCGGGTCGCCCACGTTGACGCGCGCGGTCGTGACGCCCGAATCGCTGGACGCCTCTGCGCGGGAGAGATAGTCGCCCACCAGCGGTGCCGTGTCCGTCGCGAATCGAATCGTGGCCGCAACGTCTTCGGACGCCGATGACTGGGACTCGTTCATCCCGCCGAACAACTCGCTGGCGTGCTCCGCGCCGTGCTCGGCCGCAAGATCCAGGAGCACCGGTTCGCTAGCCCGGGCCAGGTGGAAGGTGCGCATGGCACGACGGAGGTGGCACCAGCCCTGGAGGTACCACTCGCCGCTGGTCATGTGCACCTTCACCGGGTCGACCGTGCGCACCAGCGGTTCGGCGTCCGGGGCACGGTAGGTGAACTGGATCGCGTGGCGGGTGCGCAGGGCCTCGGCGACCACCCGTCGGACGTCATCAGTGGTGGAAGGCGCAACGATCACGTCGGCAGGAGCGGCGGATGCACCGCGTGAGAGCTTCTCGATGAGCCCGGTGACGACACCGTCATCGTCCATTCCGGGAACCTCGCGTGCCAGGCGCAGACCGGACAGCAACGCCGCGGCTTCCCGCGCGGTGAACCTCGGGACCCGTCGCAGCGCGACCGTGTTGGTCAGCTCGATGACATCCTCCCCCTCGAGGAGGTCCCAGTTGATGTTGAAGAGGTCCTGGTCCAGCTGCCAGTAGCCGTCTTCCCCCGGAAGTCCGATCACCGTGAGCTTCTGCACCATGCGGCGCATATCCTCCGGGGTCACATCGAAGTCTGCGGCTGCCTCTGTGACCGTCACCTGCCCGCGTTCTGCCAGGTAGGGCACGAGCGACAGGTAGAGCTTCACGCGGTCGGGCGCCAGCAGCGGCTGTGTGCGACGGGCCATCAGTTCCTCACCTCGTGCAGTTCCAGGACGGCGCGCAGCCGGGCGATCACGGCGTCACGTAGTCGCGCGGGCTCGATCACCCGCACCTCCGGCCCGTAGGAGGCCAGCTCGTCCGCGAAGATGGACTCGTCGAGGTACGGAACCTCGATTCCGCGCGCGGCCGGGCGCGACCTCCGGCTGAGGCGCAGCGCCGCCTCGGTGCCGGGGTTCACCTCCAGGTGCGCCACATTGCGATCCAGTACCTCGCGGAGACCGGCCAGTCCACGCTCTCCCGCCCCGGCCCGAAGACCGGCGTCGAAGTGCTCCCCCGTCGGGGTCACGTCGCTGACGATGCGGGACAGCAGGAACGTCCGCTCTTCATCGATGTCGGCATCGATGCCGTACACGTGCCAGCGGTTCTCCGCGTCGATCAGAGCCAGTGGCTTCATGCGCCGCAGCCGTGCCGCGTCGTCGCCGGGCTTCAGGTAGCTGAACGTGACGACGTCCGCGTTCTCGATGGCCAGCTGCAGCGGTGCGAAGGCGGGCGCCGTGAGATCCAGGCGCGGCGCGAAGCCGATGATCGGCTCGTCGACGTCGATCCCCAGGGCCCGGATCTTGCGCAGTCCCGATCGTGCGTCTCGTGAGAATGAGCCATCGCGCCACACCGTACCCGCGAGACTGAGCACGGCCAGCTCAGCCGGGGTGAACGTGATGTCTCCCGGGAGGTCGTACTCCGCCTGGGGGACGCGGTAGCGCGCCTCACGAAGGTCGTTGGGATCGGCCAGGTCGCCGAGGGTCTCGATCGGGATGCCGAGAGCGCGCAGGTCGTCCTTGTCGCGCTCGAACATCTTCTCGAGAGCGGTGGTCACACCGCTCTGCTCGTACCGCTGCCGGTAGCCCGACACCGATTCGAGGATCTGCTGCTTCGTCAGGCCGATCTCGGTTGCCATGAGAGCGACGACGAGGTTCGTCAGCCGCTCTTCCGGGGGAATCTTCTCAGCCACCTCAACATCCTATGGGCGCTGCAGGCGACGGGGCGGGAGGCGCGTCAGCGCCCGCCACCCGATCAGGAGGCGGGCAGAGTGCCGAGCACGTCCACCACGTAAATCAGTGCGGTGTCCTTCGGCGCCTTGGCGTCGGCCGAGTCGCCGGCGGCGGCATCCGCCGGCACCACGACCATGATCTGGGATCCGACCGTGACGCCGACGAGCGCGTCGGCCACCGCCTTCGGCAGATCCCCCGCGCTGGACACCACGGGCGTGCCGTCGTCGATCGAGGAGCGGAACTGGGTCTTACCCGTCCAGCTCACCCCGAGAACGTTGAGGATCGCCGCGTCGTCCGCCGTCAGGGCCGCACCGTCGCCGCGCACCAGTGTCTCGACCGTGGTGGCGGTCGGAGCCTTGCCGTCCGGGACGACGACACCGGAGCGTCCATCGGGCGCACGCACCACGGAGGGCAGACCCCATGCGCCGTTGAACACCTCGGTGCCCTCCGGACGATCCGGGAGCACCTCGGTGACGTCGATCGCCATGAGGTAGCCCTCGTTGGCTCCCAGCCCGTTCTGGGCGGCGACAGCGGGGTCGAGCGCGTTCGCCGGCAGCGACGCCAGGATGCGATCGCCCTGTCGGGCGCACATCAGCTGCTCGTCGAGGGTCGGCACCACCTGAGACAGCTTCGAGACGATGGCCGGTCCCACCGGCTGGGCGGGCGCGGAGGCTCCGTCGCTCGTGCGCACCAGTGAGTAGCTGAAGCTGACGACCTGATTCGCCGAGACGATCTGCGGACCGTCGCCGGCGATGATCACGTCACGCTCTTGAGCGGTGACATTCATCGCGCTGGGCGCCTCGATCGTCGGGTCCGTGCCGAAGTCACCGGTCACGGAGACGGCGTCTGCGATCGGCCCGGACGACGCGAGGGGCGTGCAGCCGAAGGAGTTGGCCGAGCCCGCTGCGGGGGCGCAGCCGACGAGGGCGACCGCAGTCAGAGCGATGACGGGGATGACGGCAGAGATCTTGCGCACCATGTCAGTCTACGATCCCGTTCAGGCTTCGCCGGACGCGTCCCCGCGCGCGATGCGCGCTCCGGCGGCGCCCTTCTCCGCTTCGCGCACGCGCTTGCGGAGATTCTTGTCGGTGATGGAGCGGTCTCCCACGGCTCCCGGCGTCCACAGTTCGACGTCCTCATCGGAATAACTCGACTTGGACGCCCGGCGGCGGACCTCGGGGGCGACCGTGCCGGGCGCCAGGCGGCGCGCCGTCAGCAGGAAGCCCGTGTGGGCGATCATGCGGTGATCGGGTCGCACGGCGAGCCCCTCGACGTGCCAGCCGCGCACCATCGTCTCGCTGGCCTCCGGGTCGGTGAAGACGCCCATGCCGCGGATGTACTCGGCCACGCGTGACAGCTGGGTAGCGGTGGCGACGTAGCAGATCACCACGCCGCCGGGTGCGAGGGCATCGGCGACGGCATCCATGCAGTCCCACGGCGCCAGCATGTCGAGCACGACGCGGTCGACGGAGCCCGAGGACACCGTCTCCGGCAGCGCCTCCGCGAGGTCGCCGAGCGTGATCGACCAGTTCTCGGGCACCGCCCCGAAGAAGGTCTCCCCGTTCGCACGGGCGACATCGGCGAACTCCTCGCGGCGCTCGAACGAGTACAGGCGGCCTTCCGCGCCGATCGCGCGCAGCAGGGACAGCGAGAGCGCCCCGGAGCCGACTCCGGCCTCGACCACGACAGCGCCCGGGAAGATGTCGGCCTGCGACACGATCTGTGCAGAGTCCTTCGGATAGACGATGGCGGCGCCGCGCGGCATCGACATCACGAAGTCGCGCAGCAGCGGGCGCAGCGCCAGATACTCGTGCCCGTTGCTGTTGAGCACGACGGACCCGTCCGGCAGGCCGACGAGGTCCTTGTGCGCCAGCACACCGTGGTGGGTGTGCAGCTCGCCGCCCTCCTTGAGCGTGACCGTGTGCATCCGGTTCTTCGGGCCGGTCAGCTGCACCCGGTCGCCGAGGCGGAAGGGACCGGTGGGGCGTGCGGAAGTCATCGGGTGAACCTTTCGTGCACACCGCGGAGATCATCCGGGGTGCGGTCAGCGAGAGTGGGCCAGAGCACGGTGGCACCGAGCCCCTCCAGGGGAACCATGTGGGGAACGCCGATCGTGGCGATTCCCGCAGCGACACCCGAGCGGGTGCCGCCCGGGGAATCCTCGATCACCACGGCTTCCTTCGGGGCGACGCCGAGAGCGTCTGCGGCCTGAAGGTAGGGATCGGGGAACGGCTTGGGTCGGGCGACCTCGTCTCCCCCGACCACCAGATCGAAGGTGTTCTCGGGGAGCAGGCCCGCGACGACCAGCGCCATGCGCCGGTGCGACATCGTGACCAGTGCATTGCGGAGGCCTGCGGCGCGATTCGCGGCGAGCAGCTCGCGAGCGCCGGGCCGGTACACCACGTGCCCCTGGCTCAGCTGCGACATCACGGCGTCGGTGAGGTGATCGATGATCGCGTCCTCCGACATGCGCACACCGGCGTCCTGGAGAATGCGGGCCGAGGTGTCCAGTCCCATGCCCACGAGCTGGAGCGCCTGTTCGTGATCCCAGCTGCCCCCGAACGATTCCACCAGTGCCGTCTCCGCCGCCATCCAGAGCGGTTCGGTGTCGACGATGGTTCCGTCCATATCCCAGAGCACAGCGGAGAGAGAGGGCGCGGTCACCGCACCAGCCTAGCCGGTGCCGCCCCGGCCGCCCGGCACCTGCCTAAGCTGGAGCGATGACGAACAGGCATCGCCCTCTCCACGGGCTCGGATCACGGATCCTCGTCGCCGCGTTCGACGGCTGGAACGACGCGGGCGAAGCGGCCACGAGCGCGCTGACCGCACTCCGGGAAGCCGGGTCGTACGAGAAGGTCTGGTCGGTGGACCCCGAGCTCTACTTCGACTACCAGTACACCCGTCCCGCCATTTCTTACGGCGCCACGGGTGAGCGCACGCTCACCTGGCCGGGAGCGTCCCTCTGGCGCCCGGTGGGCGCTGCGACGCCCGAGGTCTGGCTGCTCTCGGGTACCGAGCCCGCTCGGGCATGGCAGGGGTTTGCCTCCGAGATCGTCGATCAGGCGCTGGCCGCGGACGTGACGGGCTTCGTGACCCTCGGCGGCATGATGTCCGACGTGCCGCACACGCGGAAGGTGCCGGTCCATGCCTCCAGCGACAACGCCGACATACGCGGCGAATCCGGCTTCGAACGCTCGCAGTACGAGGGTCCCGTTGGCATCCTGTCGGTGCTGTCGCTCGCGATGGAGAAGGTCGGCGTTCCCGGCCTGAGCCTCTGGGCGAGCCTGCCCCATTACACCGCGGGACAGGGCCCCAGCCCCCTGGGAGCGCTCGCCCTCATCTCTGCGATCGGGGAGATCACCGGTACCGAGCCGTCGCACGGGTCCCTCGAAGCCGAGGGGCGTCGATGGGAGGCCGCGGTGGATGCGGCCGTTGCGGAAGACGAGGAACTCGCGGCCTACGTGAGCGAGCTGGAGCGCGCCCGGGACGAGTGGGACTCCCCCGAGGCCACGGGCGATGCGCTCGCCCGCGAGTTCGAGCGCTATCTGCGCCGAGACGGCGATGGCCCGCAGCGTCCGTGACGTCGCGGGCCATCGAGCCGAGAGGATCAGGCCGATATCGCGGGGATCACTCCGAACCCGAGCAGGATCATGAGCACGACCCCGAGCACGACGCGGTAGATCACGAACGGCAGGAAGCTGCCCTTCTTGAGGTACTGCATCAGGTACTTGATCACGAGGATGCCGACCACGAAAGCCACCACGGTCGCGATGGCCGTGTCGCCCATGGAGTACGTCTGGCCGGTCTCGTCAAAGCTCTTGTACAGCTCGTACAGGCCTGACCCGAAGACGGCCGGAATGGCCAGCAGGAAGGAGTACTCGGCCGCGGCCGTGCGGGAGAAGCCGAGCGCCAGCCCCATCGTCGTGGTCGCCCCGGAGCGGGAGACGCCCGGGATGAGGGCGAGCACCTGGGCGAGACCGAACGCCAGACCGCTCGGGTAGGTCAGATCCTGCAGCTCGCGGTTCTTCTTGCCGAGATAGTCCGCAAGTCCGAGGATCAGACCGAAGACGATGAGCACGCCGGCCACCAGCCACAGGTTGCGGAACGGCCCGCGGATCTGCTCCTGCGCCAGGAAGCCGACCACACCGATCGGAATGGTGCCGATGATCACCAGCCATCCCATGCGGGCATCCGGATCGTTGCGCGCCACCTTCCCGGTAAGCGATTGCGCCCATCGCGAGATGATGCGCATGATCGTGCGCCAGAAGAAGATGATGACAGCCAGCTCGGTTCCGAGCTGGGTCACGGCCGTGAACGTCGCACCCGGGTCGGCTCCACCGGGCAGCATGAGCCCCACGACGCGCAGGTGTGCGCTGGAGGAGATGGGTAGGAACTCGGTGAGACCCTGGACGATGCCCAGGATGATCGCCTCGAGAACGTGCATGTATCAGTAGCTCCGCAGAAGGTCGATCAGCACTTGCTGACCGAACACGAGTGAGTCGACAGGCACTCGCTCATCGACTCCATGGAACATACCCGTGAAGTCCAGATCGGCAGGGAGGCGCAACGGGGCGAAACCGTATCCGGTGATGCCGAGCCGGCCCAGCGCCTTGTTGTCGGTGCCACCGGAAAGGAGGTACGGCAGGACGGGGGCTCCCGGATCGTGCCGGCCGAGCACCGCGACCATCGCCTCGACGAGCTCTCCCGCGAACGGCGTCTCCAGCCCGACGTCCCCCACGACGGTCTCGACGGTGATGTCCTCCCCCAGCAGTTCGCGCAGCTCCACGAGGAACTGCTCCTCCGTGCCGGGAAGCACGCGAACGTCGATGAGCGCTTCCGCGTGGTCGGGGATCACGTTGTGCTTGTAGCCGGCGGTGAGACCCGTGGGATTCGTGGTGGTGCGCCAGGACGAACGCAGGAACCGCTGGGCAGCCCCCGCGAACGCAGCGAGCTCGTCGGGGTCGGTAGTGTCCGCACCGGCGATCTCGCGGATCCGAGCGACCAGCTCGCGCGTGGTGTCGGTGAGCACCACCGGCCAGTCGCGTTCGCCGAGGAGTGCGACCGCGCGCGCCAGCTTCGTCACGGCGTTGTCACGGTGGTAGCCACTGCCGTGCCCTGCGGTTCCGGATGCGCTGAGGCGCAGCCACAGCAGGGCCTTCTCCCCCACCTGCAACAGGTACGACCGCTGTCCTGCCACGTCGACGGAGTACCCGCCGACCTCGCTGATGGCCTCGGTGGCGCCATCGAACCACTCGGGACGCTCCTCCACCACCCGGGCCGACCCGTACTCGCCGCCGGCCTCCTCGTCGGCGAAGAACACGACGATGAGGTCGCGCTCCGGCTGCTCGCCCGCGCGGACCAGCTCGGCGACCGCGGTGAGGATCATGGCGTCCATGCCCTTCATGTCGACGGCGCCGCGGCCCCACAGGAGCCCGTCGCGGATCTCGCCGGCGAACGGGTCGACACTCCAGTCAGCGGCGACGGCCGGCACCACGTCGAGGTGCCCGTGCAGCACGAGGGCGGGCTTGGACGCATCGCGGCCGGCGATGCGGGTCATCACGCTGGTGCGACCGGGCGCCGACTCGTACGTCTCGGTCTGCAACCCCAGCGCACCGAGGTAGGCGACCACGTACTCGGCTGCTTCGCGCTCGCCGTTGGCACGCCCCTCGCCGTAGTTGCTGGTGTCGAATCGGATCAGATCGGCGGCGATGCGCGCGACCTCGGGAGTCTCATCCTGGGCCATGGTTCCACGGTACGGCACGCCCGAGGTCGCCCCGTGTTCGCGACGTCACGAACAGTCGTGCTAAAGTCGTATCTTGTCGGAACGGGCCGGAAACGGATCGGGAAGACGGCAACAAAACATCACGCGCGGGTGGCGGAATAGGTAGACGCGCTAGCTTGAGGTGCTAGTGCCCGATAGGGCGTGGGGGTTCAAGTCCCCCTTCGCGCACGTGATGAGCCCCGGAGATTCTGAGTGATCAGACCTCCGGGGCTCTTTCTGTTTCTGGAGTTTTGCGATGCCGCTCGCAGAGATGGACATCGCATCCCGCGCCGGTGTACGCGACGTGGTGTGCACCTTCCAGCGGGCGGCGACATACACGGCGACCGATAGCCTCGGAGGATGCGCGAGGCGGCGAAGCGAAGACCCGAGGTGCTGCGCGATCCCCCGTTCGCGTTCTTCTGGGGCGCCACCACCCTTCGGGCATTCGGCGGGGCCGTGGCGGGCGTCGGCTTCCAGATCCTCATCGTCACCGTGCTGCATGCGAGCCCTGGCGAGATCGGCGTGCTGACGGCGCTCGGCGTGGTGCCCTACCTGTTCCTCGGATTGATCATCGGTGCGCTCATGGATCGCTGGCGACGCCAGCGCACCCTTGTGGTCACGACCCTGGGTCGAGCAGTCGTCCTCGGCGCCGTTCCGGTGCTGATCCTCACCGGCGCACTGAATATCTGGACCATGGCAGCCGTGTCCCTTGCCCTGGGCGTCCTCACACTGTTCACTGACTCAGCCGCCCAGCCGCTCCTTCCCCGCATCGTCCCACGGGCATCGCTCGTGGCTGCGGATGCGCGCGTGGGACAGAGCAACACCGTGGCGGAGACCGCCGGACCCGCACAGGGCGGCCTCCTGCTGAGAGTGATCGGTCCGTCCTGGCTGTTCACCTGGACGGCCTCGTCAACGTTGTCGCAGCCGTCCTCCAGTCGCGGATCCGGGTGCACGAGCCGCGTCCGGCACGGCGCGGCGCGGGCAGGCACGTGGGCCACGACATCGCCGACGGGGTGCGCTTCACCTACCGGCACCGCACGCTTCGCCCGCTCGCGCTCTCCGTGCACGTCTGGTTCCTGGGAAACAGCATCATGACCACGACATTCGGCGTGTACGCCCTGCGCCACCTCGGACTGCCGGACTGGGGGTTCGGTCTCGTTCTCGCGGCCGGCGGCGTCGGTGGCTTCCTCGGCGCTTTCCTTGCACCGCGCCTCGGGGCGGTCCTCGGTGCCGGGCGGGCGATTCTGTGCGGCCGAGCGCTCATCGTGCTGCCCTGGCTGGCGCTCGCGCTCCTCCCCCTGTCCGCGACAACGGATCTCCGTCTCGGCTTGCCGGTGGTGGCCGGTGCACTGTTCCTCTCGTCGCTCGCGATGGGCATCGAGGACACCAACGACATCTCCTACCGACAGGCCATCGCGCCCGACGAGATCCAGGGCCGGATGAACGCCACGATTCGCACGGCCAATCGCGTCGTGTTCTTCTTCGGGGCTCTCGCGACCGGCGTTCTGATGACGCTGCTGGGCTTCACGGCGACGATCGGCATCGGTGCGCTCGTGTTCATCCTGGCAGCGGCGATCGTGCTCTTCTCGCCACTGCGGACGGTCCGGCACGAAGACGAGACCGATCGCTGAACTGCGGCGACCTTTGTCAGGCGCGCGTGTCCGGGGCCGAACGCGCGGACGATCCCAGACGATCAAACCAGGAATCGTCGTCGTCCGCGGCGAGCTTCGGCATCACACCGATAGCGAGCAGCAACCAGGGCAGCACCTGTTGTCCCACACGCCCGGCGAGCGACGGCCGATAGCTGGTGGTCACGATCACGCGCGTCGAATCGGGAGCGATGTGCTCCAGGCGGCGGTCGATAGTCATCCGGATCCCGCGCTGCCAGAGCTGAAGCACCTGCCGGACTGCGGTCTCGGATTCCGCCACCCGGACAGGAACTCGATCGCTGCCGCAGGACGGCTCGTGCACCTCCACCCATCGCGACCCCGCCAGCGCCGGATCACCGCTGGGCTCGACGATGTCGACGGGATGATCATCAACGGCCACCATGGCGGCCGGGTCGGTCAGAACCCGCCAGACCTCCGCGGGCGACGCCGGGACGACGCCCTCCTCCCGCACCGTGCGGTACGTGGTCTTCACCAGCATGTCGCCGCTCCCTCTTGCCAGGATGTCTCATTCACAGGATGACCTGTCCGTCGACGCACGCGAGCCTTGTCCGCCGGTCCAGAGCAGTACCCGCTTGCCAGGATGTCTCATTCACAGGATGACCTGTCCGTCGACGCGGCGAGCCTTGTCCGCCGGTCCAGAGCAGTACCCGCTTGCCTG
Organism: Microbacterium nymphoidis; assembly: GCF_021044885.1. Lineage (GTDB taxonomy): Bacteria > Actinomycetota > Actinomycetes > Actinomycetales > Microbacteriaceae > Microbacterium > Microbacterium nymphoidis. Next base: position 630,036 of record NZ_JAJNOD010000001.1, on the reverse strand, counting down.
GATGTGTCGTTCACAGAGTGACTTCTCCGTGGACGCAGACGACCGCGTGTCCGCCGATCCAGATCCGATCGCCCTCGTAGCTCACCTTGACGCGTCCCTCGTGACCGATCGCCGTACCCTGCGCCGCGGTGTAGCCGCCGCCGACCGGTTCCCCGGACTCGCGCAGCCAGTGAGCGAGTCCAGCGTTCAGGCTGCCGGTGATCGGGTCCTCCCAGACCGGATCACCGCCGAGAAACGCGCGAACCTCGAAGCGAGCATCGTTGCCGGGTGCGTGCTCGCCGACGACACCGATGCAGAGAGAGCCGAGATCAGCGGGATCCGGGCGAAGCGCCAGCACCTCCGCGGCGTTCGCGAGCCGCACACCGATCCACCCGGGCCCGTTCACCAGCCAGGATGCATCCACGATCCGGGACCGTTCGATGCCCAGCGCTCCCGCGACCTGTTCCAGCTCCGGCTCCCCCACTGGTTCGAACCGCGTGAGCGGCGGTGCCTCGAAGGCCAGCATCTGTTCGTCGACGCGCACGCGCACGAGTCCCGCGCCACACTCCTGCACGACCTCGCCCGGACGTTGTGGAACGCCACCGCCTCGCAGCCACGCGAGCGCCGACCCGAGCGTCGGATGCCCCGCGAACGGGAACTCCTGCGTGGCAGAGAAGATGCGAACGCGGTAGTCCGCAGCCGCTGTGGTCGGCGGGAGTAGGAATGTCGTCTCGGCGAGGTTGGTCCACTTCGCGAAGCGCTGCATCTGCTCTGAGGTCAGTCCCTCGGCGTCGTGCACGACCGCCACCGGATTGCCGAGGAATGCCACCGGGGAGAAGACATCGACCTCTGAATATCTCCGCGTCACTCAGTCACCGTAGCAGCGCAGGAGCCGGTGCGCGGGTCGGCCGGCATCCGCGGGATGCAGGCAAAGTCGCGTTCATGCCGTACTCTTCGACAATCCGAGTAGTAGCCGGGGGGATTGGGGAATCTATGGTTACTGACGACTGCGTGCTCGCGAGCACCGGTTCCGACAGCGCACTTCCGTGGGGCATCATCGCTCTTGTTCTCATCGTCGGCGGTATCGCGCTGATGGTCTCGCGGACGCGGAGCAGATCCGCCGTCCTCGCCGCGGGCACGGTGCTCGTGCTGGGCTTCGCCGTCAGCGGCATCGTCATGACAGGGCCGGCCGCAAACGCCGCGGGGCCGTGTTCAACGCCGTCGGCGAGTCCGTCGCCGATACGCACCGCGAGTCCGTCGCCGCTGCCCACAGTCAGCCCGACGCCGACACCCACAGTCAGCCCGACGCCGACGCCCACCGTCAGCCCGACGCCGACGCCCACGCCCACAGTCGGCCCGACGCCGACGCCCACCGTCAGCCCAACGCCAACGCCAACCATCAGCCCCACACCCACACCAACGTCGACGCTGGCACCCGACCTCACGCCGAACGTGATCGTTCCGGACCGGGCGCTGCAGACGGCGACGGACGTCGTCGTCGAGATCACGAATGTGGGTGAGGCCCAGACGAGCGGCACCATCGCCTTCGCCGTCGAGATGCCCGGTGCGCCGGGCTTCCACACCGATTTCGACCCTGGTCAGACCACCGCCCAGGTGGACGGCGCGGTCTACGCCGTGATCAACGACCAGGTCATGATCTCGGGAACCGGCACGGTGACGGATCCGTTCCGCGTGATCGCCGCTGTGGTGCTCGCGCCCGGGCAGACCCTGCGCATCAGCTTCGTCGTGACCCCAATCGAGGGGAACACCGGGGCCCCGGGCGTAGCGGCCGCCGTCGTGGATGCCGGGACCGGCGGGGGCGAGACTCCCGTGACGAACAACAGCGCCACTGCGACACTCCAGGCCGACCCAAGGGCGTGCTTCGTGGTGAACGACAAGTCGCTTACCCGGGATACCGACGCCGACGGCGTGGTCGACCGGTGCGATCTGGATTCGGACAACGACGGAATCCTCGACACCGAGGAGGACGTGAGCCACAACGGCGTGTTCGGCGACGACGATCACGACGGCGACATCCTCATCCTGCCCGTCCTCGGCGACGGAGTGCCCAGCTACCTCGATCTCGATTCTGAGAACGACGGCGTGCTCGACCTCATGGAGGGCCGTCCGTTCACCCGTGCTCAGATCGATGCGTTCGATGCAGACCACAATGGCGTGTTCGATGCGACGCTGTCGTTCGGCACGAACGGTCTGCTCGATGATCTCGAGACCGCTCCCGATTCGGGGGTCTTGCGTTCCGAGTTCCTCCTGCAGCGCAACCTCGATGGCGATTCTCTCCCGGACAGCAACGATCCGATGAGCGACGGATCGCATCTGGACCTGTACGAAATCGGGCGCGCTGATCTCGATCAGCTCGGCGGCGGATTCATCACACCCATCGATGATTCCGACGGGGACGGCATCATGGCGGGTGCCGACTCAGGCCTGGCGATGCGCGGCTCTCCCGGGTCGCCCTACTCGCCTTATCAGCCCTGACACCAGCGGTGCCGGTGTCGCGGACGTCTGTCCGCGGCACCGGCACCGCTCGTTCACACCCACCGGCGGGTTCGCTTCTGCGCCCCCGCCGGAACCGATCAGGGCGCCTTGCGCCCTGTCAGCGACCGGATCAGCCAGGCGATCACGGCCAGTACCAGCAGCACCAGTCCAACCCAGAGCAGGAAGTTCAGGGACTGCACCAGTCCGCCCGTGATGGCGAGCACGATCGCGATAACCACGATCACGATGAACAGGATGTTCATGAGGGACTCCTTCCGTGGTCGCGGGTGCGACCGGGCCTTCACGCTATGGTCATGCGCACCCGGGGCGGAGGGGGTTGACTCCGCGTCCCCGAGGTGCCATGGGCCTGGTCACTGACGGTCCAGACGGTCCTCGATCTCGTCCTTCGCGTGCTCAGCCGCGTCGTGTGCCTTGTCGACACCCTGCTTGAGCTTGGCGTTCTGCTCCTCGGCGAAGCCGCGGGCCTCCAGGTCCTCGTTACCGGTCACCTTGCCAGCGGCGTGCTTGGCCTTCCCGGCGAGCTCCTCAGCCTTGTGCTGTGCCTTGTCTCCGATAGCCATGGGGCGTCCTTTCGTCGATCGTCGACGCGGATGCGCCGACTCCCCCACGCTCACCCGGGCGCGACGCGGCACGCAACCGGGTTGACACCGGCGTGAGGACGTGATGACCTCCAGCGTCCGGCGGGTGGTCACCTCCGGGCGAAGCACCCTGGATGACGGCGAAGGATCTCCCCCCGACGGAGACGTTCTCGTGCGGCGCGACGTTCTCAGGCGACGGAGACGTTGAACACCAGGCCGAGCACGTAGGTGACGGCCGCGGCGCCGAAGCCAATCAGGAGCTGGCGCAGAGCGCGACGCAGCGGGGACGCCCCGGAGAGGATCCCGACCATCGCCCCGGTCGACATGAGCGCGATGCCCACCAGCACCAGAGCGATCACGACGGCCAGCAGCCCGGTCGCGCCGAAAAGCCAGGGCAGCACGGGAATCACCGCGCCGGAGGCGAAGAAAAGGAAGCTCGAGATCGCCGCGCCCCATGCAGAGCCGACCACTTCGTCATCCTCCTGCACCTCTCGCTGGGGTTTGGTGCCCGCGTGCGAGGCTTCGAGCACACTACGCGCCCGCGCCATGGCCTCGTCCTCGGGAATCCCCCGAGTGCGATAGATGAGCGCCACTTCGTTGGCGTCGAGATCCAGGTCGAGGTAGGCATCATCGCCCAGATCGCTGGGCTGTGTGGCATCCAGAAGCTCACGCTGGGAGCGCACCGAGACGAACTCGCCCGCCCCCATCGACAGCGCACCAGCGAGCAGACCGGCGAGACCACTGAAGAGGACGAACTGCGGTGCGACACCGGTCGCGCCGATACCCATGATGAGGGCCAGGTTGCTGACGAGGCCGTCGTTCGCGCCGAAAACCGCCGCACGGAACGTGCCCGCCAGACGGCGACGCCCCCGCGCAGCGAGGCCGCGGACGACCTCATGGTGGACCTTCTCATCGGCCGCCATCGCCGCTGTCGCGAACTCCTCATCCGCGTACGGCGAGCGAGCCTCGGCCTGCTGCGCAAGAGCGAGCGTGAAGATCGAACCAAAGTTGCCGGCCATCCACCCGAGCAGGCGAGTGCGCACGCCCGCGCGCGGCAGTCGCGCGGGCTCTCCACCGAGGAGGGCCAGCCAGTGCGACTCGTGACGTCCTTCGGCGTCGGCGAGGGCCAGCAGGATGTCGCGCTCCTCCCCCGTCTTGCGTTCGGCGAGGCGACGGTAGACGTGTGCTTCGGCACGCTCGTCGGCCAGGTACTTCGCCCAGCGGCGTCGGTCGGCGTCGGTGGGGGCAGGGGCGGCGGGGGCAGGCGCAGACATCGTTCTCCTCGGGACGGCAGCTTCCACCGTAGATGTCGGCGCGCCCGGAAACCGCGGAATCTCGCGGATTACCAGCATTTCGGGCCGCCGAACGGCGGCCCGATCATCAGGAACGCACCCGGCGCCGAATGACCTCGATGCGCTTCTGCAACTGCGCCACCGTCGCGGTACCGACCGCCGGACCGCCGCATTCTCGCCGGAGCTGAGCGTGGACCACCCCATGGGGCTCCCCGCTCTGGCGCGCATAGAGTCCGACGAGCGTGTTCAGCAACTGACGCTGCTCGCGGAGGGTGCGGTGCAGCGGTTCGGGAAGAGAGGTCTCCCGCTCCCCGCTGGACTTCTCGCGGGCCTCGCGGGCCTCGCGATGCTTGGCCTGTTTCGCCTGGTGCTGCATGAGCAGCTCGTGGACGTGCTCGGGTTCGAGAAGCCCCGGAAGGCCGATGAACTCCAGCTCTTCGGCCGTTCCAGGCTCGGCGAGCTGGCCGAACTGCTGCCCTTCGAAAACGATCGAATCGAAATGCGCCGTCGAGGCGATCGGCTGGTACTGGAATTCCTCGGTGAGAGCGTCTTCCGCCTTCTCCTCGCGGTTCGCCGCATCCAGCAGCGAGTCCTCCAGCCCGTCTTCATCCTTGGTCTGCCGGTCCAGCGCATGATCGCGCTGCTTCTCCATCTCGTTGGCCAGCTTCATCAGGGGCGGCACATTCGGCAGGAAGACACTCGCGGCCTCGCCACGACGGCGAGCGCGCACGAAGCGTCCGATCGCCTGGGCGAAGAACAGCGGCGTGGAGGACGAGGTGGCGTACACGCCCACGGCGAGGCGCGGCACGTCGACGCCCTCCGACACCATGCGGACGGCGACCATCCACCTGCTCGTCGACTCGGCGAACTTCTCGATCCGTGCCGACGCATCGCTCTCGTCGCTGAGGACGATGGTGGGGTGCTCACCGCTGATACCGTGCAGCAGCTTCGCGTACGCGCGCGCCACGGTCTGATCCGTGGCGATCACCAGCCCGCCGGCATCCGGCACGTGCTTGCGGATCTCGGTCAGCCGGTCGTTCGCGGATCGCAGGACCACCTGCATCCACTCGCCCTCGGGATCCAAGGCGGTACGCCATGCCTGGGCATTGACGTCCTTGGTGTTCTCCTGCCCGAGGTTCGCCTCCAGCTCGTCGCCCATACTGGTCTGCCACCGCATGGTGCCCGCGTACACGTGGAACAGCACCGGGCGGACGACGCCATCCGCGAGGGCGCGACCGTAACCGTAGTTGTAGTCGGTCGTGGACACTCGTCCCCCCGACTCATCGGGGTGGTACTCCACGAACGGAATGGGCGCGGTGTCGGAACGGAACGGTGTGCCGGAGAGGGAGAGCCGGCGGGTCGCGGGGCCGTACGCCTCACGGATCGCGTCCCCCCAGCTGAGCGCGTCGCCGCCGTGGTGGACCTCGTCCAGGACCACCAACGTGCGTGCAGACTGCGTCAGACGACGGTGCACGGATGCACGTGCGGCCACCTGCGCATAGGTGACGACGACGCCATGGTAATAGCGCGCGGGAGCCACATGAGAGTTGCGGAACACCGGATCGAGACGGATGTGCAGGCGAGCTGCGGCATCGGCCCACTGGGTCTTCAGATGCTCGGTGGGTGCCACCACGATCATCTTCTCGACCACACCGGTGCGCAGGAGTTCCTGGGCCAGTGTCAGCGCGAAAGTCGTCTTTCCTGCGCCTGGGGTCGCGGCCACGAGGAAATCGCGCTTGTCCTGGGCGAAGTACTGTTCCAGGGCTTCCTGCTGCCACGCTCGGAGCTTTCCCGCGGTACCCCACGGGGCTCTCTGCGGATAGGACGGTGACAGCACTCGGTCAAGGATAGTCGCCTCCACCGACACTGCTCCCCGGGACTCGGACGACACCCTCGGATGCCGCTGTTATGCTTCCGGGTGCCCCGCCGGTGGGCGCGGCCCGACGCGGAAAGCAGGCGATCATGACGAAGCGCGACGAGAAGGACGACGTGCGGCAGAACCCGCCGCACACCGCCCGCGACAACGACGGCCCGCACCCCTGGCGCCGTTATGTGGCCATCGGGGACTCCTTCACCGAGGGCGTCGGAGACCCGGAGCCCTCGGCTCCCAACGGTCTGCGGGGGTGGGCCGACCGGGTCGCGGAGGTCCTCGGAACCGGCACGGAAGACTTCGCGTACGCCAACCTTGCCGTCCGCGGCAAGCTCATCCAGCAGATCATGGACGAGCAGATCGACGCCGCCCTCGAACTGAAGCCGGACCTCATTACCTTCTGCGCGGGCGGCAACGACGTCATCCGTCCGGGAACCGACCCCGACCACATCGCGGAGCTCTTCGACGAGTCGGTTGCACGGCTCAGTCGCGACGGCGCCACGATCGTGGTGTTCACCGGCATCGACGTCACCTTCACGCCGGTGTTCCGCCCGTTCCGCGGGAAGATCGCGATTTACAACGAGAACATCCGGGCGGTCGCCGAGAAGTACGACTGCATCGTGGCGGACCAGTGGGCGCTCAAAGAGGTCCAGGACCCCCGGTTCTTCGCGGAGGACCGCCTCCACATGAACCCGCTGGGCCATCACGAAGTGGCCCGGATGGTGCTGCGTGCCCTGAATGTGCCGAACGATCTCGTTCCCATGCAGCCAGACGCGATCGTTCCCCGGACCTGGCGCGAAGCGCGGGTCGGCGACATCTCCTGGGCGCGAGAGCACCTGGTTCCCTGGGTGCTGCGACGTCTTCGGCACCAGTCCTCCGGCGACACCATCTCCGCGAAGCGTCCGGAGCCGCTCCCGGTGAGCCTCCTCGGCGACAGCCCCGACTGAGCGCGCTCAGTCGCGCGCGCCCACCAGGTGCCACAGTGCGATGGCGCTCGTGGCGGCGACGTTCAGCGAGTCGACACCGGCCGTCATCGGGATCATGACGACGTCGTCCACTGCGTCGATGATCTCGGATGCGAGCCCCGGGCCCTCAGCTCCCAGCACGAGGGCCACCGGCCCCGCGGGGCGGTAGTCCTGCAGTTCGACCGCGCGGGGGTCGAGAGCCAGCGCCGCGGTCGTATAGCCCGCAGAGGCGAGCGCCTCGAGCAGCCCCCGCCATGACGACGCGCGCGCCCACGGCACCTGGAACACGGTTCCCATGCTCACGCGGATGCTGCGCCGGTAGAGCGGATCGCCCGTGGTGGGCGTGAGGACCACGCCGGCGGCACCGAGCGCCGCCGCGTTCCGGAAGATCGCACCGATGTTCGCCTGGTCGGTGATGTTCTCCAGCACGACGAGCGGCCGGCCGTCCAGAAGCGTGTCCAGCGCACGCGGAGCGGGACGCTCCACCACGGCGATCACGCCTCGATGCATGTCGAACCCCGTCACAGCGGCCAAGAGGTCCGGCGCGCCCACGAAGACGTCGACGTCCGGCGCCGCGAGCTGCTGGATCTGCTCAAGCCACCGCGGCGCGATCAGCATCGTTCGCACGCGATGACCGGCGGAGATCGCGCGTTCCAGCACCGGCAGCGACTCCGCGACGTACGTGCCATGAGCGGCGTCTGCTGCGCGACGATGGGCGGCGTCGGTCATCGATCGCAGTGGCGCCAGTCGGGGATCTGCGGGGTCGAAGCGCTCGTGCACGGGCATCGCTCCATCATCGCGCAGGTTGTCCACAGGCGCGGCGACGCGGTGTCCACACGGATCGCGACGCCGGGCATACCGGAGCGCCTCGCGGTACTGTGGGCTCACTCAGAAGGGGGAGTTCATGTCTCATTCACAACAGCCGGGCGCTCCGGCCGAAGCGCGCCCCGCCGCCGGTCTCAACGTGAGCCGGATCGCGATGTGGCTGGCCATCGGCATGCTCGTTGCCGCAGCGCTGCTCGGCGGCTTCTTCATCATCGTCGGCGATCAGTCGAACGTGGCGGGCAGGGCCTGGCTCACTCTGCTGCTCGTCGGAGCGTTCGCGGGCGCGGTCTTGATCGACACGGCTATCACTCGTGGCAAGGATCCCTGGTACCTGGGCGCCTCCACCGTGGTCAACGTGGTGATCATCGCCATCGGTCTTCTCAAGATCTGGAATGGATGGGGTCAGCCGGCCGACACGGCTGACGAGGTCGTCTGGTCCGTGCAGATGTTCCGCCTGCTGGGCGTGCTGCTCCTCCTGCGTGCGGCCCTCGGCATCACCCAGCTCTACGTGCCGTTCACCCGCAGGCCGACGACACCACAGGTGTCGCGGATCGCCGGCTACGGAGCCATCGCCTTCGGCTGGCTCACGGCGCTGGTGCTCGCGATTCCGGCCGCCTTCCCGGCCCCCGAATATCCGGACTGGTGGTGGCGGGTCGCGGGAGCGACCGCGCTCATCGCGGTCGTGCTCACGGTGATCCCGCTGATCATCCGCGCGTTCCAGCCTCGGGACGACGCCGCGAACGCCACGCCACCCGCGACGTACGCCCAGCCCGGCTACCCGACGGCGCACGGCCAGTCGGCCCAGCAGGGGTACGCCGCTCCCGCATCGCAGCCGTACCCGGCGCAGCAGGGATACCCGGCCCCGGCACAGCAGGGATACCCGGCCCCGGCACAACAGGGATACCCGGCCCCGGCACAACAGGGATACCCGGCCCCGGCACAACAGGGATATCCAGCACCGGCGCAGCAGGCCGGCCCCGGCTACGCACCTCCGCAGGCTCAGCCGGCTTCGCAGACTTACCCTGCTTCACAGGGGCAGCCGGCTTCACAGGGTTACCCCGCTTCACAGAGCTACCCCACTTCACAGGGTTACCCGACGGCCGGACAGCACCCTGGTCAGCCTCCGTACGGCGCTCCCCCGGCGTACCCGGTGCAGGCCGCCCCGCAAGCGCCTCCGGTTCCGCCGGTGCCGGGCGGGTTCCCAGCCCACCCCGCGCCTTCCGGTTCCCCGGCACAGCCCGCCCCGCCTGCCCCGCAGCCGGCATCACCGAACGCGCCAGACCAGTCGGCGCAGCAGCCTCCAGCCTCGCCCGATCAGACGCGCATCCAGGACGGAGACGGCTCGGCGAGGTCGTGACGCGTGACGGATGAGCAGTGAGGCCGTGGGCGATGTTCGCTCACGGCCTCACTCGTCATCGCACGGGTAACGCTGCAACCGCCGCGTGCCGGATCTACGCGCCTAGGCTGAAGATGTGAACGCTGCTTCCTTCTCGGTCGCCGACATCTTCCGCGCGGCCGACCTCCTCGCCGGCCACCGCATCGCGATCATCACGGGAGCCGGCATCTCCACGGAGTCGGGAATCCCCGACTATCGCGGTGAAGGCGCTCCGGTACGCACGCCGATGACTCACGAACGATTCCTCGCTCAGGACGATGCGGATCGCCGTCGCTACTGGGCCGGAGGCGAACTGGGCTGGAAGGACTTCTCCACCCGCTCACCGAACGCCGGTCACCGTGCGGTCGCCCGTCTGGAGAACGACGGACTCGCCACCGGTGTGGTGACGCAGAACGTCGACGGATTGCACCAGGCGGCGGGAAGTCGTCGCGTCGTGGAACTACACGGGACCGGTCGCCGCGTGCGATGCCTCACCTGCGGCCAGGTGTTCGATCGCCGCGCGGTGTCAGCGCGCATTCTTCGTGACAATCCGTTCTTCGACGCGAGCACGAACGTCACGCTCGGACCAGACGGCGATGCCATCCCGACTGACACCACCGACTTCGTGGTCCCGGACTGCACGGTGTGCGGCGGGCTCCTCCGTCCGGATGTGGTGTTCTTCGGAGAGTTCGTCCCCGCCGAGACGTTCCGCCTCGCCGCGGGGATCGTGGCTGCTGCGGATGCCGTGCTGGTGGCCGGCTCCTCCCTCGTGGTCAACTCGGCGACGCGTCTGCTGGAGCGCGCGCGACGGCGGAACCTGCCGCTGGTCATCGTGAATCGCGGTCGGACGCGGTGGGACGACCGCGCGTCTCTGAAGCTGGACGGCGCGACCGGTGAGGTGCTCCCGGCTCTGGCACAGGCCCTCCTGGACTGAGGGGCCGGTCCGGGGCGGAGTCACAGCGAGGGCGCGTTACGCTCACACGGTGACTCTCATCACTCTCGTGCGCCACGGCCAGACCGACTGGAATCTCGCCCGCCGTATCCAGGGCTCAACGGACATCCCTTTGAACGACACCGGTCGCCGCCAGGCCCGTGAGGCAGCGGCGGAGCTGGCGATCCCGGACCCGGTCCTCCTCGTCTCCAGTGACCTGTCCCGCGCGGAAGAGACCGCTCGCATCATCGGCGAGGCGCGAAGCTGGGGCGGGCCGCAGACGTTCGCGGCATTGCGTGAGCGCAACTACGGCGTGGCGGAGGGCATGACCGACACCGAGCTCGTGACGCGGTTCGGCTCGTGGCACACGGCGGAGATCCCCGAGGCCGAGCCACGCGAGCAGGTTGCTGAACGGGCGCTGCGTGCGCTGCTCGAGATCGCCGAGGGAGTGGATGCGGAGACCCACGTCGTCGCCGTATCGCACGGGGGTGTGATCGGATCGCTGCTGCGGCATCTGACGGGAGAGCCGTTGCCGGGCCTGCGCATCGCCAACGGCTCGGCACACACGCTGCGCATCCAGGGCGGAGTCGCGCTCGTGCACGAACCGCATCTGCTACCCGTCGGCTGAGCGCGGCGCACCACACCTGGCTCAGGATCTGCTCCGGCCGAAGTTCTCACTCCCCTGCTCGGCGCAGCACCTCGCGTGCCTGGCGGAGCACCGGCTCATCCACCATGCGCCCATCGAATCGGAAAGCGCCGGCTTTGGCGTCCGCCGCCTCCAGCACCCGCCGTGCGGCGTCGATGTCCGCGTCCGCCGGACGGTAGGCCCGGCGCACCACCTCCACCTGCGACGGGTGGATGCACGCCGTGGCGGAGAATCCGCTCGCGGCCGCGTCGCGGCACTCCGCTTCCAAGCCGGGGAGATCGGGGATGTCGACGTGGACGGCGTCGATCGCTCGCCGTTCATACGCGCCCGCAGCCAGCAGCACACGGGATCGAGCGTGTCGGGCCACATCGCGATAGCCGCCGTCGGCTCGTCGGCTTGATGATCCGCCGAGCGAGGCGATCAGATCCTCGGCGCCCCACATGAGAGCGACCACATTGGGGTGGGCGGCAATCGCATCGGCTGCGATCACACCGCGCGCCGTCTCACACAACGCGATGATGCTCAAGCCGTCTCCGATTTCATCCAGCTGTGCTGCGGATTCGGTCTTGGCGAGCATCACGGTGCGAAACGGGCTCCGGCGTACCGCAGCGAGGTCGTCCCGGAAGTACCCGGTATCCGCCGCGTTCACGCGGACGATGACCCGATTCGGATCCAGCTCCGCGGAGCTCATCCGGAGACGGGCTTCGTGCTTCCCCGCGGGCAGGACGGCGTCTTCCAGATCCAGGATGACGGCATCCGACCGATCCAGCGCCTTGCTGAAGCGGTCGGGGCGGTCTGCCGGACAGAACAGGAGCGCCGGGCCGTTGCTGAGGACGTCGCCGCTCATGCCGCGTCCCGCATCCGTACGAGCACGGTGCGCGTCGCTCGGGCCACCACGACACCGTCCTGATTCGTGCCGGTGTGCTCGATGCTCACCACTCCCTGCCCCGGACGTGATGCCGAGGGACGCTTGCTGACGACAAGTGAGGAGACGCTGAGCGTATCTCCGGCGAACAGCGGCGCGGGGAAGACGATGTCACTGAGGCCCACCTGTGCGATGAGCGTGCCCTGCGTCAGCTGGGTCACGCTGAGCCCGACCATGGTCGACAGCGTCCACATGGAGTTGATCAGCCGCTGACCGAACCCACTCTCGCCCGCCGTCTGCGCGTCGAGGTGCAGAGCCTGCGTGTTCATGGTCAGCGTCGTGAACAGCACGTTGTCAGCCTCCGTGGCCGTCCGGCCCGGCCGATGGACGTAGCGGACGCCTTCCTCGAACTCCTCGAAGAAGAGACCACGCTGCTCGATGATGCGCTCCTCGGTCACGATGCCACCCCGAGCGCCCGGGCGATGATGAGCAACTGCACCTCGCTGGTGCCCTCACCGATCTCCAGGATCTTCGAATCACGGTAGTGGCGTGCCACCGGGTACTCGTTCATGAAGCCGTTGCCGCCGAACAGCTGCGTCGCATCGCGCGCGTTGTCCATTGCGGCCTCGCTGGAGACGAGCTTGGCGATAGCCGCCTCCTCGCTGAACGGCCGCCCGGCGTCTCGCAGTCGCGCCGCGTGCTGCCACGCGAGGCGGGACGTGTGCACGCGGGTCCGCATCCGCGCGAGCAGGAACTGCACGTGCTGCCGGGTGGAGAGCGCGGAGCCGAACACGTTGCGCTTGCCCACATAGTCGATGGCAGCCTCGAGGCACCCCTCGGCGGCCCCCGTTCCCAGGGCCGCGATCGCGATGCGTCCTTCGTCGAGAATCTCCAGGAAGTTGCGGAACCCCCGTCCGCGTTCGCCGAGGAGGTTGCCCTCCGGGACGCGCGCGGAGACGAACGTCAGGGGGTGCGTGTCGGACGCGTGCCAGCCGACCTTGTCGTACGCCGGTTCCACGGTGAAGCCCGGGGTCCCGTTCGGCACGATGATCGTGGAGATCTCGCGCTTCCCGTTGGGGGTGGTGCCGGTCACCGCGGTGACCGTGACGAAGCGGGTGATCGCGGTGCCGGAGTTGGTGATGAACTGCTTGCTGCCGTCGATCACCCACTCCCCTCCCTCGACGCGCGCCGTGGTGCGCGTCGCGCCGGCGTCGGAGCCGGCTTCGGGCTCGGTCAGCCCGAAGCCCGCGAGCGCCCGTCCGGCGAGCAGGTCAGGCAGAAGTTCTGCCCGCTGGTCCGGCGTGCCGAACTTGAAGACGGGCATGGCTCCCAGGCTCACTCCCGCCTCCAGCGTGATCGCCAGCGACTGATCTGCGCGTGCGATCGCCTCGATCGCCAAGCCGAGCGCGAAGTAGCTGCCGCCCTGACCGCCCACATTCTCCGGGAACGGGAGACCGAACAGGCCGAGCTCTCCCATCGCCGCCACCACATCGAGCGGCAGCGTGTGGGTCCGATCGGCCTCGTAGGATGCCGGCGCGACGACCTCCTCGGCGAATGCCCGCACCAGCCCGGCGAGCTCGCGCTCCTCCTCGGTCAACTCCATGGTCATGCGGACTCCTCTGATTGCTGGTGACTGAAGTGGGCGACGATCTGATCACGGCGCACGTGGTCGCCCACACGCGCGTCGACGGTGACGGTCCCGTCGGCCGGAGCGAGCACCGGGTGCTCCATCTTCATCGCCTCGATCACGACCACCCGCTCCCCTGCGGCGATGACGCCTCCCGGGTGGACCGCCACCACGTTTCCCGGCATGGGAGCCTTGAGCGCCGGATCGACGGATCCGGGCGCTCGATCACGCTCGCTGCGCGTCTTCTCCCCCAGCTCCCGTCGCCCGATCGGCTGGAACCGCGCGGTGGTCCCGTCGGCGTACGCCCACACACCGCCCTCCGCGTCCGTCGCGAATGCGGCGCTCGCGGGAGCTGCGGTGTCGAGCGGGACGGTGTGAACCTCGCCGTCATCCGCGATGAGGGTGACCGCGCCCCGGTGCTCCGGAAGACCGAGCCGGAAGCCGCTCAGCGCCCGCCACGGGCCGGCGGGGGCGAGCTCGGCCTGCGATGGCACGGCCGCCGCAGCAGCCCGCAGCACATCGAGCGTGGGTGCCGGGTCGCGGTACGCAGGTAGACGGTCGATGAGTCCCGTATCCATATCGCCCGCGCGCACGCGTTCATCGTTCAGGAGTGAGCGGAGGAAGCCGATGTTGGAGTCGACCCCGAGCAGCACCGTGTCCGCCAGCGCATCACTCAGGCGCGCCACGGCCGCTTCCCGGTCTGCGGCCCAGGCGATCACCTTGGCGATCATGGGGTCGTAGTCGGCCGTCACCGCGGATCCGGTCTCCACGGCGGAGTCCGTCCGGACGTGCTCCGCGGTACGCCACAGCAGAACGTCGCCCGTGGCCGGGAGGAAGCCACGGGCCGGGGACTCGGCGTACACACGCGCTTCCACGGCGTGGCCGGTGAGCACGACGTCGTCCTGAGCGAGCGGCAGCGGCTCGCCTGCTGCGACGCGAAGCTGGATGTCGACGAGATCGAGCCCGGTGACCATCTCGGTGACGGGGTGCTCGACCTGCAGACGTGTGTTCATCTCGATGAAGAAGAACTCCTCCGGACGATCAGCGGCGACCAGGAACTCCACCGTTCCGGCGCCCACGTAGTCGACGCTGGCGGCCGCACGACAGGCAGCGGCGCCGATGCGCTCCCGCGTGGCGTCGTCGATCAGCGGTGAGGGCGCTTCTTCCACCACCTTCTGATGCCGGCGCTGGAGCGTGCACTCGCGTTCGCCGAGGTGGATGACGTTGCCCTGCCGGTCGGCGAAGATCTGTACCTCGATGTGCCGTGGCCGCTCGATGAGACGCTCCAGCAGCAGTGAATCGTCCCCAAACGACGCGGCGGCCACACGGCGTGCAGTCACCAGGGCGTCCTCCAGCTCCGCTGCGTCCCGCACCACCTGCATACCCTTGCCCCCGCCGCCCGCGGACGGCTTCACCAGCAGGGGGAAGCCGACGTCGAGTGCCCGGACACGGATCTCCTCGTCGTCGAGCCCTCGTGCGCTGAAGCCCGGCACCGTGGGAACGCCGGAGGCGGCGACGTGCTCCTTCGCACGGATCTTGTCCCCCATCACGTCCAGCGCCTCCTCGCCGGGGCCGATGAACACCAGCCCCGCCGCAGCGCATGCGTGCCCGAAGGCGACATTCTCGGAGAGGAAGCCGTAGCCCGGATGGATCGCCTCGGCACCGCTGGCACGCGCCGCCGCGATCACGGCATCGATGTCGAGATAGCTTTCCGCAGCAGGGGCGGGACCGAGGCGCACAGCGGCATCGGCTTCGTGCACGTGCGGGGCCATCGCGTCCGCATCACTGTAGACGGCGACGGAGCGAATGCCCAGGCGCCGCAGCGTGCGGATGACCCGGCGCGCGATCTCACCGCGGTTGGCGACGAGTACCGTGCGAAACGGTGGAGTGGTCAGCGTCATCATGGTCGTCACATCCGGAAGAGGCCGAAGCGGCTGTCGGCGAAGGGAACTCGCCCCACGACATCGAGCGCCAGCCCGAGCAGGTCACGGGTCTGGAGGGGATCGACGATGCCGTCGTCCCAGAGTCGCGCAGTGGCGTAGACGGGGTTGCCCTGGCGTTCGTACTGCTCACGCACGGGTGCGCGGAACGTTTCCTCCTCCTGGGTGGTCCATTCCCCGCCGCCGGCCTCGATCTGGTCGCGCTTGACCGTGGAGAGAACCCGCGCCGCCTGCTCCCCGCCCATCACGGAGATCCGGCTGCCGGGCCACGCCCAGAGGAAGCGCGGCGAATAGCCCCGGCCGCTCATCGCGTAGTTGCCTGCACCGAAGGAGCCTCCGACGATCACCGTCAGACGCGGCACCCGGCAGGTCGCGATAGCGGTGACCATCTTCGCTCCGTCTTTGGCGATTCCGCCTGCTTCGGCGTCTCGGCCCACCATGAACCCGGTGATGTTCTGCAGGAACAGCAGTGGTATGCCCCGTTGATCGCACAGTTCCACGAAGTGGGCTCCCTTGAGAGCCGAATCGCTGAGAAGCACGCCGTGGTTGGCGACGATGCCGACAGGGTGGCCATGGATGTGAGCCCATCCGGTGACCAGCGTCGTGCCGTACTCGCTCTTGAACTCCGTGAATTCCGAGCCGTCCACCAGGCGGGCGATGACCTCGCGGGGGTCGTACGGCTGATTGACATCCACCGGGACCACTCCATACAGCTCCTGTGCGTCCACCTCCGGATCCCGGGGAGCCGACACCTCCCAGGCGAGCGGAGCGGGCGGCGGTAGCGTCGCGACGATGTCGCGGACGATCTCCAGCGCATGGTCATCGTCGTCGGCGAGGTGATCCACCACCCCGGAGCGCCGCGCATGAACCTCTCCGCCGCCGAGCTCCTCCGCGGTCACGGTCTCACCGATCGCCGCCTTCACGAGCGGCGGGCCGCCCAGGAAGATCGTCCCCTGCCCGCGCACGATCACCGTTTCGTCGCTCATCGCCGGCACGTACGCGCCACCCGCCGTGCTCGAGCCCAGTACAGCAGCGATCTGCGGGATGCGCTGCGCGCTCATTCGTGCCTGGTTGTAGAAGATCCGACCGAAATGGTCCCGGTCGGGGAACACCTCGTCCTGCTGGGGCAGGAAGGCACCCCCGGAGTCGACGAGCGAGATCACCGGGAGCCGGTTCTCCTCGGCGATCTCCTGCGCGCGCAGGTGCTTCTTCACCGTCAGCGGGTAGTACGTGCCGCCTTTCACCGTGGCGTCGTTGGCGATCACCATCACGTGCCGACCGTGGACCAGCCCGATCCCCGCCACGACCCCCGCGGAGGCGGCCTGACCGTCGTACAGCCCCTCGGCAGCCAGCGCACCGATCTCCAGGAACGGGCTGTCTACGTCGAGCAGTCGATCGATGCGATCGCGGACGAGGAGCTTGCCGCGCGAGAGATGTTTCTCCCGCGCTGCCTCCGAGCCGCCGCGCGCCACGCGGGCGAGCCGTGCGGCGAGATCGTTGCGCAGTGCCTGCTGGGCCGCGGCGTTCTCCTGGAACGCCTGATCGTGAACCACTGCGCTGGTGAGCCGGGTCATGTGTCCTCGCGATCGTGGCTGGTCTGCCGGTGTCGGTGGGATTTGAGTTAATATTCACTAACTGGAATGAACGGTAACGCGGAAGATGCACGATGACAAGACCCACCACGCACCGCGATCGCGCCAAGGCCGAGCGGCGGGCCTCGCTCGTTGAGGCCGCCGCACGATTGTTCGCCGAGAACGGCTACGCCGCTGTCACCATCGAGCAGCTGGGCAGCGCCGTCGGCATCAGTGGTCCGGCGGTCTACCGACACTTCTCCGGCAAGCAGGCGGTGCTCGAAGAGCTGCTCGTCGGCGTGAGCAGCCGCCTGCGCCAGGGAGGCCGCGCCGTGTGCACCGCGGGATCGGCGCCGGCGGACACCCTGCGAGCGCTGATCGCGTTTCACACCGACTTCGCCCTCACGGAGACCGATGTCATCCGTGTGCAGGACCGCGATCTACCCTCGCTTGCCCCCGTGGCACGTGACCGGGTCAGGGCATTGCAGCGCGGCTATGTGGATGATTGGGTCGCCGCGCTGCGCGCGTGCTCCCCGGCGTTCTCGGACGCCGTCGCCCGGCTGCGCGTACACGCCGTCTTCGGGTTGCTCAACTCCACGCCCCATGCCCTTCGGGGCTCCCGCGCCGATCAGGCCGTGGCGGCATCGGAACTGGAGGCTGCCGCCTGGGCGGCGCTCACCGTCCCCTCACCGGCCGTGGAGGGCGGCGCGTAGGCTCAGACCGTGCACGCGAACTCCTCCCCCACGTCGCCACAGAACGAGCCCGCTCCCCGAGCCCCGCGCGGAACGTCGCGGCGTCAGTTTCTCCGCGGCGGTGCGGTGGGCGTCGCGGGCGCGGCGCTCGGCGGCATCGGTGGCTACGCCTGGGGCGCACGCTCGACGGAGGAGACCTTCGCTCCGGAGGCCGCCGACCCCGCGCGTGCGTTCGATCACCTCGTCGTCCTCATGGGTGAGAACCGATCCTTCGACAACCTGCTCGGCTTGCTGTACGACCGGGAGTCACTGCCGTCGGGCAGCCGATTCAACGGGCTGGCTTTCGGCAGCTATGCCAACGTGGCGCCCGATGGTCGTCGGGTCGCCGCGCACGTCTACGCGGGGACCACCGATGAGGTGATGGGGATGCCGGCGCCGGACCCCGGAGAAGAGTATCCGCACGTCAACACACAGTTGTGGGGAGAGGTGCTCCCGGTGACAAACGCGACACTCGGTGTGGCGAAGATGACCAGTCCGTACAACCTCCCGCCGAACCCCGGTGTCCCGACGATGTCGGGGTTCATCACCGACTACGTCAACACCGCGACACGAGAGGTGGGATCGCCTCCCCCTCCCGAGGTGGTGGATCAGATCATGGGCGGGTTCTCCCCCGATATGCTGCCCGTGCTGTCCACGCTGGCGCGGGAATTCGCGGTGTTCGACAACTGGTTCGCGGCGGTGCCGACCCAGACGTACGCCAACCGCTCGTTCTTCCATGCGTCCACCTCGCACGGATTCGTCACCAACCACGGCGGTGGCTACCGCAAGTGGCTCGATGCGGACGCGGCACCCACGATCTTCAACCGCCTGGAGGAAGCCGGCCTGAGCTGGCGCATCTACTTCGACGAGGATCAGCTGCTCTCCCTGACTGGCTTTCTTCACGCACCCGCGCTGGAGCAGTACTGGAAGAGCGCCCACTTCGCCGTGATGAGCGACTTCTACACGGATGCTGCGCAGGGGACGCTGCCGGCGTACGCCTTCATCGAGCCGCGCATGATCTACAACCACAACGACTTCCACCCGCCCTTCGGGGAATACCGCACCGTGCAGGCCGACGACACCACACTCGTCGACTCCGCGGTGTCCGACGTACGCGCGGGCGAGGCGCTCGTCGCCGACGTCTACAACGCCGTGCGAACGGGGGCGACAGCTCACGGATCCAACGCCACGAACACGGCGCTGCTCATCACGTTCGACGAACATGGGGGCACCTACGACCACGTTCCGCCCCCGGCGGCGGTCCCGCCTGACGGTCCGGCTGCGACGGAGATGGACTTCGCCTTCGATCGCCTCGGGCTCCGCGTCCCGGCGATCCTGGTCTCGGCGTACACCGCGGCCGGCACCATCGTGAACGAGGAGATGCATCACGCCGCCGTGATCGCGACGCTCTGCCATCAGCACGGTCTGGCTCCGCTCACCGATCGGGATGCGGACGCGCGTGATCTCCGCGAAGCGCTGAACCTCTCCACCCCGCGCGACCCCGCCACCTGGCCCTCCGTGGTTCCGATGTGGACCCCGCCCAACCCGGACGCCACGCTGGATGCCGCAACGATGAAGTCCAGCAAGACGGCGCTCACGCCGCCCGCACGAGGACTGCTGGGCCTGCTGATGGAACGCGAGGGACTCGGCGACGGCAGCGCGCCGCGAACCTATGCCGACGCCTTCGCGCTGCTCGAACGGCACGGACACGGGCTGTTCGGGGACCGCTAGGACGGGCCGCGGACGACTCGTCCGCGGCCCGTCGATCAGGCGACGAGAAGCGCTCGCGCGGGATCTTCCAGGATCCGCGCCACGTCGACCAGGAACCGCGCCCCCTGTTCGCCATCGACCAGACGGTGGTCGAAGGAGAGGCTCAGGGTCATCACCTCGCGCAGTGCGACCTCACCCCCGTGTTCCCAGGGCCGCCGCAGTGCTGCGCCCACGGCGAGGATTCCGGCCTCCCCGGGGTTGAGGATCGGAGTGCCGGCCTCGATGCCGAAGGTCCCGATGTTCGTGATGGAGAACGTGCCGCCGGACATGTCGGCCGGCGCCGTGCGCCCCTCACGTGCGGTGGCTGCCAGATCCCGGATCGCGTCGGACAGAGCCGGCAGGCCGAGTGAACCGGCGTCCCGGATCACCGGGACCACCAGCCCGCGGGGCGTCGCCGCTGCGATTCCCAGGTTGATGCGCCGAGGCTGAACGATCTCCTGCGCTTCCTCGTCCCAGCGCGAGTTGAGCTCCGGGGTGCGACGCAGGGCGAGCGAGACCGCCTTCGCGACCACGGCGAGCGGGCCGATGCGGTGCTGCGCGAACTCGCGGTCGTCGCGGAGCCGGCGGACGAGTGCCATCGTCTCCGTGACATCCACCGTGTGGAAACACGTGACGTGAGGCGCCGTGAAGGCGCTGCGCACCATCGCGGCCGCCGTGTGCTTGCGAACGCCGCGGATCGGGATCCGGACCTCATCCGGTGACTCCGCAGCCTCGGACGGGCGCCGGTCGCTCGTGTTCGACACGGCCGCGGCGACGTCATCGCGGGTGATCAGGCCCCCGGGACCGGTGCCGCTGAGCTGAGTGAGGTCGACACCGAGGTCGCGGGCGAGCTTGCGCACCGGAGGAGTGGAACGCGGCCGCTCGGCCCGGTCCGTGCCGGGCTGCGGTTCCTGTGACGTGGGCGCCGGCGTGGGAATCGTCGCCGTGGCTGCGGATGTCCCGTCGCCGCCACCACGCCGTTTGCGGGCAGGTCGCGCCTTACTGGATGGTGCGGCGCCGTATCCCACGAGGTTCGGTGGGACCACCTCGTCCGCCGGCTCGTCCGGCGTCTCCTCCGTACCGGGCCCGTGAGTGGCCGCGTGGTCGCCGGCGGCCTCGCGAGCGCCGTCTCCGGTGTCGAAGGAGATCAGCACCGACCCCACCTCGACCACAGTGCCTGCCTCAGCATGGAGTGCGGCGACGGTGCCGGCATAAGGCGATGGAAGATCCACCACCGCCTTCGCGGTCTCGACCTCCGCGATGGGCTGGTTGATGGTGACGGTGTCGCCCACCGCGACGTGCCATTGGATGAGCTCCGCCTCGGGAAGGCCCTCCCCGAGATCAGGGAGGCGGAAGTCGGTGGTCGCGGTCACAGGGCGACCCCCGTCAGGCTGTTCGGGCGCCCAAGAGCGCGATCGACACCGTCGAGGATGCGATCCAGGTCCGGGATGTGGCTGTGCTCCAGCTTGGAGGGCGGGTAGGGCACGTCGTGCCCGGTCACACGCACCGGGGCCGACTCCAGGTACTCAAAGTCGCGTTCGGTGACCGAGGCGACGATCTCGGCGCCCACGCCCGCTTCACGTCCGGCCTCGTGGGTCACCACCAGGCGCCCCGTACGCCGCACCGATGCGTCGACCGTGTCGTAGTCGATCGGAGAGATCGACCGCAGATCGATCACCTCGATCGACACCCCCTCGTCCTCCGCAGCGACCGCGGCGTCCAAGGCGGTTCGCACCTGCCCGCCGTAGGTCACCAGTGTGACGTCCGTCCCCGGGCGGGCCACGCGCGCCAGCCCCATCGGCGCAGCATCGGCGAGGTTCGCGTCGAGATCGACCTCGCCCTTCGTGTGGTAGAGCCGCTTCGGCTCCAGGAACACGACGGGGTCGTCGCTCGCGATCGCCTGCTGCAGCATCACGTACGCGTCCTGGGGGTCAGAGACCGCAACCACGCGGAGCCCGGCGGTGTGGACGAAGTACGCCTCCGGCGACTCCGAGTGATGTTCCGCCGCGCCCACGCCGCCCGCCCAGGGCACCCGGATGGTCAGGGGCATCTTCACCCGGCCCAACGTCCGGTAGTGCAGCTTCGCCACCTGGCACACCAGCTGGTCGAACGCCGGATACATGAAGCCGTCGAACTGGATCTCCACGACGGGACGGAACCCGCGCATCGCCAGTCCCACCGCAGTGCCCATGATCCCGGCCTCAGCCAGCGGGGTGTCGATCACGCGCTTCGCACCGAACTCGTCCAGCAGGCCCTCGGTGATACGGAACACTCCGCCCAGACGCCCGACGTCCTCCCCCATCACGAGGACGCGCTCGTCGCGGCGCATCGCCGTGTGGAGGGCCGCGTTGAGCGATTTGCCCATCGTCATGGCGGTCATCGCGCATCCTCCTCGAAGCCGGCCAGGTAAGCGGCGAACTGGGCGCGCTGTCGCTCCAGTGCGGAGTGCGGCTCGGCGTACACGTGGTCGAAGACCTCGATCGGAGCGCGGTTCGCGATGCTCAGGCAGGCGGCTCGCACCTCCGCGCCGAGGGCGTCCGCCTGCGCCGCGACCTCGGCCGCGAACGCATCGTCGAACTCGCCGATCGAGCGGAGGAACGTCTCAATGCGGGCAAGGGGATCCCGCGTGCGCCACAGGTCCAGCTCCGCCTCGTCCCGGTACTTCGTGGGGTCATCGGACGTGGTGTGGGGACCCATGCGATAGGTGACGGCCTCGATGAAGACGGGCCCCTGTCCGGAGCGTGCCTGGCTGAGAGCCCAGCGCATCGCCGCGAAGCACGCCAGCACGTCGTTGCCGTCCACACGAACGCTGGGAATGCCGAACCCGGGAGCTCGCCCCGCGATCGGCGCCGCAGCCTGAACCCCAACCGGCTCGGAGATGGCCCACTGGTTGTTCTGGCACACGAAGACGACCGGCGCGCCGAACGAGGCCGCGAAGACCATGGCCTCGTTGACGTCTCCCTGGCTCGTGGCGCCGTCACCGAAGTACGCCACGGCGACCTGATCCTGGCCGTCGCGCTGGATGCCCATCGCGTAGCCCACGGCGTGCAGCGTCTGCGCACCGATGATGATCTGCATCGTCGCCGTATTGATCTCATAGGGGTCGTAGGTGGAGTTGCGCTCACCGCGCCAGGTGTTCACCAGGTCGCTCGCCGTGGCACCGCGCGCGTACACCACGCCGAGCTCCCGGTAGCTGGGAAACACGAAGTCATCGCTGCGCAGAGCGCGAGCGGTCCCCAGCTGCGCAGCCTCCTGACCGAGGCTCGGTGCCCAGAGCCCGAGCTGGCCTTGACGCTGAAGCGAGAATCCCTCGCTGTCGATGCGGCGAACCAGAGTCATGTCACGGTAGAGCTCGCGCAGGTCCTTCGCGGTGAGATCCGCCACGTACGAATCCAGGTCGACATCCGTCACCCGAGCGCCTTGCGCGGTGATGAGCGTATGAATGCGCCCGGTTCCCGTGGCGGGATCGGCCGCTGCTCCCAGCGTGTACACCATTGTGTGCCTCCTTCGCGCTTCGCCTCGTGAGCTCTGCGCGTCGACCGGCGACATTGCCGGATTGGGGCCAGCGTAGGCGCGCTCATCACCTCGCTCAACCAGATGTGACAGGCATGAGCAACATGCGCCATGCGCGCGATCTGAATCCTGCTAATCTTGCGCACTATGACAACTCTGGACCGCACCGATCTGGAACTGCTGGCTGCGCTGTCGGATGAGCCCCGTGCCACCGTCGTGGCCCTCGCGGATCGGCTGGGGCTCTCGCGGAACACCGTTCAGGCCCGCATGACGCGATTGGAGCGGGGCGGGGTCTTCCTGTCCTTCCAGCGCTCGATCTCCTCGACGGCGCTCGGCTTTCCGCTGGAGGCGGTGGTGAGCGTCGGCGTACGTCAGAGCGAACTCCCCCGGATCATCTCCGAGATCGCGCGCATTCCCGAAGTGGTCCAGGGTCATGGGCTCAGCGGCCAGGTGGATCTGCTGATCCGCGTCGCCTGTCGCGACGCGCGGCACCTGTTCGACACGGACGCGCGCATCCTCGCCATCGAAGGCGTCGAGCGCACGGAGACCTCTCTCGTCATGGGCGAGGTGATCCCGTATCGCCTGGGCGGTCTGATGGAGCTCGCCCGCCGCGACGCCTGAGGTCAGGGCAGCGCCAGGAACTCCCGAATCGCCCGAGCCGCCGGCTCCGGGGTCTCGTAGTGGATCAGGTGCCCGACGTCGGGGATCTCGACGAGGCGGGCATCGGGGAACATCCTCACCAGCTCCCGTTCCTTCTCGATCGGGGTGATGTCGTCGCGCTGTGCGGCGACGAGCAGCGTGGGCACCGAGATACGGGCCGCCGACTCCCGCACGTCGTGGGACACGCTCGTGACGAATGCATCGTGCAGCTGAGAGCGGTCCGCGAACGAGGAGAAGTACGTGTCGTGCTGATCGTGGATGAACCGTCGCAGTCCCGGATCGCGTGTCTTGGCCATCGTGATGCTCATGACCCGCACGATCAGGCGAGAGCGCAGCAGCCAGGTTCCGAGACGAGCCGGGAGGTGCGCACCGGCCCAGTAGTAGAACACGGCGAGCCGCGTCATGATCCCCCGTGGCCCTTCCAGAGCGGGAGCGCCGATCGGGTTGACCAGGATGAGGTGCGGTGTGCGCAGGCCTCGTGCGACAGCGGCGGACACCACGATGGATCCGAACGAGTGCCCGAGGATCACCGCTCCGGGTGCGACGCGCGCGAAGTCCAGCAACCAGTCCACGTAGGCATCGAGATCATGACGGCGACCCGGCAGCGGAGCCGTTTCTCCGAAGCCGGGAAGATCCGGTGCGATGAAGCGGACGCGTGGCAGCTGCGCGAACACGGGCTCCAGCCCGTGGTGCTCCCCGCGAAAGCCGTGCACGGCGATGATCGTCGTGTCCGCATCATCGGGCCCATAGGTCCAGTACGCGGTGATCCCGCCTGCCGCCGGCGCCTCGTGCCGGGTCACAGGGATGCGGGCGAGCTGTGCGGCGTACGGGGAGGACACGCTGTCGATCCTATCGACGGCACCTGCGCGACTCCCGGATGTCGGTGACCCACGGTAGCGTGCCGGCATGGACGCGATTCTGGTACCGGGCCTCTGGCTCGACGAACGCTCGTGGGACCCGGTGGTCCCCGCTCTACAGGAAGCAGGTCTCGCCCCGCGACCGCTCACCATGCCCGGCACCGGTCAGCCCGCCGAGGAAGTCGCGGACATCGGGATCGATGATTGGGTCGCCACCGTCGTCGCCGCGATCGACGCCGCTGATCAGCCCGTTGTTCTGGTGGGTCACTCCGGCGGCGGCAACGTCGTGTGGGGTGCGGCCGACCGGCGCCCCGAGCGCGTCGCACGGGTGGTCTTCGTGGATACGGTCCCTCCGGCGCCGGAGCGTGGAATCAGCGAGTTCGCGGTTGTGGACGGCCTGATTCCCTTCCCGGGCTGGGACTTCTTCCCTGAAGAGGACGTCTACGACCTCACACCCGAGCACCGCGCGGCCGCTTCCGGCCTCGTGGGCTCCATTCCGCCGCGGGTGCCCACCGACCCGCTGGCGCTGACCGACGACAGGCGACACCGGATTCCGGTCACCCTGCTGATGGGCTCGCTGGACGAAGGGATGCTGGAGGGCATGCTCGCCGAGTGGGGAGCGTACGCCGATGAGTACACCGCGATCGACGATCGCACCGTGGTCAAGCTGGGCACGGCGCACTGGCCGCAGTTCTCCGCCCCGGAGCGCCTCAGCGCGGCGCTCGTCGCCGCGATCCGCGCGTAATCACCCCAGACGCCTCACGGCAGGCGACGCCCCCACGGCAAACGACGAAGGGCCCGACCGGATGGTCGGGCCCTTCGTCGCGGCGATTACTTGCCGAAGTTCTTGAAGCGCTGGTTGAACTTCTCGACGCGACCGGCCGAGTCCATGATGCGCTGCTTGCCCGTGTAGAACGGGTGCGAAGCCGACGAGATTTCCACGTCGATGACCGGGTACTCGACACCGTCGAGCTCGATCGTCTTGTCCGAGGACACGGTCGAACGGGTGAGGAAGGTCTCGCCCGAACCCAGGTCGCGGAAAACGACGGGCTTGTAGTCGGGGTGGATGTCAGTCTTCATTGGATTCCTTGCGGGATGGGATGTGTGCGGAAGAAAAGTCTGTGGCGACGAGCGCCAAAGATCGAGTCTATCAGACTCAGGGCTCAGCTTGCCCGAGCGGCGTAGCGCCCCTCAGAGGACGTGAGCCGGATCGGCAGGCCGAATGTCTCACTGAGGTTGGCCTCGGTGAGGACCTCCGTGATGGGCCCCTGCGCCACGGCACGGCCATCGCGCAGTAGCAGGGCGTGGGTGAAGCCGACGGGGATCTCCTCGACGTGATGGGTGACCATCACCATCGCGGGAGTCATCGGCTCCTGGGCGTAACGAGACAGCAGCGCGAGAAGCTCCTCACGAGCCCCGAGGTCGAGGCTGGCGGTGGGCTCATCGAGCAGCAGCATCTCCGGATCCGTCATGGCCGCGCGAGCGATCTGGACGCGCTTCTGCTCGCCGTCGCTCAGCGTGCCGAAAGCGCGGTCGGCCAGAGCCGACAGCTTCCAGTCGGCCAGCACCTCCTCGGCACGGTCCGTGTCCATGCCGTCATACTGCTCGTTCCAGCGTCCGAGTACCGAGTACGCGGCCGTCATCACGACGTTGCGGACCGTCTCGTCACCGGGGATCCGCCGCGCCATCGCCGTGGAAGCGAAGCCGACGCGAGGACGGATCTCGAACACGTCCGAACGCCCGAGGGTCTCCCCCAGCACGTCCACCTCACCGGTGGTGGGGTGATCGATGGTGGCGGCCATGCGCAGGATGGTCGTCTTGCCGGCGCCGTTCGGGCCGAGCACCACCCAGCGCTCATCCTCTTCGACGGACCAGTCGAAAGCGTCGACGATGTGACGACCATTGCGACGCACGACGACGTCACGGAATTCGAGAACGCGGGACATGCTGTCAGCCTATCGGCTGGCGGCGATGACCTCCGCGTACAGCGCCCGCGTTTCGGCGGCGATCTGCGCCCAGCTGAAGCTCTCGGTCGCGCGCTTGCGCCCGGCCTCGCCGTAGGCGCGGGCGGTGTCGGGGTCTGACACGACCTCTGTCAGCACGCGCGCGAGGTCCGCCACGTAGCGTTCCGGATCCACCGGCGTGCCCGTGCCGTCCTGCACCTGCTCGATCGGCACCAGCCTCCCGGTCACGCCGTCGACGACGACCTCCGGGATTCCGCCGGTCGCGGCCCCGACCACCGCCGCCCCACAAGCCATCGCCTCCAGGTTGACGATGCCGAGGGGTTCGTACACGGACGGGCACACGAAGGTGGTGGCACTGGTCAGAATCGCGCACAACTCGTCACGTGGAAGCATGTCCTCGATCCACACCACGCCTTCACGCGTCTCGCGGAGACCAGCGACAAGTTCGCGCACCTCGTCCATGATCTCCGGCGTGTCCGGAGCCCCGGCGCACAGCACCACCTGGACGTCTTCCGGCAGCTGGGCCACGGCGCGCAGCAGATACGGCAGGCCCTTCTGACGGGTGATGCGACCCACGAAGACGACGGACGGGCGGGACGGGTCGATCCCGTACCGCGCGAGGACGGCGGCATCGTCGACGGGGCGCCAGGCGTCCACGTCGATGCCGTTGTAGATGACCCGGACCTTGGCCGGATCCAGCGCCGGGTAGGAGCGCAGGATGTCCTGGCGCATGCCTTCGCTTACGGCGATGACCGCGGCCGCACCTTCCATCGCGGTCTTCTCGATGTAGCTGGACACCGCATACCCGCCGCCGAGCTGCTCGGCCTTCCACGGGCGCAGCGGCTCGAGGCTGTGCGCGGTGGTGACGTGCGGGATGCCGTGCAGGAGCCCGGCGATGTGACCCGCGAAGCCCGCGTACCAGGTGTGGGAATGCACCACATCCGCGCCGGCGACGCCACCCACGATCTCGAGGTCAACGCCGAGTGTCTGGATCGCGGCGTTCGCGTCTGCGAGTTCCACCGGCGTGTCGTACGAGGTGGTGTCGGGCTCTGTCCGCGGCGCGCCGAACGCCCGCACCTGGACCTCGGTTCCGCCCTCTCGCAGCGATTTCACCAGCTCGGTGGCATGTACCCCCGCGCCTCCGTAAATGGCGGGCGGGTACTCCTTCGTCACAATGTCGACGCGCATGGGAGGAACGCTAGTACAGACCGGCCCCAACCCCTAGGTTGGTGTCATGCCAGCAGCTCCAAAGGTATTGGGAATCGTCCTCGCCGGTGGTGAAGGGAAGCGGCTGATGCCGCTCACCGCCGATCGGGCGAAGCCCGCGGTGCCGTTCGGCGGTCAATACCGCCTGATCGACTTCGCCATCTCCAACCTCATCAACTCCGGCCTGCGCCAGATCGTCGTGCTGACGCAGTACAAGTCGCATAGTCTCGATCGCCACATCTCCCAGACGTGGCGGATGTCGGCGCTGCTGAACTCGTACGTCGCGTCCGTGCCCGCTCAGCAGCGTCTCGGGAAACGGTGGTTCACCGGGTCCGCCGACGCCATCCTGCAGAGCCTGAACCTCATCAACGACGAGAAGCCGGACATCGTCGTCGTGATCGGCGCTGATCACGTCTACCGCATGGACTTCCGGCAGATGCTCGATGCTCATATCGCATCGGGAGCGCGAGCCACCGTGGCCGGCATCCGCCAGCCCATCGCGCTGGCCAATCAGTTCGGTGTGATCGACGTCGAGCCCGAGCAGAACGACCGCATCCGCGAGTTCCTGGAGAAGCCCAACGACGCTGTCGGGCTCGCAGACTCGCCGGGTGAGGTGCTCGCCTCGATGGGCAACTACATCTTCGATGCCGATGCGCTCGTCGAAGCAGTCGAGGCCGATGGCGAGGACACCACCTCAGGCCACGACATGGGCGGCGACATCATTCCCTACTTCGTCAACCGCGGCGAAGCCGGCGTCTACGACATGGTGCGCAACGAGGTGCCGGGATCCACACCGCGCGATCGGTGGTACTGGCGCGATGTGGGTACCATCGACTCCTTCTTCGATGCTCACATGGACCTCATCGCCACGCTGCCCATCTTCAACCTGTACAACACCGAGTGGCCCATCTATGCGCAGGCCCTGAACTCCCCGCCCGCGAAGTTCGTGCGCGACGGCGTCGGCCGGATCGGCAACGCCATCGACTCGATCGTCTCGCTGGGGTCCGTGCTGTCGGGAACGCACCTGGAACGCAGCGTGGTCGGGCCGTGGACGCTCGCCGGAGGCGGGTCCACGATCACCGACTCCGTGCTGTTCGACCGGGTGGAGGTGGGGCTGGGCGCGCGGGTGAACCGCGCGATCCTGGACAAGAACGTCGTGCTGGAAGACGGCGCCACGGTCGGTGTTGATCGGGAGCGGGATCTGGCCCGGGGCTTCACCGTGACCGACAGCGGGCTCACCGTGGTCGGCAAGGGCGTTCGCGTCACGCGCTGACGCACGCCAGGGCGGGGAGAGCGCGGAGCGCTCTGCCCGCCCTTCGTCGTTCACGGGCCGTCATGCAGCCGTCGCCCTCCCACCGGTGCCGATAGGCTCGCCCTATGCCGCGTGTTCTGGTCGTCCTCGATGCCGATTCCACTCTCATCCGCAACGAGGTGATCGAGCTCATCGCAGACGAAGCCGGCCGTGGCGCCGAGGTCGCCGCTGCCACGGAGGCGGCCATGCGCGGCGAGGTGGACTTCGCCGCCAGCCTGCGCTCGCGCGTTCAGCAGCTCGCGGGCGTCCCGGTCGCGGCGTTCGAGCGTGTGCTGGCCCGTATCGAGCCCACGCCCGGCGTGCGGGAGCTGATCGGTGCGGTGCACGAGCGTGGCGGTGTCGTCGGGGTGGTCTCCGGCGGGTTCCACGAGATCCTCGACCATGTCGCCCCGGCGCTCGGTGTGGACGTCTGGCGTGCGAACCGTTTGGTGGCCCACGACAACACCCTCACCGGCGAGGTGGACGGCCCTATCGTCGATGCGCAGGCGAAGGCGGACGGACTGCGCGCGTGGGCGGCCGAGTACGGCTGCGACCTCACCATCGCGATCGGAGACGGGGCGAACGATCTGCTCATGATGGCGGCTGCGGACCTCGGCCTCGCCTTCAACGCGAAGCCGCGCGTGCGCGCGGAGGCGGACCTCGTCATCGGCCCGGCATCGCTCGCCGAAGTGATTCCGCTCCTGCCCTGACCTCTTCATAGCGCGCAGATGGCTCCAGAACACCCGGTTCTGGAGCCATCTGCGCGCTATGACGGGAGTCAGTGCCCCATGCCGAGCCCGCCGTCGACGGGGATGACGGCACCGGAGATGTAGGCCGCGTCGTCCGAGGCCAGCCACGTCACCACACCCGCCACCTCGTCCGCGGCGGCGAACCGGCCGGCCGGGATGCTGCGCTTGTACTCCGCCTGCGTCTCCTCGGGAAGAGCAGCGGTCATGTCGGTCTCGATGAAGCCCGGCGCCACGACGTTGGCGGTGATGTTGCGGGCGCCGAGTTCCCGCGTCAGGGAACGGGCGAAGCCCACCAACGCGCTCTTGGACGCGGCGTAGTTGATCTGCCCGGCGGAGCCGTATAGGCCCACGACCGAGGAGATGAGGATCACGCGACCGTACTTGCGGCGGAGCATGTTCTTCGACGCGCGCTTGACCACGCGGAACGTGCCGCCGAGGTTGGTGCTCACAACGGAGTCGAAGTCATCCTCGCTCATGCGCAGCAGCAGCGTGTCCTTCGTGATCCCCGCATTGGCCACCAGGACATCGATCGGGCCCAGCTTGTCCTCGACCTCGGTGAACGCGGCGTCGACGGCGGCCGCATCGGTGACGTCGGCACGGACTGTCAGCGTGCCCTCCGGTCCCTCCCCAGAGCGGGCGGTGACGGCAACCGCGTAGCCTTCACGCACGAAGCGCTCGGCGATGGCGCGCCCGATGCCCCGGTTTCCGCCGGTCACCAGAACGACGCGTGCGGGAGCGGAATCGGTGGTCATGGAGCCTCCAGAATCATAGGAACGGGCATCCAGCTTATCGGCGCTGGATTGACATCACCGCCCGCCCGGACCACGCTGGAATCCGGCGATCACGCCGCGAAAGGACTTCTCATGAGCACGCCCGACGGCACCAACCCCTACGAGCCGGCCGCACCCAGCGCGCCGACCGACCCCTACGCTGCCGCCGCAGCCACACCGACGGAGCCCTCGGGGGCTCCGTCGGACCCCTATGGCCAGGCCCCGGCGGCGGACCCGTACGCAGCTCCGGCTGACCCGTACGCCTCCCAGCCCTATGGCCAGGCGCCGGCGGCGGATCCGTACGCAGCCCCGGCGGATCCGTACGCTGCCCAGGCCCCGGCGGCCGATCCGTACGCGGCTCCGGCCTACACGGACCCGTCGGCCGGTCAGGGGTACACCGCACCGACCGCAGACCCTTACGGCCAGGCCCCCACCGGTGGTTACGGTGCACCGGCCGCAGACGCGTACGCCGCATACGGCCAGCCGGCCTACGCCGCACCGGCGTACGGCGCCGCACCCGCGTACGGCTACCCGGCCGCGCCCCAGAACAACACGATGGCGCTGGTCTCGATGATCGCCGGCATCGTCGGCTGGACCGTGGTGCCCTTCCTGGGCTCGATCGTCGCCGTGATCTGCGGTCACATCGCGCGCAAGCAGATCGCTCAGACCCGCGAGGGCGGCTCCGGCATGGCGACCGCCGGTCTCATCATGGGCTACATCGCGATCGGCCTGTGGGCGGTTGTCGCCATCTTCGGCATCATCGCCCTCGTGATCGGGATCGCAGCCGCCAGCTCCTACAGCGGCTATTGATCCGCGCCTACGCCGCCGGTCTGCGATCGGCGGCGTAGGCTGGAGGGGCCGTGAACAAGAACCGCCTCTCCCCCTCCGCGACCTCGCTCCCGCGCTCCCCTCAGGATGAGGCGGCGTCGCGGCTGAAGCGCTATGCCGTGACGATGGGCATTCGCATCGCCTGCTTCCTGCTCATGGTGCTCATCCAGCCCTACGGCTGGTGGACGTGGGTGCTCGCCGCAGGAGCGATCTTCCTGCCCTACATCGCCGTGGTCCGGGCCAACGCCGGCGAGGAGAGCGACGCGCGCACCATCGAGTCCCCCGAGCTGTCTCTGGACGCACCCGCCGAGAAGGCCGCAGAGAGCGACACCACGCCCACGGTCATCCGGCTCACGGAAACGCGTCCCGGCAGTGCTCCCGCCGCGGACAGCGACGACTCGGCAGGGACGGCGCCGAGGTGACGAATGCTCGGTGACATCCTCGGCTCACTCGCCGGCGCTCCGGACGCGGACACCTGTTCGCGAGCAGGCTGCTCGGCGGCAGCGAAACACCGCGTCGTCTGGCGGAACCCGCGGATCCACACCGCTGAACGTCAGAAGGTGTGGCTGGCCTGCGATGAGCATGTCGGATACCTGCGCGACTTCCTTGCGGCTCGTGACTTCCCGGTGCGTGTCGAGGCGCATGACAGCGTGAGGACCGAGCCCCATCCGCCGACCGATGTGAGCGAGTCCGACTGATGCCCAAGAACACCGTCGCCCGTTGGAGCATCTACATCGCGATCGCCATAGTGTTCGCCATCGTCTGCGCGTTCCTGTCCCACTGGCAGTTCGATCGCAACGAGCAGCGCTCGCGCGCGAATCTTCTGATCGAGACCAACTACGACGCCGCGCCCGTGCCGCTTGCGGACCGTCTCCCGAGCGGCGAGGAGTTCGATCCCGCCGACGAGTGGGCACCCGTGCTGCTGACTGGCGAATACCTCACGGACGACACGGTACTGGCCCGCAACCGCCCGCTCGGCGGCACCAGCGCTTTCGAGGTGCTCGTCCCGTTCGCCACCGACGACGGACGGATCATCGTCGTGGATCGTGGCTGGATCCCGCCGGCGGAGGACTCCTCCCCCAGCGCGATCCCGGCGCCCCCGGCCGGCACGGTCACCGTCACCGTCCGCCTGCGTCCCGGCGAGATGCTGCCGCCCTCCGGGCGCGGCGCTCCCGAAGGCCAGGTCCCCACGATCAACCTGCCCGCGGTGGCGGAGGTGAGCGGGCTCGACGTCGAGACCTCGGTCTACGGACTGATGGCGGATGAGAATCCCGGCGTTGCTGAGCGCCCCCATGCACTCGAGAAGCCCACCGAGGATCCCGGTCCCCATCTCAGCTACGCGATCCAGTGGATCCTGTTCGCCATCATGGGGTTCGTCTTCATCTTCTACATGATCCGCACCGAGGTGCGCCATCGCCGCGAGGACGCGGAGGATGCCGCAGCGCTGGCGGAGGGGCGTGCCCCCGTGAAGCGACAGCAGAAGAAGCGGCGCGACCGCGATGCCGAAGAAGAGGACGCGATCCTCTCCACCTGAGCTGCAGTCCCGCCTCATGAGCACGCCCCCGGTCGAGGACCGGCGGGGCGTTGCCTCCGCGATCAGGCGAGCTCGATGAGGTCCTGATACTCCTGGTTCCAGATGTCCTCGACGCCGTCGGGAAGGATCAGCACGCGCTCCGGATTGAGGGCGGCCACCGCGCCGGGATCGTGCGAGACCAGCACGACCGCGCCCTCGTAGTGTGCCAGTGCTCCGAGGATCTCCTCGCGAGAAGCGGGATCGAGGTTGTTGGTGGGCTCATCCAGCAGCAGGAGGTTCGCACTGGAGACCACGAGGGTGGCCAGCGACAGTCGCGTCTTCTCTCCACCGGAGAGCACTCCGGCGGGCTTGAGGACGTCGTCACCCGTGAACAGGAACGATCCGAGCACCTTGCGCGCCTCGGTGGCGTTGATATCGGGCGCGGCCGACATCATGTTCTCCAGTACCGAGCGGTTGACATCGAGGTTCTCGTGCTCCTGCGCGTAATAACCCACCTTCAGCCCGTGGCCGGGCTCGATGGCACCGGTGTCGGACTTGTCGACGCCCGCCAGGATCCGCAGCAGCGTGGTCTTGCCCGCACCGTTCAGCCCGAGCACCACCACCTTCGAACCGCGGTCGATCGCCAGATCCACATCGGTGAAGATCTCGAGAGATCCGTAGGACTTCGACAGGCCGTTTGCCATGAGCGGGGTCTTGCCGCAGGCCGCCGGCTTCGGGAAGCGCAGCTTCGCCACGCGATCCTCCTGACGGACCTCCTCGAGACCGGACAGCAACTTCTCCGCGCGAGCAATCATCTGGTGCGCCGCGGCGGCCTTGGAGGCCTTCGCGCCGAACTTGGCCGCCTGCAGCTGCAACTGCGTCGCCTTCTTCTCGGCGTTGACGCGCTCCTTCTTGCGCCGCTCCTCATCGGCGGCGCGCTGGCGAAGATAGTTCTTCCAGTTCATGTTGTAGACGTCGATCACCTGGCGGTTGGCGTCCAGGTAGAACACCCGGTTCACCGTCTCGCCCACGAGTTCGATGTCGTGGGAAATGACGATCAGGCCGCCCTTGTAGTTCTTCAGGAACTCGCGCAGCCACACCACACTGTCCGCGTCGAGGTGGTTGGTGGGCTCGTCGAGGATCATCGAGTCCGCGTCGGAGAACAGGATGCGGGCGAGCTCGATACGACGCCGCTGACCACCGGAAAGCGTGCTCAGCGGCTGGTCGAGGATGCGGTCCGGAAGGGAAAGGTTGTGAGCGATGGAGGCGGCCTCCGCCTCGGCGGCATATCCTCCCAGCGATTCGAAGCGCTCGGTGAGGTTGCCATACTTGCGCATGGCCTTCTCCGCCACGGCGGCATCCTCCGACGCCATCGCGAGCGTGGCCTCCTTCATCCCCAGCGCGAGGGTTCCGAGCCCACGGGCATCGAGAATGCGGGTACGCGCGAGCATCGACGGGTCACCGGTGCGCGGGTCCTGCGGCAGGTAGCCGAGCTCGCCGCTGCGCGTCACGTTGCCGTCGGCAGGCAGCAGATCACCGGCGAGCACCTTCGTCAGCGTGGTCTTGCCGGCACCGTTTCGCCCGACCAGCCCCACCTTGTCTCCCGGGCTGACACGGAAGGAGACGCCCTCCATCAGCACGCGTGCGCCGACGCGGATCTCGAGGTTCTGCACGGCGAGCACGACGAAGCTCCTTCTGTGAGGGGATGCGGCCGATTGGCCAGCCTCCTACTCTATCGCCTCCGGCTGCACCCGGCCTCCGCGTCCATACTCCGGACAGGGTCAGAGCCCCCGCGCGCTGAGGCTGTCCGCCATCGTGTCGGCGTGCCGCAGCGCGACGACCAGGAGCGGAAGGACGAACCGAAGGCCCGGCCGCAGGCCACGCATGCGCTGGACCTCCCGGATCGTGCGCGCGCGACGCAACAACACGGGGACGGTGGTGATGGTCAGGGACAGCACGAGCGCGACGCGCTCCGGGTCCACCCCGAGCCTGCGCCACGGCCCGAGCACGGCGCGGATGACCGCCATCATCTCCCCCGCAGACACGGCCGCCCCCACGACCGCCGCTACTGCGAGCAGACCGACGACGCGCGCCGCCGCGACCACCGCCGCTTCGATGCCCGAGAACACCCCGACGGTGACCAGAACGAACACCGCCACCATCAGGAGCGACTTCAGCACACCCCGTAGCGGCAGCTGGTGACGAGGCGATCGCCACAACCAGCACAGCCCGGCCACGCCCGCCACCATCGCGAGGGTCGCGCCGGCCGCCGGCGGCGACAGCGAGACGAGGAGCGCCAGCAGGGCGAGTGCGGTGAGCAGGCACGCCGCACGTCGCTCTCCTGCCGCCCCTGTCACGACTCGTCCCGCTCGTACTTCGCCACGACATCCTCCGGAGGGCCACTGTCGACGAGCTCTCCGTGGTCGAAGCGAAGTGCGTGATCGCATCGACGAGCCAGCCCAAGGTCGTGCGTCACGAGCACCAGCTGCTCAGCCACCCGCGCCGCACCGCCTGCGGCACCGTCTGCCGCGTCGGAGTCGCCGAGCAGGAGAGCGCCCACGCGCCGCGAATTGCGCAGATCGAGCTGCGTGGTCGGTTCATCGGCGATCAGCACCTGTGGACGACGCACGGCGATGCCGGCGAGGGCCAGCAACTGCTTCTGACCACCAGAGAGCACGCTCACGGACCGATCGGCCTGGCCGACCAGCCCATACCGCTCCAGCGCCGTCTGGGCACTGCGCCCGCGCTCCACGCGGGACAGCCCCAGCGCACCGGCGGTGAGGGCGATGTCCTCCCGTGGTGTGGGCATCAGGATCTGCGCGTCCGGGTCGGAGAACACCATTCCGACCGTGCCACGCAGCCGGCGGGAGCGCACGTCGATCCCCATGACACTCGCGGATCCGCGCGACGGCTTCACCAGCCCCGCCAGAACACGCGCGAAGGTGGACTTACCCGATCCGTTCGCGCCGATCACGGCGACCCGAGGGTATGGGAGGGTGACCGTCACCCCGGTGAGCACGCGGGCGCCGTCCTCGCCGTCGACACCGAGGCCACGGACGTCGATCACGCGTTCGCCGGAACACCCGCGGCGACGTCCGGACGTGGCGAACGCAGAGGCACGAACGCGGCCGGGTATGCGCGCAGAAGCGCAGAGGCCACCGCCGTCGCGGCCGCGGCCTTGATGAGGTCGCCAGGGAGGAACGCGAGGCTCGTGAGCGCGGTCTGAGCTACCGGGACACCGGTGATCAGCGCCTGCAGGGGGATGCCGAGGGCGTAGACGCCGAGAATTCCTCCGACGACCGCACCGAGAGCGAATCGCCACCAGCTGCGCCGCCCCGAATGGGCGATGAGACCGGTGATCACGACACCGAACACCCAGCCGAGGAGGTACCCCACCGTCGGCCCGAAGAACACCCCGAGCCCGCCGCGGCCGCCCGACAGCACCGGCAGGCCGATGGCCGCGAGGAGGATCACGATGCCGACGGCGGCGGCGCCTCGTCGGGCACCCAGCACCAGGCCGGCG
Source organism: Microbacterium nymphoidis (assembly GCF_021044885.1). GTDB lineage: Bacteria > Actinomycetota > Actinomycetes > Actinomycetales > Microbacteriaceae > Microbacterium > Microbacterium nymphoidis. Next base: position 593,701 of record NZ_JAJNOD010000001.1, on the reverse strand, counting down.
AGCATCACGCCCAGTGTCTGCGCGGTGATGGGCACGAGGCCGGGTACGGGGATCGGCCCGATGAGACCGAGCACAATGATGAGCGCGGCGAACACGGTGATGCGGGCGAGATCGCGGGTTTCGAATGGGGTGGACATACTGCCTCCTGAACGCTGTTCATTGAACGGTGTTCACTATAGTGATCACATGCCCTCCGAACGCAACTCGCGGGTGTCGCGCGTCGACCGCGACGCCATCGTTGCCACCGCACTGCGCATCCTGGACGACTTCGGCCTGGCCGACGTGTCGATGCGACGCCTCGCCAGCGAACTCGGCGTTCAGCCCAGCGCGCTCTACTGGCACGTCTCCAACAAGCAGGAGCTGCTCGCCGCCGTCGCCGATCAGATCGTGCCTCCGGCGCCCGTGCTGCTGGGCGAGGACCTCTCCGCTGCCTCGGTCGCCCGACGTCTGCGAAGCGCGTTGCTCACCCATCGCGACGGCGCCGAGGTCGTGCTGAGCACCTACGCACTCTCGCTCGGCACGAGCCCCGCAGCGGCCGCGCTGCAGGCCGCCCTCCGCCCCGCCGTAGCGGCAGAGCTGCGTCCGACGGTGGCAGCGGCGGTACTGCAGTTCGTGCTCGGCAACGCGTCGGTTCTTCAGCAGCGCCTTACCGCCGTGCGTTTCGGCGCGCTGAGCGGAGACGAGCAGGTGATGACCGCCGCTTCCGACGCGGAGTTCAGAGTGGGGCTGGACGCCCTGCTCGCCGGCGTGACCCGGCGAGCAGATCCGCCGACGGCCCGGTCCTGATACGGGATGCGGGATGCGCGATACCGAGTGACCGTCAGGACCGTGCGGCCTCGCGGTGAGACGGTCAGGACCGTGCGGCCTCGCGGTGAGACGGTCAGGACGGTGCGGTGAGACGGTCGGGACGGTGCGGTGAGACGGTCGGGACGGTGCGGTCTGACGGTCAGGACCGTGCGGTCGCGCGGTCCCGACCGTCAGGACCGTGCCGTCTCGCCGATGTGACCGTCAGGACCGAGCGACTTCGCGGACGTGACCGAGGCGCGTACCGGGGAGGAACGCGACGAGCGCGAGGATCATGGCGAACGCGAACACGGCGGGGAACCCACCGCCGAGCGCCACGATGAGACCGAACACCGCGATCGCCGATGCCGTGGTCAGAGAATCCGCGATCGTGAGGGACGAGGACACGAATCCCTGAGTCTGCGGCGTGGAGTAGGCCAGGCCCAGCACGCTCAGCCGGGGATACATGAAGCCCATTCCGGCACCCGCTGCGGTCCAGGCGACGATGATCAGCCACGCCGGCGCGGCGACGAGTGAGACCAGCGCCACGGCGCCGATCGATGCCGACAGAATCGTCAGGCCGATCATCGCGGTCCGGAGGTTACCCACCCGGTCTCCGAATCGCCCTTGCAGTTCTGAGCTCAGGGACCACAGGATCGCGCCTCCAGTGAGGCCGAGACCTGCAAGAGTCGGCGTGAAGCCGTAATCCTCGCGCAGGACGTATGGCACGTACACCTCCGCGCCGAGCATCGCTGCGGCGATCAGTCCGCGCATCGACACCACCGCGGGCAAACCCGGACGCGCACGCAGCGTGCCTCGCGGGATGAGCGGTCGCACCACGACGGCGATCAGTACGAGCAGTCCGATGGCGCTCACCAGGAGCACCGGGGCCGGAAGCTCCCAGTCCCCGAGCATGCTGAGTGCCGTCGCCGCCACAGCAACGACGACCGCCGCCGTGATGCGCCCCGCGATGCCGGCGTTGGATGCGAGCTCGGTCGGACCGCCGATCGTGTGCAGGCGCGCGAAGACCATGCCGAAGGCGAGTGCGGTGAGCACCGCGACACCGAGGAACACCCAGCGCCAGTGCAGCTGGTCGGCGACGAAACCTGCGAGGAACGGCCCGATGAGAGAGGGAACCACCCACGCGGCGGAGAAGGCTGCGAACACGCGACCGTGGAGTGCGCCCGGGTAGGCACGCGCCACCACCACATACAGCGCCACGGTCTCACCGCCACCGCCCAGACCCTGAACCAGTCGCCCCAGCACCAGTGTGGGCATCTCGGTTGCGACCCCCGCGATGAGCAGTCCCGCCACGAAGACGATCACCGAGGTCGCAACCGGCCACAGGGGCCGGGCACGGTCGCACCAGATGCCGACGACGATCATTCCGATCACGCTCGCCGCCATCGTTCCGGCGAAAGCCACCGAGTACAGCGAAGCGCCGTCGAGGTCCTCGCTCACGACGGGCATCACCGTCGTCACCGCGAGGGATTCGAAGGCGGCGAGGAAGATGAGCGCTACGGCTCCGGCCGTCGTCCAGACGTAGGTCGGCGACCAGATGGACGCCTGACGCTGCTCGCGGCTCACGCGAGCGAGCCGAGTCGCGCGAACGCGTCCTGCAAAATCTCGGGCGAGGTCGCGAAGTTCACGCGGATGAAGCCGCGGCCCTCGTCGCCGAACGTGGGTCCGGGGTTGACCGCGACCCGCGCGTTCTCCAGGATCCACTCCGCGGCGTCATCGGCCCAGCCCAGCGGACGCACGTCGATCCAGGCGAGATAGCCCGCATCCGGCACGAGATACCGCGCACCCGGAAGGTGCTGCTCGACGAGCGAGCCCACCAGCTCGCGGTTCAGATCCAGCCGCGCCCGCACGGCATCCAGCCACGCATCGCTCTCCGGAGCGTAGGCGGCGACCCCGGCGATGACGCCGAACCAGCCCGTCCGCCACTCGACTTCCACCGGAAGCTCGTCGACCACGCGCGTCGTACGGTCCGAAGCGGTCACCATGAGGGCGCATTTGAGACCGGCCAGGTTGTAGGCCTTGCTCGCGCTGGTGACGGTGAAGCCCACCTCCCGCGCATCCTCACTCGCGCTGAGGAAAGGCGTGAACGCCACACCCTCGCGCACCAGCGGTGCGTGGATCTCGTCGCTGATCACGACGGCGCCACGGGTCCGAGCGATCCGTGCGAGTTCGACCAGAGTGTCGCGATCGTGCACGGTGCCGGTGGGGTTGTGGGGGTTGCAGAGGAGCATCGCCCGTGCACCGGCGGCAAAGGCCGCGTCGATGCCGGCGAGATCCAGACTCCACCCGTCAGGACCGGAGAGAAGCGGGACGCGCACCACCTCGCCGCCGGCCTCCGGCACGGCGTCGTAAAACGGCGGGTAGACGGGCGGCGTGATGATCACGCCATCGCCGGGTGAGATCACCCCGCGCATGATCTCGACGAGACCCATCACCACATCTGCGGTGGTTCGGACGCGCGCCGGGTCCACCTCCCAGTCGTGACGTCGGGCCGAGAAGTCCGCGAAGGCAGCCTGCAGCGGATGAGCCGGCGGCGTGTAGCCCGTGTCGCCGAGCGCTACGGCCTGCGCCAGAGCCTCGGTGATCGCCGGAGCCAGAGGGAAATCAGACTCGGCCACGAAGAGCGGTAGCACGTCCGCGGGATACTTCGCCCACTTCGTGCTTCCTCGGCGCCGAAGCGTCTCGATCGGCAGAGCGTCGATCGGGTCCGTCATGTCAATTGTCCAATCCGAGCGCGTGGATGAGGGGTGCGGGAGAAGGTGACCGGCGCCGGTCGCGTGGCCTGGAGATCTCTCAGCCGCACCGGGGAACAGCGGCACCGCTCCTCGAATCTACTCCCCCGCGTAGGGGTACATCGAAGGGCGAACCGCCCGATCGAGACGGACGAGCCCCGGTCAGGCTTCTGACCGGGGCTCGTCCGTCTGTAAGAGATCAGATCGCGAAGCCGAGCGCACGCATCATGTCGCGCCCGTCGTCGGTGATCCGCTCCGGACCCCACGGCGGCATCCACACCCAGTTGATGCGGAACTGCTCGACGACACCGTCCAGCGCTTCACCGGTCTGCGCCTCCAGCACATCCGTCAGCGGGCAGCCGGCGCTCGTGAGCGTCATGTGGATGACCAGAGCGTCGTTCTCCTCGTCCCAGCCCAGATCGTAGATCAGGCCGAGATCGACGACGTTGACGTTGAGCTCAGGGTCCATGACGTCCTTGAGCGCTTCGGTCACCTCGTCGTACTTCTCGGGAGTCAGTGTCGCGGTCATGATTCGACCTTACGCCTCGATGATCTCGCCGGGGGCGAAGAAGCGGTCATAGCCCTCGTTCTCGAGACGCTCGGCCAGCTCCGGGCCACCTTCCTCCGCGACCTTGCCCTTGACCAGCACGTGCACGTGGTCGGGCTTGATGTAGCGGAGGATGCGCGTGTAGTGCGTGATGAGCAGAACACCCATGCCGGTGTTCTCCTTCGCGCGGTTGACGCCCTCGGAGACGATCTTCAGCGCGTCGACGTCCAGACCGGAGTCGGTCTCGTCGAGGATCGCGAACTTCGGCTTGAGCAGCTCGAGCTGGAGGATCTCGTGGCGCTTCTTCTCACCGCCGGAGAAGCCCTCGTTCACGTTGCGCGACGCGAACTTCGGGTCCATGCGCAGGCCCTTCATGGCCTCCTTCACGTCCTTGGTCCACGTGCGGATGGCGGGAGCCTCGCCGTCGATGGCGGTCTTGGCGGTGCGGAGGAAGTTGGTCACCGTGACGCCGGGGATCTCCACCGGGTACTGCATCGCGAGGAACAGACCGGCGCGAGCGCGCTCGTCCACCGTCATCTCGAGGACGTCTTCGCCGTCCAGCGTGATGGTGCCGCCGGTGACGGTGTACTTCGGGTGACCGGCGATCGTGTAAGCCAGAGTCGACTTGCCCGAGCCGTTCGGACCCATGATCGCGTGGGTCTCGTTCGTGTTGATCGTGAGCGAGACGCCGTTGAGGATCGGGGTGGTCCCCTCCTCCGTCTCGACGGTCACATGGAGGTCGCGGATCTCGAGAACAGCCATCAGTTGATTTCCTTCTTCACATTCGGATCGATGAGCACGTCGTCGCCGTCGATCACGACGTCGAAAACCGGGACGGGCTCGAAAGCAGGGAGGGTGAGCGGCTTGCCGCTGGTGAGCGAGAAGGCGGAGCCGTGTGCCCAGCACTCGATGGTCTCGCCCTCGACGAACCCGTCCGCCAGCGAGATGTCGCCGTGCGTGCAGGTGTCGCCGATCGCGTGGATCACGTCATCCGCGTCCTTGACGATGCAGATGGCCACATCGTCGATCACGACGCGCAGCGCGGAGTCCTGTTCCAGCTCGCTCACCGAGCAGGCGCGGGTTGCGGTCACTTGTCCGCTCCGCGATCCAGCTCCACCGTGATGGCGTCGAAGAGCTCCTGCTCCAGGGACTCGATGCCGATCTTCTGGACGATCTCGCCCAGGAAGCCGACGACCACCAGACGGCGCGCCTCTTCCTCGTCGATGCCGCGAGCCTGCAGGTAGAACAGCTGCTCGTCGTCGAAGCGCCCGGTGGCCGATGCGTGACCGGCGCCCTGGATGTCCCCGGTCTCGATCTCGAGGTTCGGGATCGAGTCGGCACGCGCGCCGGTGGTGAGCACCAGGTTGCGGTTGGCCTCGTAGGAGTCGGTGCCCACGGCGTCGGGGCCGATCAGAACGTCTCCCACCCACACCGTGCGGGCGGTCTCGCCCTGCAGCGCGCTCTTGTAGAGCACGTCACCCGTGGTGTGCGGACCCTTGTGGTGCAGGTACACCTGGCTCTCCAGGTGCTCACCGGGATCGGCAAAGGACACGCCGAACAGCTTGCCCTCGGACCCGGCGCCCGACAGCTCGACCGACGGGTTCACCCGCACGAGGCTGCCGCTGAGGCTGGCGACGATGTGCGTGAGCGTGGCGTCCTTGTCGACGCGGGCCTGGTGGGCCGCGACGTGGACGGCGTCGTCATCCCAGCGCTGCACCGAAACCACGGTCAGGTCGGAGCCGTCGCGAGCGATGATCTCGACGTTCTGGGCGTACTGGGCAGAGCCCTTGTGGTCCAGGACGACTGTGCCGCGCGCATTGGCGCCCGCCTCGATCACGATGTGACCGAAAGCACGCTTTTCTGCACCGGTGCCGAGCACGGGCAGGACGAGAGGAGCATCCAGCTCTTCTCCCGCGGGAATGCTGAGGTGGATGACGCCGGGTGCCTGCTTGAAAGCGATGGCGGCCATCCGGTCCTCGGGGCGGAAGAACTCGTCGCCGCTCGCGACCTCGTCGGCGGACAGGTGCGCCTCGACGCCGTCGAGGTCGTACTGCACGGCGCCCTCATCACCCGGCTCGTCCACCAGCAGACCGCGGAGGCGGTCCACCGGTGTGTGCAGGAAGTTCACCTCACGCCCGGTGGGCATGGGCAGCTCGTCCGGGATGAACGAGGTGGGGCGCTCGGAGCGCGTCTGGACGGGTACGAAGGGTCCGTCGCTGTGCGCGAGGGAACCCGGCACCACCTGGGGTGCCTCAGTGTTGGTCGTCATCTCAGCCGACCGATCCTTCCATGCCCATCTCGATGAGCTTGTTCAGCTCGAGGGCGTACTCCATGGGCAGTTCACGTGCGATGGGCTCGATGAAGCCGCGGACGATCATGGCCATCGCCTCGTCCTCGGGCAGTCCTCGGCTCTGCAGATAGAAGAGCTGCTCTTCGCTCACCTTCGAGACCGTGGCCTCGTGACCGAGCTGGACATCGTCCACGCGGATGTCGATGGCGGGATAGGTGTCCGACCGCGACATCGTGTCCACGAGAAGCGCGTCGCAGCGAACCGTGTTGGCGGAGTGGTGCGCGTTGGCGTCCACCCGGACCTCACCGCGGTAGCCGGCACGACCACCGCCCCGTGCGATCGACTTCGACACAATCGACGACTGTGTGTAGGGCGCCATGTGGATCATCTTCGCGCCGGCGTCCTGGTGCTGGCCGGGACCGGCGAAAGCGACGGAGAGGGTCTCGCCCTTGGCGTGCTCGCCCATCAGGTAGATCGAGGGGTACTTCATCGTCACCTTGGAGCCGATGTTGCCATCGACCCACTCCATGGTGGCTCCCTCGTGCGCGACAGCGCGCTTGGTCACGAGGTTGTAGACGTTGTTCGACCAGTTCTGGATCGTGGTGTAGCGAACGCGGGCGTTCTTCTTCACGATGATCTCGACCACGGCGGAGTGCAGCGAGTCCGACTTGTAGATCGGCGCCGTGCAGCCCTCGATGTAGTGGACGTAGCTGTCCTCGTCCGCGATGATCAGGGTCCGCTCGAACTGGCCCATGTTCTCGGTGTTGATGCGGAAGTACGCCTGCAGCGGGATCTCCACGTGAACGCCCTTGGGCACGTACACGAAGGATCCGCCGGACCACACCGCGGTGTTCAGCGCGGCGAACTTGTTGTCGCCCGCCGGGATCACGGTGCCGAAGTACTCCTCGAAGAACTCGGGGTGCTCCCGCAGCGCCGTATCGGTGTCCATGAAGATGACGCCCTGCTCCTCCAAGTCCTCGCGGATCTGGTGGTAGACGACCTCGGACTCGTACTGTGCAGCGACGCCGGCGACCAGACGCTGGCGCTCCGCCTCAGGGATGCCCAGGCGCTCGTACGTGTTGCGGATGTCCTCGGGAAGGTCCTCCCACGACTGCGCCTGCTTCTCCGTGGACCGCACGAAGTACTTGATGTTGTCGAAGTCGATGTCCGACAGGTCCGCTCCCCAGGTGGGCATCGGCTTGCGGCCGAACAGTTGCAGACCCTTCAGCCGGGTTTTGAGCATCCACTCCGGTTCGCTCTTGAGCGCCGAGATGTCGCGGACGACGGCCTCGTTCAGGCCACGCTTCGCGCTGGCGCCGGCGGCATCGGGATCGTGCCAGCCGAACTCGTACACCCCCAGCCCCTCGAGCTCGGGTCGGTCAATGAGCACATCAGACATGGCGTCACACTCTCCTCATGTGGCCCAAACGGTCTCATCCGTCCCGGCATTCCGAACGCCCGACGAGGTGGACGGGGTGGGGATGCCGCTTCGGGCCATTCTCAGGCGCCGGGATTCCGACGCCTAGACTGTGTAGTGATGCCGCGTATTGCACGCCGCATCTCGACCCCTCGATTCTACAGGTTTGCTCGGACACTGGGCGGACCTGCCGCGGTGCCGTCACCGATCAGCGCCGCCCGTTCGGAAGGCTGCGCATGTCGGCGTCCACCACCTCCGCCCCCACGCCCCTCGCGCGTTTCGCCGCTTGGCTGCCGGCCGTCCCCGATCGCCGGGTGCGCGTGATCGCGTGGCTGAACTTCATCGGCAACGTCGTCATCATCGCCACCGGCGGCGCCGTGCGCCTCACCGGCTCCGGCCTCGGGTGCCCGACCTGGCCGCTGTGCACTGCGGACTCCCTGGTGCCCGTTCCCGGGATGGAAGAGGGCTACCACAAGTACATCGAGTTCGGCAATCGCCTGATGAGCCCCGTGCTCGGCATCCTGGCGCTGCTCCTTCTCATCCTGATCTGGCGGATGCGGCAGCAGCGTCGCGACCTGTTCGTGCTCTCCTGGATCGTCATGGCGGGGATCCTCGCCCAGGCGCTCGTGGGCGGCATCACGGTGTGGACGGGACTGAACCCCTTCATCGTCGGCTTCCACTACGTCGCATCGCTGAGCCTGGTGTGCATCACTGCCGTGCTGCTCTGGCGTGTGTACTCCCCCGTCGGTCCGCGCAAGCGTGCCGTTCCCACCTGGTACCTCATCCTCACGCACGTGGCCACCCTTGCGATGGCGGTGAGCGTGGTGTTCGGCGTCCTCACTACCGGCGCCGGCCCGCACTCCGGCGATGACGACGTCCTGCGCCGCAACGGCTTCGACGCGACCCTGCTGGAGCACATCCACGCCTGGCCCGGATACGCCCTGTTCGCCCTGACGCTGGTGCTCGCTGTCGCCGCCTGGCGTCAGCAGCTGCCGACCCTGCGCTGGGTTTTGCTGCTGCTGGCGGTCGAGCTGGTCCAGATCGCCGTCGGCCTCTATCAGGCCCGCAACGGTCTGCCGCCGCTGGCGGTCGGCGTGCACATGGTCCTCGCCTCGCTGACTGCCGCCGCCATGGTCACCGTCGTCATGTCCCTGAAGCAGCCGGTGGCGACGACGCTCCTCACAGCCCAGGCATAGCCCGCGCATCGCGGGCTCGGATTCGGGGTTGTCACCCTTGTTCGAGCGGAGGCCGTCTCCGCTCGAACAAGGAGCTTGTACTCATGAAGAACCCCAGCGCCCTCAAGAGCGCACCGTTCTGGATCCTGCTGGTTGCCTCTGTGGGCGTCGCCGCCTACGGCGTGCAGGCGGCCACGAGCCGCATCGCCGCGATGGAGGCGGGCCTGACCGATGGATCGGCCACCACCGCACAGGTGTACGGCGGGCAGTCGTGGGTGGTCCTGGAGTCCATCCTGGCGGGTGCGGGAATCGTCGGCGTGCTCATCGCCTTCGCCGTGTGGGCGCTGGGCCCGCGCGCCGTAGCTGTCGCCCCCGTCGAACCCGCTCAGGCCAGCGCAGACGGCCCGGTCGCTGCAGAGCCGTCCTGGCGTGAGCAGAGCGCAGACGTCACGCACCCCATGACCGCGCAGCAGTCGCGGGTCGCAGACGCGCCGACAACGCCGGAGACCGCGGCGTCACCTCTGAAGGCCAGCGAGGATGAGAAGACCGAGGCTGAAACGACCGACACTGAGAAGACGACGGACCGTGATGCCGAAACGGAAGCTCCCACCTCTCCCAGCCTCACGCGCTGAACCACGCGGATGAATGCGAAATGCCCCGGATCGCTCGATCCGGGGCATTTCGCGTCGGCATTCAGAAGGCGATCGGGAACAGCGCGTCCAGCGCGATCGCGAGGAACAGGATGGTGCAGTAGGTGATCGAAGCATGGAACACGCGCATCGGAGCGGGTGCCTTCTCGCCCTTCACCGCCTGGTTGTACAGGCGATGCGCCTCGTAGACGAACCAGCCGCCGGAGACCAGGGCGGACACCGTGTAGATCGCGTGCATCGGGCCCGCCGGAACGAGCAGCAGGGAGCAGATGACGGTGGCCCACGTGTAGAGGATCACCTGCAGGCCCACCTGTGTGGTGCCGCGGGTGACGCCGAGCATCGGCACGGACACCGCTCCGTACTGATCCTTGTACTTCATGGACAGCGGCCAGTAGTGGGCCGGCGTCCAGAGGAACACGACGATGAAGAGGATTACCGGCGCCCAGGAGAAGCTCGGATCCACGGCGGTCCAGCCGATCACCACCGGGAAGCAACCGGCGATGCCACCCCAGATGATGTTCTGCTCGGTGCGGCGCTTGAGCCAGAGCGTGTAGATGACGACGTAGAAGAAGATCGCGATCACCGAGAACGCTGTGGCCACCCAGTTGGTGAACACCGCGAGCCAGACCGTCGAAAGCGCCGCCATGACCCAGGCGAACACGAGGGCGTTCCGCGGCGTGAGCTCGCCGGTCACCAGCGGCCGATCCTTGGTGCGCTTCATGTGCGCATCCATGTCGCGGTCGATGTACATGTTGAACGCCGCGGCGGAGCCGGCACTCATCGCGCCGCCGATGACCGTGGTGACCACAAGCCACAGGTCCGGCATGCCGTGCGCCGCGAGGAACATCACCGGCACAGTCGTGACGAGCAGGAGCTCCATCACACGCGGCTTGGTGAGGGCCACATAGGCTCGGATCTTTCGTCCGATTCCCAGCTTCTCGGTGAGCTGTTCTGTCGGCGTGGACGTCGCAGTCAGTTCGATCGCCCCCTTCGGACGTGTCGGCACGGGTCTTCTCAGTCTATGCCATCACTCCGCGCGGGCAGACGGCCGCGACCCGGGCACGATCCTCGCGCAGTGAATCGTCACAATCCCTCGATTCGACGCCGGGAACCCCCTACATGACTATGCTGGCAGAGAACCATACGTGCGCATTCGCGACCCGTTCTCCGTGCTGTAGCGGCCTGCGGACCGCCGATGCGTGCATCCAACTTCGCGGAAGGTGATCCGGTGCCGGAACTTCTTTGGGATGACGTCGACAAGCGCGCGGTGGACACCGCGCGTGTGCTGGCAGCAGATGCGGTGGAGAAGGTCGGCAACGGCCATCCTGGCACCGCCATGAGCCTCGCCCCGGTGGCGTACCTGCTCTACCAGCGCGTACTGCGTCACGACCCCTCCGACCCCACCTGGATCGGACGCGACCGGTTCATCCTGTCGGTCGGCCACTCCTCGCTGACCCAGTACATCCAGCTCTACTACGGCGGATTCGGTCTGGAGCTGGGCGACATCGAAAGCCTGCGCACCTGGGGGTCGCTCACACCGGGGCACCCCGAGTACGGCCACACCAAGGGCGTCGAGATCACCACGGGTCCGCTGGGCCAGGGACTTGCCTCGGCCGTCGGCTTCGCCTACGCGCAGCGCTACGAGCGTGGCCTGTTCGACCCGGAGGCGCCCGCCGGCACCAGCCCGTTCGATCACAACATCTACGTGATCTGCGGTGACGGCGACCTGCAGGAGGGCGTCACCAGCGAGGCGTCCTCGCTGGCTGGACACCAGCAGCTCGGCAACCTCATCGCGATCTACGACTCGAACCAGATCTCGATCGAGGACGACACCAACGTCGCCTTCACCGAGAACGTCGCCGAGCGCTACGAGGCCTACGGCTGGGACGTGCGCGTCGTCGACTGGAAGAAGACCGGCCAGTACGTCGAGGACATCGACGCACTGTACGCCGAGATCGAAGCGGCCAAGGGTGTCACCGACAAGCCGTCCCTGATCATCCTGAAGACGATCATCGGCTGGCCGTCCCCCGGCAAGCAGAACTCCGGCAAGATCCACGGCTCGGCCCTGGGCGCCGACGAGCTCGCCGCGGTGAAGAAGGTGCTCGGGTTCGACCCCGAGCAGCACTTCGTCGTGGAGGACGCCGTGATCGAGCGCGCGCGCGGCCTCGTGGCACGCGGCGCCGAGGCCCACGCCGCCTGGCAGCAGGACTTCGACGCCTGGGCCGAAGCCAACCCGGAGCGCAAGCAGCTTCTGGACCGCCTCGAGGCCCGTGCCCTGCCCGAGGACATCGAGGGCGCCCTCCCCGTGTTCGAGGCCGGCAAGGAGGTCTCCACCCGCGTCGCTTCGGGCAAGGTGATCAATGCGCTGGCGGCACGTCTGCCCGAGCTGTGGGGTGGTTCGGCGGATCTCGCCGAGTCGAACATGACCTCCATCACGGACGCCCCGTCCTTCATCCCCACCGAGTGGTCCACCCACGAGTGGAGCGGAAGCCCGTACGGCCGCGTGATGCACTTCGGCATCCGCGAGCACGCCATGGGCTCGATCCTCAACGGCATCGTGCTCTCCGGGCTCACCCGTCCGTTCGGCGGCACCTTCCTCATCTTCAGTGACTACATGCGCCCCGCGGTGCGCCTCGCAGCTCTCATGGGTATCGCGCCCGTGTTCGTCTGGACGCACGACTCCGTCGCCCTCGGCGAGGACGGCCCCACGCACCAGCCCATCGAGCAGCTCGCCTCGCTGCGCGTGATCCCGAACATGACGGTGGTCCGCCCGGCGGACGCCAACGAGACCGCTGTGGCCTGGCTGCAGGCTCTGCGCCACCACTCGGGCCCCATCGGGCTGGCGCTGACGCGTCAGAACGTGCCCACCTACGAGCGTGTCGACGGCCCGGCCAGCGGCGACTCGTTCGCCTCGGCAGAAGGCGTCGCCCGCGGTGCGTACGTCCTGCAGGAGGCTCCGGGCGGCACCCCGGACGTGCTGCTCATCGCAACGGGCTCCGAAGTACAGCTCGCCGTGGGAGCACGCGAGGTGCTCCGCGGCGAGGGCATCAACGCCCGCGTGATCTCCGCCCCGTCGCTCGAATGGTTCGCCCAGCAGGACGAGGAGTACCGCGAGAGCGTCATCCCGTCCGCCGTCAAGGCCCGCGTCTCCGTCGAGGCCGGTTCCGCTGCCAGCTGGTACCGCATCGTCGGCGACACCGGACGCACCGTTGCGATCGACCACTTCGGCGCCTCCGCCGACTGGAAGACGCTCTTCACAAACTTCGGGTTCACTGTCGACCACGTCGTGCAGGCAGCCCGCGAGACCGTTAAGGAGAACTCATGACCACCCCCACGGCAGATCTCACCGCAGCCGGCGTCAGCATCTGGCTCGACGACCTCTCGCGCTCTCGCATCACGTCCGGCAACCTCGCCGAGCTGATCCGGACCCGCAACGTCTCCGGCGTCACCACCAACCCCACGATCTTCCAGGGGGCGATCAGCAACGGCGGCGGTGACTACGCAGCGCAGCTGGAGGAGCTCGCGCAGGCCGGCGCCAGCGTCGACGAGGCGATCTTCGCCCTCACCACCGACGACGTGCGCAACGCGACCGACATCTTCCGTCCGGTGTACGACGCCACCGGTGGCGTCGATGGCCGTGTGTCCATCGAGGTCTCCCCCGATCTGGCGCACGACACCGAGGGCACCGTCGCGCAGGCGAAGGAGCTGTGGGCCGCGGTGGACCGCGAGAACACGCTCATCAAGATCCCCGCCACGAAGGCCGGTATCCCGGCGATCACGGCGACCCTTGCCGCGGGCATCAGCGTCAACGTCACGCTGATCTTCTCGCTGGAGCGCTACAACGACGTGATCGACGCGTACTACGCCGGCATCGAGCAGGCGCAGGCGAACGGTCACGACATCAGCCGTATCCACTCGGTCGCATCCTTCTTCGTGTCGCGCGTCGACACCGAGGTCGACAAGCGCCTCGCAGAGATCGGCACCGAGGACGCTCTCGCTCTCAAGAGCCAGGCGGGTCTCGCCAACGCGCGCCTCGCATACGAGCTGTTCGGGCAGAAGTCCGCGACCGAGCGCGCCCGGCAGCTCGCCGCCGCCGGTGCGAACCCGCAGCGACCGCTGTGGGCGTCCACGGGTGTCAAGGACCCCGCACTGCCGGCAACGCTGTACGTCACCGAGCTGGTCGCCGCCGACACGGTGAACACGATGCCGGAGAAGACGCTGGAGGCCACGTTCGCTGAGGGTGTCATCACCGGTGACACGATCACGCCGAATATCCCCGCCGCGCACGACGTGGTGGCCCGTCTGGCTGCCGTCGGCGTCGATTTCGCTGACGTCACGCAGCTGCTCGAGGATGAGGGCGTCTCGAAGTTCATCGCCTCCTGGCAGGACCTCAAGAGCACCGTGCAGACGGCGCTCGAGAGCGCGCGGTGACCTTCCGTCTGCGTCTCTCCGGCCACCCCCGTGAGGTGGCCGATGCGGTGGTACCCGCCCTCGTCGACGACCTCGTCGCATCGGGCATCGCAGATCAGAATCCCACGTTGTGGGGTCCTGGCGCACAAACCGACGCGGAGATCCGCCTCGGCTGGGTCCAGGCGGTCGAGATCTCGCGCCCACTCGTGTCGGAGGTCGTCGCCCTGCGCGACGACCTCCGCCGGCGGGGACTGGATCGCATCGTGCTGGCCGGCATGGGAGGATCATCGCTCGCCCCCGAGGTCATCACCCGCGGCGCAGACGTGCCACTGGTGATCCTCGACTCGACCGCTCCCGGCCAGGTCCTCGCCGCCATCGATGGGGACAGCGAGGATGATCTTCGCCGCACTGTGCTCGTCGTGTCGTCGAAGTCCGGTTCCACCGTGGAGACCGACTCTGCGCAGCGCGCATTCGAGGCGGCGTTCAGCGACCTCGGACTCGATCCGGCGGAACGGATCATCGTGGTGACCGACCCGGGCTCTCCTCTCGAAGCCCGTGCGGTGGAACGCGGGTACCGCGTCTTCACGGCACAGCCCACCGTCGGGGGGCGATTCTCCGCGCTGACGGCGTTCGGGTTGGTCGCCTCCGCGCTCGCCGGCGCTGACGTCGAAGCGGTCCTGGACGAAGCGGACGCCGTGCTCGCGGAGGTCGCGGTCGACAGTCCGGACAATCCCGCCCTCATCCTGGGAGCCGCGATCGCCGGCGCCACGGCGGAGTCGGTGCGCAAGGACAAGCTCGGCCTCATCGTGGAACCGGATGCCGGCCTGGACGGTCTGGCCGACTGGATCGAGCAGCTGGTCGCCGAGTCCACCGGCAAGGACGGAACCGGCATCCTGCCCGTCGTCCTCACCGAGGTGTCGCTCGAGGCGGAGGATCCGCAGGACGACCTGCAGCGCGTCCGGTTCGTGCAGGACGTCGACGATGTCGGCATCTTCGAGGACCACTACGACGAGATCCTGATCAGCGCGAGTCTCGGTTCCGCGTTCCTGGTCTGGGAGTACGCCGTCGCCGTCGCGGGGCGCATCCTCGGGATCAACCCCTTCGACCAGCCCGACGTCGAGGCCGCCAAACAGGCCGCGCGTGCGCTCCTGGAGGAACGTCCGCAGACCGGCGCTCCGGCGTTCGTGGAAGGCGGCATCGAAGTGCGCTCCACGGACGCGTCGCTGGTGTCCGCCGGTTCGGTTCGCGCCGTGCTCGACGCCCTGTTCGCACGGGCGGCGGACAACGGATACATCGCTATCCAGGCCTACGTCAACCGCGACGCGCTCCCCCAGCTGGCGGGACTGCGTGAACTCGCCGCCACCTCCTCAGCGCGACCGGTCACCTTCGGGTGGGGACCGCGCTTCCTGCACTCGACGGGCCAGTACCACAAGGGCGGACCCGCCAACGGCGTGTTCCTCCAGATTCTGGAGAGCACGGATGTCGACCTGGAGATCCCCGGTCGCCCCTACACCTTCGGGCAGCTGATCAACGCTCAGGCAGCGGGCGATGCCCGCGTCCTCGCCGATCTCGGCCGTCCCGTCGTCACCCTCACCCTCACCGATCCCCAGAACGATGTCGTCGACCTGTTCGACGACGCCGACTGACACAGGAGTTCTTCCCCCGATGACCGCATCGATCTCGCGCGGGCACAATCCGCTGCGCGACCCCGATGACCGGCGCCTCAACCGAATCGCGGGGCCCAGCGCCCTCGTGATCTTCGGCGTGACCGGCGACCTGTCCCGCAAGAAGCTCATGCCCGCCGTCTACGACCTCGCCAACCGCGGTCTGCTGCCACCCGGCTTCGCGCTGGTCGGCTTCGCACGCCGCGAGTGGGAAGACCAGGACTTCGCCCAGGTGGTGCGTGACGCGGTGAAGGCCGGCGCCCGCACCGAGTTCCGCGAGGACACCTGGAACCAGCTGTCACAGGGCATCCGCTTCGTCCAGGGAACGTTCGACGACCCGGACGCGTTCGCACGTCTGAAAGCCACCGTGGACGCTCTGGATGTCGAACGCGGCACGATGGGAAACCACGCGTTCTACCTCTCCATCCCGCCCAAGGACTTCCCCGTCGTCACCACCCAGTTGCGTGAGTCGGGCCTCGTCGACGGCACGCAGGACCCCGACCACTGGCGTCGCGTGGTGATCGAGAAGCCCTTCGGCGACGATCTCGCATCGGCACGCGCTCTGAACGAGGCGCTGGAGTCCGCCTTCCCGGCCGACTCGATCTTCCGCATCGATCACTACCTCGGCAAAGAGACGGTGCAGAACATCCTCGCGCTGCGCTTCGCCAACGAGCTGTACGAGCCGATCTGGAACCGCAACTACGTCGACCACGTGCAGATCACGATGGCCGAGGACATCGGCGTCGGCGGCCGCGCCGGCTACTACGACGGAATCGGCGCCGCCCGCGACGTCATCCAGAACCATCTGCTGCAGCTGCTGGCCCTCACCGCGATGGAGGAGCCGATCAGCCTGGAGGCCGAGCACCTGCGAGCCGAGAAGGAAAAGGTGCTCGCAGCCGTCGTCCTCCCCGAGGACCTCGGCGCGGCGACCGCGCGCGGTCAGTACGCCGGCGGCTGGCAGGGCGGTGAAGAGGTGCACGGCTTCCTCGACGAGGACGGCATGGACCCGCAGTCGACCACAGAGACCTTCGCCGCCATCAAGCTCGAGATCAACACCCGCCGCTGGGCCGGCGTCCCGTTCTACCTGCGCACCGGCAAGCGACTGGGCCGTCGTGTCACGGAGATCGCCGTCGTCTTCAAGCGCACCCCCGAGCACCTGTTCTCCCGCGCGCAGAGCGCGGAGCTGGGCCAGAACGCGCTCGTGTTCCGTATCCAGCCCGACGAGGGCGTCACCATCCGCTTCGGCTCGAAGGTGCCGGGTGCCGGCACCAACGTGCGTGATGTGACCATGGACTTCGGATACGGCCATGCCTTCACCGAGGCCAGCCCCGAGGCGTACGAGCGTCTCATCCTGGACGTGCTTCTCGGTGACCCGCCGCTGTTCCCGCGGCACGAGGAGGTCGAGCTCTCCTGGAAGATCCTCGACCCGATCGAGGAGTTCTGGGCTGCCGAAGGCGGTCCGCTCGAACAGTACGGCCCCGGCTCGTGGGGTCCCGCATCGGCCGACGCGCTGTTGGCCCGCGACGGACGTGTCTGGAGGCGCCCGTGATCGTCGATCTGCCCGAAACCACCGTGTCTGCGGTGGCCAAGACCCTCGTGAAGGTGCGTGAGGAGGGCGGCGCTGTCGCTCTCGGCCGCGTCCTCACCCTCATCATCGCGACCCGCGCCGAAGTGATGGAGGAGGCCATCGAGGCCGCCAACGACGCTTCGCGTGAGCACCCCATGCGGGTGATCGTCGTCACCACAGACCCCGAGGCGGCATCGCGACTGGACGCTCAGATCCGCGTCGGCGGCGACGCCGGAGCGAGCGAGGTCATCGTGCTGTCCGCGTCGGGTGCCGCAGCATCCAATGAGGAGAGCCTGGTCACCGGCCTGCTCCTGCCGGATGCACCGGTGGTCGTGTGGTGGCCGGACAACCCGCCGGCGGCCCCGGCTGAGTCCCCGCTGGGCCGGATCGCACAGCGGCGCATCACGGACGCGTCCACGCTCCCGCAGGACGTGGATCGCGTCTCGCTGCTGGGACCGTCCTACTCCCCCGGTGACACCGACCTGGCGTGGACTCGGCTCACACACTGGCGCGAACAGCTGGCAGCGGTGCTGGACCAGCCGCCGTACGAGTCCATCACGGCGGTGGAGGTGCAGGGAGCCGACGACTCCCCGTCGACCGGGCTCCTGGCCGCGTGGCTGAAGCTCAAGCTCGACTGCGATGTGGTCTGGCACTATCAGCCCCGCGACAGCTGGGGCGAGGGCATCAAGTCCGTCCGCCTCACGCGCGCCTCCGGCGATATCGTGCTCGAGCGCCCGGAGCCGGGAGTCGCGGTGCTCACGCAACCCGGCCAGCCCGACCACGAGCTGCTGCTTCCCCGCCGCACGGTGCGCGAGTGCCTCGCCGAGGAGCTGCGTCGCCTGGACGCGGACGTCTTGTATGGTCGAGTGATCAGCGACGGTTGGGCCCAGCTGGGTCCCGCCGCCACCGCGCAGAGGTAGGCATATGTCCGAGAAGAGAGTCGTCGTCGCCCCCGATGCGGCGACGCTCGCGACCAGCGTCGCGAGCCGGTTCCTGGGCAAGATCGTGCTCGGTCTCGCCGAAGACCGCGAAGTCCACGTTTCGCTCACCGGCGGCACCATGGGAATCGCCGTCCTGGCCGCGGCGGCACAGCAGCCCGCCGTGGCCATGATCGACTGGGATCGGGTGCACCTCTGGTGGAGCGATGAGCGGTTTGTCGCGCGCACCGATGGAGATCGCAACGCCGTGCAGGCTCGCGCGGCACTCATCGACGCCCTGCCGATCCCGGCTGCCAACGTCCACGAGATGCCGGCGGCGGACGACGGACGGGATCTGGACGCTGCGGCCGACTGGTACGCGCAGGAGCTCGCCCGGTTCGGCACCGACGAGCGCCCGTGGCCGACGTTCGACGTGACTCTCCTCGGCGTCGGGCCGGACGGCCACATCGCCTCCCTCTTCCCCGACCGCGATGAGGTTCGCGTGACGGATCGCACCGTCCTCGCGGTTCGTGACTCGCCCAAGCCCCCGCCCGAGCGCATTACGCTGACGCGTCCGGTGATCAACTCGTCCACCCGTGTGTGGATGGTCATCTCGGGCGCGGAGAAGGCCGGAGCCCTCGGGCTCATTCTCGCGGGCGCGAGCTATGCAAGCGTTCCCGCCGCCGGCGCGAAGGGCACTCACCGCACCATCATCATCACGGATGAGTCGGCCGCCGGCGAGGTTCCTCCTGAGCTCATCGACCCGGAGTTCTGAGCCACGGGCTGAGAACTCTGAAGGCCCCGCCGGCGTTTCACCGTCGGCGGGGCTTTCGTCCGTGCTGCCACAGACGCCGAAGGGGCGGCCATGATCGGTGGCCGCCCCTTCGGGTGATGCTGTCTGTTACTGACCGCGACGTTCGCGCAGTGCCGCGAGGGCGTCGTCGAGAAGCGAGACCGCCTCCTCCTCGGTGCGGCGCTCCTTCACGTAGGCCAGGTGCGTCTTGTACGGCTCCGGCTTCGCGATCATCGGAGGGTTCTCCTTGTCGCGACCAGCCGGCAACCCCGAATGGGGGCTGTCGATGGTCTCCGGGATCTCCTCGTCGGGAACGCCCGCTGCGAAGTAGCGAACCGTCTCGTTGCCCAGCGCATCCCAGTACGAGACCGCGATGCGCTCGGCGTGGAATCCGTGATCCTGCTCGCCCATCGGGCCGGCGCCGACGCGGCTGCCGCGGATGGCGTTACCTCCGGTCGCCATCAGAGACCGAACTTCGTCAGCAGACCGAGCGCGACGATCACGCCGAACCAGACCAGCGCCAGAATGATCGTGAGGCGGTTCAGGTTGCGCTCCGCGTACCCGGACGATCCCATGGCCGACGTTGTTCCGCCGCCGAACATATCCGACAGACCGCCACCGCGACCCTTGTGCAGAAGGATCAGAAGGGTGAGCGCGAGACTGGTGATGCCGAGCACCACCTGCAGCACGAACTGGAGAATTTCCACTTTGGTTGCAGCCTTTCGAGCGCGGCAGGAATCACCGCATGAACGTTCAGTATACGGGGCCGAGCGGAGCG
This sequence comes from Microbacterium nymphoidis, assembly GCF_021044885.1. Lineage (GTDB taxonomy): Bacteria > Actinomycetota > Actinomycetes > Actinomycetales > Microbacteriaceae > Microbacterium > Microbacterium nymphoidis. The sequence goes on along the minus strand of NZ_JAJNOD010000001.1, from coordinate 573,957 downwards.
GGCGCGAAGCCCGCGCCGTCAGACGCCGACGTGCTTCTGGTAGCGGGCGATCGCGGCGAACTCGTCAACCACGAGGCTCGCGCCTCCCACCAGTGCGCCGTCGACATCCGGCTCGCGCATGAAGGAGGCGATGTTGGCCGCCTTCACCGAGCCGCCGTACAGCACACGCGTGCGTGCTGCCGCGTCCGGTCCCAGCTTGTCGGCGATGACGCCGCGCAGGGCAGCGCACACGTCCTGAGCCTGCTGCGGGGTGGCCGCCTGGCCTGAGCCGATGGCCCAGACGGGCTCATAGGCGACGACGATGTCGGACTTCCTGTCCAGACCCTCGAGCACCGCGGCCAGCTGTGCGACCGGCACGGCGGAAGCGCCGTGCTTCTCCAGGTCCTCCGCGGTCTCGCCCACGCAGATCACAGGCACGATGCCGTGCTTGAGGGCCGCACGGGTCTTGGCGGCGACGACCTCATCGGTCTCGTTGTGGTACTCGCGCCGCTCGGAGTGGCCGATGATCACGTAACCGCACTGCAGCTTCGCGAGGAACGCTCCCGAGACCTCGCCGGTGTACGCGCCCGAATCGTGCTTCGAGATGTCCTGTGCGCCGAGCGCAAACGGGATCTTGTCGGCGTCGATCAGCGTCTGCACACTGCGGATGTCGGTGAAAGGCGGGAACACCGCGACCTCGACCGAGCCCTCTTCGAACTTCGCATCCTTCAGCGTCCAGTGCAGCTTCTGCACGAACGCCACCGCCTGGAGGTGATCCAGGTTCATCTTCCAGTTGCCCGCGATCAGCGGGGTACGAGCGCTCACGCCCATCCGAGGACCTCCAGTCCGGGAAGCTTCTTGCCTTCGAGGAACTCCAGGCTGGCGCCGCCACCCGTGGAGATGTGACCGAACTGGTCATCGGAGAAACCGAGCTGGCGCACCGCAGCAGCGGAGTCGCCGCCGCCCACCACGCTGAGCCCGTCGACCGCGGTCAGGGCCTCGGCGACCGCGCGGGTACCGTTCGCGAACGCGGGGAACTCGAACACCCCCATCGGGCCGTTCCAGAAGACCGTGCGCGAGCCACGCACCGCCTCAGAGAATGCGGCTGCCGTGACCGGACCGATGTCGAGGCCGATCCCGGCAGCACCGAAGCTCGTCGACTCGATGGCGTCCGCTGCGGCAACCTCGTGTGCGGCGTCGGCGGCGAACTTGTCCGCGACCACCACGTCGGTGGGGAGGACGAGCTCGACGCCGAGCTCCTTCGCCTTCGCGATGTACCCGATCACGGTGTCCAGCTGGTCCTGCTCGAGGAGGCTGGCGCCGACCTCGTGGCCTTCGGCCTTGAGGAAGGTGAACAGCATGCCGCCGCCGATGAGAAGACGATCGACACGCGGAAGGAGGTGGTCGATGACGCCGAGCTTGTCGCTCACCTTCGAACCACCCAGCACCACTGTGTAAGGGCGCTCCGGGTTCTCCGTGAGCCGGTCGAGGACCTCCAGCTCCTTCTCGATCAGCAGGCCGGCTGCCGACGGAAGGGTGCGGGCGAGCTCGTAGACGCTCGCCTGCTTGCGGTGCACGACGCCGAAGCCGTCGGACACCATCACGTCCGCGAGAGACGCGAGGCGGCCTGCGAACTCCTCTCGCTCGCCGGCATCCTTGCTGGTCTCCCCCGGGTTGAACCGGAGGTTCTCGATCACCGCGACGTCACCGTCGGCAAGGCTCGCCACGGCGTCGGTGGCGGACTCGCCCACCGTGTCGCGTGCGAAGGCCACCGGCTTGCCGAGCAGCTCCGAGAGCCGCTGAGCCACGGGGGCGAGGCTGTAGCGCTCGTCCGGAGCGCCCTCCGGGCGCCCCAGGTGAGAGCACACGACAACGCGTGCACCCTGGTTGATGAGAGCGTTCAGCGTGGGCAGGGATGCGCGCACGCGACCATCGTCGGTGATCACACCGTCCTTCAGCGGGACGTTGAGATCGCAGCGGATGATGACGCGCTTGCCGGCGAGATCGCCGAGCGAGGAGAGGGTTCGCAGGCCCATGGATTACATGCTCTCCGCGACGTACTCGGTCAGGTCGACGAGGCGGTTCGAGTAGCCCCACTCGTTGTCGTACCAGCTGGACAGCTTCACCTGGTTGCCGATCACGCGGATCAGGCCCGCGTCGAAGATCGACGAGTGCGGGTCGGTGACGATGTCGCTGGAGACGATCTCGTCCTCGGTGTACTTGAGGATGCCCTTGAGCGGACCCTCTTCGGCAGCCTTCTTGTACGCGGCCTTGATCTCCTCGACCGAGACCTCGCGCGATGCCTCGATGGTGAGGTCGGTGATCGAGCCGGTGGGGATCGGAACGCGCAGCGCGAAGCCGTCGAGCTTGCCCTTCAGCTCCGGCATGACCAGACCGATGGCCTTGGCGGCACCGGTGGAGGTCGGAACGATGTTCACGGCGGCGGCACGCGCACGACGCAGGTCGCTGTGCGGTCCGTCCTGGAGGTTCTGGTCGGCGGTGTACGCGTGAACGGTGGTCATCAGACCGCGCTCGATGCCGAACTCGTCGTTGAACACCTTGGCCAGCGGCGCCAGGCAGTTCGTGGTGCAGGACGCGTTGGAGATGATGACGTCGTTCTCGGGGTCGTAGGTGTTCTCGTTGACACCCATGACGATGGTGCGGTCCTCGCCCGACGCGGGGGCCGAGATCAGCACCTTCTTCGCGCCGGCAGCGATGTGCTTGCGTGCGTCTTCCGCCTTGGTGAAGCGGCCCGTCGACTCGATGACGATGTCGACGCCCAGCTCGCCCCAGGGGAGGTTCGCGGGGTCGCGCTCCTCGAACACGAGGATCTTGCGGTCACCGACGGTGATCGAGTTCTCGTCGTAGGTCACGTCCTGGTCCAGCCGGCCCGTGATCGAGTCGTACTTGAGGAGGTGAGCGAGGGTCTTGTTGTCGGTGAGGTCGTTCACCGCGACGATCTCGAGGTCAGCACCCTGCGCGAGAGCCGCGCGGAGGTAGTTGCGCCCGATACGGCCGAAGCCGTTGATACCGATCTTGACAGACACGTAGGTCTCCCTGAGAGATGAATGCGCTCGCGCGCGTTGATGGATTCAGATCGGGGACATCGGCGTCCCGGCGGGGTCGCCCCCGTCGGGACGCCGCGCCGCTTACGACAGTACCAGCAGGCCGTTCGTCTGCGTGCGCGCGACCTCGAAGCGCTGCTGGACGTTCTCCCAGTTGGCGATGTTCCAGAACGCCTTCACGTAGTCGGCGCGGACGTTCTTGTAGTCCAGGTAGTAAGCGTGCTCCCAGACGTCCAGCAGCAGCAGCGGCACGGAGCCCGCGGCGAACTGCGACTGCTGGTCGAAGAACTGCTGGATGATCAGGTTCTGGCCGATGGAGTCCCAGAACAGACCTGCCCATCCGGAGCCCTGCACGCCGAGAGCCGCGGCGGTGAAGTGCGCCTGGAATGCATCGAACGAGCCGAAGTGATCGGTGATGGCGGCCTCGAGGTCGCCCACCGGCTTGTCGCCACCGTTGGGCGAGAGGTTGGTCCAGAAGATGGAGTGGTTCGTGTGACCACCGAGGTTGAACGCGAGGTCCTTCTCGAGCTTGTTGATGTTCGCGAAGTCGCCCTTCTCGCGAGCGGCCGCCAGCTGCTCGAGCGCGGTGTTCGCGCCCGTCACGTACGCCTGGTGGTGCTTGGAGTGGTGCAGCTCCATGATCGCCCCGCTGATGCTGGGCTCCAGAGCCGAGTAGTCGTAGGTCAGCTCGGGCAGCGTGTACGTCGCCATTCTTCACTTCTTCCTGTCTGCGCCACGAGGGCGCTTATTCGCCCCGGGAGACCGGAAGGGCCGGGGCCGGACAAGTCTCATCCTAGTGAAATCCACCGGCGCGAGGGCCGCGGGCTTGCCAGATGACGCCCGGCGACGACGAACCCCGCCGATGCTGGGCACAGCGTCAGCGGGGTTCGTCAGGAGGGGTCTCAGTCGACCGCGCCCGTGGGCACAGCCGCTTCGGTGCCCGGCACCCCGTCTTGCTCCGCGCGCTTGTCGGCCATGGCGAGCAGGCGACGGATTCGTCCGGCGACGGCGTCCTTGGTCAGCGGTGGGTCGGCGCGGTGGCCCAGTTCGTCGAGGCTGGCGTCGCGGTGCGCGAGTCGCAGCTCGCCGGCCTGCTTCAGGTGATCGGGCACCTCATCGCCGAGGATCTCCAGCGCCCGCTCGATTCGTGCGCACGCCGCCACGGCGGCCTGCGCGGAGCGGCGGAGGTTCGCATCGTCGAAGTTCACGAGCCGGTTCACTCCGGCGCGCACCTCGCGGCGCTGACGCATCTCGTCCCACGCGGCAGCGGTGCGCTCAGCGCCCATGATCGCGAGGATCGCGCGGATCGCCTCGCCGTCGCGGACGACGACACGGGGAACGCCGCGGACCTCGCGAGCCTTCGTGGCGACCCCCAGCCGGCCGGCCGCGCCCACGAGGGCCATGGCGGCCTCCCCCGACGGGCAGCTGATCTCCACCGCCGCGGAGCGGCCCGGCTCGGTGAGCGTGCCGGCCGCGAGGAACGCGCCGCGCCAGATGGCGGCGAGATCGGCCCGCGAACCGGTCGTGAGACGGTTGGGCAACCCGCGCACCGGGCGGCGGCGCTGATCGAGCAGACCCGTCTGGCGAGCAAGCGTCTCACCGCCTTCGATGACGCGGACGGCGAAGTGATTGCCCGTACGGGCACTCGACGACTGGATATGGGCGACGTCCGGACGAACGCCGTAGAGCTCGACCAGGTCGCGGGTCACGCGACGGGCGAGCACTTCGGCATCGACTTCGGCTTCAACGGCTACTCGACCGGCGATCGAGTGCAGTCCGCCTGCGAAGCGCAGAATGGCAGTCAGTTCGGCTGCCCGGACGGTCGGCCGCGGATCGCGAATGGCGACGAGTTCGCCCTTGACGTCGGCGGTCAATGACACGATGTGATCCTCACATTCGACCGTTTCCGGTCAAGAAATCATGATTCAGGGTTGCGCGGTGGCGCAGAGGATCAAGCTTACTCGCGACCCCGGTCCCGATGCTTGAGGCGCACGGCCAGACCGGGGTGGGATGACAGCCGCCGGGCGAGTTCGATCGCCGTCGCCACCGAACGATGCTTGCCGCCGGTGCACCCGATCGCGATGGTCGAATGGGACTTGTTCTCCCGCTGATAGCCCTCCAGGGCGATCGAGACCGCCTTCTCGTACGCTTCGATGAACTCCTGAGCGCCGGGCTGGCCGAGGACATACTCGGAAACCGCGGCGTCCTCGCCTGTGAGGGGGCGGAGTTCATCGATCCAGAACGGATTCGGCAGGAAACGCATGTCGGCGACGAAGTCGGTGTCCGTGGGCACGCCGTACTTGAACCCGAAGCTCATCACCGTGAGGGTGTGCTTCGCGCTCCCCTCCTCGCTGAACAGATCCGACACCTGGGTGGCGAGCTGATGCACGTTGAAGGCCGAGGTGTCGATGACGATGTCCGACGCTTCCCGGATGGGCTGCAGACGCTCCCGCTCCAGCCGGATGCCGTCCAGGAGGGTGCCGTCGCCCTGCAGGGGATGGGGCCGACGAACCGACTCGAATCGTCGCACCAGAACCTCGTCCGATGCATCCAGGAAGACGAGGCGCACATCGCTGCGGTTGCGAAGCTCGCGCATGACTTCCGGGAGCTGGCGGAACAGATCCCGGCCCCGCACATCGGTGATCGCCGCCACACGCGGAAGCCCCGAGTTGCCGATCAGTGAGAGGTCGAGCAGCGGCTTGAGCATCTGGGGAGGAAGATTGTCCACGACATACCAGTCGAGGTCCTCCAGCGCGTTGCCCACGGTCGAGCGGCCGGCACCCGACATCCCGGTGACGATCAGGACCTCGCTCTGGCCGCCCGATTCCTCTTCGGGGTCCGCGGCACCGGTCACGCCAGTGCTCACGTGTTCGGCCTGGGGATCAGCCACGGGTTCTCCTTCGCTCACGACCATGCTACCGATCCGCGGCCGGCTCCTCAGCGGTCGTGGCAGGCGGCGCATCGAGGGTGAGATGCGAGTGGATGGTGCGAGCCAGCACGGGACCGATGCCGTTCACCTCGGCGATCTCGTCCGGCGTGGCCGAGCGCAACCGTGACACCGAGCCGAAGTGCTTGAGCAGGAGCTTGATCCGCGCCTCTCCCAGTCCGGGGATCTCGCTCAGTACCGTTGCGATGCCGCGCTTACGCTTGCGGCGCTGGTGGGTGATGGCGAACCGGTGCGCCTCGTCACGTAGCCGCTGAACGAGATACAGCGCCTCACTGGTACGCGGGAGGATCACGGGAAAGTCGTCATCGGGCAGCCAGATCTCCTCCAGCCGCTTCGCAATGCCGCACAGCGCGATGTCCGTGCGCCCGGAATCGCGGAGGGCGCGCGCGGCAGCGGCCACCTGGGGCTGACCGCCGTCCACGATCAGCAGCTGGGGCGGATAGGAGAACCGACGGCGTTTGCGCGGGGCCTCCTCTCCGTCCTCGCCCGCGGGTTCGGGCTCGACCGGCTCATCCAGCCGAGCGAGACGACGCATGAGCGTCTGGTACATCGAGTCCGTGTCGTCGGTGGTCTCGGTGATCGAGAACGTCCGGTACTGGTCTTTGCGGGGCAGCCCGTCCTCGAACACCACCATCGACGCCACCACGTTGGTGCCGGAGAGGTGAGAGATGTCGAAGCACTCGATCCGCAACGGCGCCTCGGCCATACCGAGCGCCTCCTGCAGGTCCGTGAGTGCTTGGGTGCGCGCGACGTAGTCGCTCGTGCGTCGCGTCTTGTGGAGGATGAGCGCCTGCTGCGCGTTCGTCGTCGCCGTACGCAGTAGGTCGGCCATGCGGCCGCGCTGGGCGACCTTCACGGACACGCGCTTGCCGCGCCGCTCCTCGAGCCACTGCTCCAGCTGCTCGGCATCCTCGGGGAGCTCGGGCACCAGGACTTTGCGGGGGATGTCGGCGGCGGCGACGTCTCCGTAGACGCGTTGCAGAAGCTGATCGACCAGCTCTGCCCCGGAGATGTCGATCTCCTTCTCGATGGTCGTGGCACGCACACCGCGTACACGGCCACCCCGCACGATGAAATGCTGCACTGCGGCCGACAGCTCGTCCTCCGCGATGCCGAACAGATCCGCGTCCTCGTTCTCGGCCAGCACCAGGGCGCTACGGCTCAGAACCGCGTCCACGGACGCGATGCGGTCGCGAAACACGGCGGCCGATTCGTAGTCCATCGCGAGGGCGGCCGCTGCCATCTTCTCGGTCAGATCCCGACGCACCCGCTGGTCGCCGCCGTTCATGAACGCGATGAACTCGTCCACGACCGCCCGGTGCTCCTCGATGGTCACCTTCATCGAGCAGGGTCCGCCGCACTTGCCGATCTGCCCCGGGAAGCAGGGCCGCCCCGTCTGCATGGCCTTGCGGTAGCTCGCGTCGCTGCAGGTGCGGATCGGGAAGATCCGGATCATCTGGTCGATCGTGTCGTGCACGGCCCACACCTTCGGGTAGGGGCCGAAATAGCGAGCACCGGGAATGCGGTGGTTGCGCGTGACGATCACCCGTGGCGCCTCGTCCGCCAGGGTGATCGCCAAGAACGGGTACGACTTGTCGTCCTTGTAGCGGACGTTGAAGGGCGGATCGAACTCCTTGATCCACATGTACTCCAGCTGGAGCGCCTCGACGTCGGAGTCGACCACCGTCCATTCCACGCTGGATGCGGTGGTGACCATGCGGCGAGTGCGCTCGTGCAGGGTGCGCAGCGGCGCGAAATAGTTCGACAGCCGCTGGCGCAAGCTCTTGGCCTTGCCCACGTAAAGGACCCGCCCAGAAGCATCCCGGAAGCGGTAGACCCCGGGATTGGTCGGGATCTCCCCCGCCTTCGGGCGGTACGGCAGTTCGTCGGCCATCAGCGCCCCGCGCGCTCGCCGTCGCGCTTGAGGACCTCGGCAAGGAACGCGCCGGTGTGGCTGCCCTCCGCCTTCGCGACCTGCTCAGGCGTTCCGGTGGCGATGATCTCGCCACCGCCCGAGCCGCCCTCGGGGCCGAGATCGATGATCCAGTCCGCCGACTTGATGACGTCGAGGTTGTGCTCGATGACGATGACGGTGTTCCCCTTGTCCACGAGGCCGTTGAGCACCTCCAGGAGCTTGCGGACGTCTTCGAAGTGCAGACCCGTCGTCGGCTCGTCCAGGACGTAGATGCTGCGTCCGTTGCTGCGACGCTGGAGCTCGGTGGCCAGCTTCACGCGCTGCGCTTCACCACCCGAGAGCGTCGTGGCGGACTGTCCGAGGCGCACGTACCCGAGCCCCACATCGACCAGCGTCTGCAGGTAGCGGTGGATCGCCTGGATGGGCTCGAAGAACTCGGCGGCTTCGGCAATGGGCATCTCCAGCACCTCGGCGATGTTCTTGCCCTTGTAGTGCACGGCCAGGGTGTCGCGGTTGTAGCGCTTGCCGCCGCACACCTCACACGCGACGTACACGTCGGGGAGGAAGTTCATCTCGATCTTGATCGTGCCGTCGCCGGAGCATGCCTCGCAGCGGCCGCCCTTGACGTTGAAGGAGAACCGGCCCGGCTGGTAGCCGCGCACCTTCGCCTCGGTGGTCTCCGCGAACAGCGTGCGGATGCGGTCGAACACACCCGTGTACGTCGCCGGGTTGGAGCGCGGAGTGCGACCGATCGGCGCCTGATCGACGTGCACCACCTTGTCGAGGTTGTCGAGTCCCGTCACGCGCGTGTGCTTGCCCGGCACCGTGCGGGCTCCATTCAGCCGCGAGGCCAGTACCCGATAGAGGATGTCGTTCACGAGCGACGACTTGCCCGACCCACTCACGCCGGTGACCGCGGTGAGGACGCCGAGCGGGAACGTGGCCGTGACGTTCTTCAGGTTGTTCTCACGCGCGCCGACCACGCTGATCTGTCGCTTCCTGTCGAGCTTGCGCCGCTTCTTCGGCGTCTCGATGCTGCGCCGGCCAGACAGGTAGTCGCCGGTCATCGACTCCTTCTCGGCGAGGAGTTCGGCGTAGGGGCCGGAGTGCACCACAGCCCCGCCGTTCACGCCGGCACCCGGACCGATGTCGACGATCCAGTCCGACGCCTCAATGGTCTCCTCGTCGTGCTCCACCACGATGAGAGTGTTGCCGAGATCACGCAGCTTGGCGAGCGTCTCGATGAGGCGGCGGTTATCGCGCTGATGCAGTCCGATGGAGGGCTCATCGAGCACGTAGAGCACCCCGGTGAGACCGGAGCCGATCTGCGTGGCCAGACGGATGCGCTGTGCTTCACCACCGGACAGGGAGCCGGCCGAGCGCGCCAGATTGAGGTAGTTCAGGCCCACCTGGATCAGGAACTCCAGACGCAGACGGATCTCCCGCAGCACCTGTGCGGCGATCTTCGCCTCACGCTCGGTGAGCTGCACGGTCTGAAAGTACTCGTAGGCGTCGGCGAGGCTCAGCCAGGTGATGTCGGCGATGGAACGGCCCGCCACCAGCACCGAGAGCACCTCGGGCTTGAGACGCGCACCATTGCAGACCGGGCAGGGCACCTCTCGGAGGTACTCCTGCCACCGCTGGCGGGCGCTGTCGGAATCGGCCGTGGCGAACTGCCGCTCGATATAGGGCACGACACCCTCGAAGCCGGACGAGTACTTCATCTCACGGCCGTAGCGGTTCTTCCAGCGCACCGTGACCTTGTAGTTGTCGCCACGCAGCACCGCTTCCTGGACGCTCTCATCGAGGTCCTTCCACGGCGTGTCCAGCGAGAAGCCCAGGTCGGATGACAACCCCTCGAGCAGGCGCTCGTAGTACTGGTAGAGACCCTTGCCCTGCGTCGTCCACGGGATGATGACGCCCTCGCGGATCGACAGGTCCTCGTCGCCGAGCATGAGGTCGGTGTCCACGGACATGCGGGTGCCCAGGCCCGAGCATGCGGGGCAGGCGCCGAAAGGTGCGTTGAAGGAGAACGTGCGCGGCTCGATCTCCGTGAGCTGAACCGCATGACCGTTCGGGCACGCCAGCTTCTCGGAGAAGGAGGTCCAGGCGGCGTCGCCTTCCTCGTCGACGAAATTGATCGCCACGATGCCGTCGGTGAGTCCAAGCGCCGTCTCCACGGAGTCGGTCACCCGGCCGAGAATGTCGGGGCCCGCCACCAGGCGGTCCACCACGACGGCGATGTCGTGCTTGTAGGACTTCTTCAGCGTGGGCGGCTCGGCGAGCTGGATCATCTCGCCGTCGACGATCGCACGAGAGAAGCCCTTCGCTCCGAGCTCGCGGAACAGGTCAACGAACTCGCCCTTCTTCTGGCTCACGACCGGCGCCACCACCTGGAATCGGGTTCGCTCGGGAAGTTCCATCAGACGGTCGGCGATCTGCTGAACGGTCTGTCGTTCGATGACCGCGCCACACTCGGGACAGTGCGGTACGCCGACACGCGCCCACAGCAGGCGCATGTAGTCATAGATCTCCGTGATGGTGCCCACGGTCGAGCGCGGGTTCCGGTTCGTGGACTTCTGATCGATGGAGACGGCGGGGCTCAGCCCCTCGATGAAGTCGACGTCGGGGCGGTCCACCTGACCCAGGAACTGGCGCGCGTACGCGCTCAGTGATTCGACGTAGCGGCGCTGACCCTCGGCGAAGATCGTGTCGAACGCGAGGCTCGACTTACCGGAGCCCGAAAGCCCGGTGAAAACGACCAGCGAGTCGCGGGGAATATCAAGATCGACGTTGCGGAGATTGTGGACACGAGCACCGCGAACGGTGAGTTTTCCCGGAGCGGAGACAGGAACGATAGGCACCGAACAAGTCTAGGCGGGGCCTCGGACATTGGATCCGGACGGCCGGAGCAGCCGGTGCAGCAGGGCGGCGAGCGCCGCACACCCGGCCACCGCGACCACCGCCGCAAGTGGTACGGCGCCTGTCGTACGGACAACCGGAACGATGCCGATGAGCAGGGCCACCGGCTGCGCCAGCACCTGAATCAGCAGCACGCGCCGAGTGGTGGGCATCAGCGCGCGCAGCGTGATCCATGCACGCCCGGGCACGGCGAGTAGCAGGGAGCCGAACGCGTGCGAGATCGAGATCAGCAGGATGATCACCGCCGTGCGCGCCGGGTCTGCCGGCGCGAGCAGACTGCCTGCGATGAGAGCGCCCAGCGCGATCCAGGTCCCGAGAGAGCGTGGGAGCACGGCTCCCGCAGCCGCCGTCACGACGGCCAGCCAGCCGAGAACAGGACCAGCGGGCATCCACCAGGCAGCGGCCCAGAGCACGAGCATCAACCCCAGGCGCAGGACCACGACCGGCAGCGCCGGGCCCGCCTGAAGCCGATGCAGCCGCGGTCTCATATCGTCACCCGGTCGCGTCGCGCTGCCGCGAGGTCGGCGGCGAAGCCCTCCCCCGACCAGGTGAGCACGGTGATCCCAGCGCGCGTGAAGTCCGCGAACGTGTTCGCTCGTTCCAGGAACAACGTGCGCGCCGCGAGCTGCTGGGACGCCGAGAGGCGGGACAGATCAGGCTCGGGGAGGATGTCCACCGCGATGACGCGATGACCCCCGGCCCGCCATTGTGCGGCAAGAGCCGCAGCCGAACCATCGAAGAACGTCGACAGCACGTACACCGTGGCGCCGGGTGGAGTGAGGGGCGAACGGCGGTACCGCTCGCCGATGGGACGCTGTCGCGCCGCGCTGATCGCGGTGAGCACCCGCGCACGCTGGCGCGCGCCAGAGCCGGTGCGGACGATCCGGCCGGCGGTCGCGAGCTCCTGGTACTGGACACGGTCGCCGCGGTCGAGTGCGGACTCCGTGAGCGCGCGGGCTGCCTCGCGACCGAGATCGAGTGAGGTGGGTCCGCTCTGCTCCTCGTCGCCGCTCCCCCACGTCGCAACCACCTGCCCGAGGTCGTCGGCGATGTCGAGCACGACGAGGATCGTCGCCTCACTCATCGCCTGGGTACGCCGCACGTACAGCTCACCCGGGCGACGTCCGAGACGCGCTGTCGCCCGCCAGTCCACACGACGCACCTCATCACCGGGGGCAAAGGGATGGATATCGCGGAAGTCGCCACCCGCTCCGGGACGGCGCCCGGCGTGGGCGCCATGCAGCCCACCGAGGCGCGAGCCGAGCGCCAGCTCTCCGATGGGGCGCAGGCGCGGCGGCGCGTTCCACTCCAGCGCCGGTGCCGCCACGGCGTCGGATATCAGGGCCCCGTCAGCGCCGAGCGCCCGCGCGCGCACATCGAGCAGTCGCGCCGGACCCGAGTGCAACAGGGTGCTCGATGCGCGGAGCACCTGCGCGGGCGTCACGATCACCTCACGCCGGTGACGGCGCCCCTGCAGCACCCACAGATCCACGAGCTCGACGTCGGCGTGCACGCGCACGCGCGAGTGGGGCTCGTCAGCGGGCTTCTCCGCGTCCTGTGACGCCTCGATCTGCATGGTGCTCGGTCTCTCCCGCTGGCGCAGCGCCAGCACGAGCCATACGGCGAAAGGCAGGCCGAACATGACCGTGTCGGGCCGGGCCAGCACGGCGCCAGCCGTCACCAGCACGACCGCTCCGGCTGCCGCGATCCCGAGTGCGGCTCCGTGGTGCCACCCCGGCTGCGAGCGGTCCTGCTTCATCGGGCGGCGCCCACGGTGGGCGGGACCGGGACCTGACCGATCACCGACTGCACGATCCGCTCCGGGGACACGCCCTGCGCCCACGCCTGCGGGGAGAGCGTCAGACGATGCGCCAGGACCGGAACCGCGACACGCTTCACATCGTCCGGACGCACGTACTCCCGGCCCGCCAGGGCGGCCAGTGCACGTGCCAGCAGCAGGAGAGCCTGCGAACCGCGCGGGGAGGCCCCCACCGCCACATGCTGCGCCGACCGGGTGGCGCGCGCGATGTCGACGCAATAGCGCGCGACGTCCTCGTCGATGTGGATGGCCTCGACCACCTGCTGCAGCGACAGCAGCTCCTGCGCCGTCGTCACAGCTGCGACGGAGGTGTCCTCCCGAGCGCGCCGTACGCGGCGCAGGAGAATCTCCGTCTCCCCCTCCGGGCTGGGATAACCGGCGCCGAGGCGCACCATGAAGCGGTCGAGCTGTGCCTCCGGAAGCGCGTATGTGCCCTCGAACTCGATGGGATTGGACGTCGCGAAAACATGGAACGGCTCCGTCAGCGGGTACCGCGTACCTTCCACGGTGACCTGTCGTTCCGCCATCGCCTCCAACATCGCCGACTGCGTCTTCGGTGTGGTGCGATTGATCTCGTCCGCGAGCAGCAGCCCGGTGAAGATCGGGCCGGGGCGGAAGCGGAACTCGCCCGAGTCGGGGGCATAGACGAACGATCCGGTCACGTCTCCAGGCAGCATGTCGGGCGTGCATTGCAGCCGCCGGAAGTCCAGGCCCAGCGCTGCGGCCAGGGATCGCGCGGCGACGGTTTTGCCCAGTCCCGGCACGTCTTCGAAGAGGACATGCCCTCCGGCGAGGACCGCGCCGAGCGCGAGCTCCAGACTCTCCTCCATCCCGACGACGACCTGGCGCACCTGGTCCAGGATCCGGGCCCCGGCATCCGCCACGTCGGCCACGGCGCGTGGCGCGGTCTCTGATGTCATATGTTCTCCTGTATCTCGGGAGCGAGCTTCTCAGCCGCGCTGACGGCAGCCTCGAGCGCAGCCACGCTCGGGTGCGGGGAAAGAAGGCCCGCGCGCACGCCCGCCCCCAGCAGCGCGTCGATGGGTGCGGCATCGTGTGGATCGTCGAGTTCGAGTCCGTGAACGCGCAACCGACGACGCAGGACGTCGGTGACCCGGAGTACCGCACTGCGGCCCGGGGCTCCCGACGCAGGGCTGATCGTCCACGCCAGCCGGGCCACATCGGAAACACCGACACGATCGTCCTCGGGAGGCTGCGGCGGCCAGGCGGGGAGGTCGCCGGGCTGGAACATGCGCAGGGCCCCGACCACGACGCTCACCGCGGCGCCCCACGCGAGTGCGAACATCAGCTCGACGCCGAAGAACGCGCAACCCGCGAACACCGCCCCTCCCACGAGAAGAGCGCCGGCGAAGGCCCCGGCAGACGGACGGATCACGACCAGACCGCCGCGATGCGCCCGAGCGCGGCCCGGGCGACGCGCAGGTCTGCATCGCCGATGCTCCGCTCCCCGAAGCGCACGTCCTCGTACAGGTGCAACAGCGTGTCCACGTCGGCAGCGGCGGCAGCATCACGCGCGAGGATCCGCGTCACGAACTCTCCCGCCGTCTCGGTCGGACTGCGCAGCAGCCCCGCATCGGCCGCCGATTCCTCCAGGCCGACCCACGCCGCGACGATCGCGTCCGAGGGGTGACGATCGGCATCCATTCGCACCAGGGCAGCGGCAATCCCGCGGCGGAGCGCCTGCACGTCGGCGGTGGGCTCGGGCATGCCACCACTGCTGGAGGCCACCGCGACGCCGGTGCGCGCGTAGACACGGCGCCCCCGAACCCACTGGACCAGCCGGCGGATGAGCCAGAATCCGATCACCGCGATCACGGCGGCGAGCAGGAGCGCCAGCACGAGCTGGATCGCTGCGGATACGCCGGGGTCGACCGGTGGTGCTGTCGGCAGTGCTCCCGGGGAGGTCGAGGGCGCCGGAGCGGCCGTGAGCGGGGGTGGCGACACGGCCGCGAAATCGGGGGGATCCACCCGTGGAACTCCTTGCAGAGTGCTGACGAGCGCGACGATCGCGATGAGGACCGTCACCAGCGCGACGGCTGCGGGAGCAGGCAACGCCCTCCGCGGGAGCTCGGTCGTCTCCGGGCGGCTGCGCATGCGCCCACCCTACGTCAGCGGCCCGCGCGGGGATGGAGGACACGAAGGGTGCGGCTCAGGGCCTGTCGTGACCGCCCGCGAAAGGACGCAGAGCTTCACGCAGCTCCCTGACCTGGTCCACGTCCATGTGGACGGCGTTCATGACGGCGGGCGGAACATCCAGTGCCCGCTCCCGCAATGCTCGCCCCTCCTCGGTGACGACGATCTCCAGGCGCCGTTCGTCCGCAGCGCTGCGCTGACGGAGCACGAGTCCCTGCGCCTCGAGGCGCTTGACCAACGGCGACACGGTGGCAGATTCGAGAGCAAGCGAATCGGCCAGCTCCCCCAGCGTGCGCGGAGACTGCTCCCACAGCGAGAGCATCACCAGGTACTGGGGGTGCGTGAGCCCCAGCGGCTCCAGGATCGGCCGGTAGATCGCGACCACGTTTCGCGCGGCGGTCACGAGCGCGAAGCAGAGCTGCGCATCGAGTTTCAGATACTCGTCCTTTTCAGCCATGGTTCGATCTTAGGTGGACAAATAGTTAGTACACTAAGAATATGAGCGACAAGCAGCGTCTGCGCGACCGTATCCGCGAGGCCGGGGGTCTTTACGCCTGGTTCAATTCCTCGCTGATCCGCTTCGCCGGGCCGGCAACGGTCGGACCCTACGAGAGTGAACCCCCGGCACCGCGTCAGAGCGCCCCGTGCCCGCTGTGCGGACACCCTATGTCCGAGCACACGTTCGACCGCTCCGGCCCGAAGCCCCTCATGCATTGCCCGTGACGGTGGCTCCCGCGCGTTCGGCACCCGCCGCGGTGAGGCGCGCGACAACGGACCAGGCGGCAGCGGACCTGGCGGCAGATGGCGAGAGCGAACAGCGCGGCAGATCGCGGAAGCGGACGGCGCGGCGGATCGCGTCAGCGGACGGCGCGGCAGATCGCGGCAGCAGACCGGCAAACCGGACGGCACACCGGCGGCAGATCGCGGCAGCAGACCGGCAAACCGGACGGCACACCGGCGGCAGATCGCGGCAGCAGACCGGCAAACCGGACGGCACATCGGCGGCAGATCGCAGCAGCGGATCACGCCGGGCCACCCCGGCGGGCCTGGCGCACGCCGCCAGATGCTCCCGGGGTCTGAGAACTCGCCGCGGCACTGACGAGCAACGCCAGCGCCGCGGCGAGTCACTCAGGCGTGACCCGCACGCTCAATCGCGCGCAGCTCCTTCTTCAGCTCCTGCACCTCATCGCGCAGTCGCGCCGCGAGCTCAAACTTGAGCTCGGACGCCGCTGTCAGCATCTGGTCGCTGAGATCCGCGATGGTCTGCTCCAGCTGCTCCGCCCCCTCGGCGCCGATACCCGCGCGCTTGGACTTGGTGCCGGACTTACCCTTCTTTGCACGCTCGAGCAGTTCCTTGGTGTCCGCCCCCTCCCGGGCGAGCACCTCGGTGATGTCCGCGATCCGCTTGCGAAGTGGCTGCGGATCGATGCCGTGCTCCAGGTTGTAGGCGCGCTGCTTCTCCCGGCGGCGGGTGGTCTCATCGATCGCCGTCTTCATGGAGTCGGTCATCACATCGGCGTACATGTGAACCTCGCCCGACACGTTTCGTGCGGCGCGTCCGATCGTCTGGATCAGGGAGGTGCCGCTGCGCAGGAACCCCTCTTTGTCTGCGTCGAGGATGGCCACCAGCGAGACCTCCGGCAGGTCGAGGCCCTCGCGAAGCAGGTTGATACCGACGAGCACGTCGTACACGCCCGCGCGCAGTTCGGTCAGCAGCTCGACACGACGCAGGGTGTCGACGTCCGAGTGCAGGTAACGCACCTTCACGCCGTGTTCGCCCAGGAAGTCGGTGAGCTCTTCCGCCATTTTCTTGGTGAGTGTCGTCACAAGGACGCGCTCGTCCTTCTCCACACGCAACCGGATCTGCTCCAGCAGGTCGTCGATCTGTCCCTTCGACGGCTTCACCACGATCTCCGGGTCGATGAGCCCGGTGGGGCGGATGATCTGCTCCACGATGCCATCGGCGATGCCCATCTCATAACGACCGGGCGTGGCTGACAGGTACACGGTCTGGCCGATCCTGTTCTTGAACTCGTCCCACCGCAGCGGGCGGTTGTCCATCGCCGACGGGAGCCGGAAGCCGTGCTCCACGAGCGTCCGCTTACGGGAAGCATCTCCCTCGTACATCGCACCGATCTGCGGAACGGTGACGTGCGACTCGTCGATCACGAGAAGGAAGTCATCGGGGAAGAAGTCCAGCAGCGTGTGCGGGGGCTCCCCGGCCCGCCTCCCGTCCATGTGACGGGAGTAGTTCTCGATACCCGAGCAGAAGCCGAGCTGCTGCAGCATCTCCAGATCGAAGGTGGTGCGCATCCGCAGGCGCTGCGCTTCCAGCAGCTTGCCCTGCCCTTCGAGTTCGGCGAGGCGCTCTGCCAGCTCCTCCTCGATGGAGCCAATCGCCCGCTGCACGACGTCCGTGGCCGCAACGTAGTGCGACGCCGGGAAGATGGGCACCGAGTCCAGCTTGTCGATGACGTCACCGGTGAGCGGATGGAGCCGGTACAGCGCCTCGATCTCGTCCCCGAACATCTCGATGCGGATCGCGAACTCCTCGTAGACGGGGATGATCTCGATCGTGTCACCGCGCACCCGGAAGTTGCCGCGCGAGAAGTCAACGTCGTTGCGGTTGTACTGCATAGCGATGAACTGGCGGATGAGGGCGTCACGGTCGTACCGCTCCCCCACCTGCAACGCAACCATCGCCCGCAGGTACTCCTCCGGCGCGCCGAGGCCGTAGATGCAGGACACCGTCGAGACGACCACCACGTCACGACGGCTCAGCAGCGAGTTGGTGGTGGAGTGGCGGAGCCGCTCCACTTCGGCGTTGACGGAGGAGTCCTTCTCGATGAAGGTGTCCGTCTGCGGCACGTACGCCTCGGGCTGGTAGTAGTCGTAGTACGAGACGAAGT
The DNA here is from genome assembly GCF_021044885.1 of Microbacterium nymphoidis. Classification (GTDB taxonomy): domain Bacteria; phylum Actinomycetota; class Actinomycetes; order Actinomycetales; family Microbacteriaceae; genus Microbacterium; species Microbacterium nymphoidis. Next base: position 556,247 of record NZ_JAJNOD010000001.1, on the reverse strand, counting down.
ACTCCACCGCGTTGTGCGGCATGAGATCACGGAACTCGTTGGCGAGCTGTGCGGCCAGGGTCTTGTTGTGGGCGAGCACCAGCGTCGGGCGCTGGACTTGCTCGATGAGCCATGCGGTGGTCGCCGACTTTCCGGTACCCGTGGCGCCAAGCAGCACAACATCCGTCTCACCCGCGTTGATGCGTGCCGCAAGCTCAGCGATGGCCTGGGGCTGATCGCCAGAGGGCATGTACTCGCTGACGACCTCGAACGGACGAACGGCACGGGTTGGTTGCATGAATCCAGCCTAGAGCGGGCCTCCGACATTGAGCTCGTCGTCCGCTCTCGGCGCACGGCGACACTCAGACCGGCGCGAGGAAGCCCATCGTCGTCGGCCGCCAGCCATCGAACACGGCGGACGTCTGCGCGCTGCTCAGCCCGACCGTCCCTTGCACCACCTCGCTCAGGAAGTCGCGGAAGTCGTTCGTGCCCGGCAGATCACCGGTCTCGAGCATCGCACTGTCGAGCCCGCGCCATTCGCCGTACACGCCACCGCGGACACCGCCGCCCATGGCGATCGCGAGGCCGCCATGGCCGTGGTCCACACCCCCGCTCGCGTTCTGATTCACCCGGCGCCCGAACTCGCTCATCAGGATGACCGTGGTGGTGTCCGCCTTCTCTCCGAGGTCGGTGAAGAATGCGGCGAGTCCATCGCCGAGCGCAGTCAGCATGTCCTTCATGTCTCCGCTACCCTCATCGCCGACCCCGGTGTGCATGTCCCAGCCGCCGAGGTCCACGGTCGCGACGCGCACGCCCATGTCATCCCGGATCAGCGTCGAGAGCATTCGCAGCTGCTGACCGAATTCCCCTTCGGGATAGATGTCCGGGCGCGAGTCCTGCGAGGCGGCGATCGTGGCCGCCTGTGCGTCCACGTCGAGCGCGATGCGGGCATGCACCGCGATCGGATGATCCAGCCCCGTGTACAGCACCGAGAGGGCATCGCGGGTCGCACCGCCCCATTCACGTGGCGAACGGAAGGTCAGATCCGACGGGTGCTCGGCCACGAGTGACCGGCTTACGCCGGCGAGCGAGCGCGTGAGGTTCGAGGTCATCGACATGGAGCGGAAGGTGGTCCCCTCTCCGCTGGCTTCCAGCACCCGATCAAGCCACCCGCGCGACGATGCGCCGCCGGAGCCACCGCGCTCCAGGCAGTCCTGCGCCTGGAAGTGGCTGCGCGTCAGCTGTGGCGTCGCGATGTCGGGGACCGCGGCCACGAGCCCCCGGTCGATCATGGGCTTCAGGGCGCCCAGGGCGGGGTGAAGTCCGAACCTCTCGTCCATCCGCATCAGATTGCCCGGGCGGACGGCGATATCGGGGCGCCAGACCTGCAGCTGCGGGTCGTCAGCCGGGACCAGCACGGACAGCCCGTCCATGCCGCCCCGCAGGAACACGACAACCAGGGTGCGTCGTGTACCCACCTCATCGGCGCCGTCCGCAGCCTGGGCATAGGACACACGGGTGGTCACCAGCTGCGCCCCCAGGGCCGCGACGCCGAAACCAAGACCGCCGGCGAGCACCTGCCGACGGGTGAAGCCCCGCCGCCACTGCTCGGGCCGCTCGTCGGCATCGGCGCGAACGGCCTCGCCCATCAGGCGGATCATCGCCTCGTCGTCGTTCGGACCAAGGTCTCGCCAGTCCGGGCAGTCCGGGTGCGGCATGAAGTCGTTGCTCATCGGGGTCCTATCGCAGGAGGTAGCGGGGTGAGTCGAAGAGCAGAGCAGCCACGCTCGCCTTCTGATTGGCATGGCGCGGCTCCACCACCGCGTCTGCGGACAGACCCAGGAAGGCGGTGACAGCCGCGAGGTCGCGGTCATCGATCGGAGCGCCGAGCGTGATGCGGCTCACCTGGTCCGCCCAGCTGCCTGCCGTCTGCCCGAGGCCCGGGGTGATGCCGGCGAGAAATTCCTCGGAGGGCGAGAAGGTGAGGCGGTCGCCGTTGATGAGTTCACGGTGATGATCCCAGCGCCCCGCGACCTGCCCGGCGCCGAGCCAGGCTTCGGCCACGTCCGGGTACCCGTTCGGTGGCCCCCAGCGCAGCGGCGCGTCGCCCAGGTTGTCGACGGTCCAGAACATGTGGCGCACTTCGTCGATGTTGGTGCGGTCGATGGTCATCCCGATGCACCGGATCACGCCGCACAGGTCGTCCGTCGGACGGCGCAGTTTCGTTCCCTGGGCATCCCAGAACTCATCACTGCCGAACAAGGCCACCATCACGGCCCTGATGTCCGTAGCCGTCGCCAAGTACACGTCCGCCAGCGCCGCGATCAGGTCCGCGGACGGCCGGTCGGAGACGAAGCGGACGGCGAGCTTGCGTGCCACGGTCTCCGCGGTACGCGGGTGGTGCGCCAAATGGGCGATGTACCGGTCACCGAGGTCGAGCCCGGCCGTGGGGTCCGCATTGTCATCGGTGAATCCCAGCACGCTCACCGGACCCAGAGCGTGATGCTGCGGTTCCCAGCTGAACGCCTGATCGGCGATCCGGCGACCGGACATGATCATCGACGAGCTGCGCACTTCCGCTTCCGTATACGCGCCATAGCCCACGGTGTGCAGTTCCAGCAGTTCGCGACCGTAGTTCTCGTTCACGTCGGCAGCGGTCGAACGCCGGTTGTCCAGTACCACCATCATCGCTGGGTGCCGGGCGGCGGCATGCAGCATGTCCGCGTATCTGCCCAGTGCGTGCGCGCGAATCACCGTCCGGTGGTAGTCGGCCACACTCCAGGTCATGCTGTTGCCGTAGGCCGGCGGCACATTGAGGGTGTTGGCGAAGACGTCGACGATCTGCTCGAAGATCTGACGGGATCCGAACATGCGTCGCGCCAGCGTGGACTGCTCGGTCTCGCTGGCCGCGGTGGGGTCGCCATCGTCCGCGAGCGTCTCGCGCGCCTGGTCAATGGTGAAGTAGGACGCGGGATACCACGCACGCAAGGTCGGCTCGATCACGTCCTCCACGGAAGGATCGAGCTGCTGAGCGATCCATGATTGCAGCCCTGCGCTCTCGATCTCGCCCAGCGCCCCCGCCCCCACCGCGAGTCCGGCCCGGCGCAGCAGGTGGCGGCGGGCCTCGGCGGTGTCCGCGACGGGAATGGTGAGCTGATCCGCAGGTCGTCGCGGAGGTGCGGGCTTGGCGGGGTCGGTCGGCTCGACAGGATCAGACGGACGCGTGGGCTCAGTGCTCGGTTCACCCGGGTCCTCCGGCGAGGCGGGATCGTCGGGATCTTCGGGATCGTCCGGAAGCAGGGGGGCGGGATTGCGCGGCAGCGGCGGATCGACCGGCTGCGGTGCTGCCGGCTCGGGCTCCGCACGCGTGAGTGAATCATCGCGATCCTTCGGGGCCTCCGGGCCGACACTGTCTTCCGGGCGCCGAATCGGCTGCGGGGTGCTCGTCGGATCCGGTACCCGAGACGGCTGGGGCACCGGCGATGACGGCACCGGGACGGGCGCACCGGCGGCACCGCCGCCTGGCGGCGTGCTCGGCCGCGGGGCCGTAACCGGGGCGGATCCCGGCTTCGGAAGGAGCAGCGCGGGCACACCCAGCCGAACGACGGCGCGCCGTGGAGGCGACGGCTCTGGTGTGCCGTCCGCCGCTCCTACGGCGTCGGCATCCCCACGCAGGCGACGCGCGTCGCGACGAGTGGCGGGGACGATGTCGTGCGGAACGTCCGCTTCGGGATGCATCGTGGGGTACCTCTGCAGCTGAATGAGATTCAACGAGGGGACGCAGGGAGGTATTTAGAGACTAGCGACTCAGCATGAATGCGGGGCGCAGGCCAGCATGAGGGTTCTCTCACGCTCATGAGAGCACGTTCACGCTGGATAGGCTGGCGGAGTGATCGAGACTCTCGTGGGTTCCTCACTCGCCGCTGCGGCGGGGCTGAACGCGTGGATCCCCCTCCTGGTGCTGGGCCTGCTGTCGCGGTTCACCGATCTCGTGCCCTTGCCTGCAACGTGGCAGTGGCTGTCATCCGATCTCGCGCTGTGGATCATCGGCGCGCTCCTGGTCGTGGAGGTGGTCGCGGACAAGATCCCTGCGCTGGACACGGTGAACGACATCGTCCACACAGCCATCCGTCCTGCCGCCGGTGGCATCGTCTTCGGCGCCGGGGCCAGCGCCGAGGTGCTGTCACTCGACGACGGCTCCTCGTGGGGCGCGATCGACTGGGGGCCGGTCATCACCGGTGTGGTCATCGCCCTGGTGGTTCACGGGATCAAGGCCACTGCGCGCCCGGTGGCGAACATCGCAACCGGCGGAGTCGCTGCGCCCGTCCTCAGCACGATCGAGGACGGGGTGTCGGCCGTGGTGTCCGTCCTGGCGATCCTGCTGCCGGTCCTCGCCATCCTCCTGGTCGTGGCGCTGGTCGTCGCGGGGGTGATGATGATCCGGCGCGGCCGGCGGCGACGGCGCGAGCTGCGAGCTGCTCAGGCCGGCTGAGTCAGCCGAGCCCAGAGCGCGTCGACCTGCGCACGGGTGTGATCGAGCGAACCGCTGGTGTCGATCACCACGTCCGCGAGAGCGCGGCGCTCATCGTCTCCGACCTGGGATCCAATGCGCCGCAGGGCGTCCTCCCGGGACATCCCGCGAAGGGACACGAGACGATCCGCCCGCACGTCAGCGGGAGCATCGGCCACGACGACCAGATCCCACTCTCCCGTGCCGCGCGCCTCGGCGAGCAGAGGCACGTCGTAGACGATCACGGCGTTCGGATCGTCGGCGCGTGCCTGCGCGAATCGCCGCTGCGACTCACGCTTCACCGCCGGATGCACGATCGCGTTGAGTTTCGCGAGCCGGTCTGGACGGCCGAAGACCGCCCGTCCGAGCCGCGCACGGTCGAGAACGCCATCGACCACCATGTCGGTCCCGAAGGCGTCGGCGATCTCGTCGAGAAGCGGCTGATGCGGGGCTTGGAGCTCGTGCACGATCGCGTCGGCATCGATGACGATCGCACCGTGAGATGCGAGGCGAGCCGCGACGGTGGACTTCCCGGACGCGATTCCGCCGGTGAGTGCGATCAGGGGCATGGGTCCATCCTGCCACCGCCCCGTGTGCACATACGGCAACGGGGCCGGGACCCGAAGGTCCCGACCCCGTTGTGTGAGGGCTGGATCAGGCGTTGCCCGCGAGCTTCTCGCGCAGAGCCGCGAGAGCCTCGTCGTCGGCCAGCGTGCCGGACGAGTTGGAGTCGCTCGTGAAGGACGAGGACGCGTCGAACGAGTCGTTCTGCGCCTCGGCCTCGGCAGCCTTGAGGACCTGAGCCTTGTGCTGCTCCCAGCGAGCCTGGGCAGCAGCGTACTCCTGCTCCCACTTCTCGCGCTGGGCGTCGAAGCCTTCCTTCCAGGCACCGGTCTCGGCGTCGAAGCCCTCCGGGTACTGGTACTCGCCGTTCTCGTCGTACTCCGCGACCATGCCGTAGAGGGCCGGGTCGAACTCGGTGCCGTACGGGTCGACCGACTCGTTGGCCTGCTTCAGCGACAGCGAGATACGACGACGGTCCAGGTCGATGTCGATGACCTTGACGAAGACCTCTTCGCCGACCGAGACGACCTGCTCCGCGAGCTCGACGTGCTTGCCGGAGAGCTCGGAGATGTGGACGAGGCCCTCGATGCCGTCTGCGACGCGAACGAACGCACCGAACGGAACGAGCTTGGTGACCTTACCCGGGGTGACCTGGCCGATGGCGTGGGTACGGGCGAAGACCTGCCACGGGTCCTCCTGCGTCGCCTTCAGCGACAGGGAGACGCGCTCACGATCGAGGTCGACCTCGAGGATCTCGACGGTGACCTCCTGGCCAACCTCGACGACCTCGGAAGCGTGCTCGATGTGCTTCCACGACAGCTCGGAGACGTGGACGAGACCGTCGACGCCGCCCAGGTCCACGAACGCACCGAAGTTGACGATCGAGGACACGACACCCTTGCGAACCTGACCCTTGTGCAGGTTGTTGAGGAAGTGCGTGCGGGTCTCGGACTGCGTCTGCTCCAGCAGAGCGCGGCGCGAGAGCACGACGTTGTTGCGGTTCTTGTCCAGCTCGAGGATCTTCGCCTCGATCTCCTGGCCCAGGTACGGGGTCAGGTCGCGGACGCGACGCAGCTCGATGAGCGAAGCCGGGAGGAAGCCGCGCAGGCCGATGTCGACGATGAGGCCGCCCTTGACGACCTCGATGACCGAACCTGTGACGACGCCGTCGTTCTCCTTGATCTTCTCCACGTCGCCCCACGCGCGCTCGTACTGCGCACGCTTCTTCGACAGGATGAGGCGGCCTTCCTTGTCCTCCTTCTGAAGAACGAGGGCTTCGACCTGGTCGCCGACGCTGACGACCTCGTTGGGGTCGACGTCGTGCTTGATGGAAAGCTCACGCGAGGGGATGACACCCTCGGTCTTGTAGCCGACGTCGAGCAGGACCTCGTCGCGGTCGATCTTGACGATCGTGCCCTCGATGATGTCGCCGTCGTTGAAGAACTTGAGCGTCTTCTCGACCGCGGCCAGGAAGTCCTCCGCAGATCCGATGTCGTTGATCGCGACCTGCTTGGTGGCCGGGGCGCTTGCGTTAGTCATGTAGTGGGTTGTCCTTGTGTGGATGTTTCTCGGGCCGCACGACGTCGATGACGTGCGAGCACGTCTCAGCCGCGAGGCGATTGGATGATTGTGTTGCTGATCACGGCGCGGCGAAACCGCCACAAATCCGTGACAGTCAACACTATCAGAAGGACGTAGCCCGCGCGCGTCGTGGCTCGCTCAGCGCGAACCCGCTTTCTCCGCACACGGCACGCAGCGCAGCGCGAACGGCAGAACGTCCAGGCGGCCGTGGGGGATCTCGCGGCCGCAGTCGATGCAGATGCCGTAGCGCCCCTCGGCAAGACGGGCTTGCGCGGCGGCGATCTCCCGGACCTCGTGTTCGGCCGCGTCGCGCTGCGCGACCAGCCGCGCCCACTCCTCCGACAACGGCACGCCCTCGGGGTCGTGCTCATCATCGCCGCCGGCACTGTCTCGAAGTCCGCCGAGGTGCGCGAGCACCTCGGCCACGCCGGCGGCCCGTTCCTCCGCTGCAATGCGCCGCTGCGCGAGAAGGTCGCCGGCGCGGGCCGGGTCATTCGGCTGCTGCACCATGTTCGTACCGTACCGCGCTCCACCGCAGCGTGGCCGTGCATCGACGGGCCCCGAACAGGGCATGATGGCCTCGTGACCCGCACGATGCTCCTTGACACCGCCTCGCTCTACTTCCGCGCGTTCTACGGTGTCCCCGACACCGTACGCGCTGCAGACGGCAGCCCGGCCAACGCGGTGCGGGGCCTGCTGGACATCATCACCAAGCTCGTGACCACCTACCGGCCCGATGGGATCGTCGCCTGCTGGGACGACGACTGGCGTCCACAGTGGCGGGTGGACCTCATCCCCACGTACAAGGCGCACCGGGTGATCGCTGAACGCACCGGTGAGCCGGATGTCGAGGAGACGCCGGACGACCTCACCGCGCAGATTCCGGCCATCCGCGCGATGCTGGATTCGCTGGGCATCCCGATCGTGGGTGCCGCCGGGTACGAGGCCGATGACATCATCGGCACCCTGGCCACACGCTCCTCCGGCGCCGTGGACATCGTCACGGGCGATCGTGATCTGTTCCAGCTCGTGGACGACGCGCGCGGCGTCCGTGTCATCTACACCGCACGCGGCATGAGCAACCTCGAAGTCGTGACCGACGAGACCATCGTCGCGAAGTACGGCATCCGCCCCGATCAGTACGCCGATTTCGCCACCATGCGCGGCGATGCCTCCGACGGTCTCCCCGGCGTCGCCGGGGTCGGCGAGAAGACGGCCGCAGCACTCCTTCAGCAGCATGGCTCGCTGGCGGGCATCCTGACCGCGGCGGAGAGCGGCACCGGCATGAGCGCCGGAGTGCAGAAGAAGATCCTCGCGGCGGCCGTCTACCTGGAAGTCGCCCCCACGGTCGTGGCTGTCGCCCGGGCCGTGGACATCGACGTCGTTGCGGGCTCCGTCGGTGCGCTGGGCGACGATCGGGCCGCCGCCGCGCGCGAACTCGCCGAGAAGCACGGCTACGCATCCGCCCTGGAGCGATACCTGGCGGCGATCAGCGCCTGATCATCCGCGCCGTGCCGTGAGGGCGGCGCCGATCAGCATGATCGCGTAGGCCACAGTCACGCCGACGAGCGACCACAGCGGCAGTGTCCAGCCTCCCGAGAGGTCGTAGAGCAGGCCCGTCAGGGGTGCACCGAGCGAGCTGATCACGTAGCCGACACCCTGCACCAGCGCGCTCATGCCAGCAGCCTCGGCGTCGGAGCGCGAGATCTGCACCATCATGGCGAAGATCGCCACGAAGCCGCCCGCCTGCGCGACGGCACCGACGCACATCCAGAGCAGCATGAGCTCGGGAGCGACGGCGAGCCCGAGCGTCGTGGTGACCCAGGTCGCACCGACCACGATCACCGGAACCAGCGGCGGCGTGTACCGGGCCAGCACCGGAACGAGGAAGGCGCCGATGATGGCCACGCCCTGGAACACCGAGGACATCGCGCCGGCGGCATTCGCGTCCAGCCCCAGCCGATCGGCGCCGATCGTCGGCAGCCACGTCGTCAGCGCGTAATAGGCCGCCGACTGACATCCGAAGGCGAGCATCAGCAGCACGGTGATCGGTCGCAGCACCCGCTGCCTCGATCCGGCACCGACGACGGGGGTGGGGCCTGTGATGGTCGCGACAGCATCACGTTCGGGAAGGGCGTCAGCCGCGGAGGGCACGATCGCGCGCCGGCGGGCCATGTGTGCACTCCACAGCAGGATCCCGATCACCGTCAGACCGCTCCAGGCCATGAGCGCCCACTGCCATCCGATCGCCGACGCCAGCGGCGCCGTCGCCAGGGAGGTGATCAGGGATCCGACGTTGAGCATCGCCGTGTAGGCGGCCGTCATCGTCGCCACGCGCGCCGGCGGGGCCTCGCGACGGATGATCACGGGGGCCACCACGTTGCCGATCGTGATCGAGCCGCCGATGATGATCATTCCGACCAGCATCCAGCCGAACCCGGGCAGACCGCGCACGAACGTGCCGATCAGCACGCCAACGAGCGTCGTCATCAGGGCGAACTCGGCACCACGACGGCGGATCACGAGTGCCGCGACCGGAGTCATCAGCGCGAACATCAGCACGGGTGCCGTGGTCAGCAGACCGGCCGTCCCCGCGTCGATGCCGAAATCGGCCGTGATGCGTGACATCACGGGAGTCGGTGCCACGATGGGCGACCGCATCGAGAGAGCAGCCACCATCACGCCCGCCAGTGCGAGCCAGGGAAGTGATCGGCGCACCGCTGAAGAGGACATCACTTCAGTCTAGGCGCGAGCCGCTTCGCCTCAGGCCCGCGCCAGCCACGCGCCAGCCTCGCCTGCAGGCGAGCGATCGGCCACGCCGCGGCTTCTGTCTCATCGCGAGCCGCTTCGCCTCAGTCGCGAGCGAGCCACGCCTCCAGGCGAGCGAGCGGCCAGGTGGTGACAATGCGCTGGGCGGGCACCGCGCAGGCCTCAGCGCGCGCCGCACCATGGTCCAGGAGCGAGACCTGACCCGGCGCGTGCGCGTCCGAATCGATGGCGAACAGGCACCCCTCCTCCAGGGCGACGGCGATGAGGTCGTCCGGCGGGTCGGCACGCTCCGGTCGGGAGTTGATCTCGACCGCGACACCGTGTTGGGCACACGCCGCGAACACGGCGCGGGCGTCCAGCTCGGAGGGCGGGCGCGTCCCCCGTTCACCGGTCACGAGACGACCCGTCACATGGCCGAGGACGTGCATGCGTCCCGAGCCGATCGCGCGCACCATCCGCCTGGTCATCTCTTCACGCGAGCTGCGCAGCTTCGAGTGCACCGAGCCGACGACGACGTCGAGGCGCGCGAGCATCTCGTCCGTCTGGTCCAAGGTGCCGTCCTCGAGGATGTCGACCTCGATCCCGCGAAGCACCCGGATGGGCGTCTGCATCCGCTCGATCACGTCGAGCTGGGCGGCCAGGCGCTCCGCGGTCAGCCCGCGCGCGACGCGCAGCCGTGGCGAGTGATCCGTGATCGCCTGATACTCGTGCCCCAGGGACGCGGCGGCGTCGATCATGGCCTCGATGCCCGCCGTTCCATCCGACCAATCGGTGTGAGCGTGCAGATCGCCACGCAATTGGGTGCGCAGCGTGCTCTCCGTCACGGCGTATCGTGCACGGAGCTCGGCGAGATAGTCCGGGACCCGACCCTCAAGCGACTGCAGGATCACCGTACGGCTCGTGTCCCCCACGCCCGGAATGTGTGCGGTGCGCAACCGGTCACCCAGTTCCGCCCCCGACAGTCCGTCGATGGCCGCTGCCGCCGAGCGGAACGCCTTCGACCGGTACTTCGAGGCGCGCTCCCGCTCCAGCAGGGTCGCGATCTCGGTCAGGGCGTCAACGGGTTCCATCGCCTGCTCCGCAGCGCCATCAGGCGGTCGCGAGCTCCCGTGTCACGTCGATCCACGAAGCAAGCTGCGCCTGCGCGGCACCGCTGTCGATGGCGGCGCGCGCGTCGTCCGCAGCCTCCGCCAGACGCTCGAGCATCGGCCGCTGGACCTGGGTCGCATCATGCGAGAGACGGTGCGCGACCATGCCGGCCGCAGCGTTCAGCACAACGATGTCCCGGACAGGGCCTGACGTTCCGGCGAGCACCGAGCGAACGACGCCGGCGTTGTGCTGCGGATCGCCGCCTCGCAGATCCGACAGCTGCGCGAAGGGGATGCCCAGGTCCCGCGGGTCGATGTCGTGCTCGTGGATGTCGCCGCGCGTGACCTCCCAGACACGACTGTGGCCGGTGGTGGTCATCTCATCCAGTCCGTCATCGCCCCGGAATACGAGCGCGGTGGCCCCCCGGGTCCGGAAGACTCCGGTGATCAGCGGGACGCGGTCGAGCTGCGCGACGCCGACCGCATTCGCCTCGGCGCGGGCCGGGTTGCACAACGGCCCGAGGATGTTGAAAACCGTCGGCACACCGAGCTGGCTGCGGGTCGCTCCGGCATGACGGAAGCCGGGGTGGAAGGCGGCCGCCCAGGCGAAGGTGAGCCCGGTGCGGGCCAGCACCTCCGCGACGCCGTCGGGCGAGAGCGAGAGATCCACGCCCAGTGCGGTCACCACATCCGAAGCGCCGGAAGAGGAACTCGCGGCTTTGTTGCCGTGCTTCACGACCGGAACACCAGCGGCCGCACAGACGATGGACGCCATCGTGGACACGTTCACCGTGCTGTGGCGGTCTCCCCCGGTGCCGACGATGTCGAGGACGTCGACCGGCACGGGCAGCGGCAGAGCGGCCTCGAGGATGGCGTCCCGGAAGCCCACGATCTCGTCGACGGTCTCGCCCTTGGCTCGCAATGCGACCAGGAATCCGGCGAGCTGGGCATCGCTCACCTCGCCCGCCATCACCTGCCGCATCGCCCACGTCGACTCCCACACGCTGAGGTCACGACGCTCCAGGAGAGCGGTCAGGAGGTCAGGCCAGGTGAGCGATTCGGTCATGTGCCGATCCTATAAGCGAGCGACACGCCGACAGTGCGTCGGCATCTTGGACGGCTTCCACGCAGGCGCTCGGCTGGTCCGCCCCTGATGCACTGCTGGTTCCCAGGGTCCGCGCACGCCCGCCTGAGTGTCGACCCCTGGCCCGAAAGGCGTCAACTGCGAAAACCCTGACAGAAAATCAGCAATAATGGGACTTGTGACGAGCACAGTGACGCATGCCCCCGTGGCGCGAACCATCAAGCGACCCGACCCCGTCTCCGTTGGCACCATCGTGTGGCTCGGTTCGGAGGTCATGTTCTTCGCAGGCCTTTTCGCGATCTACTTCACCCTGAGGAGCACCTCGGGCGATCTGTGGGGTAGCCGCACCGAGATGCTGAACGTGCCCTACGCGTTCGTGAACACCGCCATCCTGGTGCTGTCCTCGGTGACCTGCCAGATGGGCGTGTTCGCCGCCGAGCGTATGCAGCCGTACTCCACCAAGAAGCGCGGCATCCTCGGCTGGGGAATGGTCGAGTGGTTCTGGCTCACCTTCGTGCTCGGGGCCATCTTCGTCACCGGCCAGGTGTGGGAGTACGCCACGCTCGTCGCCGAGGGCATGCCCATCCAGGCCGACTCCTATGCGTCCGCCTTCTACCTCACCACCGGCTTCCACGCCCTCCACGTCACGGGTGGCCTGATCGCGTTCCTCCTCGTCATCGGACGCGCCTACGCCGTGAAGAACTTCCGCCACAAGGAGGCGACCACCGCAATCGTGGTCTCGTACTACTGGCACTTCGTCGATGTCGTGTGGATTGCACTGTTCATCGTCATCTACTTCCTCAAGTAAGAACCGGAGCTGATACCGACATGGCACGAGAGAAGAAGACTCGCGCGAAGGGTCGTCGTTCCCGCCTCGCCGCGGTGGCGATGATCGGCCTGGGCCTCATCGTCACGGGCGGCGTCTACGCCGGAGCATCCGCGGCCGTCGCCGCGACGACCGACACCAGCGCAGCGAGCACGCTGACCATCGAGGACGGCCAGAAGCTGTTCCAGGCCAACTGCGCCACCTGCCACGGCATGAACCTCGAAGGCAGCGAGAGCGGCCCGTCGCTCGTCGGCGTCGGCGAGCTGTCGGTCGAGTTCCAGGTCTCCACCGGTCGCATGCCCCTGCAGTTCCAGGGTCCGCAGGCGCCGCAGAAGCCGGTGCAGTTCACCGAGGACCAGATCAAGGCGATGGCCGCCTGGGTGCAGTCCGTCGCCCCGGGTGCTACGTACCCGGCCGACCACGTTCTCGACGGCGAAGGCGATGTCGCGCGCGGTGCGGAGTTGTTCCGCATCAACTGCGCCATGTGCCACAACGTCGCCGCCGCAGGTGGTGCACTCACGGAGGGCAAGTTCGCCCCGCCGCTGACGTCCACCAGCGCCCTTCACATCTACGCCGCCATGGTGACCGGTCCGCAGAACATGCCGGTGTTCAACAACATGACGCTCACCGATGAGGACAAGCGCGACATCATCTCCTCGCTGCTGTACACGCAGCAGGAGGTCTCCCCGGGAGGCGCGACGCTCGGTTCGCTCGGCCCCGTCTCCGAGGGTCTGTTCATCTGGATCTTCGGTATCGGCGCGCTCGTCGCCATCACCGTGTGGATCACGGCGAAGTCCAACTGACCCGGTCCGCAGAAGAAGTCACGTACGAGGAGCACAATGGCACACGAGGACGACTCGAAGGCGCTGGAGCACCAGCCCTCAGCGGGTCTCGCCGTCGAGGTCTCTGACCCTGCCCGCAACCCCGGACTCCCCCCACACCGGGAGCGGATGACGGACAAGGACCCGAAGGCCGAGAAGGCCGCGGAGCGCACGGTCTACACCCTGTTCTACCTTTCTCTCGCCGGCAGCATCTGGGCGGTCGCCGCTTACATGCTGTTCCCGATCGAGAGCGGGCGCCTCATCGATGTGCGCCACAACAACCTCTACATCGGTCTCGGCATCGCGCTCGCGCTGCTGGCGATCGGCATCGGCGCCATCCACTGGTCGAAGGCGCTCATGTCCGACCGGGAGTTCATCGAGGAGCGCCACAGCACCCGTGGCAAGGAGAGCACCCGCGAAGCTGCTGTCCAGGCGTTCGCGGCTGCCAACGAGGAGAGCGGCTTCGGCCGTCGCACGATGATCCGCAACTCGCTCATCGCGGCGGTGGCGGCCTCCATCATCCCCGGCATCACGCTGTTCCGCGGCCTGGCACCGCACTCCAGCGAGGAAGACCCCATCAAGGGCGACCCGGTGAAGCTTCTGCAGCACACCATGTGGAAGGAAGGCGAGTACCTCGCCAGTGACCCCGAGGGCATCCGCATCCGTGCGGCCGACCTCACCCTCGGCTCGGCCGTGCACGTGATCCCGGAGTCGCTCGCGAGCGTCTCCCACCACGACGGCTACCTCGAGGAGAAGGCCAAGGCCATCGTGCTCCTGGTGCGTCTGCACCCCGAGCAGCTCATCGAGACCGAGGAGCGCAAGGACTGGTCGTACAAGGGCATCGTGGCCTACTCCAAGGTCTGCACCCACGTCGGCTGCCCCGTCGCCCTGTACGAGCAGCAGACCCACCACCTGCTGTGCCCGTGCCACCAGTCGCAGTTCGACATCACCGAGCACGCCAAGGTCATCTTCGGCCCGGCGGCTCGTCCGCTGCCGCAGCTGCCCATCACCGTTGACGACGAGGGATACCTGATCGCGCGCAGCGACTTCACGGAGCCCGTCGGCCCGAGCTTCTGGGAGCGTCATTGAGCACCGCAAGCGAGCCTTTCGAGCAGAAGGCCAACGCCAACAAGCCTCTCGGCGGCAAGTTCGTCGGCGGCGTCGCGAACTACCTCGACGAGCGCACGAGCCTCTCCGGCTTCGTGAAGGAGCTCGGTCGTAAGATCTTCCCCGACCACTGGTCGTTCATGCTGGGTGAGATCGCGCTGTGGAGCTTCGTGGTCGTGTTCCTCTCCGGAACCTTCCTCACGTTCTTCTTCCAGGCCTCGATGGTCGAGACGCACTACTCGGGCGCTTATCTCCCGATGAACGGCGTCGAGATGTCCGCGGCCATGGACTCCACGCTGCGCCTGTCGTTCGACATCCGCGGCGGTCTGCTGGTTCGCCAGATCCACCACTGGGCGGCGCTCGTCTTCGTGGCAGGCATCGGCGTGCACATGCTCCGCGTGTTCTTCACCGGCGCGTTCCGCAAGCCGCGCGAGCTGAACTGGGTGATCGGCTTCGTGCTGTTCATCCTCGCGATGGCCGAGGGTTTCACCGGCTACTCGCTGCCGGACGACCTGCTCTCCGGTAACGGTCTGCGCATCATCGACGGCATGGTCAAGGGCATCCCGCTGATCGGCACGTGGACCTCGTTCCTCCTCTTCGGCGGCGAGTTCCCCGGCGACCAGATCGTCGGCCGCCTCTACACGCTGCACATCCTCCTGCTGCCGATGCTCGTCATCGCGATGGTGGGTCTGCACCTCGTGCTGATGATCATCAACAAGCACACGCAGTTCGCCGGCCCCGGCCGCACGAACAACAACGTCGTGGGCTTCCCGATGATGCCGGTCTACATGTCGAAGATGGGTGGTTTCTTCTTCATCGTGTTCGGTGTGATCGTGCTGGTGGCCTCGCTCTTCCAGATCAACCCGATCTGGAACTATGGCCCGTACGACCCGTCCCCCGTCTCCGCCGGTACTCAGCCCGACTGGTACATCGGTTTCGCCGACGGCATGCTGCGTCTCATCCCGCCGCACCTCGAGACGATCATCGGCAACTACTCGTTCACGTGGTACATCATCATCCCGATCGTGATCCTCGGCGGATTCATCGTGCTGGTCGCGCTGTACCCGTTCATCGAGGCCTGGGTCACCGGTGACAAGCGCGAGCACCACATCGCTCAGCGTCCGCGTCACGCGCCGACCCGTACGGCGATCGGTGCGGCCGGTGTCACGTTCTACGCGGTCATGTGGGCGGCGGCGTCGTCCGACCTCATCGCGACGCACTTCCACCTCACGATGGAGGGTGTGATCCACTTCCTGCAGGTCTCGCTCATCCTGGGCCCGATCCTGGCGTACTTCATCACGAAGCGCATCGCGATCGCCCTGCAGAAGAAGGACCGCGAGATCGCGCTGCACGGTTACGAGTCGGGTCGCATCGTGCGACTTCCCGGAGGCGAGTTCATCGAGGTCCACAAGCCGGTCGACGCCTACGAGCGCGTCAAGCTCGTGGACTACGAGACCTACGCTCCTCTCGTGGTTCGCCCGAACGCTCAGGGTCGCATCCCGTGGACGCAGAACCTCCGCGCGTCGCTGTCCCGCTGGTTCTTCGAGGACCGTCTCGCTCCGGTCACGCAGTCCGAGATCGAGGCCGCTGAGGCTCACGCAGCCCACGGCGTCGAAGGATCGCACGGCGACGAGCACGCCGCGATCGGCGCTGACGAAGACCACAAGTAAGCAGTAAGCATGAAGGGCCCCGACTTCGGTCGGGGCCCTTCACCGTTTCCGGATGCAGGCACTCGCTCCCCCCGCTCTCTCGCGGCCGCAGGAGCTGCACCGCGCGGCTCGCCTCCGCGCCCTCCGCCGCTTTCGGACGTCGCCCTCCGCCGCGTTCGAACGTCGCCCTTCTCCGTTTCCGGACGTCGCCCTTCTCCGTTTCCGAACGTCGCCCTCCGCCGCGTTCGAACGTCGCCCTTCTCCGTTTCCGAACGTCAGCATGCGCACCCCCGCTCGCTCGCGACGGCCACCGAACTGCACCGCGCGGATCGCGTCGCGGTACGGCGGATGGAAGATCAAACAACGCAGCTCGCGGAGTTTCTGCGCTGCGTTCTCTCTCGTGCGCGCGAACGGCCCGCGCCGGGATGTTGGGGGCCGACAGGAGAGCACGCAAAAGGGGCGGCGGAACGAGTCCGCCGCCCCGTGAACGGAGCGCGTCAGTTGAGGTCGAAGGAGACCAGGCCGGGGTTGTGGGCCGTGGCCACCTGAAGGGCACGGACCAGCTCGGCCCACTGCGGCATCGGCTGCACGTCGGGCTTCGCGGTCGCTGCGCCGTACGAGTACTTCTTGCGCACGCCGGTGGGACCCACCAGCTGCAGCCTGCGCTGCTGGTAGGTCTCCGGAGTCAGCCAGATGCGGCTGAGGCCCGAGTACGGGTACACGGTGCCATCGATGGTGATGCCCCCCGCGCTCACCTCGGTCACCTTGGGGTACTTGCGCCCCTCGGTCACGGTACCGAGCCAGACCAGCACGCACACCACGGCCACGAACCAGGCGATGAACGCCCCCATCAGCAGTCCGAAGTCATCGGGCGACTGCAGGCCGATGTACGTCAATCCCGCCGCGATCACCGCCACCACGGCGGCCACGATGAGCGCGATCCGGCCGCGCTTGCGCATGGGAGCGAGGTTCACCTCGAAGGTGCGCGGGAGGCCGGCTGCGGCCATGCCCTGCGCCGCAGCGAACTGCTGCGGCAGCGGCGCTGCGGCCGCATCGACCACCGGCTGCCCCGCGGCGGCCATCGCCTGGGCCTCGGCCTGCGCCATGGCGGCGCGGCTCTCCGCGGTCAGTAGCGCGTACATCTCGTTGAAGGCGTTGCGGCTCATGGCGTTGAACGTGACCTTCGTCTCGCCACCGGGATAGTGGGCGATAAGCGATCGCTCGGTGTTGGTGGGGATGCCGTTGGTGCTGTGCTTGACGATGTGCGTCGAGAACCCGGTGACCGAACGATCCCAGGTGTGCAGCACCTTGCCCGGTCGGCGCACCTCCACCGTCGTCGGGGTGACGACGACGCGCATATTCGTCCAGACCAGGGCGGAGCCCAGCATGAGGAATGCCACTACGGCGACCAGGACCCCGGCGACCGTGAACCGCAGGGCGTGCGTCATCGTGTTCGGGAGGAACTTCGGGATGAACAGGAAGGCAAGGACGGCGAGGATCGCGATCACGAAGATCGCGGAGATGATCTTTCGCGTCTGGGACTGCCGGAACACGCGTTCCGTCGGAGCCCCGCCGGTCGGGTATGAATGCATGAGTAGATGGTACTGACACACCCGTTCGTCGCCGGAATTGCGCGAGAATGAGACCATGGTGTCTTCATCTCCCGCCGTGGTGCTCCCCCGCGCGCAGTGGCGGGAGCTGCAGGAGGCCCACGTGTCCCGCGCGGATCAGCTCACTGCGGCGCATCGAGAGCGCGCGGCGCGTCGCGAGAAGCATCCAGTGTGGGACTTCCTCTTCACGTATTACTCGTACAAGCCGTCCGTGATGCGACGCTGGCATCCGGGCGCCGGTGCCATCCTGGAGGATGCGGCCGATTCCCCTCACGCCTCCTGGCGCTGGTATGCACCCACCCGTAATGGCCACGACCTCGGCGTCGACGTGGAATCATTCTGGCGCGATCGTGGCGAGAGCGCCCAGCAGGTGCTGGACCTTCTGTCAGCGACCTCGACACGACCGGCGCGATTCGGATGCTTCGGCATGCACGAATGGGCCATGGTGTACCGCCAGCGCGAGCACCGCCACGACGTTCCGCTACGGCTCGGTCAGACGGGTACCGACGCCGTGGTGGAGGCACACGAACTGCGATGCACCCACTTCGACGCGTTCCGCTTCTTCACGCCGGAAGCCGAGCCCCGCAACGAGCAGCTCCTGACGCGAGCCTCCCAGCCCCTCACCGAGCAGCCCGGATGCCTGCACGCGGGCATGGACCTCTACAAGTGGGCTCTGAAGCTCGGACCGCTGGTGCCGGGTCCCATCCTGCTGGACAGCTTCGAGCTCGCTCGCGATATCCGCGAGCTCGACATGCGCGCCTCCCCCTATGATCTCGCCGCGTGGGGGTTCCCCGCCGTCCCGGTCGAGACCCCCGAGGGCAAGGCGGATTACGTCCGCCAGCAGCGAGCATTCGCCGAGCGTGGCCAGCGTCTCCGCGATGCTCTCATCGCCGCGGTCCTCGCCTCGCGCCAGGCAGCCAGTGCCGGTGACGCCTCGCTCGTTCGCCGTTAGCCACCGCGGCGAGGCATCCGCGCGTCGAAGAACGTCAGTGCCTCCCACGAGCTGACGTTGCGCACCGGGCTGGACGAGGTGCGATGGGCTGCGATGAAGCTCCCCAGCGGGTTCGCATCCGACGATGCGGGATAGCCGGGGATGGCGATGGGCCGCATGGGGATCCCCCGACGGATGACGTACTCGCGGTAGACGAGCGTAGCCGCCAGTTCGGTCAGGCTCATCCCGTTGGCCGGCTCCGTGGTTCCCGCGCAGAAGCCGGCGGGCCACCCGTACCGCGATTGGTTCTGGGCCACTTGCACCGTGTAGAGCACGCCCGTGATGATGCGCTCCTGCTCCTCCCCGTACAGGTCGGTTCCCTGCAGGGAGGCGGTCTGTGCCGCGTTGACGATTGCCGCGAGCCCCATCGATGCGTGCCCGAAGTCCCGGCAGGACTCCTGATTCTGGCCATGCTGCACGGCCAGATTCGGGTCGGTCTTGGGACGTGTCTGGCACGCACTCGGCTTGTCCGCGAGCCAACGGCAGCTGAGCATCGGACGTGAATCGAAACGTCCGTCTCCGCCGACCGGGGTGATCGGCTGCGGGCCGTCCGAGCCGAGATGGATGTAGGCGCGGGTCGCCTCGCGCCACATCGCGACCGCCTGGTCGTAGAGCGCGCGATCGTCGAGGAAGACGGCGGCGTTCATGAGACCGTCCGCGGCCGACAGCTTCCAGTTGCCGTTGTTGCGGCCGTAGTCGAACGTCGTCAGCGTCGGCACCACACTCGCGCGCAGCATCGAGCTGAAGCCCTCGACGTCGAAGGCCGGCTGGCCCTTCCCCGGCGTGTACGTGTAGCGGATCAACTCGGCGCCGCGGATCATCTGCTCCGCCATCCAGGCGGTGAGCAGCGGCCCGTTGGAGCCCTCGCTGCCGCGATAGTGCGAGGCGTACCCGTTGAGGATGGCGATGGCGCGATGAGCGTAGACGCTCTTTCCGGTGTAGGAGTACATCAGCGACAGTCCGTAGACGGCGCGTCCGTCCGACTGCTGGAGGGAGCAACCGACGTCCGGCACGTTGAAGGAGCCGCAGTAAGACACACAGCCCCCGGGGTGTGCCGCGCTGCAGGGCGGCGCATCCGGCCCTGCGGCACCGGCGGGCGCGAACCCGGTGAAGTCCGGGGCGTCGCGGCCGAGATACGGAGATGCGCGCAGATCGTGGAACAGGGCAGTCCAGGGCGAATCCCCCGCCAGGATGTGGGCCCGCGTCGAAGCGAGTCCGGGGAGATCCACGAGCACGCCAGGGTGCGTGAAGCCCGCAGCCGACGTGAAGGGACGAAGGCCGTCGAGCCGGGCGATGGCGGCCGGAGTCGACGGCGAGGCGGGCGTCGGGCTGCTCAGAGAAGCTGCCGTGCTCGGCGTCGGGCTGGTCGTGGACGGCTGAGCCGTGCCGGTTCGCGTCGGCGTGCTCGACGAGGACGGGTCGGATGCGATGGCAGCACCGGCCTGGCCGTTGCCGATCATCGTGGCCCCGATGATGACGAGCACGAGGATGATCGCGGTCGCGATGGCGAGGGGTGCCGCCGACGTCTGGGAAGTCGATGCCGAGGACCGGTGTGTCATATGGCCTCCGAGGGGAACCCCGTCAGCCTAGGCATACGCGAGTGGAACTCACCTGGTGCCACCCCGTGCATCCCCTGACACCGTCAGTCGTTTCCGCGACGACACCGGCTGTTTCCTCACACCCACTATGATCCTGGCACCGCAGTGCCCCTGCGGCTTCGACAGAGTGAGGAACAGATGGCATCCACGGACAAGGCACGTCGCGCGACGACGGCGGCGGATTCTGCACTGGCGGCCGCGAAGAAGGCCGTAACGCTCTCGAAGTCGCTTCCGGACAAGCAAGCCCGGAAGCTGGCACCGCTCATCAAGGACGCGAAGAAGGCGGGCTCTGTCACCAAGAAGCAGCTGGAGGACAAGCCCCGTCGCATCGAGCGCACGGCAACGGATGCGATCCTCGCCCTCGCGGACGCCACTGCCAAGATCGAACGCCGCCTCGCGGAGAAGGCGGACGCGAAGAAGTCCGACGCGAAGAAGGCGGACGCGAAGAAGGCGGACGCGAAGAAGGCGGACGCGAAGAAGACCGACGCGAAGAAGACCGACGCGAAGAAGACCGACGCGAATAAGACCGACGCGAAGAAGACCGACGCGAAGAAGACCGACGCGAAGAAGACCGACGCCAAGAAGACCAGCGCCAAGACCGACGCCAAGAAGGCGCGGAAGCGGAAGTCCTCCCCCGTGCCGGCGGTGCAGGTGATCGAACCGGCGGCACCGGCACCCGCCGCAACCGAGCCCGTGACGGAATCTCGTCCCCTCCCCGACGTCAGGGCCAGCAACGGCGCCACGATCCTGCACAGCATGACGGTCGCGTCTCTGCGCGTGCGGGCGAAGGCAGAGGGACGCACAGGCTACAGCCGGCTGTCGAAGGCCGAGCTGATCGCTCTCTTCGTCTGACATGCAGGACTACCTCGACCGCGCAGCGGACGCCGCCCCCGCACGAACCCTGCTGGATGTGCTCCAGGCATCCGCTGCCGCATCCCCCGATGCCTCGGCCATCGACGACGGCGAGGCCGCCCTCAGCTATGCGGAGCTCCTCGCCCAGGTGTGGCGTACCGCGCAGCGGCTGCACGATGCCGGCGTGCGCCGTGGCGACCGGGTGGGCATCCGCCTGCCGTCGGGCGAGCGCTGGCTGTACATCGCGATCCTGGGCACCATCGCCGCGGGTGCCGCGTATGTGCCGGTCGACGTGGACGATCCGGACGAACGCGCCACCTTGGTGTTCACCGAGGCGGATGTCCGCGGGGTGATCGTCGCCGGCGGAACCTTCGTCACCGCACAGGGCGATCCGCTCACGCCGGAGTCGCTCTTCTCGGGAGACGACCCCCATCCGACCACGCGCGCGCTGCCGATCCTGGATCGGCCGCGACTGGACGACGATGCGTGGGTCATCTTCACCTCCGGCTCCACCGGCGTCCCCAAGGGCGTCGCCGTGTCGCATCGCTCCGCTGCCGCCTTCGTCGACGCTGAGCGTCGTCTCTTCCTGCAGTCCGCGCCAATCGGTGACGGTGATCGCGTGCTGGCAGGGCTCTCGGTCGCATTCGATGCGTCCTGCGAGGAGATGTGGCTCGCCTGGGGGCACGGCGCCTGTCTCGTTCCCGCTCCTCGCGCCCTGGTGCGCGCGGGATCGGACCTCGGTCCGTGGCTTCTCGGACACGGCATCACGGTGGTCTCGACCGTGCCCACCCTCGCCGCCCTCTGGCCGCAGGACGCCCTGGAGAACGTCCGCCTGCTGATCTTCGGTGGCGAGGCGTGCCCTCCCGAGCTGGCGGCGCGCCTGGTCGGCCCCGACCGGGAAGTCTGGAACACGTACGGCCCCACCGAAGCGACGGTGGTCGCCTGCGCGTCCCTGATGGACGGTTCGGTTCCCATCCGCATCGGTCTCCCCCTCGACGGCTGGGCCCTTGCCGTGGTGGACGCCGACGGTCATCGGGTCGCCGATGGCGAGTCGGGCGAGCTCATCATCGGCGGTGTCGGACTGGCGCGCTACCTGGATCCCGTCAAGGACGCCGAGAAGTACGCGCCGATGCCCTCGCTGGGCTGGGAGCGAGCGTACCGATCCGGCGACCTGGTGCGTGCCGAACCCGCCGGCCTGGTCTTCCTCGGTCGCGCCGACGATCAGGTCAAGGTGGGCGGGCGCCGAATCGAGCTCGGTGAGGTTGAAGCAGCGCTGCAGAATCTCCCCGACGTGTCTGCCGCAGCGGTCGCCGTCCGTCGTACGGACGCCGGGGTCCCGCTCCTGGTCGGCTATGTCGTGCCCGCAGCGGGCTTCGACCGGCAGCAGGCACGTGCACGGCTCGCCGATACCCTCCCGACGCCGCTGATCCCGCTCCTGGCGGTGATGAGCGACCTCCCGGTGCGCACCTCGGGAAAAGTCGACAAGGCAGCCCTCCCCTGGCCGCTCGACGACGGCGCGGATGAGGCGGCTTCCGGCTTCGCCGGGACCGCCGCGTGGCTTGCCGAACAGTGGTTCGGCGTCCTCGGGCAACGGCCAGCCGACGAGGACGCGGACTTCTTCGCCCTGGGCGGCGGTTCGCTCGCCGCGGCCCAGCTGGTGTCCCGCATCCGGCAGCGCGCCGCCGAGTTCACCATGGCCGACGTCTACGATCTGCCGCGTCTGGGCCGAATGGCGGCGGCGATCGAGGCCGACGAGGAAGCTCCCACGGCTGAGTCCTTCTCCCCGGCCGCACCGACTCCGCTCACGATGCGGATCGTACAGACCATCGCGGGCGGGCCATTGTTCGTTCTGAGCGGCATCAAGTGGGTGCTCTGGCTGCTCACGGCCTCGTGGCTGCTGCGACTCGTCCCGGGGTTCGGCTTCCTCCCTGCGGTACCCGGCTGGGTGCTCCTCACCGGGCTCCTCCTGTTCGCGACGCCGTTCGGGAGGATGGCTATCGCCGCGATCGCGGCCCGGCTCCTGCTCGCGGGCGTCCGTGGCGGCGACCACCCGCGTGGGGGCGGGGTGCACATTCGCCTCTGGCTGGCCGAGCAAATCGCGCAGCAGATCGATCCCGTCGGCTCCGCGGGTGCGCCCTGGGTAACCTACTACGCTCGCGCACTGGGCGCGAAGATCGGCCGCGACGTCGATCTGCACACTCTGCCGCCTGTCACCGGCATGCTCCAGGTGGGCGCAGGGGCTGCCATCGAGCCCGAAGTGGACCTCGCCGGCTACTGGATCGACGGCGACACTGTGCGTATCGGGGAGATCCGCATCGGGGCCGGCGCGACCATCGGGGCCCGGAGCACTCTCGCCCCCGGCACGCGCATCGGGCGCGGTGCGGAGGTGGCTCCCGGCTCTGCCGTCTTTGGTCGTGTCAGGGCGGGCCAGCGCTGGGCCGGGTCACCCGCCGTTCGCATCGGCGGGAAGTCCCGCCCTCTCGCCGCCGAGCGCCCACCCGTACGCCGCCGCTGGTTGTGGGCCTACGCCGCATCCTCGGTCGCGCTCGGCCTCCTCCCCCTGGTCTCGTTCGGTGTGGGCGGGCTCGTGCTCGCCGCGGGCACCCGCGGGGCTGACGACATCGCGGGGGCGGTTCCTGGCCTCCTCATCTGGCTCGTACCGGCAGTGCTGTCCGTCGGAATCACCTTCGCGCTGCTCGTCCTCGGCGGAGTACGGCTGCTGGCGGTCGGTCTCACCCCGGGTGTGCATCCCGTACGCAGCAGAGTGGCCTGGCAGGCGTGGAGTACCGAACGCCTGCTCGATGCCAGCCGGACCATCCTGTTTCCCCTCTACTCCAGCCTCGCCACACCGATCTGGCTGCGGGCGCTGGGCGCCACCGTGGGCCGGGATGTCGAGGCCTCCACCGTGCTGCTGCTCCCCTCGCTCACCACGATCGACGACGGTGCGTTCCTCGCCGACGACACCATGGTGGCCACCTATGAGCTCCGGGGCGGGTGGATGAGGCTGGCGCCGGCGCGCATCGGCAAGCGAGCGTTCCTCGGCAACTCCGGTATGGCGGGCGCGGGCCACAAGGTGCCGAAAGACGCTTTGGTCGCGGTGCTGTCGGTCGCTCCCGACAAGGCGAAAGCGGGATCATCCTGGCTCGGCTCGCCGCCGGTGCGACTGAGGCGCGTCGTCAACACGGCAGAGCTCGAACGCACCTACCGACCGCGTCCCGCGCTCCGCTGGGCACGAGCCGCATGGGAGCTGTGCCGCATTCTTCCCGTTGTCGTCTCGTGCGCCCTCGGACTCGCTGTTCTCGTCGTCCTGGCCTGGATCATCGAGAACAGCGCACTATGGGTCGCCGTCGTCGCCTCGGGCCCCGTACTGCTCGCCGCCGGTGCCCTGGCCGCCGTCATCACCACGGCGGCCAAGTGGCTGATCGTCGGTCCGATCCGTCCGGGAGAGCATCCCCTGTGGTCCAGCTTCGTCTGGCGCACCGAGGTGTCGGACACGTTCACCGAGATACTCGCTGCACCGTGGTTCGCCAACGCGGCAGCCGGAACCCCTGCCCTCGCAATCTGGCTGCGATCGCTGGGCGCCAAGATCGGCCGCGGTGTCTGGACCGACAGCTACTGGCTCCCCGAGCCCGACCTCGTGCGTCTTGAGGACGGCGCCGTGGTGAATCGCGGTTGTGTGGTTCAGACCCATCTGTTCCATGATCGAGTGATGAGCCTCGACACCGTCACATTGCAAGAGGGCGCCACGCTCGGCCCGCACAGCGTGGTCCTGCCCGCGGCGACGCTCGGAGAACACGCCACCGTCGGTCCGGCTTCCCTCGTGATGCGCGGGGAGACGGTCCCCGTCGGCAGCCGCTGGAGCGGCAATCCCATCGGTCCGTGGCGAGCGGTTCGCGTGCGGTCCTACCAGGACGCCGACGCGTGAGCGCGGACGACTACACACCGCACTCGGGAGATGCGGCCCTGGAGGTCTCGTCCTACGACCTCGACCTGGACTACAAGCCGTCCACGAACCGGCTGACCGGCACGGCCGTCATCCGCGGGAGCTTCCGGCAGGTCACCCGCACGATGAGTCTCGACCTCGTGGGACTCGCCGTGTCCAAGGTGAAAGTGGCCGGCGATGCCCGAGCGACGTTCACGCAGTCCGATCGCAAAGTGAAGATCTCGCTGAGCACGGAGTGTGAGCGCGGCGAGCAGTTCGAGATCACGATCTCGTACGGCGGGTCGCCACGGCCGCGCCGCACACGCTGGGGAGCACTCGGTTGGGAAGAGCTAGAGGACGGCGTCCTGGTGGCTTCGCAACCCACCGGTGCGGCCACCTGGTTCCCGTGCAACGACGTTCCCCGCGACAAGGCGCGGCACACCCTCGTGCTGACCACCGATCCGCTGTACACCGTCGCCACGGGAGCCCCCGCCACGCGGCGGCAGGCCAAGGGCCGGTCGGTGTGGACTTTCACGCCGGCCGCACCGATGGCGACCTACCTGTCCACCGTTCAGATCGGTCGCTATGCCCGCACCGACGTCCGTCTGGGGAGTACCACGGGAACCATCCTGTATCCCCCGCTTCTCCAAGAACGGGTATCCCGCGACTTCGCCGATCTCGATGCGATGATGCGCACCTACGAGACGCTGTTCGGCCCGTATCCGTTCGAGCGCTACACCGTCGTGGTGACCCCTGATGACCTGGAGATCCCGCTGGAAGCTCAGGCCATGGGCATCTTCGGTGCCAATCACATCGATGGGAACGGCGGACTGGAACGGCTCATCGCGCATGAGCTGGCCCACCAGTGGTTCGGCAACAGCGTGGGTCTCGCGCAGTGGCGCGATATCTGGCTCAATGAGGGGTTCGCCTGCTACGCCGAGTGGATCTGGTCGGAGGCCTCGGCGGGACCGACGGCACACCGCAAGGCGCTGGCCCACTACGCGCGGATGCTGACCGAGAGTCAGGACCTCGTCGTCTCCGATCCCGGGCCGGATGCCATGTTCGACGACCGTGTCTACAAGCGGGGCGCGCTCGCCCTCCATGCGGTCCGTGTGGCAGTGGGTGACGACGCCTTCTTCGCGATCCTCCGCGCGTGGACTCGTCGTTTCGCTCATGCCACAGCGACCACGCCGGACTTCATCGCACTCGCCGAGAGAGTGTCCGGGGTCGCCCTCGCGGAGCTCCTGCACCCCTGGCTCGACCGTCCCGAACTCCCGCCGATGCCTGATGCGTGGAGCCGTGACGAGCCCGCACCCCTGACGGAGGCGATCCTCCTGCCTCGTGGCATCTCGCAGCCCGACGGCCGGGAGCAGCCCCGACAGGGCGCGACCGCTCCCGATCAGCGGTAACGGTACGCGATCGCGGCCTGGAACGGCCCGGGCACGGGAAGCACCGTGCTGGACCAGGGCGGCGCGCCAGGGAAGCTCACGTGATCCCCGCTCACGACCGCCGTGGCAGGATCGAGCATCGACGCCCGCCCGTCAGCCTTCATGGCAGCCTCCAGCCGGGTCCAGTCCCGGAGGCAGACGCCGGAAATGGCTTCGGTCTCAGCAAGCCCCGCCTCGATGTCGATGCCGAGACCGTCGATCGCATCCCCGGGCGCGGCGGCGACGGCAACCGCGCCGGGAGCGTAGGACAGCGAGAGCACGACATCTCTCCGCGGCACCACCGGTCGCCCGTGGTCGGTCGCGCCACAGTTCGGGCAGAGCCGGCGCACCGCAGCCTCAGCACCCGTGAGTTCTCGGACGAGATCCGTCAGCAGCAGGGAGCCGGCATCCCGTGCGATCGGACTGCGACGAGCGCCATCGTGTTTCCGGACCGCCACGGTGATCGGCCCGACGCTCCAGCGATGCTCCACCGGATCAGCCTATGTCGAACGACCCTGTTCACCGGCTGCGGTCTGGACTGACAGGATGGTGCCGTGGGTATCGAGGAGGAGTCGGAGCGCCTGGTGGCGTGGGGTGCAGAGCTGCGGGCGGTACACACACGGTTGCGGGCCGCGCTCAGAGCGGTCAGGGAGGCGGACGGATCCGACGACGTGCCGGCGCGCGATCTCCTCCTCGTCTGTCACGGCTTCTGTGTCGCCCTGACAGAGCACCACGAGGGGGAGGATCGACACCTCTTCCCCGCCATCGCCGCGGCCCACCCCGCGTTGCGCGACACGCTCGAACGACTGCAGCAGGATCACGCCATGATCGCCTGGCTCCTCGCGGACCTGGCCGCCGCGGCGCCCACCGGCGAACGCGGATCGATCTCGCGTCACCTCGACGGGATCGCTGCCATCATGGAGTCCCATTTCGCCCACGAGGAGCGCGAACTCATCACGGTGCTGGACGCTCTCGCACTCGATGCCCGGCCGAGCGACGTGCTCGGCTCGCTGTAGCCGCCCACGGCGATAACACGAAAGCCCGGCGGAGAGCCGGGCTTTCGACGTGATGGTGGACCTGAGGGGACTCGAACCCCTGACCCCCTGCATGCCATGCAGGTGCGCTACCAGCTGCGCCACAGGCCCATCTCGTCCGGCGAACCGAACAGAGAATACGATAACCGAATCCGCGGGCTCGCGCACAATCGAGGCGCATCTCGCGCGCGTCGGGATGGCTGAGAGGGATGCCCGGCATACTGGTCCCATGAATCCCCTGCCGCTGCGCGACGCCAACGGTGAGTTCGCACCGGAGCGCTTCCGTATCGCCCACGACGACTACCACGCCCGCCACGTCGGGCGTACGGCGGACGGGCGCCAGTTCTTCGTCACCACCCCGTTCGTGTCGGCGAGTTCTCCCGGCGGTGGTGCCGAGTACGCGGCTCGCTATCTCTTCGATGACGATGGCGCACTCGTGGAGACGACGATCGTTCCCGTCGGCGGTCGCGACGGCGACGGCGCACTCCCGGGCAATGTCACCGCATTCCCCGCCCAGCAGTCCGCCATCGACCTGCTGCTGACGGAGGTGGGCCCGGTGACGTACGGCGACATCACGATAGCTCCGTTCAGCATCGTGCAGGACGGCGTGGAGTTCGGGCTGGTCCTGAACGGCCCGGACGACGACGAGGATGAAGACGAGGAGTGGTACTGGAACGTGACGATCGAACCCGGCGATTACATGGCGTTCTCCAGTCCCTGGGACAGCGGCGACTATGACACCTGACCGCACCGATTTGACCCTGCCACAGTGTCAGGGTGGAGCGTGATCCCATCATGTACACCATCGGAGAGTTCGCCGCGCTCGGCCACGTGAGTGTCCGCATGCTCCGCCACTACGACGCGATCGGGCTTCTACGTCCAGCCGAGGTCGACCCGCACAGCGGGTATCGACGTTACGAACCGGCACAGCTCGCTGACCTGCTGCGCATCGCGGAACTACGCGATCTGGGCTGTTCCCTGGACGATGCCGCAGCCGTGCTCGGCGCCGAGGACGCGAATGGCGCGCTCGTCGCGCTGCTCTCGCGCCGGCGCACCGAGCTGCGGGCCGTCATCGGCGAGGAACAGGGCCGGCTCACACGGGTGGAGCACCGACTCGCCGTTCTCGAAAGGAATCACCCCATGACCGCATCCACCACCGCTCGCATCGAGTATCGGCGCATCGAAGAGGTGACCGTCTACGCAGCGAGCGGCATCGCTCCGGGTGGCGAAGACGTGAGCGCGCTCGTCGACCGCATCCTGCCACCGCTGCATGATGCCCTCCAGGCCTCCGGCGTCGAGTTCCACGAGCCCGGCGTCTTCTGGTACGAGAACGTGCCCGGCACCGATGACCTCCGCGTCTGGGTCTCCTGGCTCGCCGGGGATTCTCCACGCGTCGACCCCGCGTGGGAGGTCATCACCTTGCCGGCCATCGAGCGCGCCGCTGTGCTGGCGTATCGCGGTGACATGGCTGGCATCGGCCGGGCATGGAACGAGCTGACCGCAGCCGTCCTCGCCGATGGCGAGGATCCCCTCGGCAGCTGCCGGGAGGTGTACCTCGAATCGGAGCCACTCCCCCAGTCCGAGTGGCTCACCGAGCTCGTCCAGCCGGTGCGCTGACGTATTACCCGGCACAACGGAAAGAGGCTCCCGCGCTGAGCGGGAGCCTCTGTGTGTGGACCTGAGGGGACTCGAACCCCTGACCCCCTGCATGCCATGCAGGTGCGCTACCAGCTGCGCCACAGGCCCGAAAGGGCGCTGGATGAACCAACCCCCTTAGCCTACAGCACCCGGTGAGGTGCTGCCGACCATCTGGCCGGATCGATCAGATCGACGCCGGCTGCGGAAGGGTGAAGTCGATGGTGGCGCCATCCTTCCAGAGGCGCTCCAGGTCGTAGTAGACGCGCTCCTGCTCGTGGAACACGTGCACCACGATGTCGCCGAAGTCGCTGAGCACCCAGCGGGCGTCCTGGCGACCTTCACGGCGCAGGCGCTTGTGGCCGGCCTCGAGAAGCTTCTCCTCCACCTCGTCGGCGATCGCCGCGACGTTGCGCTCATTGCGCCCCGTCACGATCACGAAGGCATCCACGAACGGAAGGGGTTCCGAGACGTCAAGCGCGACGATGTCCTCGCCGCCCTTCGCGTCCGCAGCCACGGCCGCGATCTGTACCATCTTGCGAGCTTGTTCGCTAGCGGTCATTGCATCATTCCTGTCAGGGCTGCCCCGACGATCACACCCACCAGGGCCAGGGCGAGAACGCCCGCGGTGATCGCGAGGACCAGCATCAGCTTGTTGCTCTTCTCCGGCACGGGAGGCTTGATGATCTCGCCGGGGGCCTTCGCCTGGCTCACCGCGGCCGTGGCGGCGATGGGGGTGGGCGAAGACGCGGCGGGCAGCTCTCCGTCGATGAGGACGGCGTCCACATCCTTGCCGTCGGCGACTCCGGGCGCGTGCCCCTGGGAGCCGAGCTCGGGGAGGTTGAATGTGCCGGTGACGAGCATCGCGCCGGTCGAGGTGACCGGTGCCGTCAGCGGCGGGAGGGTGGCGTCCGGGAGCACGAGCGAGTGACCCGCTGCCGTGGAGCCCCCGCTGTCGCGCGAGATGAGCTCGTCGAAGGACTGCTCGCCCGACGACGGCCCCGGGGCGACCTGAGCACCGAAGGAGGAGCTGAGGGTAGGGCCATCGCTGACAGCCGCGTGCTCTGCCGTGCCCTTCTCCGGCGTCTTCGCCTTCAGCGGCGCATCGAACGCCGGAGCCGGGGACGCGGTCTCCGCGGGCGGTGCCCAGGCGGGACGCGCGTGCTCCGTGACCGGAGCCGACACGTGATCCGTCGGCGCGGAGGCATCCGGCGCGGCAGCGCCAGCGTCGGCAGCGCCAGCGTCGGACTGCTCGTCGACGATGTGATCCGCCGCCGTCCCGTCCGCAGCGGGTTCCTGCGCGGCGACCTCAGCCGACACGGCGTTGTCCGCGACGGGGGCGTGCTCTTCCTCTGCGGAGGCCTCCTTTGCCTCGTCGGCCGAGGAGTCCGCTGCGCGAGACGCCTCTGCAGCGTCCACAGCGGCGACGGGCTCTTCAGCCTCGGCGAGGACGGCGGGCTCCACGGCGGGGGCGATGTCCGCAGCGGCCGCTGCAGGATCCGCAGCGTCATCCGCCGGACGGATCACCGGAACGGATGCGGTGCGCACGCGTTCCAGATCACGGAGCTCTCGCCGCGTGAGGCGATGCTCCGTCGCGCCGGCGGACGGCGCCGCAGGCGTCTCGGGAGCCGCCACGACGATCGGTTCGGCCGGCCGGGGCAGGGGGTTGTTGACCGGGGCGTCACGACGCGGCGGAACGGGGTCAGCGGGTGCGTTGTCCTCGACAGCCGCTTCGTCGGCAACCACGGGGGTCTGGCCGGTCAGCCGCAGCTCACGCAACTGGCGTCGGGTCAACTGCTCCCCGGAGTGATCAGTGGTAGTCATGCGGTGCTCCGATACAGGTGATGCTTCGCAATGTATTGGACGACCCCGTCGGGAACGAGGTACCACACGGGGTGTCCCTGCCGGACACGCTCGCGACAGTCCGTGGACGAAATGGCCAGCGCCGGGATCTCCAGCTGGCTCACGACCTCCGAGGGAAGACCCTCCGTGCTGAGGACATGGCCCGGCCGGGACACCGCGACGAACTGCGCGAGGTCCCACAGCTCATCATGATCCCGCCAGCTGAGAATCTGGGCGATGGCGTCGGCCCCGGTGATGAAGAACAGATCCGCATCGGGGCGCTGCGCGTGCAGATCACGCAGGGTGTCGATCGTGTAGGTGGGCCCACCGCGGTCGATGTCCACGCGGCTCACCGTGAAACGCGGGTTGGAGGCCGTGGCGATCACGGTCATGAGATAGCGGTGCTCGCTGCCCGTGACATCGGACTTCTGCCAGGGGTGCCCCGTGGGCACGAACACGACCTCGTCCAGGTCGAACCACTGCGCCGCCTCGCTTGCGGCAACCAGGTGGCCGTGGTGGATGGGATCGAAGGTTCCACCCATCACGCCGATCCGCGGTCGCCGTTCGCTCGTCATGCGGCAGGCCTCAGTGGCCGGCTCCGTGTCCTGCGCCGTGGCCCGACTCCGGGTTCTCGTGCGCGAACTTCGCTGCCTTCTCCGCGTGACGGTTGGCCACGTTGCGGTACGACAGCGTCACCATCGCGAGCAGGAAGAAGACGCACGCGGCGATCAGCGCTGCCGGGAAGGTGTGCAGCATGACGTTCTCGGCGTGCTCCTCTGCGGCTGCGACGACGAGCGTGGAGAGAGACATGGAAACTCCGATCGGGTTTGTTACAGGTATCAGTCTATTGCGGTCAGCCGCGAACCTGGCCAGAGCCACGCGCGAGCCACTTGGTGCTCGTCAGCTCGGACAGGCCCATCGGGCCGCGGGCGTGCAGCTTCTGGGTGGAGATGCCGACCTCGGCGCCGAATCCGAACTCGCCGCCGTCGGTGAAACGCGTCGAGGCGTTCGCCATGACCACGGCAGAGTCGACCTCGGCCAGGAAACGATCCGCATTGCGGCTGTCGGTGGTGATGATCGACTCGGTGTGGCCGGTGGAGTAGGTGCGAATGTGCTCGAGAGCCTCGTCCAGATCGGCGACGACATGCATCGCGATGTCCAGATCGAGGTACTCCGTGGCCCAGTCCGCTTCGGTCGCCGGCACGATCCCGGAGCTGAGAGACGCCACGACGTCATCGCCGTGGATGGTCACGCCCTGTGCCTGCAGGGCCGCCACGAGATCAGGAACCAGGCGCCCCGCAGCGCTCTCGTGAACCAGAACGGTCTCGACGGCGTTGCACACGCTCGGACGTTGCACCTTCGCGTTGACCACGATGTCCTGCGCCCAGTCCGCCGGGGCCGTCTCATCCAGGAAGATGTGGACGTTGCCGGCACCGGTCTCGATCACCGGAACGGTCGACTGCGTCACGACGGTCTCGATCAGCTGAGCGCTGCCGCGGGGCACGAGGACGTCCACGTAGCCGCGCGCATTCATCAGCGCGTTCGCACCGTCGCGACCGAAATCATCCACGGACTGGATCGCGTCCGGGGTGATGCTCCGCCCGGCCAGCGCATCGCGCATGACCTCCACCAGCACCATGTTCGACTCGCGCGCTGCGGATCCACCGCGCAACAGCACGGCGTTTCCCGATCGCAGCGCGAGGGCGGCGATGTCCACGGTGACGTTCGGGCGAGCCTCGTAGATGACGGCCACCACTCCGAACGGCACTCGGATCTGCTCCAGCGCCACGCCGTTCGCCAGACGGTGCCCGCCGACGACCTGACCCACCGGATCGTGCAGCG
Organism: Microbacterium nymphoidis; assembly: GCF_021044885.1. Taxonomy (GTDB): domain Bacteria; phylum Actinomycetota; class Actinomycetes; order Actinomycetales; family Microbacteriaceae; genus Microbacterium; species Microbacterium nymphoidis. The sequence continues at coordinate 523,516 of NZ_JAJNOD010000001.1, read as the reverse complement.
CGGCCACGTCACGGACGGCCGATGCCAGCGACGCGATGCGTGCCTCATCGAGCAGCAGACGATCCAGCAGCCCGGTGGCGATCCCCTCGGCGCGCCCACGCTCCAGGTCGACGGCATTCGCCTCGATGATCCGGGGTGCCGCGGCTTCGAGGGCGTCGGCGATGGCGCGCAGCGCCTCGGCCTTATCGCCGCTGGTGAGGCGCGCGACCGCACGCGAAGCGGTCTTGGCGGCGCGGAAGCGGTCCAGGAGTGCGTCGGGGGTGCTCACGCATCCACCTTAGCGATGGAGCCCGTCGCCGCCTGCGGTGTGACATCGGCAGGCTCGAACCATGTGCCGACATGCGCACCCGCGAGGGCCTGGGCCGCCTGGTCGGTGGAGGTGACCAGAACACCGATGCCCGCGGCCGCGGCGAGCCGAGCGGCCGAGACCTTGGTGGCCGCACCGCCCGTGCCGACGCTGTTCACGACCTTCGCGCCGAACTCCCATCCGGCGAGGTCGTCACCTGCGGCGATGACATCGAGAGGCTCGGCACCGGGCTCACCCGGCGGCCGGGTGTAGAGGTTGGCGATGTCGCTGAGCAGGACCAAGGCATCGGCACCGACGAGCTGTGCCACCAGTGCCGCGAGACGGTCGTTGTCACCGAATCGGATCTCGTGGGTGGCCACCGTGTCGTTCTCGTTCACGATGGGCAGGATGCGCAGGCTCAGCAGCCGCTCCATCGCGCGGCGCGCGTTCGAACGGTGGACGGGGTTCTCCAGGTCGCCTGCGGTGAGGAGCACCTGGCCGGCGACGATATCGAAGGGACGCAGCGCCTCCTGGTAGCGGTACACCAGGACGTTCTGCCCGACCGCCGCGGCGGCCTGCTGCGTGGCGAGGTCGGTGGGCCGGCTGTCGAGGTTGAGATACGGCATACCCGTGGCGATGGCGCCCGACGAGACCAGCACGACCTCCGTGCCCGATCGATGCGCCTCAGCGAGGGCGTGCACCAGCATCGGGATGCGCCAGGATCCCTCACCGGAGATCGAGGACGAGCCCACCTTGACGACCAGCCGGCGAATCCCGGGCAGGTCGGCCCGTGAACGTGCGGTCACCGCTCCTCCAGGTACTGCTCGTCGCGATACTTCTGGGCGACCCGTTCGGCCTCGAGCTCGGCACGAGCCTCCGCCTTCGCGTCCATGCGGTCGTGGTACTGCTCACGACGCTCGGAGGTGGTCCGCCGCGACGAGCCCGACAGACGCGGGTCCGTGCCCCGCGGGGCCGCGGTGAGCTCTGCCGCCGAGGACAGCGCGGGCTCCCAGTCGAACACGACTCCCCCGTCGCCGCCGATGACCACGGTCGATCCGGCGACGGCTCCGGCGCGGTAGAGCTCGTTCTCCACGCCGAGACGCTCGAGCCGGTCGGCCAGATAGCCGATGGCCTCGTCGTTGGTGAAGTCGGTCTGCGCCACCCAGCGCTCGGGCTTCGCACCCCGGATGCGGTAGACGTTGCCATACGTGCCGCCCTCGACGGTCACGGAGAACTCCTTCTCGGACGCCTGCGGACGAACGATGATGCGCTCGGGAGCCGGCGCGGCGGCCGTCTCGATGCGGTGCTGCTCGACGATCTCTGCGAGAGCGAAACTGAGCTCGCGCAGACCCTTGCGGGCCACCGTGGAGATCTCGAACACGCGGAAGCCGCGCGCTTCGATGTCCGGACGCACCAGATCGGCGAGATCCTGCGCCTCGGGCACATCGATCTTGTTCAACGCCACCACCTGCGGACGCTCCAGGAGAGGCGTCTGACCCTCGGGCACCGGATAGGCGGCGAGCTCGGCGAGGATCACGTCCAGGTCGCTGAGCGGGTCGCGACCGGGCTCCAGGGTGGCGCAGTCCAGAACGTGCACGAGGGCGGAGCATCGCTCCACGTGACGGAGGAACTCGAGACCGAGGCCGCGTCCCTCGCTGGCGCCCTCGATCAGTCCGGGGACATCGGCGACGGTGTAGCGGATGTCGCCGGCCTGCACGACACCGAGGTTCGGGTGCAGCGTGGTGAAGGGATAGTCCGCGATCTTGGGGCGGGCCGCGGAAATCGCCGCGATCAGGCTCGACTTCCCAGCGGACGGGTAGCCCACGAGCGCCACATCGGCGACGGTCTTGAGTTCGAGGACGACATCGCCCTCCCAGCCCGGCGTGCCCAGGAGAGCGAAGCCCGGAGCCTTGCGCTTCTGGCTGGCCAACGCGGCGTTGCCGAGACCACCCTGCCCACCGGGCGCAGCGACGAATCGCATACCGGGCTCGATCATGTCGACGAGCACCTCGCCGTTGGGATCCTTCACCACGGTTCCCACGGGAACCGGCAGCTCGAGCGGTTCTCCCAGCGCGCCGGAGCGGTGATCGCCCATGCCGAAACCGCCGTTACCTGCGCTGCGGTGCGGGCTGTGGTGGTACGACAGGAGGGTGGTCACCTGGGGGTCCGCGACGAGCACGATGTCGCCGCCATGCCCCCCGTTACCGCCGTCTGGGCCGGCCAGCGGCTTGAACTTCTCGCGGCGCACGGAGACGCAGCCGTTGCCGCCCTTTCCCGCGCGCAGGTGCAGGGTGACCTCGTCGACGAACGTGACCATCGGAATCCTCCGGATAAACAGGTCGGGGCGAGCCGAAGCCCGCCCCGATCAGAAAGCTTGCGACTTACTCAGCCGCGACGATGTTGACGACCTTGCGGCCGCCCTTGGTGCCGAACTCGACAGCGCCGGCCGACAGCGCGAAGAGCGTGTCGTCGCCACCACGACCGACGTTGACGCCGGGGTGGAAGTGGGTGCCGCGCTGGCGGACGAGGATCTCGCCGGCGTTGACGGTCTGACCGCCGAAGCGCTTGACGCCGAGGCGCTGCGCGTTGGAGTCACGACCGTTGCGGGTGGAGCTTGCGCCCTTCTTGTGTGCCATCTCTGCTGCCTCCGGTGCTTACTTGATTCCGGTGACCTTGACGCGCGTGAGGTCCTGACGGTGACCCTGGCGCTTCTTGTAACCGGTCTTGTTCTTGTACTTCTGGATGACGATCTTCGGACCACGGAGGTTGCCGATAACCTCGGCCGTCACCTTGATCTTCGCGAGCTTGTCCGCGTCGGTCGTGACGGTGTCACCGTCGACGAACAGAACCGCGGGGAGCTCGATCTTCTCGCCCTGAGCGGCCTGGACACGGTCGAGCTGCACGATCGTGCCGACTTCCACCTTCTCCTGCCGTCCACCGGCGCGCACAACTGCGTAAACCACTTGCCACCTTGTTTCTTTGGGGAACCACTTGTCGGGTTCCGGAACGTCTGAAAAGACTGTGCTTGCACTCCCGGAAAGGGACGCCCACGAGGGGCCGGCGCGGCTGCAAGTCTCTCGACGCCGCCCGGGGGCGGGCGACGCGGATGCGCACCAAGGGACCACTTTACCGGATGATCCTGTGTAGCGGCAAAAGGAACCGCTGCGTGTCGTCTTCCGTGTTCCATTCTGCCCCACCTGGCGCAGCGCGCCGCACCGGCGTCGGCGTAGCATCGGCAGAATGACCGTTCTCGTCGATGCCGCACGCTGGCCCGCCCACGGCCGCCTGTGGGCGCACCTCGTCAGCGACAGCAGCCTGGACGAGCTGCATGCGTTCGCGCGCGCTCAGCAGCTCCCGGAGCGCTCATTCGACCGGGATCACTACGACGTCCCCGAGGAGATCATCGAGAGGCTCGTCGCGGCCGGAGCCACTCCGGTCGACAGCCATGAGCTGGTACGCCGTCTGATCGCCTCCGGACTGAGAATCACCGCCCGCGAACGTCGCGGGCGGTGATTCTCACAGTCGAGCGGGAATGACGGTCGCTGTCACTCCCCTGCCGGGTCGGCACCTGCACCCGACACCGGGGCGGTCGATACCGGAGTGCCGGTGAGGGCGGCGGTCGTCACACGACGCCGGCCCCGTCCCTGGCCCGGGGCCTTCGGCTCGGGGAGCGCGTCGAGCACCGATTCGAGAAGCTGCTCCTTCTCGGTCTTGGGCTTGTCGCCGCCGTTGCCGCCGGCACCGTTCGAGCCGTTGCGCTTCTTCCGCGGTCGCTTCGCACGCTCCGCGCGTTCCGGGCGCTCAGACGCCTCCGGCAGCACGATCTCGGTGATGTCCGCCGGCGCCGCGTCGGCGGCTGCACCGCTGCGCGTGGAGGCTGCAATCTGAGCGAGCGCCGACTTGGCACCCTCGGTGATCACGTGGGTCGACACCTGAGGCGCCGGTGCCGCGGCACCACCACCGGAGTTCGAGCCGCCACGCGACCGGCGGGACGATCCGTTGCCATTCCCGTTTCCATTGCCGTTCCCGTTCGCGGAAGGGGCACGGTGCTTGACCACCGGGTCGTGGTGAACCACCACGCCGCGTCCAGCACAGACCTCGCACGGCTCGGAGAAGGTCTCCAGCAGGCCGAGGCCCAGCTTCTTGCGCGTCATCTGCACGAGTCCGAGCGAGGTGACCTCGGCAACCTGGTGCTTGGTGCGGTCCCGGCTCAGGCACTCGACCAGACGGCGCAGCACGAGGTCACGGTTGGACTCGAGCACCATGTCGATGAAGTCGATGACGATGATGCCGCCGATGTCGCGCAGCCGCAGCTGGCGCACGATCTCCTCGGCGGCCTCGAGGTTGTTCTTGGTGACCGTCTCCTCGAGGTTGCCGCCCGAGCCGACGAACTTGCCCGTGTTGACGTCCACCACGGTCATGGCCTCAGTGCGGTCGATCACGAGCGAGCCGCCCGACGGCAGCCAGACCTTCCGGTCCAGCGCCTTCTCGATCTGCTCGGTGATGCGGTACTCGTCGAACGGATCCCGATCGCCCTCGTAGCGCTCGACCCGCTCCAGGAGGTCGGGGGCCACACCGCGCAGGTAGCTCTCGATCGTCTGCTGCGCCTCATCGCCCTGGATGATCAGCTTCTGGAAGTCCTCGTTGAAGACGTCGCGCACGATCTTGACGAGCAGGTCGGGCTCGGAGTGCAGCAACTGCGGCGCATGGCCGGAGGCCGCCTGTGCCGCGATGTGCTCCCACTGCGAGGTGAGGCGCTGCACGTCGACGGTCAGCTGCTCCTCCGTGGCGCCCTCGGCGGCGGTACGGACGATCACGCCGCTGGATTCCGGGAGCACCTCCTTGAGGATGCGCTTCAGACGCGCGCGCTCGGTGTCGGGGAGCTTGCGGGAGATGCCGTTCATCGACCCGTTCGGCACGTACACGAGGTAACGTCCCGGGAGCGAGATCTGGCTGGTGAGGCGCGCGCCCTTGTGGCCCACCGGGTCCTTCGTCACCTGGACGAGGACCTTGTCTCCGGTCTTCAGAGCGAGCTCGATGCGACGAGGCTGGTTTCCGGTCTCGACGGAGTCCCAGTCCACCTCGCCCGAGTACAGCACGGCGTTGCGACCGCGGCCGATGTCGACGAACGCCGCCTCCATCGACGGCAGTACGTTCTGCACGCGCCCGATGTACACGTTGCCGATCAGCGATGCGTCCTGGTTGCGCGCCACGTAGTGCTCGACGAGGACCTTGTCCTCGAGCACGCCGATCTGGATGCGACCGTTCTTGGAACGGACGATCATCTGGCGGTCCACGGCCTCACGGCGTGCGAGGAACTCCGCCTCGGTCACCACGGCGCGGCGTCGACCGGCCTCACGACCGTCACGACGGCGCTGCTTCTTCGCCTCCAGGCGGGTGGAGCCCTTGATCGCCTTCGGTTCGGTGATGTACTCCACCGCGCGGGTGCGGCGCCGCCCCTCCCCGCCGTCATCGGGCTCGCCGCGACGGCGGCGACGCCGGGACGATCCGCCCTCGTCCTCGTCTGCGGGCAGAGCCGGAAGCGGAACGATCTCCGGCGCATAGAAGTGCAGCGCGGTGGACACCTGGGACACGAACACCTCGGGAAGCAGCCCCAGGCTCACCGCGGTGGGCAGCGGCTCCGGCTCCGGCTCCGCCTCAGGCGCGGGCTGGCGGAGGATGACGACGTCGTCGCCGAGCCCCAGACCGGCACCCGGTTCCGCTGCGGAGTCTTCGGCGGCAGCAGCTGAGCCGCCGTCGCCGGCGGACTCGGCAGTGGCCTGGCCCTCGTCCGTGGTCTCGGGCGCGGCCTCATCGCCACCGGATGTCGCATCCGCGGCATTCGGCGTGGCCTCATCGGTCACCACAATGATGCCGGCGTCCGACTCGATGACCGTCTCTCCGTCGTCGGGTGCGGAGCGCTCGGTGTCGTTCTCAGCCGTCGGCGCTGCCACCGGCTCCGTAGGGTCCGCATCGGCATCCGCAGCGGGTCCACCGAAAGCCGGAAGCGCCGTGTGGTCGCCAAACAGCTCCCCGTCGGCCCCCGCGGGCAGTCCCTGCTGGTCGTCGTTCGCTCCGGAATCGGAGGTACGGTCGTTCTCGCTCTTCGTCTCTGCCATTTCTGGCGCACTCCCTGCGGGCAACACCGCGCGTCGCCCGGCGAAATTCTCGTGCGGCGCCGCACCTGGCGGTGCCGCGAACTCACTCGGTCTGCGACCGGCTCAGCGGCTCTGGTCGCGGAGGCCGTCTTGGCCTCGAAGTCTTCTCCACTGCGTTCACCGGCGCGGCCGGTGGGTGCAACGACCTTCATTATCGCACCATCGAGCGGAAATGAGCCAGTAGCCTCTCATGCGCATGTCGGCATATGGCTGCTCTCAGGTTTTCTCCGGCCTGGTCGCATGACCCGGCGGGCATACTGAGGTCATGACCGAAACCCGCAAGCGTCCCGTCGGTGTGGCCCTCTGGCTCATCGTCACCGGCATCATCGGCTGGTACGCCGCGTTCGCCCTGACGATCGAGAAGTTCGAGAAGCTCGAGAACCCCGACGCCATCGCTTCCTGCGACTTCAGCCCTCTGGTCCAGTGCAGCACGAACCTCAACTCGTGGCAGGGCAGCGTTTTCGGCTTCCCCAACCCGCTGATCGGCATCGCGGCCTGGATCGCGCCGATTGTGGTGGGCTTCGCGATTCTCGCCGGCGCCCGCTTCGCCCGCTGGTTCTGGACGTTCTTCTGGCTCGGCTACGTCTTCGCGATCGGATTCGTCTTCTGGCTGGCGTTCCAGAGCATCTTCGCGCTGAACGTGCTGTGCCCGTGGTGCATGGTCACCTGGGTCATGGTGATTCCGTCGTTCTTCGTCGTCACCTTCCACGCGATGAAGCAGGGTGTGTTCGGGACGCGCGCAGCAGCCGCGGGCGAACGGCTGATGGGCTGGACGCCGCTCATGGCGGTCCTCGTGCTCGCCGTGATCGCCGTGGTCGCCGAGATGCGCCTGCACGTGCTGGCAACGCTCTTCTGAGCTCACACACGACTGAGGCGTCCTCCCGGCCGGGAGGACGCCTCAGTCGTGTGTGGACTCAGCCGAACCAGATGCCGAGCTCGCGCTCGGCGGATTCCACGCTGTCGGAGCCGTGGACCAGGTTCTGCTGAACCTTGAGACCCCAGTCGCGACCGAAGTCGCCACGGATGGTTCCGGGGGCCGCGGTGGTGGGATCCGTGGTTCCGGCGAGCGAGCGGAAGCCCTCGATGACCCGGTTACCGGCGAGACGGATTGCCACAGACGGACCGGACATCATGAACTCCAGCAGCGGCTCGTAGAAGGGCTTGCCCTCGTGCTCCGCATAGTGCTGCTCCAGGAGCGTGCGATCCGGCTGCACGAGCTTGAGATCGACGAGCGCGTAGCCCTTCGCCTCGATGCGCGCGAGGATCGCGCCGGTCAGTCCGCGAGCGACGCCGTCGGGCTTGACCAGGACGAGCGTTTCTTCGGTTGCCATGTCAGTCACTTTCTGTCGTGGAGGTGGCGGCCGGGCCCTTGCGGACCAAACGGGCCGACGTGATCATCGCATACGCCCACATCCCGCCGAAGACGAGGAAGACGAATACGAAGGCGAGGTTGAGGAATGCGGCGGCGAGGATGACGAACTGCAGCACCCAGCCTGCGGCGATTCCCCAGCGGAAGCGAGTGCACCCGGCGACGACGATCATCAACAGCGCCACAACGGCGCCCCCGACGATTCCCCACCACGGAGCGATCGTCTCGGGCAGAGCGCGCAGCCCGTAGACCACCAGGCCCCCGAGGAACGCGACGAACGCCTCGAAGATCAGCACGATTGACCCGAGCCGGGCCATCAGGGACGGGGTGCGAGAGGAGGCGCTCATCGGGCGGTGCTCCCCTTCCAGTCCTCATCCTCGGCGAGGCGGATGGCTTCGCCTGCGAGAACCACCGAACCGACGATGATGACGGCGCGACGGGGTGCCTCCGCCGCCCACTCCCGAGCGGACTCCGCGGCGTCGTCCAGGTTGGGGTGGACGCTCGCCCGCAGTCCCGCCGCCTCGACCAGATCCGCCAGGGCGTCGGCGTCGAGTGAGCGCTCCGAGTCCGGTTCGGTGACGAACACGTGCGCGGGGATCTCGCGGAGCGCCTCGATGATGCCTGCTGCGTCCTTGTCCGCGAGCACCCCGAGCACGAGACCCCACTCGTCGAAATCGAACGACTCGCGGAGGGCTGAGGCCAGCGCCCGTGCACCGTGGGGGTTGTGACCAGCGTCGACGAGCACCGTGGGCTCGATCCCGATCAGCTGCAGGCGACCGGGAGAAGTCGCCTCGGCGAGGCCCTCCGCCAGGACGTCATCCGCGATCGGCTGCGCGGCTCCGCCGATCAGGGATTCCACGGCCGCGATGGCGAGGGCGGCATTCTGTCCCTGATGGGCGCCATACAACGGCAGGTACACGTCCTCGTAGGCACCGGAGACGCCGCGGACGCTCACCTGCTGCCCGCCCACGGCGAGCTGCTGGCCGATGAGCGCGAAGTCCCCGCCCTCGAACGCGATACTCGCCCCATGGGCGGCGGCGGCAGCACGCAGCACGGCTTCTGCCTCGGCGCTCTGACGTGCGGACACCACGGCCGCGCCATCCTTGATGATGCCCGCCTTGACGGCGGCGATCTTCTCGATCGTGTCGCCCAGCCGGTCTGCATGATCCATATCGATCGGTGCGAATACGGCCACATCGCCGTCAGCGGTGTTCGTGGAGTCCCACGAACCACCCATGCCGACCTCGAGCACCAGCACATCGATGGGCGCATCCGCGAAGGCGACGAAGGCGAGCACGGTCAGCAGCTCGAAGAACGTCAGCGCGGCGTCGCCCTTCGCGGCGAGTTCGGCATCGACGATCCCGACGAACGGGGCGATCTCCTCCCACGCGTCGGCGACCGCCGCATCCGAGATCGGCTCGCCGTCCACGAGCATGCGCTCGGTGAAGCGCACGAGATGCGGGCTGGTGAACAGGCCAGTGCGCAGCCCATGAGCCCGCAGCAGCGACTCGATCATCCGCGCGGTGGAGGTCTTGCCGTTCGTGCCCGTGATGTGGATCACGCGGTACGTCCGCTGCGGGTCATCCAGCAGCTCGAGAACGCGGGCCGTGCGCTCGACCCGCGGCTGCACCCACTGCTCCCCCTGACGGGTGAGCAGTTCGGCGTAGACGGCGTCCGCCCGATCGCGATCGGTCATTAGCGCTCTCCTCGCTCGCCGGTACGTGCCACCGAGACCGTGAAGGCCGCGGTGTTCGCGTAGGTACCCGCCACCACATCGACGGTGTGCTCGAAGGAGGTTCCGGCCTCACCGCTCGCCAGCACCACCGTGCCGTCTCCCAGCACCGTGTAGCTCGTCGCCAGGGTCTCCCCCGCGACATCGGCGACGTCGAATGCGCTCGCCACGGCGGCCGCTTCGTCGGCACTCGCGAACGCGAGTTGCAGACGGATGCGGTCGCTCACGTCGAAGTCCGCCGCACGACGGGTGTCCTGCACGGCACGGATCACGTCGCGTGCGAGGCCCTCCGCCTCCAGCTGTGGGGTGGTCACCGTGTCGAGCAGCACGAAACCGCCGCCCGGCAGGAGCGCCAGCGCCGTACCGTCGGCACCGCCGGCGACTTCCAGAGCCAGCTCGTACTCGTTCGGCTGGAGCGCGATGCCCCCCGCCGTGACGACGCCGTCGACCTCGGTCCAGTCACCGCTCTTGGCGGCGCCGATGGCCTGCTGCACCTGCTTTCCGATGCGCGGACCGGCCGCCCGGGCGTTCACAACCAGGCGGCGGCTGATGCCGTAGCGCTCTCCGATGCCGTCTTCAGCCTCGACGAGCTCGACCGCCTTGACATTTAGCTCATCCCGCAGGATCCCCTCGAACTGCCCGAGCCCGGCCGAGTCGGCTGCGACCACGGTGAGCTTAGCGAGGGGCAGCCGGACCCGCAGGCCGTGCTGCTTGCGCAACGCGTTGGCGGTGGAGGAGATCTCCCGCACCGCATCCATCGCGGTGCGGATGTCGGATGCCGGGGCGAACGCCGCCGCATCCGGGAAGTCCTGCAGATGCACGCTTCGTCCGCCCGTGAGCCCCTGCCAGACCCGCTCGGAGACCAGCGGGATCAACGGTGCGGCGACCCGTGTGAGCACCTCGAGCACGGTGTACAGGGTGTCGAACGCCTCGCGGGAACTCTCCTCCTCGGTGACGCCCACCCAGAACCGGTCGCGCGAGCGACGGATGTACCAGTTGGTCAGCGCCTCGGCGAAGTCGCGGAGCTTTTCGGTGGCGCTGGTCGAATCGAGCCCGTCGAGGTCGGTCGTCACGCCCGAGACGAGGTCGCCGAGCAGCGCCAGGATGTAACGGTCCAGCACGTTGGTCGAGTCGGTGCGCCAGGTCGCCTGATAGCCACCGGGCTGTGCGGCATTGGCGTAGGTCGCGAAGAAGTACCACGAGTTCCACAACGGCAGCAGGAACTCGCGAACACCGCCGCGGATGCCTTCCTCGGTCACCGAGAGATTGCCGCCGCGGAGCACCGAGGAGGACATCAGGAACCAGCGCATGGCGTCGGAGCCGTCGCGGTCCAGGACCTCGGACACGTCGGGGTAGTTCCGCAGCGACTTCGACATCTTCTGCCCGTCGGAGCCCAGCACGATGCCATGGCAGGAGACGCCGGTGAACGCGGGCCGGTCGAACAGGGCCGTGGAGAGCACATGCAGCAGGTAGAACCAGCCACGGGTCTGGCCGATGTACTCCACGATGAAGTCGGCGGGCGAGTGCGAGTCGAACCACTCGCGGTTCTCGAACGGGTAGTGCACCTGCGCGAACGGCATCGATCCGGAGTCGAACCAGACATCCAGCACATCCTCGATGCGGCGCATGGTCGACTGCCCGGTCGGGTCATCGGGGTTCGGCCGGGTCAGCTCGTCGATGTAGGGACGATGCAGATCCGGCTCGCCCTTCTCGTTGCGCGGCAGACGCCCGAAGTCGCGTTCCAGCTCTTCGAAGGAGCCGTATGCATCGACACGCGGGTACTGGGGGTCGTCGCTCTTCCACACCGGGATCGGCGATCCCCAGTAGCGGTTGCGGCTGATCGACCAGTCACGCGCACCCTCGAGCCACTTGCCGAACTGACCGTCCTTGACGTTCTCCGGCACCCAGGTGATCTCCTGGTTGAGTTCGAGCATGCGGTCCTTGAACTCGGTGACGCGCACGAACCAGCTCGAGACCGCCTTGTAGATCAGAGGGTTCCGGCAGCGCCAGCAGTGAGGGTAGGAGTGCAGGTAGGAGGCCTCGCGCAGCAGGCGGCCGTTCGCCTTCAGCAGGCGGATCAGGGGACGGTTGGCGTCCATCCAGAGCTCACCCGCAACGTCGGTGACGGCAGGCAGGAAACGTCCGCTGTCATCCAGCGAGAGAATCGTGGGAAGACCCGCGGCATCGGCGAGGCGCTTGTCATCCTCACCGTAGGCCGGAGCCTGGTGGACGATGCCGGTGCCGTCTCCCGTGGAGACGTAGTCGTCCACCAGGATGCGCCAGGCCGTGCCGGTACCGTACGCCTCCTCATCCGCGTAGTAGTCGAAGAGACGGTCGTAATGGACGTCGGCGAGGTCGGCTCCGCGCACCGTCCGCTCCACCGCGGCCAGTGCTTCATCCGCCGACCCGTAGCCGAGGTCCTTGGCGTAGCCGCCGAGCAGCGCGGCGGCGAGCAGGTAGCGATGCGCCACAGCGGATTCCGCGGCATCGCCGGCGGCGACGTCCGCAGCGCCGGCGGGACCGCCCGGCACCACGACGTAGTCGATGTCTGGGCCGACGGCGAGCGCGAGGTTGGTGGGCAGCGTCCACGGCGTCGTGGTCCACGCCAGTGCGCGCACGCCCGTGAGACCGAGCGACTCCGCCTTGGCGCCCACGAGCGGGAAGCTCACCGTGACCGACGGGTCCTGACGCTCCTTGTACACGTCGTCGTCCATGCGCAGCTCGTGCGCCGACAGCGGGGTCTCATCACGCCAGCAGTACGGCAGCACACGGTAGCCCTCATAGGCGAGGCCCTTGTCGTAGAGCGTCTTGAACGCCCACAGCACGCTCTCCATGTACGACGTGTCCAGCGTCTTGTAGCCGCGCTCGAAGTCGACCCAACGAGCCTGGCGGGTGACGTAGTCGCGCCACTCCTGCGTGTAGGTGAGGACCGACTCCCGCGCCTTGGCGTTGAACGTGTCGATGCCCATGGCCTCGATCTCGCTCTTCTCCGTGATGCCGAGCTGCTTCATGGCCTCGAGCTCAGCGGGCAGCCCGTGGGTGTCCCATCCGAAGACGCGGTCGACCTTCTTGCCCCGCATGGTCTGGAACCGCGGGAAGAGGTCCTTGGCGTAACCGGTGAGGAGGTGCCCGTAGTGCGGCAGACCGTTGGCGAAGGGCGGGCCGTCGTAGAACACCCACTCATCGGCTCCGTCGCGCTGGGCGATCGACGCACGGAAGGTGTCGTCGCTTTCCCAGAAGTCGAGGATCTCGCGCTCGATCTCCGGGAACCGCGGGCTCGGCGTGACGGCCGCCGCCTGGTCGGCAGCGGGTCCGAAGGAGGATCGTGGGTAGGTCATCTCATCTCGCAGGTGCTCGTGATTCGCTCCTGCGGGGACGATCTCTCGACCGCGGTACCACCCCGCGTTGCCCCACGCCCGGCGGGCGGTGGACCACTTCATACTTCGGCTGTGACGGGCCTGCCCCGTTCGGTTCTACTGAGGCCACGGCCCGTTCTTCCGAATGCTCCCCGGTGATGCCGGATCTGTGCACGTTCCCCGATCATACCGCGCCGTCGTTCAGGATGCGCCGTCCAGCAGCACCGCGGCGGCGGCACGCGCCATCTTCTCCTGGTCATGGCCCACCCCCGGCACCTCCTGCACACGCCACCGGAACGCGACGCCGTCATCATGAGCCACCGCCTCAGCGCGTGCGAAGAACTCCTCCCCGCGTGCGAGGCGGGTCGCGCCCTGCCGCATCGCATCGTCGTCGGTACGCAGGTTGTCGGATCCGGTGTCGGCGGTGCCGAGCATCACGACCAGTCGCCGGCTGAAGGCGAGCGCGGGATCGAAGACCGGCGCAGCACCGCCCCCGAGCCCGAAGGGGAAGTCGGCCCCGTCGTCCGGCATCAGGTACCACCCCGCGTTCGCGGCGACGGCGAGCGAGACCGGGGCATCCGGAACGAGCATCACGTATCTATGGACGAACTGAGCGCCTGCCGAGTGCCCGAACATCTCGAACGAGTGCTGTTCCCCTCCGATACGATCGCGAGCCGCCTCGAACAAGGGCTGGATGTACCCGTACGACCCGGCGGTGACATCCGCAGGCTCCCCGGCATCGGATCCTCCGACCCCTCCGAGGTTGTAGCCCTCTGCGTCACCGAAGTCGGCTGCGGAGAACTGCGGCGCGAGCACGACGACGTCCCGGTCGCGCACCAGGTCGGTCCAGGAATTGCGGTAGTCCGCTGCGTTGCGCTCGACGCCGTGCATGACGATCAGGATGGTCGCGTTGCGCGTCGCGTGCTCGCCGCTGACGTAGTAGACGGGAATAGTGGGGCGTCCCGGAACGGCCAGCTCGAACTTCCCTCTCCCGCTCAGCCCGGAGGATGCGGGAGCCGTCGCCGCGCACGCGGGAACCGCGGCAACGATGAGCAGAGCCGCGAGCGCCATCCCCAGGCGGCGAACGACTGCCGTCGTACTCAAAACGTCACGCTCCCGACGTCACCGCTCCAGGCGACCCGTGGGCCCAGGATCTTCCGGGCTGGGCCGAGCTCGGCTCCGGTGACGGGACGGGCCACATAGTCCGTGAGAAGGTTGTCGGTCTCGATGACGCGAATGCTCAGCTCCCCTGCGCCGTCGTCAGCCCAGCGCAGACCCACGACGGCGCCGAGACCGGGACGGCCGTAGCTGGCGAAACGACCCGGCGCCCCGAAAACGAAGTTGCCCATGCTGTAGACCACCGGCATGTCGCCGATCACATCGACCGGCTGGAGGGTGTGCGAGCCGCTGCCGATCACCACGTCGTACCCGGCCTCCGCGAACAGCCCCGCCCAGTAGCGCTGCTGATCGTTCACGTCGGCGTAGTTGTCGCCCCAGTGGACGAACGCCACCACCCGATCGGCTCCGTTGTCCCGAGCCACGCGGATGCCTCGCTCGATACGGTCCGGTTTCAGCGGCAGCATTCCGGCGGAGACATCGGTGCTGCGCTGCAGGGGGCCGAAGTTCTCGCCGAACGACACGACCGCGACATCGAGCTGTCCGGAACGGACCATGAGAGGCATCGAAGCCTGCGCCTGATCCGCTCCCGCTCCGAACGCCGCGACCCCGGTGTCGGCTGCCGCCTGGAGCGTGTCGGCCAGGCCGACGGGGCCTCGATCCATGGCGTGATTGTTCCCCAGGTTGATGGCATCGACTCCGAGCGCGTGCAGGACGGGCAGGTACGCCGGATCGCTCGCGTAGGAGTACTTCGCACCGGGGTTATTCGGTGCTGTGCTGGTGGTGAACGGGACCTCGGAGTTGATGATCGTGAAGTCGAATCCGCTGAGCATCGGAGCCACGCCGGCCAGGACCGACTCCGGTCCTTCCTCGGTGATCTTCGACATTGCGCCGTCGCCCAGCATGGTGTCTCCGGTGAAGCCCAGGTCCAGCACGCCGTCCGAGAGGGGCGCTGCGGCCGCTTCGACCACCGGTTCCGGTGCCGGTGCCGCGAGCGCCAGCTGCCCTCCGACCGCGGCCGATGCGCCCACTGCCACGGTCAGGCTGAGTGCGATGATCCTCCGGTCACGGCGGAGGTGGCGTCCGGCCCGCTTCCGGGGCTGTGCCCGGCGTGCCGCGTTCATCGTTCGAAATGCCATCGTCGGTTCCGTTCACCTCGTTCGCGCCACAGCTGGGCGCGGTACTCCTCCCCGGTCTGGACCGTCACCGGGACGCCCCGCCCCATCACCCAGACGCTGTCAGCCAGCGCCAGAGCATCAGGATCCTGCGTCACCAGCAGCACGGTGCCGCGGTGACGGAGAAGGGCCTCGCGCGCTCGTGAGCGTGCCTCGGCGTCCAGGCCCATCAGCGGCTCGTCCAGCAGCAGTATCCGCGGCGTGCCCATCATGGCGCGCGCGAGCGCGAGCAGCTGACGATCGCTGAGCGTCAGATTCGAGCCTCCCTCCTGGACCCAGTCATGGATGTCCGAGAACCCGTGCTGGGCCAGCGATTCATCCAGCCCGAGCGTGCGCAGTATGCGCTGCACCTCGCCCGGCGCCACATGGCGTGCGGCATAGGTGGCGTTTCTCAGCACACTGCCTTTGAGCAGCGGGAGGTTGGGGCCGGCCACCCCCATCATGCGTCCCACCGACGAAGGGGCGGTCTGAGCCAGGTTCTGGCCGTCCACGATCACCGCGCCCGATACCGGCTCCGTCTGCCGGGCGACGAGCTCGAGCAGCGTTGATTTGCCGCTGCCGGACGGGCCGGTGATCACGACCAGCTCCCCGCGGTCCGCGACCGCGGTGAAGTCGGCGAGGGCCCCCGGCACGGTGACGCCCTGGAACTCGATTCGCCCTCCGCGCACGATGAGCGCAGGGAGATCCTCCTCGGCGGCGTCACGCGACGAACTCGTGAGGAAGTCGGTGACCTTCTGCCGCGACACCAGACCGCGATGCCAGTAGTCGTGAGTGAGGCCGAGCGTTCGCACCGGACGGGCGAGGTACCGGGCCAGCAGCGCTGCCACGATGACGACATCCACGCCCACCTGGCCACGCCGCGCCTCGATGACTCCCACCGCGAGCACCGCGGCGACGGAGACCAGCGAGACGGCGACGGCGATGCCGCGGAGGCGCCCGCGCAAACCCGCGACGCGGATGAGCGCGTCCGTCAGGGAGGCGTTCTGTCGAGACAGCCGGGAGAATTCGCCACGGGTCCGCCCCGACACCTGGCTGACCGCAAGAGTGCCCAGTTGCTCGTCGATGTTGCCCATCAGGAGCGAGCGCCGTCGGCGCATCGTCCGGGTCGCCTCGCGCATGGAGCGTCCGAAGACGAGGGACAACGCGCTTCCTGCAGCGAGCACCGCGATCACCGTGATCGCGAGCCACACGTCGAGCCAGCACAGCACGCCGATTCCCACGATCAGCACGATTGCGGCGGAAATCCCTTCGAGGACTCCACGGCTGAGCCACATGCGGAGCATAGAGAGATCACCGGTCAGACGCAGCAGCAACCCGCCCCGTGCCCGATGTCGCAGGTGCGCCGGCAGCATGCGCTGCAGATGCGCGTACATGGCCATCCGGAGCCGGCGCACAACGAGGTATCCGGCGCGCTCCGCAACGGTGAACTCGATGCTTCGTGCGATGCCGAGCACGACCGCGAGGGCCGCGAGCACCCCGCAACTCCATAGTGCGCGCTCGAAGGTGAGCTCCGCAGCCCGCCCGACGCCGTCGGGGACGAGTGCGTCGATGACCGTCCGCGTGACCAGCACGAACCCGGCGAGCGCGGCCGCCTGGATCAGGCCCAGCGCAGCCACGGTGATGATGTCGGAGGCCCTCAGGCGGAACAGCGTTCCGGTGTGGACATCGTCGTCATCTTCGAGCCCTTCCTGCATCCACTCCGGTTCGCCTTCCTCGCGCCACGCGTCCGCGGGGGCCCCACCTGTCGTCGTCATTGAGTCCGTCGTCGTCATGGAGAGGCGGTCCGTCATGGCATCACCGGACGAAACAGACCGGCTGCCGGCACGTCGGCACGCTCGGCCGCAGCCTGAGCAACGAGCTCAGCCGCCGTGTCGGAGCTCGCCACCGCGAGCGTCGCCTCCGGGTTCAGCATGTCCACGGGCCACGCGGGAAGCGGAAGCTCGGCGGGTTCATGCAGCAGCGATGCCGGGACCCCGAGCACCGGGGCAACCGCACGGGCATCGCCCAGCTCGGGGATCCCCCACACCGGGATGCCCAGAGCAGCTTCCGCCTCGCGGGCGGCCAGCGGGGATGCGGTCATCGTCCCGGAGGCGGCGACCACGTCGAAGCCGAAGTCCGTGAGGATGCTCACGCCCTGCACGGCTCCCATGGCATCAGAGGCGGCGAACACGACCGCATCGATCAGGTCGTGCAGGCGCTCGGACTGCAGCAGCCGGCGGTTGTCCTGCTGCAGCAGACCATCGGCGATCTCCACAAGGTTCACGCCGCATCCGCCGACGGTGAGATTGCCGATGAGCTGGGCCGTCACCTCCTCCAGCACGCTCGTCGGCTGACGAAAAGACGATGCGAGACCGGCATCGGTGAAGTCGAGCATCATGTGGGCGCCGGCATCGAGCATCACCCAGTAGTCGTTGCCGGAGCCGGTTCCGGTGACCTTCGTCACGCCGGGGCGGGCGCCGGCCCGCGCCAGTCCGTGAGCGAGGTGACGGATCGTGGTGGTCTTGCCCGCGTTCATCGCGGTGCCGAGGACAGCGATGGTTCGCGGTCGCTCCCCTGCGGTGTCGACCGTCGGCAGCCGGAAGTCCGCAACGTTGAGCGGCCGGCCCGCCTCGTCCCCGATCAGTCCGATCGGGACGATGTCGGTGGCGGCCCGGACGGCGCGGCTTCGCGTGTGCGCCTCGGAGGCGATGCCTCCGCTGGCCACGAGGTTGACCGGGCCCAGGTGACGCGGGACATAGGACTCGAACTGATCCGTGGCGTAGCGATCCGCGTAGGCCACGATGATCAGGTCGTCCACGTGCAGCGCACTCCGGCGACCGTGGGGCTGCTCGATGTGTCGATGATGTCCAAGCCGCGCGATACGCGCGAGCACGACGTCGCCGGGTCGTGGGCGAACGGCGCCGCCGACGAGCGTGCGCATCGATCGGGGCGGCACGCGTCGCACGGCGAACGATGATCGCGCCGCGGCGCGGAGCTCGGGTGCGAACTCCCTCACCCAGGTTTCACGCTGCACCGGACACCTCGCCCCTGGTACGCGTATGTGTGCAGGCGACACAGGACATACTTCTCCCCTCGTTCGGACTCGGGGAAACGCCAGGTGACGGCGGAGTCTATCTTTCGCCGCGACCCCGTCCTGCGATCGGAACGCGGGACGGAGAGGACGGCACTTGCACGACGACGATAATCCGTCTCAGACCCCGGAAGCGCGATATGGACATCTAGATGAGGGGAATCTCATTTAGGAAGGCGGCAGCACCGCCCGGGACGCGAGCAGTTCCCGCGTGAACGCATGCGCCGGTGCGGAGAAGATCTCAGTCGCCGTACCCTCTTCGACGACATGGCCGGCCCGCATCACCAGGATCCGGTCCGCGAGTTCCCCCACGACGGCGAGGTCATGGGAGACCAGTACCATGGCCGTCCCCTCATCCCGGAGCCGGCGCAGCACCGCCAGGATCCGCGAGGCCACGGACACGTCCAGGGCGGACAGCGGCTCATCCAGCAACAGCACGTCCGGCGCCACGGCGAGAGCACGCGCGATGGCTGCCCGCTGGAGCTGGCCTCCGGACAGTGTGCGGGGTCGCCGCCCGGCGAACGCGGGATCCAGTTCCACGCGCTCCAACAGCTCCGCGATGCGAGCGGCATGCTCTCGCCGGGGCACCCCTGCGGCCGCCAGCGCCTCGCCGATGGTGCGTCCGATCGTCCACGTGGGCAGGAAGGCACCGCGCGGATTCTGTGCGACGAGCTGGATCCGCGTGCGTCTGCTCCGGCGCGCCGACTCCGGGAGGGGCGACCATGCCGCCCCGTCGAGCGTCACGCGGCCCTCATCGGGCTGTTCCGCCCCCAGCAGCATCCGTACCAGCGTGGACTTGCCCGAACCGGACTCGCCGACGACACCGACGACCTCTGCGTTGTTCAGGCGGAGCGACACATCGCTTACCGCAGCCGTATGCGCGAACCGGCGGGTGAGGTTGTGCGCGCTCAGCAGCTCCCGGTCGCCGATCATCCGCCGCTCCGGTGCGCGACGGCGCGCTGACGTCAGCAGCTCGCGGGTATAGGGATGAGAGGGCGACGCGATCACACTCGCGGTGGCTCCGCTCTCGACCACGTGTCCGTCCCGCATCACCACGACACGATCCGCGATCGCGGACACGGCGGCGATGTCGTGGCTGACCAGCACCACCGCGCGTCCGTCATCCGCGAGCGAGCGCACCAGCTCGAGGACGCGACGCTGCACGGTGGCATCGAGGGCCGTGGTCGGCTCGTCGAGTGCGAGCACCGGGGGGTCCGCGGCCAGAGCGGACGCGATCAGGCTGCGCTGTCGCATGCCTCCCGACAGCTCATGGGGATACTGCGCAGCACGCAGGGCCGGTCGATCCACCGCGACGTCGGTGAGCAGCCCCACCGCGCGAGCACGTCGCGCCCGCCGGCGCAGGTCTGTGTGGATCGCCAGCGGTTCGGAGACCTCGTCGGCCACCCGTCGCAGCGGGTCGAGCGCGACGAGGGCGTCCTGGCCCACCAGGGCGATCCGCGACCCGCGAACGGCCCGCAGCTCCCGCTCCGAGGCTCCCGCGATGTCCACCCCGTCCACATCCATCCGTGCCGCGCTCACCTGCAGCGGCCGGGGAACGAGCCCCAGCAGCGCACGCAGCAGCAGCGATTTTCCGGCTCCGGACTCGCCGACGACGGCGACGCATTCCCCGGGGGCGACCTGGAGTTCGTCGACCCGGACGAGTTCGCGCGAGCGCTCGCCCGCGCCATCGGCGATGACAAGGCCCTGCAGGCGGATTCCGCTCATCGAAGGCCCTCCACTCGCTCACGCAGGGCCCGGCCGATGAGGCTCGCGCACACGACGGTCAGGGTGATCGCCAGGCCCGGAAACAGCGTGACCCACCACGCCCGCGCCAGCACGTTGCGTCCGCCGGCGAGCATCAGCCCCCACTCCGGCGCAGGCTCGCCAGCGCCGAGACCGAGGAAGCCAAGACCGGCCACGGCGAGGATCGTGCTTCCGATCCCGATCGTTGCGAGCACGGTGAGCCGACGCATGACGGCGGGCAGCACGTGACGCACGGAGACCGTAAGCGCCGGAAGGCCCAGCATGCGTGCCGCCTCCACATGTTCCTCCGCAGCGATGGCGCGCGTGTGACCGCGCGCGTACCGAACGTAGATCGGGATCACTGCCAGCGTCACCGCGACGGCCACGTTCCCCGCGCCCGGGCCGAGAAGGGCCACGACGACGAGGGCGACGAGGAACTCGGGAACAGCGAGAGCGAGATCGATCACGCGCATCACCACGGCGTCCACCGGGCGCGGTGCGCTTCCGATGAGCCACCCCAGCAGGGTGCCGATGACGAGTGCCACGATCACCGCGGAGACCCCCACGCCCAGCGACGACCTCGCACCGTGGACGACCCGCGCAAACACGTCACGTCCGCTCTGATCGGTTCCGAACAGGTGATCGGCGCTCGGCGGCAGGAGCCGGGAGCTCACGTCGGCAAGCAGCGGATCGGCCGTCGTGAAGAGCTGCGGCGCCACCGCCATGGCCACAAGGACGAGAAGGAAGACACCTGCAACGGCGAGGAGCGCGCGGCGGATCATGCGGCATCCTCCGCCGCGCGCGGGCGAGCCGAGCGTGCCCGCCGACGCGGGTCCAGGAGCGGAACGGCCAGGTCGGACAACAGCGAGACCACGACGAACACGGCGCAGCTCAGCAGCAGAACCCCGCTCAGCACGGGAGCGTCCCGGTCCATGATCGCCGCCAGCGTGACACGACCGAGGCCGGGGCGCGCGAACACGGTCTCCACGAGCACCGCGCCGCCGAGGAGCGAGCCGATCAGGTAGGCGACCATCGGCAGCGTCCCCACCGCGGCATGACGGAGCGTGTGGTGAGCGAACAGTCGCACGTCACCGGCGCCACGGGCGCGAACCGTCTCGGCGAACTCCGATCGCTCCGCCTGCTCCAGGCCGTCGCGCAGCAACTGGCCCAGCAGCGCTGCGGTGGGAAGGGCCAACGTGAGAGCGGGCAGCACGAGCGAGCCCGGGCGTGATCCCGAGACCGGGAACCAGCCGAGGCCGAACGCGAAGACCGAGAGCAGGATCAGTCCGATCCAGAACACCGGCATACCGAGCAGGACCTGCTCCACCGTGGCGGCCACCGCGCGGGTGCGGCGCGTGCGCGCCACGATCGCGACGATCAGCACCAGCGCCAGCGCGATTCCCAGCGCCGCGAGGGTGAGCTGGAGCGTGGCCCCGAGCTGCCGCCCGATCACCTCGGTGACCGGCAGCCGCAGCTGGAACGACTCGCCGAAGTCGCCGCGCAGCAAGCCGGCCAAGTAGTCCAGGTACTGCTGCGGCAGCGGACGGTCCAGGCCCAGTTGCTCGCGCAGGCGCTGCTTGACCTCTTCGGACACGTTCGCCTGCGGACCGAGCATGACGGCCACCGGATCGCCGGGGATCACCCGCATGAGCAGAAACGAGACCGTCGCGGCCACCCACAGCAGAAGCACTCCCCCGAACACGCCGATGGCGGCGCGACGGATCACTCCGTCGCGCCGCCGCCGCGGGGCCGTCCTGACCAACTCAGTCGATCGAGGCGTCGTAGAAGAGTGGGCGACCGTACAGGTCGAACGTCAGTCCTGATACCGACGGAGCACTCGCGCTGATGAGGGCAGGCACGTAGAGCGGCACGATCGCGACGTGCTGGGCGTTCCACTCCTGCAGTTCGGTGTAGACCGCGGCCCGCTCGGTCGGGTCGACCGTCTCGGCGCCCTTCGCGACGAGTGCGTCGACCGCCGGGTCGGACACCTGCGAGGCGTTCTGGAAACCGTCGGTCGCCAGATGCGAGCGCAGGTAGTCCGGGTCCACCCCCGAGAAGCCCCAGTCGGTGATGTCATAGGTCTTCGGGCCGTACTGCTCGTTGTAAGCACCGGGCTCGAGCGCTTCGCGAACCACCTCGAAGCCGATCTTCTTCAGATCCGACTGGATGGCGTTGCCGAGCGCCGTGCGGTCGTCGGGGATCGGAGTCCACGCGATCCAGCGGGCGCTGAGTCGCTTGCCGTCCTTGGTGCGGTATCCGTCGGCGTCCCGGCCGGTCCACCCGGCTTCGTCGAGGAGTGCCTCCGCCTTCTTCGGATCGAACGCCCACGTGCCCTCGATCGCCGCGTCGTACATCGGTGTGGTGGGGCCCAGCACGCTCCAGGCGCGCTCGAACTGGCCGTCGAAGATCGACTCGACAGCGCTGTCCACGTCGATCCCGAGCTCGAAAGCCTGACGGACCTTCTGATCGGCGAACACACCGTACTTCTCATTGAGGAACAGCGAGTACGGCATGCCCGGGTAGGCCTTGGTGTCCACGGTCAGGTCGGGGTTGAGCTCTGCGACCGAACTCGGGGGCAGCTCGCTCACCAGCTGAGCCTCTCCCGAGTTCGCCATTCCGGTGCGTACGGAGGGCTCGGGGACGAGGGAGACGCGCAGCGTCTGGACGGACGGCGTCTTCTGGCCCTGCGGCCCCCAGGCGTAGTCAGGATTCGCGGTGTACACGATCTCCTGATCAGCGGTGTACTCGCTCAGGACGTAGGGCCCCGTGCCCACGGTCACATCCGGACCCCCGGCCTTGAGCTTGTCGAGAGACTCGGTGAGCACACGGGGCGAGTAGAAACCGAGCAGCGGCGTGCTCGCAGCCTGCAGGAACGGCGCGTAGGGCTCGTGGAAGTCCACGCGAACGGTCGTGTCGTCGATGACGGTGGTTCCCGCGTAGTTCTCTCCGCCCAGCATGCTCGCAGCCTGCGCCGAAGCCGTGTCGGGGGCCACGATGCGATCGAAGTTCGCCTTCACCGCCGCGGCGTCGAACTTCTCGCCGTCCGTGAACGTGACGTCGTCACGCAGGGTGAACGTGTAGCTGCGTCCGTCCTCGGAGACCTCCCACGCGCTGGCGAGCCACGGCGAGAAGGAACCATCCGCGTTCTGGAAGACCAGGGAATCGAAGACGACGCGCTGCACCATGGCGGTCACATCCATCTGGCTCGTCTGCGGATCCATGTGTCCCTCGGACAGGGTGGCGCCGGCGATGGCCCAGGTGAGCTCACCCGAAGGGGCGGTCCCGTCGGCGGAGCCGGTCCCGCCCGATGCGGGCGCATCGGATCCGGCGCAGCCGGCGAGAACGATCGTCGCAGCGACGGTCAGAGACAGCGCGGCCAGCACTCGGCGGCCGACGGAACGAGCAGACATGCGGGATCCTCGGATTGCGGGTCAGGGATGCATCCAACCTACCGCATCCGCTACGGTTGTTGGACGCGGTGCAATTACCGCACCGGCCCTCCAGCGGCCGGACGTCGACGTGAGATCCTCCGCGACACGGTGCCGCGCCCGTTCGGGTCGGGCGCGGCACCCCTCCCGCTCGGTGTAGCGCAAGCATGAATCGTCGCCTCTCGCGCACGGCGGTTGCCACCGTCGCGATTCACGCAGTCCCCTGACCCCGGACCTCGACCCATTCCATTCCTTGTTTGTCCGATGCCGTCCCTAGACTGCCCGCATGGCTCGCACATCACGCCCTCTCCGCCCACCACAGGCTGCCGCTCCCGATCTCCCCGCCGAGTTCGAGCCCGGCCCCCAGCCGCGCCGTGGCATCACCGCGGAGGAGGTCGAGTGGGCCGACGCGCGCGGAGCATTCGACGCGCCGTACGCCGACCTCAGCGGCTCACGGTTCGCCGGAGGGACGATCGATCGCCTGGACGCAGCCCACGGCGGATTGCGCGACCTCGAGTTCGACACCGTTCAGATCGCGTCGCTTTCGCTGCGCGGCTCCCACCTTCGGCGCGTGCGGATTCGCTCCAGCCGCATCGGCAGTCTGGACCTCGCGGACGCCGAGATCTCCGAGTTGATCATCGAGGATTCCCGGGTCGACTACCTCAGCGCCGGGCGGGCCTCCGCCGCGGACGTCGAGGTGTCGCGTACTGTTTTCGGGTCGCTCGACGCGCCCGCCGCCTCGCTCACACGCGTACGGTTCGCCGATTCCCGCGTCGACGAACTCGACCTCCGTAAGACGCGCAACACCGACGTCGACCTGCGCGGTCTGGACATCGGGCACCATCTCGACCCGCGCGGGCTCGCCGGGGCGACGATCACCTCCCTCCAGGCCCAGCTCGCCGCGACTGCTCTCGCGACCGCTCTCGGCGTGTACGTGACGGACTGAGCGACGCACGAGCACGTAGACTGGTCTCTCCCAAACACTCAGGCACGCTCACACGGTGCCGCACATATCGCCTCTGGAGACCCCATGGCCGACGCGCAGATTCCCGACAAGCCCGCCCTCGAAGGTCTCGAGGCCAAGTGGTCCGAGCAGTGGGAGCAGACCGGTGTCTACCGGTTCGATCGCGGCGTGGCGTCCGCGCAGGGTCGCGCGTCCGTGTACTCCATCGACACCCCGCCGCCGACCGCTTCGGGCAGCCTCCACATCGGTCATGCGTTCTCGTTCACGCACACCGACATCAAGGCGCGCTTCGAGCGCATGCGCGGCAAGAGCGTGTTCTACCCGATGGGATGGGACGACAACGGACTTCCCACGGAGCGCCGCGTGCAGAACTACTACGGCGTGCGGTGTGACCCGTCGCTGCCGTACGACCCCGACTTCATTCCCCCATTCCGCGGCGGGGACAACAAGTCCTCCAAGGCTGCGGACCAGCAGCCGATCTCGCGCCGCAACTTCATCGAGCTGTGCGAAGAGCTGACCGTCGAGGACGAGAAGCAGTTCGAGGCGGTCTTCCGTCAGCTCGGTCTCTCCGTGGACTGGACGCAGACCTACCGGACGATCTCCGACGACACGATCCGCACCAGCCAGCTGGCGTTCCTGCGCAACCTGGAGCGCGGTGAGGCGTACCAGGACCTGGCGCCCACGCTGTGGGACATCGACTTCCGGTCGGCGATCGCACAGGCCGAGCTCGAAGACCGCGAGCAGCCGTCCGCCTACCACACGCTGGTCTTCCACGGCCCGAGCGGCGACGTCGAGATCGACACGACTCGACCGGAGCTGCTTGCAGCGTGCGTCGCGCTCGTAGCCCACCCCGACGACGAGCGCTACCAGCCGCTGTTCGGCAGCACCGTCACGAGCCCGGTGTTCGGCGTCGAAGTGCCCGTCCTCGCGCACCACCTGGCACAGCCTGACAAGGGCAAGGGCATCGCAATGGTCTGCACCTTCGGTGACGTGACCGACATCATCTGGTGGCGCGAGCTGGATCTGCCCAACCGCACCATCATCGGCAAGGACGGGCGCATCGTGGAGGAGCGGCCCGAGGCGATCACGTCCGAGGCCGGGATCGCCGCGTACGGCGAACTCGTCGGCAAGACGGTGTTCAGCGCCAAGAAGCAGATGGTGGAGCTGCTGCAGGCTTCGGGCGAGATGCTCGGCGATCCGCGGCCGTTCACCCACCCCGTGAAGTTCTTCGAGAAGGGCGACCGGCCGCTGGAGATCGTCTCCACCCGCCAGTGGTACATCCGAAACGGCGCC
This sequence comes from Microbacterium nymphoidis, assembly GCF_021044885.1. GTDB lineage: Bacteria > Actinomycetota > Actinomycetes > Actinomycetales > Microbacteriaceae > Microbacterium > Microbacterium nymphoidis. The sequence goes on along the minus strand of NZ_JAJNOD010000001.1, from coordinate 497,826 downwards.
CGCGACCCGCAGTTGCGTGAGCGGCTCGTCGAGCTCGGTCGTGAGCTGAACTGGCACCCGGACTTCATGCGTGTGCGCTACGAGAACTGGGTTGGCGGCCTGACCGGAGACTGGCTGGTCTCGCGCCAGCGCTTCTTCGGCGTGCCGATTCCGGTGTGGTACGCCCTGGATGAGAACGGAGAACGGGACTACGGCCGGGTGCTCGTCCCCGATGTCGCGCAGCTGCCGATCGACCCGACCACGGATGTGCCCGCGGGGTACACCGAGGACCAGCGCGGCCAGGCCGGCGGCTTCGACGGCGAGATGGACATCTTCGACACCTGGGCGACGTCCTCGCTCACGCCCCAGCTGGCGGGTGGCTGGGAGCGCGACACCGAGCTCTGGGACCTGGTGTCCCCGTTCGATCTGCGACCGCAGGGCCAGGACATCATCCGCACGTGGCTGTTCTCCACGATGCTGCGCAGCACTCTTGAGGACGACCGCTCCCCCTGGACGGACGCTGCCATCTCGGGCTTCATCGTGGATCCGGACCGTAAGAAGATGTCCAAGTCCAAGGGCAACGTGGTCACCCCGGCCGACATCCTCACTCAGCACGGCACCGACGCCGTCCGCTACTGGGCAGCATCGAGCCGCCTCGGTGCCGACGCCGCGTTCGACCCGCAGAACCCGACGCAGGTGAAGATCGGCCGCCGCCTCGCCATCAAGGTCCTCAACGCGGCCAAGTTCGTGCTCTCCTTCGGCGACCCCGGCGACGCCGCCGTCACCGAGGCGCTCGATCTCAGCATGCTCGCCGGCCTCGACACCGTGATCGCCGATGCCACGCGCGCTCTGGACGAGTACGACCACGCTCGCGCGCTCGAGGTCACTGAGTCGTTCTTCTGGACGTTCTGCGACGACTACCTGGAACTGGTGAAGGAGCGCGCCTACGCGGGCGCCGCCACGGGCGCATCGGCCGTGGCGGCGCTGCGGATCGCGCTGTCGGCCCTGCTGCGACTGCTGGCACCCGTCATCTCGTTCGCCACCGAGGAATCCTGGTCCTGGTTCAACGAGGGATCCATCCACACCGCGCCGTGGCCCGTCCCGGGCGAGCGCGGTGGCGACACCGCCGTCCTCATCGCGGCGAGTGCGGCGCTGATCGGCATCCGCCGTGCGAAGACGGAGGCCAAGGCGTCCCAGAAGACGCCGGTGGCCCGCGCCATCGTCGCGGCGCCCGAGGCGGTGCGCGTCGCGCTGTCGAGTGCCGCCGTCGATCTCGCGGCGGTCGGCCGGATCGAGGACCTGCAGTTCGTCGATGGCGCGGAGCTCGCGGTCGTGGAGATCGAACTCGCTCCGACCCCGGAGGCATGATGCAGCTCGGCACCCGCTGGGCGGCAGGCACCGTCCCACCGCCCAGCGTGCCGGCCGCCCTGCGTGACGCGATCGCGCAGGCCGACGCAGACGCCCCCGCCGGGTCCCATTGGACGCTCACCTGGCTGGAGGGCCGGGCTGTGGCGGAACTCGACTCGGGTGTCGAGGTAGTTGAGCTCCCGGACGGCTCCGTGATCGGTCGCCCCTGGCAAGACTGATCCGCGAGAGTTCCCCTGTGGGCGAGAATCACCGCGTTGCGGCGGCTCTCGCCCACAGTCGCAATCGCCACGGACGCGAGTGCACTAGTTGCCGACGCCAGTCGGGTTGTCGCCGGTGCGAGCGGAGTTGTCGCCGGTGCGAGCGGAGTTGTCGCCGGTGCGAGCGGAGTGGTGGCCGTGACGAGGCCCGCGTCAGCGAGTGCCGAGGTAGCGCCAGGCCTCCGCGGCGGTCTCCCGATGCGCGTGGAGCGCGGATTCACGCCGGGCGCGAACCTCGACACGACGCGCGATCGCGCGCTGCACCGCGGCTGCAAGCGAGAGGATCCCGCGCTCACCGAGCGTCGCGCGATTCGTCCGCACCAGGGTCGGCGTGGTGAGCGGTCCGTACACCACGGGAATGATGGTGGTTCTGGGTGCGGCAACAGCGGTCATCAGTTCATCTCCTCGTTCGTCGTGGGGTGTTGCGGGTGGTTGTGACGCGACTCGGGCGCATCGTCCAGCACGAGCGGGAACACGTCGGTGCGCACCGAGTAGAGCACGCCTCCGGTCTCGCCGTTCTCTTTCGCCATCGCCTTGGCACGGGTGAGCACGGCTTCCAGTTCGTCGCGAAGTACCGCGAACTGCTCCAGCGTGAGGCGCATGTTCGAGGTCGCCAGAGTCGCGTCACGATCCGAGAAGTCCGCGCCGCCCCGGGTGCTCGCGCGGAGGAAGTCCATGAGCTGCGCGTTGCGACGCCGGAACATCTCCGTCGTCAGGATCTCCGCGGCAGCGCGCCCGGCGGGGGAAGTCGCCTCGGTGGCGATGTCCAGGCGGAGTCCGTCGGGATCCACGTCCCACCAACGCTCGCGAGCACTGCCGCGATCCGGGACCTCGACGACGATGCCGTGCTTGGCCAACGCTCGCAGGTGATAGCTGGTGGCGCCGGAGGACTCCCCCACCAGTCGCCCGAGGCTGCTCGCCGTCTGCGGCCCTCGCTGCCCGAGGATGTCGATGATCTCCACCCGCAGCGGGTGCGACAGCGCACGCATGGCCGCGCTCGACAGCGGCGCGATCTCCCGCCGTTCGGCGCCCTCATTGTTGCTCATAGTGCAAAGATATCTTTGCAAGTTCTTCTTTGCAAGCAGTTCTTTGCAATGACTTCTTTGGAACTGCACGCTCCTTGCTGGCCCGCGGCAACTCCGTCTGCGTGCGCGAGAATGCCAGCGTTGCGCCGATCGTCGCCCGCAGACGACGTCTCGCGGCACGGCGTCCAGCACCGCCGCAGCCTGTCGAGCACGGGCGGGGGCGCGCGTGCAGCGGCAAACGCGAGAGTGCGCGGATAGGGTGGCAGGATGACCGTCGACGCCAATCCCCTGCTCGTTCCGTCATCCCTCCCCTACGAAGTTCCGCCATACGACCGCATCCGGCCGGAGCACTACCTGCCGGCGTTCGAGGCGGCGTTCGCGCAGCATCGGGGCGAGATCGACGCGATCACACGGGTGCGCTCGATGCCGACGTTCGAGAACACGCTCGTGGCGCTGGAGCGCAGCGGCGGGATGCTGCGCCGGATTGCCAACGCCTTCTTCACCGTGAGCTCCGCGGATGCGACAGACGAGATCCAGGCGATCGAGGAGACGCTGGCACCGTTGATGTCGGCGCACTTCGACGCGATCACCCTCGACGCGCACCTGTACCAGCGCATCAGCACGCTGTGGGAGCAGCGCGAGTCGCTCGGCCTCACCGGCGAAGACGCCTACCTCCTGGAGCGGCGCTATCGCACGATGACGCACGCCGGTGCTGCTCTCGACGACGCCGCGAAGGCGGACCTGACGGCCCTGAACGCACGCTTGTCGGTCCTGACCACGCAGTTCGAGAAGAACCTGCTCGCCGACACGAACGATCTCGCCGTTCACTTCGACGATGCCGCAGATCTGGACGGCCTCACCGACGCGGAACTCGCAGCGCTGAAGGCCGCTGCCGACGAGCGCGGCCGGCCGGGCTACCTTCTGACCCTCATGAACTTCACCGGGCACCCGTCGCTCGCCGTGCTCACCGACCCGCAGACGCGCCGTCGCATCATGGCCGCGTCTCGTTCGCGCGGTCACCGTGGCAACGCGTGGGACAACGCGGATCTCGTGCTGGAGATCGTGCGATTGCGTGCCCGCCGTGCGGAGCTGCTGGGGTATCCGAATCACGCTGCCTACGTCACCGCCGACGAGACGGCCGGCTCTCCCGAGGCGGTCACTGCCATGCTGCGGCGGCTGGCACCGGCAGCGGCTCGCAACGCACGTGCGGAGCGTGAGCTGTTGCAGCAGATGCTGGATGCGTCCGAGGCAGCCCGGCCACTCGAAGCCTCGGACTGGGCGTTCTACACCGAGAAGGTCCGCGCAGCTGAGTATGACGTCGACACGGCCGCACTGCGCCCGTGGTTCGAGGCCACCCGCGTGCTGCAGGACGGCGTGTTCTACGCCGCCACCCGTGCATACGGCGTCACGTTCCACGAACGCGATGATCTTCCGACCTATCACCCCGACGTGCGGGTCTTCGAAGTCCGCGACGACGACGGGACGGTGGTGGGCCTCTACGCACTCGACCTCTTCACCCGCGACACCAAGCGCGGCGGCGCCTGGATGAATCCGATCGTCGAGCAGAGCGATCTCGAAGGCACCCTCCCGGTCGTGATGAACAACCTCAACGTCCCGAAGCCCACCGAGGGGCCCACTCTGCTCACCTTCGATGAAGTGTCGACGCTCTTCCACGAGTTCGGCCATGCGCTGCACGGCCTGTTCGCGCGAACGCGGTACCCGATGTTCTCGGGCACGAACGTGTTCCGCGACTTCGTCGAGTTTCCGAGCCAGGTCAACGAGATGTGGATGCTGTGGCCCGAGGTGCTCGACAACTACGCCCGTCACGTCGAGACGGGTGAGCCGATCGATCGGAGCGTCATCGATCGCCTGAACGCGGCCGAGACGTTCAACCAGGGCTTCCAGACCTCCGAGTATCTTGCCGCGGCCTGGCTCGACTTCGCCTGGCACTCGCTGAGTTCAGCGGAGGCCGAGATGGTCGACAGCATCGACGCGTTCGAGGCTGCGGCGCTCGCTGAGATCGGGCTGGCCTCGGACACGGTGCCGACACGCTACTCGACGGCGTACTTCTCACACGTGTTCGCGGGGGGCTACTCAGCCGGATACTACTCGTACATCTGGTCCGAGGTCATGGACGCCGACACCGTGGAGTGGTTCGCAGACAACGGCGGTCTGAGCCGCGCAGGCGGTGACCGCTTCCGGGAGCGCCTGCTGGGAGTCGGCGGCGCGAAAGATCCTCGCGAGGCGTACCGCGACTTCCGGGGCCGCGATCCGCAGATCGGCCCGCTGCTCGCGCGACGGGGGCTTGTGGACTGAGGCTTCCGCGGCGGCCGCGCATCCCGTAATGTCGGGCGCTGAGAAAGGACGACGATGACCCTGCTGCCCGCTTCGCGCGAACCGTTCACCGCCCCCACGATCGTGGAGGTCTCCGAGATCGCCACCGCAGTGATCCGCTTCCGCGGCATCACCATGGCGGCGCTGTCATCGATCTATGACGGCGCGTTCGGAGCGCTCCGCCAGGCGATCGCCGAAGGCGCGATGACGCCGAACGGAGCCCCGTTCGGCCGGTACATCGGCGACCCGCACGGCGAGTTCGATCTCGAGGTGGGATTCCCCGTCGAAGGTATGCCCACGATCTACACGACCGGCGATCTCACGGTGACCACCGGGGCGATTCCCGCTGCCCGGACGGCGATCCTGTCCGCGATCGGTCCCTTCGACCACCTCCCGTCAGCCTGGACGACGCTCACCGACTTCGCGTCCGCGCAGGGGCAGACGCGCGGAGACTGGACAGAGGTGTACGTCAGTGACCCGTCGGCGACCCCCGCCGAGGAGTTGCGCACGGACCTGATGCTGCCGCTGCGCTGAGCCGGGCGGCGATCCCAGCCGGTGCCGGCGGACAACGTCGCGCAGGTTGGCCGGACGGGCCGCCAATACAGCCGCAGCGGCGCGGGAACCCGACGCTGACGCTCCGCCGCTGATCGGAAACGACCGGCGCAGGCAACCTCCAGCCGACCGCACCAGCACGGGAACCGGAGCTGCGAGATCAGCTACCGCGGGCGAACAACTCTCACCGGGTGCCCCGGCGGCCCGCCCGCCGACCGCGCCGGCGCGGGAACCGGACGTGCGAAACTCAGCCCATGCGGGCGAAGTATGCGAACAATGAGTTCAGGAGCTGCGCGTCGGCGCACCCGAAGACGACCGAAGAGCTGTCCCGGAAGAAGGCGAGCACCACTCCGGGGCCACCGAAGAACTCGACCCCGCCGTAGAGGTCGGCAACGATTCCCCGAGCGGGGAGGAAGTCCCGCAGCCGACCCCATCCCTCACGGTCGATAGCGAGGAACTCTTCGCTCCAGTCTTCATATGCGTAGAGCCGCTGCAGATGCGCCTGGGCGGTCAGGAAGGTGCTCACGCAATCGCCCGTGGGTTCCCATTCCCCGTCGCGGAGGACCTGAACCGCCGGATCGTCCTCGACGCAGTCGGCGGCGAGGACGCCCCACTGCAGGGCCAGCTGATTCTCGACGTAGAAGACGAGCACGTCGGTGGCGTCGTCGCCGTCGATCCGGTACACGGTGCCGGGCGTGTTCGCTGGGGCGACAAGCTGATCCTGCGTATGGTTCATTCCGACGTGAGCGCCGAGTGTCGTGTAGTACTCGCGCAGCGCAGCCGGGACGGCACCGAAGCGACGCAGCCAGTCGTCGAGGACGTCGCCCGGGTAACCGATTCGCGCCGTGGACTCGATCTCCCAGAGCGCGCGAATCGCCGCGTAGCGCTCGCTCATGCGCTCTTGCGGTTCTCCTTGAGGATCACAGTGGGAGCGTCGCCATCGTCGACGGCTGCACGCGTCACGATCACCTTGGCGACATCATCGGCGGAGGGGATCTCGAACATGATCGGCCCGAGCACGTCTTCGAGGATCGCGCGGAGGCCGCGAGCTCCGGTCTTCCGTTCGACGGCGAGGTCGGCGATCGCGCGCAGCGCATCGTCGTCGAAATCGAGTTCCACACCGTCCAGCTCGAACATGCGCTGATACTGCTTGACCAGAGCGTTGCGCGGAACGGTGAGGATCTCCATCAACGCCTCCTGGTCGAGGGGCGACACCGATGCCACGACGGGCAGACGACCAATGAACTCCGGGATCAGACCGAACTTGTGCAGGTCCTCGGGCAGGACGTCCGCGAAGATGTCCTGGGTCGCGCTCTTGTCGTGCAGCGGTGCACCGAAGCCGACGCCGTGCTTGCCCACACGAGCGGACACGATGTCTTCCAGTCCCGCGAAGGCTCCCGCCACGATGAACAGCACATTGGTGGTGTCGATCTGGATGAACTCCTGGTGCGGATGCTTGCGACCGCCCTGCGGGGGCACCGACGCCACGGTGCCTTCGAGGATCTTCAGCAGAGCCTGCTGCACACCCTCGCCCGACACGTCACGCGTGATGGAGGGGTTCTCAGCCTTGCGGGCGATCTTGTCGACTTCGTCGATGTAGATGATCCCGGTCTCAGCCCGCTTGACGTCGTAGTCAGCCGCCTGGATGAGCTTGAGGAGGATGTTCTCCACATCCTCGCCCACGTAGCCCGCCTCCGTCAGCGCGGTGGCGTCCGCGACCGCGAACGGCACGTTGAGCCGCTTGGCAAGCGTCTGGGCGAGATAGGTCTTCCCGCAACCGGTGGGGCCGATCATCAGGATGTTGCTCTTGGCGATCTCGATGTCGTCGGCCTTCTGCTCGGCCGGCTGGAGGGCGCTGCGGGCGCGAACGCGCTTGTAGTGGTTGTACACGGCCACCGAGAGCGCACGCTTGGCCTGCAGCTGGCCGATGACGTACTCATCGAGGAACGAGAAGATCTCACGAGGCTTGGGCAAGTCGAACTCGGCGACGGTGCCGGAGGCCGACTCCGCCATCCGCTCCTCGATGATTTCGTTGCACAGCTCCACGCACTCGTCGCAGATGTAGACGCCGGGTCCGGCGATCAGCTGTTGCACCTGCTTCTGGCTCTTTCCGCAGAACGAGCACTTGAAGACATCGGCGCTTTCACCGATCCGTGCCATGTCGCCTCCCTGATCAACGATTGCTTCGAGCCTAACCGCACCCTCGGACATCCGAGGGGATATCCGACATGAAACGACGGATGCCCGGCCACACGGGCCGGGCATCCGTGGTGACTCACTTGGTGAGTGCGGGCGTCGTGCGCTTGCGCGACGTCAGGACCTGGTCGACGATGCCGTACTCCAGCGCCTGCTGGGCGGAGAGGATCTTGTCGCGGTCGATGTCCTTGTGCACCTCGGCAGCCGGACGGCCGGTGTGGCGCGCCATCGTCTCCTCGAGCCACGTGCGCATGCGGAGGATCTCCGCGGCCTGGATCTCGATGTCCGATGCCTGGCCGTGTCCGGCTTCGCCGACGGCGGGCTGGTGCATCAGCACGCGGGCGTTCGGCAGTGCCAGACGCTTGCCGGGCGTTCCGGCAGCGAGGAGCACGGAGGCCGCGGATGCCGCCTGACCGAGCACCACCGTCTGGATGTCGGGGGCCACGTACTGCATGGTGTCGTAGATCGCCGTCATCGCGGTGAACGAGCCACCGGGCGAGTTGATGTACATCGTGATGTCGCGGTCCGCGTCCTGGCTCTCCAGCACGAGCAGCTGCGCCATGACGTCGTCGGCGGAGGCATCGTCCACCTGCACGCCGAGGAAGATCACGCGGTCTTCGAACAGCTTGTTGTAGGGGTCCTGGCGCTTGTAGCCGTACGCCGTGCGCTCCTCGTACTGCGGGAGGATGTAGCGCGAGGACGGCATTGCCACGCCCTGCGGGAGGCCGAAGGTCGGCATGTTCATAGGAGTGTTCCTTCTCTCGGTCTCAGGCCTGGGTTCCGCCGCCGCCGTGCACGTCGGTGGCGTGCTCACGGATGTGGTCGACGAAGCCGTACTCCAGTGCTTCCTCGGCGGTGAACCAGCGGTCGCGGTCGCCGTCCTCGTTGATCTGCTCGACGGACTTGCCGGTCTGAGCTGCGGTGATCTCGGCGAGGCGGTTCTTCATCGAGATGATGAGCTGCGCCTGCGTCTGAATGTCGCTGGCCGTGCCACCGAAGCCGCCGTGCGGCTGGTGCAGCAGCACGCGGGCGTTCGGGGTGATGTACCGCTTGCCTTTGGTGCCGCTGGTGAGCAGCAGCTGGCCCATCGACGCGGCCATGCCGATACCGACGGTGACGATGTCGTTGGGCACGAACTGCATCGTGTCGTAGATCGCCATGCCCGCGGTGATCGAGCCGCCGGGCGAGTTGATGTAGAGGTAGATGTCCTTGTTCGGGTCCTCGGCCGCGAGCAGCAGGATCTTGGCGCAGATCTCGTTGGCGTTCTCGTCGCGGACTTCGGCGCCGAGCCAGATGATGCGGTCCTTCAGCAACCGGTCGAAGACGCTGGTCGCCATGAGGGGTTCAGCCATGAGTGCTCCCGTTTCGTGTTGGTGATAACGAATCTACCGGCGCGCTCGGGCGGCACCGGCCGTGTTCGCCCTCGGCAGACGTGCGTGGCACCTTCAGTCGCGCAACTGTGCCGCGTACGCGGTCACCGAGCGCTGATAGAGCTCCAGGTGGGGCGCGAGCGCCGTGAGGGCGACCGCCAGGGCGTCGTTCGGCTGACCGGCGGAGGCGAGCGCCAGCGCGTAGAACGCGGAGGCCTCATCATGAAGTGCACCCCCGCGGGTGAGGTCATGCTCGGCCGCCAGCAGAGCCAGCGCCTCGTCGACCTTCCCCAGATTGCGGATCGTGCTTGCGAGCTGGATCACGGCGCGCGTGCGGCGGCGGGGATCGAGCCCGGCTGCATGCGCCGCGCGGTAGAGGGGCTCCGCCTCCTGCTCCCGTCCGGCGCTGTCACGTGCCCCGGCACGCTCGAAGAGCGCGACCGGGTGATCCGCCCCCAGCTCCGACGCGAGCAGGTCGATCCGCTCGATCCGCTCCTCGTCCGAGAGCGAGCGGTCCTGCCACACGGCATCGATGCGCTCCTGCCACGCGGCGAATTCCGCCGAGTCGATCTCGATCATCTACTTCTCCTCCGGATACGACGAGGGGTGGATGACATCGTCATCCACCCCTCGGTCACGCGTGGTGATTACTCGGCGTCCTTCTTGGGCGCCGCCTTCTTGGCGGGAGCCTTCTTGGCGGGAGCCTTCTTCGCGGGCTTCTCCTCCGCTGCAGCCTCGTCGGCCGCGGCGGCCTTCTTGGCGGGAGCCTTCTTCGCGGGAGCCTTCTTGGCCGGCTTCTCCTCGGCGGGAGCCTCCTCGGCGGGGCTCTCCTCGGCGTCGTCCTCAATCGCGACGAAGTCGCTCAGATCGACAGCCTTGCCGTCGGTGTCGACGACCGTGACCTTGCCGAGCGCGACGGCGAGCGCCTTGTTGCGCGCGACCTCGCCCACCAGCGAGGGCAGCTGGTTGCCCTGCTGGAGGATCTCGACGAACTCCTGGGGCGCCATGCCGTACTGTGCGGCGGACTGCACCAGGTACTGGGTCAGCTCGTCCTGCGACACCTGGACCTTGGACTGCTCGGCGATGCGGTCGAGGATCACCTGCGTGCGGAACTGCTTCTCGCTCGCCTCGGTCACCTCAGCGCGGTGCTCGTCGTCCTCCAGACGCCCCTCCTGCTCCAGGTGCTGGTGCACCTGGTCCTCGACGAGGGCGGCGGGCACCGGGATGTCGGTGGCTTCGATGAGCGCCTCAACCAGCTTGTCGCGCGCGGCGGAACCCTGCGAGAAGGCACCCTGCGAAGCGACGCGCTCCTTCAGGCTCTCGCGCAGCTCGGCGATCGTGTCGAACTCGCTCGCGATCTGAGCGAAGTCGTCGTCGGCCTCAGGCAGCTCGCGCTCCTTGACCGCCTTGACGGTGAGGGAAACCTCCGCCTCGGAACCGGCGTGCTCGCCACCGATCAGCTTGGAGCGGAAGGTGGTGTCCTCGCCGGCAGTCAGCGATTCGACGGCCTCGTCGGTGCCCTCGAGCAGCTCGCCCGAGCCGACCTCGTAAGACACGCCTTCGGCACGGTCGATCTCGTTGCCGTCGATGGTGGCAACGAGGTCGAGCTCGACGAAGTCGCCGGACTTCGCGGGACGGTCCACCGTGACGAGCGTGCCGAAGCGGCTGCGCAGACGGTCCAGCTCCTCGGAGACGGCGTTCTCGTCGACCTCGACGGCGTCAACCGTCAGGGTGATGCCCGAAAGGTCCGGGAGCTCGAAGTCCGGGACGACGTCAACCTCGACGTCGACGATCAGGTCACCGGAGAAGTCCTTCTCCGCCGGCCACTCGATGATCTCCGCGGCCGGGCGACCGACGATGCGCACCTCGTGAGCGGTGACGGCCTCACGGTAGAAGCTGTCCAGGCCCTCGTTCACAGCGTGCTCGATGACGGCGCCACGGCCGATGCGCTGGTCGATGATCGGGGCGGGCACCTTGCCCTTGCGGAAGCCGGGGATCTGCACGTCCTGGGCGATGTGCTCGTAGGCGTGCTTGATCGAGGGCTGAAGCTCCTCGGGCGTGACCGTGATGTGCAGCTTCACCCGGGTCGGGCTGAGCTTCTCGACGGTGCTCTTCACCATGCTTGTGCGTCTCTTCCTTGTAGCGTTCCCGCACGCGTGGACGTGCGAGTTCTTCGTGCTGAGTCTTGAGGGGGCCGTTGGTCGGGGCGACAGGATTTGAACCTGCGACCTCCCGCTCCCAAAGCGGGCGCTCTACCAAGCTGAGCTACGCCCCGGGATTCCACGCCTGCGCGCGGGCACGAAACGGCCTCCAAAAGTCTAGCCGACGAGGTGGGTTCCGGTTCACACCCGGGTTACCGGGCGATTCTCGCCCCGACGCGCCCGGCCGTCGACGGTGTGCGAGAGCACGCACCAGATCAGGTAGAGTGGTCCCGCTGCTGCTGCAGTGCGGGGATGTAGCTCAATGGTAGAGCCCCAGTCTTCCAAACTGGTCACGCGGGTTCGATTCCCGTCATCCCCTCTTCGCCCCGGTTCGGCTCCACCCGAACCGGGGCGTTCTTCGTCTGAGAGCCGGATCCGTTTCGTTCAGGAATATGACGCCACGGCATCGCGCCCGCCGGCGCCGGCGCTAGCGTCGAGGCATGTCCGTTCTCGCTGACCTCGATCCCACCCGCCCGCTCGTCGTCGTGACGGGCGCCTCGTCAGGGATCGGCGCGGAGATCGCGGTCGACCTGGCACAGGACCGGACGGTCGTCGCGATCGGTCGCGACGACGCGCGGCTGGGCCAGGTGGCGGCACGCGCCGCCGCCGGGGCGATCATCCCGCTCGTTCTCGATCTGGGCGACCCGGCCGGCATCGAGGCGGCGCTGACCGCGCTCCCCCGCGTCGATGCGGTCGTGCACGGTGCGGCGCTCCTTCCCCACACGACCGCGGAGACTGCGACGGTCGACCTCTGGCGCGAGCTACTCGATGTGAACGTGGTGGCGCCGGCCGAGCTGACGCGCGTGCTGCTCCCGCGCCTCCGCGACACGCGCGGGAGCGTCGTGTTCATCGGATCCGGGGCGTCGCGGCGCGCTGCTGCCGGCCACGTCGTGTACGGCGCGACGAAGCATGCGCTCCAGGCCTACGCAGACGCCCTCCGGCAGGAGCTCGAGCCCGACGGCATCCGGGTCAGCACCGTCTCGCCCGGCCCGACCGCCACCGCCGGCGCACTGGCCGCAGAAGGCCTGACTCGCGACGAGGACGGCCGCCGCATCCTGCCCACGACGGTGGCTCGTTCGGTGCGCCACGTCATCGACGCGCCGGCCGACACGCAGATCACGGAGGTATGGGTGCGCCCCCGCGTGGAACTTCGCTGATCTGCGCCCGTCAGGGGCTACCGAAACCGGATCGAGACACGGACGTAACGCGTGCGGGCGACGGGTGCCGCTATGCTCAGGCAACAAATCTCCCGATGATCACGCAAGAGGTACACCATGAAGTTGCGTCAGTCCCTTCTCGCGATCGCCGTGCTCACCGCAGCCGGCTCGCTCGCACTCACCGGTTGCAGCACCGGTGGCACCCAGGCCGGTGGCGACGCCGGTTCGACGGCGTCGTCCGGCACGGATGCCGGCACCGGCAGCGGCCTGAAGACCGTCGTGGACGGCAAGCTCACCGTCTGCTCCGACATCCCCTATGAGCCCTTCGAATCCATGAAGGACGGGAAGGCGGTCGGCTTCGACATCGACATCACCGCGGCGATCGCCGAGGACCTGGGCCTCGAGCTCAACGTCGTCGACTCCTCGTTCGACGCGATCACGTCGGGTCTGTTCAAGACCGACTGCGACATCGCGGCGTCGTCGATCTCGATCACCGACGAGCGCAAGCAGAACGTCGACTTCTCGGACCCCTACTACGACGACGACCTGGTTCTCATCGCCAAGAAGGACTCGGGCATCACGTCCATCGAGACCGCGAAGGGCAAGGAGATCGGCGTGCAGACCGCGACGACCGGTGAGGCCTACGGCCAGGAGAACGGTCTGTCCACCATCGGATACGAGGACTCGGGCCTCCAGATCCAGTCGCTGAAGTCGGGTGCCACGGCGGGTTCGCTCGGCAACCAGTCGGTGCTCAAGTTCGCCATCAAGGGCGAGAGCGACTTCGAGGTGGTCGAGGAGATCAAGACCGGCGAGCAGCTCGGCATCGCGGTCCCCAAGGGCAACGCCGACATGCTGGCCGCGGTCAACAAGACGCTCGGCGAGCTGAAGAGCTCGGGCGACTTGGACAAGCTCGAAGCCGAGTGGTTCGGCAACTGACCGCGTGAACGGGCCGGTCCGCAACGACGCGGACCGGCCCTCTCTTCAGAAAGGCACAGCCGCATGGCTATGACAGCCCGTCAGCGGCGCACGGTGAGTCGCTGGATCCAGGTCCTCATCTTCGTCGTCGCGATCCTTCTCCTCGTCTTCCTGGTGAACTGGCCGCTGGTCGCGGACTCGTTCTTCCAGTTCGGCAAGACGCTGCCGATGTTCCCGGACATCATCCTCGTCGGCCTCCGCAACACCCTGCTGTACACGATCACCTCGTTCATCTTCGGCTTGGCGCTGGGCCTCGTGCTCGCGCTGATGAAGACAGCCAGCTTCCCGCCCTATCGGTGGGTGGCCACGATCTACATCGAGTTCTTCCGCGGCATCCCGGCTCTGCTGGTGCTGCTCGCTCTGGGCTACGGTCTGCCGCTGGCCTTCTCGGGGCTGAAATGGGACTTCTGGGTGACGGTCATGGTGGCGCTCGGGCTCGTCTCGGCCGCCTACATGGCCGAGACCCTGCGCGCCGGCCTGCAGGCGGTTCCCAAGGGACAGATGGAGGCGGCACGGTCGCTCGGCATGCCGCAGTGGCGGGCGATGATCTCGATCATCATCCCGCAGGCCTTCCGCATCGTGCTCCCGCCGCTGACGAACGAGCTCATCCTGCTGACGAAGGACACGTCTCTGGTGCAGGTGCTCGGCATGACGGCATTGGTCGTGGACCTCACCAAGATGGGACGCGACGGAATGCTCTCGCTCGGCGGCGGCATGACGCCGCTGCTCGTGGCCGGCCTGTTCTACCTGTGCATCACGATCCCGCTGACTTTCCTCGCCCGCTGGTTCGAGAAGCGGACCGCCCAGGTCTCCCGCCCGAAGCGTCAGAAGAAGGAGGTCGCGGCATGAGCGCTCCGATCACCGCCCCCATCGCCACCGCTGCCGGTGTGACCATCAAGGACCTCCGGAAGTCCTACGGCTCCAACGAGGTGCTCAAGGGCATCTCACTGGATGTCGCACCGGGACAGGTTGTCTGTCTCATCGGCCCGTCCGGCTCGGGGAAGTCGACACTGCTGCGCTGTGTGAACCTGCTCGAGACCCCCAACGCCGGTTTCATCGAGGTCGGCGGTTTCGTCGCCACCGATCCCGATGTGGACGTCGATGACATGCGCCGCCACGTCGGCATGGTGTTCCAGCAGTTCAACCTGTTCCCGCACCTGACCGTGCTGGAGAACTGCACGGTGGCCCAGCGGACGGTGCTCAAGCGCGACCGGGCCGAGGCCGAGCGGATCGCCCACGGGCACCTCACCTCGGTCGGACTGGCCGACCTCAGCCACCGCTATCCCGGCGAGCTCTCCGGGGGCCAGCAGCAGCGTGTGGCCATCGCGCGGGCGCTGTCGATGGACCCGGGCCTCATGCTGTTCGACGAGCCCACCTCCGCCCTCGACCCGGAGACGGTCGGTGATGTGCTCGCGATCATGCGCAAGCTCGCTCGCAAGGGCATGACGATGATCGTGGTGACCCACGAGATGGGATTCGCCCGCGAGGTCGCCGACCGTGTGGTTTTCATGGACGGCGGCGTCGTCGTGGAGGAGGGCCCCGCGGAGAACGTCATCGGCGCACCGCAGCACGAGCGCACGAAGAACTTCCTGCGACGTGTGCTCGATCCCACCAACGTCGATCTCGCCGACGAGGACTGACCAGCAGGCACCGTTGAGGGCGTCCGGCACGTGCCGGACGCCCTCCGTCTGCTCACCGGGCAGCGGCGTGCTCGGCGGACAGCTCCATGTACACGGCCGCGTTGCGCAGAAGCCCCGCGGTCTCGTCGGCGCTGAGTGTGCGCCGCACCTTCGCAGGAACCCCCGCTACGAGAGAGCCGGGTGGGATCACTTCACCGGCGAGCACCATCGCGCCGGCAGCGACGAGCGTGCCGGCACCGATGACCGCACCGCTGAGCACGACGGCACCCATGCCGATGAGGGAACCGTCCTCGATGGTGCAGCCGTGCACCACCGCGTTGTGGCCGATCGAGACGTCAGCGCCGATGTGGACCGGAGAGCCCTCGTCCACGTGGATCGAGACGTTGTCCTGCACGTTGCTCCGCGCGCCGATCCGGATCTCGGCGCGATCTGCGCGCACCACCGCGTTGTACCAGACACTGGCCTGCTCCTCGATCACGACGGCGCCGATGATGCGGGCTCCTCCGGCGACGAAGACGCTCTCGTCCAGCCGGGGCGTTCCGCTGGCGGTGCTGAGGATCTGTGCTGCTGCGCTGACGGTCATGGCCCTCACCCTAACGGGCGGTAAGCCGAGCCTCAGCTTGCTTGCGCGGGAATGTCAGATGAGTAGCGTTGGTTTCACACGACGAACCACATCGGAGGCAACCATGAGCAAGACCACCACCGTCACCGCCACTGCCAGCGACCCGACCGTCGCCGCTGCCGCAGCGCAGTTCCTCTCGCCCCTCGTGATCGGGCTGCAGGCTCTCACCCTGAACGGCAAGCAGGCTCACTGGCACGTCCGCGGCGCCAACTTCATCGGCGTGCACGAGCTTCTGGACACCGTCGTGGCCCACGCCGGAGACTGGGCGGACACGGCTGCGGAGCGCATCGTCGCCCTGGGCCTGCCGGTCGACGCCCGCGCGGCCACCGTGGCGACCAAGGCCGCCAACACCCAGGTGGGCGATGGTTTCGCCCAGTCCGACGAGATGATCGCGGCCATCGTCGCTGACATCGACGCGATCCTCGCTCAGACGCAGGAGGCCATCGACGGCCTGGACGAGATCGATCTCACCAGCCAGGACGTGGCCATCGAGATCCGTCGCGGTCTGGAGAAGGACCGCTGGTTCCTTACCGCGCACGTCGCACGCTGACCGCAATCACAACACGTCGAAGGGGCGGGCCCGGTCGGGCCCGCCCCTTCGACGTGTTCCTGCGGATCAGGACACGTGTGTGAAGCGGCCGCCCAGCATCGTGGCGCCCACCGTCATCGAGCGCAGGTGCTCCACCTCGGCCACGAACGGATCGGCGTCGCAGAACGCGATGTCGGCAAGAGCCCCCGGCAGCAACTCGGGCGCCGTCCGGGAACCGTGCTCGCTGGACGCGGCGAGAGCCGTCGTGGCATCGATCCCCTCCGCATCCTGCGGTCCCGGTTCGCCGGGCCGGGAGCGGCCCACCGCCGTCGCGATTGCGCCCCAGGGATCCAGCGGGGCCACCGGAGCGTCTGAGCCCAGCGTGAGGTTGGCACCGGCGTCGACCAGCGACCGCAGCGGGTAGGCCGCGGCACGCTGACCCGCCCACTCGTGCCGGGCGAGTTCGCGGTCATCGACCGCGTGCTGCGGCTGGACGCTGGCCGTGACCTCCAGACGGGCGAAGCGCGGCAGATCCGTGCGCGCGACGAGCTGGGCGTGTTCGAGGGAGCCATAGGCGCCGCTCAGCGCGAAAGCGTCCAGGGCTCGCGTGTTCGCCACGTCGCCGATCGCGTGCACGGCGACGGAGAAGCCCGCACCGGTCGCACGCAGGAGCAGATCGACGAGCTCGTCCGGCTGTACGGTGAGCTCACCATGGCCCCCGGAGGGATACGCCACGGAGCATGCCGCCGTACGCGTGCCCAGAGAGCCATCGGTGATCACCTTCAGCGACCCCACCTCGAGCAGGCCGGAATCATGCAGAGCCCCGCCGCTCGTCCACCCCTGCGCGATGGCCTTGTCCAGGTGCTGGGGATACACCCCGGCGCGCACGCGCCAGCTGTCGAATCCCGCCGCGCCGCGTCGCTGCCAGGCGCCGATGTTCCAGGCCATGTCGAAGTCGACGACGCCCACAATCCCCTGCGATGCCGCGCGCGCAGCCGCGGCCGCCACGGCGGCGTCGAGTTCGTCATCGCTGATGGCATCGAGCGACGCGTGCACACGGAAAGCCTCGGTTTCGCGCAGCATGCCGTCGTCCGGCACGGCGATCCCCTCGCGCCGCGCTGCCGCCGAATTCAGCAGCACGCAGTGCAGATCAGCGCCGATCACGTAGGTCGGAACGCTTCCGGTGGCCTCGTCGAACTCGGAGAGCGCGGGCCTGCGCCGCCACAGCCCGTCCCGCATCCCCACGCCGATTCGGATGCCGCGGTGATCCGGAGCCACCGCCGCCATGCGCGCGCCGACCTCCCGGGCACCGGTCGCGCTCGAGACGTCGACCCGACTCGAGAACAGCGCCCAGGGATTGACGTGCACGTGATGGTCCCAGAGTCCGGGAACGGCCCAGCGACCCTCCGCATCCCACACGGGGCCCGCTGCCCGCAGCGCCCCGGCCGGGGCGATGTCCGCGATCCGGTCGCCGTCGACGAGGATGTCGAGGGGCCCGCTCACGGGAAGGAACCGCGCGGTGGGACCGGGGATGTGCACGTTGCGGACGAGCGCCGGCCGAAGTGACACCTCGGCGCTCATTCGCCCTGCACGGCGGCACGCCGGGCAGCCTCGCTGCGCCGCATCTCCCGGGCCAGCTCCGCGTTGGCGTATGGTCCGTCGCCTTCCAGCCCGGTCAGGATCGTCTCCATGATCTCCGGAGAACGGTTCTGGCTCAGCTTGCGCTTGGCGGTCACGGAGGTCGGCGTCAGCCGGATGCCGACGGTGCCGCGCTCCAGCCGGCGGACGAACGCCTCGTCGTTGGGCACCTGCCACATCCCGCGCGGGTTCGGCTCCGCAGCTTCGAAATGCGTGACCAGACGGTCCAGCACCGCCAGGTTCTCCTCGGTGCTGAGGATCTCGGGAACACCGCGCAGGTGCACCGCCACGTAGTTCCAGGTGGGCACCGCCGGCACGTCGCCGTACCAGCGCGGAGTGATGTAGCCATGCGGGCCCTGGAACACCATGAGCAGTTCGCGATCCCCCAGCCCATGCAGAAGATCGTCGGGACGGCCGACGTGCGTCACGACGGTCAGATCGTCGCGCCCGTCCTCCAGCAGCACGGGGTAGTGCGAGGCGATCAGGCCGTCCGGGCCGTCGCTCATCAGGGTCGCCCAGGGATTGCGGGCGATCACGCGGCGTAGCTCGGCGACGTCCGTCAGCGCGAAGCTCGGGTTCTGTCTCATCGAGAGATCCTCTCGTGCGCTCAGGCCTGACAGGTGGGACACCAGTAGAGCTTGCGCCCCACCATGTCCTCCATCACGATGTTGGTCCCGCACGTCCGGCACGGCAGGCCCTCGCGGTGGTAGACCCAGTGTCGGTCGTCACGGCTGGCCATCGCTCGGCGGTAGGCCTCGGGATCCAGATCGTCCATGGTCATCATCTGACCGGTCTCGACGCCGATGTCCAGCAGCTGCACCCAGTCACGCCACAACGCCCGAAGGTTCTCCACGGGAACCGACTTTCCCGGCTTGTGCGGGTTGAGCCCGGCCCGGTACAGCAGTTCGGCACGATAGACGTTCCCGATTCCGCTCACCACCGCCTGATCCATCAGCAGCTGACCGATGGCGACGTTGCGGCGTCGAACTGCGGTGATGAAGCGCTCCTCCCCCTCGGAGGTGTCACCCACGAGCGGATCGGGTCCGAGCTTCGCGACCGTTGCGAGCATTTCATCCGGAGTCTGCAATTGGCACGCAGTGGGGCCGCGCAGATCTGCGCAGGTGAGGTCGGTGAGCAGCCGCAGACGCACCGCACCGACGGGCGGCGGCGGCCACTCGGTCAGCTCGGACGCGAGACCCTTGGTCTGCTCCGACATGCGGACGTTGACGCGCGCGCGACGGGGAGCACCGATCGAGTTGAGCGAGTTCTCCCCCGCGTCGTCATAGATCGCGGCGTCCTCGGCCGGCGCGGGGTCGAGGACCGTGCCTCGCTGGTTGGTCTGTCCCATCCGTCCGTTGGCCGACGCGATCGTGGGATCCACCAGGATCTCGCCGGCGAAGTCCCAGGCGCCGTAGAGGCCCAGGTGCACCCGCAGCCACAGGTCGCCTTCGAACTCGGTGAACATCTGCTTGCCGACCGCCTGCACGCCGATCATCTCGCGGCCGTTCAGCAGGGCCGCGCCTTCCGCGAAGCGCCCCTGCGGCGAGGATGCCGTGATGACACGACCCACGAAGTTGCGATCGAGCTGGCGTGCGATGCGATGGACGGAATGCCCCTCGGGCATCAGTGCCCCCGTGCGGCGCGGGGGTCGGGCAGCAGCGAGCCGTCCCGCTCGAAGTCCGCGATTTGAGCGATCCGGCGGATGTGGCGCTCCTCATTGCTGAAGGGCGTTGCGATGAAGGTATCGATGAGGAAGACGACCTCCTCGAACGTGTGCTGACGGGCACCGATCGAGATCACGTTGGCATCGTTGTGCTCACGGGCGAGCTTGGCCGTCGCCTCGTTCCACGCGAGCGCCGCGCGGATGCCGGCCACCTTGTTCGCGGCGATCTGCTCGCCATTGCCCGATCCTCCGAACACGATCCCCAGCGCCTCGACTCCCGAGCTCTGATCGGCCACGACCGCCTGGGCCGCGCGAATGCAGAAGGCGGGGTAGTCGTCGACGGCGTCGTACTCGATCGGGCCGTGATCGACGACGTCGTGACCTGCAGCGCGCAGGTGCTCCTGCAGGCGGGTGGAGAACTCGAGACCGGCGTGATCGGTGGCGATGTGGATGCGCATGGCTCAATCCTAGAGAGGCCGCGGGGCGTAGGCTGGTTTTCGTCTCCGCCCGCGCCACCGCGCCGGGCGCATCCGAGCGGCGGTCGCCGCAGAACCCCACAACACGGGAGAAACCCAGTGCCTGGAGAGAACCTCACACGCATCGAGGCGCAGGAGCGTCGCGCGATCGTCGACACGCAGACGTACGACATCGTCCTCGACCTCACCACCGGAGCGGAGGTGTTCCGTTCTCGTTCGACGGTGCGCTTCACCGCGACCGAAGGTGCCTCGACTTTCATCGACCTGATCGCCCGCACGGTGCACTCGATCACGCTGAACGGCCGCTCGATCGACCCGTCGACTGCGTTCGCGGACTCCCGCATCACCCTCGACGGCCTCGCCGCCGAGAACGAGCTCGTCATCGACGCCGACTGCCTGTACACCAACACCGGCGAGGGCCTACACCGTTTCGTCGACCCGGTCGACGGCGAGGTCTACCTCTACTCGCAGTTCGAGGTCCCCGACTCCCGCCGTGTGTTCGCCGTGTTCGAGCAGCCCGATCTGAAGGCGGAGTTCACCTTCACGATCACCGCGCCCGCCGCGTGGAAGGTCGTGTCCAACTCCCCCAGCCCGGAGCCCGTGCCCGCGGGAGACGGCATCGCCACGTGGAGCTTCGAGCCCACGCCGAAGATGTCCTCCTACATCACCGCGATCATCGCCGGACCCTACGAGTCGACACACTCCGAGCTGGTGAACGGCGACGGCCGCACCATCCCCCTTGGCATCTACGCCCGCAAGAGCCTGTGGGAGTACATGGACGCCGACTACATCTTCGAGAAGACCCGCGAAGGCTTCGCCTACTTCGGCGAGAAGTTCGACTACCCGTACCCGTTCGCGAAGTACGACCAGCTCTTCGTCCCTGAGTTCAACGCCGGGGCGATGGAGAACATCGGTGCCGTCACCTTCACCGAGGTGTACGTCTTCCGCAGCAAGCAGACCGACGCCGTCAAGGAGCGTCGCGTCGTCACGATCCTGCACGAGCTCGCGCACATGTGGTTCGGCGACCTGGTCACGATGAAGTGGTGGAACGACCTCTGGCTCAATGAGTCGTTCGCCGAGTGGGCCTCCACCATCGCCACCGCCGAGGCTACTGAGTGGAAGGAGGCGTGGACCACCTTCAACGCCATGGAGAAGACCTGGGCCTACCTCCAGGACCAGCTCCCCTCGACGCACCCGGTGGTCGCCGAGATCAACGACCTGGAGGACGTCCAGGTGAACTTCGACGGCATCACCTACGCCAAGGGCGGTTCGGTGCTCAAGCAGCTCGCCGCCTGGGTCGGCATCGAGCAGTTCTTCGCAGGCGTCGCCGCGTACTTCAAGAAGCACGCGTACTCCAACGCCGAGGTCGGCGACCTGCTTGTCGAGCTGGAGGCCACCAGCGGTCGCGATCTGTCCACCTGGGCGAAGAAGTGGCTCGAGACCGCGGGCGTCAACACTCTCGCCCCGGTCATCGACACGGACGTGGACGGCAAGATCACCCGATTCGCGATCACACAGACCGCGCCGGCGGATTACCCCACCATCCGCCCGCACCGCCTCGGTGTCGGCTTCTACGACGTCGTGGACGGCGAGCTGCGCCGCACCCACCACGTGGAGCTGGACGTGGACGGCGACCGCACGGATGTCGCCGAGCTGAAGGGCCTCGCGCAGCCCGATCTCGTGCTCCTCAACGACGAAGACCTCGCCTACGCGAAGATCCGTCTCGACGACCGTTCGCTGCGCACCGCGATCGAGCACCTCGGTGACATCGCCGATCCGCTCGCGCGCTCGCTGGTGTGGGGTGCCGCGTGGGATCAGACCCGCGACGCCGAGTCGAGCGCGACGGACTACATCGAGCTCGTGCTGGGCAACATCGGCCGTGAGACGGAGTCCACGACGGTGCGCACCACCCTCGCGCAGCTGCGTCTGGCCGCGAACTCCTATGTCGACCCCGCGACGCGCTCCGCCGCGCGCAGCCGCGTGGGCGAAGGCCTCTGGGAGCTGGCGCAGGCCGCCGAAGCCGGGAGCGACAGCCAGCTGCAGTTCGTCCAGGCGCTCGCCGCGAACGCCGCCACGCCCGAGCAGGTCGAGCGCGTGCGCGCCATCCGCGACGGCGAGATCGTCTTCGAGGGTCTGAGCATCGACACCGACCTGTCCTGGCAGCTGCTGGTCGCGCTCGCCGCCGCCGGCGCGGTGACGACCGCCGACATCGATGCCGCCCTTGCCGCCGACAACACCGCCAAGGGCGGCGAGTTCGCGGCACAGGCCAAGGCCGCGCTGCCTGGCGAGGAGGCGAAGCGCGCCGCGTGGAGTTCACTGATCGACAACGCCGATCTGCCGAACACCATCGTGCGCTCGGCAGCGCTGGGCTTCGTCAACCCGACCACCCGCGACGACCTCGCAGCCTTCGTACCGGCCTACTTCGAGATGCTGCTGCCGATCTGGGAGTCGCGCACGTACCAGATCGCGAACTACCTCATCACGGGCCTGTACCCGGCATCACTCGCCAACCGGGAGCTGCGTGACGCCACGCGCGCCTGGCTCGCGGAGAATGCCGACGCCCCCGCGGCCCTTCGCCGTCTCGTGAACGAGAACCTCGCCGTCGTCGAGCGCGCGCTCGCCGTGCAGGAGCGCGACGCCGAGTAACCTCCGCGAGAAGACCATCCGAGTCCGAGAAACCCTGCGTTGCGGGGTTTCTCGGACTCGTTTGGGTTTTTCGCAGGCGAGTCATCCTCTGGGATGACGCCGACGCGACGATCCCCTACCCGGGGCGGATTCGGGACGTACAGCCGGTTCATAGCCTGGGTTCATGATCGTCGCAGAGAACCTCACGAAGCGGTACGGCGCACGCACCGCGGTGTCCGACGCCTCCTTCGCCGTCCGTCCGGGCATGGTGACCGGCTTCCTCGGCCCCAACGGCGCCGGCAAGTCCACCACCATGCGCATGATCGTGGGTCTGGACCGCCCCACGTCGGGCCGCGCCACGGTGAACGGCCGCGCATACGCCACCTCGCCCTCGCCTCTCACCGAGGTCGGGACCCTGCTGGACGCCAAGGCCGTCCACACCGGCCGCTCGGCGCGCAATCACCTGCGCGCCATGGCCGCCACGCACGGCATCCCGGTGTCCCGCGTCGACGAGGTGCTGGAGATCACGGGCATCGCCAGCGTGGCCCGCAAGCGTGCCGGCGGCTTCTCCCTGGGCATGGGACAGCGCCTGGGCATCGCCAGCGCCATCCTCGGCGATCCCACCACCCTGATCCTCGACGAGCCCGTCAACGGTCTCGACCCCGAAGGCGTGCGCTGGGTGCGGGACTTCGTGCGCAGCTACGCGGCGGCCGGGCGTACAGTGCTCCTGTCCAGCCACCTCATGAGCGAGATGGCGCTGACCGCCGACCACCTCATCGTGCTCGGCCGGGGACGGGTGCTCGCGGATGCCTCCGTCGCTCAGCTCGTAGCGGCGTGGACGAAGGAGGACGTGGCGGTCGAGACTCCCCATGCCGACGCGCTGGCCTCTGCGCTCGCCAGCGACACCGTCACCGTCCAGCGCACCGGCGCGAACGCTCTGGCCGTCAGTGGCGCTCCCGCCGCCTGGATCGGGGACCGTGCGGCGGCCGCCGGCATCGCCATCCACCAGCTCACCACGCGCACCGGCTCGCTCGAAGAGGCATACATGGCCCTCACCGGCGATGCCGTCGAGTACAAGACCAAGGAGCTCGCATGACCATCACCGCCCCGCAGCAGGCACCGGCCGCTGCGCCCGCCGTTCCGTCTTCCGCGTTCCGTCTGAGCCTCGGACGAGTGATCCGCAGCGAGGGGATCAAGCTCGTCTCGCTGCGCTCCCCCTGGATCTCCGCGGCACTGACGATCGTCATCTCGCTCGGCATCACCACGCTCATGGCCATCTCGATGCGCAACTACCTGAGCGAGATGCCGGTCACAGGCGGCGGCAATGCGATGATCGCGCAGGCGGTCACCATGCCACTCGCCTTCACCGCTCTGCTGGTGACCATCACCGGTTCCATGCTCATCACCGGCGAGTACTCCACGGGCATGATCCGCTCCACCCTGACCGCAGCACCCGACCGCCTCCGCAGCCTGTTCGCCAAGGCGATCGTGCTCATCGGCTACACCGTCCTCGTCTCCCTGGTCACCAGCGTGCTGGGCGTCACTCTCGTGAGCGCGCTGTTCGCCGGAACGGACATCGCGCTGGACTTCGGCGATCTGGCCGGCGCCGTGCTGCCTTATGTGTACTCGGCCGTGTACCTGGTGGCCGCGGCGCTCCTCGGCCTCGGCTTCGGCTACCTGCTGCGCAGCGGAGCCGGAGCGATCGCCGTGGCGGTCGGCATTCTGTTCATCCTGCCCATCGTCCCGCAGGTGCTCGCGATGGCACCGGGCATGGAATGGGTCGCCGAGGCGGCGCGCTACCTGCCGAGCAATGCGGGCAACGCCCTCGTGCAGGGCAGCGGTGATGACGTCTGGCAGGGCGCTCTCACCCTCGCGGTCTGGGTCATCGCCGTGCTCGGTCTCGGTGCGATCGCGCTGAAGAACCGCGACGCCTGATCGACCCTGTCCGACGCGATCGGCCCCGCCACACGGCAGGGGCCGATCGCGTCCTCATGCTCCGCCGAGGTTCGGCTCGTAGGATCAGAGGGTGATGTTCCTCGCCGAGACGACCCCGCCGGACTGGGCGGACTGGATCCCCACCTGGGACAAGGTGCTGACGTTCCTCGGCGCGGCCGGGTGGAACATCGTGCGGGTCGTCGTGACGATCATCGTGTGCGCGGTGATCGGGTACCTGCTCAAGTTCGTCATCCGTCGCGTGGTCTCCCGCATCGTCAACGGCGCCAAGAGCAAGGCGAACGTCGACGACACCCAGGCTCTCGACCGGTCGCCGCTCGCGGCGGTGCGTCTCGTCCAGCGGACTCGTACGCTCGGCTCCATCCTGCAGAACATCGTCAACATCACCCTGGTGATCATCGCGATCGTGCTGACCGTGCAGATCCTCGCTCCGGACATCCTCGGCTCGCTCACCCTGCTCACCGCGGCCATCGGTGCCGGACTCGGTTTCGGCGCACAGAACATCGTCAAGGACGTGCTCAACGGCATCTTCATCGTCGTGGAGGATCAGGTGGGAATCGGCGATGTCGTCGACCTGGGGCTCGCGATCGGCATCGTCGAGTACGTCAGCGTGCGCGTCACCCACGTCCGAGACGTCAACGGCACCCTCTGGTACGTCCGAAACGGCGAGATCACCCGCATCGGCAACATGTCGCAGGGCTGGTCTCGCGTGATCGTGGACGTGTCCGTGCCCCGCGGGGCGGAGCTGGAGGCGGCGGAGGACGCGCTTCACGAGGCCGCGACCGCCCTCGCCAAGGAGCCGCGCTGGCGCTCTCGCATCGTCGGCAAGCCCGAGACCTGGGGTCTGGAGGCCGCCACCGCCGATTCTCTGATCATCCGCGTCGTGATGCGCACGCGTTCCGCATCGCGCGACGACGTCGCCCAGGAGCTCCGTGCTCGTCTCCTCGCCGCCGCCGACGGCGTGGAGCTCCCCGAGGCTGAGGACGGCGCGGCCCGTCCGGCGCTCGCCTCGGTGGTGCTCACCGGCAGCGAGGGAGCGTTCCGTGTCCGCGGCGCGAACCCACCGAAGACCAAACCCCAGCCGGTTCAGGCCACCGAGCCGAGCCGCCCGTCCTGGAAGCCGCGCAAGAGGCCCCAGAGCACCCCCGAGGAGAAGTCGTGACCGATGCACCCCTGAGCTTCTACGAGGAGATCGGCGGTCACGACACGTTCGCGAAGCTGGTCGACATCTTCTATGAGGGCGTGGCCCAGGACGACGTGCTCAAGCCGATGTACCCGGAGGAGGATCTCGGACCGGCAGCCGAGCGTCTGACGATGTTCCTCGAGCAGTACTGGGGCGGCCCCACCACCTATTCGGAGCGGCGGGGCCACCCGCGACTGCGCATGCGCCACGTGCCGTTCCACGTCAATCCCGATGCTCGCGATCGCTGGCTGAAGCACATGCGCACCGCCGTCGATGCCCTCGAACTCGCGCCCATTCACGAGGTCGCGCTCTGGGACTATCTGGAGCGCGCGGCCCACGCAATGGTCAACACCTTCGAACCCACCGGTGTCGGGCCCGCGTCCCAAGGGCGCCCCGATCTCGGCCTGACCCACTGACGGCGGAGGGCGCCGCGTCACGCGACGCCCTCCGTCACCTCATGCGGAGCGCACCACGTCCCGCGCCGCCACGAAGGCCGCGACGCAGCGATGGATCTCCTCCTCGGTGTGCGCCGCGGAGAGCTGTACCCGGATGCGCGCCTGCTCGCGCGGCACGACGGGGAAGCTGAACGCCGTCACGTAGACGCCCTGCCGCTGCAGTTCATCGGCCATGTCGGCGGTGAGCCGAGCATCCCCGAACATCACCGGGACGATGGCGTGCTCGCCGGGCAGCAGATCGAAACCCGCCGCGGTCATCAGTTCCCGGAAGAGAGCGGCATTGCGGCGCAGCGTCACGCGAAGGTCGTCCGACTCCGTGAGGAGTTCGAGTGTGCGCAGCGTTCCCGCCACGATCGAGGGGGCCAGGGTGTTGGAGAACAGGTACGGCCGCGCCCGCTGACGCAGCAGCGCGATGATCTCCGCGTGTCCGCTCACGTATCCCCCGGACGCACCGCCGAGCGCCTTGCCGAACGTGCCGGTGGTGATGTCCACACGACCCTCGACACCGCACAGCTCCGGCGTGCCGCGGCCCTTGTCCCCGACGAAGCCGACAGCGTGGGAGTCGTCCACGAAGACGAGAGCGTCGTACCGCTCCGCCAGATCGCAGATCTCCTGCAGCGGGGCGATGTAGCCGTCCATGGAGAACACGCCGTCGGTGACGATCACGCGGCGCCGCGCACCCGCGGTCTCCTGCAGCTTCGCCTCCAGATCGGCCATGTCGCGGTTGCGGTAACGCAGGCGCGCGGCCTTGGAGAGGCGGATGCCGTCAATGATCGAGGCGTGATTCAGCTCATCGGAGATGATGGCGTCCTCAGCGCCGAACAGCACCTCGAACACTCCGCCGTTCGCGTCGAAGCAGGAGGAAAACAGGATCGTATCGTCGTACCCGAGGAAGTCCGACAGCGCGCGCTCCAGCTGCAGATGCTGCTCCTGCGTGCCACAGATGAATCGCACGCTCGCCAGGCCGTATCCCCATTCGTCGAGCCCCGCCTTGGCAGCGGCCACGATCCGCGGGTCATCGGCGAGACCCAGATAATTGTTCGCGCAGAAGTTCAGTACCTCCGAACCTCCGACCTCCACCAGGGCACCCTGCGGTCCGCGGATGCCGCGCTCCCGCTTTGTGAGTCCGGCCTGCTCGATGCCGTCCAGCTCCTGCTGGAGCTGCTCTCGCATGGTCGTGTACATGTCAGATCTCCGTCCAATCGATGATGACCTTGCCGACGCCGCCCGAGGCCGCCACGTCGAACGCCTCACGCCAGCGTGAGGCCGGATAGCGGTCCGAGATGATCGACGAGAGCCGTTCGCGCAGCTGAGGACTCGACTGCAGCATCGCACTCATCGAGTTCCACGTCTCGAACATCTCC
This sequence comes from Microbacterium nymphoidis, assembly GCF_021044885.1. Taxonomy (GTDB): domain Bacteria; phylum Actinomycetota; class Actinomycetes; order Actinomycetales; family Microbacteriaceae; genus Microbacterium; species Microbacterium nymphoidis. Next base: position 470,264 of record NZ_JAJNOD010000001.1, on the reverse strand, counting down.
CGGCCGTAGATGCCCGAGAGGGTCAGCATGTGGGTGACGACCTTGCTCCAGTCGATCGGGAACGGCTCAGCCGGCAAGCCCAGCATGGCGATCCGCCCGCCGTGGTTCATGTTCTCGATCATCTCGCCGAGCGCCGCAGGCGATCCCGACATCTCGAAGCCGACGTCGAAGCCCTCCTTCATCCCGAGCGTGTGCTGCACGTCGGCGACCCGCTCGTGGGACACGTCCACGGCGGCATCCGCGCCCATGCGCAGCGCCATCTCCAGACGCGGCTGCGAGATGTCCGTGGCCACGACGAAGCGTGCGCCCACATGGCGGGCGACGGCGATCGCCATGAGGCCGATCGGGCCGCAGCCGGTGACGAGCACATCCTCACCCACGACGCCGAACTTCAGCGCGGTGTGGACGGCGTTGCCGAACGGATCGAAGATCGCGGCGACATCCGGATCGGTGCCGGGCTGGTGGACCCAGACGTTCTTCCCGGGGATGACGACGTACTCCGCGAAGGCGCCATCACGGTTGACGCCCACCCCCTTCGTCCGGATGCACATGTGGGCCCGTCCGGCACGGCAGTTCCGGCACATCCCGCATACGACGTGGCCTTCACCCGAGACCAGATCACCCACGGCGACATCGTGGACGAGGGAGCCGACCTCCACCACCTCGCCGCTGAACTCGTGGCCCGGGATGATCGGCGGCCGCAGCGTGCTCGCCGCCCAGTCATCCCACTTCTCGATGTGGAGATCCGTGCCGCAGATGCCGGTGCGCAGCACCCGGATCTTCACATCCGATGCTCCGGTCACCGGTTCCGGCACATCGGTTAGCGCCAGCCCCGGTCCGGGTTCGTTCTTGATGAGCGCCTTCATCGCCGCATCCATCTCCCATGTCTCGTGAACAGTCCGTCGTGCGCACGGGCGCGAGCGCGTGGTGGGCGCATACGACGAGAGGAACGAGGTCGATCGTATCGCGCGGGCCTGTTCCACTGAGTGCCCCACACCCGATAGCGTCAGGGGAAAGCCGCGGCCGAAGGAGAATCTGTGAGCGTTCACCGCACTGACGTCCTGATCATCGGCTGGGGTCTTGCCGGCCTCGTCGCCGCTCGGGAGGCCGCTCGTGCCGGCAAGCGCGTCACGATCGTCGATCAGGAACCACGAACCAACCTGGGCGGTCAGGCATGGTGGTCCTTCGGCGGGCTCTTCTTCATCGACTCCCCGGAACAGCGACGCATGGGGGTCCACGACAGCCTGGAGCTGGCACGGCAGGACTGGTTCGCCACCGCCGGATTCGACCGCCCGGAGGATCATTGGCCACGTGCCTGGGCCGAGGCGTACCTGCAGTTCGCCGCGGGCGAGAAACGCTCCTGGCTGCGTTCCCTGGGCGTAGGGTTCTTCCCCATCGTCGGGTGGGCGGAGCGGGGCGGCTACACGGCACTCGGGCCGGGAAACTCGGTACCCCGATTCCACATCACCTGGGGCACCGGACCCGGCATCGTCCAGCCGTTCACGGACTACGTGGACGAGGCCGAGATCGGGGGCTCCGTGACCGTCCTGCCCCGCCACCGGGTGACGACCCTGGCCGTGACCGACGGTGCCGTCACGGGAGCGTCGGGGGACATCCTCTCCCCCAGTGGCGCCGCGCGCGGAATCGCGACATCCCGCGAAGTGGTCGGCGCGTTCGACATCGTGGCCGATGCCGTCGTGATCGCCTCCGGTGGCATCGGAGGAAACCACGACCTCGTGCGTGCCGCCTGGCCGCAGCGCCTCGGAACTCCGCCGGTCGAAATGCTCACCGGAGTGCCCGCGTATGTGGACGGGTCGATGCAGGCCGTCGGTGCCGCGGCCGGCGGGAACCTCATCAACGGCGATCGGATGTGGCACTACGTCGAGGGAATCCGCAACTGGGATCCGGTCTGGCCCGGGCACGGCATCAGAATTCTCCCCGGGCCGTCCTCGCTTTGGCTGGATGCCACGGGACACCGCCTGCCGGTTCCGTTGTTTCCCGGTTTCGACACACTGGGCACTCTCGAGCACCTGCGGCGCACCGGCCACGATCACTCCTGGTTCATCCTGACCCAGAAGATCGTGGAGAAGGAGTTCGCGCTCTCCGGCAGCGAGCAGAACCCCGACCTCACGGGAAAGGACCTCAGACTTCTGGCCACCACGCGCCTCTCCGGCGGCGCGCCGGGTCCCGTGCAGGCGTTCCTGGACCGCGGCGAGGACTTCGTCGTGGAGTCCTCCCTCGACCGGCTGATCGATCGCATGCAGGAGCTTCCCGGAGGCGAGGCGCTCGAGCGCGACCAGGTGGTGCGCGAGGTAGAGGCTCGCGATCGCGAGATGGCGAACGACTTCACGAAGGACGCGCAGATCGCGATGCTCCGCTCCGCACGCGCATACCGCGGCGACCGGCTCATACGCACGGCAGCGCCGCACCGTCTGACGGATCCGGCCTCGGGACCGTTGATCGCCGTCAAGCTCCACGTGCTGACCCGGAAGTCGCTCGGCGGCTTCGAAACCGATCTCGACGGGCGTGTACTGGACGGCGCCGGTGAGCCGATCCGCGGTCTGTTCGCGGCGGGCGAGGCGAGCGGCTTCGGCGGGGGCGGCGTGCACGGCTATCGGGCTCTGGAGGGCACGTTCGTCGGCGGTTGCCTGTTCTCGGGGCGCCAGGTTGGGCGCGCGCTCGCCCAGCACTAGCGCCAGGCCGGAGAGATCCGCGGTCCGCTCCCCGATCTCCGCCATCGTCGTGTTGCCGCCACCGCTTCCGCGATGGCTTTGGGCTGTCCCGCCTGCATGAGCATCTCACCCTCGAGAGCGGCCCGATTCAACCCCACCAGACACCGACACCGCCCCGCTTACACGAGCGACTCCCCCTCAAGGCCGGCCCGATTCAACACCACCAGACGCCGACACCACTCCGCTTACACGAGCGACTCCCCCTCAAGGCCGGCCCGACTCAACACCACCAGACGCCGACACCGCCCCGACTACACGAGCGACTCCCCCTCGAGACCGCCCGATTCAACACCCCACCCGACGCCGACACCACTCCGCTTACATGACGGTCTCCCCTGCGAGACTGCCCGATTCAACACCCCACCCGACGCCGACACCGCCCCCGACGACGCCAGGTGGCTGTTCCGCGCGCATGTGCCGGCACTCGCCGCCGTGTGGCGCGGGCCAGCGCCGGGACCTCCGGCCCGGGAGACGTCAGACGGCGGCACCCGTCCGGCGAACATCGGTGAGGCCGACCCGCGCGGGCCCCCGCGAGAGCACGTGGCCTCCCGGCGTGGAGAAGCGGGTCCAGCGTCCCGCGCGGAAAACAGCGGCTTCCTCCCCTGGCCTCCGGGAGGAGATGAAGCCCAGCGCATCCGCGGTGAAAGCCACCCCGCGCGGCGCGTCGAACAGTGTGTCATCCAGCGGCCCCCAGACAGAGGCGCGAACCGAGCGGACGATCTCCTCGCCGGTGCCGGAGGGTACCCGTCCGGCCACGATGGAGATGCCGTGCGAGGCCAGAGCCGACAGATGCTCCGCCGAGATCGTTCCGATGAGCTCCCACCCGGCCTGCGGCGGTGCGACGCCCGTCCACGCCGGGTTCAGGGCCGTCTCCGGCAGTGCGATCGCCGCTTCGTTGACCGGGTCGCGCTGCAAGGACTGCGCGGGCACCGTGATGTCGCACACGAGCTCGGGATCCGCCGCGAGGATGCGCATGCCGATCACCGTGGGTGTCGCATCCAGGAGCCCTTGCGGTGCGAGGGTCGCCGCCGACATGCGCAGCACGCCACCTGCTGCTTGCAGCCGGATCCCTTCGTCCGCGATCCGCGCCGCGCGGCCCGCGAACGTGAGGAAATCGGCGGCCGTCTGAGTGTCGGCGAGAAGGAGGCTGTGGGGCACTTGTCTACACTAACAACGGTGCCTGAGACGGGCTCCGGAGGAGGACGAGTGAGCGATTACGACCCGGCGGCATCCGTCGCCGCGATGATCGACGTGCTGGATCTGGCGGGTTCCGACGCGCGGACCACGGAGGACATCTTCACCGGGCATTCGTTGCCGATGCCGCACGGCCGCATCTTCGGCGGGCAGGTGCTCGCGCAGTCGGTGGTGGCGGCGCAGCGCACGCTGGATCCGGGCCGCGTCGTCCACTCCATGCACGGCTACTTCCTGCGACCGGGCGATGCCGCGCAGGGACTCACCCTGGCCGTGGATCGGATCCACGACGGTCGCTCGTTCTCGACCCGTCGCGCGCAGGCGTATCAGGACGGGCGTCCGATCTTCTCCATGATCGCGTCGTTCCAGGATCCGGGGCCGGGCCTCGAACACCAGGAAGAAATGCCGTCCGGCATCGCGCAACCGGAGGATCTGCCCGATGCACTCGCCCTCGTGCGAGACCTGGATCCCGGAGATGGACGTCACCGCTTCTTCACCGAGCACCCGATCGAGACCCGCTACGTCGATGCACCGATCCACCTGCGCGTCGACGGCGCTCACGTCGCCCATCAGGCGCTGTGGTTCCGTGTACGAGCCACGATGCCCGACGACGACTGGCTGCACCGGGCCACGCTGGCGTTCATGAGCGACCTCACCATCCAGGATTCGGTCCTGCGTGCCCATGGTGTTCCGTGGGCCACTCCCGGATTGAAAGTGGCGAGCCTGGACCACGCGATGTGGTGGCACCGTGACGCCCGAGTGGACGACTGGCTGCTCTACGCCCAGGAGTCCCCGAGCGCGCGGGGCGGACGGGGCCTGTCCACCGGGCGCATCTACACGCGTGACGGACTGCTCGTCGCCACGGTGGCGCAGGAACTGATGGTGCGCGTCCCCGACACTGACACGCCCTAAGCCGGCACCGATCGCACAGGGGCACACGGCATCTACCCACGGCACAACTTCTGCTTGTCGCCTCGATGACCCAGAAACTGACGGTGAGCGTCCCCGACACTGACACGCCCTAAGCCGGCACCAACCGCACAGGGACACACGACATCCACCCACGGCACAGCTTCCGCTCGTCGCCTCGATGACCCAGGAACTCACGGTGCCCGTCCCCCACACCGACACGCCCTAAGCCGGCACCGACCGCACAGCGGCACACGGCATCCACCCACAGCACAACTTCCACTCGTCGCCTCGATGACCCAGGAACTCACGGTGCCCGTCGCCCACACCGACACGCCCTAAGCCGGCACCGACCGCACAGCGGCACACGGCATCTACCCATGGCACCACTTCTGCTTGTCGCCTCGATGACCCAGGAACTGATGGTGCGCGTCCCCGACGTTGACACGCGCTAAGCCGGCATCGACCGCACGGTAACGGACGAACCCCCGGGGATGATCTCTGCCCCGGGGGTTCGTGCATGTTCACCGTCGATGCGTGTATGTGATCGGTTCGCCAAGGTAGGGACTCCACGCGGCGCGCTGCTCATCGTCCAAGCGGACCGGCCGGCCCGACTCGGCGTCGACCATCACGACGACAGATGTGGCCCGCGCATAGAGCGTCTGATCCGCACCGTCGGCGGGCGAGTAGACCTCGTAGCAGATCTCCATGCTGGATCCGCCCAGCTTCGAGAACCACATCTGCACGTCGAGCGGATTGCGCTGATACGGCACCGGAGCGAGGTACTCGATCTCCTGCCGCGCGATCAGCGTGAGCAGTCCGGCGGAGATCCCCGAGTCCAGCACCGCCGTATCCGGCGCGTCCTCACCGGGACCCGGGCGCCAGAACGCCCGGACCCGGACCTCCTCCAGGAGCTTCAGCATCGACGTGTTGTTCACATGGTTGAACGCGTCGAGATCACCCCACCGGAGGTGGATGGGAACGTGCAGACGCACGCTGTCAGTCACGCGTGAGCTTCCGGTGCGTCGAGCGGTGCGGCTTGGCCGCGTCGGCACCGAGGCGGGCGATCTTGTTCTCCTCGTACGACTCGAAGTTGCCCTCGAACCAGTACCACTGGTCGGGCTTCTCGTCCGTGCCCTCGTAGGCCAGGATGTGCGTCGCGATGCGGTCCAGGAACCAGCGGTCGTGGGTGATGACCACGGCGCAGCCCGGGAACTCAAGCAGCGCGTTCTCCAGGCTCGAGAGTGTCTCGACGTCCAGGTCGTTGGTGGGCTCGTCGAGGAGCAGCAGGTTGCCACCCTCCTTCAGCGTCAGCGCCAGGTTCAGGCGGTTGCGCTCACCGCCGGAGAGCACACCAGCCTTCTTCTGCTGGTCCGGTCCCTTGAAGCCGAACTTGGAAACGTAGGCACGCGAGGGAATCTCGGTCTTGCCGACGGTGATGATGTCCAGGCCGTCAGAGACGACCTCCCACAGCGTCTTCTCCGGATCGATGTTCGCCCGGGACTGGTCGACGTAGCTGATCTTGACCGTCTCACCGATCTTCAGGTCACCGCCGTCCAGGGGCTCAAGACCGACGATCGTCTTGAACAGCGTGGTCTTACCCACACCGTTCGGGCCGATGACGCCGACGATGCCGTTCGGCGGCAGCGAGAAGCTGAGTCCGTCGATCAGCGAGCGGCCGTCGAAGCCCTTCTTCAGGTTCTTCGCCTCGATCACGATGTTGCCGAGACGCGGACCCGCGGGGATCTGGATCTCCTCGAAGTCGAGCTTCTTCGTCCGCTCCGCCTCGGCCGCCATTTCCTCGTAGCGGGCCAGACGCGCCTTCGACTTGACCTGACGGCCCTTGGCGTTCGAGCGCACCCACTCGAGCTCCTCGGAGAGGCGCTTGGCGAGCTTGGCGTCCTTCTTGCCCTGGATGGCCAGACGCTCCTGCTTCTTCTCCAGGTAGGTGGAGTAGTTGCCCTCGTAGCCGATCAGACGGCCACGGTCGACCTCGGCGATCCATTCGGCCACGTGGTCGAGGAAGTAGCGGTCGTGGGTGATGGCGATGACAGCGCCGGGGTACTTCTGCAGGTGCTGCTCCAGCCACAGCACGCTCTCCGCGTCCAGGTGGTTGGTGGGCTCGTCCAGGAGCAGCAGATCGGGCTTCTGCAGGAGCAGCTTGGCCAGGGCGACGCGGCGCTTCTCACCACCCGAGAGGTTCTTGATGTCAGCGTCCCCGGGCGGGGTGCGAAGCGCATCCATGGCCTGCTCGAGCTGCGCGTCGAGGTCCCATGCGTCGGCGGCGTCGATCTCCTCCTGCAGCTGTCCCATCTCGGCCAGCAGCGCATCGAAGTCGGCGTCGGGATCCGCCATGAGCGCGGAGATCTCGTTGAAGCGGTCGAGCTTGGCCTTGATGGCGACGCCGGACTGGATGTTCTCCAGCACCGTCTTGTCCTCGTCCAGCTCGGGCTCCTGCATGAGGATGCCCACCGAGAAGCCCGGGGTGAGCGTCGCGTCACCGTTGGACGGCGTGTCCAGCCCGGCCATGATCTTGAGGATCGTCGACTTACCGGCACCGTTCGGGCCGACCATGCCGATCTTGGCGCCCGGGAGGAACGCCATCGTTACGTCGTCGAGGATGAGCTTCTCACCGACGGCCTTGCGAGCTCGCACCATCTGGTAGATGTATTCAGCCAAACCTGGTTCACGTCCCTTTGTGTGATGGGTGTTGATCGCGCCGCACTGTCGCGGCGAAGTCTGCCGGTGCGCGACCAACCGCGCACCGGATCCGAGTCTACCGGCGCAGCCAGGGAAAGGCCCGGCGAGCCGGCCGCGCGTCCGCGCCGTCGATCACGACCCGGCTGCACCGCCGCAGCGGGACGGGCGCGGTCACCAGTCGATGGGTCGCGTTCCGCCGACGAGGCAGGCGCCCGTGCTCAGCACGGGGGCGATCACGGTGTGGGGCTCGCCCGTGGCCGGCCCGACCTGGCCGACCAGACACTCGCCGGCGAAGACCACCGAGAACTGGATACTCTCCGCCGGGTCGCCGATCGTGGTGCGGTCAGCAGTCACCTGCATCGCCGCCTTGTCGAATCCCACAGCCACGAGAGCGTCGATGTATGCCCGCCCCTGGTCCTTCGCATCCGATGCCCAGACTGCTGCAACCGTCTGGGTGAAGATGGGAAGGTTCGCCGCGGCGTTCCCATCGGGCACGAATGCGGCGGGAGCAGCAGGGGCAGCCGGCTCCTCGGACGCAGCCTCGCTCGGCTGCGCGGTTGCGGCGGCTTCCGGTGCGACGGTATCGGACGATGCAGGCGCGGGATCGGCACTCTCCGTGGGAGTGCAGCCGGCAAGCAGCAGCATCCCCGTGATCGCGATCACGGCGGGGAGAGCGGTGGCGGTCAGCGTTCGGCGCGGGAGACGAGTCACCCCGCGAGTCTATGGTTCCCACCCGTCAACCTGCTGAGCGCCGCTACCCGTGTCCCTTCGCACATCGCCGAGCGCCGCAACCCGTGTTCCTTCGCCCGGCACCAGCTCGTACTCGTACCGGGCCACGTCTCCCCCGCCCGGCCGCGCGCCCGCTCAGAACGGGGTTGCCGTCGCCGCCCACTGTTCCGCCTGCGCCCCCGAAGCTGCCGGCTCATCCTGGGCGTCGACCGGCGGAGCCTCGATGTCCGTCAGCGCCATCGAAGCGGGTGGCACGTCGATGCCTTCGTCCGGATCCGTCGCCGCCAGACGCCGTGCACGATGAAAGGTCGTCGTTCCCCAGCGCAGGTCGGGACCCATCGCGTCCGCGTCGATCTCGGCGGCCGTCCCCCGGCGATCCCCATCCGTCCACGCGCGTAGACGCAACCTGCCCGAGATCAGCACACGATCGCCCGTCCGGACGGAGGCGAGGGCGTTCTCGCCGAGGGCTCTCCAGACGTAGATCGTGAACCAGTTCGGCGTGCCGTCGATCCACTCTCCGGTCGCCCGGTCATACCTGCGGTTGTCTGTTGCGAGCCGGAACGAGGTGTACGTCGCCCCGGCTCCGCTGACCGCCTGTCGCGGCTCGGACGCAACGTTGCCGACCACGGTGATGTTCTCCGTCATTTCTCTCCCTTCAGGGCGGACCTTCCGCCGGTGATCCGGCGCCGTCGTGCCCGAGTCGGCGCCGGATCGGTTCCATGCTGCGCGCCCCGGCGAAGCGAACCGCCAGTGATCGGGGAAAGCGGGATCGATCGCCGCATCGGCCCGCCTGTGGAGGAGGGACGACGTCGGCCCGCGGCAATGTCCGAGGCCCCGCCTAACGTTGCCCTCAGAAGGGAGACGCACATGTCCGCCACCATCAGTTCCGCCCGGTTCGCGCCGCGCCTGCATACCACCGTCCGGGAGCGCTTGCTTCCCGTGGCCGAGAACGCCTGGCGTGTGATCGCGGCAGACGGTCGGGTGCTCGGGCAGATCCGGGCCGTTGCCCGTGCTGCGGGCACCCGTTTCCAGGCTCGCCGCTTCGACGCCGCCGTCGGCGGCTTCCGCGAGGTGGGCGAGTTCTGGAGCGCAGATGAAGCCTGCGACTGCCTGCGCTGGATGTGAAGTGGCCCTCATCGACACACTCGCGTCTGCGGTTCCGGGGGCGCACACCACGACGCCGGCAGCCGTTCACCGGCTCGTCGCCGGAACCGATACTCTGGTGGCACGACCCCCAGTAGCTCAGTGGATAGAGCAGCGGCCTTCTAATCCGCCGGTCAGGTGTTCGAATCACCTCTGGGGGACCACATCCCCGCCAGAAGCGCGTTCCAGGGCGGCCGTCTCTCGGCTGCCCGAATATGCCGCGACTAGGATGTGAGCATGGTTTCTGCTGCCGAGAATGACCGGCTCGTCTGGATCGACTGCGAGATGACGGGACTCGACCTCGCCGTCGACGAACTCGTCGAGATCGCGATCGTCATCACCGACTTCGAGCTCAATCTCATCGATCCCGGGTTCCGCGTGGTCATCAAGCCGAACGACTCGGCGCTGGCCAACATGAACGAGTTCGTCACCAACATGCACACCACATCCGGGCTGATCGAGGAGATCCCCGATGGCGTGAGCGTGGCCGAGGCCGAGTACCTGTCGCTCGAGTACATCCGCCGCTTCGTCCCGATGGAGGGCAAGGCCCCGCTGGCCGGGAACACCATCGGCACCGATCGTATGTTCATCGCCAAGTACATGCCCCGCGTCGACCGTCACCTGCACTACCGCAACGTAGACGTCTCCAGCATCAAGGAGCTCTCTCGACGGTGGTACCCACGCGCGTACTTCCAGGCCCCCGAAAAGGATGGTGGTCACCGCGCACTCGCCGACATCCTCGAGTCCATTCGAGAACTCGAATATTATCGTCGCGCCGTATTCGTGCCTGATCCGGGGCCAACTTCGGACCAGGCGAAGGCCGTGTCGGAAGCCGTCGTGTCATCGTTCGGTCCGAACCTGTGACAGAATAGACGAGTTGCCCCGCTGAGGCGGGGACACGGTGGGTATAGCTCAGTTGGTAGAGCGCCTGGTTGTGGTCCAGGAGGTCGCGGGTTCAAGCCCCGTTACTCACCCAGATGAATCCCCGGAGCCGTTCGGCTCCGGGGATTCTCCGTTTCAGAGGAGTCTCCCTTCCCAGGCCCGTGCGGCACGTCTCCGGTCAGCGAGACCCACTCTGAGTCCCCTCCGAGTCCGCGATGATCTCGTTGACCATACCGGCGAAGATCAAGCCGTGGAACGGCAGCATCGAGAGCCAGTAGAGCCGGCCCGACAGGCCGCGAGGGAAGAACACCGCACGCTGACGGTAGGTGGCGCCGCCGTCCGGCGTCGGGTCGACCGACAGCTCCAGCCAGGCATCGCCCGGCACCCGCATCTCCGCACGCAGTCGCAGGAGCCGCCCCGGTTCCACGGCCTCGACCCGCCAGAAGTCGATCGCATCGCCCACCCGGACCGTCAATCGCGACCGTCGCCCTCGTTGGAGTCCCACTCCCCCGAGCAGCCGGTCCATGACACCGCGCAGCGCCCACAGGATCGATGCTGAGTACCAGCCGCGCGCACCACCGATCTGACTGATCACGCGCCAGACCGCCGAGGGTGACGCCTGCGTCGTTCGTTCGCGAGCGTCGACGAAGACCGTGCGACCGGACCAGTCCGGGTCACTGGGCATGGGGTCACTCGGTGCACGCGGCACGCGCCCATCCACCCAACTGGTCTCCACGGCATCCATCTCGATGCGTCCCAGCGCCAGCCGAACAGCGTCTCGATAGGTGGTCAGACCGGCCGCCGGCGGCGGGATCAGCGTGTCGATCACGTCATCCTGCATGATGCACTCCTGCTGCAGCGACTCCACGAGCGGTCGGGCGATGCGCTGCGGCACCGGTGTCACCAGTCCAACCCAGAGAGACGCCAGGCGCGGCGTGAGTACCGGCAATGCGATGATCCGCCGTTGCGGAAGGCCCGCCACCACCGCATAGGCGTTCATCATCTGCCCGTAGCGGAGCACATCCGGACCGCCGATGTCGACGGCACGATTGACCGGTTCCGGGAGCTTCGCCGCAGCCAGCAGGTAGTGCAGCACGTCACGCACCGCGATCGGCTGTATGCGGTTTCGAACCCACCGCGGCGCCGGCATCACCGGAAGGACTTCGGTGAGATGGCGGATCATTTCGAAGGAGGCGGAGCCGGAACCGATCACCACGCCCGCTTGCAGCACCAGCGTCGGCGTCTCGGCTGCGAGGAGGATCTCCCCCACTTCGCGACGCGAGTTCAGATGCGGCGAGAGCGGCACATCGCGCGGGTGCAGTCCGCCGAGGTAGATGATCTGCTTCACCCCGGCTCGCTCCGCCGCTGCCCCCACCGCACGAGCGATGCGCCGATCGAGCTCCGCGAAATCCCGGCCGGCCGACATGGAGTGAATCAGGTAGTAGATGATGTCGACGCCATCGAGGGCGCGCGCCAGGGCGCCCGGATCGGTGGCGTCGCCGTCGACGACATCGACGTCGTCGCGCCAGGGGGCGCCTTCGAGGCGCGTGGCCCCCCGAGTGAGTGCTCGCACGCGATAGCCGGCAGCCAGCAGTCGTGGCACGAGGCGCCCGCCGAGATATCCCGTCGCACCGAGCACCAGCACGCGCGGTGCGGAGCCGTCCGCCCCGGTGCGCGCGCGGTACGTCTCCTCCGCACCGCTGGGCGTGCTCAGTGTCGCTGCCGTCTCTGTGTCCTCATCCCGCGCCCTCATCCAGCCATCGTAGGCAACGTCGCCGACAGTGTGGGGCCGCAGCCGCGCGAGCGACGACGCCGACCGCCGGATATGGGTACGCTCGAAGGATGATTGACCTCGACGCGACGGCGTTCGAAGCGCTCGTCATCGAAGAACTCGACCTTCTACCCGACGACATGGTCGACGGACTCGATAACGTGGTGTTCGTGGTCGAGGACCGCCCCGAGGACGGGTCTCTCGACCTGCTCGGCCTCTATGACGGCCTGGCGCTGACCGAGCGCGAGCGATACGGCCTGGGGGATCTGCCAGACCGGATCATCGTCTACCGTGAACCGCATCTGCAGGCCGTCGATTCACTCGCGGAGCTGCGCGACGAGGTCCACACAACGCTCGTCCATGAGATCGCTCACTTCTATGGCATAGACGACGAACGGCTGCATGAACTGGGGTGGGCATGACCGCACTCGCATTCCCGGACGTCGCCCAGCAGCAGGACGAGCGCACGGAGGAGACCGCATCACCGGGACGCCCCTGGCAGACAGTGGTGTGGGATGACCCGGTGAACCTGATGAGTTACGTCGTGAAGGTCTTCCGCGACTACTTCGGCTTCAGCGCCGAGAAGGCGAACACGCTGATGCTACGCGTGCACAACGACGGTCATGCCGTGGTGGCTGAAGGGGCACGGGAACAGATGGAGCTGCACGCGCAGGCGATGCACGACTATGGGCTCTGGGCGACAGTTCGGCAGGCACCGCAGTGACCCCCGGCCAGTTCACCCTGTCCGCGCAGGAGCGAGCGGTGCTCTCCGACCTCGTGGCTCAGTTCACCGATGTCTTGCAGCAGGGGTCAGCGGCAGATGATCCCGCTCTGGCGCGGCTCGCCCCGAGCGTCTACCCGGACGACGATGACGCCAGCCGGGAGTTCCGGCGGCTCACCGAGGCCGACAGCGTGACCCGGCGGCAGCACGACGCCACCGTCGTCGCCGATGCTCTGGCCGAGGCCGATCGAGCCTCAACGCAGGATCCTGCCGCGATCCTCCTCGATGCGCACACTGCGCCCGCTTGGATGCGCACTCTGTCCGCCCTGCGGCTCGTGCTGGCCTCACGGCTCGGGATCGCTGCAGGTGGTCCCGGGTCGGATCCCGCGCCTGCCGTGCTGGATCCGGACAGCCCCATTGTCGGCATCTACGAATGGCTCGGCTACCAGCTCGAGCAGGTCGTGGTCGCAAGCTCCTGACAACTCTCGCTACGATCGGCGCGCGGCCGGGTGTCTCAGGGGAGCGTGAGGACGAGATCGGCCAGCGCCTGCGGATCGTGACGGTGGATGTGCTCATCCTCCTGCGCCGCCCACCGGTCCCAATGGGGTCGGTACGCATCGCCGTCCCGATCGAGCGCACGCTCGCGCCGCGTCGCTGCGGGGGCTTCCAGCCAGACGGTCACGTCGGCGAGCGGCGCGGACTCGGCGCGCAGGATCCCGCACCCCTCGACGATGAGGCCCCGGTCGTGCGGCGCGGCGGAGAACCCCGCGGGCCGATCCTGTGCCCAGTCCCAGCCGCTCACTCGGCCATGCTCGCCGAGAGAGCGCGGCACAAGGATGTCGCGGATCACGGCCTCGGCTCCTGCGTCGAGACCGTCCCAGCCCGGGTAGACCGCGTCAAGAGGCAGCACGGTAGGCCGTGGCCGCGGCCAGGCATCTGCCAGCCGGCGAGACAAGCTGCTCTTGCCCGCACCGCTGCGGCCATCGATCAGAACACTTGCTCGCGACCGATCTCCCACGAGCGCCATCACGCTGGCCACGGCTCTGCGGAGCGCGTGATCCAGTGGATCCGGTTGCGACGCGGAAGTGTCAGCGCTTGAGGGCACGGATGATGCGTGCGAGGGCGCGACCAGCGACCCAGACGAACGGAATGCCCACCACCAGCAGCGAGATCAGATTCGCCTCGAAGCGGATGTCGTCGCCACGGCGGATGTAGGCGCCGACGGGAAGGGACACGCCGCCCCCACCGCCGCCGGAGCCCCTCTCCTCGTCCTCGCCCGCCCCGAAGCCGCTCCAGGTGGCGGCGACGGGGATGACGCGGACTCCGTCGACGTCCTGCTGCTCTCCGTAGACGCTGGCGACGCCCGAGGAGGCCGTGAGCTTGCCGAGTTCCAGTGCGAGGTTGGGCATGCCTCCACCGTACCCCGCACACGCCGTCGCCGCATCCGTGATCGCGGCGACGCGGGCCGCGGATCTACCCCTCGTCGAGGCTGCGTGCCTGCGGCTGGGCGTACCGATCACGGCGTCCCAGCGCAGAAGCCCGTGTCAAGGCGCCGTTTCCGAAGCGTGCCGTCGCTCCATCCAGTGCCGTGTCCACAGCGCGCCAGTCCGCGTCATCGTCCCAGAGGCCGAGGCCTCCGCCGCCGGCCTTCTGCAGCCTCTCCGCGCGGACGCCGATCAGGCGGACAGGGGCCTGCACATCGATCGAGCCGAACAGCTCGCACGCCGCTTCCCCGATTCTGCGCCCGACGTCGGTGGGCTCTGCGAGCGTCTGCGACCGGCTGAGGGTGGTGAAGTCATCGAAGCGCACCTTCACGGCGACCGTTCGCGCCTCAAGAGACGCCGAGCGCAGTCGCGCCGCGACACGATCCGCCAGGCGCCGGAACTCACTGCGCAGCAGAGCGTGATCGGTGACATCCTGCTCGAAGGTCTCCTCATGACCGATGCTCTTCTCCACGCGCTCCGTGGAGACCGGCCGCGGATCGATCCCGTGCGCCAGACGCCACACCTGCTCCCCCATGGCCTGGCCCAGCGCGCGCACGAGCTGGTGCTCCGTGCCCGCACGGATATCGGCCACCGTACGGATGCCGCGGGAGGACAGCGTCTCAGCCGCCTTCGGCCCGACTCCCCAGATGGCGCTGACGGGACGGGGTGCGAGGAACTGATCCGTGGCCCAGTCCGGCACGACCAGTAGGCCGTCGGGCTTGGCCACCGTCGAGGCCATCTTGGCCACGTGCTTCGTCGCGGCGACGCCGATGCTGCATGTGATGCCGGCTTCGCGTGCAACACGCGCCCGGAGGTTCTGAGCGATCTCGCGCGGTGAGCCCCACAACCGCCGAGCGCCGCGCACATCGAGAAAGGCCTCGTCGATGGAGAGGGGCTCGACCAGCGGCGTGACGTCGCGGAACATCGCCATGACCTGACGGGAGACCTCCACGAAGCGGTGGAAGTCCGGCGACACGACGATGGCGGACGGGCAGAGACGCAACGCCTGGCTCACCGGCATCGCCGCGCGAACGCCGAATCGTCGGGCCTCGTAGGAGGCGCTGGAGACCACCGACCGTCCCTCCGGCGCACCGATGATCAGGGGCTTGCCCGCGAGCGAGGGATCATCGAGCACCGCCACCGATGCGTAGAACGCATCCATGTCGACATGGAGGATGCCCGTGCCGGTGTCGTCGGCACGTGGTCCTGAGACCATGCGACCACTGCCATCACCTCGTCCCATATCTCCATCCTCCCTCGGGCCACCGACATCGGGCGGCGGCTGGAGAGACGATGCGGGGCCCGCCCTCAGGCGGACCCCGCATCGTGGGTGACGGGTCAGGCCTGGCCCGCGCGCTCCAGCACGAGTTCGCGCACGCGCGCGGCGTCCGCCTGGCCCTTCATGGCCTTCATGACAGCGCCGATCACGGCGCCCGCTGCCTGCACCTTGCCGTCGCGGATCTTCTCCAGGACGTCCGGCTGCGCGGCCAGTGCCTCATCGATCGCGGCGATGAGTGCGCCGTCGTCCGAGACGACAGCAAGGCCGCGTGCGTCGACGACCGTCTGCGGGTCGCCCTCGCCGGCGATGACGCCTTCCAGAACCTGGCGCGCCAGCTTGTCGGTGAGCGTACCCTCATCGACCAGCTGCTGGAGCGCGGCGACGTGCTCCGGCGACACCAGATCCGCCGCGTCGCGCTCCGACGCGTTGGCGATGCGGGTGATCTCACCCGTCCACCACTTGCGGGCTGATGCCGGAGCGGCGCCCGCGGCGATCGTGGCCGCGACCTGGTCGAGCAGACCACCGTTGCTGACGTCCTGGAACTCGAGGTCGGTGAAGCCCCACTCCGCCTTGAGCCGGCGACGACGGGCCACCGGGGCCTCAGGCAGCGCGGCGCGGAGGCGCTCGATCAGCTCAGCAGACGGCTGCACGGGGACCAGGTCGGGCTCCGGGAAGTAGCGGTAGTCATCGGCGTCGGACTTGGGGCGCCCCGCCGAGGTCTGACCGGTGTCCTCGTGCCAGTGTCGCGTCTCCTGGGTGATGATCCCGCCGTCGGCGAGAATCGCGGCCTGACGCTGGATCTCGTAGCGTACGGCACGCTCGACGGAGCGCATCGAGTTGACGTTCTTCGTCTCGGTGCGCGTTCCCAGCTTCTCCTGGCCGCGCGGACGCAGCGAGACGTTCGCGTCGCACCGCAGATTCCCGCGCTCCATACGCGCCTCAGAGATTCCGAGGGCCTTCGCGATGTCGCGGATCGTGGCGACATAGGCCTTCGCGTACTCGGGCGCACGGTGCTCGGCACCGAAGATCGGCTTGGTGACGATCTCCACCAGGGGCACACCCGCACGGTTGTAGTCGACGAGGGAGTACTCAGCGCCCTGGATGCGGCCGGTCGAACCACCCATGTGGGTGAGCTTGCCCGCGTCCTCCTCCATGTGGGCGCGCTCGATGGGGATGGTCACCAGCGTGCCGTCCTCCAGCTCGATCTCCACGGAACCCTCGAAGGCGATCGGCTCGTCGTACTGCGAGATCTGGTAGTTCTTGCCGAGGTCCGGATAGAAGTAGTTCTTCCGCGCGAACCGGCTCGACGGTGCGATCGAGCAGCCGAGGGCGAGGCCCAGGCTGATCGAGGACTCGATCGCCTGTGCGTTCACCACGGGCATGGATCCCGGCAGCCCCATGTCCACCGGGGCGACCAGCGTGTTGGGTCCGGCGTCGTGGTTGTCCGGATGTGCGGGATTCGGCGCCGAGGAGAACATCTTCGTGCGCGTGTTGAGCTCGACGTGCACCTCGAAGCCGAGCACCGGCTCGAACAGTTCGAGGGCTTTGTCGAAGTCCATCAGCTTGTCGGCCATCAGCGTGCCTCGCCTTCGTGAGTGATCTCGCCCGGCAGCCGCGGGGCGCGCTCCAGGAGCGGGCCGCCCCACTGGTCCACGAGCAGGGTCTCGAGTGCTGCGCCGACGCGGTAGAGACGGGCATCCTCACGGGCCGGGGCCAGGAACTGGATGCCGACCGGGAGGCCGTCGTCGGACGCGAGTCCGGACGGCAGGGTGATACCCGGTACACCCGCCAGGTTCGCCGGAATCGTGGTGACGTCGTTGAGGTACATCTGCAGCGGGTCGCCGATGCGCTCGCCCAGCTTGAACGCGGTGGTGGGAGCAGCCGGGGTCGCGATCACGTCGACCTTCTCGAATGCGTTGTCGAAGTCGCGCTGGATGAGCGTGCGCACCTTCTGGGCGCTGCCGTAGTAGGCGTCGTAATAGCCGGCGGACAGCGCGTACGTGCCCAGGATGATGCGGCGCTTAACCTCCTCGCCGAATCCGGCCTCGCGGGTGGCCGCCATGACGTCCTCCACCGTGGCGCCACCGTCGGGGGTCACCCGGAGACCGAAGCGCACCGAGTCGAACTTGGCGAGGTTGCTGGAGGCTTCTGCCGGAAGGATCAGGTAGTAGGCGGCGACACCGTACTCGAAGTGGGGCGCGCTGATCTCGACGATCTCTGCACCCTGAGCCTCCATGGCGGCCAGCGCCGAGCGGAACGACTCGGCCACGCCCGGCTGGAAGCCGCTGTCCGGCAGCTCCGTGATCACACCGACCTTGAGCCCCTTCAGCACGTCCCCGCGGGCGCCCTCGCGAGCAGCCGCGGCAAAGGAGGGCCACTGCTCGGCCAGCGAGGTGGCATCGTTCGCGTCGTGCCCGCCGATGATGTCCTGCAGCAGAGCAGAGTCGAGCACCGTGCGGGTGACCGGGCCGACCTGGTCGAGGCTGGACGCCAGCGCGATCGCGCCGTAGCGGCTGACCGCCCCGTAGGTCGGCTTCATGCCCACCGTTCCGGTGACGTGCGCCGGCTGACGGATCGAGCCGCCAGTGTCGGATCCGAGCGCCAGCGGCGCCTCGAACGCGGCCACGGCAGCGGCCGATCCGCCACCCGATCCACCCGGGATCCGCTCGAGATCCCACGGGTTGTGGGTGGGCCCGTACGCGGAGTGCTCCGTGGAGGAGCCCATGGCGAACTCGTCCATGTTGGTCTTGCCGATGGCGATCAGACCGGCCGCACGAGCACGCGCGACGACCGTCGCATCGTAGGGCGACATGTAGCCCTCGAGGATCTTCGATCCCGACGTGGAGGGCATGTCGGTGGTGACCAGCACGTCCTTGACGGCGAGGGGTACACCGGCGAGCTCGGGAAGCTCCTCACCGGCGGCCCGGCGCTGGTCGATGTCCGCCGCGTAGCGCTCGGCGTGCTCGTTGACGTGCAGGAAGGCGTGCACGTCGGTGTCGACGGCGGCGATGCGGTCGAGGTGGGCACGGGTGGCCTCCACCGCTGACACCGCACCGGCGCGCAGCTGCGCCGCCAGATCGGCGGCGGACAGGCGAATGATGTCGCTCACTGCTCTTCTCCCAGGATCGCGGTCACGCGGAAGCGGTCGTCGTCGGAGTCGGGCGCATTCTGCAGGACCTCCGCGACCGTCAGCGGCTGCTGCGGCTCGTCGGGACGGAAGACGTTGGCGAGCGGGATCGGGTGGCTCGTCGCGGGAACGTCGGGGGTTGCGACCTCCGACACCTTGGCGATGTTGTCGACGATGGCGCCGAGCTGACCGGTCAGTCGCTCGACCTCCTCGTCGGAGAGCTGGATCCGCGCGAGCACGCCGAGATGACGGACGAGTTCGGGGGTGATTTCAGACACCCGATCAGTCTAGTTCCATCGATCGGCTCTCTCTGCTGGCAGGTCACGGCCGGGTCACACTCCCCACACTCCCCACACTCCCCACACGAGGGTCCTCCCACCGCGCGGTTCGCACCGGGCGCGTCACATCGCGGTCGTAGGCTGAGCGGGTGAGCACTTACGACCCCCCTCGTCCCTGGATCGCCAGCTACGCCGCCGGTGTCCCCGCGGACCTCGAGCCCGTTTCCGGCTCGCTCGTCGACATCGTCATCGCGTCAGCTCGTGACTACCCGGAGGCTCCAGCGCTGGAGTTCTTCGGACGCGAGACCACATACGCGCAGCTGCTCGAGCAGATCGAACGCGCCGCGCAGGGGCTTCGCGATCACGGCGTGCGCTCCGGTGACACCGTGGCGATCATCCTGCCGAACTGCCCGCAGCACATCATCGCGTTCTATGCGGTGCTCCGCCTGGGCGCCGTGGCGGTGGAGCACAATCCGCTCTACACGCCGCGCGAGTTGCGCAAGCAGTTCGAGGATCACGGAGCCAAACACGCCATCGTGTGGAACAAGGTGGTGGCCGACGTCCAGGACTTCCCGCAGGACCTTGCCGTCTCCACCTTGATCTCGGTGGATGTGACCCGGGCGATGCCTGCCACCATGCGTCTGGCGCTCCGGCTCCCCGTCGCACGTGCTCGCGAATCGCGCGAAGCGCTCTATGCGCCGGTGCGCGGCACCGTGCCCTGGGAGAAGATCGTGTCGGCCGGGCGACTTCCGGGAAGCTGGGCACAGCCCGCCACCGACGACCTCGCGATCATCCAGTACACCAGCGGCACGACGGGAACACCCAAGGGAGCGGCGCTCACCCACCGCAACCTGCTCTCGAACGCAGCCCAGGCCCGAGCGTGGGTGCCCTCGATCACACGTGGCGACGGATGCGTCGTCTACGCCGTGCTGCCGATGTTCCACGCGTACGGTCTGACGCTCTGCCTCACGTTCGCGATGTCGATGGGCGCTCGCCTGGTGCTGTTCCCGAAGTTCGATCCGGACATGGTGCTCGACGTCATGAAGAAGCACCCCGCCACCTTCCTGCCCCTCGTGCCGCCGATCGCGGAGCGGCTGCTGGCCCGATCCATCGAGAAGGGAATCTCAATCCGGGGCACCGAGGTCGCCATCTCGGGCGCCATGGCGCTGCGCCACGAACTGGTCGTGCCGTTCGAGGCGGCGTCCGGCGGATTCCTCGTGGAGGGCTACGGGCTCAGCGAGTGCTCCCCGGTTTTGATGGCCAATCCGGTGGCGGACAACCGTGTCGCCGGGACCGTCGGGCTGCCTCTGCCGGGCACCGAGTGCCGCGTGGTCGACCCGGACAACCCGGCCCAGGACGTGCCCGCCGGCGCCGAAGGCGAGCTGGTGGTACGTGGTCCTCAGGTGTTCTCCGGCTACTACGGCAAACCCGAGGAAACCGAGGCCGCGTTCGTGGACGGCTGGTACCGCACCGGCGACATCGTCACCATCGACGAGGGCGGTTTCGTCCGCATCGTCGATCGCATCAAGGAGCTCATCATCACCGGCGGCTTCAATGTCGCCCCGACCGAGGTCGAGAACGCGCTCCGTCAGCATGAGGACGTCGAAGATGCGGCGGTCGTCGGGCTGCCGAGCGACCACTCCGGCGAAGAGGTCGTCGCAGCCATCGTCCTTCGCCCTGGGGCATCCGTGGACGTCGAGGCGATCCGCGAGTACGCCCGCGGCCTGCTGACGCCGTACAAGGTGCCGCGTCGCGTGTTCGTGGTCGACGAGCTCCCGAAGTCCATGATCGGCAAGGTCCTGCGTCGTCAGGTGAAGCAGCAGATCCTCGGTCTGACGACGGGCGGCTGAGCGGGCTCGCCGATCTTCGCGGGAGTCTCAGCGAGTCTCCCGCGAAGAACGGCGGGCAACCGTGAACGGATCAGTCGAGCGGCGGCAGCGCGTCCGGCCCCTCGGTGACGAGAATGTGGAACTGCGCCGCGTCGAGGATGCGGATTCCGAGTTCTTCGGCCTTCGCCAGCTTCGATCCGGCACCGGGACCGGCTGCCACGAAGTCCGTCTTCTTCGACACGCTGGAGGCCGCCTTCCCCCCGGCGCGGAGGATGGCCTCCTGAGCTCCCTCACGGGTGTACCCCTCGAGCGACCCGGTCGCGACCACGGTGAGTCCGTCCAGCACGCCGCCCTCGGCGGTAGCGGCGCCGGGTCCGGGGTGACCGGGGATGAACAGCTGCGCTCCGGCGGCCTCCCAGCGGGCGACGATCTCCTGGTGCCAGTCCACCTCGAACCAGTCGAGCAGCGAATCGGCGATGATCCCGCCGACTCCCTCGACCGCTGCAAGCTCCTCCCGCGAAGCGGCCCGGATCGCGTCGAGGGATCCGAACCATTGCGCCAGCGCGCGGGCGGCGACCGGACCGACGTGGCGGATGTTCAGTGCCACGAGGAATCGCCAGAAGTCCTTCGTTTTGGCCTTCTCCAGCTCGGCGAGCAGCTTGACGGCCTGTGCGCCAGGCTCGACGAGCGGGTAGTTCTTGGTCACCCCGGCGGCCCGCCGCTCGGCCGCGGTCGCGTTCTCGAAGCCGGGCGGGTAGACGCGGGTGACCTTCTGGAACGGCGCGCGGACCACGGGCTCGCCGTTCTCGTCGGTCTTGAGCTCCCCGGTCTCCGCGTCACGTACGTCGACCACGATGGGCACGAGCTCCTGGAGCGTCAGGTCGAACAGCCCGGCCTCGGTGTCGAGCACCGGACGCTGCGGATGACGTGGCTGCGTGAGCGCGGCGGCGGTGACCTCCCCCAGCACCTCGATGTCGAGACCGCCACGCGAGCCGATGTGCTCCACGCGGCCGCGAACCTGCGCGGGGCACGAACGGGTGTTCACGCAGCGCAGATCGATGTCGCCTTCCTTCGCGGGCAGCAGCGGGGCGCCGCACTCCGGGCAGGAGCTGGGCATGACGAACTCCCGCTCGGTCCCGTCACGGAGCTCCACCACGGGACCCAGCACCTCGGGGATGACATCCCCAGCCTTGCGGAGAACCACGGTGTCCCCGATGAGCACACCCTTCGCCTTGACAACGTCCTGGTTGTGCAGGGTGGCGAAGCTCACGGTGGATCCGGCGACGAAGACGGGCTCCATGACCGCATAGGGTGTGGCCCGACCGGTACGGCCGACCCCGATCGCGATGTTGAGGAGCCGGGTACGCACCTCCTCCGGCGGGTACTTGTACGCGATGGCCCACCGCGGCGCGCGCGAAGTGGCGCCGAGCTCGTCATGGAGGGCGAGGTCGTCGACCTTGACGACGATGCCGTCCAGTTCATGGGCGACATCGTGACGGTGCTCGCCGTAGTACGCGACGAACTCCAGAACGGCATCGATGTCGTCCAGCACCCGGGGGTAGGGACTCGTGGGCAGTCCCCACGTCTTCAGCAACTCGTAGACCTCGCTCTGAGACGCGACCGGCGGGTTCTGCCAGGCCCCGATACCGTGCACGAACAACCGCAGAGAGGCCAACCGCGCCTCACCCGCGGCCAGCTCCAGGCCGTCCTTCTTGTCGAGTTGCTGACGAAGCCCACCGCTGGCGGCGTTTCGCGGGTTGGCAAAAGCGGGGAAACGCCGTTGTGCGCTCTTCTCCGCCTTCTCCCTGCCCGAGCGCGGTGTCATGTCGGTGATCACCTGATCACGCATGCGGGCCTGGAGTGCGTTCAGCTCCTCGAACTCGGCGACGGGGATGAACACCTCTCCGCGCACCTCGACCAGGGCGGGGTGCCCGGAGCCGGCGAGCCGCGACGGAATCCCTGCCACACGAAGGGCGTTTACAGTGACATCCTCGCCGACACGCCCGTCGCCTCGTGTGGCGGCCGATGTGAGCACCCCGTTCTCGTAGCGCAAGGAGATGGCGAGTCCATCAATCTTGAGCTCGGTGAGCCAGCGCACGGTCGTGCCGGCGGACGCCGCCGTCTTCACGCACCAGTCGCGCAGTTCCTCCGGTGAGAAGACGTTGTCGAGGCTCAGCATGCGCTCGGCATGGGTGACCGGGGCGAGCATGCTGCCCTCGGCCGCGCCGACACTGAGCGTGGGAGAGTCCTGTCCCCGAACCTCGGGGAACGCGGCCTCGATCGCCTCCAGGGCGTGCATCCAGGAGTCGTAGGTCGCGTCGTCCACGGGCGAGGAGTCCGCCCCGTAGTACGCATCACGCGCATCGATGATGAGGGTGGTGAGGCGCTCCGCCTCTGCCCGAGCCTCGTCGAGGGTACGGGGTGTCACATCTGCAGTGCCGGTCACGCATCCAGCGTATTCGGTGCCTCGGACATCGGCACGGGAGCCGTTCGCCGCGCGTGCCGATCAGCCGACGGGAACCGCCGACTCGGTGCGGTCGATCGTGAACTGCCCGATCACGCGCGTGCCGTCATAGAGGACGGCGGTCTGGCCCGGAGCGACGCCGTCCAGCGGCTCGACCGGTGTGACGATGAGACCGTCCTCGCCCCGCACGGCCTGAGCGGGCACGGGATCGGCGTGCGCACGGATCTGCACGTCGCACGCGAACTCGTCGGTCAGCGGCTCCGCACCCGCCCAGCTCAACCGCGCCCCGGCGATGCGTCCGATCGCGAGCGCTTCCTTCGGCCCCACCACGACCGTGTTCGACACCGGGCGGACCTCAAGCACGAATCGCGGCTTGCCGTCGGCAGCGGGGACGCCCAGGTGGAGCCCGCGTCGCTGTCCGACGGTGTAGGCGTGCGCGCCCTCGTGCGAGCCGACCACGTGCCCCTCGCGATCGACGATGTCGCCCGTAGCCGTTCCGACCTTCTCCGCAAGCCATCCGCGGGTGTCGCCATCCGGGATGAAGCAGATGTCGTGGCTGTCGGGCTTGGAGGCTACGAGCAGCCCGCGTTCGGCGGCCTCCGCACGAACGACGGCCTTAGACGGGGTGTCCCCCAGCGGGAAGTAGGTGTGCGCGAGCTGCTCGGCAGTCAGCACCCCCAGGACGTACGACTGATCCTTCGCGTCATCTGCGGCGCGGTGCAGCTCCAGCCCACGTTCGCCGTCGCGAAGGCTCGCGTAGTGCCCGGTGCACACGGCGTCGAATCCCAGCTCGATCGCCCGCTCCAGCAGCGCGGCGAACTTGATCTTCTCGTTGCAGCGCATGCACGGATTGGGCGTGCGGCCTGCCTGGTACTCCGAGATGAAGTCGGCGATGACGTCATCGCGGAAGCGCTCCGAGAAGTCCCAGACGTAGAAGGGGATGCCCAGCTTGTCGGCCACCCGCCGCGCGTCCATGGCGTCCTCGATGGTGCAGCATCCGCGACTGCCGGTGCGCAACGTGCCGCCCGCGCGGGAGAGCGCCAGGTGCACGCCCACCACCTCGTGCCCGGCATCGACCGCTCGCGCCGCGGCCACAGCCGAGTCCACGCCACCGCTCATCGCCGCCAGAACTCGCATGTCACCAGTCTACGAGCGCCGCGCGGCCCCGGTCGCTGCCGCGTAGGCGGACCCGATGTTCGCGATCACCGCGTCGACGTCCTCCGCCGTGCTCGTGCGGCCCACGCTAAAGCGCAGCACGCTGCGCGCATCCCGCTCGTCGCGGCCCATGGCGCGCACTACGTGCGAGGGCTCGGCAATTCCGGCCGTACACGCCGACCCGGTGGACACCGCGATACCGGCCCGATCCAGCAGGTACAGCAGCGACTCCCCCGATGCGCCGGGGAAGAGCAGGTGCAGGTTCCCGGGCAGTCGTTCCTGTGCACCGAGCACCTGGGCTTCGGGCACCGCCGCGAGGATGCCGCGTCGCAGCCGCTCCCGGAGCGCGGCGTCGTGGGCTGCCTCAGCCTCGCGGCCGGCGGCCATCGCCTCGGCTGCAGCGGCGAACGCCACAGCGCCCGCGACGTCCTGCGTGCCCGCGCGGAGGTCACGCTGTGCTGCACCCCCGTGATGGAGAGCCGCCAGACGAGCCGACCGCGACACCACGAGGGCCCCCGTCGCCGGCGGTCCCCCGATCTTGTGCGCGGACACGCTCATCGCGACGATGCCTGCGCCGCCCTCGCCGCGCAGCTGCGCGAACGACAGCGGGAGATGCCCGAAGCCGGCGACAGCGTCAATGTGAAGGGGCACTCCCGCATCCTGCGCCACTGCGCCGAGCTCCGCGACGGGGTTCAGCGTTCCCACCTCGTTGTTGGCGAGCAGCGCCGTGGAGATCACGACGTCGGGGCCGAGGGCGACCCCGAAGGCGGCTGGCTCGATACGCCCCTCCAAGTTCAGGGGCACCGGCCGGACCCGAGCCGCCTGCTCGCTGCGCAGCCACTCCACGCTGTCCATGGTGGCGTGATGCTCGCCGTCCGGGAGCACGATGACATCGCGATCCGCCGGGCGCGACCACCACGCGCCCTTCAGCGCGAGGTTGATGGACTCGGTGCCGCCGGAGGTGAAGACCACCTCGATGGGGTCCGCGTCCACGACGCGCGCGATGACCTCGCGCGCGTCCTCCAGAACCCGGCGGGCATGCTGTCCCGCGCCGTGTATGGATGAGGGGTTCGCCAGCTCACCGACAGCGGCGACCCAGGCGTCGCGGGCCTCGGGCCGCATGGGGGTCGCGGCAGCGTGATCCAGGTATGCGCTCACCCCTCCACTCTCCCACGCGGGGGAAGGACGCAGGTCGGCGACCGTGTATGGCACACACTCCGATCCGCCGCCGGGACGCCGGGGGAACGGTGGATGAATGAACGCGCACGGTGGCATTCTCGCCGTACTCTGGGGGGATGGACAGCTCCGACCCGACGCAGCCGCCCGCGTTCCTCGACGCCGCCCTGGATGGGCTCGGCGTCCGCCTGGCGAACGGCATCGCCACGATTCGCGTGCACTCCCACGACGCCACCGCCGTCGAACTGCTCGTCTTCAACGACGACGATCTGGACTGGGTGACCGACACGGTCACCCTCACCCGCGGTCCCGCCGGAGTGTGGAGCGCGACCACCGACCTCCTGCATGTCGGCAGCCCGTACATGCTGCGCGCATCGGGCCCGGCCGGGTCGCGCTTCGACAGCGAACGCATGCTGATCGACCCGTACTCGCGCGGTCTGATCCCCGGTGACGGCTACGAGGACTTCCGCAGCGTCGTCATCGACGAGACCTTCGACTGGGGCGGCGTCGCCAAGCCCGCCATCCCGCTGGACGAGACGATCATCTACGAAGGCCACCTCAAGGGTCTGAGCAAGCGGCACCCCGACGTGCCGCCGGCGCTGCACGGCACCTATGCCGGACTCGCCCACCCGGCGATGATCGAGCACTTCCGATCGCTCGGCATCACCGCGGTAGAGCTGCTGCCCGTCCACGCGTTCAGCTCGGAGCCGCGCCTGCTGAATCTCGGTCTGTCGAACTACTGGGGGTACAACACCGTCTCCTTCTTCACTCCGCATGCCGCGTACGCCACGGCCGATGCACGTCGTGCTGGCCCGGCGGCGGTGCTACGCGAGTTCAAGGGAATGGTGAAGCTCCTACACCAGGCGGGGATCGAGGTCATCCTCGACGTCGTCTACAACCACACCTCCGAAGAGGGCCCCGGCGGCCCGACGACGAGCCTGCGCGGTCTGGACGATGCCACGTACTACCGGCAGGGCGACGACGGCTCCTACATCGACACCACCGGTTGCGGCAACACGCTCAACACGTCCGCACCGGCCGCTGCGCGACTCGTGCTCGACTCTCTGCGGTACTGGGCGCAGGAGGTCGGCATCGACGGGTTCCGCTTCGACCTGGCGACCTCGCTCGGCCGCGATGCCGGGCACGAGTTCACCCCGGACCACCCGCTGCTACAGGCGATCCGCACCGATCCCGCACTCGCGGGTGTGAAGATCATCGCCGAGCCGTGGGACGTCGGCATGGGCGGCTGGCAGACGGGCAACTTCGGACCGGGCTGGCAGGAGTGGAACGACCGCTACCGCGACCGGGTGCGCAACTTCTGGCTGAGCGACATCGACTACGCGCGCCGCGCGGGCATCGCCCCCACCGGCATCGGCGGGTTCGCCACCCGCCTCGCGGGCTCGTCGAACACGTTCTCCAACGAACGCGGACCGCTCGCGAGCGTCAACTTCGTCACCGCACACGACGGGTTCACGATGCGCGACCTGGTCTCCTACGGCACCAAGCACAACCTCGCCAACGGCGAGCACAATCGCGATGGCGCCGATCAGAACCGGTCCTTCAACCACGGTGCGGAGGGTCCCACAGACGACGCCGCGATCCGCGCGACACGGCGCAAGGCGATCCGCAACCTGTTCGGCACGCTGCTGCTGTCGGCCGGCACGCCGATGATCACCGCGGGCGACGAGACCGGACGCACCCAGCACGGCAACAACAACGCCTACTGCCAGGACTCCCCCATGACCTGGCTCAGCTGGCAGCACGAGCCCTGGCAGGAGGAGCTCCGTGCGCATGTGTCGGCGCTCACCCGTATCCGGCGGGAGAACCCCGCTCTCCGCCCGAGCCGCTATGCCGTGCTCGGAGAGCACGTCGAGGGCGCGAGCGAGATGGAGTGGTTCGACGAGAACGGCGAGACGATGTCGGCAGATCGCTGGCAGAACGCCGGCCACCGCACCCTGCAGTATTTCGCGGCGGAGAACCTGCATGACGGCGAGCCGCGCAACAAGATCCTGCTCATGATTCACGGAAACGAGTCGCCCATCGTGGTGCGACTGCCGCGGATTCCCGGGGTCACGCGATATCGCTCACTGTGGTCCAGCGAGGAGGAGAGCCCGCAGCCCGAGCGGCTGACATACGCCCCGGGTGACACCGTCACGCTGACGAGCACGGCGATGCACCTCTTCGGCGTCGACTCTGACGATGAGCGGGTGACGGATGAGGCCATCGACGCCGCAGCGCACGCCGTCGCGGCCGCCGACACGCCGGCCGCCGATGCCACGGACCCCGCCGTCGCGGGGCAGGAAGACGCCGCAACGCAACAGTGATGTGGCGAGGGCGGGGTGCGCGGTAGGTTGCTCATGTGGCTGCCAAGAACCGCTCTCTGACCCGCCCGTGGCGAAGCACCCGGCCCGTGCCGGTCCGCTCGCTTCCGATCACCGCGTCCGTGGGAGCGGATGCCGACACCATCTCGGGACGCATCCCGGTGCAGGACGTGCATCCCAGCGCTCCGGGAGGCTTTGCCCCCTCGGCCTACGCCGGTGAGGCCGTTCCGTTCCGGGCGACGGCCTTCCGGGAGGGGCACGACCTGATCGGAGTCCAGCTGCGGCTCTGGTCCCCCAGCGGCGAGGAGTCACTGCACCGGCTGACCTCCACCGGCGACGGTCTGGACCACTGGGAGGTCCAGGTGGTGCCGCTAGAGCAGGGGATCTGGCGATTCCGCGTGGAGTCCTATGCGGACGAGTGGGCGAGCTGGCACCACGCAGCAGCAGTGAAGATCCCCGCCGGAGTCGACGTCGCGGTGATGCGCGAGCTGGGTGCAGCCCTGTTCGACCGCGCTCGTTCGGAGAAGAAGCTCCCGGCCGGTGCGAAGGCGCGGCTTCAGGCCGCGGCCAAGACCCTGCGCGCTGCGAGCGCATCCGCGGAGGACGTCCTCGCCGTGGTCGAAGATGCCGCGCTCGCGTCGTTCTTCGCCGACTTCCCCGTGCAGTCGTTCATCACCGTCTCCGCGGAGCGCACCCTTCTCGTCGAGCGCGAACGTGCCGGGTACGGCGCCTGGTATGAGTTCTTCCCCCGTTCGGAAGGCGCAGTCCGCCACGCGGACGGCTCGGTGTCGTCCGGAAGCTTCGTCACCGCGCTCGATCGCCTCCCCGCCGTCGCGGCGATGGGCTTCCAGGTGCTGTACCTGCCACCGATCCATCCCATCGGGCGCACGAACCGGAAGGGCCCGAACAACACCCTCGATGCCGGACCGGACGACCCCGGATCGCCCTGGGCGATCGGCGCCGCCGAAGGCGGACACGACACGGTTCACCCGGATCTCGGAACCCTCGCCGACTTCCGCGCGTTCGTTGCGGCTGCTCGCGACCGGGGAATCGAGGTGGCACTCGACCTGGCGTTGCAGGCGAGCCCCGATCACCCCTGGGTCACCTCCCATCCGGAGTGGTTCACCACGCTCCCGGATGGCACCATCGCGTACGCGGAGAACCCCCCGAAGAAGTACCAGGACATCTATCCCGTCAACTTCGACAACGATCCGCTGGGTATCCGCGCCGAGGTGCTACGCATCGTGGAGCACTGGATCGCGCAGGGCGTGCAGATCTTCCGCGTCGACAACCCGCACACGAAGCCGCTGGCCTTCTGGGAGTGGCTGATCCGTACCGTGAACGCGAAGCATCCGGACGTGGTCTTCCTTGCGGAGGCGTTCACCCGGCCGGCGATGATGCGCTCGCTGGCCGCCGCGGGGTTCCAGCAGAGCTACTCGTACTTCACCTGGCGGAACACCCGCGCTGAGCTGGAGGAGTTCCTCACCTCGGTATCGCACGAGACCGCTGATTTCCTGCGGCCCAACCTCTTCGTCAACACTCCCGACATCCTGACGGAGTACCTCCAGTTCGGAGGCAGAGCGGCCTTCGCCATCCGGGCCATCGTCGCGGCGACCGCAGCCCCGCTGTGGGGCGTGTACGCGGGCTTCGAGCTGTTCGAGAACGTGGCCCGCCCCGGCGCCGAGGAGAACATCGACAACGAGAAGTACGAGATCAAGACGCGCGACTGGGCCGAAGCCGATGCCACCGGCCGCACTCTCGCGCCACTCATTACCCGCCTGAACGAGATCCGCGCCGCCCACCCCGCGCTCCGGCAGCTGCGCAATCTCCGCCTCCACGGCAGCGATGACGATGCGATCCTCGTCTTCAGCAAGCATCTGCCTGCGGAGCTCTCCCCGGACGGAACCGCCGACACCATCATCGTGGTGGTCAACGTCGATCCGCATTCGGTGCGGGAGACCACCGTCCATCTGGACACGACCGCGTGGGGCGTGCCGCGTGGCGAGGCGTTCACGGTGGAGGACCTGCTCTCCGGCGAGGAGTGGCAGTGGACCGACCACGCGTACGTCCGCCTCGACGCCTTCACGCGCGCTGCACACATCCTCCGGGTGAAGGGCTGACATGAGCGAGACGATTCCCACCGAGACCCTGCGCGCGGTCGCCGAGGGCACCCATCACGCTCCGCACGACGTGCTGGGCATCCACCCCTGCACCGACGGCGTCGTGGTGCGCGCACGCCGCCCTCTGGCAGTCACCGTGGCCGCACAGTTCGCCGACGGCACCTCCCTCCCCCTCACGCACCGCATCGACGGCGTGTGGGAGGGCTTCACCGCAGGTGAGCCCCGCGCCTACACCGTGGAGACCACGTACCGCGACGGGACGGCCTGGGTCGCGGATGACCCCTACCGCCACACCCCCACCCTGGGAGAGCTCGACCTGCACCTGATCGGCGAGGGCCGGCATGAGGAGCTGTGGCGAGTGCTCGGCGCGCACGTGCGAACACACGATGCGGTCGAGGGCGTCGCGTTCAGCGTCTGGGCGCCGAACGCCCGGAGCGTGCGTGTGGTGGGCCCCTTCAACGACTGGGATGGCCGCAGTCATGCGATGCGCTCCATGGGCGGTAGCGGTGTCTGGGAGCTGTTCGTCCCTGCGCTCGGTGAGGGAACGATCTACAAGTACGAGATCCGCACCGAGCGGGGTGACTGGATCCTGAAGGCGGATCCCATGGCACAGGCGGCGGAGACGCCTCCGGCGACCGCATCACGCGTGACCCGTTCCCACTACGTCTGGAACGATGCCGAATGGATGGCGCGTCGTGCGGCGACCGATCCCTCGGTACGCCCGATGTCGATCTACGAGCTCCACCTGGGATCGTGGCAGCCCGGCCTGTCGTACCGCGACGCCGCCGACCCGCTCATCGAGCATGTGCTCGGACTCGGGTTCACCCATGTGGAGTTCATGCCGCTCGCGGAACACCCGTTCGGGGGGTCATGGGGTTATCAGGTCTCCGGCTACTACGCGCCGACAAGCCGGTTCGGCACTCCCGACGACCTGCGATACCTGATCGACCGCCTGCACGGTGCGGGCATCGGCGTGATCATGGACTGGGTGCCCGGTCATTTCCCCAAGGATGCGTTCGCTCTCGGCCGCTTCGACGGGCGGGCCGTGTACGAGCACGCCGATCCGCGCCGTGGCGAGCACAAGGACTGGGGCACCTACATCTTCGACTACGGCCGCAATGAGGTGCGCGGCTTCCTCGTGGCCAACGCGCTGTACTGGCTGGAAGAGTTCCACGTCGACGGACTCCGGGTGGATGCGGTGGCGTCGATGCTCTACCTGGACTACTCGCGTCAGGACGGCGAATGGGAGCCGAATGTCCACGGCGGGAGAGAGAACCTCGAGGCGATCGCTTTCCTGCAGGAGGTAAACGCCACCGCCTACAAGCGCAATGCGGGCATCGCGATGATCGCGGAGGAGTCCACGAGCTATCCCGGTGTCACCGCCAGCACGGACTCCGGCGGCCTGGGGTTCGGTTTCAAGTGGAACATGGGGTGGATGAACGACTCCCTGCAGTACGTGTCCCGCGACCCGCTCTATCGCGGCCACCACCACGGCGAGATCACCTTCTCCTTCCACTACGCATTCAGTGAGCAGTACGTGCTGCCCATCAGCCACGACGAAGTGGTTCACGGCAAGGGCACGCTGCTGAGCCGGATGCCCGGAGACCACGCCACGAAGCTGGCCGGCGCGCGGGCATTCCTCGGCTACATGTGGGCGCACCCCGGAAAGCAACTGCTGTTCATGGGGCAGGAGTTCGGTCAGCTGTCCGAGTGGAGCGAAGGGCGCGGTCTGGATTGGTGGATGCTGGATCAGCCCAGCCATCGGCAGTTGCAGTCCTTCGTCGGCGCGTTGAACCGCACCTACCGCGACCAGCCCGCTCTGTGGGAGCGCGACCGTGACGGAGCGGCCTTCTCGCTGCTCGGGGCGCCGGCCTGGAACACCAACATCGTCGCTTTCGATCGCGTCGATGCGCAGGGTCGGCACGTCGTGTCCGTGACCAACTTCTCCGGCTCCGTGATCGCCAACCTGCCGTTCATTCTCCCCCGGCCCGGGCTCTGGCGTGAGGTGCTGAACTCAGACGCCGCGGAGTTCGGAGGCGGTGGCGTCGGCAACTTCGGCAGCGTGACCGCGGACGACTCGGGGCTCACCAGCGTGACCGTCCCGTCCCTCGGCACGATCTGGCTCACGCAGGAGTGACACGAAGAAGGAGCACCCGGTTTCGGGTGCTCCTTCTTCGTGGTCGTGTGGTGCGCGTCAGAACAGCATCGACGACAGGCGGGCTCGGGCGCGGGTCACTCGCGCATCGCTATCGCCGACCAGCCCGAACAGCTCCAGCAGACGCTCGCGAACCGGGGTGCGCTCGTCGGCGGGCAGCACGGCGAACAGCTCGAGAAGCCGATCGAAGGCGTCCTCGACGTGTCCGCCCGCAAGATCCAGGTCCGCCACCGAGAGTTGCGCGTCGACGTCGGCCGGATCCGCGGCCGCCGCGGCTCGCACGGCCTGCAGGTCGGCATTCTGAACACGCTGCAGCAGCTTCACCTGCCCCAGACCGGCACGCGCTTCCTCATCGCGCGGGTTCTCGGCGAGTGCCGCCTCGTAGGCGGTGACGGCCCGAGCGTAGTCGCCGGCCTCGATGGCGTCATAGGCCTCGGCATGCAGCGGCGGGAGGGGCTTCTCGGCGGGCGCAGCGGACTCCGCTTCCCCGGCGCCCGCCTCCACCGTCCCGGTGACGCCATTCTGAGCGGCCACCTGCAGCAGCTGTGCGAACACCTCGCGCACCTGCTGGTCATCGGCGGCACCGTTGAACATCGGGAGCGGCTGCCCGGCGATCACGGCGACGACGAAAGGCACCGACTGAGCGCCGAAGGCACGGACGATCCCGGGGTTGGCGTCGGCATCGACGTTACCGAGAACCACACGGCCCGCGAGAGCGCGCACCACGGCCTCGAGCGTCGCCCCGAGCTGCTGGCTCGCCTCACTGCGTGCGGACCAGAGGTTCACGACTACCGGCACTGACCGTGAGAGCTCCAGGAGCTGCGGGAACTCGGCCTCGGTGACGGTTGAGATCAGCTCAGCCGCCCCTTGTGCCGCGGCCGTCTGCTCCGGGCTCGGACGGTTGCGGAGGGAGGACAGGTCAACAGCACCACGCAGCACGGCGCCGGGGGCATCGCTCACGGGAGAACCTCAGCCTTCAGGATGTCGCTGGAGAATCCCAGCAGTCGGATCTTCTCCCCCGAGGACTGGCCGGGGACGAAGAAGAACAATTGGTCGGAGTACGTGGTCTGGAAACCGGTCTGCGACTGGGTCACGCCCGTGAGGGCGGTCACCTTCGGGTTGCCATCGAGCTTGATCACCGCGTCGGCGACCGTGGGCTTGGAGGTCTCCGTCTCCTCCACGTTGACGGCCACGATGGCGCCGTTGTCCACCGTCATCAACGCCACCGGTGCGGATGCACCCGCGCGCGCGGCGAACTCCAGCGTTCCGGTCTGGCCCTCCGCCGTCGCGTTGAAGGTGTTGAGCTGTTCCTGGCGGCCCGCCGTGATCTTCGGCAGGAAGGTGTCAACGTCCAGGTTGAAGCTCGGTGCGAACTCGCTGGCGGTGCCCTTGTCGAGCACATCGGAGTATGCGGCCGCGACCTGATCGGGCGCCATCACCAGGAGAGACGAATCGGGACGCACGAGATTGGCGCCGAGCTCGGCCGGTGCCAGATTGGGCGTCTGAGCCGACGCCTCCAACTGCGCGAGATAGGACACCTTGTACGGGCTCCAGGCGTCGTTCTGCGTGGCGATGAGGATGCGCGGCGCCACGGTCGTGTCCGCCTCGTCCTGCCACACCGCGAGGATCGTGCGCGGCCACCCCGACTTCGCCTCAGGAACGATGATCTGGTACGGCTTGGACGGAACAGCGGTGAGGGCGGGAATGTCGGGCAGAGTGGTGCGCAGCGTGTAGTTGGTGGCACGGGCCGCGAGGACGGCGTCGGAAAGGCGCGTGGACGCGACGTCGATGCTGAGCGAGCTGTCGGCGGCAGCCGCAGTGGTCGCGATGCGATCGAGGATCTTCTCCGCCTGCTGCTCGGTGACCGAGGGCGTCTCCTGGTCCTCGGGGACGATCACCGTGGGCGTGGGAGACGGAGTAGCCGTGGGTTCGTCGAACTTCGGCCAGGCATCCGCCGTGCAGCCGCTGAGCAGCGCGCCCGAGACGACGAGCGCCGGGATCGCGATGAAAGTCCGGCGGCCGCCGCGCTTCTTCGTGCCCGAGCTGATCACGCCCTTGCCCGCGGCGTCATCCGCGTCCAGCTCGCCAACGCTGATCGGCTGGGTCTCCGGCAGCGGCGGAACTCCGCGTCGACGCGGACCGCGCGATCGACGCATGTGACGGATGCCCAGTACATACAGCAGGATGCCGACGATGAGCGCGATGCCGCCGAGCACGACCAGCGGACCCGCCCACGGCGTCGAGTTGTCGATCGCCCAGGAGAGCGCGATGTCGCTCGGCGCCGGATTCTGACCGTCTGCGGCGACCAGAACCGCCATGGTGTCGGGAAGCCGGAGCTTGCGGATCATCGAGTCGTCGCTGGTGAACTCGTCCGTCCAGAGGTCGGAGCCCACGGGCGTCGCCGCGTTCGGCGTGATGAGGCCGGCCGTCGTCGCTGCGTCGATGCCCTTCTGGACGCTCTCATCCACCGCCGGAGCCTCTTGGGCCGGTGCGACCACCGTCGAGGTGATCGTGCCGTCGTCGGCGAGGGTGACGTGATTGTACGAGCGGTCAGCGAGCCAGGCGGCAACGTCGTCCTTCGCCGCGATCGCACCGAAGATCTGCCCGTTGCCGACGATCTGGAGCGTTTGCACACCCGGCAGCTTGTTGAAGACCTCGCCGTCGATCATCGTGTACGGCTGGTCGGCGGAGACACCGAGCTCAGCGCGCTCGGTGTTGGGACCGAGGAACACGGTGCGCTGGGCAATACCGCCAGCGATGAGAACGGCGGCGATCACGAAGGATGCGACAGCCCAGACAAAACGCACGAAATTTCTCCTCACATCTCCGCACGGGGCGCGGAGCGGATAGACACTCGACCAAACAGACTACCGAACCTGACTGAAAGTTGTCCTGACAGTGGCGGGTTACCGGGTTCGCGGGCCTCAGCGCACTATGTTGATCGGGAGCACTCCGACCGCCGAAGGAAACATGAAGCTGCAATACCCGTTCCGAACCGCGCTGGTCGCGACACTGGGCGTGGGCGTCGGCATCGCCCTCATCACCGGAGTCCAGAGCCTGGGTGCCGTGCTCCTGTACGTCGGCACCGCGCTCTTCCTCAGCCTCGGGCTGGATCCGGTCATCTCGTTCCTGGAGCGCAGGCGCGTTCCGCGTTGGGCTGCGGTACTGATCACCGTCGTGGTCGTGCTGGGGGTGTTCGCCGGGATCGTTGCGATCGTGCTGCCGCTGATCATCAACCAGGTGACTCTCCTGGTCAATCAGGTCATCCGCATCATCACGATGCCGGATCTGATCGGGGAGCTGGAGAAGTGGCTCACCGCCCTGTTCCCCAACCTCCGCGTGCAGGACGTGCTCGATCAGGCACAGGAGTGGGCCTTGTCGAGCATCGGCGATTTCGGAACGCAGGTGGTCAACCTGAGCCTCGGGGCGATCCAGGGCCTGTTCGGCGCGTTCATCGTGCTGATCCTCACGATCTACCTCACCGCCTCCACCCCGGCGCTGAAGGCGTCCGTGTACCAGCTGGTGCCGGCGTCTCGACGGGCGCGGTTCATCGATCTCGCCGAGCAGATCATCGACTCCGTCGGCTACTACGTCATGGGTCAGGTGACGCTCGGCGTCATCAACGGCGTGCTGAGCTTCTTCTTCCTGTCGATCATCAACGCGCCGTTCAGCGCGGTGCTGGCGGTCATCGCATTCTGCGGATCGCTGATCCCGCTGGTGGGAACGCTGACGAGCTCGGCGGTCATCGTCGTCGCGTGCTGGCTGATCCCGGACGGCGGATCCGTCACCACCGCCATCATCGCCGCGGTCTACTACCTCATCTACATGCAGATCGAGGCGTACGTGATCTCGCCGCGCATCATGAACCGCGCGGTCTCCGTGCCGGGCGCCGTGGTTGTGATCGCCGCCCTGGCCGGTGGCGCTCTCGGCGGCCTGCTCGGGGCGCTCGTGGCGATCCCCGTGGCGGCGAGCCTGCTCATCATCTACCGCCAGGTGATCATCCCGCGACAGAACGAGCGCTGAGCCTGCTCGGGGCGCTCGTGGCGATCCCCGTGGCGGCGAGCCTGCTCATCATCTACCGCCAGGTGATCATCCCGCGACAGAACGAGCGCTGAGCCTGCTCGACGCGCTCAGTCGTTCCACTCGGTCGGGAGCGGCAGCGCGGCCGGATTTGCGGCACGGACGATTTCGGTGAGCACCCGATAGGTCTGGTTCTCCCCCACCCACAGGTGGCGTCCGCCCTCGACGGCGATCAGCCGCGCTTCGGGAATGCTCGAGAACCTCTCCCGCGCCTCCCCGGGCCGAAGGTAGTCGTCCAGCTCCGGAACGAGGATGACCACGTGGCAGTCCTCGTCCGCCCACGCGGCGACCTCGTCGGTGGTGGCCCGGTGCAGCGGGGGCGAGAGCAGGATGATGCCCTCGATGTCGTGGTCGCGCCCGTACTTCAGCGCCAGCTCGGTGCCGAAGGACCAGCCCACCAGCCAGGGACGCGGAAGGCCGCGCTCGGTCACGAACGCCATGGCGGCCGCGACGTCCGCTTCTTCGCCGATGCCCTCCTCGAAGGTGCCCTCGCTCGTTCCGCGTGGCGACGACGTGCCGCGCGTGTTGAAGCGGAGCACGGCGAGGTTCGCCAGTGCGGGAAGGCGTGCGGCTGCCTTGCGGAGGATGTGGGAATCCATGAAGCCGCCGGCCGTGGGCAGCGGATGCAACGTCACGAGTGTGGCGACGGGTGCCGCGTCGAGCGGGACGGCCAGCTCACCCACCAGTGTCAGTGCGTCCTGCGTGCGCAGGGTAATGTCCTCGCGGCGAGCCGGAAGCTCGACCGCGCCACGGATCTCCATCAGCTGATCCTCCAGCAGTGCGTGTGCCAATGGCGCCGGGCGCCCAGGTCAGCGGTGTCACCGAGCACGCCGTCAGCGCGCCAGGCCACGAGGTGGGAGACACCGACGCCGACGATGCGCCCGCAGCCGGGGCAGGTGTACTCCTTCTGAGCCTGATGCTCGGAAACGGGCTGTACGTACCACTCCTGGCCACGGCGCACCTCGGTGCGTTTGAACCCCGCGATCATGCGGGCAAGGGAGTCCTCAGCGCGAGGATCCTCCGGTCGACGTCGATTCGATCGGGGCATGGTGAGACAGCGTCACCACCAGTGGTTGTTGACCCAGAAGTTGTACGCCTCGGCCCACGAGCCATAGCGTCCAACGGCATAGCCGTTACCCCAGGTGAGGTTGGCCACCGGGTCGTACCCGCCACCGGGAACCTTGGAGCAGGGCAGCGCCTGGACGAGGCCGCACGCACCGGAACTCGAGTTCGTGGCGTTCGGGTTCCAGCCGCTCTCCTTGCTCACGATGTAGTCGACGTAGCCCCAGTCGCTCTCCGCGATCCCGGCTGCCGCCATCCACTCTGCCGGTGAACCGCCGCCGGAGTACTTGGGTGATCCGCCGCCGCCGCTCTTCTTCGTGCCACCGCTGTCACCGCTGCTGCCCTCGTCCACCGACGCGGGCTCGGGCGTCGGCGTGGGTGTCGGCGTGGGCGTCTGATACGACATGTAGGAGTCGCGGGAGACCTCACCGCTGACGACGGCGTCGGCGGCCGTGAATGCCTGCGCTCCGCTTGCCGACAGCTGGTACGCGGTGGAGGAGGTCGAGGTCGGGGCGGGTGCCGCCACCGGACCGGTGCTGGCGAGGGCGACCGGCGCCACCGTGGCGCCGACGAAGCCAACGGCGGCCAGAGCGGAGAACACCGCCATCGCACTGCGCCGACGAGCCTTCTTCACAACGGGCTGCGAAGCATTCGTCTGACGCTGCGCTGCGCGCTTGCCACCGCGCAGCTCCACGGGATTCGTCTCGTTAGCAGAAGTCACAATGGGATAACTATACCTGCAGGATCCCCGGAAGGCATCAGGTGGCGCTCAGCGGGTGGGCGTGACGGCGAGCATGACCTCGACCACGGCGTCGAGGACGGCATCGACCTGCTCCTCGGCATATCCGTTGCGCTGCATGCGGAAAGCCGCCGCACGCACCTGCTCCGGTGTGACCCGATCGCCGTGTTCGAAGTATCCGACGAGCTTGTCAGTGACCAGGTCGACCTCGTCGATGCGATAGCCGTATCGCAGCAGGCCGGCGCGACGGAAGCGCTGGGTACGAGGGCGGGAGATCCGTTCGAGAACGATCTGGGCGGTCGCGCGCGCCTGCTCCACCCAGCCGTCGACTCCGACCGCGCGAATGCGGGCATCGCGCTCCCGGGCCGCGAACGCGTCTTCGATGCGCCCGAGTGCCGCATCGACGGGTGCGATCTCATACCCGTCCCGCACGAGCGGGAACGCGGCCTGGCGGATGTCGTCCGCGGTGAGGGCGACAGCATCGGAACGACGCTCGAACGCCGAGCGTGCATGAGCGAGGAAGCTGTCGACAGAACGTCGCTCATAGCCCTTGGTGCGACCAGTGGTGCGCGGGAAAGGAGTCGAACTCACGAGAGAACCGCCAGAGGTGAGAGGAAATGATGAAGAGCGAGCACCGCCACGGCCGAGGGCAGAATGCTGTCGAGGCGATCGAGGATTCCGCCGTGGCCGGGAATCCAGGAACTCATATCCTTGATGCCGAGATCGCGTTTGATCATCGACTCACCGAGATCCCCCAGCGTGGCCGTCAGCAACAGCGCGAGCCCACAGACGAGGCCGGTCCACCAGGGCAGCCCCAGCAGGAAGATGCAGACGAGCGTTGCGGTCACCACCGCGAAAACGGCGGCTCCCCCCAGGCCCTCCCACGTCTTCTTCGGGCTGACGCGCGGTGCCATCGGGTGCTTACCGAGCCAGAGGCCGATCGCATATGCGCCGGTGTCTGCCGACACCACGACGGTGAGGAAGAGGATGATCCAGTTCTGCCCGTTCTCCTCGCGAAGGACGAGAAGGGCAAGGGTCGTGAGGAACGGGATGTACACCGGGATGAGGACGCTCGCGAGGATGTCCCCGAGCACCTCCCGGCGGACCCGTCCGTCCTGGGCGCTCATCTGTCCGATCAGACGCCACACGATGATGAGGCTGACGCCCGCGAACAGCAGCACCCACAGTGCCCACGTCTCGGCGACATAGGCCGAGCCGACCAGCGCGACCGCCGTCACCAGCTGCGGGATCAGATCGATGCGCCGGCCCGCGGTCTGGAAGGCACGCGCCAGTTCGTACACGGCGGCGCCGGCGGCCACGACCGCGAGGATCACGAAGATCCACTTCAGGAAGAGCAGTGAGCCCAGCACGACCGCGCCGAGCGCGAGCCCGATGAGAATCGCTCCGATCAGGTCGCGCCCGGTCCGGGCCTTGATGCGTTCCTGGGCCTCATCGAAATTCTCCCGAGCGTGCGCGACCTGCTTGTCGAAGTTCTCCCGAGCGTGGGCGACCTGCGATTCCAGTTCCTCGCGCCGCGCCTTGAGGTGCGCGGGGAACGCGCGAGCGCCGGTGTCCGACGAGACGTCGGTCACCGGCTGCTCGGGCTCGGAGTTCCCGTGGGGATCGGACGTCATGCCGTGTCAGACCTCGAGCAGTTCGGCCTCTTTGCGCTTGAGCGCCTCGTCGATGAGGTCGGTGTGCGCGCGGGTCAGAGCGTCGAGCTCCTTCTCGCCGCGGGCGACCTCGTCCTCGCCGACCTCGCTCTTGAGCGCGTCCAGCTCGTCCTTCGCCTTACGGCGGATGCCACGCACCTGAACCTTCGCGTCCTCGCCCTTGGTCTTGACGAGCTTCACGAACTCCTTGCGGCGGTCCTCGGTGAGCTCGGGAAGGGTGACCCGGATGACGTTGCCGTCGTTCGAGGGGTTCGCGCCGAGGTTCGGCATGTCGCGAATCGCGTTCTCGATGTCGCGCAGCGCTCCCTTGTCGTAGGGCGTGACGAGAAGAGTGCGAGCTTCAGAGGAGTTGATCGAGGCCAGCTGGGCCAGCGGCGTCATGGTGCCGTAGTAGTTGACCATGACCTTCTGGAACAGCTGGGGGTTGGCCCGTCCGGTGCGAACGGTCGAGAAATCCTCCTTGGCGGCCTCAACGGCGCGCTCCATCTTGGCCTTGGTGTCGGCGATCACAGCGGCGGCGGTCATGCCTGCTCCATTCATTGAGTACAGCTGATGTCAGTCTAGTGGGACGGCTTCTTCGTCCCTGTGAGGGTGCCCGCGCAGCGTCAGGCTGTGACGAGAGTGCCGATCTCCTCGCCGAGCAGCGCACGCGTGACGTTGCCGGCGGGCTCCATGCCGAACACACGCATGTTCATGCCGTTGTCCATGCACAGGCTGAAGGCGGTGGAATCGACCACCTTGAGGCCCTGCTGCAGTGCGTCGCTGTAAGTCACGTGGTCGAGCTTGACCGCATCCGGATCGGTACGAGGGTCGGCCGAGTAGACGCCGTCGACGCCGTTCTTGGCAACGAGAACCTCGGTGGCGCCGATCTCCAGCGCGCGCTGCGCGGCGACCGTGTCCGTGGAGAAGTACGGCAGACCCGCACCGGCGCCGAAGATCACGACGCGGCCCTTCTCCATGTGCCGCTCGGCCTTCAGCGGGATGTACGGTTCGGCGACCTGAGTCATCTGGATGGCGGACTGCACGCGCGTGGCTGCGCCGGCCTGCTCCAGGAAGTCCTGCAGCGCGAGTGCATTCATCACGGTGCCGAGCATGCCCATGTAGTCAGCGCGACCGCGCTCCATGCCACGCTGGCTCAGTTCCGCGCCGCGGAAGAAGTTCCCTCCGCCCACCACGATTGCAACCTCGACGGTATCGACGACCTCGGCGATCTCGCGGGCGATGGCGCTGACGACATCCGGGTTCACACCCAGCTGGCCACCGCCGAAGGCCTCACCGGAAAGCTTCAGCAGGACGCGACGGCGTCCGGTCTTCTCTGTCGTGGTCACGTTGTTCCTCTCGTCGCGCTCAACCGTAGCGCGCTGGTGTGTGTGCGTGAAGAAGGGCCCGGATCGTCACACGATCCGGGCCCTGAAAAAGGTCTTACGCGCCGACCTTGAAGCGGGCGAAAGCGGTCACCGTGATGCCGGCGTCCTTCGCCACCTGGGCGACCGTGAGCTTGTTGTCACGGGCGTAGTCCTGGTCGAGCAGGGCGACCTGCTTGATGAACGCGTTGACGCGACCCTCCACGATCTTCGGCAGGGCAGCCTCGGGCTTGCCCTCCTCGAGGGAGATCTTCGTGACGATCTCGCGCTCCTTCTCGATGTCCTCGGCCGGGACGTCGTCACGGCTCAGGAACGAGGGGTTCGCGAACGAGATGTGCTGCGCGATGGCGCGAGCGGCCTCGGCGTCGTCACCGGTGTACGCAACGACCACGCCGACCTGCGGCGGCAGGTCCTTGTTGGTGCGGTGCATGTAGACCTCGAACTTCTCGCCCGAGACGGTGCGCACCTGACGCAGCTCGACCTTCTCGCCGATGATGGCGGCCTCGTCGCTGATCAGCTCGGCGACCGTCTGGTCTCCGGCCGGAGCGGCGAGAGCGGCCTCGACCGAGTCGGCAGCGGCCGCCGCGGTGGCAGCCAGGACCTTGTCGGCGAGGGCGATGAAACGCTCGTTCTTCGCGACGAAGTCGGTCTCGCAGGCGAGCTCGATCATGGTGACCTTGCCGTCCTGCTCGGACGCGGCGATCAGACCCTCGCTGGTGGAGCGGTCGGCACGCTTCGCGTTGCCCTTGGCACCCTTGAGGCGCAGGATCTCGGTGGCCTTCGCGACGTCGCCGTCAGCCTCCTCCAGCGCCTTCTTGGTGTCGACCATGCCCGTGCCGAGCTGCTCGCGGAGAGCCTTGATGTCGGCGATGCTGAAGTTTGCCATTGTGTGGCTCCTCTGTGATGTAAGTGGCAGCTGTAATGGATGGGCAGCGGGTGGCGCTCACGCGCCACCCGCTGATGGCTTACTTGGCCTCGGTCTCCACGGCGGCGGCCTGAGCCTCGGCGCCGGCCTCGTCCGCAGCGGTCTCGTCGGCGACAACCTCGACCTCAGAGCCCTCGACGACCGGTGCGCCCTGCTCGAGGAGCTCACGCTCCCACTCGGCCAGCGGCTCAGCGGCCTGCTCGTCGGCCGGCTGGTGCTTGGCGATCAGGCCCTCGGCGGCGGCGTCGGCGATCACACGCGTCAGCAGCGCGACGGAACGGATCGCGTCGTCGTTGCCCGGGATCGGGTACTGCAGGTCGTCCGGGTCGGCGTTCGTGTCGAGGATACCGATCACGGGGATACCGAGCTTCTTGGCCTCGTCGATGGCGAGGTGCTCACGCTTGGCGTCGATGACCCACATGGCCGACGGCGTCTTGGTGAGGTGGCGGATACCGCCGAGCGACTTGTGCAGCTTGTCGAGCTCGCGCTTCTTGAGGAGGAGCTCCTTCTTGGTGAAGCCCGAAGCGGACGGGTTCTCGAAGTCGAGCTCCTCGAGCTCCTTCATGCGCGCAAGACGCTTGGAGACCGTGGTGAAGTTGGTCAGCAGACCACCCAGCCAGCGCTGGTTCACGTAGGGCTGGTTGACGCGGGTCGCCTGCTCGGCGACGACTTCCTGTGCCTGCTTCTTCGTGCCGACGAAGAGGATGGTGCCGCCGTGAGCGACCGTCTCCTTGACGAAGTCGTACGCGCGGTCGATGTAGGCCAGCGACTGCTGCAGGTCGATGATGTGAATGCCCGAGCGCTCGGTGAGGATGAAGCGCTTCACCTTCGGGTTCCACCGGCGGGTCTGGTGTCCGAAGTGCACACCAGCGTCGAGCAGCTGGCGAATGGTGACGACTGCCATGGTCGTTCTCCTGTTTCTGGGCGCGCGGGGCGCCGTTGTTGCGGTTGAATTCGTGGATACCCACTACCTGGTGCCAGACACAGCCCCGCCTCGAAAGGACCGTTGGGGATGTGTGCCACGACCGTGGTCGTGCAAGGCACGCGAAGTCACTCCGACATGCGAAGTGCCCTTTCAGTGTAGCAGTGCGCGGGGCCCGAGAGATGTGCGGCCATCGTGTGTCTGCACGTAGCCGACATGATCCTGTTCGTCCTCCCCAGGTCCGTATGCTGCGGGATCTCCTCGTCGCCCTGCTCGATGGCGCCCGCCGTGCGGACCGGATGGCGAACATGAGCGGATGAACCACCTCGGCATCGACCTCTCATGCTCGTTTGCACGGCTCTGGCGCCGCCGGAGGGCCGCTCGGTCCGCTCGTCACCGACGACGTCCTGCTCTGCTGGCGGGAGCGGTAGTGCTCCTGTTCCTCGGGCTCGCTGGCTGGCCGGACCCGTCCGTTGCAGCACCGACCCGCGCGCCAGTGACACACTTCCCACCCACAGCGGGCCAGGGCTCCGGGCATGTTCCGGGGTACGGGTCAGTTCCGGAACACGGGTCAGTTCCGGAACACGGGTCATTTCCGCGACACGGCTCGCTTCCGGGACACCGGCCACGTCCGGGACACGAGTTACCTCCGGGACACCGGCCACTTCCGGGACACCGGCCATTTCCGGGACACCGGCCACTTCCGGGACACGAGTTACCTCCGGGGCACGGGCTGCTTCCGGGACACGGGCTGCTTCCGGGACACGGGCTGCTTCCGGGACACGAGCAGATTTCGGCGCCCCGGTCGACTGTGGCGCGCGCGACCGAATCCACGGCGGCGTCATCACGGCTCGCAGGTGCCTCCCGGGTCACGATCCCGCGTGGTGAAGGGTGGTCCTGGCCGTTCGACGGCGGTGTCCGCGTCGTCGCACCCTTTCTCGCTCCCCCGCACGCTTACGGCGCGGGACATCGCGGCATCGACCTCCTGCCGCTCGGCGGGGGCACCGGGATACGGGCACCGGCAGAGGGCGTGATCGCCTTCGTCGGGACGGTGGTGGATCGCCCGCTCCTGACCATCGATCACGGCAACGGTCTGATCACCACCCTGGAGCCCGTCCGCTCCGAGCTCGCCGCCGGAACGTCGGTGCGCGGCGGCGACCCCATCGGGACCCTCGCGACGGGAGGTCATGCACCTGCCGGACAGCTGCACTTCGGCGTTCGCCTCAACGGCGAGTACATCAACCCGCTGCTCATGCTCGGCGGCGTGCCGAGGGCGATCCTTCTCCCCTGTTGTTCGGAGATCGGATAGCCGTGACCGAGATCCCGTTTACGACATCGGCCCGTCGAGAAGATAGGCCTCATGCGCGTGGGTGCGCGGTGCGGTACACCGCGGATAGGCGCTCGGAGGAGACATGGGTGTAAATCTGGGTCGTGCCCAGACTTGCGTGGCCGAGTAGTTCCTGGACTGCCCGCAAGTCGGCACCGCCGTCGATCAGATGCGTCGCCGCGGAGTGGCGCAGTGCGTGTGGCCCGACCGTGCGCTCTCCCAGGACCGGCCCGAGCTCGCGCGCCACGATGCCGTACACCGTCCGCGATCCGATACGGGCGCCGCGAGTGCCGAGGAAGAGGGCAGGGCTCGGCTCGGCACGGGCCTGCAACGCGGGCCGTGAGCGCACGAGATAGCCGTCGAGCGCGCGCAACGCAGGCGCACCGAAGGGCACCACCCGCTCCTTCGAACCTTTGCCGAGAACCCGCACCGTGGCTCGGTCTCGATCGACGTCGACGACGTCGAGTCCGCACAGCTCGGACACCCGGATCCCCGCCCCGTACAGCATTTCCAGCATCGCGTGATCTCGCAGGGCGGTCACGTCCCCCTC
Organism: Microbacterium nymphoidis; assembly: GCF_021044885.1. Classification (GTDB taxonomy): domain Bacteria; phylum Actinomycetota; class Actinomycetes; order Actinomycetales; family Microbacteriaceae; genus Microbacterium; species Microbacterium nymphoidis. Next base: position 425,456 of record NZ_JAJNOD010000001.1, on the reverse strand, counting down.
AGCCGCACGCGCGCCCAGCGCATCGAGCATGTCGCGAACTCCGTCCGCGGTCGCGACAGCCGGCAGTGTCTGCGGCTTCTTCGGAGTCACCAGACGCAGCGTGGGATCGTGCGGAACGAGCCCTTCCTCCAGGGCCCATGCGAAGAAGGTGCGAACAGCGGCCGTTCGCCGCGCGATGGTGCTGCGCGCGTCGCCGCGCTGGCTGGCACGCCAGAGCCAGTCCCGCAGTTCCTCGAGACCGACGTTCCGCAGATCAGTGTCCCCGGTCGCCGCGTGGAGATCGGCCAGGTCGCTGCGGTAAGCGCGCACCGTCGCAGCCGACAACCGCCGCACCCGCGCAAGGTGCTCGACGAAGCTCTCGGCTGCGGCACTCAGTTCCACACGACGATCCTCGCGGCCCTGTCAGCGCATGCCGAGATGCCATGCCGAAGAGCACCGCGGTTGGCCATACGCCCGCGCCACCCGCACGCCGAATCGCCCACATCAGCTCGACCTCCCGGAGCCTGCTTGTCGCGATCTCTGTGCTTCCCCCCGCATCCGTTCGCCTCTGGGCCTCCGCGCATCTTCCCGCGGCCCTCCGTCTCCCTGGGCCTCAGCGGCCCGCAGACTTCCGTGAGGCGCGCCATCCCGCCGTGTCTCGCTCGACGCGGCCCGTGAGCGTCCAGAGCCCGAGAAGTGCCTCCGCGTCGGCAACGGAGATCGTGGCGCGGGCGGCCAACTCCTCCGTGCTTCGCGCAACGCGCGTGGACAGCACCGCTTCCAGGCGGGCGGCTTCGGGCAGCTCCACCGACAGGTGGTCGAGGGGCGGCGACGCGGCTGCGCCGGGGAGTAGTTCGACCACATCGTCGGCACCCGTGATGCAGACGGCGTCGTACTCGCGGAGCAGTCGATGACAGCCGGAGGACGCGGCGGAGGTGACCGGACCGGGAACAGCGCCCAGGGGTCTGCCCAGGGCGGCCGCGTGACCGGCGGTGTTGAGCGAGCCGCTACGCCACCCGGCCTCGACCACCAGGGTCGCATCCGTCATCGCGGCGATGAGGCGGTTGCGCGCGAGAAATCGCCACTTCGTGGGCTCGCTGCCGAGGGGGACCTCGCTCACAACGGCTCCTGCGCGGGAGATGTCCGCAATCAAGGCGGCGTGACCGGCCGGATACACGCGATCCGCTCCCCCGGCCAGCACCGCGACCGTCGTTCCGTCACAGGCGAGAGTGGCGCGGTGCGCCGCGCCATCGATACCGTAGGCGGCTCCGGAGACGATCGCGATCCCCCGAGCCGCGAGCTCGCCCGCGATCTCCGCCGTGATGTGCTCGCCGTAGCCCGTCGCGGCGCGTGCCCCCACGATGGCGACCAGAGGCGCGGTGGCGAGTGCGTCGGTGTCACCGCGCACCCAGAGCAGCACCGGTCGCGACTCCTGAAGGTCGTCAAGACCGACCGGCCACTCGGGGTCCCCGGGAAGAAGGAGCGTCGCTCCGCACCGGCGCGCGCGCACCCATTGACGATCGACGTCGACGCCGGTGAGCCGCGGGGACCATCGGGCAGCGGCCTTCCGCCATCGTGCCGCTTCGCCCGCGGGAGCCTCCGCTGTCAGCGCCGCAGCTCCCCGTCTCACCAGCGACCATGCTTCCCGCGCACCGTGCCGGTCGATGAGCACGCCGGCATCGGCGTCCCCGGGTTCGATGATCTGGCTCCAGGAGACCCGGGCGTGAGCCTCGTCCGGCGGGTGCTGCCGGGTCTGGTTCTTCGTCGTCGCGGGACCTTCGTTCATCGCTGGGGCGGCCGACATGGCCGAGCCCCTCGAATCCCCGGAATCATCCGCCTTCCGCTGCGTCACAGGCCCACTCCCCTCTTCAACGCAAGCGCACGACCCACGTCTTCCAGTTCGGGTTCATGCGCGCCACGGAGATCGACGAGCGTCCAGGCCAGCCGCAGCACGCGGTCATACCCGCGCAGAGTGAGGGCGCCGCGCCGCAGCGCCTGATCCAGCGGAGCGGAGACTGCGGAGCCAAGACGCCGGGGACCGGTGCGCAGCCAGGGCCCCGCCACCTCCGCGTTGGTCTGCCACGGCGTGTCGGACAATCGCCGCCGTGCCCGCTCGCGAGCTTCCAGAACTCTGTCTCGGGCCTGCGCGGTTGTCACCCGCTCTCCCCCCGAGGCCACCGTCACGCGCGTGACAGGCAGTTCGATGTCGACCCGATCCAGCAGTGGGCCGGACAGCCGGGTCAGGTACCGGCGAACCGCAACCGGCGGGCAAGTGCACTCCGCGCCGCGCACACCGTAGTTGCCGCAGGGGCACGGATTGGTGGCGAGGATCAGCTGGAACCGCGCCGGGTAGGACGCGGTGGTTCCCGTCCGGTGGATCGTGATCGTCCCCGACTCCAGGGGCTGGCGCAGGGCGTCCAGCGCAGACGATGCGAACTCTGCCGCCTCGTCCAGGAAGAGCACGCCATGCGCGGCCCGGGCGATGGCTCCGGGACGGATCACCCCAGAGCCTCCGCCGACCAGTGACGGGATGGTCGCCGAATGATGCGGCGCCTCGAAAGGGGCGCGGCGCGGCAGGTGCAGAACCGACTCCCCGCACAGCGATCGCACGGATGCCACGTCGAGCGCCCGGTCTTCGTCTAGGTCCGGCAGCAACCCGGGCAGGCGCGCCGCGAGCATCGTCTTTCCGGCGCCGGGTGGACCGCTGAGGAGCATGTGGTGACCGCCGGCCGCCGCCACGATCAGAGCATCAACCGCGCTGCGCTGTCCCACAACGTCAGCCAGGTCGAGCCGGTCGGCCGGCTCGTCCGCGACGACCGAAGGTGTGGGCAGCGGCTCTTCCTCCCGCGGATCGATCAGAGCGCCATGGGCGCGCGCGACATCGGTCAGGTTCACCGCGGCGACAACGTCAGCTCCCGAGACCAGCTCGGCTTCTGCCCGGCAGGCCGCGGGCACGACGACCCGCTGCTTTCCGGCGCGTACCGCTGCGTGCACGGCAGGCAACACCCCGGGCAACGGTCGCAGGCGACCGTCCAGCCCGAGTTCCCCCACATGCGCCGTACGCGCCAGCGAGCCGGCATCCAGCGGAAGCTCGGTCGCCAGCGCGGTGATCGCCACCGCGACGTCGAAGCCCGCACCTCGCTTGGGCAGGCTGGCCGGCGAGAGGTTCACGGTGATTCTCCGGCGGGGAAGGGGAAGTCCCTGGTTCGCACAGGCGTTCTGCACCCGCCGCGCCGCCTCGCCCAGCGCTTTGTCCGGCAGTCCGATGAGATCGAACCCCGGCGTGTGAGCCGACAGATCCGCCTCCACCTCCACCATCGCGCCGTCGATGCCGTTCAACGCCACCGCCCAGGTCCGCGCCACACTCATCAGACATCCTCCAGGTGGGCGAGCGCCGCTGTGGCCGGGTCCTCCCCCGTGATACCGATCACGTCCACACGCAGCGTCCGGCCGCGGGCATGGTCTGGATGTCGTCGCATCCAGGCGAACGCGAGTCGCCACACCTGTCGGAGTTTGCGCGCATCGACGGCCGCCAGCGGGTCGCCGTAGTCGGTGGTGCGCCGTGCCTTCACCTCGACGACGACGAGGGCTCTTCCGCGCACCGCAACGATGTCGAGCTCCCCGGACGCGGTCCGCCAGTTGCGGTCGACGATCTCGAATCCTTGCGCCATCAGGTGCGCGCACGCGCGATCCTCGCCTGCTCGTCCTCGTTCATCCTTCGCTGCCATCCCCCGAGCATGGGGGCAGAGCGGACGTGCCGGACCGGCGGTCCCGTGACGCCGAATCGATCACACCGCCGACAGGTTTGGGGAGGAACGAAAGCTCGGTCCTCGTCGCCACCGACGAGCTCACAGAGACGTCGTCCCGCGCGCGCATCGGGGCCCGGGATCGGCCGATCGATCACGCTCGGCCCAGCCTCGCCGAGTGGGCGGACACGCGGGAGCTCCCTGCCCCCCATCGTCGATGAATCAATTGCGAGCGGATGGCTCGTCGGTCAGGGGGCGCTCAGCGCCATGAAATGGTGCAGCACTGCCTCCGGGATGTCGGTGGCGATGAACCGGGCGAACTGCCCCATCGGCATCGACGCGACGAGCGCGAGGTCGGCGGGCGGCTCGGCCGCCGGATCCGCTCCCATGGCACCGCGCAGTGCCGGACCGACGACCGGATGCGTGAACCACTCGCCCACTGTCGATGCAAGCGTCAGGGGCAGAACCACCGGTGCATCGCCCTCCAGCAAGACCTCCACCGAATCCACGATGTCCATCGACGAGCGACCGAGCTCGATCCGGTATCTCCCGGGGTCGACCCGGTACTCACTCGCCGCCTCGTCCCAGTACGCGAGCGTGCGCCGCTCCACCTCGATCTCGATCTCGATCGTCTCGCCCGGATCGAGCTCGACCTTGGCGAAGCCCGCGAGCGCGCGCAGCGGCCGACGGACGCGCGGTTCGATCTGACCGGCGTAGAGCTGGACGACCTCGGCGCCCCGGCAGGCGCCTGTGTTCGTGACCCGTACCCGCGCCCGGACGGCGTCCGTGCCCACCGACCGCGACTGCACCAGCGCGCTGGCGAAGCGGGTGTACGACAGACCGTGCCCGAACGGATAGCGGACGACGCGTCCGGTGGAGACGTGATGCCGATAGCCCACGAAGATACTCTCGCCGTACAGCGCGGTGCCCGACTCTCCGGGGAAGGACAGCGCGCTCGGGGTATCGCGCAGGTCCAGCGGGATCGTCTCGGCCAGCCGTCCCGAAGGGTTCACGGTGCCCGAGAGCACGTCGGCGACCGCGCCCCCGACCGCCTGACCCCCCGCCCAGGCCTCGACGATCGCGTCCACATCGTCGTGCCAGGGCTCGAGATCGACCACGCCCCCGTTCATCAGGACGACGACGGTTCTCGGAGCGATCGCGGCGACGGCACGGATGAGCGCCACCTGGTCAGCGGGCAGGCTGAGATCCGTGCGATCTCGTCCCTCGGTCTGATCAGACTCGTAGAGACCGGCAAACACGACCGCGACGTCCGCGGTCCCGGCCAACGCAGCGGCCTCCTCGCGGTGCGCAAGCGCATCACCGCCAGGACCGTACCCGATCGCGAAGTCCACACCCTCGAAGACGCTGCGGAGCTGCTCGAGCGGATCGTCCACGCACGTGGGAGTGACGTGGGAGCTACCTCCGCCCTGGAACTGCGGCGCGACGGCGAGGTGCCCGAACACGGCGATCCGCGACGTCGCGGCGAGCGGGAGCACGGCATGTTCGTTGCGCAGCAGCACGACCGACTCTCCGGCGGCGCGGCGAGCCAGCGCATGGTGCGCCGCGTGGTCGACGCCCGTGACGGCAGTCGGTGCGGTGCGATCCGCGAGCGCCGCCAGCCGGGAGACCGAACGGTCGAGCGCGGCCTCATCCAGCTGCCCGATGCGCACCGCGTCGAGCAGCGCCTGCGCGCCGGTGTCGCCCGAGGCCGGCATCTCCAGATCCAGCCCGGCGCGGAGCGCATCGACGCGATCCTTCACTGCGCCCCAGTCGGAGACGACCAGACCGGTGAAGCCCCACTCGTCGCGCAGCAGTTCCGTCAGCAGCCAGCGGTTCTCCGATGCGAACACCCCGTTCACCGCGTTGTAGGCACTCATCACCGTCGCCGGCTGCGCCTCCCGAACGATGCGCTCGAAGGCTGGGAGATAGATCTCACGCAGCGCCCGCGCATCCACGCGCGCGTCCACGCGCATACGGTCGGTTTCCTGGCTGTTCACGGCGAAGTGCTTAAGGGATGCCCCGACGCCCGTGCTCTGAAGCCCCTGCACCCAGGCGCTGCCGAGCACGCCGGTGAGCAGCGGGTCTTCGGAGAAATACTCGAAACCTCGTCCGCCGAGCGGCGAGCGCTTGATGTTCACTCCAGGACCCAGCACGACGTCGACACCGACCTCCCGCGCTTCCCGGCCGATGGCCTCGCCGACCTCGTGCACCAGCTCCGCGTTCCAGCTCGATCCGAGTGCGACTGCGGGCGGGAAGCAGGTGGCGGGTCGGCTGTCGTTCACCCCGAGGTGATCGGTCGCACCGTCCTGGTAGCGCAGGCCGTGCGGGCCGTCGACAAGAGTCAGCGCGCGCACGCCCTCTCCCTCGGCCGTCCGCCAGAAGCTGGCGCCACCGAGCAGTCGGGCCTTGGCCAGCACCCGCTGGTCGCGCTCGCGCTCGGCGCGGAGACCATCCAGCGCCGCGCCGGTCAGCTCGTCCTCCGCCGCCTGCGAGAAGGGCTCGCTCCAGCGGTGCTCACCGCTTCCCACCTCGGACGTGAAACCCGACGGCAGCGAGACCGAGGCTGTCACACCTTCGGGAATGCTGGCCACGACCTGCAGCGTCCCGTCTTCCACGCTCCAGCCCACGGCGATGCGCCCGTGGCGGGACTCGAATGCCGTCTCCGCCGACACCACCCCGGTGGCCGGGGGCCGGGGAGCGATACGCACCCGGGCGTACCCGGGAGCTGCCGGTGCGAGACCCGCCACGACCCGATGCAACCATGTCGCGACGGCGCCGAAGGCATAGTGGTTGAAGCTCGTCATCTCGCCCGGGTTGATCGTGCCGTCGGGGAGCATCGAATCCCACCGCTCCCACATCGTGGTCGCGCCCATCGTGACGGGATACAGCCAGGAGGGGCACCGTTCCTGCAGCAACAGCCGGTACGCCGTCTCCAGCTGCCCCGTGTCGGACAATGCGGTGAGGATGAAGGGCGTGCCTGCGAAGCCGGTGGTGATCACGTAGCCGGCATCGGCGACGAGCGCCGAGAGCCTGGCACCGGCGGCGGCCCGCTCGGCATCGTCGAGGAGCCCGAACACGATGGCGAGCGCGTAGACGGTGGGAGCGTCACTGTGGATCCGCCCGCTGCGCACCCAGTGAGTGGTGAAGCCGCCTCGGATCCGCGCAGCCAGGGCGTCGAATTCCGCGGCGTCGGCATCCTGACCGAGCACACGGGCAGCATCGCGGGCGATCACGATCGACCGGTAGACGCACGCCGTGGCGACCACGGCAGGGTCGGCCTTCGCCTGGTGCGGCGCGTCCGGGGGCGCGGTGGGATCCAGCCAGTCACCCAGCTGGAAGCCGCCCTCCAGCAGGTTTCGTTCAGACAGGGCCGCCTCCGTACGACGCACATGAGCGGTCATCGACGAGTACTGCTCCGACAGCACACGGAGGTCACCATAGGCCTCGTACATGGCCCAGGGAACCCAGCAGGCGGCGTCATTCCAGAGCGCGATCACGAGGCTGGCCCCCATCACAGCGGCCAGCGCACCGGTGTTCTCGTATTTGAGGTTGTCCGGCACGACGACCGGGATGCGCCCGTCCGCTGCTCGCTGCTCGGCGGCGAGGTCACGCAGCCAGTCGGCGAGAAAGGCCTCCGCATCGTAGAGATACACCGCGGTCTCGGCGAACGCGGCGAGATCCCCGGTCCACCCCAGACGCTCGTCGCGCTGCGGGCAGTCCGTCGGCACGTCGACGAAGTTGCCGCGCATGCCCCACACGACGTTCTCGTGCAGACGGTTGAGCAGCGGATGAGAGCTGCGGAACGTGCCCGTACGCGTGAGGTCCGATCCGATCACGACGGCGCGCACGGCGCCGGCGAGCTCCTCATCCTCGCCCGGCCACCCCGCGACCTCGACGTAGCGGAACCCATGGAAGGTCAGGGTCGGCTCGAAGACGTCGTCTCCCCCGGAGAGCACGAACTCGTCGGTCGCGCGTGCGCGCCGCAGTGGCCGTGTGCCGAGCTCGGCCTCGTCGAGTACTTCGGCGTGACGCACCGTGATCACCCGACCCGCATCTCCACGCGTGGTGAGCCGCGTCCACCCGACGAGGTTCTGCCCGAAGTCCACGAGCAGCGCGCCCGACGGAGAACGCCAGACCCGGACCGGTTCGAGCTCCTCCTGGCGGCGCACCGGCGGGGACTGATACGGAGTGAGACGGGTGTGATCGAACGGGATCACGCGCACAGCGGCCTCGCCGTCGACCGGCGCCGGCACGAACCTGGCCTCGTCGTCGATCCTGCGGTCGATCCGCTGACCGTCGTAGAGATCATCCGCGACCGTCGAGGTGGCCACGGACGTCCAGCGCTCATCGGTTCCCACCGTCTGGACGTGCCCGTCGGCGAAGGTGATCCTCAGTTCCAGGAGCGCGGCACGCTCGGAGCCGTACACCGCGCTGTTGCCCTCCCACCCGAGATGACCCGAGTACCAGCCGGCCCCGATGACGGCCTCGATGACCGCACGAGATCCGCGCGATGCCGTCAGCGCCTCTGTCGCATCCCAGGTGGCGTAGCGCAGTCGCCATTCGTAGCTCGTCCATCCGGGCGTGAGGAGATCGGCGGACACGAGGATGCCGTTCACCCGGACCTCGCACACACCGAGCGCCGTGGCATGCACCTCCGCGTGCGCGATCGGGCCATGGTTCTCGTCGAGACCGAAGACCCTGCGCAGCGCCGGTGCACCGTCGACCGGGTGGTCCGGGGTGATCATCTGGGCAGTGAGTGGTGTGGTCATGCTGTCCTTCTTCATCGCCGCCGGCTGGTCGCGGACGGACACGTGAGTGCTGACCGATCCACGAGACGATCGATCCGGCCTTCTCCCTCACCGTCACCCTGTGTCGCCCAGCGCATTAGTACTGACCGATCCACGAGACGATCCGGTGAACGCCGTCGCGCGCTCCCGGGGTCTCCGGCTGGGCGAGGTAGCCATGGAACGTGCCCGGCACGGTCTCGTGGCGGACGTCGACTCCGGCGTCCGCCAGAGCGGCAGCGAACACCGTTGACGAGGCCCGCAGTTCGTCCGCCTCCGCGTCCACGATGAAGGTCGGTGGCATGCGGTCGAGCGGGCCGAGCCCAGGAAAGGCCACGGGATCGTCGTGATGGCGAACGCCCGCCCAGTTGAGGTTGAGCATGCTCACCATGCGCGGCGTGAACCGAAACGGCGGCGGGGTTCGCTCCAGCGCGGCACGCACATCGTCCGGCAGCGGCGGCAGCTGGAAGTGCACGAGCGGGTAGGCCACCACCAGGGTCGCGGGCAGGTCCTCACCTGCGGCGATCAGTCGCTTCGCGACTCCGGCAGCGAGGTTCGCCCCGGCACTGGCACCGCCGAGGTGCAGGTGCTCCGGCGCGGTTCCGAGCCTGGACGACGCGTTCGCGCGCACCCAGCGCCACGCGGTGAGAACGTCGTCCGAGAGCACAGGGAAGGAGACTCGCCCGCGCACCTTGCGATAGTCGACCGAGGCGACGGCGATCCCCCGTGCCGCGATGGACATCGCGACCCAGTGCGCCTCCGGGGAGTCGAGCGTCCCGAACATCCATGCGCCGCCGTGCACCCAGACGAAGCCGGCGCTCGGTGTCTGTCCCTCGCGACAATACAGACGCACCGGTACCGGCCCGTGCGGCCCGGGCAGGGAGACATCCTCGACGCTCACGGAGCCGAGTTCGGGCTCGCGCGCCACGATCTCGGCGGTGCTCGTCCGATCCTCTCGCACGAGTCGCGCCGCGCTGCGCAGAAGTGCCCGCGCACGGAGCGCATTCAGCGCGGTCGGCCGGTATGGCGCCCGCATCTGACTCATTTCACCCTCCGGATCGGGAAGACGAGGAGCGCGGCGATCACGACGATGACGATCGCCACGATCCACAGGGCTGCGTAGCCGCCGGTGACCGCGACGACGACACCCGCGAGCAGGGGCCCGAGCGCCTGGCCCAGGTTGCCGCCGAGCGTGCTCACGCCGAGATCCCGAGCGGCGGCGTCCTTCTCCGGCAGCAGGTCGATGAACATCGCCTGATCGACAGTCAGGAACGTGCCGACGCCGAGGCCGGCCACCACCCCCTGGATGATCAGCGCCGGAAGCGTGGGGCTCAGCAGAGGGATGAACATGGAGCCGGCGATGAGGAACGTGGAGCCGATCACGAAAGGCTTGCGGCGACCCACCTTGTCGGACCACCAGCCCGCGACCAGCAGAGCGATCACAGTTCCGGGGATACCCACGAGCGCAAGAACGGGCGCGATTTGGGCCGCTTCTTGCGCTGAGAGCCCCGGACGGATGTAGCTCTGGAGCATGTACACCCCAAACGCACCGGACACACCACCGCCGAACAGCAACGCGACCTTGGCGATCCAGAGCCAGCGGAAGTCCCGATCGCGCAGTGCGACCGTGAACGAGGCGAGGAAGGCCGTGACGGACATGGGCGCGCGCTGCAGATCGCGAGAAGAACGGTCCCGAGCCATCAGGACGAACAGCACGGTGAAGACGATCACCGCGAGGGCGAAGGGGAAGTAGACGTCGAGGCCCATCACCGCGAACAAGGCGCCCGCCACGATGGAGCCGATCGCGCCGCCGATGAGAGTCGCGAAGCCCGATAGCGCAGACATGGTGCCGAGCCGGCCGGCGGGCACGCGATCGGCCACGGTCGCGTTCAGGGGCCCGGACGCGAGGTTGAGTCCCAGCTGCGCCAGCGAGTACGTGAGGAGCAGGATTCCGATCGTCGGCGAGAATCGCATCGCGATGAGAAGCGCCGCACCGATCACGGCACCGGCCACGATCCACGGGGCCCGACGGCCCCACCGCGAGCGGGTGCGATCGGAGAGGATCCCGGCGATCGGCTGGATCAGCATCGTGAGTATCGAGGACACGACGGCGATCGCGGACAGGCTGAGAGCGCGCGCGGCCTCGAACTCGGCCAGCAGCGCGAGCTGACGTTCCTGATCTTCGGTGGGCGTGGTGCTGCCGGCGTCGACCGCATACTTGAGTTCGGTGAGCGCCTGCAGATCGATTCCCGAGTCTGCCCCCGTGAAGAACTGTGCGAACTCGATCTGCTGCACGTGCAGTGGCAGCAGGATGCCGCCGACGGCACCCCAGATGGCAGCGATCGACAGCCCCGCCAGTACGTAGCTCAGGCGGTAACGACGAAACGCCGGTCCCCGCACATAGCGGACCGAGGTGCCGGGCCCATCGGCGGGCGGGCTGTCGGGGACGAGCGTCGGGTCGGCATTGACCATGGTGTCTCCAGGGCGTCGTGCGAGCTCCTGCGGCTCGGCTGAGACGACAGTAACAGAAAACCACCCACGTGGGTGGTTTTCTTTCGCCCCGTCCGCGTCGGGCATCGGCGGCTGGGGTAGCCTCGATGCGTGACCACTGATCCGGCTCCCGCGCCGCGGCGCTATGCGAAGGGCGAAGCCCGCCGGACGGCGATCCTGGAGGCCGCGCTCGAGGTGTTCGCGACCGCGGGCTATCGCAACGGCGGACTGCGCGAGGTCGCCGCGAAAGCGGGGCTGACGCACGCCGGCGTTCGCCACTACTTCCCGACCAAGCTCGAACTGCTGCACGCGGTGCTCGGCTGGCGCGACGAGGAGGCGATCCGCCGGATGTCCTCGCTCGATGACCCCATCGGGGTACTGCGGCAGTGGATCGACGCCGCGCGATACAACCAGAGCGCCCCGCGAATGGTGGAACTCCAGGTGGCCCTCGCCGCGGAGGCGACGTCAGCTGAACATCCGCTGCACGACTACCTGCGCGAGCGGTACGAGTTCGCGGTCGGGTTCCTGAGCGGCACGTTCGCAGCCCTTGCCGCTCGCGGTGAGCTCGCCGACGATGTTGACCCCGAATCCGCAGCCCGAGGCCTGATCGCGCTCACCGACGGAGTACAGACGCAGTGGCTCCTCGATCGCGACCACGTCGACATGGTGGCACTGGTGAGCTCCGGTATCCAGCGTCTCGTGACGGTCGAGATCTGACCCCGGATCGCCGCGGCGTTCACTCCCCGCCCGCGGCTCGCGTCACTGGTCCCCGTCGAGCGAGAGATCTGCCGGGAGCTGGAAGTCGCTGCTGGACAGCTCCTCGATGTTCACATCCTTGAAGGTGAGCACCCGCACCGACTTGACGAAGCGATCTGCGCGGTAGATGTCCCACACCCAGACGTCTTTCATCGTGAGCTCGAAGTAGAAATCATGCTCGGAGTCGCGTCGCTCCAGCTGGACGTCGTTGGCGAGGTAGAAGCGACGCTCGGTCTCGATCACGTACGTGAACTGGCGCACCACGTCGCGGTACTCGCGGAAGAGCGCCAGTTCGAGCTCGCGGTCGTAGTCGTCGAAAGCATCCTCATCCATATTGCCTCCATCCTATGCCGGGACAGCGGGCGGTGAGTGCGGCGCCGGGCACGATCAGAACAGCGTGTTCCCGCTGAACGACCATGATGCACGGTGGTGCACGGAGATGCCGTGCGCCTCGATCGCCTCGCGGTGGGCCTGGCTCGCATAACCCTTGTTGTGGTCCCACCCGTACACCGGGGTGTCGATGTGAAGACGCTCCATCAGCGCATCCCGCTCGACCTTGGCGATCACCGATGCCGCCGATGCCGACGCACAGTCGCGGTCCCCCTTGATCACCGGCCGGACGCGGTAGCCCCAGCCTCCGGCTGGCGAGATGTAGTCGTGGTTGCCGTCGAGGATCACGATCCCCTCGGCAGGGTCGAGATCCAGCGCGGCAAGCCCGTCGATCGCGCGGATGGCGGCGAGCCCCAGCGCACGCATGATGCCCACCTGGTCGATCTCCTGCGCCGATGCCCAGCCGAGCGCGCTCGCGCCGACCCAGGACGCCGCACGCTCGGCGACGTCGGCGCGCTTCTTCTCCACGATCAGCTTCGAGTCCCGCAGCCCCTCGGGGATGGGCTCGGACAGCCGAGACGCATCAAAGAAGGCGGCACCGACCGTCACGGGACCGGCAAGCGCGCCGCGCCCCACTTCATCGCACGCGATGACCCAGCGATGATCGCGAAGCAGTTCGCGCTCAAGATCGAGCGTGGGCAGGATCGGACTCATCCCGCCGTAGCCGCCGGGCTCGGGTCGATCACCGGCTCATCACCGGAGTCGCTGTCGGGCACCCCGGCGAACGAGTCACCCGTCGTCCCCAGCCCGCCGAAGCGATCGAACGGCCAGGTTCGCAGGAAGGCGCGGCCGACGACGTCCTCGCTGGGCACGAAGCCCTTGGCCGGCTGGTCCTGGTTGTACCGGGAGTCCCGCGAGCGATCCCGGTTGTCACCCATGACCCAGAACGAGTCGGCGGGAACGGTGACGTCGAACGGCACGACACTGGGCATCTTCTGGCCCGGCGCCAGCTTCACGTAGGCGGACTCCTCGAGAGGCACGCCGTTGACCTCGATCTGATCCAGCGCATTGCAGCACACCACGTGGTCGCCCGGCAGCCCGATGATGCGCTTGATGAGGTGATCCGAGCTGTCGGGGGCGGCCAGGCCCACGAGCGAGAGCATCCACTCGACACCGTCGACGAACGCGCTCTTGGACGGCGCCGGTGACTGCCCCTCCAGCCACCCACCCGGGTCGCGGAAGACGATGATGTCACCGCGCTGATAGTCCGTGAAACGCGGGGTCAGCTCGTCCACGAGAATCCGGTCCTGCACCTGCAGGGTGTTCTCCATCGAGCCCGAGGGGATGTAGAAGGAGCGCACCACGAAGGTCTTCACGAGGAACGACACCAGCAGGGCGATGAGCACGATCACGACGACGTCGCGGAGGAACACCCCCCAGCCACGCGAGCGGCTCTCAGCGTCATCGCGACGGGCACGCCGAGCGTCTCGGCGGGTGAGCGGGGCTGACGGCTCGGCAGTTGACATGACATCCTTCGTGGCGCGAGCAAGAATCCGCGCACCGGATCAATCGTTCCACACTCCGCGGTGTGGTCCCGGCGATTCGCGTGGCGGCGCGCCTGTGAAGGCCCTGATGCCGGTGCATGCGACACAAAGAACGGCACCCCGGACCGGAGTCGCGGGGTGCCGTCGGAGTGGCGCGATTCAGCTCTCGCGCTTCTCCTTGATCTTCGCCTTCTTGCCACGCAGGTTGCGCAGGTAGTACAGCTTCGCGCGACGCACGTCACCACGGGTGACGACCTCGATGTGGTCGATCACCGGCGAGTGCACCGGGAAGGTGCGCTCGACGCCCACCTGGAAGCTGATCTTGCGGACCGTGAAGGTCTCGCGAACGCCATCGCCCTGGCGACCCAGGACGACGCCCTGGAACACCTGGATACGAGAGCGCGAGCCCTCGACGATGTTCACGTGCACCTTGACGGTGTCACCGGGGAAGAAAGCCGGAATGTCGGAGCGCAGCGAGGCTGCGTCGACGGAGTCGAGGATCTGCATGATCTTCACTTCCTGCGCCCGCCACAGGTCAGCCGCATAAGAATGGGTAGCAATTGCTTTTTCGTGCGCCTTGCAGCCGGTACTCCCCTGTGGCGGAGTGTTCGCGTGGGCGCACCGAAGCGCGCGTGATCACGGCACAAGCGTCAATTATCGCATGTCGCCGAACGCGACGCCAAATGCTGCGCTGTCAGGAGTGTGCGGGATGCCCCGGACGCGACTCCTCGACGATCACGATGTCCTCAACACCAACCGAGCCGGCACCGCCGGGACGTACCCGATCGAACGTCTCCCGGATGAGCAGAGGGGCGCGCGCCGTCTTCGTGGTGGTCCACAACTGCCAGAGGCACAGCCACAGCACGCCGACCGCGGCGAGGATCGCCAGCACCAGGTTGAGGGCAAACAAGGGCTCGGCGTAGAAGCCCACGCCGATGGTGAGCAAATGCCAGATACCGAAGCCCGCGACGTCCCACCATGACAGCGCCCGCTGGGCACGCACACCGGGACGCGAGCGTACCAGCAGCATGAGGACGAGCTCGCTGACGAAAACGGCCGGCGCGAATATCAGGAGCACCGGCAGCAGCGCGAAACCGTTCTGGTTGAAGATGGCCCAGCCGATCAGCAGCCAGACGGGCAGGACGAAGGCCGCCGGAAGCAACCAGCTGTACATCGCGCGACGGATCACCATCTGGTCATGCTAGCCCCGTTCCCTCCGGTGTGGGGCTGGAATCCGAACGGCGTTCAGCACTCCCCCTGCCGATATGCGGAAGAATGAGAGCAACATCGAAGGGAAATCATGATCGAGCTGCGCACGCCCACCGAGATCGAGCAGATGCGTCCGGCAGGACGCTTCGTGGCGGAGGTGCTGGCGACGCTGCGCGACGAGACGAAGGTGGGCACCAATCTGCTCACCCTCGACCGTCACGCCCACGACATGATCCGCAAGGCCGGCGCCGAGTCCTGCTACATCGATTACGCCCCGTCTTTCGGCTCCGGCCCGTTCGGCAAGGTGATCTGCACGTCTATCAACGACGCCGTCCTCCACGGTGTCCCCTTCGACTACACGCTGCGCGACGGCGACCTCGTCTCGCTCGACTTCGCGGCCTCCGTCGACGGCTGGGTCGCCGACTCGGCCGTCTCGTTCGTGGTGGGGACCGCGCGCGATGAGGACCTCCGGCTGATCGACACCACGCAGCGCGCGCTCGCCGCCGCGATCGCCACCGCGACCACCGACAAGCGGATCGGCGACATCTCGGCCGCCATCGCGGAGATCTGCCACGCGGAGGGCTACTCGATCAACACCGACTTCGGTGGACACGGCGTGGGCCGCACGATGCACGGCGACCCGCACATCGCCAACAACGGCAAGGCCGGTCGCGGCTACCCGCTGCGCGATGGACTGGTCGTCGCCATCGAGCCCTGGCTGCTGGCCACCACCGACGAGCTCGTCACCGATGCCGACGGCTGGACCCTCAAGTCGGCCGACGGTTCACGCGGTGCGCACAGTGAGCACACCGTCGCGATCACCGCGGACGGCCCGATCGTCCTGACCGACCGCACCTTCCTCGGCGTCGACTGACCCGCCACGCTCCGCCATGGAGGCCTTCGACCCCGCTCTGCTGCCGGAATTCGAGGAGCAGGACAACGAAGAGATCGAGCACGACGGCCTGGCCCGGCCGCCCCTGCGCGGGCGGACATCGCCGCCGCAGGGCCTGAGAGACATCGACTGGACCTCGCTGGAAGACGCCTACGGTGCCGCGACGGAGACGCCGCTGTATCTGGAGGCGATCACCAGCGACGATCCCGGCGATGTCGCCTACGGCGCGCACGGTCTGTATGCGGCGACGACGCACCAGGGGTCGGTCTTCTCCGCGTCGGAGGCGGCGATCCCCTTCCTCGTCGAGCTGGTCGAACGCGACAACGCCACCGCGATGGCGTTCCTCGCCCGCATCGCCGTCGGTGAGACCCACTTCGTCAGGTCGCCGCGGGACATCGATGCGCGTACGGAGTACGCCGGAGCCGTGGCAGCGCATGAGGGGGCCATTCGGGCCTATGCCGACCGCACGGACGACCCGGAGGCCTGGCGCTTGCTCGCATTGCTGGGCGTGCTGCCGGGCGATGTCGCCATTGACCTGGACACGAATGATCCGGCGCTGCTCGCCGACCGGCTGGTGCTGGCTGGATTCCTGGCCGCATCGGACGACAGCTCCGACCGTCGGGCAGAGACCGATCGTGCCCGCGACCTCGTCCGGACATCTGCATCGCTGCTCGTGCGCTTGGCTGCAGCCGGCACGCTGGCCTTTGCCGGCGCGCACGATGACCACGCGCGACACGTGCTGGCACACCTCGCGGACTCGGAGGAGTACGTTTCGACGACCTGGATCACCGCCGTCGGCCCGTTCGCCGAAGCGGCGTGGCTGTTCTCCGCTGGAGACGACGAACTCACGCGGGCCGACGTGCCGCCATCACTGCGCGTCGCCGGCGTCGAGGAACGCCTCCGCCGCGCCTTGCCCGCCGGCTACGACGAGGATTCTCCGATCCCCGCCCGTGCGGTGTCCTCCGAGCTCCGGGCGATCCTCGCCCACGCCGTCGCTGCATCACCCGACCTGTTCGCCGGCGGCTCGCCCGATCTGATCAGCCGGGGACTGCCCGCGACCCGTCACGCGGTCGAACGCCTCGCCGGGCTTCGCAATGACGTTCTGTCAGAGGCCCCGGGCGCGAGTACTCTCGCTGAACTCATCGAGTCGGACCTCCGCGCTGGCGTCGCGCGTCCTGTCACGCTCGACGCCATCGTCGCGGCGGGTGCGTGGCCCGTTCTGGAAGCGGTGCTCTCCGGCAGCACCACGGTGAGCGAGCACACGACGCTCGACCCGCGTCTGCCGCGCTCGGTCGCGGACGACCCGATGCTGGTGACGCTCGTCCTGCTGCTCGGCGAAGCGCTCTCCCGCACCGATCTCGGGACTGCGGTGACCGCCCTCGACGACGCGCTCGCCAGCTCGGACCCGCCCGGCGTTCGAACGGCGGCGTGCCTCCTGGCGGTCGCGCTCGCTGGCCGGTTCGAGGATCGATTCGTTCCCCTCGTGCGCAGCTTTCACCGGTACCCGGAGTACTCACCGGCGCCCGTCCCGGTGTTGCGACGTGTCCGGGACCTCCTGCCGCCCCACCTCGCCGAGCAGGTCATACTCCCGAGCTGACCCTCGTCACACTCCCGAGCTGAGCTCAGTCCCCGGCCAGAAGATCAGGACGGCGCTGACGGGTGCGCTCCACCTGCTGTTCGTGGCGCCAGCGATCGACCGCGCCATGATTGCCGCTGAGCAGCACCGGCGGCACCTCGCGCCCGCGCCAGACAGAGGGCTTGGTGTAGGAGGGATACTCCAGGAGTCCGTCCTCGTGCGATTCCTCGACCAGGCTCTCCGGGTTGCCGACGACGCCCGGGATCAGGCGGCCGATCGCCTCGACCATGGCCATCACCGCGACCTCTCCCCCGTTGAGGACGTAGTCGCCGATGCTCATCAGGCGGACGTCGCCGAGCTCGCGTGCGTAGTCGAAGACGCGCTCATCGATGCCCTCGTAGCGGCCGCAGCCGAAGACGAGGTGGTCCGCGGTGGCCAGCTCGCGAGCCTTCGCCTGTGTGAAGACCTCCCCGGCAGGCGAGGGGAAGATGAAGATCGGGCGGGCGTCGCTGTCCTGGGCGATGGCGTCCAGCGCCTCACCCCAGGGCTCGGGCTTCATGACCATGCCCGCGCCGCCGCCGTAGGGAGTGTCGTCCACCGTGCGGTGGCGGTCATGCGTCCAGTCGCGGAGATCGTGTACGCGCACGTCGAGAATGCCGCTCTGCCGGGCCTTGCCCAGCAGGGAGACTTCCAGGACGTCGAAGAACTGCGGGAAGATCGAGATCGCGTCGATGCGCACGATCAGTCCTCGCCGTCCGCTTCCTGCGTCGGTGCGGAGTCCGCCTCGTCCGCCGCTTCGAGCTCCTCGAAGAGTCCCGGAGGCGGGGTGATCGTCACGCGACCGCCCCGGACGTCCACCTCAGGGACGATGGCGGACACGAAAGGCACCATGACCTCGTCACCCGCTGTGGTCTTCACGATCAGCAGGTCCTGGGCCGGCAGGTGCTCGACGCGGGCCAGACGGCCCACCACGGCGCCGTCACGCACGACGTCGAGGCCCACGAGCTGGTGGTCGTACCAGGCGTCGTCTTCGTCGGACCCCGCGTCGGCGTCCTGATCGATCCAGAGAATCGCACGCACGAGTTCGTCGGCGGTGTTGCGGTCGTCCACTCCCTCGAAGAAGACGACGGCGTGACTGTTCATCCAGCGGAACTCGCGAACTGTGATGGTCTTCCCGTGCCACGGAGAGGACTCGGGAACCTGCAGAGTGAATTCCGCGCCCGGGACGAAACGACCGTCCGGGTCATCGGTGTAGAGCTCGAGCTTGAACGCGCCCTTGAGTCCGTGCGCCTTGACCAGGCGGCCGACTCGGAGCTGCGTCTTGTCCTGACGCCCGGACATCAGTCGTCCGCGACGTCGACGCGGACACGGGCGCCATCGGCGAGGGCCGAGATCAGCGTCCGCAATGCCTTCGCGGTCCGTCCGCCGCGCCCGATCACGCGTCCGCGGTCCTCGGGATGCACGTGCACCTCCAGGACCTCACCTCGCGATGAGGTGGACGATGTGATCTTCACGTCCTCCGGGTGATCGACGATCCCCGAGACGATGTGGGTGAGCGCGGCGGACAGCACAGCGATTACTCGGCGTCGGCCGGGGCCGCGTCGGCCTCGTCCGCGGCGGGAGCCTCAGCAGCGGCGTCCTCAGCGGGAGCCTCCACCTTCTTCTCCGCCTTCGGCTTGATGACCGACTTCTTCGCGGCGTCCGCCACGAAAGCCTCGGCCTCGCCCTTGACCTTGACGGTGGACTTCGCGTCCTTGTCGCCCTTGAACTTGCCCCAGTCACCGGTGAGCTTCAGCAGCGCGGTGACCTGCTCGGTGGGCTGAGCGCCGACCGACAGCCAGTACTGAGCACGCTCGGAGTCGACCTCGATGATCGAGGGCTCCTCGGTGGGGTGGTACTTGCCGATCTCCTCGATCACACGACCATCGCGCTTGGTGCGCGAGTCGGCGACGACGATGCGGTAGTAGGGAGCCCGGATCTTGCCCAGGCGCTTGAGGCGAATCTTGACAGCCACAATTCTCCAAGAAATGTAGAAGAGGAATAACGAACCGATCGCCTGGAGCGTGGGGTGCACACCCGGCGGAAGCTCTGGGGTGGATGCGGGCTGGATAGAGGGTCGAGCACGCAATCCGAAGCTCTATTCTGCCAGATTCCGCCGCTGTGCGCGAAACGTGCACCAACCGTGTCGCGGCAGGCGATACGCGGATGCGTCAGCGACCGCGCCGCTGACCGCGGCGGAGGACATGTGTGAGCCGGCGACGCAGCCGCTGGACGATGAGCCACAGCGACATCACGACCAGCGCCACGATGAGCAGCATCTGCAGCCAGGGCCACGGAGCGACGACCACAACCCCGAGGAAGGCGACGGCGAGGATGAGGAGCATCTCGCGCAGCTCCGACCAGAACTGCGGGAGGCGGGCGGGGCGCACGCGAACCGTGGCGAGGGTCTGCCCGGCAATGCCCAGGCGGGTGCGCAGCTCCAAGTCCAGGAACGCGAGCGGAAGATCGGGACGCACCCCCAGGGTCTCCTCCGCGGCAGGGAAGCGCGCACCCCAGGTTCCACCGGTGATGCGCTGACGCGTGTCCTCGACCGACCCCGGCGCCTCGAACGCCTTGAGCATCACCGTCGGGATCTCCCCGGCCGGCGCGTCACCGGCTCCTGTGCCCGCCCCCTCCACGACGACGTAATCGCCGGGACCGACACCGAGGATGTCCAGCGCCAGCCGGCTCATGAGCACGACGTCGCGCTCCGCGGAGGCGGGGTCGGCGAGCGTCGTGCGCATCGTGAGGTAGGTGGGCTTGCCGACCACGCGATCACCGGCGGTGCCCCGCTCCAGCCGCACCGGGCGAAGGTCGGCGATCTCGCCGTTCTCCAGTCCGCACGCCATGCGCAGGACATGGTCGACTTCCACGACGTGGTCGGGGGCGGCATCGGGCGATTCCTCGCGGATCACCACGGCCGCGAGGGCGGACGGCGCCGCTGCCCCGTGCCCGGCCATGAGGGCATGGGAGCGGAGCTCCACGACGTCGGGACCTCCCAGCGACTCGTGCACCCGGCGCGAGATCGACACCACGGACTTGCCTCCGCGCTCGATTCCGGCAGGGGTGACCGTCGTGACGAGGGTGACGCTCCCCGGCTGGGCGGCGGGGATGTTCGACGCCGGTGGAAGCATCCCCCCGTAGGTGCGCGTGCTGGGGGTGCCGCTCTCATCGGCGAGCCGGGTGAACGGCGACGGAGGCGCGAGCAGGCCTGCGTCAGCGAGGACGGCGGCGCCACCGTCGGCCAGGGCGCCCGCGCGGGCGCGCAACGCCGTGGCATCGGAGCCCCACGCCTCGGCGAGGGCGCTGACAGCGGCGAGACGCTCGACCACGGCGATCTGAGACAAGCCGGCATCGGTGGGGCGCATCGCCGCGGGGATCACGGCCCCCGTCTCATCGCACAGCGCTCCCCCGCGAGCCACGTAGGCGTAGACACCGGGGAGCTCCTCCCCGGTCTCCAGCACCACGCGCACTCCGGATGACGCGTCGAGCCAGACGCGGCGGTAGTGGGGAGCCTCCGTGCGGTCGAGCCCGGCGAGCTGGCCCGGATCGGTGAACTGCACGTGGAGTTCGAGCTCGGCGGCGCTCGATGAGACGCCGTTCGACGAGACGCCGTTCGACGAGCCGACGTTCGACGAGACCGCGCCCGACGAGACCGACGAGACCGCGTTCGACGAGACCGCGCCCGACGAGACCGACGAGACCGCGTTCGACGGGATCGCGTTCGACGGGACCGCGTTCGACGAGCCCGCGTTCGACGGGACGATGGTGGCTGGCAGCGCTCCGTAGCCCGCAAAGAACCCCGCGTACGCGAGCGCAACGCCCTGAACGCGTGCCCGCACCGAGGGCAGGACGAGCGCGTCGGGAATCTCGCGGAACTTATGGCGAAGCTGCGACGGCGCCGCGTTCGATCCGATGGCGAGCACCGGCACCCGGGAATCCATGCCGACGACATGGAATCCCTCCAGAACGCGCGACAGCTGGGGAGCCGACCGCGCGCCATCGGTCACCCGAGCGCGTGTCTCCTCATCGACGGCGACGCGACACAGCCCGAGCCGGGTCGGTGAGGTCTGGCCCGCCTGCAGGGCGACGCCGTCGCGATCACGCAGCTCCCAGAGCCCCTCGGCTGTGACGAGCACGGAACTCTCCGGCCAGACCCCCGGATAACTGTCCGGGACCAGGCGCGGCGCGGAGTCGGCGGCGAAGCGGGGGTCGTCGATCATGCCGGCGGGAAGATCAGCCGTTGCCGAGCATCTTCTGCAGCTCGGCCAGATCCTCCGCGGTCGGCGTCTTTCCGCCGCCCAGACCGAAGCCGGAACCCGTGGGGGCCGCAGGAGCCGCGGCGATCTCGGCCTGCTGCGCGGCGCGCTTTGCCGGGTTGCCGGAGCGCGGAACGCCACCGCCCTTGCCCTTCTTGCCGCCGCGCTTGGCCGACGCACCCGGCTTACCGCCGGGGATCGGGCCCATGCCGGGGATGTTGGGCACACCGCCGCGGGCGACCGTCTTCATCATCTTGGCCGCCTGCTCGAAGCGCTGCACGAGCTGGTTCACATCGGTGACGGTCATGCCGGAACCACGAGCGATGCGCAGGCGACGCGAGCCGTTCAGCAGCTTGGTGTTTCGGCGCTCAGCAGGCGTCATCGAGCGGATGATCGCCTCGGTGCGTCCGATCTCGCTCTCGTCGAAATCCTCGAGCTGCTGCTTCATCGAGCCCATGCCCGGGAGCATCCCGAGCATCTTCTTCATCGAGCCCATCTTCTTGAGCTGCTGCATCTGCTCGAGGAAGTCCTCGAGGGTGAACTGCTCGGTGGCCAGCTTCTCGGCGACCTTGAGCGCCTCGGCTTCGTCGAACGCGGCCTGTGCCTGCTCGATCAGGGTGAGGATGTCACCGAGATCGAGGATGCGGCTGGCCATACGATCCGGGTGGAACGGCTCGACGTCATCGAGGCCTTCACCGGTGGAGGCGAAGATGATGGGCCGGCCAGTGACCGACGCCACGGACAGCGCCGCGCCACCACGCGCGTCACCGTCGAGCTTGGAGAGCACGACACCCGTGAAGTCCACGCCTTCCTGGAATGCCTTCGCCGTGTTGACGGCGTCCTGACCGATCATCGCGTCGATGACGAACAGCACCTCATCGGGCTGGATCTCGCGGCGGATGTCGGCCGCCTGCTTCATCAGCTCGGCATCGACGCCGAGACGTCCGGCCGTGTCGACGATCACCACGTCGTGCTGGTGGCGACGGGCGAACTCGACGCCGTCACGGGAGACCTTCACCGGGTCGCCGACGCCGTTGCCCGGCTCCGGCGCGAAGATGGTGGCCCCGGCGCGCTCGGCGACGACCTGGAGCTGGTTCACGGCGTTGGGGCGCTGGAGGTCGGCTGCCACGAGGAGCGGCGTGTGGCCGTCCTTCTCCAGCATCTTCGCGAGCTTTCCGGCGAAAGTCGTCTTTCCGGAACCCTGCAGACCCGCGAGCATGATCACGGTGGGCGCGGTCTTGGCGAACTGCAGGCGACGCTGCTCGCCGCCGAGGATGCCGATGAGCTCCTCGTTGACGATCTGCACGACCTGCTGCGCCGGATTGAGGGCGCGGTTGACCTCGTCGCCGAGCGCGCGCTCACGCACCTTGGCGGTGAACTCCTTCACGACCTCCAGGGCGACGTCCGCGTCGAGCAGGGCACGCCGGATCTCGCGAACGGTACCGTCCACGTCAGCGGGCGTGAGCTTGCCCTTGGTGCGCAGATTGCGGAAGGTCTCGGTGAGACGATCTGAGAGCGTGCCGAAAGTAGCCATGATGCTATGAGTTTACGCGAGGACTCAGCGGATCGTCGCCGCGCCGGGCATCGCGGCCACGATCGCCAGCGCCTCATCCAGCCGATCGGCCAGCGCCGTGCGTCCGGAGCCGTCCCGCGCCCACCGCTCCACGGCCGCGAGCACCGCGGAACCGTACGCGGAGCCGATCACCTGCGCTCGCAGGGGGGCCCAGCCAACGGCACGGAGTGCGGCCGTGACCGCCGCGCCGATCCGGGCTGCGCGGGCCGTGCCTTCCCGCTGGAGATCGGCGACGGCGCCCATGGCCTCATCGTTCGCGATCGCGAGCGCGAGGGAATCGGGCGCCAGCCCGTCGGAGAAGGCCGAGAACGTGGCGACCACCTCGGCGGGGGTCCGCTGCAACCGGTCCTCGAGAGCCGCGATCGCGTCGTCCACGCCCGCCCACAGCACGTCGTGCTTGGAAGAGAAGTAGTTGAAGAAACTGGACCGGCTCACGCCCGCACGAGCGGTGATGTCGGCCACATTCGTCGCCTCGTAGCCGCGTTCGAGAAACAGCTCGCACGCCGCCTCGGCGAGCGTCTCCCGCGACGACACGCGTGGTCGTCCCTGTCTGCTCTCCACACTCATCACCTCACTGTACCGAGACGCGCCCGATCGCACCCACGTCGCCCTGTGGCATTATTGGACGCAGTTCAATAATTGACCGCGAGGAGGATCAGATGGACGTGCATGTGGCGGGATTCGCCCCCGACGCTGTTCCGTACGCACAGGGGTGGGCGCTGCAGCGGATGATTCACGCGGAGGTGGTCGACGCCCGGCGTCCGGACACACTGATCCTCCTGGAGCACGAGGCGGTGTACACCGCCGGCAAGCGCACCGAGGCGCATGAGCGCCCGGACGACGGCACGCCGGTCATCGACGTGGACCGGGGCGGCAAGATCACCTGGCACGGGCCGGGCCAGCTGGTGGGATACCCGATCGTGCGCCTCCCCGACCCCGTGGACGTGGTGGAGCACGTGCGCGGGCTCGAGCGGCGCCTCATCGCGGCGCTGCGCGTGTTCGGCGTCGACGGCCGCCAGATCGAGGGACGCAGCGGAGTCTGGGTGAGCGAAGGCGGTCATGACGCGAAGGTCGCGGCGATCGGAGTGCGCGTGGAGCGAGGCGTGACCATGCACGGGTTCGCGATCAATGCCGACTGCGACCTGGAGGGGTTCGCCCACATCGTCCCGTGCGGAATCACGGATGCCGGCGTGACCAGCGTCAGCCGGATCACCGGTGGGCGCGTCGGCGTCCGCGACCTCGTCGCGCCCGTCCTGGCCTCCTTCGACGTGGACGTCACACCGGAGCTGCTGAAGACGGAGGTGGCGGCATGAGCGCGGCAGCCCCCGAGGGACGCAAGCTCCTCCGCTTGGAGATCCGCAACGCCGAGACGCCGATCGAGCGCAAGCCGGAGTGGATCCGTACGAAGGCCAGGACCGGCCCGGAGTATCTCGGGCTGCGATCGCTGGTGAAGGACGAGGGCCTGCACACGGTCTGCCAGGAAGCGGGCTGCCCCAACATCTACGAGTGCTGGGAGGACCGGGAGGCGACCTTCCTCATCGGCGGCTCCGACTGCACGCGTCGGTGCGACTTCTGTCAGATCTCCACCGGCAAGCCGGCCGAGTACGACACGGATGAACCACGCCGCGTGGCCGAGAGCGTCGCGAAGATGCAGCTGCGCTACGCCACCGTCACCTCCGTCGCCCGAGACGACCTCCCGGACGAGGGCGCCTGGCTCAACGCCGAGACCGTGCGTCGCATCCACCAGGACAACCCGGGTACGGGCGTCGAGCTCCTCGCCACCGACTTCTCCGGGCGTCCGGAGCTGCTCGACGAGGTGTTCGAGTCCCGCCCCGAGGTGTTCGCGCACAACGTGGAGACGGTACCCCGCGTGTTCAAGCGCATCCGGCCCGCGTTCCGCTATGAGCGCTCGCTCGGCGTCCTGACCCGTGCGCGAGCGGCGGGGCTGATCACCAAGTCCAACCTCATCCTGGGCATGGGCGAGACGGACGACGAGGTCAGCCAGGCGATGCGGGATCTGCACGATGCCGGCTGCGACATCCTGACCATCACCCAGTATCTGCGCCCCTCCCCACGCCACCTCCCGGTGGATCGATGGGTGAAGCCGGAGCGCTTCGTGGCGTTTCGTGAGGAGGCCGAGCAGATCGGGTTCCTCGGCGTGCTCGCCGGTCCGCTCGTGCGTTCGTCGTATCGCGCCGGCCGGCTGTGGGCGCGTTCCATGATCTCGAAGGGGCGCGACATCCCCGAGCAGCTGCGCCATCTGGCCGACGCGGACGAGTTCGCGCAGGCCGTCTGACGCACGAGGGGCCGCCCGAGCGATCGGGTGGCCCCTCGTCGCGGGTTCCGCCGCTCAGTCCGCGGAGGTCACCGAGAGAACCGACGCGTCGGAGGCGAGGTTGACCAGCAGCACGTCGTCCGTCGAGTCGGCATCCAGGGCATACTCGAGCACCGCGAACGGATCGGTGCCGCCGTGCTCGTCGGCGAGGATCGTGACGCTCATCAACCGCAGCGCCTTGATGATGTCGATGGCGGTGTCTCCCGACACATCGGTGAGGTAGTCCTCCAGATCGTCGCCGAGCGCTTCCTCCTGCGACACCACGTACTCGGTGACCTCACTGGTGCGATCCCCCAGCTGCCCCACCATTGCCTCACGGCAGCGGAGGTCAAGGTGCTCGAGCCCCGTGATCATCGCGGCGGCGATGTTGAGCGCGTCGGGCGCGACGTCGTTCTCGTCCGGAGCGGTGAGGTCGACGGTGACGGACTGGTCGCCGAATTCCACCGTCTCCGACCAGAAGATCGAGCCGTCTGGGCCCGATTCGAGCAATCCGAAGAAGTCGTGTTCGATCGCCATAGGGCTATGTAATCAGTCTCCGCGGGGCGAGGGAAGTCGCCACGGGCACGATCGTCGTCCTGCGCCGTGCGAAGGCGAAGCTCGGGCCCGACGCGAACGCACCCTGGGCCACGGCGGCCCGCTCCTCAGGAGACCAGTTGCTCGGCGAAGACGTGCGGCGTGAAGCCGGTGAGGTCGCCGATGCCCTCCCCCTGTCCGAGCAGCTTGACCGGGATTCCAGTGCGCTCCTGCACCGCGAGCACGAACCCGCCCTTCGCGGAGCCGTCGAGCTTCGTGAGCACCAGACCGGTGACGCCCGCATGCTGGAGGAAGGCCTCCGCCTGCATCACGCCGTTCTGCCCGGTAGTGGCGTCCAGCACCAGGAGCACCTCGCTGATGGGCGCCAGCTTCTCGACGACACGCTTGATCTTGCCCAGCTCGTCCATCAGGCCGCCCTTGGTGTGCAGGCGCCCGGCGGTGTCGATCAGCACGATCTCCGTGCCGGTCTGCTGCGCGTACTGAATGGTCTGGAACGCGACCGAAGCCGGATCCTGGCCTTCCTGCTGGGGACGCACGATGGCCGCTCCCCCACGCTCCGCCCAGGTGGCCAGCTGCTCGACGGCGGCCGCGCGGAACGTGTCCGCCGCTCCGACCACGATCGAGCGCCCGTAGCGGCGCAGGAAGTTGGCGAATTTGCCGATGGTGGTGGTCTTGCCCACCCCGTTCACGCCCACGACGAGAACGATCGCCGGACGCTCGGTGAGCTTCAGCGTGGTGTCGAACTTCGCGAAGTGCTCTTCCAGCGTCTCCACCAGCATGCGCTGCAGATCCTTCGGATCCGTGGTGCGGAATCGGTCGACCTTCTCACGCAGTTCGTCGATGATGCGCTCGGTGATGTCTGGACCGAAGTCGGCGGTGATGAGCGCCGTCTCCATGTCCTCCCACGTCGTCTCGTCGATCGTCGGCTTGACGAAGATGCCGCGCAGTGCACGACCCAGGGACCACTTTTCAGCCATGGGTCCAGCCTACCGACCGGCCGGCGCGCCGCCGCCGCTACACGCGCGCCGCGCGGTCGCCGACACGCTGCCCCACCACGGCGGAGACGCCGTCCTGGCGCATGGAGACGCCGTACAGCGCGTCCGCGATCTCCATCGTCCGCTTCTGGTGCGTGATCACGATCAGCTGGCTGGACTCGCGCAACCGCTCGAAAACGCCGAGGAGCCTTCCCAGGTTCGCGTCATCCAGGGCCGCCTCGACCTCGTCGAGGATGTAGAAGGGGCTCGGGCGCGCCATGAAAATCGCGGTGAGCAGCGCCACGGCTGCCAGCGATCGCTCGCCGCCGGACAGCAGGGACAGCCGCTCGATCTTCTTGCCCACCGGGCGCACCGACACCTCAATGCCGGTGGTCAGCATGTCACTCGGGTTGGTGAGCGTGATGGAGCCGGAGCCGCCCGGGAAGAGGATCGGGAACACCTCGTCGAAGGCCACACGGGTGTCCTCGAACGCGCTCGCGAAGATGGTCTGCATGCGTTCGTCGAGTTCCGCGATGATCGTCATCAGGTCGGCACGCGTCTGGGTCAGGTCGTGGAGCTGCTCGGTGAGGAACTTGTGCCGTTGTTCGAGCGCGGCGAACTCCTCCAGCGCCAAGGGGTTCACCCGGCCGAGCTGCGCGAGCTTGCGCTCCGCCTCCTGCAGCCGCTTCTGCTGAGCACGTCGCTCGAACGGCACGGGTTCTGCCTCGTCGTCTGCCTCGTCGGGAATCGGCTGGTCGGGCCCGTACTCGGCGATCAGGACGTCCTCGTCCAATCCCAGCTCGCTCTGCACTCGTTCCAGGAGGCTCGTGACGTGCAGACGCTTCTCGTGCATCTGCAGTTCCAGGGAGTGGACGCTCTCCGTCAGCGCAGCCAGTCGATCGCGAACGCTCTTGTCCTGCGCACGGATCTCGATGAGCTCCTGTGACTGCGCCGCGCGCGCCGCCTCCGCCTCGGCGAGCGCGACCCGCGCTTCGGAAACCGAGCGGTCGACGGAGGACAGCACGTCGGGAAGTTCGTCGATCACCCCCTGCGCGGCCTCACGCTGTGCGCGCCGGATCACGGCGCGCCGCGCGGCTTCTGCCGCCGCTTCGCGCTCCTTCTCGCGTTGACGCTCCAGGCTGACCGCTCGCGTTTCGGCCGAGCGGACGCGCTCCCGGAGGGTCTCGATCTCCAGTCGCGTGCGCACCTCGTTCTCCCGGGCGGCATCCAGGGCGGCCAGCAGGCCGTCGCGCGCCGAGGCGTCGAGGATCGGACGGGGTGCCTCCAGGGCGCGGGTGAGCTCGGCGCTGGCCGTCTCCGACTTCGACTCGGCGTCCGCGACGGCGGCCTGCGCCTGCGCGAGCCCCGCCGCCAGGCGCTCCGTCTCGGCAGCAGCGGCCTCCAGGCGGGAAGTGACCTTGCTGATCCGTTCGGCGTGAGCCGCAACGGCCGCATCGAACTCCCGCAGCGTCTGGAGTGCGTCGCGGGAGGCACGACGCGCTCGTTCCAGCACGTCCAGGGCGTCCTCGCGTGCATCGCTGAGACTGTCGACGATCACGCGGACCTCCGCCAGGCGTTCCACCGCCGCGTCGCGCTCGGCGGCCAGCTCCAGGCGGCTGGTCTGCCCCGACCCCGCGCGCAGTGTGAACGGTGTCCACACCTCTCCGGCGCGGGTGACGATCGTCACCGGGATGTCGATGTCGGCCAGCGCCGGTGCGGCGGCGGCAGCGGCGTCCAGGTCATCGGCGATCAGAACGCTGCGCAGCAGCCCCACGATTCCCGGCGGCGCGGTGACGACCGTCACAGCCGGCACCGTTCCCGGCAGCTGCGGAAGCTCGAGAGCCGGCGCCGCGGCGTCCGCGATCGCGATGTCGACGACGCCGAGGTCCTCGCCGCGCACCGCGTCCGCCATGCGGAGCGCGTGGGAGCGCGACTCCACCAGCAGTCCCTCGGCCAGCGGCCCGAGAACCGCAGCGATCGCCGACTCGTACCCGGCCGTCACGCCGATGGCGTCGGAGACCAGTCCGCGCACACCGTCGCCCGCGGACTCGGCGAGCGCCCCGGCGGCGTTGCGCACGGCGAGCGCGGAACTCAGCGCGGACGCCTTCGCCGTCAGGGCCTCGGCCTCGCGCTCGGCGGCGTGCAGGCGCTCCCGGATGCCCTCCACCTCGCTCTCAGCGGCGGTGACGGCACGTTGCGCGTGTTCGTACGCCTCGGTGTGGGACGCCGTGGTCCCCTCTGGCGCCTCCTGATCGGCGAGCAGCTCCGCCGCCTCGGCTGCCTCGATGCGGCGGGCGTCGGCCGCATCCCAGGCGTTCTGCTGGCGAAGCACCGCACCTCGAACGGCAGCCAGCGCCGACGCGGCAGCCTCGGCCTGGCCACGCAGCTTAGTAATCCTCATATCGTGTTCGCTGACGAGGGCGCTCTGCTCGGCGATCTCCGCGTCCAGGGCATCCAGCTCCCCGCGCGCCCGCACGACGTCCGCCGCAGCCGCGGCCGCGGCTTCGCGGGCGTCGCCGAGGCCGGCGGCGATCTCGTCGATCTGGGACCGCGCCTCATCGATGTCGGCCTGGGTCACGCTCACACCGGGCTGAACATCATCGTCTGATCCGAGC
This sequence comes from Microbacterium nymphoidis, assembly GCF_021044885.1. GTDB lineage: Bacteria > Actinomycetota > Actinomycetes > Actinomycetales > Microbacteriaceae > Microbacterium > Microbacterium nymphoidis. Next base: position 395,821 of record NZ_JAJNOD010000001.1, on the reverse strand, counting down.
AGCGCCAGTCGCTGGTTCGCCAGGGTGAACAGGCTCCGCAGTCGTTCCTGGGCTTGCTCGAGGCCGAACAGCACGCTGCGCGCGGCATCCACCTCCGTGGTGCTCTGCTGTTTCTCCAGCACCTCCATCCGGGCGCGAAGCCCGGCGGCCTGGTCCTGCAACAGCGCTCGCTCGGCGTGGCGTTCCTGCTCGTTCCGCGCGGCATCCGCGAGCGCCGTCCGCAGCCCCACCAGATCGTCCGCGAACAGCCGGGCCTTCGCATCACGCACCACCGCGGCGATCGTCGCGGCCTCGCGGGCGATCTCGGCCTGCTTGCCGAGCGGCTTCAGCTGGCGACGGATCTCTCCGGCCAGATCGCTGAGGCGGGTGAGGTTGGCTTCCATCGCGTCCAGCTTGCGAAGGGTCTTCTCCTTGCGGCGGCGGTGCTTGAGGATACCTGCCGCCTCCTCGATGAAGCCGCGCCGGTCCTCCGGCGTCGCCTGCAGCACCGTGTCCAGCCGGCCTTGCCCGACGATGACGTGCATCTCCCGGCCGAGGCCGGAATCGCTCAGCAGCTCCTGAACGTCCAGCAGACGTACGGACTCCCCGTTGATCGCGTACTCGCTGCTGCCGTTGCGAAACAGCGTGCGGGAGATGGTGACCTCGCTGTACTCGATGGGCAGGGCACCGTCGGCGTTGTCGATCGTGAGCGCGACCTCCGCTCGCCCCAGGGGGCCACGGGTCGAGGTCCCGGCGAAGATGACGTCCTCCATCTTCCCGCCGCGAAGGGTCTTCGCGCCCTGCTCCCCCATCACCCACGCGAGGGCGTCGACGACGTTGGACTTGCCCGAGCCGTTGGGGCCGACGATGGCAGTGACTCCGGGTTCGAGGGCGAAGGTGGTCGGTTGCGCGAACGACTTGAACCCCTTGAGCGTGAGGCTCTTCAGGTGCATCCGTGCCCTCCTGGCCGTTGACTTACCTGCCCACGTTACCGGATGCCCCCTCTCCCGCCCGAGAGGCGCGACACGCCGCGACACGCCCGGAATGTTGACTCGGTCGCCGTTTCCGCGCTAGCGTCGCAACCCGAACGACGAAAGGAGGATGCCATGTTCATGAACAACCGTCTCGCAACCGCAGGCTACATCGCTGGCCGCGCCGCAGGCTTCAACGCATCCCTTCGTCGTGATCCCGGTCACGTCGGGGCGTAGCAGCGTCAGCCCGGAGTAGAGCCCCGCTCCTCCGATCGCCTCTTCCGACATCGCATCGACCCACGCATCAGCGCGGGTGAGCTGTCCCTCAGGACGCCCATCCGCACGCGTTCGCGACGTCTGGCTTCTCCGCCGCCCGACGAGTCATCGACTCGTCCGCTACTCATGCACCGCGCACCGGCGCCTGCCGAGCGCACTCAACGAAGGTCACTACCGTGAACACACTCCTCACCAGGCCCGACGGCCTGACCCACCCTCCTCAACAGCTGCCGACGCCGCAGCGCCTGGCTCGTCTGGGGCTGGCCGACCGGCTCGCGTTGCGCATCGGCCTCTGGCTGATCCTGCGCGCCGAGACACCCAAGCCCACCAGCCGTCCGGGTGACCGCATCGACGCCATCCGCCAGGAGCACGAACTGCGCCTGCTGCGTGCTACCGCCTTCGGGCCGATCATCCGATAAGGAGCCGACATGACCACCATTCGCCAGATCCCCATCGCACCGGACGAGACCGCCGTCACCGGCGACATCGAAACCGCCACCGCGCTTCGCAATGCGGTGTACGCGATCCCGTCCGGCACCGATGAGGAAGACACCACGCCCGCGGCCTTCCTCCAGGAGTTCACCGGCACCACCCAGCTGCACCGCCTCTGGCTGTGCGAGCTGGGTGGCCGCCCGGTGGGCCTCGCGCGGATGCACGCTCCGGTCGAGGCGGGAGCGACATCGGTGTACACCGAGATCCTGCTGCTACCCGAGTTCGAAAGCCAGGGAATCGGGACCCTCGCGCTCCGCGTGATCGAGGACGAGGCTCGCAGCATGGGCCGTCTCACCCTGATCGGCGAGGCCGAGCACCTCCCTGATCCGACACTGCCACGGCTCACGCCCCCGACCGGTTTCGGATCGATCCCGGAGGACCACATCGCGAGGTTCCTCGCTGGGCGCGGCTGGAGCTTCGAGCAGGTCGAGCGCAAGAGCTCGTTCGACCTCACGGCGGACCTCGCCCCCGTGCGCGAGCACCAGGCGCGGGCTGCGACGGCCGCCGAGGGCTATGAGGTTCTCGCGTGGGACGACGCCACCCCGGCGGAGTTCCGCGAGCCGATGGCCCGGCTGCACGAGCGGATGTCTACCGACATCCCGACAGCAGCGCTCGAGCTGGTCCCCGAGAAGTGGAGTTCCGAGCGGATCATCCAGAAGGATGAACGGCGCGCGGCGTCGGGCGAGCGCACGCAAACGACCGTGGCGCGGCACATCGCCTCCGGCGAGCTCGTCGCGTTCAACGTGCTCTCCCGTGAGGCGTCCGACCCGGCGAGCACGACATTCCAGGGCGACACCCTGGTACATGGCGATCACCGCGGACACCGGCTCGGCATGCTCGTGAAGACGGCAGGCATCCTCCGCTGGCGCGAACAGAACCCGCACTCCACGCGCATCCTCACGTGGAACGCAGAGGAGAACCGGCCGATGCTCTCGATCAACGAAGAGCTCGGCTTCGTGCCGGCCGGCTACATCGGCGCGTGGCAGAAGCGGCTCACACCGTGAGGAAGCCCTCCGGCCCGTCTTTCGAGTACGAGCTCATCACCATCCCGGAATCGGTGGATGCACCCGACGCCGCCGGCTTCCTCGACTACTGCGACATCCGTATGCGGCAGCGTGTCGAGGAGGCCGGCGAGCGGGCGATCTCCCGCACTTCCGCGGAGGTGCTCGGCTGGTTCCTGGCGGACGCCGGCCGGGTCGCCTCCTTCACCTGGGTGATCCGTGAGGGCGCGGAGCTGATCGGTCGTGCCGGGCTCGCCATTGAGCTCGACACGGCCGAACGCGTTTCGCCCGTCGTCATCGAGATCTCCTCCGCGTATCGCGGTCGCGGTGCGGGGACGGAGATGGCGCGGATCATCCGCGACGCTGCGACCCGCGAAGGCGCCGGGACCCTCCGGGTCTGGAGCGAGCACGAAGCCGGATCGGGCGTCGATGCCGCCTCTGGGCACGGGTCCATCCCGCGCGACGACACAGCGCGCTTCATCCTCGCGCAGGGGTTCACTCTTCAGCAGGTGTACGTGCGCTCCGAACTGAACCTGCCGGAGTGCGTCGCCGGGATGTCGGCGATCCGCGCCGAGGCCGAGCGGCACACAGACGGATATCGCGTCGAGCAGTTCACCCTGCCGCTTCCCCGCGAGCGGGTCGCAGATTTTGCTCTGATGCGCGAGCGCATGAGCACCGATGCGCCGTACGGGAACCTCGCGGTCGGCGAACAGGTCTGGGACGAGCAGCGCGTGGCCGACTGGGAGAGCATCCATCACGGCGACGGCTGGCAGACGCTGATCACGATGGCGATCGACGAATCCTCCGATCGCGCGGTTGCGATCAACGAACTGGGCTACCGCGAGGACTCGACCGAGGTGAGCCAGGGCGACACCCTCGTGCTCGCGGAGCACCGCGGTCATCGTCTCGGCACGCTCGTGAAGGCTGCAGGGGTGATGGGTCTGCATGAGCGGGCCCCGCACGCTGTCATCATCACCACTGAGAACGCCGCCGAGAACGTCCCGATGCTCGCGATCAACGACGTGCTGGGGTTCACACCGGTGAAGCTCAGCGCGGCCTGGGACCTCACGCTGAACTGACCGCCGACGCTCTCTCGCGCCCGTCAGCTCGGTGGGCACGCGTCCCGAGTGACATCGTCGAATCACCAGCGGCCGTGGATGTCACGCCAGGCCCACCTGCTGCGCACCCGCAGCGTGATCAGCCCTGCGGGATCTCTTCCCCGGTGACTGCGTCGAACACGCGGTAGGTGGACTGGTACTTCCCGGTGATGGACACGTTGAGTTCAAGCGCGCCGGCGCTCCTGCGCACCTGCACGTCGCTGATCTCCGCGTCCGGGGTCTCGCGGTAGATCCGCTGAGTGACCTCGCGAATGAGATCCGTGTCGATGTCGGCCGCGGAGAATCCTCCGTCGTCACTCCGCGTCGACGCCCACGGCTCATCCAGCCGCCCGTTGCGCACCGCATAGGTGTCCAAGCCGATCGGGTCGGTGTCGCTGTGGACGCCGAGGGAGATGAAGTCGGAGAAGACGACGATGTGCTGGAGCTCACGATCGCCCAGCTGCGCCTGGATGTCGGCCAGTTCGAGCGGCAGTCGTGCCGAGTCCCAGAGACCGTGCACCTGTCCCGACCAGCGCTGCGGCGTCTCGACGACGGCGACGGTGAGACGGTCCGCTCCGTTGAAGACGTACAGCAGAGATCCGTACGCGCCTCCCGCTACGCACACCGCCACGAGGAAAAGGTTCACGGCCCGGCGGGCCGGATGCATCGCGCGGCCCGCGCCCAGCACGACCTCCTCGCGGGTGTCTGCCGGAGGGGTATGCGTCGCAGCCGGGGCGGTGATCCGCCCGTACAGCTCCGGCGCGGTGCGGAGCGACTCGGCCCACTGGGGCGCCGGACGCAGATCGATCTTCGTCCCGGCATCGGTCGTGGCCGCGACGACGAAAGCGCCGGTCGCGAGATTCGGCAGGTCCCCCAGCGTGATGAACTGCGAGATGGTCTCCCGGTGCGGCTGCCCTGTGCGCGGGAACACCGTGATCTCGATCTCGAAGAGGTGGTGGAAGTTCTGCACCGTCACGCCGGCTTCACGCAGCGATTCGATCCGGGCGATCAGCCGCGGAGCATCCGCGGGAAGTGGTTCATCGGGCTTCGCCTTCGCCAGCTGGGCGATCGATTGGCCGGTGACGGTCTTCGCCCCCATCACCGCAGCGATCGGGCCGATCACGCTGGCGCCGATCGTGCCGACGACGAACGGCAGCACGCTCGCTTCGCCCGCTCCCAGGATCAGCGAGATCCCGCCCGCGAGCAGGGCTCCCACGCTGCCCCAGAACAGCACGAGCAGAACGCGTCGCCCCCAACTCTTCATGCACTCAGCATAACGAGACGTCGTGTTCCCGCAGACGGGCCCTAGGGTGTGGGTATGGACGAGTACGAGGTCGACGCCGACGGATTCGTCTGCGTCGTTGCGCCCGATGGCTACAGCGGATTCGTGGACGAGGACTGGACGCTGCCAGATCTGCTGACGAAGTTCGCCGAGCAGATGAACGCCGGTTCACTGTTCGTGGCCTACCCGGGCGACGAGGCTGCGGATGCTGCGCTCACCGTCGACGCCGAGGAGGCGGAGAACGTGATCCGTCGGGCATACGGCGTCGTGCGCGTCGGCGACGGCGGACTGTGGCTCACCGACTACACGCAGCTCACGATGGCCGCGCAGTTCGCGGACGAGGGTCCGCTCGCCTCGTACGCGCATCGCCTCGACGTGGACCCCGGCACCTACCTGGTCGCGCTGGCGGAGACCGGTGACGGTGAGTACGCCCTCACCATCCGACCGCATCACGGGGAAGCCATCGTGCACGACGCCGTGCCCTGGTTCACGAACTGAGATCCCGAGTCTCGATACCCGTACCGGTTCCAGCGCGCGCTACGCTCACCGGATGGATGAGCAGTGGCGCGTCGAGTTCGATGCCGACGTCACCTTCGCGAACGGCGGTGGTCTGCAGACGCAGGGGTTCCGACTCGATATCGCGGGAGAGGACATCGATGACGCGGAGCTCACCGAGTACTTCGTGCACCGTCACCTGGGCCTCCTTCTCGTGGACACGGTGACGATCCGCCGCCGGCGCGTCTTCCGCGAAGCGCACACGGGCTCGCGCGGTGGTCCTTCCGATCCGGCACCGAAGGGTGAGACCGCCGCTTCGGGCTAGCATGGCCACAGGGGGAAGAATGACGGCTGATCACGATCGGCGCGCCGCGGGAGATCCGCGGACGCCACCACAACAGCTCGCAGACATCGCCACACGGCGCCGGGATCTGCACGCGGTCATCATGCGCAATCCTGCGGCGTATCCGCGGCTGCGGCAGTGGATCGCGTCGGTGAATCCGGCGGCGCTCTCATCACCGGGGACCCAGCCGAGGCCCGCGGACAGCCCACGACGGCCCGAACCGCGCCGAGCGCCGCAGATGCCGCCGTATGCGCGTCAGCCATCGCCCGCGCCGGTATCGCGTCCCGTGCAGCCCGGGCCGTATCCGCCCCCTGCAGCTGCGGCGGGATACCCCGCACCGCCGCCGCGCCGCCGACGCGGATGCTGGTTCGCCGGCTGCGGCTGTCTCGGGGTCGCCGGCTTCGTGATCGCGCTGGCGCTTGTGGTCAGCGGATTGGGCGGCGCGATCTCGGCCGGCGGATCACGCCCCACCGCTGCTCCCGCAATCACGACGACACCGCTTCCTCCGCCGGCCCCGTCTCCCACCCCGACGGCGGATCCCGAAGCGGATGCACTGGCCGAACAGCTCGCCGCGTTCGCCGCGGAGCGTGACGCCTACTACGCGCTGTACGGGGCCATTGACGGCAATCCGGTCGCCGCGCTCGTTGCTCGCCCGAACGACTTCCGCTTCCTGGAACAGCAGGCGGCCGACCCCCTGCTCACCAGCACCGATGCTGCATCGCTCGTTCAGCAGGCCGTGCAACAGCGGCAGAATCTGCAGCAGCGCATCGATGCGGCCGCAGCCCGGCGCAATAACGACAGCGGCACGATCGCCGAGGACATCGTCGACAATGCCGGCAACGGCTTCATCGACATCCGGTGGGATGCCGGCGATGTCTGTCCCATCACCGACAACGGCGAATGGCGCACGCTCGGGTGCGTGAACGGCGATGACCTGCTGACGGTCCACCTCATGCCGGGCGATCAGTTCGCCAATGAGTGGTCGCTCCGGATGATCACGGTGCACGAACTGGCGCACGTCTATCAGGGCGCCGACGTCTACCGGTACGAGGACTACGTGGGAGAGACCGATCGCCTTCTCTCAGAGGGCTACTTCGAGGGCAGCCGCGAGAAGATGGCCGACTGCTACGCGCTGGACTACTACGGCGGATGGTCGCTGTGGTACGACAACTCGTACGTCGGATACGGCTATGTCTGTGGTGACGGCGAGCGCCAGGCGATTCGCGACTGGTTCGCGGCCCTCACCTCGCCGCTCCCCCGCGGTTAGTCGCCCGCCAGTCTCACACCGGACGACCGCGAGCGATGGAAGATCGATATCGCACCGTGGACGGCTCTCCCGCATGTGATTTCCATCTTTCACCGGCGGTCCCGCGTGCATGTCCGGCCGCGACGGCGCCGCATTGCAACGTGACGGCAGAAGAATGGAGTCATGACCACAACCACAGTGAAGGCCTACGGCGCGGTGGATGCCACCGGCCCCCTCGTTGCACTGACGATCGAGCGACGCGAAGTCGGCCCGCACGACGTGCTCATCGACATCGAGTACGCCGGTATCTGTCACTCCGACATCCACACGATCCGCGGCGACTGGGGCCCGATCACCTATCCGCAGGTGGTGGGCCACGAGATCGTCGGGCGCGTCGCCGCGATCGGCAGCGCTGTCACTCGCCACCGCATCGGTGACCTCGTCGGCGTCGGATGCCAGTCCAACTCGTGTGGCGAATGCGCGCAGTGCGTGCAGGGCCACGACCAGTACTGCCTGGCCGGCAACACCCAGACCTACAACAGCATCGACCCGGCCGACGGCACGATCACCCAGGGCGGCTACTCGCAGGCCGTCGTCACCAACGAGGACTACGTGCTCGCGATCCCCGCCGGCCTCGACCCGGCGAAGACCGCCCCGCTGCTGTGCGCGGGGATCACGACCTACTCTCCGCTGCGCCACTGGAACGTTGGCCCCGGCACCCGGGTCGGAGTCGTGGGCATGGGCGGGCTCGGGCACATGGGTGTCAAGTTCGCCGCCGCGCTCGGTGCGGACGTCACGGTCCTCTCCCGCGGCACCGCCAAGCGCGAGGATGCCCTGGCCTTCGGCGCGCACCGATACGTCGACACGACGGATCGCGAGGCCATGCGGGAGCTGCGCGGCGGCCTCGACCTCATCATCAACACGGTCTCGGCAGGCATCGACATCCGGGTGTACCTCAGCCTCCTCGACGTCGACGGCACCCTGGTGGTCGTCGGCGCGCCGGCCGAGCCGTTCAGCGTTCCGGCATTCTCGCTGATCCCCGCGCGGCGTTCCATCGCCGGATCCACGACGGGAAGCATCACCGAGATCCAGGAGATGCTGGAGTTCTGCGCCGAGCACAGCATCCACCCCGAGACCGAGCTGGTCTCCGCCGATCAGATCAACGACGCCTGGGAGCGGGTGCTCTCCGCCGACGTGCGCTACCGCTTCGTCATCGACGCCAAGACGCTGTAAGCAGCCGTGGAAGACGGGGACGCCGCTCGGATTCGTTCCGGGCGGCGTTCCCGGCTCTCCGGTATTCAGCGCTTGCGCTGGCAGCGGGGGCAGAAGTGGCTGGAGCGATTGGTGAACGACACCCGCACGAGCGATGTGCCACAGCGATCGCACGGCTTGCCGTCGCGCCCGTATGCGTGCAGCGAGTGCGCGAAATAGCCCGCCTGCCCGTTCACGTTGACGTACTGGGCATCGAAGCTGGTGCCGCCCTCGGCGAGAGCCTTCTCCAGCACGGCGCGGACCTCGGCGAACAGGCGGTTCACGGCGCGGGTCGACAGAGCACTCGCGGGAGTCTCCGGGTGGATACGGGCGGCCCAGAGCGACTCGTCCGCATAGATGTTGCCGATTCCGCTGACCACGCCCTGGTCCAGGAGAACCCGCTTGATGGCCGAATCGGTACGGGCCAGACGCGCCCGCACCGGGGTGAGCGAGAATGCCTCGTCCATCGGATCCCGCGCGATATGCGAGACCTGCGTGGGAATGAGGGCGTCGTGTGCGCCCCAGCCGGCAGGAAGCGCGTCGGTCGTCGCCACGAGGTCATCGATGGCCAGCGAGCCGAACGTCCGCTGATCGGCGAACACCACGGCGAGTTCGCCGTGCTGCGGGTGATCCACGATGAGGCGGACCCGCTCGTGGCGTTCCGGGTGAGCATCGGGTTCGCGCAACAGCATCTGCCCGCTCATCCCGAGATGACCGACGACAGCCCGACCGGTCGCCAGCGGGAACCACAGGAACTTGCCCCGCCGCGCGGCACTCAGCACGGTGGCACCCCGCAGCTCCGCTTCGAAGGAGGCAGCGTCGCCGAGGTGACGAGTGAGCGCACGGTCATCCAGCACCGACACCCCGGTGATCGTCGCGCCCGTGAGCGCCGGCGACAGTCCGGCGCGGACGACCTCGACCTCGGGGAGCTCAGGCACGCTCGCTGAGGACGTGCCAGGCGGCGAGTGCCGCCGCCATCTCGGCCGTCTTCTTGCTGGTTCCGGTGCCGGTGGTGCAGATGTCGTCGACGCACACCGTCGCGGTGAACCGGCGGTCGTGATCGGGGCCTTCGGCCTCGATGCTGTACACCGGTGCCGTCATGCCGAGCTTCGCGGCGACCTCTTGCAGGGCCGTCTTCGGATCCACCGCCGCGCCGTAGCGCTCGGGGTCAGCCAGCAGCGGCTCGATGATGCGGTGAACCAGTGCGGTCGCCTCGTCGGGACCTGCGGACAGGTACGTGGCGCCGATGATGGCCTCGGTGGTGTCGGCGAGGATCGAGTCCTTGTCGCGCCCGCCGGTCTGCTCCTCGCCGCGGCCGAGCTTCAGGAACTCGCCGATGCCCAGCGTGCGTGCGGCCTCCGCGAGAGCCACCGTCGAGACGACGCTCGCGCGTCGCTTCGCGAGGGAGCCCTCGTCGAGGTCGGGGTGGCGCGTGTACAGGAGTACGGTCGTCGCCTGACCCAGCACGGAGTCTCCGAGGAACTCCAGACGTTCGTTGTGCGGGATGCCCCCGCTCTCGTACGCATACGAGCGATGTGTCAGCGCAAGCGACAGAAGCTCGGCGTCGAGGACGACGCCGAGCTTCTGCATCAATGCGGTCAGTTCAGTCACTGTGCTTCCCGCGGTGAGGTGTCTCAGATGTCAGCGACCTTGCGGCCCTTGTACTCCAGGAACAGCTCGGTGCCCTGCGAGTCGGTGACGACCTTCGCCTGGTGCGGACGGCTGTAAACGACCTTGCCGTTCTCGATGGTCTTGACGAGCGTGGGGGCCTCGGCCTTCCACTGCGCGCGACGCGAACGGGTGTTGGAGCGGGAGACCTTCCGCTTCGGGGGGTTACCTGCCATGACTAGCTCTCTTCCGTGTTGCGCAGCTCGGAACCGGTCGTTCCGGCTGCCTGGTCTGTGAGTCCTTGAAGCGCAGCCCATCGGGGATCGATGGGGGCTGAGGAGTCTTCCGCCGACGCAGTCGTCAGCCGCTCGCCCGTGGCCGGATCAAGACCGGGGCAATCCGGCTGACACACCGGCTGAAATGGAAGCGACAGAACAATCGCATCCCTGACCGGAGTTTCAAGATCCACGTGGTTGTCTTGAACCTCGAAGTCAGTCTCTTCATCTCCAGAGTACGCGAAAAGCTCCTGGAACTCGACTTCGACACCCTGAGTGAACTCGGTGAGGCACCGGCTGCACTCCCCTTCGACGCTCGTGCGGATCTCCGCGGTCACGAGGATGCCCTCGTGGACGGACTCCAGACGCACGTCCAGGTCCAGCTCTTCACCCGCGGGGACGGCGATGAGTCCCTCCCCCCACTTCTCAGGGGCGGGAATGGTGAGCGTGAACTCGCGCATCTCTCCCGGCTGGTGCACGATATCGCGCACGGGAAGGGAGAACGGTCCGGGTCGGGTGGTCTTCACAACCGACCAGTCTACCGTGCGGGCAGGCCTCAGAGGTCGCGTGCGCCGGTGTCGAGGAACGCAGCGACGGCCGGCGGCACATACGCGGACACGTCGCCGCCGAGTCCTGCCACCTGGCGCACCAGCGAGCTGGACACCAGGGCATGCGCGGGGTCCGGGAGGAGGAACACCGTTTCGACGCCCGCGAGTCCGCGGTTCACGATCGCCATGGGCGTCTCGTACGCGACGTCGACCTGCGAGCGGATTCCCTTCACCAGCACTCCCGCATCGACCTCGACGCAGTAGTCCACCAGCAGCCCCATGCTCCACGAAGCCACCACGATGTTGCCCGCAAGCCCCGCGTCGCGAATCGACTGCTCCAGCAGACTCAGACGCTGTGCGATCGGCAGCATGGCGTGCTTCTCAGGGTTGTGGACGACGAGCACGTGAAGCTCGTCGTACAGCTCTGCGGCACGGGTGATCACATCGAGATGACCGAGCGTGGGCGGGTCGAAGGATCCGGGGACGACGGCGATCCTGCTGTTCATGCTCACAGCCTATGGGGTCAGCGCCGCGTGGCGGTCAGGATGCGAACTCCAGTTTCCCCCCGAGCGGACCGCGACGTCAGCTCTTGCCGAGCGCCGCGCGCTCCGCCTGGGTGACCCGGCGCGCGACCGCATCGGCGAGGGCCGGATGAGCGGCAAGCGTCGGGTCCGCCTCCAGCAGCCGCTCTGCTTCTGCACGGGCGATGGCGATGGTGTCGGCGTCCTTCACCACGCGCAGCAGCTTCAGCGATGATCGGGCCCCGGATTGCGCGTCACCGAGCACGTCGCCCTCCCCGCGCAGCTCCAGGTCGACCTCGGCGAGCTCGAAGCCGTCGAGCGTCGCCGCAACCGCCTCCACGCGCGTGCGAGCGGGCGTACCGTCCTCCGCCTCCGTGACGAGCAGGCACAACCCCGGAACTCCCCCTCGTCCGACCCGTCCGCGCAACTGGTGCAACTGGGAGACGCCGAACCGGTCCGCCTCCAGGATGATCATGGTGGAGGCGTTGGGCACGTCCACGCCCACCTCGATGACGGTGGTGGCAACCAGCACGTCGATCTCGCCGGCGGCATAGGCCCGCATGATCGCGTCCTTCTCCTCGGAGTGCATCTTGCCGTGCAGCACCGCCACGCGGATGTCGGCGAACGACGGATGCACGGCGAGCATCTCGGCGACCTGCACCACGCCCCACCGCGGTCCGCTGGCTTCGCCCTCCACCGGAGGCGGCAGTTCGCCGTCCACCAGCTCCTTCTGGGCGTCGATCGCGGCGCACACGACGAAAACCTGGCGCCCCTGTGCCACCTCCTCGGCGGCACGCTCCCACACCCGGCCGAACCAGCTCGGTTTGTCGGCGAGCGGGGCGACGTGGGTGGTGATGCCCGCGCGGCCCGCGGGCATCGTGCGGATCGTCGACACGTCGAGGTCGCCGAACACGGTCATCGCGACGGTGCGCGGGATCGGCGTGGCGGTGAGCACCAGCGCATGCGGCGCGGTGCCTTTCGCCCGCAGGGTCTCGCGCTGCTCGACGCCGAAGCGGTGCTGTTCGTCGACCACCACGAGTCCGAGCTCGGCGAACGTCGTGCTCTCGCTGAGCAGCGCGTGCGTTCCCACCACGATGCGCGCCTGGCCCGCCGCCACCCGCAACGCGGCCTTGCGGCGTTCGGCAGCCGGCATCTGACCGGTGAGGAGCGTGGGGATCAGCTCGGGCGCGAGCTGTGGCCCGAGCATCTTCGCGATGGAGCGGAGATGCTGGGCGGCCAGCACCTCCGTGGGCGCGATCAGGGCGGATTGCCCGCCGGTCTGTGCCACCTGCAGCATGGCTCGCAGCGCGACGAGCGTCTTTCCGGAGCCGACCTCGCCCTGCACGAGCCGGTTCATGGGCCACTCGCCCACGAGGTCCTCGGCGATGACGGCGCCCACCGCCTGCTGATCGGGGGTGAGCGTATACGGGAGCGCGGCGTCGAACCGCTCCAGCAGCGACCCCGCGGGCCGAGACACGGCGTGCAGCCGGCGGACCTCGGCGCGCTGCTGCAGAAGAGCGGTCTGCAGCAGGAGCGCCTCCTGCATCCGCAGCGTGTGGCGCGCGACGTGCGCCTGCGACACGGTCTCGGGCCGGTGCACGGCCTCGATCGCGTCGCGGGCGGGGATGCACTTGTGCGCCGCGGCGAACTCCGGCGGGAGCGGATCGGGTATCGGCCCGAGCCCATCGAGCACGGTCTCGATGGTCTTACGGATCTGCCAGCTGGGAAGCGCGGCCGTTGCCGGATAGATCGGGATGGGAGTGTTCGCCCAGCGGGCCGCGTCGACCGAGGCCTCGTCATCGAACAGCTCGTACTCGGGGTGCGCGAATTGCAGACCGCCCTTGTAGAGGCCCACCTTGCCGGCGAAGATCCCGCGCCTGCCGGGACGCAACTCGCCCTGGCGCCACGCCTGGTTGAAGAACGTGAGCGCCATCTCGCCGTTGCCGTCGCTGATCACGACTTCCAGAAGCGACCCGCGCCGGGCCTGCATCCGACGCTCGGAGACCTTTCGCACCTCCGCGACGATGGTCACCTGCTCGCCGATGGGGAGCGACCGGATGGGAGTCAGCTCGCCGTGACTGGCGTAGCGACGCGGATAGTGACCGATGAGGTCACCCACAGTGCGCATTTCGAACGCTTTCGCGAGCACGCCGGCGGTCTTGGCGCCGATCGCGCTGTCGAGGCTGGTGTCCACACCGAACTGCACCGCTCCAGCCTACTGTCGCCGTCGGACACCCCCGCCGCGTGAGCCGCGCGAGCGCGGATAGGCTGGAGCGGTGACACGGATCATCGCGGGTGCGGCCCGGGGCCTCGGACTGGCCGTTCCCGATGCAGGAACCCGGCCGACCAGTGATCGCGTCCGCGAATCGTTGTTCGGCAGTCTCGAGACGCACGGACTCATCGACGGTGCGCGCGTGCTCGACCTCTACGCCGGATCCGGAGCTTTGGGGCTGGAGTCCGCCAGCCGGGGTGCAAGCGCGGTGGATCTCGTCGAGAAGGCCCGGGCGGCGGCCGCGGTCGCGAGCCGGAACGCGGCGGGTGTCGCCAAGGCGACCGGCGTGGGCGCTCGGGTCCACCAGAGCGGGGTGCTGCCGTTCCTGCGGTCGACGTCGCTGGTCTGGGATCTCGTCTTCATCGACCCTCCCTACGATGTCGCCGAAGGGGAGATCGCGGAGGTGCTCGCCGCCCTCACTCCGCGGCTGTCCCCCGACGCTGTGGTCATCGTCGAGCGGGCGAAGCGCTCCCCAGCGCCGGACTGGTCGGCTGCGGGGATGTCCGCGATGCGCGACAAGACCTACGGCGACACCACCGTGTGGTGGGGCGAGCTCGCCTCCGTCTGACGCCATCGCCTCGACGGGATGGAGCGCGCCTGCTGCGCTTGCGCATCCTGATGCGCGTCCACGACTCAGCGAGATCGCTCAGCCCTGCGCCGCGTCCCAGTCCTGATACGGGTCCCACCCGCCGCGTGCGTCGTACACGGCGCCGTCGACGGTCACGTCACCGACGGGCGAGGCGAGAACCCGGCCGATCCTGCGGAACCCTGCGGGAAGCTCGCGGCCGGCGGGGAAGGCGGCCAGGAGGGTGTGGTCCTCTCCCCCCGCCAGCGCCGCCGCCGGGTCTGCGCCCAGCGCCGCCGCGTCGATATCGATGCGTACCCCCGACGCGCGTGCCATCCGTCGCGCGTCCATCACCAGTCCGTCGGAGACGTCCATCAGCGCGTGGGCTCCGCCGGCAGCGGCCTGCTCACCGAGCCTCACCGGAGGTTCCGGGCGCAGCTGACGCCCGACGTCGAACCGCTCGGCCTCGGTGAGGAGCGCATCGTCCACCGCCACGGGCCTGCCCTCCGCGTCGCGGAAGCGTGCAAACAGCACCTGCAGCCCACGGGCTGCGGGGCCCTGTTCGCCGGCGAGCGCGAGCACGTCGCCCGCGCGAGCCCCACTGCGCAGCACCGGGCCGGCTCCTCGCAGATCTCCCAATGCCGTCACAGCGATCGTCAGCGTGGGCGAGACGGTCACGTCGCCACCGACCACCTGGATGTCGTCTCCGAACCAGCGGCAGGCGCTCACGAGCCCGTCGTAGAAGTCCCCCACCCAGCCGAGGGGCAGGTCCGCGGGAAGCGTGAGGGCGATCAGGAGCGCCGTGGGTCGCGCCCCCATCGCGGCCACGTCGGCGAGGTTCACCGCCGCGGCTTTCCAGCCGAGTGAGGAAGCGTCCGACCAGGCCATGCGGAAGTCGGGTCCGTGCACGAGGGTGTCGGTGGTCACCACGGCGTCTCCGCCGAAGCGAAGCACGGCGGCATCGTCTCCGATTCCGAGGATCGTCGCGCCGTCGTGCCGCACATCCGGGACCCGCGCGGTGATCCAGGCCAGCAGCTCCCCTTCCGAGACCTGGGAGATCGGCGTCGCGGCATCGGGACGGAGGGGCGCCTGAGACATCCCTCCACGCTACCCGAGCACCAGGGGCGGCACGCGGCTGACGCGGAGGCGGGCGGGTTAGCCTGGAGGGGTGAGTCTCCTCCGTCGTATCGGCGCCCTCGTCGGCGCGTCCCTCGCATCCGCAGCCCTCGTGCTCTCACTGACGGGATGCTCGCAGACGATCTCCATACAGGCGGCCCCGAACGCCGATGATCCCCAGTGCGCGGCGATGATGGCGCAGCTGAACAAGACCGGCTCGTACGACACGATCGCCGGCCTGCCGCGCGTGTGGACCGACGCGCAGTCGACGGCGGCCTGGGGCTCGAAGGCGGAGATCCTGATGGCCTGCGGCGTCGAGGTCCCGATGGCGTCGACCACCCCGTGCCAGACGATCGCCGGAATCGACTGGCTCGTGGATTCCACGGACGAAAACCACTACCGAGTCACGACGTTCGGCCGCCAGCCCGCGGTGCAGCTGTTCATCTCGTCCCGCACGGACGGGCTCTCTCCCACGGAGGTGCTGGACCGGTTCGCGAAGCCGATGCTCGGCTCCCGCGTGCTCGCCACCTGCACCGAGCGCCCGACGAGCTGACCTCCGGGAACGCCACCCGGGACGCGACCGCGACATTCCTTGCCGGGGCACATCGCCGCCCAGCACCGCGCCGACGCCGGAACCCGACTCACCGCGCCGAACCCGACTCACCGCGCCGAACCCGGCTCACCCCACCGGAACCCGACTCACCGCGCCGCACCCGACCCACCCCACCGGAACCCGACTCACCGCACCGAACCCGATTCACCGCACCGCACCCGATTCACCGCATCGCACCCGATTCACCGCATCGCACCCGACTCACCGCACCGCACCCGGCTCACCGCACCGGAACCCGGCTCACCGCACCGGAACGGTGAGCACCGCCCGAGTCCCCTGACCCTGCTGGGATCGCAAGGACACGTCTCCACCGTGCCGTCGCGCGATCACGCGCACCACCGCGAGCCCGAGGCCCGTCCCCTCCACAGCCCGGGCGTTGGAGCCGCGCGCCAGATCGTCCCAGACGCCATCGATCTCCTCCGCGGGGATGCCCCACCCGGTGTCGGCCACCTCCACCGTGACGATCCCGTCGTGCTCGGTACCACGCACCTCGACCGTGGCGCCGGGATCGGAGTACTTCGCGGCGTTGCCGACGAGGTTGTAGACCGCGACGGCCAGCAGATCGGGGTCACCCGTCACCGCGGGCACCGGCCACGGGACGCGAGCGAACTCGACACGATAGCTGCGCTGGGGATGACGACCCGCCACGGCCTCCACCGCATCACGAGCCAGCGACTCCAGGTCCACGCTCTCCCGCTCCAGGGGGCGGGTCTCCAGCTCGGCGAGCTTCGCCAGGTCGGCGACCAGGGAGCTGAGGCGTTCCGACTGCACGCGAGCGACGGTGAGAGCCGCGGCGTCCCCGGTCGCGAGTCCGGTGCGGATCGCCGTGACGGGGTTCTTCACCTCGTGATCGAGGCGGCGGAGAAATCGCGCGCGTTCGGCTCTCGAGGCCGCCTCCGCCTCGGATACCGCCCGTGCCACGATCGCCTTCCGCGCGCCGCGGGCCATGACCGCGGCCGCCCAGACGATCGACGCCACCACCGACAGCGCGAGGGCGAGCGTTGCAAACGGCAGCGACAGCACGAGGACCGCATTCGTGCGTGTCGCGATGAGCACGAGGGCCGCGAGCATCCCGATTCCCAAGGGAAGCAGTGCCCACCACAGCCGTGCGCGTGACGGCCGATGCGTCATGATCCGCTCACCGCCCCGACGAACCGGTATCCCGATGCCTGAACCGTCTCGATGTAGCGCGGCTCCTGCGGATCATCGCCCAGAACACGGCGGATCTCCGCGATGCGATGGTCGATGGCCCGTGTGGTCACGGCGAACTCGTAGCCCCAGAGCGTCGCCAGGAGCCGATCCCGCGTGTGCAGTTCGTCCGGATGGCTCATCAGGTACTCCAGCAGCGTGGTGGCGCGCGGCGTGAGGACGACGTCGCGGCCCCGCAACCGGACCCGGCGCGCGGTGCGATCGAATTCCAGCTCGCCCGCACGCAGCACCTGGGCGGAGGCGAGCGACCGCTCCCCCGGACGTGCTCTGCGCAGCACGGCCCGGATGCGGCTGACCAGCTCGGGCGGATCGAACGGCTTTCCCAGGTAGTCGTCCGCCCCCTCGTCCAGAGCGGCGGATCGCTCGAATGCCTGGTCGACACGCGTCAGGAGGATGAAGGGCGTCCAGTCTTCGCGCCCCCGCAGTTCACGCAGCAGCGAGCGGCCGTCGCGTCGCGGCATGATCACGTCGCTCACGATGATGTCGGTGCGCTCGGCCGCCAGCGCTGCCAGCGCCTCTTCACCGTCGGCGGCGGTCCGTACCCGGAACCCGCTGCGCTCCAGGTACGGTGCGAGCGTGGCGCGGATGGGCTCTTCGTCGTCCACGAGCAGGACCGTGGGCTCCGTCATCGTCTCCCCTCCTCGCGGCCGAGCTGTCCCGGGTTGCGGTGCCCGGTCATCGAGCGAACTCGCTGAGGCGGAGGTCGGAGGCGAATCCGGCGTCCTCGACGGACGGCGTACCGCTCTCCCAGCGAACCGTGGTGGAGCTGCCGTTGCTGGTGACACGGATGGCGTCGACCGACGCGACGAGCGCGTCGGTGGAGAAGCCGTCGACGACGAGGGTCTTCACGTTCTGTGCGATCACCATCACGGAGCTGCCGGTCACCACGATGGTGTCGCAGTCGTCCGTCACCTCGACCCGCACCGCGAAGTCCGTGATCTCCAGATTCCCCCCGCCGCAGGTGAGCTGCTGGTCCACCGTCTTCGCCAGTGCGGCACGATGTGCCTCGGCCGTGACCGAGCCCGTTGCGGACGTGGTGGTCTGCGCAGCGGATCCGGCGGGGTCTTCGCCCGTCGCTGCGCCCGCCGAACCCTTGTCGGACGCCGTGGCCGGGGGCGTGCTCTCACCCGCGCGGGGCGCCTCCCCCGGTGCCGCGGCGTTCGGGTCCGGTGCGATCGTGGCACTGCAGCCACTGACCAGCAGCATCACCGTCGCCGCGGCGACCATCAGCAGTGGCCTCCTCCGAAACGCGCTCATGTCCTTCACCGTATCCGACCCGGCCACTGCCGCCCCGCTCATGCCGTCGTCACCGCGTAGATGATGCCGCCGGCCAGCACGACCAGCAGGACGATGATCGCGATGAGTTCGAGATATCCGAGCACGAGGCCGATCACTGCGAAGGCCGTGCCGCTCTCACCGCGCCGACGGATCTGTCCGAGCGCGATGTGCCCGAGGATGACCGGGATGAGCGAGAAGCCGAGCAGCGAGAGGACGAAGGCGACCGCCGCCAGGGAGTTCACGGGTGCCGGCGCGGCAGCGGGAACGGGGCGGATCTGGGTCATCGGCTGGTTCATACCCACAGACTAGAAACGGCCCCGCCGCACATGGTGGCGGGGCCGTCGCAGTGCTGTCGCAGATCTGCGACAGCAGGCGCCGACGTCGGCAGGCTCAGGCGCGAGCGAGTGCGTTGTCGACCAGGTAGGTGAGCAGGTCGGTGTAGCTGAGTCCCGTGGCGATCCAGCACTGCGGGAACATCGAGATGGGTGTGAAGCCCGGCATGGTGTTGAGCTCGTTCACGATCGGGCCGTCAGCCGTCACGAAGAAGTCCACGCGTGCAAGGCCCTGTCCGTCGACCGCATCGAAGGCGCGAACCGCCAGCTCACGCAGCTGGGCGGTGGTTGCGTCGTCCAGCTCGGCCGGGCACACCAGATCCACGCCCTCGCCGCCGAGGTACTTGCCCTCGAAGTCGTAGAAGTCGCGGGTGAGGACGATCTCCCCCGGAAGCGAGGCGCGCGAGGACTCGCCGGGCATCCCCTTCAGGACGGCGACCTCGATCTCACGCCCGGCCATGCCCTGTTCGATGAGCACCTTGTCGTCCTCATCGAAGGCCACCCGAAGCGCGGCGTCGAGCTCGTCGGCCGTGTGCACCTTGGAGACGCCCACGCTGGAGCCCGCGCGCGCCGGCTTCACGAACCACGGCAGCGGATACTGAGCGGCCGACGTGCGGACGTGCTCAGGCGAGGAGGCCCAGTCTGCGGAGGTCACCGTGAATCCCGGCGAGACCGGGATGCCCGCCGCCTGCAGCACGACCTTCATGAAGTGCTTGTCCATGCAGACAGCCGAATCCAGCACGCCGCATCCCGCATACGGCAGGCCGAGAATGTCGAGGAAGCCCTGCATGGTGCCGTCCTCGCCGTGCGGCCCGTGCAGGATCGGCAGGACGACATCGATCGGCATCGGCTCCGACACCGATCCGTCCGTCCGGCGGACGTGCAGCACACGCTCGCCGCCGGCCTCGGGCCACAGCACACGTGTGCCGTTGTCGCGCACCTCGGGCATGGCGTCCGCGACCATCGCGAACTTCTCCGGGCGGTCCTCCTCGAGCACGAAAGCGCCGTCTCGCGTGATCCCGACCGGAATCACATCGAACCGATCGCGGTCAATCGCGTGCAGAACCCCGCCCGCCGTGGCGGAACTGATCGAATGCTCGCTGGAGCGCCCGCCGAAGAGCACCACCACCCGCTGCTTGCCCATTGTCCGTCCTCTCCCCCTGCGGGGTGTCGTCGTCGGTGGTCAGGTGAGGGGCGATGTCCCGGGGGTGCATCGTGCCATCCAGCACCATCTTGACCTGTTGCACGATCGGCATCTCCACGCCGACCTCGGCCGCCAGCTGCAGCACCGGACCGACGGACGCGAGCCCCTCGGCGGTCTGCTGCATCTGCGTGACGACATCCTGGAAGCCGTACCCCTGCCCGAGCAGACGTCCGGCCGTGTTGTTCCGGCTCAGCGGAGACTGGCAGGTGGCGATGAGATCTCCGAGCCCTGCCAGGCCCTGCAGCGTGCCGGCCTGTGCGCCGTATGCCACGGCAAAATCCGTCATCTCGACGAGACCGCGCGTGATGATCGACGCCTTGGTGTTCTCGCCATAGCCCACGCCGTCGACGATGCCGATGGCCACGGCGATCAGGTTCTTCAGCACGCCGCCGAACTCTGTGCCGATGACGTCGGTGTTCGTGAACGTCCGGAAATACCGGTTGGACGCCAGCCGGGCGACGGCCTCCGCCGTCTCCAGCGAGGAGGAGGCCACGACGGCGGCAGTGGGCTGTTCGCGCGCGATCTCCAGGGCGAGGTTCGGACCGCTCGCCACGGCGATCCGGTCCGGGTCGCACTGCAGCTCCTGGGCGATGACCTGACTCATCCGCATGCCCGACTGCTTCTCGACGCCCTTCATCAAGCTGACGATCGGGACGTCGAGATTGCCGATCAGCGGACGCAGAGCCTTCAGGTTCTGTCGGGCGGACTGGCTGGGCACCGAGAGGAAGACGGCTTCTACGCCGTCCACGGCCGTGGACAGCTCAGAGCTGGCGGTCATGGTGCGCGGCAGGTTGATACCGGGAAGGTACTTGCTGTTGCGCTTGGCGCGGGAGATCTCCTCGGCCTGCTCCGGCCGACGCGCCCACATCACCACCTCGGAGCCCGCGTCGGCGAGCACCTTGCCGAAGGTCGTTCCCCAGCTGCCCGCACCGACCACTGCCACGCGAGATGCGCGTGCGGAGGGTCTAGGCGTCATAGCGGCCGGTCTCCTTCTGGTCGTGCTGTGCGGGATTCCACCGCTCGGCGGGCGGCTGCTCACCGCGCAGTTCGCCGAGCATCTCGGCGAGCCGGTCCATCACCAGGGTGGTGGCCTCGGTCAGGGCGGATTGCGAGTGCTCGCGCCCGGCGTAGTCGCTGAGGTCGATCGGGTCGCCGAATGCCATGGTCACGGGCTTGCGCCACGGGAACAACCGCAGCTTGCCGTAGCGCGGCATGATCTCCTGCGCACCCCACTGCACGGCCGGGATCACCGGGAGCCCGGCTTCGAGAGCCAGGCGGACGGCACCGGTCTTCCCACGCATCGGCCAGAGATCGGGGTCGCGAGTCAGCGTCCCTTCCGGGTAGACGATGACACCGCGACCGTGTTCGACGATGTCGTTCGACGCCTTGAGGGTCTCCTTCGCGGATGCGGAGGTCGATCGGCGTGCTACTGGCACCATGCCGGTCGCGCGCAGTGCGGAACCGAGCACGGGAACCCGGAAGAGGGATTCCTTCGCCATGAAGCGCGGTGCACGCCCGAGACGCCAGACCCCCACCGCCACGATCAGCGGATCGATCTCGGAGTAGTGGTTGGCGACCATGACGTACGCGCCCTCGCGAGGGAGCTTCTCCGGATGCACGAAGCGGATCTTCGCGAGGAGGCTCATGAACGGGACGACGATCGCCCCCAGCGGCCAGAACCAGCTGGGACGCGACTTCTCCGCAGTGGCGCGCACGCGATCAGCCGATGACGTCGAAGTCCGCGCCGAGGCCGGACAGCTTCGGCAGGAGCTTCTCGTATCCGCGGCGGATGATGCCGATGTTACGGACCGTGGACTCGCCCGTCGCGGTGAGCGCCGCGATGACGTGGCTGTAGCCGCCGCGCAGGTCGGGCACCACGATGTCGGCACCGGTGAGGTGGGTCGGACCGTTGATGACCGCCGCCTGCTCCAGCTGACGACGCGGCACGCGGCGCGGGCCGTTCTGCAGACCATGCGGGTGCACCACGATGTCGGCGCCCATCTTCACCAGTGCATCGGTGAAGCCGAAGCGGTTCTCGTACACGGTCTCGTGCACGATCGACTGTCCCTCGGCCTGCGTGAGCGCCACGATCAGCGGCTGCTGCCAGTCGGTCATGAAGCCGGGGTGGACGTCGGTCTCGACCGTCACGCCGCGCATCGCGCCGGCGCCGCGGCGGAAGACGATGCCGTCCTCGTGCACATCGAAGTCGCCGTTCATACGGCGAACCACGTTGAGGAACGTGAGCATCTCCTGCTGGCGGGCACCCTCGACATAGATCTCACCGTCGGTCGCGAGCGCGGCGGCCGCCCAGCTCGCGGCCTCATTGCGGTCGAAGATCGCACGGTGATCGTAGCCCTTGAGCTCCGCGACCCCCTCGATGAGGATGACGCGGTTGGGCTCGTAGGAGATGATCGCGCCCATCTTCTGAAGCACGGCGATCAGATCCATGATCTCCGGCTCGATGGCCGCGTTCTTCAGCTCGGTCTGTCCATCGGCACGGACCGCCGTCAGCAGCACCTGCTCGGTGGCGCCCACGCTCGGGTACGGCAGGTGGATGTTCGCGCCGTGGAGACCGTTCGGTGCGGAGAGGCGGATGCCGCTGGGCAGCTTCTCCACCACGGCACCGAACTTGCGGAGGGCGTCCAGGTGGAAGTCGATCGGGCGGTCGCCGATGCGGCAGCCGCCGAGGTCGGGGATGAAGGCCTCGCCCAGGCGGTGCAGCAGCGGACCGCAGAACAGGATCGGGATGCGAGAGGATCCGGCGTAGGCGTCGATCTCCTCCATGTGCGCCGACTCGACATCGCGCGGGTCCATGAGCAGCGAGCCGGGCTCGTCGCCCTCGACGACGCGCACGCCGTGCACCTCGAGCAGCGAGCGCACCACGGCCACGTCGCTGATGTCGGGAACGTCGCGCAGGGTGCTGGCGGTGTTGCCGAGCAGTGCCGCCACCATCGCCTTGGTGACCAGGTTCTTGGCGCCCTTCACGGACACGCGACCGGACAGCGGACGACCGCCGCGGATGGACAGGATCTCCCCCGCCCCTGGTGCGATTCCGCCGGTGCCGGTGATGTCGTTCAGGGTGATGCTCATGCGGTGGCCTTACTCTGCAGTGGACGTCTGCACCGGTAGGGTGCGCGGCTTCCAGGATTCGCGACGCGCCTCGTAGGCGGCGATCTTGTCTTCGTTCCGGAGGGTCAGACCGATGTCGTCCAGCCCCTCCAAGAGCCGCCAACCAGTGTAGTCGTCGATCTCGAACGGAACCGTGAGCTCGCCCAGTGTCGCTGTGCGCGCCGGCAGGTCGACGGTGATGGACACACCCGGCTCCGCGTCGATGGCCGCCCACAGCCGTTCCAGGTCAGCCTCGGAGATGATGCCGGTGAGCAGTCCCTGCTTGCCGGAGTTGCCGCGGAAGATGTCGGCGAAACGCGGCGAAAGCACGACACGGAAGCCGAAGTCCCGCAGGGCCCAGACGGCGTGTTCACGGCTGGATCCGGTGCCGAAGTCCGGACCTGCCACCAGCACCGATGCGCCCTGGAACTCGGGCTGGTTGAGGACGAAATCGGGGTCCTGGCGCCAGCCGGCGAACAGCGCGTCCTCGAAGCCGGTCTTGGTGACGCGCTTCAGATAGACCGCGGGGATGATCTGGTCGGTGTCGACGTTCGAGCGCTTCAGAGGCGCGGCGATACCGGTGTGGGTCGTGAACTTCTCCATGTCAGGCCACCTCTCCTGCGGTCTGCAGATCGCTCGGGCTGGACAGCGTGCCGCGGATCGCGGTGGCTGCGGCGACGAGCGGCGACACCAGGTGGGTGCGACCGCCCTTGCCCTGACGGCCCTCGAAGTTGCGGTTCGAGGTCGACGCACAGCGCTCCCCCGGTGCCAGCTGATCCGGGTTCATCCCCAGGCACATCGAGCAGCCCGCGAATCGCCACTCGGCGCCGAAGTCTGTCACGATCTTGTCGATGCCCTCGGCCTCGGCCTCCAGGCGCACCCGCGCGGACCCGGGAACCACCATGACGCGGACGCCGTCCGCCTTCTTCTGCCCCTGGATGATGGAGGCGAACGCGCGCAGATCCTCGATGCGGCTGTTGGTGCAGGAGCCCATGAACACGGCGTCCACGGGGACGTCCTTCAGCTTCGTGCCCGGGACCAGGTCCATGTACTCCAGCGCGCGCTCGGCGGCGGCGCGCTCGTTCGGGTCGGTGTAGTCCTCCGGCGAGGGCACCACATCGGACAGCGATACGCCCTGACCGGGGTTGGTGCCCCAGGTGACGAAAGGCTCGAGCGTGTCGGCGTCGATGAAGACCTCCGCGTCGAAGGTCGCGCCCTCATCCGTGGGGAGCGTGCGCCAGTATGCGACCGCGTCCTCCCAGTCCTGGCCCTTCGGGGCGTGCGGGCGCCCTTCGAGGTACGCGAACGTCGTCTCATCGGGTGCCACCATGCCGGCGCGGGCACCGGCCTCGATGGACATGTTGCAGATCGTCATGCGTCCCTCCATGGAGAGGGAGCGAATCGCGGAGCCACGGTATTCCAGCACGTAGCCCTGGCCGCCGCCGGTGCCGATCTTGGCGATCACGGCGAGGATGATGTCCTTGGCGGTGACCCCCGGCTTCAGCGCGCCGTCCACGTTGATCGCCATGGTCTTGAACGGCTTGAGCGGCAGCGTCTGCGTCGCCATGACGTGCTCGACCTCGCTGGTGCCGATGCCGAA
Source organism: Microbacterium nymphoidis (assembly GCF_021044885.1). Taxonomy (GTDB): domain Bacteria; phylum Actinomycetota; class Actinomycetes; order Actinomycetales; family Microbacteriaceae; genus Microbacterium; species Microbacterium nymphoidis. Next base: position 371,139 of record NZ_JAJNOD010000001.1, on the reverse strand, counting down.
GGCCATGGCGCCGAATGCACCGTGGGTCGAGGTGTGGGAATCTCCGCACACCACCGTGATGCCGGGCATGGTCAGGCCCAGCTGCGGGCCGACGACGTGCACGATGCCCTGCTCCGCGTCTCCGAGCGAGTGGATGCGAACGCCGAACTCGGCCGCGTTGCGGCGCAGCGTCTCGATCTGCGTGCGGCTGGTGAGGTCGGCGATCGGCTTGTCGATGTCCAGCGTCGGGGTGTTGTGATCCTCGGTCGCGATCGTGAGATCCAGCCGGCGCAACGGGCGGCCCTCCGAGCGGAGGCCGTCGAAGGCCTGCGGGCTCGTCACCTCGTGCACCAGATGCAGGTCGATGTAGATGAGGTCCGGCTCGTCGCCCTCCCCCTCGACGACGAGGTGGTTGTCCCAGACCTTCTCGGCCAGGGTCCGCGGACGGGCGGTGTCAGTGGTGGTCATTGCAGTCTCTCCAGAATCGGCGGATGGCCCAACGAAACGGCTCCGCGACGAGCAGGCCTAGAACGAGGGCTCGTCGCGGCGGAGAAGGAGAAGCAGTCCCGCGCGCATCTTTTGAGGCTACCACCGCCGTGAAGCACCACGGACCGCGCCCGTGCTCCGTGCGTAACGCAGAACCGGGCTGCCCAGATGACGTCTGGCCGTCACTTCCTGTCACGCGCTGTCACACGATGATCGGTTTGCGCGTCCCACCTGGAATCCTGGGCGTGCGTGCGATGAGACACGATCGATGAGAAGGAGCGCCAGTGAGCGATCAGCACGGGTTCTCGACCCGCCAGGTACACGCCGGATCCGACGTCGCCACGGCCACGCCGCGCGCCGTACCGATCCATCTCACCGCCGGCTTCCCCTTCGACTCCTTCGCGCAGGCCGAGCACCACTTCTCCACGGGCGCGGGGTTCGGATACACGCGCATCGGCAACCCGACCATCGACGCGGTGGAACGCAAGCTCGCCGCTCTCGACGGGGGCACCCAGGCGCTGCTGGTCTCCTCCGGACAGGCGGCGATGTCCACCGCGGTGCTCTCGGTGGCCGGCGCCGGCGATCACGTGGTCTGTTCGGATCACATCTACGAGGGATCGCGCGGCCTGTTCCTCGACTTCCTGGCCCGCCTCGGAATCTCCACCACGTTCGTCTCCGACATCCGTGACGCACAGACCTGGCGCGATGCCGTGCAGCCCAACACGGTGGCGTTCATCGGCGAGAGCATCTCCAACGCGGCGAACCTCCTGCTCGATGTCCCACTGGTCTCCTCGGTCGCCCGCGAATACGGCATCGCTCTCATCGTGGACAGCACCTTCTCCACCCCGTACCTGTCGCGGCCGCTGGAAGAAGGCGCCGACCTCGTGATCCACTCCGCGAGCAAGTTCCTCTCCGGACAGGGCTCGGTGCTCGGCGGCGTGGTGGTCGATGGCGGGCACTTCGACGCCGCACGCGACGGTGCACGCTCCCCGCACCTCGTCGCCGCGGGCCGTCATGGCGAGCCGAGCATCGCGGAGCGCGCCGGCGGCAGCGCCCGGATCACGTATGCCCGCGAGGTCGTCTCGTCTCGACTCGGCCCCACGATCTCCCCCCTCAACGCGTTCCTCATCGGCCAGGGCGCCGAGACGCTCTCGGTGCGCGTCCGCGCCCACAGTGCGGCGGCGGCAGAAGTGGCCGCATGGCTCGACGCCCACCCCGCCGTGGAGCGCGTCGACTACGTGGGCCTTCCCTCCCACCCCGACTACGAACTCGGACAGCGCATCCTCCCCCGTGGCGCCGGTTCCGTGTTCACGATCACGCTGCACGGCGGTCGCTCAGCGGCAGAGCACGTCGTCAACTCCGTCGGAGTGATCACGCACATGACCCACCTCGGAGATGTCCGGACCCTGGTGCTTCACCCCGCGACCACCAGCCACGTGCACAGCACCGCCGAGGAACGCGCGGCCGTGGGCGTGTTCGACGGTACCCTCCGCCTCTCGATCGGGCTCGAGGAGGTCGGGGACATCATCGCCGACCTCGAGCAGGCGCTCGCCGGCCTCTGACCTCTCGCACCGAGAGAACACGAACCGCCCCGGTGCCAGGCACCGGGGCGGTTCGTTATCGGTCATGGCGTCAGCGGCGAGCCATGCCGGGACGACGACAGACCGCAGACATCAGGTCCACCGTGCTGCCGTTGAGCCCACACGCGAACTCAGCCGGCGAGACCCTGGTCGGTGAGCCACGCCTTCGCGATGTCCGGAGCGGACTTCTGGTCCACCGTGCTCTCCTTGTTCAGCTCGCGCAGAGCGTCCGCCGTCAGCTTCGCGCTCACGGCGTTGATGGTGTCGGCGACCTTGTCAGCCACGTCCTTGTTCACGACGGGAACGACATGAGACGCGAGGAAGATGTTCTTCGTGTCCTTCAGCGCCACGAGGTCGTCGGTCGCGATCCGCGGGTCGGCGGTGTAGACGTTGCCCACCTGGATACCGCCGGCGACGAGCTCGTCGACCGTGGTGTCGGCGGTCGGCGAGAACGTGACGTCCACACCGTAGATCGACTTGAGACCGGTCGGGCCGTAAGGACGCTCCTGCAGCTCCGGCGGGCCGCCGAGGGTGAGGTTCGGCACCTTCGCGAGATCCTCGATGCTGCTGAGCCCGTGCTCAGCAGCGAACGCGGCCGTCACCGTGTAGGAGTCCTGGTCGGTGGCCGGCGCCTGATCCAGCACGGTCAGCGAATCCGGCATGGCGGCCTGGAGAGCGGCATACACGTCGTCGTCACCGGTGGCCGTCGTGTCCTTGTCGAGCCACTGGAGCAGGTTTCCGGTGTACTCGGGGAAGAGTGTCACCTCTCCGCTTTCCAGAGCCGGCATGTAGGCGTCGCGCTGGCCGATGTTGAACTTGCGCTCCACGGTATTGCCTGCGCCTTCCAGCGCCTGCGCGTAGATCTCCGCGATGATCTCGTTCGAATAGTAGGCCTGCGAGCCGACCACGATCGCGCCGGACGGTGCGGCAGAACCCGAGGGGTCGCTTCCCGCCGTGGACGATGACCCGCCGAGCGGGTCTGAGGAGGCGCAGCCCGCGAGGGCGAGAGCTGCCGCGGTGAGGGCGGCGAGGGCGAATCGTCGTGTGAGGTTCATGATCGCTCCGATCTGTTGGACGATTTCTCGAAACTACTGGTGGACGGGACGTGCGTCAGGCGGTGGCCACGGCTGCGGCGCGTGCCTGGGTCAGGCGGATGCGAACACCCGCGGGGGTGACGACACGCTGCAGCAGGGCCAGCAGCGCGTCGATGGCAAGGGCGAGCACGACCACGACGATGGACGCACCCAGGATCTGATCGAACCGGCGGGTCTGGATTCCCTGCAGGATGAAGAAGCCCACGCCCCCGAGACCCACGTAGGCGGCGATGGCGACCGTGGCGACGACCTGCAGTGCAGCGGCGCGCAGGCCGCCGATCAACAGGGGAAGGCTGAGGGGCACTTCGACTCGGAACAGCACCTGCCAGGTGTTCATTCCCACGGCGCGTGCCGCATCGAGGGTGCGACGGTCGATCGCGTCGATTCCGGAGTACGCGCCCGCCAGGATCGACGGTATCGCGAGAACAACGAAGGCGACGATGGCGGCGGGCCCCTTCAGTGCGACACCCATCAGCATGACGAGCAGGATCACCAGTCCGAGGGACGGGATCGCCCGCGCCATCCCCGAGATGACGACGGCGACATTGCGTCCACGCCCGGTATGGCCGATCCACCAGCCCAGCGGGACGGCGATGATCGCGGCGATCACCACGCTCACCAGCGTGTACCAGAGGTGCAGCCCGATGTTGGCGGGCAGCGACAGCGCCCCGCCGTCCAGGCGATCCGGCGAGAAGATCCAGGCGAAGGCCTCCAGGAACAGGTTCATGCCGCTGCCACCACCCGCCGGGTACGCGCCGTCCGTGGCGCGGGCCTGTTCCACGGCAGCAGGAGGCGGCCGAGGGCGACGAGGAGGAGGTCGAACACCCAGGCCATCACCCCCACCGCCACCACGCCGGCGAGTACTTCGGCGATGATGCGGCGCTGGGATCCGTTGGTGAACAGATACCCGAGATTCTCCACGCCGATCAGGATCCCCACGGTGGCAAGGGCAACGGTGGAGACCGTGGCGACGCGGAGCCCGGCGAGGAGGACCGGGCCGGCCAGTGGCAGCTCGACGGTGAAGAAGCGGCGAACGCGGCTATAGCCGATGGCCGTGGCCGCCTGGCGCGCGTCATCGTCGACCGAGTCGAACGCGTCGGCCACCGACCGTGTCATGAGCGCGACGGCGTAGATGGTCAGCGCGACCACCAGGTTGGTGGGCGACAGGTACTCGATCCCGAACAGGCTGGCGAGAACGGCGAAGAGCCCGAAGGACGGGATCGCGTAGAGGACGCCGACCACGCTGAGCACGACGCCGCGGATTCGCGTGTACCGGTGCGCCACCCAGCCAACGGGAAGGGCGAGCAGGAAGCCCAGGATGATCGGTGGCGCACACTGGGCAACGTGCTTGAGCGTGAGAGACCAGATGAGACCGAGATTGTCGAGAACCCATGTCATGGTGTCACCCGGCCCGCCTCGTCATCGATGAGGCGGGCGTGAGCGCGTCCCGCTTCATCCACCAGCACGGTGCCGTCGGGGGTGTGTTTGGCGCGCAGGCTCCGGCGTCCGCCGTCGAGGCCGACGAACTGACGGACGAAGTCATCGGCGGGCGCCTCGATGATCTCGCTCGGCGACCCCAGCTGTGCCACGTCGGCGCCCTGACGCAGGATCACGACCTGGTCACCCAGGAGGAACGCCTCGTCGATGTCATGAGTGACGAACACCACGGTCTTGTCCAGTTCCTGCTGCAGGCGCATGGTCTCGCGTTGCAGGTCGGCGCGCACGATCGGGTCGACGGCGGCGAACGGCTCGTCCATCAGCAGGATGTTGGGATCCGAGGCCAGGGCGCGCGCCACCCCGACGCGCTGCTGCTGCCCTCCGGAGAGCTGGGCCGGGTAACGGGAACCGAGATCCGGGTCGAGCCCGACCAGTTCCAGCAGCTCGCCCGCCCGAAGCCGCGCCTGCGCGCGGGACGTCCCGTTCAGGATCGGCACGGTGGCCACGTTGTCTCGCACGGTGAGGTGCGGCATCAGCCCGCCGTTCTGCATGACGTACCCGATGCTGCGGCGCAGGCGCACCGGATCGGTCTGCCGGACGTCCTCGCCGTCGATGAGGATGGTGCCCGATTCAGGATCCACCATCCGGTTGATCATGCGCAGCAGAGTGGTCTTGCCACACCCGGACGAGCCCACGAAGACGGTGGTGCGACGTGCCGGGATCACCAGAGAGAAGTCGACGACTGCCACGGTGCCGTCGGGATACTCCTTGTGGACTGCGCGGTATTCGATCACCGCTAAAGCCAATCACGGACCACCGACACGCACCAGGGCACTCGCCGCGGCGAGTGCCCTGGTGTGAAAGAACCGCGGGTCAGTCCAGCGATTCGACGTTACGCGCCGCGACACGACGCTCACGGCCCGACGCGATCAGGCTGGCGATCGTGGCGATGGCCATCGATGCGACGATCACGATGAGCGACGTCCACGTGCTGATCTCCGGCGCCCATTCGAAGGGCTGTCCGCCATTGAGGAACGGAACCGTGTTCTCGTGCATCGCGTGGAAGACGAGCTTCACGCCGATGAACGCCAGGATGGCCGCGATGCCGTAGTGCAGGTAACGCAGGCGCTCGAGGAGATCGCCCAGCAGGAAGTAGAGCTGGCGCAGGCCCATGAGCGCGAACAGGTTGGCCGTGAAGACGATGAACGGGCTCGTGGTGATACCGAAGATCGCAGGGATGGAGTCGATCGCGAACAGCAGGTCCGTCACGCCGATCGCGATGAAGACGATGATCATCGGCGTGAAGTACCGACGGCCGTCGATGCGGGTGGTGATCTTCGCACCGTCGAACTCGTCGGTGACGGGGATGACCCGGCGCACGAGGCGCACCACGAAGCTCTCCTTTTCCTCCTCGTCGTCGGAGGAGTTCTCCAGCGCCTGCTTGATGGCCGTGTAGAGGAGGAAGGCGCCGAAGATGTAGAAGATCCACGACCAGCGCTCGATCACGGCGGAGCCGAGCAGGATGAAGGCTGCGCGCAGGATCAGCGCGATGATGATGCCCACCATCAGCACCTCCTGCTGATAGCGGCGCGGCACCTTGAACTGCGTCATGATGAGCACGAAGACGAAGAGGTTGTCGATCGAGAGGCTGTACTCGGTGAGCCAGCCGGCGATGAACTGACCCGCGTGCTCGCCGTCGGCGAAGATCCAGATCAGCACCGCGAAGATCAGCGCCAAGGTCACATAGAAGACGACCCACAGGGTCGACTCCTTCGTCGAGGGGATGTGCGGGCGCTTGAGGACCAGCAGGAGATCCGCCACGAGGATCAGCACCAGGACGACGAGTGATCCGATCTCGAAGAGCGGCGGCAGTTCGAGCAGAACATTCTGCAGGGGAAGGAAGGTCGTGGAGATCACGGAGGCCTTTCGGAGGTTGACGAAATGACCGAAAGTCTCTCCCCCGCTCGATGAGCGGTGCGCAACCGGAGCCGGAGCTCGTGATGACGATGGCGCGTTTACGGGATACTCCCCCTCGCTTCGTCGATTCTAGCGTGTGATCCGCGTGCCGCCGCGACGCAGTGCACGGATCGGGACAGCGGAGTCTGAGACGATATCTGCCACCGGCACACTGTCAGGTGAGAGACAACAGAAGGAGGGCGCGTGGAGGCAGTACTCGACGATGCCGACCTCGTGGCTGCGGCCGCGGGAGGCAGCGAACACGCCTTTCAGCGGCTGTACCGGCAGTACGTCAGGCCGGTCTACTGGATCGCCTACGGGCTGCTGTCCAACGCGGCTGACGCGGAAGACGTCACCCAGGAGACGTTCGTGGTGGCGTGGCGGAAGCTCGCCGGCCTGGAACTGCAGGGTTCGTCCCTGCTTCCCTGGTTAGCAACCATCTGCCGCTTCCAGTCCGCGAACCGCCTCCGCTCCCGTCGGCGGGACCTCGCGAACCGCTCCGAGCTGATCGACGAGGCGGTGCCCGACACCGTGGACGTGGAGGACCAGGTGATCGGCGCCGACCTGGCAGAGCGCATCACCGAGGAGATCGCCTCGATGAGCGAGATCGACCGTGCGATCTTCCGCCTCTGCGTCGTCGAGGGCTACGGCTACCAGGCTGCGGCCGACTCGCTGTCGGTCGGCCATGGCGTCGTCCGAAACCGTCTCTCCCGCATTCGCACCCGCCTGCGGACCACCCTGACCGAATCGGAGAGCTGATGAAGGCCACACCGCCGCTCGCGAAGCCCGAACTTCCCGAGCTCGACGCATCCACCATCGACCGGATGGAGGACGCCGTCTTCGCCCGCATCGCGACGCAGACGCAGAAGGAGCGCGCCGCCGCCGCACGTCGCCATCGCCGTCGGCTGACGGCAGGATGGACGACCGCCGCGGCCACCGTCGCGGTTGTCGCCGCCGGCGCTGTCGTCGGTCCTCAGCTGATCGCCTCGACGGTGGCGCAGGACAGTTCGGCGGGCTCGTCCGCGTGGAGCGAGCCGGCCGGAAACGCCGTCCCGGACCTCGCCGCGGTCGACGCGGGCAAGGCGTTCGAGGGCGCGCCGGAGGCGTCCTCGCTGCGCAGCGACGCCAGTGCCGCAGGGGGCGCGAACGCCGCCGTCACTCCCGTCGAACCTCAGATCATCACCACGGCGGACGTGGGCCTGCAGGTCGAGGACATCACCGCAGCCACCGCGCAGCTCACGATCTTCGCCCAGAATCACGACGGCTATGTGGCCTCCCAGAGCGTGGGCAGCGGTGGCGGAATGACCGAGCCCCTGGCGGCCGACGTGCGGGTGGACTACGGATACATCTCGCTGCGCATTCCGGAGTCCGATATCGATGCAGCCATCGCGGATCTCGCCGATCTCGGTACTGTCGTCTCGCAATCGGTCAACCGCACCGATGTCACGGCGCAGTCCGTGGATCTGCAAGCACGCGTGGACTCGCTGTCCACCTCGGTTGCACGGCTACAGGATCTGATGAAGGCCTCGGGATCGGTCGCCGATCTGGTCGCGGCGGAGAGCGCACTGGCGGAGCGTCAGGCGGAGCTCGAGTCGCTGCAGCAGCAGCTCGCGAGCCTGCAGGATCAGGTCGCGATGTCCACTCTCTCCGTGAACCTGAGCCTGAAGTCCACGTCCGTGGCGGCGGATCCCGCCGGCTTCGGGGACGGTTTCTGGAGCGGCTGGAACGGTCTCATCGCGGCAGGCAACGCGCTGTTGATCGCCCTCGGGTTCGCGGTTCCGTGGCTCGTGGTGATCGGAGTGATCCTGCTCATCGTCCTGCCGATCATCCGTGCGGTGCAGAACCGGCGCCGTGCCCGACGGGAGGCCAGCGGTGAGGCAGAGGCGGAAGCCGACGACGCGGCCCTCGACGAGGCGCTGAAGGGCTGACGACAATCACCACTCCGGTGATCCCGGTTCGCCTCCTGGCGGCCGGGATCACGTCTGTCGCCGGCCGGGTTCCGCCGGCCGAGGACGGGGGTGGGAGCTCTCACGCGGGGTGGGAGCGGGAAAACGCACCGCCGGATTCGATGTCCGGAGCATTCTGGATCTTCCGTCCGGAGCCCACCCGGGCCGTGCATAACCAGGAAAACGACGAAGCCCCCGGACGTTTGTCCGGGGGCTTCGTCACTCGGTGACCCCAGCGGGATTCGAACCCGCGTTACCGCCGTGAGAGGGCGACGTACTAGGCCGCTATACGATGGGGCCGAGTGTCTCTCGCGGCCTTCCGGCTCGCTTGCGACTCATTTAGTATGCATGAGATGAGGACCGCTCTGCAAATCGGCCCCCTCATTCGTCGATCCCGGGCGTGTTCACCGCAGTGACCCCCGCCGGTCACCCGGACGTCGCGTGTGCGACGCCCCGCGCATTCGTCGCTCCCTCGTGATTTCACCTGAACACGCCGGCGGCCACTTGCGCCTGGCGACAGCAACGATCCCCCATTCGCCGATCCGGGCGCATTCCCCGGAGCAACTCTGACGGTCACCCACACTTGGCGTCAGCGACGAAAGGGAGTTGACTCGTGCCATGCGCATCACGAAGTACGAGCACGCCACGGTCACCCTCGAAAAGGACGGTGAATCGCTGATCATCGATCCGGGGAGCTTCCTCGCCAGCCTCACGGAGATCCCGCGCACCGCCGCGATCGTGCTCACGCATCAGCACGAGGATCACTGGAGCCCGCGAACGCTCGACCAGATCCTCGCGACCAACCCCGGCATCCCGATCTTCGGCCCCGCCGGCGTCGCCGCGGCGGCCGCGGGCTACGACATCACCGTCGTCGCACCCGGCGACACGGTGCAGGCGGGCCCCTTCGCGCTCCGCTTCTTCGGCGGGGTGCACGCCGAGATCCATCGTTCGATCCCGCTCATCGACAACGTGGGGGTGCTCGTCGACGATGCCTTCTACTACCCGGGCGATTCCTATGCGGCACCGGGCGTTCCGGTGAAGCTCCTGGCCGCGCCGCTCGGGGCTCCGTGGCTGAAGATCTCGGACGCGATCGACTTCGTCCTGGAGGTCGCGCCGAGCCAGGCGTTCGGGACCCACGACATGACGCTGTCCACCGTCGGCCGCGCCATGCACCGCGGACGCCTGGCCTGGGCGACCGAACAGGGCGGCGGCACGTTCCACGAGCTGGACCCGGGAGACACGATCACGATCTGATTCGCGTCACGCGCTGCGACCCCGTGCCACGGTGCGCCGATGCCGGCCCTCTTCACGGTGCGACGCTGACCGCCTGTTCCCACAGTTCCAGTCGGTCCCCCTCGATCGAGATCCGGATCTGGCGCAGATCATCCGACGGAGCGGGGTTCCAGACCAGCGCATCGCCGTCGCGCCAGATATCGAGCAGGCGCGGATAGCCGGGGCGCTCGCGCACGCCGGTGCACAGCGGCATCACGAACTCGCCGGAATCCACGAACCAGAGACAATCGAGCGAGGCGTGCTGCTGCGCGCTGGTGAGTCTCGCACCGATCACGCGAAGACCGTAGGCCTCCCCGTACGACATCCCATCCGTCATCGAGAACCCCTCGAACACGGTCGGCTGCGCATCGAGGATATCTTCGATCTCCGAGGTCGCGACCGGCGTGCCTTGAAGCGCCAGCGCCGGCCGTGGTTGCGTGGCAGCCCAGATGCCGGCGCCCACGCCGAGGACGGCAGCAGCGGCGACGGCACCGAGGGCCGCTACTCGCAGTCGCTGCCGGATCAGTGCCCCCGATGCGGAGCGTGACGACATGCGTGCCGCGCGAGGGGGCACCGTCTCCGCCTCTCCGCGGCTGCCCGAGGCCGGGCGATCCGCCGCGGGAGCCTCCCGAGTCCGCAGAGGGTCATGGCGGACCCCGCATCTCTCGAGCGTGCGCCGACGAAGGGCATCCCTCAGCGCCTCCGTCTCCTGGGGGTCCAAGGGTCCAGACCGGGGACCGAACGCGCGGCGCAGGAGTGCGCTGTCCGGCTCGAGATCGCGAACGCCCGCAGCCGAGCGCACGGGGATCGGGGCGGGCCCACCCTCGCCACGCCCCGGACCCCTCGATGCGCCGCCGTAGCCTGGGCGCCCCGCACCGTCGCCCTCGCGCCCCGCACCGTCGCCTGGGCGCCCCGCACCGTCGCCTGGGCGCCCCGCACCGTCGCCCTCGCGCCCCGCACCATCGCCTTCGCGCCCCGCACCATCCGCGGAGGCTGCCCCGGTCGCCTCCGGCGACGGCGCGCTCATGCCGGCGCCTCGGACAGCCAGACCTCAAGCCCGGAGTCCCGCTCGATGAATCGAACCGAATCCTGCACCGTCAGGCCGAACAGCGCGCTGCCGGTGCCCAGATCCCCCGCCACCTCCCACGTCGTGCCGAAGGCGCTCTCCGGCGCGCATGCGCCGAGGAGAGTCTCGGTGCGCAGGTCGGCGTCGGGGCCTCCGACATACAGGCATCGCACCAATCCCGGACCGTCGAAGGCCATCGTGCCGATGCCGATCTTCATGCGATCCGCTGCATATTCGCGATAGTCGGTGACCTCTTCGTGGGCCACCCTGCCGGATGCCGCCTCGACCACGGGGATCAGCACCCGGTCGGGATGCGGCGCCGTGAGGGCGCCGAGGAAGAACCCGACGACGGTGAGCAGGGCCACCGCCAGCGCACCGAGTCCCGCCCAGAGCACCCGCTCTGTTCGCGACAGCGCCCGGGAGCCCCGACGCGTCACAGCGACCGCCTCTGCTCCCGGGCCATCGGGAAGAACCCCGGGGCCGGGATCGGTGGAGGGCAGGTCGCCCGCGGCCCGACCCCGCACATGCGCCCGGGCCGCCTCCCACGTCGGCGACTGCAACTCACGCAGCCGCTGCTGCGCATCCGCGGCGTCGGCGCCGGCCCCGGGACCGTACACGGCGCGCTGGAGCCGGTGCAGCTCGGCGAGATCCGCCTCCTCCAGCCCACTCATGCCCCCACCGTAATACCGGCGGCCCTGATTCAGCCCGGAAGCCAGCGTTACCGCTCCAGACCGCTCACACCCCGCCGAAGCGCCGTCACGTCACCCCGTCGCAGAGCACACCCAGCGTTACCGGCTCCCGCCCGGGACCGGCTCCAGACCGGGACCAGCTCCAGACCGGGACCAGCTCCAGACCGGGACCAGCTCCAGACTGGGACCAGCTCCAGACCGGGAGCGAGTTCAGGCCGGGAGGCGGCGGTACGCGTCCAGCCAGGCGTCGGCGATGAGACGCGAGGCGCGCGGGAACGGGTGCACGCCGTCCGGTGCCCATGCGGCCGCATCCTCGCCCGCCGCCTCACTCAGGCGCTGCTGCAACGGCACCCACTGGGCGCCGAAGCGACCCGCCAGATCCGCTACCACGCGCTGCTTTCCCCTGAGCTCGGTCAGCCACCCCTGCTGCTCCGCCCGCACCGGAAGCAGGAACGGCTCGACCAGCAGCACCCGCACGCCGGCCGGCACGCGTTCGAGTAGGTGTCGCAGGTGGGCTTCGAACTCCTCGTCTGTGGTGGGGTCGTCGCTGTCGAATCGCCGCCAGACGTCGTTGATGCCGACGTAGATCGACAGCACGTCGGGCTGGGACGACATCACATCCGCCTCCCACCGACCGACCAGATCGATCGCCCGGTTGCCCGCGATGCCGGAGTTGCTGATCCGGGCATCCGCCAGCTCGGGAGCCTGCGCCAGAAGGGATACGTAGCCGTCCCCCAGCGAGGCGGGATCAGTGCGGTCGCGCCCGGCATCGGTGATCGAGTCGCCGGTGAAGTGAATGCGGAGCATGGGAGTCCTTTCGTGGGTTCAGGCTAGGGCACGGATCGGCTCCGCCCCCTCCGAGGGCAACGAAGATCCGATGTTTCCGACGCATGCTTGCGTCAGTTACCGATTATCGATTATCGTCGTGCTCATCTCCTCCCCCGGAGCTTTCGAAGACGAGAGGATCGACGATGATCAAGAAACGTTCCCTGGCGACGACGAGCATCGCCCTGCTCGCCGTGGCCGCACTGACCGGATGCAGCACGGGCGCCTCCGGTGAGGGCGGTGACGCGGGCGCCGGCGGCACCACCGAAGTGCGCGTGCTCGTGAACATCACCCCCAACCTCACCGAGGAATGGTGGAACACGCTGGTGAAGCCGTTCGAAGACGCGAACCCCGACATCGACGTCATCATCCAGAGCCCCGGCGCAGATGGCGTGCAAAAAGCCCTGCCCCGGCTCCTCGCCTCCGGTGACGCTCCCGATATCGTCCAGTCCCTGGCCCCGACACCGGAGCTCGCCCAGGAATTCGTGGATCTGTCCTCGTACGACTGGGCCGCGAATGGCCCACTGGCCGAGCAGTACGCGATCGATGGCAAGCAGTACATGGCGGGTGTCGGGATCCAGCTGCAGAGTCTGTGGTTCTACAACAAGACGGCTTTCGAGGAGGCGGGCATCACCGAGACGCCGAAGGACCTCGAGGAGTTCACCGCCGACCTCGCGAAGCTGAAGGACGCGGGGTGGACGCCGATCCAGACCGGCGGCGACTGGATGTCGCAGATGTCCTACCAGGCGCTGGCGCTGCCGTCGGTGGTGGCGCAGAACGACGACTGGTTCCAGAAGATGAGCTCCGGTGACCTCACCTTCAGCAAGACCGCCGGCGCGTACACCGAGATGTACGCCGACTGGGTGGCGAAGGGATACCTCAACTCCGACGCGCTGGGGATCAAGTATCCCGATGCGGAGCAGAGCTTCCTCGCGGGCAAGAGCGCGCTCTACCCGATGGGCAGCTGGTTCGCCGCAGCCGAGGCGAACGCGGACAACCCGCCCAGCATCGGGGTCTTCGCGGGGCCGGCCGACGCGTCGGTGAAGAACCCGGCGATGGGAGCGAACATCGCCAGCCCGTATTCGATCCTGAAGTCCAGCGACCACCAGGAGGCCGCGCTCAAGGTCGTGGAGTACCTCGCGACCGACAAGGCGGCGGTGGTCGACCAGCTCCAGGTCGACGGCAACTACCGCGACGGCTACGAGTACGAGATGAACGACCTGGCCACGGAACTGCTGCAGATCGTGTCCGACACTCCCGCATCCAGCTACACACCCACCGGAAACGGCTACGGCGAGCGCACCATGCCCGCCGGCTACGCGGACGAGCTGAACACGCAGGTCCAGGCGCTGCTCGGAGGCACTCCCGCCGCCGACGTCAACAGTGCGCTGGACTCCTGGTTCGCCGCCAACGCGCAATGACCCTCGGGGCGCCCGGCGTTCCGGGCGCCCCGCTCACGTGATGGAGCCTCCCATGGTCACACTCGACCGCCCCGCCGCGCCGCCGCGCCGGTCCTCCCCCGCCATGCGCTGGCGCGCGCGTGTTCCCGGGTTCCTGATGAGCGCGCCCGCCGTGCTCGTCTTCCTCGCGATGTTCATCGTGCCGATGATCCTGGCCTTCGTGCTCAGCCTCACCAACTGGAACGGCTACAGCCTCAACTTCACCTTCATCGGGTTCGACAACTACACGCACGCGTTCCGCAACCCGCGCACCATCGATGCGGCCGTCTTCACCGCGGTGGTGGCGTTCTTCGGCACGATCGCCTGCAACGTGCTCGGACTCGCCGTCGCGGCGCTGATCTCCGGCCCGGGACGGGCCAACACCGTGTTCCGGACGATCTTCTTCTACCCGTACATCATCAGCGCGCTGATCATCGGCTTCCTCTGGGCCGCGATGCTCAGCCCGCAGGGTGCGGTCAACAGCGTGCTCGGTGCCGTCGGCCTCGGCCCGCTGCCGTTCCTCACCGACATCGGGTTCGCCAAGGCGAGTGTGATCGCCACCATCGTGTGGTCGCACTTCGGGTTCAACATGATCCTCTACATCGCCGGCATCAAGTCGGTGCCGACGGAGTACTACGAGGCGGCCACCGTCGATGGAGCCAGCCCCTGGCAGCAGTTCCGGAACGTGACCGTGCCGCTGATCGCTCCCGTGCTCACGGTGAATCTCGTGCTCACCCTCGTCGGCCTGCTGAAGGTCTACGACGTGGTGCTCGCCCTCACAGACGGAGGTCCGGCCGCTGGAACGCAGACCATCGTGTTCCAGATCCTCAAGGACTCGTTCGCGAACGCCAAGCTGGGACTCGGCGCTGCCCAGTCCGTCGTCCTGCTCATCATCACCGCCGTGCTCGGGCTCGGCGTCACCCTCGCCCGCCGTGGCGCCGAGAAGAAGGTGGCCGACTGATGGCCCTGATCACTGACGGAACCCTGCCGCTCGTCGAGGAGCCGGCGGACACCCGCACGCTCACGACTCCCCCGCGCCGGCGTGGCCGTTCCGGCCCGCGACGGATCCGTCGCCCGCGCCTGCTCACCGTGCTCACCGGGATCGTGCTCTCCGTGCTCGCACTGGTGATGCTCGTGCCGATGTACATCATGATCATCAACGCGTTCAAGCCGCAGCAGGAGATCATCCGCAACCCCCTCGGGTTCTCCCTCGACACGCTCACTTTCGAGTACCTCTGGGCGGCGATCACCTCCGAGCGCTTCAATGTGGTGGCCGCCTACGGGATCACGCTGTTGTTCGTCGTGCTGGTCAACCTCTTCGGTATCCTGCTGTCCGCTCCGGTGGCGTACGTCATCGCTCGCGGACGGTCGAAATGGCACCTGGGTCTGCTCCTGCTGTTCGTCTCCGGTATGTTCATCCCCGGTCAGGTCACCCTGATCCCCGTGGTCTTCGTGCTGCGGGTGCTCGGACTGATCAACACGATCCCGGGATTCCTGCTTTTCGAGACCGCCGCGACGCTGCCCATCACGATCTTCCTGTTCGCGGCGTATCTGCGAACCGTGCCGCGCGACATCGACGAAGCGGCAGCACTGGACGGCGCCGGCCGCATGCGCGCCTTCTGGCTCTGCATCTTCCCCATCATGCGCCCCGTGGTGGCCACGATCATGGTGCTCAACTCGATCAGCGTATGGAACGACTTCGTCAGCCCGCAGATCATTCTGGGGCCGAGCTCGGGGCTGTACACGGTGACCACGGGCGTCTACTCCGCGGTCAGTCAGTACAGCACCTCGTACACCACGGTGTTCCCGACGCTGCTGCTGGCCATCGCACCCGCGGTGATCTTCTTCATCGTCATGCAGCGCCACATCATCGGCGGCCTCGTCGCCGGTGCCACGAAGGGATGACGCCTCGATGAGCCCCGAGACAAACACGATGCCGGATCAGGAGAAGCCCACGATGAGCGTCCTCACCTTCCCGCTCGCGCGGATTCCCGCCTGGGCGGTGCTGGAGCGGCGGCTGTTCGATGCCGTCGAAGAAGCGTGGCGGGTGTTCGACGCGCGTTTCTGCGACGCCGACGGACGAGTGCTGCGCACTCCGGAGTTCGACTCGCGTGACGGCGTGGACGATCTGTACGAGCCGTTCTTCAACTGGCCCACCTTCTACGCCCTCGGCGGCAGCGACGAGATCCTGGCGTCCGCCAAGCGCCACTGGGAGGGGGTGACCGCCCAGCTCACCGAAGGCGGCATGCTCACCGATGAGTACGAGAACGGCTATGACTGGTTCCACCAGGGTGAATCGCTCATCTTCCTCTACGCGCTGTGCGCTGCGGACCCTGACGATGCCGCCTTCGCCGAACGCGCCCGGAGGTTTGCGCAGCTGTACACCGATCCGAGCCACGGCAACTGGGACCCGGAGCTCAACATCATCCGCGCGCCGCACAACGGGTCGCTCGGCCCCCTGCCGGGGCTCGGGCCGCAATGGCAGGCGTACCGCGCGGATCAACCCGAGATGCGCAAGTACGGTCTTCCGCTGGATTCGCTGCCCGGCATCCGTTCCTGGGACGACCTCGCCGACGAGGAGAACGCCCGGCGGATGGGTCAGGAGATGCAGCGGCGCGCGGCGGGCGATGTCGCAGTGAACCTGGCTGCGACCACCCTCGCGGTGAACCGGTGGCTGTACGACGGGGACGAGGCCACCGCGCGGTGGGTGATCGGCTACATCGACGGCTGGCGTCGCCGTGCCGCTGACAACGACGGCCTTATCCCGGACAACGTCGCCCCCGATGGTCGCGTCGGCGGTCTGCACGACGGCGCCTGGCACGGCGGCCACTACGGCTGGACCTGGCCGCACGGACTCGAGACGATCGGCATGGCCACCGTGATCGCCGCGATCAACCACGCCATCGTCTCCGGGTCCACCGACGCCCTCGACCTCGCCCGTGCGAGCCTCGACGCCCCGATGTCGCACGCGGCCTCCGGCCCAGTGGAAGAGTCCGGTTTCAGCCTCGCCGGCGGCTGGAGCGAGCGATACGGCGAGTACGCCGATCGTCCCGGCATGCTCGTCCCGCACCGCTACGGCCGGGACGGATGGTTCGACTACGGTCCTCCCCGGCTGGATCTGCCCCTCTGGCTGTGGTGGTTCAGCCGCGACGAGTCCGATCTCGCGCGACTGCGCACCCTGCTGGACGGGCTCCCCCACGACCCGGCCGAGGTGATCGCGTTCCGCGACAAGGCCGAAGCCGGACACGAAGCCGCCTGGGTGAGCTTCCTGCTCGGTGAGGCACCGGACTATCCCGTGCACGCACTGGAGATGGCACTGGGCCAGGTCGCCCGACGAGTCGCCCTGATGACGGACGCCGATGTGGACCCGAGAACCGTGCATCTGCACTTCTGGCAGCGGGTGAACCCGGTGGTGACCGAGGTGCTCTCGCACCTGGTTTCGGGTGCTCCGCAGATCCTCTACAACGGCGGACTTCCGCTGACGGCGCTGCGTTACCGGGACGAGGATCGGCACCGGCCCGGGCTTCCCGCCGATGTCGCCGCGCTGGTCACACGTCTGGGTGACGGCGAGGTGGATGTGGAGCTGGTCAACCTCTCGCAGATCGCTACGCGCCGCGTGCGCGTCATCGCCTCGTCGTTCGCCCTTCAGCGGATCACCGCCGTGCGTTCGGAGGGCGTGGCCCACGGCACGTACCCGGGCCGGAGCGAGGCATACGCGTCCCCGAGGGACCCGAGCATCACACGCTCCAGCGAGGTCAGCGACGGAACCGTCGTGGTGGAGCTCCCACCCGCACACGCCGCCCGCCTCACCCTCACCGTCGAACCGGAGACGGTTCGCCCCCACCACGACGGGCGCGCCGACGCGCCCGCAACAAAGGAATGATCATGACCGACACCGCCGCCCTCATCCGCCCCGAGTTCCAGCTTCCCGTTCGCGGGCCCGAGTTCCAGCGCGCGGATGCCGACACTCTGGCGTCCCTGGAGCGGGTCTCGGCCGCCACCGCATGCGCAAAGCTGCACGGTCTCGGCATCCGGCACTCGTTCGTCGAAGGGCCCCGCCCGCTGCGCACCGGTCAGCGGATCGTCGGCAACGCCGTGACGCTCCAGTTCATGCCCCAGCGCGAGGATCTCGCCTCGGGCCTCGGTCAGGAGTACGTCGAGAAGCACACCGCGCTGTGGAAGGTGCTGGAGAGCATCCAGCCTGACGATGTGCTCGTGGTCCAGGCCTACGGCAGCGCGCACTCCGGGTGCGTGGGCGACATCCTGGCGCGCTACTTCCAGCGCCGGGGAGGCGTGGGAATGGTGGTGGACGGGCGTATCCGGGACTCCGGGAAGATCGCCGACATCGGACTTCCCGTGTGGTCAACGGGTGTCACCCCCCACTACGCCTCCCAGTCGGAGCTGTTCCCGTGGGCGTTCGATGTGCCCGTGGCCGTCGGCGGGGTGCTGTGCCTGCCCGGCGACGTCGTGGTCGCCGACGACGACGGCGCAGTGATCGTGCCGCAGGCGATGGTGTCCGCCGTCGCCGAGGACGCGGTGGATCACGAGGAGTGGGAGAGCTTCAGCCGCATGCGCCTCGACGAGGGTGCGCGCCTGAGTGACTACTACCCCCTCACCCCCGACAGCCGTCAGGAGTACGAGACATGGCGTTCCGCCCAGCGCTGATGCCGCTGCGCACCGAGGCCGACGACGCCACCGTCGTCGGCCTCGGCTGCGCGCCGTTCGGCAACCTCTTCTCCACGGTGGATGACCAGCAGTGCGACGCCACCGTGGCGCGCGCGCTCGATCGCGGAGTCCGGTTCTTCGACACCGCGCCACACTACGGTGCCGGGGAGAGCGAGCGCCGCCTCGGGCACGCGCTCGCAGGAGTTCCCCGCGATCGGGTCTGCATCGCCACGAAAGTGGGCCGCGAGATCCTCACCGCCGATGGCGAACCGGCACCCCTGGGCACCGTCGGCGCGTCGACGGGCCCGGATCTCAGTGGCGACGGCATCCTGCGCAGCCTCGAGGGCAGCCTCCGCCGGCTCGGCACTGACCGGATCGACCTGCTGTACCTCCATGACCCCGCGGACGTCGACGCGGCTCTGCGCACGGCCATGCCCGTGCTGGACCGGCTTCGTGCGGAGGGCGTGGTCCGCGCGATCGGTGTGGGCATGGTGTGGCCGGACCCGCTCACCCGGTTCGTCCGCGAGAGCGATCCGGACGTGATCATGATCGCCGGCCGGACGACGCTGCTCGACCACAGCGGGCAGCGCGAGCTGCTGCCCGCTGCGCGTGAGCGCGGGATCGGTGTGATCGCGGCGGGGGTGTTCAACTCCGGGATCCTGGTCGATCCGGTCGGCTCACCGTACTTCGACTACCGGGAGGCTCCCGCACCGATGCAGGAGCGGGCGCGCCGGATGGCCGCGCTCGCCGCGGACGCCGGCGTGAGCATCGCCGATGCAGCGGTGCAGTACGCCCTGCGCCTCGACGGCGTCGACGCGGTGGTCGTGGGGGCGCGGACCCCGCACGAGGTGGACGCCTTCGTCCGCAACAGCGAAGCCGCTGTGCCGGATCCGCTCTGGGAGCAGCTCTCCCGTGTCTGACGCCGCCGTGCCCCCTCGCCATTCCCCTGCAGCGCACCTGGATGCGCACGTCCATCTCTGGGATGTCGATGAGGTGCCCCTTCCCTGGTTCCGGGCAGAACTGGGGCTTGCGCGCCGGGTCCTCGCCGCGGATCTCGAACGCGCCGACGTCACCGGCACGGGGGCGGTGGCGGTCCAGGCGGCCAACACCCTGCGGGAGTTCACCTGGCTGGAGGACGAGGCCGCGACCGCCACGCGCCCGATGCGCCTCGTCGGCCAGTACGAACCCGGCCCGGACGGCTGGGCGGGGGTCCTGCAGCCGCGATGGCGCCGGCTCGCCGGCGTACGGCTCGCGGCGACTTCGGCGCGCAGCGATCTGTCCGATGTGCCCGGCGTCGAGCCACTCGCAGAGGGCCTGGCAGAACATGGTCTCGTGCTGGAGCTCCTGCTTCGACCGGATCAGCTTCCCGCGGCCGCCGCGCTCGTCGCGCGTCACCCCGAGCTGCCGACGATCCTCTGCCACGTGGGGCTCGGCTTCGGTGAGGCGGACACGAACTGGAATCGGGCCCTCGCCGACTACGCCTCCCACCCGAACGCGCATGCGAAGGTTTCTGGGGTGATCCGGCACGTCGGAGCCGGGCACACGGCCGACGAACGGCTGCGCGGAATCGTCACGCACGCGCGACGGTGCTTCGGAGATCACCGTCTGCTGTTCGGCAGCGACTGGCCCATGTCCGCCCGGGTCGCTCCGCACGAGGTGATCGTCGCCGTGACGGCGCGGGCCTGGGGTGAGGACGCTGCGGACGCCGACGGGTTCTGGGGCGCTACCGCCCGGATGCTCTACGGGTTCTGAGGCGGCGCTCCCGCGACCACGCAGTGTAACGACGGGCCCGACCGCTTCGGTCAGTCCTGCGGATCGGGCCCTCCGGCGATCATGTCGCGCAGCGTCCCCGCGGCGTGCGCCCGAAACAGCGCGGCCGCCGCGTCAGGGTCGCCGGCGTCGAGCACCGCGAGCAGCTCGTCGTGCCAGTCGGCGACCATTCCCCAGTCGCCGACGAAATCCGGATCGCCCAGCAGATGCAGCGAGCGCAGGCTCGGTTCGATGATGTCCCACATCCGTGGCAGGTACACATTACGGCTGGCCTCGATCACCGCGCGGTGGAAGGTGAAGTCGAGCTCGCGGAATCGGCCGAGCTCCCGTGCCTCTGCGGCGTCGTGCATCTGCGCGATCAGCCCCGATAGGTGCTCGCGGGTCTCAGAACTCAGCCGTCCCGCCGTGAGGCGTCCGGCAAGCGTCTCCAGTTCGGCGCGGGCGACGCGCGCCTGCTCGATCTCCTCGTCCGAGTACGTCGCAACGAACGATCCCTGGTGGCGTACGTGGGAGACGAGGCCGTCGTGAGTCAGTCGCTTCAGAGCCTCGCGCACCGGCGCCTGGCTCACCTGCAGCTTCTTCGCGAGACCGGATTCGACCAGCTGCTCCCCGGGCGCCAGCGTTCCACCCTTGATCATCTGCTTGAGCAAGTCGTAGATCTGGTCGGAGAGCAGACCACGACGAATCTCGGGTACGGCATCCAGGGCATCGGGCATGGCGTGATCCTATTACGGCAATCGACAATCGCTAACGAACAGGCTCAGTGTAATCGATTATCGGTAATACGGCGGTGTCTGCGGAAGTTTAGTGATCGGGAACCTCCCTGGACGCCGCGTAGTCCGGCGGAAGCATCGGCTCCGCACGGGTGTCCGCAGCCGGGTGCACGACCACCGCCTCCAGCTCTCCACCCCCGGTGAGCGTGACCGTGAGCGTCCGCGTCTCGCACACCGGCACACGATGAACGCGCCGCACGCCGATCGTGTGGCCCGACGCCAGCACCTCGCCCGCAACCGTGATGCGGTGGTGAAGCACCCGCTGCCCCTCCTCCAGACGCTCGCGCAACTCGACGTGGCCGATCGCCACGCTCTCGGCGAGTTCCGCCTCCCACACCCCGTCACCTCGGTGGTGGAGGCGAGCCGGTACCGGCCGCCCGAACCGCAAGTCCAGCTCCGCGCGGTACTCCGCGAGTCGAGCCAGATCCGCCGCGTCGATACGCCCGCTTCGATCCGGCGGCAGGTTCAGGAGCAGGTTCGCGCCGAGCTGCACCGATGCCTGGTGAATAGCGAGAAGGTGCGCCACCGACTTCGGGCTCTCATCCGGATGCCAGAACCAGCCGCGACGGATCGACACGTCGCACTCGGGCGGGAGATATCGCGGCACCGCGAGCGGGGCTTCGCCTGCCACGTACTGGCTGAGCGGCACGGCATCGGCCACATACTTCACGGGATCAGTGGCCAGGCCGTCCTCGTTGCCCACCCAGCGGATGGTCGGTGCACCCATGTTGAACACCATCGCTTCCGGCTGATGCTCCGCCACCAGCCGCATGAACCGCGGCCAGTCATACGTGCGCCCCTCGGACCCAGCACCGTCGAACCACACCTCGACGAGATCGCCGTAGCCGGTGAGCAGTTCCGTCAGCTGGGCGGCATACAGGTCGTCATAACGATCAGGATCCGCATACTCGGGCGCATGCCGATCCCACGGTGAGAGGTACACGCCGAAGCCGACCCCACGCTCACGGCAGGCATTCGCGAGTTCACCCACCACGTCTCCGGCGCCGCCGCGCCAGGGTGAGGATGCCACGGAGTAGTCGGTGGTGCTGGTGGGCCAGAGGCAGAACCCGTCGTGGTGCTTCGCCGTGAGCACGACGTAACGCGCCCCGGCGAGCTGGGCAGCGTCCAGCCACTGGCCGACATCCAGCTGCTCCGGCACGAAGGACGCCGCAGGCAGTGTGCCATCGCTCCATTCCCGGTCTCCGAAGGTGTTGACCCCGAAGTGGAAGAAGACGCCGCTCCCGGCGCGCTGCCACCGCAGCTGGGCTGCCGTGGGGCGCGGGATGTCGACGTCGTGCTGGGGAGATCCCGTTGTCATGATTCCTCCGCGCTGATCTGCACGGCGGCCACGCCGCCTGCCTCCATCCTCGCTTATGCCGGGAGTGAAGCCGCGGGTTTAGCACATCGTGATGCGCGGTGCCATCCCCTTCATGCTCGCTTCCCGCGTCGGCACCGTGGAGGGATGACGAGTCCAATGAGAGGAGAAGTCATGTCGAAACTGCAGGGAAAGCGCATCGCGTTCGTCGCGACCGACGGGTTCGAGGACAGTGAGCTCACCAGCCCGTGGGCGGCCGTCACCGCGGCGGGTGCCAGCGCCGTCATGCTCGCCCCGGCCGCAGGTTCCATCACCGGCAAGAACGGTCACGAGCAGCCGGTGGATCATGTGCTCGGTCAGGTGAGCGCGGATTCCTTCGACGCACTGGTGCTTCCGGGAGGGGTCGTGAACGCTGATCACCTCCGCATGGACAGCGAGGCGGTGGCGTTCGCTCGCGACATGTTTGCCGAGCACAAGCCGGCCGGCGTCATCTGCCACGGTGGCTGGCTGCTCGTCGAGGCCGGGGTCGTGGACGGACGGCGGATGACGAGCTATCCGAGTCTGCAGACTGATCTGCGCAATGCGGGTGCGGACTGGGTGGACGAGGAGGTCGTGGTGGACCAGGGGCTGGTCTCCAGCCGGACGCCGGATGATCTTCCCGCGTTCAACGCGAAGCTCGTCGAAGAGATCGGGGAGGGTGAGCATGAGCGCCAGCACGCCTGATCGCGAGGGGGGCGGGGCGATGGAGGACACATCCGGCGAGGCCCGCCCCGACCCGGCGACGGCCGTTCCCGACGAGCCGGAACAGGCTCACGTCCCCTACACCGGAATGCGGGAGATGCCGGCGAACGCGGACGCCAATCCCACGCCCACCACGACGCATTCCACGTGGGGTGCGGGTGAGCCCCGCCTGCTCGTCACCGATGAGACCGAGAGGTTCACGTTCGCCCTCACCAAGGACGAGGTGCGCATCGGAGCGGCGACGGGATGTGACCTGGTTCTTCCGGGGATCGACGCACTGCACGCCACGATCACCCACGACGACCGGGACGAATATGTCCTGGTCCTCCACGGCGCGGGCGAGATGAACGCCAATCCCGCGGCAGCCGCCACCGATGTGGCGGGCTCACCCCCGGGCGAACGCAGCGAGGTGCTCCGCACCGGGGCCCGGTTCACGGCCGGGCCCTGGCGGTTCGTGTTCATGCGGGCGGAGTTCGCCGATCACGGCCGGCCGTTCGGAGGTCGCGTAGGCGGTGAGCTGTCGGACCAGCCACCCCAGCCCGCGCGCCCCGACTACAGCGACCGAGACAACCCGGAGTGGAGCGGACGGTGGGAGGTCCAGGACGATTGAGCTCTCCCCCTCCGCAACGGGATCCCTCGTCTGCAGAGGGTGATCAGCAGCCCGCAGGGCGTGGTGGCGACAGCGGCGGCGGCGTCCGCCGCGCTCTGCGGGCGGTGGGGCCCGGCATCGTCACGGGGGCCGCCGACGACGACCCTTCCGGAATCGCCACGTACGCGCAGTCCGGCGCCCTGTACGGCACCGGCCTGCTGTGGACCGTGCCGCTCACCCTTCCCCTCATGATCGTCGTGCAGGAGGCCTGCGAGCGGATGACGCTGGCCACCGGGGATTCGTTCGGAGCACTGATCCGTCGCCGGTTCCAGCGCGGTGCCCGCACGTGGATCGCCGTGCTGCTGGCTGCACTGCTGGTGGCCAACAGCGTCAATGCGGCGGCGGATCTCGTGGCCATCGGCGAAGGCATGAGCCTGCTCCACGCCGGTCCGGCGCCGCTGTGGTCGCTGATCGCGGGGGTGGTGATCGGCTTCGTGGTGGTGCGCGGCTCGTTCGCGTGGATCTCGCGCATCTTCAGATGGCTGTGCCTGGTGCTCTTCGCCTATGTCGGCGTCGTGATCGTGGCGTCGGTCGACTGGGACGATGTCCTCGGCGGGCTGCTCGGTCGCGGCTTCGAGTGGGAGCCCCGGTATCTGGGTCTTGTGGTGGCGGTGCTCGGCACCACGATCAGCCCGTACATGTTCTTCTGGCAGACCGAGGAACGTGAAGAGATGCTGCGCTCGGACGCACGATCTCGCGGACGCGGACAGCGCAGGGGATCCGCGAAGCCGCTGACCCTCGACGACCAGTCACCGGCCGGAGCACGCCGGGCACTCTGGCTCGGCCGGATCGACGTCATCATCGGCATGCTCTTCTCGGTCGCCATCATGTTCGCCATCGTGGTCTCGGCAGCCGCGACGCTGGGCGTGCACCATCAGAAGGTCGACTCGGCCCAGGCCGCGGCCAGCGCGCTGCAGCCCATTGCGGGAGACTTCGCCTTCGCCCTGTTCGCGATCGGCTTCATCGGATCCGGGATGCTCGCCGTCCCCGTACTGGCCGCTTCCGGCGCCGCGGGCTTCGCTGCGCTCCTCGGCAGGCCGTGGAGCCTGGACCGCAAGCCACACCAGGCGCGCACCTTCTACGCCCTTCTGCTGGTGGGTCTGACCGTCGCGGTCGCGCTCTCGGTGATCGGGGTGGATCCCATTGGATTGCTTGTGCTGTCCGCCATCATCAACGGCATCGCCGCGGGTCCGTTCATCATCGTGCTGATGCTCATCACCGGCGATCGGCGGCTGATGGGCGAGCATCGCAACGGGTGGGCGGCCCGGATCCTCGGCTGGGGCACGGCGGTGATCATGTGCGCGGCGGGCGCCTTCGGGATCGTCTCCTTGGTGCTGGGACGGTGATGTCGCCGATCCGGACGGCGATGCGGGCCCTTGTCAACCCTGTAGCGGCGCACATGTGGCGGCATGACGCTGAGATGAACGGAAGGAAGCACATCATGAGCGAGATCTACGACGAAGGCCTGCTGCCTCCGAACGTTCACCCCTCCCGCACGGACCGGAGACAAGCCGGCGAGGCCGACACCGACACCGACACCGACACGGCGACCAACACCAACACCAACACCAACACCAACACCGACACGGCGACCGACACCAACACCGGAACCAACACCAACACCGGGGCCGATACCAACACCGGGAGCGTGAGGGATGTCGCAGACCAGGGGTTGCTCCCCCCGAACGTCAAGCCCTCACGCACCGATCGGACGGCGGACGACGACAGCGGCGGCGGGCAATCACCCCCGCCCGAGGCGGACACCGATGATCAGCTGCCCGGCACGGACGACGGCCTGCACGGCGAGGCCGGCAGTGAGCGGGAGGCCGAGCCCAGCCGGAGTGATCCGCTGCGTAGCCCCGCCACCCACCCGGAGGAGGTCCCCGAGCGCGATCCCGACATCGCGCCGCCGACCGCACCGGAGCGGGCGCCGGCTCCCGAAGAGGATCCGGAGGTGCCGCCGCTCACGGACCCCGAGTTCGACTTCCGCGACCCCCAACGGCCCCAGGGCACCCCGATGTGACCCAGGAACCCACGCCCGAGGGCACCCCGAACCGACGCAGCAAGCCACGCCCGAGGGCACCCCGACCCGACCCAGGATTCCAGGAACCGACGCCCTGGTTCACTCCGCGGGTGCGGGATACGGGTGCCCGCGCAGGAGGCGGGCCAGATGCATCGCATTCGCCGCCGCGGTCTGCGCCGCCGAACGGACACTCTCCGGCACGGTGTCGAGCGCGATGAAGTCCGTCTTGCCCATGGCCTCGCCGTTCCAGTAGACACCGCTCTGGGCCGGAATCGTGAAGCCGACATCTCCCAGCGTCTGGGCCAGGATTCCGACGATGTGATGCGCTCCGTCCTCGTTTCCGACCACCACCGGGATGGCGACACGGTCGTAGAGGCTCGGCCGGCCCCGTTCGTCGGTCTGCGAGAGTTCGGCATCGAGGCGCTCGATCACGCGCTGTGCCACGCTGGAGTGCTGACCCACCCAGGTCGGCGTCGCGAACACGAGGATGCTCGCGTCCAGCACCTGCCGCAGCAGCGCCGGCCACCCGTCGCCGGGGCCCATGTCACGCTCGACGCCGGCCTGCACACTGTGATCCACCACGCGCACCGTGTCGACATCACACCCGAGGTCGGACAGGGCGCCGGAGACGAGTCCGGCGAGTGCCCCCGTGCTCGACTCCGCTGGTGCGGGCTTCAGCGTGCAGTTGAGTACCAGTACGGTCATTCGCTCAGTCATACCGGCACGGTAGGCAGGCTGCCGCCGCCGGATCACGGGGGTGGCGCGACGGCCCGGAACGCGCTAGGCGACCTCGCGCACGGTCCGGACGCGTGTCAGAGGGGTCCGTCCGGATGGATGCTGCGCGTCTCCGATCGGCGGGAGCGACCCCGCCAGCGCCACCGCGGCGGCGGCAGCATCTTGAACACCGCCAGACAGACGTACACGACGGTGTTCACAGCGACGAATCCGGCGAGCACCGCGAACCACGGGCTGTTCAGCACGGCTTCGGGAAGCAGGACTCCCGCCGGCATGGTTCCTCCCGCCGCGAAAACGCTCATGCCGTCGCCTCCGCATCGGCGCGGCCGGCGGGCTGCTGGAGATGCGACCAGGTCGCTTCCCGTCCGAATGCCATGTCGATCACGCCTTTCACGAAAACCACGTCGCAGAAGAAGTCGTACACCAGCTCGGGGATCACCAGCGCAGCAAGCAGGCGAGCACGCCAGCCGCCGCTCCACACCGTGACCACACGTTCGATCATGAACACGAGTCCGATGGCGATCCAGAACGTGAACCACACCCACTGATCCAGCGCGAGCAGCATCGTGATGATCAGCGCGAAGTACGAGGTGAGCGCGATCACCGAGTACCCGATTCCGATCTGCTGCGACCAGTAGCGCACCGTCGTCGGCGTCAGCCCGTACTCCCCCAGGTTCTCCAGCGCTCCACGCTGCCACCGCAGCCGCTGCTTCCACAGCATCCGCCACGTCGGCATCAGCTCCGTCACCACGACGCACTCCGGCGGGGAGACGATGAGCCCGCCGAGGCTCTTGATCGCGATGGTGATCTCGTTGTCCTCGGTGAGCGCCACGGTGTCATAGACCTCGCCCGCGTTGCCCGGGATCAGCCCCCCGCGCGCATCGGCGACGGCGCGCAGGGCGGGGGCCCGAAACACGCTGGCCGTGCCGGTGAGAACGAACACCTTGCCGCGGCGGCGACGGATCTCCCGGGAGTATCGGGTGAACTCGTTGCGCTGGAATTGTCCCAGCAGGCCATGTCCCGGCTCTCCGAGGAACAGTCCACCCACAGCCATCAGCGCGCGGTCCGCGGTCATCCGCCGTCGCGCCACGCGCAGGAACCGGGTGGTGGCGAAGCGGGTGTCGGCGTCCATCACGAGAACGCCGTCGTTGTTGCCGAGCTGGGGCAGGAGCTCACCGAGCGCCTGGTTCAGCGCTCCAGCCTTCTTCCGGGTGTTGCCGACGGTCTCGAACACCTCGACTCCCGCACCGCGGGCGAGAGCTACCGTGTCATCGGTGCAGTTGTCCGCGATGACGATGATCCGCTCGGGAGGCGTGGTCTGCGCGCGCAGCGAGGCGAGGGTGGCCGGGAGGTTGTCGGCCTCGTTGTGTGCCGGGATGAGTGCGGTGATGGTGACCGGACCGTCGAAGACGCCACGCGTCGCGGCCATGATGCGCCGAGGCGCCAGCGGGCGCGCGTCGATGTCCGGTGGCGTACGCCGGGACCGGCGGGTGACGTGCAGCTCGTAGAGCACGACGGCTGCAGCCGCGGCAGATGCGAAGAGAACGGCACCGATCAGGAGTCCGATGGCCGGGCCATCGGCGTCGTACCGGAACTCGAATCCGAGCAGGTTGCCCTCCCGGGGATCCCACACCGGGCGGGGCGCGGTGAGGGCTATCACCGCGATCAGGAGCGCCGCCGCCAGCAGGGTGATCGCAATCACGATGACGCCCGCAAGGCGCCCGGTGCGCGTCAGTCCGGGACGCCGGATAGATCTGTGGCCGGACACAGCAAATCTCCCCTCCTCTGATTCAGGACGCGTGCCGGCCACGAACGACACCACGTGGATCGGGACCACCGGCCACTCGCTCGTGAACGGTGCCGGAGGACGGGGGCCCACCGGCAGTCACGTCACTGCTGCATCTTCTATTACACGGTGCTGCGGGGCCGGATCGGGCACTCTGTCCTGTGAATCTCATTGGGACGCCGCCGGAGAGGCCTGTCCTCAGGCGATCGGTGCCGGTCGCCCGAAGAGATATCCCTGGGCGTACTCGGCCCCGAGATCGCGAGCCAGCGCTGCCTGTCGCGGGGTCTCGATACCCTCCACGAGGAGGCGGGCACCGACGGCGCGTGCCGCATCGCAGAGGCGCGCCGCGAGCGCCTGCGTGGCGACGTCGTCCTCGTACGTGGCCACGATGAACCGATCGAGCTTCACGATGTCGGGGCGCAGTTCCTGGATCCGCTCGACCGTCGAGTGTGCGGCACCGGCGTCGTCCAGCAGCAGGAGACAGCCGAGCGCGGTGCTGATGCGGCGCGCGGCGGCACAGGCGGCGGGGGCGGACAGCTCGCTGAGCTCGAGCCCCCAGCGCAGGCGGCGGTCGAAGGCCACCCGCTCGTTCTCCAGGGCATCGAAGGTGGGTCCGGACGCGTTGCAGGTGATCAGCCATCCGTCGGGGATCGCCGCCGCTGCGCGCCGGATGTCGGCCAGCAACGAGAGCTCCAGTTCCACGAGGGTTCCTCGTGCGCGCGCCTGCGCGAGATGTTCCTCGGGCGTGCGCCCATCCGCGAAGCGCGACAGGGCCTCGACGCCCGCCACGCTCTCGTCACGGAGGTCGACGATGGGCTGGAACACAACCGCCACGTGCGCCTCCCGCCTCTGTTGGCCGTGCTCACTCTATTGCGTCTACTGCATGCTGCATATCCGCAACGGCGCCGGCCTCGGCATCCGCGTCGCAACTCGCGTCATAAAACGCGCACTCCCCCGTCTCTCTGGTGAGCCCCTGCACCGAGCACCCGGTGCGGGCGGGAAGACGAGGCCGCGAAAGGAGGAGAGATGACGGGTGACCGATCGGCCGCCGCACAGCGCGCGAGCCGTTCGCTGCGCGCTCGGCTCAGCGGGGAAGAACGCGCCTACGCCTTCGCCACCGGCGCTCTCGCCGGCGCGCTGGTGCTGAGCGCCCTCGCGCACATCGTGCTGGAGGAGCCGCAGCCGACGCTGGACCTCCTCGTCTACACCGGAGCCCGCATCCTCCTCGGCGCAGTCGTGGTGATCGCCGCCGTCGTGCTCCGTGAACGCCTCCCCGCCTGGGTGGGGATGACCGCCGCTCTCATTCCCGCCGTCATGCTCGCTGTGTTCGCCGTCTTCGGCACCGACACCGCTCACACTCTGCTCTGCCTGCGGGAGTTCCCGCTCGTCGCGCTCTACCTGGGCTGGTTCTCGCCGCCCTGGCTCGCACGCCTGATCGTATATCCGGCGGTGGCCGCGACCGTCGGTGCAGCCGCGGCTCGCGGGCTCCCGCCGGAAGGTGGCGTGCTCACCCCCATCGCCGTCGCGGAATTCACGATCTTCTCGGTGCTGTGTCTTGTGCTCGGCATCCGTGGTTCGGCGTACTACCGCCGTCGGGTCGACGGCGACCAGCTCACCGGTGTCCTCAACCGGCGGGGTCTGCATCGCGTGGGCGGAGACCAGGTGCGCCGGGCACACCGTCGCGACGAATCGCTCACGGTGGTGCTCGTGGACGCCGACCGTCTGAAGGCCGTCAACGACGCCGCGGGCCACCACGCCGGTGACACGGCGCTGCAGGCGCTGGCCCACCATCTCGGTGCTGCCATCCGCGATACGGACGTGGTCGGCCGGCTCGGCGGAGACGAATTCGTCGTGATGCTGACCGGGACCGATGCACGCACGGCACGCAGCATCATGGCCCGCGTGCGCCGCACGTCACCGGTCCCGTTCAGCTATGGCATCGCCGAGCGCTCCCCGGAGGACGACCTGGATACGCTCATCCGCCGTGCCGACGAGCGGATGTACGACTACAAGTCCTGACTCGGACGCGTCCTCGCCATCGCGCCGACAAGCAGATCACGACGCCGCGCCCTCACTCGGGCGCGCCCCCTCCAGACGGGCTCACCGCGCTGGACGCCCCGGATCCCGTCACGCATGCGCCGACGAACGGACGCGACGTCACTTCCTGACAGCTCTGAGCTTCTCTCCGGCACACTCAGCTCTGCGCGCCGTCCGTCCAGCGAAAGCGTCCGCCGTGCGCGGCGAACTCGGCGTTCACCTCGGCTCGCAGCTCAGGGTCGGCGAGGAAGTCCGCCGCCGTCACCGCGAGCGCCACGGCCGCATCGGACAGGGCGACGAAGGACGCCGGCCGAATGGTGTGGGCGGCGAAGGCAGCGTTGTGCGGATGCACATCGTCAGGGCCGCCCAGTCCGATGGAGGGGTGGAGGGACGGCACATAGTGGCTGACGTTGCCCATGTCGGTGGACGCGCCACCCTGTGCCTGCACCACCGGGGAGACCGGCACCTCCCGGCCGCGTCCGCGTACGGCCTGCACCCACCGCCGGGTGAGCTCGCGGTTGTGCTGGAGCGGGAGGTACGGCGGCACGGGGTCAACGTCGATCTCGGCGATCGTGCCGGTCGCGAGCGCGGCGCCCTGCAGCGCGTCGACCACGCGATCGGTGAGGGCGCGCAGCGTCTCGATCTCTGCCGAGCGCACGTAGAACAATGCGCTGGCCTGCTCGGGCACGACGTTGGGCACTGCTCCGCCGTCGGTGATGATGCCGTGCACCCGGTCGATCGGAAGGATGTGCTGGCGGAGCTGCGCGACGCTCTGATAGGCGGTCACGACGGCGTCGAGGGCGTTGCGGCCGAGCCATGGGGAAGCGGCCGCGTGCGCGGCGCGGCCACGGTAGGTGACGGCGACACGACGGACACCGGTCGTGCGGGGCGCCAGGACGGGAGAGACCGCCGATCCTGCTCCCGGATGCACCATTCCGGCAGCATCGACGTCGTCGAATCCGCCGGCGCGGAGGATGAGCTCTTTGCCACCGCCGTTCTCCTCGGCCGGCGTGCCGATCAGCGAGAGCCGGGCGCCGAGACGCTCGGCCACCGGCGCCGCAGCGAGGAACGCGCCCACGGCTGCCGCCGCGATGATGTTGTGCCCGCATGCGTGCCCGACGCCGGGAAGTGCATCGTATTCCGCGATCAGCGCGAAATGTGGCCCCTCCGATGGGCCGACGCTCGCCCGGAACGCGGTCGGCAGGCCGAATGCGCCGATCTCCGCGATGATGCCGTGCTGACGCAGCACGTCGGCGATACGGGCGACGGAGCGCCGTTCCGCGAAACCGATCTCGGGATCATCATGCAGGTCGATGGCGAGTTGCTGCAACACCGGTGCCGACTCGTCGACCCGCCGTGACAGCTCCGCCACGACGCCGTCCCCGGCGCCCGCGTGTGCCGACTGCTCGACGACGCTGACCGCCTCCACCGGTCGCGCGGTGCGCACGTGCCAGTCCAGGGCCGTCTGCAGCGCGTGCTCCGAGGTGCCGGCCCGTCGGGCGGACGCCGTCACCTCGTCCGCGGGTGCCAGCAGATCCGTATCGTGCAGGGTCACAGCACGACCTCGTCGCCCTGGGCGTTCCGCAGCGTGAGCCGGTAGGGGTCCGCATCGCCGGTCACGAGCGGAACAAGCGCATCGTCACCGAGGCCGAGGGCGTCATGCACCGCGGACAGCGCCGCGTCGTCGGCCACCACTCGCTCGAAGCTCACCAGTTCGATCGTGGGGATATCGCTCAGACCGGGCTGCGGGGTGTTCCCCCACTCGATGAGGAACGGAACCGCGAAGTCCCCGCTTCCGCGCGTCAGGCGCCACTCCAGCAGTTCGCCGTCGGGCCGACGACGCGACAGGTCCCAGATCTCGCCCGGGTCGTAGCCGCGGGCGCGCGAGGACGCGACAGCCTGCTCGATGTCGTCGGGGTGCACGGCGTACGTGACGATGCGGGGTGCGTCCAGCCCGTCGATGCCGAACGTGGTCACCGGCCCCTCGTGCTCGACCTCCGGGTTCGGACCGATCAGCTCGATGTAGTGGGGAACACGCTGGCCGTCGACGGTGAGCGCGACCAGGGCGTTCGCCGTGCCGGTCGGGTGGGCACCGCCCGGTGCGGCGGTCACTCCCGTGCGTTCTGCGAACCAGGCGATCACGCCGGCGAGGTCGGGACCCGCGATGACGATGTGGTCGAGCAGGGCTGGGGCGGCGTGGGCGGTACGTGTCATGACGGGCTCCTCTGAGGGGACGGCTTCGCAGAGCTCCAGTACAGCGCCGACGGCGCGGGCGTGGCGGCGTGTTTTTCATCTGCCGCAATCACCGGTCACGCAGCGTCACGTGACGCGCCCCGTTCGAGCCACCAGCAGATCACGGGGTCCTGCCACACACCACGCGCCGAGATCGAGCACGCGCCGCGGCTGCCAAAGCGCGCGTACGTCGCCGCGCCTAGGCTGGATCCGTGTCCGCCCTCCGCCCCGTGATCACCATCGCCGCGCTCGGAACGGTGCTGCTGCTCTCCGGCTGCGCTGCGACGGGATCCGACGTCGGCGACATTGCCGGCGCCGGAACTCCGTGGCCCGAGACAACGACGTTCGATTACCAGCTGGGCGGTCCGTACGAGCTCGGCCCCGGCGTCGGTATCGTGGCGCGGGACCGCACGGCACCGCCCGCGCCGGACGCCTACACGATCTGCTACGTGAACGCGTTCCAGACCCAGCCGGGCGAGGCCGGCTCCTGGCCGTCGTCCGTGCTTCTCACCGATGACGAGGGCGACCTCGTCCACGATCCCGACTGGCCCGACGAGGTGCTGCTGGACACCTCCACCCCCGACCGCCGCGCCGCGATCGTCGCCGTGGTCGCGCCGTGGCTGCGCGGATGTGCCGATGACGGGTTCCAGGCGGTCGAGTTCGACAACCTCGACAGCTTCACCCGGTCAGCGGAGGCGCTGAGCCTGGAGGACAACATCGATCTGGCCCGGATGCTGTCAGATGTGGCCCATGACGCGGGTCTCGCGGTCGGCCAGAAGAACACCGCCGAGCATGCCGCCCGACTGCGCGCGGATGCCGGCTTCGACTTCGCGGTGACCGAGGAGTGCGCCGCCTACGAGGAATGCGCGGCCTATCGCGACGTGTACGGCGATGCCGTGCTGGACATCGAGTACACCGACGAGCTGCCCCGGTCCTTCGCGCAGATGTGCGCCGACGCAGATTCTCCGACGCTCATGATCCTGCGCGATCGGGACCTTCACACCCCCGATTCCGCGGAGTACGTGTTCGAGGCGTGCCCGCCCCGCGGATGACGCGTGGTGCTCCGGCGGCCGCGGCTAAGCGCGCAACGCCGCGACGGCCGCAGCGACGTCGATCACTGCGTCCACCGGGATGGCCGTGTCGGGAGCCGCCGTCAGCAGAGTGCCCGTGGCGACGATCGTGACCGAGCCGCGCGGGGAGAGAACCTGAACCGAACCGACCTCCCCCAAGGTCTCACCGGAGCCGAGGATCAGAACCCGGCCCCCCAGCGCACCCGCGCGCGGATCATCGGTGGCGCCCGGCAGGGTGCTGAGTTCCTCTGCTGTCCACGCCAGATCGTCGATACCAACCGACAGTGCCGCATAGTCGGCGATATCCGTGGAGCCGGACGTGATCGCCTCATTGGTCCACACGCATGTCGTCCCCTCAGCCCCCTCCACCGAGTCCGCCGCGGAGAGGGTGAAGTTGCCTGTGATCGACGCGGCGAGCGGCTCAATGTCTGCGCACGTGATCGCCGCGGCGACCGATGCCTCGGTGCCGGGGGTCTCCCCCGTGCTCGGCTCGGACGATGCAGTCGCCGCCGAGCCCGCGGGCGCGTTCGCCTCCGCGGTGGGTGCGGTCCCCGGTGATGCCGGCACAGGCGATGCCGAGCATCCGGTGAGCGCGACCACGCTCAATGCTGCGATGACCAGTGCGGGGGAAACAGAGCGCCTCACCCGGTCATCCTTTCACAGCGACCGCACGTGCACGTGCCCCCTGCTGTGACGCGCGCGGGATGCACTCTCGGTTTGGCCCGTGCGCACGCGTGGTCTAAGCTAGAACACGTTGCGACGCCGGTCGATAACCGGTGGGGTATGGTGTAATTGGCAACACGGCTGATTCTGGTTCAGTTGTTCTTGGTTCGAGTCCAGGTACCCCAGCGTTATGAAGGCCCCCGGGAAACCGGGGGCCTTCTCATGTGTGGCGTGGCCCGGATATGCCGGCCCCCGGCGCATCCCCGGCATACCTCAGCTCTCTGGACGCTCCAGCGCAGCGCGCGCTGCCGCCTCCTGTTCGTGCGCCCTTCGCGCCTCCTGAGCTCGATCTCCCTGCTGACGTTCGGCCTCCTCGACGACGGACCGCGCGGCGTCGAGGGCGGCGCGGGTGCGCTCGAGGTCGGCCTCGAGCTGTGCCACGCGGTCGGCGAGAGCGTCCGCGCGCGCCTGTGCATCCTGCGTGTGCTTGATCAGATCGGCAAGGACGCGGTCGGCCCGCTCCCGCGCTCTCTCAGCATCGCGCACCGCGGCCTCGGCGGCACGGCGGCGTCGCCGCTCGGCGAGCTCATCCGTCGGCGGCGGGTTCGCCGCAGTGAGGTCGGGCGCGCCCCCGGCGACGGCATCACTCAGATCTGCAGGCCCTGTGCTCGGCTCCAGGGTGCGGATCAGCCGACCGGAGGCCACGGCCGCGGCAGCCTGCGGGTCGAAGAACGCCGCGGAGATCGTCTGATGCACAGACTCGGCGGTGGCTGCCGTGACCCGCTCCCCCTGCGACTCGGCGAGCTTCACCGCCTCCTGCGCCAGGTGCCGTGTCAGAGCGCGACGCTGACGGCTGAGCTCGGTGAGAGCCGCCGCATCGAGATGTTCTTGCGCCTCGCGCAGATCCGCGGCGAGGCTCAGCGCCTCGGCTAGGTGCGCGGCGCGCCGACGCGCGAACACGTTCACCACCCACGCGCCCACGCTCGGCTTGCGCAGCGCCCGGATTCGGCGCGCCAGTTCCGGGTCCTCGGTGCGAGCAGCACGCGCTGCGCGTGACGAGACGAACTCGGCGAGCGGACCGGAGCAGAGCCCGGCCGCGATCTCGTCGAGTCCGTCCGCCACGGCGGTCAGTCGGCCTGCGTCAGCTCGTTCGCCAGCGCGTCCAGCCGGCGAAGCGTCTCCGGCTTGCCGAGCAGCTCCATCGACTCGAACAACGGGGGCGAGACGCGCCGGCCCGTGATGGCCACGCGCGGCGGTCCGTATGCGACGCGGGGCTTGAGTCCGAGCTCGTCGACGAGGGCCGCGGCGAGCGCCTCCTGAATGTGGGCGGCATCGAAGTCCGCCTCCGGGACGACCTCGAGAGCCCCGATGCACGCGGTCAGCACCATCGGCGCATCGGCGGGGAGCCCCTTCATCGCGTCGGCCTCATACGTGACCGAGTCAGAGAAGAGGAACGAGAGCATGCCGGGCACCTCGCCGAGCAGCTGCACGCGCTCGTGCACCAGCGGCGTCGCCTTCGCGAACAGCGCGCGCTGCGCCGGTGTGGGCTCCGACCACACGCCGGCGGCCGTCATGTACGCGATCGAGCGCTCCGTGAAGTCCTCGACATCGAGACGGCGGATGTGATCGCCGTTGATCGATTCGGCCTTCTTCTGATCGAATCGGGCAGGGTTCGGGTTCACGTCGGCGATGTCGAACGCTGCGGTGAACTCCTCAAGGGAGAAGATGTCGCGGTCCGGCCCGATCGACCATCCCAGCAGCGCCAGGTAGTTGAGCAGACCCTCGTGGATGAAGCCCTTGTCGCGCTGGAGGAAGAGATCCGCCTGCGGGTCGCGCTTGGACAGCTTCTTGTTGCCGGTCTCTCCGAGTACCAGCGGCATGTGCCCGAAGCGCGGTACGAAATCGGTGACGCCTGCATCGATCAGCGCGCCGTAGAGGGCGAGCTGGCGCGCGGTCGAAGGCATGAGGTCCTCACCGCGAATGACATGGGTGATGCCCATGAGGGCGTCGTCGACCGGATTGGTGAACGTGTACAGCGCGTGGCCTCCGGCCCGCACGATCACGAAGTCGGGGAACGACCCGGCGGGGAAGGTGACCTCGCCGCGGATCAGGTCGACATAGGTGAAGTCGCCGTCGGGAACCCGGAGGCGGTACGCGGGCTCGCGGCCCTCGGCACGGAAGGCTGCCTTCTGCTCGTCGGTCAGATCGCGATCGTAGTTGTCGTAGCCCAGCTGCTTGGCCCGCCCCGCCGCCTCATTGCGCGCGTCGATCTCCTCCGCGTTGGAGTAGCTCTCATACACCACACCCGCGTCGATCAGCTTCTGCAGGACCTCGGCGTAGATGTGCTTGCGCTCGGACTGGCGATAGGGAGCGTGCGGACCGCCGACCTCGACCCCCTCGTCCCAGTCGATCTTGAGCCAGGTGAGCGCGTCCACGAGCTGGCGGTAGCTCTCCTCGCTGTCGCGGGCGGCGTCGGTGTCCTCGATGCGGAACACGAGCTTGCCGCCGGTGTGACGGGCGTACGCCCAGTTGTACAGGGCGGTGCGCACCATGCCGACGTGCGGCAGACCGGTGGGTGACGGGCAGAAGCGCACGCGCACGTCCGCGCCGGAGGCGGTCGTGGTGCGGGGATCAGGTGAAGTCGACATCACCTCACATTCTATCCGCCGCGCCGCTCACGCCCCGTGGTCAGGACGAACCCCCATCCACCGAAGTACAGCCGCAGGACGCGCGAAGCACCAGCTCCACCGGCAGGCGCACCACACGCGCGGCGGTGTCGGGGGCCTCCAGGCGCGACGCCAGCAGGCTCACCGCGGTCCGCCCGAGCGCTTCCATGGGCTGCCGGATGGTGGTGAGCGTCGGCCTCGCGAACTCTCCGGCGTCGATCCCGTCGAAACCGGTGACCACGACATCCTCGGGAACCTGCAACCCGGCGTCGTGGAGCGCCTCCATGACACCGAGCGCGGTCTGATCACTCGCGCAGACGATCGCGCGCGGGGGCACCAGCGATCGGAGCAGGTCCGCGATCACCGCGCGCGCTGCCGCGCGCGAGCCTCCGTCTGTGATGTCCGGCGTGTCGGCGCGGAGCCCCCGCGCATCCAGAGCCGCCTCCCACCCTCGACGGCGAGCCTCGTGCTCGTGCCCGACATCCGATCCGGCGTACCAGAAGGAGTCCACCGCATGTTCTTCGATGAGATGCTCGACGAGTGCCCGCATGGCACCTTCGTTGTCGATGACCACCGCGTCCGCGATGACGTCGCGCGGTGCCGGCTGAGCGACCAGCACAACCGCCTTCGTCCGGCTGAGCTGCGCGACCGCCTCGTCGTCGACGGTCGACGGCAGCACGACGACGCCGTCGACGCGCCGAGCGATCTCCTCCAGCTCGACTCCGACGCTCGTGCCGGGCTGCCAGCCCACCACGAGCGGTGTGCGTCGCACCGTGCACTCGATCTCCGCACCGCGGAGCACCTCATCGGCGAACAGCGGGAACAGGCGAGGACGCCGCCGCTGACCAGCCACACGCACGACGATGTCCTCCTCCTCGCCCGCGCGATCCGGTTGCAGGCCATTCGTCGCGGCCGACGGCTCCCACACCTCGTCGGGTTCGTGTCCGCTGAAGGAGTACACGCCGATGGCCCCGGTCTGGCGCTCCGCGAGGGCACGCGCGCTGCCGCTGGGAAGATAGCCGAGTTCCGCGACGGCTCGTCGCACCCGTTCCCGCGTCG
The DNA here is from genome assembly GCF_021044885.1 of Microbacterium nymphoidis. GTDB lineage: Bacteria > Actinomycetota > Actinomycetes > Actinomycetales > Microbacteriaceae > Microbacterium > Microbacterium nymphoidis. The sequence goes on along the minus strand of NZ_JAJNOD010000001.1, from coordinate 333,186 downwards.
AGGCGCTGAGTTTGTCCGGCGCGCGGAAGTACCGGGAGACCGTCGCCGTGGACACGCCCGCGGCCCCTGCCACGTCGTACACATTCGCGGATCGCATCGGGCTCCTCTCTCGGGTCGTCCCACTCTATGCCACTTGACGCCTGGAAATGTACGCGCATACACTCACCAGATCCCGACCGTGCGGCAGCCTTCCGATCCGGCCTGGCCTCGACCCCGACGATGAGGAGAAGACATGCCATTCCCACCGGAGCAGCGCGACCGGCCGGATCCCGAGCGAGACGCGATCACGGACACCGCCCCTCCACCCGCGGCGACCCGGGTACGCCGGCGCACCCCATCGATTTCCCCGCATCCCGCAACGACGACAGACCCCACTGCAACGGCGACGGACCCCACCGCACCACCCACTGCGAGCTCGGCTCCCCCACATCCCGAAAGGACGACGGACCCCACCGCACCGCCCGCGGCGACATCGACTCCCCCACACCCCGCAACAACCACAGCCACCGCGGCGATCACCCCCAGCACCAGCACCAGCACCAGCACCAGCACCAGCACCAGCACCAGCACCAGCACATCAACACCCCTTGCCACCCCGCCCGCCGACGAGATTCCGGGCTCGCGTCAGTCCCCCGCGTTCTGGATCGCCTTCGTCCTCACCTGGCTTGCGAGCGGACTCGCACAGGGCATGGCGGGGGTGGCCGTGCCGCAGCTGCTCAAGGAGTGGAGTCCGGACACCGCCACCGGCGACCTGAGCTTCGTGCTGACGCTCGGCGGGGTCGCGATCCTGATCACCACACCGCTGTTCGGCCGGCTGAGCGACCGTTCGCTCTCGCGCTGGGGCCTGCGGCGCCCCTGGATCCTGTACGGGTCCGTGATCGCGCTCCTGGGCTTCGTGATCGAGGCACTCGCTCCCTCCCTCGTCACGCTGAGCATCGGAGCGGTCCTGGTGCTCACCGGGTGGGGCGCCGTCTCGATGACCATCCACACCCTGTTCGCCGACCAGATCCGCCGGCGGATCCGGGCCATCATGTCCGCGGTGACGGGCGCAGCCACCACCATCGGCATCCTGACCGGCGTCGCGGTCACCGGCATCGTGGCGTCGTGGGGGCAAGCGGCCATGTTCCTCGTTCCCGGCGGCGTGTCCGTCCTCCTGGCGATGACGCTGTTCTTCACGCTGGATGACCTGCACCGCACGGAGCCCGCGTCCGCTCTGAACTGGCGGACCGTTCTGGACACCTTCTGGCTCAACCCGCGTCGTCACCCCGACTTCGCCTGGGCATGGATCTGCCGCTTCTTCATGACCGCCTCGATCGTCTCGGTCACCAACTACCTCTACCTGACGATCTCCAGCCGGTTCGGCATTGACGATCCGGCGCAGATCGCCGCGATCCAGGCTCAGGCCACCGGCGCATTCACCCTCTGCAACCTGCTGCTCGCCTTCGTCTTCGGTGTCATCTCCGACCGCACGGGGCGGCGCAAGCCCACCGTGATCATCGGGGCGCTGACCAGTGCCGCCGGTTTGATCGTGGCGATCGCGTTCGGTGACATCGCGATGTTCCTCGTGGGAATCGCCATCGTGGGTGCGGGCCAGGGCGCCTACATCGCCGCGGATGTGGCTCTGATGACGGAGACACTGCCCGCGATCGAGGACGCCGGAAAGGACCTCGGCATTGTGGCGCTGGCATATCTGCTTCCCGGTATCGTCGTGCCTGTGCTCGGATTCTTCCTCACCCGCATCGGCTCGGACACCGGCGAGAACTTCGCGGCTCTCTATGTGGCGGCGTTCCTGATGGCACTCATCGCCGCGTTCGCCGTCACGCGCGTACGGAGCGTGCGTTGAGCGGCCGGGGCCCGCGGCTGACGCGCGTCGCTGCACAGGAGTATCGTCGCCTCGCCCGCAGCGAGGGCATGCCGCCGGCGACCCACCCGGAGGTGCAGCGCGACCGCGACATCCCGGTGCGCGCTCACGACGGCGCTGCGCTCCTCACGGATCACTGGCATGCCCCCGATGCCGCAGACAGCACTCTCCTCATCCGCACCCCGTACGGGAGGGATGGCATCGCCGGGGTCGCGAAGTTCATCGCCGAACGCGGACACCACGTGATCGTCCAGAGCTGCCGCGGGACGTTCGGATCGGAGGGCGAATTCAGCCCGCTGCACGACGAGGTCGCCGATGGTCAGAGCACGCTCACCTGGCTGCGCGCCCAGCCCTGGGCCACCGGGCGGGTACACACCTGGGGCGGAAGCTACTTCGGTGTCACGCAATGGGCCCTCTGCGACGGACCCGACCGCCCCGACGCGATGGGCATCGCTGTGTCGGCTCGCCGGTTCGACGACGGGATCATCTATCCGGGAGGCGGCTTCGCGATCGACACCACCGTGGCGTGGAGTTTCGCGCTGCGCATGCAGGAGCGTCCGCTTCTCGCGCGCATCGGGATGATTCTGCGCGCTGCGTCCGCTCTCCGCCGCGGATCCCTCACGGTTCCGCCTGCGGAAGCCGCCCAGGCGGCGGTGGGGACAGATCCCCGGTTCTTCCGCGACTGGGTGGAGCATTCGCAGCGTGACGACCCCTGGTGGGAACCGCTCCACTTCGCCCAGGATCTCGCAAGCATTCCGCCCGTGGCGCTCGTGGCGGGGTGGCGTGACCTGTTCCTGCAGGAGCAGCTGAAGGATCATGCGGCCCTGGTCGCGGGAGGCGTCCCCGCGAAGCTGGCGATCGGCGACTGGCTCCACGGTGCACCCGAGACCTCCGTCATGGGCGTGCGCGATGCGCTGGTCTCCTTCGACTCACTGGATCGGCTCCCGGACGTGCGCATCGAGGTCACCGGCGGCATCGGCTGGCGGGAGCTGGATTCGTGGCCGCCGCCCGCCGAGTCCCGCGTGTGGGCGGCGACCGCAGCCGGCGGTCTGCGCCCAGGCGCTCCCGATGAGCGGGCCACACCGCTGTCGTACCGCTACGACCCGGCTGATCCCACACCGAGCGAAGGCGGTCGCACCCTCGGCCCGTTCGCCTCGGGCTATCGGATCCAGCGTCGCCGGGAGGCTCGATCGGACGTCGTGCTGTTCACGTCCGACCCGCTCGACGACGACCTTCTCATCATCGGCGAACCGCGGGTCGAGATCACACTGACCTCCACCAACCCTCGCGTCGATCTGTTCGTTCGGCTCTGCGACGTGGACGAGCGGGGGCGCTCTCGCACGGTCACCGATGGCTACATCCGGCGAAACCCCGAGGCGGGTACGCACACGGTCCTGCAGCTCGCCTCCCTGGCCCACCGTTTCGCCGCCGGACACCGGCTGCGTCTCCAGGTGTCATCCGGTGCTCATCCGGTGTACCTGCGAAACCCCGGAACCGCAGACCCGATTCGCGATCACAGCCGGCTGCTGCCGAGCGAGCAGACGTTCGACGTGGGCGGCGAGCACGCACTCGCGCTCCACCTGCCCGCCGTCGACGGCGCCGTGCTGCGCCCCATGAGCTGAGCGCGCTCCACGCTCCGCCGCCCTCCGGCCCCCGGTCAGGCCCGCGGGTCGCGCACGCGCAGCGCGAAGGGCGACACCACGGTCACGGCGATCACGAGCACGAGCGCGACCACCGCGAGGCCCCGATACTCCACCGCCTGCAGCACGAGCCCGGCGAGCACCGCGCCAACGGCCGCGCAGAGGCTCATGAGCGAGTCGCTGAGACCCTGCCGACGCGGGCGCCGTTCGAGGGAGGACGCCTCGGTGAGCAGCGTGCTCCCCGCCACCGTCGCCGCACTCCAGCCGAGCCCGAGCAGCACGAGCGCGACCAGCACACCGGCGTGGGACTCGCTGCCCACGAACGCGGCCACCAGCGCGCCGGCGAGCAGCAGCTGGCCGAGAAGGATCACCGCGATACGCCCGAACCGGTCCGACAACCAGCCGAAGACCGGCGAGAGACCGTACATGCCCGCGACGTGCGCGGCGATCGTGATCCCCACGATCACGGTCGCGTCGCCCATCGTCATGTGCTGCAGGTGCACCGGCGTCATGGCCATCACCGAAGCCATCACGGTGTGCGAGGCTGCCACGGCGAACACGGCATATCGCGCAACTCGGGGCCGGTCGACGAAGGCCCCGCCGGTGGCCGCAGGGGCGGCCGCGTCGCGCTGCTGCGCAATCCGCAGCGGGTCGGGCCGCAGCGCGACGATGTAGAGCAGGAACGCTGCCACCTGCGCGACGAGGGAGAAGAGGTAGGAACCGGTGTGCACCGGCATCCCGAGCATCCGCCCGACGGCTTCCCCCGGCCCGAGGAGCAGGGGGCCTGCAACGGCGCCGATGGTGGTCGCCCAGACCACGACCGACAGCTCGCGGCCACGCCGGGCCGGTGTGGCGAGGTCGGTGGCGGCGAAGCGGGACTGCAGGTTTCCCGCGTTCCCGGTGCCGATGAGGACAACACCGACGAGGAAGAGCCAGAAGGTGGCCGACGCCGCCGCAGAGATGACGATCGCGATGCCGACAAGGGCGAGCAGGTTGCCGAGCGTCAGCGCGATACGTCGTCCGCGGCGGGCGGCGAGTCGCGCCAGCGGGATCGCCGCGAGTGCGGCACCCAGCGTGACCGATGCCGTGGCGAAACCGGACAGCGCGTCCTGACCGGTGATGTCCTTCGCCAGCAGCGCACCGAGGGAGACCGTGGCGCCGAACGCGATGCCGCCGAGGACCTGCCCGACGGCCAGCGTGCGCACGGTCCGCGACTGAATCCGTGCGATCGTCGCGTCATCGAGCGACGCAAGCGCGGTCATCGGGCGACCGGTGCCGCGTGGCGAAGTACCGGACGACGCGTCACGATGCGTCGCGGACGGTGTTGCGCAGGATCCCCAGACCGGTGATGTCGACCTCCACCACGTCGCCCGCAACGAGCGGACCGACGCCGGCGGGAGTCCCCGTGAGGATGACGTCCCCCGGCAGCAGCGTGAACGCCGCGGACGCGTGAGCGATGATCGCGGCCACGCCGTGCACCATGTCGCTCAGCGGAGCCTGCTGCTTGATGTCACCGTTGACCTTGGCGGTGAGCACGCCCGCCGTCGGGTCGAACTCGGTCTCGATCGCGGGACCCAGCGGGCAGAAGGTGTCGAATCCCTTCGCGCGGGACCACTGGCCGTCGCTGCGCTGCAGATCGCGGGCCGTCACATCGTTACCGATCGTGTAGCCGAACACGTAATCCAGCGCGTTCTCCGCCGTCACGTTCTTCGCGATGCGGCCGATCACCACGGCGAGCTCTCCCTCGAACTCCACCCGCTCCGACAGGGCGTTCGGGCGCACGATCGCGTCACCCGGGCCGATGACGGCGGTATTCGGCTTCAGGAAGAGCAGCGGCTCGGCCGGCACGTCATTGCCGAACTCCGCAGCGTGGTCGGCGTAGTTGCGGCCCACGGCCACCACCTTCGAGCGCGGGATGACCGGCGCCAGCAGTGCCGCGTCCGACAGCGGCACCCGCTCCCCCGTCGTGTCGAATCCGGCGAACATCGGATCGCCGGCGAGCACCACGAGATCGGTGTCGTCGACGATGCCGTACTTGATGGCGTCCTGGTGGCTGAAACGTGCGATCCTCACCTCGCCAGCCTATCGCCCCGCCGTACACGGGATGGGGCCCGCGCCTCCGTCTCAAACGAAGGCACGGGCCCCATTCCACCTGTCCTCAGCGTCTCGGCTGTCCTCAGCGCCTCGGCTGTCCTCAGAGTCTCGGCTGTCCTCTCAGCGCCACGCCTGTCCTCAGCGTCTCGGCTGTCCTCAGCGTCTCGGCTGTCCTCAGCGCCACGCCCGTCCTCAGCGCTTCGCCGCGGTGTTCCGGCTCTCAGGCGTCCAGGCGCACGAGCCAGCCGTGCTTGTCGGCTGCGCGACCGTACTGGATGTCGGTGAGCTCCTGACGCAGGCTCGTGGCGAGCTCGCCCAGCGGCTGCTCGTCCTCGAAGCCGGCACCCTTGAGCAGTCCGATCGGGCTCAGCACGGCGGCGGTGCCGCACGCGAACACCTCGACGATGTCGCCGGATCGCACACCCTCGCGCCACTCGTCCAGGGACACGTCCCGCCGCTCGACGGTGTGACCGCGGTCCTCCGCCAGCTGCAGGATGGAATCGCGCGTGATGCCCTGGAGGATCGAGTCGGACTCGGGGGTCACGACGGTACCGTCCTTCATCACGAACACGACGTTCATGCCGCCGAGCTCTTCGACGTTGCCGTCGCGGAGGAAGACCACCTGGTCGCAGCCGTTGGCGCTGGCCTCCGCCTGGGCGACCAGGCTCGACGCGTAGTTCCCGCCTGTCTTGGCGGCCCCCGTGCCTCCCTTTCCGGCGCGGGCGTAGTCCTCGCTCAGCCAGATCTTGACGGGCTTCACGCCGCCAGAGAAGTAAGCGCCGGCGGGGCTCGCGATCAGGTAGTAAGCCACCTTCTTCGCCGGGCGGACACCGAGGAAGGCCTCCTTGGCGAACATGAACGGACGGAAGTAGAGCGACTGGTCCTCACCGGAGGGCACCCACGAGCCGTCGACCGCGATCAGTTCGCGCAGCGACTGCACGAAGATCTCCTCAGGCAGTTCCGGCAGCGCCATGCGGCGAGCCGAGCGCTGCAGCCGACGGGCATTTTCCAGCGGACGGAAGGTGTGGATGGAGCCGTCGGCATGGCGGTACGCCTTGATGCCCTCGAAGATCTCCTGGCCGTAGTGCAGCACCGATGCCGCGGGGTCGAGCGAGATCGGACCGTAGGGCTGCACGCGGGGACGGTGCCAGCCCCCGGTCTCCGACCAGCAGACGTCGAGCATGTGATCGGTGAAGTGCTGCCCGAAGCCGGGGTTGGCGAGGATCTCGTCACGCTGGGCGTCGGTCTTGGCCGCGAGGTTGCGGGTCACCTGGAATTCGAGGGTGGGAGAAGTGGTCATGTCACATCCTGGTTCGAAGAAGCGTTCTGCGCGGGTTCAGGCTACGCCCGAACGCGCTCGGCGATGGCATCGCCGATCTGAGTCGTGGTGCGAGGCTGGTCGCCGCGTGCGGCGACGTCCGCCTCGATCGCGTCGTTCACGCGACGTGCTTCGTCCTCGAGCCCCAGGTGGTCGAGCAGGAGGGCGATGGAACCGATCGCAGCGGTGGGATCCGCCTTCTGCTGGCCCGCGATGTCGGGCGCCGAACCGTGCACGGGCTCGAACATCGACGGGAAGGTGCCATCGGGATTGATGTTCCCCGAGGCGGCGAGGCCGATGCCTCCGGTGACGGCACCTGCCAGATCGGTCAGGATGTCACCGAACAGGTTGTCGGTGACGATCACGTCGAAGCGGGACGGGTTCGTGACCAGAAAGATCGTTGCCGCATCGACGTGCAAGTAGTCTACGGCCACGTCGGGGTGCTCCGACGCCACCTCGTTGACGATGCGCTGCCAGATGCCGCCGGCGAAGGTCAGCACGTTGGTCTTGTGCACCAGCGTGAGCTTGTGGCGGCGGCGCTCGGCCAGCTCGAACGCGTAACGGACCACGCGCTCGACACCGAAGGCGGTGTTGACGCTGACCTCGTTCGCGATCTCCTGCGGCGTGCCGCGGCGGATCGAGCCGCCGTTGCCGACGTACGGCCCCTCCGTGCCCTCGCGCACCACGACGAAGTCGATGTCGCCCGGGTTCGCCAGCGGGCTGGCCGAGTTCGGGTACAGGCGCGAGGGGCGGAGGTTGACGTAGTGGTCCAGCGTGAAGCGCAGCTTGAGCAGCAGCCCGCGCTCGATGTTGGCGTCCTTCAGACGCGGGTCACCGGGGACCCCGCCGACCGCACCGAGGATGATCGCGTCGTTCTCGGCGATCGCCGCAAGGTCCTCGTCGGTGAGCGTGTCGCCCGTCTCGAGATAGCGCGCGGCACCGAGGGAGAACCGGGTCTTCTCGAAAGTGACGCCGGACTCGGCCGTGACCGCATCCAGCACCTTCTCGGCTTCGGCGACCACCTCGGGGCCGATCCCGTCACCGGGGATGACGGCCAGCTTCACGACACGCGACATTGCTCTCCTCAGGGCGGCATCACTCCGCGTCGGAGTGTGCGACGGACTTCCCTCCCAGCGTAGTGGCCGCGATGACCGCGGCGATCACCACGAGTCCTGCGCCGATGAGGCCCGTCGTGAGCACACCCGAGTCGAACGCGTGAGCGGCGGCGAGGCGCAGCTGATCGCCGACGGCCCCGCCGATCTCGTCGGCGGTCACCATGGCACCGGCGAGCGTCTCCCGGGCGGCATCGGCGGCATCCTGCCCCACGCCGTCCGGGATGATGAGGTTGGTCCGGTAGAGCGCGGTGAGCAGTCCTCCGAGCACGGCGGTTCCGAGTACGGCGCCCAGTTCGTATGCGGTCTCCGAGACGGCACTGGCGGCACCCGCCTTGGCCGGCGGTGCGCTGGCCAGGATGAGATCGTTCGACACCGTCTCGGCCATGCCGATGCCAATGCCGAGCAGGACGAACGCGATCACCAGGGTGAGCAGCGCACCCTCCTGCGATGCGAGTGCGGACAGGACGAAGCCCGCGATGGAGAACAGCAGGGCCACGGGCACGATGACGCGAGGCGCCACGCGCTGCGCGATCGGAACGACGACGAGACCCGCCACGATCATGACCACCAGGCCCGGGACCAGCGCGAAGCCTGCAGCCATCGGCGAGAGGCCGAGGATGAGCTGCAGGTGCTGCGAAACGAAGTACAGGAAGCCCACCAGAGCGAACACGCTGAGCATGTTCACGAGGATGGCGCCCGTGAAGCGGGGCGTCTGGAAGAGCTTCATGTCCAGCATGGGGACATCCGCGCGCAGCTGCCGACGAACGAACAGCCACCCGAAGCCCAGACCCACCACGAACAGGATCGGCGCCGGCGAGAGCAGTCCCTCGACCGCGAGCTCCTTGATGCCGTACACGACCGGCACCATTGTCGCGATCGACAGCGCGATGCTGATCGGGTCGATACGGCCCGGGTTGGGGTCTCGCGTCTCGGGCACGAGGAACGGCGCAAGGATCAGCAGCGGGATCATGACCGGCACGGCCATGAGGAACACGGAGCCCCAGGAGAAGTGCTCCAGGAGGAAACCACCGACGATCGGTCCGAGCGCGGCGCCTGCGGAGAAGCCCGCCGCCCAGATGGCGATCGCGAGCCGGCGCTGGACCGCGTCGGTGAAGATGGTGCGGATCAGCGACAGCGTCGACGGCATCAGCATGGCACCGAAGATGGCCATGAGCGCACGCGCCGCGATCAGCCACCCCGCGGAAGGCGCGAAAGCCGCCAGCGCGGAGACGACCGTGAACCCGATCGCTCCGATGAGCAGCAGCCGGCGGCGACCGAAGCGGTCGCCGAGCGTTCCCATCGTCACCAGAAGCGCCGCGAGCACGAGCGAGTACGCGTCGATGATCCACAGCTGCTCGATGGCCGATGGCTGCAGCGAGATGGCGATGTCAGGCAGCGCGAAGGTCAGCACGGTGTTGTCGACCGAGACCAGCAGTACCGGCAGCATGAGGATCGCGAGCGCGACCCATCCGCGCCAGGTGACCCGGCCCGTCTCGATATCGGCACGCAGGGCGTGGGTGTCGACAGACATTTCTTCCTCGGTTTCGTGAACAGGCTCCCCTGTTCTGTAGCGGCACCGGAGCGCGATGGCGATCCGGTGGGTACTGTTATACCGTCCAGACGGTACAGTAATCAATCCGCATGAGAGGATGCTGGGCATGGCACGACCCCCGCACGCGCGTGAGAAGGTGCTCGACGCCTTCGAGTCGCTGCTCATCGACGACGGCGAGCGCGCCGCCACGATGGATGCCACCGCGCGCGCTGCGGGTGTCTCGAAGGGCGGCCTGCTCTACCATTTCGGATCGAAGTCCGCGATGGAGGAGGCACTCGTCGAGCGGATGGACCGTCTCGTCATCGAGGATCTCGACGCGATGGCCGCGTCGGCGGGCGGCGTGGTCGACGCCTTCATCCGCAGTTCGGCCACCATCAACTCACCCTTGGATCGAGCCATCGTCTCCGTCGGACGCCTGGCGACGTCGGGCTCCCCCACCGCGACGGAGGCGCTGCGTCGCCTCCGCGAGAGCTGGCGCGCCTTCCTCGCCCCGCACGTGCCCGATGACACGGCGCTCACCCTCGTGATGCTGGTGGCCGACGGCGTGTACTTCAATCAGGCGCTGGAGATCGGGTCCGTCGCGGAGATCGCCGACATGGACGCGCTGATCACGCTCGTCCGCAAACTCGCCGACTGAACCCGCGGATGACCGCGGCTCGGTCGCACGACGCCGTCACCGCCCTCGCCACAGCGTCCAGCCACACGGTGCCTCCGTGCGGAACGGCGGAGCCAAGAGCGGGACATCCGACTGGTCATCTCGAGCCACTCGTCGCCCATTCAATCTGAGGACCCCGTGACCGTCCTCACCACACCGTCCAGCCGCATGCCACCGTACGGAATGCCAGAGCCAAGAGCGGGACATCCGGCTGGTCATCTCGTCACACTCGTCGCCCATTCAGTCGTAGGACGCCGTGACCGTCCTCGCCACACCGTCCAGACGCACCATGCCACCGTGCGGGATGATCCACTGCGGCCGCGTGTGACCGAACGGAACTCCCACGCAGACGACCGCGTCGGGGTTGTACCGCTCGATCTGCTCGACGATCACCTCGCGTTGTGCAGCCCGGAGCCGCGCGCGTTCCGCCGCGGACGGGAGAGGAACTCCCCGATCGGTCACCACCGGGCGCGCCACGAGCACACCGCTCACAGCCTCCAGCACACCTCGCTCCCCGAGGCCACGCACCCAGCGGCGCACCTCGTCGGCGCCGGGCAGGGTCTCACTGGTCTCCAGGAGGAGGATCGACCCGCGCAGTTCGTCGAGGGACGGCATCCGATCGGCCAGTGCCACCTGGTCGAGCACTTCGATGCACCCACCCCACGTCGGACCGCTCAACACCCGGGCCGGGCCCGCCCACGCCCACGGCTCGGTCCGCTCACGATCGCCGTACTCGGTCAGCGCCCGAGGGTCGGTCCACTCCCGGCCGAAGTCCTCCGACTCCCCCGGTTCCGTCAGCTCGATCTCGCCGCCGTCGAGCAGCGCCGCCCGGAGCGACCGCGCGTGGATCTGATCGACGGCGGGGCCCGGCCCCAGGTGCACCTGGGTGGAACCGCCGTAGAAGCTGCGCACGCCGAGCCGCCAGAGGAACGAGTGGAGGTTGGTGTTGTCGCTGTACCCCAGGAATGGCTTCGGGTCCGCGGCGATCACGGCCGCGTCGAGGTGCGGGATGACGGTCACCTGGTCGTCACCGCCGAGCGTCGCGATCACGGCGCGGATCGCGGGATCAGCGAAAGCGGCATTCACGTCGTGCGCCCGGGCGCGAGCGCTGACCCCCGCCGTCCGCGTCGTCGGGAACTCGACCGGGATCAGTCCGGTCAGTTCCTGCACACGGCGAAGCGCCTGCTCGTGCACCTCGACGGAGATCGCCGGCGCGGCAAACGCCGGCGACAGCACGGCGATCCGATCTCCCGGACGGGCATGGGGAACGGGCCGGAAGTGCGGGGTTGCCATGACTCCACCCTATGGGCGAGCTCGCCCCGAGATGCTTCCGCAGACGCGGCAGAGCCCGCCCCGTCCGGGGCGGGCTCTGCCGTGCACGCAGCGTGGCTCAGGCCTCGGTGATCTCGATCTGACGGAACACGTCGGCGTCGATGGCCGAGCTCACCTCTTCCAGCAGTTCGTCCGAGACCGGGGAGTCGACCGTCAGAACTGACAGCGCACGTCCACCGGCGGACTGGCGTGCGATCTGCATGCCGGCGATGTTGATGCCGGCCTCGCCGAACTTCTGGCCGTAGACGGCGACGATACCGGGACGGTCGGTGTAGACCATGACGATGTGGTGCTTCTCGATGGGCAGCTCGAGGGCGAGGCCGTTGATGCCGACCAGCTTCTCGATCTGCTTCGGCCCGGTGAGCGTTCCGGAGACCGACAGCTGGGTGCCGTCGGAGAGGGCACCCGTGAGCGTGATGACGTTGCGGTACTCGTCGGACTGGTCATCCACCAGCAGGCGCACGTCGATGCCGCGCTGGTCTGCGAGCAGCGGCGCGTTCACGTACGACACCGACTCGCTCACGATGTTGGTGAAGACGCCCTTGAGCGCCGCGAGCTTGAGGACGTCCACGTTGTAGCCGCTGAGCTCGCCGTGCACCTCGACGTCCAGGCTCGTCAGCGGCGACTTCGCCAGCGCGGAGAAGAACTGGCCGAGCTTCTCCACCAGGGCGATGCCCGGACGCACATAGGGGTCGATGGCGCCACCGGCGACGTTCACCGCGTCCGGGACCAGCTCGCCGCCGAGTGCCAGACGCACCGAGCGGGCCACCGAGATGCCGGCCTTCTCCTGTGCTTCATCCGTGGACGCGCCCAGGTGCGGGGTGACGACGACGTTCGGCAGTCCGAGCAGACCCGTCTCCTTCGGGGGCTCCGAGCTGAACACGTCCAGGCCCGCACCGGCGATCTCTCCCGATGTGAGTGCCGCCTCCAGCGCGGCCTCGTCGATGAGCCCGCCGCGGGCCACGTTCACGATGTACGCCGACTTCTTCATTGCCGCCAGCTGAGCCGTGGAGATCATTCCGGTGGTCTCCGGCGTCTTCGGCATGTGGATGGTGATGAAGTCCGACTGCTCCAGCAGGTCGTCCAGGCTCAGCAGTTCCACACCCAGCTGCTGGGCGCGAGCACTGGTGACGTAGGGGTCGTAAGCCACGACGCGCATGCCGAACGCCTGCATGCGCGCGGTGATGAGCGCACCGATGCGACCCAGGCCGATGATGCCCAGCGTCTTCTCGAACAGCTCGGTGCCCGTGAAGGAGCTGCGCTTCCACTCACCGGCCGACAGCGATGCGTGGGCGGCCGGGATGCGACGAGCGAGCGAGAGGATGTGGCCGATCGTCAGCTCCGCCGCGGAGATGATGTTGGACGTGGGCGCGTTGACCACCATGACGCCCGCAGTCGTGGCCGCCTTGATGTCGACGTTGTCCAGGCCCACGCCCGCGCGGGCGACCACCTTGAGCTTCGGGGCAGCAGCGAGGGCCTCCGCGTCGATCTGGGTGGCCGATCGGATGAGCACGGCGTCCGCATCGGCCAGCGCCGACAGCAGTGCAGGCCGGTCGGTGCCGTCGACGTCGCGGACGTCGAAGTCGGGACCGAGCGCGTCGATCGTGGCGGGCGAGAGCTTTTCGGCGAGAAGAACGACGGGCTTCGTCACAGAGGTATCCTTCGATGCGGTTTTTCGCGTGATGGGGAGGGCCGATGCGCCGCACGCCGTCGGGGGCGCGATCGGTGTCAGCCTACAGTCTCGGCACCGGTGCTCTCGTTCACGTGACGTTCCCGGACCATTCAGTACGCACCCGCGCGGGCGCGCAATCGAGCACGCGGCATCCAGCACCTGCGCTCAGGCGAGCAGAATGCTGAAGGCCCACCAGCACGGCGCCTCAGAGTGCGCGATGCGGCATTCCGGATCACTTTTCTCGCCCCAGGCCCCCGGGTCCCTCGGAGGTCCCGAAACACTCTCCCCTGACGGGGACGCGGACCCGCCCTGCGCTCAGCCCGCGCCGACGAGGGAGGACTGCGCGGCCACCTGCAGCATCACCACGTCCAGCCAGAACACACCGACCAGCGCGAAGCCCGCCAGGAACAGGAGCGCCTGCTTCCAGACCCAGAGTCGCCGTCCCACCACGACAATGCCCGCGTAGACCAGCACCGGGAAGAGCACGGGCATGAGGCCCACTCCGACGCCTGCGGGGGTCAGTCCCGTGTTGCCCTGTGACGCCAGCACGAGCGCGAAGATCGCCACCCAGATCGCGAAGGAGTAGACGAGGCCGAACACCGCGGCCACCGTCCACCGCAACCACGACCCGGCACCGCGCGTGGCCGGCTTCACCGTCTGCTCGCTCACTGGACGCCTCCCATCAGTGCGCTCTCCCAGTTGATGACGAACGGCCACGGCACCAGGAGTACGACGCCGGCGATCAGCCAGGCAAAGCGCACCCAGGTGCGACTGCGCAGGGTCAGCACGAACACCACGGCGAACCAGACCGCCGGAGCCGCGATGGCGGTCCACTTCACGATCGTGTAGATCGGGCCGTTGGCCAGCAGGAGATCGCCCACCACGTCGAGGCGATTGCCGCCGATGAACCAGCCGATCACGTAGAGCAGATAGACGCCCGCGAGGATGCCGATGCCCAGCAGGGCGCCGTTTCCGGCTTCCACGGGCTGGTCGTCGTGCACGACCTCATCGCCCGCGAACGACTTCGCCTCGCTGTCGTCGTCATCGGCTGTCGCGGCGGGCGGGTCGGTGACGGGCTCACCTTCGGTGTGCACGCTGTCCGCCCCCTTGCCTACGGCACGCCAGCCGCGCGCGAGTGTCGGCTCAGCGGCACCGTGTTCGGGTGCGGAATCGGGAGCGCCCTGCGGCTCGGAACTCATGCCCTCAGTCTACGGACGCTTCCGCTCCCCGCACCCTCCCCACTCCCCCCGGCAACGAACGACGCCGGCAACGGAGATACGGGGGAACGGGCGTCAGGCGTCGGAATCCGCAGCGATGGGCCACAAACGGAGCATCCGAGCACCGGGAACGTCAGGCGTCGGCGGCGACGCGGGCGGCACGCACCAGTTCCTCGGAGACCACGTCGTACTCGTCCACTCCGCCGCCGGGGCCCGCCGGTGTGCCGTCGGTGATGGCCACGCGCGCCGACAGATGGATCGCGTCGACGCCGGCGGCACGCAGCGCCGGGATGGCATCGATCGTCACTCCGCCCCCGGCCTGGATCTGCAGTCGCCCGCTGGCTTCCGCCACCATTGCTCCGAGCACGGCGGTACCGTCGCCGGCTCGCACGGTACCGCCCGACGTCAGGATGCGCGTCGCGCCCACGTTGACGAGTTCACCGACCGCGGCGACAGGATCCGGATGCACGTCGATCGCGCGGTGGAACACCAGGTCGGCGTCGCCCGCCGCCTCCCTCCACCGCCGGACCGCATCGGTGTCCACCGACAGATCCGGCCGGAGTGCGCCGACGACGACCGCGCCGATGCCCAGCGCGACGGCGGAGCGGATGTCCGCTGCCACCACCGCGATCTCGTCCGCGTCGTACACGTATCCGCCCGGCCGCGGCCGGATGAGCGCAGCCACGCGATCCCCGCCGACGGCATCGACGGCACCGGCCATCACTGCGTGTGACGCCGTGATCCCGCCGGTGATCAGCGCCTGGCACAACTCCACGCGATCCGCGCCGTTCCCGATCGCCACGCGAGCGTCCCGCGGCGACTGTGCCACGATCTCCAACACCGTCATCTCTCAGCCTCCACTGTCAGCATCCATCTCGACTCGCCAGCACACGTGCCGACTCACCAACAACGTCCGGACTCAGCAGCACCGAGTCCCGGCACACCACCAGACCCCGACCGACTCACCAGCACCGAATCCCGTCTTACCAGCGCCGAATCCCGACTCGTCAGGACCAGATCCCGGCTCACCAGCATCAGAACCGCCGCACCAGCACCGGATTCCGGCTCACCAGCACCGGATTCCGGCTCACCAGCAGCCGACCCGAGTCGCGCTCCGAAACGTGAGCAGATCACCCGCGAAGCCCGTCGCCGCCCGCTGTCGCATCATCAACTCGAGCAGGTCTCGCCGGCTCCATCATGCGCCGCAGGTGCTCGAGACGGGGGTTCGATTCCCCGCACGCCACGGCACCGCGCTCGCACGCCTCAGGCGGGCACGGTCAGCGTGGCCACCGCGTCGCCGCGGAGGGCTTCCGGAACAGCCACCGTCGCGGTGCCGTCCGCGCCCGCGACGATCTCCGCCGCTTCGGTACCGGCCCAGCGCGCGCCCGAGGCCGCGGCGAGTTCCGCCGGGAGCTCCACCACGCCCGTAACAGGATCGAGCACGTGCACGTGGGTGCCCGAGGCAGACGAGGTGTAGGCACGGGGTGTTCCCTGCCCCTCCCCGGCGCGGATCCAGGGACGCGTCGCGTAAATCGCACCACCGTTCACCCGGAGGAAGTCGCCGAGCTGACGCATCGCAGCCAGCTGCAGGTCGGGAATTGTGCCGTCCGCTCGCGGACCGGTGTTGATCAGCAGGTTGCCGTTCTTGCTCACCACGTCCACGAACAGGCGGATGAGATCGGTGCCCGAGAGCGACTGCTCGGGGCCCTCGGCCTGGTTGTACCCGAACGAGTAGCCAAGACCGCGCGTGGACTCCCACACGGCATCCTGCACGTCCTCAATGTGCGTGTACTCCCGGGTGAGGAAGCCGTGGTACGGCACGCCCCACCGGTCGTTCACGACGCCCTCGGGCACGGCCGCGAAGTAGCGCCGCAGCAGAGCCGCCACCGCGAACTCGTCGTGCCCCTTGCCCCCGTCGGGCCAGTCGATGTCATTCCACAGGACGTCCGGAGCGAAGCGCTCGACCAGTTCGTCCAGCTGCGCTGCCGCATAGCGGGAGTACTGCTCGTCATTGCGGCGGAAGCGGAACAGGTCCGTGTCGCTCTCGATCGCCGGGAAGTCCCCCGTGTGCCAGTCCAGCGCACCCGAGTAGTACACGCCGAACCGTGCGCCGCGGCGCCGCGTGGCGTCATGCAGTTCGCCGATCAGGTCGCGCCGCGGGCCCCGACGAGCCGCGTTGAACCCGCTCGTCACGGTGTCCCACAGGGCGAAGCCGTCGTGGTGCTTGGTGGTGGGGATGATGTACTTCGCTCCCGCGCCCACCAGCTCGGAAACGAGGGCGTCCGCGTCGAACGCCTCTGCGCGCCAGAGGTCTGCGAGATCCTCGTAACTGGTGCCCGTGCCGTAGACCTCCTGGTGGCGGATCCACGTGGGACTGCCCGCGATGCGGACGGTGTTCCCGTACCACTCCGCGTACTGGTGATAGGCGTAGGCGTCCTCTGTCGGGATGTGGACCCCGGGGCCGTGCTGGATCGCCCAGGCGGGAACCGAGTACAGCCCCCAGTGGATGAAGAAGCCGAGCTTCGCGTCCCGGTACCACTCGGGCACGGCTCCGCTCACGGGGTACTCGGGGCCGTCCCCACCGAAGTCGGGACCGATGCGCTTTTCGAAGTTCATCATGTCAGTTGACCCCTCCACCGACGGAGACGACAGGATCCGCACCGCGCCGCGTGACCACGGGGGTCAGCACCGGCACGACGCCGGAGTCGTCGAACGGATACACGCCGGGCTGGAGACGGTGGTGCCCGAGCCGCAGCAGATCCTGGTCGACGCCGCCAGGCGTGAGCGCGAGGATCCAGTCCGCGGCGAGGTCGTACAGCTCCGGCTCCAGGTAGCCGATCTTCACGATCACCACGTCGGCGCTCTCCGGCTCGAGACCGAGCATGCGGAAGTCCTCCAGGTGGTGGAAGGGCTTTCGGCGCTCGGTGATGATCGAGAACACACTTCCCGCACGGATCACGATCTGGGTTCCAGCATCCGGGTCTCCCTCCGTGATCGAGAACACCTCGCCGGTGATCTCGACGGGTCCGCGGGGGCCGGGATCCACGCGGCCGCCGACCTCGAGGGTGACGCTGCTGCCCACACCCGCGGCAACCGCTTTCGAGACCGCGTCCGCGTCGAACACGGAAGCGTGGATGACCGTGCGCCCCGCCTCGCGCAGCTCCGCTCGCTGAAGCAGTTCCCCGAGCGTCCACGAGACGTCGCCGGCGCCGCCGGCGGTGGGGTTGTCGCCCGAGTCGGAGATCAGGAAGGGGCGCGCGGCGCCGGGTGCGAGCGCCTGATCGAGCGCCTCGCCGAGCGTAGCCGTGGGGCCGACGAAGACGAAGTCGGCGCGCGCGTCCCAGTACCGTCGAGCCAGGCGCTCGGCCTCGCGCGCGATGAGCTCCGCGTCGTCACCCATCACCACGACGATCGCCATGTTGCGAGGCTCGTCTGCCCACGCATAGCCGACCCAGACGGCGGCGTCGACCACGCCGGGGAGGGACTCGATCCCCGGGATCTCGTCATAGATCCCCTTCGCCGGCTCCAGCCGCGTGCTGGTCTTCTCACCGGGCAGCAGCACGGGAACAGGTACCCACGCCTTCAGCGGGCGTCGCTCGAGCGGGTCACCACCGTGCTCACCCCGCAGGCGCGCCAGGAGATTCCAGACGGCACGCTCCTTGGTGTTCATCCAGTCCTCGTGCGGTGCCATGCGGTAGCAGGTCAGGAGGTCGACCTCATCCAGCAGCACGCGTGACACATTGCCGTGCAGGTCCATCGACGTACTGATCAGGGTGTCAGGACCGAGCTCACGCCGGACGGCCTGTGCGAGATCGCCCTCGGCGTCCTGCATCCCCACCACGCTCATGGCTCCGTGGATGTCGAAGAAGAACCCGTCGAACGCACCGCCATCGGCGATCGCGGCACGGATGCCGTCCACGATTCCCGCCTTCATGCGCTGATAGGTCTCCGGCGCGACGGCACCACCCGGAAGGGAACGGCCGTGATAGATGGGTGTCCACTCGGCCGCCTCGCGAAGCTCGCGTCCCGCATCGAGGAAGGGGTAGTACGCCAGCAGGTCGTCGCCTTGACGGATGGTGAAAGCCTCGTCACCGGAGATGTGCGGCGAGAACGTGCTCGATTCGATCGAGATCCCGGCGATGCCGATGCGGGGACGGGCAAGCCCGCCTTCCGCGACGGGGCTCAGCGGTCCCATCCAGATCTCGTGGGCTTCCGGTCGTTCGGTCACGGGGGCTCCTTCTCTGAAGCGGGGGAAGAGTATCAGGGCGTCGGCCGGCTGCCGACGGGTGGGGCGGTTTCGAGGAGTGACGGTGTGCGCGAGCGCGCCGCAGCCGCAGCCCCCAGCGCGACGGCGTCGGATCCGAGCGCTGCCGGGATGATCCGCAGCGGCGCGCCGGACACAGGCGCGTCGGTCTGCAGCGTGGCGATGATCGTCGGCTCCAGAAGATCCCACGCGTGGGAGACTCCGCCGCCGATCACCGCGACGTCCAGGTCGACCAGGGTCGCAGCGCTGGCGCAGGCCAGCGCCACCGCACGCCCTGCGTCCTGGAACACGGCGATCGCGTCCGCGTCCCCGGCCCGGGCACGCTGGGCCACCTCGGCGGCGCCGAGCCCGTGCGCACCGCTGCGTTCGCCGTAGCGCAGGGCGATCGAGGTGCCGGAGGCCAGCGTCTCGAGGTGTCCGGTCTGACCGCACGTGCACACCAGATCGCTGTAACCCGGGGTGTGACCGATCTCGCCCGCGGCGCCGTTCGGCCCATGTCGCAATGCGCCGTCGATCACGAGTGCACCTCCGACCCCGGTGCCCAGCATCACCCCGAGCACGTCGTCGCCGTGCCCGGCACCCGCGGCGACCTCGCCGAGGAGAAACGCGTTCACGTCGTTCTCCACCGCCACCGGCACGCCGAGACGTTCTGCGAGCGCGTCCGCGAGGGCGAACCCGACCCAGTCGGTGAACATCGCCGAGGCAGCCAGGATGGTTCCGCTGACAGGATCCACCACCCCGGCGGCCCCAACGCCGGCGGCGCGGAGGGTGCCACCGAGGTGGGCGACGAGATCGCGAGTGAGGGTCGCAGCGGCATCGGCCATGGCGGCCCCGCCGTCCTGGGCCGGGGCCGGAACGACGCCGCGCGCGAGTACGGCGCCGTCCTCTCCCGTCACCAGCACGGCGATCTTGGTTCCGCCGATGTCGATTCCGGCCACGAGGAGGTACTCGCCGGATGACGCCGCGGCGGCGGCGTACAGGTCACTGCTCATCAAGGATCAACGACCACCCATGCCGGCCATGGCGATCCCCTTGACGAGGTGCTTCTGCAGGACGATCACGAGCACGGTCGTCGGGATCATCGAGATGATCGCCGCGGCCATCTGGAGGTCCCATCGGGTGCCGTTCTGGCCGGCGAAGCTCGCCAGACCGATCGGCAGGGTTCCGAGCGCGGACGTGTCGCTGACGACGATGAGCGGCCACAGGTAGCTGTTCCAGAAGGACAGGAACGTGAAGACCGCGAGCACAGCGACAGCCGACTTCGACAGCGGAAGGATGATGCTGAAGAAGGAGCGCAGCGGGTTGGCGCCGTCGACGCGCGCCGCCTCCTCGAGCTCGAAGGGAATGCCGCGGAAGAACTGTCGCATCAGGAACGTGCCGAACGCTCCGAACGCGAACGGCAGCACCAGCGCCTGCATCGTGTTGACCCAGCCGAAGTTCTGCATGAGCTGGAACATCGGGATGACCAGGACCTCAGCCGGCACCATCAGGGTGGCGAGGAACAGGATGAAGACGGCGTCGCGCCCCTTCCACCGCAGGCGTCCGAATGCGTATCCGGCCGCGGTGGACACGATGATCACCACGAGGGTGCCGAGGATCGCCACGATGAACGAGTTCACGATGTAGCGGACGAACGGGCCGTACTGGAAAACGTCAACGAAGTTGGACCACTTCACCTGCGAGCCGATCAGCGTCGGCGGCATCGAGAAGATCTCGACGTTCGGCTTGAGGGCGGAGAAGAACGCATAGATGAGCGGGGCGACGAAGATCAATGCCGCGACGTAGATCAGCACGTGGGCAAGGACGAGCCGCACCTTGGCCGCGGGTGTCGTCTCGACGCCGCGCTTGCGCTGACGCGGGGCAGGAGCAATCAAAGTTTCCGTGCTCACAGTGCACCCGCTTCTTCCACGCGGACGGACCGCGAACCAGGAACCAGTGACCGAGTTTCCGTGCTCACAGTGCACCCGCTTCTTCCACGCGGACGGACCGCGAACCAGGAACCAGTGACCGAGTTTCAGTGCTCATAGTGCACCCACTTCTTCTGCGCGGTGAACTGCAGACCCGTGATGACGATGATGATCGCGAACAAGATCCATGCCCCGGCCGCCGCGAGGCCGAGATCGCCGAAGGTGAACCCCTGCTCCCAGATGTACATGACGAGGGGCTTGGTGGCGTTGCCGGGTCCGCCGCCGGTGAGCAGCTGGGGCTGGGCGAACACCTGGAGGGAGGTGATCATGGTCATGATCGCCGCAAAGAACACCGAGGGCGAGATCATCGGAAGGATCACGCTCCACACCCGGCGGAAGCCCTGCGCGCCGTCGATCGCCGCGGCTTCGAGAACGCTGTCGGGCAGCTGTTCGAGTGCGGCGGAGAAGATCAGCATGTTGTAGCCCAGCCCCTGCCAGACGCTCATGGCGACGACCATGATCATCGCCCAGAACGGGTCGGCGAGGAAGTTGGGGAGGGTGATACCGAAGAACGACTGCGAGACGCCGTTGAACAGGCCCTGCGGCTGCAGCATCATCTTCCACACCAGCACGTTGGCCACCATCGGGGTGACCACCGGGATGAAGAACAGGACACGCAGTGCGCCACGGCCGCGGATGCGCGGGCCGAGCCCGAGCGCCAGTGCCAGCGAGAGCGCGATGCTCAGCGGGACGTAGAGGATCGTGTACACCGCGGAGTTACGAAGTGCCGGCCAGAAATCCGGGCTCTTGCTCGGGTCGAACAGCTTCGCGTAGTTGGCGAAGCCGTTGAAGGTGCGATCGCCGAACACGGGCCAGTCGAAGACGCTCATCACGATCGAGAGTCCCACCGGGACAATCGTGAACAGGGCGAGCCCCACCAGGGCTGGGCTTGCGAAGCCCAGCGCCCAGCGGGACTCGACCCGCGCGAGCGACCCTCGACGATTCTTCGTCTTGGTCATCTTGCTTTCTCTCGGTTCACTGCGGAGACGTATCGGATACGTCAGTTGCCGAACTGCGACTGCGCGTTCTTCAGCAGGTCAGCCATGGTCATCTGGCCGCTGTAGACGGACACCAGGTTGGGCTGGATGTAGTTGTCGAGCTTGTCCCAGTTCTTCGTCATGTACAGCGGCGTGGTGCTGGCGAAGGCTGCCTCGAAGACCGACTTGACCTGGTCGCGGTACTTCTCATCGATCGACTCGAAATACAGCGGCTGCGAAGCCGTGCGCGCCGGGTAGGAGCGGCCGGAGGATGCGATGTAGTCCTGCGCGTCCTTGCCCAGCAGCGAACCCATGACCTTCAGTGCGGCCTCGGGGTTGTCGCAGGTCTTGGCGATGCCGTAGCCGGAGCCGAGGATCGGACCGACGCTGCCCTTGGCGCCGGCGGGGAGGGGCGCCATGCCCGCGGCGAAGCCCGACTCGTTCGTGAGGTAGCTCACGGCGTTCCAGGTGCCGTCGACAGCCATCGCGGCGTTTCCGCTGGAGTACTGGTCCTCGCCCCACCCGGTGTCGGATGCGGAGGCCACGGGGGCGGCGACCTTCTTGTCCGTCACGAGGCCGGCGTACCACTCGGCGGCCTTGACGAAGTCCGCGTTGTCGATCTCGAGCTTGCCCTCGGCGTTCGCCGGCTGGGTGCCGGACATCGAGATGGGAAGGGACACCCACTGGTATCCGCCCATGCCCATGCCGAAGCCGAACTTGCCGTCCTTGGTGGCCGCCGCCGCGGTCTTATCGAAGTCGTCGAAGGTCCAGCCGATCTCCGGCGTGGGAGCACCCGTCGCCGTCAGCATGTCCTGGTTGTAGTAGACGAGCATCGTGGCGACGTCGAACGGGAGGCCGTAGAGCTTGCCCTCGAACCCGAGGATGCCATCGGCGCCGACGTTGAAGTCTGCAAGGTCCAGTCCGGCGGTCTTGAGGTCCTCGTCGCTCAGCTCGCGGAAGCCGGCGGTGTACCCACCGAGCTGGGCACCGCTCATGCCCGAAACGCACGCCATGTTCCCGGAGGCCATGTTCGTGGTGAGCTTGGTGAAGTAGTCGCCCCACGGAGCGGTCTGCAGCTTGATGTTGATGTCGGGGTTCGCCTCCTGGGCGAACTTCACCTGCTCCTGAAGAGCCTTGGTGTCGGACTCGCTGCCGGACCACATGTCGACGACGATGGTGGGCTTGTCGCCCGAACCGCCCGAGCCTGCGTTCGAACCGTCGGAGCCGCCGGAGCACCCGGTCAGCACAACAGCGATGCCGGCGGCTGCCGCCACCGCGCCCACGCGCAACTTCTTCATTGAATGCCTCCTCGGCGATCGGGACACTTAGTTCGGTCATCGAACCAAGCTGGTGCAGTTGTGTGTAAAGTCACCATGTCAGAGTTCGATGGTCGACACAAGTCGAACATCGGACCTTTACCGAAGCTTGATAAAACGTCATGCTGCACCTGCTGGACTTCTGGGCCGGTAGCGTGGCAGAACGCCCGACAGAAAGATCCCATGTCTTCCGTGATTCCCGCATCGGCCGATGATGCATCGCTGCGTGACGCCCTCCGCCTCATCGCACACGGCGAGGCGACCTCGCGCTCGCAAATCGCCGAGCGACTCGGACTCGCTCCCTCCACCGCCGGGCTGCGCGTGCAGATGCTCATCGACGCCGGACTGGTACGCGAGGGAGCCGACGGTGCATCCCGCGGTGGCCGCCGGCCTCGCACCCTGCACCTCGACGACGAAGCGGGCGTGATCCTCACGGTGGACCTCGGCGGTGGCCACGCGCGCATCGGGCGTCACGCGCTGAGCGGTGCACTCCAGGAGGTCACGACCATCCCCGTGAACCTCGCCGACGGTCCCCGTGCGACGATGGCCGTGGTCGAGTCGGGGTTCGACCGCATCGCCGGGGACTCCGGCATCCGGGCCATCGGCGTGAGTCTTCCGGGCCCCGTCGACATCGAGACCGGCACGGTGGTCCAGCCCTCGCGTATGCCCGGGTGGCCCGGCTTTCGCGTGGACGAGCATCTCCGCGCGCGCTATGGCGCCCCGGTGGCGGTCGACAACGACGCGAACCTCGCCGCCCTCGGTGAACACCGGGTGCACTTCGGTGCTACGCGGCACAGCATCACCGTCAAGGCGGGCACCGCCATCGGCTCCGGCATCATCGTGGACGGCGCCGTCCACCGCGGCGCGACCGGCGCGGCCGGCGACATCACGCACACGCGCATCGATGGCAGCGGCGACTTGCCCTGCTCATGTGGCAACACCGGATGCCTGGAGACGGTGGCCAGCGGCGCCAGCCTGCTCCGCCAGGCACGCGATGCGGGACTCGACGTCAGCACGCCGGCCGATGTGATCGCACTCGCCCTGGACGCCGAGCCGGTTGCCACCACGCTGGTACGCACTGCGGGCACGCACCTCGGCCAGGCGCTCGCCGGCGTGGTGAACTTCTTCAACCCACACGCGGTGTTCCTCACGGGCAGCCTGACCGTGGCGGAGCCGTTCCTGGCCGCGGTCCGCAGTCGTGTCTACGAGGTCTGCCACCCCCTGGCGACCAAGTCCCTGCGGATCGAGGCAGCCCAGACCGGCGCCGACGCGATCCTGTTCGGCGCCGCAGACCTGGCGCTGGATCTCATCGAGATCCCGCTGGGATAAGGACGGACTTCCAATCCCGCACCCACGGCAGCGCCGGACACCTGCTGAAGAACCCCGCCGACGCACCCCAGCACACTCACCAGGACGAACCCACCGAACGGCCAGTCCCGCACCCACGGCAGCGCCGGGCTCCCACCGGCTAAACCCCGCCGGCGAGACCCGGCACGATCACCGGATGCCCGCTGGTCAGATCCCGTCGGCGAGACGCAACTCGATCACCGGGACGAGCACATCGGGCCGCCGCACGGGAAGATGGACCGTGAGCGTGCCCTCGGCCTCACCGGCCGGCGTCATCAGCCCCGCGACCTGGTCGGGATCGGTCTGCGAGGTCTTCAGCCACGAGCCGTCGTTCAGCAGCCGGGCGTAGGTGACCTTCCCCGCCAGCTCCGGCAGGTGCACGAAGCCCAGCGGCCAGGAGAACAGGTGCAGGTAGAGCCGATCGCCGCGGCGCGTGTACACGCCCTCGCGCGGCGGCGTGAAGTCCGCGTGGCCCGCCCCGACGATCGCGTCGCGGTGCAGCGACATCCACTCCCCGATCGCCGACAGCGTGGCCACGTCGCGCGGCGGGATGGCCCCGCGCCCGTCGGGCCCCGTGTTGAGCAGCATGTTGCCATCCATCGACACCGAGTCGGCGAGCATCTGGACGAGGAGCGTGGCCGACTTCTGGTCGGTGTTGTCGCGGTGGTACCCCCACGAGCCGTTCAGCGTCTGGCACGCCTCCCACACCTGCGCGCTCCCGTCAGCGGCGACGATGGGCGCCGTCGGCTGATACTGCTCCGGAGTGACGAAGTCCGCCGGGATGCCCAGTCGGTCGTTGACCAGCATCGCCGGCTGGAGCTCGCGGCACATCGCCAGCAGCTTCTCCGCGTCCCAGTCCTCCGGCCCCTTGCCCGCCCAGCCCTGCTGGCTCTCGGGATAAGTGAAGTCGAAGAAGAGGTAGTCGATGTCGCCGTATCCGGTGAGGAGTTCCCGCACCTGGCCGTGCAGAAACTCCCGGTACCGTGCCATGTCTCGGCCCTCGTTCAGCGCGTGTGCGTTCTCATCATCGCGGCGCGGGTGATTCCAGTCCACGGTGAAGTCGGGGTGATGCCAGTCGATGACCGAGTGGTACAGGCCCACCCGCAGACCCTCCGCCCGCAAGGCGTCCACGTACTCCCGCACGAGATCGCGCCCGCAGGCCACCATGCTCGTGAAGTCGGTCAGCCGTGAGTCCCACAGCGCAAAACCGTCATGGTGCTTGGTGGTGAGCACGACATAGCCCATCCCCGTCGCCTTGGCACGGCGGGCGATCTCGCGCGCGTCGAATCGATCGGGATCGAAGTTCTCGAAGTACTGGCGGTAGTCCTCGTCGGTGAGACGTTCGTAGTTTTGCACCCACTCGTGCCGGGCCGCCCCGCTATAGAGCCCGAAGTGCACGAACATTCCGAATCGCGCCTCATCAAACCACTGCTGCCGCATCGTCGCCTCCAGATCAGATTCATCCCATCCTGCCACAGACATCGGATGTATGACCACCGTATAGCTCAGTCCGGGCCGCAAATGCGCGAATTGATCCGAGGTGTGGTGCTTGGAACCCCCTCGCGCCGGGGACACACGCCTGCAACACTGGAGACATGTCTCTGGAACTCATCATCCGCTGGGAGGACGGCGAGACCTCCGCCCTGGAACACGGCGAGCTCCTCATCGATCGCCTGGACGAGATCGACGCGGTCGCCGACGAGCACGATGTGCGCTGGCTGAGCTCATTCGCCGACGATCGCGACATCCCCGAGGACTTCGGCGGCGATCCTGAACAGCTGGCCGAGCTGCTCGGCCCCAATCCGATCTGGCACACCCCCGCGGAGGCGGCCGCCAGCATTCATCGGCTCGCGGAGCTCACGGATGGCTCGGTGGCGGACGGCCTGCGCGAGCTTTCGACCCTGTTGCGCCGCGACAGCCGCGCCTTCCAGCTCGACGTCCTGCTCTGATCGGTTTCATCGCGCGCAGAACGCTCCAATTCACGCGGTTTTCGAGCACTGTGCGCGCGATGAAACCGAGTGGCGGATACGCCGAAGGCGGAGCCGGAAACCGGCCCCGCCTTCGAGAGAGGATCAGCGCGCGGCGTCACCCTCGGTGTAGTCGTCGTCCGTCTTGGTCCAGGCGAACAGAGCGCGAAGCTCCTTGCCGGTGGCCTCGATGGGGTGCTCCTGCTCCTTGGCGCGAAGCGCGAGGAACTCCGGTGCGCCGGCGTCCTGGTCGTCGATGAAGCGCTTGGCGAAGGCACCGGTCTGGATGTCCGTGAGGATGTCCTTCATGTGTGCCTTGACGTTGGCGTCGACGACGCGCGGGCCCGAGACGTAGTCGCCGAACTCGGCGGTGTCGGAGATCGACCAGCGCTGCTTGGCGATGCCGCCCTCCCACATCAGGTCGACGATGAGCTTCAGCTCGTGCAGCACCTCGAAGTACGCGATCTGCGGCTGGTAGCCCGCCTCGGTCAGCGTCTCGAAGCCGGCCTGCACCAGGTGGCTCATACCACCGCAGAGCACCGCCTGCTCGCCGAAGAGGTCCGTCTCGGTCTCCTCGGTGAAGGTGGTCTTGATGACACCGGCACGGGTGCCGCCGATGGCCTTGGCGTAGGAGAGCGCGGTTGCCCAGGCGTTGCCGGAGGCGTCGTTCTCGACGGCGATGATGTCCGGGATACCGCGGCCGGCGACGAACTCACGGCGCACGGTGTGGCCCGGAGCCTTCGGAGCGATGAGGATGACGTCGACATCCTGCGGAGCGTCGATGTAGCCGAAGCGCACGTTGAAGCCGTGAGCGAAGGCCAGCGTCTTGCCTGCCGAGAGGTTCGGCTGGATCGAGTCGGCGTAGATGCCGCGCTGGTGCTGGTCCGGCGCGAGGATCATGATGAGGTCGGCCCACGCGGTCGCGTCGGCGACGTTCTTGACCTCGAAGCCCTCGTCTTGTGCCTTCTGGGTCGACTTCGAGCCGTCCTTGAGGGCGATGACGACCTCGACACCCGAGTCACGCAGGTTCTGCGCGTGGGCGTGGCCCTGCGA
Organism: Microbacterium nymphoidis; assembly: GCF_021044885.1. Lineage (GTDB taxonomy): Bacteria > Actinomycetota > Actinomycetes > Actinomycetales > Microbacteriaceae > Microbacterium > Microbacterium nymphoidis. The sequence continues at coordinate 305,839 of NZ_JAJNOD010000001.1, read as the reverse complement.
GCCGTAGCCGACGATCGCGACCTTCTTGCCCTGGATGATCGACAGGTCTGCGTCTGCGTCGTAGAAGATCTCAGTCACTTCTTGCATTCTCCTTGTTCGTGATTCACGTTCTGATGGAAGTTCTGTGGCACGCCCGGCGGCAGGTCAGCCGCGCAGCACGCGCTCGGTGATGCTCTTGCCGCCGCGGCCGATGGCGAGCAGGCCCGACTGGGCGAGCTCCTTGATGCCGAACGGCTCGATCGCGCGGAGGAAGGCGTCCACCTTGCCCGAGTCGCCGGTCACCTCGACGACCACGGCGTCGGGGGCATAGTCCACCACCTGGGCCCGGAAGAGGTTGACCACCTCGAGCACGTTCGAGCGGGTGCTGTTGTCGGCGCGCACCTTCACGAGCATGTGCTCGCGCTGCACGGATGCCGACTGTTCCAGCTCGACGATCTTGATGACGTTGACCAGCTTGTTCAGCTGCTTGGTCACCTGCTCGAGAGGCTGGCTCTCGACATCGACCACCACGGTGATGCGGGACAGCCCCGGCACCTCGGTCACGCCCACGGCGAGGGACTGGATGTTGAACCCGCGACGGGCGAATAGTCCCGCGACACGGGTCAGCAGACCGGGCTTGTCCTCGACCAGGAGGCTCAGCACATGGCTCGACATGATCAGATCTCCTCGTCGAAAGCGGGCGCGTTCTCGCGCGTGTATTCGAAAGCAGGCGCGTTCCCGCCCGCGTACTGGGTGACGTTCAGCGCGTGATTCGACATGATCAGATCTCCTCGTCGAAGGCAGGCGCGTTTTCGCGTGCGTACTGGATGAAGCTGTTGGATACACCCTGCGGGACCATCGGCCACACCATGGCGTCCTTGGAGACGACGAAGTCGATCACCACGGGACGGTCGTTGGTCTCCAGCGCGAGCTTGATCGCGGCGTCGACCTCCTCCTCCTTCTCCACGCGGATCGCGAGAGCACCGTACGCCTCGCCCAGCTTGACGAAGTCGGGCACACGGATGCTCGCATGTCCCGTGTTCAGCTCGGTGTTGGAGTAGCGGCCCTCGTAGAACAGCGTCTGCCACTGCTTGACCATGCCCAGTGAGGAGTTGTTGATCACCGCGACCTTGATCGGGATCTCGTTGATCATGCAGGTGGCGAGCTCCTGATTGGTCATCTGGAAGCATCCGTCACCGTCGATGGCCCACACGACGCGGTCGGGCTCGGCGACCTTCGCGCCCATGGCGGCCGGAACGGAGTAGCCCATGGTGCCGGCACCGCCCGAGTTCAGCCATGAGTTCGGTCGCTCGTACTTGATGAACTGCGCGGCCCACATCTGGTGCTGACCGACACCTGCCGTGTACACCGCTTCAGGCCCGGAGAGCTCACCGATGCGCTGGATCACGTACTGCGGCGACAGCAGACCGTCGCTCGTGGGAGCGAAGCCCAGCGGGAACTCGGCGCGGAGGCCATCGAGGTAGCTCCACCATTCCTCGGTGTCGGGCTTCGTCCCGCCTGCCTGACCGCGGAAGGCCGCGTCCAGGTCGATGAGCACGTCGCGCACGTCTCCCACGATCGGCACGTCCGCCGCTCGGATCTTCCCGATCTCGGCCGGGTCGATGTCGACGTGCACGATCTGCGCGTGCGGGGCGAACAGCTCGGCCTTACCGGTGACGCGATCGTCGAAACGGGCGCCCAGGGCGACGATGAGGTCGGATTCCTGGAGCGCGAGCACCGCGGGAACCGTTCCATGCATACCCGGCATGCCGAGGTGCTGCGGGTGCGAGTCGGGGAATGCCCCACGAGCCATCAGCGTGGTGACGACCGGGGCGCCGGTCGACTCCGCGAGGGTGCGAAGCTCTTCGGACGCGTGCGCACGGATCACACCGCCGCCCACGTACAGCACGGGCTTGCGTGCCTCGGTCAGCAGCTGCGCCGCCGCCTGGATCTGCTTGCCGTGTGCCTTGGTCACCGGGCGGTAGCCGGGAAGGTCCACCTTGGGCGGCCAGATGAACGGTGCCTCGGTCTGCTGCGCGTCCTTGGTGATGTCCACGAGTACGGGGCCGGGACGACCGGTGGACGCGATCTCGTAGGCCGCCGAGATGGCGCCCGGGATGTCCTCGGCACGCGTCACCAGGAAGGAGTGCTTGGTGATCGGCATCGTGATTCCCACGATGTCCGCTTCCTGGAACGCGTCGGTTCCCATCAGCGTGGAGAACACCTGACCGGTGATGGCAAGCATCGGCACGGAGTCCATGTAGGCATCTGCGATGGCGGTGACGAGGTTGGTGGCGCCGGGGCCGGAGGTCGCGATCGTCACACCGGTCTTGCCGGATGCGGAGGCGTAGCCCTCAGCCGCGTGTCCGCCACCCTGCTCGTGACGCACGAGGATGTGGCGGATCTTCGTGGTGTCCATCAGCGGGTCGTAGACGGGGAGGATGGCGCCACCCGGAAGACCGAAGACGTCCGTGACGCCGAGAAGCTCGAGAGTGCGGACGACAGCTTCAGCTCCCGTGAGCACGGGCGCTGTGGCGGTGCGAGCTGGCGGCCGGGGAACGGCCGAGGCGGAGGCGTCGGACATGGTGCATTCCTTGTGTGTCGTGTGCGGATGAGAAGAGTGTGAGGCCGTCAGCAGCGGCGGCTGAGCGGAGTCAGCGGCGGGCCGGAGGACGTGGCCTGTACGCGTCGGGTGGAGCGCGGATATTTCGGCGTCCGGTGAGACTCACCGGAGCCCAGCTCGTCTCCCCCGACGAGTGAATCCGGGGAGGGAGCCGCGATATCGACCCGATTCAGATCACCATCGCGCACGAACAGGGGAAAGAGAGTCGCCTGATCGAGTGCTCTGCGCTCGTCCCCGGGTCCGGTTGTGCCGACATCGGGGTGAGCGTGCATCAAGCGTAATACATGATTCGCCTGCTGCCCGACACCGCGCCCCCACGGCACGCATCGAGCGGACGCACGGGGTGCGTCCGAGGGCGATGCGGCGGGCATACGGAGAGTCTACGGCCCGGCACCCGCCGCGCAGCGCCACCTGTGACACGAGCGCGCGTGAACGAAGGCTGAAGTGCATCCGGCATGACGCCCCGGGCAGTCAGGCTCAGCCGCGCCGAGGTCCCCCGTCGCCCACACGGACCCCGACATCGCCTCGACCCAGCAAAACCCGGAAGCCGGTGTCACACCTCCCGATGCGCGCGGATCGACGCGATCACATTGAGGACCACAGCCAGCTCCGTCGGGTCCGACACACTCAGCCGCGCCGAGGTCTCCCCGTCGCCCACACGGATTCCGAGATCGTCTGGTCCCAGCGAACGCAGGGCGTCCTCGTCGGTGACGTCGTCGCCCGCGAACAGCACTGCGGTTGCTCCGGTGAGCTCCCGCAGGTGGGCGACGGCGTCATCCTTACCCTCGTCGCGCCAGGCGTATTCGATCACGTCGTGTCCGTCGCGACGACGCCAGCCCGCATCCGCCATCAGCGCGTCGATGCGCCGGCCGGCCTCGTGCGCGACGGCGGGCGCGGCGAGTCTGGTGTGCAGCGCAAAGCCCGCGCTCTTGTCCTCGATGCGCACACCCGCCAGGTCGGCGATCGCATCAATGGCTCGTTCACGCAGCTGTGCCGCATCCGCGGGCTCTTCGAGAGGCTCCTGCTCCCCCTCCGCGAGCGCCGCCGGAAGGAGGTACTCCGCGCCGTGGGAGCCGGCGAGGAGGATCGGCGAGACCGGCGGACGCTCGGTGATGATCTGAAGGTCCCGCAGCGAGCGTCCCGACACGAACGCCACGTACGTATCGTCCATCCGGCTCAAGGCGTCCAGAACGGCCGTCGCCTCCGGGATAGCCCGCACCGACATCGGGTCGTCGGCGAGCTCGGACACCGTCCCGTCGAAATCGAGGGCCACCAGGAGGGTCTCCGTGGTGGCGATCGAGCGGACTTCCTCGATGATCCGGGGCGTCATGCCGGCGCCCCCGCTCGGACCTTCTCCATGGCGGAGAGGAATGCCGCGGACCACGCCTGCACATCGTGCTTGATGACCTTGCGTCGCATCGAGCGCATGCGACGCCGTTGCTCGTCCGCAGGCATGTTCACCGCCGCCATGATGGCGTCCTTCAACCCGTCAATGTCGTGCGGGTTGACCAGCAGAGCGCTGGAGAGCTCGTCGGCTGCTCCCGCGAACTCGCTCAATACGAGAACCCCCCGGTCGTCGTCGCGCACCGCCACGTACTCCTTTGCGACGAGGTTCATGCCGTCGCGCAGGGCGGTCACCAGCAGAACGTCAGCGGCGAGGTAGAGCGCGGCCATCTCCTCCTTCGGATAGGAGTGGTGGAGGTAGCGGATGGCGGTGTGATCGAGCGTGTCGTAGGTGCCGTTGATACGTCCGACCGTCAGCTCGATCTCGTCACGCAGTTCGGCATACGCGTCCACGCCCTCGCGCGACGGACTCGCGACCGTGATGAGGGTCGCGTCGGCGACGCTCAGCCGCTCATCGCCCAGGAGCTCGCCGAAGGCCTTCAGCCGGTGCCGGATGCCCTTCGTGTAGTCCAGGCGGTCAACGCCCAGCAGGATGCAGCGGGGATTTCCCACGCTCTCGCGGATCTCCTGTGCTCGCGCGACCACGGACGGGCGGTGGGCGAGCTCGGCGTAGCTGGCCGTGTCGATCGAGATCGGGAACGCCTTGGCGAGCACCGTCCGCGTGCCGCCGTTCTCCGTCGGCACCGTGATGTGGGACGCCCGGGACTCGACGTGCAGCAGACGGTGCGCGGTGGTCTGGAAGTTGCGGGCATCGCTGTGCCGCTGGAATCCGATGACATCGGCGCCGAGCAACCCGCGCAGCACCGGGACCCGCCAGGGCAGCTGCATGTAGATGCCGCTCGCCGGGAACGGGATGTGGTGGAAGTACCCGATTGTCACATCGGGACGCAGCTCCCGTACCATCTGCGGAACCAGCTGCAGCTGGTAGTCGTGCACCCACACGGTGCCGCCGGGTGCCACGGCGTCCGCCGCGCGGGTTGCGAAGCGGCGATTCACGCGCACGTAGGCGTCCCACCACACGCGACGGTAGCGCGGCGAGGCGATGACGTCGTGGTAGAGCGGCCAGAAGGTGTCGTTCGACATGCCCTCGTAGTAGTCGGCCACCTCGTCCTCGCTCAGCGAGACGGGAAGCAGTCGGATGCCATCGGCGTCGAAGGGCTCAAGGTCGAGATCGGCGCGACCCGGCCAGCCGACCCATGCGCCGTTGACGGTCTTCATCACCGGTTCCAGAGCCGCGACGAGCCCTCCGGGCGAGGTTCGCCAATGCGTGGATCCGTCAGGTTCGACGATGCGATCGACGGGCAGACGGTTGGCGACGACGACGAGCTCCGGCTTGGGCACGCGGTCCTCCTGACTGTTGGTCTCGGATGCGTGGGCTCACCCAGGCTAGTGCGCGAGACGGAAGGTTTGGTGGATGTGCGGGCGGGTAGCGCAGCGGTGTGGCGTGTGCTATGCATACACATCGTCACATACGAATTCGGGGCCGCACGCAGCACGAACCCAGCCCGTTCTCCCCGTCAAGCCGATAGGTTTGTGCCATGCGCAAGTATCTGTTCGGCACGGGGATCATCGGAGCGATCACCAGCGGCTACTCGCTGCTGCGCGGCACACGCGAGGAGCAGTTCACGTGGCGCACCGTTGTCGCCTGGCTGTCCTGGGGCCTGACTCTGGCCCTGGCCATCGGAACCATCGTCGAGGTCCGGCGCGAGTCGCGTGGCGACATCGTCGCCCACCCGGAGCCCTCCAAGGAGGAGCGCCGCCAGCTCAAGCGCTTCCGCTGAGCTTGGTCCCGGGACCAGCTATCTCCCGCACGCCCTCTCCTGCGCGCTCTCTCGTGCACGCCCTCTCCTGGAGACTCTCTCCTGCAGGCCCTCTCGTGCACGTCCTCCTCCGCAGGCCCTCTCCTGCACGCTCTCTCCCGCACGCTCTCTCCCGCAGGCCCTCTCCCGCAGGCCCTCTCCCGCACGCTCTCTCCCGCACGCCCTCCCCCGCTCGCCCTCTCCTCCACGCCCTGACGCACGCCCTCTCGCCGCACGCCGGCGTCTGCGATGCGCCGGGCCGGCGTCTCCGTGCCAGGGACCGCGCAACCCGTCTGTGATTACCGGGCTTGCGTCGCCGCGCCGGGGAGCCCCCGCATCCGCCTGGAGAGTTGGGAGCGCTGATCCCGTGCAGGTCAGCAGACCACGCCGACGAGCACAAGCTCGCGACACTCAAGGCCGGAGCCGGGCGGAACGAGACCGGCTCTGGGCCGACTACCACGGCGGCTCGGGATCCCCGTGATCGTGCAGAAGTCGATAGCGATCGCCCGTGTTGGAGTCCGCGGATCGCTCGTCGGTTGCAGGGCCGGTGGGCACAAAGCCGACGTTCCTTGGCGTGAGCATCTCCAGATGAGATCGGCCCAGTGCACTCACGAACTCGAGGTCTCCACCCGCGAGCGGCGTGATGCTCCAGCCAGCGCTGGTCTTCAACGTGTGGTGGCGACGACAGAGCGGAGCGAGGTTCGCGACGTCCGTCTTTCCGCCGCTCGCCCACTCGTGGTTGTGGTCGAGATCCGTACGCCTCACGGGGACCCGGCATCCGGGGTGTCTGCAGTGCTGATGACTGTGGGTGAGGAATCGCTTCATCTCCGCCGTCGGGCGATAGCGATCAGTGGCGAGGACAGCGCCGTGGATTGGATCGGTGAGCAGTCGGTCCCAGCCGACGGCTCCGCCGGCGAGCTGGCGAGCCGTGTCCGCGTCGATCGGCACCACGCCGTCAAGCTCTGCGCCGGTGTGCGTGATTCCCATGAGAGTGAGTGCGGGGACCATCACCGCCACGGTCGCACGTATCGCTCCGACAGCCGTGTCCACACTGGTCGGTGCACTGGTCAGGAGCAGATCCGCGAGGAGGTCCGCGCGCATCTGGTCGACGGTGCGCGTGTCCTTGTACGGCGATTGCTCAGGATCCGCTGCTGCGCCCTCGCCAGCCACGACATTCGCCGTCGTCCGGGAGGCTTGTGCACGTTCGACATCGCCCGCTGCGCCGTTCGCACCGTGAACAGTGCGGGTGCCGTTCGCCCTGGTTGCGCCGTCCCTGACGCTGACAGCCCTCGCACTATCCGAACAGTTCGCGCCATTCGCACAGCGTCGAGGGTCCTGGGCGGCCGGCCGAAACCCTCGAGGGCGATCGCCGCGCTGGCCGCGAAGAGCGTGCGCCATCTGGTCCAGCCGGTCCTTCACCCCGTGCGCAAGGACCGACGGAAGGTACGCGTGAAGCGTGGACATGCCGTCCACGTCATCCGTGATCCACACGGCTCGCGACGTGTTCGCGATGCGGTGGCGTTCCGTGATGCCGATTTGCTGCACCTCCTCCGCAACGCTGGCCAGCATCGCCCGCAATCGGTTGGGCGACTCGACACGGGCGAGCGTCAACGCCCGCTCGATGAACGCCTCCCGCGCCGGGCCCGCGGTGATCGGCGCACCCGCGTTGACGACCACGTGCGCGTGAGCCATCAGGATCTCTCCCGTGGACACCGCTGCGTGCACCGCGGGGAACTCCCGCACCAGTCGATACGCGTCGGACATCCGGCGTTGAACGGTGCGATCGCTGATGTGAATCACCGCTCCGACCTCTGCCGCAAGTGAGCGCAGACCGAGGTCACTGTGTGAAGACTCCCCCGAGGCCCCCGACAGCGCTACGAGATCCGCGAGCAGGGCCGCTTCCATGGCCTCGGTGGCGGCACGGGAACGCGTCACCGCGGCCACCGCATCGATGTATGAGTTCAACACCTCCGGCGTCGCCATTGCCGGGCCGAGCACCCGCCCCGCAGAACCGCGCGAAGGCGGAAGCTCCGTCCGGTTCGAGGAGCGCGAAGCAAAGCCGTTTGCCCGGGCCTCGCCGTTCATTGGTGCTAATGTCATGGCCCAATTCTGACACTGCCTGTCGTTCTTATGTTCGACACCTGCGGCTCTGTGGATAGATCTTCTGCGCCCAGCATGCGGCGCTGTGTCGTTTCACCGCACCCGCACGTGGCGGTGTCGTTTCACCGCACCCGCACGTGGCGGTGTCGTTTCACCGCACCCCGCACGTGGCGGTGTCGTTTCACCGCCCCACGGAGGCCGGGATCATCCCCACCCCGCGCACCGCTGCACAGCGCACCCCGCATGCCCCACGCAGTGCACGGCACGTTCCAGACGAATCACCCCGCACCGCACACGGCACGCCGCGCACGCCACGCACACCCCGGTACAGCGCACATCTGCTCCCCAGAAGAGCAGCGTCTCACCGCCGATCAGCCCCCACCACCGCTGTCCCGCGGTGTGGAACGAGGCTCAGAGTGATATCGCGTACTGCACGAATCCGGTGTCTCGTGCCACCCGGTCGTACAGCGACCGCGCGGTGGAGTTCCCCGCGGCGGTGAGCCAGTAGACCTTGTGGCAGGCGTTCGAGCGCGCCCACGTCGTCACATGCTCGATCAGCGCTGTCCCCACTCCGTCCCCGCGCGCCGCGGGAGAGACGAACAGGTCTTCCAGGTAGCAGTACGGACGCATCGACCAGGTAGCGGGATGCGTGAGCCAGTGGACGAGGCCGACGGCCGTGTCCCCCTCCCACGCGAGGGCACCGTTGATCTGGCGCCCGTCCACCACGCGCGCGAAGGTCGAGGCGGTCGTGGCCTCGTCGATCTCCGTCTCGTAGAACGAGAGGTACCCCGCCCACAGCTCACGCCACACCGGCTCATCGAGGAGGGACACCGCGCGGATCTGCACCATGCCCTCAGCTTAGGCAGCCTCAGCGCGTGAGGATGAGCGCCTCACCCTGTCCCCCGCCTCCGCACAGGCCCACGGCGCCGGTCCCCGACCCGCGCCGTGCGAGTTCATGAGCGAGATGCACGACGAGGCGAGCCCCGCTGGCACCGATCGGGTGACCGATCGCGATCCCGCCGCCGTGGATGTTGACACGGTCCTCGTCGACGCCGAGGGCGCGCTGTGACGCGGCGACCACAGCTCCGAACGCCTCGTTGATCTCGAACAGGTCGACATCCTCCGCGGTGATCCCCTGCTTGGACATCGCCTTCGCAATGGCATCGGCCGGCTGGCGCTGCAGCGAGTTGTCGGGTCCCGCCGTCTGGCCGCTCGCGCCGACCACCGCCAGGATCGGCCATCCCTGCGCCGCCGCGTGCTCGCGTGAGGTGAGAACGAGAGCCGCCGCTCCGTCCGAGATCGGCGAGGAGTTGCCCGCCGTGATCTGACCATCGGCGCTGAAGGCCGGGCGAAGTCCCCGCAGTGTCTCCATCGTGGTCGCCGGGCGGACGCCCTCATCGGTGGTCACCAGGACCGGGTCGCCCTTGCGCTGCGGTACTTCGACCGTGACGAGTTCGTCGGCGAGAACACCGGATTCCGCTGCGGCGGCCGCGCGCTGGTGCGACAGCATCGCGACGCGATCCTGTGCGTCCCGATCGACGCCGAAGCGCGGGTTGTGGCGCTCGGTGGACAGCCCCATGCTCTCCCGGTCATAGGCGTCGGTGAGACCGTCGAACGCCATGTGATCGAGCACCTCGACGCTGCCGTACTGCCACCCGTCGCGCGAGCCCATCAGCAGGTGCGGCGCGCGAGTCATCGACTCCATGCCACCGGCCACCACCACTGTCGCGTCACCCGAGCGGATCATCCGCGCGGCATCGATCACGGCGGTGAGGCCGGACAGGCACACCTTGTTCACGGAGGACGAGTGGACGTTCCACCCGAGACCCGCACCGACGGCCGCCTGACGCGCGGCGTTCTGGCCGGAACCGGCGGGAAGCACCTGCCCCATGACCACCGCGTCGACGGCCTCGGCCGCGATCCCGCCCTTCTCCAGTGCGCCACGGATCGCGAGCGCTCCCAGCTGCGGGGCGGTGAAGGACGCGAGCTGACCCTTGAGGCGGCCCTGCGGCGTGCGTGCGGCGGCGACGATGACGACATCGGTGGGGTTCATGATTCCATCCTCACGGATTCTCAACGGACAGGGATTCAGGGACGATGAGCGCAGGCTGGGTGGTCGAGACGACCTGGTCGACGGACACCCCGGGCGCGAGCTCCACGAGCACGAGACCGTCCTCGATGACATCGATCACGGCGAGATCGGTGATGATGCGATCCACGACCCCGCGCCCCGTCAACGGCAGTGTGCAGGAATCCACGATCTTGGGCGTGCCGTCCTTGGCGACGTGCTCCATCAGCACGATCACCCGCGCGGCGCCGTGCACGAGATCCATGGCACCTCCCGGACCCTTGACCATCTTGCCCGGGATCATCCAGTTCGCCAGATCCCCGGCGGCCGACACCTGCATCGCTCCGAGGATGGCTGCATCGATCTTGCCGCCGCGGATCATCCCGAAGCTCAGGGCGGAATCGAAGAAGCTGGCTCCAGCGAGGACCGTGACCGTCTCCTTGCCGGCGTTGATCAGGTCAGGGTCCACCGCCTCTGCACTCGGGTACGGGCCGACGCCGAGGATGCCGTTCTCCGACTGCAGGACGACGGTGACATCGCTGGGCACGTAGTTCGGAACCAGGGTGGGCAGCCCGATGCCCAGGTTCACGTAGGAGCCGTCCGTCAGCTCCTGTGCGGCGCGCGCCGCCATCTCCTCACGGGTGAGAGCCATGTCAGTTCCCCTCACGAACGGTGCGTCGCTCGATGCGCTTCTCGATGTCCGATCCCACCTCGAGCACGCGATGGACGTAGATGCCCGGGAGGTGCACCGCGTCGGGATCGATCTCCCCCGGCTCGACCAGCCTCTCAACCTGCGCGATGCAGACACGACCGGCCATGGCCGCGAGCGGATTGAAATTGCGTGCCGACTCATGGAACACGAGGTTGCCGTGGCGGTCGCCGATCAGCGCGTGGACCAGGGCGAAGTCCGTGGTGATCGCCTCCTCCAGCACGTACTCCCGCTCTATGCCGTCGGGCGCGAAGACCCGCACCTCTTTCTGAGGCGATGCGACCGCGATGCTCCCGTCCGGGTTGTATCGCCGCGGCAACCCGCCCTCCGACACCTGCGTTCCCACTCCGGTCTGCGTGAAAAACGCCGCGATCCCCGCACCGCCCGCGCGGAGCTTCTCCGCGAGCGTGCCCTGCGGGGTCAGCTCCAGCTCCAGCTCGCCGGCGAGGAACTGACGCTCGAACTCCTTGTTCTCACCGACGTAGGAGGAGGTCATCTTACGAATTCGGCGTGCATTCAGCAGCACCCCCAGACCCCAGTCGTCAACGCCGCAGTTGTTGGAGACGACGCTCAGCTGGGATGTCCCCTGCTGCAGCAGCGCCTGAATCAGGGCGATCGGGTTGCCGGAGAGTCCGAACCCGCCGACCGCGATGCTCGCGCCGTCCCTGATGTCCGCCACCGCCCCCGCGGCCGATGCCACCTGCTTGTCGATCACCGAGCCTCCTCGCTCCCGCCGCGTTCGCGCGCCTCTCCAGGGTGCTCCGCAGATGATCCCGACGAAAGGGACCAGACTGTCATGTGGTCGATGTGGACGTTAATGTCCACATTATGAGCACACAGCGAGAGACGCGACGGGTGAGCACGGCCGTCCCGGGAACGCAGGCCGTCGCCCGCGCGGCCCACCTCCTTCGCCTGGTCACGGCTGCCGGTGAGACCGGTGCGGGAGTCCAAGAGCTGGCGCACGCCGCCGACCTGACTCGCTCCACCGCCCATCGCCTGCTGTCCGCGCTTCAGGCCGAGGGCCTCGTGGATCGGCACGAACAGAGCGGGGCATGGCTGGCCGGCCCCGAGCTCTACCTCATGGGCACGGTCGCTGCGACGCGATACTCGGTGCCGGCCCTGGCGCGCGACGTCGTGCGATCGCTCGCAACGCGCACCGAGGAGAGCGCGTTCCTCTCCGTGCGACGCGGAGACGAGAGCGTCTGCCTCGTGCGCGAGGACGGCGCCTTCCCGATCCGCAGCTTCGTGCTGAGTGAAGGGGTACGCTTCCCTCTCGGTGTGGCATCGGCCGGACTCGCCATCCTCGCCTTCCTCCCCGCTGACGAGTGCGAGGCCTATCTCGCTTCCGCGGGCGATCTGCGCGTGCGGTACGGACCCGCGCACGGCACGCCGCAGCTGCGCTCACGCATCGCGGAGACTCGCGACCGCGGATACGCCCTGAACCCGGGCCTGATCGTGGAGGGCAGTTACGGGATCGGTGCCGCCGTGTTCGATTCTGACGGCAGGCCGGCCTGGGCGCTGAGCCTCACGGGTGTTCAGTTCCGGTTCGGCCCCGACCGCCTGCCGATGCTCGGGCGTGCGCTGCTGTCACACGCCCACCAGCTCACCGGCATTCTCGCGACTCGTTCTCATCCGTAACACATACCTAAGGTATATACCTCTGGTATGCTTTCCGGATGAAGAACACGCAGGACATCGTCCGCATCGTCACAGCGGCCACTGCTCTCGGGCGCATCGCCGCCGTGACGACGAAGAACGAGACCCCTGCAGCGCAGTGGCGCACGCTCGCCATCCTGATCAGCGAAGGCCCGCAGCGCATCGGCGAACTGGCCCGCCTCAGCCGCGTGACGCAGCCGGGTATGACCCGGCTGGTCGCCGCGATGACCGAGGCGGGTCTACTGGCCCGCGAAGAGGATCCGTCCGATTCCCGCGCGCACCTCATCTCCGTCACCACCGACGGGCGCCATGCGCTCGACGCTTGGCAGACGCAACTCGGTGAGGCGCTCAGCCCGTTCTTCGCCGATCTCCCCGACGAGGACTGGGAGACGCTTCGCCGCGCCTCCGAGATCCTCGCCTCCCGCATCGCATCATCACAGGAGTCCCATCGATGAGTACTGCCCATCAGCAGTCCCTCCTCAAACAGCCCATGACCGTCTGGGCCGTCGCATTCGCCTCGGTCGTCGCGTTCATGGGAATCGGCCTGGTCGACCCGATCCTGAACTCGATCGCCACCGACCTGCACGCCACCCCGGTGCAGACCGAGTTGCTCTTCACCAGTTACCTCGCCGTCACCGGCGTGGTCATGTTCTTCAGCTCCTGGGTGTCCAGCCGCATCGGGGCCAAGAAGACCCTGCTGATCGGCCTGGCCGTGATCGTGGTGTTCGCCCTGGCGTGCTCGCTGAGCGGGACCGTGGATCTCGTCATCGGCTTCCGCGCGGGATGGGGTCTCGGCAACGCGCTGTTCATCTCGACAGCACTCGCCACGATCGTGGGTGCTGCCGCGGGCGGCAGCGAAGCGGCCATCATCCTGTACGAGGCCGCGCTGGGCGTCGGCATCGCGATCGGTCCGCTGCTCGGCGGGCTGCTCGGGCACCTCTACGGATGGCGCGGTCCGTTCGCCGGAGTGGCGATCCTGATGGCGGTGGCCTTCATCGCGATCATCACCATGTTGCGAGGTGAGGTCGAGAAGCCCCAGCCGGTGAGCATCAGCGCACCGTTCCGCGCTCTCGCCCAGCCCGCGCTGGGCCTGCTCGCCGTCGCCGCACTGTTCTACAACATGGGCTTCTTCATCCTGCTGGCGTTCTCACCCCTGGTGCTGAGCGCACTGGGGATTGAGACGATGCAGATGGGATATGTGTTCTTCGGTTGGGGCCTGGCGCTCGCCATCACCAGCGTGTGGCTCGCCCCGCGCCTGCTTGAGCGATTCCGGCGCACCACGGTACTGATCGCGACCTTCCTGCTGCTGGCGATCGATCTGGCGGCGGGAGCCTTCACGATCCACAATTCCGTGGGTCTCATCGTGGTGATCGTTGTGGGCGGCCTGCTGCTGGGCGTCGTCAACACGACGCTCACAGAGGCCGTCATGGAGGCGACCGACCTGCCCCGCGCCGTCGCATCGTCGTCGTACTCCGGTGTGCGCTTCCTGGGCGGCGCCGTCGCTCCCCCGCTGGCCGCCGCTCTCGCCGGGCTCGCCGGAGACTGGCTCCCCTACGTGTTCGCCGGGGTCGTGGTGATCATCGCCGCGCTGGTGCTGGTGTTCGGGCGCTCTCGGCTCGCTCGCGTCGACATGCGCGGTGCCGACGCGGTCGAAGAGGTGGAGGCGGTCGCGATCGGCGACGCCAGCTGAGATCCCGATGCCCCTGGCCTGCGCAGGCCAGGGGCATCGGCGTTCCAGAACCACGCCGCACCGCGCCGACGGCTGCCCTCGCCCCCGTCCGATGACAGCATGGGAACATGATCACCGCGGAGCAGGCCACCGTGATCCTGGACGGGATCACTCTCCTTCCCCCCACAGACCTCGACGTTGCGAGGGGCACGGTCTGCGTGCTCCGGGGACGCAACGGCTCCGGCAAGACCACGCTGCTCTCTCTGGTGGCCGGCCGCCGTCGACCCACCGACGGAACGGTACACGTCGCTCAGGATCACCCGGACGATCGATCACGACGGTTCCGTACGCGCGTCGCGGCGCTTCTGGACCCGCCGCCCACCGCACGTGATCTCACGATCCGGGAACAGCTGGCACTCATCGCGCTCACCTGGGGCGTCGCCGAGGCCGACGCCGCCGCCGACCGGGAGATCGCTCGCTGGGGAATCGAGGAACTCGCCGCACGGTTCCCGCACGAGCTCTCCAGCGGCCAGCGCCGGCTGTTCCACCTCGCGGCGACCTGGATCCGGCCCGCCGAGCTCGTCATCCTCGACGAGCCCGAACAGCGCTTGGACGACGAGAGACGGCACCGCCTCATCGCCAACATCGACGAGCGCCGACGGGCGGGCACGACGTTCCTGATCGCCAGCCATGATGACGACGTCGAGCGGGCTGCTGACCGGGTCGTGCGGATCGCAGCATGAACCGGAGACGAGACGTGCGGTGTGCGGACGGATCGGCGCGATGAGCACCCCGAGCCTGCGAGCGGTCCTGCGCCGGGCGCGCACCCGGGAGAGGAGCTTCGGCGACCACCTCTACGCCGGGTACCTCGGTGTCCTGGTTCTGCTGGTCGTGGCCGCGCCCCTCATCCGCGCAGTGTGGATGCTCCTCGTCGACCCGGTTGTCGTGCCGATGCTCGCCGCGGCCCCGGTGAGCGCGCTGCCTGCTCTCTGTCTGCTGGCAGGGGGGATCGCGCTGGTGCTCGGCGCCGCAGCGGGCCCCGCCGCACGAACACCGCTGCTCACCGCGATCCTCGCGGATTCCCCGCTCTCCCGTGTCCGTGCGTTCGGCGGCCCGATGCTGCGTGCCTGTGCCATCGGAGGAGCCGTGCTGGGTGGGGTGTTGGCTGCCTGGGCCTGGCCGCTCGTCACCGTGGGCACACTTGCGTCGGCCACAGCCATCGAGTGGTCGGTCTTCGGGTTCGGCCTCGGCATGGTGGCAGGCACCCTCACGCTCGTGGGTCAGCGCTTCCCGCACCCGGCGCCGCTGGTGGGTGCGGCGCTGATCGCGCTCTCACTCGCCGTGGGCGTGCTGCCGACGCCCCCGCTCGCTTCGCTGAGTGACGATGTCCGGGCCGTCTCGGTGCTCATGGCCGTAATCGCCGCCGTCGTGTCCGTCGGGGCCATTCCCCTGCTGCTGAACTCCCTGCGTTCGTCGGCCCTCGTGAGCACGGCGCAGCGTCGGGAGAGCGCCATCGACGGCGCCGTGCTGCTGGATACCGCCGCCGTCGCCGATGCGACGCGCAGCGTGCCCCACACCGGCAGAGGGCGCCGTGCCGTAGGCCCTGTCTCCGGCCGCGGAGCACTGCCGCTGGTGTTCCTCCGACGCGACGCGGTGGGCTGGACCCGCACGCCGGGCCGGCTGGTGGTCGCCATCGTCGGGCTCCTGGGCGCCGGAGTTCTCGGGGTGTTCGCGCTTTCGGCCCCGGGCACGGCCTGGCTCGCGGTTCCGGGAGCGGTGATCGTCTATGCCGCAGCAGGTCCGTTCACCGATGGGGTCCGGCTGGCCGCGGAGGCTTCCGACGCCCCGGCGCTCTACGGTGTGTCACCCCTCACCCTCCTGGGACTGCACCTGGTCGCCCCCGCGGCGGTCTGGCTGACCGCCATCATCGGCGCGACGGTCCTCGTCGTCCTCGGCGTGGTGCCGGCTGCAGCCGTCGTGTGCGTCGTGCTGATCGGCACGGCCGCGCTCGCCGCGCGGGTGGCCGATGCCCGCAAACCGCCGCTTCCCGTCGCGATGCTCGCGCCCATCGTCACCCCGTTCGGCGATATGGCCGCCGCCAACCGCGTCATCTGGACGCTCGGCCCCGTACTGGCGACCGCCGCCGTCGGGCTGACGGCAACGGTCCCGGCGCTCAGCGCCGCCATCCTGGCCGGACTGCTGCTGCATGCAGCTTCACGCTGGCGTAGTGCGCGGCTGCACGGCTGAGACCGACCGCACGGAGACGACCCCGCAGATCAGCGCGGCCAGACCACCAGGATCAGGGACTCGCGCGTGTCGGCGAGGCGGACCCAGCCATCGCCGAAGAGATAGCTCATGCCGTATCCGTCGGCGTCCTTGATGAGAGCGCCCTCCCGCGGCTCGGTGACCACGACACCAGCGGGATCCTCTTCTGTGGTCCACCCCTGCGCCGCGAGGTCGGCCTGGGCCTGCGCGGCCAGCTCCGGCGTCAGGGTGCCGTATCCGAACACCTGCGCGATGTCGTTGCCCTCCCCCGCGTGGTTGCCCCAGGTGCACGACATCCCGTCGGGGATCAGCGTGGAGCCGATGTAGAGCGGATTGCTGACGGCGGTCCAGCCTTGTGCGGTGTAACCGGAGACGAGACCTGCGGAGATCATCGACTCGCAGGTGAGCTCGACCGGCTCCGTCGCCGTCTCGCTGCTCTCCGGGTCCGGCGTGCTGGGTTCCCCCGTCGCGGGTGGCGCCACCGGAGTATCACCCTCGGGCGCCGCGGGCGAGCAGCCGGCGAGCACCCCGATCGCGAGCAGCAGCGCACCGCCGCGCAGGAGCCGCTCCCTCATCAATCCGCGCTTCCGAGGAACCTGGAGAACGCCTCGTGCAGCACGCCATTGGTGGCGAGCACCGAACGCGACGAGATCGAATCGACGCCGTCGATGTCGGTCACACGGCCGCCCGCCTCGCGAACGATCGGGACGATGGCTGCGATGTCGTACTCCTTGACGTCGAACTCGGCGACGAATTCGAGTCGTCCTTCGGCGAGCAGCATGTAGGGCCACACGTCGCCGTACCCGCGATCGCGCCAGACGGCGCGGGTCAGACGCAGCAGATCGTCGGCGCGACCGACTTCGTCCCACTGCGCGATGCTCTGGAAGCTGATGCTGGCGCGGGCGATGTCGTCGACGTCAGATACGTGGATCCGGCGATCTCCCTCCGCCGTCGCGGTCCAGGCGCCCTGTCCGGTGGCGGCCCACCAGCGTCGTCCGAGGGCCGGCTGGCTCACCACGCCGACCTGCGGCACGCCGTCCACCGCAAGCGCGATGAGCACGCCCCACATCGGAATGCCCTTGAGGTAGTTGTGGGTGCCGTCGATCGGATCGATGATCCACTGGCGCGATGAGGTGCCGCTGGTGCCGAACTCCTCGCCCAGCACACCGTCACGGGGACGCTCCGTGTCCAGGATCTCCCGGATGGCTCGCTCCGTGGCGATGTCGGCGTCGGTGACGAACGTGGCGTCGGGTTTGGCCTGCACGTCCAGATCGGCCGAATCGAATCGCGACATGGCGACACGATCCGCGGCATCCGCGAGCCGCAGAGCCAGGAGGAGATCCGCGGCGTAGAGGTCGGACGCGGGTGGGGAGGGGATCGCAGACGCTGTCACGATTCTCACCCTACCCGGCGGTACCACGCGGAAACCCGCCGATCGCCTGTGCGATGCACCTGCGTGCGCACAGGGTCGACGGGTCTCCGCCGCAGTCAGCCGGCGGCGACTGCCAGCTCGTTGGGCGCGTGATCGAGCGTGGTGGTCGCGATCTTCTCACCGGTGGTGAGGTTGACGGCGTGGACGGCCCGAGTCGCGGGCTCGGTGACGTAGGCGATCTCGCCGTCCACCGTGATCGCGGGGTGCGGGTCCTGCCACTGGGCCGGCCCCTCCCAGGGCGCCACAACGGGGTAAGAGCGCAGGATCTCGCCGCTGACGGGGTCCAGGACGTGGATCTGGCCGTCGGTGCTGAGGATGTAGGCGAGATCACCGGGTCCCCGCGCGACGTCCCGGAAGGTGTAGCGCACGTTTGCCGGCAGGTCCACGACTCGGAGATCGTGTGTCGCGGTGTCGATCAGCGTGACGGCGTCGAGCAGGTAGCCCTCCGCATCGGGATCGCTCTTGTAATCACCGACCACGATCGGGCTGGTGTCGGAGACGAAGGCGTTGCCCATACGGCCGTACACGTCCGGTGCCGCCAGCTTGTCGAATTCGCCGTCCGAGTAGAGCAGCGCGCCGTTCTCGCAACCGAACACGACCGTTTCCTGCTGAGCCGTGCCCTCGCCGTGGATGCCGGGGCACTGATCGTTGAGAGCGGTCTGGACCCACCGGTCCCCCTCGGCGGTGAGCGCAACAGCGCCGCTTCGCCCGCTCTCATCGCCCACGGTGGTGAGCAGTGTGCCATCGGAGAGCACAATGGAGACGCCGTGGTGGGCGGCTGGGGCGGTGTACCTGGCCGACGCGGGCAGGGAGTCGTAGCCCGGGGCGAACGCCGCCGTGTCGAACACGGTGGTGGTGCCGCTGCCGTCGTCGAACAGCACGGTCTTGCCGTCGTGCACGACCACGTGTCCGGCGGCGGTCGCCGGCACGAGCGGATCGGCGAGCACACCGTCCACCGTGTCGAGGAAGCGGAATCCTGCGCTCGTGGTGACGGCGATCGTCCGTCCATCGCCGAAGGAATTGACGCGGGTGAACTCCTCGGTGGGGATCTCGGCGACGGTCTCCAGCGTGTGCGGATCGAGAACCGCGATGCCGTGCTGAAAGGTGACGACGACCCGCCCCGACTCGGAGTGCGTGTGGTCGTGCCCGGTCGTCGACGCCGGCGCCGGCGTCAAGGACGAGGTCGCGGATTCCGCCGCAGCCGTGCCGGAGCAGGCGGTGAGTCCTGCCAGCAGGACCGCTCCGAGCGCCGCCACGGCGATGCCGGTGGGGTGTGTGGTGTGCATCTCTATCTTTCTTGTCATGCCTCAGCGGGTGAGGCCCTGGGCGATGCGGTCGGTGTTGACGCGCATCATCGTGAGGTAGGTGTCGGCACCGCCGCCGGGTTCGGTGAGCGACTCGGTGAAGAGCTCGCGCACCTCGATGTCGAGTCCGGCCTCCGATGCGAGGACCTGAGCAAGACGATCCGGCTGCGAGGACTCGGCGAAGATCGTGCGGACGCCGGATCCGTGGATCGCACTCGTCAGCTCGCGGAGGTCTGCAGCGCTGGGTGCGGCGAGGGTCGTCCCGCTGGGGATGATGGTTCCCACCACGCGGAAGTCGAAACGATCCGCGAGATAGCCGAAGACGTGGTGATTCGTCACCAGAGCGCGGCGCTCGGTAGAGATCGCTGCAAACTTCTCGGTCATCTCCGCATCCAGCGCGACGAGCTGATCGCGATAGGACGAGACGTTGTCGGCGATGGGCCCCTCGGGCAGTCCTACGGTGGCGGTCAGCACCGGTTCCAGAGCATCGACGACGTCGATCATGCGTGCCGGATCCGTCCAGAAGTGCGGATCATCCGCGCCGGTTCGCCCCTCGTCACCGGCATAGGCCAGCACGTCGATGACGTCGCCCGCGACGAACTGGGCGGCACCGGCAGCAATCGATTCGTCGAGGTTGTGCTGCAGCCCCTCCTCCAAGCCCAGGCCGTTGGAGACCACGAGCGGCGCGTCATGGAGGAGTCGCGCCTCCTGAGCAGAGATCTCGAACGAGTGGGGGTCCGCGTTCGGCTTCATCAGAACGACGACCTCGGCCTGCTCGCCCACCAGGTTGCGAACGACATCACCCAGGATGTTCGTGGTCACCACGATCTGCGGGCGGGCATCGCTCTTCGCAGATGAGCATCCGGTCGAAAGGAAGGCGAGGACTGTCAGCACGATCAGGAGGCGCTTCATCGTCCCACCTCCGTGAAGAAGGCAGGGGCGGTCGGGGTCTGCAGCGTGCGCGCGATTCGCGCGCTGTCGGCGTAGTCGATCTCGTGCACCATGCCGGATGCAGCGTCGTTGAGGTAGGCACGCTGTCCATCGACTACGAGTGAGGAATTCGCGGAGTCTGCCGTCAGCGGCTCTGTGGCCGCACTCTCAGAGGTGCCGCGGAACACGCGCACACGCCCGTCCGTATCGAGAGCGACGACATGCTCGTCCACGTCGTCCGCGGCGACCACCCGCACCAGAGGAACGGAGCTCGGCACCAGTGTCCACGTGCGCGCGCGGGCATCGAGTATCCAGAATCCGGCTCCAGGCGCGATCGATGCCACCCTCGGGCGCCCCTTCCGCCCCGCGAAGTCGGTCGGAGCGAGCGCGCCCGGCGGAAGCGGCACGACCTCTGGCGCTGTGTCGACGGACGCGATCACCATCGCTCCCTCGGCACACCCGATCACGAGCCCAGCGCGCGTCGTGATGGATCCCGACGGCGCCGAGCACGGGGAATCCGCAGTGAGGACCTCGCCTGCGGCGTCGACCGTGTACAGCCGTCCATCGCGGGCGATAGCCGCACCGTCACCGAGAGGAGCCACGACAACGTGTGCGTCCACGTCGATGCGGAATCTCTCGACGATCTGCCCCGCTGCAAGAGCGGCGTTGTCGAGCAAGACGGCCTCGCCGCTACCCGCGAACACGATCGCCGTGTAACCTGCGGTCGACAGCGCACCGGCCGCGACGGTAGCGGGGCCGGAACCCGCGACCGTCCCGATGACCCGCGCGGGGGCGCGGTAGTAGTGGAAGTGATCGCCGTGGTCCCATGTCCACACACCCGAGTCCACGATCTGCACGCCTGCCGCCGTGGAGATGAACGCATACCGGCCATCCGTCGCCAGCGCCGTCGGCGCGGCGACTCCATCGATGCGCGAACTGCTCCCGTCGAGCAGGTCGAGGATGCCTGCGGCGCCGGCGTGGTCCACGGTGAGCAGCTGCAGCGGTGGTTCTGCGACCTCCACCGCCCCGGCGATCACGCCATGGTCTGTGGCTGTCGCATCGTTCGAGGACGGCGCCGCCGGTGTCGCCGCAGAGGAACACGCGGCGACCAGCACTGCCAAGGCGAGCAGGCCCTGGGCAGCGACCGCACGACGCATCATGCGATCACCTCGATCCGCGCGTGGAGCGGCACCGCTGGTTCCGTGCGTATGACCCTCTGGCTCTGGCGACGCCGCCGTGCCCCCGCGCGCACACCGCCGGAGACGAAAGCCAGCACCACGGCGGTGAGCGCGATCGAGGCACCCGCAGCGGTTCCGGCATGCCATGAGATCAGCAGCCCGAGGAACACGGCGAACGTGCCGAACAGCGAGGCGAGAAGCATCGTGCTGGGGATCGAGCGCGTCCACGGACGTGCAGCCACGGCGGGAGCGAGCAACAGACCGACCACCAGGAGCGAGCCCGCCACGGGGAAGGAGGCGACCACGGCCAGCGTCACGAGGGCCACGAGCACAACGTGGGCCAGCGCGGGGCGCAGTCCCAGCACGTGAGCGATGCGGCGATCGAAGGCGGCGACCACGAACGAGCGGTGAAAGCGCGCCGCGAGCAGGATGGTCATGACGGTTGCGACCACCAGCGGGATCAGTTCCGAGCTGCCCACCGCCAGGATGTCACCGAACAGGAGGGCGGTCGCGTCCGTTGCGAAGCTGCGGGAGTGCGACACGATGATCACCCCGAGCGACAGCATTCCCACGAACAGGAGGCCGATGCTCGTGTCGTAGGAGAGGCGTCCCCGTCGCTGCAGCACTCCCACCGCGGCGCTCATGACCGCGGCCGCGAGCGCGGCACCCAGGAGAACCGGCGCGCCAGTGACGGTGGCGATCGCAACGCCCGGCAGCATCCCGTGACCGACCGCCTCACCGAGAAAGGCCATCCCGCGAATCACCACCCAGGTGCCGACGACACCGCAGATCACCGCCACGAGCGCTCCGCCCAGGAGCGCCCGCTGCAGGAACTGCGCGGACAGGGGATCGAGCAACCAGGCCACGCCTCACCGCTTTCGTATTGATAATGAGAATCGTTCTCAATACGCTAACATGAGATCATGACGCTTCCGAACCGCGCCCCCTCCCCCAGCACGGCTGCTGCCCTCGACCGAGTGAGCTTCGCTTACGACGGCGTGGAGGTCATCCGAGAGGTCACGCTCGACGTGCAAGCCGGCACGGTCACCGTGCTGCGCGGACCGAACGGCTCCGGGAAGTCGACCCTGGTGGAGATCATCGCCGGCACGCACACGCCCACCTCCGGAACGGTGCGTCGCGGCGGAAGTGTTGCGCTCGTGGCACAACGCATCGATGCACTCGCCGGGCTCCCCCTGACTGTCGACGAGGTCGTGCGCATTGGCACCTGGCGTGCGGGAACGCGCGTCCGACGCTCGGCGGCACGCGGCGCGATCAGCGCTGCACTGGGTGAGGTCGGATTGGAAGGATGGGAGCGTCGGCCGTTCGCCGACCTGTCCGGCGGTCAACGCCAGCGCGTTCTGCTGGCGCAGGCCCTCGTTCAACGCCCCGAGATCCTGCTGCTCGACGAGCCCGACGCCGGCCTGGACAGGGAGAGCACAGAAGCCCTGTCGCGACTGCTCTCCGCCGAGGCGGGCCGAGGTGCTGCGGTTGTCTGCATCAGCCACGACAGCGGCGTCATCGCAACCGCGGACCGCGTGGTCGAGCTCGCAGCGGGCCGGGTCATCGCCGACAGCAGCAGATGACCGCCGAGGGGGCCCGACTAAGACACCGCCTACGCTGCCCTGCAGGCGTTGGCGCCGGATACGCATCTCCTCCTCTACGTCTTGGTCGACTGATGTCCCAGCGCCGGCAACCCCTCGGCCACGACATCATGCTCGGCATCACCATCTCAACCACCATCAGCCGGCACGGTACGACAAGGACTCCACCGGCCTCATCACCGAGGTGCTCCAACTCGCCGGCGCGGCGACATCCTCGCCCAGGAGGCCGGCAGGAGGGCCAGCTACTACGGAAGCGACCTCGGCATCCAACTCACCCTCATCACCGCACTACGCTCCCGTCGCTGAGGAATGGGTCGCGCTCGGCGTGGAACGACGAGCGGCTCCGATGCACACTGCACCGGAGCCGCCACAACACTGAATATAGGTCAGCGCCCGTGGCCTCCGCCCTCAGTGGCCCAGCTCTCCGACTGGGCGGCGTCTTCCTGGCGGGCAGGTGCAGCCACATGTGCGGCACCGAATGTCACGGACTCCGCGAGCGCGGTCACTGCAGCGACGCGAGACTCCTCGACCACAGCCGCCTCTCGCCGGCGTGCGAGCACCAGAGACCGTTCCGTTTGAATCTCGGAGCTGATCTCCGCGATCCTCGTCGCAAGAACGCTTGCGAGCCCGTCACGTAGATCCTCGAGTGTGGTGTTCGAGATAATGAGACGCCGGTCCGCGACAGCCAACCGCACGTCGGAGTATCCGCCCTCCGCCAAAACCTCCAGCGTCCTTGCTCCCAGCAGCCCCTTCACTTCGTTATGTTCCGGACGGCGGGTGAAGACTGCCTCGACCGAGTATCGGGCCGGTGCATGGTCTGTCATCAACGCAGCGGGCAACGAACCCACCAGCACCGATCCGAGGCCCAGCGTCGCGGTGTCCACACCGCTTGTTCGTGTCTGCGTATCCATGCTCCGGACGCTACGCCCCCAGGATGTGAGCCTCACAGGTTCAAGCCCACCTGCGGGACGGCAGAAGACCGGGGGCGATGCGCCTCAAGCAGTCCGGTCTTCTGCCGGGGTGACGACAATCCCACAGGATCGAATTGCGGTCTTGACCGGAGAGCCAGATACTCCCCCACCGCGTCACCATAACCCACGCTCCCACCCCGACCCCCATCCGCATAACCCCATTGCCCCACCCCACCCCGAGGTCTACCCTTGTTCAGCAACCAGACCCCACTCCGGCGCCCCGAACGTGGACTCTCGATGCAGTCGGACGCCGCGTGCTCGGCCCTGTGAAGACAGGTGAGGCGCAGCGAGCAGAAGCGCTGGCGCCGACAGCCTGACGACGCGCGTTCGTCGCCATGTTGTCTAGGTGTTGCCTGGAGGCTCACCCGGCCACCCAGCGGAAACAAGAAAGGCCCCGGAAGTCACCTGGTTGAGAGGTAGTTTCCGGGGCCTGAGCTGGTGCACCCCCAGGGACTTGAACCCTGAACCCACTGATTAAGAGTCAGTTGCTCTGCCGATTGAGCTAGAGGTGCTTGGTGTTTCTGCGCCTTGCGGCAACAGAGAAAACATTACCAGGCGATGCCTCCAACGTGAAATCGGAGTCGGCTCGGGAGTGTCACGGGTACAGCTAGGGTGTCGGGGTCGATTCCACGGGCTCGGGCACCAGGTGCAGGCCGGACGGCGAGTTGGCGGTATACGCCAGAGCCTCGACCCACGCCGGGTTCAGCTGAGGGCGCCTGCTCCCGTAGAACCGGTACACGAGAGGCACCGCCGGATGCAGCCAGACGCTCGTGCGTCCATCTCCGACGCTGGCATCCTCCCGCCAGGTGAAGGTGAACGCTTCGCTGCGCCGCAGTTTGTTGCTGATGACCACCTGCAGATGGGCGAGAGCTCGGTCCTCGATATCCACCTTCACCGAGTCCGCATAGATGAATTTGCCCACGGCTACCTCCCACATCGTCATGAACGCTGAGGCGGTCAAGCTGAAGGCAGCGGACCGCCGACGACATAACTATGTATGGCACATATCGGCGATGCAAGTCGGTGATGCCGGCTGCGAGGGCGCGCTACTCGGCCTCGACGCTGCTGGTGTGGTGGGGCACCCCCACCGGCTTGGACTCGCTGGATCCGCGCTGGCGCAGGAAGATACTGAACGCCACCATCGCCCCCACCGCCAGGAATTCTGATTGCCAGTTCTGCAGGGTGCGGTTCCAGAACTCGGGAGAGGCCACGTATTCCAGCCAGCTCACCTCCCCGAGCCCATGTTGCGCGTTCTCCTCGCTCGCCACCACGCGTCCGGCCAGTGACTGCGCGAACCATGACAGCAGGAAGATCGAGCCCATGAGCAGCAGCAGCGAGTTCGAGTACAGCCACAGCCGGAATCCACGAACCCGCGCCCACCGCGGCGATGCCGGGCCGGCGTGCTCCCCGATCAGCTGGTCCTCGTCGGAGCCGATGCCCTCGTCCCCCGGCTTCTTCGACTCCGGCGATCCGCGCTGGATGAGCCAGACGGTCGCGAGGATGAAGAGGAAGAACTGCAGGAACTCGGACTGCCAGTTCTCGGCGACGTCCACGAGGAAGTCCGACGACGTCACGTAGTCGAGGTAGCCAATGGCCGGCTGGCGGTGCTGGGCGAGCTGCTCATTCGTGTAGCCCAGCCCCACGATCGACTCCGCCGCGAGGGTGACGAGGAAGATCGCCAGGAACGCGAGGCTCAGACCGTTGTCACGGATCCAGCGCCCCATGTCAGCGTCCCACCAACGGCAACGCGATCATCACGATCAGGCCGCCCACGATCAGAGCCAGCCACGCCCAGAACACGAATCGGGGCCCTCGTCGCTCGACATCCTGCATCGGTTCGCTCCCTCCGTCTGCGAAGCACCAGGCTCGGACGGGTGCGCTGCGCCGGAAAGCCCCTTGACAGCCGCCGGCCGCCGGAGCACCGATACCCGCTGGGCGGGCGGGCGTCAACCGGGTTCCGGCTGCTCCCACGCTCCCCGAGACTTCAGGGACCAGATCGGAGACCTCGTGACCATCACCGCAGACGCGCTCGACACCGCCCACCTCCCCTTCGCCGCTCGCGGCCCGCTGAGTGAGGCCGTGATCGGGCACCTGTCCGGGGCCGGGTCCGCGGACCTCACGGCCCTCGCCCGCGACGCGCTCGGTGCCAGCGCAGACGTCCTGCACGACGACGACATCCAGCTCGCACTCTTCTCGCTGTATGCGTCCGCCTATGGCTCGGTCGGAGCGTTCGATCCCCGTCTCGAATGGGACGTTCACGCCATCGCCGCCCGCTCCGCTATCGAGGAGGAGTTCGAACGTGCGATCCGCGGGGTCGTCGACGTGCCTCCCCTGCCCGAGCGGACACCGGACGCGATCGCCCGGGCTTTGTTCCACCTCACGAGCGCCGACGACGGCCCAAGCCTCTCCCGCTTCGTCGCGCGCAAAGCCACCACAGCGCAACTTCGGGAGTTCCTCATGCAGCGCTCGGTCTACACCCTGCGGGAAGCGGACCCGCACTCGTGGGCGATTCCGCGGCTGCATGGGCGGGCCAAGGCTGCGCTCGTCGAGATCCAGTCCGACGAGTACGGCGGAGGACGGCCCGACCGCGTTCATGCCGCGATCTTCGCGGCGTCGATGCGGGGCGCGGGATTGGACGACACATACGGGGCCTACGTGGACGATGTGCCGGCCATCATCCTCGCCTCGCACAACATGATGTCGATGTTCGGCCTCAATCGCCGGCTGATCGGCGCCATCGTCGGTCATCTCGCCGCATTCGAGATGACGTCGTCGATTCCGAACCGGCTCTACGGCGATGGATTCCGGCGCCTCGGGTACGGCCCCGATGTAACGGACTACTTCGATGAGCATGTGGAGGCCGACGCGGTCCACGAGCAGATCGCCGCGCGCGACCTCGCCGGCTCACTCGGGGAGGACCGGCCCGACCTGCTTCCCGACATCATGTTCGGGGCGGCCGCCTGCCTCGCCCTCGACGGCATGGTGGCGGCTCACATGCTGGAGCGCTGGTCGGCGGACGAGTCCTCGTTGCGACAGCAGGACGAAGCATGAGCGCCCGCCGGGCGACCATCACGCCGTATCCTGACGGCCCGCTCCTCGTGCGCGGTGACGTGGAACTGATGACCGCCGATGGTGAGCCGATCACCCTTCGCCGGCGAACGAGCGCACTGTGCCGATGCGGGCTCTCCGCCATCAAGCCGTTCTGCGACGGAACCCACAAGGCCGCGGGATTCCGGACGGAGGGGCGGTGACCTCCCGGCGAATCGCCGCAGAATACGTGCTCCCGCTGCGGTGGAGCACCGATGACGACCGCGACGACCTCACGGATTATCTCCGCAGCCTCTCGACCTGGATCGACATCACCATCGTCGACGGCTCCCCCGCTGAGCTCTTCGCCGCGCATGCGCGTTCGTGGGACGGCCTCGTGCGCCATCTCGCGGTGGCCTCCGGGCCCGCGGCCGCCGCGAACGGGAAGGTGGACGGGGTGCTGACCGGCATCGCTGCGGCACGTCACGACAGCATCGTGATCGCGGACGACGACGTGCGCTACACCGAGGGTGCGCTTCGCGCGCTCGTCGCAGAACTCGCCCGCGCGGAACTGGTCAAGCCCCAGAACTACTTCGATCCGCTGCCCTGGCATGCGCGCTGGGACACGGCGCGCACCCTGATGAACAGAGCCCTCTCCTCCGATTACCCGGGCACATACGCCGTCCGTCGCTCCCTCCTCGCGCGAAGCGGCGGGTATGACGGCGCATCGCTCTTCGAGAACCTGGAACTTGAGCGCACGGTGCGGGCCGCCGGCGGCCGCGTGTGCGATCTTCCGGGGCTGTTCGTGGCACGACGCCCTTCTTCGTTTCAGCACTTCCGCGCGCAGCGGGTGCGGCAGGCGTACGAGAGCTTCGCGCAGCCGATGCGGCTCGCCGCCGAGGCGGCCATCGTCCCGGCGGTACTCTGCGGACGACGCCGACCCGTCCTCCTGATCGCCGCGGCATCGGCGACGGCGTTGCTCGCGGAGATCGGCCGACGCCGGGCGGGTGGGCGGGCGGTGTTTCCGGCATCCTCTGCGTTCTGGGCTCCGTTCTGGGTCCTCGAACGCGGGCTCTGCTCCTGGATCGCGATCACGAGACGCCTGAGGGGTGGCATCGCCTACGGCGGACACCGTCTGTCACAGGCGGCCAACTCGGAGCGAGTCATTCGCGCCCGCCTGCGGCGCGCGAGCTCCGACGTCCTCCAGCCGTGATCAGCGGGACGAGTGCTGCGCCTCCCATGCCCGGAACTCCTGAGCGATCGCCGGGGACTGGGTGTGGTGCAGATAGTGATCGCCGTCGAGGGGGATGACGGTCCCATCCGTGACGGTGGCGGCCTGTCTTTCGTGCATCGGCAACCAGTCGTCGTTCGCCGGATTGACATGCTGCACGAACAGCAGCAGCGGAAGATCAGCCGGGAAGGTCCTTCCCTCGGCATCTGCGAAGTTGGTGCGGATACGTGCCATCTCGTCGAGGTAGGTCGGCTCCAGGCTGTTGCGCTGGGTCAGCAGACCGATCTGCTGACGCTCGTGGTCGTCGTAGTACGGCGAGGCGTAGCCACCGTCGCCGCCGACGCCGGACAACAGCCGCACCAGTCCGAGACCCTTCAGCGCGCCGAGAAGCCCGGTGGGAAAGGCGACGTCCATGTTCGGCTGACCGGGAACGCTGCTGTCTATGCCCACGAATCCGTGTACCTCGTCGGGATACCGCTCGGCGAACTCGATGCCGTAGAGCCCCGCGATGGAGTGCCCCATCAGTGTGTAGCTGGTCACACCGAGCGCCTGGAGAGCTTCGTGCACTTCGCTCACGATGTTGGCAGTGGTCCGCGCGTCCTCGGTGGCATCACTCAGGCCGTAACCGAACGGCTCCACCACGATGAGCCGGTGATCCGCGGCCAGATCCTCGATCAGGGGCGCGAAGTCAAGCACCGGCGACGAGGTTCCGAAACCCGGGAGCAGCACGAGGTCCTCCCCTTCGCCCGTCACCAGCACATTCATGCTCTTCCCCGCCACCTCGACGCTCTGACCATAAGGTTCGATGGCTTCGGCTTCGGCGGTGGTCGCCACCACGTTGACCACGGTCGTGGTGGCCAGGCCCACGGCGATGGCCGCGGCCACTGCCCCGATGGCGATCAGCGCTTTCCTCGACTTCTTCATGGGATCCTCTCGGTCGATTCGCCCTTCCAGGCTCCCGGCCCGTGCGCGCGGATGCATCGCCCGGACGCAGGCACTCGCGTACCGCGTTTGCGGTACGCGCCCATGGATCGCCGGATGGATCCGCCGAATGCCGTGCCGTGGAAGGCTGGGAGGGTGAGCACGAATCGCGCATCCCGCTCCCCTGCGGTGCTCGGCGACATCTCCGCCGTCGCCGTCATTGTGCTTCTGGGCGTGCTCCCCTTCCCGGACGAGACGTTTCGCGCTCACGGCTGGCAGCTCGTACCCGCCCTGCTGCCGGCGGCCGCGCTGCTGCTGCGCCGGCGAGCGTCGCTCGCTGTGCTCGGCCTCACGCTGATCTGCAACACGGTGCTCGCCGCGGCGGGCGTCCTCGGCGCCAGCACGCTGATGGCCCTCGCGATCGCCGCCTACGCCGTCACGGACCGCCTGTCTCGCACGACAGCGCTGGTCACGGTCGCGGCGACGGTCGTCATCGTCTTCACCACCAACATGCTCGTGCTCGGTGGGGAGCCGTTCGACTCGCGCGCCATGCAGTTCCTCGCGTTCATCGTGGTGGGCGCCGCTCTCGGCGCCGCCGCGCGATCGCGCCGCGAGTACACGACCATGATGTCCGAGCGCGTCGAACGCGCCGAGCGCTCACGGGAGGACGAGGCGCGTCGGCGTGTTGCCGAGGAACGGGTGAGCATCGCGCGAGACCTGCACGACCTCGTCGCCCACCAGATCTCGGTGATCAGCCTGAACGCGGGCGTCGCATCCGCCGCGGTCGAGACGTCACCGGAACGCGCCCGCGAGGCGCTTGCCACCATCCGATCCGCGTCGCGCACGGTGCTCTCGGATATCGGAGCGCTGCTGGCGCTTCTCCGATCCGATGACCCTGGTGAACTGCGAACGCTGCGCCCGCAATCGGGGCTCGCCGAACGGGGAACCCTGTTCGACCGCTTCCGGAACTCCGGCCTGAACCTTCACGTGACGGGTGACGGGAAGCTGCCCGTACTGACTCCGGCGGCCGACCACGCGGCTCACCTCGCGCTCCTGGAGGGGCTCACCAACGCGGTCAAGCACGGCGACGGCTCCCGCGCTACCGTGGAGTTCGTCCCCACGACGGGAAGCCTCACCATCACCATCACCAATCCCGCATCCGGCGAGACGGACGGGGCTCGGAGCGGTCATGGCCTGCGTGGGCTGGGAGAGCGTGTGGCGGCTGCGGGAGGGCACATCGAGAGCGCACACACCTCCGCAGCCTTCCGCCTTCGCGTGGAGTTGCCGACTGTTTCCCCGGATCAGCGATGACGCGCGTCCTCATCGTCGATGATCAGCCACTGATTCGGCGGGCCGTGCGCGAGATCCTCGTCGATGGCGGCCTCGATGTCATCGGCGAGGCCGCTGACGGCGATGAGGCGGTGACTCTTGCTCGACGACTGCGTCCCGATGTGGTGCTCATGGACATTCGGATGCCCGTCCTCGACGGCATCGCTGCGACCGCTCGGATCCGCACGGATGCAACCGGCACGACCGCCCGGATCCTGATCCTCACCACCTTCGAGGAGGACGACTACGTCCTCGCCGCCCTGCGGGCCGGAGCCAGCGGGTTCATCGGCAAGGGAGCGGAGCCGAGCGCGATCGTTCAGGCGGTTCGCACCGTCCACGACGGTGACGCGCTGCTGTCCCCCGCCGCCACCCGGACCCTCATCGAGCGGGTCACCGACCCCCGGCCCCGGGCGGCGGACCCGGCGGATCCGCGGCTGGCAAGCCTCACTCCCCGAGAACTCGAAGTCCTCGAGCTCGTCGGCAGAGGACTATCCAACGCCGAGATCGCGGACGCGCTCACCATCTCCCTGCACACGGCGAAGACGCATGTGAACCGGACGATGACGAAGGTCCACGCCGGCGACCGTGCTCAGCTCGTGATCCTCGCCTACGAGACGGCTCTCGTCCTGCCCGGTGCCCGGTGAGCCTCACTCATCCGCCGCGGTGACCTCGATCTCGACGAGTTCCGGCGCCCGCTCATCCTCGGTCGCCTCCGCCTCGAAGTCGGCGTGCGTGATGGTCACGATCCGATCGACGAACACGTCGACCTTCTTCCGGTACGCCGGTTGCGCGCTCTCGAACAGCGGGTGGATGTCGCTGGCGCCATCCTCGCCCGAGAGGGCGATCTGCTCCAGGTAGGGCGGCAGTTCGATCGATACGCCGTTGGTGAAGACAGCGGAGTCGTCGTCCACGGCGAGGTCGTAGCGCGTCAGCCGTGAGTTCTTCGTACCGAAGGACTGAGCCACGTACAGGTGCGTGTCATCGAACGCCAGACCCTGCACCTCTTTGGGGGCCGTGAACGCCAGATCCGCGAAGATGTGGTGATCGCCGTCGTCGTCGATGTAGGAGCGATCAGTGTCGCCCACGTCCGTGAGCTCCACGAACCCCTCGGCATCGGGCTCCGAGTAGTCGAGGCTGAACACCTGGATCTGGGAGTCGTCAGGATCATTGGTGAAGTAGCTCGCCCAGAGGAGATCACCATGGAAGTCCAAGGTGGAAACGCCTTCGAGGCTGTCGACGATGTACGAGACCGCGTACTCGATCGGCGCAGCGGCATGGATGTCGTAGTCGTCGATGCTGTCCTGGAGGATGCCGGAGATGGCTGCACGTCCGTCGCGGGTGTCCCCGATCCAGAGCACGCGAGCCTCCTGGTCGTACCCGATGCCGCCCACGTGCGCCTTGTTGCGCAGGGAGATGGTCTTCACGAACTCACCCGAGTAGTCGAAGACGAACACCACCGAGTTCATCTTGTGCTGATGGTCGTAGGCGGAGACGAACACCTGATCGTCACTGAGCGCGAGCCCCTGCGGGGTGAAGCCCTTCGACAGGATGAGCTTGTACGCCGTAGCGGTGTCGTTGCGCTTGAGCCCGTACGCGCCGTACAGCCCGGGGATGGGCACCGATGCGTCCATGGATCGCTGCATGATCGGGAAGTCGCTCATCATGTCGCGGAAGTCGTCATCGTGCAGCAGCGGATCGGTGGATGCAGCCCCCACGGGGATCTCCCGTGCCGCGAACTCCGGATCGAGCACGAACTGCGGCTTGCAGGCGGAGAGCGTCAGCAGGCCGGCCGCCAGCAGAGCACACGTAATCACGCGGCGCGCAGGGCGCCGCGTGCGCTGCCCGTTCAGTCCTCTACTCCGGTGTCCTTCGGGATGGGTTCCTTGGGGAGCTTGCGTACCCGTGCGCGACGGCGGCGCTCCGGGATCATCGAGCGCATCTCCTCCAGCTTGCCGAAGCATAGGAGGCGGTCTTCGCCTTCGAGGATCACATGCTTACGCGGGTTGGGGATCACGGTGGTGCCGCGGTGCAGGGTGAGCACGGTGATGTCGCGCTCCCACAGACCCGCCTCCCCCAGGGTCTGCCCGACGACGCCGGCGCCATTGTGCACGAGGAGTTCCGCAACGCCGTAGCCCGTGGACACAGCCAGGCGCTGACGCACATCGATCTCGGGGAACGCGACCTGGTTCGCGATGTGGTCGATGATCGCGCCGGCGACGTCCAGCTTGGTGGCTGCTTCGATGCCCTGAAGTCCGGGAGACGAGTTGACCTCCATCACGAGAGGACCGTCCACACCCTCCAGCATGTCGACGCCGGCGACGCGCAGACCCATGATCTGCGCCGCGCGCACGGCGGTGCGCTGGTACTCCTCATCCAGTTCCACGGCCTCCACGGATCCGCCGCGGTGCACGTTGGAGCGGAACTCGTCGCCCTGGGCGGTGCGCCGCATCGCCGCGACGACGCGGTCGCCCACCACGAGGGCGCGGATGTCGCGTCCTCGTGACTCGGAGATGAACTTCTGAATCAGCACGTTCTGCTTCGTGGAGTGCAGCGTCTCGATGATGGCCTCCGCCACCTTCACCTGCGGGGCGAGGATGACCCCGATGCCCTGAGTGCCCTCCAGCAGCTTGATGACGACCGGCGCACCACCCACGCTCTCGATCGCCGGTCGCACGTCCGCCCGGTTGCGCACGAAGGCGGTGGGCGGCAGGGCGATGCCGTGACGCGACAGGATCTGGGTGGCGCGCAGCTTGTCGCGCGCGTTGGCGATGCCGTTGGAGGTGTTGGGCGTGTAGACGTCCATCTGCTCGAACTGGCGCACGACAGCGGTCCCGAAGTAGGTGATGGAGGATCCGATGCGCGGCAGGATCGCGTCGTAATCGCTCAGCCGGCGGCCCCGATACGCCAGGTCGGGCGCATCTCCGGCGAGATCGATCGCGAAGCGCAGAGTATTGAGAACCTTGACCTCGTGACCCCGTTGAACGGCAGCGGCGCGCAGACGCTGCGTGGAGTACGCCTGCGGCGCACGAGAAAGGATGGCGATCTTCAACTGCGTTTTCCTGTCATGATGATCGGGTGGGCTCAGGTAATTCAATCACCGTCACGGGCTGGCGAGAATGGGTATCGCTGGCCGGCATCGAGCTGCCCTGGATCAAGGCGAAGATCGATACGGGGGCACGCACCTCATCGTTGCACGCCTTCGACATCGTCGAGTTCGATCACGAGGGTCGCGAGTGGGTGCGCTTCGCCGTGCACCCCTGGCAGTTCTCCGATGCCGATGCTCAGGTCGTCGAGCTGCCGATCCACGATCGGCGAGACGTCCGCAGTTCTTCGGGCCACGTGGAGCGGCGCATCGTCGTGATCGCCGATCTGCGTCTGGTGGGCGTCGAGATGCCGGTGGAGCTCACCCTCACCAACCGCGCACAGATGGGCTTTCGCATGCTGATCGGTCGCGAGGCACTGCGCAACGGCTTCCTCGTCGACTCCGCGCGGTCGTTCGTCGGCGGCAAGCCGTCCAAGCGGGTCCGTCTGGCGAACCGCGGCAAGACCTTCTGAGTCACGTCCGCCCACCGCTCAGCACCGGCACGTCAAGGCGGCAGTGTCCGTGCTGCCGGGTATCGTTCAAGCATGCCGACGAACTCAGGCGTGACCCTCCGTCCCCGCACCGACGCTGACCTGGACGCCCTCTACTCGATCGCCGCGGACCTCGACACCTGGGAGGAGCGCAACCCCGGCCGTCCCGCCATCCCCACGCGGGAGCGCTGGGAATCCCGCCTTCTCACACGGGAGGCGGAGCCCGACGGAAACGTGAGCTTCGTCATCGACGTGGAGGGTGAGGCCGTGGGCAACATCGGCGTGTTCGACATCGACGATCTCGCCCGCCATGGCGAGATCGGCATCGCGCTCACTCCCGCCGCGCGGGGCCGGGGCATCGGCACCGAGGCGATGGCGCAGATGCTGGAATTCGCCTTCATCCGCGCGAATCTGCGCCGTGTCCACCTGGAAGTGATCGCATCCAATGCCGGCGCGATCCGGGCGTATGAAAAGGCGGGTTTCGTCATCGAAGGACGCCAGCGCGAGCACGCCTGGGTGCGCGGGCACTACGAGGACATCGTGCGGATGGGCATCCTGCGCTCGGAATGGGAAGCCCGCCGTTCGCGCTAGACGCGTCATGAACCGAAGAAGCCCCTCGACCCCAGTGTTTAGTAGGGATCGAAGGGGCTTCTTCTCGCGACAGCGACTGGTGGAGCTGGGGGGAATCGAACCCCCGTCCAACGCTGAGTCTCCACGCCTTCTCCGGGCGCAGTCTGTGCAGACGTTCTGCTCGGCTCCGACCTTTGTCACAGACACCTAAGTCGACAAGCCCAGCCTGGGAAGAGTCCCACGCGGCGTCCAGACGCCACCGCGCAGCAAGATTCCTAAATGACGCCAGAACCCGTACCGGAATCACATACGGTCTGACGGACTATCGGGCTCGCTTAGGCAGCGAGGGCGAAGTCAGTGCGCTTAGCGTTGGCACTTATGTTTTTGCAGGGAGCGTTGACGAGATAACCCTGCATCCTCGGCCCGCTTCTCGTGGATTCACAGGCGCTGTCGAAACCGATCAGCCCCGTGTTCCTCCCTGGGGAGGGCCGCTGTCGCTCTGTGGAATTACCAGTTCCGGATCGCTCCGGAGCATCCCAGCCTACAGCATCCGCAGCGGCACGGGACGCGCTCGTCCCCACGTTCCGTGACCGATGTCGGTGCCCAGCACTAGAGTCAGAGCATGAGCGATGTCGTCATCTCCGTCCGCGGCGAGCACGAGACGCGGGTGCCCGCGGAACTCGGCGTCGCCACCGTCTCCGTGCGCCTCGATGGCCCCGACCGCGCAGCGGTGTTCGCCCAGGCGAGCACACTCGCCGAGCGTCTGGTCGCCGAGCTGGCCGACGCTCAGCAACGTGGGACCGTCGCCCAGTGGTCGAGTGAGCGCGTATCCGTGTGGTCTGATCGCCCGTGGAGCCAGGACGGCACCCAGCTCCCCCTCGTGCATCATGCCGCGATGAGCACGCGCAGCGAGTTCACCGACTTCGGGGCGCTGTCCGAGTGGATTACCGCGGTCTCCGAGCGGGAGGGCGTGGCCGTCGACGGCATCTCGTGGGAGCTCACGCCCGCCACGGCGCGAACCACGGAGTCGGAGGTGGCGCAGGCCGCCGTCGGCGTGGCCATGCAGCGGGCGACCGCCTACGCGGCGGCACTGGGATTCTCGTCCGTGCGGCCCAGCGAGATCGCCGACGCCGGTCTGCTGAACTCCGCGGAGGCCGCGATGGGCAAGCAGGCAGTGGCGATGCGAGCGTTCGCCGACAGCGCCGGAGGCGGTGGCGGCCTCCAGCTCGAACCCCGGCCGATCCGCGTAGCGGCCACCGTCGAGGCCCGGTTCCTGGCCTCATGAGCGGCGTCGACGTGAGCCCCCGCCCCGGGATCGCGGAGCGGCTCAGTCGGATGATCGCGCTGCCGACCGTATCCGCGGAGCGAGCCGAGCGTGGAGATGAGCCCTTCGAGGCCTTCGCCGATCTGATCGGCGAACTCTATCCCCGCGTGCACGCCGAACTCGATCGAGAGATCATCGGCGAGGGCGGACTGCTGTACCGCTGGCGAGGCGCGCGAGACGCCGATCCCGTCCTGTTGATGGCGCACTACGACGTGGTCCCGGTGGATCTCAGCGACGACTGGACACACGACCCGTTCTCCGGCGAGATCGCCGACGGCTTCGTGCACGGCCGGGGCGCGCTGGACGACAAAGGTCCGCTCGTGGTGATCCTCGACGCTGTGGAGAACCTCCTCGCGTCCGGCTTCACCCCCGCGCGCGACGTCTACGTGTGGCTCGGCCCGGACGAGGAATCCCACGGAGCGGCAGCGCGGGAGGGCGCACGTGTTCTCCACGAACGCGGCATCACCCCGTGGCTGGTGCTGGATGAGGGCGGTGCCGTCGTCGATGCGCCGCTGCCGTTCGTCGACGGTGCAGCCGCGATGGTGGGCGTCGGAGAGAAGGGAGTGCTCTCGGTCCGGCTCACGGCCCGCGGCGACGGCGGACACGCCTCCGCCCCGCCGAAGCTCACCGCGGTCGGCCGCATCGCACGCGCGATCGAGCGTCTCACTCCCGGCACCTTCCCTTCCCGCACGCCGCGGACCATCACGGCGATGCTCACCGCACTGGGCCAGCGCACCAGCGGCGCGCCGCGTCTGCTCCTGCGGCTGCTGGTCGCGGTCCCGCGTCTCAGCGCGTTCGTCTTCACGCGGCTGGGCGGCGAACCCGCCGCCATGGTGCGCACCACCATCGCCCCGACGATGCTCGCGGGAGGAACGGCGGACAACGTCCTGCCGTCCCAGGCGTCGGCGACCATCAATCTGCGCCTCGCGCTCGGTACGACCATCGCCCAGACCGTGCGTCGCCTCGAGAAGCGGATCAACGACCGCGACGTCACGGTCACGGTGATCGACGGCGACGAACCGTCTCCGGAGTCGGCCACCGACAACGAGCCCTTCGCGCTGATCACGCGGGCGGTGGCGACCTCGCACCCGGCCGCGCTCACGGTGCCGTACATCGTTTTCGCCGCGACCGACGCGCGTCATTTCCACCGATTCGCGCCGTCCGTCTACCGCTTTGCACCGCTGTCCATGTCTTCAGAGCTGCGCGCCACGCTCCACGGCGTGAACGAGCGCGTCGCCGTCTCCGAACTCGAGCGCGGCGAGCTCTTCCACCGCACGCTGATCACCCAACTGCCCGGGTAGGGTTGACGCACCCGACTCCCCCGCGCGTCCACCCGAGAAGGACGCGCGCAGCGATGCGAAGGAGCATCACGTGAAAGCACGAATCGCCTGGGCAGGGCTGGCCGGCGTCGTCGGCTACCTCGCCTTCGTCGAGTTCACCAGCGGCGTCCTGCAGGGCTACTACACCCCCATGCTCACCGACATCGCCCGCCACCTCGGCATCCCCGACGCCGACGTCAACTGGCTGGAAGGCGCTCAGCTCATGCTGTCGGCGCTCGTGGTTCCCGCGTTCGCGAAGCTCGGAGACATGTTCGGCCACAAGCGGATGCTGTTGATCTCCACCGCCCTGACCGCGATCGCGTCCTTCGCGCTGCCCTTCTCCGACTCGTTCGGCGTTTTCCTCGCGGCCTGGGCGCTGCAGGGCTTCTACGTCGTCTGGCTTCCCATGGAGATCGCCCTCATCTTCAGCCGCACCCGCGGCATCGAAGGACGCGCACAGATCACGGCCCGTGCCGCAGGCATCCTGGTCGCTTCCCTCGAGGGCGGCGCGATCCTCGGTGCGCTGCTGGGCGGGGCGCTCGTCGATGCCCTGCCGCTGACCGTGGTGCTCCTCGTCCCGGCGATCCTGGTGGCGCTGTGCTTCTTCGTGATCCTTTTCGGTGTCACCGAGTCACCCGAGCACACCGGCGGCCGCCTCGACACCGTCGGGCTCGTTCTCATCTCCGTCGCCCTCATCGCCTTCACCGGCGGGCTCAGCATGCTGCGCCTCAACGGGCCGGGCGACATCGTCTCGATCCTCGTGACGATCGTCGGCGTCGTGCTGGTGATCCCGTTCGTCCTCTGGGAACTGCGACAGGAGGACCCGCTCATCGACGTCCGCATGTTCCGCAACCCCGCGCTCGGCCCCGTCTTCGTCACCGCAGGACTCTTCGGCGTGAGCGTGCTGGGAGGGCAGGCACCTCTGTCCACCTTCGCGCGCACCGACCCGACCGTCACCGGCTACGGGCTGGGGACGCAGGGCTTCGCGACCTCGCTCATCATCGGCATCTATCTCATCGCGATGATCTCCGGCGCCCTGCTGTTCCCCGTGATCGGACGGGTCCTGACACCGCGGCTCGCCCTCATCGCCGCCACACTGCTGGTGTGCATCGGGTTCGCGCTCTTCCTCCCTCTGCACGGCACCTACGCACAGGTGGTCACGAACATGGTGGTGGTCGGCCTCGGCTCGGGAGCCCTGGTGGCGGCGTTGCCCTCCGCAGCGGCGGCCGCGGCGCCACCCGCCCAGACCGGCGTCGCAACGGGGCTCACCAACTCCGTGAAGACCGTGGGCGGTGCGATCGCCTCCTGCGTGTTCGGGATCGCGCTGCTGCACGGTGCGACGGGTGCGGCGGCGAACCCGGAGCAGACCGCCGGCTCGCTCAGCGGGTACATGACCGTGTGGGCGGTGTGCTCGGCGACGGCCCTCGTCGCCGCCATCTTCCTCTGCTTCGTACCCAAGCAGGCGTTCCGCGATCGGGAGCAGCCGGTCGCTGTCTGAACGGAAACCGATGAGGCCGGCCCGGGGACACCCCGGGCCGGCCTCATCGTGTGGGGATCACTCCCCCATGCGATTGCGCATGCGCATGGCGCGATCCGCCTCGCGCTTGTCCTGACGCTCGCGCAGAGTCTGCCGCTTGTCGAACTCGCGCTTTCCCTTCGCGACGCCGATCTCCAGCTTCGCGCGGCCGTCCTTGAAGTACAGCTTGAGCGGAACCAGCGTGTAGCCGCCCGCCGAGACCGCGTGGGAGATCTTGATGATCTCGTCGCGATTCAGCAGCAGCTTGCGCACCCGCTTGGCCGAGTGGTTCGTCCAGTGCCCCTGGGAATACTCGGGGATGTGGACATTGTCGATCCAGGCCTCGTTGCCCTTGATGTAGGCATAGCCGTCCGTCAGGTTGGCTCGTCCCTGCCGCAGCGACTTCACCTCGGTGCCGGTCAGCACCATACCCGCCTCGTACGTCTTCTCGACGTTGTAGTCGTGGCGTGCACGCCGGTTGGTCGCGACGACCTTCTCCCCGCGTTCACGGACCATGTCACACTCTCCTCAATCGCCGCGCGCACGCGCGGCAGCCGATCAGTCTATCAACCGCCGGCGCGTGGCAACGACGCGTCAAGTGCGCAGCCAGCGCCGGATCGCGAAGCCGGCCGACAGCGCAGCGAGCACTACGCCGAGCCCCACGACGATCGGGATCACGACCCACACGTCGTTGAGGCCGATCCAGCTCTGAATGAAGGTGACGCGACCGGTCAGGTAGCCGATGACACCGAACTGCACCGCAGCCCACAGCGCCGCCGAGGCGAGCACCGATCCGATGAAGGCCGCCAGCACGCCCTCCAGCACGAACGGGGTCTGGATGAAGCGGTTCGATGCACCCACCAGTCGCATGATGCCGATCTCCTTGCGACGCGCCACCGCGGAGAGGCGGATCGTGGTCGCGATCAGGAGGATGGCGGCGATCAGCATGAGCGCGGCGATTCCGACCGCGAGGTAGGTTGCCACCTGAAGCGCCTGGAACAACGGCTCCAGGTACTTCATCTGGTTCTTGACCTCCTGGACGCCCTTCGTCGAGTGGAACGCCTCCTCGATCACCGTGACCTGCGACTGATCCTTCAGGTTCACACGGAACGACGCGTTGATGCTGTCAGGCGCGAAGACGCTCGCGTACTCCTCACCACGCTGGTCGATGATGCTCTGGTAGGCGTCCGCCTGCGTGATCTCCTGCACGTTCGCGATGAGCGGGCCGAGAGTCCCGCCCGCGAGCTGAGCGCGGACGTCGTCGATCTGCTCCGGCGTCGCGTTGCCGTCGGTGCAGTTGTCACCGATCGCGGTCGAGGTGCACATGAAGATCTCGACCTGAGCACGGTCCTCCCAGTAGTCGTGGAGCTTGCCCACCTGGGACTGCGTGAGGATGGCGGCGCCCACGAAGGTGAGCGACACGAACGTCACGAGGATCACGGAGATCACCATCGAGACGTTGCGCCGGAAGCCCTGGAAGACCTCCGAGAAGATGAGTCCCAGCCTCATGATGTCGGACCCACCTCGTCATTGTCGTCGTATTCGCTGAGGCCCAGCCGGTCGGCGACCCCGAGTTCGGCGACCTGGACGTCCGGCAGCGCGATGGGGCGGGTCATCGGCCGCGCCTCCGCGTCCGCCGCTGGTTCAGCCACCGCGGGCCGCGTGATCGGCGGCGTCGGAGTC
Source organism: Microbacterium nymphoidis (assembly GCF_021044885.1). Lineage (GTDB taxonomy): Bacteria > Actinomycetota > Actinomycetes > Actinomycetales > Microbacteriaceae > Microbacterium > Microbacterium nymphoidis. The sequence goes on along the minus strand of NZ_JAJNOD010000001.1, from coordinate 265,658 downwards.
TCTGCTGCCTCCGTGCTCTCCGACTCGCGCTCCCCGGTTCCGAACGGGGCATCGGCCTCGGCGACGACCGCGACCACGTCTGCCGACTCCGCCACCGGGACGGAGACGGCGGCAGCCACGACGACAGCGGGATCTCCCGCGTCCACGGCGGCGGCCACCTCGCGCTGCACCTCCAGCACCGCGGTCAGCGCGGCGGCGGATGCCGCGCCGCGCTCGGTGAACGCCTCCAGGCGCGGAATCGCCGAGGTGTCACCGTAGCCACCGTGCCGGTCGTCGCGAATGATCACGCCGTCACGCAACTCGATCACGCGACGCTGCATCTGGTCGACGAAACCGGCCTCGTGCGTCGCCATCACCACGGTGGTGCCGTTCGCGTTGATGCGTGCGAGGAGCTGCATGATGTCGGTCGACGTCGCGGGGTCCAGGTTTCCGGTCGGCTCGTCCGCCAGAAGCACCTGCGGGCGGTTGACGATGGCACGCGCGATCGCGACGCGCTGCTGCTCACCACCGGAGAGCTCTGTGGGCATGCGCTTCGCCTTGTCCTGCAGGCCGACCAGCTCGAGGGCCTCTGGCACGGACTGCTGGATCAGGGCCCGGCTGGCACCGGTTACCTGAAGGGCGAAGGCGACGTTCTGGGCCACGGTCTTGGTGGACAGCAGGCGGAAGTCCTGGAATACGGAGCCGATATGGCGGCGGAAGTAGGGAACCCGCCGGTTGGACATCTTCCGCGTGTCACTGCCGAGCACGAGAACGCGACCGGCAGTGGGGATGTCCTCACGGAGGATGAGGCGAAGACACGACGACTTCCCGGATCCCGACGCGCCGACGAGGAACACGAACTCACCGCGTTGAATCTCGAAGTCGACGTCGGAGAGCGCGGGACGGGGTGTGCCGCGGTAGCGCTTGGTGACGTTCTCGAACCGAATCATGGCCGAATCAGCCTACGTCGGGCCCGCGGCCGCACAGCAGAGCGACACCCGCCGCCCGATATTCGGTCGGTGAATGCGAGAGCGCCGCGACCCGAAGGCCACGGCGCTCTGCTCCCACGAGGGCTCAGTCCTCAGTCTTGCGCTTGCGCCAGCGGATTCCGGCGGAGATCAGCCCGTCCAGGTCACCGTCGAAGACACTTGCGGGGTTTCCCACTTCGTAACCGGTGCGCAGGTCCTTCACCAGCTGCTGCCCGTAGAGGAAGTAGGAGCGCATCTGGTCGCCCCAGCTCGCGGTGATCACACCGGCGAGCTCCTTCTTCTTCGCGGCTTCCTCTTCCTTCTTCAGCAGCAGGAGTCGGGTCTGGAGCACGCGCATGGCCGCAGCGCGGTTCTGGATCTGCGACTTCTCGTTCTGCATCGACACCACGATGCCGGTGGGAATGTGAGTGAGGCGCACAGCGGAGTCGGTGGTGTTGACGGACTGACCACCGGGGCCGGACGAACGGAACACGTCCACACGCAGGTCACCCTCGGGGATGTCGACCTCGACGGCCTCCTCCATCACGGGGATGACCTCGACGGCGGCGAAGCTGGTCTGGCGCTTGTCGGCGGAGCCGAACGGGCTGATGCGCGCCAGGCGGTGGGTGCCGGCCTCGACCGACAGGGTGCCGTAGGCGTAGGGGGCGTCGACCTCGAAGGTCGCGGACTTGATCCCCGCGCCCTCGGCGTAGGAGATGTCCATGACCTTGACGGCGTACTTGTTCCGCTCGGCCCAGCGCAGGTACATGCGCATGAGCATCTCGGCGAAGTCGGTGGCGTCGTCGCCGCCGGCACCGGAGCGGATCGTCACGACCGCGGAGCGCTCGTCGTACTCGCCGTCCAGCAGGGTCTGCACCTCGAGCTGACTCACCACGCCTTCGAGGGCGGCCAGCTCGTCGCGGGCTTCCTGCTCCGCGTCGGCGTCCTCCATCTCGTTGGCGAGCTCGACGAGGACGTCCAGGTCGTTGAGGCGTCGCTCGACCGCTTCGACTCGGCCGAGGTCGGCCTGCTTGTGGCTGAGGGCGCTGGTGACCTTCTGCGCGGCCTCCGGGTCATCCCACAGATCGGGCGCACCGGCTTCCTCGCTGAGTCGGGCGATATCGGCGCGCAGCGCGTCGACGTCCACGACGGCACGGATGTCATCGAACGTGGATCGGACGGCGGCGATCTGGGAGGTGAATTCGTAATCGAGCATGGCCTTCCTAGCCTAGCGGTCGCAGACCCTCCTCCGCGGCGTGACCGCAGCGGCGTAGGGTGATGGAGTCCCCTGTGAGGGGACGGAGAGAGAGCACAGTGACAGACGCACCCTCCACCGGCGAGATCCTCAAGCGCCTCGCCCCGATGATCTACGGCCCCACGGTCCTGTTCAGCCTGGGCGAAGGCGCTGTCGTCCCGCTGCTGCCGGTACTGGCCACCAAGCTCGGCGCGGACATCGCCATGTCGTCGCTGATCGTCGCGGCGCTGGTGGTGGGTCAGCTGTGCGGCAACCTCCCCGCCGGGTGGGCCGTCGCACGCTTCGGTGAACGGCGCACGATGATCATCTCGGGACTCCTCGCCCTCGTCGGCGTGGGACTCCTCGCCTTCGCGACCGGGGTCGGGATGCTGATGGCCGCGGCCCTGGTCATCGGGTTCTGCGCAGCAGCGTTCGCGCTGGCGCGGCACTCGTTCATGACCACGCGCGTCCCGCTGTCCTTCCGCGCCCGCGCGCTGTCGCTGCTGGGCGGCTCGTTCCGCTTCGGGATGTTCATCGGGCCGTTCGTCGCGGCAGGTCTGCTCTGGGTGTTCGGCGACGAGCGTGCGAGCATCTGGTTCCTCGGACTGTGCCTGATCGCCGCGGTCGCGCTGGTGCTGTTCGGCCCGGACCCGGAGACGGTGGCACCGCTTCCCACTCGGCCCACGCCCCGCCAGGCATCTCCCGCCGACACCGGTGAGCCCATCACCGGCGGCATCGCGATCATCCCCTCTCACGAGGGCGTGTTCCGCACCATGTGGCGCTACCGCGGTGTGCTCGCACGGCTCGGTGTGGCCGCGGCATCGCTGTCGGCGGTGCGGTCCGCGCGTCAGGCGATCCTTCCGCTCTGGGGCGTTTCGATCGGGCTCGATGCGCAGACCATCGCCCTCGTGGTGGGGTTGTCCGGAGCGATCGACTTCGCGCTGTTCTACGCGAGCGGTCAGGTGATGGATCGCTTCGGCCGGCTCTGGGCGGCGCTGCCGGCCATGCTTCTCATGGGCCTCGGCTTCGGCGCGCTGGCACTGACGCACGATCTGCCGAGCTCGGCGATGTGGTTCGCCGCGTTCGCGATGGTGCTCGGTGTGGGAAACGGTCTGTCCAGCGGAATCCTCCTGACGCTCGGCGCCGATGTCGCCCCTCAGCACGACCCCGCGCCGTTCCTCGGATCCTGGCGAACTCTGACCGACGCCGGCGGCGCGCTCGCACCCGTTCTCATCTCCGCCATCACCGCCCTGCTGTCGCTGGCGTGGGCGACCGGCCTGATGAGCATCGTGGCCTTCGCCGGAGCCCTCGGCTTCATCCGCTGGGTGCCGAAGTTCATCCCGGGCGCACAGCGGCGGCCGACGGATCCGGACGCCGACGAGGGCTGATGCGGACTCGCCGACGGCCGGCCGTAGAACGCAGCGTTACGCCGTCCGGAACCGCTCCAGACCCTCACCCGGACTAGCCGACGGCCGTACGGGCGATGGCCGTGGATCGTAGTGTCACGCCGGCGGGAACCACGCTGCTGAACAGCGGTGGGTGCCACCTCGTCTCCACCGTGACGACCGCACTGGCACCATCCGGCGTACTCGACTCGACCAACGCCGCCTCCCCCGGCGTCGCTGCGATGAGCGCCGCGGCGCCACGGGAAACTCCCGACGGGCTCAGCACGGCGAGCGGCACACCATCGGTCACAGAGAGGGTGAAGGTGTCCGCGGCCGCGAGCGCGGCTGCCTCGGCGACGGCGTCGAGGCTGCGCTGCGCCAGGCTCAGACTGGCGAGATCGATGGTCGTGACCATCAGCACGGCGGTGAGCGCGCCGTAGCCGATCACGAGCGGCATCAGACTCCCGCTCTCATCCCGGAGCATCATCAGCGCCCGTCCGGGATACGGTGCACGACGATCGCCTCAACGGGGATCGCGGTCGACTGAGCGATGTCGAGCACGGCCGGCGCCAGCGGAAGCACGGCGGAGGTGCCGACCCGCACCGTGACGAACGTGCCGGGTGCCGGACAGGGATCCGACAGCGGCTGGCAGGAGATCTCGACCCGCATGGCGTCCGGTTCCATCCCGTACTCGGCGGCGACCGCCGCGAGGACGGCGTCGGCAGAGCCGGATCCGCCGCTCAGCACGCGGGCGATCTGCCGCGCGGCGGTCTGCACACCCATGGCCTGATTGTGCACGCCGTTCAGGGCGACGCCGAGATACATGATCGGCACGAGCAGAACCACGCCCGCGACGATGAACTCGAGCGACGCCGAGCCGGCGTCATCCGACCACCAGCGACTCCATCGGCGCACGGCCCACCACCTCCAGTCCATCCGGGACGCCGAGGAAGACGATGAGCGGCAGCACCGCCGTGACGCGCACCTCGATGGTCGGCACGCCCAGTGCATCGCTGCGGGAGGCATGGACCGCACCGACGAGATCGGAACCCGCAGACGAGCTCACCACTTCCCGCACGACGACCTCGATCTCATCCGGCGTCACGTCGGCGAGCGCCGCCTCATAGGCCGCCTGCACGGCCGCGTCGTGCACGATGTTTCGGATGTGGACCGCGATCCCGATCTGGATCACGGCCACCGTCAGCAGCGTGAGGAGCGTGCCGACCAGCGTGAACTCCACCACGGCGGAGCCTCGCTCGTCCCGCCAGAGCCCCGGTGTCCCGTGCATTACGAGAACTGCACACCCTTCAGCGCGTTGTCCACGAGGTCGACCAGCGCCGGGCCCGCGAAAGCCCAGATCACCATCACCAGCGCGGCGGTCATGATCGTGATGAGCACCCACCCGGGAACGTCGCCGGTCTCGTCGTGGATCAGTTCCTGGGCCCGCAGGCGCATCCTCTTCAGCATGCCCCTACGCTGTCAGCCGAGCCCGGATGAGACGGGATTAATCCACAGGCCGATAACGCAGCTCGGGCCGTCCCGCAGCACCGTACTGCGGCTCGACGAGTGCCTGCCCGGCATCCAGCAGTTGCTGCAGATAACGCCGCGCGCTCACCCGGCTGAGACCGGTCAGCGCCGCGATCTCAGCCGCGCTGGCGCCGTCGGGCATGCCGGCGAGAGCGAGTGCCACGCGCCGCTGCGTGACCGCGGAGCCCTCGCTGGCCGCACTCACCGGCCCCCGATCACGCAACAGGTCATCGATGGCCCGTTGATGCGAAACGGATCAGCGGACGCTTCGCCGCGATCCGCGCCGAGACGCTGGAGCTACGCGCCGAACAGGAGCCCACCGAAGGCGACCGCTCCGGAGCGCGCGTGTTCGCCGCCTTGCGCGCCGTCCGCGAGCAGATCCAGACCCATCACGCTCGGGTCTATCGAAACGCTGAACGCAGACGCGGCCGCGCTGGATCGGGTGTGGGAGGAAACGGACGTGGACGACCGCCAGGCGATCATCCGGGGTCGCTTCGCGGTGACGTGCCAGCTGGCCGGGCGCAGACCTTCGCGGGTCATCGTCCACAAACGTTGGGGGCCCGAAGCCTACTTCTTCCTGAAAGTTCACCGTGAAGCATGCCCAGAAAACCGCCCATTTAGTTTGCAAAATCGGACATATCGGACATATCCGCCAATATCGAGCAGAAGTACCAACGCTGGCGTTCTGCCTGTTCTCACCGATGTCGCTCCACCCAAGTAGACTTGGACACACGAGAAAAGGCCCGGAGCCTAACGAACTCAGAATCGGGCCTTTTCACGATATTGGCGAGCAATGGCGCTTGCCTGGCTCCCTCACGGGGGCCGTCCGGACTGGTACTCCGGGCGGCTCCCCAAGGGAACCTATATAGACATTCTAGTGTCAACTCGCGCTTGACGGTACCCACCCGCCATCCCCGCGATCACGCCGCGCTCCCGCGCCCACTCCGGAGCGCGCGCGAAGGCGTCTCCAAAGTCGCCGCCGCATGCGATCACATGATCGTCCCCGTCTCCGAAGAGGATGCGCCAGTCCCACCCCAACCGCACGAGGTGGTACTCGGCGTCCTCCGGGTAGTAAACATCTCCGGGGAACTCCTGCACGCGTCCGGACCCCGCTCCGCACGGAGTGATGCCAGCGCATGCGCAGCTGTCATCACGTCAGCACCGTAGTCGGACTCACTCAGGAAGCGCACCGATGCCGCTTAATACCGCGCATCGTTCGTGAACTCATCGCGTGTTGATAGCACACCCATGTTGGGCCTTTCGTTCATTCTGAGGCACCTTGCTTCGTGACGCCGCGCTAAACTGCTATCGGCGGGCGGGCGGTGAATTGCCGATGAACAAAGTCGCAACCTTCATCAGCTTTGCCACCCTCGCCGCACTCGCGGTTGTCGAGATCGTCGTGCTTCTGATCCTTGCGCCATCCGGAGCCGTGGCATTCGGCACGTTCGTCGTGCAGTTGCTCGGCATCATCGTGGTAGGTGCCAGCACGATCTATGCACTCGGACAGACCATCGCAAAGTTGGACAGAGTTGAGGCGCAAACGAACGGCAACCTCAGCCCGTGACGCCGAGATTGCCGTTCGGCTGACCGCGGAGAACATCGAGCTAGCTCGGCAGATACCGACTTAGACGGGTCCGGTTGACACATCGCACGGGCGCTGAAACAGCGAACACCCCAGGTCACCCCGGGGTGTTCGCTTCGTGTCACATGCGAACAGTACGCCCGCACTTACCGCAACGGACAAGGCCGTGACGGACGATGCGGAGCGGACCGAAGGTCGCACGGCAGTGGGGACAGGTGAGGAAAACTCCGCGAGACATCACGGACCTCACTTCGTCAGCCGCACGGGGCGATAGGTGGTCCCCGCCGCGCGCCCGGGAGGGAACGGCTCCCCCATGACGCTCGTGACCTCGTTGACCTTTCGACCGCCCTGGTACTGAGCGTAGATTCCGCTCGCCGGAACGGTGTTGCCGGGTCGCATGTTGGTGTTGCGTGAAGTAGCCATCAGGCCCTCACTTTCTGTGATTTGCGAATAATGGTGTCGCCTTGCACAGAGTGTTAGAGTGTGGGCACCACGCCCTAGGAAAGTATGGTGCTCACGGCCCTGTTGTTCATCGGTTCCCCGATGGATTCGGGGCCGTTGTGCTTTGGCGAGTCCAATACTACATATGGGCGTCGACATTGGAAGTGACCACAAGAGGTAGTAGTTACATCCGTGTAGTTATCCACCCTCATCCACAGGGTTCACCACATCTTGTCCACAATTTCATGCACATGGACATGCAAGAAATCGCGCGGATTTTCGCGAGTCGGGCGCACCCCTCCACACTTCTCCACAGGCAGTGGAGAAAATCAGCAATCTCCGCCTGTGGATGATAGATTCGGCGTGTCGCGGCGTGTCGTTTTGGGGCGCACCCTCGCGCGCGACTACATTTCCGCCCCCGCCACCACGCCGCGTCATGTAGGTAATTGCATTAGAACCCACCCGGGAACGTCGCCGGTCTCGTCGTGGATCAGTTCCTCGGCCCGCAGGCGCACCCTCTTCAGCATGCCCCTACGCTGTCAGCCGAGCCCAGATGAGACCGGATTAATCCACAGGGCGATAACGCAGCTCGGGCCGCCCTGCAGCACCGTACTGCGGCTCGACGAGTGCTTGTCCGGCATCCAGCAGCTGCTGCAGATAACGCCGCGCGCTCACCCGGCTGAGACCGGTCAGCGCCGCGATCTCAGCCGCGCTGGCGCCGTCGGGCATGCCGGCGAGAGCGAGTGCCACGCGCCGCTGCGTGACCGCAGAGCCTTCGCTGGCCGCACTCACCGTTCCCCGGTCGCGCAACAGCTCATCGATCGCCCGCTGATCGAGGGTGTCTGCCGCGGCGCGCCGCTCCTCCGTCAGCGCTACGTGGACGGCATCCAGCCGTTCGTGCATCGCGCGCATCGTGAACGGCTTCACCAGGTAGTGACGCACCCCCAGCTGGCGCGCCCGCCGGACGGTGTCGAGCTCGGACGCCGCGGTCACGGGCACCACCTCGCCGCCGAACCCGTGGGCGCGCGCGGTACGCAGCACGGCGATGCCGGTCATGTCCGGCAGATAGATGTCCAGCAGGACGAGATCCGGCTTCATCGAGACGATCGCCTCCAGCGCCGCCCGGCCGGTGGCGACCGTGCCGACGACGATGAAGGACGGATGCCGCTCCACGAACCCACGCGTCACGCGCGAGACCTGCGGATCGTCCTCCACGATCAGCGTGCGCAGCCCGCTCATGTGTTCGCCACCACCGCCGTACTGCGGGGCAGTCGCACCTCGAACCGGGCGCCGCCGAGCGATGAGTCAGAGACGACAACGCCGCCGCCCGCACGGCGGGTCACACGGGACACCAGGGTGAGGCCATAGCCGCGCGGCAGTCCTCCGTGCGAGCCCTTCGAGGTGTGCTCGAGGGAGAACACGTCATCGCGCCGATCCGGCGCGATACCCGGGCCGTCGTCGTCCACCGTGATGAGCAGCGCCCCCGAACTGTCCTCCTCCAGGGCGACCTCCACGGTCCCATCGCGCCCGGCCGCCTCGATCGCGTTGTCCACGAGGTTTCCGATCACCGTGATCCGGTCTCGCGAGTGCTCACCCGCTGCGGAGACCGTACCGCGGCAGCGCACCTCGAAACGGACTCCGGCCTCCCGGGCACGCGCGCGCTTCGCGATGAGCAGCGCCGCGACCTCGACATCGTGCAGGTCGGCGGGCAGACCTCCCGAATCCGCGTCGTCGCCGCTGGCCCGCTCGATGAAGCTGCTCGCCGCATCGTGCTCACCCAGCTCCAGCAGCCCTCCGATCGTGTGCAGCGTGTTCGCGAACTCGTGCTGCTGGGCACGCAGCGCCTCGGCGATGCTCTGGGCGCCGGCGAGCTCGCGCAGCGCCGTGTCCAGTTCGGTGCGATCCATCAGGATGATGACCGTGCCGACCCTTCTCCCGTCGACGATGACCGGATCCACGCGTGCCAGCAGGATGCGTTCCCCGGCCAGCGCCAGCTGCTGCGGACCGGAATCCGCGTCGGGCTGATCCAGGTCCACGTCCAGCAGCTCCCGAATCGGCAGCCCCACCAGCGACGACTCCTCGGACCGATTCAGCAGGCGGAGCGCGGCATCGTTGCAGAGAACAACCCGGCGGTGGGGATCCAGCACCACGATGCCGTCGCCGATTCCATGCAGCGTCGCGTCGCGCGTATCGAGCATCCGCTTGATCTCGTCGGGCTCCACCCCGTAGAGGCGGCGGTGGACGAACGACGCGGTGGCACTGGACAGCAGAGCGCCGATCACCGCCGCCACCGCGAGCGCGAGCGCGAGCCAGCCGATGTTCACCAGATACGCCGAGTGCAGATCGGTCTCGAGGATCCCCACGGAGACCTGGCCGATGATGGTGTCATCCGCCGCTCGCACCGGGATCTTCACACGCCAGGAGGTTCCGAGCGTCCCCGTCTGTGTGCCCACGTACATCGAGCCGTCCAGCGCATCCAGGGGTGTCGAAGCCACCTCACCGATGCGATCGGGGTCGGGGTGGGAGAAGCGGATGCCGTCGGCGTCGGTCACCACCACGTAGTCCACGTCACTGGCCGCCCGCACCAGCTCGGCGATCGGCTGGATGATCGCCGACGGATCGGGATCATCGAACGCGTCCAGCACCGCGGGCAGGCTGGCAACGGACTGGGCCACTGCGATCATGCGATCGCGGTACGAGTCGCGCACCTGCTGACCCTGCACCAGCGCGACCGTCACGCCCGTTCCCACGATGACGACGAGCATGATCGCAGACTGCACCGCCAGCAGTTGCGTCCGAAGCCCCGTCGCTCGTCTCACGCACCTGAGGCTAGCCGCTTCGCGGCAGCGGCGACGGATGGTCCGTGACCAAAACGACCACAACGATTCTTGCGACCAGAACCTCCGCACAGCCGGTCGCCTCCCTAATGTCGGTCTCCATCGCCCCGGCAGCGCACCGCGCCGGGAACTCAAGGAGGAGACATGCGATCTTTCACGCAGCACGCCCGGCTTCGCCGTCGCGGCGTTTTCGTGTCCGGCGTTCTCGTCACAGCGGCCCTGGCGCTGTCGGCGTGTTCGGGGACGGCCGGCGCACCCGCCGGCGGCAGCACCGCCGGCGGTGCTGAGACGGCGATCACTTCGCTGAAGGTCATCGCACCCGCCGACCCCGGCGGCGGCTGGGATCAGACCGCCCGCGCGCTCTCGCAGGTGCTCACGGAAGACAAGCTGGTTTCCTCCGCACCGGTGACGAACATCGGCGGCGCCGGTGGAACCGTGGGGCTGGCGAACCTCGCCACCGAGAAGGAGCCCGCCACGCTCATGATCACCGGATCGGTGATGGTGGGAGCGGTGGAGACCAACAAGAGCAAGGACCGCATCGAGGACATGACCCCGATCGCCAAGCTCACCGAGGAGCCCGCCGTGATCGTCGTTCCGGCGTCCAGCCCCTACCAGGATGTGAAGAGCCTCATCGCGGCGATCGTGAAGGACGGCCCGCAGGTCGCCATCACGGGCGGCTCCGCCGGCGGCACCGATCACATCCTCGCCGGCCTGCTGCTCACCGATGCGGGACTGGACGCCGCCACGATTCCGCAGAAGCTGAACTACGTCGCCAACTCCGGTGGTGGGGAGGCTGCGACCATGCTTCTCGGCAACAACGTCGCGGCCGGCATCTCGGGCGTCGGCGAGTTCGCCGAGCTGATCGCGTCCGGCGATCTTCGCGCGCTGGCCGTGTCGGGTGCCGAACGATCCGAGAAGCTCCCTGATGTCCCGACCCTCACCGAGGAGGGTATCGATGTGACCGCCACGAACTGGCGCGGTGTGATCGCCCCCGGCGGCATCAGCGACGGCGACCGTGCGGCCCTCACCGACCTGGTCACGCAGGTCCACGACTCCGACGCCTGGGCGTCGATCGTCGCGGAGAACGGCTGGACGGACGCGTTCCTCACCGGAGCGGACTTCGATTCGTTCCTCACGGGCGACATCGCGCAGACCAAGGACACCCTGTCGGTGATCGGACTGGTGGGATGAGCGAGGCGTCGGCTGCGGCCCCCGAAGCGGGGGTCGCAGCGGCGCCGGGTCGCCCCTACCGCGTGGAGTCGATGGTCTTCGTCGGGCTGCTGATCGCGCTCGCCGTGTCCGTGCTCCTCACCGCGGGTGCCATTCCCGAGCCCGCCTCTGCCGCGGGCCTCGGGCCACGCGTGATCCCCTACGCGGTCGGCGGGCTCATGCTGGCAGCGTCAGTCGCGGTGTTCGTCGGCCAGCTGCGCGGGAGATTCGGCGAGCCCGACGGCGGCGAGGACATCGATCTCGAGAGCTCGACGTCCTGGGTGACCACGGCGATCGTCGTGCTCGCTTTCGTGTCCCTGATCATCACGATCCCCGCCCTCGGGTGGCCCCTGGCGGTCACCATCCTGTTCGCGGGTGCTGCGATCCCCCTGGGCGCGAAGCGCTGGTGGGTGGCCGTTCTCGTCGGGTTCGGACTCGGTGTGGCGACCTGGTTCGCGTTCGGACAGCTCCTCGGCCTCTCCCTCCCCGCGACGGGATACCTCACGAGCTGGATCGGGATCTGACATGACCGCAGATCGCTCCCGCCACCCGCAGTACCGGTCCGATCGGAGAGACGACCATGGATAACCTCACCCTGCTGCTGGACGGCTTCGCGGCCGCCCTGCAGCCGATGTACCTGCTCTATGCCCTTCTGGGCGTGCTCGTCGGGACCGCCGTCGGTGTGCTTCCGGGCATCGGGCCCGCGATGACGGTGGCGCTGCTGCTGCCGCTCACCTACTCCCTCGAGCCCACGGCCGCCTTGATCGTGTTCGCCGGCATCTACTACGGCGGCATGTACGGCGGATCGACCACCTCGATCCTCCTCAACACACCGGGAGAATCGGCCTCAATCGTCACGGCGCTTGAGGGAAACAAGATGGCCCGCGCTGGACGGGCGGCAGCCGCGCTGGCGACCGCTGCGATCGGCTCCTTCGTGGCGGGGACCATCGCCACCGCGCTGCTCACCCTGCTCGCCCCGGTCCTGGCGCGTTTCGCGGTGTCGCTCGGGCCCGCCGACTACTTCGCCCTGATGGTCGTGGCCTTCCTCACGGTCGGCGCCCTCATGGGCACCTCCGTGCCGCGAGGACTCGTGTCCCTCTCCATCGGCCTGTTCATCGGGCTCGTCGGCACCGATGTGATCACCGGGCAGGCGCGCTTCACGCTCGGGGTTCCCGAACTCGGTGACGGCATCGATGTCGTGATCGTGGCGGTGGGACTGTTCGCGCTCGGCGAGGCGCTCTACGTGGCCTCGCGACTGCGCAACGGGGAGATTCCGATCATCCCGATCACCCGGGGCTGGCGCACGTGGCTGCGGCGATCGGACTGGAAGCGGTCGTGGAAGCCGTGGCTGCGCGGAACGGCGATCGGATTCCCGATCGGCACCATCCCCGCTGGTGGTGCCGACGTGGCGACCTTCCTCTCCTACGCTACGGAGCGCTCGCTGGCCAAAGAGCCCTACAAGAGCCAGTTCGGAAAGGGCGCGATCGAGGGCGTGGCCGGCCCGGAGGCCGCGAACAACGCGGCCGCCGCCGGTGTTCTCGTGCCGCTGCTCACGCTCGGCATCCCGACCACCGCGACCGCCGCGATCATCCTGACGGCGTTCAAGACCTACAACATCCAGCCGGGTCCGCAGTTGTTCAGCTCGAACCCCGGACTCGTGTGGGCGCTCATCGCCAGCCTGTACATCGGCAACGTGCTGCTGCTCGTGCTGAACCTCCCGCTGGTGGGCATGTGGGTGAAGCTCCTGCAGATCCCGCGTCCGTATCTGTACGCCGGAATCCTGGTGTTCGCGGGGCTCGGTGCCTACGCGGCGAACTTCACGGTGTTCGACATCGGCGTGATCGCCGTGTTCGGCGTGCTGGGCTTCTTCATGCGAAGGCTCGGCTTCCCCGTGTCTCCGATGGTGGTGGGGGCCATCCTCGGGCCGATGGCGGAAGACGAGCTGCGTACGTCGATGCAGATCGGGTTGGGGAACCCGGCCTACCTGGTGCACACGCCGTTCGCCGTCACCGTGTACGTCGTGATGATCGCGATCATCATGCTCGCGCTGTGGCTGCGGCGGCGCCGCGCCCGCTACGAGCGCACGGTGGAGGCCGGGGATGCCACCAGCACGACGGCCACGATCCGCACGGTGGACCTCGAGATCGAATCGCACGAGCCTCACCCGGAGCCGGATCGCGGTCGCCTGTCCACCTCGACGATCCGCACGCAGCGCAAGCGGCGCCGCTGAGTTCGACGTTGGACGCGTGTGGCCCGGAATCTACGAATCCGGGCCACACGTCATTCGTCGTCCGGGCGCTGTCGCGTTAGTCCGAGTCGTCGGTGCGCTCGCACCCGCAGCACCGCTGCCACACAGCATCCGGCACCGAGTGCCGTCATCAGGAGCGAGCTGAGGATGCCGTCCGGAGCGGCGAGCAGTCCCAGAATGCCGGCTGCGAGGAAGACGACGCCGATCAGGGCGGCCGCACACGCGTCGATCACGTGTGCCCATCGACTGCGCACGGACATCGCGAGCCCGCTCAGAATTCCGGCCGAGGCGAGGATCGGCACCGTGATCGGGAGGCCCGGCGAGACCAGAGCGAAGATCAGCAGAGCACCGAAGCCGACGACGAGCACGACGCCGAGCCCGCGACGGGACGTCACGCCTCCTGCGCCGTTCACGGTTCGGGGAAGATGCGCCGGTGCGGCTCGCACCAGCCGCTCACCCGGTCGATGACGAGTTCCAGCGCAACCCGGGTGGTGTCGTCCTCTTCGTCGCTGACCGCGAGTGCCCGGTTGAACAGGGTGAACATCGTGCGCTGATCCATGCCGGCGCCATCACGCAGGTCCACGGCAAGCGCGGCGAGACGATCACTCAGGTCCGTGTCGGCATGGTCGGCGAGCACGGCCTGCAGACGCGCGTTCGGGTCGTCCAGGGTCATCCGTCCATCGTCGCAGAATCTAGCCGCAGGCGGACTCCACCGACCGATGGGGGTCCATTGCGCGAGCGGGAGCGGACGCATTTGCTTCCCAGTGCCAGAGGGGGGCACGATGGCGTTCAGCAATCCTGAGGAGTCGTTGGCACGGATTCAGGAGGATGTCGCGCGGGCGGAGGCTCGGGCGAAGGCGCTGCCGTTAACGGCATCCCCAACCAGTACATATTGGAGCAATAGTTATCATGTCAGAACAGCTCATCTTAAATGACCTGGTCTCCAAATGGGTGTCGCTGGCGAGAGAGTACGTCGGAGCAGCTCCCGATGTGAGTGCGTACTACTTCTATGGTCTGCATGAGCGCATCGGCACGGGCGGCCGGCTGTTCAGCGTGCCGTTGTTCGAGCAAAAGGGTGCGATCGTCTGGGCCGGGCGCCTCGTAGGCGCAGAGAACAGCATCGAACGTCAGCAGAGCGTGCTGCGTCTCATGGATGAAGACTCTTCTGGGGCGACTGCGGCTTTTGACAGTGAAGGCATTCCGGCACCGACGGAGTATCGCATTTACTACGAGCCGGGTAGCGGAAAACTGGATGCCCAGCTCTCGCGCGAGGTGAGATACTACGGCACCACGGAAACAACTCCACTCGATGGCGTGAAGGCCTGGCTCGGTACCCGGATGCCCGAGCGATAGAACTCACCGATGCCTGGGCAGAGCGGCGGAAAGAGAGCGGCGAGAGGCGCGTTCGGCAGGCAATCCGCCGTCCTCACGGGAAATACACCTTCCTGACGGACGAATCTCATTCGACGTTTGCATCATTTCTAGACTGTGGCTGCACGACTCACTTCCCCCGAACCGCAGAACATAACCGCGGGCGAAGCTCTGCCGCAGCGGCCGGGTGTCAGTTTCACACTGGGCGATCACAGATCACAGAGCGGGCTGAGCGCGGCGTTGCGGACGGCGGGACGCGCGGGGCCGGGCACAGTCCCCGCGCGCATCACCCGAGGCGCAGGAGGTGGATTCCGGGGAACACGGCGAGCAGGACGGAGAGCGGCAGGATGAGGAACACCAGCGGGAACAGCATGGTGACCTCTTTGCGCCCGGCCTGATCGAGCATCCCCTGCTTCCGATCCTCCCGAGCATCGGTAGCCTGATCGCGAAGCACGGCGGCCAGGGGCGCACCCCGCTCCAGCGCGGACAGGAGATGATCGAAAGCCCGGCTCACACCGGGGACCCCGATCCGCTCCCCCGCCGCCGCGAGCGCTGTCGCCAGATTGGATCCGGTCCCGGTCTCCACGGTGACGGCCCGGAGTTCCCCGGCCAGCGCACCGACGCCGACCGAGGCGGTGCGCTTCACCGCGTCGTGCAGGCTCTCGCCCGCGGCCAAGCAGAGCGCGAGGAAGTCGAGGACGGTGGGCAGTTCGTCCTCGATGCGCTGACGGCGCCGGTTCACCGCCTGTGTCAGCCAGACGTCCGTGCCGAAGAAGCCGGCGACACCGAAGACGATCGGAAGCAGCAGCGATGGGATGGTGAAACGTCCGGTGAGCGCCAGCCCGATGGTCACGAGGGCTCCCAGCGCCGCGGCACCGACGGCGAGCGCCAGTTGCCGCTCGCGGAACCGCTCCGCATCCGCCTTCCATCCCGCGCGCCGCAGGCGTGTCGCCAGCACGGTCGTCCCTCCCAGCAGCGGCACCAGCCGACGGCGAAACACCCGCCAACCGACCCGCACCAGGGCCGTCAGTCCGGCGGCGGGGTCGATCAGAGCGGGTGCGGGCAGACTCGTCCCTGCCGGGTCCGTGATGTCGCGGACGTAGGGGGCGATGCGTCGGACCAACTGCGGAGCCGACCAGCGCGGCAGCGCGGCGAGGATCGACCAGAGCCCGCTTCCGAGAACGGTGCCGAGCAGCACGGCGATCGCGCCATCAGTCAGTGCAGCGGTCATCGAAACCACCGCCGCTGCTCCGGCAACCGGCCGATGCGCAGCATCAGCCGGTAGGCGACGAAGGACACGCCCGCTGCCACCGCGATCAGCACCACACCCATCGGGGTGGAGTAGGCCGCTGCTCCCTCGGGACGCGCGACCAGGAGTCCGAGGATGACCCAGGGTGCCACCACGCCGACGACCGCCGCGCCACGGATCCAGGACTGCCGCGCCGTCACCTCGCCGCGCACCGCCGCTTCGGCCCGCACCGCCGTCGAGAGGGAGCGCAGCACGTTGGCGAGCTCCGTACCGCCCACCTGACGCGCCATCCGCAGCGTCTCCACGATGCGATCGGCGGTGGGATCGGCCAGACGCTCCTTGAGAGCAAGGACCGCAGAGTCGAAGTGCCCCGAGGCTGCGAGATCTGAGCGGAACCGCGCGAACTCGGCTCGCACGGGCTGCGGTGCCAGGTCCGCGAGCGCGGCCACGCCGTCCGGCAGGCTCTGCCCGGCGCGCACCGAGGCGACCAGCAGATCGCAGACGTCGGGCCACACCGACCGCCGATCCTGATGCCGCCGCGCTCGCCGGGCGCGCAGCACGGAGAACGGGACGACCGCGCCGGCGAGGAGCGCGAGTGCCGCGAGCACGGGCAACCGTGTCAGGACCCATACCGCCGACGCGGCGACGAGCGCGCACATCGCGGCACCGATCAGAAGCGCGCCGGGCGAGAGCGACGATGCCCCGGCCTCTGCCAGCAGCGTGCGCATCGCTGAGGCCGGGCGGCTCTCGACGGCATCATGCGGGGCCCGGCGCGGCCAGAGCCACACAGAGGCGATGCAGAGGACTCCGGCGGCGAAGCAGATCGCCCACAGCGCAGTCATGCGGCGCGCTCCGCACGGTAGAGCACGCGGGCCCCGGGCTCCCCCGCGGCGAAGCAGATCACGCAGGGCACAGTCATGCGGCGCGCCCCGTTCCGATAGCGGACTCGTACCCCGCACGCACCCACGGCGAAGCACCTCTCCCGGAGCGCAGTCATGCAGCATGCTCCGCACGGTACAGGACCCGCACCCCGGGCTCACCCACGGCGTCTATCTCCGGGGCGAGCACCTCGGCGACGCGTCGGGATCCGTCCGCCCGACGCTCGCAGTGAACGACCAGATCGACGCTGCGCGAGATCGCCGGCGAGACGAATCCCCGATCCACGTTCCGCCCCGCCAGCAGGGTGAGCGACATCAGCTTGTCCAGTGCCTCGGCGGCGTTGTTGGCGTGAATGGTCGCGGCGCAGGGCACGCCTGTGTTCAGCGCGAGGACCAGGTCCAGCGCCTCGGCATCCCGCACCTCCCCCACGACAAGCCGATCCGGTCGCATGCGGAGAGCTTCCTTCACCAGGCGGCGGAGCGGGATCTCGCCGGTGCCCTCCAGCGAAGGCTGCCTGCCCTGCATCGCCACGACGTCCACGGCGTCGACCGCGAGTTCGAATGTCTCCTCCACGGTGATCACCCGGTGTGCGGGTGGTTCCGCGGCGATCAACGCACTCAGCATCGTGGTCTTGCCGGCGTGAGTGGCACCGGACACCAGGACGCTGGCCCCCTGCGTCATCGCTTGCGTCAGGTTGTAGGCGAGTGAGCGCGGCAGCGCTCCCGCCTCGACCAGCCCATCGAGATCACGGAATCGGGAGAGGAACTTCCTGATGTTCACGGTCCAGTGCGCGCGGACCACGTCGGGAATGACGACGTGAACCCGCGAGCCGTCCGGGAGCGAGGCATCGACGAACGGTTGACTCAGATCCACGCGACGGCCGGTGGCGTTCAGCATGCGCTCCACGATCGAGCGCACCTCGTCCTCGGTGAGCACCAGCGGCAGCCGGAGCGGAAGCCCGTCCCGAGCGGCGAAGATCCGATCCGGAGCGTTGATCCAGATCTCTTCTATCGAGTCATCGGCCAGATACGGCTCCAGCGCGCCGAACCCGGCGACGGATGCGAGCACCTGCGCGAGGCAGTGCGCCTCGTCGTCGATCACGCCGTCTCCTCGCGCGAGGGCGCGATCGTTGTGACGACGGATCTCCGTCCGCGCCACCTGCCGAGCCCGCTCGCGGTCTTGTGCGGGATCGATGCGCTCCTCCCGCAGGCGGTCGCGCACGCGTTCGGTGACCTCGGAGAAGACGAAGGGGGCGGACGGCATGCGGACATCCTGACCGCAGCCGCCCAGCGACCGCCGCGCTTGTCCACAGTCCCCCGGGCGGTGCAGTCACCCATTCATGGCAGGATCACAGCTTCTCCCCCGGCACTTCCCCAGAGTGAGAACGGGGCGGAAAGCATAGAATCGAATTCGCGCGGGTGTGGTGGAACTGGCAGACACGCAGGATTTAGGTTCCTGTGCCTCAGGGCGTGTGGGTTCAAGTCCCACCACCCGCACGGCCAGACGGCCTTTCTTGCCGCCAGACCAGAACAGGAATCCGCCAGTGCATCAGCTCGGACTCATCCCGTGGCTCGACCCACAGGTCATCATCGAGGCCGCCGGACCGTGGGCATTGCTCGTGGTGTGCGCGATCATCTTCGCGGAGACGGGTCTGCTCATCGGATTCCTCCTTCCCGGTGACACGCTCCTGATCATCTCCGGACTGCTCACCCACACCAACAACGTCTTCGGTCTGAACATCTGGTGGGTCAGCCTGCTGATCGGTGTCGCCGCGTTCATCGGTGGTGAGGTCGGGTACTACATCGGCCACAAGGGCGGCCCCGCAATCTTCGAGAAGAAGGACTCGGGCCTGTTCAGCACACAGAACGTCGCCCGCACCAATGCCTTCTTCGAGCGCTTCGGCCCGATCACGGTGATCCTGGCGCGCTTCGTGCCGATCGTCCGCACGTTCGCACCGGTGGCCGCCGGTGTCGGTCACATGCCGTGGAAGCGGTACAGCCTCTACAACCTGATCGGCGCCATCCTGTGGGGCTTCGGCCTCACCTTCGTCGGCTACCTCATCGCCTACATCCCGTGGGTCGCGGACTTCGTCACCCAGTACATCGACGTCATCTTGATCGCCGCGGTCGCGGGATCGGCCCTGGTGACCCTGGTGCACTACCTCAACGAGCGCCGGAAGGTCTCTCGCGAGAAGGCCGCTGCCTCCGAGGAGCCCACGCTCTGACGCGTGAAATGAATGATGCCCTGCCGGATCCGGCAGGGCATCATTCATTCACCCCGCGGCGGCCTCGTCACCCGCCTTGTCCGTGCGCGCGGCGCGGGAGCGCTCCACGCTGGCCCGCAGCGCGTCCATGAGATCGATGACCTCCGCTCCCCCGGTCTCGCCGCGCGGACCGAAGGTCTCCTCGGTGTCGACGGCGTCGCCGCGCTCGAGCTTCGCATCGATCAGCGTGCGCAGCTGCGTCTGGTACTCGTCGGTGAACGCCGCCGGATCGAAATCGGACGCGTACGTCTCCACCAGGGCCGCTGACAGCTCCAGCTCCTTCTCCGACACCGGCTCGGCGTCGGTGAGCGAGGCGAACGACGGCTCACGCACCTCGTCAGCCCACAGCAGCGTCTGGAGCACGAGCACATCGCCACGGACGCGCAGCGCGGCCAGGCGGGTCTTCTGCCGGAGGGTGAAGCGCACGATCGCGGTGCGATCACTGCGCTCCAGCGTCTCGCGCAACAGCAGATAGGCCTTCGGCGACTTGCTGTCCGGCTCCAGGTAGTACGGCTTGTCGAGCAGGATCGGATCGATCTGGGTGTTCGGGACGAACTCCACCACCTCGATCTCGCGGCTGCGCTCCGCCGGCAGCGCATCCAGGTCGCTCTTGGTCAGGATCACCGTCTGCTCACCGTTGTCGTAAGCACGATCGATGTCGGAGAAGGGCACGACCTCGCCATCCAGCTCGCAGATGCGCTGGTAGCGGATCCGCCCGCCGTCCGCGTTGTGCACCTGGTGCAGGGAGACATCGTGGTCCTCCGTGGCGGAGTAGACCTTGACCGGGACGTTGACGAGGCCGAAGGTGACGGCACCCTTCCAGATGGAGCGCATGGCCTCAGTACACACCACCGCGATGCCCCTCTGCCACCCCGGGGCCGAATGCGCGCCGGACCCGCGGACCGAACGATCGATGACC
The DNA here is from genome assembly GCF_021044885.1 of Microbacterium nymphoidis. Taxonomy (GTDB): domain Bacteria; phylum Actinomycetota; class Actinomycetes; order Actinomycetales; family Microbacteriaceae; genus Microbacterium; species Microbacterium nymphoidis. Next base: position 245,567 of record NZ_JAJNOD010000001.1, on the reverse strand, counting down.
TAACCTGACCAGGTGGCAGAGGCATCGGTGAACGTACAGGTGGAGGGGCGCTCCCTGCGCCTCAGCCACCTCGACAAGGTGCTGTACCCGGAGACCGGAACCACCAAGGCCGAGCTGATCGACTACTACGCGCGCATCGCACCGGCGCTGCTCCCACACGTCCTCGGCCGCCCGGTGACGCGCAAGCGCTGGCCGGACGGTGTCGGCACCGCGGCATCGCCCGAGGAGCCGTTCTTCGCCAAGCAGCTGGAACCCGGCGCGCCGTCGTGGATCCCTCGCAGCGGCATCGACCACAGCACCGGGACCAAGGACTACCCGCTGGTCACCGATGCCGCGACGCTGGTGTACTTCGCCCAGTCCGCCAGCCTCGAGCTGCACGTACCGCAGTGGCGCTTCGGCCCCCAGGGCGAGCCGGCGTTCCCCGATCGTCTCGTGCTCGATCTCGACCCGGGCGACGGAGCCGGACTCGCCCAGTGCGCCGAAGTGGCCTTCCTCGCCCGCGACCTGCTGCGGGGCATGGGGCTAGAACCCTTCGCACTCACCAGCGGCGGCTCCGGCATCCACCTCTATGCGCACCTCGACGGCACAGCATCGTCCGAGCAGACCAGCGCCGTGGCGAAAGCCCTCGCGCGCGCTCTGGAGCAGGATAGGCCCGATCTGGTGGTGAGCGGCATGGCGAAAGCGGCGCGAGTGGGTCGCGTGCTGATCGACTGGAGCCAGAACAACGGCAAGAAGACCACGATCGCCCCGTACTCCCTCCGGGGTCGCCTGCGCCCCACGGTCGCGGCACCGCGCACCTGGGAGGAGCTCGGGGCGACGGGGCTGCGCCAGCTCGAGTTCACCGAGGTCCTGGATCGGGTGGCGGATCAGGGCGATCTACTGGCGGCGCTCGATCCGGCACCTGGCCTCCTCGCGTCCTACCTCGCCAAGCGCACCCGTCCGACGCCGGAGCCCCTGCCCACGTCGCCCGATGCCCTTCCCACGGCGAGCCGGCGCTTCGTCATCCAGGAGCACCACGCCTCACACCTGCATTACGATCTGCGCCTAGAACACGACGGGGTGCTGGTGAGCTGGGCCGTCCCGAAGGGGCTGCCCCAGACCAGCGAGCAGAACGTGCTGGCGGTGCAGACCGAGAACCACCCGATCGCGTACCTGGGCTTCGCCGGGACGATCCCCGCGGGCGCCTACGGCGCCGGAACGATGTCCATCTGGGACAGCGGGACGTACGATCTGGAGAAGTGGCGCGCCGACGAGATCATCGTGACCCTCCGCGGCAGTGGCCCGGCGAGCGATGTGCGCATCGCGCTGCTTCGCACCGACGGCAGCGGCGAGAAGTCGACGTGGCTGCTGCACCGCACTCGCTCCGCGGTACAGACCACGAGATACGCGCCGGCGCCTGCCCCCACGGGCTTCACGGCGCCGATGCTCGCGGTAGGCAGCACGTCTCCCCTTGCGACCGCCGCTGCACGCCGCTGGGGATCGTGGGTGGAGTTCAAATGGGACGGGGTGCGTGTCATCGGCGTGTGGTCTCAGTCGCGGTTGCGCCTGTTCTCGCGCACGGGAGCGGACATCACCGCCCGCTACCCCGAGGTCGCCGCCGAGGGATCCGCACGGTTCGGCGCTGCCAGCGCGATCGTCGACGGCGAGATCGTCGCCCTGGACGCGAGTGGACGACCGGATTTCCCGCGCCTGCAGAATCGGATGCACCTCAGCAAGGCGTTCGAGATCGAGCGCGAAGCCGCACGCACCCCGGTGTCGTACTTCCTCTTCGACGCGCTGCACGCCGACGAAGACCTCACCTCCCGTCCGCTTCGCGACCGCCGCAGGGCGCTGGAGCGCATCGCGGCGGATGCGGGGGCGGCCATCGTCGTCCCGCCCGTGTTCGACGATGTCGCGGCCACCCTCGAGGCCGCGTCCGAGCGCAGCCTGGAAGGCATCATGGTGAAGGATCCTGCCTCGCCCTATCGACCGGGCGTGCGTAGCGAGTCCTGGCTGAAGGTGAAGATCACCGCAACGCAGGACGTGGTCATCGGCGGAGTCCGCCCCGGCAAGGGCAACCGCACCGGCGCGATCGGCTCCCTGCTGATGGGCGTGTGGCAGAGCGACGGCACGCTGCACTACGCGGGGCGTGTCGGCACCGGATTCAGCGAGGAGGCTGCAGCCGCGCTCCTGCGCCGCCTCGTGCCTCTGGGAATCGCGGAGCCACCCTTCAGCGACGTCCCGGCTGCGGACGCGTCCGACGCCATCTGGGTCAGTCCCGAGCTGGTGGGCGAGGTCGAGTTCGCCGACTGGAGTCCGAACGGGCACCTCCGCCACGCGCGCTGGCGCGGCCTGCGCCCCGACGTCGACCCCGCCTCGGTGGTCCGGGAGACCTGAGGACTCCCGGACCGTCTCAGCGGTGGACGACGTCGTCGTGCTCGGCGTGACCGTCGGGTTCAAGCTGGAAGGTGGAGTGCTCCACATCGAAGTGCTGCGACAGACAGCCCTGCAGATCGGCGAGCATCCGTGCACTTCCCCCATCGCTCAGCACATCGGCGTCCACGACGACGTGTGCAGTGAACACCGGCGCACCCCGCGTCAGCTGCCACACGTGCACGTCGTGCACGGCGCGCACGCCCGGGTAGCCCAGGATGTGCGTGCGGATGTCGGGGATATCGGTGCCCTTCGGTGCTGATTCCGCCAGCACGGAGATCACTTCGCGCAGCAGCGTGAACACGCGCGGCAGGATCATCGCAGCGATGAACAGTGAGGCGATGGCATCGGCGCGCACCCAGCCGGTGGTGAGGATCACGATGGCGGCGATGATGACTCCGACCGACCCGATCAGATCACCCATCACCTCCAGGTATGCCCCGCGGACGTTGATCGACTTCTTCTGCGCCGCGGACAGCAGCCACATCGAGACGGCATTGGCCAGGGCACCGGCCACCGCGATCACGAGCATCAGCCCGCCCTGCACCTCCGCCTCGCCCGGGTTGATCAAGCGCTGGACGCCTTCGACGCCCACGGTGATGGCCAGCACTCCCAGGATGACGGCGTTGATCAGCGCACCCAGCACCTCGGCGCGCTGATAGCCGAACGTGCGTCGATCGTCCGCCGGACGGGCGGCGACCGCGCTGGCGATCAGCGCGATCACCAGTGCCGACGCGTCCGTGAACATGTGGGCGGCGTCCGCGAGCAGCGCCAGCGAGCCCGAGAGGATGGCTCCGATGACCTGTACGACCATGACGGTCGAGGTGATGGTCAGCGAGATCGCCAGCAGGCGGCGATTGGCCGCTCCCCGGATTCCGGTGGACGGTGCGTGATCGTGCATGCCTCCAGGCTAGGCGGGCCGCACGGGTGCGCGGGGCCGTTTCGCCTAGTCGGGAATGAGGACGATTATCAGCGTCAGAGCGCGGCGAGAAGCGGCTGCAGCGCCACGAAGGCTCGCGCCCGATGCGACTGCGCGTTCTTCTCCTCGGGGCTCAGCTCCGCCGCGGAACGGGTGCCCGGCGTGCCGTCCGCATTCTCGGGGAGGAACACCGGGTCATAACCGAAGCCGTTCTCACCGCTCTCCACCGTCGCCAGGCGCCCGGGCCAGATGCCCTCGACCGTGTGCTCGTCGCCGCCGGGCGTGACGAGGGCGATCACCGAGGTGAAGAACGCCGTGCGGTGCTCGGGGGCGAGATCGCTGAGCTGATCGAGCAGCAGGCGCCGGTTCGCGATGTCGTCCTTCTGGTGCCCGGCCCAGTACGCGGAAAAGACGCCGGGAGCGGCGCCCAGGACCGACACGGTCAGGCCGGAATCGTCGGCGAGGGCGGGCAGGCCCGTGTGCGCGGCGGCGGCCCGTGCCTTGATCAGTGCGTTCTGGGCGAAGGTCGTGCCGTCTTCCACGGGCTCGGGTCCGTCGTACGCCACGACGGTGAGGTCGGGGCGGACCGCCGCGACGATGGCCTGGAACTCAGCCACCTTGTGCGCGTTGTGGGTGGCGAGGACGACGCGATCGACGCTCACGCCAGGACCGCCGTCTGGATGTCGCGCAGGTTCGCGCAGCCCGCGACGCCCAAGTCGAGCAGCGCGTCGAGCTCCTGCTTGTCGAAGGGAGCACCCTCTGCGGTGCCCTGCACCTCGACGAACAGTCCGCGACCGGTCACCACGACGTTCATGTCCGTCTCCGCGCGGACGTCCTCGACATAGGCCAGGTCGAGCATCGGCGTGCCATCGATGATGCCGACAGACACCGCGGAGACCGAGTCGATCAGCGGCTGCGCCTTCTGCCCGATGAACTTCTTCTCGCGCCCCCACTCGATGGCGTCCGCGAGCGCAACGTAGGCGCCCGTGATGGCGGCCGTCCGGGTGCCGCCGTCGGCCTGGAGCACGTCGCAGTCGATGACGAGGGTGTTCTCCCCGAGCGCCTTGGTGTCGACCACCGCACGCAGTGCGCGCCCGATGAGACGGGAGATCTCGTGCGTGCGTCCGCCGACACGGCCCTTCACGCTCTCACGGTCGTTACGGCTGTTCGTGGCGCGCGGCAGCATCGCGTACTCGGCCGTGACCCACCCCTTGCCCTTGCCGGTCAGCCAGCGAGGAACGCCGTTGGTGAACGACGCCGTGCACAGCACACGCGTGCCGCCGAAGCTCACCAGCGCCGACCCCTCGGCGTGGGCGCTCCAGCCGCGCTCGATGGTGACGGGGCGGAGCTGGTCGGTGGCGCGGCCGTCGGCGCGAACGATCTCGGTCATAGGTCTGCGTCCTCTCGAAGGGGTGGGATGCCGCTCAGCCGCCGGGCGGGCGAGTCAGCTGTTCTGGGGAAGGCGGATGGCGGCGGTGTTCACGAGCTGGACCCGATTGACCTCGGCTCCCATCAGACGCCGCGCCAGCGCGACGAACTCGGCTTCGCTGGTGCCCGTCGCCTCGTACGTGCGCGTCGGCTGGGACTGCGGGGAAGCGAGCTCGCCGCGCGTGACCAGCGTGCGATAGACGTCGTTCGCGGTCTCCACATCGCTGGAGACGAGGGAGACTTCGGGGCCCATCACGTAGCTGATGGCGCCTTTGAGGAACGGATAGTGCGTGCACCCGAGCACCAGGGTGTCGATGCCGGCGTCACGCAGCGGAGCCAGATACTCCTCCGCCACGCGAAGCAGCTCAGGCGAACTCGTGATCCCGGCCTCCACGAACTCGACGAAACGCGGGCACGCCTGAGCGAACACCGTCAGGCGGGAGTCCACGCCCAGCATGTCCTGATAGACGCCGGATGACACCGTTCCGGCGGTGCCGATGACGCCCACCCGCCCGTTGCGCGTGGTGGCGATCGCCGTGCGCACAGCGGGGTTGATGACCTCGATCACCGGAATGTCGTAACGCTCGCGTGCGTCACGCAGCACGGCCGCCGACGCGGTGTTGCAGGCGATCACGAGCATCTTGACGCCCTGATCGACCAGTGTGTCCAGCACCTCGAGGGAGAACTGACGCACCTCGGCGATGGGGCGCGGACCGTAGGGAGTGCGGGCGGTGTCGCCGATGTACACGAACGATTCGTTCGGCAGCTGGTCCCCGATCGCACGAGCGACCGTGAGCCCGCCCACGCCGGAGTCGAAGATCCCGATCGGTGCGTCAGACATGATGGGTCCAGCCTACGCCGCCGCATGCATCACCCGCGTCGGGCGGCACGGCTCGTCGCTGCGCCCTCGGAGGGTGCGGCACGGTGGGCGCTGCGCGCGCGAGTAGGATTCCGAGCATGACCGGCTCCTCCGCGCTGCTGACAGACCGATATGAACTCACCATGCTGGATGCGGCACTGCGTGATGGCACCGCCCACCGCAACTGCGTGTTCGAGTTGTTCTCTCGCAGATTGAGTGGCGGGCGGCGGTTCGGCGTGGTGGCCGGCACGGGACGTCTGCTCTCCCTGCTGCGTGATTTCCGCTTCGGCGATGACGAGCTGCGCTACCTCACCGACAACCAGGTCGTCAGCCCCGAGACCCTGCGCTACCTGGCCGGCTACCGCTTCAGCGGGTCGATCACCGGCTATCGGGAGGGAGAGCTCTACTTCCCCGGCTCGCCGATCCTCACCGTCGAAGGCACCTTCGCTGAGGCCGTGATCCTGGAGACCCTGGCCCTCAGCGTCCTCAACCACGACTCTGCCGTTGCCACGGCCGCGGCGCGCATGTCGGTCGCGGCTGGAGATCGCCCCCTCGCGGAGATGGGCGCGCGCCGCGCGGCGGAGGAGTCCGCGGTGGCGGCCTCGCGCGCCGCCTACATCGCAGGGTTCGGAGCCACCAGCAATCTGGAGGCCGGACGCCGCTGGGGCATTCCGACGATGGGCACCGCCGCCCATGCCTGGACCCTGCTGCACGACACCGAGGAGCAGGCCTTCCGCTCCCAGATCGAGGCGTCCGGCGTCGGGACCACCCTTCTGGTGGACACCTACGACATCACCGCAGGCGTGGATCTCGCGATCCGCGTGGCCGGTACCGGACTCGGCGGCGTGCGCATCGACTCCGGTGACCTCCCGATCGTCGCCGCGGAAGTCCGTGCCCAGCTGGACGCTCTCGGTGCCGTCGACACGCGGATCACCGTGACGAGCGATCTCGACGAGTACGCGATCGCCGCTCTGGCCGTATCACCCGTTGACGCCTACGGCGTGGGCACCTCGGTGGTCACCGGCTCCGGCTATCCCACCGCCAGCATGGTCTACAAGCTGGTGGCACGTCAGGGTGATGACGGCGGATGGGTGGCGGTGGCCAAGAAGAGCGCGGACAAGGCCTCCACCGGTGGTCGCAAGGCCGCGTTCCGCCGCCTGGAGCGCGGGAAGGCCACCACCGAGCTCGTGGTGGTCTCCGACGGGTTCGAACCGGTCGAGACGGCGAGCGCGCATCCGGATGCCCGAGCCCTGCAGGTGCGTCTGGTCGATCACGGCGTCATCGACGCGTCGTTCGAAGGACCGGCGGGAACTGCGGCTGCCCGGGAACACCACGCGATGGTGCGCGAGGAGCTGCCGGTACGCGGGCTTGCGCTCAGCAAGTCCGATCCGATCATCCCGACAGTCTTTGAGGACGCGCAGTAGCCCTCCAGCTATGACGAACGGCCCGCCGGATCCGGCGGGCCGTTCGCGCGAGTCAGCTCATGAGCGACTCGTACACCTTCTTGCAGTCGGGGCATACCGGGAACTTCTCCGGGTCCCGGCTCGGCACCCACTTCTTTCCGCACAGCGCGCGAATGGGCTTGCCGGTCAGAGCCGACTCGAGGATCTTCTCCTTCTTCGCGTAGTGCGAGAAGCGCTCATGATCTCCCGGCTCGATGTGCTCCTCACGCAGGAGCTCTTCGAGTTCGCGGTCGAGGGTGGCGATGCCGCCCTGGTCGGGGTGATCCAGCGGAGTGCTCATGGGCCCATCGTACCGCCCGCATCACGGAGCGGGACGATCGTCTGGTGATTCCGCGGACTCAGATCGCCTCAGCGAACTCCATGATGCGCGAGCCGTGACGCTCGAACAGGAACGCCCCGAGAGCGACGCCCACGGCGAGCACGCCGATGCCCATGCCGAGCCCGATCCACAGCGCGTCGAGAGCTGCGGGCAGGTCCGCATCGACCGCGCGCAGAGCGGCGACGAGCGCGGGAATGCTGAGCAGGATCGCGCCGATCAGCACCAGGGCCTGAGCGCCGATTCCCGAGCCCGCTCGCTGCGGCTGCTGGAACGGGCTGTCCCCCGGCCGAGTGACCGGGTAGGGCGATACGACCGAGGAGATGGAGGAGAGGCCGAGGCCGGTGAGGAACAGGCACAGGGCCACGCCCACCAGCGCTGGAAGCATCGACCACCGGCCGTAGAGCGCGATCGACACCGTGATCGCCACAGCGAGAAGCGGCACGGCGATGAGGACGATGGGCACGAGGCGCCCGATCCGATCGGCGAGACCCCGGACGCCGCTGACGATGTGCAGCCAGATCGCGGTCGAGTCGTACGCGATGTCGTTGTGGGGCATCCATCCGAGGAACAGCGCCATGATCGGCACCGGCACCAGGGCCACGACCTGCGGCGGCACCCCCGCGACCAGCAGCGGCAGGGCCGCGATCACGGAGGCGATGGGTACGACCGCCACATTCACGATGTAGCGGCGATCCCGCGTCCAGTAGACGAGTGACCGCGCGGCGACGGCGCCGATCGCGTTGCCTGGAAGCACGCTGAACCAGCCGAGGCCCCGCTCGCGACCGGTCTGCGGGCGCTCCGTGGTGGTGAGGGCGTGCCGGACCACGAGGAACCAGGCACCCACCAGCACCACGAGGGTGCCGCCAGTGATCAGAATGCTCGCCGTTAGAGCGCTGTCACCACGCAGGACATGGCCGGCGATCCCCCAGGGTGCACCGAACGGGGTATTGGAGAGGATTTCCGTGAGGGTCACGAGCTGGCTCGGGACGACACCCCGCCACTGCAGCGAGGCGAGGAACACGGCAACCGGAACGATCACGATGACCAGCGCCAGCACGAGCAGGCCCGTCATCTCGCGGCTGCGCCGGTCGCGTCCGAACCGTGCCGCCACCGCCATGCTCAGCCGCGACACCACCAGGCAGGCGAGGAAGGCGAGGAGAAGTGAGACGATCGCGATGCCGGCGGGCACACCCTGGCTCGTCCACATGATCATGAGCGAGACGGCGACCGCGAGAAGTGCGAGCGAGGGCAGCGAGACCAGCATGCCCAGCAGGAGCGCCCCCGCGAGCGGGAGCGGCGACATGCCGAACACGGCGAAGCGCCGCGGAGCCAGCTGGTCCTCGACTCCCGCCACCGCGGGGCCGACCGCCGCACCGAAGGCGAGGGCGGACCCGGCCAGGACGGACACCACATGCGCGACGGCACCGCTGTCGGCACGAAGAGACAGGATCGCCGTGCAGACCGCCGCCGTTGCGGCGATCAGCAGAAGGGCGCCGATGACGTTGCGGGTGCTCTGCGCCCGGTCCCCGCGGACCGCGCCGAACAGCAGCGCGAGCCTCAGTCGGAGAACGTGTGCAACCACTCCAGCCCCTCCACCTCGGTGAGCCCGCCGGAGAGCTCCACGAACCGCTGCTCAAGGGTCAGATCGCCCCGGACTTCCTCGACGGTGCCCTCCGCCAGCACCTGGCCGGACACGACAACGGCCACGCGCGAGCAGACCCGCTCCACGAGCTCCATGGTGTGGCTGGACAGGATGACGGTGCCGCCGCCCGCGACGTACTGCGACAGGATCTCCAGGATCACCGCCGCGGAAACGGGGTCGACGGCTTCGAACGGCTCATCGAGCACGAGGAGGCGCGGGCTGTGGATCATCGCGCCCGCGAGCATGACCTTCTTGGTCATGCCGGCCGAGTAGTCCGACACCGCACGCCCGAGCGCATCCGTCAGGTCGAAGGCACGGGCGAGATCGGCGGTCCGCTTGTCGACCACTCCCGGCTTCAGGCCCCGGAGCAGTCCGTAGTAGTGCAGCAGCTGACGACCGGTGAGGCGATCGAACGTGCGGAAGCGATCGGGCAGCACGCCGATGAGCTTCTTCGCCGCCCGCGCACGCTGGCGTGCGTCGATGCCGGCCACGGTGATGCTCCCACGATCGGGACGCAGCAGACCGGAGATCATGGACAGGGTCGTGGTCTTTCCCGCGCCGTTCGGTCCGACGATGCCGTAGAAGCTGCCCGTCGGCACGGTCAGGTCGATCTCGTCGACGGCGTGGGTACCGCCGAAGTCCTTCACCAGCCCGCGTGCCACCAGGACCGCGCTGGCGGGGTCCACGGGCTCGGCGGACTCGGTAACCGCGGCGGGGCGACTCCGCGGCGACGCACCGACGAGCGGCGCGAGCAGATGCGCCTCGGGATGGGCCGATGCCGGGGACGCATCGTGCGCTGCCTCATCGGCGGTGCTTCCCGGCGCCGTGGCGTCGCTCGCGACATCGCCGTCCTTCTCGGAACCGGCGTCGGTGTCGGTGTCGGTGTCGAGACCGAGTAGTTCGTTCAGGTCCGCGTCGCCGTCCGTGGGAGCGGGATCCTCCTCGGAAACGGCATCCACCTCCGGAGCGGTCTTCGCGCCGTCCCGAGCAGGAGCGACGTGCTCCGCGCCCTCGTCCTGCGCATCTTCGCCCTGCGCATCTTCGCCGTGCGCATCGCCGGGGAGATCCGCGGTGAATACGTCAGGATCAGGCCCATCGTCGGCCTCAGCAGCGTCCGTCAGGGCATCGGCAAGAGATCGTGTGCCGCCGCTGGCCACCGCATCGGCATCCGCCGGGGCGTCGATCACGCTCGTCACAGCGTCACCGCCGGGTGAGGGTTCACCGGAGGGCGCGTCGACCGTCTCCGTCGCGGCAGCGCCGTCCGCGGTCTCGGCCGCCTCATTCGTCACGTCAGTGGTCCCCCTGTCCGAACCGACGCCCGTGATGACGGCGTCTTCGGACGATGCTACGGAATCCACAGCTTCCGGGCCACCGCCACCGGCTGCCGCGTCTGGTGCGGAGCGCGCGGCAGATGATCGGGGCGCAGTCTTCTTCGCCGGCTGGCGCGTCGTCCGCGACGAGGAAGACGCGCTGCTGGACTTCGCGGTGCCGGCTGCCGTCTTGCGGGCGGCGGGACGCCGCGGAGCTGTGATCGTGTTGTCGTCATCCACCTCGGCCTCCGCCGCACGGGAGCGTGGCGTCGCCTTCGACGCGGCTCGTGCGGACGCGGACCCGGGTCGCTTCGCCGGCTCAGGCTTCACCGCGGTCTTTCCCGTGGCGGTCTTCGCCGTGGCGGTCTCTCCCGCGGCTGGCTTTCCCGCGGCTGGCTTTCCCGTGGCCGTCTTCGCCGTGGCCGTCTTCGCCGTGGCGGTCTTTGCCGTAGCGCTCTTTGCCGTAGGGCTCTTTCCTGCGGCCGTCTTTCCCGAAGCCGTCTTTCCCGAAGCCGTCTTTCCCGTGGCCGACGTCGTGCGCGCCGACGGCTTCGCCTCCGGACCCTCTTCGTCGACGGGCTGCGCGGTCGCCGCCTTCCCGGCTCGTGCAGATGCGGAGCCCGTAGACGTGGTCGCGGTGCGCGAACGGGGGCTCGCCTTCTTTGCCCCCGGTCGTTTCGCCCCGGCCCCCGCCGTACGCGCCGCGGGCGTTCCTGCCGAAGCCGCCGTGGGCTTCACCGGGGCGCCCTGGGGGTCATCGACATCGTCAGGGGAATTGGGCGCCGTGCTCATCGTCTCAACGTATCAACCGGATCCTGACCGTTCCCGAGCTCGGCGGCGTTGTGTGGAATTGGGGTCGAAGTCGTGAGGAATTGGGGTCAGGGAGCCGCCGCGAGCGCCGTTCGCGGTCCCCGGGAGACGAGACAGGGCGGCTTCACAGCCACAACGCGCGGAATCTTAGTACCATGGTCCAGACACGAGGGTGTGTCCTGCCGGTGAACCGGCGGTGAACACCGTATCGAGGAGCGATAAGAGCGTGAAGATTCAGACTGTCATTCTGGCTGCCGGCATGGGTTCGCGTCTCGGTCGTTCGCTGCCGAAGCCGCTGACCGAGCTGTCCGACGGCCGCAGCATCATGCAGCAGCAGCACGACAACATCCGTGCCGCCTTCGGTTCCGCCGCTCGCATCACGACCGTGGTCGGCTACCGTGCCGAGACCATCGTCGAGGCGTTCCCGCAGGCCGACTACGTGCACAACGATCGTTACGACCAGACCAACACCTCCAAGAGCCTGCTGCGCGCCCTGCAGGCCACCGGCAAGTCCGGCGTGCTCTGGATGAACGGTGACGTTGTCTTCGATCCGCGCGTGCTGGGCCGCGCGATCTCGCTCATCGAGCGAGAGCAGTCGTTCGTCACCGTCAATACCTCCAAGGTCAGCGACGAAGAGGTCAAGTACACCCTCTCCCCCGACGGCGCCATCGCTGAACTCTCCAAGACCGTTCGCGGTGGCGTGGGCGAGGCCGTCGGCATCAACTACATCTCGGCAGCGGACAAGAAGGCGTTCATCCGCCAGCTCACGCGCGTCGACGACCAGGACTACTTCGAGCGCGGCCTGGAACTGGCCATCGCCGAGGACGGTATCCGCGTCGAGGCCATGGACATCTCCGACCTCTACGCGGTGGAGGTCGACTTCGCCGAGGATCTCGAGCGGGCGAACCTCTTCGTCTGACAATGGCGCGGAAGGTCCACACGATCCACTCCCTTCCGGCGGACTCCCCCTGGCAGGGTGGTGAGCCCCCGCGAGGTGATTCCGGCACGCATGCCGACGCGTCGACCCTGATCCGGACGATCGACATGGCCCTGCGTGTGCAGCGGCCGGCGGTCATCGCGCATCTCCGCGGGATCCGGCTGCGCCATCCTGACGCCACGCCGGATCAGCTCATCCGCATCCTGGAGCGCCGCTATCTCGCGGCCGTCACCACCACGGGTGCTGCGGCGGGCGCGACGGCCGTGGTGCCCGGGGTCGGAACCGGCATCGCTCTGGCCATCTCGGGCGCCGAGACCATCGGATTCCTGGAGGCCACGGCGCTGTTCGCGCAGTCGGTGACCGAAGTCCACGGTATTCGCCTCACCGACCCGGATCGTGCGCGGGCGCTCGTGCTCACGCTGATGCTCGGCAGCGAGGGCACCACTCTCATCCGCCAGTTCGCCGGAGAGGCCAGCGGACGGGCGACAGCGCGCGGAACGTTCTGGGGCGATCTCATTACCAAGACGATCCCGCGCGCCGCGATGGGGCCGGTGCTCGACCGCCTGAAGCACCTCGCCGTCACTCAGCTGACCAAGATCGGCGGGGCCTCGGTGGTCGGAAAGGTGATGCCATTCGGCATCGGCGCGGTCGTCGGCGGCGGTGGCAACCATCTGCTCGGCCGACGTGTGGTGTCATCCTCTCGGACGGCCTTCGGCCCGGCGCCGATGACCATGCCCGTAGAGATCGAACCGAGGCCCGGTTCCCAGCCGCTGGAGTCCCACATCGGCCATGCCGCTCGCGGCGCGGCACGCACGCTCGGCATGGTCGCCGCATCGGGCGGCCGGGCAGCTGGCCGAGCCGGTGCGGCCGCGGCCGGAGCGCTCCGGCGTTCTCGTCCCCGCACCGGTGATCGCACCGCCCCCGCGGAGATCACCGACGCGGACAACGACTCGCCCTGACGGGCGGATCGGCCGCGGCACCCTCCGGCCGCCCGGCGGCACGCACCGCGGCCGGAACGGGGCGCGCCCTCAGTCCGGTTCGACCTCGTCGGGATCGTGCTCGTCGACCGCCTCGGCGCGGCGCGCCGACAGCTCCGCGTCGTTGTACTCCTGCCAGCGCTCCAGGAGAAGCTCGATCGCAGCGTGGAAGCGCTGCGTCGACGCACCGGGCCGCGTGTCACCGAAGTAGTGGCGAGACCAGAGGGCGAGGCGGGCTGTGGCCGTCTCATCGTGCTGGACCCGCTCGATCTGCGCGACGATGTCATCCGCCTGGTCCACCGTGAGCCACTCGCAGTCACTCAGGTATCCGGCAGTGTCCACGTCCGCGCGCGGATCCGCCGGGCGCGTGACGAACAGGGGCCGCCCGGTGGCGAGGCGGTCGTAGACCATCGCGGAGATGTCGACGACGGCGACATCCGCGGCGGCGAGCTGCCACCCGAGTTCCGGGCCGTCGTCGTAGACATGCTGCGCCGAGGGATCGGCCGCGTTGGCGGCGGCGAGAGCGGCGATGATGCGCTTGTTCGCAGCGCCGAACGCCTCGTTCTCCACGCCCGAGCGGGGGTGGGGGCGATAGATCACCCGGTGACGCCCTGTGGCGAGCAACGCCGAGACCAGCTTCTCGCCGTGGGTGACGACGGAGCCGTAGAAGGCGGTCGGGCGATCGCCCTCCCACGTGGGTGCGTAGAGCACCACCGTCCGGTCATCGGCGGTGTACGGCAACGTGCCACCGAAGTGATCCGCCTGGGGCCGGCCGATCTCCAGCGTCCGGCGGTCCAGGTCGTAGTCCCAGAGCACACGGCCGAGACGCTCACGGGCAGCCTCGCCCGCGATGAACGCATAGTCGTAGGCCTTGTACTGGTTGGTGGTCATGTACATCTTGTCGGACTCGCCGTGATTGATGAACACGTGCCAGCGGCGGCCGTAGCGGAACATCTGGAAGTTCCGTGTGTTCTGATTCACGTAGAGCACGATCCGGATGTCCTGCTGTGAGATCACGCTCTCCAGGTCGCCCACCTTCGGAACGAACGCGACCGGGAGTCCGCTCTCCTCCAGCAGGGCGGCCGCACCCGGCGCGTTGCGAGCGAGGATCATCACGGGCCATCGCTCCGCCAGGCGCTGCAACGGCTTGTACCACTGCCGCATCTGGTAGATGTTCACATCGCTGTCGGCGAAGTAGACGGCGATCTGGAAGTGGTGTGGCGCAAGAGCTCCCTCGGCGCGCAGTCGCTGGCGCACCTCGATGACCGCACTGCGCGAGGCGACCGCACGGCGGATCAGGGCGACGGCCTTGCGGGCGTCGGAAAGCAGGGGCATCACGTCAGAATACCGGAGCGGCTTGGACCACCGCGTGGCCGAGCGCATGCGATGATCGAACAATGCGCGACAGAGAGCCGGCGGTGAACCCCGCCGACGGAGTCTCGTTCGTGATGCCGGTGCTCAACGAACTCGATTACCTGGAGCGCGCGGTGCTCACGGTGCTGGAGCAGCGCATCGACGGCCCGATCGAGCTGGTGCTGGCCCTGGGACCATCAACCGACGGCACCACGGCCCTGGCGCACCGCCTCGCGGACAGCGACGAGCGCATCGTGCTGGTCGACAACCCCCAGGCCGACATCCCGGTCGGCCTGAACCTGGCGATCCGCCGCGCACGCTTCCCCGTGATCATCCGCGTGGACGCTCATTCGGAGCTGTCGCCCGGCTACGCCCGCCGTGCGCTGGAGACGCTGGCACGGACCGGGGCAGCCAACGTGGGCGGCGTCATGCACGCCGACGGCCGCACCCCCTTCCAGGGGGCGGTGGCGCGGGCATACAACTCCCCCGTCGGGCTCGGCGGCGGTAGCTATCACGGCGGCGGCGACGAGGGCGAGGCGGAGTCCGCCTATCTCGGCGTCATGCGCCGCGCCGCCATCGAGCAGGTCGGACTGTTCGATGAGAGCATCCGCCGCGGCGAGGACTGGGAACTCAACCTGCGGCTACGGCAGGCGGGTCACCGCGTGTGGTTCGATCCGAAGCTCTCCGTCACGTACTGGCCCCGGGAGAGCTGGTCCCGACTGGTCCGGCAGTTCTTCGCGACGGGAACGTGGCGTGGCGAGCTCGTCCGGCGATTCGGGCGCCGCAACTCCCTGCGCTTCTTCGCGCCGCCGCTGCTGGTACTGGATGTGGCGCTCTCCGTCATCGTGGCTGTGCTCCAGGTCACGGGTGTCGTCTCCGGCGCGACCAGCGTGATCCTCTCGGTGGTGCATGTTCCGGTGGTGGCGTACGTTCTCGTGATCCTCGCTGCCGTCACCACACAACTGGGCGGAAACACCATCCGAGACAGGCTGTGGACACTGGCAGTGCTGCCCACCATGCATCTGTCGTGGGGCGTCGGGTTCTTCGCGGGCTTCCTGCGCGGCGCCCACGCCAGTGTCGACACCTCGCGCCTGGGCGGGCGCAACACGCCCCTTCCCTGAACCGATCAGTCCGGGTCGATCCACCCGCGGTCGATGACGCGGGCGACCACGCGTTCGGCCGCGCGGCCATCGTCCCGGCTGTTGAAGCGCTGCTGCCAGCGCCGGTACTTGTCCGCATAGGCGTCCACCGCCGCACCTGCGCTGAGCGCGGCGACCAGCTCGTCCTGCGTGCGGACCACCGGGCCCGGGGCCTCGCGCTCCAGATCGAAGTAGAACCCGCGCAGCTCCCCCCGGTAGTGCTCGATGTCCGGCACGAAGAACGCCATCGGCTTCCCGGTGGCGGAGAAATCGAACATCACCGACGAGTAGTCGGTGATCAGCGCGTCGGCTGCCAGCAGCAGCTGGGACGTGTCCGGAAAGCCCGTCACATCGATGACCCGCGGCCCCGTGGTGTCCGCACCGGGCAGGAGGGTTCGGGAGTGCCCGCGCACCAGCACGACAGCGCCGAGCTGCTCGGCGAGCGCGACGGGATCGAGGAAGTCGACGATGTGCTCCCGGTCATCCCGCCACGTCGGCGCATAAAGGACCACCCGCTCGTCTTCCGCGATCCCCAGCCGGTCGCGCACCGGGGCCCCCGACCCCGAGACAAGGACGTCGTTGCGCGGATAGCCATCCACCCAGAGGCCACCCCGGAACGCATATGCCGCCCGCAGAATACGCGCGGCGTAGGGGTTCTGGGCGAGAAGGGCATCCCAGCGTCGCGCTTCTCGCCACACCGCGACGGCGCGGCGCGGATCGAATCCGGGCCGGTGCAGTGCGAGACGCTTGAGCGGCGTGCCGTGCCACGTCTGCAGCACTCGCTGCCCGCGACGACGCGCGTATCGTCGTCGAAGCCAGTCGTTCACGACCAGCAGGCGAACCGTCGCACGCGCCCGCCACCACTCGGGCGTTCCCTCCACGACCGCGACGGCCCCCTCGGGCACCTCGACGGAGCGATCCACGACGCTCCAGTAGCGCGTGACGTGCGGCGCCCGCGCCGCGAGCTCCCGGTCGATGGCCAGTGGGTTGCAGCTGGCGTTGCGTCCGTAGAAGCTCTCGAAGAACACCGCGTTCTCCAGCTCGCCGCCCGCCTGTGAGACGTACCGGCGCTCCAGCGCGGACTGGCCGTCGCCGGAGTCGTAGGCGGGGTCGATCGGCGGAGCGATCAGAACCTCGTCGCCGAGAACGCGAACGCGCAGGATCGGCAGCAGTGTGATCGGGAGGTGCAGATCGGACGCCACAGCTGCCGGCTCGATCCGGTAGCGTCCCGACGGCAGCGGAAGCTCGGGTCCGCCCAGCCGGGACGCGAGGAGAGGAATCACGGCGTGCCAGTCGTCGCCCTCGGTGGTGATGACGCCGGCCACCCGGGCGCGCGCCCCGACGAGCTCGATCCGCTCCGGAGCATCACCGGTGCCGGAGAGGAGGAGGGCGTCCTCCCCCAGCTCAACCTGGGTCATCGTCGTCCCTTCCGCCGGGCTGCAGCGCGCCGGCGTTCGATCGCGCGATGCACGCGCTGGGTATTGCAGCCGTCACGGAAGGCGTGCACCTTCGCAGACAGCCGTTCGGAGCGCTCGATCCGCATCGCGTGGACCGTCTCGTCGGAGAGCGTCTCGTCGATCTGCTGCACGATCCCGGCCCAGTTGCGCTGGTAGTCGTCGTCGGCGACGTCGCGGAAGCGCGCGTAGAAGCCCCGACGCTCGGCATAGGACTCCAGGTCCGGCACCAGGAAATGAACGGGCATCGGCACGAGTCCCGCATCATAGGCGAGCGAGGAGTAGTCGGTGATGAGCCCGGTGACGGCCGGCAGCGCGGGGGTGACATCACGCATCACATCGCTGCCCAGCATGCGGATCCGCTCCGTCGGCTCCGGAGAGGAGTATGCACCGGCCCCCAGAGGATGGGACCGGATCAGCAGGACGGCATCCTGGCGTTCGAGCATCGCGGTGAGCGCACCCCAGTCCGCGGCACTCGGCACCGCGGGATCCTCGTCCCCGTCACGCCACGTCGGCGCGTACAGCAGCACCCGCGACGGCAGCACTCCGACCGCGACCTCCAGCAGTTCGCGGGCCTTCTCCGTGCGCTCCTGCGCGGTGCCGCGTGAGAGCACATCGACGCGGGGTTCACCGCTCACGACGATCCGGTCGTCCGGCAGTCCGAATGCGGACTCCAGCCGGCCACGAATGAGGTGGGAGGCCGCGGGCAGGAGCGAGATCCGCGCCTGCGCATAGCGGTACATCCGTGCGAGAAGGCGAGGAACGAGAGCTGATCGCGGCAGGAAGCGGCTGCGGACGGTCTCCGGGGAGTCCAGCCCGATGCGCTTGAGCGGGATCCCGTGCCACAACTGCACGATGAAGGCACCGCTGACCGCGTACGGGTTGACGTCACCGAAGCCGTGACTGACGACGATGACACCGGCGCGAGCGGTGGCGAGAAACCCGGCGATGGAGTGCTTGCGCAGCGTCGGGATCCCGAGCGCGGCGGCATCCTGCGCATCACGGTCGCCGTCCACCAGCCACACTGCGGACACGCCGTGCCTCTGCTCCTCACGCCACAGTTCCAGGGGTCCGTCGCCGATTCCGGCGCCACAGCCGAACACCCAGTCGTCAGTGCGAGGGATCAGCAGTGTGGCCAGGCGTCCGAGCGCGTACAGCGGGATGCGCGCGAGCTTGGCCGCGTTTCCCGCGCCGAATGAGAAGGACCCCACCCGGCGAGCCTATCGCGCGGTGGGGTCCTTCTCGCTGTCTGCGGGGTGTCCGGCCGGTTTACTTGAGCGTTCCGAGGGTGACGGTCGTCTCTTCGGTCTTGCCGTCGCGGACATAGGTGACCGGCACGGAGGCGCCGGCGGCCGCGGCACGCACCTGGGCGGTGAGGTCCACACCGCTCGTGATGGGCACACCGTTGAACTTCGTGATGATGTCCCCCTCCTTCAGGCCGGCCGCCTCAGCCGCACCACCGGCGACGATTCCCGCGCTGGTGGAGCTTCCCGACGAGATCACGGCGCCCTCGATGGTGGCTCCCTGCACCGCCGACGCATCGCCGACCATGGCGCCGAGCAGACCGTGCGAGGCGGAACCGTTGCTGATGATCTCCTCCGCCACGCGCTGGGCGACCGATGCCGGGATCGCGAAGCCCACGCCGATGTTGCCGGACTCGCCGGACCCGGACGAGGATCCCGCCGAAGCGATCGCCACGTTGATGCCGATGAGCTTGCCCTCACCGTCCACGAGCGCGCCGCCCGAGTTTCCGGGGTTGATGGCCGCGTCGGTCTGGATCACCGTGATGGAGATCGACCCCTGAGCCTGGGTCTGCGTCTGCTGTCCCGGCAGATCGAACTGGAACGGGCTCTGACCGTTCTGCTGCTGATCCGGCTGCGACTGGTCGGGGGTGGAGTCCGGCACGGCCGACGACTGGATCTGAATCGACCGGTTCAGAGCCGACACGATGCCCTGGGTGACGGTGTTGTCCAGGCCTAGCGGCGCTCCGAGGGCCACCGCGGTCTCACCGACGTTGAGCTTGGTGGAGTCGCCCCACGTCACGGGTGTGAGCCCGGACGCATCCGTGAGCTTGATGACAGCGAGGTCGTAGAGCGGGTCCAGGCCCACCACGGTGGCGGTGTAGATGCGACCGTCGGAAGTCGTGACGTGGATGGTGCCGTCCGCGGTCTGGCCGCCGAGCGTCACCACGTGCGTGTTCGTGAGGACGTAGCCGTCGCTGCTGAGCACCACGCCGGAGCCCGTGCCACCGCTCTGCCCCGCGTCCACGGAGATGGTCACCACGCTGGGCAGCACCTTCGTGGCGACGGCTGCCACCTGGTTCACACTGTCCGGGTTGTTGATGGTCACCGTCTGCGGGCCCGATGCCGACTGCGACGCACTGGTGGCGAACAGCGACTGGCCTGCCCATGCGCCGCCGAGGCCGGCTGCGCCGCACACGAGCGCGCCGACGACGAGCGCACCGACGAACATGCCGGTTCGGGACTTCCGCTTCGGCTCGCTCGCCACACCGAGCGGCGACGGCGCAGCATACGAGGCGGCCGAGGCCGTGGGCGAACCGAACGCGGCACCGTACTGCGGGTGGTGCGTGTGCCCCCCGGGGGCGCCCGGAGCCGGGCTCGTCACCCCGTACATCGGTGCCGCGGCAGGAGCACCGCCCTGCGGTGCGGCCGGATACCCGCCCGGTGCCGCGTACCCCCCGCCGAGTGGCGTGGTGGGCGCGGTCTGGGAGTGCGGGAGTGCCGAGGACACCGGCGCGGTGGGCGCGGTCTCGGAGAGCGCAGTCGCGGGCGCCACGGGGGCGGCGGGCACAGCATCCGAGTTCAGCGACTGCTGCTGCTCGGGAGCGCCGACGGCCGGCGACACGGGCTGGTTCGTGTGGTACGGGTTCGACACATTGTCGTGACGGTCATCGCGGTTGTCGCTCATGATTGCTCCTTCTCCGAAAGCTCTTTCAGAGTGCACCCGGTTTCTGTGCGTTTCTTATGCTGCGGGTGGATTCCACCTATGCGACTAACCTGGGCCGCATGCGAACGATTCCCGGTGCCTGGCGTCGAGCAGCTCGGGGTGCCGGGCTGCTGTCCGCAGACGGCGCGCCCTCCCCCACCATCTTCGCCGAGATGTCTGCCCTGGCGGTGAAGACGAACGCGGTGAACCTCGGTCAGGGCTTCCCCGACACCGACGGCCCGGGCGAAGTCCTGGACGCGGCACGGGAGGCGATCGCCCGCGGAGTGAACCAGTACCCGCCGGGCCGCGGTGATGCCGATCTGCGACTCGCCATCGCCGAGCACCAGCAGCGCTTCTACGGGCTCGCGCCGGACCCGGGGAGCGAGATCATCATCACCGCCGGTGCCACCGAGGCGTTGGCGAGCGTACTGCTCGCGCTACTGGACGGTCCGGACGACGAGGTGGTCGTTTTCGAGCCGCACTACGACTCGTACGCCGCCTGCGTGGCGCTGGCCGGCGCGCGCCTGCGCACGGTACCGCTGCGCTGGCCGGACTTTCGTCCGGACCTCGAGCAGCTGGCTGCCGCCGTCACCGATCGCACTCGGGTGATCCTGGTGAACGACCCGCACAACCCCACGGGCGTCGCCTTCGACGACCAGACCCGGGACGAGATCGTCCGACTGGCTGAGCGCCACGACGCCATCATCGTCACCGACGAGGTGTACGAGCATCTGCTCTTCGACGGACGCGCCCATCACCCGATCGCGGCGCGCCCCGGGGCTGCCGGGCGCACGCTCAGCATCTCCTCCGGCGGAAAGACGTTCCGCACCACGGGGTGGAAGGTGGGCTGGGTGTCGGGGCCTGCCGATCTGATCGAGGCGGTCCTGGCGGTCAAACAGTTCCTCACCTTCTCCGGATCCGCGCCGTTCCAGCCGGCGATCGCGGTGGGGCTGCGTCTTCCCGATGCCTATTTCGACGCGCTCGCCGGTGATATGCAGCACACGGCGCGAATCCTGAATGACGGCTTGCGCAGCGCCGGCCTGCAGACGCATGCACCCGACGGAACGTACTTCACGGTCGCCGACGTCTCCGCGCTGGGTGTTGGAGACGCGGCCGCCTTCTGCCGCGCACTCGCCGTCGACGGCGGCGTCGTGGGGATCCCGCTCACGGCGTTCGTGACGTCGGGCGATGCACAGTGGAACTCGCTCGTGCGTTTCGCCGCCTGCAAGCGTCCCAGCGTGGTTGAGGACGGGATGCGCCGCCTCTCGGCGTACACGACGACGCTCTAGCCAGCGTGCTCGCTTCGCGGCGCCACCCGGAAGCGACGCAATTCCAGTGCCGGATTGACATGACGAACCCTCTCGAGTTCGGCGCGATCCAGCGTTGCGAGCGCGACGGCTTCCTGCGTGCCCAGTGCAGCCAGCACGATTCCGGACGGGTCGACGATCATCGATCGCCCGACCCCGATCGGCGGGGTCTGGTCCGCCGCCACGACGAACGCCGTGTTCTCGATCGCCCGTGCGCGCACCAGCGTGCTCCAGTGGTCTTCCTTGAGCGGACCGCGCACCCACTCGGCAGGCACCACGATCACATCCGCGCCTGCGTCGAGGAGAACCCTCGCACTCTCGGGAAAGCGCAGGTCGTAGCACGTCATCAGGCCGAAGGTGAGATCGTCCAGCCGGAAGAGCTGCGGCCTGTCGAGAGCTCCGGGAGCGATCCGGTCGGACTCGCGATCGCCGAAAGCGTCGTACAGATGCTGCTTTCGGTAGGCCGCCTGAACCCCGCGCGCATCCACGGCGACCACCGTATTGTGCACGCGCGTGCCCTCGGCACGCTCGATGAGACCGGCCACGATCCACACGCCGAATCGCTCCGCCAGGCGGGACAGCTCCCGGGTGAACGGGCCGTCCAGCGACTCGGCATGAGACATCAGCGCATCCGAGAAGGGCGCCTCGAACCACGCCGAGTATTCGGGAAGCACGATGAGCCGGGCACCCCGCCCCGCCGCCTCCGCCACCAGCCGGGTGATCGCAGGAACGTTGTCCTCCGTGCCCGGAGCGAACTGCGCCACGGCAACCGTCGTTCCTGTCATCGCATCACTCCCGGTGTTCGGTGCTCGTCCACGTCGCGGCCAGCCTAGCGACGCCCGGGACGTGGCAGGACGAATCGCCCGGGAAGCGCCTCGATGCGCCCCGCCCCGGGGATGCGTGTTAGGCTAGTGATGTGCCGCGGGGTGGAGCAGCTCGGTAGCTCGCTGGGCTCATAACCCAGAGGTCGCAGGTTCAAATCCTGTCCCCGCAACAATGAGAAGGCCCCTGATCACTCGATCAGGGGCCTTCGGCTTTCGCTGCTCCGGCAACACGCCCGCTCACAGCGCGCTTTAGGGTTCGGCGAAGCCCAGCCGGTAAGCTGGATCCCGTGCCGCGGGGTGGAGCAGCTCGGTAGCTCGCTGGGCTCATAACCCAGAGGTCGCAGGTTCAAATCCTGTCCCCGCAACAAGAAGAAGGCCCTCATCGGAAGATGAGGGCCTTCTGCCTTTCAGACCTTGCGGACGGTCACATCGATCGGTGTGGGGTTGGCGAAGAGGTCGAACACCGGGCAGTGCTCGTCCACGACGCGGCGCAGCTCCTCGTAACGCTCCTCGGGCTCAGGACCTTCCAGGGACACGGTCAGGCGGACCGCGGTGAAGCCGGGGCGGACCGACTCGTCGATGCCGAACAGGCGCCGCGCATCGAGATCGCCTTCGGCGTCGACACGGATGTCGTCGACGCCGATTCCCAGCGCGTGGGCGTACAGCCGGTACACGACCACCTGGCAGGAAATCAGCGCACCCAGGGCGTACTCGACAGGGCTCGGGCCGGCGTCATCTCCGGCGAGCGCGGCGGGCTCGTCGACGATGAACGCGTGCGCGCCCGCACGGACGGCGGTGGCGACGGCACCCTCCCCCGCGCCCCGGACACGATAGGTGAGCTGAGCAGCCGACACATCGGTGTCGATGCGCTGCGCCCAGGCCGAGCCGGCAGAGGTCAGGCGCTCCGCGCGCTCGTCGGCGGTGACGTCGAGGATGGAATCGATGGTCGTGGGCGAGGGGGAAGCTGTCATGGGGGCGAGCCTAGGCACTCGGCGCGCCGTGCCCCGTGCGTCGCGGTAACGAGAAGCAACGCGGCGACACGCGGCGACCTCCGACGCCGCTGACGGGGCTGGAAGGATGAGCGTATGCTCCGCTCACTCCTTCTACCGCTGACCCTCCCGACCCGGGACGGCGAGATCACCCTCCGCCACGCCACGACCGATGACCTCGACGACCTGATGCGGCTCATGTCCGACGACCCCGTCAGCGCGGCCCGCGGTGACAGGAACGACGCATCCGACCGGCCGCACTACGCGCGAGCGCTGCGCACCGTGATCGAGGACCCGGCGAACGACATCGTTGTGGGTGCCGATGCGGAGGGACGTGTCATCGCCACCCTCCAGCTCACTCTGATTCCGGGGCTCGCGCGACGCGGAGCGACACGTCTTCTCGTGGAGGCGGTGCGCGTGGCGAGCCATCTGCGCTCGCGTGGCACCGGCGAGGCGATGATGCGCTGGGTCATGGATGTCGCGGCCCCGCAGACCGGAGCGGACCTGGTGCAGTTGACGTCCGACAGTGCCCGCGCAGACGCACATCGCTTCTACCTGCGCCTGGGCTTCACCGACTCGCATATCGGCTTCAAGTACCAGGTCGGAGCGTAGGCGGACACGCGAAGGGACGCCTGCCGCAGCAGGCGCCCCTTCGCGTGTCTCACTTCCCGTCGAGGGCGATCAGCTTGTCGAGGGCCTCGGTCAGGCGCTTGTCCGCCTCGCCGTACTTGGTCCAGTCGCCCGCCGACATCGCGGCCTGACGATCGCTCAGGGCGGTCTTGGCCTCCTGCAGCAGTGCGTCGCGCTGACCCTCCACGGTGGAGGTGTCGATCGACGGTGCCGTCGTCGGCTCGGTCGTGGCGCCGGGGCTCTGCGTGGGCCCCGGCGTAGGCGTGGGCTCCGGCGTCACCGGGGCGTCCGGATCCGTCTCCACCGGCGTCACGTCGGTGTCACCCGTCTGCGCGCCCGAGTCGCCTCCGAACAGGCTGTCCAGTGCCTGGCTCAGGGTGTCCTCGAAGGCCACGTTGTCGCCGAAGGACACCAGCACCTTCTGCAGGCGAGCCAGCTTCGTGGCGCCCGTGGACTGGATGTACACCGGCTGGACGTAGAGCAGACCGCCACCCACGGGGAGGGTGAGCAGGTTTCCATACAGGATCTGGGTCCCGCCACCGACCTTTCGGATGTTGACCCACTGGGTCACCGCGTCGTCGGTGTCGAACGAGTTCTTCACCTGGCCAGGGCCGGGCACCGTCGTGTCGCTGTCGATGACGAGCATGCGCAGCGTGCCGTAATCGGGGCTCTTCTTGCCCGCCTCCGCCCCGGCATCCGCATCCACGGCGAGGTAGCCGGTGAGCACGTTGCGGGCGTTGGCCGCATCGATCGGGCGCGGGATGAAGCTGGAGAACATCGAGAAGGTCGGCTCGTCCTGTCCCGGCATCTTCATGGTGAGGTAGTACGGCAGCTGCAGCTTCTGGTCGGTCTCCGCCGCGTTGGGATCGGTCGGCGTGGACCAGAGGTTGTCGCCCTGGAAGAGGGACGGCGCCTTGTCGACGTGGTACGTCCCCAGCACGCTGCGCTGCACCTTGAACAGGTCGGTCGGGTAGCGCACGTGGCTCATCAGCTCGCCGCTCATCTCGGTCAGCGGCTTGAGGGTGTTGGGGTAGACCTTCTGCCACGTCTGCAGCACCGGGTCCTCCTCATCCCACGCGTACAGCGTTACATGGCCGTCGTACGCGTCCACCGTGGCCTTCACGGAGTTACGGATGTAGTTGATCTTGTCCGGGATGATCAGCCCGGTCGCCTTGGTGTCACTGGTCGCATCGGTCAGGCTGACACCCGAGGAGTACGGGTAGGTGGCGCTGGTGGTGTAACCGTCCACGATCCAGACGATCCGGCCGTCGACCACCGAGGGGTACGGGTCCTTGTCGAGGGTCAGGTACGGCGCCACCTTCGAGACTCGCGTGGCCGGGTCACGGTCGTACAGGATCTGCGACTGATCGTTGACGTTGTTCGAGAACAGGATGTCGCCGGCCTGGAACTTCATCGCGTAGATGAGCTTGGTGAAGATGTTGTCGAGCTTCGGCCCGCCGTCGCCGTCGAAGGTCGTCTTGGTGACGGAGTCCCCATCGCTGGCACGCGGGTAGTCGATCTCCACCGGCGCGGAGTCCTTCGGCGCGCCGACGATCGAGTACAGCGGCGAGTACTCACCGAAGTAGATGCGGGGCTGGAAGTCCGGGTTCTGCTCGGTGAGGAAGCCGGTGGCGGGAATGCCCTGCTCGAGGAACTTCGGGCTGCCGTCATCGGTGCGCTGGTTGCCCGCCGCCGCGACCATGCCGTAGCCGTGCGTGTAGATCAGCGCCTGGTTCTGCCAGTTGGACGGAGCCTGGGACATGTCGAGTTCACGAACCGAGACGACGACATCCTGCGTCTTCCCGTCGATCTGATAGCGGTCGACGTCCAGAGTGTCACGGAAGCGGTAGTACGGCTTGACCTGCTCGAGCTGGCGAACGGTCGGGTTGATGATTGCCGGATCCATGATGCGGATGGAGCCGGTGGTCTCGGCGTCGGCACGCAGCTGGCCGGCCTCGGCGGTGGTCTCGGCCTGGAAGTCGGTCTTCTGGACCGTGTCGATCCCGAAGGCCTTCTTCGTCATGTCGAGGTTGTGCTGGTAGTACTGGCTCTCCGACTCGATCTGGTTCGGCTTCACCTGGAAGGTGGTCACCGCCCAGGGCATCGCGACGTTGACGACGAGAGCGGCCACGATGAGCACCGCGGTCCCGGCCAGCGGGAAGCGCCAGCGGCCGATGACCGCGGTCACGAAGAAGAGGATCGCCACGATGATGGCCACGATCGACAGGATCGTGAGACCCGGAATGGTGACGTTGGCGACGGTGTAGGTCGGGCCCGTGATGTTCAGGGCGTTGCCGGTGACGGACGCATTGGAGTCGGCCAGTGTGGCGTAGCGGTCGAGCCAGAGGCTCACGCCCTGCACGAGCAGGTACAGACCAGCGACGACCGCGAGCTGGATGCGAGCGGCCTTGGAGATGCGCAGCTCGCCACCGCCGATGCGGACGGCGCCGTAGAGGTAGGAGACGAAGGCGGTGACGAGCAGCGAGAGCAGGAGCACGGCGGACGTGAAAGCGAGCACGGCCTGATAGAACGGCATCGCGAACATGTAGAAGCCGGTGTCGAGACCGAACTGCGGATCGACGTCGGTGGTCTTCACACCCGCGAACCAGAGCGCAGCGGTCTGCCATTGGTTCGCCGCCGACAGTCCCGCGAACACGCCGAAGAAGATCGGCACGCCCCACATCGCCAGCCGGCGCAGCGGCTCGATGACCTCCTGATAGCGATCCAGCTGAGAGCTGAGCCGGGCATAGACCGGACGCATCCGGTACGCCAGCTGTATCACCGTCCACAGCGGAACGGCCATTCCCAGGAATCCGATCGCGAACATCGCGATCCGTGCGACCCACTGAGTGGTCAGCACGCCCGTGAAGCCGAGCTGGCCGTACCAGAGGAAGTCGGCGAAGACGCTGGAGAACAGGAAGAAGGCTGCGAGCAGGACCGCGACGATCACGAGTGAGATGACGACGACGCGTCGCCCGGTGCTGGGGGTGGCCTGATTCGGCGCTGAGGCTGTGGTCACCCCTTCATCCTAGGCGCGGCCGCCTGAGCATGATCCCTGAGGATGTCGTCCGACGATGCCGGCTACGCGGAGCAACCCGGCAACGTGTCGATACCCGTGCCCGAGGCGATCACGTCGAGAGCATCGACGGACTCGCGCAGTGTGGAGGTGCTGATCACCGTCAGCCCGTCGGGGATGTGTCCGACAACGTCCTTGCAGTTCGAGGCGGGAGCCAGGAAGTACTCGGCCCCGGCATCGCGGGCTCCGTACATCTTCTGGGCGATACCGCCGATCGCACCGACATTGCCGGCCGCGTCGATGGTGCCGGTCCCGGCGACGTTCTTGCCTCCGTTGAGCTCTCCGGGTGTGAGCTTGTCGATTATCCCGAGCGCGAACATCATGCCGGCGCTCGGGCCGCCGATGTCGTTGAGCTTGATGTCGACCTCGATGGGCGACTGATACGACTCCGACAGAGAGGCCCCCACCAGCCAGCGCGTCTCCCCGTTGACGGTGGCCTGCTGCGGAGTGATCGTGACGTCGGTCTCGACGCCGCCGCGCAGCACCGTGAAGGTGACGGGCTTGCCCTCGCTCCCCGTGACGGCGGCGATGACGTCCTGCGACCCGGAGGGGGCGACGCCGTTGACCCGGGCGATCACGTCGCCGGCCTTCAGATGGCCCGCCGCCGGGGCATCCTCCGCCGGATCCAGGGGGATCGTGACGGTGGTCTGCACAGGATGACCGAGTTCGGTCATCGCCGCAGCCGTTGCCGCAGACTGCGAATCGGTCATCATCTGAGCATCCTGCTGCTGCTTCTGCTCGGTGGTGACGCCCTGCGGGAACACCGCGTCCAGCGGGAGCACGGCCTTGGAGGAATCGAACCACGCTGCGGCAAGCTCGAACCAGCTGGGGGTGGACTGACGGTTGCCGCGCACCGAGACGGTGGTCAGCGACAGGGTTCCGGCCGTCTCGTACGTGGTCTCGTTCGGGATGGTGATGAGAGGGACCTCTTCCCCGTCCGATTCCTGGGAACCGAGGGTGTTGACGACGGGCCCCGGCATCTCGATGACATAGCCCGACGGCAGGATGCTCAATCCGAACATGCACACCAGTGCCACGGCCAGCGCCCCATAGCCGAACAGGGTCCGTCGCGAGGGGCGCCAGCGCTGTCCGGATGCGTTCGTCGGCATGCTCTGCTCCTGCATGTTCGGGTCGAAGAACGTCACGATTTCCTTTCCGGGAAGGACGTTCGCGAGCGGCGTACAGCCGAATGCACGAACCCGCTCGTCGGGCTCCGTCCGGCGACTAGCGTAGAACGCAACCCCAGCAAAGCGCTGAAAGGCGGCTGACGTGACAGACGAGGACCGTTCCCCGGAAGACGACTTCCAGGAACTGCTGCGCCAGCTCTTCGGAGCGGGTGGCCAGATCGATCCCGAGCAGATCCAGAAGCTCACCGGTATGAACATCGACCCCGCCATGCTGGCCGGGCTCATGCAGCAGATGCAGGGTGCCTTCGCCGGAGCCGACGGGGGGATCCCCTGGGACTCGGCGCGCACCGCGGCGCTGCACATCGCCAACCAGGACGGCTTGAGCGTCACGAGCGGTCAGCGCACCGATCTGGATCAGGCGTTCGGGCTCGCCGATCTGTGGCTGAGCGCGGTGACCAGCATCAGCGCGCTCGCGCAACCCGCCCGCTCCCTCACCCGAGGCGACTGGGTGGAGCAGACGATGCCCGTGTGGCAGGAGGCCGCGGAGCCGGTGGCCACAAGTATCACGGATGCGCTGCTGGATGCCCTGGGCCAGCAGGCTCCTGAGGAGATGCGCGGCGTCGTGGAAGGCGCCGGGCGCATCATGCGCTCGGTGGGCGGCTCGCTGTTCGCCGCGCAGCTGGGACAGGTGATCGGCCGCCTCAGCAAGGAGGTGGTCTCCGGCGGCGACGTCGGCATTCCGCTGCTCCCGGTGGGCGAAGCCGCTATTCTCCCGCAGAATTTCGCCGACTTCGGCCAGGGGCTGGAGATCCCCGAGGATCAGCTGGCCCTGTACCTTGCCACTCGCGAACTCGCCCACGCCCGGCTGTTCCGTCACGCGAGGTGGCTGCACCTGCACGTGCTGTCCCAGCTCACCGACTACGCCCGCGGTCTCGAAGTCGACACCAGCGCCCTCGAGTCGATGGCCGACCGGTTCGACCCCGAGAACCCCGAAGAGCTGCGTGCGGCGCTGGAGTCCGGCGCCCTCATGCCGCCGCGCTCGGAGGCCCAGCAGGCCGCGCTCACGCGCCTGGAGAACGTGCTCGCGGTGATCGAGGGATGGGTCGAGGTCGTCACGGAGGAAGCCACCCAACGCCTTCCCGATGCCGGCCGCATCGCGGAAGCCGTGCGGCGCCGCCGCGCGGTGGGCGGACCCGCCGAGCGTGCGCTCGGCGCCCTGGTGGGGCTGGAGCTTCGCCCCCGCCGGCTCCGCGAGGCGGGAGCCATGTGGCGTGCGATCACCGAGGCCGTCGGGTCGGAGGCCCGTGACGGACTCTGGGACTACCCGGACCTGCTGCCGACGCCCGAGGACATCGACGACCCCACCGCCATCATCGAGCGCCTCCAGGCGGCCGCGCGCGGTGAAGCCGCACCCCGCGACGAGATGGACGACGCTCTGGAGCGGCTGCTCTCCGGCGAGGACTTCACCGACCCGGACGCCACGGATGACTCCGCGGGCAGCGAAGAGGGGCCCGAAGGGCCGCGCCCCGTCTGAGGCACGTCTGAGTTCAGGCCATCGGCCGTCGCCGCGAATGCGGCGGCGGCCGATGGTCGTTCACGCCCACGTCCGCTCCTCCCCAGACCGTCCCGGGGCGCGACTCGCCACGTCAGCTTGTGCAGAACCCGCCCGGCTGTTGCCCGGAGCTCCAGGATGTCGTGATGACGACCGTGATGCTCCGCCTTGACGATGATCGCCCCGCCCTCTGGCGGGACCCGCAAACACTGCAGCTCGGGCTCTATGCCGAGCCCTCACTGCCGGACCCGCCCCGGTGGCAGGAACGGGTCCTGCGAGCGCTGGAGCACGGGATTGCGGAGGAGGACTTCCCTCGGGCGGCGCAGGGGCTCGGGGCGCCGCTGGACGAGCTGGATGCGTTTCTGGCCCGGATCGGCTCGGCGCTCACGCGCGTGGAGGCTGATCTGATGATGCCTCGCCTGCAGGTGGCACCCGCGCTGCGCGGACGGGACGTCGTCGACATGGTCGTGGCGGGATTGTCGGCCCTGCCGGGGCTCTCGCGTGATGATTTCCGCGATCGTCCACCGGTGGTTCTGCTGAGCGCACACGCCGTGCTGCCCCTGTCCGCAGCGCCGTGGATGGCCGAAGACGTCGTGCACGTTCCCCTGGTCCTCGAACTCGATGCCGTGCGCGTCGGACCCGCGGTGCTCCCCGGCATCACGGCTTGTGTGTCCTGTGTGGCATTGGCCGAACGCGACGCGGACCCGGCATGGCCGCACCTCATCGCGCAACTGGCCGAACGCGAGCCCCCTGCGCCCGACCCGGTGGTTCTCGGAGAAGCCATCGGCCTCGCCCGGGAGCTGCTCCCGCTGGCCGGTGCCGCGGCAGCCGGGCGCGGCGGAGCATCACGCCACCTGGGTGGCGGTACCAGCCGCTCGGTCAGCGTGCGGAGCGGGAACCGGCGACTCTGGCGGACACACCGGCCGCACGAAGACTGCGGCTGCCGATCTCCTGCAGGAAGCGCGACGGCTTCCGCATGACCCGGCCGCTCCCCCGCGCCCACGACAGCGCCAGTGTGCGGGCGGCCCGTGTCACCCCCACGTATGCGAGTCGTCGTTCCTCATCGACGGCGTCGAACGAGGTCGCGTACGCGATCGGGAGGAGACCGTCAGCCCAGCCGATGATGTGCACGTGATCCCATTCCAGGCCCTTGGCGGCATGCAGGGTGGAGAGCGTCACAGTGTTCAGCACCGGCTCGTGCTGGTCTTTGGTGCGTGCCAGAAGCTGTTCGGCGAACTGTCGCATGGTGGTGCCGTCGGGTGCTGCCTCAGCCAGCCGCAGCAGCGAGGCGCGAGCCTCCCAGGCGTCGCGGAGAGCGCCGCCGGCGGGGGGCGGCTCATCCGTGAGACCGATCTCCCGCAGCACGGTGCGGACATCAGGGAGGAAACCGCGATCTCCTGGAGCAACAGCGGCTGCGCGCAGAGCGAGCACCGCCTGTCGCACTTCTGGCTGCTCGAAGAAGCGCTTCCCGCCCAGCACCGTGGTCGGGATGCCGCGGGCTGCGAGCGCGTCGGCGATGGCAGCCGACTGCACCTGCGCCCGGTACAGCACCGCGATCTGCTGCGGAGCAGCGCCCTTCGCGATCTGCTTCTCGATGGCCCGGGCGACGCCGGCGGCTTCGTCACGCTCGTCCTCATAGGCGGTGACCACGGGTGTCGGCGATTCCGGCGGGCGCTGCGGGGCGAGTGTCAGTGCCCCGGGACGGCCGCGCATCAGGTCGTTCGCGACGGAGATGACCGACGGATCGGATCGGTAGCTGCGCTCCAGCTTCACGGTCACGGCATCGGGGTGGGTGCGAGGGAACTCCAGGAGGTACTTCGCATCGGCGCCCGCGAACGAGAAGATCGTCTGGCTGGCGTCGCCCACCACGCAGATGTCCTTGCGGTCGCCCAGCCACAATTCGAGCAGGTGGTTCTGGAGCGGCGACACGTCCTGGAACTCGTCGACGGTGAAGTGCCGATACTGCTCGCGGACCGCTGCGGTCACGCGGGGCTCGGCCTCCAGCATCCCCGCGCAGGCGAGAAGCACGTCTTCGAAGTCCAGCTGCCGGCGTTCGTCCTTCAGCTTCTCGTACGCGTTCTGGAGGTCGACCACCTCAGCACTCGAGAGGCGCCCGACGGTTCGGCCGGTGAGCGCGTACTGTTCGATGCTGCGCATCGCGACCTTCCGCCACTCGATCTCCGAGGCCACATCGCGCAGGGTCGGGGTGTCCAGGGACAGCCGCAGGCCGTCGGCCGCGTGCGCGAGCATCCTCACCTTGTTGTCGATGATGCCCGGGGCGGGCTCGCCCGTGACCTGCGGCCAGAAGAAGTTGAGCTGTGCGAGGGCTGTGGCGTGGAAGGTGCGAGCCGCGACGCCGCTGACGCCCAGGTCTCGAAGCCGCCCCCGCATCTCCCCGGCGGCCTTCGCCGTGAATGTGACCGCCATCACGCGATTCGGCGAGTACGCACCCGTGTCGACGCCGTGGGCGATGCGGTGCGTGATCACGCGGGTCTTGCCGGTCCCGGCTCCGGCCAGCACGCACACCGGCCCGCGCAGCACCGACGCCGCCTCGCGCTGCTGCTCGTCGAGTCCGTCCAGCGCGCTCACGCGCGCTCACCCGCCGCCGGTCCAGGTCCGCTGCTGTCCGTCTCCGCGGCCCAGCCGGAGATGAGCTCGTGGGCGATGGAGGGCTTGCCCGGGAGCAGGAGGTCGAGGTCTCCGGCGTACGCGGCACGGATCTCCCCCCGGGTGAACCAGCGCACGTCGAGGATCTCCTCGCCGTCGGGATGCGCCGTTCGCGCGTCCCGGGCCTGGGCGCGGAACCCGAGCATCAGCGAGCGCGGGAAGGGCCAGGCCTGGGACCCGGCGTAGGCGACGTGCTCCACGTCGATGCCGGATTCCTCCTTCACTTCACGGCGCACGGCCTCCTCGAGGGATTCGCCCGCCTCCACGAATCCCGCGAAGCAGGAGTACCGGCGCTGCTCCCACATCGCGTTGGAGCCGAGGAGCAGTCGGTCCCCGTCCGTGACGGCGACGATGACGGCCGGGTCGGTGCGGGGGAAGTGCTCGCGCCCGCACGCGGTACACGTGCGGGCCCAGCCGCCGGTGGTGATTCTCGTCACGGCGCCGCAGAACGCGCAGTGCCCGGCATCGACGATCCAGCGTGCCAGGCTCACGGCTTCGAGCAGCAGAGCTCCGTCCGGCGCCGCCAGGACGGGGTGCAGTACTCGCAGCGACGCCCATGCCGTGGGACGCGGGTGCGCGGCGTTCGCGATCGGCGAGCCGTCCGCGTTCGCCACGGAACCGACGGCTGTCGGGTGCGGGCCCGGACCGCCATCCGTCGTCGCACCCTGTGCAAGCTCTGCGGCACCGGGCACAGCGGCCAAGAGCACGGCGACACCGTCACGACGGCCGAGGAATGCGAACCGCTCGCTCATCGCCGGCAGCGCGGCATCCGCCACCGCGATCGCAGCGGCGACGTCGAGCGCGACCGCCACCGGTACCAGCACGAGGGCGCCTGCGGCGTCGACGGGTGCGCGGTCCGCGTCGATGAGCAGGACGCGCGTGTCTGCGTCAGCGACGAGGCGGGTGATCAGATCCGGGTCGGTGCGTTCGTCGGCGCTGCGGTCGAAAGCGGCGACCATCCCGGGAGCTGACGCGTCTTCCATCTACTCCCCTTCTCGCGGGCGTGGCGTGTGCTGGGGCCGCGATGGCCGACCTACGCTGAGCACATGGCACGCTCTCCTCTCACTCTAGCCGCGGCGGCCACGGCCGCAGTCCCCGGAGTCGAGATCGTCGGCACCACGTCGTTGTCGGCGCACGGGGAGGGTCGTAACGACTCCGCCGTCGTCACCCTCGCGGATGGAACCCGAGCGGTGGTCCGTCTCCCCCGCGATGAAGCCGTCGACGTGGAACTGGCTTCGGAGGCGCTCGCCCTGCGCGCCCTCACCGACGGCGTGCGCGCCCTGCTCGGTTTCGAGGTGCCGCGTTTCCTCGGGGTCGGGCCCCTAGACGGTCGTCGGGTGTTCGTCACATCGTTCGTTCCGGGCTATCAGGTGGACGCGGATGAGATTCCCCCGGGTCGCGGCGTTGCCGCATCCGTGGGTGAGACCCTCGCGGCCGTGCACGCTCTTCCTGCATCGTTCGTACGCAACGCCGGCCTTCCCCACCGGAGCGCTGAGCAGGTGCGACAGGATGCGCGGCGGGTGCTTGATGAGTCGTCCGCCACCGGGCGTGTGCCCGTGCGGCTCATGGTGCGGTGGCGCGACGTGCTGGATGACGACACCATGTGGCAGTTCGAGCCCGCGGTCACCCTGGGCGGCGCCGCGGCATCGGCCTTCGTCTACGAAGACCGCGACGGCGTGCCGACCGTCTCGGGCGTGGTCGACTGGCACGCGCTCCAGGTCACCGATCCGGCGGTGGATCTGCAGTTCCTGATGTTCGCGCCGGATGCCATCGACTCGGTGCACCAGTCTTATGTCGCCGCCTCCCACCGGGCACCGGACGAGATGATCCTGGCGCGCGCTCGTCTGCACTCCGAACTCGATGTCGCGCGGTGGCTGCTGCATGGCCAGGATACCCGGGAGGCGAACGTCGTCGATGACGCTGCCGCCATGCTGGACACCCTCGCGGAGGACGTCCGCGACGACGACCTCCGCCCCCGCACCGCGAAAGCCGACATCGACGACGCTCTCGCCGCCCTCCGCACCGTGCCGCAGCCGACATCACACGGCGTAGACACCTCCATGCACACCGACACGTACGACCCCGCCGACCTGGACTTCCTCGGTGCGAAGGCCACCGAGACGTCGGCGCTCGCCGGCGGGTTCTTCGCTGACGACCCCAACGCCACCCAGGCGCTGGATCCGTCGTACTACGACGACGGGCGTCGACGTGTCGAGGCCGTCGAGATCACGGACGAGGATGCGGATCCCAACGCCACCCAGGCGCTGGATCCCTCGTACTACGACGATGAACGCGTCCGCGTGGACCGGGTCGACCTCGGCGACGGGGCGGAAGTCGCCGGGGAGTGGTCCGATTCGGCGAGCGCCGATGTCCGGCACGTCACTGATCCCGCCGCCCCGAACGCCGCACAGGTCTTGCCGCCCTCGTTCTCCGATCCCGGTGGTTCGTCGCCATCGCTTCGGGATTCCGGCCCTCAGCCGACTCCGTCGACCGCCGACGACATGCCGTCAGCCTCCGCACTGGCTCCCGTCTCAGACCACTCCCCCGTCACGGGCAGCGTCGCGATGGTCTCCGACGATGAGGTCCTGACAGACGCACGCGAGGAGAACAAGCTCACCGACTCCGGTCCGCTGATCTTCCCGGCCGACGCCGCCGACCGCGTGTCGCGCGATCTGGAGGAGGCGGAACGCGCCGCCCAGGCGGCCTTCCGCCGCTGGGCGCAAGAGGACTGACCTCGGCGAGAGCGCGGGCGTCCTGTCGTCCCGGCGCCGCCAGCCGCGTGTCGCGCGATCTGGAGGAGACGGAACGTGCCGCCTTCCGCCGCTGGGCACAAGAAGACTGACCTCGGCGAGAGCGCGGACGTCCTGCCGGCCGACACCGCCAGCCGCGTGTCGCGCGATCTGGAGGAGACGGAACGTGCCGCCTTCCGCCGCTGGGCACAAGAAGACTGACCTCGGCGAGAGCGCGGACGTCCTGTCGTCCCAGCGCCGCACGGCCTCACCGTGATCTCGGCGTACGCCTGCCGACGAGTCGCGCGCCGTCGCGACGCGCCCCGGGACGTCGCGTTCCCGAGTCCGCCTGATCGGTGCCCGGCGGTCACTTCCGCGTTCTCCAGGACCGGCGCGGCCCTGCCGATGCGCGCGGCGGGGACGTCGCCCGGGAAGATGCTGTCGTCAGCAGTCGCGGTCCCGTCAGCAGAGGCTGCGGCGCCATCGGTGAAGGTTGCCGTGCCGTCAGCGAGGGCCGGCGTGCCATCGGACATTGCGATGCCGCCAGAGACGCCGAGGCTGTCAGAGATGTCGGCGCTGTCAGAGATGTCGGCGCTGGCAGAGATGTCGGCGCTGTCAGAGACTGCGATGCCAGCGGATGGGACGGTGCTGTCAGACACGCCAGTGCCGTCGAGACACAGCGATGCCGGCGGACCCCCCGTGGCATCAGCCACACCCGTGCCATCAGACACGACGATCCCGGTGGAGATGTCGGTGTCATCAGTCGCGCCGGTGCCGTCAAGACACGGCCATGCAAGCGCACGCGCTGGTGAAATCCGACGCGCACGTGCCATCAGACGCACTCGTGCCGTCAGATGCGCCCGTCCCAACAGGCACGACGATCCCGGCGGAGACGTCGGTGTCATCAGTCGCGCCGGTGCCGCCAAGACGCGGCGATTCCGGAGAGGGAACCGTGCCATCAGAAGCACCGGTGCCAACAGACGCGCCGGTGCCAACAGACGCGCAGGTGCCATCAGAAGCACCGGTGCCATCAGTCCCGCCGGTGCCGTCAGTCGCGCCGGTGCCGTCAGGACACGGCGATACCGTCTGACACCCCCGTGCCGGCGGACGCGGCGCTGCCGTCGGCGGACGCGGCGGCGGCCTCGTCCCACAGCACCGCGAGTTCCTCCTCGGTGTAGACCTGTTCGGGGCGCAGCACCAGATCGTGACCGACGTAGAACAGCGCGACATCGATGTCTTCGAGCGGAATGCCCCGCGCGTGGTGGTAGGCCACCCGGTAGTGTGCCAGCTGCAGCAGGCGCTCCTGGCGCTCACGCGGCGTAGCCGGGGGTCGCCCGGTCTTCCAGTCCACGATCTCGATGCGCCCGCCACGGTCCTCACGCCGGAACACCGCGTCGAGCTTGCAGATCATGATGTGCTCTCCGCCGGCCGGGGTGCGCATCACATAGTTCACCTCGCTCTCGACTTCCAGCGGTCGCAGCCCCGCCCATTCCGAGCGGAGGAAGTTGCGCTGGTGGCGGGCGAGTTCCGAATCGTGCTCCGCCTCGGCGTCGGGTGCCTCCACAACGGCCTCGGGCGGATCAGCGTCGAAGCCGACGTGATCGGGCGCCGCGACCAGCACGCTGTCGCCCGCGTACTCGTCGTCGCTCTCCCACAGTGTGTCGTCCAGCGAGGTGCCAGACCCCACCATCTCGTAGAGGTGCTCGATCCAGGCGTGGAAGTCCGTGCCGATCCGGGTCTGCGGATAGGGGCGCTCGGGCAGCGGCCGCACGAGAGCGTCCGTCGTGCGCCGGAAGCCCGTGACGTAGTCCTTGAACATCGACGCCGGAATGCGTGTCGGAGCCGGGGCCACCGGGATCAGAGCACGCAGTTCGCGCTCACGAAGGAGCCGGGCGAGCTCGGGAGAGGGCTGCGCCGGAGGGGTGGCTGCCACGAGAGCCGCTGCCTCCTCGACGACGGCCCGCCTGCCCCCGAGAGCGTCCAGCGGCCACGACATCGTGCGGCCACCGTGCTGCACGGGGTTCTCGCCTTCAGCACGTTGCGTCGGCAGTTCGTCGGCGCCGATGGCCTGCAGCATCGTCTGCAGATAGCGGCTCGGCACGCGAGCGCGCGTCTGACCGCCCCACGCGGCACCCGTGAGCAGCAGGCGTGAGCGGGCACGGGTGACGGCGACGTAGGCCAGGCGGCGCTCTTCCTCCTCCTGATATGCCTTGTTCGCCTTCTTGAAGTCATCGATCGCCCTGTTGATCTGTGTGCGCGTCGTGCCCTCGCCGGTCGGGATCACGAGTTCAGGAAGGGCGTCCCTGTCACCGCGGAAATCGAAGGGCAGCGTCCCCAGAGAGAGCCACCCCATGGTGGTGCGGGGACTCTTCGGCAGCTCGTCCTCCACGAGGCGCACGACGGCTGCGGCATCCCACTCCAGCCCCTTCGCGCCGTGAATGGTGAGGAGCTGGACCACGCCCGGCTGCGGCGGCTCCGGTCGCGGCATGAGCTCGTCGGTGTCCTCCGCGTGGGCAAGCCAGGCGAGGAGGCTGCCGATCGTGCCGCGCTCGTCGGCGTCGAGGAACGCGCGCACCTCGTCGCCGAACGCGCGGAGCTGCGTGGACGCGATGCGCGCCGGGCCGCGGGACTCGTTCGCTGCCAGTTCGACGTCCAGTCGGAGCTCCGACTCGATCAGGCGGATGAGTTCCGGGGCGGACTGCCCGCTGGAGCGCCGGAGCCGATCGAACATCTCCCCCGCTTCCCGCAGACGTTCTCGTCCCGACGCGGTGAACTCGGAGAGCAGCGGATGGTCGGCACGCAGGGAGCGGATGACATCCAGAGCGTCGATGATCGACAGCTGCTCATCGGCGCCCGCAGATCCCCGCAGTCGCGCCAGCATCTCCTCCGAGAACCGGGTGCCATCTGCACCGCGCCGCGACAAAGTCGTGGCGAGGGCGTGCAGCGCGGCCATGTCGGCCACGCCGATCGCGAAGCGTGGCCCGACGAGGAGGCGGATGAGGGATGAGCCCGCTGCGGGATCGTGCACTACGCGCAGCGCCGCCACCACGTCGGTGACCTCCGGTGTGGAGAGCAACCCGCCGAGGCCGAGGATGCGGTGCGGGATTCCTCGCCTGTCGAGCGCGTCGGCGAACAGCTGCATGTGCTTCTTGGCGCGAAACAGGATCGCGCCGGTGTGCTCGCGCTCGCCCGCTGCGGCACCGTGCTCCGCGCGCACCCGCGCGAACCATTCCGCCACCGCGTCGGCCTCGTCGTCGATCGTCTCGGCCCAGACGTGGTCGACGATCCCGTCATCGGCTCCGGGGCGCGGTTGCAGTTCGCCGACCTCGAGACGGCCGGGCCCACGCAGGGGGCCGAGCAGGGCGTTGGCCGACGCCAGGATCGAGACGTCGTTGCGCCAGCTGATCATCAGTTCGTAGGTGTGGTGCGCGACCTCGCGCGAGAAGGCCGATGCGAACGCGTCCAGATTGTCGGCGCTCGCACCGCGCCAGCCGTAGATCGACTGATGCGGATCGCCGACGGCCATCACCGCGTGATCCCGGAAGATCGAGGACAGCAGCTGGGTCTGCAGGACGGAGGTGTCCTGGTACTCATCCAGCAGCACGACCCGGTACTGATCTCGCAGTTCGGCCGCGATCTGCGGACTCGTCTCGATGATCTCCAGCGCACCCGACACCTGATCGGCGAAATCCAGCACTCCCTGGGCCTGCTTCGCGAGAGCGTAGTCCTGCGCGAGGCCGGCGATAATCGGCAGTCCGCGACCGGCGGCCCAGGCGTTCTCCGTGTTGGCGGGCGTGACGTCCGTCTTGATGTACGGCTCCAGTCGATCCGCGAACGCGGTGCCGTATGCCGCGACTTCGTCCAGGTCGGCTCGGTTGTCCAGCGCGTCGCCGGCGAGCTTCTGCACCGCATCGATCATGGTGGACAGTGCGTTGTCGCGATCCGCGAGCCGCGGATCGGCACTGCGGATGACGACGGAGCGAGCCAGCAGCCAGGAACCGGATTGGCTGAGCAACGACGCCTCCGCGTCGCGTCCGATTCGCGCCGCGTGTTCGCGGACGATCGCATCCGCGAAGGCGTTGTACGTGGCCACTCGCGGCCGCAGCAGCTCATCACCGGTGATCGAATTGCCCGCACTGCTTCCCTCAGCGCCATACCGCCGCGCCAATCGGTCCAGGAGGGCGGGCAGCTCGTCCGCAGGCGTCTGGGCGAGCACTCCCGTTGCGATGATCTCCTCGAGATGCGGCAGCAGACCGCGGCGGCCGAACGCGTCGATACGGTGAAGGCGCGTCATGATGCGCTCCGCCAGCTCACCTGCGGCCTTGCGCGTGAAGGTGAGGCCCAGGACCTCGTCTCGGCTCACGTGGCCGTTGGCGACGAGCCACACCACGCGGCCGGCCATGGTCTCGGTCTTTCCCGATCCGGCGCCGGCCACCACGAGCGCCGGAGCGGGAGGCGCCTCGATCACCTCCTGCTGCGCCGGTGTCGGTGTGGGAAGGCCCAGGGCCGCGGCGATCGTGGCCGCGGATAGCCCCCGGCCCCCCGGCCAGCCGGTACCGGCTGGAGCGTCCCGGTGCGTCATGAGGCGCTCACCGCCTTGACCGTGTGGATGCCGCAGATCGCGAAACGATCGACTCGGCAGTGCTGATCGATGTTGGCAGTGAACGCTGACGAGGCCATGCCGCGGGCATCGGTGATCACGCGTTGCACGAAGGCATCCGCGGTCTCGGGACCGAGCGGGGCCTGGTGCGCGACGCGCCAATGTGTGCCCTTGAGCGTCTGGCTGAGCACGAGCAGTCGGGCCCCCGCCGCCTCATCGGGGTGGGCTCCCGGAATGGCACCGGCGCCCACCGCGAGCTGATAGGCGGCCAGCTGCGCATCGTCCTCGACCAGCTCGTTGCGCACCCGGCTCTCGCTGCGGCCCGTCTTGAGGTCCACCACGATGGCGCGCGCGGCGTCCGGACGATCCGGATCCTGCGGGATGTCCTCGCCCGCACCCGGCGGGTACACCTCCACGCGGTCGATGCTGCCCCGCAGCAGCGCATACGGGATGCCCTCCGGCAGCGCCGGCCGTTCTGCATCGAGGGGCCGCACGATCACATGCTCCGTGCCTGCCTCCTCGTCGAGCGGGATCGCCAGCTCGAACGGCGCCTCAGCCCCGACGCGCTGCGCTCCGAGAGCGCGGAAGCGCTGCAGATACAGGTGCAGTCGTTCGACCAGCGTGCGGGCCCATCGCCGCTCCTTGACGGAGAGCCACTCCGCCTCGAACTCAAGCTCGCCCCACCTCTCATCCACCACGCGCTGCAACTCGGCGAGATCGCCGTCGGCCACCTCCTCCATGGCGGCGTGCAGGATGGTGCCGAGGCCTTTCGAGGAGGTTCGCGTGTCGCCGCCGAGCGACCGGATGGCCCAGTCCACGCCACACGTCTCGAAGTTCTCCATGCGCGACGGCGATACCGGGATGGGTGCCTGATCCGGATCGCGCAGCGGCGCCGAGCTCGACGCGGGGAGGAGTCCGTACCATTGCGCGGGCGACGCGCCGGGCACGCCCGCTGCCGCGAGGGCGCCCAGCTGCCCCGCGGCGGCGATGCGCTGCGCCGCGGGGGTGGTCACGGACGTGAGGTCACGTCGATAGCGCGCGACCAGGCCCCGGAGCGTGAGTGGATGGCCTCCCGCTCGATCGTCGTCGGTGCGGCCCGGCTCCGGCAGGAATCCGAACAGGGCGCTGGGGCCGGTGTCGTCGTCATCCACGGCCGTGACGAGCAGGTGCGTCCGCGCCCGTGAGACGGCGCGGACGAACAACCGCAGTTCGTCATGCAGCGCCCAGCGCCGTCGTTCCGAGACGGGAGGCGCGGCCGTCGAGGAGTCGCCGGCGCGGCTGGCGACGACCGCGTCCGCCAGCAGCCAGCTGTCCAGCAGGCCGCCGCGCAGACGAACGTTCGGCCAGACACCCTCCTGCACCCCCGCGATGACGACCGCGTCGAACTCCGTGCCAAGTGCGGTGGCCGGGGTCA
Source organism: Microbacterium nymphoidis (assembly GCF_021044885.1). Classification (GTDB taxonomy): domain Bacteria; phylum Actinomycetota; class Actinomycetes; order Actinomycetales; family Microbacteriaceae; genus Microbacterium; species Microbacterium nymphoidis. Next base: position 204,684 of record NZ_JAJNOD010000001.1, on the reverse strand, counting down.
TGACGGCCACCGTCTGCGCGCTCTCCGGTGACGCCAGGGTGTCTTCGGGCACATCGCTGCCAAGCAGGTTGCGGATGAAGGCGGCCGGGTCGGCGTCCGTGCCGCGCTCCACCGCACGCTTCGCGGCCTCGAACAACGCCACCAGTGCATCGAGCGCGCGCCCGGTCTCGGCGGCGAAGGGTCCCGGGGTGGTGGCGATGCGCCGCCAGGCATCCGCCAGACGCTCACCGGCTCGACGCGAACGGTCCCAGATCAGCCACAGCAGCTCGTGCACCGTCTCGCCGCGCTGATGTGCCTCGGCCACGCGCGCGAGCGTAGTCGCGAGCCGCTCCGCCGCGGATGCCTCAGCTCCCTCCAGCAGCCCGAACTCGAGCGGATGCTCGAAGGCCGACCGCAGCAGCTCCCCCGCTGCCGTGGTTCCCCCCGCCGCGAGTTCCCGATGCCGCAGCGCTGCGCGCAGACGACGCAGCCCCACCGCGTCGAGACCGCCGAAGGGTGACAGCAACGCGCCCGCGAGCGCCTCCGGATCACGTTCTTGCGGGGCCTGGATGCCGAGTTCCAGCACTTCGAGAAGCTGGCGGACGACCACCTCGCGTCCGAGTGGGCGTTGCACGCCCGCCGCGCGGGTCGGCACCTCGCGCGCGGCCAGCTCCGTCTCCAGCGACGCGACCTGGCGGGTGTCGTGAGCGATCACCGCCATGCGGGCCCACTCCACCCCGCGGACCAGATGCCAGTCACGGAGCGTGCGGGCGATCGCATCGGCTTCTTCGTAGGGGCTGGCCGCGATGAGCGCGCCGACTCGATCATCTGCGAGCTCGTCGCCCGGGGCCCGACGGTGCTCGACTCGTCCGCCCACGCCAATCGCCTGGGTGATCGTGCGGATCAGCCGGGAGATGGCCGGTGTCGCGCGGTGAGGCTCGTCGAGGACGTGGACGTCGCCGAGCAGAGCGGCCAGCTGCGCGAACAGCTCGGGTGTGACACCGCGAAACGCACCCGATCCGATGTCGGGATCGCCGAACGCGACCACGGAGACCCCTCGAGAGCGGAGTGCCTCGATCAGGCCGATGGCGCCCCGGGTGAGTTCCTGGGCATCGTCGATCAGCACCGTCTTCAGCCGGGCGACGGGACCGAGCGCCGCCAGCGCGGCGGATCCCGCAGGCGCGGCGCGCACGATCGCTGCGGCCTCGGCCAGCAGGTCGGCCGCATCACGATGGGCAGCGCGCATGCGGGCCGTCACATCGCGATAGTCCGCGATGAACCCCGCGGCAGCCGTCCACACCGGCCTCCCCCATCGTTCGCCCAGCACCGACAGTTCGTCCGGTGCGAGGCCGAGCTCCGTGCACTCGTCGATCAGCGTGCGCAGCTCCGAACGGAACGCCTTCGCGTTGCGGGCTGCGGCAGGAAGTTCCCCGGGCCAGCGCTGGGGACGCACGCCCTCCTGCGCATCCTGCTCGTCTCCATGCAGCAGATCGGCCACGATGCGGTCCTGGTCGGCGCCGGTGAGCAGCTGCGGCGCGGGGCGGCCGTCTCTGACCATGGCGGCGCGGACGATCTGGAAGGCGAGCGACCCGAGGGATCGGGCCAGGGCACCCGGCGTCGCGCGACCGACGGACAACCCGAGCTCATCGCGCAGACGGGTGGCGGTGAGGCGCGACGGCGTGAGCACCAGGACTTCGTCCGTGCCTCGCTCCCCCGTGGCGAGCAGCCGACGGGCACGTTCGAGGAGAGTCGCCGTCTTGCCGGTACCGGGAGCACCGATCACCACGGCATCGGCATCGGCCGGCAGCGCCACCACTGCACTCTGGCGAGGATCCAGCTCGAGAGCCGCCGCCGGGCGCGCCGGCGTCGTGGAGGTGTCCGTGCTCATGTCACCACGCTAGCGGGAGGCTCGGACACCACCGCCCGGGTGCCGTGCTCGGACGCGTTCGCCCTGAGCGTGCACGCGACGCGACATCCGACCGGTGCCATAGGCTGTGGATGTTCGCCCCTTCCGGGGCAGAGGAAGGACACAACGTGGAGATCCGCATCGGCATCGCCAACATCGGTCGCGAGCTCAGCTTCGAAACCTCCCAGTCTGCGGACGACGTGCGAAGCGCCGTCTCCGAGGCGTTGGAGTCGAAGGCCGCGTCCGTGAACTTCACCGACGACAAGGGCAACGCCTACATCGTTCCCACGGCGTCGCTCGCGTACATCGAGATCGGCACCGAGGAGTCGCGCCGCGTCGGATTCGTGGCCTGACATGTACGTCCTCCTGGCCGTCATCGGCGGCATCCTGCTCGGTGCCGTAGCCCACGCACTCGTCCCCTCCCGCGGGTCGCGCGGTGTGCTGGTGGGCGGAGCATTCGGCGGCGCGGCTGCGGCGATCGTCTACACCGCGCTGACCTGGTCGGGGGTGGCGGAGTCCAGTGTGTGGATGTGGGTGGCCAGCCTCGGCGCCGCGCTGGTGGTCGCCGTCGCGGGCACCCTCGTCCTCACGCGCCTTCGTCTCTCACATGACGCCGCGGAGGACGCGCGCCTCGGCATCGCCTGATCGCCTCATGACGAAGGCCCGCACCTCGGGGTGCGGGCCTTCGTCATGAACGCGTGGGCATCAGGAGGCGAGCCCGAGCGCGTCCATGCGCTTCGCATGGCTCGCCATCAGAGCCGTGAACACCGGCTCCACCTGCTTCTCCTCGTCCGAGTCCAGGCGTGCAGGACGCAGGGCCGCCCGCGCGACCAGGAGGGTGTCGCCCACCAGGCGCCTCCCCCACAGAGACAGCAGCCAGCGCCACTCGTCGTCGGCGGAGATGGTGTGACGGAGGATCTCCGCGATCGCCTCGCGGTCCGGATCCGCGCCGAGGATGCGGACCACCCGTCGCCCCGTCTCGCCGTAGCTCGAAGCCAGTGCGATGTAGAAGTCGTCCAGCATCCCCGCGGTGATGTGCACGGACAGCATCGTCTCGCGCGGGCGCTTGCCGATCGTCTTCCAGCGGAATGCGTCGAGTTCCTCGCGGAACGGGAGCATCACCTCGGTGGGCACCTCGCCGCGCGAGGTGATCACATCGCACAGCCCCTGATGCTTGGTGAGCGCCGCTCCCGCAGCCTTCGACAGCGCTTCCTTCTCCTCCAGATCGGGGGTGTTGCGGATGAGCCGGCTGAGCGTCTCGAAGTATCCCAGCTGCAGGTACGCGGCCTGCCCCAGGAAGGTGTCGATGTCGGGGGCAAGCTCGGAGAAATCGACGCGCTGCGCATTGCCCAACTCGTCACGCCCGCGCAGCAGCAGGGTGCGCCCGGCGGGTCGCCGCTTCCAGAACCAGTTCACCACGCGCCCAGCCTACTGGGAGTGCCGCCGGGCACACGGAACGCGGCATCGCCGGGCACGAAAGCGCGTCTTCCGGGGCTCTGCCAGCACCCTCCGGTAGGCTGGACGCGCTCCGGCGTCGGATCGGAGCGCCGCGCCTGTGGCTGAGAGAAGGGCGTGGAACCTTCATCCCGGCAGACTCACTGCCAGACAGGCTCGAAAAAAGTGACAACTTTCGCCGATCTCGGCGTCGACCAGGACATCGTCGATGCCCTGAGCGCCAAGGGCATCATCGATGCGTTCCCGATCCAGGAACAGACCATCCCGCTGTCCCTGCCCGGGCAGGACGTGATCGGTCAGGCCAAGACCGGAACAGGCAAGACCTTCGGCTTCGGCATCCCGGTCGTCCAGCGCCTCGGTCAGGACCCGGCGCCCGGTGTGAAGGCTCTCATCGTCGTTCCTACACGCGAGCTCGCGGTGCAGGTCTACGAGGACATGGAGCTGCTGACCTCCAACCGTTCCACCAGCGTCGTCGCCATCTACGGCGGCAAGGCGTACGAGGGGCAGATCGAACAGCTGAAGGCCGGTGCACAGATCGTGGTGGGCACCCCGGGCCGGCTGATCGACCTGGCCGGTCAGCGCCTGCTCGATCTGTCGCAGGCGACCGAAGTGGTCCTCGACGAGGCGGACAAGATGCTCGATCTGGGCTTCCTCCCCGACATCGAGAAGATCTTCCAGCGCGTCCCCGCGATCCGTCACACGCAGCTGTTCTCCGCGACCATGCCGGGTCAGATCGTTGCGCTGGCCCGCCGGTTCATGAGCAACCCGATCCACATCCGCGCCACCGATCCCGACGAGGGCCTGACGCAGGCGAACATCAAGCACGTCATCTACCGCGCCCACTCGCTGGATAAGGACGAGATCATCTCCCGCATCCTGCAGGCCACCGGCCGGGAGAAGGTCGTCATCTTCACCCGGACGAAGCGCGCCGCCCAGAAGCTGGTCGATGAGCTCGGCGACCGGGGCTTCAACGCCGCCGCCGTGCACGGCGACATGAGCCAGGAGTCGCGGGAGCGTTCCATGGCCGCGTTCAAGGCCGGCAAGCGCGACGTGCTCATCGCGACCGATGTGGCCGCCCGCGGTATCGACGTGGACGATGTCACCCACGTCATCAACCACACCATCCCCGACGATGAGAAGACCTACCTGCACCGTGCAGGTCGTACGGGTCGTGCAGGTCGCACGGGCACCGCGGTGACCTTCGTCGACTGGGAGGACCTGCACAAGTGGGCCCTGATCAACCGCGCGTTGGAGTTCGGTCAGCCCGAACCGACCGAGACCTACTCGTCGAGCCCGCACCTGTACACGGATCTGGACATCCCGGAGGGCACCAAGGGCCGCATCGTGAAGGCACCGGCGACCGCCACCGTGCGCACGCCGCGTCGATCCGACTCCGCCGCGGGTGAGGGACGCTCCGGTGAGGGACGCACGCGTCGCCGTCGCCGCAGCGGCGGCTCGTCCGCGGAAGGGGCCACCACGACGGAGACTCCCCGTGCCGAGGGCACCGGAACCCACGACGGTGGCGGATCCGAGCATCACGACGGGAACGCACCGGCGCGCCGTCGCCGCCGCCGGCGGCGTCCCGGTGGCGGCGGTGCCACGGGCGGCGCCCCCGCTGCTCCCGCGTCCTGAGCGCTCTCAAATTCTGACGCTCTCGGATCCCGCCGTGCTCGCACGGCGGGATCCGTCGTTCATGGTGCCGGGCGCGTCACGGGCGGTCTCGGCGGGTACACGAAGGTGACGAGCACCACCGAGATGATCATCAGCAGTCCCCAGCTGGAGAGCTTCGACAGCGACACCAACTGCCATCCGTCGGCCTGATCGGGGTACTGCCAGGCGCCGAAGCGCGTCCCGATGTTCTCCGCGATCCAGATGAACAGCGCCACACCCAGGAACACGGGAATGAGAGGAAGGCGGATCGTGCGGCGCCAGACCCGCGCATGCATCACGGTCGCGCCCCACAGCAGCACGACGATCGCCGTGAGCACCCAGCGCAGATCCCAGATCCAGTGGTGGGTGAAGAAGTTCGCGTAGATGGCCGCGGCGACGACGGCCGTGGCCCACACCGGCGGGTACCGGACGAATCCGAGATCGAAGAGCCGATACACGCGCACGAGATACGAGCCGACCGCGGCGTACATGAACCCGGAGAACAACGGGACCCCCGCGATCCGCAGCACCCCGCCCGCGTCGTACTCCCATGAGCCGACGTCCGTCTTGAAGAGCTCCATCACCGTTCCCGTGATGTGAAAGAGCACGATCACCCACACTTCGCGTCCCGCCTCCAGCCTGGTGGCGAGCATGACGATCTGGATGGCGATGGCGATCAGGGTGAGCAGATCGTTACGCGTGAGCGGCAGGTCATCGGGGTACAGGACACGCACCAGCATGATGGCCAGCAGAAGTGCGGCACCGAACACGCACGCCCACGCCTGCTTCGCCACGAAAACCGCGAACTCCACCGCCACGCCCCGCCAGCCGGTCCGGGGCGCGCGCGCCAGCAGCCGGCGTGCACGGGAGTCGATCCGGGCTTCCAGCCGCGTCGGGTTCAGCACCCCGCGACCCTAGCGCACCGGTCCGGGAGACGGCCTGGGGGGACCTACAGCCGGCGGAAGGTGCGACAGCCGATGGCGTCCGAGGGTTCGGGCCGCTGGGTTACGGCGCCGGGCGGGCGCTACAGCTCGGGCGGGTACACCGGTGTGGTGCCTGAGCCCTCGCTGATGATGGCCGCCACGTTCTGGTCGGTGGTCGTGTTCTCCCCTGGGCGGTTCGGCTTGCCCGTCCCGTGGTAGTCGCTGGACCCGGTCACGATCAGCCCGTGTCGCTGCACCAGTGCGCGCAGCGCGCGCTTGCCGTCGGCGGTGTTCTCCCGATGATCGATCTCGAACCCCGCGAGACCGGCGGCGATGAGTTCCTCCAGCACGGGGATCGGGAGCATTCCGGCGCGGCCGTGCGGCGCCGGATGAGCCATGATCGGCACGCCCCCGGCATCGCGGATGAGCCTCACCGCGTCGCGCGGATCCGGCGAGTAGAGCGGGACGGTGTACCCGGTGCGCGGGTGCAGGATACCGGCGAACGCCTCCTCCCGGTCGCGCACGATCCCGCGAGCGATCAACGCATCGGCGATGTGCGGCCGTCCGATCGTCGCATCCTCCAGGCGCTGTGCGAGCACGTCGTCCCAGGTGAGCGCGTAGTCGGCGGCGATGTTGCCGACGATGCGCTCGGCGCGTCCGAGCCGGTCCGCGCGGATGCGCTCGGTCTCGGCGAGAAGATCGGCGTCATCCGGGTCGAACAGGTAGGCGAGCATGTGGATGCTCTGCCACTGGAATCGTGTCGACAGCTCCATCCCCGGGATCAGCGTCATGCCGAGCTCGCGGGTCCGCGTCGCCGCTTCACTCCATCCGGTCGTGGTGTCGTGGTCGGTGAGCGAGACGGTGCGAAGTCCGTGCGCGTGCGCCGCGGTGATGACATCGGCCGGGTGCTCCGTGCCGTCCGAGCGCGACGAGTGCAGATGCAGGTCGGCGGGACCGCGGAAGCGCGCGTCGGTGGTCATCCTCTGAGCGTATCGCGGGCCTGCGCGGACCGTTCTCTCAGCAGCGCACCCTAGGCTCGAAAGCGTGTTGCGAATGCTCGGTCTGCTGATCACGGTGTGCGCCGCGATCGCGACGGCGATCGTGACGTGGCCGCAGTTCTTCCACCTCGAACGCACCTTCCCCTTTGCGCAGGCCGTCGCATCCCGTGGCCTGCTGGCGGTCGTGTTCGTCTGCGTCGCAATCGTCGCACTGCTGCTGTCGTTCGCGAAGTCGATCCGTGGCTTCGCCGCCTCTCTCGCGATCATCGGCATCATCGGTGCCGGCGCGAACGGCGCGATCCTGGCCGTGCGGGGTTTCGGCACGCAGGCGCTGCCGGAGAAGACCGCCACCAGCCTGCGGGTCATGGCGTGGAACACCGCCGGTGAGGCGACGCCGGCCGACACCATCGCGGAGACGGCGGTGGCCATGGATGCCGACATCGTCTCCCTGCCCGAGACCGCAGAATCCGTGGGCGAGCGCGTGGCGGTCGCGATGCGCGATCTCGGACGCCCGATGTGGGTTTTGCACGTCTCGTTCAACCAGACCGACTACGAGGGACCGCAGGCGTGGGAGACCACGATCCTCATCTCCCCGCAGCTCGGCGACTACTCGGTGATCCAGTCGTCGGAGGACGGCACGAGCAACACCGGTTCGCTGCCGAGCGCAGTCGCCATGCCCGTCGACGGTGATGGACCCACGATCGTCGCTGTACATGCAGTGGCACCCCGTCCGGCGCAGATGGCCGGCTGGGAGAAGGATCTGCAGTGGATCGCCGATCAGTGCGCTGACGGGAACGTGATCCTCGCCGGCGACTTCAACGCCACGATGGATCACATGGCCTCCCTGGGCACGGGAGATGGTCTCATGGGCCAGTGCACCGACGCCGCCGCGGCCACGGGCAATGGCGCGGTGGGCACATGGCCCACCGGCATCCCGGCCCTGGCCGGTGTGCCCATCGACCATGTGATGACTTCGAAGTCCTGGAAGCCGACAGGCTCCGTGGTGCTGCGCTCGCTGGATGATTCCGGCAGCGATCACCGTCCGCTCATCGTCCAGCTGGAGCCGGCAGGCTGATCCGTGCGCACCCCCTCGTGAGAGGATGGATGCATGAGCATGACAGGTGACGAGGCCTCCGTGGCCGAGAGCGAGACTCCCGCAGTCAGCAACCGCAAGCAGCCGTTCCCGCAGGGGTTCCTCGACACCATCTCCACGGGGTGGGCCGAGCGCGAGGAAGCTCCCGCGCCCGCTCGCGAGCAGGCGGCGTACGCCGCCCGGCGCCGCGCAGCCGTGTCCGCGGCGTTTCCCGGTAAGCGGCTGGTGATCCCGGCCGGTGGCGTCAAACAGCGCAGCAACGACACCGACTACCCGTTCCGCGCGCACTCCGCCTTCAGCCACCTGACCGGATGGGGCAGCGACTCAGAGCCGGACTCGGTCCTGGTCCTCGACTCCGCCGAGGACGGTCACACGGCCACGCTGTACTTCCGCGAGCGCGCCGATCGCACCACGGCGGAGTTCTACTCGGACGCATCGATCGGAGAGTTCTGGATCGGCCCGCGACCCTCGCTGGGCGCCGTGGCGGTGGACCTCGGGCTGGAGACGGCGCATGTCGACGCCTTCGAGCCCCGCGACGGCGATCTGGTCGTCGAGGAGGATGACAGCCTCACCTCCTTCGTGTCGGAACTGCGATTCGTGAAGGACGAGTACGAGATCGCGCAGATGCGTGAGGCCGTCCGCGTCACCGCCGACGGTTTCGACGACATCATCCGTGAGCTGCCGCGCGCGATCGCGCACGCAAAGGGCGAGCGGGTCGTGGAAGGCGTCTTCCACCAGCGCGCACGCACCGACGGGAACTGGGAGGGCTACGACACCATCGCAGCGTCCGGCGCCCACGCCACATACCTGCACTGGACGCGCAACGACGGCGCTGTCCGCCCGGGCGATCTCATCCTGGTGGACGCCGGCGCGGAGCTGGACAGCCTCTACACCGCCGACATCACTCGCACGCTGCCGGTGTCCGGCACGTTCACCGACATCCAGCGCAAGATCTACGAGGCGGTTCGCGAGGCTGCGGACGCGGCGTTCGCCATCGTGAAGCCGGGGATCCGCTTCCGTCAGGTGCACGAGACCGCCATGGCCGTGATCGCCGCGCGCGTGGCGGAATGGGGCCTGTTGCCGGTCACCGCCGAAGAGGCGCTGGATGCCGATCGTGGCGGCCAGCACCGGCGTTACATGGTGCACGGCACCAGCCACCACCTCGGCATCGACGTTCACGACTGTGCGGCGGCCCGGCGCGAGATGTACTACGACGGCACGATCGAGGAAGGCATGGTGTTCACCATCGAACCCGGCCTGTACTTCCAGGCGGACGACCAGACCGTGCCGGCGGAGTACCGCGGCATCGGCGTGCGCATCGAGGACGACATCCTCGTGACCGCCGACGGGGCGGAGAACCTCTCCGCTGCCATCCCGCGCACGGCCGACGAGGTCGAAGCCTGGATCGCTCGCGTGCAGCGAGGCTGATCCGCTCTCACGACGACGCCCGCGCGAGATCTCCTCGCGCGGGCGTCGTCGTATCGCGACGTGTCAGCCGAGAACGAAGTCCCGGACGATCGATGCGAGCTCGGCGCCGATCACATCTGCCGGGCGCTTGTTCCCCTTCACCTCGAAGCCGTGCGTGCCCCCTTCCACCCAGTGCAGACGGGCATCCGAGCAGGCGGACACCGCCTCCTCCAGCTGGGCGTGCGGATCGACGAACGGATCGCGGGTGCCGGAGATGAACAACTGCGGCTGCGCGATCTTCGAAAGGTGCTCCGCTCGCGGAGATTCAGGCTTGCCCGGTGCGTGGAGCGGGTAGCCGAGATAGACCAGTCCGCTGGTGGCAAGGCCGTCGGCGACCGCCATAGATGCCATCCGCCCACCGTAGGAGCGCCCGGCGAACCAGACGGGGCCTGTGAGGTCGGAACGCGACCGGACGTGAGCTGCCACGGCGCCCCACGTGGCCAGGGCGTGCGCGGCCGGGCCCGGCATGCGCCGGCCCGCCTCGACGTAGGGGAAGTTGAACCGTACGGTGGCGATGCCGCCGGCCCGCAGCGCCGTGGCCAAGCCGACGAGGAAGCCATGGTCCATCGTGGATCCCGCGCCGTGAGCGAGGATCATCGTGGCGCGGGCGTCGGGCGCCGGCTCGACGGCGATGTGGACCTCCACCTCCGCCCCGGTGGGCAGGAGCACCGGGACGGTGTCCGCGACGCCCGACGTCACGATGTGCGCTCGCCGGAGCCGTTCGCCGTCCCCTCGTCGCCCGATGTCCGAGCGTCGGCGTCGTCCCGCGAGGCGTCGCCGTACGCAGTCGTCGCATCGTCCCCTTCCGAGACGGCGTCCGCTGCGGGACCGGAGTCCGCGACGGGAGAGATGTCCACGGCAGAGCTATCGTCCGCTACCGGAGCCGCGTCCGCCGCAGCGACGGTGTCCGCAGCGGGCGTGGCGTTCTCGGACCCCCCTGAGGCGGGATCCACGCGCACGCCGAAGCGCGGCGGCTCCTCCGGACGCGGCGCGACGGGCGCCGGTGCGGGTGCTGCCGGCGGCTGGGCGACGGCGGGCCGCGCCGACGGGTCGATGCGCACGCCGTAGCGAGGCGGTTCGTCCGCCGGCGAGGGGCGGGACTGCGGTGCCGCAGGGGGCTGGGCGGCGGGGCGCGGGGCGCCCACAGGGGCGGAAGGATCGATGCGCTCACCATAGCGGGGCGGCTCGTTCGTCGTCGGGGTGGCAGGGCGCGTCGGCGGCCGATGACCGCCGGGGGCCGTACCGAGCACCTGGCGGGCCTTGTGAATGCTGGTGGGCATCACCGTCACCTCGTAGTGATCAGCGACCACCTGCATGACGCTGGCGTAGTCCCGACGGCGCCGGATGAGCGTGTACGCAATGATGCTCATGAGCATGCCGAGCGCCACGCCCACCACCATGCACCCGAGGAACAGTTGCATGAGGTTCTGCTCGGCGCCGAAGGTGAACACCAGCGAGAAGATCAGACCGAGGAAGATGCCGTTGACGGCACCCTGCCGGGCCGCCGTCGCGTAGCCGAGTCTCCCCGTGACGCGCTCGATCGATCGCAGGCCGCGGCCGACGATCGCGATCTCCCGTGCGGGGATCTCGGCCTGAATGAGCGCAGACACCGCCTTCTGCGCTCCGGTGTACTCGGGGAAGGATCCGACGACCTCGCCGACCTCCGTACTGCCGCCCAGGGGGCCCATCATGCTCACTGGTCTGCCTCTCCTCCGTCAGCGTTCCGTGATCGGCCGGCGCCGCCTCGCGGCCGTCGCGCCATCACCGAACTCGCTCCCCATTCTCCCACGCGCACCTATCGATCCCCCGGGTGCCCAGCTTTCGGCGACTACGCTGAGAGCGTGAGTACTCAGCGGGTTTTCGTCGCGCGCCTGCACGGCTGCACGGTCTTCGACCCCTCCGGCGATCGTCTCGGCAAGGTCCGCGACGTCGTCGTCGTGTACCGAAAATCCGACCCGCCCCGCGTCATCGGCCTGGTCTGCGAGATTCCGGGGCGCCGTCAGGTGTTCCTCTCCATCGGTCGTGTCACCTCCATCTCGCAGGGACAGGTGATCACCACCGGCCTCATGAACGTGCGCCGCTTCGAGCAGCGCGGTGGCGAGGTTCGCGTGCTCGCGGAGCTGGTGGGACGACGCGTAGACATGGCTGATGCATCCGGCAGCGCGGTCATCGAGGACGTGGCGATCGAGCGCAACCGCATCGGCGAGTGGGGCGTCACCCAGCTCTTCCTGCGACGTCCCAAGACCAGCGCGTCGCCGTTCGCGAAGGGCGCCACCACGTTCGCCACGTGGGGGCAGGTGCGCGAGCAGCACCGGCCCGGCGAGGCGCAGTCGGCCGAGCAGCTGGTGGCCTCGTACTCGGAGCTGAAGCCCGCCGATCTGGCCAACACGCTGCTTGATCTGCCCGAGACCCGCATGATCGAGGTCGCCGAGGAGCTCCCGGACGACCGCCTCGCCGATGTGCTGGAGGAGATGCCCGAGGACGAGCAGATGCACATCCTCGAGCAACTGGGCGATGAGCGCGCCGCCGACATCCTCGACCAGATGGAGCCGGACGACGCCGCGGATCTGCTCGCGCAACTGCCCGAGGGACGTCTGCAGCATCTGCTGGAGCTCATGGAGCCCGAAGAGGCGGAGGACGTGCGAACCCTCCTCCAGTACGGTCCGGACACCGCGGGCGGTCTGATGACCCCCGAGCCGATCATCATGTCGGCGGAGGCGACGGTGGCAGAGGCACTTGCCCTCATCCGCCGCCACGAGCTGCATCCGGCGCTCGCCGCGGCCGTGTTCGTCACGCTGCCGCCCTACGAGACCCCCACCGGGCGGCTGCTCGGTGTGGTGCATTTCCAGCGGATGCTGCGCTATCCCCCGCACGAGCGACTCGGAGCCATCCTGGATGATCTGGAGCCCGTGCAAGCGACGGCGTCGGCGACGGAGGTCGCGCGCATGCTCGCGTCCTACGACCTCGTCTCCCTGCCCGTGGTGGATGCCGCGCACCGTCTCGTCGGAGTGGTGAGCGTCGACGACGTGCTGGACTACCTCCTGCCCGATGACTGGCGCTCTTACGACGAAGAGGAAGCCACCGGGTCGATTCCCGTGGTCCGCCCTGCTCCGGGACAGAGCGCATGATGGCCCGCGACAACGCCCTCGACTCCCCCGCGCGCCGCGGGCGGGCACAGCCCAAGCAGTCTCGCGACCGGTTCGGCCGCTTCACCGAGTGGATCGCCCGGGCCATGGGAACCCCCACGTTCCTCGCCCTGCTGACGCTGTTCTGTGTCGCATGGATCGCGTGGAACTCGCTCATGCCCGCAGGCGTGCGCTTCGACGAGGTCTCCAACGGCTTCACCGCGCTGACACTGGTCCTGAGCCTCCAGGCGTCCTACGCGGCACCTCTCATCCTTCTCGCGCAGAACAGGCAGGACGATCGCGACCGCGTGCAGATCGAACAGGACCGGCAGCGCGCAGAGCGCAACCTCGCCGACACGGAGTACCTGGCCCGCGAGGTGGTGGCACTACGGATGGCGATGACGGATCTGGTGGAGCAATCCCTCTCACGGGATGTCCTGCGGCAGGAGCTGCGCACGCTGCTGGCTGAGCTCGACGACCGGGCCGCGCTGGAGACGGGAGAGCGCCCCGCGACTGACGGCGGCGCAGCGAAGAAGGAGTCACGGTGAGCCTCGCCGAACAGGTGCGCATCGCCGTCGGCGGTGTGGTGGACCCCGAACTGCGGCGGACGCTGGCCGAGCTCGACATGCTGCGCGAGATCACTGTCACCGACACGACCGCCCATGTCGGCATCGCCCTCACCATCGTCGGCTGCCCGGCCGCGACGCGGATCGAGCGCGACGTGCGCGACGCCGCCGCTCGCGTGCCCGGCATCGGCGCCGTCGACGTCGCGGTCGGTGTGATGACGCCCGATGAACGGCGCGCCCTGACGGAGCGGCTGCGCGACGGCCGGCCGGCACGCACGATGCCGTTCGGTCCGGACTCGCTCACGCGGGTGATCGCCGTCACCAGCGGCAAGGGCGGTGTGGGCAAGTCCACCGTGACCGCCAATCTCGCCGTGGCCCTTGCGCAGCGCGGGCTTCGTGTCGGACTGGTCGATGCCGATGTGCACGGCTTCTCGATCCCCGGTCTTCTGGGTGTACCCGCCGGCACGACTCCCACCCGCATCGACGAGATGATCCTGCCGCCGGTCGCCCACGACGTGAAGGTGATCTCCATCGGCATGTTCCTTCGCGAGGGCGAAGGCGCGGTGGCCTGGCGAGGTCCGATGCTGCACCGCACGGTTCAGCAGTTCCTCACCGACGTGCACTTTGGCGACCTCGACGTCCTTCTGCTGGACATGCCCCCGGGCACCGGTGACATCGCCATCTCGGTGGGCCAGCTGCTCCCGGGTGCCGACGTCCTCGTGATCACCACGCCCCAGCCCGCCGCCGCAGAGGTGGCGGTGCGCTCGGGCACGGTGGCACGCCAGACCGGTCAGCGCGTGATCGGCGTCGTCGAGACGATGGCGCCGATGAGGCTGCCCGACGGCCAGGAGTTCGCGATGTTCGGCTCCGGGGGCGGACAGAGCGTGGCCGCGGCGCTGAGCCTGCCGGATCAGCCCGTGGAACTGCTCGCCTCCGTGCCGCTGAGCGTCGCGTTGCGCCAGGGGGGAGACGCGGGCGAGCCCGTGGTCGTCTCCGACCCCGCCGACCCGGCCGCGGCCGCGATCATCGCGCTCGCCGAACGGGTGGCGACACTCGGACGCGACCTCGCGCACCGCTCCCTGCCGTTCCGAACGGCCTGACCGCCTCTGCGCTCAGGTGGCTTCGGCGTCGTAGGGCGGGATCTCCCCCGCCGCAAGCCGGTTCGAGGTGCGCGGTGTGGAGCGGGTGAACAGTGCGCTCGCTCCGCTGGAGTGCGGGCTGGGCGGCGTTGCCGAGGCGCTCGTTGCTGCGGCGGCCGCTCCGGCGGTTGCGACGGCGGCCGTGGGCGCCGGTGCCATGACGTCATCCAGCAGCGCCTCACGGATGATGCGCCGCGGATCGTACTGACGAGGATCGAGCTTGCGCCAGTCCGTCTCGGTGAATTCCGGGCCCATCTCCTCCGCCGCGCGATCCTTCACGCCGCGGATCACCTCGCCCGCCTTCTTGATGAGCCGGGCCAGTCCCTCCGCATAGCGCGGGAGCCGCTCCGGACCGACGAGGACCACGGCGATCAGCGCGATCACCAGCAGCTTGTCGGGCCCCGGGATGAAGTTCATGGATTCAGATTACCGGTCGCGCCTCACACACAGTCGCGCACACCGCCCGTAGCCTGAATACGGAGGAGTCATGAGCGAGCTGGATGCGATCGCCCGTTTCGCGCGGGAGTCCATCATCGAACCCGACCACATCGCGCGCGCACGCGCCCACGCGCTGGAGGTGGGGGCCGCACCGATCTCTCCCGGCGTCGGATCTCAGGCCGCGGTGATCGCCGCGACCACTGCAGCCACCAGCATCATGGAGATCGGCACCGGCGCCGGGGTATCCGGGCTGTGGCTGCTTCATGGCGCGCCGAACGCCGTGCTCACCACGATCGACAAGGAACCGGAGCACCTCGGCGTCGCTCGCCAGTTCTTCCACGAGGCGCGCATCCCCGCCGCGCGCGCACGCTTCATCACCGGCCGCGCTCTCGAGGTCCTGCCGCGCATGAACGAGGGCTCCTATGACATCGTGCTCGTCGACGCCGACCCGGAGAACGTGATCGCCTACGTGGAGCATGGCCTCCGGCTCGTGCGCGCCGGAGGCACCGTGCTCATCCCCCGGGTCCTCGGAGGCGGACGCGTTGCCGATCCGGTCCAGCGAGACGAAGTCACCCGCGCGTATCGCTCCCTGATCCAGGAGGTGCAGGCCTCTCCTGCCGTGGTGGGTGCGCTGTCCACCGTGAACGAGGGCCTGCTGCAGCTCACTGTGCTCCCCGAGCGCTGACTCGGAGAACGGTGAAGGCGGCCGGGCTGCTGCCCGGCCGCCTTCACTGTCTGCGGTGCGTCACGCGGCGTCGACGACGCCTCCGAGCACGGAGTGCAGTTCCTTGGCCTCTTCGTCATTCACGGAGACGACGAGACGGCCTCCCCCTTCGAGCGGAACTCGAACGATGATGAGGCGACCTTCCTTGACCGCTTCCATCGGTCCGTCGCCGGTCCTGGGCTTCATGGCTGCCATGTCGGCTCCCTTTCATCCTGGTCTGGCCACCAGTTTATCGGTTCTGAGGCGTTGTCCAGAAATGCACAGCGATCCGTGACCCCGGAATACAGCTCAGGGGATCTGATAGACCGTGGCTGCGAGCGCATAGACGCTGTAGATCCAGAACCACTGGTACAGCACGCCGCCGATGAGGATTCCGCCGCGCCACCAGGGCGAGCGCGGGATGGCGAGCGCACCCACCATCGGGGTCAGTGGCAGGAGGAGTCGCAGCGTCGAGGACTGCGGGAAGAACACCGCCAGCAGGTACAAGATGTAACTCGCCGACCACAGCCGCAGTTCGACGCCCATCGCGAGCACGTGCCGTTCACGCAGCAGCGCCCACGCGATCAGTGCGAGCAGCACGGCGAAGGTGATCCAGCCCAGGATCACGGGAACCTGCCACAGGCCGAACCACATGTTCAGCGCCGCACCCCATGCCTCGAACGGGATGAACGCGGTAGCCGGTTCCGCCAGCCAGTTCCGCCGCCACGCAAGCTCGGTGCTGAGGTACGCCCCGGGGTCGCCCGTCACGATTCCTGCGATGATCTGCCAGGAGAAGCCCACGAGGACGGCGAGCGCACCCGTCGCCAGGATGTGGATGATCTGCGCACGCGGCAGCGGATCGCGATCGCGCCGGAACCAGCGCCAGATGCCGTAGAGGCCGAGCATCAGAGCGAAGGGCAGAATACCCGGCCGCGTGAAGCCCATCAGCGGAATGAGGACGTAGAGCTCGGCGAATCGACGGCGAAGCACCGCGTTGAGGGCCAGCAGCAGGAACAGCGTGAACATCGCCTCGGCGTAGCCGACGTGGAACAGCGCGGCGAGCGGACCGTTGGCGAAGAAGACGACGGCCCACATCGACGCATTGCGCGAGAGGCGGTTGCGCATCAGGCGGTAGAGGGCGAAGCACGACAGCAGTCCGCAGACGAGCGAGGTGATTCCGGCCCCCGTCGCCCAGGAGCCGAAGGGCATTCCCACCGCATTGGCGACCCACGGATAGATGGGCATGAAAGCCCAGGCGTTCTCCGCCACCGCCCCGGTGTCGGTGAGCGGCAGCGGGGACGGGTACCCCTGGAACGCGATCTGCCAGTACCACTGACCGTCCCAGCCCGTGATGAACCTCTCGATGCCCAGGCCCGGACCGAACCGGGAACCCGGCGCGGCGAGCGCCGACGCGATGTAGAGGAAAACGAGCGTAAGGATGCGACCCGCCACGTAGATCCCGGTGATCCGCAGGGCCGTCACCACGCGGGTCGGGGGCGCGGATCGGGCGGCCGCCTCCTCCGTGCGGGTCAGCTCAGCCACGCGCGCAATCCTGCCTCGACCGTCTCGATCTGTGCCACGGGTACGCGTTCCTGGTCGTGATGTGCCAGGCTCGGGTCGCCGGGACCGTAGTTGACGGCAGGAACGCCCAGTGCCGAGAAGCGGGCCACGTCGGTCCAGCCGTATTTGGGCTTGGGGCGCGCCCCGGTCGCCGCGAGGAAGTCCTGGGCGAGCTCGGCGTCGAGGCCGGGCCGGGCACCGGCCGACAGGTCCACGATCTCGATCTCGAAGCCCGCGAACACGTTCCGGATGTGAGCGACCGCCTGCTCGGGCGACTTGTCCGGCGCATAGCGGTAGTTGACCTCCACCTCGCAGAGGTCGGGGATCACGTTTCCGGCGACGCCTCCTCCGATGCGCACAGCGTTCAGGCCCTCGCGATAGGCCAGGCCCTCCACGCTCACCTCCTTGGGACGGTACTCCGCCAGGCGGGCGAGGACCGGAGCTG
This sequence comes from Microbacterium nymphoidis, assembly GCF_021044885.1. Classification (GTDB taxonomy): domain Bacteria; phylum Actinomycetota; class Actinomycetes; order Actinomycetales; family Microbacteriaceae; genus Microbacterium; species Microbacterium nymphoidis. The sequence goes on along the minus strand of NZ_JAJNOD010000001.1, from coordinate 187,237 downwards.
CGGTGTGGATGGCGTTCTCCCCCACCCAGGCGCGTGCGCTGTGTGCCCGGACCCCGTGCGTGCGGACCACAGCACGCAGCGTCCCGTTGCAACCGCCTTCGATCTCGCCCGCCGTCGGCTCCCCGAGGATGGCGAAGTCGCCGGTCATGAGGTCGGGCCGGTTGCCGGCGAGACGGCCCAGGCCGTTGAGCGAGCTGTCGACTTCTTCGTGGTCGTACCAGATCCAGGTGATGTCGACCGCCGGGGCGACGAGATCGGCCGCCAGCTTCAGTTGCACCGCAACCCCGGCCTTCATGTCGACGGTGCCGCGTCCCCAGATCACGGCTTCGCCGTCGACCTCACGAAGCTCGGTCGGCAGGTTGTCGTTGATCGGAACCGTGTCGAGATGGCCCGCGATGATCACTCGGCGGTCTCGCCCGAGCGACGTGCGGGCGACGATCGTGTCCCCGTCGCGGATGATCTCCAGGTGGTCGTACTCTGACAGCGCCGCGACGACGGCGTCCGCCAGCGCGGCCTCATCCCCGGAGACGCTGGGAATATCGCAGATCGCTCGCGTGATGTCGGCAGCGGAGGCGGTGAGATCGAGCAGCGGCATGCCCTCATCGTATCCGGCCGCGCTGAGCGCCCCGGCGTCGCGGAGCGACATGGGGCACCGGCCGCTCCGCCGGGCCCGCTAGCGTGGAGACATGACTGATGCACGATGGGTGAACGCTGACGGGCTCGCGACGATCCGCGAGGACGGCACCGTGCTGGACACCTGGTTCCCCGAGATCCGCACCGGCCGCCTGCCGGAGAGCACCGACACCACCACGCTGGAGGTGCATGCCGAGGAGGACGAGCTTCGCGGGGTGCGCATCGAGGTGGTGCGCGTGGAGGCCGATCTGGACGCGCCGGTCGTCTCCACCTCGGATGCCTATCTGCGCCTGCACGCTCTCAGCCACCTCATCGTGCGTCCCAACGAGCTGAATCTCGATGGCATCTTCGCCCACCTTCCCAACGTCGCATGGACCTCAGCCGGGCCGATGCACCCGGACGACGTCTCGCGCCTGCGGCCCTCCTTGCAGCGCGCCGGCATCCAGGTGCAGGGCCTCGACAAGTTCCCGCGCCTGACCGACTACGTCCTGCCCGCCGGTGTGCGCATCGCAGATGCTTCCCGCGTGCGGCTGGGCGCGCACCTCTCCCCCGGCACCACGGTGATGCACGAGGGATTCGTCAACTTCAACGCCGGCACGCTGGGCGCATCCATGGTCGAGGGACGCATCTCCCAGGGCGTCGTGGTGGGAGACGGCTCGGACATCGGCGGCGGTGCGTCCATCATGGGCACGCTGTCCGGGGGCGGATCCCACCGTGTGTCGATCGGCTCGCGCACGCTGCTGGGCGCCAACGCGGGTATCGGCATCTCGCTCGGCGACGACTGCATCGTGGAGGCGGGACTCTACGTCACGGCGGGTTCGAAGATCGTCCTCACCGAGGGCGGCACCTCCACCACGGTCAAGGGATCCGATCTCTCCGGCCGCGACGGCCTGCTCTACCGCCGCAACTCCCTGACCGGTGCGATCGAGGCCGTGACCCGCGCGGGCGTCGGCGTGACGCTCAACGAGGCCCTGCACGCCTGATCGTGCGACGACAGAGGGGCTGGACCATCTCGGTCCAGCCCCTCTGTCGTCAGGCTCCGTGGTTCAGGCTCCCGGGTAGCGACGTTCGGGAGCACCCGTGTACAGCTGCTGCGGGCGGCCGATCTTCGTCTGCGGGTCCAGGTTCATCTCGCGCCAGTGCGCGAGCCATCCCGGCAGGCGGCCGATCGCGAAGAGCACCGTGAACATCCGCGTGGGAAAGCCCATGGCCTTGTAGATCACACCGGTGTAGAAGTCGACGTTGGGGTACAGGCGACGTGCCTGGAAGTACTCGTCGTTGAGCGCGATCTCCTCGAGCTCCTTGGCGAGATCCAGCAGCGGGTCACTCACGCCCAGCTCGGACAGCACCTCGTCCGCGGACTGCTTGACCAGCTTGGCGCGCGGGTCGTAGTTCTTGTAGACGCGGTGTCCGAAGCCCATCAGCTTGACACCGTCCTCCTTGTTCTTCACGCGCTCCACGAACCGCTTGACCGTCTCACCGGAGTCGCGGATCTCGCCGAGCATCTTGAGCACCGCCTCGTTGGCGCCGCCGTGCAGCGGACCCGAGAGGGCGTGGATGCCCGCGGAGACCGATGCGTACTGGTTGGCGCCCGTGGAGCCGACCAGGCGCACCGTGGAGGTGGACGCGTTCTGCTCGTGGTCTTCGTGCAGGATGAGCAGACGCTCCAGCGCGCGGCTCATCACGGGGTTCACCTCGTACGGCTCGCTCATCACGCCGAAGTTGAGGCGGAGGAAGTTATCGACGAAGCTCAGGGAGTTGTCGGGGTAGAGGAACGCCTGGCCGATGCTCTTCTTGTGCGAGTAAGCGGCCAGCACGGGCAGCTTGGCCAGCATGCGAATGGTGTTCAGCTCGACGTGCTCGGGGTTGTGCGGGTCGTACTGGCCCTCGTAGTAGGTCGACAGCGCGGTGATCGCCGACGACAGCGAGGCCATCGGGTGCGCGGTGTGCGGGAGGGCGTTGAAGAAGTGCTTGAGGTCCTCATGGATGAGGGTGTGGCGACGGATCTTCTCGTCGAAGGCGCCCAGTTCGTCGGCGGTGGGAAGCTCGCCGTACAGCAGCAGCCACGCGACCTCCAGGAACGAGCTGTGCTCGGCGAGGTCCTCGATCGGGTATCCGCGATAGCGCAGGATTCCCTGGTCGCCATCGATGTAGGTGATCGCGGACTTGGTGGCCGCAGTGTTGACGAAGCCGTAGTCGAGGGCGGTGTAGCCCGTCTGCTTCGTGAGGGTGGCGAAGTCGATGCTCGATGCTCCGTCGACCGCTGCCACCGTGGGCAGTTCAGCCGTGGTGTCACCGATCGTCAGCGTCGCCTTCTCAGGCTGTGCTCCCGCGTTGTTCACGGCGCCTCCTTGCGATTTCTGGTCGTCGGGGGTCTGACACGGAACTGTCGTGAGAGATCCGTGTCGGCGGCGCGCGTGAGCACGCCCGGTCCTTACAGCCTAGTCGCCCGCGGGACCTACTGATGCACCCGCCAAAGGATGCGGCACCTCGCTAGAGGTTCCCTACGAAGACGCGCGGAGGCGCTCGGCAGCGGCGGCGATCCGCTCGTCGGAAGCCGTCAGGGACAGGCGGACGTGCTGCGGGAAGAACGGTCCGTAGAAGACCCCGGGACCTGCCAGGACACCGAGATCCGCCAGCCGGTCCATGCTCTGCCAGGCGTCGCGCCCCTCGGTCGCCCAGAGGTACAGTCCGGCCTCGCTGCGGTCCACGCGGAAGCCGGCGGACTCGAGCGCAGGCTTGAGCAGCTCACGGCGCGACCGGTATCGCTCCTTCTGCTGCGCGACGTGTACGTCATCGGCGAGCGCGACGGTCATCGCCTGCTGAACGGGCGCCGGGAGCATGAGCCCGAGGTGCTTGCGCGCCGTCGTGAGGCGCGCGATCAGCTCGCGATCCCCGGCGAGGAACGCCGCGCGGTAACCCGCCAGATTGGACTGCTTGCTCAGCGAGTACACCGCGAGAACGTCGGTGTCATCTCCGTCGGTGACACGAGGGTCCAGGATGGACGGGATCGGCTCACTGTCCCAGGGCGCGTCCCAGCCGAGCTCGGCATAGCACTCGTCTCCGGCGATCACCGCACCGAGCTCGCGCGCCCGGCGCACGGCGGCACGGAGATCGGCGACTCCGAGGACACGGCCGTCGGGATTTCCCGGGGAGTTCAGCCAGATGAGCTTCGTTCCCGCCGGCCACGCCGCCGGGTCGTCCTCCGCCACCGCGGTGGCACCGGCGACGACGGCACCGACCTCATACGTCGGATACGCGGCCCGCGGATGGACCACGATGTCGCCAGCTCCGAGACCGAGCAAGGTCGGGAGGAGCGCGACGAGCTCCTTGGAGCCCACCGTGGGCAGCACCTGGTCGGCCGTCAGGGATGCCACACCACGACGCCGCGCGAACCACGCGGCGATCGCGTCGCGAAGGGCGGGGGTTCCGACGGTCTGCGGGTAGGAGTGGGCCTCGGTCGCCGCTGCGAGCGCTTCCCGGATGATCCGCGGTGTCTCATCGACCGGAGAGCCGATCGAGAGGTCGACGAGCCCGCCGGGATGCTGCGCCGCGCGCTCGCGAATAGGAGCGACCGCATCCCACGGGTAATCCGCGAGGTCGCGAACGCTCACGCCTCGGCCTGCGGCGGCAGCGCGGAGATGATCGGGTGGTCCTTCGGAATCACGCCCACCTTGGCGGCGCCTCCGGGCGATCCGATTCCGTCGAAGAACTCCACATTGGCCTTGTAGTACTCGGACCATTCGTCCGGAAGATCGTCCTCGTAGTAGATCGCCTCCACCGGGCACACCGGCTCGCAGGCGCCGCAGTCCACGCACTCGTCGGGGTGGATGTAGAGCGAACGTTCGCCCTCGTAGATGCAGTCGACAGGGCATTCGTCGATGCAGGCGCGATCCTTGACATCGACGCAGGGAAGAGCGATCACATACGTCACCTCTTCAGTCTACGTCTCTCCTCCCCGGGCGGTCGTGCACGCACGGCCGTGGCGGGAGCGGAGACGTCAACGAGAGGGCGTCTGCGCTTTCGACGGTGCGGACGCAGGACGGATCCGACGCAGGTCCGGCCACGCCGCCACGATCAGGATGATGACCCCCACACCGATCAGCCACACCTGTGACAGCCCCGTGTCGGGAACCACCACGGAGCCCCCGGGGCCACGCATGGAGAACATGAAGACCGCCAGGTACATCCCGGCCCCTCCCGCGATGGCGGCCCATCGATCCTCCGCCAGAATGCGCAACGAGACGAGAATGGCCAGGCACCCGGCGAACGCGAGGATCAGGCCGAGGTGGAACAGGTCGGCACCGGCGGAGAACCCGATCGTTCCGGCCGTGCCGAAGACGGCTCCGATGATGAAGCTCATCACGAAGGTGGCGATGCGTGAGAGGGACACGGGCCGATGGTACCGTCCGGGCCTGAACGGCTGCCGTATCAGCTCGCCCAGCCCCACAACCGCAGCAGCGCAGCCGTCACGGCCCCGGCGATGACGACGAGCACGAACGGCGCGCGCAGGGCCAGCAGGACGGCGGCGACGCCGACGGCGGCCAGCCGCGCATCGATGTGCAGGGACTGCCCGGGCCCGTGCAGGGCGAGATAGGCCACGAGCGCGGCGAGCAGCGCCACGGTTGTGAGGTCCATGGTGCGCGCCGGGGTGGGCTTCTCGAGCCAGTGCGGTGGAATCGCGTACCCGAGGATCTTGGCGAGCACGCACAGGATCGACGCCACGAGGATCGCCTGCCACAGGGTCATCGAGCCACCGCCTTCGTGTCTCCGCCGCCGAACAGATTGAACACGCCGACGACGACCGCGACCACCGCCGCGAGCAGCACCTGCATCCCGGGCATCACGTACGGCGTCGCCACGGTCGCAACGACGGCGGCCCCCACTCCAACCGCGATGGCCTGCCGGGAGCGCAATCGCGGCCAGAGCAGCGCCAGGAACGCGCAGGCTGCGGCAGCGTCGAGCCCGTAGACGCGGACGTCGCCGATCAGGTTGCCCACGAGCGCACCGGCGAGGGTCGCCGCGTTCCACCCGACGAAGATCGCGATGCCCGTGGCCCAGAAGCCCACGCGCTGCGCGCGGGGCTCCTCCTGGGTGACAGCCACCGCGATGCTCTCATCGATGGTGAGCTGGGCGGCGCCGAGGCGGCGCAGCACGCCCCTGCCGACGATCGAGGAGAGCCGCATGGCGTAGACGGTGTTGCGCAGGCCGAGCAGAAGCGCGGCGACAACTCCCGCGGGGGCGGCAGCGACCCCGCCGGAGGCGATGATGCCGACGAATGCGAACTGCGAGCCGCCGGTGAACATCACCAGACTCAGCACGCATGCCTGCCAGACGTCCAGGCCCGCCGCCACGGCCAGCGCACCGAAGGTGATCCCGTCCAGGCTCACCGCGAGCGCCACGGCCATCCCCTGGCGCACCGCCGACCGTTCCGCCTGATCCATACGCGCCTCACTCTCGTCGTTCAGCAAACCGAACGGTCGATTGCAATTCTGAACGACCCGCGTCGTTCAGTCAAACGAAAGGACGTTTGTCATACTGAACGCATGGATGAGCTCCGGGCCCGAATCGCACAGGCGCTGCGCCGCGAACGCGAACGATGCGGCTTCTCCGCGGCCGAGCTGGCGCGGCGGGCCGGTGTCTCCAAGGCCACCGTCTCGCAGTTGGAGAACGCGGCGACCACGCCGAACGTTGAGACGCTGTGGGCACTCGGTGACGCCCTCGGCGTGCCGTTCGCCGAGCTGGTGGCCGAGCCCGCCGCCGGGCCGACGCTGCTGCGGGTCGCCGATCTGAGCGGTGTTCCGGCAGCCGCGGCCACCTATAGCGCGACGCTGCTGTCGACCGCTCCCCCGAACTCGCGCCGCGACATCTATCTCTTGCAGGCAGAGCCGGGCGGCACCCGCGACTCCCGCCCTCACCTCAGCGGCACCACCGAGCACGTCGTGCTGATCTCGGGACGGGCCGATGTCGGCCCTCGCGACGCGCCCGTGACGATGAACCCCGGGGACTACCTCACCTACGCCGGCGACGCGCCCCACGTCTTCACGGCACGAGAGCCCGGCACCATGGCCGTGCTCATCAGCGAGCTGCGCTGACCGACTGCGCCGGACACCACGAAGCCCCGCGGTGGCGCGCACCGCGGGGCTTCGTGTGATCAGGCTCAGGCGTTCGCGTCCTGCTTCTTGAGACGCGCCGCAGCACGAGCGCGCTCAGTCGCGTCCAGGTTCACCTTGCGGATACGCACCTTCTCGGGCGTGACCTCGACGCACTCATCCTCGCGGGCGAACTCCAGGCTCTCCTCGAGCGACAGCACGCGCGGCGGGGTCATGGACTCGAACGTGTCGGCCGTGGAGGAGCGCATGTTGGTGAGCTTCTTCTCCTTGGTGATGTTCACGTCCATGTCGTCGCTGCGCGAGTTCTCGCCGATGACCATGCCCTCGTACACCTCGTCCTGCGGCTGCACGAAGAAGCTCATGCGCTCCTGCAGGGCGATGATGGCGAACGGGGTGACCACGCCGGAGCGGTCGGCCACGATGGAGCCGTTCTGACGGGTGACGATCTGGCCGGCCCAAGGCTCGTAGCCGTGCGAGATGGCGTTGGCGATGCCGGTGCCGCGCGTGGTGGTCATGAACTCCGTGCGGAAGCCGATCAGACCGCGCGACGGAACAACGAACTCCATGCGCACCCAGCCGGTGCCGTGGTTCGTCATGCCCTCCATGCGGCCCTTGCGGGCAGCGAGGAGCTGGGTGATGGCGCCGAGGTACTCCTCGGGGGCGTCCACGGTGAGGTGCTCGAAGGGCTCGTGCACCTTGCCGTCGATCTTCTTGGTGACCACCTGCGGCTTGCCCACCGTGAGCTCGAAGCCCTCGCGGCGCATGTTCTCGACGAGGATGGCCAGCGCCAGCTCACCGCGGCCCTGCACCTCCCAGGCATCCGGGCGGCCGATGTCCTCGACGCGAAGTGAGACGTTACCGATCAGCTCGCGGTCGAGGCGGTCCTTCACCATGCGGGCGGTGAGCTTGTGGCCCTTCACCTTGCCCACGAGCGGCGAGGTGTTGGTGCCGATGGTCATGGAGATGGCCGGGTCGTCGACATGGATCATCGGCAGCGGGCGGACGTCCTCGGGGTCGGCGATGGTCTCGCCGATGGTGATGTCCTCGAAGCCGGCGATGGCGACGATGTCACCGGGGCCGGCCTCCTCGGCGGGGTAGCGCTCGAGCGCGCGGGTCTTGAGCAGTTCCGTGATGCGAGCGTTGCTCGTGGTTCCGTCGGCACGAACCCACGCCACGGTCTGACCCTTCTTCAGGGTTCCGTTGAACACGCGCAGCAGAGCGAGGCGGCCGAGGAACGGGCTGGAGTCGAGGTTGGTGACCCAGGCCTGCAGCGGCGCCTCGTCGTCGTACGCGGGGGCCGGGATGTGCTGGAGGATCGCCTCGAACAGCGGCTCGAGGTCGTCGTTGTCAGGCAGTTCGCCATCGGCCGGACGGTTGCGCGACGCCGCACCGGCACGGCCGGACGCGTACACCACCGGAACGTCGAGCAGCGCATCCACGTCCAGGTCGGGCACGTCGTCGACCAGGTCGGACGCGAGCCCCAGCAGCAGATCCTGCGCCTCGGCCTCGACGGCCTCGATGCGAGCGTCGGGGCGGTCGGTCTTGTTGACCGCGAGGATCACGGGCAGCTTCGCCTCGAGCGCCTTGCGCAGCACGAAGCGCGTCTGCGGCAGCGGGCCCTCGGAGGAGTCGACGAGCAGCACGACGCCGTCCACCATGGACAGACCGCGCTCGACCTCGCCGCCGAAGTCGGCGTGACCCGGGGTGTCGATCACGTTGATCGTCACCGGGGCGTCGGTGTGCTTGCCGTTGTACGTGATCGCGGTGTTCTTCGCGAGGATGGTGATGCCCTTCTCGCGCTCGAGGTCGTTCGAGTCCATCGCGCGCTCCTCGACGTGAGCGTGCTCGCCGAAGGAGCCGGTCTGGCGCAGCATGGCGTCGACGAGGGTCGTCTTGCCGTGATCGACGTGAGCGACGATCGCGACATTACGGAGGTCAGAGCGGAGGGCGTGCGCCATGAAGGGAAATCCTTGTAGATCTGGGAACACCGAAGAGAATCGGCCCCGGAATTCTACAGCACGTCAGGTGAACGAAAGCTGTGCACCCCCTGCCGCACGACGGAGGTCTGTGATCGAATGAGGTGCGGTCGGAGCGCACCCGAGGGGTCCTGTGCACCGACCGCCGCACGTTACCGCCGTGATGTACTGAGCACAGGAATAGGCGAACACCCCGTGCCGATATTTCGACACATCGGTAACCGAGGGGTATCGTGCAGAAGTTCACATGAACCTCATGTGGAACTGTCAAATGTGGAGGACGGGTTCGATGTACCGATGCAAATCTGGAGGTAGGCCTTCGTGCTGAGGTATCTCGTCCGCCGGACGCTGGGATGGCTCGCGATGATCTTCGTCGCCACCAACCTCACCTATTTCCTGGCGTCACTGTTCCTGAACCCGCGGTCCAACTACACGGGGCGAAACCCTCCCGTACCGGAGGCCATCGCGGATGCCGCTCTCTCGCAGTATGGACTGAACGACAAGGTCCCGCTGCTGGAGCGCTGGTGGGGCTGGCTCTCCTCCGTCGTGACCCGCTGGGACTGGGGGAAGAGCCCGGTCGGCGAGAGCGTCAACGAGCAGGTGGCCTTCCGTATCTGGAACTCCGCGGAGCTGCTGCTCGGTGCCACCATCCTCATGACCGTCATCGGCATCGCCCTGGCGGTCTGGACGGCGTCGAAGCAGTACAGCGCCACTGACCGCGTGGTGCAGTTCATCTCCACCATCACGATGAACCTGCCGGTCATCGTCGCCGGCCTCGGCATCGTGATCATGGCCATCGCGTTCAACAACGCGGTCGGCACCCGTGTCTTCTACGTCACCGGCGCCCGCAGCGACGGCGTCCAGGGGTTCTGGCCCGTCATCGTCGACACGCTCCAGCACCTCACCCTGCCGACCATCGTGCTGGTCGTCACCGGTTACGCCGGAACCTACTTCCTCCAGCGCTCCCTGCTGCTGGACAACATCGGCGCCGACTACGTGCGCACCGCCCGCGCGAAGGGCCTCACCCGCTCGCAGGCCGTGCGCAAGCACGCATTGCGCACCTCTCTGATCCCGGTGGTCACCTCCATCGCGTTCTCGATCCCCGGAATGTTCACCGGCGCGATCCTCACCGAGAGCGTGTTCCAGTGGGAGGGCATGGGGCGGTACTTCATCACCACCATCGCCAAGAACGATATCCACGGCGTCGTCGCCATCGCGGCCTTCAGCGCTGTCATGACCGCCATTGGAGCGCTGCTCGCCGACATCGCCGTCGTAGCGCTCGACCCGAGAGTGAGGGTGAGCTGATGAGCATTCCCGACCAGCCCACGGAAGCCCGCGTGAACGCCGAGGTCACCTACGACGAGGCCGTGCGCGACGTCAGCGGCGCCGATGCGATGACGGCGGCGGTCGTCACCGCCCCGCGCGGGAAATCGCGTGGCACGCTCCGTCTGTATGTGCGCCGGTTCTGGCGCAACAAGACCGCCGTCGCAGGGCTCATCATCTTCGCTCTGCTCGTGCTTTTCGCGACCCTGGGTGAGCTGATCGCGCCGTTCAACTTCCTCGACACCGACTTCCTCAGTCTCTCCACTCCCCCCGGCGAGAACGGTCACTGGTGGGGAACCAACAGCGCGGGCAACGACATGTTCGCCGCGACCGCGCATGGTCTCAAGCAGTCGATGATGATCGCCCTCATCGTCTCCATCGGTAGCACCGTCATCGCGGCGGTGCTGGGTGCGTCTGCCGCGTACTTCCGCGGCGCATACGAGCGCCTCGTGCTGTTCGTCATCCACTTCCTGATGATCGTGCCGACCTTCCTCATCCTCGCGATGATCTCCAACAAGGCCGGCGGCAACTGGCTGGTCATCGCGATCGTCATGACGGCGATCAGCTGGTTCTTCACTGCGCGCACCGTGTGGGCGATCGCCCTGTCGGTCCGCGAGCAGGACTACGTCACCGCGGCACGGTACATGGGAGTGTCGGGCTTCAAGATCGTGCTCCGCCACATCGTGCCCAACATCGGCTCGCTGCTGATCATCCAGTTCACGCTCGGACTCGTCGGCGCCGTCATGGCGGAGACGGGCCTCTCCTTCATCGGCTTCGGCGTGAAGTCCCCGGACGTTTCGCTCGGATCGCTGATCGGCTCCGGCTCGAACCAGGTCACCAGCGCGCCGTGGCTGTTCTATTTCCCCGCCGCCATCCTGACGCTGCTGACCGTGTCGATGGCCTTCATCTCCGACGGTCTGCGTGACGCGCTGGATCCCAACTCGAACTCTGGAGGAACCGCGTGAGCGCTCCGCTGCTCTCCGTCCGCGACCTGGCCGTCAGCTTCCCCTCCGAAGCGGGCGTCGTCAACGCCGTTCGCGGCGTCTCCTTCGACCTGCACCCGGGCAAGACCCTCGCGATCGTCGGCGAGTCGGGCTCGGGCAAGTCCGTCACCTCGCTGGCGGTGATGGGCCTGCACGGCAAGTCGGCCAACATCACCGGCTCCATCCAGTACGAGGGTCGTGAGCTGCTCGGTCTCAGCGATGCCCAGATGTCGCGCGTGCGCGGCAAGGACATCTCGATGATCTTCCAGGATCCGCTCTCGTCGCTGACCCCGGTGTTCACCATCGGCGACCAGCTGATCGAGGCGCTGCAGGCGCATGACAAGAAGATCTCCGCCAAGGCGGCGTTCGACCGGGCGGTGGAGCTGCTTCGCATCGTCGGCATCCCGCGCCCGCAGGAGCGGATGCGCGCATTCCCCCATGAGTTCTCCGGCGGCATGCGTCAGCGTGTGGTCATTGCCATCGCCATGGCCAACAACCCGCGTGTGATCATCGCCGATGAGCCCACCACGGCCCTGGACGTCACCATTCAGGCACAGATCCTCGACGTCCTCGATCGTGCCCAGGAGGAGACCGGGGCCGGTGTTCTGCTGATCACCCACGACATGGGTGTTGTCGCTCACAGCGCGGACGACGTGCTGGTGATGTACGCCGGCAAGCCGGTGGAGCAGGCACCCGTCGACGAGCTGTTCCAGAACACCCGCATGCCGTACTCGATCGGCCTGCTGGCGGCCATCCCGCGCGTGGACCAGCGAGCCAAGGCGCCGCTCGTCCCGATCCCGGGCAACCCGCCGATCCTCATCAACCTCCCCGACGCGTGCCCGTTCGCCGCCCGGTGCCCCATCGCCACCGAGGCGTGCCGCACGACGGAGCCCCCGCTCGTCGCCGTGGACGGTGACCCCGATCACCGCGCGGCCTGCATCCGCCTCGACCGCACCGCCCAGGGCGACGTGTACCCGGTCCCTGAGATCCCGGAAGCGCCGCTGCAGCGTGTCCCCCGGGAGGAGCGCGAGGTCGTGCTCGAGGTGACCGACCTCAGCCGCGAGTTCCCGATGACGAAGGGTGCCCTCGTCAAGCGCCGCGTCGGAACCGTCCACGCCGTCGACGGCGTCAGCTTCGACATCCGCGAGGGTGAGACCCTGGCGATCGTCGGCGAGTCCGGATCCGGCAAGTCCACCACGCTGCTGGAGATCATGGACATGAAGCCGCAGTCGGGCACCGTCGTGCTCGCCGGCACGGATGTCTCCACCGTGCGTGGCGGCCACGCCGAGCGTCAGCTGCGCCGCAACGCCCAGATCGTCTTCCAGGACCCGATGGGCGCGCTGGACCCGCGCATGACGGTGGGCGACATCCTCGCCGAGCCGCTGCGCTCCATGGGCTATGAGGGCGACGTCCAGGAGCGCGTCACCGAGCTGATGGACCTGGTCGGGCTGAACCAGGCCCACATCGAGCGGTTCGCGTCCGCCTTCTCGGGCGGTCAGCGCCAGCGCATCGGCATTGCGCGTGCGCTGGCCACGAATCCGCGCCTCGTCGTCCTGGACGAGCCGGTCTCCGCGCTCGACGTCTCCATTCAGGCGGGTGTAATCAACCTGCTGGAGGAGCTCAAGGCCAAGCTGAACCTGTCGTACCTGTTCGTGGCTCACGACCTCTCTGTCGTCCGTCACATCGCCGACCGCGTGGGTGTGATGTACCTCGGACGCTTCGTCGAGTTCGGCGACGTGGACGCGCTGTTCGAGAACCCGCGCCACCCCTACACGCAGGCGCTGCTGTCCGCCATCCCCGTTCCCGACCCCGTTGTCGAGCGCAGTCGCGATCGCATCGTGCTCACCGGCGACCTGCCGAGCCCGGCCGATCGCCCCGCCGGCTGCCCGTTCGTCACCCGGTGCCCGCTCTACCAAAGCCTGACAAGCGAATCCGATAGAAACCGTTGTGAAACCGTGCCCCCCGCGCTCTTGCTGCACGGACCCGATCACAGCGATGCTTGTCACTTCAGCTCCTCATCCACCACAGCGGAGGTCGCCTGACCCCCGTTTCCGGGTGAAGAGAACGAGGTATCTCTCGTGAAAAACACACAGTCCCGGCCGCGAACCCGTGGCCAAGGAGGTTCACACATGTCCATTGCAACCAAGCGGCGCTACGTCGTCGCAGCCGCTGCAATCGTTGCCGGAGCACTGATGCTGTCCGGTTGCGGCAGCTCCAACGATGGTGGCGGCAACGCATCTGAGAAGCCCAGCGACGGAAGCACCAGCTCCGCGCTCGAGGGTCTCAACCTGCAGCCGCGCGACAACATCAAGGAGGGCGGCTCCCTGACCACGGGAACCGTCGAGATCTCGGCGCAGTTCAACACCTTCCACGGCGATGGAACGAAGTACACGCTCGACTTCTGGCGCTGGTACAACCCGCAGCTGGCCCTGTACGACGCCGACGGCACCTACCACTTCAACACCGACTTCCTCACGGACGTCAAGTCCGAGGTGAAGGACGGAAACACGGTCGTTACGTACACGATCAACCCGAAGGCCCAGTACAACGACGGCACGCCGATCGACTGGAAGTCCTTCGAGGCCACCTGGAAGGCCAACAACGGCTCCGACGAGAACTTCGTCTCCAGCAACACCGACGGCTACAGCAAGATCACCTCGGTCACGATGGGCGCCGACGAGCGTCAGGCCGTCGTCACCTACAACGGCATCTACGCCTGGGTGAACGCTCTCTTCGAGAACATCATCAACCCCGAGGCCGCCAAGGACGCCGAGACGTTCAACACGGCGTACATCGAGAACCCGCACCCCGAGTGGGGCGCCGGTCCGTACACGGTCGACAAGTACGACAAGAACAACGGCACCATCTCCTTCAAGCGCAACGACGCCTGGTGGGGCGACAAGGGTCTGCTCGACTCGCGCACCTACCGCGCACTTGAGGACAGCGCCGAGATCAACGCCTTCAAGAACGGCGAGCTGGACGCTGCCGGTGTGGGCAACAAGGACCGCCTCGCGCAGGTCAAGGACATGGACGGCATCGAGATCCGCGAGGCGGGCACCCCGTCCAACTCGCTGATGATGCTGAACTCCGCTGACCCGGTGCTCGGTGACCTCGAGGTCCGTACGGCGATCATGAAGGGCATCGACCGTTCGGTCATCGCCAAGATCCGCTTCCAGGGCATGGACTACACCGAGCCGCTCCCCGGCTCGTTCGCGCAGTACTCCTTCCAGCCGGGCTACAGCGACAACTTCGCTGAGTCGGGTCTGGACTACGACAAGGAAGCCGCGGCCAAGATCCTGGACGACGCCGGCTGGAAGGCCGGTTCGGACGGCATCCGCGAGAAGGACGGCAAGAAGCTGTCGTTCGTCTTCACCACCCTCGGCGACAACGAGATCTCCGCATCGCAGGCCAAGGCCATCAACTCGATGCTCAAGGAGATCGGCGTGGACGCGGCGATCAACAACCGCCCCTCCTCGGACTTCTCGGACGTCTACACCAACCGTGAGTTCGGCATGTTCCTCATGGGCTTCAGCTCCTCCAACCCGTACGGCTTCGGCGACTTCTGCCAGGTCTACTGCTCGGACAGCCAGCTGAACCTGTCGGGCACCGGCACCCCGGAGATCGACGAGAAGGTCAAGGAGGTCGGCGCGATCGCAGACCCCGACGAGCAGATCAAGGCCGGTAACAAGCTCGAGGCCGAGATCTTCAAGGAGACCGCCGGCATCATGCCGCTGTACAACGGTCCCACCATGGTCGCCATGAAGAAGGGCCTCGCCAACTACGGCGCCGGCCAGTTCTACGTCGGCAAGGTGCAGGACATCGGATGGCAGAAGTAATCACCCCACGGTGATCACACTGCGCTGATACAGCACGGGCCCGGGAGCATCTGCTCCCGGGCCCGTGTGATTGTGTTGCGGAACGCTCAGCCAGCCATGAGCGCGACGAGTGCCCACACGACGAGGACCACGAAGCTTCCGACCAGGAACCAGTCCCACGTGTGCGTCACGGCGCCCTGCGCCTCGGCGCGGTGGCGCGATGCGCTCCAGCGGCCGCGGAGACCCTGCAGCGTGGCCTCGGCAGCGTCCGCGCGGCTCTGACCGAGCTTCGTCACCTGCTGGCCGCGACGCGCGAGGGCGGGGCCGCCCATGCAGGTCACCGGCTTGTCGTCACGCAGCTGAAGCACGAGCTGGTAACGCAGATCGATGTCGGTGACACTCCCCCACGGAATGTGGTGACGGCGCAGCAGGTTCTGCACGTCGACCGCGTCGTCGTCCGTGGCGATGGTGGATGCGGCCATTCCGACGTACACCGCCCAGACCACCAGCAACACCCACGGTGCCCAGAGCATCGTCTGCGCCCATCCGGCACGCAGCACGGCGTCGCCGAGCAGGAAGAGACCGAGGGCGGCGGCGATCGCGGTGGCGATGTAGCCGGACATCGAGCGCATGACATGACGATTCGGGCGTGCTGTGTTCACCTCAGCAGATTACCGGTCGCGGGTGCGAGACCTCCGAGACGACGAAGGGCGCCCCGCTCGCGCGGGACGCCCTTCGGTGCGTACGAGTCAGCTGATGCCGAGCTCGATGTCGGCGCCGGGGATCGCGGCCAGGAGACGCTGCGTGTACTCCTGCTGCGGGTTGGCGAAGATCTCGTCCACCGTCCCCTGCTCCACGGCCACGCCCTTCTCCATCACGCAGACGAGGTCGGCGGCGACGCGCACCACGGCCAGGTCGTGTGTGATGAAGAGATAGGTCAGACCCAGCTCGTCCTGTAGCTGAGCGAGCAGCTGCAGGATCTGGTCCTGCACCAGCACGTCGAGCGCGGAGACCGCCTCGTCCAGCACGACGATGTCGGGCTTCAGAGCGAGCGCGCGAGCGATGGCCACGCGCTGACGCTGACCGCCGGACAGCTCGTTCGGATAGCGCTCGGCCAGCCGCTGCGGCAGCGCGACCTGGTCGAGAAGCTCACGCACGCGTGCGTCACGCTCCGCCGACGTACCCACGTGGTGGATGCGCATCGGCTCCTCGATCAGCGATCCGATGCTGCGAAGCGGATCCAGCGAGCTGTACGGGTCCTGGAACACGGGCTGCATGCGTCGCCGCAGCGCCAGTGTGCCGGCACGATCCAGCTTGGAGACGTCCTTGCCGTCGACCTCGATGACGCCGGCGGTGGGATCCTCCAGCTTCAGCACCATCTTCGCGACGGTCGACTTGCCCGAACCGGACTCGCCCACCAGCGCCAGCGTCTTTCCTCGCGGAATGCCGAAGGAGACGTTGTCGACGGCACGGAACGGCACGCTGCCGAACGCGCCCTGACGAATGCGGTAGTCCTTCGTCAGGCCCTCCACGCGCACCGTGGGGGTGTCGAACATGCCCGTGACGGGGCGGGGCTCCTCACCCGACTCGCGCACCGCGATCTCGATCCGCTTGGACGCCAGCGAAGGCGCGGCCGCGACGAGACGCTGGGTGTACGGGTGACGCGGGTGCTGGAGGATCTCGCGGCTCGGCCCCGACTCCACGATGCTGCCCTGGTTCATCACGATGATCTTCTCGGCACGCTCCGCGGCCAGACCCAGATCGTGCGTGATCAGAAGCACGGAGGTGCCCTTCTCACGCGTGAGGGACGCCATGTGATCGAGGATCACACGCTGCACCGTCACATCGAGCGCGGACGTCGGCTCGTCGGCGATGAGCAGGCGCGGGTCAGCAGCGAGGCCGATTCCGATCAGCGCACGCTGGCGCATACCGCCGGAGAACTGATGCGGGAACTGCCCCAGGCGACGCTCCGCGTCGGCGAGGCCGGCCTGCTTCAGCACCTCGATCGTGCGTGCCTTCACCTGCGCGCGGCTCAACCGGCCGTCGCTGTTGGCCCGGACGGCCTCGGCCACCTGGAAGCCGATGCTCCACACCGGGTTGAGATTGGACATCGGGTCCTGCGGGACGTATCCGATCTCCCGTCCGCGCAGCGACTCCATCTGCGGGCGGGTGAGCGTGGTGAGCTCCCGTCCGTCCAGCGAGATGGACCCGCCGGTGACCCGGCCGGTGCCGGGCAGCAGATTGATGATCGCCGAGGCGGTCGTCGACTTGCCCGAGCCCGACTCTCCCACGATGGCGACGGTTTCGCCGGGGAAGATGTCGAAGCTGACGCCGTGAACGACCTCGCGGGTGGCCTTCTTCGTTCCGAACGTGATCTTCAGATCACGCACCGACAGCAGCGGGGTGTTGCTCACCGAGCCGATTCCTTCCGTCGCGGTCATCGCTGGGCCCTCGCCCTCGGGTCGAGGGCATCGCGGATCAGCTCACCGAGCATGATGAATGCGAGCACCGTCACCGTCAGCGCGATGGACGGGTAGATCAGCGCCATCGGCGCCACCTTGATACTCGCCTGAGCCTGGCTGATGTCCAGGCCCCAGCTCATGGTCTCCGATCCGAGCCCGAGGCCCAGGAACGACAGCGTGGCCTCGGCCACGATGGCGCTGGCCAGGCTGATCGTGGTCACCACGATCAGCGGAGCGATCGCGTTCGGGATCACGTGCGAGAGCATCGTGCGGAACCGGGACATGCCGAGCGCCGTCGAGGCCATCACGTAGTCCAGCTGACGAACGCGGATGACCTCCGCTCGCACCACACGCGCCGTGCTCGCCCAGGCGAACCCACCGATGGCCAGCGCCATGATGAACGGGTTGCGGTACTGCGAGAGCACGCTCATCACGACGATCGCCGCGAGGATGTACGGGATGGCGAAGAAGATGTCGCCCACGCGCGAGAGGATGGAGTCCAGCCACCCGCCGTAGAAGCCCGCGAAGGCACCGAAGATCAGACCGATCACCGATCCGATGAGGGTGGCCAGCAGACCGACGGACAGCGAGGTCTGCGCACCGAAGACGATGCGCGCCCAGATGTCGCAGCCCTGACGCGTGAAGCCGAGCCAGTGCTCGCCCGTCGGCCCCTTATTGCTGTTGCTGAGCTCGCACCCGTTGTTGGGCGCGATGCTGGTGAACATGCTGGGGAACAGCGCCATGAGCAGGATGACCAGCACCACGAGCAGAGAGAGCCAGAACAGCGGGCGACGACGCAGGTCCCGCCAGGCGTCCAGCCAGAGGTTGGAGCGCTTCTCGCCGACACGGACCTCGTCCACCGAGATGGTGTCCGTCAGGACCTCGGCGACGTAGTGATCTGCGCCGCGTGTGACCGGCGCGACTTCGGTGGGCACCTGCGACGGGTCCATCGAGGTCATGTCCCGGAGGTTCATCGACGCCTCCGGAGGCGTCATCTCATCACTTGGCATAACGGATCCTTGGGTCGAGCACGACGTACAGCAGGTCCACGACCAGGTTCACGAGCACATACAGGATCACGAACACGGTCACGAAGGAGACGATCGTCGTCCCCTCCTGCAGCTGCACTGCCTTGAAGAGCTGGTTTCCCACACCGGGGACGTTGAAGATTCCCTCGGTCACGGTCGCGCCCACCAGGAGCACACCGAAGTTGGTGGCCGAGTTGGTCACCACGGGAATCAGCGAGTTGCGGAGCACGTGCACGGGGAGCACGCGCGAGCGCGAGAGTCCCTTGCTGTATGCCGTACGCACCCAGTCCTGGTTGAGGGTGTCGATCACCGAGCCGCGCATCAGGCGCATGCTGGTGGCGTACATGCTGACGCCCAGCACGATGGCTGGCAACCAGAGATCACCCCAGCCCGCCTCTTGCGGAACGGTGGGTTTGAACCAGCCCCACTGGATCGCCAGGAAGTACTGCGCCAGGAACGCGATCACGAAGATCGGCATGGCCAGGAACAGCAGGCTGATCACCAGAGAGGAGATGTCGAGGAACTTGCCCTTGGTGAGTGCCGAGATCGTACCGATGATGACGGCGAGAAGGAACTCCAGTCCGATCGCCAGGACCGCGAGGCGGGCGGTGACCGGAAGGGTCCGGCCCAGCACGACGGCGACGTCCTGACCGGAGTAGGTCTTTCCCAGGTTCCCGGTGAACACACCGGTGACGTAGTACCAGTACTGCACGATGAACGGGTCGTCCAGGTGGTACCGCGCCCGGATCTCCGCCAGCTGGGCCGGGTTGGGCACGCGCTGGCCGAAGAGGGCCGCGATCGGGTCGCCCGGCATGGCGAAGACCATGAAGTAGATGAGCAGGGTTGCCCCGAAGAACACGGGGATCACCTGCAGGAAGCGTTTGATGATGTAACCGACCATCCGCTCTCCCTCCAAAATGACAGCTCGCATCGCGCGATCCGCGTGCTACGAGCATGGTGTCGCGTTTCTCGTGAAAACGCGAGGGTTGATGAACAGGCCGCGAGGCGGTGACGTTCGTCACCGCCTCGCGGGAGGAGATCAGTCGGTGTTACTTGGTGATCTCGTAGAAGAGCGGAACCGAGTTCCAGCCGAACTGGACGTTCTGGACGCCCTCGGCGTAGCCACCGGTCACGTTGGAGTACCACAGCGGGATGGCCGGCAGGTCGGCGAGGAGGATCTCCTCGGCCTTCTTGAAGCCGTCCTTGGCCGCAGCGGCGTCGGTCGCCGAGATCGCAGCGGTGAGCGCGGCGTCGAACTCGGGCGACTTGTAGTCGCCGTCGTTGGAGCCCTTGCCGTCAGCTGCAGCGGAGGAGTAGAGCGGGCCCAGGAAGTTGTAGACACCCGGGTAGTCGGCCTGCCAGCCGGTGCGGAACGCCGTCTGGATGGCGCGGTCCGTGACCTGCTTGCGGAAGTCGGAGAACGTCGGAACGGCGTTGCCCGAGGCCTCGATACCGAGGTTGTTCTTCAGCTGGTTGCTGACAGCGTCGACCCACTCGCCGTGGCTGGAGTCACCGTTGTAGCCGATCTGGAACGAACCGCTCCACGGCGAGATGGCGTCGGCCTGCGCCCACAGCTCCTTCGCCTTGGTCGGGTTGAACTCCAGCACGTCGGCACCGGCGAGGTCCGTCGGGCGGTCCGCGATGACCGGCGACGTGAAGTCGTCCGCCGGGGTGCGGGTACCGTTGAAGATCGTCTTGGTGATCTCGGCCCGGTCGATGGCCATCGAGATGGCGGCACGACGCAGCTTGCCCTCTTCACCCGAGAAGTGCTCGAGGCGCCCCGGGATGGTGAAGGACTGGAAGATCGCGGCGGGCTGGTTGACAGCACGGTCGCCGAGCTCGCTCTCGAAGGTCGCGAACGAGCTGCCCGGGATCTGGTCGATCACGTCGACGTTGCCACCGAGCAGGTCGGAGTACGCGGCGTCAGCGGTCTGGTAGAAGACGATGTCGAGACCGTCGTTCTTCGCGGCGCGGCCACCCTCGTAGGTCTCGTTCTTGACGAGCGAGATGGAGACGTCGTGCTGCCAGGCGTCGTCGCCCGCCAGCTTGTAGGGGCCGTTGCCGATGGGGGCCTCGGCGAACTTCGCCATGTCCTCGAAGGCGGAGTCCGGGAGCGGGTAGAACGCCGAGTAGCCGAGACGCAGAGCGAAGTCGGAAGCCGGCTTGTTCAGCTTGATGGTGAAGGTGTAGTCATCCACCTTGACCAGGCCGGTGAGCTCGGAGTCCGCAGCGCCGTCGTAACCCTCGATGTCCTCGAAGAAGTAGGACGAGGTGTAGCCGTTGGAGAACTTCGCGCCGTCGTTCCAGGCCTTGATGAAGTTGTCGGCCTTGACCTCGGTGCCGTCGGAGAACTTCTGGCCCTTCTTCAGGGTGACGGTCAGGTTCTGAGCGTCCTCCTGCTTGATCTCCTGCGCCATGTCGAGAACGGGCTTGCCGTCTGCGTCGTAGTAGACCAGACCAGCGAAGAGCGAGTCGAGGATCTTTCCACCGCCGACCTCGTTCGTGTTGGCGGGGATGAGCGAGTTCTGGGGCTCGGAACCGTTGGTCTTGATGATCATGTCGCCGGTGCTGGTGCCACCATCAGCGCTCGATCCGGAGCTCGGGTTGTCCGTGCCGCCGCCGTTCGACGAGCATCCAGCCAGCGCGAGTGCCGCAACACTCAGCAGCGCGATGCCGGATACGGCAATCTTCGTGCGCTTCACTTGTCCTCCTGTGCATTGGGTGAAGTAACCACGCGACGTCAACGGTGACGCGCAATGGGTTAGGGCAACTTTAGGTTCCGCTGGGGATCTGAGCAAAGTCCGCTGCCCAACCGTTACAGATCTTTTACCGCAGCCCCCATGCATTGCGCGATGTGATAAGTGCCATACGAGACAGGCCGATGTCAACCCTGGGCAGGATTGGCAATGTGCACAAAGAACCGGCCATCGGGCTGCGCATATATGTGCTTGCATACACATTTTGACCACCACATCGCTCACTGTTCAGGCTTCGCTCAGGAGGCCGTCCGAGCTTGCCGACGGCGCCTGTTTCGCTCCCCGGAGCGGACGGTCGCCGGACGTGCTCACCCCGGCGCGCGACGGCTGCGAACAATGAGCAGCCGGAGGGCTTTCCAGCGCTCAGAGGAGCACGGTCCTCTCGCTCACCGGTCGTAGCATCGTGACGTGACCGATGCCGCCGTGACCCCCGCCTACACCCGAGCGCGTCTGAGGTGGGAGGTGGTGCTGGTGCTGAGTGCCACCTTCGGCGCCTCCGCGGTGTACTCGCTGCTGCGTCTGGTGCGGCGGCGCCTGTCGGAGACCCCGCTGTCGCAGCAGAGCACCCAGCTCAATCCGACGCTGGACACCGTCCCCGTGTGGGACATCGTCTACAACTGCCTCGACGTGTTCTTCGACCTGATGCTCGTGGGCCTCGTCGTGTATCTGCTCTGGGAACCGGGTCGCAACGCGCTCCGAGCCATGGGCATGGACTTCACCCGCATCGGTCAGGACCTGGCACGCGGCGCGCTGTTCGTCGTCGTGATCGGCGTGCCGGGGATCGGCCTCTATCTGCTCGGGCGGCTGATCGGCGTCACCGTGGCGGTGCAGGCCTCGGAGTCCACCCTCGCATGGTGGAGCATCGGCACCCTCGTGCTGTCCGCGCTGCGTTCGGGGGTGATGGAGGAGGTCATCATGATCGGCTGGCTGTTCGACCGGTTCCGTCGGCTCGGCGTGGGGCCGGTCGCGACCATCGTCACGTCCGCGCTGATCCGTGGCGCGTATCACTCCTACCAGGGTGAGGGCCCGATGATCGGCAACATCCTCATGGGGCTGGTCTTCGGATGGCTTTACCTGCGATGGAAGCGCGTCATGCCGCTGGTGATCGCCCACACCCTGATCGACGTGATCGCCTTCATCGGCTACCCCCTCGCACTCGCCTCCCCGTTCCTCGCTCCCCTCTTCGCCCCCGCCTCCTAACGCCCCGGCTTCTGCTGGCCCCGGGCGCGGAGCGGGACGCAATGATCGCCGAGAGGGCTGCGGATTCGATCCGTCGCCACATGGCAGGCCTCCCGCGCTGGTCGTTCGCGGATCGCACCGATCCTCGCCGTCCGCGACGTCCTTGATCTCGCCGGCCTCCGCGAAGCGGCCAGCCAGATGCTCCACGTCTGTCGACGTTGCCCCGGCTGTTCCACCATCACCGCTCGCTCTAACCGCGAAACCCCAGCACGGCCGAGAAACCCGGCGTTGCGGGGGTTTCTCGGACGTGCTGGGGTGTTTCGCGGGAAGTGGTGCCGGTTAGGCGAAGGCCTCGATCGGGGGGCAGGCGCAGACGAGGTTGCGGTCGCCGTACGCCTGGTCGATCCGGCGCACCGGGGGCCAGTATTTGGTGCGCACCAGGGTGTGCACCGGGTAGACGGCCAGCTCACGCGGGTAGGCGTGCGCCCACTCCCCCGCGATCACAGACTCCGCGGTGTGCGGGGCGTTGACCAGCGGGTTGTCGTCCGCGGGCCAGACCCCGGCGGCGACCTGATCGGCTTCCGCCTTAATCTGGATCATCGCCTCAATGAAGCGGTCGACCTCCCCCAGATCCTCCGACTCAGTGGGCTCCACCATGAGCGTGCCCGCGACCGGGAACGACATCGTCGGAGCGTGGAATCCATAGTCGATGAGGCGCTTGGCCACGTCGTCGACGGTGACCCCGGTCTCCTCCTTGAGGGGACGCAGATCGAGGATGCACTCGTGGGCGACGAAACCGCCCTCACCCGTGTAGAGCACGGGGTAATGGCCCTCGAGGCGCTTGGCGATGTAGTTCGCCGACAGCACCGCTGCCGCCGTCGCATCGCGAAGACCCGAGGCGCCCATCATGCGCACGTACGCCCACGAGATCGGCAGCACGCCGGCGGAGCCGTAGGGGGCGCCCGACACCGGGCCACCGGCGAAGACGTGCCCGCCGGCATGCTCGGCACGCTGTGCCTGCGGGTGTCCCGGGAGGAACTCCGCCAGGTGGGCCTTCGCAGCAACCGGACCGACGCCGGGGCCACCGCCGCCGTGCGGGATGGCGAACGTCTTGTGCAGGTTGAGGTGCGAGACGTCGCCGCCGAGGTCGCCGAAACGGCTGATCCCCACGAGGGCGTTGAAGTTCGCGCCGTCGATGTACACCTGACCTCCCGCGGCGTGAACCGCCGAGGTGACCTCCATCACGTCGCTCTCGTACACGCCAAACGTCGAGGGGTACGTGATCATCAGCGCGCCGAGTTCATCCGCGTACTGGGCGATCTTCGCCTTGAGATCGGCGAGGTCCACGTTGCCCAGGTCGTCGGTGGCCACCACGACCACCTTCATGCCGGCCAGCACCGCGGACGCGGCGTTCGTGCCGTGCGCTGAGGACGGGATGAGGCAGATCGTGCGGTGATCGTCGCCACGCGACAGGTGATACCCGCGGATCGCGAGCAGCCCGGCCAGCTCGCCCTGCGAACCGGCGTTCGGCTGCAGCGAGACCGCGTCGTACCCCGTGACGTCGGCAAGCCACGTTTCGAGCTGGTCGACCAGTTCGAGGATGCCCGCCACGTCCTCCGCCGGGGCGAACGGGTGCAGACCCGCGAACTCCGGCCACGTGATCGCCGCCATCTCGGTCGCGGCGTTGAGCTTCATGGTGCACGAGCCGAGCGGGATCATGCCCCGATCCAGCGCGTAGTCCCGATCGGCCAGCTGCTTGAGGTAGCGCATCATCGCCGTCTCGCTGTGGTGCAGGCTGAACACCGGGTGCGTCAGATACTCCTCGCGGCGGCGCAGGTCGCCCCAGGTCTTCTCCAGCTCCAAGAACGCGGCGGAGAAGGGCGTCGCTCCGAACACGATCCCACCGGGGTGCTCGACGCCGAAGGCGGCAAGCACGGCAAGCAGGTCGCCCAGCGTCGTCGACTCGTCCACGGCGATGCCGACGACGTCGCCCGAGACCTCGCGCAGGAGGTATCCCGCTGCGTGCGCCGATGCGACGATCGCCGATGCGCGACCGGGGACCCGGACCTGGACGGTGTCGAAGAACACGTCTTCCGTGATGTCGAGCCCGCCCTGGCGCAGCCAGGACGCCAGCGTCGCCGCCTTGCCCGCGACGTCCATCGCGATGCGGCGCAGCCCGTCGGGACCGTGGTACACGGCGTACATCGAGGCCATCACGGCCAGCAGCACTTGAGCGGTGCAGATGTTGCTCGTGGCCTTCTCGCGGCGGATGTGCTGCTCGCGCGTCTGCAGCGACAGGCGGTACGCGGGCTTGCCCTCCGCATCGACGGAGACGCCGACGAGGCGGCCGGGCAGCTGACGCTCAAGACCGGAGTGCACGGCCATGTAGCCCGCGTGCGGTCCGCCGAACGCCAGCGGCACGCCGAAGCGCTGTGTGGTGCCGACCGCGACGTCCGCGCCCATCGACCCCGGTGACCGCAGGAGGGTCAGCGCCAGCAGATCGGCGGCCACGACAGACAGGCCTCCGGCTGTGTGCGTCGCATCGATGACGCCGGAGACGTCCCAGACGCGACCAGAGGCGCCCGGATACTGCACGAACGAGCCGAACAGCTCGGCGGGCATCTCCTCACCGGCGGCGAAGTCAACCTCGACCAGGGTGATCCCCACGGCGTCGGCCCGGGTGGCCAGCACGGCCTTCGTCTGCGGCAGCGCGTCGGCGTCGACGACGAACACGTCGGTCTTCGCACGCGACGCGCGGCGTGCAAGGAGCATGCCCTCGGCGACTGCCGTCGACTCGTCCAGCATCGACGCGTTGGCCGTGTCGAGACCGGTGAGGTCGCACACCATCGTCTGGAAGTTGATCAGCGCTTCCAGGCGCCCCTGCGAGATCTCCGGCTGATACGGCGTGTAGGCCGTGTACCAGGAGGGGTTCTCCAGGACGTTGCGCTGAATCACGGACGGCGTAAGGGTGCCGTAGTAGCCGAGGCCGATCATCGGCCGGGTGACGCGGTTGCGCGACGCCAGCGCGCGCAGCTCCGCAATGGCCTCCGCCTCCGATGCCGCCTCGGGTAGCACGGACGCCGGACGCTCGCCGCGGATGACCGCCGGGAGCGCGCGCTCGACGAGCGCACCGAGGCGGTCGCCGTCCTCGCTGGTGACGCCGAGCGCGTCCAGCATGACATCCTGCGCCGCGGCGTCCGTTCCGATGTGGCGGTCCTGGAAGCGGGTCACGCCTCCCCCACCAGCGCCTGGTAGGCGGCGTGGTCGAGGAGGTCGCCGGGCAGCTCGCCCGAGACGCGCACCTTGATCAGCCAGCCGCCGTCGAACGGCTCGGAGTTGACGAGGGACGGCTCCGCGGCCGCCTCGTCATTGGTCTCCACGATCTCACCGTTCAGCGGAGCGTAGAGCTCGCCGACCGACTTGGTCGACTCGATCTCGCCCACCACGGACGAGATCGCGATCTGCGTGCCGACGGCAGGCAGATCCAGGTAGACGATGTCGCCGAGCTGGGCGGCGGCGTACGAGGTGATGCCGATCGTCGCGATGTCGCCGTCGAGGGCGATCCACTCGTGCTCGGACGTGTACTTCAGGGAGTTGAGATCGGTCACTGGTTCCTCCGGTAGAAAGGCAGGGTGGTCACGGTGGCCGGAATGCGGGTGCCCCGCACATCCAGCTGGAGTTCGGTGCCCTCGGCGGCCGCCGAGGGGTGGACGAGGGCCATCGCGATGGGGTGGCCCAGCGTCGGGCTGAGGGCGCCGGAGGTGATCTCCCCGACCTTGTCCTCGCCCCGGTAGACGTCGTATCCGGCACGGCCGGCGCGCTTGCCCTCGGCGATCAGGCCGACCAGCACGGGAGCGTCGGTGAGCTCGCGCGCGGCCAGCCCGTCCTTGCCCACGAAGTCCTCCTTGTCGACGGCGACGACCCGGCCGAGGCCGGCCTGGGTCGGTGCGGTCTCGAGCGACAGCTCGTGTCCGTACAGGGGCATGCCTGCCTCGAGGCGCAGCGTGTCGCGCGCTGCCAGACCGGCGGGGACCAGCTCGTCGGCGCCGGAGGCCAGCAATGCGTCCCACAGCTCGCCCGCGGCGGAGTTCGGGACCAGCAGCTCGAACCCGTCCTCGCCGGTGTAGCCGGTGCGAGCGATGAAGACCGGGGCGTCGCCGAAGTCGCCTTCGCTCCACGCGTAGTAGGCGAGCTCGGCGAGCGGCACGCCGCTCACGGTGAAGCCGGGCAGAGCCTCCAGGATCCCGCGGGCCCTCGGGCCCTGAACGGCGATCAGGGCCATCTCGTCGGAGACATCGTCCGCCAGCGCTTCCGTGCGCTTGGGCGCAGCACCCGTGAGTCGCTCGGCGACACCGGCGTCCCAGTCCCGGGCACGATCCGTGAGCGCAAGGGCGACGGCGTCCCGGTTGCCCGCGTTGGAGATGATCAGGAAGCGGTCATCGGCCATCCGGTACACGATGAGGTCGTCGATGATGCCGCCGCGCTCGTCGAGCAGCAGCGAGTACTTGGCCTTGCCCACCTTCATCGTGGAGATACGGCCGGCGACCGCGTAGTCGAGGAACGCAGCCGCATCCGCGCCGGCGAGCAGGAACTCCGCCATGTGGGAGATGTCGAACAGGCCGGCGCTCTCGCGGACAGCCTTGTGCTCGGCGAGATCCGAGGTGTAGCGCACCGGCATCATCCATCCGCCGAAGTCGGTGAAGGCGGCGCCGAGCGCCTCGTGTCGGTCTCGGAGGGGGGTGTAGCGGGGTTCCGTCATGATTCTCCCGGCGAAAGGGCGAGCCGGACGCCGGACGGCGCCTGGAACTCCCCCTCTGTCATGGGCCTGAGAGTTTCACACCAGGGGTGCTTTCACCGTCGGCGGATCCGTGTGGATCGCTTTTCAGAGTGACCGGGTCTCCGCGGTGTGTTGACCTGAGAGATTGGCGGGGAGGCTTGCTCCTTCGGTGTCCGTGACGGACTCTCCCGCGGCGACCATGAGTCGTGTTCGATTGTCAGGCCAGCATAGCGGTCACGGACCGCTGCGGCCACGCGTCACCGCAGCGGCGGGGTGCGGATCGTGCCGGTGTCCAGCTGCGGGTCTTCGTCTTCGTCAAGGACATCCGTGGCCTCGAGGACCGCTGGCGCCTCGGCGATGTCTTCCCGGAGCACGCGGGTGGCGTCGATCTGCTGCTGCGCCAGCTGCGCGTACAGTCCGCCCTCGGCGAGGAGCTCGGCATGCGTTCCGGACTCGACGATGCGTCCTGCCTCCACCACGTGGATCACGTCCGCGCCGATCACCGTGGACAGCCGGTGCGCGATGGACAGCGTCGTCCGCCCCCGGGACGCCTCGTCGAGAGCCTCCTGAACCACACGCTCGGAGACGGTGTCCAGCGCGCTCGTGGCCTCGTCGAGCAGGATCACGGGCGGGTCCTTGAGCAGGACGCGCGCGATCGCGATGCGCTGCTTCTCCCCGCCGGACAGCCGGTAGCCGCGCTCTCCGACGACCGTGTCGTATCCCTTGTCGAAGCCGGCGATGACGTGATGGATGTTCGCCGCGCGGCAGGCCGCCTCGAGCTCCTCATCGGTCGCATCCGGCTTGGCGTAGCGGAGGTTCTCCCGGATGGTCGCGTGGAACAGGTAGGTCTCCTGCGAGACGATGCCCACGTTGTCGATGATGGACGCCTGGGTGAGGTCGCGCACGTCCGTTCCGGAGAAGAGCACCGCACCGCCGCTGACCTCGTAGAAGCGCGGCGCGAGGTACAGGATGGTGGTCTTGCCAGCTCCCGACGGACCGACGAACGCGACGTTCTGCCCCGGTTCGATGGCGAAGCTGATGCCGTCGAGGGTGGCTCGTGCGTCGGGGCCGGCGTCGGGATAGCGGAAGACCACATCGCGGAACTCGATGCGACCGCGCGGACCGGGCGCATCGGCGACCGTGATGGCGTCGGGAGAGTCCTGGATGGCGGGCCTGAGATCGAGGTACTCGAAGATACGGCTGAACACGGCCACCGAGGTCTGCAGGTCCAGGGCCACGCGCATCAACCCCATCAGCGGCTGCAGCAGGCGAGCCTGCACCGTGGTGAATGCGACGATGGTCCCCGCGGTGATGGTGTCGGCACCGCCGGTGATGAGATAGCCCGCCACGAGGTACACCACGGCCGGGACGGACGCCATGAGCACTTGGACCACGGCGAAGAAGCCCTGGCCGCTCATCGCGCGCTTCACCTGAAGGCCCACCTGGTTCGTGTTCTCCGCGGCGTAGCGTGCGGACTCGGTTCGCTGCCGGTTGAAGGACTTGGACAGCAGGATCCCCGACACACTGAGGGTCTCCTGCGTGATGGAGCTGAGCTCGGAGAGCGACTCCTGCGTCTGTCCCGCAATGCGCGCGCGCACCTGCCCCACCCGGCGCTGGATGACCGCGAGGATGGGCATGAGGATCACGGCGAGGATGGTCAGCCGCCAGTCGATCAGGACCATGGCGACGATCGATGCGACCACCGTGACGGTGTTACCGATGATGCTGGTCACGGTGGAGGTGAGGACGTTGGAGACGGCGCCGACGTCGTTCTGGAGGCGGGACTGGATCACGCCCGTCTTCGTGCGGGTGAAGAAGCCCAGCTCCATCGCCTGCAGGTGCTCGAACAGCTTGACGCGCAGATCACCTGTCACCGCGTTGCCCACCGTCGAGGTGAACCACGTCTGGGCGACGCCCAGCAGGGCGGAGAGCAGGAACAGCCCGATCATGCCGGCCACCAGCGCGATCAGCAGGGACAGCTGTGGCCGCGCATCCACCGGGAACAGGGCGTCATCGAACACCCGCTGCACCAGCAGCGGCGGGACCACGGCGACCGCGGCTCCCGCGATGACCAGCAGCACGGTGATGAGGATGCGGCCTCGATAGGGGCGAAACAGTGCGACCACCCGCCGGCCCAGGTCGGGGATCCGCGGGGCCGCGGCATTGGCCTTGCGCTGCGACTCGGCATCGACTCCGCGGAAGGGGCCGCCGCCTCCCATGCCGCCGCCGAATCCGCCGAAACTCATCCCCTCACCCTATGCCCGGGTCTATGGTTGCGGCATGAGCACTCCGAATGAACCGCGCCGTCCCACCGACGCCGAGCTCGATGACCGGGACGCACCGGAGGAAGTTCTGCTGAAGAACTACATGCCGCGTGCGGTGCCGACCGATCTCGTCCACGGTGAGGGCAACGGCAACCTCCGCTGATCAGGCGAGACCGGTCACCAGGTTGATGACGGTGCCGAGGATCACGGCGCCGAACAGATACGCCAGCATCGTCTGCGCAGTGACGACCTTGCGCAGCTGCTTGGTGCGCACGTTCGTGTCCGCCACCTGATAGGTCATGCCGAGACCGACCGAGAAGTACGCGAAGTCGCTGTACTGCGGCGAGTCGTCCTCGTTGAAGTCGATGCCGCCCTCCGGCTCGGAGTAGTAGATGCGCGCGTACCGGAGCATGTAGTCGGTCTGGATGAGGATCCAGGTGGCGACCACACTGCCCACCGCGATCGCGGCGAGCACGCCGGCGCGTGCGTGATCGGAGGAGTTGCTCTGCAGCACGACGACCACGACCGCGCCGAGCGACACGATGCTGCCCAGCAACGAAAGCACGCGCGCGAGATCGCGTCCCGGATCCTCGCGGACCGCGTGCGCGCGGGTGCGCTGCGGATCCATCGGCCACACGGTCAGCAGGATCCACGCGGACACCAGCAGGGCAGCAGCTCCCCACCCGGCGAGCGACCCGGCTGCCGCACCGAGCGCGGAGCCCACCGACAACCCGACGAGCACCCCGATGATCGCGCTGGCGACGATACGGACCAGCGGCATGTGCACGAAACGCATGGCGCCATCGTCGCACGCCGTCCGGCTGGAGTTGTGGAACTCGGGAATGCAATGTCCGACCCCCTCGTTACGCTAATCCAGCAGTCCTCGGGACGCGCCCGTCCCGTCGCACCGCTCGTTAGTCGAGCACTTGAATCAGGAAGCACCTCATGACCGACACCGCCGCCGTACCCATTCGCTCCGGCGCGATGCCCGCGAACGCCAACAGACTCCTCTCCCTCCTGCTTGCGGCGGCTTTCGTCGCCATCCTCAACGAAACGACGATGGGTGTGGCGATCCCGCACCTCATCGACGACCTGCACATCACTGCCGGCGCCGCTCAGTGGCTCACCACGGCGTTCATGCTCACCATGGCCGTGATCATCCCGACCACGGGCTTCCTCCTGCAGCGCTTCACCACCCGCCAGGTGTTCCTCACGGCGATCACGCTGTTCAGCCTCGGCACCCTCATCGCGTTCCTCGCACCGGGCTTCGAGGTGCTCCTCGTCGCCCGTGTCGTGCAGGCTTCCGGAACCGCCGTGATGATGCCGCTCATGATGACGACCGTCATGGAGCTGGTGCCCCCGGCCTCCCGCGGCCGGTTCATGGGTCGCATGAGCATCGTGATGTCACTCGCACCCGCCATCGGCCCCACGATGGCCGGCCTCATCCTCGACTCCATCGGCTGGCGATGGATCTTCGGCATCGTGCTGCCCATCGCTATCGTCGCCATGCTCGCCGGAGCGAAGTGGATGGTGAACGTCGGAGAGCCAACCACGGCTCCGCTCGACGTGCTCTCCATCGTGCTGTCGGCCCTCGGCTTCGGCGGCATCGTCTTCGGACTCAGCCAGATCGGCGGCGCGGAGAAGGCCGCAGCCAGCGCCGACGGCGCGGGGCCGCTGGCCGGCGTCACTCTCGCGGCATCGCTCGGTGTCGGCGTGATCGGTCTGGCGCTGTTCATCTGGCGTCAGCTGGTGCTCCAGCGCAAGGACGACGCGTTGCTGGATCTGCGCGTCTTCCTGTCGCGTAACTTCACGCTGTCCATCCTGATGATGCTGTTCCTGTCGCTGTCGTTCTTCGGCGCCATCACGGTCCTGCCACTCTATCTGCAGAGTGTGCTCGGCATCTCGGCGCTGGAGTCCGGTCTGCTTCTGCTGCCCGGCTCCCTCGCGATGGGTCTGCTCGGTCCGCTCATCGGACGCATCTACGACGCCCGCGGTCCACGCGTCCTGCTGATCCCGGGCTCGTTCATCGCGGCCGCGGTGCTGTGGTTCTACACCACCCTCACCGCGCAGACCAACGTGTGGGTGATCGGCGTGGCCCAGACCCTGCTCTCGATCGGTCTCGCGATGGCGTTCACCCCGCTGTTCACGGCCTCGCTCGGATCCGTGCAGCCGAAGCTCTACTCGCACGGCAGTGCGGTTCTCGGCACCGTGCAGCAGGTGGCGGGTGCCGCGGGCATCGCCCTCATGATCACCATTCTGGAGGCGGCGAAGGCGTCCGCCGCCGCCAACGGCGCCGTCGAGGGCGCGGCCGGTGCCGCGGGAACGGGTGCTGCGTTCACCATCGCCGCAACGCTGTCGATCGTCACGTTCGCGATGTCGTTCTTCATCCGCAAGCCGGCCGACGCGCCCGAAGGCGCACCGGCGCACTGACGGCACTGACCGCACCAACGACGGAGGCGGCCCGGGCATTCGCCCGGGCCCTTCCGCCCGGGCCGCCTCCGTCGTTCAGGACCGGTGGTTCAGCCCTCGGATCCGCATGCGGATCCGCCGCAGCAGGAGGCACCTGCGGCGTCGTCGCCCAGCAGGTTGAGCCCGTTGAGGACGGGGGTGAGCGGCTGAACGGTGGTCTCAGGAGTGGTCATGCGGCCATGCTACTCGCGTTGCGGCGCGTCGAGGCCGCCGCGCCGACACTGTCTGCATGGCCCACTACTCTGGTCAAGACACATGCGCAGAGGGGAGCGGCCATGAAGAAGCGACCGTTGGAGTTCTCGGTTTCCGCCAGGCGATCCGCCGTCGCCAGCCCGTTCCGGGTACAGCCGTTCATCTGGGGCCTCCTGGGTGGACTGGGCGTGCTCGTGGCCATCGGCATCGGCGTGGTCGTCGGTCAGATGGCGACCGTGCTCGTCTACGTGGGCGTGGCGCTGTTCCTCGCGCTCGGTCTCGACCCGATCGTGTCGTTCCTCGAGCGGCACATGCCGCGCGGCGCCGCTGTCGCCATCGTGGTCGCGGTCGTGCTGATCGTGTTCGCGGGCATTCTCTGGGCCATCGTGCCGGTGATCATCGAGCAGGTTGCGAACCTCACGCAGACCCTGCCCAAGTTCGTCACGGACGTGCAGGCATCCGAGTGGTATCAGGACATCACCACGCGCTACGGCTCCAACATCCAGGAGGCGCTGAACGGCGCTCTGTCATTCATCCAGGACCCGAACAACATCTTCTCGGTCGGCGGCGGCATCGTCCAGGTCGGCTCCGGCATCGCCAGCGGCGTCACCGGGGTGATCATCGTCCTCATCCTCACCCTCTACTTCATGGCCTCGCTGCGTGGCATGAAGCGCGTGGCCGTACGGTTCGTTCCCGCGTATCAGCGCGCGGGCTTCAGCGATGTGATGGAAGACGTCTCGGCGGCCGTCGGCCGCTATGTCATCGGCCAGGCGAGCCTCGCCTCGATCAACGGTGTCCTGACTCTGACCCTGATGCTCATCGTCCAGGCGCCGCTGCCGGCACTGCTGGCTCTCATCGCCTTCATCGGCTCGTGCATCCCTCTCGTCGGAACGCTCTCCGCGTCGGTGATCAACACCGCGATCGTCCTCATCGGAGCTCTCGCGAGCGGCGACAGCTACGTCCCGGCGATCGTCGTGGGCATCTGGTACCTCGTGTACATGCAGATCGAGGCCTATGTGATCAGCCCGCGCATCATGGCCAAGGCCGTCTCTGTCCCGGGCGCCGTCGTGGTCATCGGCGCCGTCGCTGGCGGCGCGATCGGCGGCATCCTCGGCGCCCTCGTCGCGATCCCGGTGGCGGCGAGCGTCATCATCATCCTGCAGCAGGTCGTGTTCCCGCGTCAGGATCGGAAGGTCGCCGACCCCGATCCCGTCGAGGCCGAGGGCGTCGCCCGCTGATCTGCCCGGCATGTCCATGGACGCGGTGAGTCTGACGGCGTTGCTGCCGACGCTCATCGCCGTGGTGCTTCTCACCGCCATCACCACCGGTGCGCTCGCTGCCGCAGGCATCGCCCACCCTGGTTCTGCGGTCAGCGCCATCGGTCGCGGCGTGCTCCAGCTCGCGGCGATCAGCGTGATCCTGAGCGGGGTGATCTCCTCCCCCGTCTTGATCGCGCTCATCCTGGTGGTCATGTTCGCCGTCGCGGTGACAGTCGCCTCCCGGCGTGCATTCGCCCGGGGCCATCGCGGGCACGGGGTGATCGTGTGCGGCAGCGCGATGTTCGCGGGTATCGTCACCGCGACGACCGTCGTCTTCGCGACGGGCGCCCTGGACCTCGCACCCCGGTACGCGCTGGCGATCGGCGCGATCGTCATCGGCAACACGATGAGCATTGCGACCCTCACCGGGCGCGGTTTCGTGCACGCGGTCAATGAACGCTGGGATCAGGTGGAGGGGTGGCTTGCGCTCGGTGCCACACCGCGGCGCGCGACTGCGGACATCGGCCGATTCGCCGTGCGTGAGGCTCTCATCCCGTCTCTGGATCAGACACGAACCACCGGGCTCGTCGTGCTCCCTGGCGCCTTCGTCGGCGCAATCTTCGGTGGGATCTCCCCCGTGGACGCCGGCCGATTTCAGATCGTCGTGCTGGCGAGCATTCTGTGTGCTGGGACGATCACGTCCCTCCTGATCTGGCTGTGGGAGGGCGACGTGAAGCAGCGGCCGTCTCTCGTAGCCACCTGATCGCCCTGCCGGATGTCGGCGCCGGGACGTACGGTGAGAGGGATGTCCTCGCTTCGGTCCCGTACTCCCGTCATCCGCCCTGTGCTCGGCGCGATGGCCGTCGCTCTCGTCCTCGCACTAACGGCCTGCGCCCCCGAACCGGCCGCCGCGCCGAGCAGCACTCCGGCCGCCGCGCCGTCGTCACCGGGGACCCCGTCACCCGCCGTCACAGTGTCGCCGTCGCAGACGCCGGACATCGCTGCCGATCAGGTGGCTTCGATGAGCATCCGGGATCGCCTCGCCTCACTCCTGATCCTTCACACCGCGGGCACCGACCCTGCGGCGATGAGCACCTTTGTGGACACGTACCACCCCGGCGGTCTGATCCTGATGGGGGACAACGTCGGCACAGGCATCGCTGATGTGTCGGCCATCACCCGTGCCCTGACCGGCCCCATTCCATTGATCCTCGCCATCGACGAAGAAGGCGGTGACGTCGCGCGCTTGCCGGAGGACGTCCTTCCTGCGGGACAGGAGCTCGCCCAGTCCCCGGTGCAAGACACCGCCGACGCCTTCTCTCAGCGCGCAGCACTCCTGCATGAGGCGGGCCTCAACACCAACTTCGGCATCGTTGCGGACGTGACCGCTGAGCCCTCCTCGTTCATCTTCTCCCGGGTGCTCGGGACCGATCCGGCCTCTGCCTCCGAGCGGGTCACCGCCGCGGTCCGGGCCGAGTCGTCGGAAGGCGTGCTCTCCACCCTCAAGCACTTTCCGGGACATGGAGCGGCACCGGGCGACTCGCATTCCTCACTCCCACGCACGGATCTCGACTTCTCGCAGTGGCAGCGCGCCGAATCCCTCCCCTTCCGCGCGGGCATCGATGCGGGCGCTGAGGTCGTGATGCTGGGCCACCTGGTGTACTCCACAGTCGACGCGCTCCCCGCCTCCCTCTCGCCGCGCTGGCACGACATCCTTCGAGACGAACTCGGCTTCGCGGGCCTGATCGTGTCGGACGATATGGGGATGCTGGAGAGTTCCGGCGACCCGGCCTACGGTGACCGCGTGACCAACGCCGTGGCGGCGCTCGCGTCCGGAACCACCATGCTGGTCATCGTCGCCGACGGACCTCACCCGATCTCCCCCGCCGTTCTTCTGGACGGCCTGGAAGCCGCTGTCGCCGACGGTCGGCTTCCTCTGGAGACGGTGAATGCGGCCGCACGTCTCGCCCTCACTCACCGACTGTCTCTGGCCAGCTGACGACATCGGGACTGGCACGGTGCCGGAGGTGCGCGCAACACTGGCCCCATGACAAAAGCCACCGACTTCGTCGCTCGCTACCTCACGGCTTGGACCACGAACGACCCGGCAGACATCGCCGCGGTCTTCGCTCCGGACGCCGTCTATCACCCCCGGCCGAACGCGCCTCACGTCCCCTCCGGTATCGACGAGATCACCGCGTTCTGGCTGGAGGAAAAGGATGAGCCCGGCACGTGGGAGTTCGACTGGACCGTCGTCGTGGAAGATGAGAACGCCGCGGCCATCCGCGGTGCCACCCGGTACCCCACGGGCGCCAAGACCGGTGTCTACGACAATCTCTGGCTGGTGCGATTCGACGCGGACGGCCGTGCGGCGGAATTCACCGACTGGTGGATCTCCCGCAAGAAATAGACGGGTGCTCGTCCATCCGTCTCAGGAGTCGCTGGCAAAGCCCAGGCGATCGTCCACCTCTCGCCGGAGGTAGCGGGGAGCCTGAACCCGCCAGGACTCGATGATGAGCTCTTCGAGGTGATCCGCATCGATTCCGGCCATCCGGAAGGCGACCTTCGGCTCACCCCAGCGCGTGGTCTGTTCCAGGAAAACGTCGGGTTGCATCTCCCGCAGAGCCCGGGCGTCGATGGGCTGCGCGAGCTTCACCCCGACGACCAGCTCCCGCTCGATGATCTCTCGTAAGTCTGTCGGGATGCTCGGCCAGGCGCGGCATTCCCAGACGAAGGCCTTGTTGCGCACGAACCATGCGGGTCCAGCCGTGGTGTCGCGTTCCTCGCTTCCAGGGAGCTCGGCCGCGATACGGCGCACGTCATCGATGGAGGGCATGGTCGAAGCGTACGCGCAAGCACCGACACCGAGGACGACGTACGCCGACCGGCATATACGCTCACCTACGGTGGGATGATGCTCTCTCGGCTGATCGCGCGCCTGTACTGGTCATTGTCCCGGTGGCGGCTCGTCAGCGAGCCCGCCCCCACTCGCCCCAGCGTGCTCATCGGTGCACCACACACCTCAAACTGGGACTTCGTGCTGATGCTCGCCATCGCGTGGACGCTGCGCATCGATGTGCGCTGGCTGGGCAAGAAGAGCCTCTTCCGCGGCTGGCGCGGAGGCCTCATGCGCCGTCTGGGCGGCATCCCGGTCGATCGTTCGGACCCGAGCCGGGTGGTGGCGGAAGTCGTCAACCGCATCCGCTCCGGTGAGGTGTTCAGCCTCGTCGTCACACCCGATGGCACCCGCAGCGGCCACACCCACTGGAAGAGCGGCTTCTACCGGATCGCACGCGAGACCGGAATGCCGGTGACCCTGGGGCATGTCGACCGCACCACGATGACGACGGGCCTCGGCCCCACGCTCGAACTCACCGGCGATGTCACCGCGGACATGGACCGCATCCGCGATTTCTACGCGGACAAAGCCGGCCTGCGCCCGGAGCATCGCGTGGAGCCGCGCCTCCGTGAAGAGCAGGCCCCGCGGACCTCTCCAGTGACGCCGTAGGGCACACTGGAGGCATGGATGAGCTTCGCGTGATGCCCGGCCCGGGCATCCCCCACGGACTCGTCATCCCGGCCACCGCGCTCACCGAGCAGTTCTCCCACGCCTCCGGCCCTGGCGGGCAGGGCGTCAACACCGCGGACTCACGGGTCCAGCTGTCCGTCGATCTCGCTGCCCTCCCCGTCTCCGACGCTCAGCGCGAGCGCGTGCTGGCCAACCTGAGCTCGAAGGTGACCGACACCACGATGACCGTGGTCGCCGCCGAGCACCGGTCGCAGTTGCGCAACCGTATCGCGGCGCGCGAACGCGTTGCCCTGCTCATTCGCGACGCTCTCGCCCCCGAGACGCCGAGGCGGGCGACGCGGCCGACGCGTTCCTCACTGCGTCGCCGGCTGGAGGCGAAGCGGAGTCGCAGTGAGACGAAGCAGAACCGTCGGCGACCGGCCTCCGAGTGATCAGGCGGCATACGCTGTCGGGATGAACGCTGCACTCGATGACGGCCCCTTCTACCACGGCACCAAGGCCGACCTCTCCGTCGGCGAGCTCCTCACCGCCGGATTCCGCTCCAACTACCGGCCCGAGATCGTCATGAACCACATCTACTTCACGGCGTTGAAGGACGGGGCGGGGCTGGCCGCCGAGCTGGCCGCGGGCGACTCTCCCCCGCGGGTGTACCTGGTCGAGCCGACCGGTGAGTTCGAGAACGATCCGAACGTCACCGACAAGAAGTTCCCGGGCAATCCGACCCGCTCGTACCGGAGCGCATCGCCGTTGCGCGTCCTGGCAGAGGTCGACGATTGGACGCGGCTGGCGCCCGAGGTTCTCCAGGATTGGCGCGACCGGATCGCTGCGATCACGGCCGAGCGTGGCGAGATCATCAACTGAGACCGGGTGACAACGAGTGGCCAGTTCGCACGTGATCCCGGGATGGGAGGGAGCGAGCGCCCGGGAGGCACGCTGTCCCCCTGTGGCACACCGAGATCACGGCGTAGCGTGGCTCCATGACTGTGCGGATGGACAACATCGGGATCGTCGTGGAGGACCTCGACGCCACGATTGCCTTCTTCGAGGCCCTGGGACTCGTCCTCGACGGTCGCGCGGCGATCGACGACCCCTGGGCCGGCCGCGTCACCGGTCTCGCGGATCAACGGGTGGACATCGCGATGATGAAGACGCCGGGCGGCGAGGTCAGCCTGGAGCTCTCGCGCTTCCGGACACCCGATGTGATCGAGGATCACCGCAATGCTCCGGTGAATGCGCTCGGATACCTCCGTGTGATGTTCGAGGTGGACGACCTGGACGGCGTGCTCGCCGCCCTTCGTGAGCATGGCGCGCAGCTCGTGGGGGACGTCGTCCCCTATGCGAACGTCTATCGGCTCTGCTACGTCCGCGGTCCCGAGTCGATCCTTCTGGGCCTCGCCGAACGGATCCGCTAACGGCGGCTGGTCACGCAGCCCCGCCCGCTCACAGGCTCCGCGCACCGCGGTGCCGGCGCACCGCGTCATAGTTTCCGCACGTCGTACTGCAATACGCGCGACGACCGTTGCGACTCGTGTCGACGAAGACCGCGGGACATCCTGCCCGACGACAAGCGCCGAGCCGGCTACCTTCGGCTTCGACAGCGAAGATGGCCAGGCCGCCAGCAGTGACAGCCTGCACGCGGGCAACGAGATCATCGTGCTCCGCAGCGAAGTGCAGATGGGGGCGGAGTTCATCGTGCATCGTCAGGTACGCGTTCGAGGTGCCGGCCTTCAGAAGCTGGTTGATCACGTCGATTCGGCCCGCCGTTGACCTCGCCGTGAACACATCGCGAAGCTCCATCGCCCATGACAGCAACCGCTCACAGGACACGTCCGACAGTTCTCTGCGACGAATTGCATGCATGGTGAGCAGGTTCTCAACCCCCGCACGCGTCCAGTTCCGCCCCGCCAGCGTCGCTAGATCGGCAGCGAGCACCGGACCGGTCATGTTGTCATGGTTGAACTGCACTGACTCATTGCATCACAGTCGGAAACACGACGCCATCGTGGCGCCGTGTTTCCGAACAGGAGGAGCCGATGTACAGCGAGGCCCACGAACACCGATGGCAGAACCGGTCCGCGCACATCACCAGCGAGGGCTGGATCCGGTATGCGGGGTGCTACTGCGGAGCTCATCGGGTGGTCGTCGACGATGCCGTGATCGCGGCGGCGCCGGAGAACCGCGGCGACATTCCCCGCGTTGGGTAGGTGATCCCTGGCGCTTGCGCACGCCACCTCAGGTATGATCTCTGCGGCAGAGCCGGCCCGGGCGGCTGGTTCCGTCATGCCCGCTCGATCGGGAGCCAGAGCTCACAGGTCGCGGTGCTGAAGTCCTCAGACCGGTCCACGACGGCGACGATCGAGGGCCCCGTGCGCAGGCGCCACGGATTCGACGGGAACCACTCGGTGGCCGTGGCAGCCCAGACAGATTGCAGCGTCGCCGGATACGGACCTTGGGAGCGAAAAACGCCCCACGAGCCGGCCGGAACATCGATGATGTCGAGATCACCGGGAACTGATGTCTCACGCGTGACGGCGACACCGTGCAGATAGGTGAGTTCCGCCCCCTCGGTGTAGTCGGGATCAACGTCGTCGCTCACCTGCAACAGGCCGCTCGGCTCCGCGTCGCTCAGAGACTTCAGCCGCGCATGTTCCTCCACCGGGAGCTGCGCAATGTGAGCCTGGATGTGAGGATTCGCTCCTTCGTGGATGAGCGGGACTCTCGCCGCGTGGCCGACGAGGCGGAACGCGGGACGGGTGATGATTCTGGCATCCATGGGGACACTCCCTTCGACGGTCAGGCGGAACCTGAGCTGTGGCTGACTACGAAGGGGACCACCCTCACGACGGACGTGACCGTGACTGACACCGTGGACGGCGCGGAAGGCGCGCCCAAATGCCTCGGTAGAACCGTACCCGTACCGCACGGCGATGGCGAGCAGATCGTCATCGCCCACGAGGTCAGCCGCGGCCACTGTCATCCGACGCCGACGAACGTATTCCGACACCGGCATACCCGCCAGCGACGAGAACATCCGTCGAGCGTGATAGCCGGTCGTTCCCGCGCGCATGGCGATCGTATCGATGTCGATGTCGTCACCGAGGTGCAACTCGATCTCGTCGACGATCCGGTTCAGAATGTGGATCACGGTGGCTCCCTTCGATGTCCACTCTCGCGTGAGCCGCGACCCTGCCGCCCGATAGCCGAGGACCGATCCGATCGGATCAGAGCGTGGTCAGCACGTCGTCTTCGCCCTGGCGGACGAGCACCAGAAAATCGACGACGAGCTGCGCCACCTCGCCCTGGCCGTCCACTCCCCAGTACGCCGGGTAGCTGCCGTCGCCGTACCCGGAATCCGCGACGACGCCGACGTTGCCGGACGCGAGAGGAAACACCATCGCGGCCGGGCGATGCTCGGCCATGTAGGCATTGTCGGCCGCAGCTTTGTGACGCCGCGACATCGACGCGTATCCGGCATAGTCCACGATGCACACGCATCCGGCGTCCACGCCGATGACATGACCACTGTCAGGAAGAGACGCGGGGTGCCAGTCCACGGGTTCGGCATCACTGAATCGAACGCGGACGGCGGCGTTGCGGCCGAACGCGACGACACGCTCCACCGGGTACGAACCTGGGCGAACCGTCCGCGCCAGGGGGCGCGCATCGTCATTGTCGTATCCGAAGTCGATGACCGCGAGCGCCCCGCTGCGTGTCACGAGAGTGCCGACGGATAAGACCTCCGTGCGTGCCGTCTCCGCGTCGTTCGGCCGCGCCACGTCACGCTCGGTGAAGTTCCGCGCCTCATCGAGCGAGCGCTGCTCCACGGGCAGGTCCGAGAACGGGATCGCAGGTCCGCTGCCGGCGAGGTTGGCGTCGATCGTGGACCGATCGACATAGGGCTCGGTCGGATCACCGTAGTGGTCCGCGATCGAGGCGATCCGCCAGTCCTGGCCCTCACGATGCAGGACGTACTCATGAAGGCTCTCCACCACCGACGTCGTCCGGGTGATCACATACGCGATGTCGCCATCGCCGTCGGTGCGTACGACCGCCTCAGCGTCGGGGCCGTACTCCGCGGGCCGCCCGAAGGACCCGGCCAGATCGACACGGGAGTCCGCGGTGAAGTGATTGCGCGTCGTCTCCGCCATGAGCTCGCGCCAGATGGCGAACGGCCGACGCGGGTCGGCGGGCTCACGGGATTCGAACTCCGGTGCCGCGATGCGCCACTGTGCCTCGTATTCCGTCATGAACCTCTGCACGCGCTCTTCAGGAGTCAAGCAGATGTCTTCGTCCGTCATGGCTCCACGGTACTGGTCGGGCCCTGGCAGGATGGCTGCCATGCCCCACGCTCCGTCTCCGATCATTCGCGAAATCGGTCAGGTGTTCATTCCCGTGCGGGACATCCATGCAGCCGCGCGGTGGTACGGGCGGCTTCTGGGTACCTCGGTGTCCGAACCGTCCCACGATCAGACGATCGTTGACGTTCCGATGCGATCCGGCCCGGGCCTCGCGCTCGATGCGAACGCACCCTTCACGGCGGACGGTCCGCCGCGCTTCTTCTGGTGGGCGGACGACCTCACTGCGGTGGAGCGCCACCTGGCGGACATGGGGGTTGTGCCTGCAACGGAGATCGTCGACATCGGGAGCGTTTCCTTCGTCCAGTTTCGCGACCCGGACGGTAACCTCCTGATGGCATGCGCACGGGCATGATGGCCGACACCGGCGCCACCGCGCACCTGAAGGAGGCACCATGAGCCAGTTCATCATCTACTTCAACCAGCAGTGGGTGGGCGAGCACAGCGAGGAATGGTTCGCCGCCCGCGGCCCACTCGCGAACGCCGTCGTGTCCGAGATGCGTGACGCCGGAGTGCTGGTGTTCGCCGCCGGAGTCGAGGAAGACACCGACGCAGCGCTGGTCGCGGATGCCACCAGTGGAACGACCACCATCACGCCCGGCCTGTACGCCCCCGCGGAGCAGTACATCGGCGGATTCACGGTGATCGATGTCGCCGATGACGCAGATGCTCACGTGTGGGGAGCGAAGCTCGCCGAGGCATGCGGCTGGCCACAGCAGATCCGTCGCGTCTACTGATCGCGCAGATCGCCCTAGGCTGATCCCATGGGACAGCGGCGACGTCGGAGGCGAAGGGTCGGCCTCGCCGCGATCGTGGCAGCGGCACTCGCTCTCACCGGCTGCACGGGCGCGCGTTCGGACTTCGCGCAGCAATTCCGCGGGGATCCGGCGATCGCGGAGCTTGAGCTGACCACGGGTGACAATATGCCGTTCACCGACGGCGTGCGCGCCACTGTCACGCTGTCCAACGATCTCGATCATCCTGAGACCGCAGACCTCCTGACACGCCTGGGCGCCTTCATCCGCGACCACGACGATGAGCCGGTGAGAGTCACCGTCCACTCCGGAAAGATCGCCATGCCCGTGTTCGGCGACGATGCGGTCACCGCGGGCACGCTCAGTGCCGCATCGGACATCGCCGCGGATCCCGTGTCCACCCAGGTGTCGCTGTACGGTGATTCCCAGGACACGCGGGTCACCAGTGTCTCCCTGGTCGTCCAACCGGATTTCGCGGGTGCGTTCGCTCTCGCGCGTTCGGCCCCCGAACGTCTTGCAGAGCTCGCCGGCCCAGGTGGCGCGTATGTCTCGGTGAGGGACGCCGGTTCAGCGATCCGGCTCGAAGGCCCACCCGGTCAGTGGCTCGATGACACGGAGTCCGCGTGGGCTCTGGTGAGCGCGTCCTTCCCGGTGAGCGGGGTACGCGGCGACGAGGACGAGGTCTCGCTCATCCTCGCGAACGAGTCCGATGTCCCCGGCGCCCAGGCCGTCGTGCACGCTGCCACTCCCCCGTCGACGATGCCCATCAGATTCGGGAGCCCGCTGGTTCAGCTGGGGCTCAACGGAACAGGTGACGAGGTCCGCGCCATGCTCGCGCAGCTCGATGCGCCGACCCGCGCGTTGATCCGTCTGGTCTGGACCACCGACACGCGTGCGGTGTTCCGCGTGGCGAAAGAAGCGGATGTCGCCACTCTCGAGAACGCGCTGGCGCTGCTGCCGGATGACACGCGTGGCGGGTTGTCTGTGGAGGTCGAGGTCGAGAAGAGCTGAGCAGCGCCCGAATCAGCCCTCGTCGTACCTCACGTGGTCGACGATGCAGCCGCTGAGGTCCGGTGGGACCGAACCGATGAACACACTGCCGGCGACGGAACCTGTGAGGGTGGCGACACCCTCGAAGTCACAGTGGACGAAGACACAGCGTGTGGTCCACATCACACCGCGCAGGTTCGCACCGGTGAACGTACAGCGCTCGAACACCGCGCCTGACGCGACCGTACGGGAGAGGTTCGCGTTCGAGAAGTCGCAGTCGACGAAATCCCCGCCCAGTCGTGCCCTCGAGAGCTTGGCACCAACGAAGCTGCAGTCGACGAAGCGGCGTCGCACGAACGCGCCACGCATGTCGATGCGGTCCAGGCGGCAGCCCTCCAGCTCGGACTCCGTCACTGATGCGCCGTCAGCGAAGGTCACGTCAGACAGGTCGGCGCCCGCGAGCCGCTGGAAGCGGATCGGCGTCGTCAGTCGGGCGCCGCGGAGGTCGATGAGCGCCGCCTCCGTCCTACCGCAAGGTGACGATGGAAGCCCGTTGCCGGTCGCTGCGCCGCCGTGATGAGCTCACGCTCATAGGCGCTCGTAACCTCCGGTGACCAGCGTTCGCGCAACTCGCGGGTCGTCGACCGGGTCATACGACGCTCACCGAAGCAAGCCGCCGAACCGGCTCGCTGTTCATGTTTGACAAGCGGGACAGAATTGCGCGGAGGCGCCCGCAAAGATCTCATCGACGATCGTCGTGCCGCACACCGGGCAGGGTTCACCGCCGCGTCCATGAACGACCATCGCCGACGCCTTCGTCTGCTTGAGACGATCGGGTGACACCCCTCGGCGCTCCTCGGCCGCGGTCCTCATGACAGCAACGACCGCCTGGAAGAGGCGCTCTCGCGCGTCGTCATCCAGAGCTGCCGCGTGCACATCGTGCGGCAGTCGGGCCCGGTGCAGGATCTCATC
Organism: Microbacterium nymphoidis; assembly: GCF_021044885.1. Lineage (GTDB taxonomy): Bacteria > Actinomycetota > Actinomycetes > Actinomycetales > Microbacteriaceae > Microbacterium > Microbacterium nymphoidis. Next base: position 143,407 of record NZ_JAJNOD010000001.1, on the reverse strand, counting down.
CGAGTACGCGTTCCCGATCCCCGCGAGAGAGGTCTGCTCCTGGAGGAGCGCCTTGATCATCTTCCGGCGTTTCCCGAGGGCACGCTCCAAGTCTTCGGGTGAGAACTCCGGCGCGAGCGGGTCGGGACCGAGCGCTGCGATTCCCGCGACGTCCGACGGCGCCTCAACGACCGCGACCGTCACAGCGAGGAAGTCCCCCGTCTCCACGATGTGCATCTCCGCCCCGTCGTCAAGCCCGATCCTCATGACCTCAGGGGTCGGAGGAGCATCCGCTCGATCGGCTGTGCTGTGCCACCGCACCCACCCGTTGCGGCCGAACCCGATCATCAGCCAACCCGCGCCCGTATCGAATCCGATGTGCTTGCCGAAGCGACGCACCCCGGCGATCCGCGCGCCGATGAGTTCTCCGGGAGGCCGATCGCGCGATTTCACCGCCCGGAACTCGATGACGTCCAGTGCGCTGATGGCGCGCCCTGCCACGCGCTCGTCCAGGAACTCGACAAGGGCCTGCACCTCGGGAGATTCTGGCATGCGCCTATCCTCGCACCGTTGAGACGGGCAGGAGGCGACCTGTCATGGCCTGATCACTCCGGCGAACGCGAGCACAGCGAACACGATGCCCATGATCATGAAGAGCATCCCCGCGAAGCGATAGAAGGTCCGAGTCCAGGGCCGCGGCGCTTGCCATTTTGCCACCCGTTCGGGGAGTCGGAAGCTATCCACGTGTCGTTTGTATTGCTCGACCATACGGTCTGGCATGAAGGCGAACACTGCTCCCATGATCACTGCACCGATGCACCAGACATAGAAGAGTGGCCCCATCCCCATCAACGCCCTCCCCTTGATCTGGCTGCGCTGCTTCAGCATCCTCGCATAGCCTGTCAGCGCGTGCGTGACCGGCGCCTCAACGCGCGGAGCTCCTACCACGCACGCCCGCGCAGATCGATCTCACCTTCCGGCCAGGACTCTGTCGGCTCACAGAGCGGAAAGATGAGGATCGGCTGCCCTGGAGGATCTGCCACGAGTTCACCCGCACGCCCGATCGACCGCTCGGCGGCGTGAACGCGGGTCCAGCCGCATGCTGCATAGAACGGGACAACATCTTCTCGACACCCCAGATAGCCGAAGTCGATGCCGCCGTGGGCGCGCATGGTTCGTTCCGCTTCCCGCATGAGATCGAAACCCAGATGCCTGCCCCGCGCGCCTTCGGCGATGAGGACCCCACCGACCCCCGCGATCACCACGGTCTGCGTGCCGACGACGATCTCGCGACGCGCCCATCCCACATGGCCGACAGCGCGGCCGTCTACCTGCGCGATGATGTGCACGTCGTGCGGGGCGTAGCCGTATGGGAGCTGCGGACGCCACTCCCCGAATTCGTCCCGGTACTCGCTGTCGAAAAGCTGCTGCAGTTCACCGAGTTCGTCACTGGTGAGCTTCTCATGCGCGATGACGACGATTGAGTGGTCCTTCATCCGTCCATCCTCCACGGTCTAGCTCGCGACGAAGATCCGCGCGGAGGCGACACGAGCTCCAGCGCGCCCGTATGAGCTCCACGATCTCCACATCCGTCCGAGCACGGGTGGCGGTATTCGACCTGGCGCCAAACAGGTTCCCCGGGGCACGTCATGCGACACTGGCGAGCATGCAGGTGAGGAATGCTCTGCGAACCGGACTGGGCGTCCGAGCCGCCGCCGCGATGCGGGCTCTGAACGACCGGCACCCCTGGAGCCACAATGACGCGTTCCACTCATGGATCGCGTCCCGGCTTCCCGCGGGGCGCGACGACGCACTGGACGTCGGTTGCGGCCGGGGTGAGCTGGTCGCGCTGCTCGGAGCGCACTTCGCTGCCGCTCACGGCATCGACGTCGACCATGACATGCGGCAGGCGAGCGCTGCTCGGTGCGCGGGTCTTCCGAACGTGACGGTGGACTCCACACCGCTGGAGCGGGTGTCCAGCGGCAAAGACCTGGTCACCATGGTCGCCGTGCTGCACCACCTCGATCTCGTTCCCGCGCTCAGGGAGGTCGACAGGATCCTGAAGCCCGGTGGGCGTTTCCTCTGCGTCGGTCTGGCCCGACCGGCCTCCGCGGCCGACCAGCTCTGGGATCTGGCCTCGATGCTCACAAACCCCGTCATCGGGTTCGTGAAGCACCCGTGGGTGGCGCAACCGACCAGCGCGGATCCGCCATTCCCCGTCAAGGATCCGGGGTACACCCTCGATCAGATCCGCAGGGCGGTGCACCAGACCATGCCGGGAGCGGTGATCCGGCGCCGCCTCGGGTTCCGTCACACGATCGAGTGGACGAAGCCGGCTTCGGCCTGACCCCGCAACGTCAATCCTCCGCAGGTCGACCCATCACGTCAGAATCGCAGCCCGAAACGCCGAGACGATGGCGGATCAGTCTCGGCGATCGTCCTCGACGGATCGGACGGGACGCTAGGAACTGGGCGAGCCGCTCAGGGCTGCGACGATGATGCGAGCGTCGACATCGATGTTGTCCGCGGCGATCATGCGCCGGCGACGCTTGCCATTGTCCTGCCGGGTGAACTCCACCCGTGTGGAGTTCAGTCCGGATGCGGGAATGATCGTCGCGCTCGTTCAGGAACACGCACGGTGGCCGAAGCGATCGTGACCGCCACCCGGGGGACGCGCACCCGTCGCTGCCGCACCGCAATCACCCCCGCGCAACCGGAATGACGAGCAGCGCGATATTGAGCAGGATAGCGCAGGCAGGGCCATCGCCTAACTCGCGGACTTCGAGTCCGCAGCAACACCCGTTGCCCTCACCTCATCCCAAAGTTTGTTCATGGTTTTGATATATCGCTCGCGCGCGTGGTGATCTTGCTCGAGTACTCGCCACATGAGCTGCTGTTCGAGGTTAAAGAGGTGAGCCTCGACTATGCCCTGGATAACTTGAGGCTTTCGCGCTGTTGAGTACTTCGCGCAGATTTCGAACAGCGCCGACACGGTCTGGCGGAAGAGCCGAGTTGAATCCGCCGCGACTGGAATGACCTGGTGTGGCGAAGCCCCCGCATGGAACTGCCCCGATGTCAGATCGACCGACCCCAGCAGACCGAAGGAGTCGGCCCCGTGCACCGCATGGTGTGCCTGAAGGACGCGGGACGCATGCTCACCGACGTTCGCGAGCTTCTGGAGGTCTCGCCAGGTCGGACGGGATGTCCCCAGACGCCGAGCAGTTACCCTCGCGGCCCAGCCGTAAAGCCCTCCATAGTCTGCGCCAAAGCGCCGCACTAGACGTTTCTTCATGATCTCGGGTGTGGGCAGGTGACCGTCCCATTCGAAGTCACGGGATTTGGCACGGTCCCCTGCGAGGACGATCCAACGATGATGTTGGTATCTCGAGGCCGTGTGCCGGTCTCCAAGTCGGATGACTCTTGCGACCACGAGGATCTCGGACAGCGTTCGCCAACGCGAAGTCGCAGCCGACGAGTATCCATGCTCAAGTAGAACGGCGATCTCTCGCATCGTCGCGATCGCGCGGGTTACAAGACCCGAGAACACGTACTGCGAACTCTCCGAGACGCCCTGCCCCCAGGTATCCGCCACAAGGTGGACCGAAGCGTGTACAAATGCACTGGCCTCGTACAGTGGAAAGGGACCAACATCCTCTCGGATTAGGGCCGGTACTGAGAGAAACTCCTTCCGCGATCGCTCGCCCAGGTCATGTAGATCTCCCTCTATCTCGTAGAGTGCGTTGTCAACGAGGTCCAGCAGGCCATCGGGATCCCGCCAGCCGCGGCCGATACGGGTCGAGAATCTTGATAGTAGCTGCAGCGCGTCATCAATGACTTCGCGAGGCTCGGCGACGTTCTGTGTCATACGGCAACTGTTGCGCAACCAGATGACAGGCGAAAGGACTATGCTCTGCGCAAATCCGTTACGGCGAGCTGAGAGTGCTTCTGCACGATCTGCGAATCTACGCGGCTCCCACAACTGGATCCTCAGACGTTGAAGCGGAACTCCACCACGTCGCCGTCCTGCATGACGTAGTCCTTGCCTTCCAGCCGCGCCTTGCCCTTCGCGCGGGCCTCCACCACGGAACCGGTGGCGACGAGGTCCTCGAAGGAGATGACCTCGGCCTTGATGAAGCCCTTTTCGAAGTCGGTGTGAATCACACCGGCAGCCTGCGGAGCCTTGGCGCCCTGCGGGATGGTCCAGGCGCGCGACTCCTTCGGACCGGCGGTCAGGTAGGTCTGCAGGCCCAGGGTCGCGAAGCCGATGCGGGCCAGCTGGTCCAGGCCCGACTCGGTCTGTCCGGTCGCCTCCAGGAGCTCCTGGGCGTCGGCGGGGTCGAGGTCGATCAGCTCGGACTCGATCTTCGCGTCCAGGAACACTGCCTGGGCGGGGGCGACGAGCGCGGACAGCTCCGCCTTCTTCTCGTCGCTGGTGAGGATCGCCTCGTCCACGTTGAACACGTAGATGTACGGCTTCGCCGTCAGCAGACCCAGCTCGCGGATCGGCGAGAGGTCGAGCCCGGAGGTCGACAGCAGCTGACCACGCTCCAGCGCGTCCTTCGCGGCGTTCGCCGCCTCGAGCACCGCGCCGTCAATCTTCTTCTGCTTGACCTCCTTCTCGTACCGAGGAAGTGCCTTCTCGATGGTCTGGAGGTCTGCGAGCATGAGCTCGGCGTTGATGGTCTCCATGTCGTTGCGGGGATTCACCTCGCCATCGACGTGGACGACGTCACCGTCCTCGAAGCCGCGCACGACCTGGGCGATGGCGTCGGCCTCGCGGATGTTCGCGAGGAACTGGTTGCCGAGTCCCTCACCCTCGCTCGCGCCGCGCACGATGCCCGCGATGTCGACGAACGACACGGTCGCCGGCAGGATGCGCTCCGAACCGAAGATCTCGGCGAGCTTGTCCAGACGGGGATCCGGCAGGTTCACCACGCCGACGTTGGGCTCGATGGTCGCGAACGGGTAGTTCGCCGCGAGCACGTTGTTGCGGGTCAGCGCGTTGAAGAGAGTGGACTTGCCGACATTGGGCAGTCCCACGATTCCGATAGTCAGGGCCACGAGACACCAGTCTACGGGGCGCACGTTCCACCCGCGTCCGCACGTGAAAGCGGCTGAAAGCGCGACGACAGTGCGGTGAAAGCGGGTCGCAGCACGATCGAGGCATGACGAATCCCACCACTGACTGGGCCCTGGAGGCCGATGGTCTCGTGAAGGTGTTCGGCACGAACCGGGCGGTCGACGGCGTCGACCTGCAGGTCCGCGCCGGCACCGTCTACGGCGTGCTCGGCCCCAACGGCGCCGGCAAGACCACCACCATCAACATGCTCGCCACCCTGTTGCGTCCCGACAGCGGCACAGGTCGCATCTTCGGACACGACGTCGTCCGCGAGCCCCACATCGTCCGCCAGCTGATCGGCGTCACGGGGCAGTTCGCCTCGGTCGACGAAACACTCTCGGCGAACGAGAACCTCATGATCTTCTCCCGGCTGCTCGGGCTGAGCCGCACCGAAGCCCGCACCAAAGCCGCGGATCTGCTCGACCGTTTCGGGCTGACGGAGGCAGCGCGCCGACCACTCAAGGACTTCTCCGGCGGCATGCGGCGACGACTCGACCTCGCCGCCTCCCTCATCGCCCAGCCGCCGCTGATCTTCCTGGACGAACCCACCACCGGCCTGGACCCCCGCACGCGCGGCCAGATGTGGGACACCATCCGCGAACTCGTGCGGACGGGCTCCACCGTGCTGCTGACCACGCAGTACCTGGACGAAGCCGATCAGCTGGCTGACCGCATCGCGGTGATCGACCGTGGCCGCGTGGTCGCGGAGGGCACCGCCGACGAGCTGAAGGCGTCGGTCGGCACGTCTTCGTTGCAGCTTCGTGTCCGCGACAGCGCTGACACCGAGGACGCCCTCCGGATCATCGAGCGTGCCCTGGGCGTTCGCGGTGCCCTCTCCCCCGAGGCTTCGCGCATCACCGCCCCGATGGCGGATGCCGACCGCATCGCGGACCTGCTGATCACGCTGCGGGAGGCGGGAATTCACCTCGCCGAGATGAGCGTGCAGAAGCCGACGCTCGACGAGGTCTTCCTCACCATCACCGGTCATCCCGCGGAGGACACCGAGTCCGCCGCCACACGTGAAGAGGTTCCCGCATGAGCACTCTCATCGCCTCCACCCCGATCGTCCCTGCCTCCCAGCGCACCCTGAAAAGCAGGGCGGGCCTCGGCCTGGCGCTGCGCAACACGCTGACGATGGCGGGGCGTGGCCTCATCAAAATCCGCCGCACGCCCGAACAACTCATGGACGTCACGCTGCAGCCGATCCTGTTCACGCTGATGTTCACGTACATCTTCGGCGGCGCGATCTCCGGCGACGTGGCGTCGTACCTGCCGGTCATCATTCCGGGCATCCTGGTGCAGACCGTCATCACGACATCCGTCGTGACGGGCGTCCAGCTGCGCGAGGACATGGACAAGGGCGTGTTCGACCGATTCCGCTCACTGCCGATCGCCCGCATCGCCCCGCTGTCGGGGGCGCTGCTGGCCGACACGGTCCGGTACGCGATCGCCACCACGCTCACGTTCACGATGGGCTACATCATGGGCTTTCGCCCGGCAGGCGGTCTGCTCGCGGTGGTCGCCGCCGGCGTGCTGGTGATCGTGTGCTCGTGGGCGATGAGCTGGATCTTCGCATTCTTCGGCGTGATCGCCCGTACTGCCTCGAGCGTCCAGGGCATCTCGATGATCATCCTGTTCCCGCTCACGTTCCTCTCGAACGCCTTCGTCCCCGTCGGCACGATGCCGACCTGGCTGCAGTGGTTCGTGAACATCAACCCTGTCTCGCACCTGGTGACGGCTGTTCGAGACCTCACCAACACGGGCACCTTCGGCGGCGATGCCTGGATCTCACTGCTGGGCGCTGCTGTGATCGTCGCGATTTTCGCACCGCTCACCGTGCGCGCGTACATGCGCAAGGCCTGATCGTGTGAGAGGGCACCGACGCATGGTGCCCTCTCACACGTCAGCGTGCGTATCCGAGAACTGCCAGACCGTGTTCGACTCTCTCCTGTGGACTCAGCAGCCGCGAGCGCTCCCGCGCCGCCGCCACGACCTCCGCACCGGCATACGCCCTCGCATCCGCCAGATGTGCGGCGAGGTTCAACGTGGGCATGTTCTGCCGACCGCCGAGGACCTCCGCCAGCGCGATCGCTTCCACTCCCCGGGCGCGCAGTGACGCGTCCCGGAGCGCCCATGCCGACCAGCCGAGAAGTGCGGTGCCGAGCACGGGGCGATCAACGCCCTCGCGTCGCTGCCGGCAGACGGCGATCGTGCGGGTGCGAAGTCGCCGCTCCCAGATCGCGACGTCCTCCCGGGGCAGATCCAGCGAGCGCAAGGCAGCACTGAGATAGCCGGACAGGGCCATCAGGAACCACGGCGAGCGGCGCGTCTCCGGCAGTGCGAAGGACGCCAGGGCGCGATCGAACGAGGCCGTCGCGGAGACGAGATCTCCGTCCAGCAGATCGGCTTCCGCGAGCCCGTACGCGCCGATCGAGGTGAGCTCGAGGCCGTCCTGGCTGAGCCCTCCCTCATCGATCAGGTGCTGGAACAGCTGACGCGCGTCGTCGGCCTGACCGAGGCAGAGCAGCGCTCCGCCGCGTACCCATTCCTGATGGTTCAGCTGGTCCTGAGCGTCGAATTCACGGAACACTTCGGCCGCACGGCCGAGCCAGACCATGGCTTCCGTCGCCTCTGCTGACTGCGCGGCGAGCTGTGCGGCGAGATCCGCCGCCATACCCTCGGCCCACCGCTCCCCCAGAGCCCGGGCGCGCTCCCAGCCGCTGCGGGCAGCGATCATCGCTTCCTCGGGCTGGCCGTCGTTCTCCGCGGCATGGGAGCGCAGCAGGTCGGCCACGAGCTGGACGGCCGGCGGCTCGCCGGATCCCACGAGCTCGGGCAGGCCGGGACCGCCACCACGACCGGAGGCGAGCAAGGCGCGCACGACAAGCCGCCACGCCGGCGAGAGCCCGTCCCCGATGCTGCGCTCTCGAGCACGCACGACGGCCAGAGCGCGCACAGCGCCGGAGTCTCCCGCGATCATGCACCCGAGCGCGGCCATCGCGAGTGCGATCACGGACAGGTCCTGAGCGGCGTCCGCCCGCTCCGCTGCTGCAGCCATCGCGGGCGCATATCCCAGGAACTCCGTGAACGATCCGCGGATGAACCAGGATTGCGCGAGCACGGCGAACAGCGCGACGGCCTCGTCGTCGCGCGATGCGTCGATGAGATGGCGGAGAACATGCACGAGGTTGTCGTGTTCCTCCGTGACGGCACGGTGGCCGTCTGCCGTCAGCCCCGAGGGGAAGATCTGGGCAGGAGCACCGTGCTGGGCCGCGAAGGCCAGCGCCCAGGCGATGACCGCTTCCCAGGCCTCGTCCACACAGGAGGCCTCCTCCAGCCGGTCGTGACCGAACTCGCGAACCGTCTCGAGCATGCGGAAGCGGAACATGCCGGAATCCGCGTCCTCCACGACGGTGAGCAGCGATTGAGACGCGAGCGCATCGAGCAGATCGTCCGCGAACGCAAGCCCGAGGACCGCAGCCGCGGCCTCGGCGGAGAACCCTCCGGGAAGCACCGAGAGTCTCGCCAGGGCCTCCCGCGCGTCGACCGGAAGCAGCTCCCAGCTCCACTCGATCACGGCCTGCAGGGTGCGGTGCCGCTCCGGCGCCGAACGGTCGCCGGTCGTCAGAAGCGCGAAGCGGTCCTCGAGTCGCTCCTCGATCTGCGCCAGCGACATGGTGCGCACCCGCGCCGCCGCAAGCTCGATCGCCAACGGCAGACCATCCAGCCGCGCGCACAGCCGTGCGACGGCGTCCAGCGCGAGGGCCGCACCGGGGCGCGCGGATCGTGCGCGTTGCACGAACAGCCGCACCGCCGGCGCGTCTTCCACGGCGTTGACCTGCAGCGGCTCCAGTGCGAGCACGCTCTCGGCGGCGATGGCCAGCGGCGACCGGCTCGTGGCCAGGATCCGCAGTGCGGGAGCGGCAGCAAGAAGTTCGGCGGCCCATCGTGCAGCCCCGTCGACGACCTGCTCGCAGTTGTCGAGGACGAGGAGGGTCGTCCGGTCGCCGAGGGCACCGATGATGCGCTGAGCGAGGTCGGGGCGCGGCAGCGGCTCGGCGAGTCGACGATGCGCCGCCGTTTCGCTGATGCCGAGAGCGGCCGCAATGGCAAGGGGAACGCCCTCATCGGCGCGAACGCCCGCGAGTGGCACGACGATGACCACGGGCGCGTCCGATTCCGCGGCGAGCGCCTGTGCGAAGCGGGTCTTGCCGAGTCCGCCCGCACCGAGCACCGTCACCAGCCGCGATGTGCGAAGCAGCGCCCGCGCACGGACGAGCTCGTTGCCACGCCCGATCAGTTCGTTCGGTGCCGCGCGAAGCCCCACCCGCACGCGCGGTCCGCGATCCTCCGTTCGCAGCAGGCGAGCGTTGAGCTCCGTAATCGCGGCACCAGCGGTCGTGCCGAGCGCTTCCCGGAGTTCTGCACGGAACCGGGCGAACACGTCCAGTGACTCGGCGGTGCGCCCGTCGTCCGCGAGAGCCTGCATGAGGGCGATGTGGGCCGGCTCGTCGAACGGGCGCCGTTCGACCAGCTCACGGAGGGTGTCGGCGGCGGCACCGGACTGCCCGGCCGTCGCCTGCGCGGCGGCGAGCGCTCGGAGTACGTCGTCGCGCAGGTCCGCGGCAACGGCGGTGAACGTGTCTGCGAGCGAGCTGTCACCGAGATCCGCCGCGAGACCTTCCCGCCATAACGCTGCCGCGGCGCGGAGCGCGGCAGCGGCGCCCGCAGGATCGGCCGGGGGCTGAGCCAGAATCCGACGAACGTCATCGAGGTCGCAGCTCACGGCCCCCAGCGCGTATCCGCCCGGCGCCCGCGTCACGATGTCGGCGCCTCCGAGGGCGCGAAGCCGGGAGATCAGAGTCTGCAACGCAGCGCGCGGATTCAGCGGTTGCACATCCCCCCACACATCTTCGGCGAGGGACGAGACGCTTCGCGTCACCCCGGGCCCCGCGAGCGCCAGCGACACCAGCAGGCAACGCATGGGATGGCCGGTGATGTCGGCGCACTCCAGGCGCACGGGGCCGAGGACCTCCAGACGCGCCGTCATACGCGAGGGTGTGAACGCGCGACGCGGCGGCGCGATGAGAGTCCCCTGCGCTGCCCACTGGTCATGCCGATCAGTCTAGGCGCGGCCGCCGAGACCGCGCAGCGCGCTCATGCTCGGCCCGACTCGGTGAGCCGCCGCCTTCGGCTCGATCGCTCAGCCACGAGGCGAATCGGTGAACTCCTGATCGTCGATGCGTCGATCCAGCACGAACGCGAGCCCGAGACCGGCAAGACCGGCGATGACGATTCCCACCACGATGACGACCATGTCCGTTTCCCCCTCACCGACCCGGATATCGGGTCTTGTCAGGAGATGTCCGCACAGGGCCTGATCGTCTCAGCCGCGGCGCGGCACGGATGTCATACGGCGCGGAAGGCCGTGGTCACATACGGCAGTTCGACGGCGTCGTTCCCCACGGCTCCCACCTCGTCAAACAGTTCCTCTAGCCCGGCCTCGATGCGTGCGCGTTCCTCCGGTCCGGCCGTGATCACGTAACTGCGCGAGCGCGCCATGGCCAGCAGGTCGTTGCGGGTCATCGCCCGCGACCACTCCCACGATCTCGATTCGACGTCGGTGAACGGCGCCGCCACGTGCGGACCGCCGGAGGCGATCATCTCCTCGGCGTTCGAGTTGTGCATGATCTCACTCATCCGGGCGACCCATTCACTGCGGGCATCGCGGATGTTCCAGATCAGCCCCAGCACTCCGCCGGGGCGCAGCACGCGACCGATCTCACGAGATCCCGCGACCGGATCGACCCAATGCCAGGCCTGACCGAGCACGACGGCATCGGCGCTGTCATCCCGCAGTGGCAGGCTCTCCGCCGTGCCTTCGAGCACGGGAACATCGGGGAGCACGCCGTGCAGCGCCGCGAGCATCAGCGGATCGGGGTCGACCGCCGTCACGGATGCCGGCCTGGTGGCCAGCACGGCGCGCGTCAGCTTGCCGGTGCCGGCTCCCACATCGACCACGCGCGGATTCGGCCCGGCGGGCTCGAGCATCCATGCGACCGCCTCGACCGGATACTCGGGCCGGCCGGCCTGGTACAGCTCGGCCGCAACGCCGAAAGATCGAGACATGTCGTCGTGGCTCACCATGCTTCGACCCTACGACGCGCAGTCGGGCCACGGTGTGCCCGGCGCGCCTGACCACGCCACCCACGATCGGCGAGAGGGTGGAGGGGTGCCTGTGGACTTCACCGCGATCGACTTCGAGACCGCGAACTCGTCGACGGCATCCGCGTGTGCAGTGGGCCTCGCCCGCGTTCGTGATGGCGTCGTGGTCGCGACAGACGGCTGGCTGATGCGGCCGCCACCGGGGCACGAGGAGTTCCATCCGCGCAACGTCGAGATCCACGGCATCACCCCGGCAGATGTCGCGTCGGCCCCGGGATGGTCCGACCAGCTCGGCCGGCTACGCGACTTCCTGGGCGACGACGTCCTCGTCGCGCACAACGCCGGCTTCGACATGAGTGTCATGCGGCGCGCGTGCGCTGCGACCGGCGACGAACTCGCTCCCTACCGCTACATGTGCAGTGTGCAGCTCTCGCGCAGCACCTATGTGCTGCCTTCGCACAGCCTGCAGTACGCCGCCGCGGCTGCGGGATTCCTCGAATTCCAGCATCACGATGCATCGGCAGACGCGCTCGCCTGTGCGCACATCGTCATCGACGCGGCCCGCCGTGCGCGGGCCACGGACCTCGATGCTCTCAGCATGGCCACCGGTGTGCGGATATCGCGCATCCCGGACGAGGCCGCCGTCAGCGTACTGGTCTGACGCTCCCGGATGAATGTCCGACCCCCGGGGCACACTGGGGGCATGGACGCAATCTGGATCGCACTGGCCTGCATGATCAGCCTGCTGGCCGGCCTCGCCGTCGGCTGGCGCGTGCGCGGTGGCGGCGATACAGGCGACGCGGCACTGCGGGCTCGGCTGGCCGCGAGCGAATCGACGGTCGCCGCGCTCCGCGATCAGCTCATTCGTGAGGAGCGGATGGCCGCTGAGGCGCAGCAACGTCTGCGAGAAGAGGTGAGCGCGCAGCGCGAGCGAGAGCGACAGGACGCCGCGGTGCTCACGGCGCTCTCCCCCGTCCAGGAGACCCTTCAGCTCATGCATCGCAGTGTCACCGCTCTGGAACGCGACAGGCATGCCCAGTTCGGCGCTCTCGCGGAGCAGCTGCGCCGCGCTCAGGAGACAGACGAGTCCCTCCGACACGCCACCGAGTCCCTCACCGGAGCGCTGCGCTCCACGACGACACGGGGCACCTGGGGCGAGACTCAGCTGCGGCGCATCGTGGAAGCAGCGGGGCTCACGCGCCACGTCGACTTCGACCTCCAGGTGAGCATCACCACCGATGACGGCCGCACCGGTCGTCCGGACATGCTCGTGCGGCTGCCCGGCGACAAGGCTCTGGCCGTCGACGCCAAGGCGCCCCTGGACGCGTTCCTGCGCGCCACAGCGCTCGACGACTCGGACCAGGCAGCGGCCATGATCCAGCACGCGAAGGCAGTGCGCTCACACGTGGATGCTCTGGCGAAGCGTGCCTACTGGGAGGGGCTGGCCGCCAGTCCCGAACTGGTGATCTGCTTCCTCCCCAGCGAAGCGATGCTGTCAGCGGCGCTCGATGCCGACCCTGCTCTGCTCGATCACGCGTTCGCACAGCGCGTGGCTCTCGCCTCCCCCGTCAGCCTGTGGTCGGTGCTCAAGACCGTCGCCTACACCTGGACCCAGCAGGACGTCTCCGAACAAGCGCACGAGCTCGTGGCGCTGGGTAACCAGCTCTACGACCGGCTCGGCACCCTCGCGCAGCACACCGATGATCTGCGCGGCGCACTGGAGCGAGCCGTCGGGGCGTACAACCGGTTCGCCGGCTCGCTCGAGAGCCGCGTCCTCGTCACGGCTCGCCGATTCCCGGGCATCGATCCGGGGAAGGTCTCGGGTCTCGGGGCGCCGGCCGAAATCCAGTCGGCGCCTCGGCGCATCCTGGCGGCCGAGTTCGTCGCCGACGATGCCGCCCGGCCGGCATCGAGCGGCGCGGTCTGGTCCGGGAACACCGACGGCGATGCGGCGGGGGCGATCTCCAGTCAGACGTCAGCAGCGCCCGCGACCGATCAGGTCACGAGCGCTGACATCGGTGCGCTGCGCGCACGTCTGGAGGTCACGCACCCCCGGGAATGAAACGCATGAGGCCCACGACGACGAGGCTGACGACGACGAAGGCGCCGACGGGAATCCACGAGCTCATCGCCTGACCGGGCGCGCGGCGGACGCGGAAGAACACGTCTGCGCGGCGCGCTGGGTCGGATGCGTTGGCGATGACGGCGTGTGCGCCCGTCCGGGGATTCGTCGTGTCGGTGGTCATATCGTCCGCCTCGATCTCGTGTCGGTGAGGACAGACGCCCCCACACCGCGTCCCATTCTCGCACCGACCCGAGCGAGATACAGGGCGGACGCGGTCACGAAATGGTCACCGTGCCGTCACAGCCACTTCGACGCGAGGTGCTCGGAGGTGATGCGGCGGAGCGTCCCGGAGGCGCTGCGCAGCACGACGGACTCGGTGTAGATGTACCCACCCTCGCGGCGGACACCCGACACCAGCTGGCCATCCGTGACTCCCGTGGCCACGAAGATCGTGTTGTTGCTCGTCACCAGCTCGTCCGCCTCATAGACGTAGTCGAACTTCAGTCCGGCATCCAGCCCACGCTGCTTCTCGTCATCCGTCTGCGGCCAGAGACGTCCCTGAATGTGGCCGCCGAGCGCCTTGATGGCGCACGCCGTGACGATGCCTTCGGGGCTCCCACCGATGCCCACGCACATGTCGGTGCGAGCATTGTGGCGCGCGGCATTGATGCCACCCGCCACATCGCCGTCGCTCATCAGACGGGTGCCTGCACCCGCGGCCCGGATCTCCTCGATGAGCTGCTCGTGACGCGGGCGGTGCAGCACCGACACCACGATCTCGTCGACGGGCTTGCCCAGTGCCTTCGCCAGCAGGCGGATGTTCTCGCCGATGGGAAGCCGGATGTCCACCACTCCGACGCCGGCGGGGCCGGTGACGAGCTTGTCCATGTAAAAGACGCTCGATGCATCCAGCATCGTCCCGCGATCCGCCACGGCGATCACAGACAGCGCGTTGTTGCGGCCCGCCGCCGTCAGTGACGTGCCATCGATGGGGTCCACCGCCACATCGCACTGCGGGCCGCGACCGGCACCCACGGCCTCCCCGTTGAAGAGCATCGGGGCGTGATCCTTCTCGCCTTCGCCGATGACGATCCGCCCGTCGAAGTTCACGGTGCGAAGGAAAGCACGCATCGCGTCCACGGCCGCGCCGTCGGCAAGCTCCTTCTGCCCACGGCCGATGAACGGGACCGCGCGAATCGACGCAGCCTCCGTGGCTCGCACCAGTTCCAGCGCCAGGTTGCGGTCGGGGTGCAGAGGGCTCATGTCGTCAGTCAGGCTCACCATGGGGCCAGCATGGCACTCGCCGAGTCAGGATTTATGGAATTCCGCGCCTTTGCCAGCGAAGGATTTCACCTATTTACGATTTCCATCAGGAACGTCACGCTTTCGCCCGTGACGGGGGCGAAAGCGGGCTTCCCTCGCGTTTCGGTAGAGTGGCATCGACCTCGTGATCTTCATCAAAGGAGCACCCATGCCCGTCGTCACCCCGGATCAGTACGTCGACATGCTCGCCCGCGCGAAGGCCGGTGCCTTCGCCTACCCGGCGTTCAACGTGTCGAGCTCGCAGACCATCAACTCGGTGCTCCAGGGCCTGACGGAGGCCGGCTCGGACGGCATCCTGCAGGTCACCACGGGAGGCGCGGACTACTTCGCCGGACACACCGTGAAGGCGCGCGCCACGGGCGCGCTCGCCATGGCCCGCTACGTGACCGAGGTCGCGAAGAACTACCCGATCAACGTCGCCGTCCACACCGACCACTGCCCGAAGGACGCGCTCCCCTCCTTCCTGCTGCCGCTTCTCGAGGCCAGCGAAGAGCAGGTCAAGGCCGGCGGGCAGCCCATCTTCCAGTCGCACATGTGGGACGGCTCGGCCGTGCCGCTGGCGGAGAACATCGAGATCGCCCGCGAGCTGCTGCCGCGCATGAAGGCGATCAACGCCATCCTCGAGGTCGAGATCGGCGTGGTCGGCGGCGAGGAGGACGGCGTCCAGCACGAGGGCTCCAACGACGCTCTGTACACCACCGTCGGCGACGTCAGCCAGGCCGTCGAGGCCCTGGGTCTCGGCGAGCAGGGTCGCTGGATCGCCGCGCTCACCTTCGGCAACGTGCACGGCGTCTACAAGCCCGGCAACGTGAAGCTGCGCCCCGAGCTGCTGGGCGAGATTCAGGCCGGCATCGCTGAGAAGTTCGGAACCGGCGCCAAGCCGCTCGACCTCGTCTTCCACGGAGGCTCCGGCTCCACCGACGAGGAGATCGCCACCGCCGTCAAGAACGGCGTGGTGAAGATGAACATCGACACGGACACGCAGTACGCGTTCACCCGCGCCATCGCGGACTACATGTTCAAGAACTACGACGGCGTCCTGAAGGTCGACGGCGAGGTGGGCAACAAGAAGCTGTACGACCCGCGCGCCTGGGGCAAGGTCGCCGAGACGGCTATGGCCGCTCGCGTCATCGAGGCCACCAAGCAGCTCGGCTCGTTCGGCAAGTCGCAGGGCTGACCGACGAGATGACGATGGCGCGTCCCCTCGGGGGCGCGCCATCGTCGTCTTCTCAGATCCGACGTCAGGGCGTCGGTGTCTCGAGCCCCTTCATCGCGAGGTCCAGATAGATCTGGAACGCGGGGTCGCCCATGAGGGTCGTGGTCTGCACGATCACCACGACCAGCCAGGCGGCGGCCCATCCCACGAGCGGAATCCACCAGCTGCGCTTCTGCGCCCGCAGGCGGCGAAGGGACAGCCACACGGTCGCGATGTAGCCCACGATGAGTACGGCCGCCATGATGTACCCGGGCGCATCGCTGCGGGCGACGTCGGCCTGCTCACGCGTGAGGCCGAGCATCATCAGCGCCTCGGTCATGGTCGCCGAGTAAGACATCAGCGCCACCGAGCTCATCAGCACGTGCATGGCACCGAGCGCAAGCATGACGATCGTGACCAGGCGGTCGGTGGGAGCCACGTTCGGTCCCGGCACGGTGGCCGCGGGCGCATCTCCGGGACGCTCCTGCGGCCAGGAGAATTCGGCCGGGTCGGGGTGCGCGGTCTGCGGCAGGGGCTGACGGATGTGCGCGCGCTGCTCTTCCGGCGACGCATACTCGCCGTACTGCGGGCGCGGGCGCGAATCGGGCTCGCTCATGCTCGGGTACGCCCTCCGCGGGCTCGCTCGTCGGTGCGCCCGGAGGCGTCCTGGCGCAGCTCCTTCGGAAGCGAGAACATCAGGTCCTCCTCTGCGGTGCGGACTTCCTCCACGTCGCCGTACCCGGCTCCGGCGAGCTCGGCCAGCACCTCCTGCACCAGTACCTCCGGCACCGACGCGCCGCTGGTGACGCCGACCGTGCGAACGCCCTCCAGCCACTCCTGCTTGACCTCGTCCACGTAATCCACGCGGTACGCCGCCTTGGCGCCGTACTCCAGGGCGACCTCCACGAGGCGAACGCTGTTGGAGGAGTTGGCCGACCCCACGACGATCACGAGGTCGGCATCCTTGGCCACCTTCTTGATGGCCACCTGGCGGTTCTGGGTGGCGTAGCAGATGTCGTCCGACGGCGGATTGTGCATCTCGGGGAAGCGCTCGCGCAGCTTCTCGACGGTCAGCATCGTCTCGTCCACCGACAGCGTCGTCTGCGAGAGCCACACCACCCGCGACGGATCCTTGACCTGGACGGTCTCCGCCTCGGCGGGGCTGTTGACGATGGTCACATGATCGGGTGCCTCGCCTGCCGTTCCCTCGACTTCCTCGTGACCGGTGTGCCCGATCAGCAGGATCTCGAAGTCGTCGCGCGCGAACCGCACCGCCTCACGGTGGACCTTGGTCACCAGTGGGCAGGTCGCATCGATCGCCTGGAGCCCACGGTCCGCGGCTGCCTGCACCACCGCAGGCGAGACGCCGTGCGCGCTGAAGACCACGTGGGCACCTTCGGGGACCTCGTCGACCTCCTCGACGAAGATCGCTCCCTGCTTCTCGAGTTCCGTCACCACGTGGATGTTGTGCACGATCTGCTTACGCACGTACACGGGGGCGCCGTAGCGCTCCAGGGCCTTCTCCACAGCCACGACCGCGCGATCGACTCCTGCACAGTAACCGCGCGGCGCCGCGAGCAGCACCCGCTTGTGTCCGTCGACGGGGATATTCTGAAGGCGTCCGCGACGGCCGGGAATCCGGGGAACGGGAAGGTGGACGGCAGGGGAACTCACCCTTCGAGTCTAGGGTGATCGGCCTGTGACGGCGCCGAACGATCGAGTCACGATACGGGCACCGTCACGCACCACCGAGAAGCAGACCGAAACACCGCGAACGAAGACCAGACGGGCACGAGAGGACGACATGATCGACGCGAACACAGCACGAGCGTTCGCCCGGCCGGCACATACGGTCACCGCCCCCGCAGAGGGGATCACTCCCGCATGAGCGACACCAGCACCAAGCCGGCGTTCTCCGGGCCCGTGCGGCCCCGTGACTCGACGCCGGACTCCCCCACCCAGGTGGGCGACCTCGCCCGCGATATGCGGGACTACATCGCACGTCTCGGGTCCCCGTGGATCGAGGGAGAGCTGACCGAGTGGAACGTCCGCGCCGTGGGGACGTTCGCCACGTTGCGGGACCTCTCGGGAGACGCCGCCATCCGCCTGGTCGTGTGGTCCAGCATCCGCGCGCGCATCCCGCAGGATCTCAAGACCGGGGATCGCGTCGTCGTGTGTGCGAAGCCGGAGTACCGCGTCCAGCGCGGTGAGCTGTCGTTCGTCGTCTCCTCGATTCGCCATGTCGGCCTCGGTGATCTCCTCGAGCGGCTGGAGGTGCTGCGCCGCCAGCTGCGCTCCGAGGGCCTGCTCGACCCCTCGCGCAAGCGACCACTGCCGTTCCTGCCCCAGCGAATCGGCCTCATCACCGGCAAGGGCACGGACGCGGAGAAGGACGTGCTGAGAAACGCCCAGCTGCGCTGGCCGCAGGTGGATTTCCGCGTCGAGCATGCGGCGGTCCAAGGTGAGCAGGCCGTACCTCAGGTCCTCGCGGCCCTGCAGCGCCTCGACGCGGATCCGGCCGTGGACGTCATCATCATCGCGCGAGGCGGGGGCGACTTCCAGGATCTGCTCACCTTCTCCGACGAGAAGCTCGTCCGCGCCGTCGCAGCCGCCCGCACACCCGTGGTGAGCGCCATCGGTCACGAGAACGATCGCCCGCTGATCGATGAGGTCGCCGACCTCCGCGCCTCCACACCCACCGACGCCGCCAAACGGGTGGTCCCCGACGTGCTCGAGCAGCTGGCTCAGGTCCGGGAAGCACGCGCGCGCATCATCGGCCGCGTCTCAACCCGCATCCAGCACGACCTCACCGCTCTGGAGCAGTTGCGCTCCCGGCCGGTGCTGCGCGACCCGCACCGCATGCTCCAGGAGCGCCAGCTCCACGTCGAGCAGATGCGCTCGCGCGCGACCGCCACCACATCGCTGCGCATCGAGCGGGAGCACACGGCCATGGCGCGGCTGCACGCCACGCTGCGCGCTCTGAGCCCGCAGCACACCCTGGAGAGGGGCTATGCGATCGTGCAGCGCGCCGGCGATGGCATCGTCCGCGCCCCGGAGGAGGCGCCCGCGGGCACGGACCTCGTCGTCCTTCTCGCCGAGGGAACCATCGGTGCCCGCTCCAGCGGTGCACTACCGGAATGACGCCTCGCCGCCCGAACTAGGATGGAATCATGACCGACGCCACTGCAGAGCCCGTCGACGTCTCCGAGCTCTCGTTCGAGCAGGCTCGTGATGAACTGACCCAGGTCGTCGCGCAGCTGGAGCAGGGTGCGCCCACGCTGGAACGCTCGCTCGCGCTCTGGGAACGGGGCGAGCGCCTCGCACAGCGCTGCGAGGAATGGCTGCTCGGCGCGAAGGCTCGTCTTGATGCCGCCCGTCCCTCGGGAGAGGCCCTCTGATGGCCCGCGTCGTCGCCGAGCTCGGTCGCCCCGAGACTCCGCAGGAGACCGCCGATCGCAAGGCGGCCTCGTCCGCCGCCTACCGGGGCTCGCAGACCTTCCGCAACCTGATCGCCGCCCTCATCGTCACGATGCTGATCGTGCTCGTGATCGTCTGGGTGGTGCCGCGTGGCAACGCTCCCGAGATCAAGCCTGCCGACCCGGTGAAGGTCGCGGCGGCGCAGACGAGCGCAAGCGGCAAGACTACCTACGCGATCGACGCGCCGGAGAACTGGTGGTCCAACGTCGCCATCCTGGACTCGTACTCGGGATACGCGCTCTTCACTGCGTCGTACGTGCCCACGGAGGAGAGCAAGCTCACCGGATTCGTCCGTCTCAATGACGTGTACGACGCCGATGAGAAGTACGCTCTGCTGCGGATCCCGGGCGCCCTGCCCGGCGAGACGGAGACCCTCGGCGGACGCGAGTGGACGGTGTTCACCATCAACGACGTCGAGAAGGCGGGCAACGTCACACAGGCCCTAGGTACGCAGGTCGGCGATGACTACGTACTGCTCTACGGCAAGACCACCGACGAGCTCATCCGCGAATTCGCGACGCAGCTCGCCACGACGATCGAGAAGGAAACCGCACAGTGACCCAGCAGCTCACCCCCACGCAGGCCTGGTCTCAGATGCTGGAGGGCAACCACCGGTTCGTCACCGGTACGCCCGGCCACCCGCACCAGGACAGCGAGCGTCGCCACGAGACGGTCGGCTCGCAGTTCCCGCACGCCGCTCTGTTCGGATGTGCCGACTCCCGCCTCGCCGCGGAGATCATCTTCGACCAGGGCCTGGGGGATCTCTTCGTCATCCGCAATGCCGGGCAGGTCACCTCGCCGTCGGTGATCGGATCGCTGGAGTACGCCGTCGCGATCCTCAATGTCCCGCTCATCGTCGTGCTGGGTCACGACTCCTGCGGTGCGGTTCGCGCCGCGATCGATTCCACGGCCATCGACGCCCCGGTGCTGCCGCCGGCGGTGTGGCGATTGATCGCCCCAATCGTCCCGTCGGCGCGCAAGATCGAGGCCGAGACGGGAACCACGGCGGAGGATGTCTCGGCGGAGCTGGTCGGAAAGCTGCACCTGCAGTCCACAGTCGCCGAGCTGCTTCACTCGTCCGAGGTCATCTCCGACGCCGTGGCCGCCGGCCGTCTGGCCATCGTGGCCGCCAACTACCGCCTCGCCGACGGCACCGTCGACGCGCACTTCACCGTGGGCACCGCAACAGCCGCGGCTGCCTGACCACACGAACCCACAAGGAGACAGACGTGGCTGAGACCGAATACCGCATCGAGCACGACACGATGGGCGAAGTCCGCGTGCCCAAGGACGCGCTCTACAGTGCACAGACCCAGCGCGCGGTGGAGAACTTCCCCATCTCCGGCTCGGGCCTGGAATCGCGCCAGATCGCCGCTCTCGCGCGGATCAAGAAGGCGGCGGCACTGGCCAACAAGGGCCTCGGCACGCTGGACGGCGACGTCGCCGATGCCATCGCCTGGGCTGCGGACCAGGTCGTCACCGGCAAGTACGACGCGCAGTTCCCGGTCGACACGTACCAGACCGGCTCTGGGACCTCGTCGAACATGAACATGAACGAGGTGCTGGCGACTCTGGCCTCGGGCAAGCTCGGCTCGCCCGTGCACCCCAACGACCATGTCAACGCCTCTCAGTCGTCGAACGACGTCTTCCCGACGTCGGTCCACGTGGCCGTCACGCAGGCGCTGATCGAGGACCTCATCCCCGCTCTCGAGTACCTGGCCACCGCGCTGGAGAAGAAGGCCGTGCTGTGGAAGGACGCGGTGAAGTCCGGCCGCACCCACCTCATGGATGCGACCCCGGTCACCCTCGGCCAGGAGTTCGGCGGCTACGCCCGCCAGATCCGCCTCGGAGTGGAGCGTGTGCAGGCCGCCCTCGTGCGCGTCGCCGAGGTTCCTCTCGGAGGAACCGCCGTGGGTACCGGCATCAACACGCCGCTCGGTTTCCCGCAGCAGGTCATCGCTCTCCTCGCGGAAGAGACCGGTCTGCCGATCGTCGAGGCGAAGGACCACTTCGAGGCCCAGGCGAACCGCGACGGTCTCGTGGAGACCTCCGGCGCACTGCGCACCATCGCCGTCTCCCTGACCAAGATCAACAACGACCTGCGCTGGATGGGCTCCGGCCCCAACACGGGTCTCGGCGAGCTCCACATCCCCGACCTCCAGCCGGGCTCGTCGATCATGCCCGGCAAGGTGAACCCCGTCGTTCCCGAGGCCACGCTCATGGTGTGCGCCCGTGTCATCGGCAACGACGCCACGGTCGCCTGGGCCGGAGCATCGGGCTCTTTCGAGCTGAACGTCGCCATCCCGGTCATGGGCACCGCGCTGCTCGAGTCGATCCGCCTGCTCTCCAACGCAATGCGCGTTCTGGCCGACAAGACGATCGACGGCCTGGAGGCCAACCTCGAGCGTGCTGCCGCCTTCGCCGGCATGTCCCCGTCGATCGTGACGCCCCTCAACAAGCTGATCGGCTACGAGGCGGCCGCGAAGATCGCCAAGCACGCCGTGGCGCAGGGCATCACCGTCCGCGAGGCCGTGATCGACCTCGGCTACGTCGCGCGGGGCGAGCTCACCGAGGCGCAGCTCGACGAGAAGCTCGATCTGCTGTCGATGACGCACGCGGGCTGACAGCAGCGTGACCGCGGGTGTGAGACGCAGCGTGGGCGCGGGGGGACTCCCCTCGCGCCCACGGCGCACCATTCTCTCCACCCGCGCCCGCATGCTCGCCGTGATCCTGGTGGTCACGGCGATCTCGCTGATCGCGTCCGGCGGCGTCGCGTTCACGATGCAGTACAACCAAGCCCTTTCCGGCGTGGATGAGCATCTCCTCTCTCACGCCGATGCGCTTCTCGGTGGCCCCACCGACGAGCCCGACATGGACCAGCACGGGGCCACCGAAGTCGTCCCGGGATCCCTCGACCCGCATGCCTACACCAGCGTCGACGCCCTCTTGCGGGCTGAGCTGAGCCGGATCGTGGGTCATGGCGAAGCCGCGATCGGCATCATCGACGGTGAGGTGGCGCTGCGCTCGGCCGGAACGCTGAGCGCAGCGATGGCGGCCGACACGGACTTCATCGCGGCGGCCGCCGCGAGCTCCACCCGCACGAACTCGCCCGCCCTCGGCACCGCGGAGCTCGGGGACACGACGGTTCGCTGGGTGTCGGTCCCCGTCACCGTGGAGGGCGACGCCACCACCGGCGTGTCGATTCGCGCGATCAACCTCGACGACACTCTTGATCCACTGCATCTGGCGGCGCTCGTGTTCTGTGCCGTGGCCATCGTGATCCTCATCGTCGTCGGTCTGGTCACCTGGGCGGTGCTCGGCCGGTGGCTGCTTTCGCCGATGCAGCACCTGCAGCGCACGACGGGCGAGATCTCGCTCTCCCACCTCGCTGCGCGTGTTCCGGAGGGCGGGACCGATGACCTCGCCAATGTCGGCCGCTCCGTCAACGCGATGCTCGACCGCCTCGAGGGCTCCGTCGACGTTCAGCGCCGTCTGCTCGACGACGTGCGCCACGAGCTGAAGACCCCCATCACCATCGTGCGCGGTCACCTGGAGATGATGAACCCCGCTGATCCGGCCGACGTCGCCTCCGCTCGCGAGATCGGGATCTCGGAACTGGATCGCATGACCCGCCTCGTGGAGGACATCGACCTGCTGGCCACCGTCGAAGACGACGAGTACACGATGGGCATGGTTGATGTCAGTCGTCTGACGGAACGCATCGGCGAGATGATCGTGGCCATCCCCGGGCATCCCTGGCGCGTCCTGGATCGCGCCGACACGATCGTGCGCGGCAACCCGGATCGTCTTCTGCAGGCCTGGCTCGCCCTCATCGACAACGCCGCCAAGTACACGCCGCAGGGCAGCCCGATCGAACTGGGCAGCACCCTCACCCCCGACGAGGTGCACCTGTGGGTGCGCGACCACGGCGTGGGCATCCCGCCCGCGATGCGACACCGCATCTTCCGCCGGTTCGACCGCGGCAGCGGCCGGCGCGATGTCGGAGGAACCGGACTCGGGCTGGCCATCGTGGACGCGATCGCACGCGCGCACGGCGGCTCCTGTACCGTTACGGACACCCCCGGTGGTGGTGCGACCTTCGTGATCCGCGTGCCCGCTCACCTCGGGCGACCGGGGTCGAACCTGCCCCAACCGATTCGCGCCGGAACAGTGGCGCTACGAGAGGACACCGCATGACCCGCATCCTGATCGCCGAAGACGAGCCGCGCATCTCGTCCTTCGTCAGCAAGGGGCTGGAAGCGGCCGGATACCTCACCGCCGTCGTCGAGGACGGCGGTGAGGCCCTCCAGACCGCGCTGAGCGGCGAGTTCTCCCTCATGCTTCTCGACGTCGGTCTTCCCACCATGGATGGATTCGACGTGCTCGCGCACCTCCGCGGAAGCGGCTCGACCATGCCGGTGATCCTCCTCACGGCCCGCACCTCCACTCGGGACATGGTTGAAGGCCTCGACAGCGGAGCGAACGACTACATCCCCAAGCCGTTCAAGTTCGACGAGCTGCTGGCGCGCGTGCGCGTGCGGCTGCGAGAAGGGGGAACGAGCGCCAACTCGATGGTGATCAGCCATCGCGAGGTGTCACTCGATATGCTCGCGCGCCGCGCGACCGTGGGCGGACGTGAGGTGGAGTTGTCGGCACGCGAGTTCGCCCTCGCGGAGCAGTTCCTGCGCAACCCCGGGCTCGTGCTCAGCCGCGAGCAGCTGCTCAGCCGGGTGTGGGGGCTCGACTTCGATCCCGGTTCGAACGTGGTGGATGTCTACGTGCGTTACCTGCGCACGAAGTTCGGCACCGAGCACATCGAGACCGTCCGGGGCGCCGGCTACCGCTGGCTCTGACACCTACACCGACCCGTTCCGCTTCTCTGCCGTGCCGCGATCGCGCCGCCCCAGAGTAACGGCATCTGAGCGGGCACCCGTGCGCTGATCTGGCCTCAGGCGCGCTCAGAGAGATCGTGCACATCCTCGAGCGCAACACCGCCCCAGCAGCGCGCCTTCTCCGATGAGACGATCTCCGTCACCACGAACTCCCCGGACGCCGGGCGCTCTCCCGAAGCGCGGCGCTCACCCGACGTGAGACGCGGCCCATCGTGAGACGCTGCCCGACGCACGGCGCTCGCCCCACACACGGCGAGCCACCGACGCGAGGCGCTCGCCCCACGCACGGCACTCGCCCCACGCAAGGCGCTCGCCCAACGCAAGCCGCTCCCCCGACGCACGGCACTGCCCGACGTGAGACGCGGCCCATCGTGAGACGCTGCCCGACGCACAGCGCTCGCCCCACACACGGCGAGCCACCGACGCATGGCGCTCCCCCGACACAACGAGCTCGGCAACACCGGAGATCCCGCGAGCAGCCGGAGGCCCAGCCAGGATCGCGCAACCTGCCGCCACAAACAGAAACCCCCGGCACATGGTGCCGGGGGGCCGAGGTGAGCGGACCCGAACCGCTCGTTTATGCTCACCGCACCCGAAGCAGTGAGAGTTCCTCGTGTTCTGTTACTCCCGGGGAGATGGGATACATGTCAGCGCTGAGGCCGACATGTCTATTCTTCCCGCTCTTCCCCGCGAACGGGGTGACAACACCGTGAGACTGTTCTCATCTTCGATGAGCCTCAGGCCAGTTCGCCGTCCTCCAGCAGTTCCGTCACGAGAGCCGCGATGGCGCTGCGCTCGGAACGCGTCAAGGTCACATGAGCGAACAGGCTGTGCCCCGTGAGCGTCTCGATCACCGACGCGACGCCATCATGACGCCCGACTCGGAGGTTGTCGCGCTGTGCGACGTCGTGAGTGAGGACGATGCGCGAGTTCTGCCCGATGCGGCTGAGCACCGTCAACAGGACGTTGCGCTCCAGCGACTGCGCCTCATCGACGATCACGAACGCGTCATGCAGCGAACGACCCCGAATGTGCGTCAGGGGCAGAACCTCGAGGAGTCCTCGTTCGAGCACCTCCTCCATCACGTTGCCACTGACGACGGAGCCGAGGGTGTCGAACACCGCCTGCCCCCAGGGCGACATCTTCTCGCCCTGGTCCCCGGGCAGGTAGCCCAGCTCCTGACCACCGACCGCGAACAGGGGACGGAAGACGATGATCTTCTTCTGCTGCTGACGCTCCAGAACGGCTTCGAGGCCTGCGCACAGAGCAAGGGCGGACTTGCCCGTTCCGGCGCGACCGCCGAGGGAGACGATGCCGACTTCGGGGTCCAGCAACAGATCCAGCGCGATCCGCTGCTCGGCCGAGCGCCCGTGCAGTCCGAAGGCCTCCCGGTCGCCCCGCACGAGGCGGAACTCCCCCTCACCGGTCACCCGCGCGAGCGCCGAGCCGCGATCGGAATGCAGCACCAGCCCGGTGTTCACGGGAAGCCCCGCGGCATCGGGATGCGAGCCCACCTCGGAATCGTAGAGATCGGCGATCTCATCAGAGCCGACGTGGATGGTGGCCATGCCACTCCACCCCGAGTGCGCTGCCTGCTCGGCGAGGTACTCCTCGGCTTCGAGGCCAAGCGAGGCAGCCTTCACACGCATGGGGAGATCCTTGGACACGATGGTGACGTCTTCCCCCGCCGCCTGCAGATGCATAGCCACAGCAAGGATCCGGGTGTCATTGTCACTCAGCCGGATGCCGGCGGGCAGCACGCTGGTGTCGGTGTTCGCGAGTTCCACGCGCAGCGTGCCGCCGGAGCCCACCTCCACCGGGAAGTCGAGACGGCCGTGTTCAACACGCAGATCATCGAGGTGACGCAGCGCCTGCCGGGCGAAGTAGCCCAGCTCCGGGTCGTTGCGCTTGGCTTCGAGTTCACTGATCACCGTCACGGGCAGAACCACCGAATGCTCCGCGAAACGGAACAGCGCACGTGGATCGCTCAACAGCACGGACGTGTCGATGACGTAGGTGCGCAGCCGCACCTCGCTCGCATCCGTGCTGACGCGCCGCGTCCGCTGCTGGTGCCGCTGTCCTGTTGCACTGGTCACAACCGACCCCCAACCCGGATCCATCCGGATCAATCGCGTCGGCCGAGAGCCACGAGTCCTGTTTCACAGCCGACCCGATCGAGCACCTTGCCCGATGCTCAGACGCTAGCGCCCTCACGTGCCGGGGGCCAGCGCCTTCCCTGGCGTGTCGGAGGACAGCGGGTGAACGGACAGTGACCGGCGCTCAGCTGCCGAAGCGGCGATCGCGGTCCCCGTAGTCGCGGATCGCGCGCAGGAAGTCGACCTCCCGGAGGTCCGGGCCTAGCGCCTCGACGAAGTAGAACTCGCTGTGGGCGCTCTGCCACAGCAGGAAGTCGCTCAGGCGCTGCTCGCCCGAGGTCCGGATCACGAGGTCGGGGTCCGGCTGGCCGCCGGTGTACAGGTGCTCCCCCAGCATCTCGGGTGTGAGGTTGGCCGCCAGCTCTTCCATCGACGCGCCGCGCGCGTCGTGCTTCTCGATGATCTTGCGCACGGCGTCGACGATCTCATTGCGTCCGCCATAGCCCACAGCCAGGTTGACGTGCATGCCGGAGTTCCCCGCCGTCCGTTCGGCGACCTCCGTCAGCGCGGCACGCAGACCCTCCGGCAGCAGTTCCAGGCGACCGACGATCTGCACCCGCCATCCCGCCTCCCGGGAGAGCGCGTCAGCCAGCTCCGCGATGATCTGAATGAGGTCTTCGAGCTCTTGTGAATCGCGCTTTCTGAGGTTGTCCGCCGAGAGCAGGTAGAGCGACACGACGGAGATCCCGAGGTCGTCGCACCACCGCAGGAACTCCTGCATCTTCGCCGCGCCCGCCCGGTGTCCGTGTGCGGGGCTCGGGAAACCCAGCTGACGCGCCCACCGCCGGTTACCGTCGATCATCATCGCGACATGACGCGGCACCTTTGCGTGATCGATCTGACGCCGCAGCCGTGAGCTGTACAACCGGTACAGGAAACCGGCGCCCTCGGATCGACCCGTTGTGCTCACTCCCCTACGCTACCGCCCCGGATCGATCAGACGTGAGCGTCGTGTGGAGAGACGCCCACGTAGCGCCGTGGATATGTACAGCCGGCGGAATGTTCCGGGCCTTACGCTCAGAACGTGACACGCGAGAACACCCCGCCCTCGGTGCCGAAGCTCCCGTTGCTGGAAGCCGCGGCCGACGACGCGACCATCGAGATCAAGCCCACCTGGCGCGGCTGGATCCATGCCGGGACCTTCCCGGTCACCATCGCTGCGGGAATCGTGCTGATCTGCCTGGCTCAGGGCGCACCTGCGAAGTGGGCAAGCGCCGTGTTCATGGCCACCTCGATGCTGCTGTTCGGCAACTCAGCGCTCTATCACCGTTTCAACTGGCGTCCCCGGACGAAGGTGGTGCTGAAGCGGATCGACCATGCCAACATCCTGCTGCTGATCGCGGGCACCTACACCCCCCTCGCCGTACTCGCACTGCCGCCGGAGAAGGGACTCCTGCTGCTGATCCTGGTCTGGTCCGGGACGCTGCTCGGGATCCTCTTCCGGGTCTTCTGGATCAACGCCCCGCGCTGGCTGTACGTCGCCATCTACCTGCTGCTGGGCTGGGCCGCGATCATGTACATCGTCGATCTCCTCAACGCCAACGTCGCGATGATGGTGCTCGTGGTTGTGGGCGGGTTGCTGTACTCGGGCGGCGCGGTCGTCTACGCGCTCAAGAAGCCCAACCCGTGGCCCGGACATTTCGGCTTCCACGAGATCTTCCACGTATGCACCGTGCTGGCATTCCTCTGCCACTGGACGGCCTGCCTGCTCATCGCGTTGGAGCCGCTGCGTCCCTCACTCGGCGTCCCGGCCTGACGCGCTACTTCGGCTCGGTGCCGGGCTTCGACTCGGTGTCGGGCTTCGACTCGGTGTCGGGCGCGCTCGCACCGGCTTGCGCGGCCTCGCGATCCAGCTGCTCGTTGACCTCGTCGCGGTAGCGCGCACGGCGGATGCGGCGCTGCATGTCCCAGACCAGCAGGAACACACCGACGACGAGCAGAGCGATCACGAGGAACCCGGCCACGCCCGGCGTCACGGACTCGGCCGGAACCGTCATCGTGGGCGTCGGGACGGGGGTGGAGGTCGCTCGAACGATTGCCTCGAATGCGTGCATCGGGTCTGCTTTCCCTTTCGCGGGAGGTTAGCCTGGAACTCCAGCCTAATCTTCGATCGGACGCCATGACGACCACCGCAATGCTCGATGACCGGTACGGCCGCACCCGCTCGCCCGCCCGCCGGCGCGCGTGGTGGATCGCTGTGGCCGCCGTGGGAGCGATCATCGTGGGCGCGCTCGGCTGGATGACGGTGCGCGGATCGCTGTACTCGGTCACCGTGGACAACCTCGGCTATCAGGTGACGGATTCCCACGCGGTCTCCGTGGACTTCCAGTTCTCCACCACGCCGGGCACCGATGTCACCTGCGCCCTGCAGGCGCTGGATCCCGAGCAGGGCATCGTGGGCTTCCGCGTGATCCGCTACGAGTCGGGCGAATCCCACCAGCAGCGCCACACCGAAGTCATCCGAACCGTCGCGGAAGCGACGACGGGCCTCGTCGAGGGCTGCTGGACGTCATAGTCACCACCCACCCAGTTTGGCCGTCGGCGGCGGAGTTCGTAGACTGGCCGGACCGACGCCCTGCCACGCTGGGCGTCTTTTTCCATATACCTCCCCCTGGGAAGGATCGCCATGTCTGATGACGCACAGGTCACGTTCCTCACGCAGGACGCCTACGATCGGCTCGTGTCCGAGCTGGAACACCTCTCCACGGTGGGACGCGACGAGATCGCCAAGCGCATCGAGATCGCCCGCGAGGAGGGCGATCTCAAGGAGAACGGCGGCTACCACGCCGCCAAGGACGAGCAGGGCAAGCAAGAGGCCCGTATTCGGACCCTGCAGTCGCTGCTGAAGAACGCGCGCGTCGGCGAGGCTCCGGCCAGCCGCGGGATCGTGGAGCCCGGAACGGTCATCACCGCGCTGATCATGGGCGACGAGGAGGTGTTCCTGCTGGGCAACCGCGAGATCGCGGCGGGCAGTGAGCTGGACGTCTACAGCGAGGTCAGCCCCCTCGGTGCCGCGATCCTCGGCCTCAAGGAAGGCGAGAAGGGCAGCTACACCGCCCCCAACGGCCGCGAGATCCCCGTGGAGATCCTCAAGGTCGAGACCTACAACGGGCAATGACCCGAGAGGAAGGGCCCCGCACACCGCATCACCGCGGGTGTGCGGGGCCCTTCAGCGTTGTCACTCGTTGATCACCACCGGCGCGAACCCGCCGTCACGCAGCGCGCGCAGGGTCAGCTCCTTGTGCTCCTCGCCGCGCGTCTCAACGCTGATCTGCAGGCTGACCTGACTGATCTGCAGCCCCTGGCCGTGGCGGGTGTGCTGCACCTCCACCACGTTGGCGCCCGCCTGCGAGACGATCTCCGACACGCGGGAGAGCTGCCCGGGCCGATCCGGCAGCGGGATGCGGATGGTCATGTACCGGCCCGAAGCGGCAAGACCGTGGGAGACGACGCGCTGCAGCAGCATCGGGTCGATGTTGCCTCCCGAGAGGACCACGACCGCGGTGCCGGATGACTGGATCTTCCCGGCCATGATGGCGGCGACCCCCACCGCACCGGCCGGCTCCACGACGACTTTCGCCCGCTCAAGCAGCGCGACGATGGCTCGCGCGATGTCGTCATCAGACACGGTGACGACCTCGTCGACGAGCTCGCGGATGATCTCGAACGGAATGTCGCCGGGGCGAGCCACGTAGATGCCGTCCGCGATGGTCGGCCGGGTGATCACCTCGACCGGTGTGCCGGCTTCCAGCGACAGCGGGAACGGTGCCGCGTTCTCCGCCTGCACACCGATGATGCGGACGGTGCGGCCCTCTGCGGCCGCCTTCTCCTTGATCGCCGCAGCGACCCCGGCGATGAGCCCCCCACCGCCGATGCCCATGATGACCGTCTCCACCTCGGGAGCGTCCGCCATGATCTCCAGGCCCAGCGTCCCCTGACCGACGATGACGTCGCGGTGGTCGTACGGCGGGATGAAGATGGCGCCGGTGCGCTCGGCGAACTCCTTGGCCAGTCGCAGCGGTGTCTCCACGGTCTCGCCCTCGAGGATCACCTCGGCGCCGTAGCCGCGCGTCGAGAGCAGCTTCGGCACCGGGACCCCGAGCGGCATGAAGATCGTGGCCGGGATGCCCAGCTCACGCGCGGCGAGCGCAACGCCCTGGGCGTGGTTCCCCGCGGATGCGGCCACCACGCCGTGCGAGCGTTCCTCCTCGGACAGGCGGGAGAGGCGATAGGTGGCACCGCGCACCTTGAACGAACCGGTCCGCTGGAGGTTCTCCATCTTGAGCATCACGCGCGAACCGAGCAGGTCGGATAGGTGCTGACTGTACTCGAGCGGAGTGTGGCCGATATGAGGCTTCAGACTCTCGGCCGCGGACTCGATGTCGGACAACAGGGGTCCGTATGTCATCGGGCCCGCCTTTCTGTGGGAACCTGCCGCCAGATCAGCTGATCCTGGCTGAGAGTGCCGCTGCGCCACGCTCCGCTAGAGAGCGACACTGCGACCACGTTGACGAACGCCGCCAGGGGCACGGCGAACAGGGCGCCGGGGATGCCGGCGACCATGGTGCCGCCGGCGACAACGAGCACCACGGCGAGAGGGTGCACCTTGACGGCGGAACCCATGAGGAACGGCTGCAGCACGTGTCCCTCAAGCTGCTGCACCGCCAGCACAGCGGCGAGCATGATCACCGCGATCACCCAGCCGTTGTACACCAGAGCGATGAGCACCGCGATGAATCCGGTGACGACGGCACCGACGATCGGGACGAAGGAGCCCAGGAAGACAAGGATGCCGATCGGAACCGCGAGCGGGACACCGAGGAAGAAGGCGGACAGACCGATGCCGACCGCGTCGATCACGGCGACCAGCAGCTGCGTGCGCGCGTAGTTGACGACGGTGCGCCAGCCCAGTCGGCCCGAGCCGTCCGCAGCGGCGCGTGCCGTGCGGGGGAAGAGACGCACGACCCACTTCCAGATGCCGCCGCCGTCCGCGAGCAGGCAGAGCAGGACGAAGAGGGCGAGCACCGCGCCGGTGCCGATGTGTGCGGCGGTCGAGCCGACCGCCAGAGCGCCGTTGAGAAGCAGTTCCTGCTGCTCGGCGAGCGTCTCCTGCGCCTGCTTCATGAAGGCGTCGATCTGCTCCGGGCTGAGTGTGAACGGGCCGGTGATGAGCCACTCCCGCAGCATCTCCCAGCCTTCGATGGCCCGGTCCTTGACGGCGGACGCCTGCTGCGAGATTTGCCAGATGGCGAGGGTGAGCAGGCCGCCCACGATCACGAGCGTGCCGAGCACGGAGATGACGATGGCCAGCCACCGCGGCAAGCCGCGCTTGATCAGCCAGGTGAATGCCGGCCACAGGAGGGCGGTGATCAGCAGCGCAACGAGAATCGGGATCACCAGCAGCTTCAGCTGCATGACCAGCCAGATCACGAGCGCCACCGCGCCGGCGATCACGAGAATCCGCCAGGCGTAGGCCGTAGTCACACGCAGCGCGCTGGGAACGAGGGCGCCGTCGGAGGGCGTCTCCACGCGAGTGCGCAGCGATTCGAAGAAGCCGGGACGAGGATTCGGATCGCTCATGGATAGATTCTACGGGTGTCGGAGGCTGGCGTTACGCTGAGCGCCGTGCCTGAAACACTGTCGCTCGCCGCCGCCCGGCGCACCGCTCTCGCCGCACAGGGGTTCGGTGCGGCGCACCCGGCGCGGGTGTCGCCGGCCTCACTCCACGCCGTGATGAGGCGCGTGGGCGTGCTGCAGATCGACTCGGTCAACGTCTTCTCACGCAGTCACTACATGCCGTTCTTCTCGCGCCTCGGCGCCTACGACACCGGCATACTGGACCGCCTCGCCTTCGGTTCCCATGCCGCGTACACCGAGTACTGGGCGCACGTCGCCACCGTCATCCCCACGTCCGACTGGGGGCTGTGGCGCTTCCGCATGGACGAGTACGCCACCCGGCTCTCCCCCACGGATCCGTGGGCGCAGGACAACCAGCAGACCCTGGACTGGGTGCGTTCCGAGCTGGCTCAGCGCGGCCCCTCCCGCCCCGCGGAGATCGAGCAGGACGCCGCGACGGGTCCCCGCGGACCGTGGTGGGACTGGAGCGCAACCAAACGAGCCCTCGAACGGCTGTTCCTCGCCGGTGAGGTCGCAATCGCGGGGCGTCGCGGCTTCGAACGACGCTATGCGCTCGCCGCCGATGTGATCCCCGCGGCGGTCCTCTCGGCGCCCGTTCCCCGGGAGGACGCCATTCGTGAGCTCGCGGCCCGCGGGCTGGCCTTCCACGGTGTCGCCACTGCCGCCGACATCGCCGACTACCACCGGCTCGGGCGCACCGACGTGATCGCGGCGCTGCGGGATCTGGAAGACGCCGGAGTGGCGCTGCCCGTCCGTGTTCAGGGCTGGGAGCGGGGCGGCCGCCCGATTCCCGCCTGGATCCATCGCGATGCCCGCGTGCCGCGGCGGATGTCCGCCGCTGCTCTGCTGACGCCGTTCGATCCTGTGGTGTGGTTCCGGGACCGCACGGAGCGGCTGTTCGGCGTCGAGTACCGCATCGAGATCTACACCCCCGAGCCGCAGCGCCGGTACGGCTACTACTCGTTGCCCGTCCTGATCGACGACCAGCTCGTGGCGCGCGTCGATCTGAAGGCGGATCGCGCGCGCTCGGAGCTCCTGGTGCAGTCGGCGTGGTGGGACGGGGAGCCGCGTCCGGCGGACGTCGAGCGCATCGCCGAGGAACTCCGGCGCGCGGCGACGTGGAAGGGACTGGAGCGCATCAGCGTCGGCCGCTGGGGGGACGCAGCCGATGCGGTGGCCGCGGCACTGTCCCTGCACCCGGCGCACCGCGGACGCCACGACCGCGCGAGCCGGTGACCGGACGCCCCCTGACCAGGTCCCACCACGACGACAGTGCCACGAACGGGACGACGCTCCCCGCATGAGAAGACACTCCCCGAACGGGAAAAGGCGCACCCGACACTCCCGCGAATGAGAAAACGCCCGCCGGTTGGCGGGCGTTTTCTCGCGGTTCAGAACTGGATACGTGGCGGCTCGGCGATGCCGGCACCGTCGATGACCTCGAAGAACTCCCGCTCGGAGAATCCGAGGTTTCGGGCGAACAGGTTGTTCGGGAACACCTTGATCTTGGTGTTCAGCTCCCGGACGCCGCCGTTGTAGAAACGGCGCGAGGCCTGGATCTTGTCCTCGGTGTCGACGATGGCGCGCTGCAGCTGCAGGAAGTTCTGACTGGCCTGGAGCTGCGGGTACGCCTCGGCGACCGCGAACAGGCTCTTCAGCGCGTTCTGCAGGTGTCCCTCGGCAACACCGGCCGCGCCCGGCGACTGTGCGGACAGGGTCTCAGCGCGCGCCTGGGTCACGTTCTCGAACACCGCGCGTTCATGCGCGGCATAACCCTTGACGGTCTCGATGAGTGCGGGGATCATGTCGGCGCGACGCTTCAACTGAACGGTGATGTCACTCCACGCTTCGTCGACGCGCACGTTGAGCTGCACGAGCGAGTTGTACGTCGCCCACAGATAGACGCCGACGATGACGGCGATCAGGACGATCACCAGCACCGGAACGAGCCAAGCCAGCATTTCCATGTTTGCTGAACCCCCTTAGGTCACAGTCATTCTATCGACGCCGCGGGCACCTGCCGCGCGTGAGCGATTTCTCGGAGACGTCTCGAAGGCAGTACACCCCGCCCGAGGCTCCCGGCTGAGCCGCGGCAGTCAGCGCGCGAGCCACGGGGTCCTCACACGCCGAGAACGCGATCCAGGTACCGGTTGCGGAACAGCCGGTCGGGGTCCAAGCGGTCACGAAGGGCGACGAAGTCGTCGAAGCGCGGATATGCGTCCCGAAGGTCCTCCGCCGTGCGCGTGTGCATCTTGCCCCAGTGCGGTCGCCCGCCGTGAGCGCGCATGATCTCCTCCACCGCGGTGAAATAGGCACTGGGGTCCTCCCGCCAGTAGCGGTGCACCGCGATGTACGCCGTTGCCTGATCGTGGGCGGTGGAGAGCCATCGGTCATCCGCTGCGGCGAAGCGCACCTCCACCGGGAAGGAGATCCGCCAGCCGCGGCGTTCGATGAGCTCGGTCAGCTCGCGAAAGGCCGGGACCACGTCGTCCGCGGGGATGGCGTACTCCATCTCGCGGAAGCGGACGGTGCGCCTCTGAGTCAGCACGCGATGGGAGAGGTCGGTGTACTCGCGATTGCCCGTGAGTCTCGTGGCGAGCCGGCTGAACGGCGGGGTGATGGCCGGGATCACGGTGCCGGCGGCGCACGCCACGCGATACACACCGTTGGAGAGCACGCTCTCGTCCAGCCACTTGCCCACGGGCGGCAGCGGGTGGCGCACCGCCGACTCCGGAAGCCGGGTGTCGGTCTTGGTGAGAGCAGTGTCTGTGTGCGGGAACCAGTAGAACTCGAAGTGATCGGCCTCCTCGACGCGCTCGTGCAGCGTGTCGAGGACCTCCTGCAGCGGCTCCGGGCGCTCCACCGCGTGCAGGACGAACGCCGGCACGCACTGCAGGGTGACCTCCACGAGGATCCCGAGCGCGCCGAGTCCGAGCGCGAAGGCGCCCAGAAGCTCGGGCTGGTGGTCCTCGTCGATACGGAGGAACTCTCCAGCCGCGGTGATCACGGTGACACCGACGACCTGCGTCGCCAGCCCGCCGAAACCGGCGCCCGTGCCATGGGTGCCGGTGGAGATCGCGCCGGAGATGGACTGACGGTCGATGTCGCCGAGATTCTCCATCGCCAGCCCGTACCGCGCCAGCAGCCGCGGAATCTGGTGGAGGCGGGTACCGGCCAGCAGCGTGACCCGAGCGCGTGCGGAGTCTGCACTGACCACGCCGGTCAGGTCGCTCATGTCGAGGAGGACGCCGGGTGCCACCGCGATCCCGGTGAACGAGTGACCCGCGCCGACGGCCTTGATCTCCAACCCGCGCTGAGCGGCGGCGATGACCGCCCGCTGGACCGCCTCCGGCGTGCGGGGACGCTCCACCCGCTGCGGCGTGATGCTCGCGCTGCGACCCCAGTTCTGCCAGCTCCCGCCGAGTCGTGTCACAGGAACGCCTTTCCTTCGCCGCGGTACGTGGGAAGCTCGTCGATGACCTTCCCGTTGTGAACCAGATGGTATCGGAGCACGCGCTCGGACCCTTCGCCGCTCTTCGCGTGGCGGAACCAGACCCGATCGCCGACGCGGAGGTCCCGGGCGTTGCCGCCCTGGAGCGGTGTCTGGACCTCGCCGGCTCCTTCGCGCGGCTGCATGCGCAACCCGCTGGGCCAGACGGGCAGGGGCTGACGCGACGCGAGCGGCGGCCCCGACGCGATCCAGCCGCCGCCCAGAACGGTGGCGATGTCTGGACGCGGCCGGCGGACCACGTCGAACGCGAACGCGGCAGCGGGAGCCGGCGTGAAGGCACGATAGCCGTCGAACAGGTGCCCCCCGAAGAGTCCCGATCCCGCGGTGACCTCGGTGACGGCCTGGTCGTCCGACGTGTATTCGAGTGAGCCGGTGCCCCCGCCGTTGACGAACTCGAGCGGGGTGATGGCGTTTACAGCATCCACGATCGCGCCGCGCCTGGCTCGCAGTTCCTGGCCGGAGCGGCGCTGCATCCAGCGGATCACACCGTCACCGGATCCGGTGTTGTCCCCCTGCCCGGCGATCTGGGCCTCGTACATCATCAGCCCCACCAGCCGGAAGCCGTTGCGCGCCACGATCCGGCGCGCGAAGGACGCGGCGTCGCTCGCGGTGAACAGCGGCGAACGGAACACGCCGAGGTGACCGAGCCCGGGGGCCTCCCAGGACGCGTCGACGTCGATCGCCACACGAATGACCGGCCGCTGTGCGGGGGCGACGACGGAGTCCACGAGATCCAGCTGCGCTTCGTCGTCCACCATCAGCGTGATCCGCGAGGCGAGACGCTCATCGGCGGCGAGCCGCGCGATGGCCTCACGATCGGCCGTGGGATAGCCCAGCACCACGTCGTCGTGGTCCTCGGCGAGCCAGAGCGCTTCGGCGAGGGTGAAGGCGAGAATGCCGTGATATCCCGGCATGGCCAGCACTGCGTCGAGGACCGACCGAACGCGGATGGACTTGCTCGCGACACGGATGGGGACGCCGCCGGAGCGGACCAACAGGTCGGTTGTGTTGTAGGCGAGTGCCTCGTGCGATACGACGGCGACCGGGGCGGGGATGCCGGCGGTGGCCTGCGACAGTGCGGGCCACCAGGCGTCGGGTGACTGCCAGGCGAGGGGGTCGGGGGATGTGGTGGTGAGCGGGAGCACGGGATCAGCCTAGGACCTCTCCCCCGCACAGGGGGATGACTGCGCGGACCGCGCCCCGCACAGAACGCGAAAAGCCCCCGCCGATGAGGACGGGGGCTCTCACAGCGTGCCGAAGCACGCACCGATCACTTCAGGCCGGGGCAGAGCGACTGCAGCTTGCTGGCGGAGTCCGACAGCTCGGTGAGCAGCGACGGGTCCGGCGTGGATCCCGAGATGCCCTCGACGACGGTGCCGAAGGCCTGGGACATGCCGGAGACGGCGTCCTTGACCTCGGTGTTGCCCACCTTGCCGG
The DNA here is from genome assembly GCF_021044885.1 of Microbacterium nymphoidis. GTDB lineage: Bacteria > Actinomycetota > Actinomycetes > Actinomycetales > Microbacteriaceae > Microbacterium > Microbacterium nymphoidis. The sequence continues at coordinate 106,451 of NZ_JAJNOD010000001.1, read as the reverse complement.
CGATGTCGTCCAGCTTGGTGGTGACGGCGCTGAACGCCTTCTTGGCGGCGTCGGTGTCACCCGAGGTGAGCTCGCCCGACAGGCTCGCCATCTCGGTCTGGAACGACGTCATCTCCGTCTGGACGACCTTGCAGGCGTCCTCGACCGACTGGTTGGCGTTCGCGGCACCGCCGGAACAGCCCACGAGACCCGTCGCCGCGAGTGCGACGGTGGCAGCGAGCATGGACAGCGTGATGGAACGACGCATGTTTCCCCCTCAGATGAAGCCGCGCCTGCGTGCGCGACAGGCAAAAGCCTACCGAACTCATTGACAACGCACAGACCACGTTGCGGTGCCCCCACGGGGATTCGAACCCCGACTGAAGCGAGTTTAAGTCGCCTGCCTCTGCCGTTGGGCTATGGGGGCTATGCGAAACGGCGGCGGGATTCACCCGCCGCCGTTTCGTCATCGGCTCACTTGCCGGCGTCGACCTTCTCGGCCTTCGCCGGTGCGGCCTCAGCCGCCGGTGCCGGCGCCTCTGCCGGAGCCGGCTTCGGGCGCGAGGCGAACTCCTCGAAGAACGCGCGCGGCTCGCTCAGGTTGTAGAGCGGAGCGATATCGCGACCCAGCCAGAGGTTGTTCCACCAGCCCCACAGCACACGCCACTTGCGCTCCCACGTCGGCATGGCCAGGCCGTGGTAGCCGCGGTGGGCCACCCACGCGAGGAAGCCCTTGATCGCGATCTTGCCCGACTGGAACACACCGTCGTACAGGCCGAGACCGGCGACTGCGCCGAGGTTCTTGTGGATGTAGTCCACCGGGGCGTCGCCGCGGAGTACGGCGACGAGGTTCTTCGCGAGGCGCTTGGCCTGGCGAACGGCGTGCTGCGCGTTCGGAACGCAGAAGCCGCCGACGCCGCCACCGGTGAGGTCGGGAACCGCGGCGACGTCACCGGCGGTCCAGGCACCCTCGACGACGTTCTTGTCGGCGTCGATCACGCGCAGGTCGGCCTGCGCCGTGATGCGGCCGCGCTCGTCCGCGGGCAGCCCCGACGAACGCACGACCTGCGGGTTGGCCATCACACCGGCGGTCCAGATGATGAGGTCGGACGGGATGACCTCGCCCGTGGACAGCAGCACGTTGCCGTCGGTGGCGTCCTTGACCTGCGTGTCCAGGTGCACGAAGGCGCCACGCTTGGCAAGGTCCTTCAGCACCCACTCGCTGGTGGGCAGGGCGACCTCGGGCATGATGCGCCCCATCGCCTCGATGAGGTGGAAGTGGGTCTCGTCGAAGGACAGCTGCGGGTAGTCCTTCAGCAGGGCCGAACCGAACGAGCGCAGCTCGGCGAGCGTCTCGATTCCGGCGAAGCCGCCACCGACCACCACGACCGTGAGCAGGCGCTCACGCTCGGGACCGGCGGGGAGGGCCGCCGCACGGCCGAAGTTCTGGATGAGGCGGTCGCGCACGGCCACGGCCTCCTCGATCGACTTCATGCCGATCGCGTTGTCGGCGATGCCGCCGATGGGGAAGGTGCGGGAGACCGATCCGGCGGTGACGACGATCTGGTCGTACGTCATCTCGTACGGCTCGCCGTCTGCCGGCGTGATGGTCGCCGTCTTGTTCGCGTGGTCGACGTTGGTGACCTTGGCGTTGATGACGTTGGTCTTCTTCAGGTGACGACGGTGCGCGACCACGGCATGACGCGGCTCGATCGACCCGGCGGCCACCTCGGGGAGGAACGGCAGGTACGTCATGTAGGGAAGCGGGTCGACCAGCGTGACCTCGGCTTCGCCCTTGCGAAGGTGCTTTTCCAGCTTCCACGCGGTGTAGAAGCCCGCGTATCCACCGCCGACAATCAGGATTTTGGGCACGAGAAGAAAACTCCTTGGATGATCACTGTCTCGGCGTGCGTTGAGAACGCGCCGATCGGATGCGTCGGGCAGCTGCGTTGACGCCGAGCACTATCAGAATAGCAGGGACGGTCGCGGCGACGAGCGGCAGGGTACCGTACAGAATCGTGGATCTGGTGGGAAGAAACGGTGCACTCGCCTTGACCGGCACATCGGCCGCCGGCAACGGCTCGATCTCCACCGGCGCCGCAAGCGACGAGGACACCTCGGGATCGGCGTCCGCACCCCGCCGGTAAAGGCGCACCCACTCCTTGAGCGTCAGTCCCAGCGGACTGTGATCGATGGCCGGCACATCCGCGTTCACGGCGGCTTCGGCGTTGACCAGGCCATACCCGTACAGCGGGTCGGGATCCTGGCCGACGTCCGACGGATGCTGAGCGGTCGCCAGGATGCGATTGATCACGTTGTCGGCGTTGAGGTCGGGATGCGCCGAGCGCACGAGGGCGACGATGCCCGCGACGATCGGGGCGGCACCGCTGGTGCCCGCCCACTCCACCACCTTGCCGTCCGAGGAGACGCCCAGCAGTTTCTCGCTGGGGGCCGCGACAGCGATGGTGATGCCGCTCGTGGATGCTCGATCGCTCGCCCGCCCGGTCGGATCAACGCCCGCGACGGTCAGCACACCGGGAATCGTGGCGGGGGCTCCGACCGACTCCGTGCCGTTGCCGCGGTTACCGGCCGCGACCACCACCACCACGTCATGATCGAAGGCGTACTGGAACGCCTCATCCCAGGACTCATCCCAGGTGAGGGTGTTGGTAGTGAGCGAAAGGTTGATGACATCGGCGCCGTGGTCCACGGCCCACCGCACCGCTGAGGCGATCTGCTCCACGGCAGAGACGGTCGCCGTCGCGCCGAAGCCGACCGAGATCGAGAGCAGATCGGCTTCCGGTGCGACGCCGATCATCCCGGTCTCCGCTCCGGTTCCCCGTCCGGCTGCCAGAGACGCCACCCAGGTGCCGTGGTTGTTGTCGACGACGCCCACCGGGGTGCGGCCGTCGTCGCTGCCCATTCCCGATTCATCGGTGCCGTCGATCACCGCGCCATCGAGCTCGGGGACGCGGGCGATGCCGGTGTCGATGACCGCGATCGTGACTCCGGCGCCCCGGGTGGTCTTCCAGGCCTCCTCGATGCCGTAGTCGCGCAGCCAGTACTCCGCGGCGCGCACCGGATCGACGGTGGGCGTTGGCGACGGAGTCGGTGAGGGGGTGGCGGTGGTAACCGCCGGTGCCAGAGCGACCGCGTCCACGGCAGACGCGGGCAGGACGGTAAGACCGGCCGCGACGAGAGCCGCGAGCGCGAATCCGACCGCCGGGCGGGTCATGCCGAACCGGGCTCGACGCACTGGCAGCGATCCGGTGAGTAGGTGCTGCGCTCCAGGGCGAGGTCTCCGATGGGGTTCACACCCGGCCCGGCCGCCAGCGCATGGCCCGCGAGCGCGTGCAGGCACTTGATGCGCGTCGGCATCCCGCCGGAGGAGATGCCCGCGATCTCCTCGACCTCACCGAACTGGGCGCGGTCGGCGAGGAACGCCTCGTGAGCGCTGCGGTACTTCGCCTGCAGCTCCTCGTCCTCGGCCAGCAGCTGAGTGAACTCGGCCATGACACCCTCGGCCTCCAGCTGAGACATGGCGATGGTCGCTGCGGGGTGGGTGAGGTAGTAGAACGTCGGGAAGGGCGAGCCGTCTTCGAGACGGGGGGCGGTGGCCACCACGGTGGGATTGCCGCACACGCACCGCGCGGCGACGCCGACGACGTTGCGCACCGGACGTCCGAGCTGGGAGCTCATCACGTCGAGGTCGGTGGGACGAAGGGGTTCGAAGGGGGGCGTGGTCACCTGTCCAGCCTAACGGGCCACGGCATCTCCAGGCCGGGCCACTCAGCGAGCGGGCCCCTCAGCGGGCGGGGCCTCAGCCGGTGGGCGTGGTGCCGTCGGTCGATGTACCGGGAGTTTCTGCAGGCTGGTCCGCGACGCTCTGCGTGAGCCCCGCCTCGGTGACCGACCTCAGCATGGCCCCCATCCAGTCGTTCGGCGCCTGCTCGACGGTCTCGCTCACCGGCTTCTGCTCACCGGGAAGCGCGGCGGGATCGAGGTCGTCCACGACGAGGTAGACGATCTCGCCGGGACGGTAGTAGAACAGTCGCTCGCGCGCCTGGGTGATGACGTAGTTCGGATCGTTCCACCGGTCACGCTCGGCCTCCAGCGCGTCGACCTTGTCTTGCGCGACCTGCACCGAGTGCTCGAGTGCGTCGATGCGCTGCAGCTGGCCGATGTAGGTGCCGACCGTGGGCACCAGCATGAACACCGCGAAGATCACGAGGCCGAACATGATCATCATGAAGACCGACAGCCGGACCCCGCCGAGCCAGTCCCGGACGTCCACGCGTTGCGCGACACCGGAGCCCCGGGGCGATCGGGGCGACACGTTCGCCCCCTTCTTCGGTGGTTCGGAGCGCGGTGTCGGCGTCGTTCGGGCGGCGCGGGAACGCGGAGAGGGGAGATCCGGTCGTTTGGCCATGATCTCCCCTCTCGTGCTTATGCGTGCGTCAGCGTGTCAGGACTCAGCCCTGGTAACGCGGGAAGGCGGAACGTCCAGCGAAGACGGCGGCCTCGCCCAGCTCCTCCTCGATGCGCAGAAGCTGATTGTACTTCGCGACGCGGTCCGAACGAGCCGGCGCGCCCGACTTGATCTGACCGCTGTTGGTAGCCACGGCCAGGTCGGCGATGGTGGTGTCCTCGGTCTCACCCGAACGGTGCGAGAGCATCGCGGTGTATCCGGAGCGCTGTGCCAGCGAGACGGCGTCGAGCGTCTCCGTGAGCGTGCCGATCTGGTTGACCTTGACCAGGAGCGAGTTGCCCACGCCCTTGGCGATGCCGTCTGCGAGACGCGTCGGGTTGGTGACGAACAGGTCGTCGCCGACCAGCTGCACCTTGTTGCCCAGGGCATCCGTGAGTGCCTTCCAGCCGTCCCAGTCGTCCTCGGCGAGGCCGTCCTCGATCGAGACCAGCGGGAAGTTCGCGACCAGGTCGGCGTAGTAGGCGATGAGCTCGTCGCTGGAGAGCTGCTTGCCCTCGAAGGCGTACTTGCCGTCGGCGAAGAACTCCGTCGATGCGACGTCCAGTCCCACCGCGATGTCGACGCCCGGTTTGAACCCGGCCTTCTCGATGGCGGCCATCAGGAACTCGAGGGCGCCCTTGTTGCTGGGAAGGTCGGGGGCGAAGCCGCCCTCGTCTCCGAGGCCGGTGGCGTAGCCACCCGACTTCAGCTCGCTCTTGAGCACGTGGTAGGTCTCAGCACCCCAGCGAAGCGCCTCGGCGAAGGAGTCGGCGCCGTGGGGAACCAGGAAGAACTCCTGCATGTCCACACCGGTGTCCGCGTGAGCACCGCCGTTGATGACGTTCAGCAGCGGAACGGGCAGCACGTGCGCGTTCGGTCCGCCGAGGTAGCGGAACAGCGGCAGATCAGCCGAATCCGCGGCGGCCTTCGCGACCGCGAGGCTCACACCGAGGATGGCGTTCGCGCCGGTGCGCTGCTTGTTGTCGGTGCCGTCCGTGCGGATGAGCACCTCGTCGATGACGCGCTGCTCGCTGGCGTCGATGCCCTCGATGGCCGGGCCGAGCTCGTCCAGCACGGCGTCGACGGCCTTCAGCACGCCCTTGCCGCCGTAGCGCGACTTGTCGCCGTCACGCAGCTCGTACGCTTCGAAAGCACCGGTGGATGCGCCGGAGGGGACGGCAGCGCGCTGGACGATGCCGTCGTCGAGGAGCACCTCCACCTCGACGGTCGGGTTGCCGCGCGAATCCAGGATCTCGCGGGCGCCTACAGCCTCGATCAATGCCACGTTGGATGCTCCTTGCTCGTGGAAAAAGGTTGGGGTGGAGCGACGTCGGTCCGCCGTCAGTCTATCCAGCGCGACCGACCGTGTCCGATCCGTTGCCTCCGGTGTCTGCAACATCAGCTCGGTACGTGTGATCCGCCGGCGGCGCCGGGAGAGGAGCGGCGGCCGCCGGGGGCACCGGCGCGGGCTGACGGCGGAACTGCCCGGCGACCAGCAGGATCACGATCACGACGGCGAGGACGATCCACGCCGCAACTCCGAGCGGACCGGCGAGGGCGAGATCGAGGTGTTGTGCATCGAACAGGGCAAGGAACACCGCGGCGGAGGCGTTGAGCGAGCCGTGGGCGAGCACCGCGGGCCACACCGAGGCGCTGCGCAGGCGCATCCAGCCGAGGAGGATCCCCCAGGCCACACATCCTGCCACCATCAGCAGGACCCCCGAGAGGTCGGGGCGCGCGAAGTTGTAGCCGAGCAGGATGATCGGCGAATGCCACAGCCCCCAGATCACCCCGGTGATGAGCAGGGTGGCCCACGTGCCGAGCGGGCGCAGTGCCGGCGTCAGCCAGCCGCGCCAGCCCAGCTCCTCCCCGACTGCCAGCAACGACGAGAGAATCGCGTTGAACGGAGTCGCGACGATCTGGACGATGATCACGGTCATGATGAGTTCACGATCGACATCACCCGGCAGCGTGGCCGCGAGCTGCTGGGCGACGACCGATCGCTCGGGATCCAGAATCCCCCAGCCGCACAGAGCCGCGAGACCGGCGATCAGCAGCGACAGTACCCAGGGGCCGAACAGGCCGATCGCGAGGAACAAGATCGTCCGGCCCGCCGGGCGCAGCGGCCACATGCCGAGGAAGCGCAGACGGTGCTGCGCAGGTGTGCGCAGCACCAGTACGACGACGAGCATCGCGACAGTCGGCGTGAACATCATCACGGGCAGGAGCAGCCCGGACAGAGGATTGGCCAATCCCCCATCGAGCCACAGCGGCAGCGCCACCGCCCACGCGAGTCCGCATGCGACGAGGACGAAGACGAGCACCGCACGCCAGGGCACACGGCGGGGAAGGATCTCGGGCTGGCCCGGCGCGGGCGCATGGGTCGTGTCGGTCATGCTCTCATTCCTCTTCCCGGTGGTCGTTGTCATCTCGCGCCCGATCGGCGAGCGCGGCGAGAACCCCTGCTCCCCGCTCGGCGTCGGGCACCGTCACGACGAACTCGCGCCCGTCACGGCGGGTGACGGCGATGGCCCCACCCCGGCGCACCACCACTCCGAACCGGCCGCCGGGGACGTAACGCAGACCCCACCCGCCGAAATCCGAGAGCGGGTTGACCTGCGCCACATCGACGGCGGCGATCTGCGTCAGCGGAATGTGCACCCGAGGCCACCCGGCGAGCGCGCGCACCGTGAGGCCGGTGCCGTCCACGCGGACGCGGAAGTCGGTGGCCACGGCCACGAAGTAGGTGGCGAGCACCATGACGCCGAGCACCGCCCAGGCCACGGCGGAACCGGCGGCGGCAATGAGCACCGCCAGTGCGAGCGTCACCCCGAGCAGCACGAACAACGCCACCGCGGTGCCGCGTGAGACCCGCGCCCGCTGCGTCCAGAGCGTCCGGCTGTTCTCCGGAAGGGGCGTAGCGACCGCGGGCGCGTCGGCTTCGGAGCGGATGACCAGCGCCGGCTGGAGGAACCACCCCACCACCCCGGCGAGCAGCCCCGCCCCGAAGGCAGCGGGGACATCCCACGGCGTGAGGACGGCCTCGCGCCAGTCCGAGACGTCCAGCTGGACCGCGGTGGAGCGCAACGCCACGACCGCGAGGAGTACGGAGAGCCCCAGGGCCATGGCCGCCGATCCGCGGGAGTTGTAGTTCCAGGCACCCGCGCGCGCCGAGTTCGCCACGAACATCCACAGCAGCAGGGCGAATCCGATCGGGAACACCAGCGCGAAGACCGGCAAGGGCCACCCGGGGCCCGAGCCGTCGGGAACCCCGGAGAAACCCCAGTGCGTGGCCGCGGGTACCGGAAGCCGGCCGAGCCACTGCAGCATGAGGATCCCGCTGACCAACGCGATCGCAGTGGGCAGCACCACCCCGACCATGACATAGCGGCGCATCGCCGCCTCGACGGCGAGCGCGACATCGCCGCTGCCCGCTGCCGGCGTTCCGTCTTCTCCGGGCTGTCGGTCGGTCATCGAAAGGCCTCCTTCACGAGCGAGCCGAGGGTATCGGCGGAGATGCCGAGGGCACGAGCGCGCTCGACCAGGTCGTCGATCTCGCGGCTCAGCGATTGCCAGTGCGCCGCGGCGTCGGTCACCACGGCACCGCGCCCACGCCGCATGTCAATCAGTCCCTCTTCGCGGAGGTCCTGGTAGGCGCGCAACACCGTGTGCAGGTTCATGCCCAACGACGCCGCGAGTTCCCGCGCGGTCGGCAGGCGTTCTCCCGGACGAAGCTGCCCGGTGGCGGCTTCTCGTCGGATGCCCGCGGCGAGCTGCTCGAACAGCGGCTCTTCACTCCCGGGGTCGATGGTCACCAACATGCTCTTATTATAGTTCTAGTAGAACTACCGTGTCCGGTGTCACGTTCGGATTGTCGGCTTTCTACAACCGATTCGCCCGAGGGCGGAGCCTCCTCGACACTCACAGGGTGCGCATCACTCCCCGTCGCCTCGCTTGGGGCATGAGTCTCTGGCTTCCGAACCTCTGCAGCGGCATCCGTGTCCGTAGCTTCAGCGCGGACTGGACGGTCGCCGTCGTGGAACTCCACGTCAATCTGCTCACCCGCAACTACGTGAAGACCGCGTTCGGCGGGTCCATGTCGGCGATGACCGATCCCTACTTCTTCATGCTGGTCATGCATCAGCTGGGCCGGGACTACGTCGTGTGGGACACCCGTGGCGAGATCGAGTTCGTCAAGCCCGGCCGCGGGGTCCTCACGGCACGATTCGAGGTACCCAGCGAGCGCGCTGACGACATCAGGCGCCGGGCTGCGGGAGGGGCGAAGGTGCTCGAATGGTTCGACACCGTGATCACGGACCGCTCGGGAGACGTGGTGGCCCGCGTCCGGCGCGAGGTGTACATCCGGGAGAAACGACGCGTCACCGACGCTCGAGGCTGAGACAGCCGGCGCTCAGCCGAGCGGCTTGAGCTCCAGGTCCTCGCGGCGTGCGCCCGCGGACACGGTGGCGAAGGACGTATATCCATCGGCGGCAGCGCGCTCCAGCAGGGACTTCAGGTTCTTCGTGCGCTGTTCCAGCCGCACCCGTACCCCCTCGCTCACCAGAGCGGTCTTCAGTGCGACGAGAGTGGCAACCGCGACGTCCTTGTCGTGCACCAGCACGACGGCCGGTGCGGCGTCCGAATCGTCCTGCTCCAGGAGGTCCACGATGCGCTCGAAGCCGATCGAGAAGCCCACGGCAGGAACGTCCTGGCCCAGGAAGCGACCGATCATTCCGTCATATCGGCCGCCGCCGCCGAGCGAGTAGCCCACGCTCGGGTGTGCGAGCTCGAAGATCGTGCCCGTGTAGTAGCCCATGCCGCGCACGAGGAACGGATCGAACTCGAACGGTGCGCTGTCGCGTCCGGCACCGACCGCCTCCGCGATGGCGAGCAGGTTCTCCACGCCCTCGGCGCCGACGCCTTCCGGAAGCACGGCACGGATCGCGTCGCCCGCGAAGGTGGCCGCCGGGGCAAGAGCCGAGAGGTAGGCTTCGAAGCCGTCCACCGCGGCCGGGGTCACACCGCGGTCACGCAGCTCGGCGGCGACGCCGGCCGGGCCGATCTTGTCGAGCTTGTCGATAGTGATGAGCACACCCGGCCGCTCCTCAACGGCGAACCCGAAGTGATCCAGCAGACTGTCCAGGATCCGGCGGTCGTTGATCCGCACGGTCACCCCGGGAAGACCCAGGGCGTCGATCGCATCCAGAGTCGCCGTGATGAGCTCGGCTTCGGCGCGGAAGCTCGCGTCGCCGATCACGTCGATGTCGCTCTGCACGAACTGGCGGTAGCGGCCCTTCTGCGGACGCTCGGCCCGCCACACCGGTGCCATCTGCAGTGAACGGAACACCGTGGGCAGCTGCGCGCGGTGCGTCGCATAGAAACGTGCGAGCGGGACGGTGAGGTCGTAGCGCAGACCAAGGTCGCTCAGAGCGCCCTGGTCTTCCGCGGCGTCGCGAACGGCGTCGGCGTCCAGACCGCGCTTGAGGATGTTGAAGGCGAGCTTCTCGTTGTCCCCGCCAATCCCGGCGTGCAATCGCGCGTGATCCTCCATCACGGGAGTCTCGATCTCGTCGAAGCCGTGCGCGCGGTAGCGGTCGCGGATCACGGCGAGCACGCGCTCGCGACGAGTCTTCTCAGAGGGGAGGAAATCGCGCATTCCGCGCGGAGGGTTCACAGCTGCCACTCCCCTATCCTTCCAGATCGCGGAGCGCGGCCGTGTCGCTCAGCGCCCCCGCGAGCCGATGCGGGCGAGGACCGAATCCGGGACCACCTTCGTCAGCGCCGTGAGTGCCCGATAGCGCCATGACGGCACCGAGACGGATCGTCCTCGCGCCAGATCTCGAAGGGATTCCCGCACCACCCGCTGCGGGGTGAGCCACATCCACCCCGCGACACCCTCCTGCCCGGGCGGCAGGCCCAGTCGCTCATGGAAGTTCGTGTGCGTGTAGCCGGGGCACACCGCTGTGACGGTGACCCCCGGGTAGTAGCCGTTCGCCCAGCGGCTGAAGCTGAGCAGCCAGGCCTTCGCTGCCCCGTACGTGGAGCGTGGAATGAAGGCCGCCACCGATGCCACGTTGAGGATGCGCCCGCCGCGCTCGCGCATCACGGGCAGGGCCGCATGCATCAGTCGCATGGAGACCTCGACGTGCAGACGCAGGTGGTCCACCTCCCGCTCGATCTCGACGTCCGCGAACGACAGTGGCAGGCCGAAGCCCGCATTGTTGATCAGGATGTCGACGGGACGGGATCGGTCGCGCAGCCTATCCTCCACCCGAGCGCGCTGGCGGGGCTTCAGGAGGTCCGCCACGATGGTCTCCACCTCGCTTCCGCGAGCGCGCAGCTCGTCTGCCAGCTCGCCGAGGGCATCCTTGTCGCGCGCGACGAGCACCAGATCACCCCCGGCGGCGGAGAGCTGTCGCGCATACTCGGCACCGAGTCCGGAACTGGCTCCGGTAATCACTGCGGTCTTGCTCATGGGTCTCTCCTCCGTGCGCGAGTGCGTGTCGGCGACCATCGCCGCGACGACGCTCACCACGTCGATCATGCACCCGTCGCGGTCCCGATAGGATCCTCACGCGCTCGCCCCCTCGCGCCCGGCGGTTCTGGCCGTATGATCACCGACATGACGACTCTCGTGCTCACAGTCATCGGCGACGACCGCTCCGGTCTGGTCAGTTCCCTCTCGGAGGTGATCGCGGCCCACGACGGCAACTGGACCACGTCGCGCATGAGCGAGCTGGCCGGGAAGTTCGCGGGGATCGTACTCGTGGAGGTGGATGCCGCGCGAGTCGACGACCTCACCCGGGCGCTGCAGCCGCTGTCCGGCCTGCTGGAGATCACGGTACAGCCCGGCCGTGAGGATGCAGCCGCCCGCGGCGAACGGTTGCAGGTCGATCTGGTCGGCGACGATCACCCCGGCATCGTGCACCAGGTGACCGACGCGATCCAGCGCGGCGGCGGGAGCATCGAGACACTCACCACGGGCGTCACCGAGGCGCCCATGGCCGGCGGTCTCCTCTTCACGGCGAACGCAGTGGTGCGCGTCGAGGGTGACGGGAGCGCCGTGCGCGGCGCCCTGGAGGACCTTGCGCAGGACCTCATGGTGGAGTTCAGCTTCGGGAGCTGATGCTCACCCCTCCGCCGGTGGCGCCACGGCGGGGTGGAACCAGTACGTGTCATCTGCGGCGCTCACGGTCCCCGCCGTGTTCACCACGACGGCACCGTACTCGTTCACGGCCAGCCATTCCCAGGCGAGTTCATCGGCAATCCGTTCACCGGATTCCGGGTCGAGAATGATGCCCTGATCGGCCGAGTCCACCCCGTACACAAGTCCCTGAGCGAGCACGACGCCGCGCACCGATCCGTACCCCGCACTGCGGCGCGTCCATTCGGTGCTCAACGTGGCCGGATCCAGGGAGCGGAAGCCGGACTGCGCGTCATACAGGCGCCCACCCTGCAGGAGCGGGCGCTCCACCGTGCTTGCGGCGCCGCCCAGATCCTGACCGGTGCGCGGGTCGATCATCCGGGTGACGGTACGAGTGGTGGCGTACGACACCGTGGTCAGGGCGGTCTCGGCCCCGACGGGGAAGGCCCAGGCATCGGTGGCGGCCTCGTCTTCGCCGGCACGGTTCCACAGGATCTTGCCGGTGGCGCGATCCAGGCCTCCGACCTGCGGGTACGGCTCGCCCGCAAGACCGGACAGCCGCATGATCACCACGTCGCCCGCCTCTCCGGCGAACTTCCCGTCCTGTGCCCATCGCGTTGCGCCGTCGGCGTCGACGGACCACGTCCACGACACGCCGCCGCCGCGCGGGCTCAGACCCACCAGCAACGATCCGTCGGAGAGCTGATCCAGGCTCACGCGCTGATCCAGCACCGAGGCCGCCGAGGCAGACGGGACAGCGGTGGCGAGGGTGCGTCTGTCGCCCGTCACGGCGTTGTAGCCGATGAGCACCACTCCGGGATCGTCGGCGGCCGCCGACGGTTCGGGATCTGCGGTGGGCTCGGTCAGATCCGGTGTGGCCTCGGCTCCGGGAACGACCACAGCGGGGGCGTGCGCCGGGTCTCCCTCGGTTTGCTCGGCCGCCGACACGGAGGCCACGGCCATCGCGACCCACACGGTGGTGCCGTCCGCGGTGACCACGGGCTTCGTCGGAGTCGCCGCCGACTCACCCCTCAGGTCGGACAGATCGTCCTGCCAGAGCGCTCGCCCGGATTCCACGTCGATCCGGGCGACGGCGGTGCCGGTGACGAAGAGACTGGTGCCCGCCAGCGCGACGGGTGCATCAGCGACGGTGCCCCGGGTGTTCGGCGTGAAATCGCTCGGCAACAGCAGGAGGGAACCCGACTCGGCGAACGCGATGGGCGGAGTGAACGCGGCGAGCGTGGGGACAGGCAGGCTGGTCGGCTGCGGCTGCGGCTGCGGAGACGGGGTGGGCGTGTCCGATGCCGTGCGCGTCGGCGTCGCCTCGGTGGCGGTGTCGGTCGCGGTGCACGCCGTCGCCGACAGCAGGAACGCCCCCGCGGCCGCGACGGCGAGCACTCGGAGAGATCGGTGCGGGTTCGCCATCATCCCATCGTGCCACCGCGGTGCGAAAACCGCCGGAACGTCTCAACAGGTGTGTGCCGATCCGGATCAGGCCGCAACGGCGCGGCCGCGGGGTGGAGCGGCGCGAATTGTGACAGCGGATTGCGACGACGCGCCCACGGCGTACGCACGCGCCTACCGTGTACTCATGTCCCCGCTCGTCGCGATCCTCATCCTGGCCGGACTGGTGGCCGTCGTCACGGTGGCCGGCCTGCTCGGCCGGGCGCGGTCCGCCGCGCCGCGGGCAGCGCGGGCCGCGGCCATCCCCCAAGACATCGTTCCCGCAGGGGCGCGCGGCGACGAGGCGACGTTCGTCCAGTTCAGCACCCGCTTCTGCGGGTCCTGCCCTGCGGTGGCGCGGGCACTCCGTTCGCTCGCCGATGACCGGCCCGGTGTGGTCCACGTCGAGGTCGACATCACCGAACGTGCGGAGGTGGCGGCGAGCCTGCACATCCTGCAGACACCGACCGTGCTGCTGCTCGATCGTCACGGTGTTCCGGTGTCCCGCTTCACCGGGGCTGCTCCTCGGTCGTCGTACCTCCGAGAGCTCACGCGGGTGCTGGAGCCCGGTGCCCCGGCGTCCCCCCTCCCGTCCTGATCCCGTCTCGCGAAGAAACGAGAATCCATGTCCGCCTCCACCTCCGTTCCGCGCCCCATCGACCCGCGGGGTCCCCGCTTCGCGGCCGGGATCACGGCGGTGCTCCTCGCCGTTTCCGTCGTCCTCGCGCTTCTGGGCGTCGCGACGCAGCGCGGCAGCGCGGGATGGTACGCACTCAGCCCGGCGACCGGTGGCACGTTCTCGCCCGAGGTCTGGACCATCCAGCAGGTTCCGGTTCTCACACGATTGCTGGATCCCGCATGCCTCCTCCTCATCGTCATCGCCGCGCTCTTCCTCTGGGGCGTGGTGTCCCCTGCCACCGCGCCATGGGGCCGGCTGTTCCGAGCGGTCGTGGCGCCTCGTCTGGCGCCACCGGTCGATCTCGAAGACCCGCGTCCCCCGCGGTTCGCACAGGGCGTCGGGCTGTTCGTGGTGACGGTCGGAATCGTGCTGCACCTCGCGGGCGTGCCGTGGGCGCTTCCGATCGCGGCGGCAGCGGCGTTCGCGGCCGCCTTCCTGAACGCCGTCTTCGGCGTGTGCCTCGGCTGCATGCTGTACCTGGCGCTGGCGCGACTGCGCCAGCCGCGGACCGCCTGACCCGTCGCATCGCGGCGGCTCGGACACTAGGCTGGCGTTCGAAACACCCACCGGGAGGAGACACCATGTCCGTCACGAGCGAAGCGACCACTGTCTGGAGCGGATCCCTCACGGAAGGGTCCGGAACCGTCACGTTCGACAGCTCGCGCATCGGCAGCTTCGATGTGAACTGGAAGGCTCGCAGCGAGGGATCCGACAGCACGACCACCCCGGAGGAGCTCATCGCGGCCGCCCACGCGTCTTGCTTCGCCATGGCCCTATCCCACGCGCTCTCCGGCAACGGCACGCCGCCCGAGAAGCTCAACGTGACCGCATCCGTCACCTTCCAGCCCGGCACCGGCATCACCGGCAGCCACCTGAACCTCAACGCATCCGTGCCCGGCCTCTCCGACGCTGATTTCCAGCGACTGGCCGCCGAGGCGAAGGCGGGCTGCCCGGTGTCCCAGGCGCTGTCGGGCATCGACATCACGCTGGAAGCCACGCTTGGCTGATCAGCCGCTGGGCCCGGGCGACCGGGTTGTCGTCGCGGGCGCGTCCGGTCTCATCGGGCGCGCCCTCGTCGCATCGCTGCGAGAATCCGGCGTCGCGGTGACGCAGTTGGTGCGTCGCGAGCCCGGCTCCGCGTCGGAGATCCGCTGGGACCCCGCAGGACCCTTGGACCCGGCAGTGCTCGACGGCGCCCGAGCGGTGGTGGGACTGAACGGCGCATCCATCGGCCGGCTGCCCTGGACCCGCCGGTACCGTTCGGAGCTGCTGTGGTCGCGCGTGAGCCCGACCCGCACGCTGGCGGACGCGTTGCGCAGACTCACGAATCCCCCGCTCTTCGTCTCCGCCTCGGCCTCCGGCTTCTACGGCAGCCGGCCGGGTCGGCGCATCGACGAAGGCCAGGAGCGGGGTGACGGCTTCCTCGCCGACGTGTGTGTGGAGTGGGAGGCAGCAGCGGACCTGGCGGGTGAGCGCGTCGCGCACGTCCGCTTCTCGCCCGTCATCCACGCCGACGGAGTACTGAAGCCGCTCGTGTTCCTGACGCGTCTGGGTGTCGCCGGCCCGCTCGGCTCCGGACGGCAGAGCTGGCCGTGGGCATCGCTGGATGACACGGTCGGAGCGCTCCGGCACGTCATCGAACATGATCTCACCGGGCCGGTGAACGTGGCAGGCCCGGAGCGGGCGTCCGAGAACGACGTCGGGTTCGCCATCGCGCGCGAGCTGAATCGCCCGTACCTGATCCCCGCTCCGGCGTTCGCCCTGCGACTCGCCCTGGGAGCGGCGGCGGACGACCTGCTCCTGGTGGACTGTGATGTCGCGCCCGCAGTGCTGGCGGACACCGGCTTCGAATGGCGCCACCGCACCGCGGAATCCGCGGTGCGAGACGCGCTGGCTTCCGGCGGGCGCTCGTAGGGCTCTCAGCGGATTGCGCACAGAGAGGGGCGATCACCGGATTCGCGAGCCCGGTTGCGGCGGACCCCGATCAGCAGGTGACGTCGGCCGGACGGACGTACACGCACTCGTGCTTCGCGGGGTCGTAATACTCGACTCCCTCGGGCAGCACCGGTCCGGGATCACCGAATACGGAACGGAAGTTGTTCGGGCAGCCTTCCGTACCCCAGCATTCGAACCCGTCCGGATAGATGAACCACGGCACGTTTTCCGCGGCCGAGTCGGGCAGCTCGGTGATGTACGTCGGATCTGGGGTCGGAGCCGGCATCGCCGTCGGGGCGGATACCGGACTCTCCGTCGCTCCGCCGCCGATCACCGATGAAGTCTCACCACCCGGCTCCGGAGCGGAGGCCACGGGTGCACACCCGACGAGCGCCACGGCGGCGAACACGGTGAGAAGCAGCGGCGACAACGCGGCGGGGATCGGCATGCCGACATGGTCGCAGATCCCCGCCCGGATCGCGACCGGCCGTACGGCGGACGAATCAGCTCTCACGAGGAGATGTCGTCACCGCGTCCCGCCCGGATCTCTGCCAGGAGCTGCGGCACCCCGGCCGACCACACCGGGCCATGACCGGGAAGCACGTAGCGGACGTCGAGAGCACGCAGGCGTTCGACGGAGGTCCGGGCGCCGGCTTCATCCTCCGAGAACGGCGCATCCTGCGCACCGACGCGGCCGGTGAGCACATGACGTGTGGTCAGAGCATCCCCGACGAACACAGCGCCGAGGCTCTGGCTCACCCAGCACAGGCTGCCCGGTGTGTGCCCGGGAACGGCGAGAGCGCGCGGACGGCCGGGCACGGCGAGCGTCTCCCCGTCTGCCACTGTCGTCACCGCGGTGATCGGCCGCGCGCGGCCGGCATGGGTGAGCCCGGCCCACACGAAGCGCAGCGTGGGCGCGAGCTTCATGCGTGGCGTCGCCGTCTTCGGTGCCCGCTCCCGCCCCGTGGCGCGTTCCGCGTCCGGGGCGGACGCGTAGACCGTGGCTCCGGTGGCGGCGCGGACGGCCTCGGCGAAGCCGACATGGTCGGGGTCCGCATGGGTGAGCAGAATGGCCCTGATGTCGTCCTCTGTCTTTCCGATGCCGGCGAGTTCACGGCGAAGCTCCCGACGGTAGCCGGGCAGCGCGGCATCGACGACGGTCACTCCGGAGTCGTCGACCATGAGGTATGCGGCGATGACGTCATCGCCGACGCGATGCAGTCCGGGTGCGATCTTCATGATCGCTACGTTACGTAGCCATCATGGCTACTGTCAATAGCTATACTGATCGCGGAGGAGAAATGCCCGCACCGACCAAGGTCCGCACCGAGGAACTGATCGCCGCCGCCAGCGCCCAACTGGAAGAAGGCGGCCTGTCCTCTCTGACCATGGCTGCCGTCGCCGGCCGGCTCGGCGTCCGCGCCCCCTCCCTGTACAAGCACGTGCGTGACCGCGACGGCCTCATCGGTCTCGTCCGCTCCCGGGCCTTCAGCGAGCTCAGTGACGCGCTCCTCGCGATCACGGAACCGGATCCCCGGCGCCGCATTGCGGGATTCGCCGACGCGACGCGGGCGTTCGCGGATGACCACCCCCACGCTTACGACCTGATCTTCCGCCCGCTGGTGGATCCTGCATCCGCCGGTGCCGCCCCGCACCCGGCGACGGCTTCCACCGCCGCCCCGTTGCTGAGCGCCTGTGCGGAGCTGGCCGGCGAGGACGACGCGCTGCACGCTGCCCGGACGCTCACCTCCTGGCTGTTCGGATTCATCAGTCGCGCGCGCGCCGACGGGTTCGCGCTCGGCGGTGACCTCGAAGCCGCCTACCGCTACGGTCGCGAGCGCATCATCGACGCGATCACCCGGCCGGACCTGCGCTGACCCGCCCGCAGCCGGACGGCCCGAACGCTCTCAGGCAGTGCGGCGCTCCCGCCGTTCGAGAGCGATCGCCTGCCGCACGGCGTGCCGGGCGCGGCGCCGATCGCCCGCCGCGTCGTAGACCAGCCCCATCCGGTACCAGGCACGCCAGTCCTCCGGGGCAGCCTCCACCGCTGCACGGTACTTCGGGAAGAGCGCATCACCCTCATCGCGGCGCACGCGGCCCGAGACGTAGGTGGCGACCTCTTCCTCCGGGAGCGCCCCCTCGGCCTCCAGCTGTCGTCCGAGGCGCTGGGCACCGATCCCGAAAAGCAGTTCCCGGCCGATCCCCCAGGCAGCCAGCACCGGGAAGAACAGCATCGCAACGCCCATGGCTATGGCGATCGGTTCACCCGAGACGAGCCACAGCCAGGCGCGCTGGCCCGCCAGGATGAAGTACAGCACCAGGGCGATCGTCATGACGATCACGCCGATGCGTGCACTCATTCGGAGCCCTCCACGGCCGACGGAGCAGTGATTCCGAGATCGATGAACGCATCCAGTCCGACGATGATGCCGCGCGCCGACACGGCAGCCCGGGCAGCGATACGAATGCCCGGCGCATACGCCGCCGCCGAGTCGACCGTGTCGTGGGTGATGGTCAGGCTCTCCCCCGGCCCGGACAGCACCACATCCTGGCGGGCGATGACGCCGGGGCGACGCAGCGAGTGGATGGGGATACCCGCCACCTGCTCTCCGCGAGCCTGCTGATCGACGTGCGGAGCGTCGACGGGCAGCGTCCGCACCGCCTGGATCAGTTCGGCCGTACGCACGGCCGTGCCACTCGGCGAGTCGATCTTGGTGTCTCGATGGGATTCGATGATCTCGATCGAGTCGAAGAAGCGTCCGGCGACCGTGGCGATGGCGGTGCCGAGCACCGAGCCGAGCGAGAAGTTGGGGATCACCACGACGCCGATCCCCGACGCCTCGATGCGCGGCCGGATCTCCGCCAGGCGCGCCTGCGACCATCCCGACGTCGCCACGAGGACGTTGACCCCGGCGTCGGCCGCTCGACGAACGACCTCGGCGCTCACGGTGGGAGTGGTTGCATCTACAACGAGGTCAGCGTCGGCGATGGCACTCAGATCGTCCGCGGAGCCCAGGGCGTGGACGATGTCGAAGTCAGGCAGCTCGGCGAGCACTCCGCCGATGACGGTGCCGAGCTTTCCGGATGCCCCCACCAGGGCGACGCGCGTGGCCATGATTCAATCCTAGGCGGCCGATCCACGAAGACCGCCCGCGCCGTCATCCTCCGATATCGGCCGTGGGCGGGCGCCGCCGGCCCCTCAGACCAGAGCGTTCTCCGGCAGACCCGTCCGCAGCTCGAAGGGCAGGTGCGACAGATCGTTGTGCGAGACCAGCGTCCAGGGCCGCCCGGGCTTCTGAGCGAGCACCGTGAGACCGCAGTTCGCCTGGTTCAGGGTCATCCATCGCCACTCCGGCGCCCCGAGCACCTCGCGGACGAACCAGGCGATGACGAAGTTGTGGGTGATCAGCAGCTCGTGCACGTCGCCCGGCTTTCGTACCAGGAACTCCCCCACCGCGTCGGCCATCTGCGCGTGCCCGGCCTCGGTCTCCGCGTCGGTGATGGAGCCGAAGAAGGACTCGTACGACGCCGGCGTGTCCTCCGTCATACCGGTGGGGACGCAGTCGAAGAGCAGCGCATTCGGCTGCGGATCGATCGCGGGCATCCGGTCGGCGATGACGCGGGCCGTCTCGGCAGCCCGCACCAGCGGCGAGTGCGAGACCGCGTCGAACGGAACTCCCGAGAGCCGCTCGGCGATGAGCTCGGCCTGTCGACGACCGCGCGCCGACAGGGGGCCGTCGTCGAGGCCGTACTCCGCGTCTTGCTGTTCGCCGTGCCTCACCATGTAGATCCAGTGGGTCACAGTCAGAGCTCGCTTCGTTGTCAGGCAGGTTCTCGTCCAGCCTAACCGATGCCTTCGCTGCGGGAAGGGCCCTTGCGCACAACCGTGTACATGTGCACGTCCCTCCCAGGCGTGCAGCGCGCCGGTGGGGTCAGGCGACCGCTCGAGCGATCTCGGCGAGGTGCCCGCGCCCCAGGGAGACGCCGGCGCTCTGGACGAGCTCGTCGACCTGCGCGGGCGCGTAGGCGTTGACGATGGGCGCCACGATGCCGCGCTGTGCGCGCAGCCAGGCCAGGGCCACGGCTGCGTCGGCAACGCCCAGTTCCGCCCCGATCGCGTCGAACACGCGCAGGAGCTTCGTGCCCCGCCGGTTGAGGTTGTTGAGCAGTTGCATGCCCCGTGTGCCCTGCAGGCGCGAGCGGGATCGGTGGACACCGGACAGGAAGCCGTGCTCGAGAGCGTGCGACGGGGTCACTGCGAGTCCCTGAGCACCGACGATCAGCCGGATATCACCCTCGTAGTCCGCCCGGCGCAACGCGTTGTACGCCACATCGAGCACATGGATGCGCGGGTAGCCGGCAGAGACCAGGATCCGAGCCTCCACCAGCCGCTCGGCGGAGAACGCATACGCGCCGATCGAGCGCACCTTCCCGCTTTCCACGAGCCACTCGGAGGTGGCGAGCACGTCCTCCAGGTTGGCACGGGAATCCGTGCCGTCGAGATACATGACGTCGAGGTGATCGACTCCGAGGCGTGTGAGGGACGCCTCCACCGCCCGCACCAGGTTGACCGAGCCCAGGCCGGGGTTGTCGGGGTGCGAACCGATGCGCACGGTGACGGCCATCTCATCGCGGCACGCTCTCGCGGCCAGCCATTGGCCGATGATGTACTCGCTACGACCGCTGGCGAAGCCGTCCGCGGTGTGCAGAGCGTTGCCGCCGAGCTCGCGGTACCGATCGAGCACCTCGAAGGCGTGATCGCGGTCGATGGTCCAGCCGAACTCGGCGCCGCCGAGCAGCAGCGGGAAAACGCGGAGACCGGATTCTCCGAGGGGCACCCGCACGGCCGCGCCCACACTCGGCGCCTGGACATCGATGAGGTGCGACGGGTGAGCGGATCCCGCAACGGAGGCCGGCGGCACTGCGCCTACCGCTGACGCGTCCATCGTTCCCCCGTTCTCGAGGATCCGCATGCGTTCCCCGTCCCCCTCGCAGAGAGGCGACCCGCAAGCACGACGGGCCGTGTTGTTGATAGAGTACGGGCTCCCGCGTCTCGCGCCGCGGCATTCCGCCCGTTCCCGATGACATTTCCGTAACGGTCCCGGAAACGCCGACGGCCCGTCCCGCGTCGCGGGACGGGCCGTCGGTCGAATCGGTCAGGCCTCGGCGGGAGCCTCAGCCGGCTCGGCGGCCTCTTCGAGGACCGGCTCCAGCGACAGCTTGCCGCGGTCGTCGATCTTCGTGATGCGCACCAGGATCTTCTGGCCCACCGACAGCACCGAGCCGAGCTCCTCGACACGCTTGTTGCCGTTGAGCTTGCGGACCTCGCTGATGTGGAGCAGGCCGTCCTTGCCGGGCAGCAGGGAGACAAAGGCGCCCAGGCCGTCGCGCAGGTTCACGACCGTGCCCAGGAACTGCTCGCCGACCTCCGGGTTGGTGGGGTTGGCGATCGCGTTGACCTGTGCACGCGCGGCCTCCGCGGAGGGGCCGTCGACGGCACCGATGTAGACGGTGCCGTCCTCCTCGATGGAGATCTGCGCGCCGGTCTCATCCTGAATGGCGTTGATCGTCTTGCCCTTCGGGCCGATGAGCTCACCGATCTTGTCGACCGGGATCTGCACCGAGATCACGCGCGGCGCGGTGGGAGCCATCTCGTCCGGACCGTCGATCGCGGCGTTCAGCACACCGAGGATCGTGGTGCGGGCGTCGTGCGCCTGCTGCAGCGCAGCCGACAGGACCGACGACGGGATACCGTCGAGCTTCGTGTCGAGCTGGATGGCCGTGATGAACTCGCTGGTACCGGCGACCTTGAAGTCCATGTCGCCCAGCGCGTCCTCGGCGCCGAGGATGTCGGTGAGGGCGGCGTAGCGGGTCTCACCGTCAACCGTGTCCGACACCAGGCCCATGGCGATACCGGCGACGGGTGCGCGCAGCGGCACACCAGCGTTCAGCAGCGACAGGGTGGATGCGCAGACGGAACCCATCGACGTCGAGCCGTTGGAGCCGAGCGCCTCGGACACCTGGCGGATGGCGTACGGGAACTCCTCGCGGCTGGGCAGCACCGGAACGAGGGCGCGCTCGGCCAGGAAGCCGTGGCCGATCTCGCGACGCTTCGGGCTGCCGACCCGGCCGGTCTCACCGGTCGAGTAGGGCGGGAAGTTGTAGTGGTGCATGTAGCGCTTGCTGGTCGTGGGCGACAGCGAGTCGATCTGCTGTTCCATCTTCAGCATGTTCAGCGTGGTGACGCCCAGGATCTGGGTCTCGCCACGCTGGAAGATGGCGGAGCCGTGCACGCGCGGGATCACCTGGACCTCGGCGTCGAGCGGGCGGATGTCCGCCAGGCCGCGACCGTCCATGCGCACGCCCTCGGTGAGGATGCGGCCACGGACGATGGCCTTGGTGACCGACTTGTAGGCGGCGGAGACCTCGCCGAGAGCGGAGGCGGGCAGCGTGCCGGCCTCGACCGCGGCGGCGACCTCGGCCTTGACGCGGTCCTTGACCTCGTCGTCGGCGCTCTGGCGCTCCTGCTTGTCGGCGATGACGTAGACCTTCTCCAGGTCCGCGTACGCGCTGTTCGACACGAAGTCGTAAGTCTCCTGCGCGTAAGGCAGGAAGACCGGGTAGACACCCGGCTCCTTCGACGAGTGCTGAGCCATGTCGGCCTGAGCCTCGACGAGCTGCTTGATGAACGGCTTCGCCGCCTCCAGGCCGCCCGCGACGATCTCTTCGCTGGGCTTCACGGCACCGCCGCGGATGTGGTCCCAGCTGCCCTCGGTCGCCTCGGCCTCCACCATCATGATGGCGACGTCCTCGGTGCCGTCGGCGTTCTTCACGACGCGACCCGCGACCATCAGGTCGAAGACGGCCTCGGAGACCTGCTCGACGTTGGGGAACGCGACCCACTGGTCCTCGTGCTGGCCGTAGCCGGGGATGAGCGCGAGGCGCACACCGGCGATCGGGCCGGAGAAGGGCAGACCGGAGATCTGCGTGGATGCCGACGCGGCGTTGATCGCCAGCGCGTCGTAGTACTCGCCGGGGGCGATCGACAGCACGGTGACGACGATCTGGACCTCGTTGCGGAGGCCGTCCACGAACGACGGACGCAGCGGGCGGTCGATCAGACGGCACACCAGGATCGCCTCGGTGGAGGGGCGGCCCTCACGGCGGAAGAACGAACCGGGGATCTTGCCGGCAGCGTACGAGCGCTCCTCGACGTCCACGGTCAGCGGGAAGAAGTCGAACCCGTCGCGCGGCTGCTTGCTCGCGCTGGTGGCCGACAGAAGCATGGTCTCGTCGTCGAGGTACGCGGCAACGGCACCCTGTGCCTGCTGCGCCAGACGACCCGTCTCGAAGCGGATCGTGCGCTTGCCGAAGCGTCCGTTGTCGAGAACGGCCTCGGCTGCGGTGATTTCAGGACCTTCCAAGAGGTCTCTCCTTCTTTGTTTTGACTCGTCCATCCGTGTGACGGGCGAGTTTCCTCGAAGGAGCAGAGCAGGCAGATATGGGCGTGCGCGTATGTCCGCTCGCCTGCGCTGGCCACCAGGAGAAGATCACCCGTGCAACCGCGGGGAATCCACTTCAGGGGACCAGCTTCCTGCCGAGCCTGCTCCAGTCTGTGTTCAGTTGTGCGGTGACGCATGGGTGTCACCGCGCTGATCCTATCAGGCGCACACCAACGCGACACCCTCACCGAACCGGCCACAGAGCCGATCGGTGCCGGGAGCGGGACGTTCCCCCTCCCGGCACCGCAGACATTGGAACCGGCTCAGGACCAGGAAGGCAGCTGCTGGAAGGTCCAGGTGTTGCCGTCCGGGTCTTTCACGGTGACGAAGCGGCCCCAGGCCTGTTCGTCGACACCCTCCGCTTCGACGCCCTTCTCACGCATCTCGGCAAGGAACGCGTCGGCATCCGGGATGACCGCCATGATCGCGTCCAGACGACCCGGCTCAATGGTGTGGCCCAGCCCTTCTCCGATGGCGATGGAGCAGGCGGAGCCGGGAGGGGTCAGCTGCACGAAACGCAGGCCCTCGTTGACGCGCTGGTCGTGGTCGGGGTTGAATCCCAGCTTGTCGACGTAGAACTCCTTCGCACGATCCACGTCTGTGACCGGAACGAAAATGACCTCGATCTTGATGTCCATCTCTTCCTCCTTGCCGGCATCGTCACCAGCGCAGCACCATCATGCTCCTGGCCTCCGACATTCGTCAGGGCGTCGCACACCGTCGACACTCCGTTCCCACACATCGCACGCTCCGCGCCCTAGACTGGCGGCATGTCCGAGCAGAATGCACCCGAGGATGACCTGAAGCGGAAGTTCCGCGAAGCCCTCGAGAAGAAGAACGCGCACAGCCGCACGGGCGAATCGCACCTGGACGGCAAGGGTGCCGTGGGCCAGGCCCACGGTGCCGCAGGCCACAAGCGCGAGTTCCGCCGCAAGTCCGGCTGAGTCCACTCATCCGCCTCACCGAGAACGCCGTCCGGACCAGGTCCGGGCGGCGTTCTCCTTCCCCCCGTGCGCGAGCGCGTCACCCTCACACACCCTGGCGACGACGGGAACCGGAGCCGCGCGCACCGACGAGAACGTACTCATCGTGCTTCGGCCCGAGTCCGTCCCCCGCCGATCGTCCGCGCAGCCGCCGCCACATCCAGGGCAGCGCGTGGCGTCGCCACCACTCCCGGCGAGGTAGCTGATGGGGGGTGGCGTGGAATGTCTCGTCAAGTCCCGCGAGCTCGTCGGCGTGGGCGACCCCGAGGAGGGAAGCCGCCCGGTACGCCAGCAGACGATGCCCGGCCGGAGCGAGATGCACCAGGTCGTCCGCCCAGTATTCGCGCCGGCCGAGCTCGGGGACCAGGTCGGTGTCCAGCAGCAGCGCGCCGGTGCGAGCCGCCACCCCGGCGAGCGCCGTAGCGAAGGCCGCGAACGAGCGCGCGAACGGGCGCGATTCGGGGCGGTACGGGAGGAACGGCGTCACCAGCAGGACCTCGGCTCCGTCCGCGCGCAGTCGCAGGACGCTCTGTTCCACCCGGGCCGCGAGCGCCGGAATGTCGGGGCGCGGCTTCACCAGATCATTCGATCCGATGAGGATGGTGACCAGCTCCGGTCGCAGCCGGCGCGCGTGGGCGAGCTGGGGGCCGGCGACGTCGCGGACGCGCCGGGACCGGACCGCGAGGTTCGCGTACGACAGGGTGCCTGAGCCCGCGAGCAGCAGCGCCAGGCGGTCGGCCCAGCCACGCAGCGCACCGTCGGGGCCGGGGTCACAGAGCCCTTCCGTGAGCGAATCGCCGAGCGCCACGACCCGACCCCACCGTGCGGGTGCACTCGCCGGGGCCGGTTCGGCACGGACTGCGCGCCGAACACGGGTGGCGCGGTCCACGGCGGCCAGTTCTATCGCCTCCCTGAAGTGCGCGAGCAGCTGATCGCACAGCGCCTCCCAGGTACGCCCGCGAACCGCGTCGACACCGGCCGCGCCGAATGCGCGTCGCTTGCGCGCGTCGCCCACGAGGTCCGCGACCCGGGCCCGCAGATCGTCGAGATCTCCCGGGCGGTAGAGCCATCCGTCCACGCTGGAGCGCACCAGGTCCCGCGGGCCGCCGCGCCCGACCGCGACCACGGGCACGCCGCTGGCGTGCGCCTCCTGGAGCGTCTGCCCAAAGGTCTCGCTCTCCCCGGGATGCACGAAGACGTCGAACGAAGCCACGGCCTCGGTGAGTTCCGCGCCGTCCAAGTGCCCGAGGAACGCCGCGTCCGGCAGCCGCCTCTCCAGTGCTGCGCGTTCCGGGCCGTCGCCGACGATCACGACGCGGGCATCGGGCAGATCGCTGAGCACCGCCAGGTCATGGACCTGCTTCTCCGCGGCGAGGCGGCCGACGTAGCCGACGACGACGCGGCCGGGAGCGACACGTTCCCGCCAGGCGTCGGAGCGCTGTGCGGGCGAGAAACGCGCGGTGTCCACGCCGCGGCCCCAGCGGCGCAGCCGGTCGATGCCGAGGGCGGTCAGCTGATCCTCCGAGGACTGCGACGGGACGAGCGTGAGCGTGGACCGCCGGTGCAGGCGCGCCACGTGCCGTTCGGCGGCCGCGGTGGTCACGCCGACGCCGTAGCGGGCCGCATAGGCGATCACGTCGGTCTGGTAGGCCGCCACGACGGGGATGCCTCGGCGGCGCGCCGCCGCCACGGCGCGGGACCCCAGTGCGAACGGGGACGCGAGGTGGATCACGTCGGGTGCGAACCGGTCGAGGATGCGGCCGATCGCGGCGGCCCCGGCCGCGGCGACGCGGACGTCCGCGTACCCGGGCAGCGGGACGCTGGCAACACCCACCACCGGAGCACCGTGCAGAACATCGGGCATGCCCATCGCGGCCGGGGCGATGATCAGGGCCTCGTGGCCGTTGCGCTGCAGGTGCGCGGCGATCTCCATGACGGAGCGGGTCACACCGTTCATGTGCGGGAGGAAGGACTCGGCGACAATCGCGACTCTCACGCGACCAGGGTGGCGCATGAGAACGACGGGCCGGACCGGATCCGCGTCCCCTCACACGGTGTTCATCCAATCTCCGCCTGGCCGTCACCTGCGCTCCCCCGGCATGTACCCCGTGTGTTCACCAGATCTCTGCCGACCGGCCACCCCGCGTCTCTGTGTCGATGACGGCGGGGTGGGACCGTGAGGTGTGCCGCAGATCCTCGATCTCCTCGCCGGCCCCTGGGGGCTGTCACTGATGGTGCTGCTCGTGTTCGCCGATGCGTTCCTCGTGGTGGTTCCCGGCGAGATCGCGGTCACCGCTCTCGGCGCGGTGTCGGCGGTGAGCGGAACGCCCCCGCTGTGGTCGGTCATCGTGTGCGCGGCGATCGCCGCCTTCGCCGGTGACGCCTGTTGCTTCTGGCTGGGCCGCACCGTCGGCAGCGCCGAGCGGCGATGGATGAGGCATCGCCGGATTCGGGCGGCCCTCGAGTGGGCTCGTGTCCGTCTGCAGGCGGGGACGGCCACGGTGGTCTTCACGGCCCGCTTCATCCCCTTCGCGCGCCTCGCGGTGAACGTCGCCGCCGGAGCCACCGGGGTGCGTGCGCTGCGCTTCCTTCCCGTGGTGGCCATCGCCGCCGTGGCGTGGGGCTCTTATCAGGCGGTGGTGGGAGCGGTGGTCGCACGACTCATCCCCGGCGAGCCGATCATCGGGGTCGTCGTGTCCATCGCCGTCGCCCTCGCCCTGGGTGCGATCGCCGACGTCGCCGTCACCGCGGTGAGCCGGCGACGCGAGCGCTCCGCCCCCGTCTCCGGCCCCTGAACGCGAACACGGACGCCGCCGGCACAGGCCGGCGGCGTCCGTGTTCGCGGCGCAGACCGCGCGCGGGATCACTCCCCCGCGAGTCCTCCGAGCAGGTGACCGAAGCTCTTGCCCTCACCCAGGTAGCTGGCCGGGTCGAACGGGTCGAGGTCGGTGACGGGCTCACGGGCGGCGATCGCCTCCGCGAGCTCGCGAGCCCCCTTCTCCACACGCTTGGACAGGGGCGCGACCTCGTCGGCGTTGGCGCCCCAGTCGCTGGAGGCGGCGAAGACGCCCGAGGAGATCGCGTCCGCGTGCAGGTACGCGAACAGCGGGCGCACCGCGTAGTCGATGGCCAGCGAGTGGCGCGCAGTCCCCGCGTTGGCGCCGATCCACACCGGCTTTCCCGAGAGAGAGTCGGGATCGAGCACGTCGATCCACGACTTGAAGAGGCCCGAGTAGCTCGTGGAGAAGACGGGCGTCACCACGATGAGCGCGTCGGCGGCCACGACCTTCGCGATCATCGCCTCCAGCTCCTGGGGCGCGAAGCCGGTCAGCATGTTGTCGACGATCTGGTGCGCGTAGTCGCGGAGCTCGAAGATCTCGACGGTGGCGGTGATGTCCCGCTCCCGGAGCTGCGCGACGGCGGCGGCGGCCATGCGGTCGGCCAGCATCCGGGTCGAGGAGGGGTTGGAGAGCCCCGCCGCGACGACGACGATCCGACGGTCGGTCATGTCCGATCTCCTTCGTTCACTTCACGGCCGCGGCACCGAAGGCGGCACCGGGCTTGGCGTTGTTCAGGGCGTCGGTGTCCTGGTACGGAGACCCGACGGTGAGGTTGTCGCCGCGGTTGGGGTTGGGAACGGCCTCGCGGGGCTTGTCGTCGCCGTACTTGGCGAAGCGACGAGCGGCGTGCGTGGGCGCATCGGGGGTTGCGGCGGGACGGTTCACCTGGAGCTCCTTGCGCAGCACCGGCACCACCTCTTCCGCCAGCAGGTCGATCTGCTCGAGCACGATCTTCAGTGGCAGTCCTGCGTGGTCGACGAGGAACAGCTGACGCTGGTAGTCGCCGAACAGATCGCGCATGCCCGCGTAGCGATCGATGACCTCCTGGGGCGATCCCACCGTGAGCGGGGTCATGCGCGTGAAGTCCTCCATCGACGGACCATGGCCGTAGACGGGCGCGTTGTCGAAGTACGGACGGAACTCGTTCTTCGCATCCTGCGAGTTCTTGCGGATGAACGCCTGCCCGCCGAGGCCCACGATGGCGGTCTCCGGCGCGCCGTGGCCGTAGTGCTCCCAGCGCTGGCGGTAGAGGTTGATCAGGCGCTGGTAGTGCTCGGCAGGCCAGAAGATGTTGTTGGCGAAGAACCCGTCGCCGTAGTACGCCGCCTGCTCGGCGATCTCGGGCGTGCGGATCGATCCGTGCCACACGAACGGCGGAACGAAATCGAGCGGGCGCGGCGTGGAGGTGAAGCCCTGCAGCGGGGTGCGGAACTTGCCCTCCCAGTCGACGACGTCCTTGGTCCACAGCTCGTGCAGCAGAGCGTAGTTCTCGATCGCCAGGGGCAGGCCCTGGCGGATGTCCTGGCCGAACCACGGGTAGACGGGGCCGGTGTTGCCACGCCCCATCATCAGGTCCATCCGTCCGCCCGACAGGTGCTGCAGCATCGCGTACTCTTCGGCGATGCGCACCGGGTCGTTGGTGGTGATCAGTGTGGTGGAGGTGGAGACGATCAGACGCTCGGTCTGCGCGGCGATCGCGGCCAGCAGGGTCGTCGGCGACGACGAGAAGAACGGCGGGTTGTGGTGCTCGCCGATGGCGAAGACGTCGAGCCCCGCCTCGTCGGCGTGCTTGGCGATGGTCACCGCGGCCTGGATGCGCTCACCCTCGGACGGCGTGCGCCCGGTGATCGGGTCCTGGGTGATGTCGGACACCGACATCAGGCCGAACTGCATACCGGGCCAGGATCCCGCGGTCCGGGCTGCCTGAGTCGTGCTCTCGTTCACGATCGCTCCTCGATTTTCCATGCGTGTGAATACATCGACTGTAACGCATGTCCTCCAGAAGTATTCCCGAGGATTCGGAGATCTACGAGAACAGCGCGGATCCGACGAACGACCCCTCCGCCACACCCGCAGGAATCGCCCACAGCCCCGACCCCACGTGGCGGATGTACTCCGACATCGCGTCCTTCGCGAGCGCACGCTGCAAGGTGATGAAGTGCTCCGGCGTGCGCTGGTAGGAGAGGAAGAACAGCCCCGCACTGAGCTTTCCCAGCGCGTCGTTGCCATCGACGTAGTTGTACCCGCGGCGCAGGATGCGGATGCCCCCGTTGAACGTCGGGTGCGCCAGGCGAACGTGACTCACCGGATCGATGAGCGGCTTACCCGCGACATCGGCGGCGTCGAAATCCGGCTCCGCGCTCTCCGCGCCGCCCGGCGCGGAGAGCGGTGCACCCATCGCCTTGTCCCGCCCGATGATGCGGTCCTGCTCGGCGAGGCGGACCCGGTCCCAGGTCTCGATCGTCATGGCGATCTTGCGCGCGACGAGGTAGGAGCCCCCGGCCATCCACGCGACATCGTCGTCGCCGGCCCAGACGTGCTGGTCCAGCGCTGCCGCATCGGTGGCGAGGATGTTGGCGGTGCCGTCTTTGAAGCCGAACAGGTTACGCGGCGTGCTCTGATCGGAGGTCGTCTTGGACGTGCGCCCGAACCCCAACTGCGACCATCGGATCGTCGCCCGCCCGAACGCGATGCGGCTGAGGTTGCGGATGGCGTGCACGGCCACCTGCGGGTCATCGGCGCAGGCCTGGATGCACAGGTCGCCATCGCTGAGCTGCGGCACCAGCTCGTCGTTCAGGAACGCCGGCAGGCGCTGCAGCGACGCCGGCCGGCGATCGGCGATCCCGTAGCGGTCCACGCCATCGCGCTCGAACAGCCCCGGGCCGAAGCCGAACGTGATGGTCAGGTTGCTGGCCGCAAGCCCGAGCGCCTCCCCCGTGTCGTCCGGCGGCGCTTCCGGGGATCCACCGACGGCGCCCGTGGCGGACACGTCGAGGCCCTGCGTCATGCGCGACGCCGCGTACGTCCAGTCGGTCAGCAGTTCGATCAGGTCGTCGCGAGAGGTGCGGGCCATCATGTCGAACGCGGCGAAGTGCATGTGGTCCTGCACGGGGGTGGCAATGCCCGCCTGATGCGCGCCGAAGAACGGGTGCACGTCGCCCGCCGCGCCGGCTCTCTGCGCCGCGGCCGTGGCCGTGGCGATGGCGGCACCGCCACCGCCGCCGACCACGAGCCCGGCGGCACCCGCGGCAAGCCCGAGCAGCGCACGACGGGAGAGTCCCCGAGAGGGGGATTCGGTGGGCGCCGGATCACCCGGCGACGCCGAGGCGTCGGGCGATCCGGCAGACGGGATGGTGGTCACATCACTCCAGAATGGTCGAGGTGAGCTGCGACAGCGGCTCGGCGAGCGCGTTGACCTCGTCGGTCAGCGTCTTGCGATCAGCATCGGTGAGCTCCAGGTAGGACACGAAGCCCGTGTCCAGCGAACCGTAGGTTGCGAGAGCGGCTTCCAGGTTCGCATAGCCGTCGGTGATCTCGCCCACCAGCTTCTTCGCGTCATCGCCCTTTGTGGCAGCGAAGTCCTGCACCAGGGAGAAGGCCATCTTGGACCCCTCGACGTTGGCGGCGAAGTCGGAGAGGTCGGTGTGGCTCCACCAGTCCTCTTCACCGGTGATCTTGCCCTTCGCGACCTCGTCCAGCAGCGCGATCGCACCGTTGGAGAGCGACGCCACGCCCTGCGCCTCCAGGGTGGTGGAGAACTCGTCCGAGTGCACGTAGTCGTACAGCTCCTGCACATCCGTCACCAGCTGGTCGCCGAAGGACTTGCGCTCCTCGGGGGTCGACGGGTTCCAGTCCTGCCACGCGGGCGTCGCGTCGTCGGAGTTCAGAGCATCCTTCGCGGGCACCCAGAGGTCCTTCTCGATGCGGTGGAAGCCCGTCCAGTCCAGCCCCTCGGCCACGGCGTCCACCTCGCGGTAGTCGATGCGCGGGTCCAGGTCACCGAGCGCCTCGGCGATGGGTTCGATGCGCTCGTACGAGACACGCGTCGAGGCGAACAGCGAGCGAGCGGTCTCGTCATCGCCGGATTCGTACGCGTCGACGAGCGCCTGCACCTGCGGCACGAGCTGGGAGACCTGCTCCTTCACGAACGCCGCGTACAGGTCGACGGCCTTCGTCATCTGCTCGGCGTCATCACCGGTCGCGGCGACCGCATCACCGGTGACGGTGAACGCCGTCTTGCCGACGCCGTCGCCGATCATGCCGGGCTTGCACACGGTGAAGTAGTCACCGGGCTGCGCGACGACCGTCAGCGTGCGCGAGGCACCGGGTGCGATGTTCTCGACCTCGCCGACGATGCGAAGACCATCGGAGGCGAGCAGGTAGAACTCGTTCACCTGGGAGGAGGAGTTCTCCACCGCGAAGGTCACGGTGCCGCTGACGGCGGAATCCGCCGATACAGCGCACGACGAGTCGTCCGCCGTCACGGAGAGGCTGCCGCTGGCGGCGGTGTCCGCCTTGGCGACGCAGCCGGTGAGGGCGAGAGCGGACAGTGCGATACCGGCGGTGGCGGCGAGGGCACGGGGGCGCAGCGAGGACATCGGTTCCTTCCGATCCGGCGGTGCCGGGATGTTGTCGAGGACGGGTCAGACGAGCGGTGAAAGAGGACGGGAGGCGGGCTGGACAGGTCGCCGTGAGGGCGGAGTCAGGGCCGGTTCGCGGACAGGGGGCGGGCCCGCGATGAGCTCATGCCGGAACCGGCGCAGGCGCAGGAATGCCGGCGGCCTGCGGCCGCGGCGAACGGCGGCTCACGCGACGGGCGAACAGCATCCCGACGATGGCGATGTAGAGGGCCCAGGCGATCACCTGCAGCCAGGTCATCGTGGGCATGAATCCCACCGTGGCCTGACCGAGCACGGCCAGCCACTCCCCCGGGTGCACGACGGCGGACACGTCGAACGCGTAGCCGAACGGGAAGCCCGCGGGGCCGACCGCCACGCCCCCGACCGCAGCGGCACCCGCGGCGGCAAGAGGTGCCAGCGCACCCCAGGGACCGGGAAGCACTCCGGACTCCTGCAGGTCGTGCAGGGCATAGGCGAGCACGCCTGCGGCGACCACAACGAGGATCCCACCGGTCCAGGTGAAGAATGTCCCGAGGTTCAGGCGCAGCATGCCCCGCGACAGGAGAGCACCCGCAGTGATGGAGATCGCGAAGCCGATCAAAGCACCGAGGAGGCTGGCCGGCGCGTTACCCGCCGACTGCACCACCGACCAGAGCATGAGTGTCGTCTCCACACCCTCGCGGATGACCGAGACGAAGCCGAGCACGACGATGCCCCAGAGGCCACCGCTGGCGAGGGCGCGGTCCACGCCGCCTTCCAGGGACTTCTTCATAGAGCGTGCGGTCTTCTGCATCCAGAAGATCATCCACGTGACGAATCCGACGGCCACCAGCGACAGCGTTCCGCCGATGACCTCCTGCGCCTGGAAGGTGAGCTCGTAGGCACCGAACGTGAGGACCGCACCGATGCCGAGCGAGATGGCCAGGGCCAGGCCGACGCCCGCCCACAGGCGAGGCAGCACGTCGCGCCGCCCGAGGCGGCTGAGGTAGGCGACGAGGATGCCGACGATGAGGGCAGCTTCCAGGCCTTCGCGAAGGCCGATGAGCAGAGAGCCGAGCACAGCAGAAACTTCCGTCGATCAGGCAGACGG
This sequence comes from Microbacterium nymphoidis, assembly GCF_021044885.1. Classification (GTDB taxonomy): domain Bacteria; phylum Actinomycetota; class Actinomycetes; order Actinomycetales; family Microbacteriaceae; genus Microbacterium; species Microbacterium nymphoidis. The sequence goes on along the minus strand of NZ_JAJNOD010000001.1, from coordinate 73,769 downwards.
CACGGGCACGCCTGCACCCGAATCGGGCTTGACTAAGGTACGCCTTACTTTCATCTGATGACAAGCTGAGGTACGGATCAATGCACCCGATCGGCAGTGTCTGACGCCCTCCGAGGTGCCGATTCCCGGTGAGATAACGCCGCATGACGCCAGATGAACCCATCTGTCATTCCCGCGTGAACGCCTCGACCCGGCGGCTTATGGTCATGCCATGACCGATCTCTCGCTCCCCGTCCTTGACCTCTCGCTGCTGGACGGCGGCCCGGAATCCGCCGCCGCATTCCGCGATCAGCTTCGTGCCGCGACGCACGATGTCGGCTTCTTCTACCTCACGGGAACGGCCATCCCGGCCGAGCTGGAAGCACGCCTGCACCGCACGGCGCGCGAGTTCTTCGAGCTGCCCGACGAGGACAAGCTCGCGATCGAGAACGTCAACAGCCCCCAGTTCCGCGGGTACACGCGCGTGGGCGGCGAGCGCACGCAGGGCCGGGTGGACTGGCGCGAGCAGATCGACATCGGCCCCGAGCGCGACGTCGTCACCGACGAAGCAGCCCCCGGCTACGCACGCCTCATCGGACCGAACCTGTGGCCGGCGGCGCAGCCCGAGCTGCGCGAGGTCGTCACCCTCTGGCAGGACCACCTCACCGGTGTCGCGCGCAAGCTCCTGCGAGCCTGGGCGCTGGCCCTCGGAGCCGAGGAGGACTACTTCGACAAGCACTTCGGTGAGCCATCGACACTGCTGAAGATCGTCCGCTATCCGGGTACCGATGCCCCGGAGCCCCAGCAGGGCGTGGGTGCTCACAAGGACTCGGGCGTTCTCACGCTGCTGTGGGTGGAACCGGGCAAGGGCGGGCTGCAGGTGCACCGCGACGGCGAGTGGGTGGATGCGCCGTCGGTGCCGGGCGCGTTCGTCGTGAACATCGGCGAGCTCCTCGAGTACGCCACGCAGGGCTACCTCATCGCAACCAATCACCGCGTGGTCTCGCCACGTCTGCCCGATGACCGGATCTCGATCCCGTTCTTCTTCAACCCCGCACTTGACGCACGTCTGCCGATCATCGATCTGCCCGCCGAGCTCGCGGCCGAAGCGCGCGGCGTCACCGAGGACCCGGCAAACCCGATCCACGCCCTGTACGGCGAGAACGCGCTGAAGTCGCGCCTGCGCGCCCACCCGGACGTCGCGGCGCGCCACCACGCCGATCTGGTCGCGGCACGCGCCTGACCCGGTTCGGAGGCGACGGCTATCCGCCGCCGAGAGCCGTCCTTCGTCTCGTCCGCTCGACATCTGAGCCGACAGGACGACGGGCGGCTCTCGGCATCCGCACCGCTACAGTCGGCGCATGGGCTTCTCGTTGCATTTCATGCCGGTCGAGCGCGACCGGCTCGTCGAGCCGGATCGTGCCGGGCTCGCCGCCTACCTGGACGCCGCAGGCCTGGCCGTCCGCGAGGACGGTTCCGGCCTGTATCGCCGAAGCGACGGCGAGGCGCTGGCGTTCGATGGCTCGTGGAGCGATCTCACGCTGGATCCCCTCGATCAGGACGGACCCGTGACCGGTTCCCTGGGGCACGCCACGCTGACTGCTGCGGAGTGCGCGTTCGTCTTCGGCCTGTGCCGGGCAGGGCGCCTCATGATCATCAACGCCCAGGGCTCGCCGATGTACATCGGCATCGACGGCATCCACGACCCGGGAGTGTTCCCGGACGCCGAGGACGCCGTGCTCATCGACAGCCCGGAGGAGCTCTCCGCCGCGCTGCGTGACGGCTTCACCGGCTTCCTGGAGTACCGCGCCCGGGTGCTGCGCAGCTACGGCGACCGCGCCTGACCCGCGTCGCTCCGGCTCGACTGCGGCCTCAGTCGTCGAGGAGAGGGGCGAGAGCCGCGATCATCGGCCCGCGAGCCAGATCGATGTGAGCGTAGGACAGCGCGGATGCGGCGGCCGCGCGCCCGGCCATGACCGCTTCGAAGATCTGCTGGTGCTCGATCGCGTGCTCCGCGGCCCGCGCGTCCTGGGTGAGGCGGAACTGCCATTCCATCCGGCCGCGCAGCGGCGCCAGGCTCCGCACCAGGCGCGCGTTGCCACTGAGCCGCACGACCTCCTCATGGAAGTCGAGGCTCGGGATGTCGGCCTCATCACCGTGCATCGCGGACAGCTCCCCCATCACCTGGACGAGCGGCGCGGGGTCGACCTCTCCGTTCGCGATCCGTTCAGCCGCGCGCCCGGCAGCGAACGGCTCGATGCACAGCCGCAGTTCGAACACGTGCTCGAGATCTGCGCGCGTCACCGGCGCCACCGTGACCCCGCGGTTGGGCACCGACTGGACGAAGCCCTCCGACTCCAAGCGCTGCAGCGCCTCTCTCACCGGGATACGCGACACTTCGTACCGGTCCGAGATCTCGCGCTCCTTCAAGCGAGCACGGGACGGATAGGTACCGTCGACGATGCCTCGGAGCAGGGAACGGTAGACGTTGTCGGCCAGCGCGCTCCCGTCCGCAGCGGCGTCAGTTCGCGTCACGGGCCCCTCCTTCACCCGCCGAGGGGAACACCGGCGGGAACAGCTCTGCGGTGGGCCCGCCGCGGTGGTCGCGACTCGCATAGGCGTCACGCATCCGCGTGAACAGCACCTGCGCGTCGCGGCGGATCTCCTCCAGGTCGATTCCGGGGATCTGGCCATCGCGCATGACGACGCGCCCGGCCACCATGGTCAGTCGCGCGTCGCGCGCGGAGCCCGCGAGCACGAGGTTGCGAAGGGGGTCCTCGATCGGCCCGAACCGCACGTCGTCGAGGCCGAATGCGGTCAGGTCGGCGGTGGCTCCCACCTCGATGCGGCCGAGATCGGGCCGCTTCAGCGCTCTCGCACCACCAAGGGTCGCGGCGTCGAAGTACCCGGCGATGTCGCCGGCCGACAGGTCACGATTCTGCACCTTCGCCACGGAGACTCCGGCGTCGATGCCGCGGATGAGATCGGGCGGGAAGGAGTCGGTACCCAGGGAGATGTTGAGCCCCGCCGCCCGATAGCGGGCGAAAGTCTCCAGCTCCGAGCCGTACCGCGCATTCGTCAGCGGGCAGTGCACGATCGACACCCCCGCGTCCACCAGGGTGGCCAGGTCCCCGCGGTCCTCGCCGTGCACGCGCGGATTGACGTCGAGGAAGACTCCGTGGGGGATGATCAGGCGGTCACCGAGCAGCCCGGAGCGCTCGATCAGCTCGAGCGGCGTGCAGCCATGCTCGGCCACGATGTAGTCGCGCTCGAAGTCCCCCTGCAGAGCGTGCAGGCGCACCAGCGCACCCCGCTCGTCCGCAGCCTCCGCGGTAGCACGCAACAGTTCCGGGGTGAGAGTCTCCACCCGGCACGGCAGGAACACGGGCGTGACGAGTTCGTCCCGCCAGCCGCTGACCTCGTCGAAGAACCGGATCGCGTCGAGCAGTCCGGCCTCACCCTCGGCGGGAGCGAATCGAACGGCACGATGTCCGTCGGCGTCGACCACGTTGACGCCGGATCGGTAGGACGGGCCGAGGAAAGCGCGCAGTCCGATCGTGCGGGAGAACTCCGCCATCGCGAAGAAGTCGTCGGCCTCCTCCGCCCAGGCCGAGTGGACTTCGCTGGCGATGGGCATGTACGAGGTGATGCCGTGAAGAGCCAGCTGGACGAGGCCGATCTCGCGCACTCGGCGTCGCTCCTCGACGGAGAACACGTGCTCGCGCCGCGCGAAGTACTCCTCGGACCACTGCAGGCGGCGGGCTCGTTCCGGCGTCGTGAACGAGTCCAGGATCAGGTGATCGATGTCAGTGAGCGCGTCGAGATCGATCAGGCCCGGCATCAGCAGGCTCTCACCGAGGGGGATTTCCTCATCGAAGGGACCGGCCACCTCGGCGGGATGTCCCACGAACGTGATCCGGCCATCCTCCACGACCACGGCGCCGTCGCGCAGTTCGCGGTGCCCGCCGCCGGCATGGACGAGAACGTGGTCGGCAGTGAGCAGTGTGCGCATGAGGCTCCTTCGGCATGGCGTGGTATCCCAAACTTGGCATCGAGCGGCCCAGAGTGCAACTTTTCGGCACATTCTGAACTTTTGGTATACATCCATGACCAGATTGGTATACCGTTTCGTCCATCCGCTCCCCGACACAGAGGACGATCGTGACCGAGACAACGACGACGGCTCCACGCACCGAGGTGATCGACACACCGAAGGTGGCCACCGGACGCTCGCTGCTGGCAACCGCCTGGCTGCGCATCAAGCGCAGCAAGATCGCCATGGGCTCCCTGGCCGTGGTCATCCTCATCGTGCTGTTCGCCCTGCTGGCGCCCGTGCTGACGGCCATCGAGGGGCAGAACCCCGACACGACGAACACGGGTCCCGACGTCCTGGACAACTTCATGACTCCCGGGCTTCCGCTGCCCGAGTACATGTACCCGTCCGCGCAGCACTGGCTGGGCGTCGAGCCGGGCCTCGGACGCGACATCTTCGCGCGGCTGGCCTATGGCGCGCAGGTCTCGCTGCTCATCGCACTGCTGTCCACCCTCGTCTCGGTCGTGCTCGGCACCGTGCTGGGCGCCGCAGCCGGATACTTCGGCGGGAAGGTGGACACGGTCATCAGCCGGCTGATCGACCTGTTCCTCGCCTTTCCCCACCTCCTCCTGGTGCTCTCCCTCACCCCGATCCTCCAGTCGCGGCTGCGTGACACCCCGCTCGGGCAGGGCAGCTTCGTGCCCATCGCCTCGCTGGTGATCATCCTGGGATTCTTCGGCTGGGCATACCTCGCCCGTGTGGTGCGCGGTCAGGTGCTGAGCATCCGGGAGCAGGAGTTCATCGAGGCCGCGCGCTCCTACGGCGCGTCACGCTGGTCGATCATCTTCACGCAGGTCATCCCGAACGTCTCCGGCGTCGTGCTGGTCTACGCCACGATGATGATCCCCACCAACATCTCCGCCGAAGCCGCGCTCTCCTTCCTCGGCGTCGGCGTGAAGGATCCCACCCCCTCCTGGGGTCAGATGCTCAACGCCGCTCAGGCCGGCAACTGGTATCTGTCCGACCCGTGGTTCCTCATCGTGCCCGGCACCGCCCTGGTGATCACCGTGCTGGCGTTCAACCTGCTGGGCGACGCCGTGCGCGACGCGCTGGATCCCAAGGCGTCGCGCGGCTGACCGCCTCCATCCCCGCCCCTCCCTCACCACCACAGGAAAGAGAAGTCCATGAAGCACCGCAGTACCCTGCTCGCGGCGTCCGCCCTCACGATGGCTCTTGCCATCACGGGCTGTACCGCAGGCGGCAGCACCGGCACAGCCACCGGCAACGGCGCCGGCTCCACGGCCTCGTCGACGAACGACCCCTATGCGGCGAAGATCGTCGAGCCCGGATTCACCACTCCCGGCGGCAACGTGAACGTCCTGATGTCCGCGGACTTCATGACTCTCGACCCCGGCAACAACAACTACGTGCAGACCGCGAACGTCGCTCAGCTGTACTACCGCACTCTCACCATGGCCAAGGAGACCGCGGGCCAGCCGCCGCAGATCGTCCCCGACCTCGCCACCGACCTCGGACAGGTCTCCGAGGACGGCCTCACCTGGACCTACACGCTGAAGGACGGCCTCACCTACGAGGACGGCACTCCGATCACGTCCGCCGACGTGAAGTACGGCATCGAGCGCACGTTCGCCCGCGACGTCTTCACGCAGGCGCCGCAGGAACTGAACGCGGTGCTCGACGCCGACACCTACACCGGCCCGTACACCGGCGGCGACCTCGCGGCCGTGGAGACCCCGGACGAGAAGACGATCATCTTCCACCTCAAGCAGCCGTACCCCGACTTCCCCGCGCTCGCGTCGCGCTCCAACAGCGCTCCGGTCCCGCGGGCGAAGGACACGCAGCTCGACTACACCAACCACCCCATCGCATCGGGCCCGTACATGATCGAGTCCTACGATCGCGGCCGCGAGCTGAAACTGGTGCGCAACCCCCACTGGGACCCGAAGACGGACCCGAACCGCACCGCGCTGCCCGACACGTTCACCTTCTCGCTCTCCACGGCACAGGCCACGATCAGCCAGCAGCTGCTGAGCGATGCCGACCCCACCGCGATCACCCTGGACTCCAACGGCGCGCTGCAGGCCTCGGACACCGGCCGCCTCACCGACCCCACCATCGCATCGCGCACCGCGGCGGGTCTTCTCGGCTGCACCGACATCCTGAACTTCAACACCACGACCATCACCGATCCGGACGTGCGCCACGCGCTCGCCCTCGCGATCGATCGGTCGGCCATCCAGGTGCAGTACGGCGGGCCGCGCTTCGGCAAGATCACCAACTCGTACCTGAACGATGCCCAGGTGGGCTGGATCGAGCCGACGATCGATCTCGACCCCTCCGGTGCCGCGAAGCTCGAGGAGGCGCAGAAGCTGCTCGAGGGCAAGGACGTGCCGAAGACGCTGACCTACGGGTACGCGAACGCCACCGAGCGCTACAAGAACCTCGGCACCGTGCTGCAGCAGAACCTCAAGTCGCTGGGCATCGACCTCCAGCTGGTCGCCATCCCGTCGGCGAACTACTACACCACCCTCGCCGGTGACCAGATGCCCGACATCGCCCGCTCCGGCTGGTGCGGCGGCGCGGCGTCAGGCTCCACCCGCACGACCGTCGACCCCCAGCTCGGCCCGAGCCTGGACGGCACCACCTACGGCTTCAGCAACATTTCCCGCTACTACGACGCGAAGCTGTCAGGCGAGATGTACGCGCTGCGCAACACGAACGGGAGCTCCGAGGAGCTGAACACCCAGTGGAGCGAGCTGTACAACACCGCGATGGAGTCGTACCCGATCGTCCCGCTGATGCGCTCGTTCACGAACAGCGTCGTCGGTTCGAAGATCCGAAACGCCCAGGTCGGCTACTTCTTCGGAAGCATCGATCTGTCCACCGTCGGCGTCGAGAACTGACGCCCCCGCTCATCTGAAAGGACGGGGCCGGCCGGCCGCCCGGCCGGCCCCGTACGGGACACCATGCTCTCCTTCCTCGTCCGTCGCGTGACCGGACTGATCCTGCTGCTGCTGGTGGTCAGCTTCGTCACGTTCACCCTGTTCCAGATCGGCCCCGCCGATCCCGCGGCCGCCGCCTGCGGTCAGGAGTGCACGCCCGACCGCATCGAGCAGGCGCGCATCGCACTCGGCATGGACAAGCCGTTCCTCGAGCAGTACCTGATCTATCTCTCCGGGTTCTTCGGCTCGCGCATGGTGGGTGCCCCGGGCGCCGAACAACTGTGCACCTGGCCGTGCCTGGGCAAGTCCTTCCAGACCAACGAGAACGTCACGGACATCCTCGCGCGCGCCCTCCCCTACACCCTCTCCATCGCGGTCGGCGCCGTCGTCCTCTGGACCGTCGTGGGCGTGGGCCTCGGCCTCCTCGCCGCGCTTCGCAAGGGCAGGGCCACCGACAAGATCATCGTCGGCGCAGCGTCGATCGGCGTCTCCCTCCCGGTGCCGGTGACCGGTCTGCTGCTCCTGCTCATCTTCGTCAGCACCCTGCACGTCCTGCCGTTCACCAGCAACCAGATCACCTCGCCGTTCGGCTCCGCGGGGCCTGCGGCCTGGATGCTCAACTATCTGCTGCCCTGGGTCGCCCTGGCCATCCTGTTCAGCGCACAGTACATCCGCATCACCCGTAACAACATGATCGAGACCTTCGGCGAGGACTTCATGCGCACGGCGCGCGCGAAGGGTCTCGCACCGCAGCGGATCGTGTTCCATCACGGTGTCCGGGCAGGCATCACCCCGATCGTCACGATGCTGGGCCTGGACCTCGGCGGTCTGCTCGGCGGCGCCGTGCTCACCGAGCAGATCTTCTCCGTCCCCGGCCTCGGATTCACCGCCGTGCACGCCGCGATCGCCGGCGACCTTCCGGTCACGATGGCCATCACCATGCTGGCCGCCTTCTTCATCATCACGGCGAACGTGGTCGTCGACCTCGCCTACGCCGGCATCGACCCGAGAGTGAGGGTCAACTGATGACCGCTCCGTTCCTCGACATCCGTGACCTGCGGGTCACCTTCCCCACCGACGACGGACTCGTCCACGCGGTCAACGGCATGGACCTCACGCTGGGCCGGGGTGAGACCGTCGGCATCGTCGGCGAGTCCGGCTCCGGCAAGACCGTCACCAGCCAGGCGCTGATGGGCCTGCTCAAGGGCACCCGGGCACAGGTCGGCGGCCGGATTCTCTTCGACGGGACCGATCTGGTCCCGCTCAGCGAGAACGAGATGCGCCCGTATCGCGGCAAGCGCATCGGCATGATCTTCCAGGATCCGCTCTCCGCGATGCACCCCTTCTACACCGTCGGCAAGCAGATCGCCGAGGCTTACCGTGTGCACAACGCCGTGAGCGCGAAGGCGGCGCGGGCTCAGAGCATCGACATGCTCGCCCGCGTCGGCATCCCGGACCCCGTCGCCCGCTTCGACGCCTACCCGCACGAGTTCTCCGGCGGCATGCGCCAGCGCGCGATGATCGCGATGGCCCTCATCTGCGAGCCGGAGCTGCTGATCGCCGATGAGCCCACCACCGCGCTCGACGTCACGGTGCAGGCCCAGATCCTCGACCTGATCGCCTCGTTGCAGGCGGAGACAGGTTCCTCCGTGATCTACGTCACCCACGACCTGGGCGTGGTGGCCGAGGTCTGCGAGCGCGTCGTCGTGATGTACGGCGGGCAGTGCGTGGAGGAAGCGGCGGTGCGCGACGCCTTCCGATCACCCGCCCATCCATACACCCGTGGGCTGCTGGCCTCGATGCCCTCCATGGCGGACACGGCAGGCCGGCTGACGCCCATTCCCGGCTTCCCGCCGTCGCTGCTGGATCTGCCCCAGGGCTGCCTGTTCGCCGACCGCTGCCCCGTATCGCACCTGGTCCCCGACGACCGCTGCCGCACGGAGCGTCCCCGCCTCACATCCGCCGGCGACGAGACGCACCGTGCGCGATGCTTCGTTCCGGCATCCGTCCTCGCAGCGTCCGGGCCGCGCGCATGAGCCGGTCTCGCCGCGCCATCCGTGCGTTGCCCCGCACCACGCTGGTCCACATGGGCGCCCCCAGCGCCGCCGTCATCACGTCAGGAGAGACCGCATGAACGCTCCGCTGCTGCAGGTCGACGACCTCACGAAGCACTTCGCCGTCCGGCGCGGCTTCCTGAAGGGATCAGCGACCGTGAAAGCGGTCGACGGCGTCTCCTTCACGCTGGAGCGCGGCAAGACGCTCGGGCTGGTGGGCGAATCCGGCTGCGGGAAGTCGACCACAGGGCGCCTGCTCATGCGACTGCTCGATCCCACCGCCGGACGCATCCTGCTCGATGGCACCGACGTCTCGGAGTTGCGCGGCACCGATCTGCACGCCTTCCGTCGTCGGGTGCAGATGGTGTTCCAGAACCCCTCCTCGTCCCTCAACCCGCGTCAGAGCGTCGGGTCTGCCATCGCTGCACCCCTGCGGGCGCAGCGGATCGAACCGAAGGAGGGGATGAAGATGCGCGTGATGACCCTCATGGACCGGGTGGGTCTTCGTCCCGAGCACGTGAACCGGTTCCCCCACGAGTTCTCGGGCGGCCAGAGGCAGCGCGTCGGCATCGCCCGGGCGCTCGCGCTGGAGCCCGACGTGGTGATCTGCGACGAGCCGGTGTCGGCGCTCGACGTCTCGGTGCAGGCGCAGGTGATCAACCTGCTGGAGGACATCCAGGCCGATCTCGGGATCTCCTATGTGTTCATCGCGCATGATCTCTCGGTCGTGAAGCACATCGCCGACGACGTCGCGGTCATGTATCTCGGGCGGATCCTGGAGCACGGCACGCGTGATGAGGTGTTCGAGTCGCCGCAGCACCCGTACACCCGAGCGCTGCTGTCGTCCGTTCCGAGCCCGGACCCCGACGCGGATCGCAGCGGCCGCATCCGTCTGACCGGCGATCTCCCCCATCCGTCCAGCCCGCCGAGCGGGTGCGTTTTCCGCACGCGATGCCCGGTGTTCACCGGGCTCTCCCCGGCACAGCAGCAGGTGTGCATCGACGAGCGCCCGCGTGGCGACATCGCCTGCCACCATCTCCCCACCGCCGCAGCCCAATTCGCCGCAGCCTGACATCGTCCGCGCCCGTCAGGTGCATCGGCGATGCACCAGACGCGCACACACCTCACCGCCGTCGCGGCGCTGTTCGCCGCTGCGGCCGAAAGGAGACCCATGATCATCCGTGACGCGCGCCCGTGGGGCGCAGATCCCGCCGACGTCGTGATCGAAGACGGGCGCATCACCGCCGTCCGCCCGCACGACCCCGCTTCGCCGCTCGCGGCCGGCGACGTCGAGGGCCGGGGCCGGCTGCTGCTGCCCTCGTTCAGCGACGTGCACGTGCACCTCGACTCCACACGGATCGGTCTGCCGTTCCGCCCGCACACGGGTGCTCCCGGCGTATGGGGAATGATGATGAACGACCGTCGCAACTGGCGCGATGCCGAGATCGACCTGCCCACCCGCGTCGCCGGAACCCTGGAGAAGATGATCGCGCACGGCACCACGCGCGTGCGCTCCTACGCTCAGGTGGACGTGGACTGCAAGCTGGAGAAGTTCGATGCGGTGATGGCCGCGAAGGAGCGCTTCGCCGCCCACGCCGACGTCCAGGTGATGACCTTCCCGCAGGCCGGGATCCTCCGAGAGGAGGGCACGGTCGAATGGCTCGAGGAGTCCCTTCGACAGGGCGCGGACGTGATCGGCGGCATCGATCCCTCGCAGCTGGACCGCGATCCCGCCCGGCACCTGGACATCGTGTTCGGCCTGGCGGAGAAGTACCAGGTGGAAGTCGACATCCACCTGCATGAACCGGGTGAGCTGGGGGTGTTCAGCACCGAGCTGGTGATCGAGCGGACCCGTGCGCTCGGCATGCAGGGCAAGGTGACGATGTCCCACGCCTATGAACTCGGCGGAGTCAGCGAGGCCACGAGCCGTCGTCTGATCGACACCTTCGCGGAGCTCGACATCTCGATGGCGACCGTGGCACCGTCCACCACGAAGCACCTCTCACTCGCCGCGCTCACCGAGGCCGGCGTTCGCGTGGGGCTCGGTGAGGACGGTCAGCGCGACTACTGGAGCCCCTACGGCAACGGCGACATGCTCGATCGCACCTGGCAGCTGGCGTTCGTGAACGGCTTCCGCCGCGACGATCTGGTGGAGCTCGCTCTCGGGGTCGCCACCACCGGAGGCGCGGCGATCATGTCCCCCGACGCCCCACGGCTGACCCGTGTGGGCGAGCACCCCGGCACGGGCGTCGGCGATCGGGCCGATCTCCTGCTGGTCGATGGTGAGACCCCGACCAGCGCGGTGATGGACCGCGGCAGCGACCGCACGGTCATCCACGACGGCCGTGTGGTGGCCGAGGGACTTCGTGTCACGGGTCTCTGAGCGTCCTCAGACCGCTGCGTACCGGAGGGCGGGGGCATCCCCCGCCCTCCTCCTCGCGGTCGCGCTGCTCGTGGGCATCAACCTGCGTCCGGCGATCACCTCGGTCGCGGCCTTGCTGCACGAGACGACGATGCAGTTCGGACTGTCATCCGGATGGTCATCCGCCCTCGCAACGCTTCCGGTGATCGCGTTCGGCCTCACGGCACCCCTCGGTCCCCTGCTCGCACGGCGCATCGGCACGACCGGTGCGCTCGCCGCATCGATGGGAGTGCTGGCGCTGGCGCTCGTGCTCCGAGTTCTCGCGCCAGCCGCTCTGCTCCCTGGGACCTTCCTCGCCGGAGCGGCGATCATGGCGGCGGGCACGCTGCTGCCGCAGTACCTGAAGGCGATCGCCGCCTCCGGGCTGTGGGTCGGTCTCAGCGGCATGTCCTTCGGCGTGGGTGCCGCCATCGGGGCGAGTCTCGTCGTCCCGCTGTACCGTGCCTCCGGTGAGAGTGTCCCCATCGCGCTGGGGGCGTGGGCCGTGCCCGCCGTGATCGCGTGCTTCGGCATGCTCCTGGCGCAGCGCGGCGGCGGCACCCCCCTCGCCAGCGCTCCCCCTCGCGCCCCGCGCACGCGGGCGTCCACGACCACGGTGCTGCTGGTCACCGTGATGTTCGGCTTGCAGGCGCTGCTGTACTTCGCCGTGACCGCGTACCTGCCGAAGATCCTCGCGGAGCGCGGGATCGATGCCGCCGCAGCGGGCTGGCTGCTCGCGTGGTTCAGCATCGCGGGGCTGCTGCCCACGCTCGCGATGCCGATGATCGCCCGGCGGCGTTCCCTGCTGCTGTGGTGTGCCCCGGCGATCGGCGTGCTCACGGCAGCGGGCATGGTGTGGCTGACGGTGTCCGACGGTCCGTATGCGGCGATCACGGGAGTGCTGGGTGCCGTGCAGAGCGGGGCGTTCGGCCTCGCTCTCGCGCTCATCGTTCAGCTCGCTGCGGACGAGGAATCCGCGGGGGCGCTCTCGGCGATCGCGCAGGGAGCAGGCTACGCCCTTGCCGGGACCGGTTCCTTCCTCATCGGGGTGCTCCACGATCTCACCGGGTCCTGGCCGCTGGCGCTCTCGGTGCTGGCCGTGCTCGCGCTGGCGCTCGCCGCGGTGACCGCGGCGACGGTGCGTCGCTCCCCCGTGGCACTGTTCCTTCCGGGCGCCGCGTCGGCCGGCTGATCCCGTGTCAGATCCCGGCCCCCGCTCGCTCCTGTGAACCTCGAGCGGGGGCCGGTTCCCGTGTTCCCCACGAACACGACGAGGGCCGCCCCACACCGTGGGGCGGCCCTCCAAGAATGTTTTGCGCGATTGTACGCGGCTGCGCTGCTTAGCGGCGAAGACCGAGACGCTCGATGAGCGAGCGGTAACGGTTGATGTCCACATCCTGCAGGTAACCCAGCAGGCGACGGCGCTGACCGACGAGCAGGAACAGACCACGACGCGAGTGGTGGTCGTGCTTGTGCTCCTTGAGGTGCTCGGTGAGGTCCTTGATGCGCTGCGTCAGCATCGCGACCTGCACCTCGGGGGATCCGGTGTCACCGGGGTGCGTCGCGTACTCTTCGATGATCGCCTTCTTGACGTCTGCTTCCAGTGCCATAGAACGATCCCCTCTCTCTCGTTGCGCGGTGCCCATCGGTGAATCCGTGAGCTCTCTTATCCGCGGCCGATCAAACGGCAACCACAACAGCTTACCCCACCGCGAGCGCGGCGAAGGACACCGTCCGCGTTTCGGGCGTCTCCCGACGGACCGCGCTCGCCCACCGGCTAGGGTGCTGGCATGACCCGGCACGTGCGACGCATCGATTCCCTGCCGGCCTTCGACGCCGAGTTCACCGACGTGGCGGGCCGGCCCTCGTTGCGCGGCAGCGTGATCGAATCCCTCGACCTGCGCGAGCGCAGCGAGGAACTGCTGTCCGCGGCCGTCTCGGGCGCGGTGTTCCTGGGCTGCCTTCTCACCGACGAAGTGGATGAACGGCTACGCGGCGCGGGCGCTCTGGTGTTCCCCCGGATCCCGCACGTGCCGTTCGATCCCTACCGCGGTGAGCTGTACACGGCGGATGAGCTGTACGGCACGGACGGTTACGCGGCGAGCCTCGACGGCATGGTCTACGCCTGGTCGCGCACCCACACCCCGCACTCCACGGTGTCCGCATCCCTCGCGGTGGCGCTCCACGACCATTCGGTCTCCGCGGCACTGGATGAAGAACTCGCCGGCAACGCGCGGGGCAGCGTCGTGGGCGTGATGGGCGGCCACGGCGTGCACCGCGGCGACCACCAGTATCGTGCTGCAGCCGGCCTCGGCCGGGACCTGACGCGGCGCGGGTGCACGGTGCTCACCGGCGGCGGTCCGGGCGCGATGGAGGCCGCCAATCTCGGCGCCTACCTCGCCGGCGAAGACGATGACGCCCTCGACACCGCCATCGCGGTGCTGGCAGAGGCGCCCGATTTCTCGGCCGACATCGACGGCTGGGTGCGCACGGCGCGGGAGGTACGCCGTCGCTGGCCAGGCGGTACGCGATCAATCGGCATCCCCACCTGGTTCTACGGGCATGAGCCGCCCGGTCAGTTCGCCACGGCGATCGCGAAGTACTTCGCCAACCCCATCCGGGAGGCGACACTGCTCGCCCGCTGCGATGGTGGCATCGTGTTCCTGCCGGGAGCCGCAGGCACCGTGTCGGAGATCTTCGCGGACGCGTGCGAGAACTACTACGCGGATGAGCGAGATGTCGCCCCGATGGTGCTGGTCGGACACCAGCAGTGGACGAGGGACGTGCCCGCGTGGCAGCTCCTGCGCTCGCTCGGTGCCGGACGAACGCTGGGTGAACGCATTCACCTCGTGGACTCGGCGCTGGATGCTCCCGCAGCGCTCGGTCTCACCTGACCCGCGCGCGAGCGCCGCGCCGGCGTCGCTGGCGCACGCCGCCGGCTCACGACGGCCGATCCGGTGTCCGTGTGCGCGGATACGCTGGTTCTCATGCCGCCCGCCAGTCGCGATCCGTATCCCTCGTCCCCCCGCGCATGAGCCGCAGCGCCTTCATCGACCTGTCGCCGTTCCGCGCTTCACCGGCGTTCGCGCGCATGTGGATCGGGTCCACGCTCAGTGGGCTCGGCGGGCAGCTCACCATTGCCGCGGTCATGCTGCACATGTTCGCGCTGACCGGCTCCACCTTCGCGGTGTCGATGATCGCGGTCGCCGGGCTCGCGCCCATGGTGATAGCCGGCCTGTACGGCGGGATGCTGGCCGACGCCTTCGACCGGCGGACGGTGGCCCTCCTGGCCGCCTCCGTCACCTTCTGCTCCACCCTGCTCCTGGCCGTCCTCGCCTGGAGCGGACAGGAAACGCAGTGGTGGCTGTACGGGCTGTCCATCGTGAACGCCTCCGCCAACTCGATCGTGATGGCCACGCGCAGCGCCATCACCCCACGGCTGCTGCCGCGCGAACTGCTGCCGGCCGCCTCCGCGCTCGGCGGCATCACCATCGGCATCATGGTGATGGTCGGGCCGGCCCTCGCCGGTGTGCTGGTGGCCACGACGGGCTATGCGTGGACGTACTCGATCGACGTCGTGCTCATGCTGGGTCTGTTCCTCGGGCTGTGGACGCTGCCCTCCCTGAAGCCGGAGGGTGAGATCGTGCGCCCCGGCCTGGAATCGCTGCGGGATGGCGTCCGCTTCCTGCGGCGGGCCGGCAACATCCGCCTGCAGTATCTGATGGACATCATCGCGATGACCTTCGGGCAGCCCATGGCCCTGCTCCCCGCCATCGGCGCGACCATCCTCGGCGGTGGCCCCATCACCACCGGTATCCTCACCGCGGCGGTGGCCGTGGGGGCCTTCCTGTCCAGCCTGTTCTCCGGACCGGTGAGCAGGTATCGATGGCATGGGCGCGGCATCGAGCGCTCGATCATCGTCTACGGCGCCATGATCACGCTGTTCGGGGCGATCGTGCTGACCGGCTGGCTGGGCGTCCTCGGACCGGCACCGGCCGATGCCACGCACGCCAACGTGATCCTGATCGTGCTCGCCTGCATGGCGCTCGCCGTGTCCGGCGCCGCGGACAACATCAGCTCGATCTTCCGCAGCACCATGATGCAGGCAGCGGTGCCCGACACGATGCGCGGACGGCTGCAGGGCATCTTCACCGTCGTGGTCACGGGCGGACCGCGCCTCGGCGCGCTGTGGTGCGGCCTGCTCGCGACCCTGCTGGCCGAGTGGTTCCCGCCGTTGCTCGGCGGAATGATCATCGTGGTGCTCATCGCGGTGCTGGCACGACTCAACCCCCGCTTCCGGGCCTACGACGCCGAGCATCCCGAGCCCTGATCTCGCAGACCCGCCGCCCGCCGGGGACGCACTCGCATCGGTGGAGCCGGCGCCGTCAGGCGCTCGTAGACTGTGGCGCATGCCTGCCACCGCGCACCTCGAATCCGCACTCGATGACTTCCTCGCCGGTGTCGGCGCCGATCACCTGGAACTGCACGGTCTGCTCATCGTGCGCGGCGACACCGTCCTTGCGGAGGCTGCGGCCGCCCCGCGGGCGCTGACCGATCGACGCTTGCTGTACTCCGTGAGTAAGACCGTGACGATGCTGGCGCTCGCGACGGCGATCGACGACGGACTCCTCGGCCTCGACGACGTCGCAGCCGACGTGCTCGGCATCGCGCACGCCGATCCCGCTGCTGCACGCCTCACCGTACGCCACCTTGCACGAATGTCCTCGGGCCACAGTTCGGAGTCGCTGGGTCCGATGGAGGAGCTGGCGGTGCGCGAGGGCGTCCCGCTCGTCGACGCCTGGTTCCGTCTTCCCCTCGACACGGAGCCGGGATCGATCTTCAGCTACGACAGCGGAGCGACCTACGTGCTCGGCGCACTGGTACGGCACGTGACGGGAGAATCGCTCGCCGAGCGCGCACGCACGCGCGTCCTGGGCCCGATCGGGATCGGCGAGTTCGCCTGGTTCCGCGCCGCCGGCGACGACGAGGGCTTCAGCGGATTGCATCTGACGATCGAGGACATGGCCCGCATCGGCATGCTGCTTCGCGACGAGGGCATGGCCTCGGGCACGCGCATCGTGTCGGCGGCACTGGTGGCGGAACTCACCCGCTCGCAGATCGACAACCACGATCCGGCCGCACCGGATTGGAGCGCGGGCTACGGTCTGCAGCTGTGGCGATCACGCCACGGGTTCCGCGCCGACGGCGCCTACGGCCAGTTCGTGCTGGTGCTCGCGGAGCACGACACGGTGATCGCGCTCACCGGCGAACAGACCGATGGTCTCAGCCAGGATCTGCTGGAGCGGGTGTGGCGGCACCTGCTGCCCGCCCTCGACGCACCGATCGATCACACCGTGCGGCGCGAGATCGATCTGCCCCTCCCGGCGCAGGCACAGCTCCCCCGCGACGGGGCGACGCACCTCGGCACGGGGAGCACCTACGAGCCGCGCGCCTCTGCGGCTGCCGACGGGGCGTGGGAAGGCTTCGGACCCTCCCGGGTCGCCCTCACCGCGCTCCGGGTGGAGGGCGGCGAGGGGGACCTGCGCTTCGGCCTCGTCTTTCCCGATGGCGAATCGGCGACTCTCGCCGGTGGCCGCGGCCACTGGATCGCCGGCGCCCTCCCCGGCCTCGGCGGTGGGAACCTGCCGGTCGATCCGTCCGATCGACGTGGGACCGTCGCCGTGACCGCTCGTGCGGTCCTCACGGACACCTGCGTGATCTGCGATGTGGTGCTGCCTTCGACCCCGCACCGCTTCCGGATCGTCGCCGATCCCGAAGCGGGCACGTTCGACGCGCGGTGGCGTGCCGAGCCGCTGTACGGCCCCGACCCCCGGACACTCGTGACCGATGCGGTGCGCCATGCCGCCGGCGAGGCGAGCGATCCCCTCCCCCGTCTTCCGCGTGAAGCCGCGCCTTCCTGATCCTCACACGTGAAAGGCGCAGGGCCCAGAGCTGATGCCCCGGGCCCTGCGCTGCGTCATCGGTCTCAGCCGACGGCGAGCAGGTCGATGATGAAGATCAGCGTCTTGCCGCCGAGGAAGTGACCTCCGGCAGGACCGTAGGCCAGGTGCGGCGGGATCACCAGTTCGCGTCGACCGCCGACCCGCATGCCGGGAATGCCGTCCTGCCAGCCCTGGATCAGGCCGCGAAGCGGGAACTGGATGGACTCTCCGCGCCCCCAGGACGAGTCGAACTCCTCGCCGGACTCGAACTCCACGCCGGCGTAGTGGACGGTGACGTTGTCGCCGGGCTTCGCCTCGGCGCCGTCGCCCACGATGATGTCGCGGATGACGAGCTCGCTGGGCGCGGGGCCGGAGGGAGCGTCGAATTCAGGCTTCGTGCGGTCTGCAGTCATGTCTCCATCTTTGCGGGGAGGACGGGGCGCGGTCAAAGCCTCTTGACACTCGTTCGCCAGGAGCGCATCATGGCTGCACGCCAACTCAACGCCCGGCAGGTTTCGGAGGCAGTGCCCCGACCCCGGGCGTTGAGTCTGTCCGGGCTCAGCGCGCGAGCAGTGCCTGGCGATCGGCCACCGTGCGGTTCAGCAGCACCCATTCGTCCGCACCGGCCTGCGGATCACGACCGGAGATCGCTCGCTGACGCACGGCGGCGAGTTCGGTGGCGTCGACGATGAACTGCTTCATCTCACGCCCGCGACCGCTGCCGAGGCTGCTGGCCCACGCGAGCGCGGCGCGCCGACCGGGGCGTGTCGCCAGCATGTTGACCTCCTGCGGGGTGAACCAGCCCGCAGCGGCGTAGTCGCTGAGACGCATGCGCGTGAGCTTCGACTCCTCGCGCAGCAACAGGATGATGCCGACGATGAAGAGGATGAACAGCGGGACCTGGATGGCGAAGTACAGCGCGAGCAGGTCACCGAACACCGCGGAGCCGTTCCACAGGGCATGCAGACACGCGGCGCCCACCCAGCCCAGCAGGAACATGCCCACCACGTTTCCCCGGTTGCCCTGACGCACCGCCAGCCCGACGCAGAAGCCGGTGACGGCGGTGAACATCGCGTGCGCGAACGGCGACATGATCCCGCGGAGGAAGAAGGTGAGCGTCAGCGAGTCGACGCCGTCGGCAAGGGCCTGGCCGAAGTACTGGATGTTCTCGGTGAACGCGAAGCCCGCGGCGATCAGCATCGCATAGACGATCCCGTCAACGGGGCCGTCGAACGCGCGCTTTCCCATCACCACGAGGATCAGCAGGCCGAGGCCCTTCGCCAGCTCCTCCACGATGGGGGCCTCGATGACCGTCATGAGGGCGTCTGCCTCCGCGGTGGGCGGAAGCGCGAACGCGACGGCGATCCCCACGATGAGCGAAATCGCGACCGCGGCGATGCCGCCCCAGCCGAGGGCGAACAGCACCAGGGAGCGGGGCTCCGGCTCCCACCGGTCGATCAGAAGGGCGGCCGTGACCACGATGGCGAGCGGTACGAGCGCGAGGATCATTCCCACCACGGCACCCGTGGACCCGATGCCGAGCAGCATGTACGCGGCCACCAGCAGGAGGAGGAATCCGAGGATCACCCACAGCCACACCGCCGTGTGCCGCCCCTTCACGGTGGGCAGGGGCAGCTGCGGAACCGCGGACTGCGGCGCGGGTGCGGCATAGGCGGGAAGCGTGCCGTACCCGACGGGCGCACCGTAGGCGGGAGGGGTGAGCGAGGTTGGTGCACTGTTCGCGTGCGAAGCCGTCGACGGGTACTGCTGAGGCGCCCCCATCGGCGACTGGTGAGAACCAGGGCCGAACGTCATGGCTGACAGCCTAGGGCGTCGCGCCGGAGCGGCGTTACTGCCGCGCGGCAGCATCCGTCGCATCGGTGCTCTTTCGCGCGACGGAGCGGATCGTTTGTGGAATCCACCCGGGTTCCACGACCGGCCGGTAACGTGGAGACATGCGCTTCGCCCACATTCAGCTGCCGGCGAGCCCCGAACCGACGCTGTGCGTCATCGACGAGGACGATGCGATCATCCTCTCCGAGCTCTATCCCGGCGCGCCCTCCGATCTGACTCGCCTCATCGAGGGGGGTGACGATGCCCTCACGCGCATCCGCGAGGCACTGCCCGGGGCGGATCGCTTCCCGTGGGCGGGCCAGGAGTTCGCGTCGGCGGTACAGCGACCGCCGGTCATCCTCGCGATCGGTCTCAACTATGCGGCGCATGCGGGTGAGCTCGGGCTGAAGGCGGATGCCGCACCGACGGTGTTCACGCTGTGGCCCAACTCCCTCACCGGGCACCACAACACGACGAGCTGGCCGCGTGAGCTGAGCGAGAACGTCGACTACGAGGCCGAGCTCGGCGTGATCATCGGCCGGACGGCCAAGAACGTGACGCAGGACGAGGCGCTGCAGCACGTGTGGGGCTACACGGTGGTCAATGACATCACGGCGCGCAACATCCAGTTCTCCGAGGCGCAGTGGTGCCGGTGCAAGTCCTTCGACGGATTCACCCCCACCGGCCCGTTCCTGGTGACGGCCGACGAGATCGACGACCCGCAGGACTTGCACATCTGGACCATCGTCGACGGTCACATGGTGCAGGACGGCTCGACGGGGCAGATGATCCGTCCGGTTTCCCAGCTGATCTCCCACCTGTCCTCATCGGTGACCCTGCTCCCGGGAACCCTCATCTCCACCGGAAGCCCCGGAGGTGCCGGGTACTCACGGGATCCGCAGATCTTCCTCCGCGATCGTTCCACCGTCACCGTCGGCATCGATGGGATCGGCGAGCTCGTCACGCACTGCCGCATCCACGACTGACGTCGCCTCGCCCCGCGACCCTCACCTGGTCACGATGCGCTCCCCTGGTTACGATGCGCTGAAGGGTGCGAGCGGCACGGACCGGATCAGCGGATGGTGCGGATGACGCCGGTGCGCCTGGCCTCGGTGTGAGCGACACGTTCCCTGCGGCTGCTCTCCAGGTGCTCGGTGGCAAGACGCGCCGCACGATCGCCGTCGCGATCCCGGATCGCCTCGAACAGCGCGACGTGCTCACTGCTGATGTGCTGCAGATCGTCGTGCTGGGTGAGCGCCCAGCGCACGCGGCTGCGAATGCCGCGCATCATCTCCCCGAGCAGACGGTTCTCGCTGAGCTCCGTGACGATCTCGTGGAAGTCTGCGGCGGCGCGACGGGAGGCCACGGGTTCACCCGAGCGCGCCCCCTCCTGCTCCTGCGCCAGCGCGGCCTCAAGCCGCTCCAGTCCGTCCCGGCGGTGGCGTTCAGCCGCCAGACGGAACGCGAGCGGATCCAGCACGGCCCGCACCTCGTCGAGGTCGGCGAGGTCGGCATCGGTGAACTCACGCACGATCGCCCAGGTGTTCGGTCGCGGCTCCACCAGCCCCTCCGTGACCAGTTGCTTCAGCGCGTCACGCACGGGGATACGGCTGACGCCGAATTCGGCGGCGAGATCGCGCTCGATCAATCGGCTGCCGGGCGGACGCTCACCGTCGAGGATCGCGTCTCGCAGCCAGGTGGTCACCCGGACGGATTCGGGCTCGCGCTTGTGGGGAGTGCTCACCCCGCCATTCTCCCAGACCTGCTCGCAGCCGGTCGAGGTCCATACACGGGATCGATCACGAAGAGCTCAGAATGGTATACCATTATCCGCGCCCGGCACCCTCCCGAAGGAGTCTCCCCATGCCCCTCGCCTTCGCACTCCGTGACATCGACCGCGACTACCTGTCGGCGGCGGCTGCGGGTGATCTCGCGAGAGTCCGCGAGGCCCTGGCGGGCGGCGCGAACCGCGATGTCACGGACCACGAGGAGGCCACCGCGATTCTGCTCGCGGCACGCGGCGGTCACCACGACACGGTGCGCGCACTCATCGCCGAGGGCGTCGATATCGATGCGCAGGATCAGATCTGCGCGAACCCGTTCCTGTTCGGATGCATCGCCGGAGATCTCACGCTGGTGCGGATCATGGTGGAGGCCGGCGCCGACATCACCCGACGGACGCGGATGGGCGGCAACGGGCTGACCCCGGCTGCCGAGAAGGGCCATCGCGAGGTCGTGCACTACCTGCTGGAGAACACCCGCATCAACGTGAACCTCACGAACAACCTGGGCTGGACCGCGCTGATCGAGACCATCATCCTCGGCGACGGTGGTCCCGCCCGGCAGGAGATCGTTACCCTGCTGCTGCGCCACGGGGCCCGCTCCGACATGTCCGATCCGTGGGGTGCCTCCCCCGCGGACCTCGCTCGCGAGCGCGGGTACGACGAGATCGTGGAGATACTCGGACAGCACGGCGCGTGAAACGAGGACGGCCGGTACCCGCGGGTACCGGCCGTCCTCGTTTCAGCTCAGGCGTTCGCCGCGTCCTCCACCGTCACCACGTTCTCCGCCGGCTGGATGACGGGGATCGTCCCGGTGACGACCTCGAGACCGGTGAGGCGTGCGGGCGAGATCTGCTTCATGACCTCTTCGCGGGTCATGAGACCCGCCTCGACCACGAGGTCGGCGATGTTGTGCCCGGTCATCAGCGCGGTCTTGGCGAGCGCGGCCGCCGAGGCGTAGCCGATGAACGGGGTGAGCGCCGTCACCACGCCCACGGATGCGCCGACCATGGCTCCGAGGCGCTCGGTGTTGGCGGTGATGCCGTCCACGCAGTTCACGCGCAGCGTCCACATGGCCTGTCGCATCCAGGTGATCGACTGGAAGATGGAGTGGGCGATCACCGGCTCGAAGGCGTTGAGCTGCAGCTGTCCGCCCTCCACCGCCATCGTCACCGTCAGGTCGGAGCCCGCGACGGCGAACGCCACCTGGTTGACGACCTCGGGAATCACCGGGTTGACCTTGCCGGGCATGATCGAAGAGCCGGCCTGGCGGGCCGGAAGGTTGATCTCACCGAGACCGGCCTGCGGACCCGAGGACAGCAGACGCAGGTCGTTGCAGATCTTCGAGAGCTTGATCGCATTGCGCTTGAGCGACGAGGAGAACGACATGAACGCGCCGGTGTCGCTCGTCGATTCGACCAGGTCGGTCGCGGTGCTCACCGGGATGCCGGAGATGTCGCGCAGGTGGGTGCACACGGCGTTGGCGTAACCCGGGTGGGTGGTGATCCCGGTACCGATGGCCGTCGCGCCCATGTTGATCTCGGTGAGGAGGAAGGCGTTCTCCTTGAGACGGCTGTAGTCCTCACCCAGCGTCGTGGCGAACCCGTGGAACTCCTGCCCGAGCGTCATCGGCACCGCGTCCTGGAGCTGGGTGCGTCCCACCTTGAGGATGTCGTGGAACTCCCCCGCCTTGTTCAGGAACGACGTGCGCAGCAGATCCAGTTCGACGAGGAGGCTGCGCAGCGTGAGCGACAGCCCGATCTTGATCGACGTGGGGTACACGTCGTTCGTGGACTGACTGCGGTTGGTGTGATCGATCGGCGAGAGGAACGCGTAGTCGCCCTTCTCACGCCCGGCCATCTCCAGCGCAATGTTGGTGATGACCTCGTTCGCGTTCATGTTGGTGGAGGTTCCCGCACCACCCTGGATGACGCCGACGATGAACTGGTCGTGGAACTCGCCGTCGATCACCCGCTGGGCGGCGTGGTCGATGAGATCGGCCTTCTCCTGGCTCAGCACGCCGATCTCGGCGTTGGCGCGAGCGCTCGCCTGCTTGACCATCGCCAGGGCGATCACGAGGTCCGGATACACCGAGATGGGGCGCGTGGTGATCGGGAAGTTCTCCAGCGCGCGGGCGGTGTGGATGCCCCAGTAGGCGTCGCCGGGAATGTCGAGGGAGCCGAGCGAATCGGTCTCCGTGCGGGTGCGCGTCATTGCGTCCATATGTCAGTTCCTTCGTACGGCCTCGTGGGTCGTGTGTGAACGAGTGGGATGCATCCAGCTTAGTCGGCGGGCGCGTCCGCGACGGCGCCCTGTGAGTGAACCGTCTGGCCGGCCAGACACCAGCGGATGCCTCAGCGTTTGCGGCTGAAGTAGTCCAGTCGTTCCTGCTCGCTCATCGCCGCGAGCTTCGCGTACCACTCCGGCGTGAAGGTGTCCGCGGGCTCCGCCGATGCCACCGGGACGACCGCATGGGTGATGGTGTCGTCCCAGACATGGACGAGGTGGAAGGACTGACCGGCGTCCATGCCGTTCACCCGGTCATCGGGCAGGGCGAGATCCATCGTGTAACACGTGGCAGATGCCACGCTCACTGGAACACCATGGAACGTCCCGCTGGTGGAGTAGTGCAGGTGCCCCGCGAGGATCGCGCGCACGTCGCCGCCCTCGATGGCGGCGGCGAGCGACGGCTGATCGCGCAGCTCCAGGATGTCGAAGAACGGGATGTGGCTGGGCAGCGGCGGGTGGTGCATCGCGAGGATCGTGCCCAGCGGTGCGGGAGTCTTCAGCTCTTCTCGCAGCCACTCCAGCTGCGTCACATCGAGTTCGCCGTGATGCCACCCCGGCACCGTCGAATCGAGGGCGATCACCCGCAGACCGTCCAGATCGTGAACAGAGGTGACCGGTTCCTGCGTGGCCGGCCGGTCGAGCAGGTGCTCGCGCAGAGCGGGCCGCTCGTCGTGGTTTCCCGCCACCCAGATGAGCGTGGCACCGATCTCCTGGGCGAGCGGCTCGAGCAGGACGCGCAGACGGCGATACGACGCGGGCTCTCCCCGCTCGGTCAGATCCCCCGTGAGGATGATCGCGTCGGGATGCGGCTGCATGGCACGGATGCGCTCCAGGGTGCGTTCGAGGTTGGCCACCGTGTCGTAGCGACCTCCGAGGCGCGCCCCTTCGAGAAGGTGCGTGTCGCTGAGGTGCAGCAACGTGCGACGGGCGGGGGCGTGTGCACCGAAGCGGAGCTCGTTCATGCAGACAGTCTAGGAACCGCCACCGACGCGAGGCGCGAGGACCGATCCGTGCGGGCGTCGCGCAGGGAGAGTACGGGTCAGCCGAACAGGGCGTTCTTGAAGACGATCATGAGCACGCCGCCCAGCAGCGCCGCGCCGCACAGCGTGAAGCACGCGTATGCACCGTACAGGGCAAGGCGCTTCTGCGAGAACGTCAGCGGACTCTTGCGCGCGGCCTTGGCCGCGGCCTTCTGAGCGCGCTGCGCCTCCTTCTCCGAGATGACGGTGATCGCGTCGGTGAACTCAGCGGGACCGACCACCGGCGCACGGCCGGCGCGCACCAGCAGGCGCACGCCGCACGCGTAGAAGAGCACCACAGCGGAGGCGCCGATGAGCGCACCGACGAAGACGTTGAGAAAGGCGCTCCACTCGATGCTCATCGTCCCGACTCCTTCTTCTCGCGCGCACCCTGGTGATCCGCGCTCGCTGCCTTCTCGCCACCGGACTTGGCGCGCGCCTTGTCTGCGCGCGACTTCTCGGACTTGTCGCGGACGTCCTTCGCCTTGACCTTCGCGGCGGCTGCCTGCTCCTTGGCCGCCTTGGCCTTGCGCTCCGCCTTGCGCAGCCGCTGCTCGACCTCCTGCGCCCACTCCTCCGCTTCCACGGCACGGCGTTCCGCCGCGCGTGCTTGCCGCTCGACCTCGTCGATCTGCCGCTGGGCCTGAGCCTGAGCACGCTCCTCCGCACGCATGATCATGCGCTGGGTGCGGGTGGGCGGCGGGTTGTCCTCGACGGCGACAGCGACGCCGGAGGCGGCGACATCGCTCATGGCGTTGCCGGCGTGGACCATGTTGCGGCGCGAGTAGAGGAACAGCCCGATGATCACGACCAGCGCGATGACGGCGTCGACGAGCACGCCCCAGTGACCGAACGCCACCACGACGAGCGCCGCGAGCGCGCCGACCAGACCTGCGGCGGGCAGCGTCAGCAGCCAGCCGATCATGATCTTTCCTGCTGTCCCCCAGCGCACCTTCGAGCCGCGGCGGCCGAGGCCGGAGCCGATGACCGAGCCGGAGGCCACCTGAGTGGTGGAGAGGGCGAAACCGAATGCGGACGACGCCAGGATGGTGGCGGCGGTGGACGCTTCGGCGGAGAAGCCCTGCGCGGGCTTGACGTCGGTGAGACCCTTGCCGAGCGTGCGGATGATCCGCCACCCGCCGATGTAGGTGCCCGCGGCGATCGTGAGCGCGCAGAGCAGGATGACCCAGAACTGCGGCTCGTGCTGCGACTGCCAGCCGACCGTGAGCAGGGCCAGGGTGATCACACCCATGGTCTTCTGGGCGTCGTTGGTGCCGTGGGCGAGCGCCACCATGGAGCTGGTGACGATCTGGCCCCAGCGGAAGCCGTCGCGCCCGTCGGGTTTGCCGTCATAGCGACGGGTGACGCCGTACGCGATCTTCGTGGCGACGAAGGCGATGATGGCCGCCGTGAACGGCGCGATCAGGGCAGGCAGGATGATCTTGGACATCACCGCGCCGAAGTTGATGGCCGACATGTTGACGCCGACGATCGTGGCGCCGATGAGGCCGCCGAACAGCGCGTGCGAGGAGCTGGAGGGAAGGCCGAGCAGCCAGGTGAGCATGTTCCAGGTGATCGCGCCGATCAGGGCGGCGAAGATCAGCGAGGGGAACAGCGTGTGACTGTCGTCTGCTGCGAGGATGTCGGCCTCGTTGATGATGCCGCCGGAGATGGTCTTCGACACCTCGGTGGACAAGAACGCCCCCACCAGGTTCAGCACGGCCGCCAGGAGGACCGCGGTCTTGGGCTTCAGCGCACCCGTGGCGATGGGCGTCGCCATCGCGTTCGCGGTGTCGTGGAAGCCGTTCGTGAAGTCGAAGAACAGCGCCAGGAGAATGACCAGGACGACGATGAGGGCTGCGAGTTCCACCGGCCGCTTTCAGATGGATGTACGAGGAATGGCGTCGACGTGATCGACCTGGTGAGCGAAGAGTTCACCTCGTTTTCAAGAACCGGCAACCGGCCATTCAGAATCCTACACGCGGCCCCGGGGACGGATAAAACGCAGCGGTGCCGCAGACGGGTCGCCTCCCCGTCGCGGCGAGGCGACGGGGAGGCGAGGAGACGGTGAGGCCGGCTCAGAACGCGGGGACGAAGATCTCGACGCGCCGGTTCAGCTGACGCCCCTCGGGGTTGTCTGCGCCGTTGATCTCGTTGAGCGCGACCGGTGCGCTCTCGCCGTAGCCGACGGCGGTGAATGAGGTCGCGACGCCGCGCTGCTGGAGTGCGGCGACGACCGACTGCGCGCGTTCGTCGGACAGGGTGAGGTTGTACGCGTCGTCGCCGATCGCATCGGTGTGACCGCCCACCTCGGCGGCCGGCACGCTCAGCGCGGTCAGCGCCTTCGCCAGCGCATCCATGGTGGCCGCGGCGTCCGGGCGGATGTCGGAGCGGTCGAAGTCGAACAGCACGCCGTCCTCGAGCGTGATGGTGGTGCCGCAGTACTCGATGGGAGCGAGCGCGCCCATCTTGGGGAACAGGCCCACGGGCGCAGCCTTCACGAGCGGTTCCATGTCGATGGTGGCCCCGTCGAACAGGCCGGTGCCGTCGCCGTGGTTGACCACCGTGTGCTCGCCGTCGCTGTACGAGCCCGAGCCGTCGCCGTTGTTGACGATGGTGGTGGTCTGCGTGGAGAACGAGCCCGAGCCGTCGCCGTTGTTGACCAGTGTCGTGCCCCGGTTCGCGTCCGACGAGGAGCCGGAACCATCGCCGTTCACCACGACGGTGAGGTTCGCGTCGCTGTAGGAGCCGGAGCCGTCACCGTTGCTCACGATCGTGACATCGCCACCGCTGAACGAGCCCGAGCCGTCGCCGTTGACGACGCCCACCCCGTCGCCCACGGTGAACGAGCCGGAGCCGTCACCGTTGTTGACCGTCGTGCCGCCGTCGCCGGAGACCGAGCCGGAACCATCGCCGTTGAGCACCATGACCCCTCCCGCGGTGGCGCGAGCGACGGCGTCGCCGCAGGCTGCGGGCGTGATGCGGATGCCGGGGATCTGCGGGATGTCGGAGGCGAACCGGGTGGCCACCCCCGCGAGCGCTTCGTCGGCCATCGCGATGGACGGAATCACCAGCGCGGGGATCGGCGGGATCTCACCCGGGGCGTACCCCGCGATCGCGGCCGCCGCGTCGTCGGTCGCGGAGGCGCTCGGCGAGGGCGCGGTAGTCGTCGGCTTGTCGGCACTCGACGAGGTGGCACTCGCGGGCTGCTGGACCTCAGCCGCGCAGGCGGCGAGCGGAAGGGTGAGAGACGTGGCGAGGAGCAGCGCCCCCCAGGCGCGTGCTGTCCGATCTGCGTTCATGATTCGACCCTACGGTGAGCGGGTGAACCGGCGGTGGCGCATCTGTCGCGAAGCTGTCTCAGGTCTGCGACAACCCGGCCGGCGGGCGCAGCGATCCCCTGGTCCCCCGGAACGACCGTTGCGCCAGGAACCGCCCCGGACGACCGCCGTGCCGTGCCCGGGGGCGCGATAGCGTGGAGCAGTGACAGAGATTCAGGCTCCCCGGGCCGAGCAGCGCCCGATCGACCGCGTCCACCACGGCGACACCTTCTCCGACCCGTACGAGTGGCTGCGCGCCAAGGAGGACCCCGAGGTCATCGCGCATCTCGAGGCCGAGAACGCCTACACCGACGCTCGCACCGAGCACCTCGCGGCGTTGCGCGCGCGCATCTTCGACGAGGTGAAGGCGCGCACCCTGGAAAGCGACCTGTCCGTTCCCAGCCGACGCGGCAACTGGTGGTACTACGGCCGCACGATCGAAGGCAAGCAGTACGGCGTGCAGTGCCGCGCACCGTTGTCCTCCCCGGACGACTGGACTCCCCCGCAGCTCACCGCGGACGCACCGGTCGACGGCGAAGAGGTGCTCTTCGACGGCAACGTCGAGGCCGAAGGGCATGAGTTCTTCTCCGTCGGCAGCATGGACATCTCGCGCGACGGCACCCACATGCTGTGGGGTATCGACGTGGAGGGCGACGAGCGGTACACCATCCGGGTGCGCAACCTGGTGGACGGGGTCACCTACGACGACGTGATCGAGGGCACCGCGGGCGGCGCCGAGTTCGTCCCCGACGGCTCGGGCTTCATCTACACCACGGTCGATGACGCCTGGCGTCCCGACACCGTCTGGCTGCACCGGATCGGCACACCGCGCGCCGAGGACGTCCGGTTGTTCCACGAGGACGACGAGCGGTTCTGGGTGGGTGCCGGCTTCACGCGCAGCGATGCGTACCTGGTCATCGAGAAGGGCTCCTCCATCACCAGCGAGGTGGCGCTCGTCCCGGCAGCCGACCTGACCTCGGCGCCCGCGGTGGTCTGGCCCGCCGTGGAGGGAGTCGAGTACGGCGTCGACCACGCGGTGATCGACGGCGAAGATGTGCTCTTCATCACCCACAACGCCGATGCTCTCGACTTCGAGCTGGTCCGGGTGAGCGCCGATGATCCTCGCGGCGAGCGCACCCCTGTGCTTCCTCATGAGCCGGGAAGGCGCGTGCTGGGCATCGAGTGCTTCCGTGACTTCGCCGTGGTGGAGTACCGCCGAGCAGGGCTCGTCCGCGTCGGACGGCTCGACTACGCCACCGGCGCGATCGATGAGCTGGGCTTCGAGGAGCCGCTGTACAGCGTGGGCGTCTCGGGCAACTCCGAGTGGGCACCGCCGCAGGTGCGACTCGGCTACGGCTCGTTCGTGACGCCCTCCAGCGTCTACGACTGGGAGGTGGCAACCGGACAGCTGCACCTGCGCAAGCAACAGCCGGTGCTCGGCGGCTACGACCCCGACGACTACGAGCAGGCCCGTGTCTGGGCCACGGCCGACGACGGCACGCAGATCCCCGTCTCCCTGGTATGGCGACGATCCTTCGGGCCGGTGGGTCCGGGAGCGCCCGTGCGACCGCTGCACCTGTACGGCTACGGATCGTACGAGCACTCGATCGATCCCGGGTTCTCCTCGATGCGGCTGTCGGCGCTCGATCGCGGTGTGATCTTCGCGGTGGCTCACGTGCGCGGCGGCGGTGAGATGGGGCGCGCCTGGTACGAGGACGGCAAGATCCGCAACAAGAAGAACAGCTTCTCGGACTTCGTGGCCGTCGCCCGGCACCTCGTCGCGGAGGGATACACCTCTCCGGAGCGCATGGTGGCCGAGGGCGGCTCGGCGGGCGGGCTGCTGATGGGCGCGGTGGCCAACCTCGCCCCCGAGCTCTTCGCCGGCGTCCTCGCCTCGGTGCCGTTCGTCGACGCCCTCACCTCGATCCTGGATCCCTCGCTCCCGCTCACGGTGATCGAGTGGGACGAGTGGGGAAACCCGCTCGCGGACGCCGAGGTGTACGAGTACATGAAGTCGTACACGCCCTACGAGAACGTGCGAGAGGGCGTGGACTACCCCCGCATCCTCGCCGTCACCTCGCTCAACGACACCCGCGTCCTGTATGTCGAACCGGCCAAGTGGGTGGCCCGACTGCGCGACGTCGGCGCCGACGCGCTCCTCAAGTGCGAGATGGTGGCCGGGCACGGTGGCGTCACCGGCCGCTACAACTCGTGGCAGGAACGTGCCTATGAGCTGGCCTGGTTGTTCGAGGTCCTCGGCGTGGCGGAGGTCGAACCCGCGGTCTGAGGCCAGTCGCCACACACGGGGCGGAAGGGATCCTTCCGCCCCGTGTGCTGCATCATGGGTCTGTGACACCGCATTCCGCCGATCACGTCCGCGCCCGCATCGTGGATGTCCGCTTTGACACCCGCCGCGTGCTCGTGGACCTCGATGACGGCCGCACCCTGGGCGCACCACTCTCCTGGGCCTCCCGTGCGGCCGAGCTTCCCGCGTCGCAGCAGCGGCGCTGGGTGCTCGTCGACCACGGTCGTGGTGTCAACTGGCCCGCGCTCGGTCAGGAGGAACCCGAGGGGGCGCTGTCCCTCTGGATCATCGAGCAGGACCGGCTCTACGAGGGAGCGCTCGGTGTGCTCCAGCGCGCCGGCTGGGACGCCGCCGCCCTCAGCGCCCGCGATCGGGAACTGGTGGCGCTCTGGCGACTCGAGGCGGACGTCTACAACGGCGGCTTCCTGCAGTTCCTCGGCAACTGGGGTCAGCAGGACCTCGCAATCGCCCGCGATGCCGCCGGGCTGATCGGAGCGCAGCGCACCCACCGAGCGGTCATCTCGCTCCAGGAACTGCTCGGGCCCCTCATCGAGCGTGAGGACGTCACCTCCATCGATGACGTCCACCGCCTCATCGCCGCCGCGGCACCGTCCGATCCCGCCGCCCGGTTCGAGGAGCTGGAGGCCGAACTCACCGAGGCCATGGAGCAGGAGCTGGTGCGGTGCGTGGTCACCGCCTACGGCCCGGCCCCGTCAGAAGCCTGACCGATCCACCACGGCCTCACGGAACGGCGCAAGGCCGGGGCGGGGTGTCCCGCAGCCCGGCCCTGCTCGTCGCGGCTCAGCCGAAGAGAGCAGCAGCCTCGTCGTAGCGGTGCTTCGGCACCGTGTTCAGCTCACCGAGCGCGTCGGCGAACGGAACGCGAACGATGTCGGTGCCCTGCAGGGCCACCATCTGTCCCCAGGCGCCGTCGACGATCGCGTCGGCGGCGTGCAGGCCGAGGCGTGTGGCCAGCACGCGGTCGAAGGCGCTGGGCGCTCCGCCGCGCTGGATGTGGCCGAGGATCGTGGCGCGGGTCTCGATTCCGGTGATGCGCTCGATCTCCGGGGCGAGCAGGTCGCCGATGCCGCCCAGGCGCGGACGGTTGAACGCGTCGAGGCCCTTGTCGCTGTACGCCTCGTCCATGCCCTTGAGAGTGAAGCCCTCGGAGACCACCACCAGCGGCGCCCGGCCCCGGTCGTGCGCGGAGGTGACGAGCGCCGCGATCTCGTCGAGGGTCATCGGGTGCTCGGGGATGAGGATGGCGTGGGCGCCCGCCGCCATGCCGGCGTGCAGCGCGATCCAGCCGACGTGGCGGCCCATCACCTCGGCCACCATGCAGCGCTGGTGGGAGTCGCCGGTGGTGCGGAGGCGGTCCATCGCGTCCGTCGCGATGTTGACGGCCGTGTCGAAGCCGAACGAGTAGTCGGTCGCCTGAAGGTCGTTGTCGATGGTCTTCGGCACGCCGATCACCTTGATGCCGTCCTTGGACAGCCGATCGGCCGCCGCCAGCGTCCCCTCGCCGCCGATGGCGATGATGCCGTCGATCTTGTGCCCGTACAGCGTCTTCGCGATGTTCTCCGCGCCGCCGCGGTCGCCCTCGTAGGGGTTGGTGCGGCTGGTACCGAGGATCGTTCCGCCGGTCTTGGACAGGCCCTTCACCTCGTGACGGGTGAGGGGCATGAAGTCGCCCTCGACCACACCACGCCAGCCGTCACGGATCCCCACGAACTCGAGGTCGTAGGTCGTGGTGCCCTTGAGCACGATGCCGCGGATCACGGCGTTCAGTCCGGGGCAGTCGCCGCCGCTGGTGAGGATACCGATCTTCATGGTGAATGCTGCCTTCGCGCGTTGGAAAGGAGGGGGAACGAGGCGACGGTGCCTGCATCGAATCTAGCGGTCTCCCACCCTCCAGCGCCATTCAGGACGATGAGAACGGGTGTTCTTGACGCAAATCAGGCGGAATTTCCCCGACGACCTCAATTTCTCCGGCATCACGCGTGAAGAATGCGAATTCCTTACATCTGGCTGCCGAGAACGACGCAGCCCCCGCACACCGGGTGCGGGGGCTGCCTCGACGAGCGTCTCAGGCGCCGAGAGCCTCGCGCAGCAGGTGCATGAGAGCCGCCAGCTGCACGGAGTCCTGGGAGCCCGGCTCCACGGACACGCCGTCCAGCGCGCGCAGGGACAATCCCTGTTTCTGATCGATCAGCTCGGCGATCTTGGAGTCCAGCGTGTGTGCCGCGATGATGCGCCATGCGGTGACCGGCTCGTCCTGGCCGATGCGGTGCACGCGGTCGATCGCCTGCGTCTGCTCCGCGGCGGTCCAGCTGAGCTCGGCCAGCACCACGTTGGATGCGGCCTGCAGGTTGACGCCGACGCCTGCCGCGGTCAGAGAGCACACCGCGATCGAGACAGCCGGGTCGTTGTTGAAGGCATCAATCGCCTCCTGACGCGTCGTGGACGTCTGGTCTCCTCGGATCGACACCGCCTGCAGACCATTGGCCGCGAACAGCGCCTCCGCCTGGTTCATGACGTCGATGTGCTTGGCGAAGAACACCACCTTGCCCACCGACCGCTGCAGCTGGACGGCGTAGTCGGCGGCAAGACCCGCCTTCGCCTGACCGATGCGGCGCACCATCGTGAAGACGTTGTCGCCGCCGGCATCGGCGTTCTTCGCATCGTCGAACTCGTGCTGCGCGACAAGCCGCACGATGTCCTCGTCGATGCCGTCGGTGACGCGTCCGCGCGCCTCGATAATGCGGCGGTATTTGGCTGCCATGCGCTCGCCGAGCTCCCGCTCGGCCTGGCGGATGGAGCGGCCGAACTCGTCGTCCAGCTGCACCGGCATATCGGCGATCAGCTTGTCGGGAAGGTCCGCGGCCACGTCCTTCTTCTTGCGGCGAACGATGCCCATGGAGATCACGGCGTCACGGGCCTCGGGGTAGAACGCCTTGTCGGCGGGGGTGAGGCCGGTGGCGTCGAGCTTGTCGGCCAGGACGGGACCCGGGCGCTCCCCGTTGGTCCATCCCAGGAAGCGCCAGATCGCGTCGAAGTCCTCGACGTCGTTGATCAGCGGCGTACCGGTGAGGGCCATGAGCAGCGGGTTGCCGCCCGGGGTGGTCTCGCGAACGCGCGACGCCAGGGCCAGCACGTTCTGCGAGCGCTGCGAGCTGAGGTTCTTGATGAAGTGGGCCTCATCCACCACCAGCCCGCGCAGTCCCACCTTGCTCAGCCACTCGAGGTGGCGGTCGAGGATCTCGTAGTTCACGATGAACACGTCCGCGAAGGCGTCGATGTTCTCGCCGTCGCCCTGGATGACGGTGGCGCGGCGCTGAGGCGTCCAGCGCTCCACCTCGCGGGCCCAGTTCATCTTGACGACGTTGGGGACCACCACGAGGAGGGGGTAGGCACCGGCGACCGACGCGGCCAGTACCGACTGCGCGGTCTTGCCGAGACCGGGCTCATCGGCCAGCAGGAAGCTGCGCTTGCCGGCGCGGACGGCTTCGATGAAGCGCATCTGGTGCGGCATCACCTCCAGCCCCTTGGGCGAGATGTGATCGAACTCGGGAACCGGCGGCAGTGCCATCGTCGCAGCCCCACCCCCGGCGCCCGTCTCGAAGGCCTTGTACAGCGGCCCCATGAGGTCCCAGCCATCGAGACGGCGCCGTGGTGTCTCCTTCGGGATGACGACGGAGGTGTCCGGTGCGAGGAACGGGTTCGACTCGAGACGAGACTCCACCATGGGCGGCGTCACCTGGCGCTCGGCGATGGCGGCCGAGACCACGGGCGTGGCCGCGACGGGCACCACGTCCGTGATGATCAGCTCGTCCGGAGCGAGCTCGGCGCCGGACTCGAGCAGCCAGTCGCGGCGCATGCGCTTGGCCACCGGACTCGTGGCCTGGTCGGCCTCCAGCAGCGGGATGATCGAGGTGTCCCGGGCCGCGGTCTTCGCGAGGATCTGCGCGACGCCCTCGAGGCGCTTAAGCAGCTCGGCGCGTGCGGAGTCGGTGAGATCAGGGTCGGCCTTCACGCGGGTGCGCTCCTCGCGCACCAGGAACGCGATGACCTGGAACTTGACGCGATTGGTGGGGCCGAGTTTGCCCTTCTGCGCCTTGGCCTCCACCTCGCGCACCTTGCGAGCGAGGATGGGGATGATCGGGGCCTCGTCATCACGACGGGAAGACGAGGACTTCCTGCGCCGTGAAGCGGCGGTTGCCGTGGTCGGCATGCTCCTCCTGAGCGAACGTCCGGGATTCCTCCCGGGGGGCCGGTGTGCACCGGTGCGATCTCGCGGAGGCTTCCGCTGCCCGCGCCACAGATTCCGCTTCAGCGGCCAGCGACACGGGGCGAAAACGCCCGCACACGCATTTTACCGCATCACCCCCTCCCCCGCCATCGCTGTGGGACGCGAGTCGATGTCACACTTTCACGCGCTCGCACGACACCTCTGTGACACCACTCATCGCCATCGGTCCCCGTCCCGTGAGACGTCGGGGGCCATTCCCAGAACAGGACGACACATGACTCGCATCGACATCAACCGCACCAACCGCCTCGGCTACACGGCCGTCATCGGGATGGAGGCCTACGCGCGCACGAACGTGGACAAGCGTCTGTTCGAGTTGCTGAAGATCCGCGCCTCCGTCCTCAACGGGTGCACCTTCTGCGTGGACATGCACATGACCGATGGGCTGAAGGCCGGTATCCCCCAGCGTGTGCTCACCGCCGCCACCGCGTGGGAGCACGCCGGCGACCTGCTGGATGAGCGGGAGAAGGCGGTTCTCGCCCTGACCGATGCCGTCACCCGCCTCGGCGAGAACGCCGTGGACGATGCCGTCTGGAACCGGGCCGCCGCGTTCTTCGACGAGGGCGAGCTCGGCGCGCTGGTGCTCGCGATCGCCACGATCAACGTGTGGAATCGCATCGCGATCGCCACGCGCATGACGCCTCCGGTGGACGCCGCGCACCCGGTGGCATGAGGATGGAGCGCAGGAAGGAGCGCGGATGACGACCCTCTCCCCGGCGGCGACGGCGTGGCAGCGCGAACAGGGTCGTCTGCTGGGCATCGCGTACCGGATGCTCGGCGACTACTCCGAAGCGGAGGACGTGGTCTCTGAGGTGGCCGAGCTGGCGGTTCACGCTGAGCGGGAGGCGTCGGAGATCCGGTCCTGGCCCGCCTGGCTCACCACGGTGTGCGTGCGCCGCTCCATCGACCGGGTGCGAGCGATCGCGGCCCGGCGCGAGAGCTACCCCGGTCCGTGGCTGCCGGAACCGGTGGCCACGGACCGGCTGCCGGACGATGTCGTCGCCACGCGCGAGATGCTCTCGATAGCGCTGCTGCATCTGGCCGAACAGCTCCCGCCACGTCAGCGTGCGGCCATCGTGCTGCATCGCGCTTTCGCCATGTCGGCGCCAGAGATCGCGGAGATCCTCGAGACCACGCCGGCCGCGGTTCGCCAGCTGATCTCCCGCGGGGAGCGGCGTCTGGACATCCACCCCGATCAGCCGGTGTCGACGCGGGTCGACGCCGCGTCGCTCGACCGGCTGATCGGCGGGATCGAATCGGGCGACATCACCCTCGTCGCCTCGATGCTCGAAGACGACGCGGTCCTGTGGACCGACGGCGGCGGCGTGGTCAGCGCGGCGCTGAATCCGATCTTCGGCGCCGCCGCCATTGCGCGCTTCGTCATCGGCGTCTTCGAGAAGGCACGGCGCGCGAACGACGAGATCCTGGTCGGATGGCTCGACGTCAACGGGGACCCCGCGATCGACTTCCGCCGTCGTGTCCGCCGCGACGTCGTCACGCTCCAGTTCGGCTCCACGGGGCGCATCGCCGGGATCCGTCAGATCGCCAACCCCGACAAACACTCCCGGCTCTGACGTGAAACGACGCGGGCCGGCTCTCCCGTGAGGAAGAGCCGGCCCGCGTCCGAAACCGTCAGATCATCGACTTCGTGTGCCAGACGGTCTTGGTCTCGGTGAACGCGGTGATCCGCTGCAGCGAGGGGGCCGCCGCATCCGGGCCGTCCTCCGGCGTGAGCACGCGCTTGAGCGTGCCCGCCGCGGACTGCTGCAGCGAGATCCAGTCCAGCGCGCCCGCGCCCACCAGGTCGAGGGCGTTGACGTCGTCGTGCGATGCGAGCCAGGGAGCGATCTCCGCAGGCGAACCCGTGAGCACGTTCACGACGCCCGCGGGGACATCGCTGGTGGCGAGGACCTCGGCGAAGGAGATCGAGGACAGCGGGAACGCCTCGCTGGCGATCACGACGACGGCGTTGCCCGCCACGAGGGCCGGGGCGACCGCCGAGACGAGCCCCAGCAGGGCGTTGTCCTGCGGGGCGATGATCACCACGACACCGGTGGGCTCGGGTACCGAGATGTTGAAGTACGGACCCGCCACCGGGTTCGCGGCGCCCGAGACCTGCGAGAACTTGTCACACCATCCGGCGTACCAGACCCAGCGATCGATCGCCTCATCCACCTGCGCGGCAGCGGCCGCCGCTGACACGCCCTGCTGTGCGGTGATCTCCTCGACGAACTGCGCGCGCCGTCCCTCGAGCACCTCGGCGATCCGGTACAGCACCTGGCCGCGGTTGTACGCGGTGGCGCCCGACCACCCCTTCACGGCTGCCCGCGCGGCCTTCACGGCATCGCGGGCGTCCTTGCGGGATGCCTGGGCCGCATTCGCGAGGAACTCGCCCGACGGCGAGCTGACGGCATAGGTGCGACCGGACTCGCTGCGCGGGAAGGCGCCGCCGATGGCCAGCTTGTACGTCTTGGGCACGGTCAGTCGCTTGCTCACGCCGCTCCACCCTTCAGGTAGGCGAGGAGGCCGTGCCGGCCGCCCTCGCGTCCGTAGCCGGACTCCTTGTAGCCGCCGAACGGGCTCGACGGGTCGAACTTGTTGAACGTGTTGGCCCACACCACACCCGCGCGCAGGCGGTCGGCCACGGCGAGGATGCGTGAGCCCTTCTCGCTCCAGATACCGGCCGACAATCCATAGGGCGTGTTGTTCGCCTTCTCGATCGCCTCCGCGGGAGTGCGGAAGGTGAGCACGGACAGCACCGGGCCGAACACCTCCTCGCGGGCGATGCGGTGGCTCGCCTGCACGTTCGTGAAGATCGTCGGCGCGAACCAGAAGCCGTTGTCGGGGATGTCGCAGTCCGCGCTCCAGCGCTCGGCCCCCTCCGCCTCGCCGATGTCGCTGAGCGCGCGGATGCGCTCCAGCTGGGCCGCCGAGTTGATCGCACCGATGTCGGTGTTCTTGTCCAGCGGGTCGCCCAGACGGAAGGTCGACAGGCGCGACTTGAGGCGGTCGACGAAGTCCTCGGCAATCGACTCCTGAACGAGCAGACGGCTTCCCGCGCAGCAGACGTGGCCCTGGTTGAAGAAGATGCCGTTCACGACGCCTTCGACCGCCTGGTCGATCGGTGCGTCGTCGAAGACGATGTTCGCCGCCTTGCCGCCGAGCTCGAGCGTCAGGCTCTTCCCGGTTCCGGCGACGGACTGCGCGATCGATCGGCCGACCGCGGTGGAGCCGGTGAAGGCCACCTTGTTGACGTCGGGGTGATTCACCACGGCGGACCCGGTGGCACCGGCACCGGTGACGATGTTGAGCACGCCGGCCGGAAGGCCCGCCTGCTGCACGATCTCGGCGAACAGCAGCGCGGTGAGAGAGGTGGTCTCCGCGGGCTTGAGCACGACGGTGTTTCCGGCAGCCAGCGCCGGGGCGACCTTCCACGCCAGCATCAGCAGCGGGAAGTTCCACGGGATCACCTGACCGGCGACGCCGAGAGCGCGCGGGTTGGCCCCGAGCCCGGCGTAGTCGAGCTTGTCCGCCCAGCCGGCGTAGTAGAAGAACCACGCCGCCACGAGCGGCACGTCCACGTCGCGGCTCTCCTTGATCGGCTTGCCGTTGTCGAGGGACTCGGCCACGGCCAGCTCGCGGGCGCGCTCCTGGACGAGACGAGCGATGCGGAACAGGTACTTCCCGCGGTCGCGTCCGCTCATCTTCGACCACACCCGGTCGTAGGCGCGGCGGGCGGCGGCGACCGCGCGGTCGACGTCGCTCTCGTCCGCGGTCGAGATCAGCGCGATCGTCGACTCGTCGGCGGGGTTGATGGTGCGAAACGACGCGCCGTTGCCATCGACGAACTCGCCGTCGATGAACAGGCCGTACTCGTCCTTCAGGTTCAGGATCGCGCGGGATTCCGGCGCGTCGGCGTACTCGAGAAAGCTCATCGTGCTTCGTCCTTCAGATCCGGGCTCGCATCCACGCGGGACGCGAAGTAGTCGGGGGAGCTCATCGTCAGTCGATGGTCACGTAGTCGGGGCCGGAGTAGTGTCCGGTGGTCATCTTCTGCCGCTGCAGCAGCACGTCGTTCAGAAGGCTCGACGCACCGAAGCGGAACAGGTGCGGCTGAAGCCACTCCTCGCCCACCGTCTCGGCGACGGTCACGACGTACTTGATGGCGTCCTTCGACGTCCGGATACCGCCTGCAGGCTTCACGCCGATCTTCTCGCCGGTGAGGCGGTGCCAGTCGCGCACGACCTCCAGCATCAGAAGGGTGACGGGGAGCGTGGCTGCCGGTGTCACCTTTCCCGTGGAGGTCTTGATGAAGTCGCCGCCTGCGAGGATGGCCAGCCACGAAGCGCGTTTGACGTTGTCGTAGGTGTTCAGCTCACCGGTCTCCAGGATCACTTTGAGCGACGCAGACGTTCCGTCCGCGCGACGGCACGCGTCCTTCACCTGGACGATCTGGTCGAACACCACCGAGTAGCGGCCCGACAGGAACGCACCGCGGTCGATGACCATGTCGATCTCGTCGGCGCCGGCCGCCACAGCCTCGCGGGTGTCGGCCAGCTTGATCGCCAGCGACGAGCGGCCGGAGGGGAATGCCGTGGCGACCGCGGCGACAGAGATCAGCCCGTCATCGGGATCGCCGTGCAGCGCACCGAGGGCCTCGACGGCGTACGGCACCATGTCGCCGTACACGCACACGGCGGCCACGCGCGGGCACGTCGGGTCGGAGGCGTCGGGGTGCACAGCCTTGGCGACGAGGGATCGCACCTTTCCGGGGGTGTCCGCGCCTTCGAGCGTGGTGAGGTCGATCAGCTCGATGACCCGATCCAGAGCCCATTTCTTCGAGGTGGTCTTGATCGAGCGGGTGCCGAGGTCGGCCGCGCGCTGCTCCAGACCCACGGCATCCACGCCGGGCAGTCCGTGCAGGAATCGGGCCAGGGTGATGTCGTCGGGCTCACCGCCGATCATCTCGCGCGCTCGTGCGGCGCGCTCTGCGGTGTCCGCCACAGCGGTCATTCGTCCTCCAGCAGGTCTCGGGCAGTGCCCTCGTCGGTGATCAGGATGGAACACAGTCCGTTCACGACCACCGCGCGGGCGATGTCGTGCTTGTCCTCGCCCGCCACCACGAAGATCGCGGTCTTGGCGGCACGCAGGGTGCTCAGTTCGACGCCCACGGTACGGCCGTCCAGTTCGGGATCGACGATGTTCCCGTTGGCGTCGATGTAGCGGCCGAGGACATCGCCGACGGCGCCCTTCATGGCCAGCTCCTCCAGGTCGCTCGCCCGGAGATATCCGGAGTCGACGAGGGCGGAGTTCTTGTCGCCGAGTCCCGCGCTGTACAGGTACGCATCAGCGCGCTGCGCGAGATCGAGCACGGCCGCCACGGTGCGGTCCGATGCGATGGCATCCTTCGTCTCGCGACGCTCGAGCACCGCCGGTGAGGGCAGGAGGACCACCTGCCCTCGTCCGCGATTGGCGATCGTGGATGCGAGCGTCGCCGCGGTGGAGGCGCGACGGTTGAGGCTCACGCCCCCGTTGATCTGCACCACCGTCACACCGGTGGCCCAGCCGTCGGGCAGCTTCTCCGCCACCTCGGTGAGCGTGTGACCCCAGCTCACGCCGAGTGTCTTCGGAACCGGGCGGAGTGCGGTGAGGAAGTCGGCAGCCGCCTGCGTGACGACGGAGGTGACGGAGCCGTTCTCGTCCGGCACCGGGACGACGATCGCGTCACTCAGCCCGAAGCGGGCGCACAGCTCGCGCTCCAGGGCGAGCCGACGCGCACGGGGGTGGACGATCTCGATCCGCACGATACCGCGCTCACGCGCCTGCGTGAGCAGCCGGCCGGCCTTCCAGCGGGAGATCCCGAGGAGCGCGCCGATCTCGTCCTGCGTCTTGTTCTCCTCGTAATAGAGTTCCGCGACGCGGACCGCGAGCAGTTCGTCATCCACCCCTCGACGGTACCGCCGCCTCCGGGCCCTGACAACATCTGCGCCTCCATGTGCTCACATGAGCAGGAGCCCCTGCGCTGATGCGCATCCCCCGCATCCCGCCTCGCCGTCAGGACAGGATCACGCGAGTGCGGGCGACGTCGTCCGTCATCTGCTCGATCAGCGCGGGGATCCCCTGGAAGGCCACCATGCCGCGGATGCGGTCGACGAACTCGACCACCACGTGCTGCCCGTACAGGTCCAGGCCCGTCTCATCGAGGACGTACGCCTCCACCTGACGAAACTCGACGTCGTCGAACGTGGGGTTCACACCCACGGAGATCGCCGACTTGTGATGAACGCCGTCCGGTGTCACGAGCCATCCGGCGTACACACCGTCTGCGGGCACGTCGCCTTGCGACTGCGGCGAAAGGTTCGCCGTGGGAAAGCCCAGCTCGCGGCCGCGCTTCAGCCCGTGAACGACCTCACCCTCCACCCGGTGCGGGCGGCCGAGCAACTGCGCCGCGCGCGCGACGTCGCCCGCCGAGAGCAGTTCGCGGATCCAGCTGGAAGACACCCGGCGTTCCTCACCGGCGACCACGACGTCGTCGACCACATCGGTGGTGAAGCCGAGTTCCGCGCCCATCCGCTCGAGGAGCTGCGCGTCGCCGGCACCGCGGTGCCCGAACCGGAAATCCGTGCCGAGGAGGACGACCACGGCGCCGAGAGCGCCCACCAGGATCTCGCGGACGAAGTCCTCTGCCGAGACGTGGGACATCTCCTCGTCGAAGCGCAGTACCACGGCGGCGTCGAGTCCGGTGCCGGCGAGAAGGTCGATCTTCTGGCCGAGGCTCACCAGCTCGTTCGGGCACAGTTCGGGACGGATGGTCGCGAGCGGGTTGCGGTCGAAGGTCACCGCGACGACCTTGGCCCCGAGGCGCTCGGCATCGGCTCGAGCGCGCTCGAGCACTCGCCGATGACCGGTGTGCACACCGTCGAACTTGCCGATGGCGACGACGGATGGCCCGAATCCGTCGGGGATCTCCGCGGGATCGGAGAACACGATCACGACCGCACCTCCGGCGAAGCGGCGGGCTTGTGGGTGATCAGATACCAGAGGCCGATGAACGGCAGGACGAGCGGAATGAACACGTATCCCTGGCCGAACACGCTCCATACCGTCGGATGCGCGAAGAGGTCAGGCAGCACGAGGCTCAGCGTGCCGATCACGAGAACGCCCGCCAGCTCGAAGCAGATGGCGATCCACGCGACGGTGTACCACCCGGGCCGACGCGAGAAGATCAGCGCCAGCGTGGCCACGATGTAGACCGCCGCCGATGCGGCGGACAGCGAGTAGGCCAGCGGCGCCTCGGCGAACTTCTCAACGATCTGCACGAACGAACGCGCCGTGGCGCCGAGGGCGAGCACCGCGTACACCGCGACCAGCACCTGACCGATGCCGCTCATCCGGCGCGGGTTCTTCGCACGCCGTGGGGTCCCGGATTCCCGGGGCGTCTGCCCGGTCTGAGCCTGTGTCATCACTCGGACGATTCTACCCGCGGCACGGAAGCGGCCCGGCGCTCAGGCCACCTGAACCGTCCAGATGACCTCCATGCGCCACACCATGATCGCAACGGCCAGCGCACCGACGCCCATCACGACCGTTGACCACCGGGAGCGGTCGACGAACGCCCACACGACGACGCCGACGGGGATGAGCGCTGCGGAGATGAGGTAGGTCCAGAACTCCAGGAGGCTCCCCGACGGCGGGTTGCCGGCGAAAGGTGCAGCGATGGCGATCACGATCTGCGCGATCAGCAGCAGCTCCAGCACCGCAAGCGCACCGACGCTCCAGTCATCGGGCACACGTCCGATGAGGCCCAGCACGATGCACAGGAGCGCGGCGGCCACCGCCACCGCCACGACGGCGATCGTGAACCCGAGGATCATGCGCTGGTCCTTGGCGTCCGGTTCATCGTGCGGGTGCTCATGGCTGCTCCTCCGGCATGTTCATGGCGCTCTTGAGGTCGGCGCCGCGCCGTTCCAGAACGCCGATCAGCGAGCCGTCCGGGGCAATCGCGGCTACGGGAAGGGACGCGACACGTTCGGCCGCACCGGCCAGCTTCTTGCCGTGGCGAAGATCGGTGGCTTCCTGCTCGGTCACGGTGAGAGCTCCGAGCACGTCGGTGGCGACCCGGGCGGGTGTGAGCACAGGGGCCGCGCCGATGTCGTCCGTCAGAGCCACGGCGTCCGACACGAGGAACGGACCGATCGCGCTCCGCCGCAACGCCGTCAGGTGTCCGCCGACGCCGAGCGCAGCGCCGAGGTCCCGGGCAAGCGCGCGGATGTAGGTGCCGCTGGTGCAGTCGACCACGACGTCCAGATCGATGACCCCGTCACCGCGTCGGGTGTCCAGCACATCGAAACGAGAGACGGTGACCGGACGCGACTTCAGCTCGACGCTCTCCCCCGCCCGCGCCAGATCGTATGCGCGCTTACCGTCGACCTTGATCGCGGACACGGTGCTCGGCACCTGGAGGATGTCGCCCGTGAGCGCGGCGATCCCTGCGGAGATGGCCGCGTCGGTGACGCCATCGGCCGATGCGGTCGCGGTGACCGTTCCGTCGGCGTCGTCCGAGTCGGTGCTAACACCCAGCCGGATGGTGGCGGTGTATGTCTTGTCCAGTCCCACCAGGAACGTGAGGAGCCGGGTGGCCCCCTCGATG
Source organism: Microbacterium nymphoidis (assembly GCF_021044885.1). GTDB lineage: Bacteria > Actinomycetota > Actinomycetes > Actinomycetales > Microbacteriaceae > Microbacterium > Microbacterium nymphoidis. The sequence continues at coordinate 30,891 of NZ_JAJNOD010000001.1, read as the reverse complement.
CCGATGAGAAGCAGGCCGGTGGCCATCGGATCCAGCGTTCCGGCATGGCCCACCTTGCGAGTGCCGAAGCCCCGCCGCACGCGGGCCACGACGTCGTGGCTCGTGATCCCCTGCGGCTTGTCCACCAGCAGCAGCCCCGCCGCGGGGCGGGGTCCGTTCGCGCGGGCCATCAGCAGGAGTCCTGGAAGAACTCGACCGGACGATCCGGCCAGGAGATATCGATGAGTGCCGACGCGGCTGCGCGCGGGCGGGCATCGCGCAGGTAACGGAACTCGGCTTCGCTGTACGGGGCGTCCGTCGAATGACCGGTGCGCTCGGCCAGACGGCTCTCCGGCGTCTCCAGCCAGAGCGCGAACGCCGCCGTGCCGCGAATTCCCTCCTGCTGGGCGAACACGCCGTCCAGCACCAGGACGGCGTCCTCGGGTGCCGTGACCCACCGCGCCTCGACCGGCTGATCGCGTCGCTCATCCCACACGCGCAGTTGCACGCCCGCCGTGGCGGAGGCCTGAGCCCCCTCACGGAAGGGGTCCAAGAGCACGCGCCGCAGCGTCTCGACGTCGACATCCCCGGGAGCGGGTTCCGCGCCACGTTCGGCGCGGGGGCGCACGAAGTCCGTGAGGGACGCGCGCAGCACAGCAGATCCGTCCTCCCCGATGATCTCGGCGAAGGAGTCGGCGAAGGACCGTGTGCTCTCGGGGTCGAGCCCGTCGACGAGCACCACCACGCGCCCCGCGGGACTGTTGTGCCGCAGTTGCTCGCGCAGCTCGCGCTGCAGCGTGGTGACGGGTGTGATCGGGAGCCGCATGCCTCCAGCCTACGGGTGGGGGCGGATAGGCTGGTGCCTCGTGTCCGAGATCGCCGATGCCCTGCAGCCGTGGTACCTCCGAACCGCGCGCGATCTGCCGTGGCGTCGTACCGGCTTCGGTGCGTGGGGCATCCTCGTGAGCGAGTTCATGCTGCAGCAGACACCGGTCACGCGGGTGATCCCGATGCTGGAGGCGTGGCTGGAGCGCTGGCCCTCCCCCGCCGCACTCTCCGAGGCGACGCCGGCGGAGGCGGTGAAGCAGTGGGCCAACCTCGGCTACCCGCGCCGCGCGCTGTGGCTGCACCGGGCAGCGGTGGAGATCACCGAGCGCCACCGGGGGGTTGTCCCGGACGACGTCGACGCTCTGCTCGCGCTCACCGGCATCGGGGACTACACCGCGCGTGCGGTGGCGGTGTTCGCATACGGCCGGCGCGCGCCGGTGGTCGATACCAACACCCGGCGCGTCATTGCTCGTGCCGTGCACGGCCGCTCACAGCCCGGCGCCGCCGCGAAACGAGACCTCGCCGACATGTCGGCGCTGCTTCCCGAAGACGATGCGGCCGCCGCGGTGGTGAACGCGGCCGCCATGGAGCTGGGCGCCCTGGTATGCACCGCACGCATTCCGCGGTGTGAGGAATGTCCGCTGCGCGCGCTGTGCGCCTGGCGTGCGGCGGGCTATCCCGATACGGGCGACGAACGCCCGAAGCAGGCGAAGTACGAAGGCAGCGATCGACAGGCCCGTGGCGCTGTCATGCGGGTGCTGCGCGACGCCGAGCACATCGTTCCGCTGAGCGCGTTGATCCCCGATTGGCCGGACGCTCGGCAGCGAGACCGTGCGATCGACTCCTTGATCGCCGATGGCCTGATCGAGATCGATGGCGAAGGGGCTCGGCTCCCCCGTTGAGGAACGCCGGGTCCTCGCAGGCGTGCGAGATACCCGCGTCAGCCGCAGAACTCCGGCAGCGGCCGCTCCAGAAGCGTGACCGTGACGCCGCTGATGACATCGTCGCCCCCCGCACCGAAGTACATCGTTCCGCCGGCAGCCGGCACTCGAAGCGCCATCGTGTAGTTCGCGAGCATCGCGTTCTGTCCCTCGGGATAGGCCGCCTGGGCCTCCGCAAGCGTCGAGCCGATTCCGATGCCTTCCGCCGTCTTCGGGCTGCTTCCCGCTGACCCGGTGACCGAGACCTGGTTCAGCGTCGTGTTCGGCTCCCCGGAGACGGCGTAGCCCGCTGCGGCGAAGATCGAGAGCTGGTCCGCGCCGGAATAGCTGATCACCGGTGCGTCGGGCGACGGCGCGTCCGGGCCACAGCCGATCGTCCATCCGTCAGCGCCGACCGTTCCGGCCAGTGTGGCGAAATCCGCTCCGAGTTCGAGCGGGCCGATGCCGGCGCCGCTCACCACCCATCCGGCGGGGTCCTCGGCTGATGCGGTCTCGGTGGGCGACGGCTCCGGGGTGGGCGCCGTGGTCTCCGGCGGCGTCGTCGCAGGGGGTGTGGTGGCCGTGGCCGTGGGCTCGGGCGCAGCCGAGGACGAACCGCCATCCCCGCCGGATGATGTCGCGCAACCGGAGAGCGTGAGAGCCCCTCCGAGCATCAGCGCCGCCAGAGCCGCGGCGGTGCGAGTGCGTGCGATGGCCGTTGAGCGCATCATCTCCCCTTTCTCGTCCAGGCTGTGACGGCCCGGATCGCCCACACTACGGCAGACCGCCGACACGCCACGCCGGGCCCCGCCGTTTCTGCGACGAACGTGGCCGGACCGAGATGAACACCGGCGAACACGCCCGTGTTCCACCGTGGTGGGGCTCCCGCCGATGGGCGTCGACGCGCCCGTCAACCAGGAGGGCACGTCCGCCGGATGACAGGACGAGACCCCCTGTCGTCACCGTCGCGGTGGGCCAGGGGGTCTCGTGCTCGTCCGTGAGCAAGCGCTCACGGGACGATCGCTCAGTCCTCGTCGTCGTCCTCGCGCGGCTTCACGTACGGGTCCGCCTCACCGGCATACGACGCGCCCGAGGCGGTCTGCGCCACTTCGGCGTCGCGCTGGTGGGCCTCGCGCAACAGCGCCGAGATGTGGTCGGCGTTCTCCGGAAGCGCGTCGGGAATGAACTCCAGCGTGGGCACCAGTCGCACGCCCAGTCGCTTGCCCACTTCGGAGCGGAGCATTCCGGTGGCGGCCTTGAGCGCCGCGGCGCTGTCTTCACGTTCCTGATCGCTGCCGTACACGGTGTAGAAGACGGACGCATTCTGCAGGTCGCCTGTCATGCGCACATCGGTGATGGTGACGAAACCGAGGCGCGGGTCGCGCAATCCCTTGTCCAGTCGCTCCGCGATGATCACGCGGATGCGATCGGACAGGCGACCCTGTCGTTCTCCGGCCATGATTGCCTCCTTGCTCGGGGGTGCGGCAGGTGCACTCTCCCCATGGTAGTTATCGAAACGGATCGAGCCGGCACGGACGGACCGCGAGCTGCGGCACGATGGGTTCCCGGCCGCAAGCCTGCTCCGAACGGCCACCGCCCGCCCCACGAGGTGAGGCGGGCGGTTCCGCGATGACGCTGCTCCCGAGGGAGCGCGCCCATCAGGAACGAGGCTTCTCGACCATCTCCGTGGTCTCGATCTCGTCGCCGATCTGGATGTCGTTGTACTTGCCGAGGCCGATACCGGCTTCGTAGTCGGTACGCACCTCGGTGACGTCGTCCTTGAACCGGCGCAGCGACTCGATGGCCAGGCCATCGGCGATGACGATGCCATCGCGGATGACGCGTGCCTTCGCGTTGCGGGTGATGGTTCCCGAGCGAACGATGACACCGGCGATGTTGCCGAACTTCGAGGAGCGGAACACCTCGCGGATCTCGGCGACACCCGACTGGACCTCTTCGTACTCCGGCTTGAGCATTCCCTTGAGGGAGCTCTCGATGTCCTCGATCGCCGCGTAGATGACCGAGTAGAACCGGATGTCCACACCCTCGCGCTGAGCGCGCTCGCGCGCCTTCTGGTCGGGGCGGACGTTGAAGCCCACGATGATCGCGTTGTCGATCGTCGCGAGGTCCACGTCGGAGGCGGTAATGGCACCGACGCCGCGGTGGAGGATGCGCAGCTGCACCGAGTCGTCCACCTCGATCTTGAGCAGCGACTCCTCGAGCGCCTCGACGGCACCGGAGACGTCACCCTTGATGATGAGGTTGAGCGATTCGACCTTGCCCTCTTCGAGAGCACGGGTGAAGTCCTCGAGCGAGATGCGCTTGCGGGCCTTGGCCAGCTGGGCGTTGCGCTCGGCGGCCTCGCGCTTCTCCGCGATCTGACGAGCCGTGCGGTCCTCATCGGTGACGATGAAGGTGTCTCCGGCGCGCGGCACCGAGTTCAGACCCTGCACCTGAACCGGACGCGACGGGTACGCCTCTTCGACGGCGTCGCCGTTCTCATCGAGCATCGCGCGGACACGTCCGTACGCGGTTCCGGCGACGATCGCGTCACCGACGCGCAGCGTTCCGGACTGGATGAGCACGGTGGCGACCGAACCGCGGCCCTTGTCGAGCTTGGCCTCGATGGCCACACCACGAGCGGCCTTGTTCGGGTTCGCGCGCAGGTCGAGCCCGGCGTCTGCGGTCAGCAGCACGGCGTCCAGGAGCTCCTGGATACCCATGTTCTGACGCGCGGAGACGTCGACGAACATCACGTCGCCGCCGTACTCCTCGGCCACCAGGCCGTACTCGGTCAGCTGCTGACGCACCTTCGCCGGGTTCGCCTCGGGCTTGTCGACCTTGTTGACCGCCACGACGATCGGCACATTGGCCGCCTGTGCATGGTTGAGGGCCTCCACCGTCTGCGGCATGATGCCGTCGTCGGCGGCCACCACGAGGATCGCGATGTCCGTCACCTGCGCACCACGGGCACGCATGGCGGTGAACGCCTCGTGACCCGGGGTGTCGATGAAGGTGATGGCGCGCTCGATGCCCTCGTGCTCGGTCCAGATCTGGTAAGCACCGATGTGCTGGGTGATGCCACCGGCCTCACCCGCGACCACGTTGGTCTGACGGATGGCGTCGAGCAGTCGCGTCTTACCGTGGTCGACGTGACCCATGACGGTCACCACCGGCGGGCGGATCTCCAGGTCGTCGTCATCCTCATCGGCGAGCTCGGCGTCCAGGTCCAGACCGAAGCCCTCGAGGAGCTCCTTGTCCTCGTCCTCGGGCGAGACCATCTGGATCTTGTAACCCAGCTCGGCGCCGAGGACCTCGAAGGTCGACTCGTCCAGCGACTCGGTGGCCGTGGCCATCTCGCCGAGGTTGAAGAGGATCGTCACCAGCGTGCCCGGCTGCACCGTGTAACCGGTGATGGCCTCGATCTTGTCGGCGAAGTCCGCGATGGAGGAACCACGACGGAGGCGAATGGTCTCGCCATTACCCCGCGAGACGTTGACGCCGCCCACCATCGGGGCATCGCGCATCTCGAATTCCTGGCGCTTGGCGCGACGCGACTTGCGCTGCTTCGACTTGCCGCCGCCCTTGCCGAACGCACCGGCTGTGCCGCCACGACCACGGCCACCGGGGCCGGGACGACCGGCGAAGCCGCCGCCACCGGCGGGACGCTGGAAGCCGCCACCGGCACCAGCACCGGCACCGCCGGGACGACCGGGTCCACCCGGACGCTGCTGGAACGGAGCACCACCCGGACGACCGCCGCCACCGGGACGCTGCGGACGCGGGGCGCCCGGACGGGGCGAACCCGGACGGGGAGCCTGGGGGCGCGGGATGTTCCCAGGCGTCGGGCGCTGTCCCATGCCCTGCGAGGACGCGAAGGGGTTGTTGCCGGGACGCGGGCCGGCGGGACGCTGTCCCATGCCCTGCGAGGACGCGAACGGGTTGTTGCCGGGACGCGGGCCGCCGGGGCGGGGTCCGGGCGTGGGTGCACCGGGCTTCGGTGCACCGCCAGCGGGCTTGTCGCCGGCCGGCTTCTCAGCCGCCGGAGCGGCAGGCGCGGCCGGAGCAGCGGGCGCGGGAGCCTTCTCAGCGGCGGGCGCGCTCGGCTTGGGGCCCGGCTTCGGGCCGGGCTTCGGTCCGGGGGTGGCGGCCGGCTTTGCCGGGGTCGCCTTCGCGGGCGCGGCGGCGGAAGCTCCACCGGCAGCGCGCTCGGACTCCAGCGCGGCACGCAGCTTGCGCGCGACCGGAGGCTCGATCGTGGACGACGGGCTCTTGACGAACTCGCCGAGTTCCTTCAGTTTCGCAAGGGCGACCTTGCTGTCGACACCGAGTTCGGATGCGATCTCGTGTACGCGTGGTTTGGCAGCCACATTTCTCCTGTCTGGGTCCACCCAGGCAGGGCAGACCGTATCAGCGGACGGGTCTCATTTCGAGCCGTTCACTTTGTTTCCATAGCCGTTCAGCCGTTTCTCGATGGTCTGCGTGTCAAGTGGCCCCGACACACGGAGTGCTCGCACGAACGCCCGCCGCTGCAGCGCCTTCTCGAGGCACTGCGCATCGTCGTGCACCCACGCACCCCGCCCGGGCATCGAAGCCCGCTCGTCGAAGACGAGGGAGGTTTCGGAGGCCACTACCCGCAGAAGAGCGGAGCGAGATGCACGGCTGCGACATCCGACGCACGTCCGTACGGGTTCCATGTTACACCTCCCCGGTGCCTGCTCGCTCTCATCGCCATCGGCCGCTGCGACCCTCCTGGCGCGGGATCACGGTGCTGGAGCGGAATCCGGCATCGCTGCCCCGGCCAGGCAGTGGCGCGCGGCTCCGGCGTTTCGCCGTCGCCTGCGCCGCCTCAGCGGATCACTTGTCGTCGAGAATCGAGTCCGGCTGGATATCGATCTTGGCGCCCGTGAGCTTCGCCGCCAGGCGGGCGTTCTGCCCCTCCTTGCCGATCGCCAGGGACAACTGGTAGTCGGGCACCAGCGCGCGGACGGCCTTGGTGGTGGCGTCCAGGACGAAGCTGGAGCTCACCTTCGCCGGCGACAGCGCGTTCGCCACGAACGTGGGCAGGTCAGGGCTGTAGTCGACGATGTCGATCTTCTCGCCCGAGAGCTCCTCGGTCACCGCGCGCACGCGACGGCCCATCTCGCCGATGCATGCACCCTTGGCGTTGACCTGCGGGTCGTTCGCGATGACGGCGATCTTGGTGCGATGCCCCGCCTCGCGAGCCAGGGACTCGATGGTGACCAGGCCGTTCGCGATCTCCGGGACCTCCAGCGCGAAGAGCTTGCGGACCAGGCCGGGGTGGGTGCGCGAGACCGTGATCTGCGGACCCTTGTTGCCCTTGGCCACGGTGGTGACGTACACGCGGATGCGCGACCCGTGCGTGTACTCCTCGCCCGGGACCTGCTCCTCGGGAGGAAGGATGGCTTCGACGGATCCGAGGTCCACGTGGATCATCTTGGGGTTGGGGCCCTGCTGGATCACTCCGGCGACGATGTCGCCCTCTTTGCCACGGAACTCCCCCAGCACGGCGTCGTCGGCGATGTCGCGCAGACGCTGACTGATGACCTGCTTGGCGGCGAACGCCGCGATGCGCCCGAAGTCCTCGGGCATGTGCTCCTCTTCGCCGATGACGGCGTCCTCATCATCGAGCACCGGGATGTAGACGGCGACGTGACCGGTCTTGCGATCCAGCGACGCGCGGGCGCCGGCGGGCAGCGATCCCTCCGGCGAGGTGTGCTTGGCGTAGGCCGTGAGCACCGCCTGCTCGATGATGCGAACGAGTTCGTCGAAGGGGATCTCCTTCTCTCGCTCGATGTTGCGCAGCAGTCCGAGATCGATCTCCACGGTGGGCCTCCCTATTCAGCTCTTCACCCGCGAACGGGCATCCTCTCCAGGATACTCGCTCGGCGAGGCGCGGCGGCACATCGGGATCCCACCGAGATCGCCCGCGACCATGGGAAGCTCGGAGGAACGACACCGAGGAGGACTCATGATCTCTCGACGAATGGCAGCGCTGCCGGCTGTACCCGCCATACCCGTGCCCCCGTTCGCGACGCGCGAGGACCATGATCGCTACCTCCGCATGCTGCAGCTCCACCTGGCGCTTCTCGACGACGGTGGTCCCGCGCTCGGGACCATCGCCTTGTCGGCCGCGCTGGAGGCAGGACGCCGCGATGGGCGAGCGTTTCCCGCGGGGCTCAGTGCGCTCGAGCTCACGGCGACGCTGACGTCGTGGTTCCCCGTCGCGTGGACCCTGGACGCGCTCGCGGCGGAGCTCGTCCACCATCTCGGCCGGGACGCTCCCACACTCCACCGCGGGCGGTGGCACTGGTTCACCGACCCCGACTTCCTCGCGGAACCGGCTGGCGCCGGCTGGCGCATCACCCGCCATGAGCGCGGCGGCCGGGAGGAGAAGACGGTGTCGGACGACCAGGTTCTCATCGCGGTGTGGGTCGAGCACTTCCGCGCCTGGCACAGCTACCCACTGGCGTGGCGGGTACCCGCCGAGGACATGGCCAACCTGGCACCGGCGACAGCCGCCGTGCGCCGCATCGATGCTGCGGACGCCGCACTGCCCTACCGCGCGATCTGGCGCGCCGCGGCCCGCGAGGCACTGCGCAGCGCGGGCGACGAGCGAACCGCGTCCGGTACACAGCCTCGCTGAGACGAGAGCGATACCGCCCGCTACTCCGAAGGGTTCTTCGTTCCCGCAGGCACGCGTTCGGGCGCGGAATCCAGCTCGTTGATCGCCCGGATCAGGTGGAACAAGTGCCCCACCTTGAACGGGTTCAGGATCATCGTCAGTCGCGGCAGCTCGGGAACGTCCTGGTCGGCGATCTCCACGGGCAGCGCCGACATGCTCTCGATGCGCCCGGAGACGAGCAGGTGGCCGAAGCGTTCGTTGAGCGATTCCAGCTCCTGCGGCGTCGGCGTCGCTCGGATGCGGAGCACAAGCAGCTCGTCGATCCACCGGAGCGAATCGTAGTTGCGCCAGAATCCGGTGATCTCCGCCTCGGCCTCCGCCACGGAATCCGTGATCAGAACGCGCTCCAGGTCGTCGCCCGAGACCACGCCCGCGGGAATCATCTGTTCGTCGACGAAGCGACGCAGACCCGACCAGAACTGTCCTCCGGGCTCGTCGAGCAGGACGATCGGCATCGGCTCCGCCTTCCCGGTCTGCTGGAGGGTCAGCAGCTCGAACATCTCGTCCATCGTGCCGAAGCCGCCCGGCACGCACACGAAACCGCTGGACTCCTTCATCAGCATGAGCTTGCGCGTGAAGAAGTACTTCATCGCCACCACGTTGTCACGATCGGCGAAGATCGCGTTCGGTCGCTCCTCGAACGGCAGCCGGATGGACACGCCGATCGCCCGATCGGGTCCCGCTCCCTCCGCGGCCGCCTGCATGATGCCCGGGCCCGCTCCCGTCACCACCATCCAGCCGCGTTCGGCCAGACGTTCGGCGATGTCGTGCGCCTGCCCGTAGAGCGGATCATCCGACCGCGTGCGAGCGGAGCCGAAGATGGTCACCTTCGGCACGCCCGCGTACGGAGCGAAGATGCGAAACGCGCGGCGCATCTCCGCCACTGCGGACGCCGTGATCTTCAGATCGAGCCGCTCGGTGCCATCGCGGCCCAGCTCGATGGCCGTGCCGATGATGCGGCGGATGAGCTCCCGGTTCGCCGTGATGCCGGCGTCGTGCAGCATGCGATCCATCTCGGCGCGCAGGGTCTCGTCGGGTCCGGGTGTGACGGTGGCTTCGGTCATGCCTCCACCCTCCCATGCCCCGGGGAACGGCGCCTGAACGGTTGCGCGCGCCGGTTCAGACCGCCGTCGCGGTGGTCGTCATCACCAGCGTCTGGGCGTCGGGCTGCGCGAGCTGCACCGTGATGGAGCGGAAATCGGCGAGGGATGCCACGTGGGTGCCGCCGCACGGGAAGGCTGCCTCGCCCTCCGGGAGCGTGCAGTGCCAGGTGCGCATGTCGGTGATCCCCGGCCCCGCTGTCTCGATGCGGCTGGCCGATCCCGCCGCGACCCACGCGGCCAGCTGGACGTTGGCCCGCTGCTCTCGCTCGGCCAGCGTCGCCGCCAGCGTCTCGCTGTCGAACCCCGCCTTGCGCAGGCTCTTACCGAGACGGTACCGGTCGACGCTGCCGTTGGCGTGGATGAAGCTGGACTCGTTGGCGCGGCCCTCGAAGTCGGGGTTGCCGAGCGGGTCGGGACGCACCTCCTTGTGCCAGAGGTCCGCGAGCGCGGCGTCCAGGGCGAGCGAGGCGAGGTGACAGGCGGTGTGTCCCCGGCTGAGATCCAGGCGCCGGCCGGCGTCGACCAGCGCGTGAACGGCGGAGCCCTCGGCCAGGGAACTCCCGGCGCCGATGACGTGTGCCACCAGCCACGTCCAGCCGTCGGTGCCGCGCTTGACGGGGATGTCGGCGCCGATCAGCAGGTCGGTGCCGTTCTCCGTCGCGGCCATCATCGTGTCGATCACGCGTACTTCCTCGCCCGCGGAGATGATCGTTCCGGTGTCGCCCGGCTGATCCGGCCAGGTGTGATCGACCGGATGGAATGGCGTGGTGTCCAGCACGACCACGGCGCCGTCGGGGTGAGGCCGCACCGCTGTCACGGTGGCATCCCCCGTGATCGCACCGGAGGGAAAGGTCACGAGCGTCTCATTCACGCAGGCAACTCTCTCACGGCGGAGGGACGTGGGAGCTGAGCGCAGGGGCGCGCTTCAGAGATCCGTGCGCTCGGTCAGCACCGACAGGATGGAGCCGAGGAGGTCGTCCTGCATGTCGATGTAGCCGTAGCTGGCGAATGCCAGACGATTGACCCCGACGTCCACCACGCCGGTGGTGAGTCCGGCGTCGTCGACGGTGATCCACCCGCGATCGGCGCCCTCGACCTCGAAGTCCTCTCCGCTCGGCTCCCGCCCACGGTCCGCGCCGCCGGGATAGAAGGTGACGGCGATGCCGTCCTCCTCCGGCTGATGAGCTGCGCACCACCCCGCTCGCCCATCTGCCGCCAGCACGTCCCAGAGCGGTCCGTGGGGCTGCGAGTCGTTCTGGACGCCGGGCTCCGCGTCCGGCATTCCGCCATCGCGCGTCGCGTCGACGATCACCGAGCAGTCCGGCACCGCCCAGGATCCCGGAGGGAGCGGGGCGGCCACGGGGCGCTGTCCGATGAGACGTGCACCGACACGACCCACCACGGCCGACAGGGCATCCTCGCTGCCCGCACCGGCGATCAGCCAGGAGTCGCCGACCGCGAGCTCGGCCATGCAGAGGTCGGGGCCGTCGGTCTCGGGGCAGGCGACGATGTCGGGCGTGGCCAGCGCATCCTCGGAGACCAGGGACAGCGGGAGGATGTCCACCGAGACCGCCCCGGCACCCCCCGCGTCCCAATGACAGCTGAGAGCGCCGGCGAGATCGGAAGCCGGGTCGGTGCCGCGCAGATCCGTCGCCGTCCAGACCGCGGGCGCGATCGCGCTCAGGTCCTCGTCCGTGAGCACCTGGGCGCAATCGCCGGCGAAGGCCATCTCCGGCGCGGCCGGCGCGGCATCGTCCGTGCTCGTCGGTTCGGTCGTCGGGTGCGCCGTCGCCGACGGCGAGGGAGTCGCCGGGGCGCTCGTGGTCGCCGATCCGGGACCTGTCATCGTGCACCCGGTGAGCACGAGCGTCGCCGCTACGGCGGTGAGGAATCGAGCGAGCGGAGAGCGCATCCTTCGATCATAGGGAAGGCCCACACCGGCAGCCGCAACGATTCGGCCACGCCGACCGGCTCACCACAACTGGGCGATGACGTCGGCGAAGACCTCTTCCGCCTCCACCTCGACGCCGCGACGCTGGAACCACGTGCACACGTTCAGGACATCGCGGTGCAGGAAGTCCGCACCCGCGGGATTCGCCGCGAGGTCCACGATCTGCGGGAGATCGATCACCACCACACGCCCGCGATGCAGCAGCAGGTTGTAGGCGGACAGGTCACCATGCGCGAGGCCCGCCCGGGCGAATGCGATCAGCAGCGCGCGCACCTGCTCGAACGGATCGGCCAGCTCCGCGCCGCGCAGCCGCGTCTGGGCGAGCCGAGGCGCCGCCTCTCGTCCATCACCGATGAACTCCAGCAGGACTTCCGTTCCCGACACCTGCACGGGATACGGCACCGGGATCCCGGCTTCGTAGGCGGCGCAGAGCGCGGCGAACTCGGAGCCCGCCCAGTGGCCGGCGGAGACGGATCGCCCGTACGTGGACTTCTTCTCGACTGCTCGCACGTCGCGGGAGCGCCGCAAACGCCTTCCCTCCTCGTACTGCCCGGACCGATGGAAGTCGCTGGTGTCGGTGCCGCGGTAGCGTTTCGCGGCCAGCAGGCAGCCCTCGCGGTCGGGGACCGCACGCTCGATCAGGTGGACGTCGGCCTCCTTGCCGGTCTTGACGACGCCGAGCTCGGTATCGAAGGCCGCAGCACTGGTGACCAGCCAGGCAGGGTGCGGAAGCGGTCCGCGCTCCGTGGGCGACGCGGACGGCCAGGTGCTCCACCGCTGACCGGGACCGGGTTCGCGCTGGTCGAAGGCCTGGCCGCCCAGGACGTCGTCGTCGAATCCGCCGAAGGACGGGGACGAAGAAGGATTGGGGTGAGCGGGGGCGGGCTGAGAGGTGGATGCAGATGCGGAGTCGATGAAGGACTCGAAAGACATGAGGAAGATCTCCGGACAGGAGGCCGCCGCTCAGTCGATGCGGAACGTCAGAATGCGGCCTCAGAGAGGTGAGAGGGTACGGATGACACCGTGATCGTGTTCATCGGTCATCACTCCTCTCCCTCGTTCCGGCCAGCCGGGTCGCGCGCATCGCGACCCGTTCACGCTAGCGCCTCCGCTGCGCGCAGACAAGGGTGCACGGCCCGGAGCGCCAGTCCGCCGTGTCAGCTCGTGACGACCTGCGCGGTGCCGAGCGGCGCATCGGGGCCCATCTCAGCGGCGATCCGGTTGGCCTCTTCGATGAGCGTGGCGACGATGTCCGCCTCGGGAACGGTCTTGATGACCTGACCCTTCACGAAGATCTGCCCCTTGCCGTTGCCGCTGGCGACACCGAGGTCGGCTTCGCGCGCCTCGCCGGGACCGTTCACGACGCAGCCCATGACGGCAACGCGCAGCGGAACGGTCATGTCCTTGAGACCCTCGGTCACGTTGTCGGCCAGCGTGTAGACATCGACCTGCGCACGCCCGCAGGACGGGCAGGAGACGATCTCGAGCTTGCGCTCGCGCAGGTTCAGCGACTGCAGGATCTGATGACCGACCTTCACCTCTTCGGCGGGCGGGGCCGACAGCGAGACGCGGATGGTGTCGCCGATGCCCTCAGAAAGCAGGATGCCGAACGCCGTCGCGGACTTGATGGTGCCCTGGAACGCCGGCCCTGCCTCGGTGACGCCGAGATGCAGTGGCCAATCCCCCCGCTCCGCCAGTTGACGGTAGGCCTTGACCATCACGATCGGGTCGTTGTGCTTGACGGAGATCTTGAAGTCGTGGAAGTCGTGCTCCTCGAACAGGCTGGCCTCCCACACCGCGCTCTCGACGAGAGCCTCCGCGGTGGGCTTGCCGTACTTCTGCAGCAAACGCTTGTCGAGGGATCCGGCGTTCACACCGATGCGCAGAGACACTCCCGCTGCCTTGGCTGCGGCGGCGATCTCTCCCACATTGCCGTCGAACTCGCGGATGTTGCCGGGGTTCACCCGCACCGCGGCGCAGCCGGCGTCGATGGCGGCGTAGATGTAGCGCGGCTGGAAGTGGATGTCGGCGATCACCGGGATCTGGCTCTTCTGCGCGATCGCGGGAAGGGCGTCGGCGTCGTCCTGGCTGGGAACGGCGACCCGAACGATCTCGCAGCCAGACGCGGTCAGCTCCGCGATCTGCTGCAGCGTGGCATTGATGTCGGTGGTCTTGGTGGTCGTCATCGACTGCACCGAGACGGGCGCGTCTCCGCCCACCAGCACCTTGCCGACACGGATCTGTCGACTCTTACGACGCGGGGCAAGGACTTCGCGGGCGGCGGGCATACCGAGATTCACAGCGGGCACGACTCCAGCCTACGGCCTGGTGCCTGCACGGCGGCCGTGTCCGGCCGGTGAATCGGCCACGCACCGCACGCGTCACACGACGTGAGAGCAACGCGCACGCTGTGATAGGTTCGGCGCATGCACGCGAACCAGTCCTGGTGGCCCGCCTCCTGAGGCGGTGTTTCGCGTAGCCACGATTCCAGACCGCCCCGCAATGGGCGGTCTTTCTTGTTTCGAGCCCTCGAATCAGACTCCGCCCCGAACAGGAGAACACATGACCGGGTCGCTGACGCCCGAGACCGATCCGTCCGTGGAAGCCGAGCACGAGTCGGCGATTCCGGCATCCGGCGCCTTCGTGCTGCTCGCCCGCCAGGGCTCACCGGATGTGGAGATCCTCACCGGCGAGGTGTCCGACGTCGACCTGCTCTCGGACATCCCGCTGGTGGTGGACGGCACGCCCCGCGAGGTGTTCGCGCTGGTGCCCTACCGTCAGGTGCGCGAGCGGGGCTTCTCCGCCCACGACGACGATGCACCGCTTCGCACCCTCGTGATCGATGAGCACGTCCGCGTGCCTCGGGCAGAGCTCATCGCCGAGCTTCCGACAACGCCCGTCCCCCTGACCGACGCCGGTTTCGACATCTCGGACGACGAGTACGCCGAGATCGTCCGCACGGTCATCCGCGATGAGATCGGCCGCGGCGAGGGCGCCAACTTCGTGATCCGCCGTGACTATGTCGCCGGTGTCGACACCGATCCCCGCGTGGCCGCGCTCACCTGGTTCCGCGCCCTGCTCGAACACGAGCGAGGCGCCTACTGGACCTTCGCCGTCGTCACCGAGGGCCACGTCGCCGTCGGCGCCAGCCCGGAGGCACACGTCTCCGCGCAGGGTGGCGTGGTGACCATGAACCCCATCTCGGGTACGTTCCGCCACCCGGCGGGCGGCGCCACCAAGGAGTCCCTCAGCGAATTCCTCCGCTCCACGAAGGAGACCGAGGAGCTGTTCATGGTGGTGGACGAAGAGCTCAAGATGATGTCGGCCGTCTGCAGCGATGGCGGACGCATCACCGGCCCGCACCTCAAGGAGATGTCGCGGCTCACGCACACGGAGTACATGCTCCGGGGTACGAGCCGGATGGACCCGCGCGAGATCCTCCGCGAGACGATGTTCGCCCCGACCGTCACCGGCTCCCCGATGCAGAATGCCTGCACGGTGATCCAGCGTCACGAGCGCACGCCGCGCGGCTATTACTCCGGCGTCGCGGCGCTGTTCACACCCAACGACGACGGTGGCCACGACCTCGACGCGCCGATCCTCATCCGCACCGCGTACCTCGTCGAGGGCCGTCTGCGTGTCCCGGTGGGTGCGACCCTCGTCCGCCACTCCGATCCCGCCGGTGAGGTCGGCGAGACCCACGGCAAGGCGGCCGGAGTGCTGGGTGCGATCGGTGCGATCCCCCGGGACGTGCCCACCACCGCGGCCGACGAGGACCCCGACGCACCGCAGCCCGAGCCGATCTCGCTCGCCGCGGATCCGGAGATCGCCGCGCTCCTCGCCTCGCGAAACGGCCGCCTCGCGCCGTTCTGGATGAACCCCCAGGACGGCGCCGACGACGCCATCGCCGGGCCGTTTTCCGGTTCCGGCGCCCTGGTCGTGGACGCCGAGGACCGCTTCACCACCATGCTCGCGCATCAGCTGCGCCACCTCGGCCTGAACGCCACGATCGTGCCCTGGAACGAGGTCACCGACGAGCAGGTTGCCGCAGCCGATCTGGTCGTCGCCGGCCCCGGCCCCGGCGACCCGCGCGACGATGCCAGTGCACGTATCCGGCGCATGCGCGATGTCGTCACCGCCCGCCGTTCGGCGCATCAGCCTCTGGTCGCGGTCTGCCTCAGCCACCAGATCCTCGCCGACTCGGTGGGCATCGACCTCGGCCCGCTCGATTCGCCGCACCAGGGTGTCCAGAAGACGGTCGACGTCTTCGGCGAGCCGGCATCGGTGGGCTTCTACAACACCTTCACCGCCCGCGTCTCCCCCGGCACCACCGCCGTCGGCGATCTGGAGGTCTCCGCCGACGACCGCGGCGACGTGTACGCGCTGCGCGGCCCCCGGACGGCGTCGGTGCAAGGGCACCTCGAGTCCATCCTGTCCAGGGACGGTCTGCACACGCTGGAGCGGCTCGTCGCTCAGGCCCTCGCCTGATGCCCCGGGAGGGCTCGCGGGGATGGGGCTGGCCCTGGTCGGTGCTCTCCCTCGCGATCGGCCTGGCGGCTCTGGTGTTCGGTGGGGTTCAGATCGGCGCCGACGCCGTCGAGGCCTCGCGTGCCTCCTCCCCGATCGAGGCGACCGTCACGCAGGTGGACTACGCGTCGGGCACTGGAATGGGCAAGCGGTACTTCCCCACCGTCGAGTACACGGTGGACGGAACCCGCTATGAGGAAGGCACCGCGAACCACCGCGGCAGCGAACCGCAGGTCGGCGAGACGCTGACCGTGACGTACGACACGGCGGATCCTCGACGCGTGTCGCTCACGGGTGAGAGCGGTGGCGGTGGTGCGGACTGGGCTGGGTCGATCGTCCTGCTGGTCATCGGCGCAGGACTCATTGCCGCCGCGGTCGCGCTCAGCCCCGTCGCACGCTCGCGCCGCCGCTGACGCTCGAGGCTGGTCGGCCCCGTCGCATGGGTCTCACAATCCGCACCGCCGACCGGATGGTGGTACCGAAAGTGAGACCGGAGCCCCGAGCGGTCTCAGGAATTGTCGAGCGGATGACTGCTCGGCGCGGATGGTGAGACCACAGCACGGGCCGCACACCGCCCTGGCCGCGCCCCGGGGCACGCACCAGGCGCCAAGTGGGTGGGAGCCTCAGCCTCCGAGGATGCTGATCGGGTTCACCACATCGGTGACGACCAGCAGCGCACCCATCGCAATCAGGAACACCACGACGACGAACGTCACCGGAACAAGTTTGGTGGCATCGACCGGCTTCGGCGCCGGGCGGCGCAGCAGCTTCGCCCACGTGCGCTTGAGACCGTCCCAGAGAGCAACGGCCACGTGGCCGCCGTCGAGCGGGAGCAGGGGGATGAGGTTGAAGACGAACAGCGCGACGTTCAGTGAGGCGACCAGGCTGAGCATGCCCGCCACGCGACTGGCCAGCGGCGCGTCAGATGCGGCGACCTCGCCGGCGATGACGCCGACCCCGACGGGCGATATCGGCCCGTCCGGGTCGCGCTCGGCGCCGGTGAAGAGCGATACCGCGGTGCCGTAGAGCTTCTGCGGCAGCTGGACCATGACCCCCGCGACCGCGCCGACGTTGTTCATCGCCTGCTGCGGGCCCGCCCACAGCGGCTGCGGCACCATCGCGGTCTGGGCCACCACGCCGATGAAGCCCGCGGGCTGCGTCTTCGTGGTGCCATCGGTGTTGGTCTCGACGTTGCCGTCGGATCCCACCACGGGCCGCTCCGTGAGCAGCGGCGTGAGCTGGACCGTCTGCTCGGCGCCGTCCCGGCGGATCTCGACGTCGAGCTGCTTGCCCGCCGATGCGGCGATGATCGCAGACACGTCCGAGAACTCGTGCACGGCGGTGCCGCCGATGGCGAGGATGGTGTCGCCCGGCTGGAGGCCAGCCTGCGCCGCCGGGGCGACCGGGTCGCTGGGTGCGCAGGTGTTTCCGGCGACATCCGACTGCTGGACGCACTGGCTGACGCTCGCGAGGGTCGTGGTGGCCGTCTGCACACCGAACCCGCTGAACACGATGGTGAACAGCACGATCGCGAGGATGAGGTTCATCACCGGACCGCCGAGCATCACGGTGATGCGCTTCCAGGTCGCAAGCGCATAGAAGGTGCGGTCTTCGGAGCCGTCGAGCGTCTCGTCGTTGGCTGCGCGGGCATCCTGCACCATGGTGGCGAAGAAGCCGGCACCGGCCCGCCCCGCCCGGCTTCCCTTCGGAGAAGGCGGATACATTCCGGCCATCGAGATGTAGCCCCCGAGGGGCAGCAGCTTGAAACCGTACTCGGTCTCACCGAAGCGGCGCGACCAGATGGTCGGCCCGAATCCGATCATGTACTGACCGACGCGCACCTTGAAGAGCTTCGCGGGGGCGAGGTGGCCGATCTCGTGCAGCGCGATCGACACGGCCAGCCCCACGAGGATCACGGCCATACCGATGATGAAGTAGACGACGCTCACATGTGGAGGCTACCGCCCGCTGCCTTTGAGTTGGCTCATGAATCCACCCGACGCCCGCAGCTCACGACACCGTGCTGAGTGGTGTGTGCCTCGGTGCAGGATGCGTCTCGCATCGGGCGCGCCGCCTCGCGAAACGCGCCCGCGTGGAATGATGGATGAGCCATGAGCAGCGACATTTCCACCCCGAACCTTCCGCCGGTCCTCCGCCCGGAGAACCCGCCGCACCGCGCCCTGCGCGAGCTCGCCGACCGCTTCGGCGTCGGCACTCGCGGAGACGTCGCGGATGTGGTCCTCACCGGTATCACCCTCGCCACCGCCGATCTCCGCCCCGGCGAGGCCTTCGTGGCGATTCGCGGCGTCAACCGGCACGGTGCGGAGTTCGCTCCCATCGCAGCGGAGAAGGGCGCCGTCGCGATCATCACCGACGAGGAAGGTGCGGCGATCGCCGCCGATGCGGGCCTTCCGATCGTTGTCGTCGACGATCCTCGCGGCACGCTCGGCGCACTGTCGGCGTGGGTGTATTCCACCGGTGCCGACGACGAGCTCCCCCTCCTGTTCGGGACCACGGGGACGAACGGCAAGACGAGTGTGTCGCACCTGCTGGAGGGCATCCTCCGCCAGATCGGTGTCACCACGGGTCTGTCCTCGACCGCCGAGCGGCACATCGCCGGACAGGTCATCGTCTCCCGCCTCACGACGCCCGAGGCCAGCGAGTTCCATGCGCTGCTGGCGCTGATGCGTGAGCGTCATGTGGAGGCCGTGGCCGTGGAGGTCAGTGCGCAGGCGCTCAGCCGGCACCGCGTCGACGGGCTCATGTTCGATGTCGCGGGCTTCACGAACCTCACGCACGACCACCTCGACGACTACGCAGACATGGCCGAGTACTTCGAGGCGAAGCTGCCGCTGTTCACGCCGGAGCGTTCCCGTCGCGCGGTCGTGAGCCTGGATTCCGCCGCGGGAGCGCAGGTGGTCAAGCGCGCCGGGGTTCCGGTGGTCACCATCGGCACCCCCCTGATCGCTCCCGATCCCGAGGCGGCACGCGCCGCCGACTGGGTGGTGGACATCGTCGAGGAGCGCCAGTCCGGCACCCGCTTCACCCTCACCGCGCGTGACGGGCGCAGCCTCACCACCGTGGTTCCCGTGATCGGCCCCCACATGGCCGCCAACGCCGGTCTCGCGATCGTGATGCTGCTGGAGGGCGGCTACGACTGGGATCGCATCGTTGCAGCGCTCGATCGTGACGGCGGTGTCACCGCGTACCTTCCCGGCCGCACCGAGCTGGTCTCGGGAGAGCGTGGTCCGGCCGTCTACGTCGACTTCGGGCACTCCCCCGATGCCTTCGAGAAGACTCTCGCGGCCGTGCGGCGCGTCACGCCCGGAAAGGTGCTGATGCTGTTCGGCGCCGACGGGGACCGTGACGCCACCAAGCGTCACGACATGGGACGCGCCGGTGTGCTGGGCAGCGACATCCTGGTGATCACCGACCACCACCCGCGCTTCGAGGAGCCGAGCGGCATTCGCCGCACCCTGATCGAAGGGGCCCGGCTCGCACAGCCGGACGCCGAGATCCACGAGTTCTCACCGCCCGAGACGGCGATCGTGGAGGCCGTCAAGCTGGTCGGCGAGGGCGACGCGATCCTGTGGGCCGGTCCCGGTCATCAGGATTACCGCGACATCCGCGGGGTCCGAACCCCGTACTCCGCGCGCGAGCTCGCGCGCCGCGCCCTGCGCGATGCCGGCTGGCCGGTCCCCGCGCCGCGCTGGCCGGTGCCGTACACCGACTGACCCGTTTCATTGCGCGCAGTTGGCTCCTATCCCGGCGCGGAAGGAGCCAAGTGAGCGCAATGAGACTGACTATGCGTTCGCGATGAGGGCATCCGCTGTCCGGCGGGCCCAGGCCTCCGCCTCCGCCAGCGACTCACGCGTGAGCGCCGCCGGGGCATCATGCGCATCCACGACCCGATCGATCAGCTCGACGATGCCGAGGAACGGCAACCGACCCTGGTGAAACGCATCGACGGCCTGCTCATTGGCGGCGTTGAAGACGGCGGGGAAGGTGCCCCCGGCGCGACCGACACGCTTGGCCAGCCGCACCGCCGGGAACGCGTCGTCATCGAGCGGTTCGAACGTCCAGCTCGTCGCGGTGGTCCAATCCAGCGGCTGACCGACTCCCCCGATGCGGTGCGGCCAGTCGAGGCCGAGCGAGATCGGCAGGCGCATGTCGGGCGGCGAGGCCTGCGCGATCGTGGAGCCGTCGATGAATTCGACCATCGAGTGGACGACCGACTGCGGGTGCACCACCACGTCGATCCGGTCGTAGGGGATGTCGAAGAGCAGGTGCGCCTCGATCACCTCCAGACCCTTGTTCACCAGGGTCGCGGAATTCGTCGTGACGACACGACCCATGTCCCAGGTGGGGTGCGCCAGCGCCTCGGCGGGGGTCACGTCCGCGAGTGAAGCCCGATCGCGGCCGCGGAACGGGCCACCGGAGGCCGTGACGACCAGGCGCCTGACCTCCGCGGACGTACCCGAGCGCAGTGCCTGGGCAAGCGCAGAATGCTCCGAGTCGACCGGGACGATCTGTCCCGGCTCGGCGATGGAGGTGACCAGTTCGCCGCCGACGATCAGAGACTCCTTGTTGGCCAGCGCCAGCGTTCGCCCGCTCTCCAGCGCCGCGAGCGTCGGTCCCAGGCCAACCGAGCCGGTGATGCCGTTGAGCACGACGTCCGCCTCGACATCGCGCACCAGTTGCTCGGCCTCCACGGCACCCATCGCGGTGTGCTCGACATGGAACTCGGCCGCCTGCGCCGCGACGGCCTCCCGATTCGTCCCGGCCGCGAGCCCCGCGACCTCGAATCGTCCGGGGTTGGCCCGGATCACATCCAGTGCCTGCGTGCCGATCGAGCCGGTGGAGCCGAGTATGAGGATACGACGCATGTCCTCAGCCTAACGAGGCACGCCACCCGCCCCACGAGAAGCGCGCCGCCCCCGACCGGGACGGCGCGCTCTCACGGAAGATGCCGATCAGCCCGCCGCAGGGGTGGCGGACTCGATCTTCACCACGAACACGAGGGTCTCGTTCGCGAGCTCGTTGCCGGTTCCGGCGTAGCCGCACTTGGGCGGCATTGCGACGAGCACGGTGGAGCCGACCTTCTGGCCCTCCAATGCGCGCTTGAATCCGGTGACCACGCCCGTGGTGGCGAAGGTCGCGGGCTCGCCGCGGTCCCAGCTGCTGTCGAAGGTGGTGCCGTCCGACCACTTCACACCGGTGTAGTCGACCGTCACGCTGTCGCCCTCGCCGACGACGTCGCCGTCGCCCTCGGTGAGCACGCTCAGCTCCACCTCGGTGGGTGCGGCGGTGCCGGCCGGGATGGTGATGGTGGGCTTGCCGGCAGAATCGAATGCCACCTCAGGCAGCTTCCCGGGCTCCTCCGAGACGGTGCACCACTGGGCGCCGGGAGTAGCACCGAGCACATCGAACACCCAGTAGCCGGCGGAGCCGTCCTGCTGCGGCGCGGTGATCACGATGCGGCTGCCGACCGTCGCGCAGCCGAAGATCTGGCCGATGCCGGTGGTGGACGTGAGCTGCTCGTTCAGGCCGGTGCCGTCGTGGCCCTGGTCCGAGGTCTGCTTGCCCGCCGCATCGAACATCGTGACGGCATAGTTCACATAGTCGCCGTCGGCGAGCTTGTCGCCAGTGCCCGCGACGGCGACCGTGCGCTGGATCTCGGTGGGAACGGTGGCATCACCGATCGTGATGGTGGGGGCGGCGGCGAGGTCGTCGCCGGTGACCGTGACGGACTTCGAGATGTCGCCTTCGGCCGCAGGCTGCTCGCAGACGTCGGTGGCGGCGGCGGTCCCGGCGGAGGCCGACGACGAGGCTGACGCGGACGAACTGGCGCCGGGCGTGGACGTTCCCGCACAGGACGTCAGCGCGAGGGCCGCGAGGCCGAGGGCGATCAGGGGGAACAGGCGGCGTGAGCGCACGAAGGCACCTCTCTTGTTCGGACGGATTCCTCATTCTCGCGCATCCCCATACGGATCTGCTGAGAGCTCCGGGCTTCGAGCAGCCCCTGCCGGGACGCGCGCGGGCAACGGGGCATGCCTGCTTCGGAATGCGCGCCGCGTTAAAATCTCCCAATGACCTCTCACGAGTCCGAGAACGCCGACGCGCCCGTAGTCGACACCCGCACGGACTCTGCCGGCACCATGAACCGGGGTGCGTACTTCCTCGGGCGGCTGGCCATCGGCCCCATCGCGCGGCTCATCTATCGGCCGCGCATCGAGGGTCGCGAGAACATTCCGCGCTCGGGCGGTGTGATCCTGGCGAGCAACCATCTTTCGTTCATCGACTCGATCGCGATTCCGGTCGCCGCTCCACGCCCCGTCCACTTCCTCGCCAAGTCGAGTTACTTCGACGGCACGGGATTCGGCGGGTGGGCATCACGCACGTTCTTCACCTCCATCGGGGCAATCCCCGTGCGACGCGGCGCGGGCCAGGCGGCGCTGGACGCGCTGGATCAGCAGCGACAGATCCTCGACCAGGGCCGTGCGGTCGCCCTCTATCCGGAGGGCACGCGTTCGCTGGACGGGCGCCTGTACAAGGGGCGCACGGGTGTCGCCTTCCTGGCTCTGCAGACCGGCGCGCCTGTGGTCCCGGTCGGCCTCATCGGGACGGACAAGGCCCTGCCGAAGGGAGCGAAGTTCCCCTCCCGCAAGGAGCGGATCACGGTGCGCTTCGGCGAGCCGATCGACGTCACCCGTCACGGTGCCGCCGACTCGGGGCGTGCGCGTCGCCTCGCCACGGATGAGATCATGGCGGCGATCCACGCCCTGTCCGGCCAGGAGCTGGCTGGCGTGTACAACGAGGCCCCGGCTCAGAACCCGATCGAGCGCATCAAGCAGGTCCTCCCCCACGAGCGACGCTGAGTCACGAGCCGGGCTGAGCCACGAGCCGGGCTGAGTCACGCGCCGCGCTGAGCCATGAGCCGCGCTGAGCCACGAGCCGCGCTGAGTGACATGCCGGCACCGACATACGACCGGCGCTGAGTCACCACTGTGGTGATTCACGAACGTTGCCGACCCGCCAACGACCCGACTCACGAACAGTCCCCATACACGAGCGGTGCTGAGTCACGAACAGTGCCGACACACGAGTGGTGCTGAGCCACGAACAGTGCCGACATACGAGCCGTGCTGAGCCACGAACAGTGCCGACACACGAGCGGTGCTGATTCACGAACAGTCCAGACACACGAACGACGCCGGCTCACGAACAGTGCCGATACACGAGCGATGCTGAGTCACCAGCCGCGCCAACTCGCGAGCCACACTTCTTCACGAGCCCGCGCGACACACGACCGGAACCGACACACGACCGGAACCGACACACGACCGGAACCGACACACGACCGGAACCGATACAGGACCGGAGCCGACACTCGACCCGCGCCGACACACGACCCGCGGCGGCCATGCCGGCGGCGGACACCAGCCACACCCGCGCTGCTGATCCCGCGAGGGGCGGCGACCAGGCGTCGCGAGGCGGTGGCGATTCGCTCCGTCAGGCGACGACGATCTCCGGTTCGACGCGAACGGGGAAGTTCACCGAGTTCGCGATGAAGCACCATTCGTGCGCATCGTGATGGGCGGCTGCGGCGCGCTCGACCATGTCGGCATCGCGCACGGTCACACGCGGGCGGAGCACGACCTCGGTGAAGCGTCCGCCGTTGCCCTCGGTCACCATCGTGCCCGAGGCGTCGTCCGTATACGCCACCACGACCACCCCGGCGAGGACGCAGGCGTGCAGGTAGCTGAGCAGATGGCAGGAGACCAGCGATGACAGCAGCAGGTCTTCCGGGTTCCACCGCTGCGGATCGCCGCGGAAAGGCTTGTCCGCGGAGGCGAGCAGATCTGCTTTCCCGTCCACGCGGACGGTCACGGAGCGCTCGTAGTCCCGGTAGCCCGTGGTTCCCGTTCCGGTGTTCCCGGTCCACTCCGCGTTCTGACGGTACTCGTGCTCGCTCATGCTGGCAGTCTCTCACGCCGACGGTTGCGCACGCCGCGGAAGCGCTGCCGTGCGCCGCTAGGCTGGGACGGTGACGGTGATGGAAACCTTCGGTGTGCAGGATGCGGTCGAGCTGGCCGTGGTGGACCGCAACGGATTCGTGGAGTCACGGCACGCCGGCGCGGCGATCGTGCTCTCCCCGGACGGCGAGGTGCGCGCCTCGTTCGGCCCCTCGGACGCGCTCATCCTGCCGCGCTCGACCCTGAAGCCTCTGCAGGCGCTGGGTTCTCTCACCGCCGGCGCTCAACTGGCCGGCGAACAGCTCGCGATCTCCACCGCCAGTCACGTCGGAACCGACCTGCACGTCGAAGTGGTGACGGAGATGCTGCGAGGTGGCGGATTTTCGCCCTCCGCACTGGAGTGCCCGCCGTCGTGGCCCGCCGACAACGCCACACGCGACAACATGATCCGCCGCGGCGAGGACATCTCTCCCCTGCGGATGGCGTGCTCCGGCAAGCATGCCGCCATGCTGCTCGCCTGCCGGGCATCGGGATGGGAGAGCGCCGGCTATACCGACCCCGCACATCCGCTGCAGGCGCACACGCGTGACGTGATCGAGCGCTTCGTCGGTGAGAAGATGCAGATCACCACGATCGACGGATGCGGGGCTCCCGTGTACGCGATGACCATCGCGGGGCTCGCTCGTGCGATTCAGCGGGTCGGCACGGCGTCGGAACGATCGCCGTTCGCGCTGTACCGCCTCGCGGGCGAACTCATGCGAGCGGTACGCGAGAACCCATGGACCATCGAGGGTCCGGGACGACCCGACAGCGCACTCGTCGAGAAGCTCGGGGTCTACTCCAAGTTCGGGGCCGAGGGCGTGCAGACCATGGTCGCCGCTGACGGGACCACCGTCGTCGTGAAGACCCTGGATGGCTCGACGCGCGTCGGGCATACTGTCGCCGTGCATCTGCTCGGCCAGGCGGGGGCGCTCTCTGCGGCACAGGTGGCTGAGGCGGATTCCGTCCTCGGACTGGATGTGCGCGGCGGCGGGCGCCCGGTGGGCAGGATCCGCTCCACAGTTCATCTCTGATCCTCGCTCGGCCACAGGCGCGTCACGGCACCGCTGCATCCCCCTCATTCCCACGAGACCCGCGTCAGCGCGCCGCCCATACGACAGAGCCAGGCACGCCCGGGGAGCGCGAACGGCGGCAGGGAGCGGTCACCCGTCAGCGTGCGTACATCGCCCGAGCACTCCGCCGCGATCACCAGCTCCCCCTCCCGCCGCACGGCCTCGAGAACCCGCCACGCGCGCTGCCACTGCTCGGGGTCTCCCACCAGCACGACTCCGCGCGGTGGGTCCAGGTCGGTGGCGGGGACCTCGGACACGCACAGGAGTGTCGCCGCCCAGATCCGCTCCAGGTGACGATGGCGCTCGGCCGAACCGCGCAGCACGACCCCGGTGAGGATGTCCGCTCCGGGCCGCCATCGCGTGGGGGCCCCGGGCTGCACGGCGGAGTCGTGTCGTCCTGGCCGCGGGTTCGAGGTGTTCCCCGGGTGCTCTCGCCCGGGCGACCGCAGCTCGCCGCCCGTCCGGCGCCGCACCGCACCGGGTCCACGCTCACCCACATCAACGGCACTCACCGGTGGTGCCGCAGCCCGCTCGACTCGGCGATCCGGCTCGGTGTCGTCACGGCACAGCAACTGCACCTCCATTCCATCGAGCGTGGCCCGTCCAGGAGGTCGGTTGTGGCGAAAGCCGGATGATTCCCCGCCAGCCAGCAGATGGTCGGATCGATTGGCCTGGGCGAGAACGGCGCGCCGGGGAATGAGGTCGATGATGCGAGCGCACGGGCCGGAAGCGCGCTGCGCGGTGACCACCACCGTCGTGCCCGTCATCCCGGCCCGGCGCACCAGGCTCTCGACACGGGCCGCGGCGTCCCCCGCCCAGGGCTCGGGCCACATCGTGAGAAGCACGTCCAGGTCATCAACGAGCACGAGCTCGGGAGAGTCCGCCTCCCAGCGCGCGAGGGC
Source organism: Microbacterium nymphoidis (assembly GCF_021044885.1). Lineage (GTDB taxonomy): Bacteria > Actinomycetota > Actinomycetes > Actinomycetales > Microbacteriaceae > Microbacterium > Microbacterium nymphoidis. The sequence goes on along the minus strand of NZ_JAJNOD010000001.1, from coordinate 4,887 downwards.
GTCCCACGCCGCCTCGGGCTCGGATGGGATCCGGAGCGTGTGCGCCACATCGGCGTCCACGAGGTCGACGAACGTCGTCTTGCCCGACCGTGCCTTCCCCAGCAGCACGAGTCCCCGCTCGCCGACACGCAACCACACCGGCAGTCGCCGCTGGTGATCGGGGTCGTCTGCCACAGCGATGAGGAGGTGGCCCGCGTGGCCGGACGCCTCGCTCCCGATGAGAGCATCGGCGTCGCTGACGGCGATGTGCTCCGGCAGCGGAGGCAGCCAGGGCCGTGCATGGGGGCGTTCACCCTGGGGCGTGCTGGCAAGCCGATCGAGATCGGCGGGCGACGTCAGCGCGATGCGGGTGCGCACCGGGACGGCGTCTCCACTGCGGCGCACATACGCCAGACCGCGTCCGTCCGGCCCCCCGGGGATACGCGCGGCGCTGTCCTCACCGATCACGGCGCGGCTGTCCTGCTCGCTCGACACGCGCAGGGCGATGCGGAGCGGACAGTTGGCGAGGGTGGCATCGCGCACCACTCCGGCCACTCGCTGCGCACCGATCACGAGGTGCATGCCGAGCGCCCGGCCGCGAGCGGCGATATCGGTGAAGACGGGTTCGACCTCGGGGTGCTGCGCGATGAGCGCGGGGAACTCGTCCACCACGATGACGAGGCGCGGCAGTTCCACGCGGCTGTCGCCGATGTCTCGCGCCCCGGCCGCAGCGATCACCGCCTCCCGGCGTCGGATCTCCGCCACGAGCGAGCGGACGGCGCGTTCGGCGAGTTCGCCGTCGAGATCCGTCAGCACACCCACGACGTGAGGAAGCACCGCGAGCGGCTCGAACGCGGTCCCGCCCTTGAAGTCCGCGAGCAGCAACTGCACGGCCTGCGGAGAGGACGCGCGGCAGAGACCCGCGACCCAGGTGATGAGGAACTCACTCTTGCCCGCGCCCGTCGTACCCACCACCACCGCGTGCGGACCGTCCGTCACGATGTCCAGCGAGGCATCCTGTCCCGCCGATCTGCCGATGCAGGCCGCGAGCTCACCCTCGGCATCGCCCAGCTCCGCGAAGCGCACGAACGGATCCTCGGAGGACGCCTCGCTGCGAGCCCGTTCCCGCAGCGAGTGCGCGGTGCTGACGGCCTGGGCCTCGGAGACCGCTTCGCATCGCAGCGGGACGCTGACAGCGCCGTGGCCGACGACGGCGTTCAACGCGTCCTGCAGCTCGATCACCGTCGGCGTGCCGGTGGGAACGCTGCTCTGGCGATCCACCCAGCTGATGGTCACGTCGGCCGGTGGACGAGGATCCGCCGGCCCGACGAGCGCCAGCGTTCGCGCGTCGGCGGCGCCGAGGGCGTGGGGAAGGTCGCACGCCCACGCCTCTCCCCGCGCGAGCACCTGCCAGCGCCCCGGCGGATGAAGCAGGCAGGCCTGCAGCACGATCGCCCGGGCCACCGCCGCCGCGGCGACCGGGTTGCCGCGCACACAAATGTCCCCGTTCAGGGGTACCGCGACCGGTGACCGGGCAAGGGACTGCGCCCGGGCACGCAGCTCTCGCACCTCCGGTCGATCGTCGCCCCGCCCGATGGTGCTCGCCACGTCCACCGTTCCGCTGCCGAGAGTCACCGTACCGTCCCTCTGCGGGTGGGCGCGCCAGATGGTCTCGGGCGCAGCGAGCAGGTCCGCTGAACTCGGATGCGCCGCCCACCGGGCACGGCGCTCCCGCGCATGCTGTTCTGCGACGGTGTCTGCGGCGGCGTCGACAGCCGAGAGGAAAGCGGCGCGCTCGCGTCGGCTCTCCCGCCTCTGCCCTCGAGCGCGATCCGCGAGCCCCGCGGCGAGCATCAGCGGCCCGAGCGCCGCGAACCACAGCATGAGAGCGGAGCCCGTCATCAGCCACATGCCCATCGCTCCGACGATGGGTACCACGGCCGCCACCAGGGGCAGAGGTGCGCGCGGCTGTGGCGATGGGGCGGGCGGCAGCGCGACTGGCTCATCCCCGGGGGATGTCTGCGCGGCGAGGAGGAAGCTCATCCCCCGACGATGGCGGATCGCTGCGGCGGACGTGCGCCGCTCACCGGCGATCGGGATGACATTCCGACGCTGGGGCGCTGGGGAGGAAGCCCACCGCCCGTTCAGCCCCTCATGCTCGTACGGCGACGAGATGCCGGAGTGACGGTGTCAGTGCGAGGAAGGCGTTCGGGCGACGTCCAGCACGATGATGGTCACGTTGTCCCGGCCACCGTTCTCCAGTGCCGCCTGCATCATCGCTTCGACCGCATCGCGTGGGTCGGGGTTGGCATTGAGGAAGTGCTGGATGCCGTAGTCGGTGAGCTCTTTGGTGAGCCCGTCCGAGCACACGACGAAGCGGTCGCCGTCACAGATCTCCACGCGCACGTAGTCGGGGACGACCTTGTCGCTGGGGCCGACGGCTCGGGTGATGACGTTGCCGTAGGGGTGGTTCTCCGCCTCTTCCGGACTGAGTCGTCCGGCGGCAATGAGTTCCTGAACCACGGAATGGTCCGTGGTGAGCTGGTCGAGCTGATCGTCTCGCAGCAGGTACACACGAGAGTCGCCGATGTTGAGGGTCACCCACGATTCGCGCGCAGCGTCCGTATCGAGGTAGAGACCGGTCAGCGTCGTTCCGGTGCCTTCGTCGGTGGTCTCCGGATGCGACATGATGTCTGCCACGGCGCGCGTCAGTGAGCGTTCGATGGCCTTCGCGGTGACCTTGCCCTTTTCCACCATCGCGCGCAGTCGCTCCACCGTGCTGGCGCTCGCGATCTCGCCGCCGATGTGCCCGCCCATGCCGTCTGCCACGACGAACAGCGGGTAGCTCGTGAGGAACGCGTCCTGGTTGACCTCCCGCCGCCGACCCGTGTCGGTGGCGCCGTACCAGGTGAGCGTGACGTCATCACCGCTCGGCAACGCGACCACGAGGGATTCGGTCGTGCCGCGCTCCGTCACGCCGGGCCTCCCTCAGGTTCTGACACCTCGCATCGAGGCTGTGATTCATCCTAGTAGACGAGGGCGACATCCTCCCGCGCGCGCCACGAGTCTGCGGGAATCGCATCCCCCGTTCAGCGCGTGTGCGCAGGCGGCGCCGAGAACGACAATTGCGGTGTCCCTCGTTGCCTCGCGGGGGTGTGCATACTACCTTTATTGCTTGCGGACCTCGCATTCCGCGCCCCGCCTGATTTTCTGCGCGGAACGAAACAGAAGGAAGGCCCCACATGAGCGATCCGAACGGCTCACAGCCGCAGCAGCCCCAGGAGCCCTACGGCGCTCCGCAGCCGCCGGCTCAGGACCCGGCAGCGGGTCAGCCGCAGCCCGGTGCCTACGACCCGAACGGCGGACAGCCGCAGCCCCCGCAGTACGAGGCCCCCGCTGCGCCGCAGTACGGCGCACCCCAGGCTCCGCAGCCGGGCGCGCCCCAGTACGGCGCTCCTCAGGCGCCCCAGTACGGCGCACCTCAGGCACCCCAGTACGGCGCACCCCAGGCACCCCAGTACGGCGCACCCCAGGCACCCCAGTACGGCGCACCTCAGGCTCCTCAGCCGGGCGCACCGCAGTACGGCGCCCCGCAGGCCCCTCAGTACGGCGCGCCTCAGCCTGGATATGGCCAGCCCCAGTACGCCGCGGGGGGCAATGCCCCCTACACGCCCCAGCAGGATCAGACGATGGCGATGTGGGCGCACCTCAGCGGCATCCTGTCGATCATCCCGCCGCTCATCATCTGGCTCATCGGCAAGGATCGCGGTCCCCGCACGAGCGTCGAGGGCAAGGAGGCGGTGAACTGGCAGATCACCGTCATCATCGGCCAGGTCGCTGTGGCCATCGTCGCCGCCATCCTGTCGGCGATCCTCTGGTCGACTGGCGCCTGGGGCGTCGCAGGCCTGGTCAGCAATCTGCCCTGGCTCCTCTGGGTCGCGAACGTGGTGTTCTGCATCATCGCCGCGCTCAAGGTCAACAGCGGCGGCAGCTACCGCTACCCCGTGAACTTCCGCTTCATCAAGTAAGCGTCACGAGAAGAAGGGGCCGGAGCATCTGCTCCGGCCCCTTCTGCGTCCGCGGATTTCAGACGACGAGTTCCAGTTCGGTGTTGCGTTCCCGCAAGAGCACGCCGGCCCCAGCTGCCCATCGCAGCAGGCCGTCACGCGAGCGCACCCGGGGCCGGTCCTCGGCCAGCCGGCGCACCAGCTCACCCTTCGCATGCTTGTTGAAGTGATTCAGGGCGCGGACCGTGCCGTCCTCCCCCGCGGTCACCACGCGCACATAGGCGTGGGGAACCTCCGCGGGAATCGGACCCAGGGCCGCGTAGGCCTCCGACCGCAGATCCAGGACAAAGGCCGGGGCATGAACGGCGACGGCGGCGGAGACCGCCGACCCCCACAGACGCTTGAGCGGACCGAGCGCCGGAAGAGATGTGCCGGCAGCGAGGCGGTACGCGGGGATCGCGTCCAGAGCGCCCACGGGCCCGAACGGCGCGCTGTGGATCATCACGTGTGCACCGAGCCAGCGACGAGCGGTCCGGTCCAGCTCCCCTGCCGCCAGCGCATCGAAGAGGACTCCGGTGTATCGATCCACTGCGGGCAGTGTCGGAGACTCCCGCAGCGCCGCGTTGACGGCGATGTCGCTACGCTGGCGCTCGCTGAGCTTGAGCACGCGGGCGGCCTCGTCCGGGTCCGCGGACAGCGCGACGAGGGCGTCGACGGTCCGCTCCCGCTGTGGCTGGAGGGCACCGAGCGCAAGCCGGGTGAGGTCCAGCGGCGCGCCCGATCCGCCGGGACGCTTGGTCTCGGACGGTGGCAGAAGAACCAGCACGATGTCCTTTCCCGATGACACCGAGGTCATCACACGACGAAGCGCGCCGGCAACCCGAGGGCTGCCGGCGCGCTT